>NZ_KN708638.1:3972258-4007641 GCF_000805335.1 Streptomyces sp. CT34 | reverse complement strand
CCCCTGCTCCCCGGAGTCCCGGCCGTATCCGCCGTGTCCGCCACCGGCCCACGCGCCTGCCGTGGAGAGGCTTGCGGCTGTGGCAGCAGCCACCAACACGATGGTGACGCGACGGCGGCGAGTCCACTTCGAGGAATCCGTAACTGATCTACGAGTCATGATGTCGACCCAATCCAACTCTGGTGCGGGTCTAGGCGCGTCCCGCTGGGATGCGGGTCGCGCATCCGGACAAAATCGACGATACTCCGCACCTCCACGGGACGTGTAGGGGCTGTCGGAGCACCGGCGTGTAACGGCACCGCCCACAAGGGCCGCATCATGACGGCACATCCGCGCAGACCTACGGCGGTACCACAACCAGGCCGCCTGACCTGTCAACTCGTGCCCCGCTTCCCTCAGCGCACTCACGGGCACACGGACGGTAGTGGCTGTGTCGCCCCGGAGGCGCCCGGCCGCCGTCGCGACTGCCAAGACCTCAGGTGGTGCTGAGCACAGGCATCTTCATCGCGCCCGGAGAGTCCTCTTGGGGCGACCTCGGTGGAGTTCATGGCGACTCCAGATGCTTCCGTCGGTTGGCCAGGCGATCGGACGCCTCCTCTCACTGTCGGAAACGGTCCTTCTGTTAGTACCTACGATCCGAAGCGGGTCAGGGATTTATCGTTCGCAGGTGGTGCCGTCCCCGGGGGGAAGGGGTGATTGCGCAGGCCGCAGCACGGTGGGGGCGGTGCATTCCGGCTCGAAGCCGAAGAAGGGCGGCTGGTTCCCCACCACCCTCGCCCTGGGCCTCGGCGGGATAGGTGCCGCGATCACCCTGAGCCGCTGAGCTTGCCCCCGGGTGGTGTTTGAGGTGGTTGCGGTCAGGGGGCGGAGCGCAGCGGTTGTCCGCAGTGGAGGTTCCATCGCGCGGAGCGGCCGGTGAGCGCGGTCAGTGACAGCGGTTGCACGTCGAGCCGCCAGAAGACGGCCGGCGGCAGGTCGAGTGCGTACACGACCGCTGCACGTACGACGGCGGGTTCGACGACGGCGAGGACCCGGCCGCCCTCGGCCCCTTGCGCCTCCAGCCAGGTGCCGATCCGGTCGCTCAGCGCCGCTGTCGACTCGCCCCCCGTGTGGCGCGGCTGTCGGATCCGCCAGCCAGGCGGCCACGGCGCGGGATTGTGCCGTGGCCACCTCGTCCAGCGTCCGGCCCTGCCAGTTCCCCCACGTCCAGATCCCGCGCAGTTCGGCTGCCGGGAGGAGCGCGTCGAGTCCGAGGGCTCGGGCCGTCTCGCGGCAGCGCGGGGCTGGGGGCGCACAGGTAACGGTCGGCTGTGGGGAGTGAGTTCGCCGCGCCGCGTGCCTGCCGTAGTCCGGTGGGGTCCAGGGAGACGCCGTCGTCGAACCGCAGTTGCCGTATGGCCGGGTTCATCGCCGGGGATACGAGCGCTCGTGAATCACGTTTCCGTACGGGCGTTGCTCCTACGCGGCATGCTCGCCGGGCTCGGCGCCGGCCTTCTTGCTCTGGTCGTGCCCTATCTGGTGGGCGAGCCCCATGTGGACGCGGCCATCGCCTTCGAGTCGGCCCACAGCCACGACCACGGCGAGGAACTGGTCAGTCGCAGCTTGCAGTCCACGGCCGGGCTCGCCACCGGTGTGCTGGTCTACGGTGTGGCACTGGGCGGCATCGCCGCCCTGGCGTTCTGCGTGGCGCTGGGGCGCATCGGCCGCTACGGCCCCCGCGCAACGGCGCTCCTGGTCTCCATGGCCGCCTTGGGGGCCGTATACGTGGTGCAGTTCCTGAAGTACCCGGCCAACCCGCCGTCCGTGGGCGACCCGGGCACCAACGGAAAGCGCACCACGCTCTACTTCCTGATGATCGCGTTCAGCGTCCTGCTGAGCGTGGCCGCGGTCATCCTCGGCAGGCGCCTCGCGCCGAGGCTGGGCAACTGGTACGCCACCGTGGTGGCATCGGCGGCCTTCGTCGTCGTGGCCGGTCTGGCGTATGCGTTCCTGCCCGCGGTCAACGAGGTGCCCGAGGACTTCCCAGCCACCGTGCTGTGGCAGTTCCGCCTGGCCGCGCTGGCCATCCAGTGCACGCAGTGGGCCGCCTTCGGCCTGCTCTTCGGGCATCTGGCCGAGCGTGTCCTGGTCCCCACGGCTGCTGCGGAGCGGCAGTCCGGGATCGGAGCGAGTTCGCCGGCGTGAGGCGAACGGTGAACACGCTGTGGGCCCGTCGTGTGCAACGGCGGGCCCACAGCCGTCAGCGGAGCCGCGTCCTCCGAGCTGGAGGAAAATCGGCCGCGCCATGTGCCGCAGGAGACTGTGGGACGGTCCCTGTTTCCAAGTCTGTCCTGTTTCCAGGTCTGTCCTGCAGCCTGCGATCGACCGGTTTGATCGCCCGTCCGCCTGCCGGGTCACCGGCTCGCTGTCATGCCGCCGGCGCCGAGGCTCGCGCCGGCCGAGCCGGAACCGGCGGTAATGCCGCCAGTGCCCAGGCTCAGGCTGGTGGCACCCGAGCCGGCGGTGACGCCGCTGGACGACACGTTGACGTGCCCGGGAGTGAGGTTGCCGAGCGAGGACGGGGAGGTGAGGTTCGTCGAGGGCCGCGGCACATTGATCGAGACGCGGATCGGGTTGGTGCTGACCGAGACCTTCGCCGGGGCGAGCGGGATGGTCCCGCGGTCCGGTGCCTTGATCTTGAACACCTTGTGCGTTCTGTGGAATTCGTGCTCGAAGAATATTGCCTTGGCGAAGTAATCGTGATGCCTCCGGAAGTCGCAACGCAGGAATTTCTTGATGATGACGACCTTGCGGTCCTTCTTGATGATGACGACCTTGACGACCTTGACGTCCCTGCATTCGCGCGATTCCTTCACGACGATCACGATGACCTTCTGGTGCGGGTGACCGTAGGACGTGGTCGCGCTGGCGGGTACGGCAAGGGCGACGCCGGCGGTGCTGGCGATGGCGGTGGCCATGACGGTGGCGGCACCGCGCCGAAGTGCTGGCGCGTTCATTGGCAGCCTCCTGGAATGCGCCATATTGCAGATTTCGATACACCCTTACGTACGGTCCGCACCGGCCAGCGGATTGCCTGTCGCTTGTGGAGGGCCACGCTTTCGTTTTCGCTCGGTGTCACCACCCCATCCACGGGCCGCGTCGCCCGCGCACCGAGCCCGTGGGAACGGTCCTGGATCACCGCCCCGCCGTACCGCGGTGGCTACCGAACGCGCTCGGGCGGAGTGAGCGGCCGACTGAAGCGGCCGGCTTAGGCGTCTTCTCGGCGCCGTACCAGGTGATGAAGGCGTCGATGAACACCACTTCGGCGACCATGGACAGAATTCCGTACGACGGGTCCCGGCCTTCGCCCGGGGGGTTGCATGGCGCTTGGAGTGCATCAAGCGCACCTGGGCGGACGTGGGAGGGCGGGGAGGGCGATCCATACGACGGCGCCGCCGTCGGGATGGTTGTAGGCGCCGTACTCGCCGCCCGCGGCGCGTGTGATGGCGGCGGTGATGGCCAGTCCGAGGCCGGTGCCGGTGGTGGCGCGGGAGCGGTCGGCCTGGGTGAAGCGGTCGAAGGCGTGCGGGAGGAAGTCGGGCGGGAAGCCGGGGCCGTGGTCGCGGACCTCGATGCGGACCTGCTGGTGGTGGGCTTGCTTGTTGTGTGCCGGCTTGTCGTAGGGGCGGGCGGTGACTTCCACGGGGCCGTGGCCGTGCTGCTGGGCGTTGTGGATCAGGTTCGTCACCGCTCGCTCCAGGCGGTCGTGTGGGACGGCGGCGGTCAGTCCGACGGGGCAGCCGACGGTGATGACGTTGCTGGGGGAGCCGTTGCGCAGGCGGGCGGCGACGCGGTGCAGGAGCCGGGCCAGGTCGGGCACGGCCGCCGCGGCGGGGGTGGTGTCGCGGCGGTCGGTGCGGGCCAGGAGTAGGAGGTCCTCGGCGAGTTGGACGAGCCGTTCGGTCTCCTCGTGGGCGGAGAGGAGGGCGGCGCGTAGCTCGGTGGCGTCGCGGGGGTGGCGTAGGGCGAGTTCGATTTCGGTGCGCAGCAGGCTGAGTGGGGTGCGCAGTTCGTGGCTGGCGTCGGCGACGAAGAGCCGTTCGTGGTCGAGGGCGGTCCGGAGGCGGGTGAGCATGTCGTTGAGGGTGGTGGCGAGGCGGGCGATCTCGTCGCGGCTGGGCGGGACGTCGAGGCGGTGGCCGGGGGTGTCCTCGGTGACGGCGGCGGCCTGGGTGCGCATGCGTTCCACCGGGCGCAGGGCCGCGGCGGCCAGGAGGTAGGCGCCGATGGTGGCAAGGATGAAGACGATGGGTAGGGCGGTGAGCAGTTCGCGTAGCAGGTCGTCGAGGGCTTCCTGCTGGGCCTGGCGGGCGATGCCGGTGACGGGGCCGTATTCGCTCTGGGACTCGCGGAAGCGGCTGAGGGTGAGGTAGCCGGCGCCGGTCAGGACCAGGGCCATCACGGCGGCGAAGATCGCGGTGAGGCGGATGCGGAGCGGGATGCGGTTCATGACCTGTGGGTGGGGGTGCGTCCGCCGTCGCGACGGATCCGGTATCCGGCGCCGCGGACGGTCTCGACGGCCCGGGTGCCGTAGGGGCGGTCGATCTTGTCGCGCAGGGCCTTGATGTGGGCGTCGACCACGTTGGAGCCGGGACTGGTGCCCAGGTCCCAGCAGTGCTCGACGAGCATGGCGCGGGTCAGCACGGTGCCGGGCCGGTGCATCAGCGCCTCCAGGAGGGCGTACTCCTTGCCGGTCAGGGGGATCTCCTCGTCGCCGCGTCGCACCGTCCGGGTGGCCGGGTCCAGGGACAGGTCGCCGGCGGCGAGGATGGCCGGACGTTCGAACGGGCCACGGCGGATCAGCACTCTCAGTCGCGCGAAGAGTTCCTCCAGGCTGAACGGTTTGGTCAGGTAGTCGTCCGCTCCGCCGTCCAGGCCGCGCACCCGGTCGGCGACGGCGTCCTTGGCGGTGAGCATCAGCACGGGCAGCCAGGTGCCGCGTCTGCGCAGGGTCGCGCAGACCTCGAAGCCGTTCAGGCCGGGCAGCATCACGTCCAGCACCAGCGCGTCGTAGGTGGCCACGTCGGTGAGGGCGAGGGCCTGCGGGCCGTCGGCGGCCATATCGACGGCATAGCCCTCCTCGGTCAGGGCCCGGCGCAGCAGGTCCCGCATCTTGGGCTCGTCCTCGACCACCAGGATCCGCATCGCACCGTCCTCGTCCGCTGTTGCCGCGTACGTCGTGCCTTTCACGATCCTTGCCGCTGATGAAGGTGGCATGAAGGCATCCGAGCGGGTGGATCTTCATGCCAGCTTCATCCGCGGCGGCTTCTGTGGCCACACAGGCACCTTCGACTTCGACAACGATCTCGATGAGGAGTGGTCATGTCACCCCGTTCGCTCACCAAGCCGGCCGCAGGGACCACGGCCGCGCTTCTCCTGGTGACGGGCGCCGGCCTGCTGACCGGCTGCGGCACCCAGACGAGAAGCGACGGCGCCGGCGGTACGACCGCGGTCGCGGCGCAGGCCGCCTCCCGGAACCCCCACCTCCAGCAGCCCGTGCAGACCAAGGAGGCGGACTGGAAGCCGGTCGCCGACGCCCTCGGCCGCACCGGAACGCTGATGAAGGGCACCGTCTACCGCATCCCGCTGCCCCGCAAGGACCTCAAGGTCACCACCGAGGGCGTCACCGTCAAGCCGGGCCTGTCCCTGGGCGGTTACGCGACGTTCGCCAAGTACCCGCACGCGACCATGCTCATGGGCGACCTGGTCGTCACCGAGGACGAACTGCCCAAGGTCACCGATGCGTTGCAGGCCGCCGGCATCGAGCAGACCGCCCTGCACAAGCACCTGCTCCAGCAGTCCCCGGCGATCTGGTGGACGCACGTCCACGCCATGGGCGACCCGGTGAAACTCGCCAAGGGGCTGAAGTCCGCCCTCGCCGCGACTGGCATCCCGCCTGCTTCGCCGCCCCCGTCCACCCAGCCGCCGATCGCCCTGGACACCGCCGGCATCGACAAGGCACTCGGCCGCAAGGGCACCGCCGACGGCGGCATCTACAAGTTCACCGTCGCCCGCAAGAACACCATCAACGACGGGGAGCACGTGCTTCCGCCCGCCCTCGGCCTGACCACCGGCATCAACTTCCAGCCCCTCGGCGGCAACAAGGCCGCCATCAACGGCGACTTCGTCATGACCGCCCCCGAGGTACAGAAGGTCATCCAGGCGCTCCGCAACGGCAACATCGACATCGTCGAGCTCCACAACCACTCCCTGGACGAGCACCCACGCCTGTTCTACCTGCACTTCTGGGCCACCGCCGACGGAGTCACCCTGGCCAAGGCACTGCGCCCGGCCCTGGACGCAACCGCGCTGGCGCCCGCGTCATGATCGACTGGGGCCAGATCGGCTACGGCGCTGCGCTGTCGGCCGCCCTCGCCGCTTTCCTCCTCGCCCTACTCGTGCGAGGCCGCCGGCGCGCCGTCACCGTCACCGGCGCGCTCGCCGCAGCCGCCGGGCCGATCGCCTGGAACGCCATCCTGCACACCGCCCACGGCGAACACTTCTTCACCGACGCACCCGTGGCCGTCTTCCCGGTCAGCTGGCAGGACACCGGATCGGCAGTGTTCACCCTCGCCGCCGCAGCACTCGCCTACGGGCTCGGACCCCTCGCCACCCAGCCGACCCGCACCAGCATCCGTCACGCACTCCTGGCTGCCGCGGCGGCCCTGCTCGTCGACGTCTACCTGTACTGATCGCCTACCTGAACTGATCGCCTACCTGTACTGATCGTCAGGCGCCCTGGACGGGGCGGCGGACGGCCCTGTCTCCCGTCCCGGCGTCAGTACGTGACGATGTGCAGCAGCCAGCGCCTGCGGCAGCTCCGCGTGCGGCCGTCAGTCATGGGGTGGCAGATGGCCGATCTGGTGGTCTGCGACGTTCAGCGCCTCGTCGACCAGGCGGCGCAGATGCCCGTGCCGCAGGGCATACACCACCCGCCGGCCCTCCTTGCGGGTGGTCACCAGCGCCGCGAGCCGCAGTCGGGCCAGGTGCTGGCTGACCGAGGTCCGCGTCGCGTCGGTGGCCTCGGTCAAGGTCGTGACGTCGGCCTCGCCCGCGGCGAGCCGCCGTAGCAGGGCCAGGCGGGTGCGGTCGGCGAGCAACCCCAGCACCTCCGCGGCCACCGCGATGCGTTCGCCCTCGTCTGGCTCCTGCGAGGCATGCGCACCTGATAGATGCATGCGTGCATTCATGTGCACATAATGGTGGGGTCGCAGGGCCGACGTCCAGTCCACCCGCACCAGCCGTCCGTGAAAGGTGCACCGTGAGCGAGCAGTTCCACACCCACCAGCCACACACCCACGACCACCACGGCCATGGCGGTACCGGTGGTGACGGCCACCCGCATGGGGACGGCGATCACGCCCATCACCACCACGGCGATCAGAGCCACGACCACGACCACGACCACGAGGGCGGAGGCTGGGCGCGGCTGCGGCACCAGCTCGCGCACATGGTCACCCCGCACAGCCACGAGGCCATGGACAAGGTCGACTCCGCCATGGAGACCTCCCGCGAGGGCATGCGCACCCTCTGGCTGTCCCTGGGCATCCTCGGACTGACCACCGTGATCCAGGCCGCGATCGTCGCCGTATCCGGGTCGGTGGCGCTGCTGGGCGACACCATTCACAACGCCGCCGACGCCCTGACCGCCATACCCCTGGGCATCGCCTTCGTAGTGGGCCGGCGCGCGGCGAACCGCCGGTACACCTACGGCTACGGCCGGGCCGAGGACCTGGCGGGCATCGCCATCGTGCTCACGATCGCCGCCTCCTCCGCCCTGGCCGCCTACGAGGCGGTCGACCGACTGCTGAACCCGCGCGACGTCACCCACCTCTGGGCCGTCGCCCTCGCCGCGCTCACCGGGTTCGCGGGCAACGAATGGGTGGCTCGCTACCGCATCCGCACCGGCCGCAAGATCGGTTCCGCCGCCCTGGTCGCCGACGGCCTGCACGCCCGCACCGACGGCTTCACCTCTCTCGCCGTACTCCTCGGCGCCGGCGGCGCCGCGCTGGGATGGCGCTGGGCCGACCCGGTCGTCGGCCTGCTGATCACCCTCGCGATCCTGATGGTGCTCAAGGACGCGACCCGCGAGGTCTACCGCCGCCTGATGGACTCGGTCGATCCGAAGCTGGTCGACGCTGCGGAACAGGCCCTGCGCGATGTCGACGGCGTGCTGGACGTCGGCCAGGTCCGCATGCGGTGGATCGGTCACGCCCTGCGCGCGGAGGCGGACATCGTCGTCGACCCCCACCTCAGCGTGATCAACGCCCACCAACTTGCCGTCGCCGCCGAGCACTCCCTCATCCACGCCGTCCCGAGGCTGACCGCCGCCACCGTGCACACCGACCACACCGCCCACGGAGACGACCCGCACGCGCTGCTCGCCCACCACACCGCGGTGTGACACACAGACCGCCCGCACGACTGTGGCCGAGCGGATCCGGGCCGGGCGCGGGCGCGAACCGGCCATCTCCCTGGCAGGACGCCCGCATCTCCCCGGCAGCCCACGCCCCCTCGTCGGCCCCGTCCCCCGCTACCGCGCCGAGCAGCCCGGCGGTCGGGCGATGCCGATGACGGACGGCGACGCCGGGTGCTCGATGGTGAACCCGGCGTCGGTGATGGCCCGTTCGGTCTCCCGCGTCAGATGGCAACCGCATCCCAGCCGCCGCCACAGCGGGTCCAGCAGCCGCTGCAACCGGAAGAAACCGGAGCGGCTGGAACGGACATGCTCGTAAAAACGCAGCTCGCCGGTCGACTTGAGCACCCGCGCGACCTCGGACAGCGAAGCGGGAACATCGGCGATCGTGCACAGGACCAATGAAGCCACCACCACATCGGCGCTACCGTCCCCGCCGGGCAGCTCCTCCGCCCGGCCGGGAAGAACGGTAACGGGCATGGATACCGCCTCCGCGGCCCGCTCGGCCAGTGCACGCAGCCTGGGCTCCGGCTCCACCGCGATCACCTGCTCGACACCCGGGCCCGTAGTGCCGGAAGTTCGCGCCCGTGCCCGCGCCCACCTCCACCACCCGGCCCCGCACCCCCTCCAACAACTCCCGGCGGTGTTCGAGCGAACCATGCGCCTCCGCATGGGCGTTGATACGGGGATACAGGCGAGCGAACAGCGGATGCGAGACCGTCTTGGCCATGAACCTTCCCCTCGCAGCGGACGAGTCTGCAGATGGCTTCGGCGAGTGACCGCGCGCTACGGCTCCCGGCAGCAGGGACGGGGGCCAGGGCTGACGTCGCTGGCCGACTGGACGCGATGCCTGCCGGACACGGCCACAGCTGCTGCGTCAGCCGAAGACAAGTTCGCGGAAGGCTTGCGGACGTCAGTCAGGGGCTGGCGGTCCCGGGTGTAGTAGAGCTTGTTCGTCAGCAGCACGGCCCAGCGCCTTTGCCGGGGTGAGATCCACATGCCGGTGCCGGTGAAGCCGTAATGGACCCAGATGCCGGCGGCGGGGGAAGTGCCAGGGGCGGGATGCCAGAACAGGCCGCGTCCGGGCTCCAGTCCGCGGGTTTGAACGGTCAGCGATTCCGCGGTCCGGGCGGAGTCGAATTCCGCCCGCCCGGTGGCGGTGTCCAGCATGTAGCACAGGAAGACAGTGAGGCCGTCGAGAACGGTGAAGGCGCCGGCGATGCCGCACACCCCGCCCAGAATCCGGGCGGAGAAGTCGTGGGCGACGCCCTTGAGGTGGGTGTCGGTGTCCTGGTCCAGCTCGGTCGGTGCACATCGTGCCGCGATCTCGGTCGGCAGCGGCCCGAAGCGGGTGGAGTCCATGCCCAGCGGCTGCCAGGTCCGTTCCATGGCGAGATGGTCGAGGCGCTGTCCGGCACGAGGACCATGAGCACCAACCCGGCGAACCTATACGGTCATGGCAGTAGCGACGGCGCGAAGGTGTCTTCGCAACTGCATCGGAACCGACTCCAAGGCAAGGAGTGACGCAGGGCACAGAAAGCCGATCTCGCAATTCGAGATGACCACTGATCAGGTTGCTCGGGAGGGGCTTGCGGCTCCCAACTCGGTGCGTTAGTAGGCGCTTATGGCACGCGAACGGCACGCGGCGCGGCCCAAAAATGGTCTAGACAACGAACAAGCCCCAGGCCACTGACCTGGGGCTCACGCATGGAGCGGGTGACGGGAATCGAACCCGCGCTCTGAGCTTGGGAATCAACGGGGGCTGGCGCGGCCATATGGTCATTGACCTGGGGAAATGCCGTTGTTCTTGGGCGTCCGATGGTGTCCCGTTGCACCCCTCGTGACCGGTGTTGGCCGGGCTGGTGGGCACGGTTAGGGCACGGCGGTCCGTGGTGCGCGTTTCGCCGCTGCTCCGGCTGACGATTGATGGAGAAGCGTGGCCTTCGCGGCCCTGCCCTTGCAGCCGGATTGCGGATGCAAGGTGGTGTGGCCTAGTCGAAATGATCTCCGCGGTGATCGGGTCGCCTCAGAACTCGCTGCCCCGGGCGTCGGTCCGGCCGACGCCGCGCGGGTCCGTGACAAATCGCCGGCGGTGATCGAGACAGCTGCCGCCCGAGGTGGAGCTTCACTCGCGAGTCGTGTGGGGCCCCAGGGGGCGCTCGGCGCGCGCCCGAGTGGTGAACACGCTTCTATGCGCCCCGGGTACTTCGCTGTGGGAACGGCAGGGTATCCCCTCTTTACCCGGGCCAAGCGGGAAGGGAAGGGGCAAGATCGCTGAACAGGGCCCCTGACCTGCGACGGAGGCCGTTTCAGGGCGTTGCCCGTGTTGCGGCGCTTATGGGGGCCGCACTCCCCAGCGGCTCCCCAAACTCCCCAGATGCTCCCCGGGGAACGCGCTGAAACGGCCGCCGTTCACCGCCCGGAACCGGGCCGGAACGGCGGGCAGCTTCGATGCATCAGAACAGCATGAGCCAAGCCGGCAAAGCTGGAGGTGGTAAGGCCCAAGCGCTTTACGAAGGGTCGGGTTACGTCGTCATCGGCGAGTAGCTGCCGCTCTCGCCGGGCGCGCCACAGCTAGCCTGCATGGGAAGGCTGGCTGCCATCCCTTGGTAAGGCCGACGACGCGGGCGACCCATCGTTCTCTTAGCCGCACCGGCAGCAACGTCGGCGCGATGCCGTCATGCCGCCCGCTTTACCTGCGTGTACCGACGCTCAGAACCTGCTCACCCAGTGCGCCATGATCCCGGTGCGTCCGTGGTCGTCGCTGACGATGTCGCCCCGGCCGTTCTGCCCGATGCAGTACGCGTGGAGGGTCAGGACCTCACCGCCGTCGAAGGCGTGCATGAACGTCTGCCCGACGGTGGTCTGGAAGGACACATCGTGTTCCTCATGCCCAGCGGCGATAGGGGAACTATTCAGTGCTTCACTGCCGGGGATAGGACCGGCTGCGCCGTTTGCGAACAATGCTGTTGTGACCGACATCGACTGCCGCCCGGGCGCCTGGATCCGTGAGCGGGCGCGATAGGAGATCTCCCATACGCCGGCGGTGGAGGGGATCGTGAGTGCCGGGACGTCGGAGACCTCCTGGTACTGGCCGTCGCGGCCTTTGACCTCGAAGTTGAAGGAGAGCGGGCCGGTCTGGATCCAGAGGCCCTGCGGGGAAACCATTACGGGGAATGACATGCCCGTCACGTTAACAATGTGAATAAAAGGGACCAAAGCGGCGCGCTGATGGCCTCCGAGCGGTCTGGCCGCGACTCCCAGCGCCGCGCGTGGCCACGATGCGGGAGTGCGCCGGCAACCACCTCCAGCCGCTGCTGTGCCGGCCGGTGGACGACGAGCGGCTGTGTGCGGTGTGCCGCAGCGAGCAAGCCGAGGCTGCCGCTGCCGGTGATGGGCCCACCCCCGTGGGAGCGGGGAAGGCGCTGTTCGCCGCTGCCCGCGTCGCAATGCGGCCATCGCGATTCAGCGACGCCAGGTAATCCAACTGGCGTGTGGAAATACGCCTGTTAGGCACAGTGCGTCGGCCTGATGCCCTCTACAGCCGGGGGGCTCGCGCAAGTACCCTGGCTTGCTCACGCGGTGGGGATACGGGACCTCGGGGGCTTACCCAGTGGCCGGGAACAGACTGACGCTCGGGAAATTGATCGCCAAGGGCCGCCGACGCAAGGGGTGGCCGCAGCGGGACTTAGCCGCGATGATCGACAAATCAGAAAGCTGGGTGTCCCAGGTCGAGCGGGATGTGATCCCGGTCAACAGCCTGGAGACGCTGCGCCGCATCTCCGAAGACTTGGACATTCCACTGCCCCAACTCCTCGCTACCGCTCCGCCTTCCGAGCAACCGCCGATATCAACTCGTCGCCGATCTGCCTCCGCTAGGGTTGGCCGCAATCTTGGTCCAGAGGAGGCTGACGACCCAGTGCGACGCCGTGAACTTCTGGCCGCTGCGGCGGTGGTTTTCGCTTCTCCCCTGACCAGCGCTACCCCGGCCGAGGCCAGCACGCTCGCACCGCTGGAAGACCTCCTCCTCTACGGCACGGCCCGCGTGCCCGAGGGCAGCGACGTGTCACCGGCCGGCGTCGCTGCTGCCGTGAAGGAATCCCGTGCGCACTTCCGGGCCGCCCGTTACGACGTCCTGGCCCGATCCCTGCCCGGCCAGGTCGCCCAAGCCCAGGCCCTCCGGCCCGCGGAGTCGTCGGCCACGGCAGTCGCCGACCTCTACAACATCGCCGCCCGCCTGTGCATCAAACTCGGCGAGGACGGACTCGTGGCGATCACCGCGGACCGCGCGCTGAACTCCGCGCGCATGGGCGGGGATGCGTTGACGATCGCCGAGGCCCACCGGATGGTCTCCAGTGCCTGGCGGCGCCAGGGTCACCTCGCACGCGCAACCGACATCGCCGTGCGCGCGGCGCAGGACGTGCAGGCCGCGAGCAGCACCCCGGAACCCACGCGGCTGGCCGCGGGGAGTTCGCTACTGGCGACCGCCGCGTACACGGCGGCGAAGATGGGAGACCGGCAGACCGCGAACGCACTGATCGGGGAAGCGGACGCGACCGCCAAAGCCGGCCGGACGACCGCCGACGCCCGCACCGACACCGGGTCCAGCAGGTGCTGCTGCATCAGCTCTCGGTCCATTACCTGCTCGGGGATGCCGGGCAGGCGATCGACCTGGCCAAGACCATCGACCCCGGCGCCTTGCCGACGGCGGAGCGGCAGGGGCGGTTCTTCATCGATGCGGCCCGCTGCTTCGACCAGTGGGGCAAGCCCGAGCAGTGCTACCGGGCCCTGCTGGCGGCCGAGCGAGCCGCGCCACAGGAGATCCGGCGCGGTGCGGTCAAGGGCCTCGCCGGCGGCCTGCTCCGCCACGACCGGAGCCTTTCGGGCGTGCGAGCCTTCGCCGGCCGCGCTGGCGTCCCCGGCAACTGAACTGACCCGCAAGGGGTTTGCGACCTCGCAAACCGTTTGCGGATCTGCCTCTCCTCGCGGCGGTTGACTCTTCTCAGCCGCCAGGGGCCGCGCACGGCCGGCCTCTCCTCGCCCCAGGCGGCGGTGATGACCACCACCGTCTTCGAGAAGTCGCACCATGGTTACCACTCGCACCGCCCCGCCCCCGACCGCCGTGGGCAGCGGCAGCGACCAGCTCCAGGCCGACATCGCCGCCGCTTTGCGCTCTCGGACCACGCTGCCGCCGTATGACGAAGTCCTCGAGCTGATCGACACGCTCAAGGGGCACCTCGCCCCGCTGGTCGAGCAGGCCAAAGAGCACGTCAACGAACAGCCCCGCTCGGGTAGCGGCGCTTGGCGCCAGGCCATTGCCGGCGCCGAGTTCCAGCTCCGGGCCGGCCCCGGCAACGGGCTGGTCTCGGCGACCCACCGCCTCCAGGGCCTGGCCCGGTGCGTGCTGCATTTCGACCGGCGCCTGAACCGCAAGACCGCGGACGACCGGTGAGGGGTCGCCACCGCGGCAGCGACCCGCGGCTGGACGTGTGGTTGGAGCGGCTGTGGCTGCTGGGCACCACCGTCGGCCTGACCCTCCTGGCGGCGTTGGTCGTCCAACACGACGGCGCCCACGCCTTGGCCGCCCCGATCTCCGTTCCCGACACCGACCCGGTGCCGTAGGCGCCCACAACGACTTCCCGCCGAAACCTCGGCGGGAGAACCGAAGAGAGAAGGGAGTACGAGATGGACAAGCTGATCGTCTCGAAGCACGCGGTGAAGGCCGCCCGTACCCAGGACCGCCTGAGTGACGGGGGCGGCACCGGCAAGGGCGACGGCAACGACTGATCGGGGCCGTAGAAGATGACCGCCATCACCGCGGCGGTCCGGAGCCTCGGCGGGGACTTCCCCGCCGAGGCGTTCGGCCGCACGTACCGCCTATGGCCCCAAGTCGCCGACTTCTCCGAGCTGTTCACCTGGGACGACCTCAACGAGATCATCGCACGGCACCGTCTCGAACCCCCGCGGCTGCGGTTGTTCAACGACGGCACCCAGGTCCCCCAGCACGCCTACACCCACTCCGTGGTCTCCAAGCGCCACGCCGTCTGGCACCGCATCGAGCCGGGCAACCTCCACCGCCAGCTCGACGAGGGCGCCTCCCTAGATGAATGAGTCCGATGTTCTCAGTGGTCGAAGGCGGTCAGGGATCGTTTGATCTTGGCGCCGGTGGTCCAGTTGTGCCAGACACCTGCTGCGAGTGCGAGGAGTCGTTGGCCGGTGCGGGCGAACACTCCAGGCAGGGTTCTGCCTCCGTGTTGTTCCAGGCTGAGCTGGCCTTTGAGTGTGGCGAACACGGCCTCGATCCATTGGCGGACACGGGCGAGACGGCCGTGTCGCACGGGCTCGTCCTTCCGGTCCGGACGCACCAGATGGACGCCCAGGCTCTCGGTCAGGAACGCCTCGAACTCCCTTCCGGCGAAGCCCTTGTCGGCGAGGATCACTTGGCCGGAGCGTACGAGGTGGTGGTCGCGTTCCAGCAGTGCGGTCATCACCTCCCGTTCGCCGATCTTGGGATGGGCCAGGCACCAGGAGATGGGCATGCCTTCCGCGGTGGTCAGCAGGTAGAGCCGAAAGCCCCAGAAGAAGCGGGAATGGCTGGGGCAGTATCCGTATCCGGCGTGCCCTGCCAGTTCGGAGCGTTTGACTGTCTGGCGGGAGGCGGCGCACGGCAGTGGGGTGGAGTCGACCAGGCGCAGGTTGTCGTGCCAGGTGGGCACCTGCTGGGCCAGTGCCTGGAGCACGGCCGAGATCAGTGGGCCGGCGGCGTTCAGGCGCTTGTTGTAGGCGGATTGCTGGGGCAGGTAGCGGAAGAGGTGTCGTAGGCGGGCGTGCGCGAAGCGGATCCAGTGACGGGTAGAGGGAAAGCCGAGCAGGACCTGGGCGACGGCCAGGCACAGCAGTTCGGCGTCTGTCAGTTTCGGGGGTCGCCCGATCCGGCGACGAGGGGCCACATGGTCGTCGATGAACACGTAGAGTGCCGCCAGAAGGGCGTCTAGGTTTGTCGTCACACACGAGCCAACGGGCGCCCTTCGCCATGGTCGCGGCCAGCACAAACATCGGACTCATTCATCTAGTCCTGGATGCCGTCGATGCCCTGCACCGCGGGGTGGAGCGCTTCGCCGAAGCCCTCGAACGGCACCTCCGTACCGACGTACAGGTCAACCTCTACGCGTCATGGACCTCGAAGGAGGGATTCGGCCTTCACTTCGACGACCACGATGTGGTGGTCCTCCAACTCGAAGGCGCCAAGCGGTGGAAGATCCACGAACCCACCCGCATCGACCCACTCCGGATCGACGTCGAGGCACCCGAGCCACCCCACGGCGAACCAGTGGCGGAGATCGTCCTGCGTGCGGGCGACATGCTCTACCTGCCCCGCGGCTGGTGGCACGCCGTTGCCGCTACCGAAGGCCGCTCCCTGCACCTGACCTGCGGCCTGAAACCCACCACCGGGGCCGACCTGCTTTCCTGGGTGACGGACCAGATGCGGGCATCGGCAATCGTCCGCGCCAACCTCCCTCACCTTGCCTCCCGAGAGGAACAGGTGGCCCGCCTGGTGGCGCTCCTGAAGGAATTCACCGCAGCCCTGCACGACGGGGTGATCGAGGAGTTCCTCCGCGCACGGGGAGCGCTGGACCCGGGCCGGCCGATGCCTTCCCTGCCATTCGTCGGCGGCATCCCCGCCGATGAATACCTCCACGTCCGCCTCACCGCCTCCGGCGCGTGGTACGAGGTGGACGGCGAGGGTCGAGTGGTCATGAACGCAGGCGGTCAGCAGTGGACGTTCGCCACCCCGGCCCTACCCGTGGTCAAACGCCTCACTGCGGGAAGGACCGCATCCATAGGCGAGTTGGCGGTAGCCTCATCGCTTCCCGTCGGCCAGGTCGCCGCTCTGGTTACCGAGTTGGTGTCGGCCGACGTCGCCGCCGTCAGCCGTAGAAGGTAGCCGATGTTCACTGCCCCTGAGCCAGTTGTCAGGGACCGTATGATTTCCGCCCGCGGTCACGCGTGCGCCCTGCTGGGCGTCGTCGACGCCGCGGGCGGAACCGTGTGGGGATATGCCGGCCGGACACTGTCCGGGGCCATCATGGCCCCGGACGGCCCCGCCTGGCTGCGGCTGGTCAGCGAACCCGCCGGCAAATCAGGCGGGAAGCTGTGGGAAGGCCCCAAGGAGGCGGGACAGTCCGTGCCGCCCACCGTGCCCCGACCACGGCTGACCGGCTTGAGGGACTGGTCAGCCGACGGCTGGGACTACCGGGCCGAGCAGTACCAACTTGTCACCGCACCATCGGTATCCCCAAGCCCAGTCGCTCGTCATGGCGTTGGCCTGCCAGACGCCTGGTGGCACAACCTCCGCCAGGCCCTGGGCTGCCTCGCGCTCGTCGAAACCAGTCGGCAGGCAGTGCGCGAGCAGTACATCCGCCGCCGCGTTCCGGAATTCACCGGCTTCACCCCTGGCGAGATCACCTGGACCACCGCCCATGGCGACCTCCACTGGGCCAACCTCTCCGGCCCGGAGCTGACCCTGTTGGACTGGGAGGGCTGGGGCACCGCCCCGGTCGGCTACGACGCCGCAAACCTCTACCTTCACTCCCTCCCCGTACCCGACCTGGCAGAGAGAGTCCGCAAGGAGTTCGCCCACGTCCTGGACACCCCCGCCGGCCGGGTCGGCGAGTTGACTGCCTGCACCGAAATCCTTCAGGCAGCTGCCCGAGTACCGTTCTATGCCGATCTGTCCGATGGTGTACGACAGCATCTCGAACACCTTCGCGCCACCCCAGCCGGCGGGCCAGCTTCAGCCACCTGCTGCACCGCGGCCGGTCAGTTCCTTCCGTGCCCGGCGCGGTACTCAAGCGGATCTTCCGCCGTGACGATCCCGACCAGGTGCTCGTACTCCGCGTAGTCCTCGTCGGTCATGATGGCGACGCCGGGTGAGCAGTTCGGGGGCGCGTCGGCAGGTGGCGCTCGGGGCGTTGCGTGCATGTGTGTTGGTCGAGGAGGCATGGGTTGTGAGGGCGTGATTACCGCGACCGGTGTGGACGGGATGGCGGCGTTGTGTGCGCGGGGATGGTCTCTGCGGTAGACCGCGCGAAGGGCTGGGTGCGGCTGAGGTGGGGGCTGCGGGCTTGTGCGGCCCGCGCCTTGGGACTGGGGGCGTTTCGGTGACCGAGGCGTTGGATGCGCCAGGTGAGGGTCTTGGCGGGTGACTTCGCGTCGGCCAGCGGGCGCTGTTCTGCTGCGCGTTGGAGGAGTTCGCCGGGATCGTGGCCAGTGGCCTCGGCTGCGGCGAGGGTGGCGGCCAGGGCGTCCCAGGCGGGTTCGGTGAGGATCTGCTCGGCATAGGCCGGGACCGCCTCACGTACGTCCTGGGCGTATCGCTGGACGGTGGCGGCGGGGGGCGTGCGGGCGGCGAGAGCGGCCAGCGGTTCGGCGGCGGCCTGGTCGTAGGCGGCCTGGAGATGGACCAGGGTCTGGCGGGCGGCGGCCACCTGTTGGTCGTGATGCCGGAGCTGGTGCCAGCGGGTGGCGGCGATGACGACGAGGACCGCGGCGTCGAGGAACATCGCCAGCAGGGCGCTGTCCCTGGGTGCCGGCTCGCGGACCATGGCACGGACGGCGCCGCGCAAAGCGCGGGCATGCTGGTGCTCGGCCTGGATGCGGGAGCGGGTGGCGCGCTCGAACGCCTCTGCTGCCTGACGGAGTTGGGGACGAAGATCCTGGGGTGCGAGGAGGGGGAGGGCGTCGAGGGTTTCGCCGAAGGCGGCCAGGTGGGCCTGGGCGGCTGCGTCGTCACCGTGCCCAAGGCGATGGGGGATCCGTTCCGTGGCAGCGGTGGCTTGGTGCCACGGATTCGCCCGGCGATGGCCCGCCCGGTCGGGGGGCTGGGGTTCAGTGGCTTCGAGGCGCTTTCGGATCTTGGGGAAGGACAGGTCGGGGGAGAGTTCGGAGCCGGAGTACCAGATGGGCTCCTTCTTGCCGTTGGCGTCGCCTTCAAGGGCGACGGTGTAGCCGCGCACGTCGCCGGAGGGGAAGTGCTTGACGTCGACGAGGACACCGTCGGTGTGCTCCAGCAGACGTACGAACTCCTCGGTGCTGGTGGCGGCAGCCACGGCGGTGCGGACGGTGGTGCGCAGGCGTTCACGGGCCGTGTGCTGCTGGCCGGCGCGGCGGGCCTTTTCCTGTTCGGCGCGGGTGGGGCGCTTGGCTGCAGTGCGGTCGCCGCGTACGACCTGGAACAGTCCGTACTCCTTCTCGATGGCGGCGAGTTCTTTGTCGGCGGTCAGGTAGTCGTTCCAGTGCCGTGCGGTGCCCAGGTCGCCGCGGACTTTGGTGGCGGCGATGTGGATGTGGTCCGGTGCGTGGCGTACGGCGACCCAGCGGCAGCCGTCCGGGTCGCCTTCGGGCGCGATGCCGGTGGCCGCGACGACGCGGCGAGCGATGGCAGCCCACTCTTCGTCGCTGAGGGTGCGGTCGGTCTTGGCGGCACGGAGCGAGCAGTGCCACACGTGCTTCTCGGGGGCGCGGCCGAGCCGCCGGGCTTGCTTGACGTGCAGGTCGAGGTCGGCCACGAGGAGCCTCTTGGTGGCGTCGAAGTCGTCGGCGCGTCCGGGGTCGGGGGCGAAGCCGTCCCAGGAGGCGACCAGGTGAGGGTCGGTGTGGTCCTTGGCCTTCTTCGTGTCGAACAGGTACCGGATGAGGCCCGCCGTGTCTTTGCCACCACTGATCTTCGCGATCACCGGGACCCCTTCCTGGCCACGGCCTCGTTCGCAGCTGCCGCGATGTGGCCGACCGTGGTGCTGACCGCGGCCAGGGTGCGCTCGGTCTGAGCCAGGGTGGCGGTATCCCCAGGGTGTGGATCGCCGCCGGAGTTGAGCTTCTTGGCGATCTGGTTGACGTTGTGGCCGATCATGGCGACCTGCCGGCGCAGGGCATTGAGCTCGTCGATGTAGTCGTCGAGCTGGGTGCGCTGGCCGGGCAGAGTGAGATCGCCGTCGATGTACGCCATGACTGCTGCCCCGACGAGGTAGGCGCCACTGACGTTCAGCGACCGGGCCTTGCCGAGGATCTTGTTCTTTTCGGCAACGCTGTAGCGCGCGTCGACACGCTGTTTCCGCTGTCCGTTCGGATCGCGCTGACGGCGGCGGGCGACACGATGAAGAGCTGCGGCGTCGGCGGCACGCGGCAGCGGCACAGCAGCGGCGGTGTCGACGTCGGCGGGCTGTTCCCCTTCGGGCACCCCCTGGTGCCCGAGTCCCTCCGCCACCCCCGGGGCGGAGGCACCCCCGTTGGCCCGGCCCTTGGACGGTCCAGCGGGATACCTTGCTGCGCTGTTAGGGGTGGTGGTCATCTCCTGCTGCCTGGTGGGGAGTTCGTCGTACGGGTCGTGCATGGGTTGGGTCTCCGTGGGGTGTTGGTGTCGCGGCCACGCTGTGCGCGTTCCCCGTGTCCCGGCGCTGGTCTGCGCGGGGACACGGGGCGAGCCGGGAGGGTGGGGCGATCGGTTGGATCGCGGGATCAGGTGGCGCCGACGGGAGCTGCGTCCATCTCGCCCTGCCGCTGAGAGGCGGCCCCGTCGAGTTCGGCTTGAAGGATGTCCTTGATCTTGTCCGCTTCCTTCCTGCCGATGGTGAGGCCCTTGCTGCGGAAGGTGTCTTCGATGTGGCGGCGCGAGGCGCGGCCGTTGCGTCCCAGCGGTGCGGTCCGCGCGATGGCGAGCCGTTCGGCGGGGGTTTCGCTGTCCTCGTGGCCTTGTGGCTCGGTGGGGGGCGGCGGGGCCCTAGCCACATCGGTGGTGTCCGAAGCCGTGTCAGCGGGATCGTCAGCCACATCGGGAACAGTTGGCTCCTGTGCGCCGTGGCCCTTGTCGGCGAGGGCCACGGGCGCGGCGGTGTCGATGCTGTTGTGGCTGCGGCTGGCGACGTCGTGGCGTTCGGCGGCGTCGCCCTCCTGTGGGCGAGGAGTGGGGTGCCGGCGGATGACGATGTAGAGGTGGACTGCGCCCGCGAGGGCGAGTGGGGCGATGGCGGACAGGGCGCCGACGGTCAGGTCGCCGAGCCGGAGGCCGTCATCTTGGTGGCTCTGCTCGTTGAGGCGTACGGCGTGCAGGGCGTTGGCCCAGATGCTCGTCACGGTGGCCAGCCCGACGAGGGCCCACACGTATAGGCGGGAGCGCAGTGGGGCGGTGCGGAGCATGAGCAGGGCGCCGACGCCGATGGCGATGAACCCGTCGATCACGAGGGGGAAGGCGTAGGTGAGCAGTCCGCGGATGTGGATGGCGGCGGCCATCTGCCGCAGGGCGGCGTAGGAGAGGGCGAAGGCGAACGCGGCGAGCAGGGCGATGCCGGCGCGGATCGCGCGGGTGCCCCGTATGGCGGTTGGGGTTTCGGGCATGTGGGTGGTGCTCCTGAGGTGGTGGTGCGGGAGGGGAGAGGTGGGGCGTTCACGGCGTTCACGAGGGGGGCGTACACGCGAGCCCCCTTCTAAAGGGGGGCTCGCGCGTGAACGCTCTGTCGCGTGTACGGCGTGTACGGTCGCGTGAACGTTTGACCTGCGGTTTCGCGGTGCGCGTGAACGCTTTGGGCGGGCGTGGAGGGCATGGCGGCGAGAGGGGCGCGTGTACGGTCGCGTGAACGGTCCGGGCTCGGCCGGGCGGGGTCAGGAGACGACGCTCATGTGCCGCACGGTGGTGTAGTAGCGGGTCTGTTGGCCGCCTCCGCTGCCGCCCGCGATGCCTTCGGCCTTCGTGGCCTTTCCGGCCTTCACCAGGCGCTCCAGCTCGCGCCGGGCCTTCTCGACGGCGCCGCGGGAGGGCGTGGTCTCTCCGGTGAGGAGGGTGGCCAGGTCACGCGTGGTCAGCCCACCGGGGTGGGCGGCCAGAAGGGCGGACGGGTCGAGGGCCGGGTCCACGGTCGTGGTGCCGTGGGTGTGGTCGTGCAGGAGCTGCAGCGGGCCGATCTCGCCGGTGCACATCTTCAGGTGGTGCAGGGTGACGGCGGGATCTCCGGAGTCGCCGGAGAGGAACAGGACGCTTCCGGCGCCGGAGGTGAGCCAGGTTGAGCCGTAGACCCGGTCCAGGGTGGGGCGTTGGCCGCGCGGGACGTCGGCGGTCGCCTTGCGCTGGTGGTGTAGCTCCATGATCTCGATGCCGTTGCGGATGGCGCGCTGGCGGGCGTTGTTGAACGCCACGGCGAGGGCGTCGTCGACGAGGGTGCTGATGGCGTCCTTCAGGCTGTCGATCACGATGGTGTCGGCCTGGTGGGCGGCGGCGAGGTCCGCGAGGAGGTCGGGCTCCTTGTCGAGGGTCGCGGGCAGCGGGCCCTGCCAGACGGCCAGGCGTTCCCGCAGCAGCCGTTCGTCGGGCGCCTCGATGCCGCGGGCCATGGCCTTGGCGATCTGCTTCGGCCGGTCCATCGCCAGGTACAGCACCCGCTTGCTGGGGGCGACCGGCATGCCGAGGACGGTGTCCCGCAGGCCGATCCGGGCCAGGACGACCTGGTGGGCCAGCGTCGTCTTGCCCACGCCGGGCGCCCCGACGATCATCAGGCTCTCGCCCGAGCCCCAGGCGACCTTGTCGGGTGTGCCCCACAGCGGCTCCGTCTCGGCGCCGGTCGCGGTGACGAAGTGCCAGCCATCGGTGAGGAATTGGGAGAGGCGGCCGTGGCCGGAGGCAAGGGCCCGCTCGCGCTCGGCGCGCATCTCCGACTCGATCCCGCTGCGGATCACGTCGGGGTCGGCGCCCGGCTCCTGGGCGCGCTGGAGGGTGCGCAGGCCGGCGGCGCTCAGGCGGCGCAGGTCGGCCTTCCTGCGAACGATCTCCGCGTGGTAGGCGGCGCCGCTGATGCCGGGGGAAGCGCCGGCGAGGTGGTGTGTGTAAGCGGGGCCGCCGACGCGCTGGAGGGCGTCCAGTTCGCCGAGGCGGTCGTTGAGCGCGATCGGGTCGGTGGGCCTGCCCTCGCTGTGCAGGGAGAGCAGGGCACGCCAGATCGTCTCGTGGGCGGGACGGTGGAAGGCGTCATCGCCGAGGACGGGTCGTACTTCGTCGATGGCAGCGCTGTCGTGCATGCAGGCGCCGAGGACGGCGCACTCGGCGTCCACGTCGTGCGGGGGCTGCGACATGGACGCGGGCATGGGCGGGGTCGTACTGTGGGGCACGGAGCTCCTCGACTGCGGGCCATATGGGGCGGCAACCCCGGCTTCGCAGGAGATCGTTCAGGGATGGGCGGTCATGAGGTTCGCGCTTGAGCCCCTCGGTGTTCGCTTCACCGGGGGGCTTTTTGCTGCGCGGATCGTGGGGTGAGGCGGGCTCCTGCGGTCGTGGTCGGGCGGGTGGGACCACAACGATGCCACACGAATGCCGATTGCAGAAACCCTTTGCGAACCGCAGCATGGATGCTACTGTTGAGGCGTTCCTGCAAAATGCAGAAGAGTGATGCCTGAGGAAGGAGGGTGTGGCCCATGACCGACGCGGAAGCGGACGGTGCCGAAGAGGGGGTTCTGCTCAGAGGCGAGGAGAACGTCGCCGCCCGGCTGAGGGTCGAGCGGGAGGCCAGGGGCTGGAGCACCAACTCCCTCTCGGACCGCTTGAACGAGGCCGGGTACGAGATGAACCCGTCCGCGGTGTGGCGGATCGAGAACGGCAAGCGTCGGGTCAACCTCGACGAGGCGATCGGCTTCGCCGAGGTCTTCGGCGTCTCGCTGGACAACCTCGTCGGACCGCCGCGGCTCGCCGCCAAGGCCCGAGCCATGGAACTGATCGAGAACGTCGTCCGCGCGTTCCGTGAGACCCAGCGGGCCGGCGCCGCCTTCAGCCAAGCCCGAGACGCCTTCGACGCCTACCTCGCGGAACACCCCGACATCCGCGACGAAGCCGAGGTCATGATCGCCAGCGCCTTGGCCGACGAGGCCATCCCGAACTTCGCCCAGGCGTTCCACCTCACTCAGCCGCCCAACGAGGCATCCGGCGACGAGCCCGGAGCCAGCCAGGACGGCTGACCGGCTGGCCACCCTGGCCCGCCCCACAGACCACCCCGGCCCCTGGGACCCGCAAACCCCCAGGCCAGGGAACACAACACATTCCGCCCATCCCACGAACGACCCGGCGGAGTGCGGTGTTGCCGCGCCGCACCCGCCAGACGAGGACCCACCCTTGCGCCGCCCGGCGATACCCCACGCCTCCATCCAGACCCCGAAGTCCGCGAAGGAGGTGATCACCCACACCCCCGACCCGCTCCTCAGCCCTGCCGAGGCGGCCGAGCACCTGGGCACCGGCGTCCGCTTCATCCGGCGCCTCGTACAGGAGCGCCGTATCCGCTACGTCAAGGTCGGCCGCCACGTCCGCATTCGCACCAGCGTGCTGGACGCCTACATCGACGACCACACCGTCCCCACTCTCCGCGAAGCGCGCTCGGCCTACCGGAAGGTGGCCTGATGACGGCCCGCAAGCCGCAGCGGCGGCGCGAATTCGGGTCCGTGCGTCGTCTCCCCTCCGGCCGGTGGCAGGCCCGCTACTTGGCACCGGACGGCAGCCGACGGACCGCCCCGGAGACATTCGAGACCAAGACCGACGCGCAGACCTGGCTCACCCTCACCCAGGCCGACATCGAGCGCAAGCACTGGATCGACCCCGACGCCGGTGCGGTCAACTTCGAGGCGTACGCGCTGAAGTGGGTCGATGAGCGCGGGCTGTCCGCGACCACGGACGAGCTGTACCGCCGCCTCCTGCGGCTGCACGTCCTGCCTACCTTCGGCACGATGGACCTGGACGAGCTCACCCCGCCCGGTGTGCGCACCTGGCGGGCCGAGCGGCTCCAGGCCACCGGCGCGACGACCGTCGCCAAGTCCTATCGCCTGCTCAAGGCGATCATGGAGACGGCCACCGACGACGAGCTGATCCGCCGCAACCCCTGCCGGATCAAGGGCGCGGGCACGGAGAAGGCGAAGGAGCGGCCGACGGCGACCGTCGAGCAGGTCGACGCGCTCGCCGACGCGATCGGTCCGCGCTGGCGGCTGATGGTCTACTTCGGCGCCTACGGCCCGATGCGCCCGGAGGAGCAGGCGGCCCTGCGCAGGCCCAACGTCACCCTCGACCCCCTCGCGGTGAAGATCTGGGAAGCGGCACCCGAGCTGACGACCGGCCGCCGCGTCGAGGGCGACACCAAGTCGGACGCCGGCGAACGCACCATCTACCTGCCCGGCTTCCTGTACATGGAGGTCAAGCGCCACCTCGACTGGTTCGCCGAGAAGGGCCCCGACGGGCTGCTGTTCGTCGGCGAGAAGGGCGCCCCGTTCCGCCGGTCCACCTTCGGCCGCAAGTGGCGCAGGGCCCGAGCGCAGGTCGGTCTGCCGGGCGACTTCCGCTTCTACGACCTCCGCCACACCGGACACACCCTGTCCACCCAGGCTGGCGCCACCCTCAAGGACGCCATGGTCCGCGCCGGCCAGTCCTCGGAGAGGGCTGCACTGATCTATCAGCACTCCGACGACGCACGACAGCAGGAGGTCGCGGAGGGCATCGACGCGAGGGTCCGCGCCCTGCGCCAGCAAGCGGATACCCCGCATCGGGTCGCACGCGAAGCCTGACGATCGGGTGGGGGCAGCGACGCGTTGCCCTCACCTGATGCCGTTCCGAAGGGAGTGTCCGCCGCCCACCGAGGCGGCGGACACTCCCACTACGTTCCTAGATGAATGAGTCCGATGTTTGTGCTGGCCGCGACCATGGCGAAGGGCGCCCGTTGGCTCGTGTGTGACGACAAACCTAGACGCCCTTCTGGCGGCACTCTACGTGTTCATCGACGACCATGTGGCCCCTCGTCGCCGGATCGGGCGACCCCCGAAACTGACAGACGCCGAACTGCTGTGCCTGGCCGTCGCCCAGGTCCTGCTCGGCTTTCCCTCTACCCGTCACTGGATCCGCTTCGCGCACGCCCGCCTACGACACCTCTTCCGCTACCTGCCCCAGCAATCCGCCTACAACAAGCGCCTGAACGCCGCCGGCCCACTGATCTCGGCCGTGCTCCAGGCACTGGCCCAGCAGGTGCCCACCTGGCACGACAACCTGCGCCTGGTCGACTCCACCCCACTGCCGTGCGCCGCCTCCCGCCAGACAGTCAAACGCTCCGAACTGGCAGGGCACGCCGGATACGGATACTGCCCCAGCCATTCCCGCTTCTTCTGGGGCTTTCGGCTCTACCTGCTGACCACCGCGGAAGGCATGCCCATCTCCTGGTGCCTGGCCCATCCCAAGATCGGCGAACGGGAGGTGATGACCGCACTGCTGGAACGCGACCACCACCTCGTACGCTCCGGCCAAGTGATCCTCGCGGACAAGGGCTTCGCCGGAAGGGAGTTCGAGGCGTTCCTGACCGAGAGCCTGGGCGTCCATCTGGTGCGTCCGGACCGGAAGGACGAGCCCGTGCGACACGGCCGTCTCGCCCGTGTCCGCCAATGGATCGAGGCCGTGTTCGCCACACTCAAAGGCCAGTTCAGCCTGGAACAACACGGAGGCAGAACCCTGCCTGGAGTGTTCGCCCGCACCGGCCAACGACTCCTCGCACTCGCAGCAGGTGTCTGGCACAACTGGACCACCGGCGCCAAGATCAAACGATCCCTGACCGCCTTCGACCACTGAGAACATCGGACTCATTCATCTAGGGCGTGCGCGAGCGCCTCGTCGAGTAGTTCCCGCAGGGCCGAGGAGGTCGGTGCGACGGCGGTGGCCAGGAGCGCCGGGCCGCCGGCCAGGGGTGCGAGGACGGCACAGCCGTCGTTGGTCCCTTCGCGGAGCAGGACGGGGTCGCTTCTTATTTCCATCTCTGGTTCCACGATGAGGATTTGGCCGACTGCGCGGTGTCCGTTGAGGACTGCCGGGCCGTCCCACCCGGGTTCGGGGCCGCCGTAGGCGGTGTGTTGGTCTAGCAGCGTGCGTCCGGCGCGCTGGACTCGAATACGGCTGATGAGGTGGCCCGGTGGCTCGTTGGCCCGGCCCAGGAGTTGTTCCTCGCGGAGCAGGAGTCGTGCGGTGGCGGCGAGGTTGACGGTGTAGGTCTGGTGCAGGTTGCTGCCGGCGGCGCTGATCAGCGGCTTCGGCAGCCAGCGCAGGGTGGCGCCTTCGCCGGCGGTCAGCCGCACGTCGTAGGTGGCCGGGCCGGTGGTGGGGCCGCGGAGGGCGAGCGTGGCGGCGGCCGTGATGACCTCCAGTTGGGCCCGGTCTTCGGCGGTGATATCGAGGGCGAGCCGGTCGCCGCCGAGTGGGGCGCTCATCGCGCCGATGATGCCCACCGTGGCGAGCCGGCCGCCGGTGTGCATGCGGCGGAGGTGGAATGGGCCGTCGCTGCGCAGTTCCGGAAGGGTTGTGACGCGTCCGTTGGACGTGGCGCGGATGCGGGCGGTGGCGCGTACGCCGTGTGGATGCCCGGCGGGCTCGTCGACGTCGTCAGCATGCAACGCGTGCTCAGAAGCCACCAGCGGGGCTCCAGTACTCATGCGGCGGCCTCCGCGCGCCACCGGGCGAGGTGGCCGGTGACCCAGTCGGCGATCTCGCGGATGCCGTCGTCGGTGGTGAGGCTGGTGAAGATGACGGGCAGGTCGCCGCGTTGTCGTTTGGCGTCGGTGGCCATGGTGGCGAGGTCGGCGCCGACGTGTGGGGCGAGGTCGGTCTTGTTGACGATGAGGAGGTCGGCGGTGGTGATGCCGGGGCCGCCTTTGCGGGGGATGTCGTCGCCGCTGGAGACGTCGATGACGAAGATCTGCACGTCGGCGAGGCCCTTGGAGAAGGTGGCGGTGAGGTTGTCGCCGCCGGACTCGATGAGCACGAGGTCGAGGGGGTCAAGGGTCTCGTCGAAGTGCTCGACGGCTTCGAGGTTGGCGGAGATGTCGTCCCGGATCGCGGTGTGGGGGCAGGCTCCGGTCTCCACCGCGGTGATCCGCTCGGGCGGCAGTACGGCCTCGCGCAGCAGGAATTCGGCGTCCTCGCGGGTGTAGATGTCGTTGGTGACGACGGCGAGCGAGAGGTCGTCGCGCAGCGTGCGGCAGAGCGCGGCGACGCTGGCGGTCTTGCCGGAGCCGACGGGGCCGCCCAGCCCGACGCGGAAGGCGCGGCGGCTGCCGTCCGCGCGAAGCGGCTCGGCGCTGTAGGTGTGGCGGTGGGGCATGGTCACGGGGTGATCGAGGTGCATGGAGTCTCCGGCACGTGAGGGTGGGGTCAGGAGGCGAAGAGCCGCATGGTCCAGGCGGCGTGCTGTTCTGCGGTGATGTCCAAGAGGGGAGCGGATGCCGACGGCAGGGCGCCGAGGCCCTCGACCGCGACGCGGGCCGCTGCGTCGGCAGCGGTCACGGCGACGGCGTCGACCTCTGCGCTCAGATCGGCCAGCAGCCGCGTGGCGTCGAGCGGGTCGAGGCTGAGCAGGCGTACCGCTGCGGTGGCCGGGCCGCCGACGGCCTCGTACGCGGCGGCATGGGCGGCGCCCACCGGGGTCAGCCCGGCGGCCCGGGCGGCGAGGCCCAGGACGATGGGCTGATGGGCTCCCTTGGGGCGCTCGGTGGCCAGGCGGTCGAGTTCGGGGGACGGGAAGGCGGCGCGGGCCGCGCGCATCATCTGTCGGCCCAACCTGCGGGCCACGGCCCGCAGCGCGGGGACGGGGGTGCGCGCGTCGGCGGCCTCGTCCAGCAGCAGTGGGTCGTACCCGGCGGCGGCCGCGGCAGCTAGGCCGGCCGCGGTCAGACCGGTGGTGTGCAGGCGCCCGCGGCAGAACGCTTCGAGGCTGTCGAGGTCGTGTACGGAGGCGTGGGCGATCGCGGCCTCGACGCCGCCGGAGTGGGCGTGCCCGCCGGCGGGGAAGCGGCCGTCGGCCAGCAGGAGCAGTGCGGTACGGCTCATGGGCGCGCGACCTCCTTTCACGGGATCGGGGAGGAGGGCCGTGGTGATGGCGGGCGCGATTGCCCGACCACACCGCGGCCGCGGTGACGGCGTTGCCGGCCGCGGCCGGGGCACGGGTCAGAAGGTTCAGAAGAGGAAGTACCGCTGCGCCATGGGCACTTCGTTCACGTAGGAGAGCGGCACGGGCTTCCCGTCGATTTCCGTGCGGGCGTCCCTCGTGGTCGCGCCGCCGATGGTGACCTCGAAGCTGTTGTGGTCGACCGCAAGGTCAAGGTTGTGCTTGTCGCCCTCCTCGCACGCCCTTTCCTCGCACTTGTAGACGTCGTTCAGCTTCATGTCGGTCTTGGTGACCGCCCGGATGCTGTCTTTGATCGGCACGAACTTCTTGACGAGGCCGAGGCCGGGGCCGTCGTCCGTATGGGGTTGGTTGAGGTCGTTGGCTACGGACTTTGTTCCGTCGTCGGTCGTGTGGTCGGGTGCCACGAAGTTGTACGAGTTGGTCCTCGTGGCTTGGCCGGTGGCGCCCCAGACCGCGCGGGGCAGGTACGGCTGCGGCGTCGTGATCGACGCGTTGGCGTCACCGACCTGCGCGTACGCGATCTGCCCGCCCTTGAGGACCATGTGCGTCTTGACGCCGAAGAACTTCGGCTCCCACAGCACCAGGTCCGCGAGCTTCCTGTTCTCCACGGAACCGACGCGATGGTCGATGCCGTGGGTGATCGCCGGGTTGATGGTGTATTTGGCGACGTAGCGGCGTGCCCGGAAGTTGTCGTTCGGGAGTCGGTGCGCGTTGGGCAGGTGGGTGCCTTGCTCCCTGTCCTCCTTGATGGAGCGGACCTTTGCGTAATCGAGGTCCTCCGGCAGATGGCCGTAACGGGACTTCATCACGTGGGCGGTCTGCCACGTGCGAATGACCATTTCGCCGATCCGTCCCATCGCCTGGGCGTCGGAGGACATCATCGAGATGGCGCCCATGTCGTGGAGCAGGTCCTCCGCGGCCATGGTGGACGGCCGGATGCGGGAGTCGGCGAAGGCGATGTCCGTATCGATCTCCGGGTTGAGGTGGTGGGCCACCATCAACATGTCGATGTGCTCCTTGACGGTGTTCACCGTCAAGGGGCGGGTCGGGTTGGTCGAAGCGGGGAGGACGTTCTTGTTCTTGACCAGCTCGATCATGTCCGGGGCATGGCCGCCGCCGGCACCCTCGACGTGGAAGACGTGAATCGAGCGCGGCTCCCGCCTCGTGCCGTCACCGTCTGTGACTTCGTGTTCGAAGGCGTAGCTGGTGCTGTCCAGGAAGCCGGATTCGTTCAACGAGTCGGCATGCAGGGCAAGTTGGATCTTACGGTCCATGCACACGTCCAGCGCCGCGTCGATGACGGCGGGCGTGGCGCCCCAGTCCTCGTGGATCTTGAAGCCGATGACGCCGGCGTCGACCTGTTCGTTGAGGGCTTCCGTGCACACCGTGCTGCCCTTGCCGAGCAGGCCGATGTTGACCGGGTACTGGTCCAGACTCTCGAAGATCCGGTGGATGTGCCACTTGCCTGGTGTCACGGAGGTGGCTGTACTGCCGTCGGCGGGGCCGGTGCCGCCGCCGATGAGCGTGGTCACTCCGGAGGCGAGGGCCTCGTGGATCTCCTCGGGACAGATGAAGTGGACGTGGGTGTCCACGCCACCCGCGGTGAGGATGCGCCCGTTGCCGGAGATGACCTCGGCGTTCGGGCCCACCACGAAGTTCGTCGGCTGCACCGCATACGGGAGCACTTCGCCCTGGGGGGAACGCTGGGACGTGCCTGGGGACAGTTGCCCTGCCGCCTCGATCGCTCCGATGACCTCTTCCTTGATCGATTCCTCCGCGTTCGCGATCGCGTCTAGCGCCGCGTTCGCGATCGCGTCCAATGTGTCCTCTGTGCGCGTGACTGCATCCGTGACCGCGTTCGTGATCGCGTCCCCTAGGTCCTCCAGGCCATTGATCACGTTCATGAACAGGCTCTTCGGGCTGGTGGATGGGGTCTGGAGCTGGAACCGGGCCATGCGCTGGGTCACGTTCTGGGTCACGCGGGGCGGCATCTCGAAGTGCGTGATCGGGGCCATCGTCTCGGGGTTGTATGCCTTGCCGATGGCGTAGATGTCCCCGTCGCGGATGCCGACGTCGGCCTTGACCACGCCCCACCAGTCGAGGATCAGCGCACCCGTGATGACCGTGTCCGCGGGCTTGGGCTCCACCGGGGCAGTGCTACTGCCCGGAGGCACGGGTGGGTTGTCCCGGGAGACGTGCGCCATGCCCATCGACTCGCGGATCACCTTTCCGCCGCCGAAGAGCATCTCGTTGCCGCTGTACTTCGGACCGCCGCTCCAGTCCGCCTCGATCTCGATGGTCAAAGCGGTGTCGGCCAGGCGAACCCGGTCCCGGGTGGTGGGTCCGTACAGAGCCGTGTAGCCGGCCCGTGTCAGCTTGTTGCCCTGCTGCATGTTCCTGATGCTCACGGCTTCACCCCCCGGGTGCGCAGCCCCTTGACGATCGGCGACTCCGCTTCGAGCTTCACCAACTCGACGCAGCACACGTCGCCCGGCTCGAAGCGCACGGACGTACCCGCGGCGATGTTGAGCCGCCGCAACTCTGCTTCTGGGCAGGTCTTGAGCTCCTCGTAGTCTGCCCCCGCTGGCGCGAGGTCCCTTGGAGGGTCCTCGATCTTGGTGACCTTCAGGCCGGGGTTGACGTGGGTGAAGCAATAGTGGGAACCGACCTGGATGGGGCGGTCCGACATGTTCTCCACCTTGATCGTCGTCTTGTCCGTCTGCAACGCCTGGTTGAACTCGATCGGGTCGTGCCACTCCGCCTCGTCGTCGCACTTGTCGCAGCACGAGGACGAGCCGTGGTCCTTGTCGCCCTCGCACTTCACCGGACATTCCGGCTTGCGCGGCGGCCGGGGGTGCTCGACCTTGCCCGGATAGATCTCGGGCTCCTCGGCCTCGGGGAACGGGCCGTCGATGGTGACCAGCTTGGTGCCGTCCGGGAAGGTGGCCTCCACCTGCACGTGCTTGATCATCTCCGGGACGCCTTCCATCACCTCGTCACGGCTGATCAGACGCCGGCCCGAGTCCATGATGTCGCTGACCGACTTGCCGGCGCGCGCCTGTTCGAAGACATGCACCGTCAGCAGGGCCATTACCTCGGGGTAGTTGAGGAGCAGTCCGGATTCGCGACGCTGTCGCGCCACGTCGGCGGCTACATGGATCAGCAACCGCTCCTGCTCATGGGGGGTTAGATGCACGATGTGCCGTTCCTCTCGATCGGACAGTGCGTGCTGCCAGGCATGCCGAAGACCGCGGAAGACGTCCCGCGGTGGGTGGTGCCAGGCGCCCGTGGAGCATCGGCAGGAGAAGTCGTCGATATGCCCGGAACGCAGATCCTTTACCCGGACATGACGTCGACGCACTGAGGCTGTACCGCCGGGCAGTGGGGGCCGGAGCGGAAGCGTGGGGTGTCTCTGCGCCGAGTGCGAATGCGAATGCATGTGCGAGTGCGTCGCGGCAAGGCGAGGTATGCGGGCGATCCGACCGGGGCACCCGGCTACTGGGACCGCGGAGCAGCGCTCCCTGGCCGGTGCGCGCCACGAGCCGCGCGTCGCGGGGGCTGTCCTGCCGGGTCCAGCGCAGTTCTCCGCTTCGTGTCTGCAAATGCGCACACCCTTCGCGGTCGTGTGACGCGGAACACGAAAAGAGCGTCTCGCGAATCGGGACAAGGCGGCGTGAGCGGGGCTGTGTTCGCGTGCCGACGGCTCATCGAGCGGGGTATTCAGGCGAGTTAGGGCACGCGGAGGGCACGCCACCCCACGAGAGGTCTAGGCAACGAACAAGCCCCAGGTCGCTGACCTGGGGCTTAAAGCTGGAGCGGGTGACGGGAATCGAACCCGCGCTCTGAGCTTGGGAAGCTCATGTTCTACCATTAAACTACACCCGCGTAACACTGCCTCGGATCTGAGGCGGAGCGTCATCGCACACTCTACCCCATCACCGCCCCGCGGTGCTTTCGGCTGTTCGGAGTGTGGTGCCGAGGGTGGGCGGGGTGCCGCCCGCGGGGTGGGATGCGGGTGCGGGGAGCGGGAGTTGAGGCGTACGGTGGGGCCTCGGAGTGCCGCCTGCGGGTGCGCCCAGTTCATCCCCTAATGTGGCTTTTGTTGTCCACGCAGTTGGGAGAGGGACTTGATGGAGCGCACCGTCGTACGTTGTGCCGAGGGGCACGTCTTCAGCACCGCTTCGTTCCCGATGCAGACCACCGACCGGCTCGGGCCGGGACGGCTGCTGCGCTGCCCGCGCTGTGCTCGGCTGCGGCACTCGGTGCCCGTGGAGCACGCCAAGCGGTAGGGCGGCGCGCGGCTCCGGCCGGCCGTTCGTGAAGTTCGCTGAGGATGTCGAGGTGAGGTAGCCGTGGCCCGGTCCCCTGGGGGGGCCGGGCCCTCGTCGTGCGGTGGGGGGTGTGCGGGCGCGTATCCTCGTCTGCGTGCTTCTCTCAGACAAGGACATCCGGGCCGAGATCGACGCAGGTCGGGTGCGCATCGACCCCTACGACGAGGCGATGGTGCAGCCGTCCAGCATCGACGTGCGGCTCGATCGCTACTTCCGGGTGTTCGAGAATCACCGCTACCCGCACATCGACCCGGCCGTCGAGCAGCCCGATCTGACCCGCGAGGTCGTGCCGGAGGGGGACGAGGCGTTCATCCTGCACCCCGGGGAATTCGTGCTGGCCTCGACGTACGAGGTCATTTCGCTGCCCGACGATCTCGCGTCGCGGCTGGAGGGGAAGTCCAGCCTGGGGCGTCTGGGGCTGCTGACGCATTCCACCGCGGGGTTCATCGACCCGGGATTCAGCGGGCATGTGACGCTGGAGCTGAGCAATGTCGCGACGCTGCCGATCAAGTTGTGGCCGGGAATGAAGATCGGGCAGCTGTGCATGTTCCGGCTGACGTCGCCGGCGGAGCACTCCTACGGCAGCGAGCGCTACGGCTCGCGTTATCAGGGGCAGCGCGGTCCGACGCCGTCCCGGTCGTTCAAGAATTTCCACCGTACGCAGGTGTGAGGCGGGGCGCCGCGCCGGGCGTGCGCTTCGGAGACGAAGAGAAGGTCTGAGAGAGATTTCGTGGGTGACGTGCGGGAGAACCTGACGTACGAGCGGTTCGGCGGGGCGATCCGTGAGCTGGCGCAGACGATCGCGGATGACGGGTACGAGCCCGACATCGTGCTGTCGATCGCGCGCGGCGGGGTGTTCGTGGCCGGCGGGCTGGCGTACGCGCTGGACTGCAAGAACATTCACCTGGTGAACGTCGAGTTCTACACCGGCGTCGGGACCACCCTGGAAATGCCGGTCATGCTGGCGCCGGTGCCCAATGCGATCGACTTCTCCGACAAGAAGGTGCTGATCGCGGATGACGTCGCCGACACCGGTAAGACGCTGAAGCTGGTGCACGACTTCTGCCAGGGGACCGTGGCGGAGGTGCGCAGCGCGGTGATCTACGAGAAGTCGCAGTCGCTGGTGAAGTGCGAATACGTGTGGAAGCGCACGGACGACTGGATTAATTTTCCGTGGAGCGTTCAGCCGCCGGTGATCCGGCGGGAGGGGCAGATTCTCGACGCGTGACGACGGGGTCGGACCCGTGGCGGTCTCGTACGTGTGGCCGCTGTCGTGTCCGCCGTGCTTCCGTAACCCGTGGTGCTCCTGCGTGCCTTGGCGATGCGTGGGAGGGCGCGCGTTTCGGCCAGTTCTGTTCCGGGTGTTCCAACGGTCGCTGCCGCCGCGTAGAAACCGGCGGTAACAGCAGACCGGAGGGGAGGCCCGATGGCGCACGGCAGACGCGGACACAGGTGGTGGAGCGGACGGGGCAGCGGGCGCGGGCGGCGGCTGCGTGCCGTCGTGGCGGCCTCGGCGGTGGCGCTGACCGCAGCGTTCACGGTGACGGCGGGCGGTGCGGGCGCCGTCGGCACGGCGATGGCGCCCGCCGTGAGGGCGCATTACGCGCGGCCGTTATCCATGCAGCCGCTCTCGCCGGAACTGGAGAAGATCCGGGCGCGACAGGCGGCGAAACTGTACGGCGATTCCGCCGTGCGGCCGGTGGCGGAGCGGAAGACCTCGCTGATCTCGCTGGGGGACAGCGAGATTTCCGGGGAGGGCGTCGGGACGTATGAACCGGGCACCGACGGGCCCACCAACTGGTGCCACCGGTCGCCGGATTCGGCGATTCACCGGACCGGGATCGCGGCGGATGTGACCTATAACGTCGCGTGCTCGGGTGCGTACAGCGGCAATATCCGGATCGGCGGCAGCAAGCAGTATGCGGATGAGCTGGTGCAGAGCGACAGCCTGGCGATCGCGGCGCGCAATACCCGGCTGAAGATGGTTTTGCTGGTGGCCGGGGCCAATGACGATCTCCAGTTCGGGCCGGTGATGACGGACTGCGTCGAGCACTGGTTCCTGCTCAAGGGCGCCTGCGAGCCGAAATACCGACCGGGCTGGCAGGCGCGGGTCGACGGGCTGGTGCCGAAAATCGAGGCGACGGTGCGCGATCTGCGGACCGTGATGCGGGGCGCGGGGTACGCCGACGGCGACTACCGGCTCGTGGTGATGTCGTATCCGAGCCCGATCGGGCCGGATGTGGAGGACAACCCGCATTACCCGGGCAAACTGCCGGGCGGGTGCACCGGATACACCTCGGACGCGGCATGGGGCCGGAATTCCGCGGTGCCGGCTTTCGAACGCGGAATGCGGAAGATCGCGCAGGACACCGGGGTCACCTATCTCGACGCCTCGCGGCTGTTCCACGGCCATGAGGTGTGCATGGCCGATACGTGGGCCCGCGGGCTGTATGTGAACATCTCCAACCCCTTCCCGCCGGACGCGAATTCGGTGCGCCAGTCGTTCCACCCGAACGCGCGCGGGCACGGCGCGTTCGCGTCCTGCCTGACGCAGCTGTACACGGCGCCGCAGCTGCGCGAGGCGGCCTGCGCGGACCCGGCGAACACCGGGCGGCCGAAGCTCTACCCGGGCGCCTGGGACGACG
>NZ_KN708638.1:3970375-3972248 GCF_000805335.1 Streptomyces sp. CT34 | reverse complement strand
GGGGCGCCCCCAGCCGCAACGGGACCGCGGTCGGCGGCTGGGACTGCAACGGGCAGCGCAATCAGGGCTGGTGGTACGACCCGGAGCAGAAGTCGGTCCATGTGGAGCTGAGCCACGCCCGGTGCCTGGACGTGCCGGGCGGGCGCTACGAGCCGGGCGCCGCGCTGATCCTCTGGAACTGCTCGGGCGCCGGAAACCAGCAGTTCGTCCGGGACGGCGGCAGCTTCCGGCCGGCCGCCGCGCCGTCGCTGTGCCTGACGCTGGGCGCGGCGAAGGACCCGGTCCGGTTGCAGCGGTGCGACGGGACGGCGGGGCAGCGGTTCGCGTGACGGAGCCGGTCGGCGACGCACGGCGGAATCGGCACCGCGCAGCGGATCGGCGACGCGCAGTGGAATCGCCGGCGGACGGCGGAAGGGGCCCGTCCCGGGAGACGCTCTCCCGGTACGGGCCCCTTTCCCGTCGGCCGGATCGGGGCGCCGGCCGTCTACAGCGTGCCGAGCTTCACCAGGGCCAGCAGCGCGACCAGCTGGATCGCGGACGCGCCCAGGGCCTTGGGCCACGGCAGGTCGTGCGACTTGCTGACCATGGAGGTCAGCAGATAGCCGGTGGCGAGCCAGGTGGCCCAGCCCAGGACCTGCACCAGCGGGCTGTCGCCGCCCAGGAACATCGCGAACAGCAGCCGGGGCGCGTCCGGGATCGTCATGACCAGCATGGACAGGCCGACGGTGGGCTGCCAGGCGCCGTTGCCGCCCAGCTGGCGGGCCATGGTGTGGGTGACCGCACCCAGGATCAGACCGCCGATGACGAACATCACGGCGGTGATCAGCACCCAGGGGATGCTGTTGCCGAGCGTGGCGTTCAGCACATCCGCGCGCGCCTTCTCGAAACCGAAGATCGCCAGCAGGCCGTAGACGAAGGTGACGAGCAGCGCCGGGCCCCAGAGCGTGTGGTCCCGCATCTGCCAGAACGTCGGCGTCGGGCGCAGCACCACGCCGGGCAGCAGCTGCTTCCAGTGCAGCCGGGGGCCGGCCGGCGGCGCCGTCGTCTGGCCGGCGCGGTAGGTGCCGCCGGCCGCGTACTCGCTGTCGGCGGGGCCGTCCCCGTAGCCGTAGGCGTCCGGCGCCTCGCCCACGCTGAACTCCCGGGTGCGGCCCGGGGAGTTGTCGTCGGAGTACGGCGCGTACGACGGGCCCGCGTCCTGATAGCCGCCGTCGTCGAGGTACTCGGGCTGCCCCTGCTGGCGCGGGACACCCGGGGGCGCGCCGTACGGCCGCGGCGGCGCCTGCGGGGGCTGCTGCCACTGGCCGTGCGGAGGCGGGGGCTGCTGCCCGTACGGTCCTTGCTGCCCGTACGGTGCGTGCGGCCCCTGGCGCCCCTGCTGCTGTCCGTCCTGCGCGGTGCGGGCATCCCGTCCGCGACCCATCCTGAATCCAGCCACGCTTTCGAAAGTACCTGGTCCGGCAGAGCCGGGTGGCCACGACGGAGAGCCTGGTGCCCCTTTGGGGCTGTCCTGTGACATCCCCTAAGGGTTTCCCCTGGGGGTCCTTCCCACCCGTCCGCTGCGCCCGTCCGCTGCGCTTTGCCTGCGCCCCACGTTGTCGGCTTTCCCGCCGTGGGGGTTTGTCGCCGTTGCGCGGCTCCGCTGCGCTTTGCCGCGCCCGACGTTGTCGGCCGTCCCGCCGCGGGGGTTACTCGCCTTTGCGCCTGCGGCGCGGGGCGTTGTCCGCTGCGCGGGGCTTTCGGGTGCGGTGACGGCCCTGCGGGGGCGGTGTGCCGGACTGCTTCGCTTTACGTCCGGCACACCACCCCCTCCGGCCCGCCCCCTCCCGTGGAGGGGTGGGAAAAACCGGTGGGTGGGAGCTGGGGGGTCCCG
>NZ_KN708638.1:3924370-3970365 GCF_000805335.1 Streptomyces sp. CT34 | reverse complement strand
GGGGCAGGGTGTCCGGACGTAAAGCGAAGCAGTCCGGACACCCTGCCCCGCAGGCCCGTCACCGCACCCGACAGCCCCGCGCAGCGGCCCCGCCCGCCGCAGGCGCCACGGCGACAAACCCCCACGGCGGGACGGCCGACAACGTTGGGCGAGGCAAAGCGCAGCGGAAGGGCGCAGCGGCCCCGCCCGCCGCAGGCGCAACGGCGGGACGGCCGACAACGTGGGAAGCCGGCCAAGCGCAGCGGAAGGGCAGCGGCCCCGCCCGCCGCAGGCGCCACGGCGAGAAAGCCAACAACGTCGGGCGGGCAAAGCGCAGCGGACGGGCCGCAGGCGCAACGGCGAACAACCACCACGGCGGGAAAGCCGACAACGTGGGACGCAGGCAAAGCGCAGCGGAAGGGCGGAACGCCGAGAACCTACTTCGCCGGCGCCGGCTCCGGCGCGTCCGCCGACTCCGCGTCGTCCGACGGCGGGTCGATCGGGGTCTTGACGGAGTCCAGCAGCAGCTGGGCCACGTCGACGACCTGGACGGACTCCTTGGCCTTCCCGTCGTTCTTCTTGCCGTTGACCGAGTCGGTCAGCATGACCAGGCAGAACGGGCAGGCGGTGGAGACGATGTCGGGGTTCAGCGAGAGAGCCTCGTCGACGCGCTCGTTGTTGATGCGCTTGCCGATCCGCTCCTCCATCCACATCCGGGCGCCGCCGGCGCCGCAGCAGAAGCCGCGCTCCTTGTGGCGGTGCATCTCCTCGTTGCGCAGGCCCGGCACCTTGGCGATGATCTCGCGCGGCGGTGTGTAGACCTTGTTGTGGCGGCCCAGGTAGCACGGGTCGTGGTACGTGATCAGGCCCTCGACCGGCGTGACCGGGATCAGCTTGCCCTCGTCGATCAGGTGCTGGAGCAGCTGGGTGTGGTGGATCACCTCGAACTCGCCGCCCAGCTGCGGGTACTCGTTGGCGATGGTGTTGAAGCAGTGCGGGCAGGTCGCGACGATCTTCTTCGACGCCTTGGGCTTCTTCGTCGACTCATCGTCACTGTCCTCGCCGAAGGCCATGTTCAGCGCCTCGACGTTCTGCTGGCCCAGCTGCTGGAAGAGGAACTCGTTGCCCAGACGGCGGGCCGAGTCACCGGTGCACGCCTCGTCGCCGCCCATGATCGCGAACTTCACGCCGGCGATGTGGAGGAGTTCGGCGAACGCCTTGGTCGTCTTCTTGGCGCGGTCCTCCAGGGCGCCGGCGCAGCCGACCCAGTAGAGGTAGTCGACCTCGGTGAGGTCCTCGACGTCCTTGCCGACGACCGGGACCTCGAAGTCGACCTCCTTGGTCCACGCCAGCCGCTGCTTCTTGGCCAGGCCCCAGGGGTTGCCCTTCTTCTCCAGGTTCTTGAGCATCGTGCCCGCCTCGGACGGGAACGAGGACTCGATCATGACCTGGTAGCGGCGCATGTCGACGATGTGGTCGACGTGCTCGATGTCGACCGGGCACTGCTCGACGCAGGCGCCGCAGGTGGTGCAGGACCACAGCACGTCGGGGTCGATGACCCCGTTCTCCTCAAGGGTGCCGATCAGCGGGCGCTCGGCCTCGGCCAGGGCGGCGGCCGGCACGTCCTTGAGCTGCTCCTCGGTCCCCTTCTCGTTGCCCTCGGCGTCCTTGCCGCCGCCGGCGAGCAGGTACGGCGCCTTGGCGTGCGCGTGGTCGCGCAGCGACATGATCAGCAGCTTCGGCGAGAGCGGCTTGCCGGTGTTCCAGGCGGGGCACTGCGACTGGCACCGGCCGCACTCGGTGCAGGTGGCGAAGTCCAGCAGGCCCTTCCAGGAGAAGTGCTCGATCTGGGAGACGCCGAACTGGTCGTCCTCGCCCGGGTCCTCGAAGTCGATCGGCTTGCCGGCCGACGTCATCGGCTGGAGCGCGCCGAGCGCCGTTCCGCCGTCCGCCTCGCGCTTGAACCAGATGTTGGGGAAGGCCAGGAAGCGGTGCCAGGCCACGCCCATGTCGGTCTTGAGGGCGACCGTGATCATCCAGATGAAGGACGTCGCGATCTTGATGCCGGCGAAGAGGTACGTCAGGTTCTGGAGCGTGCCGACGCTCAGCCCCTTCAGGGCCGCGACCACCGGGTAGGTGACGAAGTACGCCGCCTCGTAGTGGTCGACGCCGTGCTGGGCGCCCTCCAGCGCGTGCAGCATCACGATGCAGATGCCGACGATCAGGATGACGCCCTCGACGAAGTACGCCTGGCCGATGTTGGAGCCCGCGAAGCGGGACTTGCGGCCCGCCCCGCCCGGCCTGCTCAGCTGCCTGATGACGATCAGGGCGATGATGCCCAGGGTCGTCAGCGTGCCCATGCCCTCGACCCACAGCTCCCAGGGCAGCCAGTTGCCGAGGACCGGCAGCAGCCAGTCGGCCTTGAAGAGCTGGCCGATGGCGTTGACGATCGTCAGCAGCAGGGTGAGGAAGCCCACCGCCACGAACCAGTGCGCCACGCCGACGACGCCCCAGCGGTTCATCCGGGTGTGGCCGACGAACTCCTTGGCGACCGTGACCGTGCGCTGCACGGGCTCGTCGGTGCGGGTACCGGCGGGGACGGACTGGCCGAGCCGCAGCTGGCGGTAGATCTGCAGGATGGCACGGCCGAACAGCGCTACGCCGACCGCGATTAGGACCAGCGACACGATGATCGCGGCGAGTTGCATTGGGGGCTCCTCGAACCTGCGAGAGCGGGCGAAATCTAAAGGGATCTGCGGGATCTGAGGGATCTGCGGGACCAGATCAGCCGGATCCGAGCGGAACTACTAAGCAGTAACTTTTTTGGTCTGCGGCTGAGGTTACCCAGTATTCCGGGCCTCATGAAGCCGCCCGGCCGGTGATCTGTGTCGCGCGGGCAACCCCCCCGCCGGGGCTCCGCGTCTTGAGTGGCGGCCCGGTGAGGATAAGGCCCATATAAAAGTTGAGCGCGTCCGACTCAGCTCTGTTGACAGGTTCGGACCTGTGCTGCACTCTTGAGCCTGTTCCACTCAAGTCAGCTGGAGGAATCGAAATGGCACGTGCGGTCGGCATCGACCTGGGCACGACGAACTCCGTCGTCAGTGTTCTCGAAGGCGGTGAGCCCACCGTCATCACCAACGCCGAGGGCGCCAGGACCACGCCGTCCGTCGTCGCCTTCGCCAAGAACGGCGAGGTGCTGGTCGGCGAGGTCGCGAAGCGCCAGGCGGTCACCAACGTCGACAGGACCATCCGGTCGGTCAAGCGCCACATGGGCACCGACTGGAAGATCAACATCGACGGCAAGGACTTCAACCCGCAGCAGATGAGCGCCTTCATCCTGCAGAAGCTCAAGCGGGATGCCGAGGCGTACCTGGGCGAGAAGGTTGTGGACGCGGTCATCACCGTCCCCGCCTACTTCAACGACTCCGAGCGCCAGGCCACCAAGGAGGCCGGCGAGATCGCGGGTCTCAACGTCCTGCGGATCGTCAACGAGCCGACCGCCGCCGCCCTGGCCTACGGCCTGGAGAAGGATGACCAGACCATTCTGGTCTTCGACCTCGGTGGTGGCACCTTCGACGTCTCGCTGCTGGAGATCGGCGACGGCGTCGTCGAGGTGAAGGCCACCAACGGTGACAACCACCTCGGTGGTGACGACTGGGACCAGCGCGTCGTCGACTACCTGGTCAAGCAGTTCGCCAACGGCCACGGCGTCGACCTCTCCAAGGACAAGATGGCGCTCCAGCGCCTGCGCGAGGCCGCGGAGAAGGCGAAGATCGAGCTGTCGTCGTCCACCGAGACGACGATCAACCTGCCCTACATCACCGCCTCCGCCGAGGGCCCGCTGCACCTGGACGAGAAGCTCACCCGCTCCCAGTTCCAGCAGCTGACCGCGGACCTGCTCGACCGCTGCAAGACCCCGTTCCACAACGTCATCAAGGACGCCGGCATCGCGCTGTCCGACATCGACCACGTGGTCCTGGTCGGCGGCTCGACCCGTATGCCGGCCGTCGCCGAGCTCGTCAAGGAGCTGACCGGCGGCAAGGACGCCAACAAGGGTGTCAACCCGGACGAGGTCGTCGCGATCGGCGCCACCCTCCAGGCCGGTGTCCTCAAGGGCGAGGTCAAGGACGTCCTCCTGCTGGACGTCACCCCGCTGTCCCTCGGTATCGAGACCAAGGGCGGCATCATGACCAAGCTCATCGAGCGCAACACGACCATCCCGACCAAGCGGTCGGAGATCTTCACCACGGCCGAGGACAACCAGCCGTCCGTGCAGATCCAGGTCTACCAGGGCGAGCGCGAGATCGCGGCGTACAACAAGAAGCTCGGGATGTTCGAGCTGACCGGTCTGCCGCCGGCCCCGCGCGGTGTCCCGCAGATCGAGGTCTCCTTCGACATCGACGCCAACGGCATCATGCACGTCACCGCCAAGGACCTCGGCACCGGCAAGGAGCAGAAGATGACCGTCACCGGCGGCTCCTCGCTGCCGAAGGACGAGGTCGACCGGATGCGTGAGGAGGCCGAGCGCTACGCGGACGAGGACCACAAGCGCCGCGAGGCCGCCGAGACCCGCAACCAGGGCGAGCAACTGGTCTACCAGACCGAGAAGTTCCTCAAGGACAACGAGGACAAGGTCCCCGCTGAGGTGAAGACCGAGGTCGAGACCGCGGTCGGCGAGCTGAAGGAGAAGCTCAAGGGCGAGGACACCGCCGAGATCCGCACCGCCACCGAGAAGGTCGCGGCCGTCTCGCAGAAGCTGGGCCAGGCCATGTACGCCGACGCCCAGGCCGCGCAGGGTGCCGCCGGCGGTGCCGAGGGCGCCCACGCCGGCCAGCAGGGCAAGGCCGAGGACGACGTCGTCGACGCCGAGATCGTCGACGAGGAGAAGCCCAAGAAGGACGGTGCGGCGTGACGGAGGAGACCCCGGGCTTCGACGAGAAGCCCGACGTCCCCTCCGACGCCGCCCCCGAAGACGCGGCGCAGGCCGAGTCCGCCGACAAGGCGGGCTCGGCCCCGGCCGGGGACGTACAGGACGTGGCGCTCCAGGCGCAGCTGGACCAGGTGCGTTCGGCGCTCAACGAGCGCACGGCGGACCTCCAGCGGCTCCAGGCGGAGTACCAGAACTACCGCCGCCGGGTGGAGCGGGACCGGGTCACGGTCAAGGAGATCGCCGCGGCGAATCTGCTGTCCGAGCTCCTTCCGGTACTCGACGACGTGGGCCGGGCCCGTGAGCACGGCGAACTGGTCGGCGGCTTCAAGTCGGTTGCCGAATCGCTGGAGACCGTGGTCGCCAAGCTCGGTCTGCAGCAGTTCGGCAAGGAGGGCGAGCCCTTCGACCCGACGATCCACGAAGCGCTGATGCATTCGTATGCGCCGGACGTGACGGAGACGACATGCGTCGCCATCCTGCAGCCCGGGTATCGCATCGGTGAGCGGACGATCCGCCCCGCGCGGGTCGCCGTCGCCGAACCGCAGCCGGGTGCGCAGAGCACCAAGTCCGCCTCCGACGAGGACGCCAAGGGCTCCAAGGGTGTCAAGGGGGCCAAGGCTTCGGACGAGGAGAGCGGTGGCCCGGACGAGGGCTGACGCAGTGGCGGCAGAGAGAACCGCGCGGAAGGAGGGACGTCGGGGATGAGCACCAAGGACTTCGTCGAGAAGGACTACTACAAGGTCCTCGGCGTCCCGAAGGACGCCACGGAAGCGGAGATCAAGAAGGCGTACCGCAAGCTCGCCCGCGAGTTCCACCCGGACGCCAACAAGGGCGACGCCAAGGCCGAGGAGCGCTTCAAGGAGATCTCCGAGGCCAACGACATCCTGGGCGACGCCAAGCGCCGCAAGGAGTACGACGAGGCACGGGCGCTGTTCGGCAACGGCGGCTTCCGGCCCGGCCCCGGAGGCGGCGGCAGCTTCAACTTCGACCTGGGCGACCTCTTCGGGGGCTCGCACGGTCAGGGCGGCGGCGCCGGCGGCTTCGGCGGCGGGCTCGGGGACGTCTTCGGCGGCCTGTTCAACCGCGGCGGCACCGGTACGCGCACGCAGCCGCGCCGCGGCCAGGACATCGAGTCCGAGGTGACGCTCAGCTTCACCGAGGCGGTCGACGGGGCCACGGTCCCGCTGCGGATGTCCAGTCAGGCGCCCTGCAAGGCGTGTTCCGGCACCGGCGACAAAAACGGTACGCCTCGGGTCTGCCCGACCTGTGTCGGCACCGGCCAGGTCAGCCGGGGCGCGGGCGGTGGCTTCTCGCTCACCGACCCGTGCGCCGACTGCAAGGGCCGCGGCCTGATCGCCCAGGACGCCTGCGACGTCTGCAAGGGCAGCGGGCGGGCGACCAGTGCCCGCACGATGCAGGTCCGCATCCCCGCGGGCGTCTCGGACGGGCAGCGGATCCGGCTGCGTGGCAAGGGCGCTCCCGGTGAACAGGGCGGCCCGGCCGGCGATCTGTACGTGGTCGTCCATGTCGACGCCCACCCGGTCTTCGGCCGCAAGGGCGACAACCTCACCATCACGGTGCCGGTCACCTTCCCGGAGGCCGCGCTCGGTGGCGAGATCAAGGTGCCGACGCTGGGCGGCCCGCCGGTGAAGCTCAAGCTGCCGGCCGGCACTCCCAACGGACGCACGATGCGGGCCCGCGGCAAGGGCGCGGCCCGTAAGGACGGCACCCGCGGTGATCTGCTGGTCACCATAGAGGTGCTCGTTCCCGGGGATCTCAGCGACAAGGCGAGGCAGTCGCTGGAGACCTATCGCGAGGCGACCGCGGGACCGGACCCGCGGGCGGAGCTGTTCCAGGCCGCGAAGGGAGCTTGAGATGGACAGCCGGGGCGGGCAGCGTCGTAACCCGTATGAACTGACCGATGAGTCGCCGGTGTACGTCATCTCCGTCGCGGCTCAGCTCTCCGGCCTGCATCCACAGACCCTGCGGCAGTACGACCGCCTGGGCCTGGTCTCCCCCGACCGCACCGCCGGCCGGGGCCGCCGGTACTCCGCCCGCGACATCGAACTGCTGCGCACCGTCCAGCAGTTGTCGCAGGAGGAGGGCATCAACCTCGCCGGCATCAAGCGCATCATCGAGCTGGAGAACCAGGTCGCGGCCCTCCAGCAGCGGGTCGCCGAACTCCAGGGCGCCCTGGAGGGCGCGGCCAGCGCGATGCGGCAGCGGGAAGCGGCGGTGCACGCCTCGTACCGCCGTGATCTGGTGCCGTATCAGGACGTCCAGCAGACCAGTGCGCTGGTGGTGTGGCGGCCCAAGCGGTCGTCGGAGTAGCGCGGCAGCGCCACCGCCTCGTACGTGTGCGGGAGGGGCCGGGGATCACCACCCCGGCCCCTCCCGCGCCGTTTCCCTACCGTCAGCAGCCGTTGTATCCCGCGGTCGGCATCGAAAGCCGCCGGTGCACATGGGACTTCATCGTGAGCGTATAGACCGGCTCGTCCAGATCGGCGGTCTCCAGGCGGACGCCCGCCGCCGCGCACCGGGCGCTGAACTCGTCGGCCCCGTCGATGGCGTACTCCAGCGCCCGGCGGTTGGGCGTCACGAACACATCGACCAGGCCCTCTTCGACGTCGCTCCACAGCGCGCTGTGGTCGGCGCGCAGCTGGTGCAGGCTGAGCTGGCAGGTCAGGTGGTAGTCACGGGCAGCCGCCCACTGTTTGCACATGTCGTGCTGGCTGCGGTCATCGACCAGGAACGGATCCTCGTCCAGCTCGGACAGCGGCATCAGGCAGGCGATCGCCGTCACTCGGACCGAGTTCATCGTGCCCTCCGGGGCGTGGCGACTGTGGGGGCGACGATACCCCCGCCGAGGGCCCGCGGTGGAGGGGCTGTACCGGGTGGCGAGGCGTATCCGCAGGCGTGGCAGATCTTCCAGCCGTCCTGGTTCACGGCCAACTGGCCGCCGCACCGGGGGCAGTTCTCGGCGTACGGGCGGGGAGGGGCGGGGCGCGGACGGCGTGGAACGGTCGTCGCGATACCTGATGCCGACGCCATGCGGCCTCCAGCTGCCGTCTTTGTGCCCGGGACAGGTCCGATGCCGCTCGCCGTTGTACGGAGGTGTTCGTTCCTGCCGTTCCTGAGTACCAGGAAGGCGCCCTGTGGCGGATCCGGAGGGGCGGGTTTCGGCCAGGTCCGGACCAGTACGCGTGGCCGGTGCCGCCTGGCACGGGCACGGGTCCGGAACGGGGCTGGTGGAACTCGCGGAAGGGAGTTGGCCGTTGGCGCTCAGGCTCGTCCGAGTGCCCTGGTCACCGAGATCTCGATCATGACGCGATCGGGGTTGGGCTCCGGGGTCCGGCCGTACCGCTCGGCGTACCGGCGCACCGCGTCGGCCACCGACTCGGCGTCCGTGCGCACCCGGGCGACGCCCTCCAGCGTCGCCCAGCGACCGCGGTCCACCTGGCACACCGCCACGGTGGCCCCGTCGGCTCCGGCGGCCAGGACGTTCTTGACCTTGGTGCTGTCCTTGCGGGTGATGATCCGCGCGATCCGCTGCCCGGCGTCGTAGGTGACACCGACCGGCACGACATGCGGTGTGCCGTCCGTACGCAGGGTCGTCAGCGTGGGCATGAAGTACTCGCCCCAGAAGGCGAGGTACTCGGGACTGAGGGCGCTCAGGTCGTGGGCCATGGGGCCAGGGTAGTTGGGGGCCGGAGACCGGCCCCGCCGGCTAGAGGAATTCGCTGGTGTCGAGGTCGAAGGAGAAGGGGGCGGGGAGGGGGACGGGTTTGCCGAAGGGGACGGTGATGTTGCCCACGTAGTCTCCCGCGGACGGATCGCTGAACAGGGTCACCGTGGACTTGTCGCGGTCGATGAGGAGGTAGAGCGGAATGCTGGCGCGGGCGTAGGCGCGCCTCTTGCCCTCGCGGTCGTTACTGGGCTTGGTCGATGTCACTTCGACGACCATGGCAACACCGTCACTGGGCATCCATGGTGGGGCACCCCGGAAAAGGCGCAATGAGCGTGGGGCGATGGTGGCGTCAGGGATCACATGGTCTTCGGGATGGTCACCTGAGCTGGAAAGGACGAGTCCCTTGTAGCCCGAGATCCGCATGGGAGTTGCCGACTCCCCGTACACCTGCTCGTTGACGACGCCCAGGTAGTCCTCGTGATCTCCGTCGGTCGGCGGCGTCACGACAATGTCCCCCTCGATGAGCTCGGCCCGGAATCCCTCAGGGGTGTCCAGGCTGAGAAAGAAGTCCAGGAGGGATTCTTTGTCTGTGGCCATCGGCTCGTATGCCATAGCCGTCATGCTGCACCTCCTTGTGGTCGAAGGCCAGTGTTGCCGGCCATGGCTGGCGGAAGCGGCCGATGGTCGGATCTTCACTCGGAAGCGTGATCGAGCGCCTTGAGTGGAATAGACTCAACTTATCGCACGTTGGCCAAAGCAGGGCTGGCCCCCGCGGCAGGATCGGTACGCAGGAGCGCGCGCAGCGCACAGCACACGAGGAGGAGCACGAGGACGTGGACGCCGAGCTGACCAACAAGAGCCGGGAGGCGCTGACCGCCGCCAACGAGCGGGCGGTGACCGCCGGGCACGCGGACATGACGTCCGCGCATCTGCTGCTCGCGCTGCTGGCGGGGCGGGCGGATGACAACGCCAACATCATGGACCTGCTGGCGGCCGTCGAGGCGGACGCCGCCGCGCTGCGCTCCGGGGCCGAGCGCCTGCTCGCCGGGCTGCCCAGCGTGCAGGGCTCGACCGTGGCACCGCCGCAGCCGGACCGCGAGCTGCTCGCCGTCATCGCGGACGCCGCCCAGCGGGCCAAGGACCTGGGCGATGCGTACATCTCCACCGAGCACCTCCTCGTCGGCATCGCCGCCAAGGGCGGGCGCACCGGCGAGCTGCTGGAGCAGCAGGGCGCCACGGCCAAGAAGCTGCTGGCCGCCTTCGAGGCGAGCCGCGGCGGCCGGCGGGTGACCACCCCGGACCCGGAGGGCACGTACAAGGCGCTGGAGAAGTTCGGCACGGACTTCACCGCGGCGGCCCGCGAGGGCAAGCTCGACCCGGTCATCGGCCGGGACCACGAGATCCGGCGGGTGGTGCAGGTGCTGTCCCGCCGTACCAAGAACAACCCGGTCCTCATCGGCGAGCCGGGCGTCGGCAAGACCGCCGTCGTCGAGGGGCTGGCCCAGCGCATCGTCAAGGGCGACGTCCCCGAGTCGCTGCGCGACAAGCGGCTGGTCGCGCTCGACCTGGGTGCGATGGTCGCCGGCGCGAAGTACCGCGGTGAGTTCGAGGAGCGGCTGAAGACCGTACTGGCCGAGATCAAGGACAGCGACGGCCAGATCATCACCTTCATCGACGAGCTGCACACGGTCGTGGGCGCGGGCGCCGGTGGCGACTCGTCCATGGACGCGGGCAACATGCTCAAGCCGATGCTGGCCCGGGGCGAGCTGCGGATGGTCGGCGCGACCACGCTGGACGAGTACCGCGAGCGCATCGAGAAGGACCCGGCGCTGGAGCGGCGCTTCCAGCAGGTGCTGGTGGCCGAGCCGACCGTCGAGGACACGGTGGCGATCCTGCGCGGGCTCAAGGGCCGCTACGAGGCCCACCACAAGGTGCAGATCGCGGACTCCGCGCTGGTCGCCGCGGCCACCCTCTCGGACCGCTACATCACCTCCCGCTTCCTCCCCGACAAGGCCATCGACCTGGTCGACGAGGCCGCCTCCCGGCTGCGGATGGAGATCGACTCGTCCCCCGTCGAGATCGACGAGCTCCAGCGCGCCGTCGACCGTCTCAAGATGGAGGAGCTGGCGCTCCGCAACGAGACCGACGCCGGCTCCGTGCAGCGGCTGGAGCGGCTGCGCAAGGACCTCGCCGACAAGGAGGAGGACCTGCGCGGTCTGACCGCCCGCTGGGAGAAGGAGAAGCAGAGCCTCAACCGCGTCGGCGAGCTGAAGGAGCGACTCGACGAACTGCGCGGCCAGGCCGAACGCGCCCAGCGCGACGGCGACTTCGACACCGCCTCCAAGCTGCTGTACGGGGAGATCCCGTCCCTGGAGCGGGAGTTGGCGGAGGCCGCGCGGGTGGAGGCCGAGCAGGAGGCGGCCAAGGGCGTCGGCACCAAGGAGCCGATGGTCAAGGAGGAGGTCGGCCCGGACGACATCGCGGACGTGGTCGGCTCCTGGACCGGCATCCCGGCCGGGCGCCTCCTGGAGGGCGAGACCCAGAAGCTGCTGCGGATGGAGGAGGAGCTGGGCAAGCGGCTGATCGGCCAGAGCGAGGCGGTGCGCGCGGTCTCCGACGCGGTGCGCCGCACCCGCGCCGGTATCGCCGACCCGGACCGGCCCACCGGCTCCTTCCTCTTCCTCGGCCCCACCGGCGTCGGCAAGACCGAGCTGGCCAAGGCGCTGGCGGACTTCCTCTTCGACGACGAGCGGGCGATGGTCCGGATCGACATGTCGGAGTACGGCGAGAAGCACAGCGTGGCCCGGCTGGTCGGCGCGCCGCCCGGCTACGTCGGCTACGAGGAGGGCGGCCAGCTCACGGAGGCGGTCCGCCGCCGCCCGTACAGCGTGGTGCTGCTCGACGAGGTCGAGAAGGCCCACCACGAGGTCTTCGACATCCTGCTCCAGGTGCTCGACGACGGCCGCCTCACGGACGGCCAGGGCCGCACCGTCGACTTCCGCAACACCATCCTCATCCTCACCTCCAACCTCGGCTCCGCCTTCCTGATGGACCCGCTCCTGAAGGAGGAGCAGAAGAAGGAGAAGGTGCTGGAGGCCGTCCGCGCCTCCTTCCGCCCCGAATTCCTCAACCGCCTCGACGACCTGGTCGTCTTCCACCCCCTCGGCACCGACCAGCTCCAGCGGATCGCGCAGATCCAGCTGAGCCACCTCCAGCGCCGGCTGGGCGACCGCCGGCTCACCCTGGACGTCACCGACCGGGCGCTGGCCTGGCTCGCCTGGCTCGGCCGGGAACCGGTCGTCGACGCCCCGGCGCCGGACCTCTCGTACGGTGCCCGGCCGCTGCGCCGCCTGGTCCAGACGGCCATCGGCGACCAGCTGGCGCGCGCCATCCTGGCGGGCGAGGTGCTCGACGGGGACACCGTCCGGGTGGATGTGGACGGGGACGGCGAGGGCCTGACGGTGGCGGCGGCGCGCCCGGCCGGCTGACCGTTCCGGCCGGGGCGCGCGCCCGCCGGTCACCGCGGATGCGCCCCGTCCGCCGGCCGGGGTTGCCACGACGGGGCGCATATGGGGGAGGATGGCAGGGACCATACGAAGGGATTTCCACGGTGAGCATCGACCCGTCCTCGATTCCGAATTTCGGGGGCCAGCCCGAACCGCAGCCGTCGGGGCCTGATGGTCCCGTCGTGCCCGACCAGGACCTGGTCAAGCAGCTCCTCGACCAGATGGAGCTGAAGTACGTAGTCGACGAGGAGGGTGACCTCGCCGCCCCGTGGGAGCAGTTCCGCACGTACTTCATGTTCCGGGGCGAGGAGGAGCAGCAGATCTTCTCCGTCCGCACGTTCTACGACCGTGCCCACGGCATCGACGAGAAGTCGAAGCTGCTGGAGGCGATCGACGACTGGAACCGCCGGACGCTGTGGCCCAAGGCGTACACCCACACCCATGACGACGGCACGGTCCGTCTGATCGGTGAGGCATCGATGCTGGTCGGCACCGGTGTCTCGCTCGAACACTTCGTGTCGAGCACGGTCAGCTGGGTTCGCGCCTCGATCGAATTCGACAAGTGGATCGTCGAGCAGCTCGGTTTGGAGGCCGAGATCGAAGGCGACTCCGACGAGAAGCCGGGGGACGACGAGGGCTGAGCCCTGTCCGACCCGCACCCCGGCTGCGCGGGCCCCGGGAGCCGACCGTTGTCGGTTTCCCGGGGCCCGTGTCGTCTGTGACGCCGTTACGGCGGCGCGTCCCGGGGGAGGGCCGCTGTAACGGCGTCACAACGGCAGCGACGCGATCGCCAGCAGATAGACCCCGTACCCGAGCGAGAGCGCGGCGAGCGCGGTGGCGACCGGGACGGCGGTGCGGATCCGGGCCCGCGCCAGTGCCCGTGCGGCCGGCAGCAGCAGCGGGAAGGCCGGCAGCAGGAAGCGGGGCTTCGACGGGAAGTAGCCGGTGCCGCCGAGCGCGAGGGCGACCAGGACCGTGGTGTAGACGAGCAGCGCGACCGGCGGTCGGTCCAGCACCAGCAGCGCGTACAGCAGCAGCGCCACGGCGACCACCGCGATCGTCATGAAGTGCACCGGCGGGGCGCCGAGGAGCACCAGGTGCCTGATCTCCCGCAGGGTGTCGCGCCCGAAGTCGAAGCGGGAGCCCCACAGCTCCTGTACGCCGAAGTACCCGAGCGGCCCGCCGCCGGTCCGCGCCCCGACCCACAGCACATATCCCAGCCAGCCGGCCGGCGCGACCAGCACGGCCGCCACCGGCCGCAGTCCGGGCCCCCGGCCGCCGCCCTCCCCGGCTCTGCCGCTCCGCCGCCGCCACAGCTCCGCGGCCACCCCCGCCCCCACCGCCGCCACGACGGCCAGCCCGTTGGGCCGGGCCAGCCCCGCCGTCGCCGCCAGCACCCCGGCCCGCAGGAAGCGCCGGGTCAGCAGCGCGTACAGGGACCAGGCGGACAGCGCGGTCAGCAGCGACTCGGTGTACGCCAGCGACTCGATGACGGCCTGCGGCAGCAGCGCCCACAGGACGACGAGCAGGGTTCCGGTGCGCCGCCCGTGCAGCCGCTCGCCGACCGCGTGGATCCCCCAGGCGGCCACCCCGGCCGCCGTCCAGGAGACCAGTAGGGCGGCGTTCACCGCCCCGACCGGGACGGCGGCCGTTCCCACCGCCCGCACCAGCCACGGGTACAGCGGGAAGAACGCCAGGTCCGCGCCGGGCAGATCGGGCCACATCCCGGCCGGCACTGGCGCCCCGTAGCCGTGCAGCGCAATGTTCAGATACCACCTGGAGTCCCAGGACCCGCCCAGCAGCGTCCGCGGATGCCGCCCGGTGTGCCAGGCCCACGCCGCGGTGCACAGCAACCCGGTGGCCCGGACCCCGGCGAACAGCACCAGCGCGGTCCGCGCCCGCCGCAGCTCCGCCCGCACCCGCTCCCGTACGGACCCCGGCCGCCCGCCCGGTTCCGCCGCCCGCACCGACGCCGGCGGTTCGGCGGTCTCGGGCGGTTCGGCGGCCTCGGCGGACACGGGACACCTCCGGTTCGGGGGCGCGCCTCCGCGCCGGGGGCAGGTCGGGGCACCGGACCGCTGGGGCCTGTCCGGTCCGCACCCAGATTCCCCGGGCCCCGCCCCCGGCCGCGACCGCAGTCGCCCGAACGGGTGGCGGCCCCCTCACCGGAGCACCGCGGTCTCAGAGCCGCTTCAGCCGCCTCACCGCCTCCTCCAGGGTCGCGGTGCTCTTGCAGAAGGCGAAGCGCACGAACGGGGCGCCCTGGTCCTGGTGGTCGTAGAAGACGGCGTTCGGGATGGCGACCACGCCGGCGCGCTCGGGCAGGGCACGGCAGAAGGCGAAGCCGTCCTGCTCGCCGAGCGGGCGGATGTCGGTGGTGATGAAGTACGTGCCGGCCGGCCGGAAGACCTGGAAGCCGGCGTCGGCCAGGCCGCTGGCGAGGATGTCGCGCTTGGCGCGCAGGTCGTCGCGGAGGGCGGTGAAGTAGCTGCCGGGGAGGGCGAGGGCCTCGGCGACGGCGTACTGGAAGGGGCCGGCCGAGACGTAGGTGAGGAACTGCTTGGCGGAGCGCACGGCCGCGGTCAGCTCGGGGGACGCGGTGACCCAGCCGACCTTCCAGCCGGTGAAGGAGAAGGTCTTGCCGGCCGAGCCGATGGTGACGGTGCGCTCGCGCATGCCGGGGAACGAGGCGAGCGGGAGGTGCTCGCCCTCGAAGACGAGGTGTTCGTAGACCTCGTCGGTGACGACCAGGAGGTCGCGCTCCACGGCGAGTTCGGCGACGGCGGTGAGCTCGTCGCGGGTCAGGACGGTGCCGGTGGGGTTGTGCGGGGTGTTGAGGAGGATGAGGCGGGTGCGGTCGGTGACCGCGTCGCGCAGCTCGTCGAGATCGAGGTGGTAGGTGCCGGTCTCCGGGGAGGGGCGCAGCGTCACCGGGACGCGGCTGCCGCCCGCCATCGCGATGCAGGCGGCGTACGAGTCGTAGTACGGCTCCAGGGCGATGACCTCGTCGCCCGGTTCGAGGAGGGCGAGCAGCGAGGCGGCGATCGCCTCGGTGGCGCCGGCGGTGACCAGGACCTCGGTGTCGGGGTCGTACGACAGCCCCAGGTGCCCGTAGAAGCGCTGCTGGTGGGCGGCGACGGCGGTGCGCAGCTCGGGGATTCCGGGCCCCGGGGGGTACTGGTTGCCGCGGCCGTCCCGTAGGGCGCGCACCGCCGCTTCGCGGACTTCCTCCGGACCGTCGGCGTCCGGGAAGCCCTGGCCGAGGTTGATGGAGCCGGTGCGTTGGGCGAGCGCCGACATCTCGGCGAAGATCGTGGTGCCGAAGGCGGCGAGGCGGCGGTTGAGCAGCGGTCGGTCCATGCGCGCCATCCTGCGCCGAACCTCTGGACTTCCTCAACTGTGCATTGAGCCCTCTTCGGCCGGGCATCAGCCCCTGCACGAGAGACAGACCATGAGAGCCGCCGGAGAGCGCGGCCGGCGGCGCGGTACGGCGCCGCGGCGGCGCACCGGCGCCGGACGGAGCGATGCTCCCCCACTGCCTGAAGGGCGTGGGAGGTGCCCACACGCTTCGGGGGAATGAAAGGAGTGTGAGGCAGGAATGATGGGCCTGTTGTTCTTCGCGGTGATCTGCGTGGTGGTCCTGGGGCTGGTGGGGGTGGCCTCGCGGGGCGGCTCCGGCCGGAAGCGGAGCAAGTACGGCGCGTACACGGGCTCCCGGAGCAGCAGTGGGGGCGGCAGCTGGTGGGCGGCCGGGGCCGGCGACGCCGGTTCCGCTTCGAGCGGCGGGCACCACCACCATCCCCCCTCGTGCGGCGGTGGCGGCGGCCACCACGGCGGCCACTCCTGCGGCGGGCACTCGTCCTGCGGCGGTGGCGGCTGCGGCAGTTCCTGAGGGGCTGCCCTAAGGGGACCCTGACAGGCCCCTGGGGGAACTCGCACGAATGTGCCCACGGTCGCGGCGGATGTCCCGCGCGCGGTCGTGGGCACTCCGCTTTTCCTGGTGGAAATGGCCGTTGTGTCGCGCTCGTACCCGGTCTCCGGCGGTACACATGCGGGCAGCCAATGCGGCCTGGAATATGCGCTCGGCGTATGGCGTGAAACGCTCAACTCCCCTTGTGGGATTGGTTGTTGAACAGGTGAACTGCATGGCCCTCTAGGGGATGGAAACCCGGCGAAGCTGGGTAAAATCGCTGTGGGCGGCGCGCCATTCATGATTCCCTCTCCATTGAGAATCCCCCAGTTCTCGGACCCCACGTGGGCACGAGCCGGCAGGCAGTCGTACATCCCTGATCCTTCTCGGGCGGGCCGGCCCACCATCCACTGCGTGCTTGCGGAGCCGACCCATGCTCACCACCCTGAAAACGACGTACACCGATACCCGCGCATCCGATCTCGCCTGGGCCCTGGGCAGGGAACCCCTGCCGGCCCTGGCCGTACTGGATCTCCAACTCAACGACGCCCGCGTGCAGTTGAGACTGCTCGGGGCGTCCCATCAGGTGCTGCTGGAAGAGGAGCGCGGCAACTGTTCCGAGACGGTCGCCTGTATGCCGGGCAGCAGCACGCCGCTGCCGCTCGGTGTGGCCAAGCGGCTGGGCGACTGGGAGTACGAGTTCGCGGCGCATGTCGAGACGCTGTCGCGCGGCTCGTTCGCCGGGCGGGCGCAGGAGTTGCTCGCGCTGGTCGCGGAGCATCCGCACGGCCTCGCCGGTACGTTCCCGGGCTCGCCGCACGCCTTCACCGCGATGCTGGCGCAGCGTCAGCAGGGGCAGGTGCGCTGGCGGACCTGGCACGCCTATCCGCAGGAGGGGCGGCTGGTGGCGACCCGTACGCGGGTCGGGGTGCGGGCGGTGGTCGCGGCCTGAGGGCCGCCGGACGGGCGTTGGCGGCGGGGGTGGTTCGGGCCCTGGTTCCGTCACGTCCGTGAAGGTGCCAACTGGTGTGTGTGGCACCTAGAGTGCACTCGTGTGGGTGACATAGGGCCACCCCGTCGTCACGTAGCGTTCATGTCATGATCGACCCGCCAGAGCCTTTCCTTGCCGGCGGCGCCCTCGGGCCGCCCGAGGCCATGATGCCGGCCCGGTTGCCGGTGCCGTCCGGGGTCGGCCGGCTGCTGGTGCTCGCGGTGGTCTTCGTCTGCGCTGCCTGCGGTCTGGTCTACGAGCTCGAACTGGTCGCCCTGGCAAGCTACTTGATCGGCGACTCGGTCACCCAGGCGTCGGTCGTGCTCTCCGTGATGGTCTTCGCGATGGGGGTCGGTGCGCTGCTGGCCAAGCGGCTGCGCTGCCGGGCCGCGGTCGGCTTCGGGGTGGTCGAGACGGCCCTCGCACTGGTCGGCGGCAGTTCCGCGATGGCGCTCTACGCCTGCTTCGCGTGGTTCGGGCAGTCCCGCTCCGCGCTCGTCGGTTTCTCGCTGGCGATCGGCACGCTGATCGGTGCCGAGGTCCCGCTGCTGATGACGTTGATCCAGCGGGTGCGCCGGCAGGACGCGGGCGGTGCGGTGGCCGATCTGTTCGCCGCCGACTATGTGGGCGCGCTGGTCGGCGGGCTGGCCTTCCCCTTTCTTCTGCTGCCCTGTCTGGGCCAGTTGACCGGTGCGCTGGTCACCGGCGGGATCAACGCGGTGGCCGGCGCGGTGCTGGTGCTGTGGCTCTTCGGGCGCGAGCTGACCACCCGTACGCGCTGGGCGCTGCTCGTCGCCAACGTGCTGGTGCTCGGGCTGCTCGCCACCGGCGTGGTGCTGGCCGAGCCGTTCGAACAGGCCGCCCGGCAGGCGGTGTACGGGTCGGCGGCCCGGGTCGCGGTGCAGACCGGCATCCAGGAAGTGGTGCTGACCGGCGGCACGGGACGACCGCGCGGCGGCGGGAGCGGTGCGGGGCGGGGGAGGAAAGGTTCCGGCAGGCCGCTGGAGCTGTATCTCGACGGGCGGTTGAAGGTCAGCGCGGTCAACGAATTCCTCTACCACGAGGGGCTGGTGCACCCGGCGATGGCGGGCGGCCCGCACCGCCGGGTACTGGTCCTGGGCGGCGGCGACGGCCTCGCGGTGCGCGAGCTGCTGCGCTACCGCACGGTCCGCTCGGTCACCGTCGTCGAGATCGACCCGGGGGTGGTGCGGCTGGCGCGCACGGACCCCGGGCTGTCGTCGCTCAACGGGCGGGCGCTGCGTGATCCGCGGGTGCGGGTGGTGACCGCCGACGCGTTCAACTGGCTGCGGCAGCAGGCCGCTTCGGGCCAGAGGTGGCGCGCGGAGCGCTACGACGTGATCGTCTCCGATCTGCCGGACCCGGGGATCACCGAGAGCACCAAGCTCTACTCCCAGGAGTTCTACGGCCTCGCCCTGCGGCTGCTGGCCGACGACGGCCGGATGGTGGTGCACGCCGGACCGCCGCGCGCCCGGCCGCGGACGTACTGGACGGTGGACGCGACCCTGCGGTCGGTGGGCCTGGCGACCCTCCCGTACCGCATCCCCGGGCGGCTCTCGGACTTCTCGGGCGGCCTCGACCGCTCGGTCGCGCCGTATGTCGCGTTCGGCCGGTCCGGGGTGGGCGACCGGGCGCCCGCGGCGGTGCCGCACCTCTGGCAGGTACCGCGCGCCGCCCCGCCGAGCGGGGGCAGGTACTGGGGCTTCCTCCTGGCCGCGCGGCAGCCGCCGCGGCCGGCCCCGGCCCCCGACGCACCGCCGGCGGCGTCCGTCGTCCTCGGCGAGTTGCGGGCCGGGCGGCAGGGCGCGGTACGGGACCGGATCCCCGGCCTGTCGCCGTCGACGCTGATGCGTCCCCGGTATCTGGAGTGAGCGCACGGGCCCGACGCGGGGACCACGCACATCCACATAGGGCTCCCCCTGGCGCTGATGAAGGAATTAGGCTCCCATGCCATGGAGCATGAGGTGTACGTCCCGTTTCCCGTCGGGACCGTGCGGCAGGCACTCACCGAGCCGGAGCGGGTGGCGCGCTGCGTCCCGGGAGTCCAACTCGACGCCGATGCGGACCCGCAGCGCCCCGAAGGCCGGCTGCGACTGCGCGTCGGGAGCTCCTCCATCACCTATCGCGGGGCGCTGACCGTCAGCGGCGGCGCGGCGGACGGCGGTACCGCGCCGCTGACCGTCGAGGCGACCGGCGCCGAGACGCGCGGCGACGGGGCGGTGGCGCTGAAGCTGACCGTACGGCTGTCCGCCGCCACCGAACCCGGCCCGGGGACGCTGCTGACCTGCCGGGGCACGGTCCGCAGCGACGGCCGGCTGGCCGACGCCGACGGCAACGCCGTCCGGACCGCCGGGCGCCGGCTGCTGGACCGCTTCGCGCAGAACCTCGCGGCCGATCTGGAGGAGCGGCCGGTGGCGGAGCCGGAGGCCGGCGGCGGGCCGGTGCCACAGAGCGTCTTCGACACCGAGGTGCCGCCGCCGTCGCTCGCCCCGCACAGCGACGCGGAGGACGACGTCAGCGTCGTCGAGGACGCCGAGGAGGCAGCCGCGGCCGGCGCGATGGACGACTTCTCCGTCGATGAGGTCGATGAGGTCGACGAGGTCGACGAGGTCGATGACGTCGTCGACGGAGACGACGAGGACGACCTCGACGGCGAGTTGGGGGACGACCTGGCCGCGTCGGACGGCATCGGCGCCGCGCACGGCTCGGTGCCCGCGGAGGCCGCGCACGCCCGCCGGACGATGATCGGGCGCAGCGCGGAGGAGGTGGACCACGCCCCGCCGCGCGGCCGGTACGCGCCGGTGCCGGCGCCCGAGACGAGCGCGGGTTCGGCGACGCTGCGCTGGGCGGCGCCCGCCGCCGCGGTGGTGCTGGCGTCGGCGGTGGTCGTCGGCCGGGTGCTGCGGCGGCGCCGCTGACCAGGGCGGTCGCCGGCCGGCCGTCCCCCTGCCGGTGCCGGTGACCGGCGGGGCTGCCGCAGCACCGCTAGGGTCGCTTCCGTGAGCACCGAGAACACCACGCAGAGCGCGGCCGGTACGCGCGGGGCGGACGGCGTACGGCTGGCCGCCCGAGACACCGAACTGACCGTTCATCCGGAGAGCGGCTGCCGGATCGGGAGTCTGCGCGTCGGCGGCACGGAGCTGTTGCGGCAGGGCGACAAGTACGGCTGCTTCCCGATGGTGCCGTGGTGCGGCCGGATCGAGAACGGCCAGTTCCGCAACGGCGCCGAGCGGCACCGGATGCCGGTGAACTCGCCGCCGCACGCCATCCACGGCACCGGCCGCGACGTCCGCTGGCGCACCGTGCGTGCCGGCGGCACCTCGGCTGCCTTCACCTACGAGCTGACCGATCCGGCGGCGCCGTGGCCGTACCCGGGGACCGTCACCCAGGTCGTCGAGCTGGCCGAGGACGGCGGTTCGCTGACGCTCACCATGGGCGTCGAGGCGACCGGGGACTCCTTCCCGGCGCAGGCCGGCTGGCACCCGTGGTTCCTGCGGAACCTCGGTACGGGCGGGGACGTCCGCATCGACTTCGCCGCCGAGTGGCAGGAGGAGCGCGGGCCGGACCATCTGCCGACCGGCCGCCGGATCCCGCCGAAGCCCGGCCCCTGGGACGACTGCTTCGGGATGCCGCGCGGTGTCGAGGTGACGCTCACCTGGCCGGAGCGGCTGGAGCTGACGGTGTCCAGCCGTGCCGAATGGGTCGTGGTCTACGACGAGCAGGAGGCGGCGGTCTGCGTCGAGCCGCAGTCCGGCCCGCCGAACGGACTGAACACCGCCCCGCGCCTGGTCACCCTGATCGATCCGCTGGAGATCTCCACGACGTGGACCTGGCGGACGCTGTAGCCGGCGGGCCCGGCCGGCCACAGGCTCTGTCTTAAGCTCATGCGCATGACTGACGACGTGCGCGGCGAGCTGCTGCAGCAGATCAAGGACAAGGCCGTGGTGCACGGCAAGGTGACGCTCTCCTCCGGCAAGGAGGCCGACTACTACATCGACCTGCGCCGGATCACCCTCGACAGCCAGGCGGCGCCGCTGGTCGGTCGGCTGATGCTGGACATCACCGCCGATGTGGAGTACGACGCGGTCGGCGGGTTGACGCTCGGTGCCGACCCGGTGGCCGCCTCGATGCTGCACGCCGCCGCCGCGCGCGGCCGGCGGCTGGACGCGTTCGTCGTGCGCAAGGCGCAGAAGGCCCACGGTATGCAGCGCCGTATCGAGGGCCCGGACATCGCGGGCCGCCGGGTGCTGGTCGTCGAGGACACCTCCACCACCGGTGGCTCGCCGCTGACCGCCGTCGAGGCGGCGCGGGAGGCCGGGGCCGAGGTCGTTGCGGTTGCGACGATCGTCGACCGGGGTGCCGCTTCGGCCATCGCCGACGCCGGGCTCCCGTACATCACCGGATACCGGCTCGGGGACCTCGGCCTCAGCTGAGCGCCGGTCCGCGGGACCTGCTCTGACCTGCTGATTCAAGGCGCGTGTGGCGTGCCGGGGGAGACCCGGCGGGCCGTTCCACGTGAAACGGCGCACGGCGTTTCACGTGAAACGGCCCGCCGCCCGCGCGGGCCCGCCGAACGGGCGATGTGGAGCTGAGCAGCGAGTCTGGGAAGATGTGCCACGGCGAAGTCGTCGCCCCCTGGTCAGGGCCAAGAACGCACACCCCGCACATACAAGGAGCGGACAGATGCCCATCGCAACTCCTGAGATCTACAACGAGATGCTGGACCGGGCGAAGGCGGGCAAGTTCGCCTACCCGGCCATCAACGTGACCTCGTCGCAGACCCTGCACGCAGCGCTGCGTGGTTTCGCCGAGGCCGAGAGCGACGGCATCATCCAGATCTCCACCGGTGGTGCGGAGTTCCTGGGCGGTCAGTACAACAAGGACATGGTGACCGGCGCCGTCGCGCTCGCCGAGTTCGCGCATGTGGTGGCCAAGAAGTACGACATCACCGTCGCGCTGCACACCGACCACTGCCCCAAGGACAAGCTGGACGGCTACGTCCGCCCGCTGCTGGACATCTCCGCGGAGCGCGTCGCCAACGGCGAGAACCCGCTGTTCCAGTCGCACATGTGGGACGGCTCCGCCGAGACCCTCGCCGACAACCTGGCCATCGGCCAGGATCTGCTGGCCAAGGCCGCCGCCGCCAAGATCATCCTTGAGGTCGAGATCACCCCGACCGGTGGCGAGGAGGACGGCGTCACCCACGAGATCAACGACGAGCTCTACACCACGGTCGAGGACGCGCTGCGTACCGCCGAGGCGCTGGGTCTGGGCGAGAAGGGCCGCTACCTGCTCGCCGCCTCCTTCGGCAACGTCCACGGCGTCTACAAGCCGGGCAACGTCGTGCTCCGTCCCGAGCTGCTGAAGGACCTCCAGCAGGGCGTCGGAGCCAAGTACGGCAAGACCGCGCCGTTCGACTTCGTCTTCCACGGCGGCTCCGGCTCCACCGAGCAGGAGATCGCCACCGCGCTGGAGAACGGCGTGGTCAAGATGAACCTGGACACCGACACCCAGTACGCCTTCACCCGACCGGTCGCGGACCACATGTTCCGCAACTACGACGGTGTGCTGAAGGTCGACGGCGAGGTCGGCAACAAGAAGACCTACGACCCGCGCAGCTGGGGCAAGCTGGCCGAGGGCGGGATGGCCAAGCGCGTCACCGAGGCGTGCGCCAACCTGCGCTCCACGGGCACCAAGCTGAAGTAGGCACCGCGGTTCACCAGGGCCCCGTATCCGTTCCGGGTACGGGGCCCTGCCGCGTCCGGGGCCGGTCCGGCTCTCCGCGGGCAGCCGGACGCGAAGCGGGGCATGCTCACGGTATGAGTGAGCCGCGCCATGGATGAGCCCGGCGGGATCCGGCTGGCCTCGCCGCAGGGCCGCCGGGTGCTGACGACGGCCGTGCTGGGGTCGGGTATGGCGATGCTCGACAGCACGGTCGTCAATGTCGCGCTGCCGCGGATCGGCGCGGACCTCAACGCGGATCTCGCGGTCCTCCAGTGGACCGTCACCGCCTACATGCTCACCCTCTCCTCGCTGATCCTGCTGGGCGGGGCGCTGGGCGACCGGCTCGGGCGGCGCAAGATCTTCGTCATCGGCGTGGTGTGGTTCGCGGCGGCCTCGCTGGTGTGCGGGCTGGCGCCGAACGCCGGGGTGCTGGTCGCGGCGCGGGCGCTCCAGGGCGTCGGCGGGGCGCTGCTCACCCCCGGTTCGCTCGCGCTGATCCAGGCAGTCTTCCACCCGGACGACCGGGCGCGGGCGGTCGGCGCCTGGTCGGGGCTGGGCGGGGTGGCCGCGGCGATCGGCCCGTTCATCGGCGGCTGGCTGGTGGACGGGGCCGGCTGGCGCTGGGTGTTCTTCCTGAACGTGCCACTCGCGGCGGTCTGTGTACCGGTGGCGCTGCGGCACGTACCGGAGACCCGGGAGCGGGGCGCCCGCGGGGTGCGCGGCTTCGACGTGCCGGGTGCGGTGCTCGGCGCGCTGGCGCTGGCCGGGGTGACCTACGCGCTGATCGCGGCACCGGGAAAGGGCGTCGCACCGGGGGTGATCGGGCCCGCGGTGGCCGGGGTGCTGCTCGGGGTGGCGTTCGTCCGGGCGGAGCGCCGGCGGGCCGATCCGATGCTGCCGCCGAAGATCTTCGCCGTCCGGCAGTTCACCGCGGTCAACGCGGTGACGGTGTGCGTCTATGCCGCGTTCGGCGGGTTCTTCTTCCTGACCGTGCTCCAGCTCCAGGTCGTAGCGGGTTACTCCGCGCTCCAGGCCGGTACGGCGCTGCTGCCCACGACCGTGCTGATGCTGCTGCTGTCCGCCCGCTCGGGCGAGCTGGGCCAGCGCATCGGACCGCGTATCCCGCTCACCGCCGGCCCGGTGCTCTGCGCGGCCGGGATGCTGCTGATGACCCGGGTCGGCCCTGGTGCGTCCTACCTCGCCGACGTCCTGCCGGCACTCGTGGTGCTGGGCGTCGGGATGGTGACCCTGGTCGCCCCGCTCACCGCCACCGTGCTGGCCTCGGTGGACGTGGACCGGGCGGGCCTGGCCAGCGGCATCAACAACGCGGCGGCACGGGCCGCGAGCCTGGTGGCGGTGGCCGCGCTGCCGCTGCTGGCCGGGATGGGCCCGGAGGCGTACCGCTCGTCGGCCGACTTCTCGGCGTCCTTCCGGCGGGCCATGCTGCTGTGCGCGCTCGTGCTGCTGCTGGGCGCGCTGACCGCCTGGCTGACCGTCCGCGGCGACATCCTGCGGACCCCGGAGCCCTGCCACGCCGAGTGCACGTACCACTGCGGTGTGAGCTCCCCGCCCCTGGACCCGGGCGACACCACCCCCGACCCGGAAGACCCGGGCCCGTAGCAGAACCCCCAGCCACCACCCACCGTTTTCCCACCACCCACGGGAGGCGACGGGCCTGCGGGGTGGGGTGTCCGGACGTAAAGCGCAGCAGTCCGGACACCCCACCCCGCAGACCCGTCACCGCACCCCGAAAGCCCCGCGCAGCGGCCCCGCCCGCCGCAGGCGCAACGGCGAACAACCCCCACGGCGGGACAGCCGACAACGTCGCGCGCAAGCCCGGCGCACCGGTACGGCGGGACGTCGTGGGGTGCATGCCCAGCGCAGCGGAACGGCGGGAAGCAGCCCCGCGCCGCAGGCGCAACGAAGCCACCCCCCACGGCGGGAAAGCCGACAACGTGGGGTGCAAGCCCAGCGCAGCGACCAGGCAAACTGGGACCATGCCCATTCACGAGAACCTCCTCGGGGGACCGCCCCCGACCCATCTGCCCGACGACCCCGAGCCCCGCGAGCTGCTCGCGTCGGGCACGGCGCCGTCCGATGTCGCCGCGAAGTACCCGACCTCCTCGCTGGCCTGGGCCCAGCTCGCGGACGACGCCTTCCAGGCCGGCCGGACCGTCGAGTCGTACGCCTACGCCCGTACCGGCTACCACCGTGGCCTGGACGCGCTGCGCCGGGCCGGCTGGAAGGGCCACGGCCCGGTGCCCTTCGAGCACGAGCCCAACCGCGGCTTCCTGCGGGCGCTGCACGCCCTCGCCCGCGCCGCCCAGGCGATCGGTGAGCAGGACGAGTACGAGCGCTGCACGGCCTTCCTGCGGGACTCCTCGCCGACCGCGGCCGACACGCTGTCCTGACGGGAACATGTTGTCCTGACGGCCAACCGCTGTCCTGACGGCCGACACGTCGTCCTGACGGCCGGGATGCTGTCCTGACGGGAACGCGCTGTCCTGGCAGGAGCACCCGCCGTACGGGGCGGGACGGCTCCCGCGCCGTACGGCCGGGGCCCCCGGGGGCCGGGGCCCCGGGGACCGGCCGCATGCCCGCGGCCAACCCTTGCGCGGTGGTAGCCCAGCACCGATGATTTCAGTGGGCCGGGTCATCCCGAGCCTGAGGGGACCGGGGCTCCCGTGCCGACAAGGAAGGAGCGGACCGCTACCCGGAGTTCGCACCTGAGGAGTCCCTCATGTCGCATCCGTCTCCCACCGATCCCGCGCACCGCCCGCCGGCGCCGGACGCCGAGGCCCCTGAGGCCGCCGAGCTCACCGAGGGGCCCGAGGCCCTCGATGCGGACCCGCCGTTCGGTCCCGACCTGAGCATCGGCAGCTGCACCACCACCCCGTACGAGGACTACGTCCAGGCGCGGGTCCTCACCCATCTCCAGCAGCCGCACTCCGACGACCCCGGCGAGATGGTCTTCCTGGTCACCACCCAGGTGATGGAGCTGTGGTTCACCGTCATCGTCCATGAGTGGCAGACCGCCGCCGATGCGCTGCGCCGCGACGATCTGACGGTGGCGATGGACGCACTGCGCCGCTCCACGTACGAGCTGGAGGCGCTGAACGCCGCCTGGAAGCCGCTCGCCCGGCTGACCCCGGCGCAGTTCAACTCCTACCGTGCCGCGCTCGGCGAGGGGAGCGGGTTCCAGTCCGCGATGTACCGGCGGCTGGAGTTCCTGCTCGGCGAGAAGTCCGCGTCGATGCTGGTGCCGCACCGCGGCGCCACCGAGGAGCACGCCGAACTGGAGAAGGCGCTCCAGGAACCGAGCCTGTACGACGAGGTGCTGCGGCTGCTGGCGCGCCGCGGCCATGCCGTCCCGGCGGCCGTGCTCCGGCGGGACCCGGCGCTGCGCTACGAACCGGACCCGGCCGTCGAGGCGGTGTGGGCCGAGATCTTCGCCGGGCCGCAGGAGTCCGAACTGGTCCGGCTCGGCGAGCTCTTGACCGATGTCGCCGAGCTGGTCTGGCGCTGGCGCAACGACCATCTGGTGGCGACCCGGCGGGCGATGGGGGCGAAAATGGGTACCGGTGGGTCCGCGGGAGTCGCCTGGCTGGAGAAGCGGGCCCGCAAGAACGTCTTCCCCGAGCTGTGGACGGCGCGAAGCCATGTCTGAGAGTCCTGAGAACAGCGAGAGTCCTGAGAACGGCGAGAGCCCCGAGATCAGCGGGGTGCAGCGCTCCGAGGGCGCCGGGAGCCCGGAGCGCCCGGTGACGCCGCGGCAGTCCGTGGGCTCGTCCGCCGATTCGGGCCCGTCGGGCGGTTCCGGCCCGTCCGGCGGTTCCGGCCCGCGCAAGGAGGCGGTGCGCGCCGCGGAGCTGGACGCCGCCGGGCCGCTCACCACCACCCGTGACCGCTTCGTCCTCGACGAGGACACCGTCTACCTGGACGGCAACTCGCTGGGCGCGCTGCCCCGCTCGGTGCCCGGCCGGATCGCGGACGTCATCACCCGTGAGTGGGGCGAGCTGCGCATCCGGTCCTGGACCGAGTCGGGCTGGTGGACCGCGCCCGAGCGGATCGGCGACCGGATCGCGCCGCTGGTCGGGGCGGCGCCGGGCCGGATGGTGGTCGGCGACTCGACCAGCGTCAACATCTTCAAGGCGGTGGTCGGTGGCATCCGGATGGCCGGAAAGGGCTGTACGGAAATCCTGGTCGACGCCACGACCTTCCCGACCGACGGCTATATCGCGCGCTCGGCGGCCCGGATGGCCGGTCTCGCGGTGCGCCCGGTCGAGCCCGCCAGGATCGCCGACGAGGTCACCGAGCGGACCGCGCTCGCGCTGGTCAACCACGTCGACTACCGCACCGGTGAGCTCAACGACCTGCCCGGCATCACCGCCGCGCTGCACTCCGCGGGCGCGCTCGCCGTCTGGGACCTGTGCCACAGCGCCGGTGCGCTGCCGGTCGGGCTGGATGCGCACGGGGTGGATCTCGCCGTCGGCTGCACGTACAAGTACCTCAACGGCGGCCCGGGTTCGCCCGCGTACCTCTACATCCGGGAGAGCCTCCAGGAGCGGTTCGAGTCACCGCTGCCCGGCTGGAACTCGCATGCCGACCCGTTCGGGATGGACCCCGGTTACACCCCGGCCGACGGCATCGTGCGCGGCCGGGTCGGCACCCCCGACATCCTGTCGATGCTGGCGCTGGAGGCGGCGCTGGAGGTCTGGGACGGCGTCTCCATCGAGGAGGTGCGCGCCAAGAGCCTGGCGCTGACCGACTTCTTCCTGGAGTGCGTCAACGAGTACGCGCCGCCGGGCCGGGTCCGCTCGGTCACGCCGTACGAGCACCGGCGGCGCGGCAGCCAGGTGTCGCTGGAGGCGGTCGGTGCCGGTGAGGTGATGGACGAGCTCATCCGGCGCGGCGTGGTGGGCGACTTCCGCCACCCGGACGTGCTGCGCTTCGGCTTCACCCCGCTCTACACGACCTTCGCGGACGCGGAGCGGGCGGCCTGGGTGCTCGGCGAGGTGCTACGGGAGCAGGCGGAGCGCGAGGCGGCCGAGGGGCCCGGTGCGGCGGCGACGGCGGCGGGGCCGCCGGCCGCGGAGGGCCCGGCGGCCGGCGGCGACGGCGGGTGAGCGCGGCCGGCGAGGAGGCGGCGCTGCTGGGGCTCGCCCCGGTGGCGCCGGTCCGCACGGTGGCGTACGGGCCGCATCCGGACCAGCTGGTGGACCTGTACGGGCGGTGGCCGGAGCCGGGGGCCGGGGCCGGTCCCGGCGGCCCGTTGGTGGTGCTGCTGCACGGCGGGTTCTGGCGCGCGGCGTACGACCGGCGCCATCTGTCGCCGTGCGCCGCCGAGTTGGCCCGCCACGGTCTGCCGGTCGCCCTGGCCGAGTACCGCAGGGTGGGCGCGGGCGGCGGCGCGCCGCAGACGTTCGCGGACGCGGCGGCGGCCATCGGCGCGGCCCGGGGCGCGGCGGTCGGTGCGGTGCCCGGCTCCGAAGCCGCGGCGGGGGCCGGTAGTGCGTCCGGCGATGGGGCCGGCGGTGCGGCGGGGGCCGCGCCGGGCCACCGCGGCGTCGTCCTCGTGGGGCACTCGGCGGGCGGGCACCTCGCGCTGCTCGCCGCCGCCCGCCCCGGCGCGCCGGTGACCCGGGTCGTCGCGGTCGCGCCGGTCGCCGATCTGGCCCGCGCGCACGAGCTGGGCCTGAGCAACGGCGCGGTCGCCGAACTGCTCGGCGCCGGGCCGGGGTTCGCGGCACGCCTGGCCGCCGCCGACCCGATGGCCCACCCGCCCGCCGGCGTCCCGGTCACGCTGCTGCACGGCACCGCCGACCCGGACGTCCCGCCGGACCTCTCGCGCCGCTACGCCGCCGCCCACCCCGCGGCCACGGAGCTCCGCGAACTCCCGGACGTCGGCCACTTCGCACCCATCACGCCCGGTACCGCCGCCTTCCGCACCCTCCTCGCGCTGCTGCGCGAGGAGGGCCGGCGGACGGGCTGACGGCGGGATGCCGGGCGGAGGGGGGAGAGCCCGGGGGGAGCGGGGAGAGACCTGGGGGCTCCCGGCGGACCCCGGCCGGGGGGCCGATACCGGCCGGTAGCCACCGGGCGGGACGGCGTCCACCGGGCGGGACGGTGGTCGTCGGGCGGGACGGCAGCCGAGGGCATGACCTCGGCCGAGGGCGGGGCGGCAGTCCGTGTCTGGAGGCCGGTATCGATCGGCCGGGCAGTGTCACAGCCGCCTGCCTTGCGCTGGATATCCGGATGTGACCGATATGACCCTGGCGCCGGCGGCGACCGCCCGTCGCCCGTGTGACCTGCGGGGCAGCCGTTCCCGTCCACGTAGTACCTGAGACGGACGCCCGCAGATCCGCTTCCGTGGGGACGCCCGGGCGGCGCTCGCTGCTTACCGTTGTCTGCGTGAATGAGACGACCCAGACGCAGAGCACCCTGCGCTCGGAGGCCCGCATAGCCCATGGCGCGCTGCACACCCTGCGCCAGGACCTGCTCGTCGACGCCTTCGCCCTCCGCCCGATGCCGCCGCTGGACGACGCCAAGCTGAACCGGTGGGTGCCGTGGCTGCCGGGGCGGGTCAAGCGCGCGGCGCGCTGGCTGCCGCACTCCGCCGTCGGCTTCTTCGCGGTGTGCGTCTTCCTGGCGTCCTTCACCGTGAGCTATGAGATGGGGCCGATCCGCGGCGTCCTCGTCGCGGGGTCCGCGCTGCTGCTCGCCGCGCCGCCGGCGCTCACCCTCTTCCGGCCGGTGGGCGCCTTCTGGCTGTCGCTGCTGTCGGTCGTCCTGGGGCTGGTCTGGATGCGGGTCTTCGGCCCGTACGGCAGCCCGTGGGGCGGCGCGGCCTTCGCCATCCACCTCGCTGTGATGACGCTGGTGGTGCTGCGCACCCGGCCGCGGCTGGCGGTGGAGATGTGGCTGGTCACCTTCGTGCCGGGCGCGGTGCTGTCGACGCTGGCCGGCGGGGGTGCCGTGGGCGGCATGACCGAGGTGGCCTTCTTCTCCGGCGTCGTCCTCGTCTCCGCCGCGGCGATCCGCGCCTGGCGCGAGGAGCGCCGGCAGGTCGTCGAGACGCAGAGCGTCACCGCCGAGGAGCGCTCCCGGCGCACCCTGCTGGAGGAGCGCGCCCTGATCGCCCGCGAGCTGCACGATGTCGTCGCGCACCATATGTCGGTGATCGCCATCCAGGCCGAGGCGGCGCCGTACCGGGTGGCGGACACCCCGCCCGAACTCGCCACCTCCTTCGCCACCATCCGCGAGAACGCGGTCGCCGCGCTCACCGAACTGCGCCGCATCCTGGGCGTGGTCCGCTCCGAGGATCCGGACGCCTTCGCCGAGAGCGACCCGGAGGCCCCGCAGCCGACGCTCGCCAGTCTCGATGGGCTGCTGGGCAGCGTCCGCAGCGCCGGTCTGACCGTCGAGGCGGTGATCACCGGGGCGCCCCGGCCGCTGCCGCAGGGCGTCGAGCTGTCCGCGTACCGGATCGTGCAGGAGGCGCTGAGCAACACACTGCGGCATGCGCCGGGCGCGGAGGCCCGGGTGGAGATCTCGTACGTCCTGGGCGGGCTCGGGCTGCGGATCGTCAACGGTGCCCCGAGCCGGCTCGCCAAGCCGTCCCCGGGCGCCGGGCACGGGGTGCTCGGTATGCGGGAGCGGGTGCAGATGCTGGGTGGGGAGATGACCGCCGACCACACCGAGGACGGCGGGTTCGAGGTCGCGGCCTTCATTCCCGCGGGGAACACGGCGGGCGAGACCACGCCGGGCGGGGGTGCGGCATGATCCGCGTGCTGATCGTCGACGACCAGGTGATGGTCCGCGAGGGTTTCTCCGTGCTGCTGAACGCCATGCCGGACATCGAGGTCGTCGGCGAGGCGGTCGACGGCCGGCAGGCGGTGCACAAGGTGGCGGTCCTGCGGCCCGATGTCGTCCTGATGGACATCCGGATGCCGGAGATGAACGGCCTGGAGGCGACCCGCGAGATCGTCGCCGCCGACGCGGACGCCAAGGTGCTCGTGCTGACCACCTTCGACCTGGACGAGTACGTCTACCAGGCGCTGCGCGCCGGAGCCAGCGGCTTCCTCCTCAAGGACGCCTCGGCCGGCCAGCTCGCCGAGGGCGTGCGGATCGTCGCCTCGGGGGAGGCGCTGCTCGCCCCCACCGTCACCAAGCGGCTGATCAGCGAGTTCTCCCGGCTCGGCTCGCCCCGTGCGCCGGCCCAGGAGCGCATCGGCGATCTCACGGAGCGGGAGACGGAGGTGCTGGTGCTGGTGGCCCAGGGGCTGTCGAACGGTGAGATCGCGGCCCATCTCGTCGTCGCCGAATCGACCGTGAAGACGCATGTCAGCCGGATTCTCGTGAAGCTCGGGCTGCGCGACCGCACCCAGGCGGCGGTGTTCGCGTACGAGGCGCGGCTGGTGACACCGGGCGGCTGAGGGGCCCGGCCGGCCGCCACGGCGGGTGGGCGGCGCCATAATGATCTCCTTTCGGGTACCTGCGCGGCCGGTGCGCCGGCCGGTCGGCACACCGGGAGGGCATGTCGGACAGCGCTTCCGGCGGGCACTGTCCACAGGCTGTGGACAGTGCGGTGGGCCGGCGGGAGTGCGCCGCCGGAGTCCGCTACAGCTCGGGCGGCGCACGACTGGAGGTCAGCCGATGTCGCGGCGCCGGAAGCCGGTCAGGCCGGCGGATATGAAGACCGCCGACAGGGCCGGCAGCCAGAGGAAGGGCGCGGCCGTCACCGTGCCGCCGGGGAGCTTGGGCAGATGCCCGTACGGCGAGAGATCCATCGCCCACTGGGGGAGATCGAGGGCGGGCCCGACCCAGCCCAGGGCGAGGCAGCCGCCGACCAGGGCCCAGACGGCGCCGGTCGCCTTCGGCAGCAGGCCGAAGACCAGCACCGCCAGCCCCGCGAGGGTCCACACCGCCGGGAGCTGGGAGAGCGCGGCGGCCAGCACCGGACCCGTACGGCCGGCGATATCGCCCACCGAGGCGCCGTAACTGACGCCCAGGGTCAGCCCGCCGGCGGCCAGCAGCACGGCGCTGCCCGCCACGGCGACGGCCAGATGACCGCATGCCCAGCGCATACGGCCCACCGCGCCCGCCAGGACCGGTTCGGCGCGGTCACCGGTCTCCTCGGCGCGCATCCGGACCACCGCGCCCACCGCGTAGATCGCCGCGATCATGCCGAGCATGCCGGTCATCGTGGCCAGGAAGGCGTCGGTCAGCCCCCGCTGGCCGCCCATCCGCTCGAAGATCTCGCGGGTCTGCTGATTGCCGCCGACCATGCTCGCGGCCCCCTTGGCGATCCCGCCGAACGCCGCACCGGCGAGCGCGAAGCCGGCCGTCCAGCCCAGCAGGGTGGTGCGCTGGAGCCGCCAGGCCAGGCCGGACGGGCCGCCCAGCGACCGCGGCGCGCGGGCCGGTCCGGGGCGGGCCGGCAGAAAGCTCATCCCGACGTCGCGGCGGGCGGTGAGGGCGTACGCCGCCGCCGTCGCCACGGCCGTCGCGGCGGCGAAGAGCAGCACCACCCACCAGCGCTCACCGGCGTACGCCCGGAGGTTCTGCGACCAGCCGACCGGCGAGAGCCAGGTGAGCAGGGGGGCGCCGCTCCCCTTGGCGGCGGCCCTGGCCGGGGCCGCCGCGGCGTCACCGGCGGCGCGCAGCGCGAAGGCCAGCCCGAGGGCCGCGCCGGTCAGGCCCTTGGCCAGCCGGGCGCTCTCGGTGAGCTGCGCGGCGATCGCGGCAAGGGCGGCGAAGAACATGCCTGCGCCGCCGACCGCGATGCCGAGCGCGAGCGAACCGCCCGCCGGCTGCCCGGACTTGGCGAGTCCGGCGGCGATCAGCACGGCGAGCCCGGCGTTGGCGACGAGCGCCGCCAGCAGGGCCGCGGTCAGTGGTGCCCGGCGTCCCACCATGGCGGCGGAGAGCAGCTCCTGACGGCCCGTCTCCTCTTCCTCGCGGGTGTGCCGGACGACGATCAGCAGGCTCATCACGGCGGCCAGCACCGCGCCGAATCCGGCCATCCGCCAGGCGACCAGGCCGCCGACGGAGTCGCTGAGGACCGGTCCGTACAGCGCGCGCAGCGAGGCGTTGGCGTTCATCGACGCGGCCAGCTCGGCGCGCTTGGCGGCGGTGTCGTACAGCGCTTGGAGGGACGAGCCCATGCCGGCGACGGACAGTCCGAGGACCAGCACCCACGCCGGGATCATCAGCCGGTCGCGGCGCAGCGCGAGGCGCAACAGGGCGCCGGTGCCCGCGAGATGGCGCGCTCCCCCGGCGCGGGCGGGGGCCGCCGCTACCGCGGTCATCGCGCGACCGCCCCTTCGGTGCGGGCGCCGCCCGGCCGGCGGACGTCGTCCTGATAGTGGCGCAGGAACAGCTCCTCCAGAGTGGGCGGGGTGCTGCTGAGGCTGCGCACGCCCGCCGCACCGAGCAGTCGGAGCACGGCGTCGAGCTGGTCGGTGTCGGCCTGGAGCCGGACCCGGCAGCCCGCGCCGCCCGCCCCCGGCCGCACGTCCAGGCCATGGACGCCGGGCAGCCTGGCGAGGCCCTCGGGCGATCCGGCGAGCTCGGCGACGACGGACGTACGGGTGAGATGCCGCAGCTCGCCGAGGGAACCGGACTCCACGGTGCGGCCCTTGCGGATGATGCTGACGCGGTCGCAGAGCGCCTCGACCTCGGACAGCACATGGCTGGAGAGCAGCACCGTACGGCCGCGGTCGCGCTCCTCCGCCACGCACGACTGGAAGACCTCCTCCATCAGCGGGTCGAGCCCGGAGGTCGGCTCGTCGAGTATCAGCAGGTCGACGTCCGAGGCGAAGGCGGCGACCAGCGCGACCTTCTGGCGGTTGCCCTTGGAGTACGTGCGCCCCTTCTTGGTGGGGTCCAGCTCGAAGCGCTCCAGGAGCTCGGCCCGGCGCGCGGTGTCGAGCCCGCCCGCCCTCCCCCAGCTACCGCTGGGAGGTGCCCCCAGCCCGCCACCGCCCCACCGGTGGCGCTCCGCGCCGCCCCTTTGACGCAGCCGGCTGTAGAGGTCGATGACCTCGCCGCCGGAGAGATTCCGCCACAGGGTGACGTCGCCGGGCACATAGGCCACGCGGCGGTGGATCGCGACCGCGTCCTGCCAGGGGTCCTTGCCCAGCAGCCGGGCGGTGCCGCGGTCGGCGCGCAGCAGTCCCAGCAGCACCCGGATCGTCGTGGACTTGCCCGCGCCGTTGGGCCCGAGGAAGCCGTGCACCTCACCGGCCTCGACATCGAGGTCGAGGCCGTCCAACGCCTGTGTCCGGCCGAAGGACTTGTGGAGGCCGGACACGCTGATCGCCTTCGTCATGATTCCGAAGGTACGCTAGATTCATAAATTTGTGAAGTTAAGAAACCGTATAAAGTTGGCGAAGTGGCTCTGATCAGGGGAGATGATGCGGGTATGGGTGAGCAGCGACGGCAGAGCAGCAGCGACCGGCAGAGCGGACGGACCGCACAGGACACACCCGACGCACGGGACGCACGGGACACAGCCGGGCGCGACGACCGCGACGGCCGTGCCGACCACGATGGCCGTGACGTCCGTGACATCCGTGACGACGCCGTTCCGACGTTCGTCGAGCGGTTCGCGGCGCAGATGGTCGACGCCGGGATGCAGCGTATGCCGGCCCGGATCTTCGCCTGCCTGCTCGCCTCCGACACCGGCGTGCTGACCTCGGCCGAACTCGGCGAGCGGCTCCAGGTCAGCCCCGCCGCGGTCTCCGGCGCGATCCGCTATCTCTCCCAGGTGGGCATGGTCAGCCGCGAGCGCGAGCCGGGCTCCCGCCGCGACCGGTACCGCGTCCACAGCGACCAGTGGTACGAGGCGCTCACCCGCCGGGACAGCGTCCTCGTCCGCTGGGAGCACACCCTGCGTGAAGGCGTCGAGAGCCTGGGCGAGGATTCCGACGCGGGCCGCCGGATCGCCGAGACCCTCGCCTTCATCGAGTTCCTTCAGGACGAGCTCACCGGCTTGATGGACCGCTGGCGCAACCACGTCGGCCGGCTGCGCGCCGACCAGAACGGCACGGCCCCGGCCGAGGCCCCCCGGCGCTGAGAGCCCGGCGCCGGCCGCTCCCCGGGCCCGGCCTGGCCCATCGGCCCGGCCTGGCCCATCGGACAGGCCCGGCTCCTAGTCCCGACGCGGCAGCGGCAACTGCAACCGCCAGGCCCCCGGCTGCACCGTCCAGGTGCGCGTCCTGACCGGGCCGCCGACCAGCGCGTCCGCCCGGTAGTGGAAGTCCGCCCCGGACACCGTCACCGCCCGCGCCGAGGCGCGCAGGGGGTGCCCCCCGCCGGCCCAGTGGACCACCACCTCGGCCAGCCCGCCGGACGGGGCCGGAACGTCCGGTGCCGCCGGCCCGTGGGCGCCGGCCGTACCGCTCGCGCCGTCCGCGGCATCCGCGCCGTCCGGACCGGCGCCGCCCTCGGTACGCACCCTGCCCGGCACCACCGACACCCCGCGCACCGGCCGGTCCAGGTCCGCCAGCAGGGCCCCGTCCGCCTCGACCCGCAGTCGCAGCCGCTGCGCCGGCACCCGTCCGCGCCGGCCGCCCAGCCCGGTCGCCGGAGCAAGCAGCGACAGCGCCGTCCGGGCGGTCCTGGCGGCCGGCCGCCACCAGGGCCGGTGGCCGCCCCCGGGGTCCGCCGCGTCGTCTCCAGGGGCCCCGGCCTCGCCCGTATACCCGGTCGTCCCGACGGCACCCGGCGGGCCGTAGCCGCCGCACTGCCCGGGATCGCCGTGCGCCCCGTATTCCGGCGGTGCCCCGTGCCCGCAGGGGATCCGCAGCCCGCCCAGCACGATGCCGTCGCTGTCGTCCGTGAGCAGGTCCATCGGCCGCTCCCCGCCGTCCAGTACGGCGCGCGCGGCGGCGACGGCGTCCGTGGGGACGCCCAGCGTCCGGCTCAGCGCGACCGCGGCCGGCGCGCCCACCGGCACCATCGACAGCGGCACCCCGGCCAGCTCCCGCTCTCTGTGGAGCAGGCCCACGACCCGCAGGAGCGCGCGGTCGTCGCCGATCACCACCGGGCGCCGGTGGCCGCGCCGGGCCAGCGCCCTGGCGAATTCCTCGGGCCCCTCGGGGAGACAGATTTTCGCTCCCGCGCCCGCGCACAGGACATCCTTCGCGATCCGTACGGACTCGCCGTCCGTACTGCGGGCTACCGGGTCGATGACCACAAGCAGGGGGCACCCCCGAACGGAGTCCGCGGGAGAGTGCCCAGAAGGCTGCGCCGACACCTCGGTCCTTCCTCAGGTAGCATCTCGGTGCAAGAGCCCCTTGCGCTATTGCGCCAGGGGCTTCGTCTATTCCGGGGCACCGGTCCGACGGCTCTGGCGATGACGTCTGCGCGAACACGCGACGCCACGCCATCCACGCACGTTGGACATGCCCCGCCCGGAAGGGGTGTACGCCTGTGCCCGCACTTGTGCTGCTCGGTGCTCAGTGGGGTGATGAAGGCAAGGGAAAGGCCACCGATCTGCTCGGTGGGTCCGTGGACTACGTGGTGCGCTACCAGGGCGGCAACAACGCCGGCCACACGGTCGTCGTCGGCGACCAGAAGTACGCACTGCACCTTCTCCCTTCCGGAATCCTCTCGCCGGGGTGCACCCCGGTCATCGGCAACGGTGTCGTCGTCGACCCGGCGGTCCTGCTCTCCGAGCTGAGCGGACTCAACGAGCGCGGCGTTGACACGTCCAAGCTGCTGATCAGCGGTAACGCGCACCTGATCACGCCGTACGGCATCACCGTCGACAAGGTGACGGAACGCTTCCTCGGCAAGCGGAAGATCGGCACCACCGGCCGCGGCATCGGCCCGACCTACGCCGACAAGATCAACCGCACCGGCATCCGGGTCCAGGACCTCTACGACGAGTCGATCCTGATCCAGAAGGTCGAGGCGGCGCTCGACGTCAAGAACCAGCTGCTCACCAAGCTCTACAACCGCCGCGCCATCGAGGCCGGCCAGGTCGTCGAGGAACTGCTGGGCTACGCCGACCAGATCAAGGGCTATGTCGCCGACACCACCCTGATCCTCAACAACGCCCTGGACAACGACAAGGTCGTGCTCTTCGAGGGCGGGCAGGGCACCCTGCTCGACATCGACCACGGCACGTACCCCTTCGTCACGTCCTCGAACCCGACCGCGGGCGGTGCCTGCACCGGCGCGGGCGTCGGCCCGACCAAGATCAGCCGGGTCATCGGCATCCTCAAGGCCTACACAACGCGTGTGGGCGCCGGCCCGTTCCCGACCGAGCTGTTCGACGAGGACGGCGAGGCGCTGCGCCGGATCGGCGGCGAGCGCGGTGTCACCACCGGCCGCGACCGCCGCTGCGGCTGGTTCGACGCGGTCATCGCCCGCTACGCGACCCGGGTCAACGGCCTGACGGACTTCTTCCTCACCAAGCTCGACGTCCTCACCGGCTGGGAGCAGATCCCGGTCTGCGTGGCCTACGAGATCGACGGCAAGCGCGTCGAGGAACTGCCCTACAGCCAGACCGACTTCCACCACGCGAAGCCGGTCTACGAGATGCTGCCGGGCTGGTCCGAGGACATCACCCAGGCGAAGACCTTCTCCGACCTGCCGAAGAACGCCCAGGCGTACGTCAAGGCGCTGGAGGAGATGTCGGGCGCCCCGATCTCCGCGATCGGCGTGGGCCCGGGCCGGGACGAGACCATCGAGATCAACTCGTTCCTGTCGTAAGGAATCCGGAGGAATCCGGGGGAGCCGGAGGAATCCGGCACGGCCTCGGCGGCCGGTCCCGTCGGGGCCGGCCGCCGCACGGGGTGGCGGCACTGGCAGTACGCCGGTGCCGTCACCCCGTCTTCGTATAGAGCAGCGGCGCCAGGCCGCCCGCGTCGTCGAAGGTGCGCCGCAGCTTGCCGGCCATCGGCTCCAGCGTGCTGGCGGAGCCGGGGCGGCAGGTGTCGGGCGGGCCGGAGACCACGCTGAGGGTGGCCGCGAACCGGCAGTCGTACGTGGGCCCGGTGGCCTCCATCCGGAGCACGGTCTCACCGGCCCCGCCCAGTGGGAGCGCCAACTCGTCCGCGGTGAGGATATCGAGGCCGTACCACCGGCCGGTGGGGCGGTATTCGGCCAAGGCGTGCGCCCGCAGGGGCGGGTCGTGTCGCCGCCGTCCACGAGGGAGGGGTTCCCCGCGGCGCGGTGTACGGGCCGGTGTGCCGATGGGCTGTGGTGTCGTCAACGAGCCGTCCCTGTCCGGGAATTGACGGAATGGATGACTGATTCCGCGACCCGGAACTTTCCGGGGTTACCGATCGTCGAGAGCGGAGAACAACCGCACAGAGACACAAGCACAGAGACGCAAGCACAGGGACGCAAGCGCAGAGAGACACAGCCGCACAGAGCGACGACAGACACCTCACGATGCCAAGGCGTGCACGATCCCCCGTCCCCCATCCCAAGGAGACCGTGTGATACCCGCCGTACGAGCCGTCGCGCGCGCCGCGATGGCCGCCCGACCGGTTCCGCTGGCCGAGGTCCAGGCCCGCGCCGAACTCCTCGCCCGCTACAGCAGCACCTACCTCGTCCCGGTCGACGTCTTCGCCGCCTTCGCGGCCGAACTCACCGACCGGCGGCGGCCCGGCGGCCCGTTCGCGGTGCTGTGCATCAACGGCCGCCGCTGGTTCCGCTACCACTGCCTCTACTACGACACCCCCGACCTGCGCTCCTTCCACGACCACCGGCAGGGCAGCCGGCTCCGCTACAAGATCCGCGAACGGCTCTACGCCGACACCGGAGAGCGGCAGTTCGAGATCAAGCTCAAGGGGCGGCACGGCGAAACGGTCAAGCACCGCCGGCCGCTGCTGCCCGGTGCCGCGGCCCTGGGCGACGCCCCGCGCGGCTTCCTCGCCGCCGTGCTCGACCGCACGTACGGCATCCAGGCCCCCACCCAACTGGGCCGCTCCTTGGAGACCGACCACCAGCGGACGACCTTCGTGGCGGACGGCCAGCGCGTCACCTGCGACGCTGCCCTCCTCTGCCGCGACCTGGAGACCGGCCGCACCGTACGGGCCGACGGCGGGCTGGTCCTCGTCGACACCAAGACCTGCGGACGGCTCACCGAGGCCGACCGGCTGCTGACCGGATACGGGCTCCGGGCCGCCGAGTTCACCAAGTACTGCGCCGGGCTGTCGGCGCTGCGGCCCCATCTGTACGCCGACCACTGGCAAGGGGCGGTCCGCACCGCCTTTCCCACCGCGGCGGCCTGAGCGCCGCGACCCGCGCGCCGCACACCGGGCGCCGGGGTTCCTGACGGAGCCCGGGGGAGGCATCCCGCCCCCCGGGCATCCCTGGATCCCACCCCGGGCATCCCTGGAGTTTCCTCCAGACCGTAGACATTCTGTCCGCGCGCGTGGTGAGCGCCATACAAAGTGTCGGTACCGGTCGGCGGACCGTGATCCTTAGGCTGGGAGCCGTTCGCCGTTCCTGTCCAGCGGCGGACCCCCGCGAGCGATTCCGAGGTACCGACCGTGACGACGAAGCATCCCGACCCGGCAACCGGCGCCGCCGTCAAGGCCGCCGACCGCGCGCACGTCTTCCACTCCTGGTCCGCGCAGGGCCTGATCGACCCGCTGCCGGTCGCCGGTGCCGAGGGCTCGTACTTCTGGGACTACGACGGCAACCGCTACCTCGACTTCTCCTCCCAGTTGGTCAACACCAACATCGGCCACCAGCACCCCAAGGTCGTCGCGGCCGTCCAGGAGCAGGCCGGCAGGCTCTGCACCATCGCCCCGGGCTTCGCCGTGGACGTCCGCTCCGAGGCCGCCCGGCTGGTCGCCGAGCGCACCCCCGGCGACCTCGACAAGATCTTCTTCACCAACGGCGGCGCCGAGGCCGTGGAGAACGCGGTCCGGATGGCCCGGCTGCACACCGGCCGCGCCAAGGTGCTGTCCACCTACCGCTCGTACCACGGCGCCACCGCCGCCGCGATCAACCTGACCGGCGACCCGCGCCGCTGGCCCTCCGACACCGCCTCGGCCGGCGTCGTCCACTTCTGGGGCCCGTTCCTCTACCGCTCGCCGTTCCACGCGGAGAACGAGGCCCAGGAGTGCGAGCGCGCCCTGGCCCACCTGGAAGAGACCATCGCCTTCGAGGGCCCGCAGTCGATCGCCGCGATCATCCTGGAGACCGTCCCGGGCACCGCCGGGATCATGGTCCCGCCGCCCGGCTACCTCGCCGGCGTCCGCGAGATCTGCGACCGCCACGGCATCGTCTTCATCCTCGACGAGGTGATGGCCGGCTTCGGCCGTACCGGACGCTGGTTCGCCGCCGACCACTTCGGCGTCACCCCCGACCTGCTCACCTTCGCCAAAGGCGTCAACTCCGGCTACGTACCGCTCGGCGGCGTCGCCATCAGCGCCGGGATCGCCGCCACCTTCGACCGGCGGCCCTACCCCGGCGGCCTGACCTACTCCGGCCACCCGCTGGCCTGCGCCTCCGCCGTCGCCACCCTCAACGCGATGGCCGAGGAGCGGATCGTGGAGAACGCCGCGGAGATCGGCGAGACGGTGATCGGCCCGGCGCTGCGCGCCCTCGCCGAGCGGCACCCCTCGGTCGGCGAGGTCCGTGGCATGGGCGTCTTCTGGGCCCTGGAGCTGGTGAAGAACAAGGAGACCCGGGAACCGCTGGTGCCGTACAACGTGTCCGGCGCCGCCAATGCCCCGATGGCCGAGTTCGCCGCGGCCTGCAAGCGCGGCGGCCTGTGGCCCTTCGTGAACATGAACCGGACGCATGTCGTCCCGCCCTGCACCATCACCGAGGCCGAGGCCAAGGAGGGCCTGGCCGCCCTGGACGAGGCGCTGTCCGCCGCGGACGCGCACACCGCCTGAGCCGGCCGGCCGCGGCACCCATCGTGGGCGGCCCCCGGCGGCCCTCGCCTATCGTGGGCGAGGGCCGCGCTCACCTGCGGTCATGGACGTCGAAGGAGACGCACCGGATGGCCGCCGGCGGAGAGAGCTCAGTCATACGGCGCAGCACCCTGCGCCAGCAGATCGCCGACGCGCTGCGCGAGGAGGTGCTGGCCGGCCGGCTGCCGTCCGGCCACCCCTTCACCGTCAAGGAGATCGCCGACCAGTACGGCGTCTCCGCGACGCCGGTGCGCGAGGCGCTGCTCGACCTGTGCGCCCAGGGTCTCCTGGACGTCGAGCAGCACCGCGGCTTCAAGGTGCACGCCTTCACCGCCGACGACTTCCGCGCCATGGTCGAGGCCCGCACGCTGATCATCGAGGGCATCTTCCGCAGCGGCGCCGAGCGGGCCCTGCTGGCCACCCCCGCCGAGGTGCTGATCTCCATCCGGCGCCGCGCCGAGGAGGCCGAACGCGCCGCGCGCGCCGGCGACCTGGACGTCCTCATCGGCTACGACCTGCGGTTCTGGCGCGAGCTGAGCGGCATCGTCAAGAACGCCTACATCAGCGACTTCCTCGACCGGCTCCGCGTCCAGACCTGGATGTTCGCGGTGCCCCTGCTGCGCCGCGAGCCGCAGCTCAGGGGCCGCCTCTGGCACGGCCACGGCGAACTCGCCGACGCCCTCCTGCGGCACGACCTGCCGGACGCCCAGCGGCTGATCGCCGAGTACAACGAGCACTCCCTCGCTCTCGTCGGAAAGCCCGGGTAGCACTACGCTGTCCCGACCATCGGCCGTAATGGGCCGTACCCGTAGCTGTACGTGCGCCGGTGTCCCCGTCCCCGACCGGAAGCGAGCCCTCACCCGTGGCATGTGACCTGTGGCTGGTACCCCTCGTCGATGTGCTGTGCCACAGCCCCGACAACCCGTTCTCCGAGGAGATCGCCGCCTACGACAGCGCGCTGGCCGAGGCGGGCCTGCCGACGGTCCCGGTCTTCAGCTACATGCCGGGCCTCTCCGGCGATGTGGCACCGGTCGCCGGCTTCGACTACGACGCGCTGCACTTCCTGCGCCGCGCCTACCTCCTGCGGCTGTGCGGCCTGGAGGTGACCCCGGTCGACGAACTGGGCGGCGACTACGAGCAGTTGCTGGAGATGTTCGAGACCACCGCACAGCAGTCCCATCTGGTCTGGCACTACGACCACGCGGGCGCGTACGTCCCGGTCGACTTCCCGCACCCGCTCGCCAACGACGAACTGCTCGCCGGCGGCGGCCCGTTGGGGTCCTCCCACGGTCTGCTGCGCGACCTCGAACTGGTCGCACCGGCCCTCGGCATCGACCCGGCCAACCCGCCGGCCGCGCCCGCGCCGCCGGCCGGCCCCACCTCGCTGGAGGAGCGGGCGGGCGCGGCCCCGTTGGACGACGGCCCGTTCGCCAGGGAGCGGCACGTCTGGCTCGGGCTGCACGCCGCCGCCACCCGGAGCCTGGGCCAGGGCTCCATGATCGTCTTCAGCTGATCCGGCGGTACCGGTACGGGCACCGCCGGTACCGACACCGCACCGGCCCGGGCACCGCACCGGGGCGGGCCGGCGGGGGACGCCACGCCCCCCGCCGGCCCGCCCGGTCCGTCCTCCACCGCGCTCCCGGCGAGCCCTCAGCGGGGCGTCTCCGGTGGCCGCTGCCGCGGCATGTTCGGCCGCGCACCGGGCGGCAGCGCGAACCGCCCCGCCTGCCCCGCGCCCTCCCGCCGCGGCGCAGCCCATGGCAGCACCGCCTGCGTGGCCTGCGGCACCGGCCCGGACCGGAACTCCACCATCCAGTCCACCGTCTCGGCCCGGACCAGCTCGCCGACGTCCTCGTTGAACCGCCGCAGCACCGCCAGGCAGCGCTCCGCCGCCTCGCTCGCGGTGCCCTCCGTCGGTCCGAGCACCTCGCGCACCCCCTCGGACGCCCAGTCGAACTGCAACGCCTCCAGTCGCCGGTGGATCGCCTGCGCGGTGGCCAGATCGCGCATCCAGCCGGTGGTCACCCCGAAATACCGGTCGCCGCCCACACAGACCGCCGCCAGCAGCAGCGCCAGCGCCCCCCACGGCGCCCCGTGCCCCCACACCCCGGCGAGGTCCAGCAGCGGCAGCGCCCCGCCCGCGGTCACCCCGGCCGCGGTGCCCATCCGCAGCGCCCGCGCGCCCCGGCGCTTGGCCAGCCGGTCGTGCAGATACCAGTCTGCGGTGCGCAGCGCGTTCTCCTCGGTCCACAGGTACAGCGCGTCCAGCCGGTCGGCCGGCTCGCCCCAGTCACCGCCGGGAAAGGCCCGCCCCATGAGATCGCCCCGGCCCCGCATCCGGTCGGTGGCCCGGCGCGCCGGCCGCCGCCGGTCCCACAAGCGGTCCGGGTACCGCCCGCGGTCCCCCCGTTCCCGCCCGCCCTCCCCCCGAGGGGGACCCTCGGGCTGCATCTCCGGCTGACTCACCCGTGCGCTCCCTCTGTACGGACATGTGCGGTGCGCCCGTGGCGTACGAGACGGCGACTGCGCACGTCCCCTTTCCTACCTCCGAACGGCTGGCCACCGGTCCGCGGTCCCGCCGTTTCCGCCCGGAAGTGGTGCGGGATCGGGTACAGGGCCGCCGCGGATCTCACCCGAAAGAGTCGCCGCCGCGGGGGCGGACGGTTTCCGGCCGCCCGGCGGCCCGCGTCCGGGGTCGCGCCCGCCGCCCTGCGGGCCGGCATCCGGCCCGTCGCCCCGCTCGTCTAGGCTGCACCCGTGAAGGTCCTCGTCATCGGCGGCGGCGCCCGCGAACACGCCCTGTGCCGCTCTCTGTCCCTCGACCCCGACGTCACCGCGCTGCACTGCGCTCCCGGCAACGCCGGCATCGCCGAGGTGGCCGAACTGCACGGTGTGGACGCCCTTGACGGCGCGGCCGTCGCCGAACTCGCCGCGCGCCTGGAGGCCGACCTCGTCGTCGTCGGCCCCGAGGCTCCCCTGGTGGCGGGCGTCGCCGACGCCGTACGCGACCGCGGCATCCCGGTCTTCGGCCCCTCGGCCCGGGCCGCACGGCTGGAGGGCTCCAAGGCGTTCGCCAAGGATGTGATGGCCGCCGCGGCCGTGCCCACCGCCCGCAGTTACGTCTGCACCACCCCCGAGGAGATCGACGAGGCGCTGGACGCCTTCGGCGCCCCGTACGTGGTCAAGGACGACGGCCTGGCGGCCGGCAAGGGCGTCGTCGTCACCGAGGACGTGGCAGCCGCCCGCGCCCACGCCCTGGCCTGCGACCGCGTCGTCATCGAGGAGTTCCTGGACGGCCCGGAGGTCTCGCTCTTCGCCGTCACCGACGGCGAGACCGTCGTCCCGCTCCAGCCCGCCCAGGACTTCAAGCGCGCCCACGACGGCGACGAGGGCCCCAACACCGGCGGGATGGGCGCCTACAGCCCGCTGCCCTGGGCCGACCCGAAGCTGGTCGACGAGGTCCACAAGACCGTGCTCCAGCCCACCGTCGACGAGCTGCGGCGCCGCGGCACCCCCTTCTCCGGGCTGCTCTACGCGGGCCTGGCGATCACCTCCCGCGGGGTCCGCGTGATCGAGTTCAACGCGCGGTTCGGCGATCCGGAGACCCAGGTCGTGCTGGCCCGTCTCAAGACCCCGCTGGCCGGCCTGCTGCACGCCGCCGCGACCGGCACCCTGGCCACCTTCCCGCCGCTGCGCTGGACCGACGGCGCCGCGGTCACCGTCGTCATCGCCTCCCACAACTACCCGGGGACCCCGCGCACCGGCGACCCGATCGAGGGCCTGGCCGACGTGGCCGAGCAGGACGCCCCCGAGGCGTACGTGCTGCACGCCGGCACCCGGCGCGACGGGGCCGCGGTGCTCAGCGCGGGCGGCCGGGTGCTGTCCGTCACGGCCACCGGTGTCGACCTGGCCACCGCCCGGGAGCGCGCCTACCGGGCCGTCGGCCGGATCTCCCTGGACGGCTCCCAGCACCGCACCGACATCGCCGCCAAGGCGGCGGCGGAGGCGTAGCGCGTCTCCCGGCGGGTACGCCCGCGCCGGACCCGTGGCTCCGAGGCATATGTCATTCCCCATGGCATATGCCTCGGCCGCTTCCGGGCCTTCCGGACACCCGGGAAGTGGCCCAGACCGACCGGCCACCGGTCCCCGGCTTTACCCAAAGCCATTCCATCGAGTGACCACACCGGTAACCGGCTGACGAAACAACAACCCCCAACTAGGGTGCCGCGCAAGCGTCCTGCGGTCGCAGCGCCCTCATCCGGCACGGTTGCCACGGTGGCGTCCGGCAAGTGGGTCACCGGCATTGCGATGTCAGTGGCCGGTGCCACAGTGGTGGGGGAGTGACCTCGTTCGCCCACCCACCGCATGATCTTCGTCCGTCCGTCCCGATCCCCGTCCCGTGTTCTCTCCGTTCTCTCGGTCCGGCTCCATCAGGACAGCAGGGGGTGTACAGGCTCGTGGCAAGTCCGGAAACAGGCGTCCTGGCGGCGCGTGCCCGCGCCCTGGCCGTACTCCGCGTCCGCGGTGCGGCGCTGGCCGCGGCGATACTGCCCGCCGCGGTTGCCGTGGTGCTCTTCGCGGGCGGCGCCACCGGCCATCTCGGCGCCGGCCTCGGCGCGGACGGCGGCTGGGGCATCGCCCGCTGGACGGTCAGCGGGGCCGCCGTGCTCACGCTCCTGCTGGCCGCGCTGGTCGCCGCGGTCGTCGTCCGCGCCCGGCCCGCCCTCAGCCCCTCCGTGCCGATCTCCGAGGAGTCCGCCCCCGATCTCTACCGTCTCGTCCGCGACCTCGCCGACCGCCTCGACGTCCCCGCCCCGTCCGCGATAGCGCTCACCCCGGACTGCGACAGCTGGCTGGAGGACCGTACGCACCGCGCCCACGGCCCGCCGCGGCCCGTGCGGCGCGCCGGCCGCCGGGCGCCCGAGGCCCCGGTCCTGGTGATCGGCTCACCGTTCCTGTGGTGGATGCGGGTCGCCGAGCTGCGCGCCCTGCTGGCCCCGGTGGTCGCCGGCACCGGCCCGTCGGCGCACCCCGACATAGCCGCCGCCCGCCGCTTCATCCGCGGCCTGGACGCCGCCGTCGCGGTCGCGGCCCGCACCCGGGGCCCGCTGCGCGGCCTCCCGCTCCGCTTCGTCGGCCGGGTGGCCCGGCTGCTGCTGCGCGCCTGCCGCGAACACGCCACGATCATGGAGCGCGGGGTGGCCGCCGCCGCCTCCGAGCGCGCCCAGACCGTCGACTACGGCCTGCGGATCGTCGCCCAGGAGCAGGTCGGGCTGGCGTACGCGGGCTGGGACCGGCTGCTGACCAGGGTCGCGCTGCCCGCCTGGCGGATGGGCCGCTGGCCCTCCCGGCTCGACG
>NZ_KN708638.1:3918361-3924360 GCF_000805335.1 Streptomyces sp. CT34 | reverse complement strand
GGTTTCGCCCCCCGCCTCGGCGAGCGGCCCGCCTGCGACCTCCTTGAGGAGCCCGGCGCCGTCGACCGCGCCGCCTCCCTGCTGGCCGCCCGGCTCTTCCACGGCGGCCCGGCCGAGCCGGGGCCCGACTGGTCCCCGGTCGGCTGGCAGCAGTATCCGGAGGAGGTCGTGGACCGCAAGTGGCGCCTGGAGGCGGCCCGGCTGCACCGCGTCCTCGACGACCTCCCGGTGGCCCCGCCGCCGGGCCCCGCCCCCGAGGACGGCCCCGCGCCCCGTACGCCGGACCGCCCCGCAGCCCCCGCCGACGCCCCGCCCCCGCCCGCGGCGCCCACCACCACCCACCGCACCACCGCCACCGCCCCGCCGCTGACCTACGCCCGCGCCCGCACCCGTACGCCCGCCGGCCACCACGCCGCGAGCCGCCCCGGCGCGGAGCCGCCCGGCCCGGCCGCCGCCCCCTCGGCCACCGCACCCGCCGGCCCGACCCTGGCCCGGGTCATCGACCGTCTGGCCCGCGACTCCCGCGCCGGCGATCTGGTCGCCGCCCGGCTCGGCGCGGAGGTCGCCCGCGAGGAGCGCGAGGAAGCCGCCCGCCAGGCCGCCCGCTGCACCGGCACCCCGGACGCCGCCGGGGTGGCCTGGGGCGACGGCCTGGCCGAGGGCGGCCTTCCGCTGTTCCCCCTGCAACCGCCGCGTACCGGCCGCGAGTTGCTCGCCGACCACGTCACGGCCATGGTCTGCTGCGCCGCCGTCGACACCGCCGGCGCCGCCCCCGGCCTGGACTGGCTCGACGGCCCCGCCCTCCTCGTGGACGGCACCCGCCGCGCCGACCTCGGCCGCCCGGTCCTCAGCCTCGTCGACGACGGCGACGCGGAACCGCTCCGCGGCTGGCTGACGACCATAGGCGTCCGCCCCGAGAAGCCGGTCCGGCTGGTGTGACCGCTCGTGTGATCGCAGCGGACCGCCGAACCGGCTGAGTGTTCCCTTCCAGTTCATGCTTCGGGGCAACCGCACCTAAATTCACGACGAAGGGTGACGAAGTGAGTGCGTAATGTGATGTGCTGGGGGATGGGTAAGGCCCGTTCGCCCCGGCACCGGGATCCGTCCCCGTATGTACGGCGGCGGCCCGGAGCGGCGGCGGTCGGCGGCCACCCGCCCGGTCGGCCGCGGCCAAGGGGGACGCGGGAGGGGAGTGGAAGGTGGCGACGGAACAGATCAGGCGCTGGGAGTCGGGCGCCCTCGCCCACGCGGTCACGGACCCGTTCGGACAGGGCCCGCTGCCCTGGTTGCGCGGTAGTGAGACCTATTTCGACTCCGGCCACATCATTCCCTGGTACGTCGATCCCGCGGTCGCCCGCGGCGATGTGCTGGTGCCCGCGCCCCGCAAGCACAACGGCCCGCGCACCGCCGACGACGTGCACCGCCAGATCAAGGGCTTCACCGGCACCGGCGCGGTGGCCCCCGGCGAGGCCATCGACTTCCGGGTCTCGGTCGACCCGCCGCAGCCCTTCAGCATCGACGTCTACCGCATCGGCCATTACGCCGGCGCCGGCGCCGCCAAGATCACCACCAGCCCCCGGCTGGCCGGCATCGTCCAGCCGTCCCCCCTGCTGGTCGACCGCACGGTCTCCTGCCACCACTGGTGGCTGTCCTGGCGCCTCCAGGTCCCCACGTACTGGCAACTGGGCGCCTACGTCGCCGTGTTGACCACCGCCGACGGCCGCTACCGCTCCCACATCCCCTTCACCGTCCGCGACGACCAGCCCGCCGACCTCCTCCTGCTGCTCCCCGACATCACCTGGCAGGCGTACAACCTCTACCCCGAGGACGGCCGCACCGGCGCCAGCCTCTACCACGCCTGGGACGAGAAGGGCGCCCTCCTCGGCGAACGGGACGCCGCCACCACCGTCTCCTTCGACCGCCCCTACGCCGGCGCCGGCCTGCCCCTCCATGTGGGCCACGCCTACGACTTCATCCGCTGGGCCGAGCGCTACGGCTACGACCTCGCCTATGCCGACGCCCGCGATCTGCACGCCGGCCGCGTCGACCCCACGCGCTACCGCGGCATTGTCTTCCCCGGCCACGACGAGTACTGGTCGGTGCCCATGCGCCGCACGATCGAGGGCGCCCGCGACGGCGGCACCTCCCTGGTCTTCCTCTCCGCCAACACCATGTACTGGCAGGTCGAGTTGTCCCCGTCGCCGTCCGGCCCCGCCGCCCTGCTCACCTGCCGCAAACGCCAGGGCCCCGGCCGCCCCGCCCTCTGGCGCGAACTGGGCAACCCCGAACAGCGCCTGATGGGCATCCAGTACGCGGGCCGGGTCCCCGAGCCCGCCCCCCTGGTCGTCCGCAACGCCGACCACTGGCTGTGGGAGGCCACCGGCGCCCACGAAGGCGACGAGATCCCCGGCCTGGTCGCCGGCGAGGCCGACCGCTACTTCCCGCGCACCAGCCTCCCCGAGCACACCCGCCGCATCCTGCTGGCCCACTCCCCGTACCGCGACGGCGAGGGCAACCGCCGCCATCAGGAGACCTCCCTCTACCGCGCCCCCAGCGGTGCGCTGGTCTTCTCCTCCGGCACCTTCGCCTGGTCGCCCGCCCTCGACCGCCCCGGCCGCGTCGACCAGCGCGTCCAGCGCGCCACGGCCAACCTCCTCGACCGCATCTGCAAACGCGACTAGGTGTGCTGTCCGATGGGCCATGGCCGGGGCTGTCCGGCCCCGACCCACCGGGCAGCCCCGGGGAACCCACGCGCCGCCGGCCGGACCTACCGCGCCGCGAACTCCCCCAACTCCCGCGCCAGCGCCACCGTCAGCGCCCGGAAGATCCGCACCTCCTGGTTCGGGTCGCCGGCCCGCGTCGCCAGCACGCTGTGCGCCCGCGGCGCGTCCAGCACCGGTACGAACACCGTGCCCGGCCAGGGGTAGTAGCGGGCGAAGGACTTCAGCCCGGACCCCACGCCGCGCCCGGTCACCACACTCGTCAGCACATCGTGCGGCGTCAGCGCGCGATCCGGCGCCCGCCGCTCGCCGTCCTGGAAGTACAGGTAGTCGACGAACGGCCGCGGGGTGCGCGCCGGCAGCCGCAGAAACGGCAGATCGATCACGTCCGCGACCCGCAGCCCCTCGTGCGCCGCGTCCGCGAGCGGCGACCGCGCCGAGACCGCCACGATCCGCTGCTCGGTCGTCAGGACGTCCACCTCGATGCCCTCGGCCTCCACCGCGGGCCGTACGAACGCCACATCCACCCGGTCCTCGCGCAGCGCGCTGCAGTGCTCGGTGAAGGTCAACTCCACCAGGTGCACCCGCCCGCCCGCGCCGTACAACGTCCCCCATGTCTGTGTCACACACCCCGACGGACCGGGTCGGCACCGCCGCCACCGCGGCCTTCGCGCCCCGCCACTGGCTGCGCGCCGGCTGGCTGATGACCGCCTCCGGGTGGAGCGCCAACCAGTACTCCTCCCTCCTCGGCGCCTACCGCGCCCACCTCGGTCTGACCGCCGCCACCACCACCGCCCTGTTCGCCGTCTACGCCCTCGGCCTGATCCCCGGCCTCCTCGCCGGCGGCCCGCTCGCCGACCGGCACGGCCGCCGCCGGGTCACCTACACCGCGCTGGGCATCTCGGCCCTGGCGACCTGCCTGCTGATGTCCGGCCCGGCCGCTCCGGTGCTGCTGTGGCCCGGCCGCTTCCTCACCGGCATCGGCGCCGGCACCCTGCTCACCGCCGGCAGCGTCTGGATCAAGGAACTCTCCACCCCGCCGTACGGCACCGCACCCACCCCCGGCGCCGCCGCCCGCCGTTCCGGCCTCTTCCTCTCCGCGGGCTTCGCCACCGGCGGCCTGGCCGCCTCCCTGACAGCCCAGTGGGCCCCGTACCCGATGACCCTGGCCTACGTCCCGCATCTGGTGCTGGTCGCGGGCGCCGCCCTGAGCGCCGTCCGCGCCCCCGAGACAGCCCCGGCCCGCATACCGGACACCGCGGCCCCGGAGCCCGCCGTCCCCGCCCACCGCGCCCCGTTTCGCCGTCTCGTCGTCCCGGTGGCGCCCTGGGTGTTCGCCGGCCCCGCGATCGCCTTCGCCGTCCTCCCCGGCCTCGTCGACACCGGCCTGCACGGCTGGCAGACCGTCTACGCCGGGATCGTCACCGCCGTCACCCCCGGCGCCGGTCTCCTCGTCGCCCCGCTCGCCCGCCGGCTGACCGCCCGGCACCGCGTCGCCACCGGCGCCGCCGGCCTGCTCGTCACCGCCGCCGGCCTGCTGACCGGCGCCCTCGCGGTGGCGCGCGCGGAGCCCGCCGTGGCCCTGCTCGCCGCCGCCCTGCTCGGTGCCGGCTACGGCCTCTGCGTCGGCTACGGCCTGACGGAGGTCGCCGCGCTCGCGCCCCCGCACCACCTGGCCCGCCTCACCGCGCGCTTCTGGACCGTCTGCTACCTGGGCTTCTTCGCCCCCTACGGGGTCACCCTGCTCACCGGCGCGTTCACCCCGCCGGCGATCCTCCTCGGTGCCGCCGTCCTCGCCCTGCTCACCCTCGCCGCGGTGCTGCGCGCCGGAGCCGGTACCTCCGTCTGACCGCCGTCCGCCGCCCCCGAAGCACGGACCACCCGCCTCATACGGGAGAATCACCTCGACTCCTGGATCAACCTACGCGGAGGCAGCGTGTCCGGTTTCGTAGAAAAGCCCGAGCCCGTGCGGGTCCCGGGGCTCACCCACCTGCACACGGGCAAGGTGCGCGACCTCTACCAGAACGCCGACGCCGACCTGGTCATGGTCGCCAGCGACCGTACCTCCGCCTACGACTGGGTGCTGCCCACCGAGATCCCCGACAAGGGCCGGGTCCTCACCCAGCTCTCCCTCTGGTGGTTCGACCAGCTCGCCGACCTGACCCCGCACCACGTCATCTCCACCGACGTGCCGGCCGGTGCCCCCGCCGACTGGGCCGGCCGCACCCTGGTCTGCCGCTCGCTGTCCATGGTCCCGGTCGAATGCGTCGCCCGCGGCTACCTCACCGGCTCCGGCCTCGTCGAGTACCAGCGCTCCCGCACGGTCTGCGGCCTGGCTCTCCCCGAGGGCCTGGTCAACGGCTCCGAACTGCCCGCGCCGATCTTCACCCCGGCCACCAAGGCCGCCGTCGGCGACCATGACGAGAACGTCTCCTACGAGGAGGTCGCCCGCCAGGTCGGCGCCGAGACCGCCGCCCAGCTCCGCCAGCTGACCCTCGCCATCTACGGCAGGGCCCGCGACATCGCCCGCGAGCGCGGCCTGATCCTCGCCGACACCAAGTTCGAGTTCGGCTTCAGCGAGGGCCGCCTCACCCTGGCCGACGAGGTCCTCACCCCCGACTCCTCGCGCTTCTGGCCCGCCGACCAGTGGCAGCCGGGCCGCGCCCAGCCGTCCTTCGACAAGCAGTTCGTCCGCGACTGGCTCACCTCCCCCGCCGCGGCCTGGGACCGCACCGGCGAGCAGCCCCCGCCGGCCCTCCCGCAGGACATCGTCGACCGCACCCGCGCCAAGTACATCGAGGCGTACGAGCGCCTCACCGGCCACACCTGGTCCTGACGGCCGGCGCGGCACGACCCGCACGAAAAGACCCCGGTCGGCAACCGACCGGGGTCTTCTCTCGGAGCGGACGACGAGGCTCGAACTCGCGACCTCAACCTTGGCAAGGTTGCGCTCTACCAACTGAGCTACGTCCGCATGCCCCACGCTGCCGCGCGGTGCGGGCCCCACTATAGCCAAACTCGCCGCCCTCTGACGCGCGCCGCCGCACAACGGCGCTCCGCGCCCTCCCCAGGGATGGCACCCGACGGCCCGTCCCGCCCCCCCCCCGCCGACCACACGGCCCGCTCCCCGCCCTCCGGCACAGACCGCCCCGACCTCCGCCGGCTCCCGCCCCCGGCCGCCCCGACCGGCCCGCGGCACCCCTCGCCTCCAATCCGTCCCCCGCCAACTCCGGCCCCGCACAACGGTTTCCGCGATGCGCCCCGCACACGACCTCCGCC
>NZ_KN708638.1:3862859-3918351 GCF_000805335.1 Streptomyces sp. CT34 | reverse complement strand
CCGCGCCCCCCCCCCCCTCGCCACGGCCCCCGGCCTGCCCACTCCGGCCCCCGCCGCACACGCCCCGACCGCCCCGCCGCGTCACGACCCCCGGCCCGCACCCCGGCACCGCACCCCTCCACAATGTGTCCACCGCCACATCCATCGCGCCACATCCGCCGCCGCATACGGCCGCTGCCGCATACGGCGCCGGCATGCGATCACCGCCGTTCCGCCCCGGTGCATCGCGGCCCACCGCACCCGAGAAACATCAACTCGACCCACTCCAGGGCGAGCAGAGGAACCACCGGCCCGTGTTCGCCCGGGAAATCCCCCGCACCCCCCGCGCCCCCGCGGCACCAATCCTCGCTGCGCACTCACACACCCCACCCGCCCCGCACGCCCGATCCCAATCCCCGTCCCCTTCTCCACCCCGTTCCCGGACCCGTCCTCCAGACCGTCTGCCGGATGCGGAAATGCCCCTTCGGACGAGCACCAGGCCGGCACGATCAAGGACTCCTGCCCTTCACCCTTCACCCTGCGGACTGCGGACTGCGGACTGCGGACTGCGGACTGCGGACTGCGGACTGCGGACCAACTCCCCGTTCTCATCGCGGGTTTCGCCCTCTCGCTCGCCCATGAGCCCGTCCCGAAACGGAACGAAACAGCGCTGCTGCGCCCCCTCCGGCAGTCGACGACACACGGGAGCCACCGGCCACCGGCCACCGGCCGCCGTCCGCGCCCAGGAGCCCCAGGAGGCCCAGCAGCCCCAGGGGAACGCGCCGTGCGCAGGCGCCCCGCCCCAACTGTGACGCAGATCGCACGACCCGTTCGCATACGGCTATTCGCCCTGTACCGGGACAATCCGAACACGGCGCAACGGTCGGAGGCCGGTACCGGCCCGCTCGCGAGCCGGTATCCGCAAAGCCCGACCGGCAAAGCCGGACCCGTGGAGAAAGCACCGGAAGAATCCCGGAAGCCGGGAAGTCCGCAAGCGGGAACCCGCAAGGGGGAAGTTCGCAAGCGCCCGTGTGTGGGGAACCCGCGAGCGCCGCACACCGGGAAACCGCCGGGTCCGCGGCAGAAAATCAAGAAGGCCCCGGTCTCCATGACCGGGGCCTTCTTTTCCTGAGCGGACGACGAGGCTCGAACTCGCGACCTCAACCTTGGCAAGGTTGCGCTCTACCAACTGAGCTACGTCCGCAGGCATCCACTCGGCTTTCACCAAGTGGCGCGACAGCTACTCTACCTGATCCTTTGGACCGGTTGAACTGTCAGAGCGGGTGACAGGGATTGCACACTGCGCCTCCCCCTTGGAAAGGGGGCGCTCTACTACTGAGCTACACCCGCGTGACTCCTCGGGGCCCGGCCTTTCGGCCTCGCCCCTCGGCGTGCTCCAGACTCTAGCTGATCAGTAGGGGTGCTGTGCAAGTCGGCGGTGTGCGGGCCCGCGGGTGCCGGTAAGTCGGTTAGCGATTGGCCTCGTTGAAGGCTTCGTAGACCTTCTTGGGGATCCGGCCGCGCGGCGGGACGTCCATCTGATGCGAGCGCGCCCAGGCGCGGACCGCCGCGGGATCGGGGGTCACCGCGGTCCGGTGGAAGGTCTTGCCGGACTTGGCACGCTTGCGGCCGGCCGCCACGTACGGAGCGAGGGCGCCGCGCAGTTTCTTCGCATTGGCGGGATTGAGGTCGATCTCGTACGACTTCCCGTCCAAACCGAAGATGACCGTCTCTGCGGCTTCTCCTCCGTCGATGTCATCGGAGAGCGTTACTACTACGCGCTGCGCCACGGATATCGGTCCTTTCGGGGAGCAACCCCTTGTTGACGTGGGGTGATGCTCCGGATCCGGCTGATTGGGATCAATGCTTTTTCATTTGTACAGCGATGGGCATTGCATTGTGAAGCCCAGTTAATTTCGTCAGCGTGTCTTGCTGCAATCCGAACCCCGGATCTTTTCGAGGATTTTCCCCAAGGTGTGCTCCCGTCGATACCGGGTCGTGATCGGGCGCGCCGGATATCTATGCGCGTAGATTTTCGAACACGGTACTGTGAGGTCACCGCCTTACGCACCACACCACCGGGAGTGCCAGTGGCACGCGTCGTAGTCGACGTCATGCTCAAGCCGGAGATCCTCGATCCTCAGGGGCAGGCGGTGCAGCGTGCACTGCCTCGTCTGGGGTTTGCGGGGATCGCCGATGTCCGTCAGGGCAAGCGTTTCGAACTTGAGGTGGAGGGTCCGGTCGATGATGCCGCCCTCGCCCGTATCCATGAGATGGCCGAGACGTTCCTGGCCAACACCGTTATCGAGGACTTCACAGTCCGGGTCGACGAAGCCGTGCGGGCCGAGTCATGACCGTTCGTGTCGGAGTCGTCACGTTTCCCGGCACGCTCGATGACCGCGACACCCAGCGCGCGGTTCGGGTGGCCGGGGCCGAGGCGGTGCCGCTGTGGCATCGCGACAAGGATCTCCACCAGGTGGACGCCGTGGTGCTGCCCGGTGGTTTCTCCTACGGGGACTATCTGCGGGCCGGGGCGATCTCCCGGTTCTCGCCGGTGATGGAGACCGTGATCGAGCAGGCCCGGGCCGGGATGCCGGTGCTGGGCATCTGCAACGGCTTCCAGGTCCTGACCGAGACGCATCTGCTGCCGGGTGCGATGTTGCGCAACAACCACCTGCATTTCCTCTGCCGTGATCAGCGGTTGCGGGTGGAGAACGCGGCGACTGCCTGGACCGGCGACTACGTGCTGGGGCAGGAGATCAGCATTCCGCTCAAGAACATCGACGGCCGGTATGTGGCTGATGAGCGGACGTTGGACATGCTGGAGGCGGAGGGTCGGGTGGCGTTCCGTTACGTCACCGATGGCCCGGCCGCCGACGGGTGTGGCAATCCGAACGGTTCGTTGCGGGACATCGCCGGTATCACCAATGCGGCGGGCAATGTCGTGGGTTTGATGCCGCATCCCGAGCACGCGGTGGAGCCGCTGATCGGTACCGGCCGCCAAGACGGTCTGGGGGTCTTCACCTCGATCCTGAAGAAGCTGGTGGGCGTATGAGCCTGGATACCGTCAAGCACGCGACCGAGAGCCCCGAGGTGGGTCAGCCCTGGGCCGAGCTGGGTCTGAAGGAGGACGAGTACGCGCGCATCCGCGAGATCCTGGGTCGGCGGCCCACGGGTGCGGAGTTGGCGATGTACTCGGTGATGTGGTCCGAGCACTGCTCCTACAAGAGCAGCAAGGTCCACCTCAAGCAGTTCGGCGACAAGGCCCCCCGGACCGACGCCCTGCTGGTGGGTATCGGGGAGAACGCCGGTGTGGTGGATGTGGGGCAGGGGTATGCGGTGACCTTCAAGGTCGAGTCGCACAACCACCCCTCCTACATCGAGCCCTATCAGGGCGCGGCCACCGGGGTGGGGGGCATCGTCCGCGACATCCTGGCGATGGGCGCGCGCCCGGTGGCGGTGATGGACCCGCTGCGGTTCGGCGCCGCCGACCACCCCGACACCCACCGTGTCCTGCCCGGTGTGGTCGCCGGCATCGGCGGCTACGGCAACTGCCTGGGCCTGCCCAACATCGGCGGCGAGGTGGTCTTCGACCCCTGCTACCAGGGCAACCCGCTGGTCAACGCGCTGTGCGTGGGCGTGATGAAGCATGAGGACATCCATCTGGCCAAGGCGTCCGGCGCCGGCAACAAGGTCATCCTCTACGGTGCCCGCACCGGCGGCGACGGCATCGGCGGCGTCTCGGTGCTGGCCTCGGAGACCTTCGATGACGCCCGGCCGGCCAAGCGGCCCGCCGTCCAGGTCGGCGACCCCTTCCAGGAGAAGCTGCTGATCGAGTGCACGCTGGAGATCTTCCGCGAGAACCTGGTCGCCGGCATCCAGGACCTGGGCGGGGCCGGCCTGTCCTGCGCGACCAGCGAACTGGCCTCGGCCGGCTCCGGCGGCATGCACATCGAGCTGGACACCGTCCCGCTACGGGACTCCTCCCTCTCGCCGGAGGAGATCTTGATGAGTGAGTCGCAGGAGAGGATGTGCGCGATCGTCGAGCCGGACAAGGTCGAGCGGTTCCTTGAGATCTGTGAGAAGTGGGATGTGATCGCCACCGTCATCGGTGAGGTCACCGACGGCGAACGGCTGGAGATCTTCTGGCACGGTGAGCAGATCGTCGATGTCCCGCCGCGCTCGGTCGCCCACGAGGGCCCGACGTACCACCGCCCCTTTGCCCGGCCCCAGTGGCAGGACGCCCTCCAGGCCGACGATGCGGCCCGTCTGCCGCGTCCGGCAACCCCGGAACAACTGCGGGCTCAGGTGCTGGCGTTGGTGGGCTCGCCGAATCAGGCGTCCAAGGCGTGGGTCACCGACCAGTACGACCGGTTCGTCCAGGGCAACACCGTGCTGGCCCAGCCCGAGGACTCCGGGATGATCCGGATCGATGAGGACACCAACCTCGGCGTGGCCCTGGCCACCGACGGCAACGGCCGCTACACGAAGCTCGACCCCTACACCGGGGCGCAGTTGGCGCTGGCGGAGGCGTATCGCAACGTCGCGGCCACCGGTGCCAGGCCGCTGGCGGTCTCCGACTGCCTGAACTTCGGCTCGCCGGAGGATCCGGCCGTCATGTGGCAGTTCGCCGAGGCCACCCGCGGTCTGGCCGACGCCTGCCAGGCGCTGGGCACGCCGGTGACCGGCGGAAACGTCTCCCTCTACAACCAGACCGGCACCACCGCCATCCACCCCACGCCGGTGGTGGCGGTGCTGGGGGTCATCGACGATGTCACCCGCCGCACGCCGGTGGCGTTCGCCACCGAGGGTCAGCTGATCTACCTGCTGGGCGAGACCCGCGAGGAGTTGGGCGGTTCGGCCTGGTCGCAGGTGGTCCACGACCACCTGGGCGGGATGCCGCCGCGGGTGGACCTGGAACGGGAAAAGCTCCTCGGCGAGGTGCTGATCTCCGCGTCGCGGGACGGGATGGCCGATGCCGCCCACGACCTGTCCGACGGCGGACTGGTCCAGGCCCTGGTCGAATCGTGCCTGAGGGGCGGCAAGGGCGCCCGTGTGGTGGTTCCCGACGGACTGGACCCGTTCGTCTTCCTCTTCTCCGAATCCGCCGGCCGCGCCATCGTGGCCGTGCCCCGCAGTGAGGAGGTCCGCTTCACCGACATGTGCGGCGCACGCGGTCTGCCCGCCACCCGCATCGGCGTCGTCGACGGCGAAACCCTCGACATCCAGGGACAGTTCAGCATCCCCCTCACCGAACTGAAGCAGGCACACGAAGCCACCATCCCGGGGCTGATCGCCTAGCGTCGCTCCCGGGGGCCCTGGCCCGTGTCCCGCCGTGCCGACGCGGCCCGCCAGTACGCCTGGCGGGCCGCGCCGGCGTTCCGGCCCGACCCCGCGGGCGCTCCGGCGTCTTCCGTAAGAGCCGTAAGAGGTCGGCCCCTTCGGTATGAGGTACCGCTGGCCAGTCAGGCGCCGCTGGCCGGCTGGTACGGCTACCGGGGCCGCACCTCCCCGTCCAGCTGATGAACGGTGCCGACCCGGACACCGCCGACGATGTCCCGTTCGTCTTCGTCCGGCGGGGCATCGGCGTGCCGCGCGACGGCGAGACCTTCACGGCCGAGGAGCCGCAGAGCACCCCCGCGCCCCGAATCCGGCCCGACTGTCAGTGGTGCCGCCTAGGCTGATCACCATGTCGCCCACCGCCCGGAAGCCGCGCCCACGCCAGTACGACCCCCGCAAGACCCGTGCGGCCGTCATCGCGCAGCTGGATCATGTCCGCGCTGCCGTGGCGGAGTTGGCGCCGGAGCAGTTCGCGCTGCCGACCCGGCTGGGCGACTGGACGGTGCGGGAGCTGGTCGCGCATCTGTCCATGGGGGTCGGCAGCGTGGCGCGCGCCCTGCGGCTGCCGGTCCCGGAGCAGGCCGAGACCGCTCTTTTGGACTGGCCGGCGGCCGCCGCCGAGTACGCCCCGGGGGTCGACGCGTTCACCCGCGAGCTGGCCGCCGCCAACGACCCTGTGGAGCTGCTGGCGCGCACCGCCGAGGAGTTCGCCGAGCTGCTCCCGCGGGAGCCGGGCGACCGGGTGCTGCCCGTCCGGCCCGCCGCGATGCGGCTGGACGACGTCCTGGTCACCCGCTGCCTCGAGCTGGTCGTGCACACCGACGACCTGGCGGCGGCCACCGGCCAGGAGATCCCGTACGACCGCCAGGCGCTGGCCATCACCACCCGGCTGCTGGCCGACGCGCTGGCCGTGAAGGCGCCCGGCGGCTCGGTCGAGGTCCGGGTGCCGCCGTTCGCCGTCGTGCAGTGCGTCGAGGGCCCCCGGCACACCCGCGGCACCCCGCCGAACGTGGTCGAGACCGACCCGCTGACGTGGATACGCCTGGCCACCGGCCGTCTGGGGTGGGCCGAGGCGCTGGACGCGGCGGCGGTCGGCGCCAGTGGCGAGCGCGCGGATATCAGCGGCATTCTGCCGGTCATGAGCTGAGCCGGTCCGGCGCCCGGTCCGGCGGTCGCGTGCGGGCGTCGCGCATCTCACACCGACCGTCCGGAAAGCAAAACCGGCATAGAGTGCATACGCCTTCAAGTCGTCCCGTCTGGGATGGCGGAAACCGCACGAAAGCACAGCTCAGGGGTGGTGGGGCGGGTGCGGGCGAGGGGAGCACCGCCTGTCCTTGAGGGGGGAGGGGAGGAGGTGCCGGCCACGCGACCGGGGTGGGCGCGGCGGTGCCGTACGGGACGCCGGGAGCCGCGGCGCACCTGGTGAGAGGCCAGACGCGCCAAGGGTTCGCGGGGTTCGAGGGGACGGAGTGCGCGGCCGGGAGGACGTGTGCGCGTCAAGCGTGCGCAACGAGCCGTTCATGCGGTCCTCCAGCCTCGCGTCCATCCCCGGTTCGGATGAATGCGCGACCTGCCCTAGACTCTGGGACGTGCCACGTGGTGACGGACGACTCAACCACGACCTGCTCCCCGGCGAGAAGGGCCCCCAGGACGCATGCGGCGTCTTCGGTGTCTGGGCTCCGGGTGAAGAGGTCGCCAAACTCACCTATTTCGGGCTGTACGCGCTGCAGCACCGTGGACAGGAGTCCGCGGGCATCGCGGTGAGCAACGGCTCCCAGATCCTCGTTTTCAAGGACATGGGCCTGGTTTCCCAGGTCTTCGACGAGACCTCGCTCGGTTCCCTCCAGGGCCACATCGCCGTGGGCCATGCCCGCTACTCCACCACCGGTGCCTCGGTGTGGGAGAACGCCCAGCCGACGTTCCGTGCCACCGCGCACGGCTCGATCGCGCTCGGCCACAACGGCAACCTGGTCAACACCGCCGAGCTGGCCGAACTGGTCGCCGCACTGCCCCGGGACGGCGGCCGTGCGACCCAGGTCGCGGCCACCAACGACACCGACCTGGTGACCGCGCTGCTCGCCGGCCAGGTCGACGAGGAGGGCAAGCCGCTGACCGTCGAGGAGGCCGCGCCGCGCGTCCTGCCGAAGGTCAAGGGCGCCTTCTCGCTCTGCTTCATGGACGAGCACACGCTCTACGCCGCCCGCGACCCGCAGGGCATCCGCCCGCTGGTCCTCGGCCGCCTGGAGCGCGGCTGGGTGGTGGCCTCCGAGACGGCCGCCCTGGACATCGTCGGCGCCAGCTTCATCCGGGAGATCGAGCCCGGTGAGCTGGTCGCCATCGACGAGAACGGCCTGCGCAGCTCGCGCTTCGCCGAGGCCCGCCCCAAGGGCTGCGTCTTCGAGTACGTCTACCTCGCCCGCCCGGACACCGACATCGCCGGCCGCAACGTCTATCTCTCGCGGGTGGAGATGGGCCGCAAGCTGGCCGCCGAGGCGCCCGCCGATGCGGACCTGGTGATAGCGACCCCGGAGTCCGGGACCCCCGCCGCCGTCGGCTACGCCGAGGCCAGCGGCATCCCCTACGGCTCCGGCCTGGTCAAGAACTCCTACGTGGGCCGGACCTTCATCCAGCCCTCGCAGACCATCCGCCAGCTCGGTATCCGGCTCAAGCTCAACCCGCTCAAGGAAGTCATCCGCGGCAAGCGCCTGGTGGTCGTCGACGACTCGATCGTCCGCGGCAACACCCAGCGCGCGCTGGTCCGGATGCTGCGCGAGGCCGGCGCCACCGAGGTCCACATCCGGATCTCGTCCCCGCCGATCAAGTGGCCGTGCTTCTTCGGCATCGACTTCGCCACCCGCGCGGAGCTGATCGCCAACGGGCTGAGCGTCGAGGAGATCGGCAAGTCGCTGGGCGCCGATTCGCTGGCGTACATCTCCATTGACGGGATGATCGAGGCGACCACGATCGACAAGCCGAAGCTGTGCCGCGCCTGCTTCGACGGTGAATACCCGATGGAGCTGCCCGACCCGGAGCTGCTGGGCAAGCACCTCCTGGAGTCGGAGACCGCGGCCCCGTCCACCTCCGACGTGGACGGCCTCCGGACGCTCACGGCCGGGGTCGGCGGCGCCGACGCGCTGCGTCGCCCGTAGTGCTCGTACCCACCCAAACGAAAGTTCTCAGCCATGTCCGCTGATTCCACCGGTGCCAGCTATGCGTCCGCGGGCGTCGACATCGAAGCCGGCGACCGTGCCGTGGATCTCATGAAGGAGTGGGTGTCGAAGGCCACCCGCCCGGAGGTCGTCGGCGGGCTGGGCGGTTTCGCCGGCCTCTTCGACGCCTCCGTGCTCAAGCGCTACGAGCGTCCGCTGCTGGCCTCGGCCACCGACGGCGTCGGGACGAAGGTCGACATCGCCCGCCGGATGGGCGTCTACGACACCGTCGGCCACGACCTGGTCGGCATGGTCGTCGACGACCTGGTGGTCTGCGGTGCCGAGCCGCTGTTCATGACCGACTACATCTGCGTCGGCAAGGTCTACCCGGAGCGGGTCGCGGCGATCGTCAAGGGCATCGCGGAGGGCTGTGTGCTGGCCGGCTGCGCGCTGGTCGGCGGTGAGACCGCCGAGCACCCGGGGCTGCTGGGCGCGGACGACTTCGACATCGCCGGTGCCGGTACGGGCGTGGTCGAGGCCGACCGGCTGCTGGGCGCGGATCGTATCCGTACGGGTGACGCGGTGATCGCGATGGCCTCCTCCGGACTTCACTCGAACGGGTACTCGCTGGTACGCCACGTGCTCTTCGACCGGGCCGGTATGGCCCTGGAGCGGGAGGTGGCGGAGCTGGGCCGCACCCTCGGTGAGGAGCTGCTGGAGCCCACCAAGATCTACTCGTTGGACTGTCTGGCGCTGACCCGGACGACCGAGGTGCACGCGTTCTCGCACATCACCGGTGGCGGGCTGGCCAACAACCTGGCCCGGGTGATCCCGGACGGGCTGCACGCCACCGTCGACCGTTCCACCTGGACCCCGGGCGCGATCTTCGACCTGGTGGGCTCGGCCGGCGCGGTGGCGCGCCCGGAACTGGAGAAGACCCTGAACATGGGCGTCGGCATGGTCGCCGTCGTGCCCCAGGAGTCGGTGGACGTCGCCCTGACCACCCTCGCCGACCGCGGCGTGGACGCCTGGGTCGGCGGTGAGATCGTCGAGCGCGGCGGCCACACCGAGGCAGTGACCCTCACCGGTGACTACGCGGCCTGAGTCAGCCGAGCCCTGGGGCCGCCGCGCCGGCGGTCACCAGGGCAGCACAGAACCCGGTCCGGGCACTGCCCAGGACCGGGTCCGCGATGGTGTTATGAATGCCGCGAGCGCGCAGAGTGTCAAGCGCGACGACGCTGGTTGGTCGAGTTGCCCTCGTCCTCGTCGTCATCGGTGTTGTACCGGTCTGCGTACCGTGCGTACGGGTCGTCGTCCTCGTCATCCTCGAACGGCTCTCCGTTCGGAGGCTGCTGGTTCGACTGCGTTGCACCCAGCTCGTCGGCCAGTCGTGAGAGATCCGTCCCACCGCTGCTGTACTTCAGCTGGCGGGCGACCTTTGTCTGCTTGGCCTTGGCCCGGCCGCGCCCCATGGGTCGACCCCCTCAATGACGGGGCTCGATGGCCCCAGAGTCTTGACACGCGTTCATGATTCAGAGCGGGCTCTCGACAGAGAGACCGGCTCGTAGGGCTTTAACGGTACCTGCTTCCGCGGCCATACGGTACGTCGCCCGCATCACCCACCGCTCCGCACGACCGGCGAGGCGCCCTTTCCACGCTGGTCAACTGCGATTTTAACCTGTCCTGTACGGCGACCCGCCGACGGGTGGTGAGGGATGTCTCCCCCGCCGCCCGTGACGGGCCGCGCAAGGTGTGATTTCGGCCACCTGGACCGCCGTGGGCCGTCCCCTGGACGGCGGTGCGGCCATCAGGCGCGCGGGCCCCCCGCCGTCCGCGCCTCGGCCATCCGCTGCTCGGCGAGCCGGTCGGCCGCCTCGGCCGGCGGGATGCCCTCGGACTTCGCACGAGCGAATATTGACAGCGTGGTGTCGAAGATCTTCGCGGCCTTCGCCTTGCAGCGGTCGAAGTCGAAGCCGTGCAGCTCGTCGGCCACCTGGATGACGCCGCCGGCGTTCACGACGTAGTCCGGGGCGTAGAGGATCCCGCGGTCCGAGAGGTCCTTCTCCACGCCCGGGTGCGCCAGCTGGTTGTTGGCCGCGCCGCAGACCACCTTGGCGGTCAGCACCGGCACCGAGTCGTCGCTGAGCGCGCCGCCCAGCGCACAGGGCGCGTACACGTCCAGGCCCTCGGTGCGGATCAGCGCCTCGGTGTCCGCGACGGCGGTCACCCGGGGGTGCCGGGCGAGGATCCGGTCCACCGACTCGGCGCGGACGTCCGTGATCACGACCTCGGCGCCGTCCTGGAGGAGGTGCTCGACCAGATGGTGGCCCACCTTGCCGACGCCCGCGATGCCGACCTTGCGGTCCCGCAGCGTCGGATCGCCCCACAGGTGCTGGGCCGAGGCCCGCATGCCCTGGAACACGCCGTAGGCGGTCAGCACGGAGGAGTCGCCGGCGCCGCCGTTCTCCGGGGAGCGGCCGGTGGTCCACTTGTTGGTGCGGGCGACCACGTCCATATCGGCCACGTACGTGCCGACGTCGCAGGCGGTGACGTAGCGGCCCCCGAGGGAGGCCACGAACCGGCCGTAGGCGAGCAGCAGTTCCTCGGTCTTGATCAGATCGGGATCGCCGATGATCACCGCCTTGCCGCCGCCGTGGTCCAGCCCGGCCAGGGCGTTCTTGTAGGACATGCCGCGCGACAGGTTCAGAGCGTCCAGCACGGCCTCCTCCTCGGAGGCGTAGGCATGGAAGCGGGTGCCGCCGAGGGCGGGGCCCAGCGCGGTGCTGTGGATGGCGATCACGGCCTTGAGGCCGCTCGCCCGGTCCTGGCAGAGAACGACTTGCTCGTGGCCGCCCTGCTCCGTGCGGAACAGGGTCTGCAGCACGCCGCTCTCGGCGCCTGCGAAGGCAGGACGTACGTCAGTCACGGTCGTGACTCCCATATGTCGCGGAGGACGCCCTCCTGCGGGTGGGGAGGGCCGGTTGAAACGAGCGTAAGACCTGGAGGGCGCGTTGATCCGCCAGGTACCGGGGATCACCCTCTCCCGGGGGACGGGCATGGGACGATCTGCCGTATCCAGACCGGGCGGGGGTAGGCAACTCCGGGCGGTGGACTTTCCTTTGAAGGAGCGGGCGTGGCCTTGGCGTCGTCGGTACGGGTCCCGTATGTGGCGTATCTGCGGGTCTACGAACCGCTGGCCGCGTTCCCCGAGCCGGAGCGCTCCTACTGGGCGCGCTACGCCAAGCGCGACGACATGCCCACGGCCGTCGACGAGCAGCGCCGGGCGCTGGCCGATCTGCTGCCGACCCCACCGGTCCCGGTGCCGGTCCACGAGAGCGCCGACGCGTTCGTCGCCGTGGTGAACGAGGTGACCTATGTGTGCCCCTGGCGCACCCGGCTGCGCGGCTGGCAGGCCCTGGAGTCCCTGGAGGAGCTGCTGCCGGCCGCGGTGCTGGACGCGGCGCTGCCCCCGGTGGTGCGCCGCCAGGCGGCCACCGACTACGAGCGGTGGCGGGAGCGCAATCCGGACGCCCGGCCGTGGATCCGGGCGGCGACCTGGCACGTCCCGGTCCGCTGGTTCGTCCTCTTCGAGGACGGCGAGCGCGAGTACACGGAGGGTGAGCAGGCGCCCCTGCTGCGTTACCGGACGCCGATGGTGCAGGCGCGGCGCCGCGTCGCGCGCGGGTTGCGTACGCTTCGGGACGCCCTGGAAGAGGGGCCGCTCATCGACGGCCTGGTAGATGTGGGGCGCTGGCTCGAAGAATTCCATCCGCGTTCGCTCGTGGAGCTGGACTACGGAGGGCTGGTGCACGCGGTGCCCGAAGGGCAGCTCGCCGAGGACCGCTCCGCCGCCGAGGTGGCGGAGGGGCTGGCGGCGCTGCGCGAGGGGGACGGCGAGCGGGCCGGCGTCGCGTACGAGAAGCTCTCGCAGCGGTGGCGCGCGGTGCGCGAACGTCAGTTCTCCAGCTGAATGCCCGGTGCCCGACGCGGAGTTGCCGGGTGCGGCATCCCGGTGGTCAGGACGTACGGGACGTAGGTCCCGATCCGGGCTATTGCCTCAAGCGTGACCTAAAGCACTGACTTCGGGTCTTGCTCCTAAGGCGTACCCTCGTGCCAAAATAGGACAAGGAGCCTGACTCGGGCTCCTTCCGTCCAACTAAGGGCGGATAGTTCGGTATTGCGCTCCTTGAGGGGTCTCGTGGTGGCTGGTCACGTTGTGACTGTTCGTCACGGGGGTGTGACTGTCCGCTATGGCACGGTCCATCGGCATCCGCCAAGGTTGAACACCTGAGAGGGCAATTCCATCGGTTTGGCCGACGTGGCTGGACAGATGGTGTAGTTGTAGTGCCGAGGACAAGCCGTTCGTCCTATAACCGACTCGGCCCGCGTCTGCCATTTCGGGCAACGTGGGTCAAGGTGCAGAATTTAGAGGAAAGAACCGTGATGGTTCGGTTCTCCCGAGGAGGCCGCTCATGACCGCTCGCACCCCTGACGCCGAGCCGCTGCTTACCCCCGCCGAGGTCGCCACGATGTTCCGCGTGGACCCGAAGACGGTGACCCGCTGGGCCAAGGCAGGCAAGCTCACGTCCATCCGTACGCTCGGAGGGCACCGGCGTTACCGCGAGGCTGAGGTCCGCGCGCTGCTCGCGGGTATCCCGCAGCAGCGCAGCGAGTCCTGAACAACCGCATAACCAGGCCGTTTTCGGGCCCCCCAACCCGGAAACGCCCGCTTTGGCACCACATGCTTCACCTGCTTCACCCCGCTCCATAGAGCTCTTTACGACGCGGCGCCTGCCCCAACAGGCCCACACCCGTTCCATCTGGGTACGTCATCGATCGCGCTGGACTCCGCCGGGTCCAGCGCGATCTCTTTTGTGTGCGGCCGTTCCAGGGCCGCTCGCGGCGCTCGGGGCGCCCTGGCGCCGGTCGACTCCGGCGGGGGCGTCACGACCCGTTCAGGGGCCCTGAGGGGGGCCGTCAGTGTGGACCTGGCGGGTCTGTTTCGGAGTACTCGACGAGGAGTGCAATTGCACATATTAAATTGACCGGTTGTGGGCGGGCGGTAAGTTCCCTGTCGCGCGAAACTTGTTCGGTGACTCCCGTCACATCGCGCGGTCCTTGAAGGGCATACGTCCCCTGCGGTAAGGGGCGCTTCACCGTCACCACATCAACAGCCTTCCACCGCGCCGCCGGTGGGCGCAGGCGCCCTTGGTCACCGGTCGGCGGGACTTTCGTCCTCCGCCGGCGGCTCGCAGGCGGCCGGGGGGGGGGCGGAGGCGGGCGGGGGCGCGTCGGCCCCGGAGAGGGCCGCGTGCGGCTCCATGGCGAGCCGCAGCAGCTGATGGCAGACCGGGCAGTGCCGGGTCAGATGGCGGGAGCCGTAGGCGAGGGCCGCCGACAGATGGGCACGCAACAGCGCCCTGGTCTCGTGTCGTACCGCAGCAGTCATCGCACGCCACCTCCCCGGCCCCCACGCCTTCCTCTGTGAGTACCGGCGGCAGGTGCCGCCGTCAAGACGCCCGTCGCCGCCGGCCGGGATCGGACGGGACCTTCGGGCCACAGGGCGGACGGCCCGGGGGAGATGGACGCGGGGAGCGTGCGGCCGGGAGGATCGCGGTGCCCGCCGGGGCGGACCGCGGGTGGTGTGTGATGCGCACCGTACCGCGCCGCGGGCCGGTCCGGACAGCACAACGGCCCGCATCCGAGAGGGATGCGGGCCGTGAAAAAGCGGTCCTGACGGGATTTGAACCCGCGGCCTCCACCTTGACAGGGTGGCGAGCACTCCAAACTGCTCCACAGGACCTTGCGTTTCGCTTTCCGCTTGCGGCGGGCTGCGGAACAAGACTGTACAGCAGGTCAGGGGGTGCGGTCGAACTCGATCCCGGTGCCCGCCCGGAGGCTACGGCGCCGCCGCGTCCACCGCCTTCACGATGCGCTTGTCGGAGATCGGGTACGCGGTCCCCAGGGCGTGCGCGAAGTAACTGACCCGCAGCTCCTCGATCATCCAGCGGATCTCCCGGGCCGCGGCCGGCACCGGGCGGCCCGGGGGGAACTGCTCCAGCAGCCAGGCGTATTCGTCCTGCATCTCCTTCACCTTGGCCATACGGGTGCGGTCCCGCTCGGCGTTGGTGGGCAGCTGCGTCAGGCGGCGGTCGGCGGCCACCAGGTAGCGCATCAGGTCCGGCAGCCGCTTGGCTCCGTGCGCGGTCACGAAGCCCGGCTTGATCAGCTCCGCCAGCTGCTCCTTGACGTCCGCCAGCGACGTCAGCAGCGACGGGAACGTGGTCGCCTTCAGCCGGCGCTCGCACGCCTGCCAGGCGGCCAGCACCTCCTGGACCTGCCAGATGGTCTTCAGCGTCGCGTCGACCAGGTCGGCGCGCACCGCGTCGTACAGCTTGCGGAAGGACTCCTCGTCCCACGCCGGGCCGCCCCGCGCCGCGATCAGCCGGTCCGCGGCGGCGGTCACGCAGTCCTCGAAGAGCGCCGCGATGGAACCGTGCGGATTACGGGACAGCGCGAGCTTCTGCTGGTTGCTCAGCCTGTCCTGGGCGAACTTGGCGGGGTTGGACGGGATGTTGAGCAGGATGAGCCGGCGGGTGCCGGCCCACATGGCGGTCAGCTGCTCGGCCTCGGTGTCGAAGAGGCGCACGGCGACGCTGGTGCCCTCGTCGACCAGCGCCGGGTACGCCTTGAGGGGCTGGCCCGCGCGCCGGGTCTCGAAGGTGCGCGGCAGCGTGCCGATCGTCCAGGACGTCAGGCCGGTGCGCTGCTCCAGGCCGGCCAGCGGGCCGTCGCCCCGGCCGCCCTTGCCGTCCCTGGCGGGCCGTTCGGCGGCCTGCTCGAAGGCCCTGGAGATCGCCGCCCGGGTCTTCGGCTTGAGCTGGAGCCGCAGCGCTTCGAGGTCCTTGGCCTCGGCGAGCTTGTGGCGCCGCTCGTCGACCACCCGGAAGGTGATCTTGAGGTGGTCGGGGATCCTGGCGGTGTCGAAGTCCGCCGCCTCGACAGGGACGCCGACCATTCGCTGGAGCCCGGCCGCCAGGGAGGAGGTCAGGGCGCCCTGGAGGGGGACGGTGGTGTCCAGGAAACGGGCGGCGAAGTTCGGCGCCGGGACGTAGTTGCGGCGGATCGGCTTGGGCAGCGAGCGGATCAGCTCCGTCACCAGCTGCTCGCGCAGGCCGGGGATCTGCCAGTCGAAGCCCTCGGAGGAGACCTGGTTGAGGACCTGGAGCGGGATGTGGACGGTCACGCCGTCCGCGTCCGCGCCCGGCTCGAACTGGTAGGTGACCTTGAACTTCAGCTTGCCCTGGCGCCAGGAATCCGGGTAGTCGTCCTTGGTGACGGCCTCGGCGGATTCGTTGATGAGCATCGAGTGCTCGAAATTGAGCAGTTCGGGCTCTTCGCCGCGCTTCTTCTTCCACCAGGAGTCGAAGTGCGCGCCGGAGACCACGTCCGCCGGGATCCGCTGGTCGTAGAAGTCGAAGAGCGTCTCGTCGTCCACGAGGATGTCGCGGCGCCGGGCGCGGTGCTCCAACTCCTCGACCTCGCCGAGCAGTTTGCGGTTGTCATGGAAGAACTGGTGGTGGGTGCGCCAGTCGCCCTCCACCAGGGCGTGCCGGATGAACAGGTCGCGGGAGACCTCGGGGTCGATCCGCCCGTAGTTGACCTTGCGCTGGGCGACGATCGGGACGCCGTAGAGCGTGACCCGCTCGTACGCCATCACCGCGGCCATCTTCTGCTCCCAGTGGGGCTCGCTGTAGGTGCGCTTCACCAGGTGCTGGGCCAGCGGTTCGAGCCATTCCGGCTCGATCCGGGCGTTCACCCGCGCCCACAGCCGGGAGGTCTCGACCAGCTCCGCGGACATCACCCAGCGCGGGGGCTTCTTGAAGAGGGCGGAGCCGGGGAAGATCGCGAACTTGGCGCTGCGGGCGCCCAGGTACTCGTTCTTGGCGGCCCCTTCTCTCCCGCCTTCCTGCCCTGCGTTCTTGAGTCCGATATGCGAAAGCAAACCGGACAGGAGGGAGATGTGGACGCGGTCCGGTGCCGCGTCCTGCTCCGACAGGTGGATGCCCATGCCCTTGGCGACCGTACGGAGCTGGGAGTAGATGTCCTGCCACTCGCGTATGCGGAGGTAGTTGAGGAACTCCGTGCGGCACATCCGGCGGAACGCGGACGACGACAGCGCCTTCTGCTGTTCGCGCACATAGCGCCAGAGGTTGAGGAACGCCAGGAAGTCGGACGTCTCGTCCTTGAACCGGGCGTGCTGCTGGTCGGCCTGCTGCTGCTTGTCCGACGGCCGCTCGCGCGGATCCTGGATGGACAGCGCCGCCGCGATGACCATGACCTCGCGGACGCAGCCGTTGCGGTCCGCCTCCAGCACCATCCGGGCCAGCCGCGGGTCCACCGGCAGCTGGGAGAGCTGGCGGCCCAGCGGGGTCAGCCGCTTCCTGAGGTCCTTCTGCCTGAGGTCGAGCGCGCCCAGCTCGCTCAGCAGGTCGACACCGTCCTTGATGTTGCGGCGGTCCGGCGGGTCGATGAACGGGAACTTCTCGATGTCACCGAGGCCGGCCGCGGTCATCTGGAGGATGACGGAGGCCAGGTTCGTCCGGAGGATCTCGGCGTCGGTGAACTCCGGGCGGGTGAGGAAGTCGTCCTCGGAATAGAGGCGGATGCAGATGCCGTCGCTGGTCCGGCCGCAGCGGCCCTTGCGCTGGTTGGCGCTGGCCTGCGAGACCGGCTCGATGGGCAGCCGCTGCACCTTCGTACGGAAGCTGTAGCGGGAGATGCGGGCCATGCCGGGGTCGATGACGTACTTGATGCCCGGGACGGTCAGCGAGGTCTCGGCGACGTTCGTGGCCAGCACGATCCGTCTGCCCGTATGGCGCTGGAAGACGCGGTGCTGCTCGGCGTGCGAGAGCCGGGCATACAGGGGCAGCACCTCCGTCGCCGGCAGGTTCTTCTTGTTGAGCGCGTCCGCGGTGTCCCGGATCTCGCGCTCGCCGGAGAGGAAGACCAGGATGTCGCCGGGCCCCTCGCTGCGCAGTTCGTCCACCGCGTCGCAGATCGCGGTGATCTGGTCGCGGTCGGCGTCCCTGAAATCAGATGCACTCTGGCCGCCCTCCTCAAGTAGCGGGCGGTAGCGCACCTCCACCGGATACGTGCGCCCGGAGACCTCGACGATCGGTGCGTCCCCGAAATGCCGGGAGAACCGCTCGGGGTCGATGGTCGCGGAGGTGATGACCACCTTCAGGTCCGGGCGCTTGGGCAGCAGTTGCGCCAGATACCCGAGGATGAAGTCGATGTTGAGGCTGCGCTCGTGCGCCTCGTCGATGATGATCGTGTCGTACTGGCGCAGCTCGCGGTCCGTCTGGATCTCGGCGAGCAGGATGCCGTCGGTCATCAGCTTGACCAGGGTGTCGTCGCCGACCTGGTCGGTGAAGCGGACCTTCCAGCCGACGCTCTCGCCCAGCGGGGTCTTCAGCTCCTCGGCCACCCGCTCGGCGACCGTACGGGCCGCGATCCGGCGCGGCTGGGTGTGCCCGATCAGGCCCTGGACGCCGCGGCCGAGCTCCAGGCAGATCTTGGGGATCTGCGTCGTCTTGCCGGAGCCGGTCTCGCCCGCGACGATCACGACCTGGTGGTCCCGGATCGCGGCCAGGATCTCGTCCTTCTTCTGGCTGACCGGGAGCTCTGCCGGGTAACTGACCTCCGGCATCGCGGCGCGCCGCGCCTCGACCCGCAGCTCGGCCTCGTCGATGCCGCCGGCGATCTCGGTGAGCACGGCGGCACGGGCCTCGGGCTTGCGGATCCGGCGCGCGCCGTCGAGCCGGCGTCCCAGCCGCTGCTGATCGCGCAGCATCAGCTCGGGCAGTCGCTTCAGCAGCGCGGGCAGCGTGGATGCGGCGCCGTCGGGCAGGGCGGAGGCAGGCTGACTGGACATACGTCCCCCAGGATCTCACCTCGCGCAAACGACTGGCGAACCATTTGACGGCCGCGACCGGATCGCGGACCGGGCAGCGGCAGGGCCAGGAGGTCGGGGCGGGTATGTCCGTCATCGGTGCTTTAGCGTGTTCATATGTTTGATCATGAAGGTGCATCCGTTCCGCACGGCGCACACGGACGGCGCCCGACCCCCGCGGAGAGATGGGCCGCCTTCAAGAGATCGCCGTTCTTCCCGGCGTCCGTCCTGGTCCTCATCCTCGCCGCGGCGGCCGGCCTCTTCGCCGGCTCGTACACCTACACCATGGCCAACCCGACCCCGCGGCACATCCCCACCGCCGTCGTCGCCACGCCCGCCACCCCGGTCGCCCCGCAGGAGAAGGCGTTCGTCCTCGGCATGGAGAAGGCCCTCAACGCCTCGCTCCGGCTGACCCGGTACGCCACCTACGAGGAGGCGCGCGACGCCGTCGACGAGCAGCGCGAGTTCGCCGTCCTGCGGGCGCACGGCCGCGGTATGGAACTGGACGTGTCCGGCGCCTCGGGTGCGTCGGTGGCGCAGCTGCTGAGCCAGGCGGGCGCCCAGGTCGGCCGGGCGACCGGCGTGGAGGTCCTGGTCCAGGACGTCAAGCCGCTCCAGAAAGGCGATCCGCGCGGGCTCGCGCTCTTCTACATCTCGCTGGCCGCCGTGATCATCGGCTTCGTCGGCGCCATCCAGCTCAGCGTGCACGCCCGCGCCCTCAACCCGGCCGAGCGGATCTGTTGCACCCTCGCCTACGCCCTGCTCGGCGCCTTCGCCATCGCGGCGGTGGCCGACTGGTGGCTGGGCGCGCTGCGGCTCCCGTTCGTCGAGTCCTGGCTGATCCTCGCGCTGACCATGTTCACGTCCGGCATGGTCTTCACGATGTTCAACACCCTGATCGGCCGCTGGGCGATGATCCCCACCTGGGGCCTGATGGTCCTGCTGGGCAACCCCTCCTCCGGCGGCGCGGTCTCCTGGCCGCTGCTCCCCTCCGTGCTCGGCTCCATCGGCCGCTGGCTGCCCCCGGGGGCGTCGGTCAACGCCCAGCACACCGCGGTCTACTTCCGCGGCCACCAGCACCTCTTCCCGTTCCTGGTGCTCGCCGGCTGGTCGGCGCTCGCCTGCACGGTCTTCTGGGTCTGGCGGCACCGCCACCCGGGTGGCCGCGACCTCGCGCCGGCGCATGCGGCGGACGGCTGACGCGGGGTCCCTTCCCGGACACGGGAAAGGCCCCGATTCGGTGAACCGGGGCCTTCTCCAAGGGGTGTGGCTGGGGCCGGGGTCGAACCGGCGACCTATCGCTTTTCAGGCGATCGCTCGTACCAACTGAGCTACCCAGCCGCAGCGGTCCTGACGGGATTTGAACCCGCGGCCTCCACCTTGACAGGGTGGCGAGCACTCCAAACTGCTCCACAGGACCTTGCATTGTGCGAGCGGCGTGAACCAGTCTCGCACACGATGATGCGTGCCCCCAACGGGATTCGAACCCGTGCTACCGCCTTGAAAGGGCGGCGTCCTGGGCCACTAGACGATGAGGGCTGATGGCCCACCTTGGCGTCGTTACCGGCGCCGTCGGGGACGTGAGAAGCATATGGGATGGGAGGACCGTTCGCCAAAACGGTTTACCGGGGCTCGCCGGAAGGGCTTCCGGCCGCCCCCGGAGAGGGGCCGGCGGAGCGGCTCGACGACGGGGTGGGCGTGGCGCCGGGCTGGTTCTCGCTCGGGAGGTGGCGGCTGACCTCGGCGCTGGACAGGCCCAGCCCGCCCAGCGTGATCTCGTCCCACGCCTGGAGCCGCTTGGTGGCGCGGTCCAGATAGAGCACCGACGCCTCTACGGGCGCGGGCTGCCGGTTCTGCACGGCGCGCAGCCCGCCGCCGCCCGTGGAGCCCTCGACCATCAGCCGGGTGCCCCGGGGGAGGGTGCTGATCGCGCGCTTGTGGATGTGGCCCGCGAGCGCCAGCGGGGCCAGGCCGTCCACCTCGGTCACCGCGGCCGGGTTGTGGGCGAGCGCGATGTCGACGGGGGTGCCGGCCAGCCGCTGGGTGCGCAGCGCGTCGGCGAGCCGCCCGCCGGCGCTGCGTTCGGCGGCGTCGCCGGCCGCCACTATGGAGCGGTCCGGGGTGAACTGCGGGTCGCCGACGCCCGCGATGCGGACCCCGGCCACCTGGGTGACCTGCCCGTTGTCGAGGACGATGACGTGCTTGCGGCCGGTCAGGTACCGCTGGGTGACGCGCGAGTCGTGGTTGCCGCGCACCCAGACGTAGGGCGCGCCCAAGGTGGAGACGGGATCCAGGAAGTGGTTCTCGGCGGCCGAGCCGTGGTCCATGGTGTCGCCGGTGTCGATGATCACGTTGATCCGGTACTGCTTCACCAGGGAGGCGATGATGTGCCAACCGGCCGGGTTGAGGTGGATGTCGGAGACGTGCAGGACGCGGATGGTGGTGGGGTCCGGCTGGTACGCGGGCAGCGTCGAGGCGGCGTCGTAGAGCTTGGTGACGTTGGTGACCAGGCGGGCCAACTCCTTTTGGTAGACGTTGAATTCGCTGACGATGCTGCGGGCGTTGCCGACGACGGACGGCGCCGAGGAGAGCAGTCCGGAGAAGCGTGGCTCCAGTACGGACTCGGGGTTCCAGGTGGCGTAGGCGGCGGCGCCGGAGGCGGTGAGCAGGGCGAGCGCCAGGCCGCCGGCGGCCAGCGCGCGGCGCGGGCGGCGGTAGACGACCAGGCCCAGTGCGGTGGCGCCGGAGGCCACCGCCACGCAGGAGGCCACGGCGAGGCCCGCGGTGCCGCGGAGGACGTCACGGGTGACCTGGTCCTGGAGGCCGGCGAATCGCTCGGGATGTTCGACCAGCTCCGTGGAGCGGGCCGGGTCCAGCCGGTCGACGTCGACATCGAGGCGGACGGGGGCGTAGTGGCTGTCCAGTTCCAGGTCGCCCAGTGGCGGGACGGTGATCCGGGTGCCGCCGGCCAGGGAGGGCCGTAGAGCCATGGTGGTGTCCATCGGGCCGACCGGGGCCTGGACGCTCCCGATGACGAGCAGCCCCAGCCAGGCCCCGAGCACGGCGACGGCCGCCAGGCCGAGGGCGCGGGCGTACGGGCGCGCGGGCGGGGCGAGCGAGACAGCGGGTGGCGTACGACGCGATCGGTAGTGGCGGCGGACGGTGGCGGGCAGGCCCCGTACGGCTGCGGGCAGATGCCGTACGGACGGTGTGCGGATGCCGGGGCGACGGGGGCGCGGTAGCCGGGGGTGCGGCCGGTGTGGCGGGTCGGGATGCGATGTCCGGGAGCGCGCTGCGCGGGCCATTGGCCCCGTATGCCCGCGGCGCCCGCCCGTTATGCGGGACGTTCCGGCTCCGCTTGGGCTGCGGGCCGGCGGCCGGTCCCGGACGATCGGTTGCGGAGCGGGCCGCGGGGCCCGCGGGCGGAGAATGGTGGTGTGCTGGAAATGACGCGCGAGGAGTTCGAGGAACTGGTCGCCGAGGCGCTGGACCGGATCCCGCCGGAGCTGACCCGGCTGATGGACAACGTGGCGGTCTTCGTCGAGGACGAGCCCCCGGGCGGCGACCCCGAACTGCTCGGCCTGTACGAGGGGACGCCGCTGACCGACCGCGGGGAGTGGTACGCGGGCGTCCTGCCGGACCGGATCACCATCTACCGCGGGCCGACGCTGCGGATGTGCGCCAGCAAGGAGGACGTGGTCGCCGAGACGGAGGTGACGGTCGTTCACGAGGTGGCGCACCACTTCGGGATCGACGACGAGCGGCTGCACGCACTGGGGTACGGCTGACCGCAGCCGCCGGCCGGGCCGGTGCGATCGGGCGGGTGGTGCGCGTGTCCTCAAGCGGGGGGCGGGAGTTGGGCAGGGCGTCCGTCGCCGCCGTCCCTGCGCCCCGGATCCGGAGGTCCCGCCGTGCGCCCGATGCCAGCCCGCCCCCCATTGCTCCCGTCACGGCCGGCCGCGGAGCGCGTCGGCCGCCCGGCCGCGCGCTCCGCGCCGCAGTCCGGGCGTCCGCTGGCGCGGGTCGCCGCCGCGGCGGTGGCCGTCTCCGCGCTCGCCGCCTCGCTGGCCGGCTGCATGAGCGTCAGCGAGCCCGGCCACCCGAAGCCGTCGGGCAGCGCCGCGCGGCACGGCGACGCGAAGGGCGCTAAGCCCAGCCCCGGCGGGCTCGCCGCCGACGGGCGCGGCAACGGGTCGCGGCGGACGGGACACGGCCCCGGGCGTCCGGCGGGCGGCGACCCGGCCGCGGGCCGCGAGGACGGGGGCGGGCCGTCGGCGGGGGCGCAGCCCTCGTCGTCACCGGCCGCGCCGGCGGAGCCCGAGCAGCCGGCCAAGCCGTCCGGGCCCCAGCCCGGTGCGGGGGCGGGGCACGGCGGGTCCGGCGGCCGGGGCGGCGCGTCGGCACCCGCGCAGCCGTCGCCGTCCCGCTCCGACCGGCCGTCCGCGCCGGCCTCGCCGAGCGCCGGTGTGCCGAGCGGGCGGCCGTCCGGGCCTCCGCGTGGCTCCCAGTCGCCCAGCAGCACCCAGGCGTCCGGGCCGTCGCCCGAGTCCCCGATGTCCTCGGGCGCCTCCTCGTCGTCCTCGCACGGGGCGCACTCGTCCTCGTCGGCCTCGGCACCGTCGTTGTCGGCGCCGCAGGTGGAGTGGGACACCTGAGAACGGGTGGGGTCCGGGGCATACGGGGGCCTACGGGGGCGTTGGTCAGGGGGTGGGGAGGGTGCGCGGAGCGGGTGGCCGGGAGGCCATTTGCCTTCCGGGGGGCAGGGTGCGTATGGTGGTAGATCGTTTGATCCCATTTGCCCGGCGCCAGAAAAGAAGCGCGCCGCGTGGCGCGTTCTCTCCCTTGCCGTGGCTGACCGCATAGAGGCGGTCTTTGCGAAATCACACGGAGTTGTGGGCGCGTGCCGAGACTCCGGAAGGTTTCGCATTTCGCATGTCCATTTCCACTGACCAGTCCGCCCTGCCCGCGTTCGACGAGCAGCCGGCTCCCGAGGTCGCCGAATCCGCAGAGCCCGCGACGGCTGCCGCCGGCGCCGACACCGTGACGTTCGCGGACCTCGGGCTCCCCGAGGGCGTCGTCCGCAAGCTCGCGCAGAACGGTGTCACCACCCCGTTCCCGATCCAGGCCGCGACCATCCCGGACGCCTTGGCCGGCAAGGACATCCTCGGCCGCGGTCGCACCGGCTCCGGCAAGACCCTCTCCTTCGGTCTGCCGACCCTGGCCCGGCTGGCCGGCGGCCAGACCGACAAGAAGAAGCCGCGCGCGGTCATCCTCACCCCGACCCGTGAGCTCGCGATGCAGGTCGCGGACGCCCTCCAGCCGTACGGCGACGTCCTCGGCCTGAAGATGAAGGTCGTCTGCGGCGGTACGTCCATGGGCAACCAGATCTACGCCCTGGAGCGCGGCGTCGACATCCTCGTCGCCACCCCGGGCCGGCTGCGCGACATCATCAACCGCGGTGCCTGCTCCCTGGAGGACGTCCGGGTCGCGGTCCTCGACGAGGCCGACCAGATGTCCGACCTGGGCTTCCTGCCCGAGGTCACCGAGCTGCTGGACCAGGTGCCCGAGGGCGGCCAGCGGATGCTGTTCTCGGCCACGATGGAGAACGAGATCTCCACGCTCGTGAAGCGCTACCTGACCGACCCGGTCAGCCACGAGGTCGACAGCGCCCAGGGCAACGTCACCACCATGACCCACCACGTCCTCGTCGTGAAGCCGAAGGACAAGGCGCCGGTCACCGCCGCCATCGCCGCCCGCAAGGGCCGCACGATCATCTTCGTCCGCACCCAGCTGGGCGCCGACCGGATCGCCGAGCAGCTCGTCGAGGCGGGCGTGAAGGCGGACGCGCTGCACGGCGGCATGACCCAGGGCGCGCGCACCCGCGTCCTCGCCGACTTCAAGGACGGCTACGTCAACGCGCTGGTCGCCACCGACGTCGCCGCCCGCGGTATCCACGTCGACGGCATCGACCTGGTGCTGAACGTCGACCCGGCCGGCGACCACAAGGACTACCTGCACCGCTCGGGCCGTACCGCCCGCGCCGGCCAGTCCGGCACCGTCGTCTCGCTGTCGCTGCCGCACCAGCGTCGGCAGATCTTCCGCCTGATGGAGGACGCGGGCGTGGACGCCTCGCGCCACATCGTCGGCGGCGCCGGTGCCTTCGACGACGACGTCGCCCGGATCACCGGCGCGCGCTCGCTCACCGAGGTCCAGGCCGAGTCGGCCAACAACTCCGCCAAGCAGGCGGAGCGCGAGGTCGGCATGCTCACCCGCGAGCTGGAGCGGCTGCAGCGCCGCGCCGCCGAACTGCGCGAGGAGGCGGACCGGCTGACCGCCCGCGCCGCCCGCGAGCGCGGCGAGGACCCGGCGGAGGCGCTGGCGGCGACCGCCCAGGCTGCCGCGGAGGCGGTGGCCGAGGCCGCGGTGACGGTGCCGGAGCAGGCGGCCGGCGAGCGCCGGTCGTCCGACCGCCGTGACGAGCGGGGCAACTTCGAGCGCCGGGACCGCCGGGACGACCGGCGCGACGACCGCCGTGACGAGCGCTCCGGTGGCCGTTCCTTCGAGCGCCGTGACGACCGCCGTGACGACCGCGGCGGCTTCGGACGCGACCGCGACCGGGACCGGGATCGCGACCGGGATCGCGACCGTCGTGATGACCGCTTCGGTGGCCGTTCCTTCGAGCGCCGTGACGAGCGCCGCGACGACCGCGGCGGTTTCCAGCGGGACCGCCGGGACGACCGCGGTGACCGGGGTGGCTTCGGTCGGGACCGTGACCGTGACCGTCGTGACGACCGCTTCGGTGGCCGTTCCTTCGACCGCCGGGACGACCGCGGCGGCTTCGGCCGGGACCGCGACCGCCGCGACGAGCGCTCCGGTGGGCGGTCGTTCGAGCGCCGCGACGACCGGGGCTTCAACCGCGACCGCGGCGACCGTCCGAGCCGTCCGTTCAACCGCGATGACCGCTCCGGCGGGCGCGCCTCCGGCGGCTACCGCTCCGGCGGCGGCGACCGCCCGTTCAACCGCGACGACCGCTCCGGCGGCCGTCCGTCCTCCGGCGGCTACCGCGGCGACCGTCCGTACGGCCGGCGGGACGACCACCGCGGCTCGGGCAGCGCGGCCGGCTCCTTCGGCCGCCGCGACGACAAGCCGCGCTGGAAGCGCAACGGCTGATCTCCGAAGCGCGCTGATCCCCGAAGCACGCAGATCCGCGAAGCGGGCTGATCTCCGAAGCGTGATCTCCGAAGCGTGCTGGCCGAGATCGTGATGGCCGAGATTCGGCCATAGCTTCCGCAGGGCCCGTACGGCGTGCAAGTGCCGTACGGGCCCTGCGCGTTGGCACAGGTGGTGGCGTGGGGGGAGGCGCCTGTGCAGCGCCCGTGACGGCCCGCACGGTCGCCCGAGCCCGGTGAGCGAGGCACTCGCGGAAGGCATGCGGCACGGCCGTACCGGGGCCTTCACGGCACACGGGACACCGCGGCGGCGCGCCGCCGATTGGCCGGATGGCCCATGCCTTCGGGCTGCGGGACGTCCTCGGGCTATGCTGCTCGTTGCGGGCCATTAGCTCAATTGGCAGAGCAGTGGACTTTTAATCCATTGGTTCAGGGTTCGAGCCCCTGATGGCCCACCGAATCCCTCGCAGGACAGCGCCTCTGACCTGCGGTTCAGCGCCTCGACCGGAAAACTCCGGCCGAGGCGCTTCGCTTTTCCCGCCGGGCGTGGGCGCCGTGCGGGTTCGGTCCCCCCGGCAGGCGCTGCGTCAGATGCCGGTCGGGCACGGGGAATGCGGCGCACGACGGCGCGCCTCGGCTCTGCGGGAGGCCGTGCCTCAGATCAGGGCGACGGCCGGCAGGGCGAACGCGGCGACGATGATGCCGACGCGCACATGGTGGAAACGGTCCCGGCGGCCGATCTGCTGCTTCCAGTCCGCCGGGAGGCTGTCGTGGGTCCACCGGGCGACGCGGGAGCTGATCGGGACGAGCCGTGCGACCGACATCAGCTCGCCGACGACGAGCAGCGCGGTGGCCGTGACGACGATGTCTAGCGTCGCTAGTTTGTGGAGTGACGCTAGATCGAGTGGCTTGCATTTCTAGCGTTGCGATGGGTGGGGGTGGGTCCGGTGGAGCGGGGTGGGTGGTGCTCCGTCGGTGCCGGGATTTATTCGCGGGGCGTATGAGGCGGACGGGAATGCTATTTCTCCGGTTTCGGTGTCGTGCCTAGCGTCGTGCGGGACGGTATCGACAGGCGACCCGAGGGGCGGGAATTGTGGAGAGTTGTTCGGTCGTAGAGGCCGCGGGCGCGGCAGGTGTCCGGCAGGGCGACCGCAAAAAAGGAAGAGACTCCGGGCGGAGACGGTGGGCTTTCGCCGGGCTGAGCATCATCAGTTTTCTCGGCTGTATCGATCTCACGATCGTCAATACGGCGGCCCCTGATATCCAGCGGGACATGGGGGCGACGGTCACCGAACTCCAGCTGATCGTCAATGTCTTTGTCGTTGCGCTGTCCATGTTCATGGTGACGATGGGGCGGCTGGCCGACCGCCACGGGCGGCGGCGGGTGCTCTACAGCGGGACGGCGGTTTTCGGTATCGCGTCATTGGCGGCCGGATTCGCCGGGGACGTACGGATGCTGATCGTCTGCCGTTTTGTGCAGGGGGCCGCCTGCGCCGTGCTGTACACCAGCACCGGCGCGCTGGTCGCCGACACCTTCCCGGAGGAGCAGCGCGGCAAGGCCATCGGAGCGCTGTACGGCGTCAACGGTGTCGGGCTGGCGATCGGCCCGATGCTGGGCGGGTTCGTCGTCGGGTGGCTGGACTGGCGTTGGGTGTTCTGGCTGAACGTGCCGTTGGTGGTCGTCGGGCTGGCGATGTGCTTTTCGGCGGTGCGGGAATCGCGGGGAGGAAAGGAAAGGGAGGACAGGAAGGGAAGGACGGGGACGGCGGGAAGGGCGGGAAGGGTGGAAAAGTGGGAAAGGCGGGAGTTTTCAGGGGTGCGGGAAGTGCGGAGGGCGGCGGAAGGTGAGGGCGGGGTTCTGGGCGGTGCCGAGCGCATGGACTGGATCGGGTTGGCGCTGATCAGTTTTGCGCTTCCGGCGGTGATTCTCGGGCTCACGCTGGGGGATGCCTGGGGCTGGGCGTCCGGTCGAATTCTCGCGCTGCTGGGCCTGGGTGCCGCCGGGATCGTGGCGTTCTGTTTCGTGGAGCGGAAGGTCGCGGCACCTCTCATCGATTTTCGGCTGTTCGGTAACCGTATGTTTCTCGGCGCCATCACGGCCGATTTCTCGCTGGCGTTCTTCTACTGTCTGGCGTTCTTTCTGATGCCGCTGTTCCTGTTCTCCGTGCGGCACTACCAGGGCACCGCGAGCGGGCTGATGCTGCTGCCGTGTACGGCGGTGATGGCGCTGCTGTCGCCGGTGGTGGGGCGGCTGGCCGACCGGTTCCCGCCGCGGCGGCTGCTCTGCGTGGGCTTCGCCGCGTTCGCGCTGTCGGCGGTGTTGCAGGCGCAGTTCACACGGGACAGCGGGACCGGCTTCATCGTGCTGGCGTTCTCGCTCATGGGATCGGCTGGGCGTGCGTGCTCGGACCGGCCACGGTTGCCGCGCTGTCGGCGGTCCCGGAACGGCTGGCGGGCACCGCCGTCGGCTCGTCGTGGACCTTTCACAACCTGGGCGGTGCGGTCGGGCTGGCCGCCGGGATGGAGGTCTACCGCCGGGCGGCGCGGGGCGCGCTGCGAGATGCGCTTGCCGTGCGGCATCTGCCCGGTGGGGAGTGGGTGGCGCGGGCGGTCGCCGATCCGGCGGCGGGTGCCGAACTGCTGCGTACGCATGCGAGGTTGGACCGGCAGGGCGTCGAGGCGCTGTCCGCGGAAGTGTTTCTGCGGGGCAATCAGGCGGCGATGTGGCTGCTGTGCGGAGTGGCCGTGGTGGCGTTTCTGGCGATCTGGGGCGGGATGAGGGGGCGGCATGCGGAGGTGGCGCGGGGCGACGCCGCGGGGGAGGAGGGGATGAGGTAGGGGGAGGGGAAGGGGGGCGGTTTCCGTAGGGGCCGGGCCTCGCTGGCCTTCCCTGGGTCTCCCTGGGTGCTTGCAGACGCCGGGCCGGGGAGCCGGCGGACGCCAGGCACCAGACGCCGGGCCCTGGGAGGTCCCGCCCCGGCTGCCCTGCCGCCCCGATCGCCTGGTTGCCCACGAGTGCCCGGGAGTGTCCCGCCTAGGATGCCGATCATGGCGATCACGGGGATAGAGCTGCATCACCTCCGTTGCTTCGTGGCCCTCGCCGAGGAGCGGCACTTCACGCGGGCGGCCGACCGGCTCGCGCTCTCGCAGCCCACCGTGAGCCGCACCATCCGCCGGCTGGAGGAGTTGCTCGGCTACCGCGTCCTGGAGCGGACGACCCGGCAGGTCACGCTGACCGCGGCCGGTGAGCGGCTCTACGACGAACTCCGGGTGCTGCTGCCCCGTTTGACGGCGGCGCTGCGGCCCGCACCGGACGCGCCCCTCTTCCGTATCGGGTTCGCCTGGGGGTTTCCGGCCACCTGGCCGCAGGCCGCCATCGAGCGCTTCGAGGCGGAAACCGGCGTCGGGGCACGGGTGTTCAGGCGGGACGCGGCGCTTGCGGGGGTGGACAGCGGAGAGGTGGACATCGCGATCCTGCGGGGCCGGGTCACCGCACCGGGCATGACCGCGGTGACCCTGCTGCACGAGCGTCGGATCGCGGCCGTATCGGTGCGTTCCGAGCTGGCGGCGCGGGACGAGATCAGCTGGCGGGAGCTGGCCGGTAGGCGGCTGGTGCTGAACCAGGTCAGCGGGACGACGGACCCGTCGGACTGGCCCGCGGACGAACGGCCTGAAGTCGCCGTCCGCTGCGGGAACTTCGACGAGTGGCTGGAGGCGGTCGCCGGCAACCGCGGGATCGGGGTGGTGCCGGAGTCCATCGGCCGGCAGCGGGTGCACCCGTTCGTCTCCTTCGTGGCGATTCCGGACGCGCCTCTGTTGCCGCTGCGCCTCGTCTACCCCCGGAACGACGAGCACCCGCTGACCCGCCGTTTCCTCGCCCATGCGCGGGCCACGGTCCGGCAGTGCGAGGGCGGGAGGGGGAGCGGGAGTGAGAGTGGGAATGGGCATGGGAGTGCGAGCGGGGGCGCGGGAGGGGACGGGCGCGCCGGTGGGGGTGTCGGCGTACCGGAGCCGGTGGACGCTCCCGTAGCGGAGCCCGGTGCGGGCCGTGCGACGGATGCGGACGCGGAGGCGGGCGCGCACCTCGCCGGGCCGCGCCCGTAGCGGCACCCGCGGGCGTGAGAGGAGAGGCGCACGCCCCGGGCCCGCCCCGTACACACCCCCCGTACCGACGTCCCCCGTACCGAACCCGCCGCGCCGACGCCCCGTATCGCCCCCTCCGTACCGACGCCCGCGTATTGACCCGTCCGGCCCCCGAGGACTCGCCGCCCGGCTCCCGTAGCGGCGAGCCTTGGGGGACGGTGTCCGTTCCTCCGTACGCGAGTCATTCGCACGCGAGGGTGCCCCCGCGGACGGGGGAGCCCTTACGGACGGGGGAGCCCATACGGGGCGCGGCCGGGCGGACGGAGTGGGAAGAGGCCGGTGCGGATGCGTCGAGGCGGCAGATACCGCACGGGCGACCGGGAGAGGCGGGCGCGCCGGGAGGAGATGTCCCCGCTCGGTCGCCGCCTGGCGCGCTGGCTGCCCGCCGTGCTGATCGTCAGTGGCGTGGTCTTCGACAGAGTCACGCCGCCCCAGTACACCGCGGCCCCGTTCCTCTCCGCCGCCCCTTTGGTGGCGGCCCCGCTCTACACCCTGCGGGCCACCGCCGTGACCGTCGTGGCCGCCGTCCTCAGTGAGGTCTGGGTCATGACGTACCACGGCGAGAAGGACTACTACGAGTCGGTGACCGAGGCGGTCACGGTCGTCGTGGTGGCGCTGCTGGCGCTCGGCATCAACCGGGTCGTGCGGATGAGCGACGCCCGGCTGGCATCCGTACGGGATGTCTCGGAGGCCGCCCAGCGGGCCGTGCTGCCCGCGCCGCCGGAACAGCTCGCCGGGCTCTCGGTCGCCGCCCGCTACGTGGGCGCGCGGGCCGACGCCCGGATCGGCGGCGACCTCTACGCGGTGCAGGACACCCCGTACGGCGCGCGGATGATCGTCGCCGATGTGCGGGGCAAGGGGCTGGAGGCGGTGGAGGTGGCGGCGGTCGTCATCGGTGCCTTCCGGGAGGCGGCGGAGCAGGAGGCCACCCTGGAGGCGGTGGCCGGTCGGCTGGAACGCGCGCTCAAACGGGAGGGCGGGCGCCGCGAGGGACCCGACCGGCACGAGGGCTTCACCACCGCCGTACTGGCGGAGGTACCCGCGGTGGACCGGTCCGTGGTGCGCGTCCTGAACCGCGGCCACCCGGCCCCTCTGCTGCTCAGCCCCGACGGGGGCCTGCGGGAGCTGATGCCCAGTTCGCCCGCGCTGCCGCTGGGGCTGAGCGATGTGGCCGCCTGGCCGGACCGGTCGGACGAGACGTTCCTTCCGGCCGGGGCGCTGTTGCTCCTGTTCACCGACGGGGTGACCGAGGCCCGGGACCTGCTGGGCCGGTTCTACGACCCCGGCGACCGGTTGCGCGGCCGGCACTTCACCGGGCCCGACGACCTCCTGGAGCTGCTGCTCGACGATGTGGCCCGGCATGCGGGCGGGGAGCCGGCGGACGACATGGCGTTGCTGGCGGTGCAGCGCCCCTTGGAGGCATAGGGGTGCCGATGGGGATACGGATCGGGATGGGGATGGATTGGGATACGGATGGGGGTGGGGATGGGGGTGGGGTGGAGATGGGGACAGGGCCTGTCCGGGGGGACAGGGGGACAGCCCCAGGGGCAGCCGCCGATTCGCCACTGCCTGAGCGCTGTTGACGGCGCTCCCGGCGCTCCCGGCGTCCCCGGCGTTCGCGGCTATCTCGGCGTTCCCGGTGTTCCCCGTATTCCCGGCTATCTCGGCGTTTCCGGTGTTCACGACGTTGCCGACCATGATCCCGACCGTGGTTCCGGCTGTGTTCCCGATCGGGTTCCCGGCCGTGATCCCGGCCGTACTGCTCTCACGCTCCGTGTTCGCGGGGCGCCCGTCCGCATAACAACTGACACACCATCACCGCAAGATCACCTGGCGCGGTGCCGGCGAATCGTCCTGTCTGCGCCCGCGCCGATGGCGAAAGTCCCATGCCACGCCTCGTACGGGGCGCGGGGCAAAACCCGGGCGGATTCGCGGGAACGCTTGGTATTCCACCGCCGTCTCTATTACTGTCCGATAACGGAGCGCGGTCGTCCCAGCCGTCGCCAGTGGCGGCTCCGCGCGCCGACGCCGAATCCCGAATGCGCTGTTCCCGCACGTCCAGCAGCACTCCGCACCACTCCGAACTGCTCGCTCGCGCCCCGTCGTACAGAGCCGTGCAGAGCCGTAAAGAGTCGTTGGAGCCGTACGGAATGCACAGAACTGCACAGGTCGCCCGACGGGGCGCACCTGAATCAGCCGTATCTGCCTGGAATTGCGCAGCACCGCGCCAAGGGAACCGGGGAACCACCACCTTGGGGTGAATCGGACGCCTCTCGCCAGGGGGCGACCGTAGGAGACCTTCCTGCTCCGAACCCGTCAGCTAACCCGGTAGGCGAGAAGGAAGGAAAGGAGTGCGCCCCCGTGGCGTCCAACAGGCCCGCCCCATACGCCCCGTCCGCCTACGACTTCGCCGGACCGGCTGGCCGCGACGGCGTTGTCGGCATGGATGGCATCTACGGCATCGACGGCCCCGCCGCTGATCTCCCCGACCCGGACGAGGGGCGCGACGCCTCCGAAATACCCGCCGTCGCCCCGGGATTCACCGCCACCCACGACGGTGCGTCCGGCGAGGGCGACGGCCCCTGGGAGGAGTGGAACCCCACCGAGGAGTCCGTCCGCCCCGTCCGCGGCAAGCACCGGGTGGCCAAACAGCGCAGCGGTGGACTCGCCCGCGGTGGCACGGTCCTGGGCGTCGGCGTCATCGCGGCGGTCGGCGCCGGCGGGATGGCCACGGCCGAGGACCGGCCGCCGGTGCCGATCTCGATGCCCGACCTCGGCGGGATGGCCGACGACCTCGCCGGCAAGCTCCCGGACGCCGCGTCGCTGCCCGGCATCGGCTCGCTCCTCTCCGACGACGGCGGGGGCGCCACGTCCGACGACGGCGGGGGCGCGACGGCGGCATCGGCCGCCGGTACGCACGCCCCGTCCGCCTCCGGGGCGGACTCCGCAACCGCGTCCGCCGACACCTCCCGCCCCCTCTCCCAGGCGGGTGTGACGCACCACGAGGCCACTCGGGGCACCGGCGCGGCCGAGGCGCTGCGCAGCCGGATCCTCCAGCAGGCCGATGCCCAGCAGGGCGCCGCGGACCGGGAAGCGCGCCAGGCCGCGGAGCACTCAGCGATCCAGGAGGCTGCGAAGGAAGCGACCGTGCACCAGAAGACAGCGGAGCAGGCCGCTGCCGCCAAGAAGGAGGCGGCGGCGGAGGCCGAGCGCCGGGCGGCGGAGGCCGCCCGCCGTGCCGAACTGGCGAAGAGCTTCGCCGTTCCGGTCTCCTCGTACACCCTCACCGCGAGCTTCGGCCAGGCCGGCGACCACTGGGCCGCGAACCACACCGGGCAGGACTTCGCGGCGCCAACGGGCTCACTGGTCAAGGCGGTTCACTCCGGCACCATCACCCAGGCGGGCTGGGCCGGCCCGTACGGCTACCGCATCGTCCTCACCCTCGACGACGGCACCGAGCTCTGGTTCTGCCATCTGTCCTCCATGGTGAAGACCTCCGGCAAGGTCACCACGGGGGACGTGATCGCCCGTGTCGGCGCCACCGGCAACGTCACCGGCCCGCATCTCCACCTGGAGGTGCGCCCGGACGGCGGCGCCCCGATAGACCCGATGCCGTGGCTGCGCGACCACGGGGTCGGCGTCTGACATACGGGCGTCTGACATACGGGCGCACTCCCTCGTGGAATGCGCGGGTGGAACCGGTAAGCACGTGCCCGTAGGGCAACGAGGTGCCGGATGCGGCAACCAGGTGCTTCCGGACGCGGAACCAGGTGCTTCCGGACGCGGAACGAGGTGCTGCCGGTTGTGGCAACGACGCGTAGGCGGACGGGAACAACTCCCCGCCCGCCGGCGTTGGATGGGAACAACTCCCCACCCGCCGGCGTTGAAAGAAGGTATGACCCACACTGCCAAGACCATCGGCTCGCTCTCCGTCTCCCCTCTCTCCCTCGGGGGTAATGTCTTCGGCTGGACCGCCGACGAGGCGGAGTCCTTCCGTGTGCTCGACGCCTACGTGGCCGGCGGGGGGAACTTCATCGATACCGCCGACGCGTACTCGGTGTGGGTGCCCGGCAACAAGGGCGGTGAGTCCGAGACCGTCATCGGCAACTGGCTCGCGGCCCGCGGCAACCGCGACGAGGTCGTCATCGCCACCAAGGTCGGCGCCCACCCCGATCTCAAGGGCCTGTCCGCCGCCACGATCAAGACCGCGGTCGACGCGTCCCTGACCCGTCTCCGTACGGACTACATCGACCTCTACTACACCCACTACGACGACGAGTCGGTCGAGGTGGCGGAGTTCCTGACCGCCCTCGACGAGCTCGTCCGCGCCGGCAAGGTCCGGGAGATCGGCGCGTCCAACATCTCCGCGCAGCGCCTGGACGCGTCACTGACTTTCTCCGCCCGCGAGGGCCTGGCCCGCTACGTGGCGATCCAGCCGCACTACAACCTGGTCTCCCGCGACACCTACGAGGGCGAACTCGCCGATGTGGCCGCCCGCCACGGCGTCGCCGCGGTCCCGTATTACGCCCTCGCCTCCGGCTTCCTGACCGGCAAGTACCGCCCGGGCGGTAGCGTCGACAGTGCCCGCTCCGGGAAGGCCGCCGAGTACCTGGAGACCGAGCGGGGCCGGCGCGTCCTCCAGGCCCTCGACACGGTCGCCGCCACCCATGGGGCCGAGCTCGCCACCGTCGCCCTGGCCTGGCTCGCTGCCCAGCCCACCGTCGCGGCCCCCATCGCCAGCGCCCGCAACGTCGCCCAGCTCCCGCCCCTCCTGGCCGTCGCCGACCTCACCCTCACCGACGTCGAACTGGCCCTCCTCAGGGAGGCATCGGCCTGACGCTCGCCCCCGCCGCCGACCCCACCTCCGACCCCTGAGGACGGGGGCCCCTTGAGGACGGGGGTCTTTGAACGCGGGGGGCCGACAAGAGGGCGCACGCCGACGACAGTGGGCAGGCCGACAAACAACAGCGGTGCGGCGTGGCAACAGCGGTGCAGGCCAACAACCGTGGCGCAGGCCCACAACAGCGGCGCAGGCCCACAACAGCGGTGCGGGGCGGCTATCTTCGCCGCCCCGCACCACGAACTCCACAACCCGGTCCGGCCCCGGGGGCAGTCACAACCCCCGCGGCCCGGTGGTCGTCGCTACCCCCGCCGATCCGCCACCACCCACGACGCCAGCGCCACCCCGCCCGCGACCGCGAACACCGAAGGCCACGCCCCGATCTTCTTGGCCAGCGGATGCGACCCCGCGAACGCCGCCACATAGGCCCCGCTCAGCGCAGCCGCTGCCTTCGTACCGGCCTTCTCCTGCCACCCCTTGGCCGCCACCGCCCCGGCAGCCGCCAGCGCCACCCCGCCCAACGGCCGCTTCTTGGTCCACCGGGCGACGCCGTAACCAGCCACCAGCCCACTCGCCGCGACCACACTCGTCGGTATACCGGCCATCACAGAAACCTCCGTAATCCGTACCAAATCAAGGTCGATGCCACGGAGCCTACGCTCGGATGCTCGTGGACTTCGGTGGGGGACACGGCTGGTGCTCATGCGGCTGGTTGTGGCGGGCACCACAGCTTGCTCAAGGGGGCGACGTAGCGATCAAGGAGTTGGCAGTATTCGTTCATGGCGAAGACGAAGGCTGCGAAGGCGAAATCTGCGAATCCGGTGAACTTCGGGACTCCGCCCGGCGTCTCTGAAGGGCAGCACTTCAAGAGCCATGCGGAATTGCACGCTGCTGGAGTGCATCGCCAATCGGGATCGGGGATATCTGGTACCGCGCACCAGGGCGTCGACTCCATCGTGCTCTCCGGCGGCTATCTCGACGATGAGTACGGCGAGCACGAGATCATCTACACCGGTGAGGGCGGGCGAGACCGCGAAACCCGGCGCATGGTCGCCGACCAGACCCTGGACGCTCCCGGAAACGCCGGGCTGTTGCTGAACCAGGCGCTGGGGAAGCCCGTACGTGTCATCCGGGGTCTGAACATCAGCGGCAAGCGGCGGCAGGCCACCGGTGGTTACGAGTACTGCGGCCTCTTTCGGGTGGCGGGCCACTGGATCACTACGGGCAAGGAAGGCTTCCGCGTCTGCCAGTTCCGCATGCTCAAGATCGCACCAGGTGAAACGGTGCAGCCGCAACCCGTCTCCTTGGCCGGTGATACGGACACCGACGCCGAAGCGGCGGTGCGCCGCATCGTCTCCTCCGCGCGACGCCAGCGGGACTCAAAGGTGGTTCGCCAGGTCAAGGAGATGTACAACGACACCTGCCAAATGTGCGGACTGCGATTGGTGGTGTCACCGGACGGCGACGCCATCAGCGAGGCCGCGCATATCCAGGCGCTGGGAGAACCGCACAATGGCCCGGACAAGATAGGGAATGTGCTGTGTCTCTGTCCGAACTGCCATGCGCTGTTTGACCGTGGAGCACGTCAGCTCAGCGATGGATTCGAAGTGATCGATGGACTGACGCAGAAGATGGTCGGTGTATTGAACCGGGTCAGGGAACACCAGATCGCAAGGGAATGCGTGCAGAGCCATCGGGCGCGGTGGGCCGACCGACCCGCTGTGCTTGCCGAACTGGACGCACAGTCGTAATTCCGCCCGGCCAGGGCCGGCCAGGGCCAGTTGTCCAGGGGCGGTCGGGCCCACGTCAGCGGTGTGGCGCGGGACGGCGGGTCGCCGATCACTCCTGGGCTTCCCGGGCTGCGGAGGTGAGGGACATGTCCGCGTAGCGGTCGCCGGCTACCTGGCCGGCGATCGGCTCCAGGAGGGCCAGTTCTTCCGCGGTCAGCGTGATGTGGGTGGCCGCGGCGTTTTCGAGGAGGCGGCTGCGCTTGCGGGTCCCCGGGATCGGTACGACGGCCAGGCCGTGCGCCTGGGCCCGGTGCTGTACCCAGGCCAGGGCGATCTGCGCCGTGGTGGCGCCGTGGTCGGCTGCGATCTGGTGCAGCGGTGCCAGGAGAGCGGCGTTCGCCTTGGCGTTGTCGCCGGTGTAGCGCGGCAGCAACTGCCGGAAGTCGCTGCCGGAGAGCTCTGTGCTGGCGTCGGTGAAGGCACCGGTCAGAAAGCCCCGGCCGAGCGGCGAGTACGGCACGAAGGCGACCCCCAGCGCGGCGGCTGCGCCCACCGCGCTGCGCTCGACGTCCCGGCTGAAAACCGACCACTCCGATTGCACGGCGGTGATCGGGTGGACGGCGTGCGCCTCGCGCAGTTCGGCACCGGTGACCTCGCTCAGGCCGAGGTGCTTGACCTTGCCTTCCTGGATCAGTGCGGCCATGGCACCGACGGATTCGGCGAGCGGGATGGCCGGGTCGCGGCGGTGCATGTAGTAGAGGTCGATGACCTCGACGTTCAAGCGGCGCAGGCTCGCTTCGACGGCCTTTTTGATGTAGCCGGGGTCGTTGCGGATGGCCCGGTAGCTCGGGTCGTCGGCGCGGTATTCGATACCGAACTTGGTGGCCAGGGTGATCTCGTCGCGGTGGGCTGCGACGAAGGGGGCGAGGAACTCCTCGTTGGCGCCGACGCCGTACATGTCGGCGGTGTCGATGAGGGTGACGCCCGCCTCGACGGTGGCCTCCAGGGTGTCGCGGGCCGCCGCGTCGTCGGTCTGCCCGTAGGCGGCGCTGATGCCCATGGCGCCGAAGCCCTGGACGCCGACGAGGGGCCCGCCGGTGCCCAGTTCGACCTTGCGGATCTGCTCGATGGCGTTGCTCACGGTGGTGTTGCTCATGATGGCGCTCAGGCCCCTTCCGACGCCTGGCGGGCGCCCGCATAGAAGTTGATCTTGGCGTCGAGTACGGCGAGGGTGTCCTGCAACTCCGCGATGCGCGCGGCGACCTCGTGCCGGGTCTGCTCCAGGATTTCCTGGCGTTCGCCGAAGGTGACCTCGCCCTGGCGGACCAGTTCCGCGAAGCGGACCATGTCGGCGACCGGCATCCCGGTCAGCCGCAACCTGCCCACGAAGACGAGCCAGTCCAGGTCCCGGTTGTCGAAGCGACGCTGGCCGGTGTGCGACCGCTCCACTTGCGGCATCAGACCGATCTGCTCGTACCAGCGCAGGGTGTGCGCCCGAAGCCCGGTGAACTCCGCGACCTCGCTGATCGTGTAGCGGTCCTGGCCGTCGGGTCGCGGATGCGTCGCCCCCGCGGAGACACAGGCGTCCACGGGCGGCAACGTCACGGGAGTGCTGTCGATCACCGTCATGCCGACCACGCTAGAACCTTCAAGTGCACTTGAAGCAAGTGCCCGCCGTGCGGTGCCTCTTGGGCCGTCGCGTCCGCCGGCCCGCCACGTAGGAGGCGGTCTGCCGCGCCGCGCTCAACTGGGCGACTGGTCCGCCTCATCGACGAGCGACGCGGCAGCCGGCCCGCCCACCTCTTGCTTCTTCCTCCCGTTTCCTACCTTCCCTCCCTCGCTCCCCTCGCTCCCCTTGTTCCCCTTGCTTCTCCTGCTTCCCTCGCGGCTTGCCAGGGCCTGGATCAGGGCCGGTTCGGCCCATGGGCGGTAGTGCCACAGGTGGTCCAGCAGCTCGCGCTCGCGGGTCGCGAAGTCCGGGGTGGTGCCCGTCAGGTGGGCGCGGCGGCGGTGGAAGGAGAGGGTGGTGGCCAGGGCGGTGTATTCGGTGACGGCGCGGGCGGCGGTGGGGCCGTGGGTACTGCGGGCTATGTCACGGGCCAGGGCGCGGGTCTTGAGGGAGGCGAGGGCGGTGGGTTCGGCGGGGGCGAGCCAGCCGGCGGTGATGTACGGGGCGAGGTAGGCGTGGAGGGAGAGCAGTTCCTGGTGGCGGGCCCAGAGGGCGAGCCAGGTCACGACGAGGAGGACGGGGACGATGAACAGGCCGTAGATGGTGACGAAGCCGCTGTTGCCGAGGCTGGAGGCGGCGTTCCAGACGGCGTGCAGGAGGATCGCGGTGACCAGGCCGAGGGCGGCGAGCGCGGCGCGGGCGGCGCGGCGCCGGGGGTAGCGGGTCGCGGCTATCCCGAACGCGAGGCCGGTGAGGATCGTGAAGAGGGGGTGGGCAAACGGGGAGACCACGATCCGTACGAAGAAGGTGCCGGCGGTGAGGGAACCCAGCCCGCTGTGTCCCAGGGACTGGTCCTCGCCGAACGCGCTGCCCAGATAGAGGATGTTCTCGGTGAAGGCGAAGCCGGTGGCGGTGATGCCGGCGATGACGATGCCGTCGGTGATGCCGTCGAAGTCGCGGCGCCGGAAGCGGTAGAGGAGGAGGACGGCGGCGGCTTTCACCACCTCCTCGATGACCGGCGCGATGGCGGTCGAGCCCCACGTCTCGGCCTCGGTGGGGGACGCGGAGGCGAAGTTGGTGGCCAGCCAGTTGGTGGCGAAGCCGTTGGCCAGGACCGCGACCAGGGTGGCCGCGCAGGCGCCCCAGGCGAAGGCGAAGGCCAGGTTCCGCCACGGCTCGGGCTCTATCCGGTCGAGCCAGCAGAACGCCGAGATGAGCAGCGGCACCGGGAAGACCGCCAGGCCGAGGCCGACCAGGAAGCCCTCGGTACCGGTTTGGCGGCGGACGATGCCGATGATGAGCACGCCGGAGAGCGCCAGCAGCGAGGCCAGCGCGAGGGCGCGGACGGTTTTGCTGTGCCACGGCGCGGGTCGGCGCCCCGGCCGGGACCCGGGAGGGGGCTCGGCGTAGGTGTACGGGGACGGGCCCGGTGAGCGCTCGGGGAGCGGCGGCGGGGACGGGGACACCCATAGACCCTAACGAGGGGCGCCCACATGGCGCGCGGGTGGCGGGAAGACGTCGGTCGGGGGTCGGTTCGGGGTGGGTGGCGGTGCCTGTGCTGGTGGTGGTGGGCGGTGGTGGTGGGTGCTTCGCGTGCCGGGCCCGCACTGGACTCGCACCGGGACTGCACCGGACTCGCACACGCTTCGGACCGGGCTCCCGTAATACGAGGCCGGTCCCGCGGCCCGAGCCGTTCTCAGCCGCGGCGACGGAAGAGCAGGTCGTGGACGACATGCCCCTTGTCCAGGCCCTGGCCCTCGAACTTCGTCAGCGGGCGGAAGTCCGGCCGGGGCGCGTAACCGGGGTACAGATTCTCCAGCGTCGGTTCTGCGGAGAGCACCTCCAGCATCTGCTCGGCATACGGCTCCCAGTCGGTCGCGCAGTGCACCAGGGCGCCGGGCGCGAGCCGGGTGGACGCCAGCGCGATGAACTCCGGCTGGATGAGGCGGCGCTTGTGGTGGCGCTTCTTGGGCCACGGGTCGGGGAAGTACACGCGCAGGCCGGCGAGCGAGCCGGGGGCCAGCATCTCGCGCAGCAGGATGATCGCGTCGCCGTTGGCCACCCGGATGTTGGACAGGCCGTTCCGCTCCGCGAGACCGAGCAGATTGCCCTGGCCGGGAGTGTGCACATCACAGCCGAGAATGCCGGTGTCCGGGGCGGCGGCGGCCATCTGCGCGGTGGCCTCGCCCATGCCGAAGCCGATCTCCAGGACGACCGGCAGCCCGCCGAAGAACGCGTCGAGGTCGATACGGGAGAGCCCGTCGATGTCCACGCCCCACTTGGGCCAGAGCCGGCGCAGCGCATCCGTCTGGGAGGGCGAGACGCGGCTGCGGCGCGGCTGGAAGGAACGGATCCGGCGCTCGTGGTGCGAGCCCGCGGGGTCGGCCGCCGGTCCGGTCCCGTCCGGGAACATCGGCTTGCCGCGCCGGGGCACGGCGGCGGAGGCCGCGGTGGCACCGAGGGGGCGGGGCTCGCCGGCCGCGGGGGCCGGGGCGGCGGCCCGCTCTCCGGCGGCGTGGCCGTCCGCGTGCGTGGCGTGCTCGCGGGCGTGCGCGACCGCGGTGGCCGCGACGTCGGCGCCCAGGGCGTCGGCTTCGGGGGCGGTGGTCTCGGGGGTGGCGTGGTTCTCGGACACAGTGTGTCGATTCTACGGATGGTGGGGGAGGGGACGGGAGCGCTGGAGAGGGCGGCTCTGCAGGAGGGCGGTACCTGGGGCCGCCGGGGCGCTGTAGAGGAAGGAGGTACGGGAGCGCGGAATACGAGGGCGGGATGCGACGGCGGTATGCGACGGCGGTGCGAGCGGGCGGTACGGGCGGGTGCCTGCTGAGGGGCGTGGGGCCCGAGCGAGGTGCGGGGCCCGGGCCCCGCACCTCGGGCCGCGCGGCAGTGCCTCTAGAAGAACACGTCTGGAGGGGGCGCTTGGGGGGCGCATACGGCGCACGGGGCGTGCCCGGTCGGGGTGCAGTCCGCCCGGTCGGGGGTGCAGTCCGCCCTTGCGAGGGCAGCCCGGCCCCGCCCTGCGTGGGAACCCATCACTCCGCCGCCCCCATCCCGCTCACATCCCGCTACGGCTGCCGCTCACGGCTCCACTCGGCCCCGTTACGGCTGCCGCGCAACGTCGCCCCGGTCGGCCCCGCGACCCCCCGGTCACCTCCGTTAACCGGTGGCGTCCCCTTGATCGGGAGCGTCCCCTTCATCGGGGGGCATCTCCTTCATTCCGCAGCCCCCGGTCACCCGTCTTCATCCCGCAGCCCCGGTCACCCGTCGGCCCGGCTCGCCCCGTCACCCCGCAGACCCCGGCACCCCCTCGGGTCCCCCATCACGCCCGCAGGTCTCTCCCCCTCACCCCCGCAGGTCCCCCACCACCCTCACCACCCGGCGGGCCACCTCCCGGCCGATGGGGAGGGAAGCCGTGGCGGCCGGGGACGGTGCGTTGAGGACGTGGATCATGCCCGGGGTCTCGGCGAAGAGGAAGTCGTCGACGAGGGTGCCGTCAGGGAGGACGGCCTGGGCGCGGACACCGGCCGGCGAGGGCAGCAGGTCCTCCTCCCGGGCGGCGGGGAGCAGCCGGCGGACCGTGTCCGTGAAGGCGCGCCGGGACAGCGACCGGCGCAGTTCGCCGGCGCCGTAGCGCCAGTGGCGGCGGGCTATCCGCCAGGCGCCCGGATACGTGAGGGTGCCGGTCAGATCGGCGGGGCGGACCGTACGCCAGTCGTAGCCCTCGCGGGCCAGGGCGGGGACGGCGTTCGGGCCGATGTGGACGGCGCCGTCGATGCCGCGGGTGAGGTGGACGCCCAGGAACGGGAAGGCCGGGTCGGGGACCGGATAGACCAGGCCGCGGACGAGGGCGGCGCGCTCCGGGGCGAGGGTGAAGTACTCCCCGCGGAACGGGACGATCCGCATCCCGGGAGCATCGCCTGCGAGTCGGGCGATGCGGTCGCAGTGCAGGCCGGCGCAGTTGACCAGGGCGCGGGCCCGGTAGACCGTGCCGGCGGCCGTGCGGACCGCGACCCGGCCGGGGCGGCGGCCGATGGTGGTGACGTCCTCGCCGTACGCGATCCGGGCGCCGTCCTCCTGGGCGAGGCGGCCGAGCTGCCGGGCCACCGCGCCGAAATCGCAGACGCCGGTCGTGCCCACATGGATGGCGGCCAGGCCGCGCACCTCGGGTTCGTACGCGGCTATTTGGGCCGGGCCCAGCTCGCGCACCGGCAGGCCGTGCTCCCGGCCGCGCTGGATGAGGCCGTGCAGCCGGGGGAGCTCGCTGCGGTCCGTGGCCACGATGAGCTTGCCGGTGACCTCATGGGCGATGTCGTGTTCGGCGCAGAATTTGACCATTTCCGCCGACCCCTGGAGGGCGAAGCGGGCCTTGAGCGAACCGGGCGGGTAGTAGATCCCGCTGTGGATCACGCCGCTGTTGCGTCCGGTCTGGTGGCGGGCCGGTCCGGGCTCCTTCTCCAGCACCACGACGCGTATACCGGGCACGGCGCGCGTCAGGGCATGGGCCGTGGACAGCCCCACGATCCCGGCACCGATCACCAGCACATCGCAGTCGTACGCCGCCACCGCACCTCCCCAACCGCCTGCTCGCGGGCCTGCCCGTCGCCGCGCCCCCGCGCATCATCGCCGACGACGTACTCCATCATGACGGGCGGCACTGACAACGCGGCCTCGCCGCCACCGCTACCCCGCTCGCAGCCGCGCCATCCGCTCCGCCGCACGCCCACCCGATCAACCCGTCCCTGAACCGCCACACCCCCATCGACCGGTTCCCCCGCCGACTTCTGCACCCGTCGACCACCGGTACCCGCCCGCCGACCGTTCCGCCCGCCGACCGTTCCGCCCGCCGACCGTTCTGCCCTTCGCCCGCTTCGCCCGTCCCGCCCGCTACGCCGGCGCCGCCAGCAACGGCCGTGCCCGCTCGCGGAGTTCCACCACCCGGGGCTCGTCCCCGTACGGCTCCAGACGGTGCAGCAGATCGCGGACGTACTCGGTGGTGCGGGCGGAGGAGATCCGGCCCGCGACCTCCACGGCGCGGGTGCCCGCCGCGCAGGCCGCGTCCAGATTGCCGGACTCCAGTTCGGCGACGGCGGACACGACGAGGCGCAGTCCGTGCGAGCGGACGAACTCCTCCGTGGGGCGGGAGAGCGCCTGCTCGGTGAACCGGCGCACCTGGCGGGGCAGCCGCAGATCCCGGTAGCACTCGGCCGCGTCGGCGGCGAACCGCTCGTACGAGTAGAAGTCCAGCCAGGACGGGTCCGGGTCGCCGCTGCGGGAGCGCTCCAGCCACCCCTCGGACGCCTTGAGCGCCACCTCGCAGGCGCGCGCCTCGCCGGCCTTGGCCTGCGCCCGCGCTTCCACCAGGCGGAAGAAGCTCATGGTGCGGGCCGTGGCCAGACCGCGGTTGCGCTCCAGGGCGGCCTGCGCGAGGTCGACGCCCTCGTCGGCGAAGCCCCGGTAGGTCGCCTGGAGGGACATCGATGCCAGGACATAGCCGCCCAAGGGGACATCGGCGGCGGCGCGGGCGAGCCGCAGCGCCTGGATGTAGTACCGCTGGGCGGCCTCCTGCTGCCCGGTGTCGAAGGCCATCCACCCGGCCAGCCGGGTCAGTTCGGACGTCGCCCCGAAGAGCGCGCGGCCCACCTCGTCGCTGTACGAGGCGAGGAGCAACGGTGCCGCGTCCACCCGGAGGCACTCCGGCACCATCGACGAACGCCAGTCCCCGCCACCGTACTTGGAGTCCCAGCGGCGGGCGTCCTCGGCGGCCTCGCGCAGCTTGGTGACGTCGCTGTGGCCGACGTGCTGCGGGATCCCCGCGTCGCCGGCCGCCGCGGCGTCCCGGTCCCGCGCCTCGGCCGCCTCCCGCGCCACGGAGCTGTCGGCCGGGGATATCAGCCAGCGGGAGGCCGGGGTGGCGTAGGCGCTGACGGAGAAGGATCCGGCCAGGCTCTGCCAGATGCCGCCCCCGCCGGCCCGCCGTCCGGCCAGATCGAGGCGGTAGAGCTCGGTCGCGGTGCGCACCGCTGCGCCCACATCGCGGGGAAATGCCACGCCCACTTCGGGCGCCGGGTCGGCGTCGGCCAGCCCGATCTCGTGCAGCGGCACCGGACGCCCCAGCTTGCTGCCGATCGCGGACGCGATCAGATGGGGCGCGGCACCCTGGGGAACCATGCCCTTGGAGACCCATCGGGCCACCGACGTCTTGTCATAGCGAAGCGTCAGGCCGCGTTGCGCACCAAGGTCGTTGACCCGGCGCGCGAGTCCGGCATTGCTGATCCCCGCGAGGGCGAGAACGGTGCCGAGCTTTTCGTTCGGCCCGCGTATATCCCTGGACATGCGCACCCCTCGACACAGCGACAGCCTCCCCGGTACCCCGGGGCATGCGTCCACCCAGAGTAGTTCGCCGGATCCCGACCGTTAAGAGTCGGTGTCCCGGATGGCGAGATTCGTGTTCAAACAGGGGTGCGGGATTTGGCATGTGCTCCGGGTACGTGTGCCCGTGCGCCCGTCCGTGCGCGCTGGCCGCCCGCCGGCCGGAGCGCTTCGATGATTCTGCGTGGGTCGGCCCGCTGCACTGGATCCAGTGGGCTGGGGGACACCGCCACCTCATTCCCCGCGGGTGGCGGTCCGGTCCGGGAGGCGCAGCCCGCTTCCCGGGCCGTCGCGGGGGTCGGGCGCCGCCCGGCCGCCGCACCGGACGACGCGGCACCCGACGCGCCGGCCGGTCCCCAACTGGGTTGTACGGTGCGGACTTTGGCCGAAAAGCGACGGGTGATGCTTTCACGCCGCCGCCCGCCCCGGGGGCCACACGGGGGGCCACCCGGGGTCGTTGCAGCGCCCCGCGCCCGCCCCGGTGGCAACGCCCGCCCCGGTGGCGCGCCGCCGCGCCCGTCGGCCCGCCCCGTCGACCGCCCGCATACGGGCTTCCTTCGGCATCTCCCGAAACCCCTCGCCATGGCAGCATGGACCGCACAACAGCTGGGGAATTCGCTGTACGGGGCGGCCATCGGCCCCGCGGCGGACGGGGAATCGGGTGGAGGCGGCGATGCGCTGGTTGGTGGGGTGGAGCAGTGCCGCGACCGCCGGCCGGGAGAGCCGCACGGTCCTGCCCGTGGGCGCCCAGCTCCTCTGGGGCGACCCGGACCCCCTGTGGGCGGTCGGCGACTGGCGGCCTTACGAAGTCCGCGTCGTCCAGGCCGATCCGGAGACCCGGCTCGCCGTCTTCGGGGTCTGCGGCGCCACCGACGACCAGCTGCGGGTCGGGCTGTTCGCCGCCCGAGGGGGCGCGCTGCGCCACCTCACCGCCTGGCCGGGCAGCTACACCGCCGTCGCCCAGGTGGGCCGCCGGATCACCATCACCGGAGATCTGGCCGGCGCCCGCCCCGTCTTCCACACCCGGTGGGCCGGCGGCCCCGCGTACGCCCCCGCCGCCCTGCCGCTCGCCGACCTCGTCGAGGCCGGCCTCGACGTCGGCCATCTGGCCGCCCTGCTGGCCTGCCCGGACGCCCCCGAGGCGCTGGGCGCCGGCACGCCCTACGAGGGCGTCCGCCGCATCCCGCCCGGCCACGCCCTGGTGCTGCGCACCGGCACCAGTGAGATCGCCTCCTTCGAACCGACCACCTCACTGGCCGTCGCCGCGCCCCAACTGGCCCCGGACCAGGCCGTGGACGGCGTCCGCGAGGCCCTCGTCGAGGCGGTACGCGCCCGGCTGGCGGGCCCCCGCTTCGCCCCCGACCCGGACGGGCCGGAGGGGCTGGACCCCGGCCCGGTGCCCGGTATGGGTCCCGCGGAGCGGCGTGCGGCCCGCGGCGGACCGGCCCCCGGCATCGGCGCCGACCTCTCCGGAGGCAGCGCCTCCGGCACGCTCGCCCTTCTGGCCGCCGGTCTCCCCGGACAACCCGGCACGATCAACGGCCACGGCGAGCGCCTGCTGGCCGTCACCTTCAACGACCGCGCCACCAACGGCGGTCGGCCGCACCGCGAGGCCGAACTGGAGCGTGCCCGCAGCATCGCCGACAACCCACGGCTCCGCCACGTCGTCGTCGCCGGCGGCGAGGAGGCGCTCCCGTACACCGACCTCGACAGCGGTCCGCTCACGGACGAGCCGGGCCCCTCGCTCACCGTCGCCGGCCGCCACCGCCGGCGGCTGCTGGCCGGCAGCGCGGACCACTTCGTCGGGAACGGCGCGCGCCAGGTCCTCGACGCCCACCCGGCCCGGCTCGCCGACCTCCTCGTGGACCGCCGGCGACGCCATCTGCTGCGCCCGGTCACCGCGTTGGCGAAGGCGGACGGCCCGTCCGCGCACTCCGTCCTGGTCCCGTTCACCGTCTACCGGGCCGCCCGCCGGCTCGCCCGCACCCCGTACGCCGCCGGGATCACCGAGGCGGCGCGCCGCCTCATGGAGCGGCAGTTCGCCGACGAACCGGTGGCCGGCGGGGCGGTCGACGCCTCACTGGCCGCCCTAGCCTGGTGCCGGCCCGGACCGGCCGCCCGCTGGCTCACGGGAGAGGCGCTCGCCGAAGTATCGGTTCGCCTCGGGGACGCCGCGACCCGCTCACCCGCCTCCGGCCGCCCCGGGGAACGGCGCGCCCGGGCGGCACTGGCCCGTCAGGCCGCCGACCACCGGGTCTTCGAGCAGGCCGCCGAGGTCCGCAGCCAGCGGCTGCACGCCCCCTTCCTCGACAACCAGGTGGTGCTCGCCTGCCGTGTGCTGCCGGACACCCTCCGGGTGCAGCCGGGCGCCCGCGCCGCCGTACTGCGCTCGGTGCTGGCCGGCGCCGGTGTACGGGATCTGCCGCCGGGCTGGGGCGCCACCTCGCACCTCACGCACACCGCCGCGGTACGTACCGGACTGCGCGGCGCCGTCGGCCAGTTGGTGCAGCTCTTCGATGCGCCGCTGCTCGCCGACGCGGGCCTGATCGAGGCGCGGGTGGTGCGCAAGGCGCTCCGCGCGGCGGCCGAGGGCGCCGCGCTGCCGCTGGACGGACTGGCCGAACTGGTCTCCACGGAGCTGTGGTTGCGGCGGCTGCTGGCCCGGCGCGGCTCGTGCTGGACCGGCGCGGAGGCCCCGCGGCAGCGCGCGGTGGCGGGCGGTGTGGTCCCCCGGGCACGGCTTTCCTGAGCGTGAGCCTGGGTCTGAACCTGAGCCTGGGCAGAGCCTGGGCGTGGGGCGGGAGCGAGGGCCCGGGCATCCGGGCGTCCGGTTGTCCGGACCCGGAGGCTCCGGTTCTCCTGCCTCGGGAGAACCGACCGGGCCTCGGGAGGACTCGACCAGGCCCCTGAGGCCCCAACCGGACTGTGGATAACCGCCGTTGTCGCGGACCCAGGCTGTGGACAACGCGCGGGTGTGCGCCGCGGCCCGCGACAATGGCCGCAACGACCACATGAAGGTTCGGATCCAGGCACGACCCAGGTACGACGGAGGTCCTGGGGGAGGGAGGACGAACAATGCCGCTGCACGCTACGGCCCGCCCGCGCGACGCCGCCCGGCTGCTGGGCGCCGCGGATACCCGGCGCGGTCAACTGTCCCGCCCCGTCCCCGAGGAGGCGGACGTCCGGCGCACGGCCGCGGCCCTGCGCGCCGAGCTGAACGGCGCGGCCGACGGCGCCTATGAAACGCCGCACGCCGAGAGCACACACCGCACGCCGGCGGACGCCATCGCCCTCCTGGCGTTCGCCCCCCTACCACCGGAGTCCGGCACAGCCCCCGCGCCGGAGTCCGGCACAGCCCCCGCGCCGGAGTCCGGCACAGCCCCCGCGCCGGAGCCCGGCACATCCTCCACGCCGCGTCCGCATCCGAGGTCTCCCGGGCCGCCGGCACAGCCCGCACCCGCGAGCGGACACAGCCCACACCCCGGGAGCCGGCACATGACGCGGCCTACGACAGGAGAACGAACTCGCCCCACGGCCCCCGCCCAGGCCCGGCCCCGGCCACACCACCCGTCCCGCAACCGCCAACGGCCCAACATCCGTCAACGCCCCAACAACCATCGACCGCCCAACAACGGCCGGCAGCCCAACAACCGCCGACCGCCCGGCAACCCTCCAAGGCCCCGCGACCGTCAACGGCCCGCCTCACCGGCAGCTGATCTGCGGCCGGGCCCAGTCCCCCAGCGCCACCAGATCACCGGCGCTCTCCGGCTCGACCACCAGCCGCAGCGTCTTGCGGCCCGCCAGCGGGACGTGCACCGGCACCCCCCGCTCCCCGCCGCGCACCGCGCCCGACTGCCACAGCCGCACCCCGTCCGCGTACACGGAGAAGCGCAACGCCCCCAGCCCCAGGCTGAGATCGTCGACACCCGCCACGGCGTCATACGCGGTGCACTGCCGGTTGAGCGCGACCACCACCGAGGACGACGCATGCACGCTCACGCCGTGGGGATACGCCGTGCCGTCGATGCTGGGCCGGTGCCGCTTCCACATCCAGCTGCTCTCGAAGGCGCGCACCTCCGGTGCGGTGCCGTCGCCGGCGAAGTCGTACGGCAGTGAGCCGAGTTGATACGACGTGGACGGCGGGGGCGTCGGGGTCGGTGTGGGCGTCGGCTTCGGCGGCGTGGGAGCCGGTGTCGGCGTGGCCGTCGGCGTCGGCGTCGGCGTAGGTGTCGGCTTCGGAGGCGCGGGCGCAGGGCTGGAGGTCGGAGTGGGCCCCGGCACGGGCACCGCCCCGCCCACCGGCGGCAGCGGCTTCTGCGACGGTGCCGGAGAGGGCGATCGGGGCGCGGACGGTACCGGCCGGTGCGGTTTCGCCTGCGGGTGCGGCGCCGGCTGCGGGGACCCGGCCAGCGCGAACGCCAGTGCCGCGCCCGCCGCGACCACGACCCCGGCACCGATCGCGATCTTCACCGGCGCGCCCAGCCCCTCACCGACGGCCGCGCCACCGGCACCGCTCGCCGTGCCGGAGCCGGCCCCCGCCCCGGGCGCGGCGGCAGCCGCACCGGCCCCCGCCGCCGCACCCGCCCCGGCGACGCCCACCACGGTGGCGGCGCCCTTGACGGCGTACCCGGCCGCGAACCACCCGATGACCGCGATCGGCAGCACCGCCCCGATCCGCTCGTTGACGTCCGCGACCTCCAGCGCCGCCGTCCGGCACCGGGCGCACTCCTCCAGATGCTTGCGCAGCCCCCGCTCGGCCCGCATCCGCAGCCCGCCCCGGGCGTACGCACCGAGCCGGTCGGCATACCGGGCGCAGTCCCCGCCCGCGGTCAGCGACTGGCTCACATGCGCCTGCAGATACGCCTGCTTGAGGCCCTCCCGGGCCCGGTGCGCCAGTACCGCGGTGGCGTTCGCGGTCAGCCCCAGCAGCGGTGCGACCTGGCTCGGCGACTCGTCCTCGATCGTGGTGTGCCACAGCACCGTCTGATAGCGCTCCGGCAGGCTGCGGAACGCCTGCATCGCCATCGACTGCTCGGCCTCGTGCATCGCCCGGACGTCCGCGCCCAGGTCCAGCGTGCCGTCGTCCAGCGACGACCCGGCCGCCGACACCGCGAACACCGCGAAGTCCTCGACCAGTTGCTCCCGTCTGGTGGTCTTCGCCCAGGCCGCGGCGACCCGCCGGACCGTGGTCAGCAGATAGGCGCGCACCGCCGAATCCGGGCCCGCCCCACCCCGCACCGCCTGAAGTGTGCGCGCGAACACCTCGCCGGTCAGATCCTCCGCGGTGTGCGCGTCGCGGCAGCAGCTGCGCGCATAACGCCGCACCGCGTCGGCATGCCGGCGGTACATCGCCTCGTACGCGCTGTCGTCGCCGGCCCGCATGGCCGCGATCAACTGGCCGTCGGACGGCGGCAGATCGGCGTCCGGACCGCCGGCGGACGCACTGGGCGACGCACCGGCCGACGCACCTGCCGGCTCGCCGCCGGAGGGCCCCGCCGCCCGGTGGGAACGCTCGCGCTGCGGCGGCACGCTGGGTGCCGGCCCCTCCGGCCCCCTCATCGGTGGCGTCGGCCCCAGCGGCCCGGTCTGACCGGGGACCTGCCCGGAAGGCGTGCCCGCATTCCCGTCGTCGCCCCGCTCGTCCCGTCCGTCAACACCCATCGCCGAGGCCCCCGAACCCGCCATCACACCGCAACACCGCGCAAGCGTGCCACACCGATGGCCCACGCTTCAGAGGCCCTGCGGGCAACCACCCGTCTGAGGAAGCCCCTCGGACGACCGCACCGACGTTCACTCGTCCGGGGTAATTTGCGCGTACGGGATATTCCGCGCACCCCGGGGCCGCCGCGGCGTACGGGAGCAGCCGCCCCGTCCGGAGACCCCGCACCCGGGGCTCCTCCGGACGGGTCCGGCCGCCGGATCTCACCCGGCCGGGCGCGACCGCAGTCCCTCCAGCAGGATCTCCAGCAGCCGCGCGGAGGCGGCCCGCTGGTGCTCGGGGTCGGGCAGCGCGGGCGCCCCCGTGGCGATCACCAGCAGCACGTCGGAGACCGTGACATCGGCCCGCAGCGCCCCCGCCGTCCGGGCCCGCTCCACCAGCCGCCCGACGACCTCCAGCAGCGCCTGCCCGCCCGGCGTCTCCTCCACCGTGCCGGCCCCGCCCTCGACGGCGGCCGTCCGCGGCTCGACCGTCTCGCCGGCGACCCGCTGCTGCGGCACCCGCGCCTCGGTCCCGCCGTCCGGAACCCGCGTCTCCGGCCCGCTCTCCTCACCGGCGCCCACCCGCAGGATGCCCGGCGGCAGCAGCCGCCCGGCCCCCGAGGCGACCGACGTCCGCAGGAACCGCGACAGCGCCGACCAGGGGTCGTCCTCCTGTCCCAGCGCGGCCCGCGCCTGCTCGGTCAGCCGCGCGGTCTCCTCCTCGGCTATCCGCCGGACCAGTACGTCCTTGCTCGGGAAGCGGCGGTAGACCGTCCCGACCCCGACGCGGGCACGCCGCGCCACGTCCTCCATGGGCGCGCCGTATCCCAGCTCGCCGAACACCTCTCGGGCCGCGCGCAGCACATGCTCCAGATTGCGCTGGGCATCCACCCGCAGTGGCGTGCCGCGGCCGTTGGCGCCGGTCACCGCGCCCGTACCGCTGCTGTCACCGCTGCTGCCGTTGGCACCGTTGGAAGCAGCGGTCACACCGAGCGCCGCCGGCCATTGAGAGCCCTGAATGTGCATAGTGATCCCCCGGTAATGACGTCTCCCCCCGGAGACTCCCCGCCCTGACGGTCGGAGTGACCCGACGAGAGGGTGCACCCCAACGAGATACGAACATAGTTGAGCCCGCGTCAAGATTGAAGGGGGCGTTCCGCACGCTGCGCCCCCCGATCGGCCCAACAGGGCCGATCCGCCCTGATCGCACTCCCTCCCGCTCTGCGCCAATCTCGGCCTGACCAGCGTACTTCGCACCGGTCGACCGGAATGTCCCACTCCGCACAGCTGCTCGCGCCGGACTTACTTTTCGACCGGCCTGTGGACAAAGACGCTTCGGGGGTGCGTCATGGAACAGTGCTGCGCTTCCCGGGGGCGCAGCGCCCGATGGTGGCCGCGCCGCCGGCCCGGCCGCCCGATCGGTGGCGCCCCGGGCCTGGTCGACACCGCGAGGAGAACCTCTGTGAAGGCTGTGTCTTCGGACGATGTGGCGCGGATTCTCGTTGTCGGCGGCGGCTACGTGGGGATGTACACCGCCCTGCGGCTGCAGCGGACGCTCAAGCAGGAGCTGCGGCAGCACACCGCCGAGATCATCGTCGTCGACCCCGAGCCGTACATGACGTATCAGCCGTTCCTGCCCGAGGCCGCGGCCGGCTCCATCTCCCCGCGCCATGTCGTCGTCCCGCTGCGCCGCGTCCTGCCGGACTGCGATGTCGTCATCGGCGAGGTCACCGCCGTCGACCACGCCGAGCGGAAGGCGACCGTCTCGACCCTGGCCGCCGAGGAGGCCGGCGCCGACGCCATGATCGTGGCGTACGACGAACTGGTCCTCGCGCCGGGATCGGTCTCGCGCCCCCTCCCCGTCCCCGGCCTCGCCGACGTCGGCATCGGCTTCAAGACCGTCGAAGAGGCCATCGGGCTGCGCAACCACGTCCTCGAACAGCTCGACATCGCCTCCTCCACCCGCGATCCCGGCGTCCGCGACGCGGCGCTCACCTTCGTCTTCGTCGGCGGCGGCTACGCAGGCGTGGAAGCGCTCGCCGAGCTGGAGGACATGGCCCGCTACGCCGCCCGCTACTACCACAACGTCCGGCCCGAGGACATGAAGTGGATCCTGGTCGAGGCGACCGACCGGATCCTGCCCGAAGTCGGCCCGGAGATGGGCCGCTACGCCGTCCGCGAGCTGCGCGCCCGCAACATCGACGTGCGGCTGGAGACCCGGCTGGAGTCCTGCGAGAGCCGCGTCGCGCAGCTCAGCGACGGCTCCCGCTTCCCCACCAGAACCCTGGTGTGGACCGCGGGCGTCAAACCGCACCCCATCGTGGCCGCGACCAAGCTGCCGCTGAACAGCCGCGGGCGGCTCAAGTGCACCGCCGCGCTCCAGGTGGACGGCGTCGAGCACGCCTGGTCCGCCGGGGACGCCGCCGCCGTCCCGGACCTGACGGCACCGCCGCCCGCCTCGCCCGACGAGCCCCGGGCGGAGTGCGCGCCCAACGCGCAGCACGCCGTCCGCCAGGCCAAGGTGCTCGCCGAGAACCTCGCGGCGGTCGTGCGCGGCGGCCAGGTCAGGAACTACGAGCACAAATACGCCGGTTCGGTCGCTTCGCTCGGTCTGCACAAGGGCGTCGCCCACGTCTACGGGCGCAAGCTGAAGGGCTACCCCGCGTGGCTGATGCACCGCGTCTACCACCTGAGCCGGGTGCCCACCCTCAACCGCAAGGCCCGGATCCTCGCCGAATGGACCCTCGCCGGCCTGTTCAAACGCGAGATCGTCTCACTCGGCTCGCTGGAGAACCCACGCGCCGAATTCGAACTCGCCGCGGGTACCGGCCGGCACAACGAAACCAGCTGACCGGTCGCCCCACCAGGGAAGTTGACCGCAGGTCCGGCCGGGGTGCGACGACCGGGGAGGAACGCGGAACTCCACTCCGGCGCCCGGCGTCTGACGGATGACAGTCCGGTCGGCCACACTGGACGTGTGACCATGGGTGGGCTCGTATCTGCAAAGAGTGACAATCACGAGGATTCTGGACGTTTGCTGCAATCCGCCAGAGGGTGCCGACAGTGCCCCCCGCCACGCCCGGGGGCATCCCCCCATGCCGACGGCCCGACCCCGCGCGACGACGCGAAGTAAGAGGTACCCCTCCGTGATCTTCACGCGCTGGAGCGCCAAACTCCCCGGCACACAGCGGCGCGCCGCCGCCCGGTCCGACCGCGCGACCCCGCCGGCCACCCCGTCCGCGGACCCCGCGGCACACCCCACCGCGCCCGCGGACGGCAGTGACGCGCCCGCGGGGCCGCCCGGCAGCGTCCCCGCCGCCCGCGCCGAAGGCCCCTCCTCCGAGGACGCCGCCCCCGGCGCCGCGCCGCCCACCGTCGACGCGCTCTCCGTCCACGACATCCTCGGCACCATCCCGGCCCTGGTCGCCGTCGTCTACGGCCCCGAGCACCGCATCGCCTACGTCAACGGCGCCTACGCCGGCGTCTTCGGCCCCCGCCCGGCCGGCCGGACCGCCCGCGAAGCCCTCCCCGAACTCGGCGAACTGGGCCTGCTCCCGCTGATGGACCAGGTCCTGCGCAGCGGCAAGCCGCGCACGGTCAAGTCCCGCAAGGTCCCGGCCGGCGCCGGCGGCGACCGCTCCCGCGACGGCTACTACACCTTCACCTGCACCCCGATCGAGGTCGCCGCCAGCGGCCCGGCACCCGACCCCGAGGTCGCCTGCGTCGCCCCGCACAAGGGCGTCCTGGTCTTCGGCGCCGAGGTCACCGACCAGATCGAGTCCGCCGAACGGCTGCGCGCCAGCGAAGCCCGCCAGCGCGCCGCCGCGGTCACCCTCCAGCGCTCCCTCCTGCCCCAGGAGCTGGAACAGCCCGACGACCTGCGGGTCGCGGCCACCTACCAGCCCGGCGGCACCGACGCCGCGGTCGGCGGCGACTGGTACGACGTCATCACCCTCGGCGCCGGCCGTACGGCCCTGGTCATCGGCGACGTCATGGGCCGCGGGGTGCGCGCCGCCGCCGTCATGGGTCAACTCCGCACCGCGGTCCGCGCCTACGCCCGCCTCGACCTCCCACCCCACGAGGTCCTTCAGCTCCTGGACGGGCTGGCCGCCGAGATCGACGCCAGCCAGATCGCCACCTGCGTCTACGCCGTCCACGACCCCAACGAAGGCCGCCTGGTCTACGCCTCGGCCGGTCATCTGCCGATCCTCGTGCGCGACCCGGACGGCACGGTCCACCGCGCCGCCGAACCGACCGGCCCGCCCCTGGGCACCGGCGGCTGGCTGCACACCTCCGGCTCGGTCCCGCTCAGCCCCGGCAGCAGCGCCGTCCTCTACACGGACGGCCTCGTCGAGCGCCGCGACAAGGACATCGACGACGGCGTCGAGGCACTGGAGCGCGCCTTCGCCGGCGCCACCGGCGCACCCGACATCGTCTGCGACCGCCTGCTGCGCTCCCTCGGCATCACCGCCACCCACGACGACGACGTCGCCATCCTCGTCATCCAGAACCCGGCCCGTACGGGCCATGACGCCGAGCTGTTCCACAACGCCGCGCTCGAACTCCACGGCGGCACCGAAGCCGCGCCCAGGGCCCGCGCCTTCGCGTCCGGCGTCCTCGCCTCCTGGCGCTTCTCCCCGGAACTCCACGACCTCGGCGTCCTGGCCGCCAGCGAACTGGTCGCCAACTCCCTCCAGCACGGCACCCCGCCGATGCGCCTGCGGCTGCGCCGCACCGACCGCCGCCTGATCATCGAGGTCACCGACGGCGACGACCACCTCCCGCGCCGCCGCCGGGCCGAACCCGCCGACGAGGCCGGCCGCGGCATCTCCATCGTCGCCACCATCGCGTCCTCCTGGGGCTCGCGCCGAACACCGGGAGGCGGGAAGGCGGTGTGGTGCGAATTCGCCCTGCCGCGCGGGTAGTCGGGGCGCGGCAGGGGCGCGCCTACGCGGCTGCGCCCACGGCCTCCGCCTCGGCCCGCGGCGCGGGGACGGCCGCCGCCCGGTGCGGCTGGTCCTGCGCCGGGCTGAGCATCCGGCCCAGCCACAGCGCGAGCCCGGTGATCCCCACGCAGCACAGCACCAGCATCGCGATGTACGCCACATACAGCCCGTGGCCCACCATCAGCGCTCCAACGGCCGGCCCGACCGCCAGCGCCAGCTGCTTGACCAGCGCGAACGCCGAGTTGTACTGACCGATCAGCGAGGCCGGCGCCAGATCCGCGACCAACGGCGCCACCGTCGGCGCCAGCATCGACTCCCCGACACCGAACAGCGCGTACGTGGATATCAGCAGCGTCGTCGCCACCGCCTGGGCGCCGTGCACCAGCCCGGACAGCCCGGCGGCTGTCCACGCCACCGTCCAGACCATCCCGACCAGCGCCATCACCCGGCTCCGGCGCCGCCGTTCGACCAGCCGGAGCACCACGAACTGCGCCGCCACGATC
>NZ_KN708638.1:3837859-3857859 GCF_000805335.1 Streptomyces sp. CT34 | reverse complement strand
AGCGTCGTGTGTTTCTTGCCGGAGGTAGAGCACTGGATAGGCGATGGGCCCTACCGGGTTACTGACCTTAGCCAAACTCCGAATGCCGGTAAGTGAGAGCGCGGCAGTGAGACTGTGGGGGATAAGCTCCATGGTCGAGAGGGAAACAGCCCAGAGCATCGACTAAGGCCCCTAAGCGTGTGCTAAGTGGGAAAGGATGTGGAGTCGCAGAGACAACCAGGAGGTTGGCTTAGAAGCAGCCATCCTTGAAAGAGTGCGTAATAGCTCACTGGTCAAGTGATTCCGCGCCGACAATGTAGCGGGGCTCAAGCACACCGCCGAAGTCGTGTCATTGCAGCATGAGGGCTAACGCCTGTTGTGATGGGTAGGGGAGCGTCGTGTGCCGGGTGAAGCAGCCGTGGAAGCGAGTTGTGGACGGTTCACGAGTGAGAATGCAGGCATGAGTAGCGATACAAGAGTGGGAAACTCTTGCGCCGATTGACTAAGGGTTCCTGGGTCAAGCTGATCTGCCCAGGGTAAGTCGGGACCTAAGGCGAGGCCGACAGGCGTAGTCGATGGACAACCGGTTGATATTCCGGTACCCGCTTTGAAGCGCCCAGTACTGAATCAGGCGATGCTAAGTCCGTGAAGCCGCCCTGATCTCTTCGGAGTTGAGGGGAGTGGTGGAGCCGACGGACCAGACTTGTAGTAGGTAAGCGATGGGGTGACGCAGGAAGGTAGTCCAGCCCGGGCGGTGGTTGTCCCGGGGTAAGGGTGTAGGCCGTGTGGTAGGTAAATCCGTCACACGTTGAGGCTGAGACCTGATGCCGAGCCGATTGTGGTGAAGTGGATGATCCTATGCTGTCGAGAAAAGCCTCTAGTGAGTTTCATGGCGGCCCGTACCCTAAACCGACTCAGGTGGTCAGGTAGAGAATACCGAGGCGTTCGGGTGAACTATGGTTAAGGAACTCGGCAAAATGCCCCCGTAACTTCGGGAGAAGGGGGGCCATTTCTGGTGATGACATTTACTGTCTGAGCTGGGGGTGGCCGCAGAGACCAGCGAGAAGCGACTGTTTACTAAAAACACAGGTCCGTGCGAAGCCGTAAGGCGATGTATACGGACTGACGCCTGCCCGGTGCTGGAACGTTAAGGGGACCGGTTAGTCGACCTTCGGGTTGGCGAAGCTGAGAACTTAAGCGCCAGTAAACGGCGGTGGTAACTATAACCATCCTAAGGTAGCGAAATTCCTTGTCGGGTAAGTTCCGACCTGCACGAATGGCGTAACGACTTCTCGACTGTCTCAACCATAGGCCCGGTGAAATTGCATTACGAGTAAAGATGCTCGTTTCGCGCAGCAGGACGGAAAGACCCCGGGACCTTTACTATAGCTTGATATTGGTGTTCGGTTCGGCTTGTGTAGGATAGGTGGGAGACTGTGAAGCGCCAACGCCAGTTGGTGTGGAGTCGTTGTTGAAATACCACTCTGGTCGTGCTGGATGTCTAACCTGGGTCCGTGATCCGGATCAGGGACAGTGTCTGGTGGGTAGTTTAACTGGGGCGGTTGCCTCCTAAAGGGTAACGGAGGCGCCCAAAGGTTCCCTCAGCCTGGTTGGCAATCAGGTGTTGAGTGTAAGTGCACAAGGGAGCTTGACTGTGAGACTGACGGGTCGAGCAGGTACGAAAGTAGGGACTAGTGATCCGGCGGTGGCTTGTGGAAGCGCCGTCGCTCAACGGATAAAAGGTACCCCGGGGATAACAGGCTGATCTTCCCCAAGAGTCCATATCGACGGGATGGTTTGGCACCTCGATGTCGGCTCGTCGCATCCTGGGGCTGGAGTCGGTCCCAAGGGTTGGGCTGTTCGCCCATTAAAGCGGTACGCGAGCTGGGTTTAGAACGTCGTGAGACAGTTCGGTCCCTATCCGCTGTGCGCGTAGGAGTCTTGAGAAGGGCTGTCCCTAGTACGAGAGGACCGGGACGGACGAACCTCTGGTGTGCCAGTTGTTCTGCCAAGGGCATGGCTGGTTGGCTACGTTCGGAAAGGATAACCGCTGAAAGCATCTAAGCGGGAAGCCTGCTTCGAGATGAGGGCTCCCTCCCACTTGATGGGGTAAGGCTCCCAGTAGACGACTGGGTTGATAGGCCAGATATGGAAGACCGGTAACGGTTGGAGTTGACTGGTACTAATAGGCCGAGGGCTTGTCCTCAGTTGCTCGCGTCCACTGTGTAGGTTCTGAAGTAACGAACTCGCCATGCTGGTTGGAGTTTATCTTCATAGTGTTTCGGTGGTTATTGCGTTAGGGAAACGCCCGGTTACATTCCGAACCCGGAAGCTAAGCCTTTCAGCGCCGATGGTACTGCAGGGGGGACCCTGTGGGAGAGTAGGACGCCGCCGAACAATTTTTGTGGGAAGGCCCCGCACCGTATGGTGCGGGGCCTTTCTGCGTCTGTGGTTTGTGGTTTGTGAAAAGCCTCGTCGGGGACTTCGGTTCCCGGCGGGGCTTTTTTGCGTTGTTGCTGTGCAACTTCCGGTACGGCGGGGCGGATACGGGTGGGTACGCTCGACGGCATGCGCTATGGGCTGATCATTTTCGATAATGACGGTGTCCTTGTGGACAGCGAGCCGATCTCCAATCAGATCCTTGCCGCCTACCTGACGGAGCTGGGCCACCCGACCACGTACGAGGAGTCGTTGCGCGACTTCATGGGGGGCTCCGTGCAGCGTGTTCGTGAGGTGGTGCGGGAGAGGAGCGGCCGGCCGCTGCCGGAGGACTTCGAGGTCGGCTTTCATGCGCGGGTGTTCGAGGAATTCAGGCGGCGGCTGGTGGTGGTGCCGGGGGTTGAGACGGTGCTGGAGAAGCTCGCCGCGGATGGTGTGCCGTACTGCGTGGGGTCGTCCGGAAGCCATGAGCGGATTCGGGTGGCGTTGACGAAGACCGGGCTGCTGGACCGGCTCGGGGTGGGCCGGATCTTCTCGTCGCAGGATGTGGCGCGCGGGAAGCCGGCACCTGATCTGTTTCTGCACGCGGCACGGGAGATGGGCGTCGAGCCGGGCCGGTGTGCGGTGGTCGAGGACAGCCCGCTGGGGGTGCGGGCGGCGGTGGCCGCCGGGATGCATGTGTACGGGTTCGCCGCGAGGACGCCGGCGGAGGAGCTGGCGGGGGCCGGCGCGACCGCGCTGTTCACCGATATGGCGGAACTGCCCCAGTTGCTGCTGTAGGAATTAGGAATATCGACTCGTGGTCGACTCGTGAGGGATGTCGATTCGTGAGGAACCTCGCCGGATGTGTGGGTATTGACCCTTCGTATGTCAGTGGGAATTGGTCGGGTGATCCATCTACCCAGTGGTAGCCGGGAGTTCTAGGCTGACCGGCCATGACGGCCCCACGGGCACCAGGAGCGCGGCTGCGGCACGGCCGGGTCTCGCTTGCCATCGGTTTCTTCGTGCAGGGGGCGGTGTTCGCCCTGCTGGTGACCCGAATACCGGCGATCCAGGTGCGGTACGGGATCTCGGACGGGCTGCTGCCGGTCTTCCTGGCGGCGGTTCCGGTCCTCGCCGGGGCCGGCAGCGTGGGTACCGAGCATCTGGTCAAGCGGGTGCGGCCCGGTGTGGTGCTGCGGTGTGTGCAGCCGGTGGTGTGTCTGGCGCTGCTGGCCGTCGGCTCGGTGGGCTCGATGGCGCAAGTGGCCGTTGCGCTCGGGGTGTTCGGGCTGTCGGTGGGGGCGCTGGACGCGTCGATGAACATGCTCGGGGTGAGCCTCCAGCGGGCGTATGGACAGAGCATCATGCTCGGCTTCCACGCCGCGTACAGCCTGGGCGGGATCGTGGGCGCCTCGCTGGCGTGGGCGGGTGCGCACTGGAAGCTCTCGCTGGGGCTGCTGTACGGGCCGGTGGTCGGCCTCCTGATACCGCTGGCGCTGGTCGTGGGCCGGTGGTTCGTGGACGGGGACGAGCGGGACGCCACCGGGAGCGCGGAGGGGGCGAGGGGCGGGGCGCCGGTCGCCATGCGGCTGCTGCTGCCGCTGTGCCTGGTGATGGCGTTCGCGTACATCGGGGACTCGACGGTCTCCAACTGGAGCGCGAAGTATCTCCAGGACGTCCTGGGCAGTTCGGAGCAGCTGGCGACCGTGCCGTACAACGTCTACATGGTGACGACGCTGCTCGGGCGGGCCGTCGGTGACCTGGGGGTACGGCGCTTCGGGCCGGTCGCCGTGGTGCGGACCGGGACGGTGGTCGCGGCGGCCGGCTTCGCGGTGGTGGCGGCGGCGCCCGGGGCGTGGGTGGGGATGGCGGGGTTCACGCTGCTGGGGCTCGGGCTGTGTGTGATCGTGCCGCAGACGTTCGCGGCGGCGGGGCGGCGCGCCTTTGAGGAGCGCGGCCCGGGGGCTTCGGACACGACCATCGCGCGGCTGAACATCTTCAACTATGTGGGCTTTCTGATCGGCTCCCCGTTGGTGGGCGCGGTCGGTGACGCGTGGAGCTACCGCGGGGCGATGTTGGTGCCGATGGCGCTGGTCCTGGTGACGTTGGTCCATGCCCGCTCGTTCGGGTCAGCTCCGGCCCGATACGGTGACGACCATGAGCGGGCGCGCACAGCTGATGTGGGACGAGGCGGTAACGGGCTATGACTTCGGGCCGGGGCACCCGATGGACCCCGTCCGGCTCGCCCTGACCATGCGTCTGGTGGAGGCGTACGAACTCGACCGCGGGCCGCTGGAGGTGGTCGCGGCCAAGCCGGCCGGGGATTCCACGCTGCGGCTGGTGCACCGCGAGGACTACATCGAGGCGGTCCGCCGGGCCTCCGCCGACCCGGGTTCCGCGGATGGCGCGTACGGGCTGGGGACGCCGGACGACCCGGCGTTCGCGGGGATGCACGAGGCGTCGGCGCTGATCGCCGGGCAGTCGGTGGGTGCCGCCGAGGCCGTCTGGCACGGTGATGTGCTGCACGCGGTGAACTTCGCGGGCGGGCTGCACCACGCGATGCCCGGTGGCGCGTCCGGCTTCTGCATCTACAACGACGCGGCGCTGGCGGTCGCCCGGCTGCTGGAGCTGGGCGCCGAACGGGTGGCGTACGTGGATGTGGACGTGCACCACGGCGACGGCGTCCAGGCGGCGTTCTGGGAGGACCCGCGGGTGCTGACGATCTCGCTGCACGAGCATCCGCGGACGCTGTTCCCGCAGACCGGCTGGCCGGAGGAGACCGGCGGGGAGGGTGCGGAGGGCAGTGCGGTGAACGTGGCGCTGCCGGCCGGGACGGGCGACGCGGGCTGGCTGCGGGCCTTCCACTCGGTGGTGCCGGAGCTACTGGCGGCGTTCCGGCCGCAGGCCCTGGTGACCCAGCACGGTGCGGACACCCACTTCGAGGACCCGCTGGCGCATCTCGCGGTGAGTCTGGACGCGCAGCGCGCGGTGGCCGAGTCCTGCCATGCGCTGGCCCACGAGCATGCCGACGGCCGCTGGATCGCGCTCGGTGGCGGCGGCTACGAGGTCGTGGACGTGGTGCCGCGCAGCTGGACGCATCTGACGGCGATCGCGGCGGGCCGGCCGATCGACCCGACGTCGATGGTGCCGCCGGCCTGGCGGCACGAAGTGTTCCGCAGGACACGGCAGTTGGCGCCGCAGCGGATGACGGACGGGCGGACACCCTCCTGGCGGGACTTCGCCGAGGGCGGTTACGACCCGGCCGACCGGCTGGACCAGGCGGTGCTGGCCACCCGGCGGGCGGTGTTCCCGGCGCACGGGCTGCTGCCGTAGGGCGGCGCCGGGACGGGCGGCGGGCCTGCGCGGCGAGGTCCCGGTGCGGTCCGGCGCCGGTGCCCCCAGATGTGTGACTACCCGTCGGTTAGGGCATTGGCTCCCCGGTCAACGGGCCAGCATGGGGCCCGTGTTGGGCACCGGGGCGCTGCGGGCGCACCTGATCGAGGCGCGGCTCGCGGGGACGATCGCGACCATGCGGGAGAAGAGCCTGCGGCGCTATCGGCTCTTCTCGGCGCGCGATCCCCGGGTACTGCTGGGGCTCGATCCGGAAGGGGACTGGGCGTTCGGTGAAGTTCTGCGGCTGATGGGACAGGAGTGCGGGATTTCGGTCGATCCCGCGCACACTTCCGGCCCTGATGTGATCGATCCAGATCGCACGATCGCGGGCCTGGACCGTTTCGCGGACCGGGTCGGCGCGGCGGCCCGCCGCCGGATGCCGGTACTGCTCGGCACCGGGCATCCGCACCGGCTGCTGGAGTTCTACGCCACGCTTGCAGACGCGCTCTCGTCGGCGGGCTGCCCTGTCCTCACCCCTGCGTATGGCCACCGTGTCGACATAGCGACCCGGTTCGGCGTACGCACCCGGGTCCTCGATTACGTACGGGGAGTCGCGGTGATGCGCGAAACCGGCGTGCGGGGCGCGGCCGGTACGGGGGGCGTGCACACCCATTCCCCGCTCCCCGTACGGACCGCTCTCGATGCCGCGGCGGCGACCGCGGGACCGCTTCCGGCCCTGGTCATCGGCGACCATGGCTGGGTCTGCGGGGCAGGTCAGCTGGGTATCGAGGCGATCGGTCTGGCGGACACCGACGACCCCGCGCTGTTCGTCGGGCAGGCGGAGGGGCGGGTGTCGGCGGTGGTGCCGCTCGATGACGGGGTAGGGGCTGTTCACTATCGTCCGCTGACGGGGTATGTACTGAATAGGGCACGTCTGTCCCAGTAGGCGGCCGTTCGCTGCTCCTCTTCCCCACTCGCATCACCCGCCCCTAATCTGGGGAGTGAACGCATGGCGACGAAGAGTCACCGGAGGGGAAGCCGGTGCCCGTCTTATGCGGAAGGTGCAGGTGTGTGATGGCTGCGGACCAGAAGCCTCTGAACGAGGTTGTGTTTTTGACAGTGGCGGAAGTCGCCACCGTGATGCGAGTGTCGAAGATGACCGTGTACCGCTTGGTGCACAGCGGTCATCTGCCCGCGATCCGCGTGGGGCGGTCCTTCCGGGTGCCGGAGCAGGCGGTCCACGACTATCTCCGTGAGTCATTTGTGGGGGTGGAATCGGCCTGACGGGCCGTTGGCGACCCTCGGATTACGCCGTACGCCCGGCGCCGGGTAGGCTGGCCCGATGTAGGTAGTGTGGGCTCGGACGCCCCGCACCGAGTGATTCGAAGTGAGCGAGGGTAGTCGTGGGCTCTGTTATCAAGAAGCGGCGCAAGCGGATGGCCAAGAAGAAGCACCGCAAGCTGCTCAAGCGCACCCGTGTTCAGCGTCGTAACAAGAAGTAAGCGACGCTGATCGCGATTTCGCGGCCCCTTATCGCCTCCGGGCGATAAGGGGCCGCGGCGCTTGTGTGGGCCGTATGGACGGTGGTCGTACGCAAATGTCGTTACGACCATCGTGCGGTCATCAATGCGCAACACCGACCGGCTAGCGTGAGCCGCACAGCTCGGCTCGGCTGGCAGCCGCTGTGGGGAAGGAGGGCTGATCTTGGGCAACGTCGTGCTCGTCACGGGAGCCGCCCGGCAGCTGGGGGGCCGGTTCGTCCGAAGGATCCAGCGCGATCCCGACGTCGACCGGGTGATCGGGGTCGACGCCGTGCCACCGGAGCACCATCTGGGCGGTGCCGAATTCCTCAAGGCCGACATCCGGCACCCGGCGATCGCCAGGGTCCTGGCGGAGACCGGCGTCGACACCGTCGTCCACATGGACATCAACGGCACGCCCCTGGGCAGCCGCGGCAGCCGGGCCTCCGTCAAGGAGACCAACGTCATCGGGACCATGCAGCTGCTCGGCGCCTGCCAGAAGTCCCCGAACGTCCAGCGCGTGGTCATCAAGTCCAGTACCAGCGTCTACGGCTCCGCGCCCCGCGACCCGGCCGTCTTCACCGAGAACACCCCGCCCAAGTCGCTGCCCAGCGGCGGCTTCGCCAAGGACACCGTCGAAGTCGAGGGGTACGTACGCGGCTTCGCCCGGCGCCGGCCCGACGTGGCGGTGTGCGTGCTGCGCTTCGCCAACATCCTCGGCCGGTGCGCGGATTCCCCGCTCGCCGAGTACTTCTCGCTGCCGGTGCTGCCGACCGTCCTCGGCTACGACCCCCGGCTCCAGTTCGTCCACGAGGACGACGCGATCGAGGTGCTGCGGATCGCCGCCGCCGCGCCGCGCCGGGGCACGCTCAACAGCGGCACCTTCAACATCGCCGGCGACGGCGTCCTGCTCCTCTCGCAGACCTCCCGGCGGCTGGGGCGGCCCACGCTGCCGCTGTTCCTGCCGACGGTGACCTGGGCCGGCACGGCGCTGCGGTCCATCGGCATCACGGACTTCTCCCCGGAACAGATCCGGATGCTCACGCACGGACGGGTCGTCGAGACCACGCAGATGCGCGAGACACTGGGGTTCCACCCGCAGTACACGACGGCGGAGACCTTCGCGGAATTCGCCCGCAGCCGCGGACCCGGGCTGCTGCCGCCCGAGTCCCTCGCCCGCACCGTCGACCGGCTCGCCGGCGTGCTGTCCGCACGCGGCGGCCCGACCCAGTGAGGAGTTCACCCACGATGGCGGACGCCAAGGTCATTCCCTTCGGCGAGGAACCCCGGGCGCGCCGGAAGGCCAGGCGGGCCGGGCGCGGTACGGCGCTGGCGCCCGTACCGGAAGCGCGCACCGATCCGGAGCCGGCGGCACCCCCGCCGCCGAGCACCGGCCGCACCCTGGACGAACGGATCGCGGGCGGGCTGAACTTCCTGCGCCGGCGGATCACCGGCGACTACGAGGTCGACGACTTCGGCTACGACAAGGAACTGACCGACCAGGTCCTGATGTCGCTGCTGCGGCCGTTCTACGAGAAGTACTTCCGGGTCGAGGTGAAGGGCCTGGAGAACATCCCGTCCGAGGGCGGCGCGCTGGTCGTCGCCAACCACTCCGGGACGCTGCCGCTGGACGGCCTGATGCTCCAGGTCGCGGTGCACGACAACCACCCGGCCAAGCGCCATCTGCGGCTGCTGGCGGCCGACTTGGTGTTCGTCCTGCCGGTGATAAACGAGCTGGCGCGCAAGGCCGGGCACACCCTCGCCTGCGCCGAGGACGCCCAGCGGCTGCTGGAGCGCGGCGAGATCGTCGGGGTGATGCCGGAGGGCTTCAAGGGCATCGGCAAGCCCTTCGCGGACCGCTACAAGCTCCAGCGCTTCGGGCGGGGCGGTTTCGTCTCGACGGCGCTGAAGGCGGGGGTGCCGATCGTGCCGTGCTCGATCGTGGGCGCGGAGGAGATCTACCCGATGATCGGGAACGCCAAGACGCTGGCGCGGGTGCTGGGGCTGCCGTATTTCCCCGTCACGCCGACGTTCCCGTGGCTGGGGCCGCTGGGGGCGGTGCCGCTGCCGACGAAGTGGACCATCCAGTTCGGCGAGCCCATCTCGACGGACGGCTTTCCGCCGGAGGCCGCGGACGACCCGATGCTGATGTTCAACCTGACCGACCAGGTCCGGGAGACGATCCAGCACACGCTCTACAAGCTGCTGGTGCAGCGGCGCTCGGTGTTCTTCTGAGGGAAGGACCGGAAGAACACCGAGCGCGCGGCAGCTGCCGTACGGATGCCGTACGGGCCGTACGGAGCGCTACTTGGGCGACTCCTCGCCGTCGATGCCCAGACCGGGAAGGAGCCCTGGCAGCAGCGGCGGGATGGTGACGTCGGGCCGACCGATGGCGGGCTTGCCATGGCTGCCGTCGTGCGGGGACGGACTGCCGACCTTGCCGGACGGGTTGAGCAGACCGCCCGCACTGCCGCCGAGCAGGCCCTCGTGCTCCTGGGAGGGCGATGCCGACGGGCGGGGCGGATGCGAGCCGCTGCCCTGGGCCTCGGTGGCGGAGTCGCCGTTCTGCGCCGACCGGCGGCTGTCCCCGCCGGCCGCGGTGCCCCCGCCGGTGGACGTGCCGCGGTGGTGGCTGTGGCTGTCCGGGCCCGTCGGCAGCAGCGGCCCGACCTCGTCGTCTATGGCGTCGAAGACCGAACTGACCTGGTCGCGCACGTCCATGAGCTGCACCGGGAGCTTGGCGCGCAGCTGCGACCAGGTGTCGCGGTGCGACCTGGCGAAGGAGTTCAGCGCCTGGATGGGGCCGAGCGAGCCGTTGCGCTCGTACGCGGCGTGCAGCAGGCGGTGGCCTTCGCCCGCGTCGTGCCGGACGCCGGAGAGGGCCTTGCGGACCTCGCCGAGCGCTTCGTGGTCGAGGCTGGCCACCCGGCCGCGCTCCATCAGGCGACGGGCCTCCAGCATGCGCGTGGACGCCTGGTCGAGATAGAGCCGGCCGCGGTCGGAGTCGTCGTCGGCCAGGGTGAGCCGGAGGTCCTCCATGCCGCGCTTGAGGCCGTAGAGCGAGTCGCCGGGGAGGGCGTCGGTGCTGGCCGCGGCGACGCCGCTGAAGGCCCCGGCGGCCACGCCGACCGTCAGTCCACCCGCTGCCAGCCCCTTGGACAGGCGGGAGCGCGGGCGCAGCCGGCCGATTGCCTTGCCGGCGCGGTGCGCGCCTCCCGCTTCGCGTTGCTCGGGCACCCTGGCGTCGCCGGACGTGGCGCCTTCGGCGAAGGCGGCCTCCATCGCTGCGATGAGCTGGGCGCGCTGGACAGTCTTGACCTCGGCGGCCATTTCCGGCCTCGGGAGCTCCCCGAGACCGTCGGCGACCGCCAACAGCCGTGCTTCTCCCGGCGCCTGCGCCGGATTGTCGACCTGGTCCTCGGTCGCCGCGCCCTTGAGCTCCTGCTCCTCCAGGGCCTGGGCGAAGGCGTTGGCCCGCCGGTGCACGGAGACATTCGCGATCACGGGCGGCACCTCCTCTCGTCATCCCGCTCGGCTCCCCGGACTGGCTTGGACTATCCAGACGGGCCGGATGGTTGCACGCCGTTGTCCGTAGCCCACTCGATCGAGTGAGGGGCAGCGGACATGGCGTGACCGCTTGGAGCCTGCATTCCGCACAACGAGCGGCTCGGCACTCGGGTTACGCACTCACGATGATCTGACCGACCGGGCATGGCCGGTCACCAACGGTGAGCGGACGAGGGGGTGTTGGGGGTGGCGGAGGGGTGCTGGGCGTCAGCGGGCGTCTTCGGGGAGGAGCCGCGCCAGGGTGCGGACGGCCCGGTACTGGAGGGTCTTGATCGCGCCCTCGTTCTTGCCCATGACGCGGGCGGTCTCGGCGACCGAGAGGCCCTGCAGGAAGCGAAGGGTGACGCATTCCTGCTGCTGGGGGTTGAGCTTGCGTACCGCCTCCAACAGGGCGGCGTTGGAGAGGGATTCGAGGACCGAGTCCTCGGGGCTGCGCTCGACCTCGTTGGCGTCGAGCATCTCTCCGGTGGTGACTTCCAGGCGGAAGCGGGAGGACTTGAAGTGGTCGGCGACGAGGTTGCGGGCGATGGTCACCAGCCAGGCGCCGAAGTCACGGCCCTGCCAGGTGAAGGTGCCGATGCGGCGCAGCGCGCGCAGGAAGGTCTCGCTGGTGAGGTCCTCGGCCGTGGCGCGGCCCCCGACCCGGTAGTAGATGTAGCGGTAGACCGTGTCGGCGTACTGGTCGTAGAGGCGGCCGAAGGCGTCGGCCTCGCCGGCCTGGGCGCGTTCGACGAGGTCCATCATGCGACGGCTGTCGCTGTCGGCGGGGCGCCGCGCGGTGGCCGTGCCGGTGCCGGCGCGGCGGGTTCTGCCGGCGGTAGCGGCCTTGCCGACCGCAGCGCTCCCGTCGGCCAGGGCGTAGCAGGGGCCGGCGGGGACGGCTGAGGCGAATGCGGGGACGGCGTACGCGGTGGGGACAAAACTGCGCAGGTGGTCGACGAGCGTCGTACGCAGCGTAGCCAGGCCCGAGGCGTCAACCCCGACGTGTGGGTACACGGGACTCCCAGAGGCAGAGCTTCCATCACGTGCAGTGCGGGACCGTTCACTCGTCGTAGGGACGTGTGGGTTCCGGATTGCGTCTGAGGAGAATAACGCTTCGTACAGGCAGCGCTACACCCAGTTGCTCAAATCATCGATTACTTACGTTCCGTGTCCGGTTGGTGGCGGATCAAGTATCGAATATTGAGCAACTATTGATCGGAAGGGAGCGCAATCTGCCTGGTTGGAAGGCGTGTTGTGGCTAACCGGCAGGAAAGGGACTGACGGGGCGGCGGTGGGGGTAGGGAGTGCGGATGGCTCGCCGCGTCGCCCGGTGATCAGTGCTGGTCAGCGGCGGCGGCGCTGGAGCGCGACCGCTGCCGCCGCGCCGCCCGCGACGGCACCCACACCGGCGGCTGCCGGGATGCCGATCCTGACGGCCTTGCGCCCCGTTCGGTAGTCGCGCAGCCGCCATCCGTGCTCCCGGGCGTGCTTGCGCAGCCGGGTGTCGGGGTTGATCGCGTAGGGGTGACCGACCAGCGACAGCATCGGGATGTCGTTGGCGGAGTCGCTGTAGGCGGCACAGTGGGACAGCTCCAGGCCCTCGGCGGCGGCCAGTGCGCGGACCGCCTCGGCCTTGGCCGGGCCGTGCAGCGGCTCGCCCACCAACTTGCCCGTGTAGACGCCGCCGACGGATTCGGCGACGGTGCCGAGGGCGCCGGTCAGGCCCAGCCGGCGGGCGATGATCGTCGCGGTCTCCACGGGGGCCGCGGTGACCAGCCAGACCTTCTGGCCGGCGTCGAGGTGGGCCTGGGCGAGCGCCCGGGTGCCGGGCCAGACGCGCTCGGCCATGTACTCGTCGTAGATCTCCTCGCCGATGGACATCAGCTCGGCGACGCGGTGGCCCTGGACGATGGACAGGGCGCTGTTGCGAACGTCCGCCATGTGCTCGGAGTTCTCGCCGGCCAGCCGGAAGTAGATCTGCTGCCAGGCGAAGCGTGCCAGGTCGCGCTTGTGGAAGAAGTGCCGCTTGTACAGGCCGCGGCCGAAGTGGAAGAGCGCGGCGCCCTGCATGACGGTGTTGTCGAGGTCGAAGAAGGCGGCTGCCATCTCGTCCCCGGCCACCGGGAACTCGGGCTCGGCCGGTGCCTCCTCCGCTGGCGCCTCCTGGGAGGACTTCCGGGCGGCCTCGGCAGCGGCCTCGCCGGCCAGCACGCTGCGTGCGGTGGCGGGACGTCTGCGGCGGGTGAACCATCCCGCTGAGAAGTACGCTCCGGCGGGACTGTTGGCGGGGCGGTGGGCGGGCGACGGGCGGGCCATGCGGCTAGCGTAGCCAGTTTGTTCGGTGCAGCCGGTTACGGGCGCGTGTCAGGTGGCCCCGGGCTCGCTGACGGATGCGTTACGGCCATCCCACGGGGCCGTTCGCCGTGGGCCGTACGCGGCTCGTAGGGGGTTTTGCGGGGGTGTGGGGCGCTCAGGCGCCGAGCGCGGTGCGCAGCCGCTTGGCGTCCACCCGCCAGAAGTCGTGCTGGGCGCCGTCGACGAGGACGACCGGAATCTGCTCCCAGTATTTGTGGTGCAGCTCGGGGTCCACGGTGATGTCCTTCTTCTCCCAGGACGCGCCGGTCTCCGCGCAGACCTTCTCGATCACCGCCTGGGCGTCGTCGCAAAGATGGCAGCCCGGCTTTCCGATGAGGGTGACCATCCGGTCGGCGGGGTTCTTGCGGGGGGCGCGGCCGAGCGGGCCGAACAGGGGAGCCATGGGGCCATTGTGCCGGTTCGCGGCGGCGCTGCCGGGACACCCGGTCGATTACCATCGATGGGCGATTTGTAGGTTTCCGCGGGTATGGCGGTGAGGAGTGAGGGCGTGTGCTCCCGTCGGTGCTGCCGCGGATTGCCGGTGGCGCGAGTGAACGGTGTGGCGTGGGAGTTGGTTCCGCGAATGCCCGTAAAAGCCGCGTGACCCCTATCACTTTGGCCGGACAAAGCGGACACTATCTTTGTGCACGCGTTCACAAAGACATAGCCTGCAGAAGACGGGGCGGTCGGGTTTCCCACGGCCGCCTACAGCCCCGCTCTACCCGCAGGAGCACCGTGGCAACTGGCCGAACTCACCGACCGGCGACCCGAAGCCGAGGCATCCCCGAGGCCACCGTCGCCCGGCTACCGCTGTATCTGCGCGCCCTGACCGCGCTCTCCGAGCGCTCGGTCCCCACGGTCTCGTCCGAGGAGCTCGCGTCCGCGGCGGGGGTCAATTCCGCGAAGCTGCGCAAGGACTTCTCCTACCTCGGCTCCTACGGGACCCGCGGCGTCGGCTACGACGTGGAGTACCTCGTCTACCAGATCTCGCGGGAGCTCGGCCTGACCCAGGACTGGCCCGTCGTCATCGTCGGTATCGGTAACCTCGGCGCCGCGCTCGCCAACTACGGCGGATTCGCCTCCCGCGGCTTCCGGGTCGCCGCGCTGATCGACGCCGACCCGGCCATGGCCGGCAAGCCGGTCGCGGGTATCGCGGTCCAGCACACCGACGAGCTGGAGCACATCATCGAGGACAACGGCGTCTCGATCGGCGTCATCGCCACGCCGGCGGGCGCCGCCCAGCAGGTCTGCGACCGGCTGGTCGCCGCCGGGGTCACCTCGATCCTCAACTTCGCGCCGACCGTGCTGTCCGTCCCGGACGGGGTGGACGTCCGCAAGGTCGACCTGTCGATAGAGCTGCAGATCCTCGCCTTCCACGAGCAGCGCAAGGCGGGCGAGGAGACCGGCCACGAGACCGTGACGCCGGCCCCGGTGGCCGACGCCGGCGCCGTCGCGGCCGACCGCAAGGGACCTGACGGGGACGTCCCCGCCGTGATGCCGGCATGAACGAGCGCACCACCGGACGGCGCACCCCGCGCACCTGCCGTGCCCCGCGGAGTGAGGTGCGAGCATGAGCCTTCTCGTCGTCGGGCTGAGCCATCGCAGCGCACCGGTGAGCGTGCTGGAGCGGGCGGCGCTCGCCCCTGAGGCGCGCGGCAAGCTGCTCCAGGACGCGGTGTCGGCCGAGCCGGCCACCGAGTCCGCGGTGCTCTCCACCTGCAACCGCATCGAGCTCTACGCCGACGTGGACAAGTTCCACGCCGGTGTCGCCGAGCTGTCCACCCTCCTGGCCCGCCACAGCGGCGTCGGCCTGGAGGAGCTGACCCCCTATCTCTACGTCCACTACGAGGACCGCGCCGTCCACCACCTCTTCTCGGTGGCCTGCGGCCTGGACTCGATGGTGGTCGGCGAGGGCCAGATCCTCGGCCAGATCAAGGACGCGCTGGCCGTCGCCCAGGAGCAGCACACCGCCGGGCGGCTGCTCAACGACCTCTTCCAGCAGGCCCTGCGGGTCGGCAAGCGCGCACACAGCGAGACCGGGATCGACAAGGCCGGCCAGTCGCTGGTCACCTTCGGTCTGGAGCAGCTCGCCGGCGGCGCCGATGTCGCGCAGTGGGCGCGCGGCCGGCGGGCGCTGGTGATCGGCGCCGGCTCGATGTCCTCGCTGGCCGCCACCACCCTCGTACGGAACGGCATCGCCGAGCTGGCCGTGGCCAACCGCACGGTGGCGCGCGCCGAGCGGCTGGTGCAGATCCTCACCGAGCCGGGCGGGCCGGGCGCCGGCAGTGGGCTGACCGCCCGTGCGGCGGCGATGTCCTGTGTCGACCACGAGCTCGCGGTCGCCGACATCGTGATCTCCTGCACCGGGGCGGCCGGGCTGCTGCTGACCGGCGCCCAGGTCGAAGCCGCGGTCCGCGGACGCGACAGCGATGTGTACCTGCTCGACCTGGCCATGCCACGCGACATCGACGCCGCGGCGCACCGGATCGAGGGCGTGCACCTCGTCGACATCGAGACGCTGGCCGACGCGTCCGCCACCGGGCCCGACCAGCCGACTCCGTCGGCGGGACCCATGGCGGCCGACGTGGACACGGTGCGCGGCATCGTCGCCGACGAGGTCGCCGCCTTCGGCGCCGCGCAGCGCGCCGCGCACATCACCCCCACCGTGGTCGCCCTGCGCACCATGGCGGCGGACGTCGTCAGCAGCGAGATCGCCCGGCTCGACGGCCGCCTTCCCGACCTGGACGACAAGCAGCGCGCGGAGATCACCCAGACCGTCCGCCGGGTCGTCGACAAGCTCCTGCACGCGCCCACCGTGCGGGTCAAGCAGCTCGCCAGCGAGCCCGGCGGCGCCGGATACGCGGACGCGCTGCGCGAACTCTTCGACCTCGACCCGCAGACGGTCGCCGCCGTCAGCAGGGCCGACACGCGGGCCGACCGGCACGATGCAGCACGGGAGCGGGCATGACTGACAGCACGATGACGGCCCTGAGGCTGGGGACGCGGCGGAGCAAGCTCGCCATGGCCCAGTCCGGTCAGGTCGCCGAGACGGTGCGCGAGCTGACGGGCCGTCCCGTCGAGCTCGTGGAGATCACCACCTACGGTGACACCTCCCGTGAGCACCTCGCGCAGATCGGCGGCACCGGCGTCTTCGTCTCCGCGCTGCGCGACGCGCTGCTCGCCGGCGAGATCGACTTCGCGGTCCACTCGCTCAAGGACCTGCCGACCGCGCAGCCCGAGAACCTGGTCCTGGCGGCCATACCCGTACGCGAGGACCCCCGGGACGCGCTGATCGCCCGGGACGGGCTCCGGTTCGAGGAACTCCCGGACGGCGCGCGCGTGGGGACCGGGTCCCCCAGGAGGATGTCGCAGCTCAACGCCTGGGCCAGGGTGCTGGGCAAGCGCATCGAGACCGTCCCGATACGCGGGAACATCGACACCCGGATCGGCTTCGTCGAGAAGGGGGAGCTGGACGCGGTCGTACTGGCCGCCGCCGGACTCACCCGCATCGGCCGGATCGACGAGGCGACGCAGCTGCTGTCGCCCGACATGGTTTTGCCCGCCCCCGGCCAGGGGGCACTGGCGATCGAGTGCGCCGCCGACCGTGCGGACCTCATCGCCACGCTCGCCGAGCTCGACGACCCGGTCACCCGGGCCGCCGTGACCGCCGAGCGTTCCCTGCTCGCCGCCCTGGAGGCCGGCTGTTCCGCTCCCGTGGCGGCGCTGGCCGACCTTTCCCCAAGCTCTCGGCTGTGTTCGAGCGGCCGAGGCCCCAAGGCTGACGAGCAGGCTGTCACCGAAATGCACCTGCGCGGTGTCGTCGGCACGACCGACGGCAGCGCGGCGGTGCAGCTGTCCACCACCGGGCACGTACCTGCCTCTCTTGACGACGAATCGGTCCCGCTCACCATGGGCCGGGAACTCGCCGCCGAGATGCTCGCAAAGGGTGCGGCCGGTCTTATGGGGGAGCGAGCACTTTGAACCCCACCGCCCCAAACCACTCCGCCTCCGGTCAGGTCACCTTCCTGGGTGCCGGGCCGGGAGACCCGGGACTGCTGACGCTGCGTGCGGTGGAGGCGCTGGCCTCCGCGGACGTACTCATCGCCGACCCGCAGGTCCTGGACGTCGTGCGCGTGCACGCACGCGCACAGGTGGACACACCACTCCAGGCGTCAGCTGACGAGGCGTCAACCCCCGCCGACATCCCCACCCTTAGGGACACCGCCAATCTTGTCATGGCGGCTGCCCGCGCGGGCAAGCGGGTCGTGCGAGCGGTGACCGGGGACCCCGGGCTCGACGGCTATGTCGCCGAGGAGATGCTGGCGTGCGCCGCCGAGGGGATCGTCTTCGAGGTGGTGCCCGGCGTGGCCGCCGCGGTCGGCGTGCCCGCGTACGCCGGAGTGCCGCTGCGCGACGCCCAGGGCACCGACGTGCGCTTCGTCGACGCCCGCAGCGCCGACGACCGCTGCTGGGCCGAGCTGGGCACCAGCGACGCCACCGCGGTGGTCTCCACCACCCTCGACTCGGTGGCCGCCGCCGCCGGTGAGCTGGTGGCCGCCGGACGCAAGCCGGACACCCCGCTGACCGTCACGGTCGCCGGCACCACCACCCGGCAGCGCACCTGGACGGCGACCCTCGGGTCCGTCGCCCAGGTGCTGAAGGCCGCCAAGGTGCTGCCGTCGCCGGACGGCGGGCAGCCGGTCATAGCCGTGGTCGGTGAGCGCAGCGCGGCAGCGCAGCGGGACCGGCTCTCGTGGTTCGAGAACAAGCCGCTGTTCGGCTGGCGGGTGCTCGTACCGCGGACCAAGGAGCAGGCCGCGTCGCTCTCCGACCAGCTCGTCTCGTACGGCGCGGTGCCGCACGAGGTCCCGACCATCGCCGTCGAACCGCCGCGCACCCCGCAGCAGATGGAGCGCGCGGTCAAGGGCCTGGTGACCGGCCGCTACGAATGGATCGCCTTCACCTCGGTCAACGCCGTCAAGGCCGTCCGGGAGAAGTTCGAGGAGTACGGGCTGGACGCCCGCGCGTTCGCCGGGATCAAGGTCGCCGCGGTCGGCGAGCAGACCGCCAGGGCGCTGGTCGCCTTCGGTGTGAAGCCGGACCTGGTGCCCAGCGGCGAGCAGTCCGCGGCCGGGCTGCTGGAGGACTGGCCGCCCTACGACCCGGTCTTCGACCCGATCGACCGCGTCTTCCTGCCGCGTGCCGACATCGCCACCGAGACGCTGGTGGCCGGCCTGATCGAGCTGGGCTGGGAGGTCGACGACGTCACCGCCTACCGGACCGTGCGCGCCTCGCCGCCGCCGGCCGAGACCCGCGAGGCGATCAAGGGCGGCGGCTTCGACGCGGTCCTGTTCACCTCGTCGTCGACCGTGCGGAACCTCGTCGGCATCGCCGGCAAGCCGCACAACGTGACCGTGATCGCCTGTATCGGCCCGGCCACCGCCAAGACCGCCGAGGAGCACGGGCTGCGCGTCGACGTGATGTCGCCCGAGCCGTCGGTGCACAAACTGGCCGAAGCGCTCGCGGACTTCGGCGCCGCGCGCCGCGACGCCGCGATCGAGGCCGGCGACCCGGTCACCCGCCCCAGCGAGCGGCGGCCCGGCTCGCGCCGGCGGGCCCGCAGCTGACCGGCGGTCCGTACACCTCCGTACGGCTCTGAAGGGCGCCCCTCTCCGGGGCGCCCTTCTGCCTGTCCGCCGTAGCCCGACCCCCGACGATCCCGCTGCCCGGCCGGCCGACGCGACGTCGGCAAAGGCGGGTGCGGGGCGGGCGTAGCGTGGGTGGCATGACGAAGTACGGAAGCTTCCCGGGCGCGCGACCGCGACGGTTGCGCACCACTCCCGCCATGCGGCGGATGGTCGCCGAGTACCGCCTGCATCCGGCCGACCTCATCCTGCCGGCGTTCGTACGGGAGGGCATCGCCGAGCCGGTGCCCCTCGCCGCGATGCCGGGCGTCGTCCAGCACACCCGCGACACCCTGCGCAAGGCCGCCGCCGAGGCGGTCGAGGCCGGGGTCGCCGGCATCATGCTGTTCGGCGTGCCGGAGGACGCGAAGAAGGACGCGGCCGGTACGGCGGGCACGGACCCGGACGGCATCCTCCAGCTGGCCATCCGGGACGTGCGGGCGGAGGTCGGCGACGACCTCGTCGTCATGTCGGACCTGTGCCTGGACGAGTACACCGATCACGGGCACTGCGGGGTGCTGGACGCCGCGGGCCGGGTCGACAACGACGCGACCCTGGACCGGTACGCCGAGATGGCCCAGGTCCAGGCCGACGCGGGCGTCCATGTCGTGGGCCCCAGCGGCATGATGGACGGTCAGGTCGGCGTCGTCCGGGACGCGCTGGACCAGACCGGCCATGAGGACGTCTCGATCCTCGCCTACACCGCGAAGTACTCCTCGGCGTTCTACGGTCCGTTCCGCGAGGCGGTGGGCTCGTCGCTGAAGGGCGACCGCAAGACCTACCAGCAGGACCCGGCCAACCTCCGCGAGTCGCTGCGTGAATTGGCGCTCGACCTGGAGGAGGGCGCCGACATGGTGATGGTCAAGCCGGCGCTGCCCTACCTGGACGTGCTGGCGAAGATCGCGGACGCGGTGGACGTGCCGGTCGCGGCGTACCAGATCTCCGGTGAGTACGCGATGGTCGAGGCCGCCGCCGAGAAGGGCTGGATCGACCGCGACAAGGCGATCCTGGAGACCCTGACCGGCATCAAGCGGGCCGGCGCCGACATGATCCTCACGTACTGGGCGACAGAGGTCGCGCGGCAGCTGCGCTGACCGAGGGCTTCGGCTCCGCGACCGCGCCCGCCGGCTCCGCGGGGAGACGTCAGGCGCAGGCGCGG
>NZ_KN708638.1:3821592-3837849 GCF_000805335.1 Streptomyces sp. CT34 | reverse complement strand
GGTGCGGACCCCCCGCCACTGGCGGCGGGATTCGGTGATGGCGCCCTGCACCGCCCGGCCGAAGTTCCCCGCCGCCCGGCCGCGTACGGTGGCGGGTGCGCCGGTCGCGCCCGAGACCGGGTCGATGAACCCCTCGTCCTTGTTGAGGTCGGCGTGCGTGATGCGCCGGGAACAGGCGCCGACCAGGAGCGAGAAGCACTCCGTCGACAGGTTCCGCGGCACCGCCCACGGCTGCGGAGGCCGCGGCGCGGCGAGATCCAGCAGCGGCGAGGGCGCGGAGCGGCCCAGGCCCGGCGGATTGACCGGGCCGACCGGGCGGGACGGGTCGCTGCGATCCGTCCAGTTGCTGTGCGCGTAGAAGTCCTGGACCCCGTGCAGGGCGCGGCCGAACCCCTCCACGGCCTCGCACTTGGCCCGGCCGCGCAGTCCGAACGTGAAGGTGCAGTCGCTCCGCAGCCGCGTCTCCGAGGCCAGAACGCGGCCCCGGGCGTCGAGCGTGCCGCCGGCCGCCGCGACCCCCTGCCGGAAGCGCGCCTGCAGGTGGGCGATGCAGCCGCGCAGCGCCTCGGTGGCCTGCCGCCGGCTCCGCGGATAGCCCGTCGCGTCCAGATAGTCCGCGTTGTCGCAGTGCGCCGAGGAGTTGAGGGTCTCGTCCGAGTCCGGCGCGCCGACCGCCCCGAACGTCCATCTGTGGCCCGCGAGTTGATCGAGGGAGCGCGGTTCGAAGCAGGAGCCGTCCGAAGGGACCCCCGGAGCGCAGGCCAGTGCCGCCCGGGTGATCCGCTCGTGCTCCGCGTGCTGCCCGAACGCGTTGACCGTGCCGAAGGCGTCGGCGGGCCGGGCGGTCGCCAGCAGCAGCGCGGGAGTGACCACAGCCGTTGCGATGAACGCAGGCAGCCTGCGACTCGTCGTGATACGCCCCCGCACGTGCAGCCCTCGTGGTTCCGTGATTCCCCATGCCCGCCCCGGGCCGGTGGCCAAGTCTAAACGGGCGGGTGGGAAGGGTGTTCCGGGCCGCTTGGCGGGGCGGCGGCGTACGCGGTGAACTCCGCCCGGGCACCGGGGTCCGCGCGCGGTCAGCGCGACCTGCTGCGAGCGGCCTCGTTAGACTCGATGGGTATCGGAAGGGAGCCCATCATGACTCTCATGAACCCGGAGCGCGCGATGACACCGCTGCGCAAGGCCGCCGAGGCCGCTGAAGACGCCAGTGGCCTGCGGGCCGAGATCATCCGGGGGGTTCTCATGATGTCGCCGACTCCGCGCGGCAAGCATGCCGGAATCATCAGTGACCTGTACGACCAACTTCGCCCTGCGTTGCCGTCACACCTGAGGCCCTTCCAGGTCGCCTCGGTGCCCCTCCCCGACGACCCCGACGACTACGCCACCCCCGACCTCCTGATCTGCGATGCGGGGTTCGGCGAGTCCGACGAGTGGCTGGCGGACCCCGGTGACGTGGAAATGGTCGTCGAGGTGGTGTCCAAGGGGAACAGCACCAAGGACACCCGCGACATGGTCGCCTGGTACGCCGACGCGGGCATCCCCACCTATCTCCTGGTCGATCCGCGTGACGGTACATGGACCCTGTACTCCGTGCCGCGTGACGGCGAGTACCAGGCGCGCAGGCACGGCCTGTACGGGGAGGACATCGAGGTCCCCGGCCTCGGGGTGAAGGTCGCGACGGGGAGTCTGGCCCGGTACGCCTGACCCGGTCTGATACCGCGGAACGGAACGAGTCCCCCGCACCCCGGGTGCGAGGGACTCGTGCGCGCAGCCTTCAGGGCTCCCAGGCCGCGTCCCTACAGCCGCTCGGGGGTGCGGATGCCCAGGAGCGCCATGCCGCGGTGCAGGGTGCGGGCGGTCAGGTCGCACAGGAAGAGGCGGTTCTCCACCTGCTCGGGGGTGTCCGCTTTCAGGACCGGGCACTGGTCGTAGAAGGTTGTGTACAGCGACGCGAGCTGGTAGAGGTACGCGGCCAGCTTGTGCGGTGCGTACTCGGCCGCCGCCTCGGCGACCGTGTCGCCGAACGCGTCCACATGCAGGCCCAGCGCCCGCTCCGCCGGAGCCAGCGCCAGCTCCGGGTGCGCGGCCGGCTTCTTCTCGCCGGCCTTGCGCAGGATCGACTGGATACGGGCGTAGGCGTACTGGAGGTAGACGGACGTGTCGCCGTTGAGCGACACCATCTGGTCCAGGTCGAACTTGTAGTCCCGGCTCGGTGACGTCGACAGGTCCGCGTACTTCACCGCGCCGATGCCGACCTGCGCGGCCCGCTCCTGGATCTCGTCCTCGGTGAGGTCCCGCGCCTTCTCGCGCACCACCTCGGCGGCGCGCTGCACCGCTTCGTCGAGCAGGTCCTCCAGCCGCACCGTCTCGCCCGCCCGCGTCTTGAACGGCTTGCCGTCCGCGCCGAGGACCGTGCCGTAGCCCATGTTGTGGGCGGTGACCCGGTCGTTCAGCCAGCCCGCCCGGCGGGCCGTCTCGAAGACCATCCGGAAGTGCAGCGACTGGCGCACGTCCACGACGTACAGCAGCGTCGTCGCGCCCAGGTCGACGACGCGGTTGCGGATCGCCGACAGGTCGCTGGCCGCGTACCCGAAACCGCCGTCCGCCTTCTGCACGATCAGCGGGACCGGCTTGTCGTCCTTGCCCTTGATGTCGTCGAAGAAGACGACGAGCGCGCCCTCGGAGCGGACGGCGACGCCCGACTCCTCCAGAATCCGCGCCGTCTCGGCCATCATGTCGTTGTACGCGGACTCGCCGACGATCTCCTCGTCGCGGATCTCCATGTCCAGCTTCTCGAAGACCGAGTAGAAGTAGACCTTCGACTCGTCGACGAACCGCTGCCACAGGTCGAGCGTCTCGCGGTCGCCGGACTGGAGGGCGACGACCCGCTTGCGGGCCCGCTCCTTGAACTCCTCGTCGGCGTCGAAGACCGCGCGCGACGCCTTGTAGATCCGGTTCAGATTGCTCATCGCCTGCTCGCCGTCGGTGTCGGCGGCCGGGGCCAGCTGGTCCGGGTTCTCGATCAAGTACTGGATGAGCATGCCGAACTGCGTGCCCCAGTCGCCGATGTGGTGGCGGCCGATCGTCTTCTCGCCGGTGAAGTCCAGCATGTTGCGCAGCGCGTCGCCGATCACCGCGGACCGCAGGTGGCCGACGTGCATCTCCTTGGCCACGTTCGGCTGCGCGTAGTCGACGACGGTGGTACCCGGGGCGTCCTTGTACGGCACGCCCAGCCGGTCGTCGGTGGCGCGCGCGGCGAGGGTCTTGACGATCGCCCCGTCGGCGACGGTGATGTTGAGGAAGCCGGGGCCGGAGACCTCGATCTCCTGGAGGAGGCCGTCGGCGCCGATCGCGTCGACGACCTTGCCGGCCAGCTCCCGCGGGTTGCCCTTCAGCTTCTTGGCCAGTGCGAGCATGCCGTTGGCCTGGAAGTCGGCCCGGTCGCTGCGTCGCAGCAGCGGGTCCGCGGCGCCGGCCTCCGGCAGGGCTGCCGAGAGGGCGTCCGCGACGCGCTGGTTGACCGTAGCTGCGAGGGAAGGGACCGAGGCCATGGAGAGAGCACTCTCTTCTATGAGGAGTCGTTGCCGTAGGAGTCGTCGTTGCCGGGGAAAGGGTTTGCCACCGAGTATCCCACGGCGCTACCACTGAATTTCCGTCCGGCGGGTGTCTGGGACAATGGCTCTGTCAGGCTTTTGTCCGTCCAGGCTCACGGACGCCGTGTAGCGGCCAGGAGCCGCCCCGGCGGGTCAGGGCACGGGACCCGGCCGTGACCCACCGGAGCGGCCCCGGCACCGCGGGGCCGGACGGCGCACCAGAGCGCAGCGGATAAGCACCAGGAAGAGGAAGGGCCGATCGTGGCTCAGCAGAGCACCGAGACCGACTGGGTCTCCAGGTTCGCGGACGAGGTCATTGCCGAGGCGGAGCGCCGCGCCCCCGGCAAACCGGTCGTCGTCGCCTCGGGCCTGAGCCCCTCCGGCCCGATCCACCTGGGCAACCTCCGCGAGGTCATGACCCCGCACCTGGTCGCGGACGAGATCCGCCGCCGCGGTCATGCCTGCGTCCACATCCTCAGCTGGGACGACTTCGACCGCTACCGCAAGGTCCCGGCCGGTATCGACCCGTCCTGGGCGGAGCACATCGGCAAGCCGCTGACCTCTGTGCCGGCCCCGCCCGGCAGCCCGTACGGCAGCTGGGCCGAGCACTTCAGGGCGGCCATGGAGGAGGCCCTGGCGGAGCTGGGGATCGAGTACCGCGGCATCAGCCAGACCGAGATGTACACCTCCGGCGCCTACCGCGAGCAGGTGCTGCACGCGATGAAGCGCCGCGCCCGCATCGACGCCGTCCTGGACCGCTACCGCACCAAGGACAAGGCCACCGGCAAGCCGAAGAAGCAGCAGAAGCCGGTCGATGAGGCGGAGCTGGAGGCCGCCGAGGGCTCCGGCGCGGCCGGCGAGGACGACGGCAGCGCGGGCGGCGCGGGCTACTACCCGTACAAGCCGTACTGCACGGTCTGCGAGAAGGACCTGACCACGGTCACCTCCTACGACGACGAGACCACCGAGCTGGCCTACGAGTGCACCGCCTGCGGCCACTCCGAGACCGTGCTGCTGCGCGAGTTCGATCACGGCAAGCTGGTCTGGAAGGTCGACTGGCCGATGCGCTGGGCCTACGAGGGCGTGGTCTTCGAACCGTCCGGAGTCGACCACTCCTCGCCCGGCTCGTCGTTCGTCGTCGGCGGCCGGATCGTCCGCGAGGTGTTCGGCGCCGACCAGCCGATCGGCCCGATGTACGCCTTCGTCGGCATCAGCGGTATGGCCAAGATGTCGTCGTCCAAGGGCGGGGTGCCCACCCCGGGCGACGCGTTGAAGATCATGGAGGCGCCGCTGCTGCGCTGGCTGTACGCCCGCCGCAAGCCCAACCAGTCCTTCAAGATCGCCTTCGACCAGGAGATCCAGCGGCTCTACGACGAGTGGGACAAGCTGGCGGCCAAGGTCGCGGAGGGCACCGCGCAGCCCGCGGACGCCGCCGCCTACACCCGGGCCATCGGCACCGCCGCCGGCGAACTGCCGCGCACCCCGCGCCCGCTGCCGTACCGCACGCTGGCGTCCGTCATGGACATCACCGCGGGTCATGACGAGCAGACCCTGCGCATCCTGAGCGAACTCGACCCGGAGAACCCGGTCACGTCCCTGGACGAGACCCGGCCGCGGCTCGACAAGGCCGAGTACTGGATCACCACCCAGGTCCCCGCCGACCAGCGCACCATCGTCCGCGACGAGCCCGACGAGGAGCTGCTCGCCACCCTGGACGAGCAGGCCCGCGGCTCGCTGCGGCTGCTGCTCGACGGGCTGGACGACCACTGGTCGCTGGACGGACTGACCACCCTGGTCTACGGCGTCCCGAAGGTCCAGGCGGGCCTCACGCCGGATGCCAAGCCGACCCCGGAGCTGAAGGCCGCCCAGCGCGCGTTCTTCGCGCTGCTCTACAACCTCCTGGTCGGCCGCGACACCGGGCCGCGGCTGCCCACGCTGCTGCTGGCGGTGGGCGCCGACCGGGTGCGGAAGCTGCTGGGCGGCTGAGCACCCGGCGCACCGCCGGCGAAGGGGCCGGCCCGGGAAGACGCACCCCGGTCCGGCCCCGGCCGTCCGTCCCCCGCCGTCCGGCTCCTGCGGGACGTGCTCGGCCCTTACGGGATGTGCTCGGCCTCCAGCTCCATGCGGATGCGGGCCCGGAACTCCCGGACGAAACCGCGCAGATAGCGCTCGCTCAGCGGCCCGCCGTCCCGGCCCGCGTACCCGTAGAACTCCAGCAGATAGCGGCCGAACTGCCGGGAGTCCGGGAAGTCGTTCTTCTCCGCCACGTACTCGCGGAACGCGGCGAAGTACTTCTCGTCACGCGAAGCGTCGTCGGGGATGTCCGGTGCATCGGGGACGTCTGGGATATCTGGGGCGACCGGAGTGTCCGGGGCGTCTGGAGTGTCGGCGGGATCGGGGAAGTCGGGGAGGCCGCCGGGCAGGTTGGCGCCCGCGCTCCCCAGCGGCCGGCTGCGCCCCGGCCCCACGGGAACGGTCAACTGGGGTGCGGGAGCGGGGAGTTCCGGCTCCGACTCCGACCTGGCCGCGGGCTCCGGATCGGGTTCTGCCACCGGTCCGGGCTCGGGCGCGGGTTCCGGTACGGGTCCGGGCCCGGGTATGCGGGCGGCTTCCACCGCGGGCCGGGGGCCGTCCGCCACGGGCCCGTACGCATCCCGTACGGAGTCGGCGGCACCGTCCTGGGCGCCACCATGCCGGGCGCCACCGTCCTGTGCGCCACCGTCCTGTGCGGCGTCCCCGACTCCGGCCGTCTCGTCCCCTACGGGCGCCGGCAGCGCGATCCCGGCCGCCGCCAGACCCGCCGGCGCCGTCTGCGCCAGCGGTACGCCGTAGCGGCCCAGCCGCAGCGGCATCAGCGACTCGACGGGGGCCCGGCGGCGCCAGGTGCGTCCGTAGCGGGCCCGCAGCCGCGCCTGGTAGACGAGCCGGTCCTGTTCGAGCTGGATGACCTGGTCGTAGGAGCGCAGCTCCCACAGCTTCATCCGGCGCCACAGCCGGAAGGTGGAGGGGAAGGCGAGCAGCCAGCGGGTGAGCCGGACGCCCTCCATGTGCTTGTCGGCGGTGATGTCGGCGATCCGGCCGACGGCGTGCCGGGCGGCCTCGACGGCGACGACGAAGAGCAGCGGGATCACCGCGTGCATGCCGACGCCCAGTGCGTCGGGCCAGGCCGCGGCCCCGTTGAACGCGATGGTCGCGGCGGTCAGCAGCCAGGCAGTCTGGCGCAGCAGCGGGAACGGGATGCGGATCCAGGTGAGCAGCAGGTCCAGGGCCAGCAGCACCACGATTCCGGCGTCGATGCCGATCGGGAAGACGACCGCGAAGGCGCCGAAGCCCTTCTTCTCGGCCAGCGCGCGCACCGCGGCGTAGGAGCCGGTGAAGCCGATGGCCGCGATCAGGACTGCCCCGGCGATCACCACACCTATCAGGACGCGGTGCGTGCGGGTCAACTGCGCGGTCTGTGTCGCGGACACCCGCGGTCCCTCCCCGGACTCGGCGAATTGGCGCGCATAGCGTTGCACACCGCTTCACGCCGGGCCGGGGAGGGCCGGGAACGGCCGGGAAGGGGGTCGGGTCAGGCGTTGGCCTTTGCCGCGGCGGCGACGGCCTCCTTGGCGGCGGCCTGGGCGAGCTTGAGGAGGTCGTTGCCGTTGGGGGCGTCGGCGCCGGCCAGGCCCGCGCCGTTGTAGTTGACGGTGACGACGATGTTGGCGGTGCGGGCCACGATCGTCGTGTTCTTGAAGTCGTTGTCGTCCTTCGAGAGGTCGTAGGCGATGGCGGTGGCGGCGTCGCCGGTGCCGGCGGCCGGTACAGCGGCGACCTTCTTGGCGCCCTGGGCGCCCTTCGCGTCGGCGACCTGCTTGGTGTAGAAGTCCGTGGCGCGCTTCTCGCCGGAGCCGATGCCCGGGGCGGAGTCGTAGCGCTGGTAGGCGACGTCCAGCCAGCGGAACTGGGTGCCGTCGACGCCCTGGTCGTCCGAGCTGGTCCAGGAGCAGGCGCCGCGGGCGGTGGCGTCGGTGGACTTGGCCTGGTTGCCGGCCGCGTCCTTCACCTTGGGCAGCATCTTGTTCACGGTGTCCTTGGAGAACGCCTGGCACGGGTTCGGCAGCTTCTTGAACTTCGCCGCGGCGATGGTCGGCGTCGGGTTGCCGGCGCTGCTGGACGAGCCGGAGGGAGTGCTGTCACCGGAGCTCTTGCCGTTCGACGAGCCGGAGCAGCCGGCGACGAGCAGCACCGGTACTGCTGCGCAGGTGAGAAGGCTGGCGAGTCGCTTGGCTGAACGGTGCATGGTTCCTTCGCTGTTCGTCGTCGTGGAGTCGTCACGGACCCTTGCGGAGCGGACGCCCCTGCCCCGGGGTGGGGCGGGGCTAGGGGCACGGTACGCGGCGGAGCGAGGGGGGTGGCCGTTTCGTGACTATTGGAGTAAGAGGGCAATTCAGGCATAAGCGGACCTGGTTACCCATCTCCGGCCATCGCCGCTTACGGCGCTATTCGCTGAGGTGGTCGGCCAGCTCGCCGGCCAGCGAACGGGCCTTGTCCTGCAATTCCTGGCTTTCCGGCAACTTCGTCTTGTCCACCGACCACTGGTCGTAGGTGATCGTCACGATGACGTTCGACGTGCGGAAGACCACAGTGACGTCGCGGTGCACACCGGAGTCCGTGGTGACCAGTTTGTCGTTGAGGAACGCCGCGTCGCCGAGGTTCTCCAGCACGCGCGGGGCGAGCGGGCTGCCGGGGGCGGCGCCGGGGTCGGACGGGGTGGCGGACGGCGCGGCGGCGCCCCCGTTCGCCTTCTTCCCGCCGGCGTCGGCGCCCTTGTCCGTGGGCTGGTCCGTGGGGGCGTCCTTGGGGCTGGCTTCGGCCGAGGGGGATTCGGAGCCGCCGGCCGGGATCTTCGCGGCCTGCTGCTTGCCGTCGTAGATCTCCTGCGCCCGGTCGTCGTCGCTGACCGCGGCGTTGTACGAGACCACGCGCTGGATGTCGAGGGTCAGATGCCGGGTGCCCTCGCTGGTCTCGCGGGTCCACTGGCAGCCGACGCGGCGGTCCGCGTCGTAGGTGACGTCGGCCCGGCCGGCGTAGATCTTCGCGGCGTCGGCCTGCGACTGCGGCTGGCCGTCGCCGGGCAGCATGCTGCGCACGGTGTTGCGCGAGGGCAGCCCGCAGGCTTCCGGGAGGGTCTGGTAGCGGCCGGGCTGGGCGGACTGGGTGGACGCGGTGGAGTCGCCGCCCTTGCCGTCGCCGCCGCCGGTGCCGGTGGCGGAGCCGCTGGTGCAGCCGGTGAGGCCGGCGGCCAGTGCCGCGGTGACCAGCAGCGCGGCACCGGGGACGAACGATTTGCGCGGCATCGTTCGCGGCTCCTTCCCTGCGGAAATGCGGTTGCCGCCGGATGGCGGCGGGTGGACACAATGTGTACCGCACGTCTTGCCGCAAACGCCGGTCCGGCGTCCATGATCGGATGCATTGTCCGTGTTTTGCGTTTTTCGGATTTTCGGGGGAATGAGTTAGATATGTCGTACACCGAAGTGCCTGGTGCCCAGGTGCCGATCCGGATGTGGACCGACCCGGCCACGGTCGAGGGTGTCGCGATGCAGCAGCTGCGCAATGTCGCCACGCTGCCGTGGATCAAGGGTTTGGCCGTGATGCCGGATGTGCACTTCGGCAAGGGGGCCACCGTCGGCTCGGTCATCGCGATGCGCGGCGCGGTCTGCCCGGCCGCGGTCGGCGTCGACATCGGCTGCGGAATGAGCGCCGTCAGGACCTCGCTCACGGCCGATGACCTCCCCGGCGATCTGTCCCGGCTGCGGTCCAAGATCGAGCAGGCGATCCCGGTGGGCCGCGGGATGCACGACGAGCCGGTCGACCCCGGCCGGATCCACGGCCTCCCGACGGCGGGCTGGAGCGACTTCTGGGCCCGTTTCGACGGGGTCGCGGAGGCGGTCAGGTTCCGCCAGGAGCGGGCCGCCAAGCAGATGGGCTCGCTCGGGTCCGGGAACCACTTCATCGAGTTCTGCCTCGACGAGAACGGCTCCGTGTGGCTGATGCTGCATTCCGGCTCCCGGAACATCGGCAAGGAACTGGCCGAGTTCCACATCGAGCGGGCCCGGAAGCTGCCGCACAACCAGGGGCTGGTCGACCGCGACCTCGCCGTCTTCATCGCGGACACCCCGCAGATGTCGGCGTACCGCAACGACCTGTTCTGGGCCCAGGAATACGCCAAGCACAACCGCGAAGTGATGATGGCCCTCTTCCAGGACGTCATCCGCAAGGAATTCCGCGAGGCCCGGCCGGTCTTCGACCCGGTGATCTCCTGCCACCACAACTATGTGGCGGAGGAGCGCTACGAGGGCATGGACCTGCTGGTGACCCGTAAGGGCGCGATCCGGGCGGGCAGCGGCGAGTACGGGATCATCCCGGGCTCGATGGGCACCGGTTCGTACATCGTCAAGGGCCTCGGAAACCCGGCGTCCTTCAACTCCGCCTCGCACGGCGCCGGCCGCAAGATGAGCCGGAACGCCGCCAAGAAGCGGTTCTCCACCCGCGATCTGGAGGAGCAGACACGGGGTGTGGAGTGCCGTAAGGACTCCGGGGTGGTCGACGAGATCCCCGGCGCCTACAAGCCGATCGAGAAGGTCATGGAGCAGCAGCGGGACCTGGTGGAGGTCGTCGCCAGGCTCAAGCAGGTGGTGTGCGTGAAGGGTTGAGCGATCGGGGGGTGCGGGATGTGCGGGGGTGCGGCGCGTTGGGGCGCGGCACCCCCGCTTTGGATTGCCGGGCCCCGGGTGCCGGTCGCCGTGTCCCTGTTGCCGTGTCCTGCTCCATGACCCTGCTCCGCGTCGCGGTTCCGTGTCCCTGCTCCGGGTCGCGGTTCCGTGTCCCTGCTCCGCGTCGCTGTAATCCCGTTGCCGGTCGGCACATCCCCGTTGCGGGTTGGTGTTTCGCTCCTGGCCGGTGTCCCGTTGCCGGTTGGTGTTTCGCGTCGGGGCGGTGGCGCGTTCCAGGCCGGTGTTTCGCGTCGGGGTGGTGTTCCGTTGCGGGTTGGTGTTTCGCTTCGGGGCGGCTTCCCGTTCCTGGTCGGTGTTTCGCGTCGGGGCGGTGTTCCGCTCTCGGGCGGCGGTCCGGGGTCGGTGGGTGTTCTGGGGTGGGCGGTTCGGTGCCGTGGGCGGCCGTGGAGGGCGAGGGTGAGGGTGAGGATTCTCCGGGTCGGGCAGGGCCCGCGGCTGAGGCTGAGGCTGAGGCCCGGCTCGGGGCAGCGGGCCCCGAGCCCCCGGGGGTGGAGGCTACGGACCGCTGCTGCCCTCGGTGCGCCGTGCCGTCGGCTCTCCGGCCGCAACTGGTGCGGCTCACCGGTCCTCAACTGGTGCGGTGGACCTTGGTGTTGGATGCCTGGGCGCGCGGGCGGACCACCAGGAGGTCGATGTTGACGTGCGGCGGGCGGGTGATCGCCCAGGCGACGGTGTCGGCGACGTCGTCCGCGCTGAGCGGCTCGGCCACGCCTTCGTAGACCTTCGCGGCCTTGGCGTTGTCGCCGCGGAACCGGGTGGTGGCGAACTCCTCGGTCTTGACCATTCCGGGCGCGACCTCGATGACGCGTACCGGCTGGCCGCACAGCTCCAGCCGGAGCGTCTCGGCGATGACATGGGCGCCGTGCTTGGCGGCGACATACCCGCCGCCGCCCTCGTACGTGCCGTGCCCGGCGGTGGAGGAGAGGACGACCACGGTGCCCCCGCCCGACGCGGTCAGCGCGGGGAGCAGCGCCTGCGTCATGTGGAGGACGCCGAGCACATTGACCTCGTACATCGCGCGCCAGTCGGCGGGGTCGCCGGTCGCGACCGGCTCGGCGCCGAGTGCGCCGCCGGCGTTGTTGACCAGCACGTCGATGGAGGGGAAGCGGCCGAGGGAGCGCGCGAAGGCGTCGACGGCGGCCCGGTCGGTCACGTCGAGCGGGTAGGCCTCCGCGTGCGGCAGCTCGGCGGCGAGCGCCTCGATGCGGTCCTTGCGGCGGGCGGTGAGCACGACGCGGTAGCCGGCGGCGGCCAGTGCCCGTGCGGTCGCTGCGCCGATGCCGCTGCTCGCTCCGGTGACGACGGCGGTACGGACGTCGGCGGTGTCGGCGTTGGCGGCTGCGGCCTCGGCGGTCATGACGCTCTCCCTTGCGAACGGTGCGGGGTGGTGCGATGCGATGCGGTGCGGGGGTGGGACTGACGCTGGTGCTGGCACGTCGCGGTGTGGCCGGCACGAGCCGTGCGGGGCCGGGATGAGCGGTGTGGCTCATGTGCCTCAGGTGGCTCGTGTGGCTGGAGCGCGTCGTGCGTGGCCAGGATATGCAGTGGCGGCCGAGCCGTTGAGCGGAACCGGTGGCCGGCGGTGCGCGGCCGGGGTGCGCGTCCGGGGGATGGGGTGGGGCGGGCGGTGGTGTGTGTCGGGGACGTTCGACGGTGGCCCGGCGGCCCGTGGCCCGGCGGCACCGGCGGCACTGGGCGGGCGGTGCCGACCCACCGGACAGGCCCTGGCTCAGCGCCCCCGCGGGGCGTACATGATCACGGCCATACCGGCGAGGCAGACCAGTGCCCCGATGACGTCCCACCGGTCGGGGCGGTAGCCGTCCGCGACCATGCCCCAGGCCAGCGATCCGGCGACGAACACCCCTCCGTACGCGGCGAGGATACGGCCGAAATGGGCGTCCGTCTGGAGTGTGGCCACGAAGCCGTACACCCCGAGGGCGATCACTCCGGCCCCGATCCACGCCCAGCCCTTGTGCTCCCGCACCCCTTGCCAGACGAGCCAGGCACCGCCGATCTCGAAGAGTGCGGCGACGATGAACAGGGCTGCGGAACGGGCGATGAGCATGGGCTCAGCGTAAGGAAAGCAGCACCCGGGGCCGGAACGGGGGCACGGCCGGGAGGCACCGCTCGGCCGCCGGGTGCCAGTAGGACCCGGGGCCGGCAGGACCTGGTGCCGGCAGGACCTGGTGCCGGCAGGACCCGGTGCCGACGGGACCCGGTGCCGACGGGCTCGGCGGTCCCGGTCTGTGCCGGTCGGTGCCGGCCGCCGGCGGGCGGTGGCGCGGGCCTCAGCCGAGTGGGTCCGGCTGTATTCGTGCGGCGGGGCGCACTACGTCGGCGGCAGCGGGTCCGGCCGGTGCGCCGGTCCAGCGGGCGAGGGCGGCACGGAGGGACGCGGCACGCTCGGCGGGGGCGGTGGCGTCGGTGGCCCAGGCGATATAGCCGTCGGGGCGCACCAGCATGGCGGTACGGCGGTCGCTCCGCCATGAGGCGGTGACGACCCGGTCGGGGGAGGGAACGGGGCCGGTGCCCGCGTCCGCCGCCGCTGCGAGAGCTTCGTCCCCGGGAATGATCAGGACGAACGTGCCCTGGCGGAGCAGCTCGTAGAGGCGGCTGCCGCCGGCCAGTTGGACGTCCGGGGCCCGGCGGCCGGCGAGGGCGTGCGCACCGCGCTCGGCCCGATAGGCGACATCGATGCCGGAGACATTGCCGATCGCGCGGCGGGACAGCGGCGGCAGACGGTTGATGAGCTGGGCGGCGAGCCCGCGGGCGACCCGGCCCGCCGAGGACTGCACCAGCGCGAGCCGGATGATCGCGCCGCTGCTCCGCAGCACCTGCGTGCCCACCGGATGGCGCTCGGCCTGATAGCTGTCCAGCAGGCTGTCGGGGGAGTGGCCCTTCAGCACCGCTGCCAACTTCCAGCCGAGGTTGGCCGCGTCCTGAAGGCCGACGTTCATCCCCTGGCCGCCGGCCGGGGAATGGATGTGCGCGGCATCGCCGGCAAGGAAGACCCGGCCGACGCGGTAGGCGGGAGCCTGGCGCTCGTCGCTGCGGAAGCGCGAGACCCAACGGGCGTCGTGCATACCGAAGTCGGTGCCGAAGGCGAGCCGGGTGACCTCGCGTACCTCGGCGAGATCCACGGGGGCGTCGTCGTCCCGCTGGGCATGGCGGTTCCACCCGATGGCGCGGTACCAGCCGTCGCCGAACGAGCCGATCAGGCCGAAGGCGTCACCGGTGGCGTTGACGGAGAAGGCGGAGTCGGGCTCCTGGGCCAGCCGGACATCGGCGAGCACCACGGAGCGGACCACCGCCTTGCCGGGGAAGGGCAGGCCGATGGCCTCCCGGACGGTGCTGCGCCCGCCGTCGGTGCCGACCGCATAGGAGGCCCGGGAGCTGCCGATGCCCTCCGCCGTGCGGAACCGCACCGTCACACCGTCCGCGTCCTGGTCGAGGCCCAGCACCTCGGACCCGTACCGGAAGGTGACGCCGGCCTGCCGGGCGCGCCGCTCCAGCAGTCGCTCGACCTCGTATTGCGGGGTTATCAGAACGAAGGGGAAGCGGGACGGGAGCCGGCCCGGGGCGAGCACCGCGTCACCGAACAGCTGGAGTCCGGTCAGCCGGTGGCCGCCGGCGACCAGTTCATCGGCGAGCCCGCGGGCGTCCAGCTGCTCCAGTGAGCGGGCGTGCACGGCGAGGGCGCGGCTGAGATTGCTGGTGGTGTCGTCGCGGCGCTCCAGGAGCATGACGTCGAGGCCGGCCTCGGCGAGGTCGCCGGCGAGCAGCAACCCCGTCGGGCCGGCGCCGACGACGATGACATCCGCGTCCCGGCCCTCGGCGCCGGCCCCCGCGCGGCGTGCGATCGCGGCCGTGGTCGCGGTGTCGTTGTCCGTGTCGCCGCTGTGGTGGGTGCTGCTGTCTTCGGGCTTGCGGTTGAGGGCATCCATGACTGCCGCCTCCTCTGCCAACACATGTTGGTCAACGCTTGTTGGCAAGCGTAGAGCGTCCGCGTCTGGCGTGTCAACAGTCGTTGGCCTACAGTTGTTGATATGCCTGACAGCACCCCCTCCGGCAGGCCCGCGATCACCCCCGATGTGGACCTCGACCCGCCCCCCGTCGCCGCCTCGGCCCCCGACGCCGGGCAGCATCCGCGCCCCCGTCGCTCCGCGGCCACCCGCGCCGCGATCCTCGCCGCCGCCCGCGACCGCTTCGCCGCCGACGGCTACGAGCGCGCCACGATCCGCGCCATCGCCCGGGACGCCGGCATCGACCCGTCGATGGTGATGCGCTACTACGGCAACAAGGAGGGCCTCTTCGCCGCCGCCTCGGAGATCGATCTACGGGCCCCGGACCTCACGGCGGTGCCGCCCGAGGAGCGGGCCGCCCGGCTCGTGCGCCACTTCATCGAGCTCTGGGAGAGCGACGAGACGCTGACCGGGATGATGCGCGTCGGTGTCACCAACGAGGCGGGCGCGGAGCGCATGCGGCAGGTCTTCGCCGACCAGGTGCGGCCGTTGCTCGACGCGGTCTGCACGGTGCCGGAGGAGGCGCCGGCCCGCGCCGCCCTGGTCGGGTCGCAGATCCTGGGCATGGCGCTGTGCCGCTACGTCCTGCACGTCCCGCCGGCCGTCGACTTCAGCCACGACGAACTCGTCGCCTGGCTGGCCCCCACGATCCAGCGCTACCTCACCGCCGAAACCCCCTGAGGGGCCGTCAGGGATGGCCGGGCGATCCCGGCGGGCGGCCCCCCGCCGCCGATCGTAGGAAACGGTCCCCGCAGTCGATCTCGGAAGTCGGGCCCTCCGCCGGCCTCAGAAGCCGATCGCCGTGACGGATCTCGCGAACCGGTCCCGCCGGCCGATCTCGCGAACCGGTCCCCGCAACCGATCTCGCGAACCGGTCCGCGTAGCCGATCTCGGGAGCGCGTCCCCCTGGCCGATCTCGGGAGCCGGGAAGCGGTCTCAGGCCCGGGACGCCGGCCCCGGCACCCGCCCCGCGACCCGTGCCAGATTCCCCTCGAACACCCGCCGCGCGTCGGGCGTCAGCGTGCGCAGGGCCACCATCGCCGTGACGATCACATCGCACAGCTCGCTGTGGACGTCGTCCCAGCTGTGGCTGTGCCCCTTGCGCGGGTTCTGGCCGACGGCCCCGATGACCGCCTGGGCGACCTCGCCCGCCTCCTCGGAGAGCTTCAGGATCCGCAGCAGCCGCTCCTGCTCCGGCGGCAGCGGACTTTCCCGGTCGAGCCAGCGCACGAGCCCGTCGACGGTCTCCCAGAGCGCGGCCCCGTCGAGGGCGCCGGAAGTGTTGGCGGCGGCCGGGGCATCGGGAGCGCCGGAACCGGCGGCTCCGGACGCCCCGGAACCAGCGACTCCCGACGAGCCGGAACCGGAAGCTCCGGACGGTCGGGAACACGAGGCTCCGAAAGACCCGGAACCGGAAGGAGCGGCAGCAGACATGGCCCGATTCTGCCGCCCGTTCCCTGTTCCGCGCCCCCCTCGCCCCTAGGGTGAGGCGACGGCCGGCGCTGCCGGAACGGGTGAGGCGAGGACCGGTGGCGCGGGAACGGCGGACGAGTGGGAGGCGGCCAGGCCGATGGACGAGCACCCCGCGATGCCCCGGGAGCGGTTTCCCCGGGAACTGGTCGAGTTCTACGGGCTGATGCCGCTGCCCCGTGAGGGCGGCTGGTACCGGCGTACGTGGGCCGGACCCCAGCGGCCCGACGGACGGCCCGAGGGGACGGCGATCGTCATGCTGCTGACCGCCGAGCCGGGCGTCTTCTCGGCGCTGCACCGACTGCCGTCCGACGAGATCTGGCACTTCTACCGGGGCGACCCGCTCGCCCTGCTCCTGCTGTCCGAGGCCGGCCGGACGACCGCCGTTGACGC
>NZ_KN708638.1:3787106-3821582 GCF_000805335.1 Streptomyces sp. CT34 | reverse complement strand
CCCCCCCCGCGCCCGCCACTGCCACCGCCGTCGACGCCGGCAGCGGGAGCGGCGGTGGCGGTGGCGGTGGCGGAACCGTGGCCCGTACGGTCGTCCTCGGGCCGGACGTACTCGGTGGCCAGCACGTGCAGTTCACGGTCCCGGCCGGCACCTGGATGGCGGCCGAGGTCGCCGAGGGCGGCGCCTGGACGCTCTTCGGCTGCACCATGGCGCCCGGTTTCACCTTCGAGGACTACGAGCACGGGGACGCGCGGCGGCTGGCAGCGCGGTTTCCCCAGGAGACGGCCCGGATCGGGGCGCTGAGCCGACCATGACAGAGCCCAGGGCCCCTCGTCGGCCGAACGCCGGGGGAGGGGCGGCTACTCCCGAACTCCCCGACCGACAGCGGAAATCCGGCCACCCGGACCACCCGGACCACTTGGCCCACCCGAACCACCAGGAGCGCCGCCGCAACTCGGATCATCGCGACAACTCGGACCGCCCAGGCCACCCAGGAGACCCCGGCCACCCGGATACTCCCGGCGCCCCCGGGCGCTCTGGAGATCCGGGTCGCCACCACACCCCCCTCCGCCCCGCGGCCTCCGAACTCCCCGATCTGGCCGGGCAGGTGGTGCTCGTCACCGGGGCCGCGGGCGGTGTCGGGCGGGGGATCGCCATGCGGTTCGCGGCGGCGGGGGCGGACGTCGTGGTGCATTACCGGACGGGTGGTGAGGCCGCGCGGGCGCTGGTCGAGGAGATCGAGCGGGCCGGCGGGCGCGCTCTGGCGCTGGGGGCCGACCTGACCGTGGAGGGGGAGTGCCACCGGCTGGTCACGGAGGCGGCCGGCTGGCGGGGGCGGCTGACCGGTCTGGTGAACAACGCCGGGGTGCAGCCCACTCAGGAGCTGGCGGGGATGTCGCTGGCCGACTGGCGGGCCGTGGCGGACCCCAACGTGCACAGCGTGTTCGCCTGCACCCAGGCCGCCGCGGCGGTGATGCGTGCGGGCGGCGGCGGGTCGGTGACCCATATCGCCTCCATCGAGGCGGACCGGCCGGCGCCACGGCATGCCCACTACTGCGCCTCGAAGGCGGCGGTGGTGATGCACGCGCGGGCCGCGGCACTGGAGTACGGGCCGTACGGGATCCGCGTCAACAGCGTCTCGCCGGGGCTGATCGCGCGGCCCGGCCTCGCCGACGACTGGCCCGAGGGGGTGCGCCGCTGGCAACAGGCCGTGCCCACCGGGCGGTTGGGCCGGCCCGAGGACGTCGGCGACGCCTGCGTCTTCCTCGCCTCGCCGATGGCCTCCTGGATCACCGGCCACGACCTCGTCGTGGACGGCGGCGTCTCGGCCCGCCCCACGTGGTGAAGGCGTCCCACGTGGTGACGCCACCCCACGTGATGACGGCGCGGTACGCGGTGACCGCCGCCCTACGAGGTGAGGCCCGCGGCGGCGCCGGTCCGGACATCCCGACACCGGATCCGGACATCCCGCACACCGGACACAGCTGTCAGTAGGTCAGGCGGTCAGCGCGCAGCGGTCCGGACGCCGCCCTGCGCATCGCATCACGCCACGCACCGGACACCGCCCTGCGTGCCGTCCGGCGCGCCGGACGACGACGCCCGGCGCACTCCTCCGCAACGGCCACCGGTCTGCGGCACCCGACCACTCACGCCCGCAGGGGCCCGCCGACCGCCAACCCCGAGCCGCACGCCAGGTCCACACCCCACGCCAGGTCCACACCCCACGCCAGGTCCGCACCGCGCGCCGGAGCCACACCGTGCATCACGGCCGCACCGCACGCCAGGTCCGGACCACCCGTCACGGCCACACCAAGCAGTAAGCCTGGTGGCCCGCCTCGTGCAGCCGGTGGCTGAAGTCCTGCCACTCGTGGAGCAGCTGGTAGACGCTGAAGGCGTCGCGCGGGCCGCCGCGGTCGGGGACGGTGGACCAGATGAAGGCAGCCGCGCCGACCGACTCCTCGCCGACGCCGCGCAGCGGGTCGACCACGGTCATGGGGAGCTTCACGACGGCGTAGTCGGGGTGGAGGACGACCAGCTCCAGCGGCGGGACCTTGTGGAGCGGTATGCCCTCTATACCGGTGAGGACCATGGCGGCCATCGTCTCCGGCTTGATCTTGCTGAACATGCCGCCCATACCGAGCTCGTCACCGCCGAGTTCCTCGGGACGCATGGAGATCGGGACGCGGGCGGCCGTCGCACCATTGGGGGCGCCGAAGTATTTGTACGTCACCCCCATGCGTGCGCCCCTGTTTTCCCCGCCCGTAATGCTTTCGGTGTTCTCGCGCCGGTCGTCCGTGATGTCCTCGGTCCCCTCACGCCGGTGACGGCCGCGCTGGGCGCGCTCGGGACCCCGGTCATTGGTTCCCTCGCCCAGTTCGCCACCGCGATGCATATCTCCACCCGACCACTCGCAGCCCCAGCCGCGCAACCCGATCATCGTCTCAGAGACCTCCCCCGTCACCGGCGCATGAAACGCCCGGCCGCACGCCCCCGTGCGCCTCTGAGACCATTGCTTGCGTGACTTACTCGTACGACGCCCCAGTTTCGCAGACGCGCGGGGGCTGACGCCCGGTCGCGAGCGAGAGGAACGAAAAAGAAACCAAGAGGGAATCAAGCGGTGCCGGATGGTGTTCCGCGTGCCGATTCCCGCACCGTTGTCCGCCGGGCCGTGTCCGCGCGCCGCCGCCCTCCCACCGTTTATGCAGGTCAGGATCGTTGTGACTTTTCCGTATGAAGCCCCTGTTTCGCAGTCGCTGTTCGATCGCGCGTCCGTTGTGACGCCGGGCGGCGTGAATTCTCCGGTGCGGGCGTTCCGGGCCGTGGGCGGTACGCCCCGGTTCATGGTGTCCGGTACCGGTCCGTACCTCACCGATGCCGACGGCCGGGAGTATGTCGACCTGGTGTGCTCGTGGGGGCCGATGATCCTCGGTCACTCGCACCCCGAGGTGACCGCCGCGGTCCAGGAGGCGGTCGTCCGCGGTACGTCCTTCGGGACGCCCGGCGCCGGCGAGGTCGAGCTGGCCGAGGAGATCGTGGCGCGGATCGCGCCGGTCGAGCAGGTGCGGCTGGTCTCCAGCGGTACCGAGGCGACCATGTCGGCGATCCGGCTGGCGCGCGGGTTCACCGGTCGGGCGAAGGTGGTCAAGTTCGCCGGCTGCTACCACGGGCACGTCGACGCGCTGCTGGCCGCGGCCGGTTCGGGTGTGGCGACCTTCGGGCTGCCGGACACCCCCGGCGTGACCGGCGCGCAGGCCGGCGACACCATCGTGCTGCCGTACAACGACATCGAGGCGGTGCGCGCCGCGTTCGCCGCGCATCCGGGCGAGATCGCCTGTGTCATCACCGAGGCGTCGCCGGGCAACATGGGCGTCGTACCGCCGCTGCCCGGCTTCAACCAGGGCCTCGCGGACCTGTGCTCGGAGAACGGCGCGCTCTACATCTCCGACGAGGTCATGACCGGCTTCCGGGTCAGCAAGGCCGGCTGGTACGGAATTGATGGTGTACGTCCGGATCTGATGACCTTCGGGAAGGTCATGGGCGGCGGCTTCCCGGCCGCGGCGTTCGGCGGGCGCGCCGATGTGATGGCGCATCTGGCGCCGGCCGGCCCCGTCTACCAGGCGGGCACCCTGTCCGGGAACCCGATCGCCACCGCCGCGGGCGTCGCCCAGCTGCGGCTGCTGGACGACGCCGCGTACGAGAAGGTCGACGCGGTCTCGGCGGAGGTGCGGGACCTGGTCACCGCGGCGCTGACCAAGGAGGGCGTGGCCCACCGGCTCCAGGTCGCGGGCAACATGTTCTCGGTCTTCTTCACGGATGCCGAGGTCACCGACTACGAGGCGGCCAAGGCGCAGGAGTCGTTCCGCTTCACCGCCTTCTTCCACTCGATGCTGGCGCAGGGCGTCTACCTCCCGCCGTCCGCGTTCGAGTCCTGGTTCGTGTCGACCGCGCACGACGCCGCGGCCGTCGAGCGGATCGCCGCCGCGCTGCCGGCCGCCGCACGGGCCGCGGCCGGGGCGACGGCGTGAGGGAGGCGGACCGGGAGATGGGTGACATGAGCAGCCAGGACATCACCGTCGTGCATCTGATGCGGCACGGCGAGGTGCACAACCCCGAGGGCGTGCTCTACGGGCGCCGGCCCGGCTACCACCTCTCCGACCTGGGGCGGAAGATGGCCGACCGGGTCGCCGAGCACCTCGCGGGGCGGGACATCACCCATGTGGTGGCCTCGCCGCTGGAGCGCGCGCAGGAGACGGCGGCGCCGATCGCCGGGGTGCACGGGCTGACGACGGCGACCGACGAGCGGCTGATCGAGGCGGCCAACGTCTTCGAGGGCAAGACCTTCGGGGTGGGCGACGGCGCGCTGAAGAAGCCGGGCAACTGGAAGTACCTGACGAATCCGTTCCGCCCGTCGTGGGGCGAGCCGTACATCGAGCAGGTCGTGCGGATGATGGCGGCGCTCGGCGCGGCGCGGGACGCGGCCCGCGGGCACGAGGCGGTGGCGGTCAGCCATCAGCTGCCGATCTGGATCGTGCGCAGCTTCGCCGAGCGGCGCCGGCTGTGGCACGACCCGCGGAAGCGGCAGTGCACGCTGGCCTCGCTGACGTCGTTCACGTTCCACGGCGACAAGATCATCTCGGTGGGGTACAGCGAGCCGGCGCGCGACCTGGTTCCCTCCCACCTTCTGGCCGGCGCCAAACCCGTCAAGGGGAAAGGTAAGGCTTTCGGAGCCTGACAAGACGTCATGTAGCGGTATGTCATATTCGAAAGAAATGCGCATTGTGAGCGATTAGCGCGGAACATCGTCCTCCGACATGCTCTCTCCTTCAATGTCCGTTTATATGGATATGGGGTCTGTTGAGCACGGATGGGGACGACCTATGGGCGCGATCAGTCGGCGGGGCCTGCTGGGGATGGGAGTGGGAGCTGCCGCGGCGCTCGGTGTCGCCGGATGCTCGGCCGCCGGCCAGGAAGGCGCGGACAAGCAGCGGGTGAAGAACTCGGTGCAGGCGCGTCCGCAGCTCATCGGTGACGGTTCGACGGCGAACTACGGGGAGCAGCCCCATCAGCCCGGCGCTCCCGAGCGGCTGGAGCCCGGCCAGCCCCCGCCGCAGTTCGTCGTCTTCTCCTGGGACGGGGCGGGGGAGGTCGGCAACGGCCTCTTCCCCCGGTTCCGGCAGCTCGCCAAGGACCACGGCGCGACCATGACCTTCTTCCTCTCCGGGCTGTATCTGCTGCCCGAGGAGAAGAAGCACCTCTATCTCCCGCCGAACAACGAGCCGGGTGCCTCCGCCATCGGTTATCTCAGCGGTACCCACATCAAGGAAACCCTGACCAATGTGCGCGCGGCCTGGCTGGACGGCCACGAGGTCGGCACCCACTTCAACGGCCACTTCTGCTCCGGCAGCGGCAGCGTCAAGCACTGGACGCCCGAGCACTGGCAGTCCGAGATAGACCAGGCGATGCAATTCGTCACCAAGTGGCGTACGCACACCGGCTTCGCGGAGGCCGAACCGCTGCCTTTCGACTACCGCAGGGAATTGGTCGGCGGCCGTACGCCCTGTCTGCTCGGCCAGGAAAACCTGCTGCCCACCGCCCGGGAACTGGGCTGGCGCTATGACGCGAGTTCGCCCGGCGGCCTCCAGATGTGGCCCAGGAAGAAGTACGGGATCTGGGACTTCCCGCTCCAGCAGATACCCTTCCCCGGCCACCCCTTCGAGGTGCTCTCGATGGACTACAACATGCTCGCCAACCAGTCGCAGAACTCCACCAAGGCACCGTCGGCCAACTACCCGGGCTGGCGCCGGCAGGCCACCGACGCGTACATATCCGGATTCCGCCGGGCCTACGAGACCAATCGCGCGCCGTTCTTCATCGGCAACCACTTCGAGGAGTGGAACGGCGGCATCTACATGGACGCCGTCGAGGAAGCGCTCAAGCACATAGCCAACGAGCGGAACAAGGACGTCCGGCTGGTGTCCTTCCGGCAGTTCACCGACTGGATAGACGCCCAGGACCCCCGCATAGTCCGCAAGCTCCAGCAGATCGGCGTCGGCGAGCAGCCGACCGGCGGCTGGCAGGCGTATCTGTCCGAGATCTGATCCGCGCGCCGCGCCGGGAGGGCCCGAAAGCGCCCGCCGTGCTCGGCCTGACATGCCCCTTTCTCCGCGGCGCGGCGGTGCGAGGGGGGCGCGGAAGATCCGGAATCAGCCCATGCGAAACTTTTCACATGAGTGACGCCCGCGCCCCCCGCCGCCTCACGAGTCGCCGCCGTCTCACCCTGCTCGCCGCAGGAGCCGCAGTGGCCTCGCTGACGCTGAGCGCCTGCGGGGACGGTGCCTCCGGCGGCTCGGCGCAGACCCGGTTCGTCCAGGGCAAGAACGGCGTCGACACCGTCAAGCCCGACGAGCGGGAGCCGGCGCCCGCCCTGTCCGGCGAGACCACCACCGGCAAGAAGCTGAACGTGGCCGACTACAGGGGCAAGGTCGTCATCATCAACGTGTGGGGTTCCTGGTGCGGGCCCTGCATCGCCGAGGCCCCGAACTTCGCCAAGGTCGCGAACGAGGACAAGGACAAGGGCGTCCAGTTCATCGGGATCAACACCCGCGACTCCGAGAAGTCGCAGGCCACCCAGTTCGAGGAACAGCACCAGGTGCCCTACCCGAGCCTGTTCGACCCGACCGGCCGGCTGATGCTGCGCTTCCCCAAGGGCAGCCTCAACCCGCAGTCCATCCCCTCCACGATCGCCATCGACAAGCAGGGCCGGATCGCCGCCCGCTCGATCGGCCCGCTCGCGGAGGACGACCTGCGCAAGATGGTCGACCCGCTGATCGCCGAGAAGTGATCGCGTGATCGCGCTCGCCGCCACCGCGCAGAACCAGACCGTCCTCTCCGGCGCGCTGCTCGCCGCGGTGCCCGTCGCCCTGTTCGCCGGGCTGGTCTCGTTCTTCTCGCCCTGCGTCCTGCCGCTGGTCCCGGGCTACATGTCGTACGTCACCGGCGTCACCGGCACCGACCTGGCGGAGGCCCGGCGCGGCCGGATGCTGGCCGGCGCCTCCCTCTTCGTCCTCGGCTTCACCGCCGTCTTCGTCTCCACCGGCGCCCTCTTCGGGTTCTTCGGGCAGAACCTCCAGAGCTACAAGGACACCATCTCGCGCGTCCTCGGCGTGCTGATGATCCTGCTCGGGCTGGCCTTCGCGGGCGTGCTCAAGCGCTTCGGCCAGCGCGAACTGCGCTTCCACAAGAAGCCCGCCATGGGACTGGCCGGCGCGCCGGTGATCGGGATGCTCTTCGGCGTCGGCTGGACACCGTGCCTGGGCCCCACCCTCACCGCCGTCAACACGCTCTCCCTCTACCAGGCCAGCGCCGTCCGCGGCGCCCTGCTGACCGTCGCCTACTGTCTGGGGCTGGGCCTGCCGTTCATCGCCGTGGCGCTCGCCTTCCGCCGGGTGCTCGGCGCGTTCGGCTGGGTCAAGCGGCACTACGTATGGGTGATGCGGATCGGCGGCGGCATGATGGTCGCCCTCGGCATCCTCCTCGTCACCGGCGTCTGGGACAGCCTGATGTCCGAGCTCCAGAGCTGGACGCAAAGCTCCACCGTTGGGATCTGATTGATGTCCACCAAGACCGACACCACCGGCGAACCGGGCGCCACCGCGGATCCGGGCAGTGATCTCGGCGCCGCCGGATCCCAGCTCTCCACCGCGCCCAAGGAGGACATCAGCCTCCCCTCGCTCGGCCCCCTCGGCTGGGCGCGCTGGTTCTGGCGGCAGCTGACCTCGATGCGGGTGGCGCTGCTGCTGCTCTTCCTGCTGTCGATAGGCGCGATCCCCGGCTCGCTGATCCCGCAGACCGGCATCGACCCGGTCAAGGTCGACCGGTTCAAGGCCGAGCACACCACCCTCGGCGAGATCTACGACAAGCTGGGGATGTTCCACGTCTACAGCTCGGTGTGGTTCTCGGCGATCTACCTCCTGCTGTTCATCTCGCTGATCGGCTGCATCGTGCCGCGCAGCTGGCAGTTCGTCGGGCAGCTGCGCGGACGCCCGCCGGCCGCCCCGCGCCGGCTGACCCGCCTCCCCGCGTACACCACGTGGCGTACGGAGGCGGAGCCCGAGGAGGTCCTGGAGGCGGCCCGGCGGATGCTGAAGAAGCGCCGCTTCCGGGCCCACCGGTCCGGCACCGCGGTCGCCGCCGAGAAGGGCTACCTGCGCGAGGTCGGCAACCTCGTCTTCCACGTCGCGCTGATCGTGATGCTGGTGGCGTTCGCCGTCGGCAGCCTGTGGAAGTCCGAGGGCGGCAAGCTGATCACCGAGGGCGACGGCTTCTCCAACAGCCTCACCCAGTACGACGACTTCAAGTCGGGGCCGTTCTTCGACACCGACACCATGGCGCCGTTCGGCTTCACCATGAACTCGTTCGACGCCACCTACGAGCGGACCGGCCCCGAGAGGGGCACCCCCCGCACCTTCCGCGCCAACATCAGCTACTTCACCGGCGCGGACGGCACGGAGCACAAGCGGTCGCTGGAGGTGAACACCCCGCTCGACGTCGAGGGCTACAGGGTCTATCTGCTCAACCACGGCTATGCCCCGGTGGTCACCGTCAAGGACGGCCGCGGCCAGGTCGTCTACCACGGCGCGGTGCCGTTCCTCCCGCAGGACCCCAAGAACTTCACCTCCTCCGGTGTGGTGAAGGTGCCGGGCGCCGAGACCAAGGACGGCAAGCGCAACCAGCTGGGCTTCCAGGCGCTGTTCGTCCCGACCTTCGGCGGCAAGAACTCCGGCTCGATGTTCTCCCAGTTCCCCGCGCCGGACTTCCCCGTCCTGTCGGTGAACGCCTGGCACGGCGACCTCGGCATGGACTCCGGGCTCCCGCAGAACGTCTACCAGCTCGACACCAAGCGGCTGAAGCAGTACAAGGACGCCGGCGGCGACATCTTCAAGAAGATGCTGCTGCCCAAGGACCGGGCGGCGCAGATGATGAACCACTCCGGCGCCACGCTCTCGCCGCGGGAGATCGAGGCCGAGTCCACGATGAGGCTCCCCAACGGCGAGGGCTCCATCACCTTCGACGGCATCAAGACCTGGGCCAGCTTCAAGATCACCCACCAGCCCGGCAACGGCCTCGCGCTGACCGGCGCGGTCGCCGCCCTGGTCGGCCTGGCCGCCTCGCTGTTCATCCAGCGGCGCCGGGTGTGGGTGCGCGCGGAAAAGGGTGCGGACGGCGTCACCGTCGTCGAGATGGCCGGCCTCGGCCGCAGCGAGTCGGCCCGGCTGCCGGAAGAGCTGGCCGGCCTCGCCGTGGCGCTGACGCCCGACGCCCCGATCGCCCCGGACGCCGGGCCGGCGCCCGATACGGATGCCACCGACGCGCCCGCCGCCCGTACCGACCAAGACCCGACGGAGCCCACCGACTCTGCCGATCCTGCTGATCCCTCCGAAGGAGCGCGCGCGTGAACCTCGCTGCCGCAGCCAACGAGACACTGGCTCACAACAGCAATCTGCTGGTCTATTCGGCGATGGCTGTCTACACCCTTGCCTTCGTGGCCCACATGGCCGAGTGGGTGTTCGGCAGCCGCAGCAAGGTCGGCCGCACCGCCGCGGCGCTGACCACCGAGGACAAGGCGCCCGCGACGGTCTCCGTGCAGGTGGCCCGGAAGGGGGGCACCGCCGTCCTGGAGCGGCCGAAGGTCATCACCAAGGCCGTGGCCGGCGCCCGTGACGTCCCCGACGGCCCCGGCGCGCACGGCGGCACCGAGAAGGGCGACCTCTACGGCCGGATCGCCATCTCGCTGACCGTCCTGGCCTGGGCGCTCCACGTGGGCGGCGTGCTCACCCGCGCCCTGTCCGTGCAGCGCGCCCCCTGGGGCAACATGTACGAGTTCTCCACGACCTTCGGCGCGGTCGCGGTGACCCTCTACCTGGCCCTGCTGGTCTTCAAGAAGAACGTCCGCTGGATCGGCCTGCCGCTGGTCACCACCGTCCTGCTCGACCTGGGCCTGGCCGTCAGCGTCCTGTACACCGCCAGCGACCAGCTGGTGCCCGCACTGCACTCGTACTGGCTGTGGATCCACGTCTCCTGCGCGATCCTCTCCGGCGCGGTGCTCTACATGGGCGCGGTCGCCACCCTGCTCTTCCTCTTCCGCGACCGCCACGAGGCCAAGCTCGCCGACCCGAAGGGCAAGCAGCCCGGCGACTTCGCCACCTCCGTACTGGAGCGGCTGCCCTCGGCCGCCTCGCTCGACAAGTTCGCCTACCGCGTCAACGCCACCGTCTTCCCGCTGTGGACGTTCACCATCATCGCGGGCGCCATCTGGGCCGAGGCCGCCTGGGGCCGCTACTGGGGCTGGGACCCCAAGGAGGTCTGGTCCTTCATCACCTGGGTCGCCTACGCCTGCTACCTGCACGCCCGCGCGACCGCCGGCTGGAAGGGCCGCAAGGCCGCCTACCTGGGCCTGATCGCCTTCGCCTGCTACCTCTTCAACTACTACGGCGTGAACATCTTCGTCACCGGCCTGCACTCCTACGCCGGCGTCTGAGCCGCCCCGCGGTCCGCGCCGCGACATACCGGTGCCGTACGGAAACGGCCTCACCACGAGGCCGGCCCCGTACGGCACCGTCGTAGGTACGGACATCGCGCGGGTACGGACACCACGGATGCGGTCACGGAAGCGGTCAGGGATGCGGTCGCGGACGAGGCCGGGGCGAGGTCGGTGGGTTCGGGGCGAGGTCGGGGTGAGGCCGGAGAGGAGGCCCGGGGACGGTCGGGGCGCGGTCGGGGGGGACGGGTCGGGCGGCGGTCAGCGGCGCTTGCGCCCGCCGTGCTCCTGCCGCGGCGGCTGCTGTGCGGCACCCGGCAGCTTCGGCTTGGGCAGATGCGCCACCTCCCACTTCGCCTCGGCCAGTTGCCGGGCGGTGTCGTGCGGCAGCCGCGGCGGGTGGTGCGCCGGGCTGTGGAAACCGAACGCCGAGGTCAGATCGCCGAACGTGTCGCGCCGCCAGGCGCTGATGTTGGGCTCCTCGACGCCCGTGAAACGCTCCAGGAACTGCAGCACCGAGGTGTGGTCGAACGCGTCGCCGGCCGCCCAGCCGCCCACCGTCCAGGGCGAGACGATCAGACACGGGACGGGGAAGCCGCCGCCGATCGGCAGGCCGTGCACGAACTCGTTCTTCGTCCCCCTGGACGGCACCGGCGGCGGCACATGGTCGAAGAGGCCGTCGTTCTCGTCGTAGTTGAGGATGAAGGCCGTCTTGGCCCACACCTTGGGGTTGGCGGCTATCGCCTCGATCTTCCGGGCCACGAAGTCGGCGCCGGCGGCCGGCAGGAAGTCGGGGTGCTCGGACTGGTAGCTGGTCGGGATGATCCACGAGACGGCCGGCAGCCTGTCGTTGCGGGCGTCCTCCTCGAAGGCGCCGGCCGGCCCCGGCCGCATCCCGCGCTCGTACAGCGCGCTGCCCGGCTTGGAGTCCCGGAACGTCTGGAACTGCTTGAGCAGGTTGCAGCCGTAGTCGTCCTCCTCCTGGTAGACCTTCCAGCCGACGCCGGCCTTCTGCAACCGCTCCGCATAGGTGGTCCAGCGGTACGGCTCGGGCGCGGTGTTGTCGAGGACCGGCCCGCCCCGGGTGCCGCCGGGGTCGAGGGTGCCGGTCATCCAGTACAGCCGGTTCGGCCAGGTCGGGCCGAAGACGGAGCAGAAGTAGTTGTCGCAGAGGGTGAACGCCTCCGCGAGGGCGAACTGGAACGGGATGTCCTGGCGGGTGTGGTAGCCCATCACGTACGGGCCGTTGACGCCGTCGGCCTTGCGGTGCGCCGGCAGCCAGCGGTCCATCCTGCCGCCGTTCCACGCCTCGTGCTGTACGGACCAGGCGTGGCTGGTGGACGGGATGGCCTGGGCGCTGGAGGTGTGGGTGTTGAGGCGGAACGGCAGCAGATACCCGTCCGGGTTCTGCGGGTCCGGCTGGTAGAAGACGGACCGGCCGTCGGGGAGCTCGATCGCGTCCGGGTCCGCGAAGCCGCGGACGCCGCGCAGGGTGCCGAAGTAGTGATCGAAAGAACGGTTCTCCTGCATCAGCATGACGACGTGCTCGATGTCGCGGAGCGAGCCGTGACGCGGCGGACCGGCGGCGACGGCCTTCTGGACGCTGGGCGGCAGCAGCGACAGCGCGGCGGCCCCGCCGAGCGCGCCGGCAGCCGAGCCGAGGAGTCTGCGTCGGGTCATGTCGGGCATTTGTGCCACTCTCCCTGAGTCGCGTGAGCCCTCAGTGGGCCGTCCCGACTGTGACGTCGGGGCAGTTTCGCGGGCAGGGGGAGGTTGCTGAACGATGCATCAATTGGCCGTGAACAGACCAGAGTTGGCTGACCGGCCATACGCCTCATACGTCACATGACGAAGCGCGCGACCGCCGGCGCACCGTTCCGATTACGCCTTTGTGGCGATTGACGCGGACACGCGGCTTACGCCCGGAGTTCCCTCGGGGGCCGGGTACGGCCGCTCCTCCGGCAGCAGGGCCCGGGCCGCCGTGAGCTTCCCGGCCCGCACCAGCGCATGGACCTCGCGCGCCAGCGCCGTCACATCCCGGATGCCGACCGTCCAGGCGTCCGCGTACCGCCGCGACGCCTCTCCCCCGAGCCCCAGCTGAAGCGAACGATACGGCAGCGGACGCAACCGCAGATCGCGCTCCGGGTCCCACTGCACCCGCGCCGGCGACCGCCGCAACTCCCGCTGCCAGGCCGCCCGGTCGGGATACTCGCCGGGGTCGTGGTGCGACAGGCAGGCGTTGCCGAGCGCCCAGTCGAAGCCGGCCCGGTCGATCTCGACGGCGAGCACCGTCTCCTGGTCCGCCTTCGTGCCCCACCCGCAGCGGTACATCATCCACAGGAACGAGGGCTTGATCCATGTCAAGCCTCGTTCGTAGTCCTTTTAGGATCCAGGGCTGTCAGGGACTGGTCCACGGCACGTTCGGCGGCCTCCAAAGCGAGATGCCATGGATAGGCGTCAGGCCGTCCCTTGCCCGGCTCGTTGGGCACGAACCCGCCTTCGCCGTACAGGACGTGCACCCCCATGGCACGCAGCGTCTCGATGCTGCGCGCGAACTGGGCGTGCTGGACGTAGGCCGCGTTGACGCACGGCATGGTGACCAACGGGATCTTCTTGCCGATGCCCTCGGCGGCGAACCCCACGATGAACTTGTCGGTGATCCCCAGCGCCCATTGGTTGATCGTGTTGAAGGTGGCGGGGGCGACCACCGCGACGTCGGCGCGTGGCCACACGTCCGGCTCGGTGGGGAGCTTGTACTCACTGCGGACAGGGTGGCCGGTGAGCTTCTCCAAGGCGGGCAGCTCGTCGGTGAGCCAGCGTGCGGCGGTGGGCGTCAGCCCGAGGCATACGTCCCAGCCTTGTCGCTTCGCGCGCTCTACGACGTCGGCGACATGGAGCACGGGCGGGGCAGCGCTGCCCAGCAGGTAGAGAACTCGTTGCGTGGCCACGGTGGCAGTCCACAGCTTGTGGGCCCGGTAGTGCAAGCGCAGTTTGCGCCGGGGCCGCCGCCCGATCGCTCGTCTCGCTCGTTGTGGGAGGGGTAGCGTTCTAGCCAGCACGCCACGGATTGGAGCCCGGCATGCCCTTCTCCGGCGACGAACACACGGGAACCCGCATCGCGTTTCAGCGCAAGCGAGCCGGCTTCACACAACGTGGGCTTGCAGCGAAGATCCCCTTCTCCTACAGCCTGCTGACTCAGGTGGAGACAGGGCACAAGCCGGCTAGCCCTGACCTGGTGGCGGCGATCGCGAAGGTGCTGTGCGTCGATGTCACGGCGCTGACCGGCCAGCCTTACGTCTCCGAGCTGCAACAAGATCGGTTGGCCGAGTTGATCCGGCCGATCCGGGAAGCGCTCGATCTCTACGACCTCGGTGCCGATCCGTCCATCAGCGCTCGGTCGACTGCCCAACTGGTCGCTGCTGCCGAGGCTTTGTGCCATCAAGTGCGTGCGACGAAGCTGCACGACGCGGCACGTGGCCTTCCAGGTGTGATCGCGGAGATCACGACTGCTGCGCACCGTGCCTCGTCGTCGGAGCTGTGGGCGGCCTTGGCCAGCACCTACCGCACCGCCCATGACATCGCCGTGAAACTGGGCTACTTCGACCTCTCGACGGTGGCACTCGATCGTATGGACTGGGCGGCGCACCGCGCGTCTGATCCGCTCTTGGGCGCCGTGCGCCAGTACATGAGGGCCTTGGTCTACTTCCGCGAAGGCGAGTACACCATCGGGCAACGGCTGATCGGCTCCGGGCACAGCCTGACGGAACAGGCACCTGACTCGCGTGAGCGCTCTGCCGTCGCCGGTCAACTGCACTTGGGCGCAAGCGTCATCGCTGCGCGTGCGGAGGATGCGGACCTGGTGCACACCCACCTCGACAGGGCACGGTCATACGCGGAACAGGTCGGTGAGGCGGTGGACGTCCACTGGCTCTCGTTCGGCCCGACGAACGTCACAGCCCATGCCGTGTCCGCGAACGTCGAGCTTCGGGATTACGGGGAAGCGCTGCGCCACGGTGCCGACATGCGCATCCCTGCTGACTGGGCCGTGTCCCGTGCTTCTCACTTCTACGTGGACATCGCACGGGCGCAGATGGAGGCGGGGCGTTCAGAGACGGCCTTGAAGTCGCTCCTCACGGCCCGGCGGTTGGCGCCGCAGCAGACCCGGTATCACCCTGGGGCGCGTGAGGCCATCCGGGGTCTTGTCCAACAGCGTCGCCGGACCCCGGACACCCTCGATCACCTTGCGGCCTGGGTGGGTCTGTAGATCTTTCACCGCTCAGCCCCCGGCTTTCACCCAAGTGTGAAAGTTGGGGGCTTCTGCTGTCGCCAGCATGGAAGCTCAACCGATCTGAAGACGGCGGTAGCCGGGGGCAGGCGATGTGCGATGGCGAGAATGACGGCGCTGCGGGTGCGGCGCGGGGACTTGGTGAGCGTGCGCGGCCGGTGGCAGGAGGTCAAGGCCGTGCGGAACGACCGGATCGCGTCAGGTGGTCCGGTCGTGATGATCGTCTTCAAGACGGGGCAGCCACTGCGGGTGCATCCTGGCGAAGCTCTGGACGTGGTGCGCTGATGGCAGCCAAGGCTGTGTGGCGGTTCGCGGACTGGGCCCTGAAGGTCGATACCTCGGGCAGCGGCCCGATCTATGAGCAGCAGTGCATGACCTGCGGCGACGAGTCGGGCGCGGCGGACGCGGCTGAGGGGCCGGACGTGTGGTGCCTGCGGCACGCAGGGCGTACGGGGCACACCGGGTTCCGGTGCGTGGTCACCACGTTCTTCCGGGCCTCCCTCGTAGAGGAGGCTCGTGGGTGACTGCTTACGACCGTGAGCAGCGGGCGGTGGAGATCGTCGCGCTGTACAAAGGAGGGCTGCCTGTGGAGCGGTTGCGGGAGCGGTTCGGGATCTCGACGTGGACGCTCTACGACCTGCTGCGGCGTCATCGCGTTCCGCTACGAGCAACAGCGTATCCAGACTCGGCATCGCGTAGGGCGGTGGCGGAGTACGGACGGCTGCGCGGCGACGGCATGACGCATCGCGAGATCGCGGAGAAGTTCGGGATCACGCCCAACACTTTGTACCACGCGTTGCGGCGGCATCGCTGACAGAAATCTGCCACCCCTCCTGGGGCTGGTGCTGATCTTCCGCACAACAACCGCAGATGTCACACCGGACCACCCCTTAGACCCTGGCAGGCGCGGGGTGGTCCGGCTGGGGCCCACTCTCGCGAACCCCGGTGCCGATGGTACCGGGGCCGTCGTCGTGCGTTCACGCGGTGGGCTCGGTGAATGTGCTGCTCAACTACTTAGCAAGGAAAGGGAAGTGACGATATGTGCGACATCGGGGGAGAAGGCTTCGAGGCGGATGGCCTGGACCCTGACGCGGTGCTGTGGGTGCGTGGCGTGGACTACGTGACTGGCTGGCGTGAGGCGAAGCGGGCGGTGGCAGAGCTGGGCGACGCGTTGACGGTTGCTGGTGTGGAGATGACGGGGGCGAAGCTCCGGGCGGTCTCGGCCGCAGACGGTTCCGGGGTGGTGCGGCTGGAGGTGCCGGCGGCGACGGCGCGTGAGGTGGCCATGCTGGCGCGTGTGGCGGCGGCGAAGTGGCGCAAGGCGGGGTGAGGGGCAGCCGGCGTCGGGACGTGCGGTGCCTGGGTGGCGCGCTGTGGGCACGCGGGCGGGCTCCGAGAGTTGGGCCGGTGTCCTGCCCGGATGGGGGCCGGGCATGGTCAAGGGGCCTTACGCTGCCCAGGCGAATCGGGCGGGCTGCTGCCTGCCCGCGTTTTCCGTCCGATGGGCCCCTTGGCCTTGTCCGGCGAGGGGCCCCATCCGGGGAGGTGGCTCAAGTCTCGGAGGTCGTCCGCCCCAGCCGAAGCGCCCCGGCCCACGGCGACGGGAAGCGGGTAAGGGTGCGGTCTGTCGCACGGCTCAGGTGCGCTGAGGTCGCGGGCGGCTGCCGACCGGACGGGACCGGCCGAAGGCCGCACGCCCGGCCGAGGCGGCAGGGCCGCCCGGCGCGCCGAAGGCGCGCCCTGGAGTAAGTGAAGACAGTTTCCGCCACGCCGCCCGCTGCCCGGATGGCGGCAGGACCGGTGCGCGCCCGGCGCAGGAATGGACGCTCCGACGAAGCGCGTAAGCCTCCGCACCCGATGGGAATTCACGCAGTCCGGGGCTGGCTCTAAGGGGCAATTTCGGGGCGGATTTTCGGGGCCGCTGAAGGCCCCAACTGGTAGAATATAAAGATGACTTACAGTGCGTCTGACCTGGGCGTACACCAAACTGACGTGCTGTCAGTTCAACGAAAAGGAACACCCATGAACGTTCGCGAATTGCTCCCCGACTTCAGGCTGTGGAGGCCACGTTATGTCTGCCGATTCCGGCGCCAACTTCCCTCGCATTCCCGCATCGTTCGTCGACCCTGCGTCCCGCTCCGCCGAGCTGGCGCGGCAAGAGCGGCTGCATGCCCTTTCAGAGGAGGACCGTGACCTTGTCCGCTTGGCCGGCGATCCGCTGTTCGGCCGCTGGCTGGAGCAGATCACCGCTGTTGGCGGATGTGCGCACCCGGTCTACCTGTCCGGCACGACCATCACTCGGGACGCGTCCACGGGTGAGGTGGTCTCGTCCTACTCGACGGCGGATGAGCCCGGTGAGCGGCTGGCCGTGCGTTGCCGCAACCGGCGTGCGACGGTCTGTGCTCCGTGCTCGCGCCTGCACGCGGGGGACACGTTCCACTTGGTCCGCTCCGGCCTCGTGGGCGGCAAGAGTGTCCCTGATGCTGTACGGGGGCGGCCCCGGCTGTTCGTCACGCTGACGGCGCCCGGCTTCGGCCCGGTGCACCATACGGCTGACGGGCAGCGCTGCCGGCCTCGTCGGGATGGCCCGGTCTGCGAGCACGGGCGTCCCCTCGGCTGCGGCCAGGTCCATGTCGACGGCGATCCGCTGGTCGGTCTGCCGTTGTGCGCGGACTGCTACGACTACGTGGGGCACGTGCTGTGGCACGCCCATGCCGGGCGGCTGTGGGATCGGTTCACCACGGGTGTGCGCCGCCATTTAGCCACGGCTGCGGAGATACCGCGCTCGAAGCTCGGGCGTCACGTGGTGGTGTCGTTCGCGAAGGTCGCCGAGTATCAGCGGCGTGCGGCTGTGCATTTCCACGCTGTCGTGCGCCTCGACGGTCCGGCGGGGCCTGGTGATCTGCCTCCGGCGTGGGCTACCGGGGAACTCCTCGCTGAGGCTGTCCGGTCGGCTGCCGCTGCGGCGAGTATCCGGGTGCCCGAATCTCACGCGTTCGGGACCGAACTACTCGGTATGGGCCGTGAGTTGGATGTGCGGCCTATCCGTGCCTTCGGCAAAGATGAGGGCCTGTCGGATGACGCGGTCGCCGCGTACGTGGCGAAGTACGTCACCAAGGGCGCTGCGGATACGGCAATGGGACTCGATCATGCAGTCTCGGGCCTGGACGACATCCGCGCGGCTCCCGTGCCGGGTCACGTGCGGGCCCTGATGGGCACCTGCTGGCGCCTGGGCGGCCTCGCCGAGCTGGAACACCTACGACTCCGCGCATGGGCTCACACGCTCGGCTTCCGGGGCCACGTGCTCACCAAGTCACGCCACTACTCCACCACGTACGCGGCACTCCGAGCGGAACGAGCCGACCATCAGCGTCACACCGGCGAAGAGGTCGGTCATCTGGACACGGTCACCGATGCGGCCTGGCGCTACGTCGGCTCCGGCCACACCCCCGGCGCGGCCCTTCTCGCCGCCGGCATTGCCGAAGACCTCGCAACTAACAGCGAGATCGCACGCGAAGAGCTCGCTTGGTCGGGGGAGGGCTGATGGCAAAGCACGATCAAGATGCAGAGATGGCCCGGCACCTGGACCGTGTCTGCAAGAAGTTCTCCACCAAGATCACCCCGGAAGCGGCAAGGCGCCTGGCGCGGCTTCTGGAGCGTCAGCCCGGGGGAAAGATCGAGTGAGACGACTGGAGGGGCCCACAATCGCGGGCCCCTCCTCGTCCGATGCGGCTACTGCCAGATCGGGTTCTGCTCTATGTCGATCCTGCCGTAGTCGAACTGACGGCCCTTTTTCGTGGCTTCTTTGATTCTCACCTCGGCGAACAGAAACCGCATCACCGCATTCATGCGCTGGTAGTTCTTTGCCTCTTCCAGAGCTTTCCAGTTCTCACGGGCGTCAGGACCAACGAGACCGTCCAGGACCTCCGCAGTCGGCCGGACGATCATCTTTCGCTCCACTTCAGCGATGCGCGCCTCTACCGTCTTCCGCATCTCGCGGTACTCCCGCGTTTTGAGCTCCTGGTTCTTCCACATCTCTTTGAGCTCATCGAGTTCCTGCCGGTCGGCCTCGATCGCTGCCTGGTCTTCTTCCGACAGAGACGATGCGGTCGGGGCTTCCGCGAGGTCAAGGTTCTCCAGCAGGTAGAGCGCTGCCTTGGTGACGAACTTCTCGACGTGGGCGGCCTTGACTGCCCGATTGCAGCGCGGCACATCAAGTCGGTGGGTGTGGTTGCAGACGTACTTCGTTGCGGCGCCTCCCATCGGCTTGCCGCATCCAGTACAGATCACGATGCCGCGCAGCAGGTAGAACCTGTCGGATTCGCCCTTGGTGGCTGACGCTGCGGCCCGGTAGGCGCGCCGGTCCTTGACCTCCAACCACATGCCGCGATCGATGATCGCGGGCCATTCACCATCGCCGATCTCCTCACCCCGGAAGACGCGAATACCTGTGACGTGGCGGTTGTCGAGAAGATCGCGTACGCGGGTCGCGTTCCAGTTTCGTCCTTCGGCGGTCTTCACTCCTCGCTCGTACAGATCCTTAGCCAGCCGGACCGGGCTGTCCCCGTCCAGGTAGCGAGTGAAGACCTCCCGCACGATGGCGGCCTCTTCGGGGATGATCTCCATCCCCGTCTTGTCGTACCCGTACCGGCGTCGGCCTGTGTGCGGCCTGCCGTCCTTGGCTCGGTCGACCATGGAATCGATGAGCCGGCGCGACGTGTCGTCGCTGGAGCGGCACGAGTGAGCCACCTCGATACGCAGGAAGAACCGGTCATCGGGGTCCGCGAGATCGCGCCGGTTCGCCTGGCCGTGCAAGGTGATGTCGTGATCGTCGGCGATCTGCAAGAGCTCTTCCAGATCGCGCGGCTGACGCATCAGGCGGTCAGGGTGGTACGTAAGCACGTGGCGTATGCGCCCCTTGCGGGCCTCGGCAAGCAGGGCATCCCACCCCGGGCGCTTCCGCTTGCGCTGCCACGCCGACCGGTTGTTGTCCACGAATACTTGGTCTTCTGCAACCGTGAGTCCGAGGCGCGTGGCGACCTCTCGGCAGATACCTTCCTGCCGCTCCACTCCGGTCTGATCGTCGTCGTTCGCGTGGGAGATCCGGCAGTAGATCGCTGCGGATTCCCCTTCCCAGCTGGTGTGACTCCGCTTGGCCCGTTGGGTGCCGGCGGCCTGGCTTGCCCGGAGTGCTCGCTGTGAACGTGCCTGCTTCCGTTGGTCGTTGGCGTCTGGCGTCATGGAAAGAGACTATGAACGCGGCTTGATCCATGTCATCCGGGTCCGCTTCCAGGCCGCCGGGAAGCGGCCGTCCCGGGCGGCGGGCAGGCCCAGGGCGGGCGCGTACGCCTGGTACACGGTGACGGTCTCGGCGGTGTGCAGCGCCCGGATGCGGCGCGGCGGTTCGGTGGTGCCGGTGTTCATGGCCGCATCCTGGCGGACGGTGCGGCGCGCGGACCACCGGATTATGCGCCACAGCGGGCGCACCGGCCGGGGCCGGGGAACCCCGCGCCTCACCCGGCGCCGATGTCCTCCTGCCACAGCGCCGGCCGCGCCCCGATGAACTCCCGCATCATCGCGGTGCATTCGGGGTCGTCCAGCAGCACGATCCGCACCCCGTGCCGGGCCAGCCAGTCGTGGCCGCCGTGATAGGTCCGGGCTTCGCCGATGACGACCCGGGAGATGCCGAACTGACGGACCAGGCCGCTGCAGTACCAGCAGGGCGAGAGGGTGGTGACCATCGTGGTGCCGCGGTAGCCGTGCTGCCGGCCGGCCGCGCGGAAGGCGGCGACCTCGGCGTGCAGCGACGGGTCACCGTCCTGGACGCGGCGGTTGTGGCCGCGGCCGAGCAGCGCGCCGTCCGGGCCGTAGAGCGCCGCCCCGATCGGGATGCCGCCCTCGGCCAGTCCCGCCTTCGCCTCCGCCACGGCGGTCGCCAGCATCGCACGGGCCTGCTCCTGGACGTGGTCGCGGTGCCCGGTCGGGTCGCTGTGGCCGTCGGCGCCGCCGTGCAGCCGGAACTCGTCGCGGTCCTGCCCCCAGTCCTGCGTCCGGCTCGGATCCCGTGCGTCCATGGCGTCCATGCCGGTCACTCTGCTCGCCCGGCCGCCCCACGGCAACGGCCGCGCGGCCGTACGGCTCAGTCCTTGGCGGGCGGCGGGGTGTTGTCCTCCGGGCCGCCCTGGCCACTCCTGCCCTGCGGGCCGTTGGCGGTGCCCTCCGGGTCGGCGGTGCCCTCCGGGCCCGTTGTGCCCGCTGCGTCTGCTGTCCCTGCTGCGCCCGCTGTGCCTTTCCCGGGCTGCTGCCCTCGCCGAAGCTCCTCCTCGCGGCGCCGGAGGTCGGCCTCCCAGTCCTTCAGCAGCGCTTCGTCCTTCACGCCTGGAGACGATGCGGACTCTTCCTTGAGGGACCGCAGGAACTCGGGGTTGTCGTCCGGGGCCAGCCACGTCCCGCGGCCGTTCGCGCCGTGGTTGCGGTGCCATTCGGACGGCGTGCTGCCGCCACCGCCCTGCGCCGGGTGGCGCGCCTTGCCCGCCACCAGCCAGGCGACCGGCCCTAGCAGCACCTCGCCGAACAGCAGGATGACGATCACCCACACCACCTTCGGCAGCCCGCGGACCTGCGATTCGGGGGTGTTGAGGCAGTCGATGAAGGCGTAGATCCACAGCGCCAGCACCAGCAGGAACGGCAGATACCTGAGCATGGCGGACGGTCCCCCTGCGGATGGCGGCGGGCCCCCGCCGGGGCCCGGTGACCCGTACAGGGTAGTGCGTACCGGATACTGGAGCGCATGGCTTACGACGATCTTCGCTCCCTGCTGCGGGCCCTGGAGCGCGAGGGCGACCTCAAGCGCATCAAGGCCGAGGTCGACCCGTATCTGGAGGTCGGCGAGATCGTGGACCGGGTGCAGAAGTCCGGTGGCCCGGCGCTGCTCTTCGAGAACGTCAAGGGCTCGTCGATGCCGCTGGCGATGAACGTCTACGGCACCGACCGCCGGCTCCTGAAGGCCCTCGGCCTCAAGGCGTACGAGGAGATCGGCGAGAAGATCGGCGGACTGCTCCGGCCCGAGCTGCCGCACGGCTTCGTCGGCGTCCGCGAGGCGTTCGGCAAGCTCGCGAACATGACCCACGTCCCGCCGAAGAAGGTCAAGGGCGACGCCCCCGTCCAGGAGGTCGTGCTCACCGGTGACGACGTCGATCTGGAGCGGCTGCCGGCGCTGTTCACCTGGCCCAAGGACGGCGGCTCCTTCTTCAACCTCGGCCTGACGCACACCAAGCACCCCGAGACCGGCGTCCGCAACCTCGGCCTCTACCGCCTCCAGCGCCACGACCGGCGCACCATCGGCATGCACTGGCAGATCCACAAGGACAGCCGCAACCACTACCAGGTCGCCGCCCGGCGCGGCGAGCGGCTGCCGGTCGCCATCGCCTTCGGCTGCCCGCCCGCCGTGACGTACGCCTCGACCGCGCCGCTGCCGGGCGACATCGACGAGTACCTCTTCGCGGGCTTCCTCCAGGGCAAGCGGATCGAGATGGTGGACTGCAAGACCGTCCCGCTCCAGGTCCCGGCCCACGCCGAGGTCGTCATCGAGGGCTGGCTGGAGCCCGGCGAGATGCTGCCGGAGGGCCCGTTCGGCGACCACACCGGCTTCTACACGCCGCAGGAACCGTTCCCCGCGCTGAAGATCGACTGCGTCACGATGCGCCGCCGGCCGCTGCTCCAGTCGATCGTCGTGGGCCGCCCGCCGACCGAGGACGGGCCGCTGGGCCGGGCGACCGAGCGGTTCTTCCTCCCGCTCCTCAAGATCATCGTGCCGGACATCGTGGACTACCACCTCCCGGAGTCCGGCGGCTTCCACAACTGCGCGATCGTCTCGATCGACAAGAAGTACCCGAAGCACGCCCAGAAGGTCATGCACGCCATCTGGGGCGCCCACATGATGTCGCTGACCAAGCTGATCGTGGTGGTCGACGCGGACTGCGATGTGCACGACCTCCACGAGGTGTCCTGGCGGGCGCTCGGCAACACCGACTACGCCCGCGACCTGACCGTCGTCGAAGGCCCCGTCGACCACCTCGACCACGCCTCGTACCAGCAGTTCTGGGGCGGCAAGGCGGGCATCGACGCCACGAAGAAGTGGCCCGAGGAGGGCTACACACGAGACGGCGGCTGGCCGGACATGGTCGAGTCGGACCCGCGGACGGCCGCGCTGGTCGACCGCCGCTGGAAGGAGTACGGGCTGTGAGCGAGCCTGGCACGGGGATCCGCCCGGCCGAAGTCCCCCGGCTGACGCCGGGAGGTGCCCCCAGGGGGAGAACTCTCACCCCCAGGGGGAGAACTCTCAAGAGGTGCGCGCCGCGCGCAGGCGGGGCCGAGCGAAGCGAGGTGCCGGCATGAGTGCGTCCGCTGCCGCGGTACCGCAGCCGGGCAGGACCCGGGCGTTCCTCCGCCTCGTCGTCATCGAGCACTCGGTCTTCGCGCTGCCCTTCGCCTACATCGCGTCGTTCACCGCGATGCACCAGCTGGACAGGCACGTCCACTGGATCCGGCTGCTGCTGGTCACCGTCGCCATGGTCGGCCTGCGGACCTTCGCGATGGCCGTCAACCGCATCATCGACCGGGAGATCGACGCCCGTAACCCGCGCACGGCCGGCCGCGAGCTGGTCACCGGCGCGGTCTCGGTCCGCTCCGCCTGGACCGGCGCGCTGGTCGCCGTGGTCGTCTTCCTCGGCGCGGCGGCACTGCTCAACCCGCTGTGCCTGGCGCTGGCGCCGGTCGCCGTGATCCCGATGGTGGTCTATCCGTACGGCAAGCGCTTCACCAACTTCCCGCACGCGATCCTCGGGTTGGCGCAGGCGATGGCCCCGATCGGCGCCTGGATCGCGATCACCGGCGAGTGGTCCTGGGAGTCGGTGATCCTCGGTCTCGCGGTCGGCATCTGGATCGGCGGCTTCGACCTGATCTACGCCTGCCAGGACGTCGAGGCGGACCGGGCGAACGGCGTGCTGTCCGTACCGGCCCGCTTCGGTGTGCCGGGCGCGCTCTGGGGGGCGCGGTGGTGCCATGTCGTCACCACCGCGCTGCTGGCGTGGTACGGCGTCGCGATCGGCGCCGGCGTCTTCTTCTGGGCCGGGCTGGTGATCGTGGCGGCGGCCTTCTGCTACGAGCACGCGATCGTCCGCCCGCACGACACCTCGCGGCTCAACCGCGCGTTCTTCCAGGTCAACAGCTTCATCGGGATCGCGCTGTTCGTCTGCGCACTGCTCGACCTGTTCGTCCGCGATCTGACGCCCTGACGCCCTGACGCCCTGCTGCTCTGACGCCCTGCCGCCTTTGCGCTCTGACGCGCTTGCGTCCTGACGTCCTGACAGCGGCGATCCGGCCGGGACGACGGCCTGACGGTGTGTCCCGGCCGGCCGCCGGCGGTCGGTCAGATCGCATGCCCCGTGTGTCGTCGTGCGCCCCGCCGTGTGCCGTGGTGCACCGCGCCCGGCGGTGGTCCGGCCGCGGCTCCGGCATCCCCGTCGCAACCCGCTCCCGGGATTACGGGACGGGTCGGACAGCGGCCCCGGCCGTCACGGCCCGGCCGCGCTCCCGGCAGACGAACGCCGCCAGCACCCCGCCGATCAGCCCGAACAGATGGGCCTGCCAGCTGATCCCGCTGTCGGTCGGCAGCGCGCCCCAGACTATGGAGCCGTAGACCACGCCGACGGCGACGCCGATGCCGACGTCGAGGAGCTTGCGCTCGATGAAGCCGCGCACCAGGAGGAAGCCGAAGAGCCCGAAGACCACGCCGGAGGCGCCCGCGGTGTTGCTGTGCGGTGCGGCCGTGAGCCAGACGCCCACGCCGCTGACGAGGATGATCAGCAGCACCACCGCGAGGAACCGCCGGACCCCGGTGCGCAGCGCGGCGACGAAGCCGAGCACCAGCAGCGGGAGGGTGTTGGCCGCCAGATGGCCGAAGCCGAAGTGGATGAAGGCGGCGGGCACCACGTCGGCGAGCCCGCCGAGGTCCCGGGGCTGGATGCCGAGGCTGTCGAGGGCGTTGCCGCTGACGAGGTCGACGCCCTCCAGGACCCACAGCAGCGCGATCCAGCCCAGCATCAGGCCGGCCGCGGACCTGGCCCGTGATGTCATCTCCGCCCCCTCGTCCTCGGCTTGCCCGGCGCCTTCCCGGCTCCGTCCGGGCGCACAGGTAAGAACGGTCGTGACGGCCCCGGTGGTTCCGCCGGATAGGCTCGATCCGTGGAGCCGCCGCACAACGACATCAGCAAGCAGACCGACACCGGTACGCGGGACCCGGGCCGCCGCCCGTGGGTCGTGGGGATCTCCGGCGCGTCCGGGACGCCGTTCGCCGCGTCCGTGGTGCGGGGGCTGCTCGCGGCCGGGGAGTCGGTGGACCTCATCGTCAGCCGGGCGTCGCGGCTGACCCTGCTGGACGAGACCGGGATCGCCTTCCGCGACGCCCATTGGCGCAGGGATCTGCGGGAGTGGCTGGCGCGCGGGGCGGACGGCAAGCCGGAGACGTTCCCGGTCACCGAGGAGTCGCTGGCACCGGTCCGGTACTGGCCGGCCGGGGATCTGGCGGCGGGTCCGTCGTCGGGTTCCTACCCGGCGAAGGGGATGCTGATCGTCCCGGCGAGCACGGCGTGTGTGGCCGGGGTGGCGCTGGGGCTGTCGAAGGATCTGCTCCAGCGGGTGGCGAGCGTGACGCTCAAGGAGCGGCGCCGGCTGGTGGTCGCGGTACGGGAGACCCCGCTCAGCGGGCAGACGCTCAGGGCTCTGGTGGCGCTGGACGAGGCGGGCGCGGTGGTGCTGCCCGCCTCTCCGGCGTTCTACGCGGGGGCGACGCACATCCAGGATCTGGTGGACTTCGTCGCGGGCCGGGTCCTCGATGCGGCGGAGGTGCCGCACGGTTTGTACCGGCGTTGGGAAGGGGAGCTGCGGGGTGGCTCCAAGGGGGAGGCCCCGAACGCTCCCTAGCGCTTCTTCGCGGCGGCGGCCCGGCCGAGGCGGCGGCGGGCCCGCGGGGTGGCGGCCTGGTGGGCGGCACGTGAACGATTGGCCTGGTCCTGCAGCTCGCGCATGCGGGCGTAGGCCATCTCGATCGAGTACACGGTGACAACTCCTGTGCAGATCGTCGTTGATCGTATAGAGAATCGCAGGGCCGAAAGCCCTGATGCCTTAGATTCTACATGCAGAACGCAAAAACGCAGAAAGATTGGAAGGCTAGAGGGCATGGACGCGGTGGATAGGCAGCTCATCCAGGCACTTCGCGAGAACGGCAGGGCCTCCTATGCGGAGCTCGGCCGGCTCGTCGGCCTCTCCGGACCCAGCGTCACGGACCGGATCAACCGCCTCGAAGCGGCCGGCGTGATCACCGGCTACCGCGCTACGGTCGACGCCGCCTCGCTCGGTCTCGGCGTCACCGCCCTGGTCGGCATCTCCCTGTCGGACGCGGCCGACCACGAGGACGTCGCCCGCCGGCTCAAGGACCTCGCCGAGATCGAGGACTGCTGGTTCATCGCCGGCGACGACTCGTACATGCTCAAGGTCCGGGTGGGCGACGTGGACGGGCTGGAGCGCACCATCCGGCGGCTGTCCGGCACCAAGGGCGTCTCCCGTACGCGGACCACCATCGTGCTCTCCACCAAGTGGGAGAACCGCGTCGGCGAGCTGCCCGAAGAGGTCGCGTAGACAGGGCGCCGGCACGTGGCGGGCGGGGCGCCTCCCGGCCGGCCCGCCGGGGCCCCGGGGCGCGGGTCGCCCCCGGGCCCCAAGGGGCCTCCGTCCGCCGCGAAACCGGGGGAGTAGGCTCGGCGAAGCCCGTTTTTCGCACGAAACGGCCAGTGCACGAAACGGCCAGTGACACACACAGACAGTGGGAGGCGACCGGATGGCTGCGTCGATGGATGTGGGCCTCAAGCGCGAGCTGGAGGCGAAGGTCCACGCCGGGGAGCGGCTGACCCGCGAGGACGGCATCGCCCTCTACGAGTCCGACGACCTGGCGTGGCTGGGCGGGCTCGCCCATGAGGTGCGCACGCGGAAGAACGGCGACGCCGTCCACTTCAACGTCAACCGCCACCTCAACATGACGAACGTGTGCACCGCGTCCTGCGCGTACTGCTCCTTCCAGCGCAAGCCGGGCGAGAAGGACGCGTACACGATGCGCATCGAGGAGGCCGTCCGCCTCGCCAAGGCGATGGAGAACGACAACCTCACCGAGCTGCACATCGTCAACGGCCTGCACCCGACCCTCCCGTGGCGCTACTACCCGCGCTCCCTCAAGGCGCTCAAGGAAGCCCTCCCGCAGGTCTCCCTGAAGGCGTTCACCGCCACCGAGATCCACCACTTCGAGACGATCTCCGGCCTGACCGCCTCCGAGATCCTCGACGAGCTGATCGACGCCGGCCTGGAGTCGCTGACCGGCGGCGGCGCCGAGATCTTCGACTGGGAGGTCCGCCAGCACATCGTCGACCACCGCACCCACTGGGAGGACTGGTCGCGGATCCACCGCCTCGCGCACGAGAAGGGCCTCAAGACCCCGTGCACGATGCTGTACGGGCACATCGAGGAGCCCCGGCACCGCGTCGACCACGTGCTGCGGCTGCGGGAACTCCAGGACGAGACCGGCGGGTTCCAGGTCTTCATCCCGCTGCGCTACCAGCACGACTTCGTGGACATGCAGGACGGCAAGGTCCGCAACAAGCTCCAGGCGCGGACGACGATGGCCAGCGGCGCCGAGGCCCTCAAGACCTTCGCGGTCTCCCGGCTCCTCTTCGACAACGTCCCGCACGTCAAGGTCTTCTGGGTGATGCACGGCGTCCAGACCGCGCAACTCGCCCTCCAGCACGGCGCGGACGACATGGACGGCTCGGTCGTCGAGTACAAGATCACGCACGACGCGGACAATTACGGGACGCCGAACAAGCTCACCCGCGACGACCTGCTGGAGCTGATCCGCGACGCGGGCTTCCGCCCCGTCGAGCGCAACACCCGCTACGAGACCATCCGCGAGTACCCGGGCCCGGACCCGGAGCGCCGCGAGGCCCCGCAGCCGATGCGCCTCTGACGCTGTCGGTGGCGCGCAGTAGGGTCCGGGTCATGAACGTGCGATTCGACCTGGACCCTTCGGTCACCCCGGAAGTCCGCGACGGAATCTGCGCGTTGTGGGCGGACGTCAGCAACGCCGGCGGCGCGGTCGGCTTCATACCGCCCGTCACGCCCGAGGAGATCCGCCCCGAGCTGCTCCGGCACCTGACGGCCCTGGCCGAGGCCCGCGAGCGCCTGATCATCGGCCGGGACGCGGACGGCCGGATCGCCGCCACCGCGTTTCTCGCCTTCAACCGGCACCCGATGTACGGCCACTGGCTGTGGGCCGGCACCGTCATGGTCCGCCCCGCCCTCCAGGGCCGGGGCGTCGGTCGCGCCCTGATGGCCGCGGTCGCCGACACCGCCCGCGGGATCGACGGCATGATCGGCATCCGTCTCACCTGCCGCGGCGGCACCGGCCTGCGCCGCTTCTACGAAACCTGCGGCTACCGCGAGATCGGCCGGGTTCCCCGCGGGCTGAAACTCGCCGACGGCGACTTCCGCGACGACGTCACCATGTGGCTGGACCTGGCCTGAACCGTCCGGTGGCCTGCACCGTCCGGCGGCCGGATCCGTCCCGTGCCGGAACCGTCCCGTGCCGGGGGCCCGGAAGATCGCCCCGGGAGCTGTGCTTGACTGGAAGCAGACCCTTTCGGTTGCCGTTGAGAAGAAGGTCCCGTCCGTGAGTAGCCACAAGTTCGCCACGCTCCGCTACACCGCCCTTCGCATCGGCCTGTTCGTCGCCTGCTTCGCCGTGGTGTGGGTGCTCGCCTACTTCCGGATCATTCCGCTCGGCGTCGGCAACTCCAACACCATCTGGCTGCTGCTGCTCGCCATCGTGATCTCCGCGCCGCTCAGCTTCGTGCTGCTGCGCAAGCAGCGGGACGCGATGTCCGAGCAGATCGTGGCCAAGGTGGACCGCCAGAAGGAGCGGCTGGTCGCCAACCAGAGCATGGAGGACGACAGGGCCTAGGCCGGCAGGGCACGGGACGGTGCCTGCGCGGGCACCCCTGCACGCCCCCTCTGCGCCCCCCTGTACGGACCCCCCTGTACGGACCCCTCTGTACGACCCCTCCCGAGAAGCGGGCTGTAAGACGCGTCACGCCGACGCCCCTCCCGCCCCCGTGAAACCGACCGCGCCCGGTCCGCGGAGTCCCAACTCCCCGGACCGGGCACCGTTTTGCGTGTCCGGCCGGCGGCCTCCCGGCTCTCCGCATCCCAAAGATTTTCTTTGAGTTCCCCAAAGTTCAAGTGTTAACGTATCGGACATGAAGACAGCAGCCGCGCCCTCGACCCCCATGAGCGTCCCGCTCGTGGAGCGCCTGCACGTCGATCTTTGCCGCTGTCTGTCCGCGGCCTGTCGCCGCCGCTGACGCCCTTTCCAGCGGCCGGAGATCCCTGCCTGTTCGTACGGACCTCCTGGCGCCCCTTCACGCCGTTCCCGACGCCCCGCGTCCTACGTCTGACCTGTCCCCGGAGTGTGTCCGTTGTCCACGTCTGCCCAGACCCCCGCGTCCGACCGGGCGCCCCGGTCGCCCAAGTCCTCCCGAATACCCAGGATCCCGTTCTGGGTGCAGATCCTGGCCGGCCTCGCCCTCGGCGTGCTGCTCGGCTGGATCGCCAAGAGCGGTGACATCGGCTGGCTCGGCTCCACCCTGGAGCACATCGGCGACCTCTTCGTCCAGCTGCTCAAGCTGGCCGTCGCCCCCCTGGTCTTCTTCGCGATCCTGGTCTCGATCACCAACCTGCGGCAGGTCAACAACGCCGCCCGGCTCGCCACCCGCACGCTGCTGTGGTTCATGGCCACCTCGCTCATCGCGGTCGCGATCGGTCTGGCCATCGGCCTGCTGACGCACCCCGGCGCGGGCACCGGCCTGACCCCCAAGGACGGCAAGCTCCCCCAGCACACCGGCTCCTGGATCGACTTCCTGACCGGCATCGTGCCCACCGACGTCATCACGCCGTTCACCCAGCTCAACGTCCTCCAGATCGTCTTCATCGCGGCCGTCGCCGGCATCGCGGCACTCCAGCTCGGCGAGAAGGCCGAGCCGGTCCTCAAGATCAGCCGCGCCGCCCTGGAGCTGCTCCAGAAGGCCCTGTGGTGGGTCATCCGCCTCGCCCCGATCGGCACCGTCGGCCTCATCGGCCACGCCATCGCGACGTACGGCTGGAACCTCATCGGCAAGTACGCGACCTTCACCGTCGACATCTACGTCGGCTGCGCCCTGGTCCTCTTCGGCGTCTACCCGCTCCTGCTCTCCACCGTCGCCAAGGTCAACCCGCTCCAGTTCTTCCGCGGCGCCTGGCCCGCCATCCAGCTGGCCTTCGTCTCCCGCTCCTCGGTCGGCACCATGCCGGTCACCCAGAAGGTCACCGAACGCCTCGGCGTGCCGCGCGAATACGCCTCCTTCGCGGTCCCGTTCGGCTCCACGACCAAGATGGACGGCTGCGCCTCGATCTACCCGGCGATCGCCGCGATCTTCATCGCGCAGATCTTCAACGTCCACCTGAGCATCGCCGACTACGTCCTGATCGCTTTCGTCTCGGTCATCGGCTCCGCCGCCACCGCCGGCCTCACCGGCGCCACGGTCATGCTGACCCTGACCCTCTCCACCCTGGGCCTCCCCCTGGAGGGCGTCGGCCTGCTGATGGCCATCGACCCGATCCTGGACATGATGAGAACCGCCACGAACGTCGCAGGCCAATCGGTCATCCCGATCCTGGTCTCCGCCCGCGAGAAGATCCTGGACCACGACGCCTACACGCACGCCACCAGCATCCGCATCGGCGACACCGACATCGACACGGACCCCGCGGACGCCGAGTCCGAGAAGGTCACCGTCGCGGCCGCCGTCTAGCCGCCCCGACCTGCCCAACGGCTGCGTTCCGGCCCCGGAAAGGGTCGGGGCGCAGCCGTGCGCACCGCCTCGGTGAGCCGGGGGAGAAGATCTCGCCGCCGGCTTCGGCCGGGGGGCGAATGAGCCGTGTCCGGTGCGAGACAGGTCCCTCCATGCCCTGGACGCCGTCACCGGCCACTGGGAAATGGCCCATCGCCACCGGGACTTCGTCCTGTCCCCCCCCCGGCGGTGGCCCGCGGGACGGTCTTCGTCGGCCGCGACGACCGGAACTGGCCCAAGTCCAGTCCGAGGAGGTCGGGGAGGAACTGAACCCCGCCCAGGGCTTGTTCGGGATGAAGGGCCGGAACTGGCCTCCGCCCAGAGCCGGTTCGGCGAGGCGGGCCCGGGACCGGCGTCCGCCTGAAGGCTGTCCACGGCCCCCGTGTGCGCCAGGATCGCCGCCGCAAGTGGCCTCTGGACGTGCGGTGGCAGGGCGTGCCCTATGTCCGGGATCTCCACGGTGTACGCGCCGTTGACCGCCTGGGCGAGATGCCGCGGGTGCGGCGGCGGGAACACCGGCTCGGCCGGGGCGGCGATCACCGGCACCGGCACCTCGTTCCGGGCCGGCTGCTCGGTGCGCGGCATCCCGCCGTCGTCGGCGCGGCCGTGGGCGGTGCCGACGCGATGGTGCCCGGTGTGTGCGATGACGCGCTCTTCCAGGATGCGGAAGTACTCCTCGTCGAACGGGAGTTGACCACCGGCGAGTACTCGCCAGTGTGCGATCCGGCGCGCGATCTCCGCCTCCCGGCCGAGGCCCGCCACTGGGCAGGCCCGCATCTCCAGGACCTCGGGTGCGATGCCCGGCAGCTCCTCGACGGGCACCGTGCCACCGTCCGGCCGGGTGTACGGGAGGGTACTGAGGGCGCTGGTGCCCATGAGGGTGGCGCTGAGCAGTCGGTCGGGGTGGTCGGCGAGCGCCATCTGGGTCAGCATGCCGCCCAATGACAGCCCGACGAGATGCGCGCGTGCGATGCCGAGGCCGTCCAGTACGGCGATCGCGTCCTCGGCGAGTCGGCGGTCCGGTAGGGGCGGATGGGGGCCCCTCCCGCCCGAAGGGTGGGGGAGAAGGCCCAGGTGGAGCGGCCGGTGTCGCGGTGGTCGTAGCGGATGACCCGGTGGTGCGCGGCCGGCGCGTCGACCAGCGGCTCCGGCCGGCCGATCCCGCTCGCCTGGGCGCCCATGACCAGCAGCACTGGGGGCGCGTCGGCGGGGCCGCGCTGTTCGGTCCACAGGCGGATGCCGGGGCGGCGTCGACGAAGCGCTGCATGCGGGGCCTTCCTGGGCGCGGGCGAGCGGGAGCGGGACGTGGTCCGGTGCGGGCGGCATGCGCCGGCCAGGCCAGGCCAGGCCCGACCCGGTCCAGCTCGGTGAAGCGATACGTATCGTCTCGTCACGCGCGGAGCCATGTCCATCCACATGGCGGGATCATGTCAACCCGCCGGGCCGCGAAGAGCGAAGATCGTAAACTTACTTTGCGGTAAATGCCGTAAAGGGGGCGGATGATGGAGGGGTATTCAGGGTGGGAGCTGCGAAGAGCAAGCGGGTGCCACGGGCGGTCCGGGAGCAGCAGATGCTGGACGCCGCGGTGCGGACGTTCGCGCGGCGCGGGTACCGGGCGGCCTCGATGGACGAGATCGCCGAAGGGGCCGGGGTCTCCAAGCCCCTGGTCTACCTCTATCTGAACTCCAAGGAGGAGCTGTTCAGCGCGGTCATCCGGCGTGAGTCGGCGGCGCTGGTGGCGGCCGTCACGGCGGCCGTGGAGCCGGGCGCGGCGGCCGACCGGCAGCTGTGGAGCGGGCTGAAGGGGTTCTTCGCGCACACCGCCGACCACCCCGACGCATGGGCGGTGCTGCATCAGCAGGCGCGTACGCAGGGGGAGCCGTTCGCGGTCGAGGTGGCCGCGATGCGGGCGGAGATCGTCCGGTTCGTGACCGTGCTGATCGGTGCCGCCGCCAAGGAGGCCGGCTGTGACGGCGAACTGGCCGACCGTGAGGTGGCGGGCCTGGCGCACGCCTTGGTCGGCGCCGCGGAGTCGCTCGCGGAGTGGGCCAACGCCCGTACCGCCGACGGCACTTCGGCCTTCGGTTTCTCCGGCGAACGGGAGCGGCCGACGGCCAAGGAGACCGCGGCCACGCTGATGAACTTCGTCTGGGCGGGACTGGGCCGCCTCATGGCCGGGGAGCGCTGGGCGCCGGGGGGCTGAACAGCCGCCCCGGCGCCGCGCCGGTCACACCCGCGACCGCCCGGTCAGCGGCCCCCGCCGGAGCTCGCGGAGGCGGACGACATCGCCATCGCGTCCGCCTGCGCACCGCGCTCCGACCGGTGCGTCCATTCGCCGCCGTACATCGGCGTCTGCGGCTGGGCGCCGAACGGCTGCTGCGCCTGGCCCGTCATCGGCGTCTGCGGCTGGGCGCCGAACGGCTGCTGTGCCTGGCCCGTGGTCGGCGTCTGACCGGTGGCCGGCGTCTGGCCGGTGACCGGCGCCTGTGCGGGGCTCGCGTAGACCGCGTAGTTCGCCGTCGGCTGCGCGGGGCTCGCCGCGGGCGCCTGCGCGTAGCTCGTCGCCGGCCGGCTCGTCACCAGCCGCTTGAAGTGGCGCTGCGGGGAGTGCTGCGCCCGCACGTGGATCACCCGGTGCGGCATCCGGTGCATCATCTGACGCTTCTTCAGGCGCTGGAGCCCCACCTTCCCGTCCTTCGGGTTCACCGTGTAGCGCACGCCGTCGTGGGTGGCGGACGGGCTGGTCGAGTCGAGGGTGGCGATCCGCTTGTTCTTGAGCTGGATCTTCGCCGTGTAGCTGCCGTTGACCTTCTGGACGGTGGCCTGCGCGCCGTTGGACAGCGTGACCGTACGGGACGGGCTCGGCTTGATCTTGGCGTGGATGTGCTCGCTCTGCGTCCTGGCTTTCCCGCCCTCCGTCTTGGCGCTGACGTTCCGGCCGTCGAAGTAGACGTGGATGCCGTTGGTGTAGCTCTGACCCTTCCTCAGGGTCGCGAACGGCTTGCCGCTGCCGATGGCCTGGAGGTCGCAGACCCCGTTGTGGATCACGGCTTCCATGCCGCCGCCGATGTCGACGGCCCTGACCTTGCCCTTGGTCGGCGCCCGGTGCGCGGAGTCGGCGGACGCGGGCCGTTCCTGCTGTCCCGGCGTGCCCGCGAACGCGGTGGCCGGGACGGCCATGGCCCCGGCGAGCACGGCGGCGGTGCAGATGGCACGCAGGGAGATGCGCGAGGCGGGGGAGATGCGGGAGGTCTTCATGGAGCTCGTAACCCTTCTCGATGTGCGATGCGCGTGAAGTGGCGTCGGCAAACCGACACACTCCAACCTATTTCCGGATCAATACGGACACATCGGAATATTGGACAAGGTTCACCCGGTCGAAAGGACGAGGCGCGCGGTGTGGGGATGTCGTGTACGGCTCTTGGCCGCACCGGAGCTCCGGCGTAAATTTACCCGGAAGTAAGGTTACCGCCGGGTCATTGGGGGGTCGGAGGGGGCTGAGGCCTGCAATTCTGCGGATTTCGCGGTCCCGCGGCGCCCGTGCGACGCGACCGGCGCGCCGGAACAGGTCCGGCGGAACCGGGCCCCGCCGCGCGCCCGGCCAAACCCGCCCCACCGTCCGCCGCAACTCCGATACCGCCATTTGCCACGGCCGCCGTGCATCT
>NZ_KN708638.1:3782988-3787096 GCF_000805335.1 Streptomyces sp. CT34 | reverse complement strand
ATCCCCCGCCGCCCCGCCCCGCATCCCCTCCCCCCCGCCCCGCATCACCGCCACCCCCCGCACGTCACCGGAGAAACGAGGAGCCGCTCGTGTTCAACCAGGACAGTGCATCCCCCGCAACTGCCCCTGCCGTCCCCCAACTCGTCGAGCCGCACCGGGTGTTGGCCGAAGGAGTCGTCCGCGAGGTCTCCGTCCCGCCGCTCGCCCCCCCCGTCCGCACCGGCTCGCTCGGCGACATCCCCTTCACCAACGCCGCCGAGGCCCCGCACGAGACCGTCCTCTCCCGCCGGCAGCCCAGCGGCGCCTGGCGCGACATCACCGCCGCCGAGTTCGCCGCCGAGGTGCGCGCCGTGGCCAAAGGGCTCATCGCCCACGGCCTGGAGCCCGGCGACCGCCTGGCGATCATGGCGCGGACCACCTACGAATGGACCCTCCTCGACTTCGCCGCCTGGGCCGCCGGCCTGGTCACCGTCCCCCTCTACCCGACCTCCTCCGCCCTCCAGGCGCAGTGGATCCTCCAGGACTCCGCCGCCCGCGCCTGCGTCGTCGAGACCGTCGACGAGACCCGCCTGATCAGCGCCGTCCGCCCCCACCTCCCGGCACTCGGCAACCTCTGGCAGTTCAACACCGGCGCCGTCGCCCAGCTCGTCGACGCCGGCCGCGACCTCCCCGACGAGGCCGTCGACGCGCGCCGGGCCGCCCTCGCCCCGCCCCACCTCGCCACCCTCATCTACACCTCCGGCACCACCGGCCGCCCCAAGGGCTGCGCCCTCACCCACGCCAACTTCTTCGCCGAGGTCGACAATGCCGTGGAGCTCCTCCACCCCGTCTTCAGGTCGGTCAGCGACGAACCCGCCGCCACCCTCCTCTTCCTCCCCCTCTCGCACGTCTTCGGCCGGATGGTCGCCGTCGGCTGCCTGCGCGCCCGGGTCCGTCTGGGCCACGCCCCCAGCATCCAGACCGACGAACTGCTGGCCGACCTCGCCGGCTTCCGGCCCACCTTCCTCCTCGCCATCCCCTACGTCCTGGAGAAGGTCTTCAACACCGGCCGCGCCACCGCGGAGAAAATGGGCCGCGCCGCCTCCTTCGACCGCGCCGCCCGGATAGCCCGCGCCTACGGCGAGGCCGTCGAGGCCCGGGAGCACGGCACCGGACCCGGCCCCGGCGTCGCCCTCAGGGCCGCCCGCAAGCTCTACGACCCCCTCGTCTACCGCCGCATCCGCTCTGCCCTCGGCGGCCGGGTCCGCTACGCGATCTGCGGCGGCTCCCCCCTGGGCCACCGCCTCGCCGCCTTCTACTCCGGCGCCGGCATCGAGATCTTCGAGGGCTACGGCCTGACGGAGACCACCGCCGCGGCCACCGTCACCCCACCCCTCCGCCCCCGCATCGGCACGGTCGGCTGGCCGCTCCCCGGCAGCGCCGTCCGCATCGCCGACGACGGCGAGATCCTGCTCCGCGGCGGCCACGTCTTCTCCGGCTACTGGGACGCCGAGCTGGGCGCCGCCCGCCCGGCCACCGACCAGGACGGCTGGCTCCCCACCGGCGACCTCGGCGCCCTCGACGCCGACGGCTACCTCGCCATCACCGGCCGCAAGAAGGAGATCATCGTGACCAGCGGCGGCAAGAACGTCGCCCCCGCGCCCCTGGAGGACCGCCTCCGCTCCCACCCCCTCGTAGGCCAGTGCATGGTCGTCGGCGACAACCGCCCGTACATCACCGCACTGATCACCCTGGAGCCCGACGGCCTCTCCCACTGGCGCCAGATGACCAGGAAACGCGACACCCCGCTCACCGAACTCGTCCGGGACGAACGCCTCCTCGCCGACATCCAGCACGCCGTCGACGACGCCAACAAACTCGTCTCCCGCGCCGAGTCCATCCGCCGATTCGCCGTCCTCCCCGCGGACTTCAGCGAGCAAACCGGGCATCTGACCCCGTCCCTCAAACTCCGTCGCGCGCTGGTCGCCCGCGACTTCGCCAAAGAGATAGACCAGCTTTACGAAAGCCAGTAACCCCCGGTCTGGAGCAGTAGCCCTCCGCACGTCAAACTGGAACCCCCGTGTCACCTCTGTGGGGGAGGTGGCACGGGGTTTCAGCCGTACCCGCAACCACAACGCCCCGGCGCAATGTCCCGGCGCGATGTCCCGGTGCTCGGACAGGCCCTAGGCGTCGGCGACTTCGCACCACACCGTCTTGCCCGCCTCCCCCCGCCGTACGCCCCACCGCAGCGCAACGGCGTCCAGCAGCGCCATCCCCCGCCCGCTCTCGTCGTCGAGCGCCGCCCGCAGCAGCACCGGCAAGGCCCGCGGATCCGGATCACTGACCTCGATCCGCGTCCGCCCGTCCCCGGCCGCGGCGACTCGGACACGGACCGGCGTGCCCGCCCCGACATGCCGCACCACGTTCCCGACCAACTCGCTCACACACAGCTCGACTTCACTGCACGGCCCACCGAGGTGCTCCCGCACGGCCCGCCGCAGCACGGGCACCTCCTTCGGCATGGCGAGCAACTCCATGGTGAGCGGCGCACGGCACCCCGTCACCGCGGCGCCGCTTTGCGCAGCACCTCGGCCAGCCGCCGCGCGGTGGCCATGTTGCAGTTGCCCAGCGCGACCAGCGGCGGCGGATAACTCCCCGCGAACGACGGCAACTCGACCCCCAGGGACGGCAAGGTGATCCCGCACTCGCGCAGCGCGGCACGGAGCCCCTCCGCACACTCGTGCACGTCATCGGGGGCGGGGTTGGGGTGAGGCATGGCGCGTGAACCCTTCTGTACGCATGGTGACGAACTGCTCACAGCGTGGCGTCGTGGCGGCGTAGCGTGGAAGAGAATCCGACCTCGCTGAGCGAATGGTGGAAAGGTGAACCATGCCCGCACGCAAGGATGTTGACGGATCCGCGAGCGTCCCGGCCTTCTACGGCGCCGAACTGCGCTGGAAGCGCGAAGCGGCCGGCCTGACGCTCCGGGAAACCGTCGAAGGCAGCTACTTCGGCGAGACGTACCTCAGCGAGATCGAACACGGTAAGCGCCGCATGCCGGTGGAACTCGCCTGCCACGTGGACCGCCTCCTGAAGACCGACGGCTACTTCGAACGCCGCTGCGCGGATGTGCGCAAGGCGCGGCGGGCGGGGCATGCGGACTACTTCGGGCGGATCCTGGAGGCGGAGCAGCACGCGGACACCATCGACGAGTGGGCCCCCACCGTTTTGCCGGGGCTGCTGCAGACGGCGCCGTACGCGCGGGCCACGGTGCTCGCGGCGCATCCTGGCGCGACCGAGGAAGAGGTGGACGAGAAGGTCACCGCTCGGGTGGCACGGGCGCGCCTCTTCGAGGACGACCACAAGACTCCGGAGTACTGGGCGATCCTGCACGAGTCGTTGCTGCGACAACCCATGCTCCCGGCCGAGGGGATGGGTGAACAGCTCGCCAGTATCGCGGCGTTGGTGGGGCGACGACGGATCGTTGTGCAGATCATTCCGTGGAAAAGCGGCCCGCACCCCCTCATGTACGGCCCTGCGCTGATGCTGACGTTCCCCGATGCCCCGCCGCTCGTCTACACCGAGTCCTCGTACAGCGGCGCCACCATCGACGATCCGGGCCTCGTGAAGAAGTACCACAAGGCATACGATCGGCTCAGGGCCGCCGCAATGCCGCCTGAGGCGTCCCTGGCCCTGATCCAGGCAGCGGCAGAGGACTATCGAAATGGCAACCAGCCAGATTGACTTGAGCACGGCTCGCTGGCGTAAGAGCAGCTACAGCAACGGCGACGGCGGAAACTGCGTTGAGGTCGCCGAAGGGTTCCCTGGTGCCGCCCGCTGGCGTAAGAGCAGCTACAGCAACGGTTCCGACGGGGATTGCGTCGAGGTCGCCGACGGCACCCCCGGTATCGTCCCCGTCCGCGATAGCAAGGACCTTCAGGGCCCGGCCCTCACCTTCTCAACTACCGCCTGGGGCACCTTTATTGGTGCCATCACCGCCGCCGGCGACTGCTGACACCCCTCAACGCGGCGGCAGGGCAACAGCCGTCTGCATCTGGCACGAGTTGCACCAGAACGCCCACCCGTTCGCGTCGACGGAGCGCGAGCCGCACGCCAGGCACGGGTCGCC
>NZ_KN708638.1:3703361-3782966 GCF_000805335.1 Streptomyces sp. CT34 | reverse complement strand
CCGCCGCGCCCCGCCGGCCGGCGGCCGTGCGCTCCTCCGCGTAGCAGGGGATGCAGACACCGCCGTCCCGGCCGGGCAGCTTCATCGGACGTAACCCGCAGACGGCGCAGGGCAGTTTGCCGACGTACTGGGCGTCCAGGCCGACCGGCTTGCCGTTTCTGCTGAAGGCCGCCATGGTCTGCCTCCTCTATGCCAGGACGGTTCCGGTGCCGGCGCAGCCTGAGCACTGCGTGGTGACCCGGTGGCCGGCGGGGGTCTCCCACTCCACGGTGCCCGCGCCGCCGCAGTCCGGGCAGGGCTTCTGCGGAGGCATGTTCTCGCTCATTCTGCCCACGGTAGGCCGTGTCATGTGGCCGTGCGACCACTTTCCGTGATCAGGCGGCAATGCACGGGGGCGGGCGTCGTGGGCGCCGGGGGCAGGTCCTCCCGGCGCCCGCCGTGCACCGTTCACGGCGGAACGATCGGTTCCGCGCCGCCCTTGAGTGATCGTTCCGGGGCGTTAATTCCGCGACAAGGATTGGTTTTCCCTCTCCGTGGGTCGGTCTGCCCGAACGGGGAGGGGTGGCCGGAGAGGGGCCGTTCCCGGGTTTCTCGCGGCGCAATGCGGCCGACCGGAAAAGTTCATGTAGTTGCCATTTAAGCCGCAGCCGCAAAGCGGGCGGGCAAACAAAAGGCAGGAGCCCCGATCTCCTCCCGAAAGGAGGAGCGGGGCTCCTTGGGTACTACTAGTCGACCTAATAGCTAAAGGTCGTGTCGGGCAACTTAGGCCGGCGTGACGTTCTCCGCCTGCGGGCCCTTCGGACCCTGCGTGACGTCGAAGGTGACCTGCTGGTTCTCCTCCAGAGAGCGGAAACCAGTGGCGTTGATCGCCGAGTAGTGGACGAAGACATCCGGGCCGCCGCCGTCCTGGGCGATGAAGCCGAAGCCCTTTTCAGCGTTGAACCACTTGACGGTTCCGGTAGCCATGAGCCCTCCTTGGGCCAAAGGGTTGCCCTGCTCCAGAACCTGCAAACAAGTCTGAAAACTACAAAAGCCTGCGGGTCACATGCTCCGCAGGCTCTGTACTGCAAGGGAAACCAAACTGCAACTTGCGCTGAGCGTAGCATGGTGCGCTCGTGAGGTGGAAGAGCCAAAGATCACGTTTAGCCGAGAGCGTCAGAGGCCATCCCGGGCCCCGCCGTGCCGCACCGAGAGGGGCGGGTCTAGCCTCCGCATGTGGACAATTCAACCTTCGGAGACGCACCCGCAGGAGCCGACGCCGACCACCGTCGCAGCCGGCCGCGAGTGGGCCACATCCAGTTCCTGAACTGCCTGCCCCTTTACTGGGGCCTGGCCCGTACGGGCACTCTGCTCGACCTGGACCTGACAAAGGACACCCCGGAGAAGCTCAGCGAACAGCTGGTGCGCGGGGAACTCGACATCGCGCCGATCACGCTCGTCGAATTCCTGCGGGCCGCCGATGATCTCGTCGCTTTCCCGGACCTCGCGGTCGGCTGCGACGGGCCGGTGATGTCCTGCGTGATCGTCTCGCAGAAGCCGCTGGAGCAGCTGGACGGCGCCCGGGTCGCCCTCGGGTCGACCTCGCGGACCTCCGTACGGCTCGCGCAGCTGCTGCTCGCCGAGAAGATCGGCGTGCGGCCCGAGTACTACCGCTGCCCGCCGGACCTCGGGCTGATGATGCAGGAGGCGGACGCCGCGGTGCTGATCGGTGACGCAGCGCTGCGTGCCAATCTGCACGACGGGCCCAAGCTCGGGCTGGAGGTACACGACCTGGGCCGGATGTGGAAGGACTGGACGGGACTGCCGTTCGTCTTCGCCGTATGGGCGGCCCGGCGGGACTACCTGGAGCGCGAGCCGGTGGTGGTCGGGAAGGTGCACGAGGCGTTCCTGGCCTCGCGCGACCTGTCGCTGGAGGAGGTCGGCAAGGTCGCCGAGCAGGCCGCCCGCTGGGAGCACTTCGACGAGGCGGTGCTGGAGCGGTACTTCACCACGCTCGACTTCCGGTTCGGACCGGACCAGCTGCGCGGCGTCGCCGAGTTCGCGCGCCGGGTCGGCCCGACGACCGGGTTCCCGGCCGATGTGACGGTGGAGCTGCTGGCCGGGGCGCGCCGGGCGTGACGCCAGTGGCCGGCGGCGTCCCGCGCCGGCCGCACCGCCGCACCGCACCGCCGCACCGCACCGCCGCACCGCCGCGCCGGCATAGGCACCGGCTTCAGGGGGCGGGTGTTCGGGGCGCGGACCTCAGGGGGCGGGCGTCGGGCCGCGGAGGACCTTGCTGATCGCCTCCAGGCTCGCGTCCCGCATGCCCTTGATGTAGCTCTTGGCGTTGTGCCCGCCGTCCTCTATGACGTGCAGGTGCGCCTTCACGGGCCCCTTGGCGTACTCCCGGATGAAGCGCTCCAGATTGGCCCGGCCGCCCTCCCGCGTGCCGATCTGGAACTGGAGGTAGACGTCCGGGGCGCCGGGGCGGGCGGCGAGCTGTCGGGCCAGGTGCTCCGGGTCGTTGGCCCGCTTCTCCTTCTCGTGGCCGCGCCAGAGAGGGGAGTCCGGGCGGGTGTCCGGGCCGCTGGCGATCACCGCCTTGAAGCGGTCGGGGTGCTGGAGGACCTGCTTGAGGCCGACGAAACCGCCCGACGAGGAGCCCATGATCGCCCAGCCGTCGCGCGAGGTGAAGGTCCGGAAGTTGGCCTTGACCAGGTCGGGGACGTCGTCGGAAATCCAGGTGCCCATCTTCGGCTGCCCCGGGATGTCGCTGCCGTCGTAGTAGCGCTTGCCGGCGTTGAGGACCGGCATGGCGACGATGAACGGCTTGCCGCGGCCCTGGGCCACCAGGTCGCTGATGGTGCGCTGGAGCTTGAGGTCGGTGCCCATCCAGTAGTTGACCGGGTAGCCGTAACCGCCCGGCAGGGCGAGCAGGACGGGGAACGCGCTGTCGCGGTAGCGGTCCTCGTAGTACTCCTTCGGGGCCCAGACCCACACCTTGCCGGTGAAGCCGGACTTCTTCCCGTGCAGGGTCGTCACGCCGATCTTCGTGCCGTCGCTCAGCGTGCTCGCCGTACGGAACTCCGCACGGGGGCCGGTCGGCATCCGTACCGAGGGGTCGGTGGTGGTCGGCAGCGGCGGGCCGGGCACACCGTCGGGGAGGGACCGGCTGAACGACATCGGCTCACCGGTGTCGTTGAGGACGTCCATGTACTTGACCGTCGGGTACGCGCCGAGCCCGAGGATGGCGATGAACGCGGTGAGCAGGGAGAGCCGCCACTTGGGCCGGGTGCTCTCGGACGTACGGCGACCACGGCGGCGGAACTTGGGGCGCGGGCGGTGGTGCACGGCGTTCTCCGGAGGGTCGCGCGGCGGCGTGGGGCGCTGTCGCAGGCCAGGACCGCTGGCGGCGGAAGCGTCGGGCGGGATGGCCGACTTGTGCCCTGTTTGATGCGGAAAACGGGGCGAAGGTTTCCGGAACGGGGGATGACGTGGGTCATAAGCGTGTGCGTGGGTTACTCGTGAGTGATGGGCGTTGACGTGAGGGATCAGCGGTCACGTCGGTGGTCGGTGTTCGCGTCGGTGGTCGGTGTTGGCGTGGGGGATCGGTGTTTCGCGTCGGTGGTCGGCGTTGGCGTCGGTGATCAGTGTTCGCGTTGGTGATCGGTGTTGGCGTCCGTCATCGGTGTTCGCGCCGGGGAGCAGTGCCGGCATCGGGCATCGGCGTTTTCCGACCGGGGTATGGCGCGGGTCATAAGCTGTTGGCGCCGTCATCAGGGGGAGGCGCGATGGAGCCGCTGGCAGGGGACGATCCACGGGTCCTGGGCGGATACCGACTGCTCGGTCGGCTCGGCGCGGGTGGCATGGGGCGGGTCTATCTGGGGCGCAGCGCGGGCGGCCGGACCGTCGCGGTCAAGGTCGTGCACGCGCAGTTCGCCGCCGACGAGCAGTTCCGGGCGCGGTTCCGGCGGGAGATCGAGTCGGCGCGGCGGGTGGGCGCCGCCTGGACCGCGCCCGTACTGGACGCCGATCCGGACGCCTCCGTTCCGTGGATCGCCACCGGCTATGCGGCCGGCCCCTCACTGGCACAGGCGGTCGGCGCGTTCGGGCCGCTGGCCGAGCACTCCGTACGCGCCCTCGGCGCCGGACTGGCCGAGGCGCTGACCGCGGTGCACGCACTCGGGCTCGTCCACCGCGACGTCAAACCCTCCAACGTCCTGCTGACCCTGGACGGGCCGCTGCTGATCGACTTCGGCATCGCCCGCGCCACGGACGGCACCGCCTCCCTGACGTCCACCGGGGTCTCGGTCGGATCGCCGGGCTACATGGCGCCCGAGCAGATCCTGGGGATGGGCGCGGAGGGCGCGGCCGACGTCTTCTCGCTGGGGGCGGTACTGGCCTTCGCGGCCACCGGTGTCCCCCCGTTCCCCGGGGACTCGTCCGCCGCCCTGCTCTACAAGGTGGTGCACGAGGAACCGGAACTGGGTCCGCAACTCGGTGGCGAACTACGGGAATTGGTGGCCGGCTGCCTCGTCAAGGACCCGGCGCGGCGGCCCGCCCCCGAGGAGGTCGCGGCCCGGCTCGTGGGGGAGGGGAGTGGCGGCGCGGCCGGGCTGGTGCGCGCCGGGTGGCTGCCGGCACCGGTCGTGGAGCAGGTCAGCCGGCAGGCGGTGGAACTGCTGAACCTTGAGGTGGAGCGGCGGGAGCAGCGAGACCAGGAGCTAGGGGAGGCCGGGGAGGACCCGGAAGAGGGGGCGCGGGCTCGGGGGACGGCGGGGGTGCCCGGCGGGGCGTTCGGGCCGCCGGATCCGTCGTACGGGGCGGTGTCCGGGCTGATCCCCTTCGACGCGCCGGCAGAGGTCGGGGGCGAGGCCCCCACGGACCGGCCCGGCGGCCCTGGTGGCCCTGGCGGCCCCGACGTCCCCGGCCTGCCGTCCGCGCCGGAGACCGCCTGGCCGTCCGCCGCCGCACCGCCGGCGACTCCGCACGCCTCCGGTGGCAAGGGTGCCACCGGAGGAACCGGTGGCACCGGAGACACCGGTGGCACCCGTAACCCTGGTCCTGCCGACGGCACCGCGGCCGACGGCGCCGCGGCTGTCGCGGATCTGCCAACGGGGTCCCCGTCCCCGTCGTCCCCGCCCCCGTCTCCGTCGTCTCCGCCCGCCCCCAAGGAACGGCGGATCGCACTCGCCGGCGCCGTCGGCGCCAAGGACCGGCCGCGGCGGGTGAGCTGCACGCTGGTGCTGTCGGTGGCCGGCGCACTGGCCGCCGCGACGACCGCCGGGTTCGTCTTCACCATGCTGCGGAACGGCGGCGGCAGCGGCACCACCGACGCCCAGCCGCCCCCCGGGCGCACCGCGTCGGCATCCCCCTCCGAGCCGTCCCCCGGGCACACCGGGTCCGCGCACCCCTCCGAGCCGCCCCAAGGGTCCGGCCAAGGAACCGGAAACGGCACCGGCGGCGACGTCCCGCACCCCTTCCTCGGCACCTGGAGCGGCACCCTCACGATGGCCAACGGCTTCCCCAACGGCTCCATGACCAGCGTCATCACGGCCGGCCACCAAGGGGAGTTCGTGGTCCGTACGACCTATGACGCGGTGCTGCTGCGCTGCCGGGCGAAGGCGAAACTGCTCTCGGCCGGCGGCGCCGAGCTGGTGCTCCGGGAGAGCCCGGACGGCAAACAGGGGCCGGGCTGCACGGGCACCACGTCCACGGTGACGTACACCCTCGGCAAGGACGGCGCGCTCACCTTCACCTCCGACGACAAACAGGGCGGTACCCCGAAGGCGACCTTGGAGAAGAGCGGCTGAGGCGGTGTCGCGGGCCGGCCGGGAGGGGGCGCCCGGCCGGCCCCGAGGCTGTCGGTGCCCTGGCGTAGGCTGGTTCAGTCCTTGAGTACGGAGCGCGCCACTCACCGCGCCCACCGTGCTCACTGTCTGTCCGCCTCCGAAAGGGACGCCCCGGTGACCGAGAACGCCGACCTCCAGTCCGTACTCGACCGCGCCGCACAGGGCGGCCGTATCACCCCGGAGGAGGCACTCGACCTCTACCGCTCCGCGCCGCTGCACGCGCTGGGCCAGGCCGCCGACGCCGTACGCCGCCGCCGCTACGCCGGCACCGAGCACATCGCGACGTACATCATCGAGCGCAACATCAACTACACCAACGTCTGCGTGACGGCCTGCAAGTTCTGCGCGTTCTACGCCGCCCCCAAGGACACCGCCAAGGGCTGGACCCGCGACCTCGACGACATCCTGCGCCGCTGCGCGGAGACCGTCGAACTGGGCGGCACCCAGATCATGTTCCAGGGCGGCCACCACCCGGACTACGGCGTCGAGTACTACGAAGAGCACTTCTCGGCCATCAGGAAGGCGTTCCCGCAGCTGGTCATCCACTCCCTCGGCGCCTCCGAGGTCGAGCACATGGCGCGGATCTCCAAGGTCTCGGTCGAGGAGGCCATCTCCCGGATCCACACCGCGGGCCTCGACTCGTTCGCCGGCGCCGGCGCCGAACTCCTCCCCGCCCGCCCCCGCAAGGCCATCGCGCCGCTCAAGGAGTCCGGCGAGCGCTGGCTGGAAATCATGGAGACGGCGCACAAGCTCGGCGTCGAGTCCACCTCCACCATGCTGATGGGCACCGGCGAGACCAACGCCGAGCGCATCGAGCACCTGCGGATGATCCGCGACGTCCAGGACCGTACGGGCGGCTTCCGCGCCTTCATCCCGTACACCTACCAGCCGGAGAACAACCACCTGAAGGGCCAGACGCAGGCGACGATCTTCGAGTACCTGCGGATGATCGCCGTCGCCCGCCTCTTCCTCGACAACATCGCGCACATCCAGGGCTCCTGGCTGACGGTCGGCAAGGAGGCCGGCCAGCTCGCGCTGCACTACGGCGCGGACGACCTCGGCTCGATCATGCTGGAGGAGAACGTGGTCTCCTCGGCCGGCGCCAAGCACCGCTCCAACCGCCTGGAGATCATCGACCTGATCCGCAAGGCGGACCGCGTCCCGGCGCAGCGCGCGACGACGTACGAGCACCTGGTCGTCCACGACGACCCGGCCGACGACCCGGTGGACGACCGCGTCGTCTCGCACCTCTCCTCCACGGCCATTGAAGGAGGAGGGGTGGCGCGCAGCGCCTCGGCTGAGGGCGGTGGTGGGCGACGGGTGGGAGGCACCACCCACCCCGACCTGAAGCTCATCGAGACCAACTGACCCCGCTCAGACCCCCGCAGCCCCGCACTGGGCCCCGCACCGAGCCCCGCAGCAGAGGCGCCCTGACCGTGACCGCCCTGACCGTGACCGCCCCGGAGCAGCCGACGCGACGCCGTCCTCGGCACCCGCACGGGCACCGGCCCCAGCACCCGAGCCGGGGCCGGTCATCGGTCGCGCACCGCCCGCCGCCCCGCTCCCGCACCCTCCCCGCACCTCTCGGACCACTCCGACTCCTCGGCCTTCTCGCACTTCTCGGACTCCTCGCGCTCCTCGGACTCCTCCCCAACCGACCGCTGGACCACGGGTGTTGACGCTCCACCGGGTGCGCGCCGTCCGGCTGGCCGAGGGCGGCGCACCGGCCCCCGGGCACGCGGTCGTCGTCGATGGCGCCCGCCTGGCCGCCATCGGCCCGTACGAGGAACTGCTGGCGGCCTACGGCGAACGGGCACGGATCCGGGAGTGGGACGGCGTACTCACCCCCGGCCGCTACGAACCGGACGGCGCCGCGCTCCTGGAGGCGACCTACCACCCCGATCCGCGCGAGGTCGCCGAACTCGGCAGCGAGCCGCTGACCGGGGTCGCGCTGGCCGCACTCGACATGCCGGATACCCGGTGGGGTGCCAGCGCCCGCCGCGGCCTGCAACGCCTGCTGGCGACCGGAACCACCGCGCTGACCGGCCCGTTCACCCGGCCCGCGGTCCGCACGGCCGTCCAGCGATCCGGCCTCGAAGAACTGCCCGGCCCCCGCCCGCGCCCCCTGACCGCCGGGGGCCCGGCCAACTTCGCGATCTTCGCCCCGGACGGCACCTGCCTCGCCACGGTCATCGCCAGCCGCCTCGTCCACCGCCGCCGCTGACCCGGTCGCAGATCGCCATGTCGCCGCAGCGCCACCACGTCGCCGCAGCGCCACAACCTCGCCGCAGCGCCACCACGTCGCAAAGCCACCACCAACCACCATCACAGACTGTAATAATGAAGGGAACTAGTCACTCTCCGTAATCGTTGCCGGAATATAAGGAGGCGGCGAACGGCGAACGGCGAACGCGCCTCGCGAACGGCGACCACGGCCCGCGACTGGCGGACATGGTCTGTGGGTGGCGGTCGTGGTCCGCGGCTGGCGGACGTGGGCAGGGCATAGCAGGGCAGGTCATGGTCGGGGCTGGCGGATACGGTCCCTGGCTGGCGAGCACGGACCATGACTGGCGAGCCCGGCCCACGGCGCGGAGTGGGTGCTACGGATTCTCGAGTGGGTGCTACGGAATCTGGGGTGCGAAAGCGGTGCGGAGCGGTGCGGTGCGATGGGCGGGCGGACGCGCGAGAACTGCTCGGGGGAGCGGGCGAGTGCCAAAGGCTGGGAGATGTGGTGGCCGCACAAGGGCGGCGGCCGCCAAGTGGGTGCGGCGTGCCAAGGGCTCGGAGATGCGGGGCCCCTCTTGGGCCCGATGAGTAGGCGTCAACAGCCGGGCGCGATGGGGTATATGGGCGTTAAGGATTCATTAGCGCCAACTTGTCGCACGTCAGGGCGCCGTCAAGGGAAGCGGAGCGAGACATTCAGCCCTGCAAGATCGTAAGCGCGGGGACGGCCGGACCGGCCGCTCACGATGCGCTACGCAACGCTGGACCGCCCGGATGTTCTGAGGGGGGCATACGGCCGTCCCCGACCAGCCCCAGGCAGCAGCCCCAGGCCGGCAGCGGGCGCGTGGTACGGCCGTCCTCGACCAGCCCAGGCAAGCCGAGGGCGCGCGGATCGGCCGTCTCCGACTGACCGACGCGCAGCGATTGACCGACGCGTGACAACCGACCGAAGTGCGGTTGCCGGCCGAGGCGCGGCGGCCGACCGAAGCGCGGCGACTGACGGATGCGCGGTGGCTGGCCGAGGCGCGGCGACCGACGGAGGTGCGGTGGGTGACCGCAGCGTGGCCGCCGACCGACGCGTGGCCGCCGACCGAAGCCCGGTGGCTGACCGAGGCGCGGTGGGGTTCCGGGCTCGGTGTGCCGCCCGGTGCGGGGGGCGGTCGTCGCACGGTGGACAATGGCCGGGTGACCCGAGCATCCCTGGACAAGCAGCCGCACGAAGTCGCCGCGATGTTCGACGACGTGGCGGCTCGGTACGACCTCACCAACGACGTGCTCTCCCTGGGGCAGGCGCGGCGGTGGCGCAAGGAGGTGGACCGCGCGGTGGCCGCTCGCCCGGCGGAGCGGGTGCTCGACCTCGCGGCCGGTACCGGCACCTCCTCGCTGCCGTTCGCGGCCACCGGTGCGTACGTCGTGCCGTGCGACTTCTCCGTCGGGATGCTGGCCGAGGGCAAGAAGCGGCGCCCGTGGCTGCCGTTCGCGGCGGGGGACGGGACGCGGCTGCCGTTCGCGGACGGCGTGTTCGACGCCGTCACGATCTCCTTCGGGCTGCGCAACATCCAGGACACCGACGTCGCGCTGGCCGAGCTGTACCGCGTGACCAAGCCCGGTGGGCGGGTGGTGATCTGCGAGTTCAGCGAGCCGACGTGGGCGCCGTTCCGGACCGTGTACACCGAGTACCTGATGCGGGCGCTGCCGCCGGTGGCCCGGGCGGTCAGCAGCAACCCGGACGCCTATGTCTATCTCGCGGAGTCCATCCGCACCTGGCCCAACCAGCCCGAACTGGCCGCGCGGCTCCAGGCGGCGGGTTGGACCAAGGTCGCCTGGCGCAATCTGACCGGTGGTGTCGTGGCGCTCCACCGGGGGACGAAGCCCACCGGCTGAGACTCGTTTCCGCCGGCAGGCGCTCTGAGACTCGTTTCCGCCGGCAGGCGCTTCAACGGGCGACGTGCCAACGGGTCAAGGCGTAAGCCTGCCAAGGCGGAAGCCTGCCAACGCGTAAGCGTGCGATGTGCCGGGGCCCGCTCGCCACGTACCTCCGGTACGAATACGAGCGGGCCCCGGTTTTGGGTTACCCCAGTTTTGGGTTACCGGTTTTGAGTTGTCCGGGCCCCGGGAGCCCAGTGTGTCCACCTGTCCACTCGGGGTGTCCACCCGGGCCCCTGGAGTCCTGCGTGTCAGGGCTCCAGGGGCCCGGGTTCTCCCGGCGGGTCGGTTCCCGCCGGGAGAACCCGGCCAACTGGCGGGGCTACTTCTTGAACGCGTAGTCCATCAGCTTCTTCGCGTCCGCCGTGCGGGTGCCGATCGACGAGGAGGCGAGGACCGTGCCGATGACCGTCCTGCCGCCGCGGGTGGCGGCGAACACCAGGCAGTACTTGGCCTCCGGGCCCGAGCCGGTCTTGACGCCGATGGTGCCCTTGTAGCTGCCGAGCAGGTTGTTGGTGTTGGTCCACGACATGTAGCGGTAGCCGCCGCTCTTCGTCATGACCTTCTGCTTGGTCGACTTGGTGCCCACGACCGTGCGGAACGTGGAGAACTTCATCGCGCTGCTGGCGATCTTGGTCAGGTCGCGCGGCGTCGAGTAGTTCTTGCCACGCCCTATGCCGTCGAACGAGTCGAAGTGGGTGTTCTTCAGCCCCAGGCTCTTGGCGGTGGCGTTCATCTGGCCGATGAACGACGCCACCCGGGCGTCCCGGGTCGAGCCGCTGCCGAACTTGTCGGCCAGCGCGTACGCGGCGTCGCAGCCGGACGGGAGCATCAGCCCGTAGAGGAGCTGACGTACCGTTACCTTGTCGCCGACGATCAGATGCGCCGACGAGGCCCAGTTGTTGTTGACGATGTAGTCGCTGTACGCCTTCTGGATCGTGACCTTCGAATCCAGGTCGAGGTTCTTCTGCGCGAGCACCACCCGGGCCGTCATGATCTTGGTGGTGGACCCCGTGGCGCGCCGGGTGTCCGCAGCCTTGCTGTAGAGGGTCGTCCCGCTGCCGTTGTTCATCACGAAGCCGCCGGGGGCGTTGATCGTGGGCGTCGGGAGGGCAGCGGCCTGCGCCTGGGAGCTGAACGCCCCGGCGGTCAGGACGGCTCCGGCGGTGACGACGACCGCGGAAGCGCGACGAATGCCCTTAATGCCTTTGATGCCGATTTTCAAAGTGGATGCTCCAAATACCCCTGCAGTGCGGTCACTTGAGAATGCCGCTCACTGGTGAGACGTGCGGGGTGGGGCAATGGATGCACGCGGCCGGGCGGTATTTTTCGCCGTCTTGTCACCGCCTGGTCGCCGCGTTCGCATGTTCGGCGTGTTCGGCGTGTTGGACGTGTTCGCTGGTTTCGTCGTCTTTCGCGCCCTGTTCACGTTTCGCGCCCTGTTCACGGCCGCGTTCACGGCAGTGTTCCCGGCCCTGTCCACGGCCGTGAACAGGGCAGTGTCCACGGCCGTGTTCCTGGCCGGGTCCCTGTCGGTCCGGCTCCATGGCCGGGTAGGCGCACCGCCCCCGCCGGTGGCCGGTCGCAGGTCCTGCCGGTGGCCCGTCACAGGTCCAGGTGGTAGCAGTACGCCTTCCGCCCGTCCGTCGGCCTCAGCAGCGTCTCCGTGTGGCGCATCCCCAGTCGTCGGGTCACCGCTGTCGAGCGCTCGTTGCGGGCGTCCACCACCGCGACGACCCGGCGCACCCCGGCCGCCCGTACGGCATCCAGGGCCGCCCGCGCCGCCGCCGTGGCGTACCCCTTGCCCCAGTAGGCGCGGCCGAGCCTCCATCCGATCTCGATCTCGCCGGCCGGGCCCCACTCCTGCGGCCACGGCTGGGCGCCGGTGAACCCCATGACCGCGCCGTCCGCCGGGTCCAGGAGCGTATAGAGGCAGAAGCCCCGTTCGGCGTGGTGGCGGCGCTGGCGGGCGGTCAGCTCCTCGTAGACGGAGAGTTCGGCGGGGGCGCCGCGGAGGAACTCCATCACTTCGGGGTGGTGGAAGACCCGGTGCCAGTTCAGTGCGTCCTCTTCGGTGGGGACGCGGAGTTCGACGGCGGGAAGGGCGGTGGGAAGGGTGGGGCGGGGGCCGGTCGGGCCCGTCGGGTCGGTCGGGTCGGGCTCGGGCTTCATGGGACAACCCTTCGGTTTCCGATTACCAAGGCCCCCATAGACTGCACGTGCCCAGTGCCGGTCGGCACCCAGATATCCAGATATCGACTTCCGGGAGACAACGCCGTGACCGAGTCCGCGTCCGTGACCGAGTCCGTCACCGAGTCCGCGGCAACGCCGCGTTCGGAGCACCGCGCGGATGTGATCGTCGTCGGCGCCGGGCCGGCCGGCTCGGCCACCGCCTACCACCTCGCCAAGTCGGGGCTGGACGTCCTCCTGCTGGAGAAGACCGCGTTCCCGCGCGAGAAGGTCTGCGGCGACGGGCTCACCCCGCGCGCCACCAAGCAGCTGGTGGCGATGGGCATCGACATCTCCGAGGAGGCGGGCTGGCTCCGCAACAAGGGCCTGCGCATCATCGGCGGCGGCTCGCGGCTCCAGCTGGACTGGCCGGACCTCGCCTCCTACCCGGACTACGGGCTGGTCCGCAAGCGCGACGACTTCGACGAGCAGCTGGCCCGGCAGGCGCAGAAGGCCGGTGCGCGGCTCCATGAGCGCTGCAACGTGGGCGCGCCCATCGTCGACGAGCTGACCGGCCACATCACCGGTGTGCACGCCCGGCTCGGCGAGGAGAAGATCCCGGTCACCTTCCACGCCCCGATCGTGGTCGCCGCCGACGGCAACTCCACCCGGCTCTCCCTCGCCATGGGCCTGCACCGGCGCGAGGACCGCCCCATGGGCGTCGCGGTCCGTACGTACTTCACCTCACCCCGGCACGACGACGACTACCTGGAGTCCTGGCTCGAGCTGTGGGACCGCCGCGGCGCGCAGGACCGGCTGCTGCCCGGGTACGGCTGGATCTTCGGCATCGGCGACGGCACCTCCAATGTGGGGCTGGGAGTGCTGAACACCTCGGCCTCCTTCAAGGAGTTGGACTGGCGGGAGGTCCTCAAGGCGTGGTGCGCCTCGATGCCGGCCGAGTGGGGCTACACCCCGGAGAACATGACCGGCCCGATCCGCGGCGCCGCTCTCCCGATGGCGTTCAACCGCCAGCCCCACTACACCAAGGGCCTGCTCCTGGTCGGTGACGCGGGCGGGCTGGTCAACCCGTTCAACGGGGAGGGCATCGCGTACGCGATGGAGTCCGGCGCGATCGCCGCCGAGGTCATCGTGCAGGCGCAGGCCCGTGCCACGTACGCCCAGCGCGAGCTGGCGCTGCACCGCTACCCGAAGGTCCTCAAGGACACCTACGGCGGCTACTACTCCCTCGGCCGTGCCTTCGTGAAGCTGATCGGCAACCCGAAGGTCATGCAGATCGCCACCCAGCGCGGTCTGACCCACCCGCTGCTGATGCGCTTCACGCTCAAGATGCTCGCCAACCTCACCGACCCGACGGGCGGCGACGCGATGGACCGGATCATCAACGGGCTGAGCAAGGTCGCGCCGAAGGCGTGACGCGGCCGGCGCGGCGTCTCGCGGGCCTCGGCTCGGGAGCCTCGGCCGGCGGGCGTTCTCCGGGGCCTCGGCCGGCGGGCTTGCCTACCGGACTTCGGATACCGGGATGCGTCTCTCCCCGCACCTACTGAACCGCGTCTGACCAGGCGCGATGCGGCCCGCGGGCCGGTCCCGGAAAAAGGGGGCCGGTCCGTCGTCACATTCTCCGGGCGGGATCCGTCAGTGCAGTGACGGCGAGAAGCCGGCAGGGCTCGCCGGCTGGATTCCGTAGATTCCGTAAGGAGAGCAGTGATGGGTGCACGGATGAAGAACCCCGCGGTGGTCATTCCGGAGGCCATGCAGCCGCTCCTCAACGTGGCGAAGGCGTCCCGCAGCGGTGGGGTGCCGGAGGAGACGCTGGAGCTGGTGCACCTGCGGGCGAGCCAGATCAACGGGTGCAGCTTCTGCGTCGACGGCGGGGTCAAGAGCGCCCGCAAGACGGGAGTCGGCGACGACAAGCTGTTCGCGGTGGCGGCCTGGCGGGAGGCGCCGTACTTCACCGACGCCGAGCGCGCCGCCCTGGAGCTGGCCGAGTACGCCACCCGCCTCGCCGACCGGTCCGACCCGGTGCCGGACGCGGTCTGGGACGCGGCCTCCCGGCACTTCGACGAGCGCCAGCTCGCCTCCCTCGTCCTGACGATCGGGCTGACGAACCTGTTCACCCGCCTCAACGCCACGCCCCGGCAGCCCGCCGGTGCCGGCTGGTGAAGTGAGGCACGACCGACGCGGGGCCGCTCCATACGGGGCGGCCCTTCCGCGTACCGCGCACAGTCTGTGGATACGGCGGCGGGCACACCGGCGAGCTGACCCCGCCGCCGTCCGCAAGGAGGGCCCGGCCGCAGGAGTATCCGACCGCCGGCCGCGCCATCCGCGCCGGCCACGGCATCCACGAGGCCGCGCCATCCACGGCATCCACGCCGGCCACCGCGCTCAGTTCAACGCCGACCCGCCCGCGTTCCTCGCGAGCTGACGGGTGGCCCGGTGGCCGGCGTGGACGTCCGCCCCCACGGCGAAGGGCCGCCCCTCCCGAGCGGGGGAGGGGCGGCCCTTCAGGGCTTTCCGGGGTGCGGGGTCTCAGAGGACGCGCACCGCGCCGGTGGGCTGGTCGTAGCTGAGCGGGCGCTCGACGATGCCGGTGCTCGGGTTCTGGGCGCCGATGAAGTTGCCGCCACCGACGTAGACGGCGACGTGGTAGGCGCTGCCCGCGCTGCCCCAGTACAGGATGTCCCCGACCTGGAGGTTGCCGAGGCTGACCGGGGTGCCGGTGGTCGACTGGCTCTGCGAGACACGCGGCAGGTCGACGCCGATCTGGGCGAACGCGGCCTGGGTCAGGCCGGAGCAGTCGTACGAGGACGGGCCGCTGGAGCCGAGCACGTACGCCTTGCCGAGCTGCGACTTGAGGAAGGCGATGAGGGTGGCGGCGCTGCCGGTCGCGTTGGAGGTGGAGAGCGTGGTGCGCTCGTCGGAGCGCGAGGCGCGGGCCTGGGTGGCTTCCTTGGCCTTGCGGGCCTCGGCGGCGGCCTTCTTCGCCTCGGCCTCGGCTTCGGCCTTCTTCTCGGCGGCGGCCTTCGCCTTGTTCGCCGCCTTGTCGGCCTTGGCGGCGGCGGCGTCGCGGAGCGCCTGGCGCTCGTAGTTGAACGCGGCCTGCTGGGCGGCGTCCGCGCTCTCGGTGGCGCTGGTGGCCAGTGCCGCCGTGATGGTGGGTATCTCCTGGGTTTCGGAGACGGGCCTTTCGACGGCGTTGGCCGGCACGGTCGTGCCGGTGACCGCGAGGGTGAGGAAGCCACCGGTCACGCCCGCACGCAGGGCCCGCGAGGACGCGGAACGGCGGGGCTTCCGGTGGCTGGGTATGAGTGCGTTCGGGGACATGGCACCACGGCTATCAGGAGCCGCAGGTTGCTGCCAACAAAGGTGCAGTACGCCACACTTGACGCGTACGCGACGAACAAAACGGACTTTTGACTGCCCGCCGTTTCGTCGGCGCGATGTCCGGAATTCGCGATCATGTTCCTACGCACGGCATTTGACGCTCGGTGCGGGCTCCGAGGGTGCTTACCACTTCCTCATCCGCCACGACAAGGCTTCCCGGGCGTCAAGGACTTAGTGCTTCAAATCGCGTGGGATAGGTCACTCGTGAGTGTCCGTTATGTTCCCGTGACCGAGTGGCCGGCCGGTCGCCGATCGGAAGTCGGCCGGTGGTCGATCAGGGGTCGGTCGGGAGTCGGCCACCCGCCCGCCGGGTCCGTCGGGCGCGCTCGTGAATCGGGGCACGCACCGACGATCACGGCCGGGTCACGAGCGGATCACGTCTACGGGCCCGGCGCATATAGCAGTTGATTTCGTCCGGTGCCAATTTGCTTGCAATGCATGCCATTTGATAATGCGGCGTCCGCCCTGACCAGCGGTAACCTTGGCGGATATCACCTCTAGTGATCACTGGCGAGCGTCGTGTAAGGAGATCACCGGGCGTCTGGTTCCATGATCCTTCGTCAGGTGGTGAAGATCACAAAGTCGTTGTCTCACCCCGTGTCGCAGATCACAGAGCGACGGGCATAAGATGCAGGCATTCGGGCTTGTGAACTGCCTCACATAGGCACGATCTCCACGGGGCAGCCGGTAAGCCCGAGCGGACCGCCATCCAGTCATCGTCGACTGAAGGGAGCGAGGACGGTGAACGCTTACGCGCCCATCCTCGTACTGGGAGCCCTCGGGGCAGGCTTTGCGATCTTCTCCGTGGTCATGGCCACGCTCATCGGCCCCCGGCGCTACAACCGGGCCAAGCTCGAAGCGTACGAATGCGGAATCGAGCCGACGCCGCACCCGTCCGGCGGCGGTCGCTTCCCGATCAAGTACTACCTGACGGCGATGCTCTTCATCGTCTTCGACATCGAGATCGTCTTCCTCTATCCCTGGGCCGTCACCTTCGACGCCCTGGGGCTGTTCGGGCTCGTCGAGATGCTCCTCTTCGCGCTCACCGTCTTCGTCGCCTACGCCTACGTCTGGCGGCGTGGCGGCCTGGAATGGGACTAGGGGTCACCAATGGGACTGGAAGAGAAGCTGCCCAGCGGCTTTTTGCTGACCACTGTCGAGCAGGCCGCGGGCTGGGTGCGCAAGTCATCGGTCTTCCCCGCGACCTTCGGGCTGGCCTGCTGCGCCATCGAGATGATGACCACCGGTGCCGGGCGCTACGACCTGGCCCGCTTCGGCATGGAGGTCTTCCGCGGCTCCCCGCGGCAGGCGGACCTGATGATCGTGGCCGGCCGGGTGAGCCAGAAGATGGCGCCGGTCCTGCGGCAGGTCTACGACCAGATGCCGAGCCCGAAGTGGGTGATTTCCATGGGGGTTTGCGCCTCGTCGGGCGGCATGTTCAACAATTACGCGATTGTCCAGGGCGTCGACCACATCGTGCCCGTCGACATCTATCTGCCGGGCTGCCCGCCGCGCCCCGAGATGCTCATGGACTCCATCCTCAAGCTCCACCAGAAGATCCAGAGCAGCAAGCTCGGGGTCAATCGGGTGCAGGCGGCCCATGAAGCGGAGGAAGCGGCGCTCAAGGCACTCCCGCTGATCGAGATGAAGGGCCTGCTGCGGTGAGCGAGCCGAAGAACCCCGAGACCCCGGACCGGCCGGACGAGGCCGTCCCGGCGCAGCGCGCCGACACCGGCGAGGTGATCGGCCCCCGCCGCGGGATGTTCGGTGCCAACAACGGCGGTGACACCTCCGGTTACGGCGGGCTGGTGCGGTCCGTCCGGCTGCCCGGCGCGAGCGCGCGGCCGTACGGCGGGCCGGCCGGCGGCGGAGAGTACGGAGCGTTCGACGAGGTCGCCGACGAGCTGGAGGGCGCCCTGGACGAACAGGGCCTGGTGCCCGAGAACGTCATCGAGAAGACCGTCGTCGACCGTGGCGAGATCACCTTCCACATCGCCCGGGAGTGTCTGCCGGCCGTCGCCCGGACGCTGCGCGACGACCCCGCGCTGCGCTTCGAGCTCTGCACGGGCGTCAGCGGCGTCCACTACCCCGGCGACCAGGGCCGCGAGCTGCACGCCGTCTACCACCTGCGCTCGATCACCCACAACCGGCTGATCCGGCTGGAGGTCTCGGCCCCGGATGCCGACCCGCACGTGCCCTCGCTCGTCGAGGTCTATCCGACCAACGACTGGCACGAGCGCGAGACCTACGACTTCTTCGGCCTCGTCTTCGACGGGCACCCGGCGCTCACGCGGATCATGATGCCGGACGACTGGCAGGGCTTCCCGCAGCGCAAGGACTACCCGCTCGGCGGCATTCCCGTCGAGTACAAGGGCGCCCGGATCCCGGCTCCCGACCAGCGGAGGTCGTATTCCTGATGAGCACTCCCAGCGAGGCGTCCCGCGCAACCCCCCGCGAGACCACCGAAGGCACCGTCTACACCGTCACCGGCGGCGACTGGGACGAGGTCGCGGCGGGCGCCGCGAAGTCCGACGACGAGCGGATCATCGTCAACATGGGGCCGCAGCACCCGTCCACCCACGGCGTGCTCCGGCTGATCCTGGAGATCGACGGCGAGACCGTCACCGAGGCCCGCTGCGGCATCGGCTACCTGCACACCGGTATCGAGAAGAACCTCGAATACCGGACCTGGACGCAGGGCACGACGTTCGTGACGCGGATGGACTACCTGACGCCCTTCTTCAACGAGACGGCCTACTGCCTGGCCGTGGAGAAGCTGCTCGGCATCACCGACCAGGTGCCCGACCGGGCCTCGGTCGTCCGCGTACTGCTGATGGAACTCAACCGGCTCTCCTCCCACCTGGTGGCCATCGCCACCGGCGGCATGGAGCTGGGCGCCACCACGATCATGATCTACGGCTTCCGCGACCGGGAGCTGATCCTCGACATCTACGAGCTGATCACCGGCCTGCGGATGAACCACGCCTACATCCGCCCCGGCGGCCTGGCCCAGGACCTGCCGCCGGGCGCCGTCGACCAGGTGCGGGCCTTCGTCAAGAAGATGCGCAGGAACCTCGTCGAGTACGACAAGCTCGCCACCGGCAACCCGGTCTTCAAGGCGCGCCTGGAGGACGTCGGCTACCTCGACCTGGCCGGCTGTATGGCTCTCGGAGCCACCGGGCCCATCCTCCGCTCCGCCGGACTGCCCCATGACCTGCGCAAGACGCAGCCGTACTGTGGATACGAGAACTACGACTTCGAGGTGCCGACAGCCGACACCTGCGATGCCTACGGCCGGTTCCTGATCCGGCTGGAGGAGATGCGCCAGTCGCTGAGGATCGTCGAGCAGTGCCTGGACCGGCTGGAGCCCGGGCCCGTGATGGTCGCGGACAAGAAGATCGCCTGGCCCGCCCAGCTGGCCCTCGGCCCCGACGGCCTCGGCAATTCCCTCGACCACATCAAGAAGATCATGGGCACCTCGATGGAGGCCCTGATCCACCACTTCAAGCTGGTGACGGAGGGCTTCCGGGTCCCACCAGGACAGGCGTACGCCGCCGTCGAGTCGCCCAAGGGCGAGCTGGGCGTCCACGCGGTCAGCGACGGCGGCACCCGCCCCTACCGGGTGCACTTCCGCGACCCGTCCTTCACCAACCTGCAGGCCATGGCAGCGATGTGTGAAGGCGGCCAGGTCGCCGACGTCATCGTCGCCGTCGCGTCCATCGACCCCGTGATGGGAGGCGTCGACCGGTGAACGCCACTCCGGCACGCAATGACGTCCAGCACGACGTCCAGCTGGGCATGCCCCAACTCCCGGCCCCGGACTACCCGGCCGACGTACGGACCCGGCTGGAAGCGGACGCCCGGGAGGTGATCGCCCGCTACCCCGACTCGCGCTCGGCGCTGCTGCCGCTGCTGCACCTGGTCCAGGCCGAGGAGGGGCACATCACCCGCACCGGCATCCGCTTCTGCGCCGAGCTGCTCGACCTCACCACCGCCGAGGTCACCGCGGTCTCGACCTTCTACTCCATGTACCGCCGCCGGCCGAGCGGCGACTACCAGGTCGGGGTCTGCACCAACACCCTGTGCGCGGTGATGGGCGGCGACGCCATCTTCGAGGACCTCAAGCACCACCTCGGCATCGGCAACGGCGAGACCACCGAGGACGGCGCCATCACCCTCGAACACATCGAGTGCAACGCCGCCTGCGACTTCGCCCCCGTCGTGATGGTCAACTGGGAGTTCTTCGACAACCAGACCCCGCAGTCCGCCCGGCGGCTCGTCGACGACCTGCGGGCCGGCCGGACCGTCCGGCCCACCCGCGGCGCTCCGCTGTGCACCTTCAAGGAGACCGCCCGGATGCTCGCCGGCTTCCCGGACCGGCGGCCGGGCGTCGTCGAGGCCACGGGCGGCGCCGGCCCCGCCTCCCTGATCGGACTGCGCCTGGCCAAGGGCGAGGTGGCCCCGGGCCACGCGGACCACGTCGTCTCCCCGCGCACCACCGCGGACGGCCCGCCCGACGAGGCCGGCCCATCCGCCGCAACTCCGGACGGAGGGGCTCCGCCCCGCAGTGACGATGCCGCCGGCCCGACGGGCGAGGAGGGGGAGTGATGACCGTGGCAGCCGAATTCGGCGGCACCTCCCGGTCGCAGGCCGGAGGTGCGGCCAGCCCGGAGAAGGTACTCGCCCCCGTCCTCTCCGCGTTCTGGGACGAGCCCGAGTCCTGGACGCTGCGGACCTATCTGCGCCACGAGGGCTACGAGGGCATGCGCAAGGCCCTCGCGATGGCCCCGGACGACGTCATCGCCTACGTCAAGGACTCCGGGCTCCGCGGCCGTGGCGGCGCCGGCTTCCCGACCGGGATGAAATGGCAGTTCATCCCGCAGGGCGACGGCAAACCGCACTATCTCGTTGTCAACGCCGACGAATCGGAGCCCGGGACCTGCAAGGACATCCCGCTCCTCTTCGCGAACCCGCATTCCCTCATCGAGGGGATCGTGATCGCCTGTCATGCGATCCGGTCGAACCTTGCCTTCATCTATCTGCGCGGTGAGGTCGTGCCCGTACTGCGCCGGCTGCACGAGGCCGTGCGCGAGGCGTATGCGGCGGGCTTCCTCGGAAAGAACATCCTGGGGTCGGGACTCGACCTGGACGTGGTCGTGCACGCGGGCGCCGGCGCGTACATCTGCGGTGAGGAAACCGCACTGCTGGATTCCCTGGAAGGCCGTCGCGGACAGCCCCGTCTGCGTCCCCCTTTCCCCGCGGTGGCCGGCCTCTACGCCTGCCCCACTGTCGTGAACAACGTCGAATCCATCGCGTCGGTTCCCGCGATCCTCAACAAGGGCAAGGACTGGTTCAGGTCGATGGGCAGCGAGAAGTCCCCGGGCTTCACGCTCTACTCGCTCAGCGGCCATGTCGCCAACCCCGGCCAGTACGAAGCCCCGTTGGGCGTCACGCTGCGCCAGCTGCTCGACATCAGCGGCGGGATGCGGCCCGGCCACCGGCTCAAGTTCTGGACGCCGGGCGGCTCTTCGACGCCGATGTTCACCGACGAGCACCTCGACGTGCCGCTCGACTACGAGGCCGTCGGCGCGGCCGGTTCGATGCTCGGCACCAAGGCGCTCCAGTGCTTCGACGAGACCACCTGCGTGGTCCGGGCGGTCACCCGCTGGACCGAGTTCTACGCGCACGAGTCCTGCGGCAAGTGCACGCCGTGCCGTGAAGGTACGTACTGGCTGGTGCAGTTGCTGCGAGACGTCGAAGCAGGCCGCGGCCGGCTCGAGGACCTCGACAAGATCGACGACATCGCCGACAACATCAACGGCAAGTCCTTCTGCGCCCTCGGCGACGGCGCCGCCTCGCCGATCTTCTCCTCGCTCCAGTACTTCCGCGAGGAGTACGAGCAGCACATCACCGGCAAGGGCTGCCCGTTCGACCCCGCCAAGTCGACCCTCTGGGCCGGCACCGACGCCCACCTGGGGGTGACTGCATGACCGTCACGACGAATGCGCCCTCCGGGGGCGGCCAGGCCGCGGTTCCACCGGAGGACCTGGTCACCCTGACGATCGACGGCATCGAGATCTCCGTCCCCAAGGGGACGCTGGTCATCCGCGCCGCCGAACTCCTCGGCATCGAGATCCCGCGCTTCTGCGACCACCCGCTGCTGGACCCGGCGGGCGCCTGCCGGCAGTGCATCGTCGAGGTGGAGGGCCAGCGCAAGCCGATGGCCTCGTGCACCATCACCTGCACCGACGGGATGGTGGTCAGGTCGCAGCTGACCTCGCCGGTGGCCGAGAAGGCCCAGCGCGGGGTGATGGAGCTGCTGCTGATCAACCATCCGCTGGACTGCCCGGTCTGCGACAAGGGCGGCGAGTGCCCGCTGCAGAACCAGTCGATGCAGGTCGGCGACCCGGACAGCCGCTTCGAGGGCAAGAAGCGCACGTTCCGGAAGCCGGTGCCGATCTCCACGCAGGTGCTGCTGGACCGCGAGCGCTGCGTGCTGTGCGCGCGCTGCACCCGCTTCAGCAACCAGATCGCCGGCGACCCGATGATCGAGCTGATCGAGCGCGGCGCCCTCCAGCAGGTCGGCATCGGGGAGGGCGACCCCTTCGAGTCGTACTTCTCCGGGAACACCATCCAGATCTGCCCGGTGGGAGCGCTGACGTCGGCCGCGTACCGCTTCCGCTCCCGCCCGTTCGACCTGGTCTCCTCGCCGTCGGTGTGCGAGCACTGCGCGGGCGGCTGTGCGACCCGTACGGACCACCGCCGCGGCAAGGTCATGCGGCGGCTGGCGGCGGACGACCCCGAGGTCAACGAGGAGTGGATCTGCGACAAGGGGCGGTTCGCCTTCCGGTACGCGCAGCAGCGGGACCGGCTGGAGCACCCCCTCGTACGGGACCCGGAGTCCGGTGAACTGGAGCCGGCGGGCGGGCCCGCCGCCCTGGAGGCCGCGGCCCGCGGACTGGCCGCAGCCCGGGGGCGGGCCGGGGTGCTGACCGGCGGCCGGCTGACCGTCGAGGACGCCTACGCGTACGCCAAGTTCGCCCGGATCGCGCTGCACACCAACGACATCGACTTCCGGGCCCGGCCGCACAGCGCCGAGGAGGCCGACTTCCTGGCCGCCAGGGTCGCCGGCCGCGGCCGGGACCTCGGCGGAGGGGACGGTGTCACGTACACCGCGCTGGAGAAGGCACCGGCCGTGCTGCTGGCCGGAGTCGAGGCGGAGGAGGAGGCGCCCGGCGTCTTCCTGCGGCTGCGCAAGGCGCACCGCAAGAGCGGCCAGCGCACCTACGGGCTGGCGAGCCACGCCACCCGCGGACTGATCAAGGCGGGCGGCACGCTGCTCCCGGCGGCGCCCGGTACGGAGACCGAGTGGCTGGACGCGCTCGCGGGCGGTGTCGGGCTGGACGGCGCGGGGCGGGTGGCGGCCGAGGCGCTGCGCGCGGACGGTGCGGTGATCATCGTCGGCGAGCGGCTGGCGACGGTGCCCGGCGCGCTGACCGCCGCGATCCGTACCGCCTCCGCGACCGGTGCCCGCCTGGTGTGGATGCCGCGGCGGGCGGGTGAGCGGGGCGCGGTCGAGGCGGGTGCGCTGCCCGGTCTGCTGCCCGGCGGGCGCCCGGCCACCGATCCGCGGGCCCGGGACCAGGTCGCCGCCGCCTGGGGTGTGGCCGCGCTGCCGCACCGGCACGGGCGGGACACCGGCCAGATCGTCGAGGCCGCGGCGACCGGTGAGCTCGGCGCGCTGCTGGTGGCGGGCGTCGAGGTCGCCGATCTGCCCGATCCGGCACGGGCGTTGACCGCGCTGGACGAGGTCGGGTTCCTGGTCAGTCTGGAGCTGCGGCCCTCCGAGGTCACCGAGCGGGCGGATGTGGTGCTCCCGGTGGCGGCCGTGGTCGAGAAGGCCGGAACGTTTCTCAACTGGGAGGGCCGGGCCCGGCAGTTCGAGGCCGCGCTCAAGCCGGACCAGATGACCCGGCGGCTGCTCCAGCCGGACGCCCGGGTGCTCCAGATGCTCGCCGACGCCATGGACGTCCATCTGGCGCTGCCGGACCTGCGGGCGGTGCGCCGGGAGCTGGACCAACTGGGCGGCTGGGGCGGCCCGTTCGCCGGCGATCCGGTGGAGACGGGGCGTGGGCTGCCCCGCCCGGACGCCGGCGAGGCCGTGCTGGCGGGTCACCGGCTCCTCCTGGACCAGGGGCTGCTCCAGGAGGGCGACGAGGCGCTGGCCGGCACCCGGCACGCCGCACTCGCCCGGCTGTCGGCCGCCACCGCCGAGGAGACCGGCGTCGAGGACGGCGACCTGCTGGCGGTCACCGGACCGGCCGGATCGGTCCAACTGCCGCTCCGTATCACGCGGATGCCCGACCGGGTGGTGTGGCTGCCGCTGAATTCCGTGGGCGGCGGTGTGGCCGCCGACACCGGGGCGCTCCCCGGTGACCTGGTGAAGGTCTCCGCCGTCCCCGGTACGCCGGCGCCGGCCAAGGAGGTGGACGCATGATGCAGGGGTTCGGTCATCCGGTGGCCGCGCTGGCCCAAGAGGACCTGTCGATGTTCGGGCGCGACCCGTGGTGGCTGATCGTCGTCAAGGCGGTGTTCTGCTTCGCGTTCCTGATGCTGACGGTGCTGTTCTCGATCGTCTGGGAGCGCAAGGTCGTCGCCTGGATGCAGCTGCGGATCGGCCCCAACCGGCACGGCCCCTGGGGGCTGCTCCAGTCGCTCGCCGACGGCGTCAAGCTGATGCTGAAGGAGGACCTGGTCGTCCGGCGCGCGGACAAGGTGGTCTACGTCCTGGCGCCGGTCGTGGCGGCCATCCCGGCCTTCATGGCGATCGCGGTGATCCCGTTCGGCCCGGCCGGCAACGAGATCTCGATCTTCGGCCACCGCACCCCGATGCAGCTCACCGACCTCCCGATCGGCATCCTCTACATCCTGGCCACGGCCTCGGTCGGCATCTACGGCATCGTGCTGGCGGGCTGGTCCTCCGGGTCGACGTATCCGCTGCTCGGCGGCCTGCGGTCGTGCGCGCAGATGATCTCGTACGAGATCGCGATGGGGATGTCGTTCGCGGCGGTGTTCCTCTACTCCGGGTCGATGTCGACGTCGACCATCGTGGAGTCGCAGCAGAGCAAGTGGTACGTGCTGCTGCTGCCGGTGTCCTTCATCATCTACATCGTCGCGATGGTGGGGGAGACCAACCGGGCGCCGTTCGACCTGCCGGAGTCCGAGGGCGACCTCGTCGGCGGCTTCAACACCGAGTACTCGTCGATCAAGTTCGCGATGTTCATGCTCGCCGAGTACATCAACATGGTCACCGTCTCGGCCGTCGCGGTCACCCTGTTCCTGGGCGGCTGGAAGGCGCCCTGGCCGATCTCCACGTTCTGGGCGGGCGCGAACCACGGCTGGTGGCCGATGCTCTGGTTCGTCGTCAAGGTGCAGCTGCTGCTGTTCTTCTTCATCTGGCTGCGCGGCACCCTTCCCCGGGTGCGCTACGACCAGTTCATGAGGCTGGGCTGGAAGGTCCTGATCCCGGTCTCGCTGGTCTGGCTGATGCTCGTCGCCACCGTCCGGGCGCTGAAGAACGCGGGCTACGACTTCTCCCAGATCGTGCTGTACGTCGCCGGCGGCGCGATCGTGCTGCTGCTGATCTCGCTGCTCGTGGACTTCTTCCGGCGCGGCGCGGTGGAGGAGCCGGACGGCGAGGGCGCCTTCGATCCGATGGCGGGCGGATTCCCGGTACCGCCGCTGCCCGGCCAGAGCCTGCCGCCGGTGCCGCGCAGGCGCCCGCGCCGGGACCGCGAGTTGATTGTCAGTGGTCGGGTGGACACTGTGAGTGACGGAAATGAGACCGACGGAAAGGGGGGCGACGGTGCCTGAGTTCCAGAACCCCGTGGCCGGCTTCGGCGTGACCTTCAGGGCCATGTTCAAGAAGCGGCTGACCGAGCAGTATCCGGAGGAGAAGAAGCCGACGGCGCCGCGCTTCCACGGCCGGCATCAGCTCAACCGGCATCCGGACGGGCTGGAGAAATGCATCGGCTGCGAGCTGTGCGCCTGGGCCTGCCCGGCGGACGCGATCTACGTCGAGGGCGCGGACAACACCGACGAGGAGCGCTACTCCCCGGGCGAGCGGTACGGCCGCGTCTACCAGATCAACTACCTCCGCTGCATTCTGTGCGGCCTGTGCGTGGAGGCCTGCCCGACCCGCGCGCTGACCATGACCAACGAGTACGAACTCGCCGACAAGTCCCGCGAATCGCTCATCTACACCAAGGAGGAGCTGCTCGCGGGCCTCGACGACGCGATGGTCGACACCCCGCATGCGATCTATCCGGGCATGACGGAGCGCGACTACTACAACGGGCTGGTGACCGGGGCCGCTCCGGGGACGGTCCGCCAGGCGGCGGTCTCCAAGGGCGAGAAACCGGCGTCCGCGGAAGCGGAAGCGGAAGCGAATGCGGACCCGGACCCGGACGCGGCGGCGGCCGGGCAGGACGCCCGGGAGAAGGGGGCCCACGCATGACCGCTCTCGCCGCCGCCACGACCTCCTCGGGGGAGGCCGTGCAGTTCTGGCTCCTGGGCATCGTCGCCGTCGCCGGCGCACTGTGCACGATCATGATGAAACGGGCCGTGCACAGCGCCCTTTCGCTCGCCGGGACCATGATCGTCCTGGCGGTCTTCTATCTGGCCAACGGCGCCTACTTCCTCGGCGTCGTGCAGATCGTGGTCTACACGGGCGCGATCATGATGCTGTTCCTGTTCGTCGTGATGCTGGTCGGTGTCACCGCCGCGGACTCCCTCAAGGAGACCCTCAAGGGCCAGCGCTGGCTCGCCGCCGGGCTGGGCCTCGGCTTCGGCATCCTGCTGATCGCCGGTATCGGCAACGCCGCGATCAAGCAGTTCAACGGCCTGGGCGACGCCAACGCCGGCGGCAATGTGCAGGGCCTGGCCGCGCTCATCTTCACCAAGTACGTCTTCGCCTTCGAACTCACCGGCGCGCTGCTGATCACGGCGGCCGTCGGCGCGATGGTGCTCACCCACCGGGAGCGTACGGAGCGCGCCAAGTCCCAGCGGGAGCAGTCCGAGGCGCGGGTCCGCGAGGGCAAGCAGGTGCCGCCGCTGCCCGCCCCCGGCGTCTACGCCCGGCACAACGCCGTCGACATCCCCGGCCTGCTGCCGGACGGCACCGCGTCCGAGCTGACCGTCAGCCCGACGCTGCGGGAGCGCGGCCAGGTCCGCGATGTCTCGGGTGAGTCGCTGGCCGAGCTGAAGGCGCTGGAGCAGCGCTCCGAGGACCGGCTGGGGCGGGGCTCCGGCGAGGCGGAGCCGGGACCGTCGGGTCCCGCGGCGCCGAAGGAAGGGGCCCAGAAGTGAACCCGGTCAACTACCTCTATCTCGCCGCCCTGTTGTTCACCATCGGCGCGGCCGGAGTGCTGATCAGGCGGAACGCCATCGTGGTGTTCATGTGCATCGAACTGATGCTGAACGCCTGCAATCTGGCCTTCGTCACCTTCTCGCGGATGCACGGGAATCTGGACGGCCAGATCATCGCCTTCTTCACGATGGTCGTCGCCGCGGCCGAGGTCGTGGTCGGCCTGGCGATCATCGTGTCGATCTTCCGCACCCGTCATACGGCCTCGGTCGACGACGCCAGCCTGATGAAGCTGTAAGGGGTCGCACAAAGTGGAGAACTTGATCGCGCTGCTCGTCGCGACACCGCTGGTCGGTGCGGCCCTGCTGCTGTGCGGCGGCCGGCGCCTGGACCGCGCCGGCCACTGGATCGGCTCGCTCTTCGCGGTGGCCTCGTGCGCCGTCGCGGTGGTGCTCTTCGCCGACATGCTCGGCAGGAGCGCCGAGCACCGCACCCTGCACGAGCACCTGTTCAGCTGGATCCCGGTCGGCGGCTTCCGGGCCGATCTCGCCTTCCAGCTCGACCAGTTGTCGATGACCTTCGCCCTGCTGATCACCGGTGTCGGATCGCTGATCCACATCTACTCGATCGGCTATATGGCGCACGACGAGCGGCGCCGCCGCTTCTTCGGCTATCTCAACCTCTTCCTGGGGGCGATGCTGCTGCTCGTCCTCGCCGACAACTACCTGCTGCTGTACGTCGGTTGGGAGGGTGTCGGCCTCGCCTCGTATCTCCTGATCGGGTTCTGGCAGCACAAGCCGAGCGCGGCCACCGCCGCCAAGAAGGCGTTCCTGGTCAACCGCGTCGGCGACATGGGCCTGTCCATCGCCGTCATGCTGATGTTCACGACGTTCGGGACCTTCGCCTTCGGCCCGGTGCTCGCCTCGACGGGCGCCACGAGCGAGGGCAGACTGACCGCCATCGGGCTGCTGTTGCTGCTGGCCGCCTGCGGCAAGTCGGCGCAGGTGCCGCTCCAGTCCTGGCTGGGCGACGCGATGGAGGGCCCGACGCCGGTGTCCGCGCTGATCCACGCCGCCACGATGGTCACCGCCGGCGTGTATCTGATCACCCGCTCCGGGGCGATCTTCAATGCCGCGCCGGACGCCCGGACGGCGGTGGTCGCGGTCGGAGCGGTCACCCTGCTGTTCGGTGCGATCGTCGGTTGCGCCAAGGACGACATCAAGAAGGCGCTGGCCGGTTCGACGATGTCGCAGATCGGCTACATGGTCCTGGCCGCCGGGCTCGGCCCGGTCGGCTACGCCTTCGCGATCATGCACCTGGTCACCCACGGCTTCTTCAAGGCGGGCCTCTTCCTCGGCGCCGGCTCCGTCATGCACGGGATGAACGACGAGGTGGACATGCGCCGTTACGGCGGTCTGCGCAGCCACATGCCCATCACCTTCGTCACCTTCGGCCTCGGCTATCTGGCGATCATCGGCTTCCCCGGACTGTCCGGCTTCTTCTCCAAGGACAAGATCATCGAGGCGGCGTTCGCCCAGGGCGGCACCGAGGGCTGGATCCTCGGCGGCGCGGCCCTGCTGGGCGCCGCGATCACCGCGTTCTACATGACCCGGGTGATGGTGATGACGTTCTTCGGCGAGCGGCGGTGGGATCCGGAAGAGGTCCATCCGCACGAGTCACCGAAGGTCATGACGCTCCCGATGATCGCGCTGGCCGTCGGATCGGTCTTCGCGGGCGGGCTGTTCAGCATCAACGACACCTTCGTCACCTGGCTGCAGCCGGTCACCTCGTTCGCGCACGGCCACTCCCCGGTGAGCGCCGGTGTGGTCACCGCCGCCACGATGGTGGTGCTGGTCATCGGCGTGGGCATCGCCTGGCAGATGTACGGCCGCAAGGAGGTCCCGGCGCTCGCCCCGCGCGGTTCGCTGCTGACCCGGGCGGCCCGCCGCGATCTGCTCCAGGACGACTTCAACCACGTCGTCCTGGTGCGCGGCGGGCAGCATCTGACCCGCACCCTGGTCTATCTCGACCACTCCCTGGTGGACGGTGCGGTCAACGGCACGGCGGCCTCGATGGGCGGACTCTCCGGCCGGCTGCGCCGGTTGCAGACCGGCTTCGTCCGCTCGTACGCGGTCCAGATGCTGGGCGGGGCCGCCGTTCTCGTCGCCGCGACCCTGCTGATGAGGGGTGTCTGAGCCATGGCAGCCTTTTCCTTCCCCCTGCTGACGGTGACCGCCGCGGTGCCGGCGATCGGTGCGATCGCCACCGCCGCGGTGCCCGCCGCCAGGCGCACCGCCGCCAAGTGGCTGGCGCTGCTGTTCTCGCTGGCCACCCTGGTGCTGGCGGTGGTGATCGCGGTCCGCTTCCGGCCCGGCGCCAAGGGCCCGTTCCAGCTGACCGAATCGCACGCCTGGATCCGGGACTTCGGGGTCCGCTACGACCTCGGGGTGGACGGCATCGCGGTCGCCCTGATCGGGCTGACCGCGCTGCTGATCCCGTTCGTCATCCTGGCGGGCTGGCATGACGCCGATCCCCTGGAAGGCGCGGTGCCCAACCGCCGGTGGCGCCCCACCCAAGGGTTCTTCGCGCTGATCCTGGCCGTCGAGGCGATGGTGGTCATCGCCTTCGAGGCCACCGACGTCTTCCTCTTCTACATCTTCTTCGAAGCCATGCTGATCCCGATGTACTTCCTCATCGGCGGCTTCGGGGACCGGGCCGGCCCGCACGGCGAGGAGCAGGCCGCCACCCAACGGTCGTACGCCGCGGTGAAGTTCCTGCTCTACAACCTCGCCGGCGGCCTGATCATGCTGGCCGCGGTGATCGGGCTGTACGCCGTCACCGCCCACCAGCTCGGCGCCGGCACCTTCTCGCTCCAGCAGATCGTCGAGGCGCGGGCATCCGGCCGGCTCACCCTCGGCACGGGCACCGAACGGCTGCTCTTCCTCGGCTTCTTCTTCGCCTTCGCGGTGAAGGCGCCGCTGTGGCCGCTGCACACCTGGCTGCCCAACGCCATGGGCGAGGCGACCTCCCCGGTCGCGGTGCTGATCACCGCGGTCGTCGACAAGGTCGGCACGTTCGCGATGCTCCGCTTCTGCCTCCAGCTCTTCCCGGCGGCCAGCAGCTGGGCCACCCCGGCCATCCTGGTGCTGTCTCTGATCAGCATCCTCTACGGCGCGCTGCTCGCGGTCGGCCAGCGGGACATCAAACGGCTGATCGCCTACGCCTCGATCTCCCACTTCGGCTTCATCATCCTGGGCATCTTCGCGATGACCTCCCAGGGCCAGGCCGGCGCGACGCTCTACATGGTCAACCACGGCCTCTCGACCGCCGCGTTGATGCTGGTCGCCGGGTTCCTGATCAGCCGCCGCGGCTCGCGCCTGATCGCGGACTACGGCGGCGTCCAGAAGGTCGCCCCGGTCCTCGCCGGCACCTTCCTCGTCGGCGGTCTGGCGACCCTCTCGCTGCCCGGACTGGCCCCGTTCATCAGCGAGTTCCTGGTCCTGGTGGGCACGTTCAGCCGCTATCCGGCCATCGGCGCCATCGGCACCCTCGGCATCGTGCTGGCCGCCCTCTACGTCCTGGTCCTCTACCAGCGGACGATGACCGGCGCGGTCCGGGCGGAGGTCGGCGGGATGCGCGATCTGAGGGCCCGGGAGCTGGTGGTGGTCGCGCCGCTGATCGCGCTGCTGCTCTTCCTCGGGGTGTATCCCAAGCCGCTGACCGACATCGTCAACCCGGCCGTCGGCCACACCCTGTCCGTCGTGGACAAGAAGGACCCCAAGCCCACCGTGCGGGTGACCGCCGTGCCCGGCCAGGGCCGGCCCGGCCAAGCCGTGCGTGACCAAGACGTGGAGGCCGCGAAGTGAGTCCCGTGGCAAGTGTCCACAGCCTGTGGACGGCGGCGGCCGGTGCGCCGGGCAGGATCCCGGCGCCGCGGATCGAGTACGCCCAGCTGTCGCCGACGCTCATCGTCCTCGGCGCCGCCGTGGCCGGCATCCTGATCGAGGCGTTCCTGCCGCGCCGCAGCCGCTATTACGCCCAGCTGCTGCTGTCGGTGGTGTCGCTGGCCGCCGCGTTCGCCGCGGTGATCGGCCTGGCGGCGGGCGGCTTCGGATCGTCCAGGGCGCAGCTGGCCGCGATGGGCGCCCTCGCCGTCGACGGCCCCGCGCTGTTTCTCCAGGGCACCATCCTGCTGGTGTCGCTGATCGCGGTCTTCACCTTCGCCGAACGCCGGCTCGACCCCACGGCGCACGGAAACCGCGTCGACTCCTTCGCCGCACAGCCCGCCGCCGTCCCCGGCGGCGCCGCCGAACAGGCCGCGGTCAAGGCCGGGTTCACCACCACCGAGGTCTTCCCGATCCTGCTCTTCGCGGTCGGCGGCATGTTGATCTTCCCCGCGGCCAACGACCTGCTGACCCTCTTCATCGCCCTGGAGGTCTTCTCCCTCCCGCTGTACATCCTGTGCGCGCTGGCCCGCCGCCAGCGGCTGCTCTCGCAGGAGTCCGCGGTCAAGTACTTCCTCCTCGGCGCCTTCTCGTCCGCCTTCCTGCTGTTCGGCGTGGCGCTGCTGTACGGCTACGCCGGCACGGTGACGTACGCCGGGATCGCCGAGGTGGTCTCGGACGGCGCCAAGCAGCTCGATCCGGCGCTGGCCGGCACGATGGGCAATGACGCGCTGCTGCTGATCGGAGGGGCGCTGCTGCTGATGGGCCTGCTGTTCAAGGTCGGCGCGGTGCCCTTCCACATGTGGACACCGGACGTCTACCAGGGCGCCCCCACGCCGGTGACGGGCTTCATGGCCGCCGCCACCAAGGTCGCCGCCTTCGGCGCGCTGCTGCGGCTGCTGTACGTCGTGCTGCCGGGGATGCGCTGGGACTGGCGGCCGGTGATGTGGGGCGTCGCGATCATCACGATGCTGGGCGGTGCGGTCATCGCCATCACCCAGACCGACATCAAGCGGCTGCTGGCCTACTCCTCCATCGCGCACGCCGGCTTCATCCTCGCCGGTGTCATCGCGGCCAGCAAGGACGGCATCTCCTCGGTGCTCTTCTACCTGGCCGCGTACTCCTTCGTGACGCTCGGCGCGTTCGCCGTGGTCACCCTGGTGCGGGACGCCGGCGGCGAGGCCACCCACCTGTCCAAGTGGGCCGGTCTGGGCCGCCGTTCACCGCTGGTGGCCGCGGTCTTCGCGGTCTTCCTGCTGGCCTTCGCGGGCATTCCGCTGACGTCCGGCTTCGCCGGGAAGTTCGCGGTGTTCAAGGCGGCGGCGGAGAGCGGCGCGGGCTGGCTGGTGGTGGTCGGTGTGATCTCGTCTGCCATCGCGGCGTTCTTCTACATCCGGGTGATCGTGCTGATGTTCTTCAGCGAGCCCAAGGCGGACGGCCCGACGGTCGCGGTGCCCAGCGTGCTGACGTCCACGGCCATCGCGGTCGGGGTCGCGGCCACCCTGGTGCTCGGCCTGGCGCCGCAGTACTTCCTCGGCCTGGCGGGCCAGGCGGGGGTGTTCATCCGCTGAGGGCCCTGCGGCCCGCCGGCGAACGGCCGCCGCCCGGTATCCCGTCGCGGGTCCCGGGCGGCGGCCGTTGTGCTGCGCGGCGGTCAGCTCTTCGGCAGGTCCGGGAGCTTCGGCATGTCGGGGATCTTCACGCTGCCGTCCTCGCTCTTGGTGTACTTCTCGGTCGGGCCGCCCTTCCACGAGACGGTCAGCGTCTTGCCGTCCGCGCTCGGCTTGAGGGTGCCCGTGGTGCGGGTGGTGTCCCCGTCGGTGCACTTGAGGACGGCCATGGTCATCCCGGCCATCTTCTCGACCTTGCCCATACAGGCGGACTTGTGGCCGTTGCTGAACGCGACGGTGCCCTTGGCGACCACGAGGACCAGCGGGCTCGACGCGGTGCCGCCCTTCCACGCGCCCTCGACCGCGGTGGCGCCCGATGCCTTGCCGTCGCCGCCGGGAGTCGACGGGGCGGCCTCCGGCGTCTTGTCGGGGGTGCTGCCGTCCTTGCCGCTGCCGCCGCTGCTGCCGCAACCGCTGAGCAGCAGCGCGGCGACGGCGACCGCCCCGGCGAACTGCGCTGCCTTGCGCACGTACGTCTCCTCCGTTGTGGGACAGGGACCCGTGAGGCTAGCAGCGGGCCGGGCGGTCGGCAGACGTGAGTTTGCCGACAGACGCCAGATCCCGTCGTCGAACTCCCGCCTGCCGACCGCCGCCCGGCGCGCCGAGAGTACGCACCGGGCGCCGCCCGGCCCGCCCTTCGGGCGGACGACGGGAGTTCGACGACGGGAACCGGCCCCCGCCCGCCGCGGCCTTGTCCTCCCGTGCGGCGCGCTCCACCGCGTGCCACTCGGCGCGGACCGGTCGCCGCCGCTCGCGGCGGACGGCGCGGTGGCCGTGGCCCGGCAGCAGCCTGCGGTCCGGGCCGCGGGCCGGGGCGAGTGCCGCGAGCAGCCGGGCGCGGGGGTCCGGCGGACCGGCCTGCGCCGCCGCCCGGAAGCGCTCCCGGGTCGGGCCGGCGAGATCCACCGGACCGGCGGGGAGCCTTCCCCGAGCTCTCGACTCCTCCCGCACTCTCGACTTCGTTCGAGCGGGGCACCCCCATGAGCAGGGGACACCCCGACGTACGGGAGGAGGCCCAGCGCCCGCCGGGTCTCCCTGCGTATCGCGCCGCGCGCCGCCGGCCACCGCACGAACAGCTCGTGGACCGTCCGGCCGGTGCCGCGCCCCCAGGTGCGCCCGGACGCCCCTGCCGCCCTTCTCCGGGCCGGGAGAGCGCGGCCGGCGCCCCCGGGTCGGCACCGGGTCGTGCGGCAGCGGCAGCGGCCGTTTCACGGCGACCCGGCCGCCCGGTGCCGCGGTGATCCGCCCGGCCGCCTCCAGGTCGGCGAGGGCCGCCCCGGCCACCCCGTACCGCACGAACCGGCGGGTGGCCAGGGGCCGGCCGCGCGCCGGGTCGAGGGCGATCAGCGGCACTTCTTCCGGGGGAGCAGGGTGTCGGGGCGGTCCGTCACGCCGGGGCGCCGGCCGGGACCTCACGGGCCGGCAGCACCCGGCCGGTGACCTCGCCCAGGCCGATCCGGGAGCCGTCCGGACCCGGCGCCCAGGCGGTGAGGGTGATCTCGTCGCCGTCCTGGAGGTAGGGGCCCTTGCCCTGGGTCAGTTCCAACAGGCAGCCGAGCTGGTCGGGCTCGGGGCCGGAGACGGTGCCGGAGGCGTAGAGGTCGCCGGTGCGCAGCGAGGCGCCGTTGACGGTCATGTGGGCGAGCTGCTGGGCGGCCGTCCAGTACATCGCGGCGAACGGCGGGCGGGAGATCACCTCGCCGTTGTGGGCCACCTCGATCCGCAGGTCGATACCGCCCGGCTCGGCCGCCGTGTCGTCGAGGTACGGCAGCGGCGCGGTGTCCCGGGCGGGCGGCCGGGTCCGGGCCGCGTCGAAGGCGTCCAGCGGCGTGATCCAGGCGGAGACCGAGGTCGCGAAGGACTTGCCGAGGAACGGGCCGAGCGGCACGTACTCCCATGCCTGGATGTCGCGCGCGGACCAGTCGTTGACCAGGCAGACGCCGAAGACGTGGTCGCGGAAGCCGGCCAGGCCCACCGGCTCGTGGAGTGCGGAGGGGGTGCCGACGACGAAGCCGACCTCCGCCTCGATGTCGAGGCGGGTGGACGGGCCGAAGACCGGGGCGGCGTCCTCGGGGGTCTTGCGCTGGCCGTTGGGCCGGACCACCGGGGTGCCGGAGACGACGACGGTGCCCGCCCGGCCGTGGTAACCGATCGGCAGATGCTTCCAGTTGGGCGGCAGCGCGGCGCCGTTCGGACGGAAGATCTTGCCGACGTTGGTGGCGTGGTGCTCGCTGGAGTAGAAGTCGACGTAGTCGGCGACCTCGAAGGGGAGGTGCAGGGTGACGCCGTCCAGCGGGTGCAGCAGCGGGGCCACGGCGGTGCGGTGCGCGGGGTCGGTCAGGGCGGTGCCGACGGCCGCGCGGACCTGCTGCCATACGGGGCGGCCGGCGGCCAGCAGCGGGTTGAGGGTGGCGGCGCCGAGCAGCTCGCCGTGCGGCGCGGGAACGACGGAGGGCAGCGCGCCGGGCAGCGCGCTCAGGTCCAGGACCCGGCTGCCGTAGCGGACGCCGATCCGGCGCCGGTCGGGCGCGTCGGCGGTGCTGAAGATGCCGTAGGGAAGGGTGTGCGGGCCGAAGGGGTCGCCTTCGGCCAGGTCGAACGGGCTCTGCTCCGGGCTCTGCTCGGGCATGGACACTGCTCCTCGCGTTCGTCGTCGTCGCCGGTGGGCGGCCGGTGGTCCGTCGATCAGGGTACGGCCGGGGGCGCGCGCCGGAGCGGTTCGCGCCCGGGAATCGGCGGTGTGCCGACGGCGTGAACCCTCTGGTTCTGGCAATGTCCGGAAAAGCCTTGCCGCACTGCGCAATTCGGTCCTAGCTTCCTTTGCGGGCACGTGCCGGGGGGCCGTCCCGTCGGGGCCGTTCCGTTGGGGGGACATGTGGCGCGCAGGGGCGTACGGCTCGGGGTCGACCGGAGTGTGCCGGGACTCATCGTGAAAATCGGCCGGTATCCGCTGCACCACGGCGGTGTCGGCGCGATCCGCAGCCTGGGGCGGCTCGGGATACCCGTGTACGCCGTCACCGAGGACCGGTTCACGCCCGCCGCGGCCTCGCGCTATCTGGCGGGGCGGTTCGTCTGGCCCACCACCGGGCGGGAGGATCCGGCGCGGCTGGTCGACGGGCTGCTGCGGATCGGCCGCCGGATCGGCCGGCCCACGGTGCTGTTCCCGACCGACGAGGAGGCGGCGGTGCTGATCGCCGAGCACGCCGCGGAGCTCGCCGGATCGTTTCTGTTTCCCCGTGTCGATCCCGCGCTGCCCCGCCAACTCGCCAGCAAACAGGGCCTGCACGAGCTCTGCGCCGCGCACGGGGTGCCCACGCCGGCCGCCGCCTTCCCCCGCTCGTACGCGGAGATCGCGGCGTACGCGGACCGGGCCCGCTTCCCCGTGGTGGCCAAGAACCGGGAGGCGTTCGTCCGGCGCAGCCGGCCCGCGGTCGCCGGGACGACCCGGATCGGCGGGCCGGAGAGGCTGCTGGACCTGGCGCGCGACTGGGGGCCGCGGCCGGCGGTGATCCTTCAGGAGTACCTGCCGGGCGAGCAGGCCGAGGACTGGATCGTGCACGCCTGCTGCGATGAACACGGCGCGGTGCGGGTGCTGTTCACCGGGGTCAAGGTGCGCTCCTGGCCGCCGTACGCGGGGATGACGGCCTGTGCGTATGTCGTCGGCAACCCCCAACTCGCCGCCATGACCGGCGACTTCGTCCGGCGTATCGGCTTCGCCGGGATCGCCGACCTGGACTGGCGGCTGGACCGCCGGGACGGCCGCTACAAGCTGCTGGACTTCAACCCGCGGATGGGCGCGCAGTTCCGGCTCTTCGAGAACACCGCCGGGGTGGACGTGGTCCGCGCCCAGCACCTCGCGCTCACCGGGCGGCCGGTGCCCGAGGGCGTGCAGCGGACCGGGCACCGCTTCGTGGTCGAGAACGTCGATCTGCCCGCACGGCTCGCCTACCGGCGCCGCCGTACGGGACCGCACGGACCGGCACGGGCCGGCGGCACCGAACTGGCCTGGTTCGCCGGCGATGACCCGTTGCCGTTCTTCACCATGCTCGCCCGCAGCGTCGGGCCGGGCACCCGCCATCTGGTGCAGCTCTGGCGGGCGGGCCGCCGTGCCGGTACGGCCGGGGGCCGTTTCACGTGAAACTCCACCGTGGGGAGGGACCGAAGTGAGCACTCCGGTAGCGGTCATAGGGGCCGGGCCGTACGGGCTGGCGACGGCAGCGCATCTGCGGGCCCGCGGCCTGCCGGTACGGGTCTTCGGGCAGCCGATGGACAGTTGGGACGAGCGGATGCCCGCGGGCATGCTGCTCAAGTCGACCCCGGCGGCGTCCAGTATCTCCGTCCCGCACACCGGGTACACCCTGGGCGACTTCTGTGCGGCGACGGGGGAGCGGCGCTATGCCTCCGACTGGGACGTCATACCCGTCGAGACCTTCGTCCGCTACGGCCGGTGGGTGCAGCGTCGGCTGCTCCCGGAGCTGGAGCGGGTCCGGGTGGTCTCGGTCGACCGGCGGGCGGACGGCTTCGAGCTGAAACTGGACAGCGGCGAGCAGTTCGGGGCACGGGCGGTGGTCGTCGCCACCGGACTGAGCGGGCTGGCGCACCTGCCGTCCGTACTGGCCGCCGCGGTCCCTGAAGGGCCGTCGGCCACCGGGCCCGTCTCGCACAGCTCGCAGCACCGCGACCTCGCCGCGCTGACCGGGCGCGAGGTGGTGGTCGTCGGCGCCGGGCAGTCGGCTCTGGAGAGCGCGGTACTGCTCGTCGAGGCGGGCGCGGCGTCGGTCCGGGTGGTGGCACGCGGGAAGGCGGCGGTGGGCTTCGGTGCGCCCCCGGACCGTCAGTCGCGGCTGCGCCCGTCCTCGCCGTTCGGCAACGCCTGGTCGCTGTGGGCGCTGACCGAGCACGCGGGCGGCTTCCGCCATCTCCCGGTCCCCGCCCGGCGGTTCCTGGTGCGCCGGGTGCTCGGCCCGCTGGGCGCATGGTGGCTGCGGGACCGCTTCGTGGGACGGGTGCGGGTGACCCAGGGGCGGGCGATCGACCGGGCCGAGGTGCGCGACGGCCGCCCGGTGCTGTCGCTGCGCGGCCCCGACGGGCGCGGCGGCGAGCTGGCCGCCGACCACGTACTGGCCGCGACCGGTTACCGGATGGCGCTGGACGCGCTGGACTTCCTGGGCCCGGGACTGCGGACCGGCATCACCGTACGGGCGGGCGGGCCGCTGCTGGACGCCGGTTTCGGCTCGTCCGTACCGGGGCTGTACTTCACCGGCCTGTCGGCCGCCGCGTCCTTCGGGCCGGTGATGCGCTTCGTGTGCGGCACGGACTTCGCCGCGCCCCGGCTGGCGCGGGCGGTGGCGCGGACCTACGGGTGAGGCGGCGGGGCGCCCGGCGGTACCCGGAGGCGCCCTGAGGACCCGGCCGGCCGCGGGGGCGGCCACAATGACCTGTGTGTCGAGGAAATCGGGGCGGCCGGGGACGCCGAGGGGCATCGGTGCGGCCGGGGAAAGGGCCGGCCGCCCGGCGTGCGGTCCTCGCGGGGATGCGGTTCTCCGGTCGTCGTCGTGGCGGGACCCGTGACCGGGACGGTGGTGCGCCTGTGCCGCAAGGGGTGTTCGGGGCCTCGTACGCCTCTCCCGCCCCCTGTCTCTTACGGGTGCCGCGTGCCGAGCGGCGATCCGGGACCCGGCTGCGCGGCGGCTTCTGTGCTGGCCGAGTGGTTCGGGGGGCGGGCGCTCACGGTGATCCAAGTGCGACCGGATACGCTGGCCAATGGTGGAGACAGCGACAGATCGACATTCCGTTTGATCGTCAGCAGACAGGAGTACCCCTCGTGACCGTCGTCGGGCCCTTTGGGCTGAGCGTGCGGGACCAGGCTCTTGAGGCCGATGTCCAGGCCGGGTTGGCGGCTGTCGAGGAGGGCCTTCTGGAGGCCACCAAGAGCGACGTGCCGTTCATCACCGAAGCCGCGCAGCATCTCGTGCGCGCCGGCGGCAAGCGGTTCCGCCCGCTGCTGGCGATGCTGGCGGCCCAGTTCGGCGACCCGTACAGCCCCGGTGTGGTGCCCTCGGCGGTCGTCGTGGAGCTGACGCACCTGGCGACGCTCTACCACGACGACGTGATGGACGAGGCCGACGTACGCCGCGGGGTGGCCAGCGCCAACGCCCGCTGGGGCAACTCCGTCGCGGTGCTGACCGGTGACTTCCTCTTCGCCCGCGCCTCGCACATCCTCGCCGACCTCGGGCCCGAGGCGGTCCGGATCCAGGCCGAGGCGTTCGAGCGCCTGGTGACCGGGCAGATCCTGGAGACCGCGGGGCCGCGCGACGGCCGCGACCCGGTCGACCACTATCTGGACGTCATCGCGGGCAAGACCGGCTCGCTGATCGCGGTCGCCGGCCGCTTCGGCGCGATGATGTCGGGCGCCGACGAGTCGACGGTCAACATCCTCACCCAGTACGGCGAGCGGCTGGGCACCGCCTTCCAGCTGGCGGACGACGTCCTGGACATCGCCAGCGACTCGCACGAGTCCGGCAAGACGCCCGGTACGGACCTGCGCGAGGGCATTCCGACGCTGCCGGTGCTGCGGCTGCGGGCGCTCGCCGAGAGCAGCGCCGGCACCCCCGAGGACCGCGCGCTGTGCGAGCTGCTGGCCGGCGATCTCACGGACGACGCCCGGCACGCCGAGGCGCTGGCCGGGCTGCGCGCCCACCCGGCGCTGGAGCAGGCCCGCCGGGACACCGTGCGCTACGCCGAGGACGCCCGCGCGACGCTGGCGCCGCTGCCGGAGTGCATGGCGAAGTCGGCGCTGGAGGGGCTCTGCGACACGGTGGTGCACCGCGCGGGGTGAGGCCGCGGTGCCGCGGTGCCGGCGGAGGTCCGGGTGGTTGCCGCCCGGTGGCCGTGTCCGGCTCCTCCCTCGATGTCTCCCGACGTCCCCGACGTACCCCGACGTTGCCGGGGGTCTCCCCTAGGGCGTTCCCCCGGAGGCGATCAACCCGCCGTCGTACGGGGGCAGGCGGGCGGCGGCCCGGCGTCATCCCAGAGCAGTACGCGGAGTTGGCCCTGCGGGTTGACGCCTGCGCTCGCGGGATTTGGTGGGATGGAGAGCACCAGAAAGCGGCGGGCGGGCCACAATGAGCCAGGGGTGGACGCGTGGAGGACGCAGCACCGCCGCACACGACGGAGGTAGGCCAGATGCCACGGAACGAACCGACCGAGGTCACCGAGGAATGGGACGGGGGGCGCTCGTCGAAGCGTCGTAAGGCGGTGCGGTACGCCGTACCGGTCGCGGTGGCCGGGGTGACGGCGGCGACGATCGGGCTGGTCCCGGCGTTCGCCGGATCCGGTTCCCCGGACCTGCCGAAGATCTCCGCGCAGGACCTGATAGCCAAGATCGCCAAATCCGATGTCCAGCAGCTCTCCGGCACGGTCCAGGTCACCACGGACCTCGGCCTGCCGTCCCTGCCGGGCGGTGTCGGCGGAGCCGGCGGCTTCGGCGGCGGCCCGGGTGGCGGCGAGCAGGGCAGGCACGGCGGGGCCGGCGCCGCAGCGTCGCCCCAGAGCAAGCTCACCGAGCTCGCGTCCGGTACGCACACGCTGCGGGTCGCCGCCGACGGCCCCGAGAAGCAGCGGGTGTCGCTCGTCGACAAGACCGCCGACTACACCCTCGTCCACAACGGCAAGGACCTCTGGGCGTACGACAGCGGCAGCAACACCGCTGTGCACAACACCGCCCGTGAGGACGCCCGCCACGGCAAGCACCACGAAGGCCCCAAGGACCTCCCCAAGGGCCTGCAGAACGCCACTCCGCAGCAGCTCGCCCAGCAGGCCCTGAAGGCGGCCGGCGACACGACCTCCGTCACCGTCGGGGACACCGCCAAGGTGGCCGGGCGGGACGCCTACCAGCTCGTCATCAAGCCCAAGCAGTCCGGCTCCACGATCGGCTCGATACGGGTCGCGGTGGACGCGGCCAACGGCGTCCCGCTGAAGTTCACGCTCACCCCCAAGAGCGGTGGCCCGGCGGCCGTCGACGTCGGCTACACCAGTGTCGACTTCGCCAAGCCCGCCGCGAGCACCTTCTCCTTCACCCCGCCCAAGGGCGCCAAGGTCGTCAACGGCGACCAGCAGCGGGCGAAGGCGCAGCGCGAGCACGGCAAGGGCGCCAAGGACCGCCAGGGCCTGAAGGACTTCGGCGGACTGAACGTCATCGGCAAGGACTGGACGTCCATCGCCAAGATCAAGGGCGCGGCCGGCCCCGGCGGCAAGGACCAGGCCGCCAAGGGCCAGGCCGGCAAGCTCATGGACAGCATGGGCAGCAAGGTGACCGGCTCCTTCGGCTCCGGCCACCTCTTCAGCACCCGGCTGGTCAACGCCCTGATCACGGACAACGGCACGATCTATGTCGGCGCCGTCGACAAGCAGGCCCTGATAGCCGCCGCCGACGCCGCGAAGTAGCGGGCCGGGTACGGCGGTCCGCACGGGCCGCCGTACGATCCGCCCTGCGCGCAGGGCCCGCCGCGCCTCCTGCCCGGGAGGCGCGGCGCGCCCCGCACACCGGCACCGGCACGCCGCGCCGTCCGCCGTCGTCCCGCGTCCCAGCGAGCCATGCCTACGCCATGAGGTGAGGGAGCCATGCCACCGCCATCCGCCGCGGATTCCGGGCGCGCGGTGCCGCGCGACGCGGACCATGTGATCGAGACCCGCGGGCTGACCAAGGCGTACCGCGGTGGCCAGCTCGCCGTCGACCGCCTCGACCTCGCCGTGCCGCGCGGCAGCGTCTTCGGCTTCCTCGGCCCCAACGGCTCCGGCAAGACCACCACCATCCGGATGCTGATGGGCCTGATCGAGCCGACCGCCGGCAGCGCCCGGGTGCTCGGCCGGCCGATGCCGCGCGCGAGCCGCCAGGTGCTCCCCGCGGTGGGCGCGCTCATCGAGGGCCCGGCGCTCTACGGCTTCCTCAGCGGCCGGGACAACCTGCGGCGCTTCGACGCCGCCGACCCGGCCGCCGATCCGCGCACCCGCGACGAGCGGGTGGGCCGGGCGCTGGAGCGGGTGGGCCTGGGCGCCGCCGCCGGCAAGAAGGCGCGCGCCTACTCCCTCGGGATGAAGCAGCGGCTCGGCCTGGCCGCCGCGCTGCTCCAGCCCCGTGAGCTGCTGGTCCTGGACGAGCCGACCAACGGCCTGGACCCGCAGGGCATGCGGGAGATCCGCACCCTGGTCCGGGAGCTGGCCGCGGACGGCACCACGGTCTTCCTCTCCTCCCACCTCCTGGACGAGATCGAGCAGGTCTGCACGCATGCCGCGGTGATGGCCCGCGGCCGGCTGATCACCCAGGGCACGGTCGCCGAACTCTCCGCCACCGTCCTCGATTCGGGCGGCCACGGCCGGCTGGCGCTGACCACCCCGGACCCGTCCGACGCGGTCCGCGTCCTGAAGGAGCACGGGGTGACCGACCTCCGGGTCGCCGGCGACCGGGTGACCGGCGACCTCCCCGCGCAGCCGGACGGGCAGCCGGCGGAGCCGGCGGATCTGAACGCCGCGCTGGTCCGGGCCGGCGTCCGGGTCCGCGCCTTCGGCGCCGAGCGGGCGTCGCTGGAGGACGTCTTCGTGCACCTCACCGGGGAGGGCTTCGATGTCGCAGGCTGAGACGGTGCCGCGCGCGCCCCGCCGGCTGTGGTCGCTGGGGCTGCTGCGCAGCGAGATCGGTACGACCTTCCGGCGCTGGCGCACCCTCGCGCTGCTGGCCGTGCTCGCCGGCGTCCCGGTCCTGGTCGGCGTCGCCGTCAAGATCGAGACCGGCAGCCGCGGTCCGGGGGGCGGGGACGGCGGCCCGGCGTTCATCGCCCAGGTCACCAACAACGGCCTCTTCCTGGTCTTCACCTCCCTCGCGGTGACGCTGCCGTTCTTCCTGCCGATGGCCATCGGGGTCATCGCGGGCGACGCCATCGCCGGCGAGGCCAACGCGGGGACGCTGCGCTATCTCCTGGTCGCCCCCGCGGGCCGCCCCCGCCTGCTGCTCGCCAAGTACGCGACGAGCATGGCGTTCTGCCTGGTCGGCACCCTGGTCGTGGCGCTCTCGGCGCTGGCCACCGGCGCGGCGCTGTTCCCCCTCGGCAAGGTCACCCTGCTCTCCGGGACGTCCATATCCTTCGGCGAGGGGCTGCTGCGGGCGCTGGCGATCGCCGGTGTGGTGGCGCTGTCCCTGCTCGGGGTGGCGGCGCTGGGCCTGTTCGTCTCGACGCTCACCAACAGCGGTATCGCGGCGATGGCGACCACGGTCGGCCTGCTGATCACCGTGCAGATCCTGGACACCATCCCGCAGCTGCACGCCATCCAGCCGTATCTCTTCTCGCACTACTGGCTGTCCTTCGCGGACCTGCTCCGCGATCCCGTCTACTGGGACCAGTTGCAGAAGAACCTCGGCCTTCAGGCGCTGTACGCGGTGGTGTTCGGCTCGGCGGCCTGGGCGCGGTTCACCACCCGCGACATCACTGCCTGACGGGACCGGAGGCGGCCGGCGGCCCGGCCTCGTGCCCGGCCGGGTCCGCGGCGGCGGCCGGGTCCGCGGCGGTCCGTGTGGCCCGCGCCGCCTCGGCCGCGGCATTCTCGCCGGCCCGCGCCGCGGCCCGGTCCAGCTCCGTCCGGCCGCGCCGGGCGGTGCGCAGCGCGTCCCAGGTCAGTACCGCCAGCGCGGCCCACACCAGCGCGAAGCCGGCCCAGCGTTCCGCCGGCATCGCCTCGTGAAAGACGGTCAGGCCGAGCAGGAACTGGAAGGTCGGCGCCAGGTACTGCAGCATGCCGATCGTCGTCAGCGGCAGCCGTACCGCCGAGGCGCCGAAGCAGATCAGCGGCACCGCGGTGGCGATTCCGCACGCCGACAGAAGCAGCGCCTGGCCCACTCCGCCGGTGGTGAAGCCGGACTCGCCGCGGACCCCGAGGAAGACCAGATACCCCAGCGCCGGCAGTGCCTGGAGCGCCGTCTCGGCGCTGAACCCCTCGATGCCGTCGAGCTTGATGCCCTTCTTGACCAGGCCGTACGTCGCGAACGACAGGGCCAGCCCGAGCGCGATCCAGGGCATCTTGCCGTAGGCGACGGTCATCACCACGACGGCCAGCGCGCCGACGCCCACCGCCGTCCACTGGAGCGGCCGGAGCCGCTCCCGCAGCACCAGCACCCCGAAGGCGATGCTGACCAGCGGGTTGATGAAGTAGCCCAACGAGGCTTCCAGCACATGCCCGGAGTTGACCGCCCAGATGTACAGGAACCAGTTCAGCGAGATGACGACGGCGCAGACCAGGATCAGCCCGAGCCGGCGGGGCTGCCGCAGCAGCGGGCGTATCCAGGACCAGCGGCGCAGCACGGCCAGGATGACGACGGCGACCGGCAGCGACCAGACCATGCGGTGGGCCAGGATCTCGGCCGGTGCGGCGGCGCTGAGGAGATGCCAGTAGAGCGGCAGCAGACCCCACATGGTGTAGGCGGCAAGGCCGTAGGCGAGTCCGGCGCGCTGGTCGCTTCGAGGCTGCAAGGGGCCCTCCTGATGTGCTGCGTCGACCCGTGCAAGGTAGCGCCGTCCGAGCCGCCTGTCATGTCCGTTCCGAAATACGGTCATGACAGCCGAGCCGCGGTGCAGCCGACGGGCCGCCGCCGGCCGCCGAACCGCGCCCGTCGGCCCCCAACTCGCGCCTGCGGGGCCCCGATCCGCACCGCCGGTTCCCAACTCGCGTACCCCTGCCGCCGATCCGCGCCCGCCGTCCCCAACTCGCGCCCACGGGGCCCCGATCAGCGCCCGCCGGGCCCCGCCAGAGGGCCCCGCGGCGGCCCGCTGCCGCCGCTCGTGAGTCGCCCGGAACCGGAGGGCGGGTGTCCGTACGGAAAGAGCGGGTGCCCGTACGGAACGCCGTGAGACGCTCCCGTACGGGCACCCGCTCGCTTCCGGCAGGCGGTGGCCGTCGGTCAGCCGACGACCGTCCAGGTGTCGTTGCCGGCCAGCAGGGCCGCGAGGTCGCCCTTGCCCTTCTGCTCGACGGCGCGCTCCAGTTGGTCGGCCATCAGCGTGTCGTAGACCGGCCGGTCGACGTTGCGCAGTACGCCGATCGGGGTGCGGTGCAGGGTGTCGGGGTCGGCGAGGCGGGAGAGGGCGAAGGCCGTGGTGGGGGAGGGGCTGTGTGCGTCGTGCACGAGGACGCCGTCGGCGCCTTCCTCGGTGACGTCGATGATCTTGAGGTCGCCGGTGGCCGGGTCGCGGACCACGCCCTGGGAGCCCAGGCCGTCGGGGGCCGGGGCGCCGAACCGGATCGGCTGCCCGTGCTCCAGGCGGATCACGGCTTCCTGGGCCTGCTCCTTGTCCTTGAGGACCTCGAAGGCGCCGTCGTTGAAGATGTTGCAGTTCTGGTAGATCTCCACCAGTGCCGTGCCGGGGTGCGCGGCGGCCTCGCGCAGCACCGAGGTCAGGTGCTTGCGGTCGGAGTCGACGGTGCGGGCCACGAAGGACGCCTCGGCGCCGAGCGCCAGCGAGACCGGGTTGAACGGCGCGTCCAGCGAGCCCATCGGCGTCGACTTGGTGATCTTGCCGAGCTCGGAGGTGGGGCTGTACTGGCCCTTGGTCAGCCCGTAGATCCGGTTGTTGAAGAGCAGGATCTTGAGGTTGACGTTGCGCCGCAGGGCGTGGATGAGGTGGTTGCCGCCGATGGACAGCGCGTCGCCGTCGCCGGTGACGACCCACACGGACAGGTCGCGGCGCGAGGAGGCCAGGCCGGTGGCGATGGCCGGGGCGCGGCCGTGGATGGAGTGCATCCCGTAGGTGTTCATGTAGTACGGGAAGCGGGAGGAGCAGCCGATACCGGAGACGAAGACGATGTTCTCCTTCGCCAGGCCGAGCTCGGGCATGAAGCCCTGGACGGCGGCGAGGACGGCGTAGTCACCGCAGCCGGGGCACCAGCGCACTTCCTGGTCGGACTTGAAGTCCTTCATGGACTGCTTGGCGTCGGCCTTGGGCACCAGGGAGAGCGCCTCGATCTGCGAGGACCTCTCCGAGATCGTCTCAGTCATTGATGGCCTCCTTAAAGACCTCCGCGAGCTGCTCGGCCTTGAACGGCATTCCGCTGACCTGGGTGTGCGAGCGTGCGTCGACCAGATACCTGGCGCGCAGCAGGGTGGCGAGCTGTCCGAGGTTCATCTCCGGCACGATCACCTTCTCGTAACGCGCGAGGACCTCGCCGAGATTCCGCGGGAAGGGGTTGAGGTGGCGCAGATGCACCTGCGCGATGCGCTCCCCCGCGCCCCGTACGCGCCGTACCGCGGCGGTGATCGGGCCGTACGTCGAGCCCCAGCCCACCACCAGCGTGCCGGCGCCCTGGCCGCCGTCGTCCACCGGGTCGTCGACCTCGGCGTCCGGGACCTCGATGCCGTCCACCTTCGCCTGGCGGGTGCGCACCATGAAGTCGTGGTTGGCCGGGTCGTAGGAGATGTTGCCGGTGCCGTCCTGCTTCTCGATGCCGCCGATGCGGTGCTCCAGACCGGGCGTGCCGGGGAGGGCCCACGGGCGCGCCAGCGTCTGCGGATCGCGCTTGTAGGGCCAGAACACCTCGGTGCCGTCCGCCAGCTCGTGGTTGGGGCCGGAGGCGAACTGCACACGCAGGTCCGGGAGTTCGTCCACCTCGGGGATGCGCCAGGGCTCCGAGCCGTTGGCCAGGTAGCCGTCGGAGAGCAGGAAGACCGGGGTGCGGTAGGTCAGCGCGATACGGGCCGCATCCAGCGCCGCGTCGAAGCAGTCGGCGGGCGTCCTCGGCGCCACGATCGGCACCGGCGCCTCGCCGTTGCGCCCGTACATCGCCTGGAGCAGGTCGGCCTGCTCGGTCTTGGTGGGCAGGCCCGTCGAGGGGCCGCCGCGCTGGATGTCCACGACCAGCAGCGGGAGTTCGAGGCTGACCGCCAACCCGATGGTCTCCGACTTCAGCGCCACACCGGGGCCCGAGGTCGTGGTCACGGCCAGTGAGCCGCCGAACGCCGCGCCCAGTGCCGCGCCGATGCCGGCGATCTCGTCCTCCGCCTGGAACGTCCGCACACCGAAGTTCTTGTGCTTGGACAGCTCGTGCAGGATGTCGGAGGCCGGGGTGATCGGGTACGAACCGAGGTACAGCGGCAGATCGGCCTGCCGGCTCGCGGCCACCAGCCCGTAGGACAGTGCGAGGTTCCCGGAGATGTTGCGGTAGGTGCCGGTCGGGAAGGCGGTGGTGGCCGGGGCGACCTCATAGGATGTCGCGAAGTCCTCGGTGGTCTCGCCGAAGTTCCAGCCGGCCCTAAAGGCGGTGACGTTCGCCTCCGCGATGTCCGGCTTCTTGGCGAACTTGGCGCGCAGGAACTTCTCGGTGCCCTCGGTCGGGCGGTGGTACATCCAGGACAGCAGCCCCAGCGCGAACATGTTCTTGCTGCGCTCGGCCTCCTTGCGGGAGAGCCCGAACTCCTTGAGCGCCTCGATGGTCAGCGTCGTCAGCGGCACCGGGTGGACGTTGTACGCCTCCAGCGAGCCGTCCTCCAGCGGACTGGTCGCATAGCCCACCTTCGCCATCGGGCGCTTGGTGAACTCGTCGGTGTTGACGATGATCTCCGCGCCGCGCGGCACATCGCCGATGTTCGCCTTCAGCGCGGCCGGGTTCATCGCCACCAGCACGTTCGGCGCGTCACCGGGGGTGAGGATGTCGTGGTCGGCGAAGTGCAGCTGGAAGCTGGAGACACCCGGCAGGGTGCCGGCAGGGGCCCGGATCTCGGCCGGGAAGTTCGGCAGCGTCGACAGGTCGTTACCGAAGGAAGCCGTCTCGGACGTGAACCGGTCACCGGTGAGCTGCATACCGTCACCGGAGTCGCCGGCGAACCGGATGATCACCCGGTCCAGACGCCGGACTTCCTTGCCCGCGCCTCCGTCGCCGGAGCTGCGCTGTTCCCCGACAAGCGCTCCGTCCGCCTGCTCGGCTGTGCTACTGACCTGGCTGGTCACTGCTTCGGACCTCCCTCAACGGGTGCGGCATCCCCGCCGGAGGCAGGGCTCGGGACGTATCGGACCGACCGGTTGTCCCATATCCATCGTACTTGGGTAAGGGTGTCCTTCCCTGGGCCGGTCACATCGTGGACGCCAAGGTGAGACACCGTTCTGACCTGTTTTGTCATCGAATCATTGCCCCCGTGGCCCCGTTTTCCTCGCACTGCGGACTCGTCTATTGGTTCTACGTCCGAGGTCCCGGGTCCGGATGTATATCGCCCCGTATATCGCCCCGGCCTGCACACCTGACAGGGTGTCAGATCGTCAGGAATCGAGATAGGTGAGTACTGCAAGCACCCGGCGGTGATCCCCGTCACTCTGGGCCAGGCCCAGCTTCAGGAAGATGTTGCTGACGTGCTTCTCGACGGCGCCGTCGCTGACCACCAGCTGCCGGGCGATCGCGGAGTTCGTCCGCCCCTCGGCCATCAGCCCCAGTACCTCCCGCTCCCGCGGCGTCAGGTGGGCCAGTACGTCCTGCTTGCGGCTGCGGCCCAGCAGCTGCGCCACCACCTCCGGGTCCAGCGCCGTACCGCCCTGCGCCACCCGCACCACCGCGTCCACGAACTCCCGCACCTCGGCGACCCGGTCCTTGAGCAGATAGCCGACGCCCCGGCTCGACCCGGCCAGCAGCTCGGTCGCGTACTGCTCCTCCACGTACTGCGACAGCACCAGCACCCCCAGGTCGGGGTGGTCCCGGCGCAGCCGGACCGCGGCCCGTACGCCCTCGTCGGTGTGGGTCGGCGGCATCCGCACGTCCGCCACCACCACGTCCGGCAGCGCGCCCCCGTCCGCCAGCTCCCCGATCACCTTGATCAGCGCCTCGGCGTCGCCGACCCCGGCCACGACCTCGTGCCCGCGGTCGGTCAGCAACCGGGTGAGGCCCTCCCGCAGCAGCACCGAATCCTCGGCGATGACCACCTGCACCTTGTCCTCCACGACTACGCGTCCCCCAGCTCCGTACGGTCCCACCCTGCCAGCCCCCAGCATTCCAGCATCCGGACGGGGGCGGGCGGGTGAGGCGGAACGTAGGCGGAACGTAGAGGGAGGGGAGAAGAGGGAGGGGGAAGAGGGAGGCGGACGGCGCGGTGGGTCGCGCGGCCGGAGCCGGACCCCCGTCCCGGCTCCGGCCGCGCGGTCTCAGCGGCGTGGCCCGGCCGCGGTCAGCCGCGCCACGGCAGCTCGGCGGTGACGGTGGTCGGGCCGCCCTCGGGGGACTCCACGACCAGCAGGCCGTCGACCGAGTCCAGCCGCTCGGCGAGACCGGCCAGGCCGCTGCCCGCCTCGGTGTGCGCACCGCCCCGGCCGTCGTCCGTCACCAGCAGCATCAGCCGGTCCGCGGTGCGCCAGACGTCCACCGTCGCGCGGCCGGCCCGGGCGTGCTTGGCGACGTTCTGGAGCAGCTCGGAAACGGTGAAGTACGCGATGCCCTCGATGGCCGCGGCCGGGCGCCGGTCCAGGTCGACCTGGACCGCCACCGGAACCGTGCAGCGCGCGGCCAGCGCGGACAGCGCCGGGCCCAACCCCCGGTCGGTCAGGATCGCCGGGTGGATCCCGCGGGCCAGGTCGCGCAGCTCCTGGAGGGCGGTCTTCACCTCGCCGTGCGCCTCGCCCACCATCCGCGCCGCGGCCTGCGGGTCCTCGGCCAGCTTCTCCTTCGCCAGGCCCAGATCCATCGCCAGCGCCACCAGCCGGGCCTGTGCGCCGTCGTGCAGATCCCGCTCGATGCGCCGCAGGTCGGCGGCGGCGGTGTCCACCACCACCCCGCGGTCCGACTCCAGCTCGAAGACCCGGGTGGCCAGCGGCGACGGCCCCAGCAGGCCCTGGACCAGGACCCGGTCCAGCTGCGTCAGCCCGCGGATCACCCACGGCCCGGCCAGGACGATCAGCAGCCCGACGGCGCTGGTGAGCCCGTACGACAGGGGGGAGTCGAGGTAGAAGCCGTGGCCGGCGCCGTCGCCCCAGAGCTGGAGGCCGGGCTGGGCGGAGTACTCGGGGAACGTCCACGCCCACAGCGGATAGACCAGCAGCGCCCAGCCCACCGCCCAGAAGGTCGTCGCGAAGACGAAGGCGAACAGCGCCCACGGGAAGTGCAGCAGCGAGTAGAGCAGATGCCGCCAGGAGGCCCCGCTCTTGAGCACCGCCCCGACCCACCCCATCAGGCCCGCCTTCGACGGGCGGACCGGCTCCGGATCGGCGACCTCCACCGCCAGCAGCGCCCGGGCCCGGGCGCGCTCCAGACTGCCCAGCCCCCGGGCGCCCGTCAGGCCGCCGGCCAGTACCGGGATGCCCAGGAACGTGATCAGCAGGCCGGCCGACAGCGCGACCACCGCGATCGCGTAGCAGAACATCAGGCTCGCCATCGGGACGCTGAGGAAGAGGTGCAGGAACTCCCGCCAGGTGCGCCCCGAGAAGGGAGCGCGCAGCCCCACGGGTACCCGGGGACCGCGGGGGTGCGGGGGGTGAGCGGAGTGCGCGGTGGCCATGCTCTCGTCGTCCGTTTCTGCCGTGGCGTCCCGTGCCGTACCGGGCGCCGGTTCCGGCCGGCGCCGATGCCCGCCGACTGGTATCCAGGTTCTGTCACCGCCGCCGCCCGGACCATGAGGCTGCTCGCAGTCTTCTCCGGGGGTTTTCCCCACCCCCGGGACGGCGGTCAGCGGTGCCCGCGTGCGCCCTTCCCCCGGCTGCCCTGCGGACGCTCCCCGGGCCGCGGTCGCCACGGCACCTCCGCCGTCACCCGCGTCGGCCCGCCCGCCGGCGAATCCAGGACGAACAGCCCGTCCACCGACCCCAGCCGCTCCGCCAGCCCGGCCATCCCGCTGCCGCCGTCGAGCCGCGCGCCGCCCCTGCCGTCGTCCCGCACCTGGAGCAGCAGCCGGTCCCGGGACCGCCACACCTCCACGGACGCCTGCCGGGCGGCGCTGTGCTTGGAGACGTTCTGGAGCAGCTCGGAGACGGTGAAGTAGACGATGCCCTCGATGGCGGGGGCGGGCCGCTCGGCCAGGTCCACCGACGTGGTCACCGGCACCGTGCAGCGCCCGGCCAGCGACGCCAGGGCGGGCCCCAGGCCGCGGTCGGTCAGGATCGCCGGATGGATGCCCCGGGCCAGGTCCCGCAGCTCCTGGAGCGCCAGCTTCACCTCGCCGTGCGCCTCGTCCACCATCGCCGCCACGCTCTCGTCGGCCCGGCCCTCCAGCAGCTTCTCCTTCGCCAGCCCCAGCCCCATGGCGAGCGCCACCAGCCGGGCCTGTGCGCCGTCGTGCAGATCCCGCTCGATACGCCGCAGGTCGGCCGCCGCGGTGTCGGTGACCGCCACCCGGTCCGACTCCAACTCGGCGATCCGCCGCTCCAGTTCGTCGGACGGCGACAGCAGCCCGCGCACCATCGCCCGGTCCACGTTGGACAGCCAGCGCGCCAGCCAGGGCAGCACCGGCCAGCCCACGAAGAGCGAGATGAGGACGACCGCGAACGTGAGGATGCCCCACGGCAGCCGGACGAACGCGAACAGCGCGTGCCGCCAGGCGACCGGGTCCCTCAGACACGTCCACAGCCACCCGAAGAACCCGCGCTCCCGGGGCCGCAGCCGGCTCGGCTCGTCCACCGCCACGCCCAGCCAGGAGCGCGCCCGGGCCCGCTCCAGCCTCCCGTACTGCCGACAGGCCATCAGCCCCGTCGCCAGCAGCGGCAGTCCGACCACCGTGACGGACAGCGCCAGCCCCGTCGCCAGCCATACCACCAGCACCACGAACGCCACCACGTTCAGCGGGAAGTTGGCCAGCAGATACCCGATCTCCCGCCAGGTCCGGCCGCCGAGCGGCGCCCTGGGCGGCGGCAGCGGCACCCCGTCGCGGTCGTCGGCGGGGTCGGTGAGCTGGGAACTTTCCGTCATACGCCCCAGCTTGCCGGTCCCGCGACCGGCGTGCCATGGGGTTCGTGGGGTGGCGGGGGTGGGGTTTGCCCCACCACCCGCCGTATCGGCGCCGGTTGCCGCCGCTCCGTTACGCGACCGGTGTGGACAGCGCGCCGCGGCGGGACCGTATGGTGTTGCGGTGCAGAACGGGGCCGCGTGGACATGACGAGTGCGAAGACGGACGTGAGCGCGGCAACCGGGCAGCGCGGCAGCAGCCGGCCGGCCCCCGCGACGGCCCCGGCCGGCAGGGACCTCACCGGTGACGCGGCCGACCCGCTGGACGTCCACGGCTGGGGATGGGGCGAGCCGGGCCGGACCTGGACCGCGGTGGCCGCGAGCGTGCTGCTCGCCGCGGTCGCCGGGGTGTGCGCGGGCTCCTGGTACGGGAACGGCGGCGCCGCCCGCTGGCTCGGCGGTGTCGCCGTCGTGGCCGCCGGCGCCGGAGCCGCCCTCGCCGCCTCGGCCCGGCGCACCGGGCGGTCCGCCCCCGGCACCGCCCTGCTGCTGTCCGGCGGCACCCTCGGCGCCGTCGCCGCCTGGCAGGCCGCCCCGGCGGGCGCCGCCCGGCTCGCCGCCGTCGGACTCACCGCCGCCGCCGTCCTCGCGCTCCTCGGACTGTGCACGGGCCTCGGGCGCGGTGGCCTCACGGGGGCGGCGGCACTCGGGCTCGCCGTGGGCGCCTGGGAGGCGGGCCTGGCCCTGGCCGGTCCCACCCCTACGGGAGCCGCCGTCGGCTTCCTCTCCGTACTGGCCCTCGGGGCGCTGCCCCGGCTGGCCCTGACGGCGGCCGGCCTGACCCGGCTGGACGACCGGCACTCCGGGGGCACCCCGGTCAGCCGGCACCAGGTGGCCGCCGCACTGGGCGCCACCCACCGGGGGCTGGCCCCGGCCACCGTGGCCATGGCGGCCTCGGCCGGCGCGGCGGGCGTCCTCGTGGCGGGCGACGGCGGCATCTGGGCGCAGCTCACCGCCGTGCTGTTGTCCGTGGTCCTCTTCTCCCGGGCCCGCGCCTACCCCCTGGTCATCGAGGTGGTCGCCCTGCTCGCGGCGGGCGCGGCCGTCTGCGTACGGCTCGTCCTCCGCTGCGCCACGGCCGGCGGCGCCCCGGGCCTCGCCCTGGCCGCGCTGTGCGTCCTGGCGGCCGTGCCGGTCGTGGCGCTCGCCGTACGGGTACCGGAACCGCTCCGGGCCCGGCTGTGGCACTGGCTGGACCTCGTCGAGTCGGTGAGCATGGTGGCGCTGATCCCGATGGGCCTGGGGGCCTGCGGGCTCTACGGGCTGCTGTGGGGCGGGCCCTGACCGGGCAGACGGGAGGGGCGGTGCCGGCGGGGGCGAGGGGTACCGGTACCCCTGGCGGGGGCGAGGGGTACCGATACTCCCGGTGGGGGCCGCTGGGGGAAAGCGGGAGTCCGCCGGGGAAAACCTGTGAAGACCCGGCGCCGCCGGAACTTCCCGGCAGCGCTGAGCAGTTCGGAATGCGGGAAGGGCAAGACTGGCAGGCGTGGCAAGACCGACAAGACCGAAAAACGTGGCAAGACCGGCAGGTCCGGGAAGCACGACAGGTTCGGCACGAGGGCCGGGTGGGCGGAGAGATGGCTGAGCCGCGCGACCGCGAGGCGCGGGGAGGGGGTGCGGGTCCGGTGAGTACGGAGGGTGTGGACATGGCGAGCGGTGCGGCGGCGGACGCCGGGAACGCGCCGGGTGCGCTGCCGGCGGCGGTACCGATGCCGACGGCGGCCCCTGCCGAGCCGACGCCCGCGGAGCCGCCGCCCGCGGGGGCGGCCCGTGCGGAGGCAGCCGCTACGGTGTCGGCCCCTGCGGCGTCGGCCGCTGCGCTGACGACTCCCGTTGCGCCGGCGCCTGTTGAGGCGTCGCCGTTCGACCCCAAGCCGGTGGTGGCCGACCCCAGGCCGGTGGTGGCCGACCCCAGCCTGGCGGTGGCGCCCTCCGTGCCGATGCCCCCCGAGGCGATACCGGCCGTACCGTCGGTGCCTCCGGTGGCGGCTCCCGGAGGAGCGTCGCCGGCCCCCGGCACGCCGTGGACCGGGCCCGCGGCGCCCACGCCGACTGCCGCTCCCGGCATGCCGACAGCGGCAGCGTCCACCGCGTCCACCGCGTCGACCGGGCCTGTGGCGCCCGCTGTACCTGCTGCGCCTGCTGCATCTGCTGCACTTGCCGAACCTGCTGCGCCGGGCCCGGCTGCCCCGCCTCCGCCGGCCGCCGCCCCGATGCCGGCCCCCGCGGCGGCCCCCGCGCCGCCGTCGGCTCCCGCGGCCCCCGCCCCCGGTCGCCACGGCCGTGCCGGGCTGCCCGCCCGGACCCCGGTCTCCGTACCGCTGCTGCCGCCCGAGTTGGCCGACGGTCAGCCCCGGCCGCGGCGCGGCGACCCGCTGTCCCGGCGCGCGGGCCGGGCCCTGCGGCGGGTGTTCGCGTCGTCCCCGGCAGCCGAGACCGCCGCCGTCACCCAGGCCGCCTACGCCATCCAGCAGCCGGTGTCCACGGGCCGGCAGATCGCCGTCTCCAGCATCCGCGGCGGCGCCGGCAAGTCCACCGTCGCCGCCCTCCTGGCGCTGACGTTCGCGCACTACCGCTCCGATCCGGTGCTCGCCATCGAGGCCGACCCGGCGCTGGGCACGCTCCCGCACCGGCTCGGCGCCCGCGAAGTGCGCTGGTCCGGCAGCGATCTGGCGCAGATCGTCGATCCGTCGATGCTGATAACGGACCTGACCGGCTATCTCCTCCCGTTCGCCGGGGGCGGCTGGCTGCTGCCCGGCAGCCAGGGCGCCATCGGGGCCCGGCTGGACATCGACGCGTACCGCGTGGTGATGACCTCCCTGCGCCGCCACTTCGCGGCCACGGTCGTGGACTGCGAGACGCTGCCCGCCGAGGTGGCGCGCACCGCGCTGGTGACGACCCAGGCCCGGGTCCTGGTCACCCCGGCGACCCCGGAGGGCGTCGCGGCCACCCGCTCCGTGCTGGACTGGGTCGGCGGTCTGCACCCGGGCCTCCTGCCGACCACGGTCGTGGTGCTCACCCACTCCTCGCCCGACAGCGGCGTCGACGTCCGCAAGGCCGCCGGCCATCTGGGCGCCGGGGGCGCGGCGGTGCTGCCGCTCCCGTACGACCGCCATCTGGCGGCCGGCGGCGCCATCCGCCCGGAGCTGCTGGGGGAGCGGACGCGGGAGGCCGCGGCGCGGATCGCGGCCGAGGCCATGGACCGCGCGGTCTCCCGCGCCCCGAACCGCCGTCGGCAACAGCAGCGGACGCCCCACCAGGACTCCCCTCCGCCGAAGCCGCAGCCGACACCACCACCACAGCAGCAGCCGATCCAACAGCCGACGATGCAGCAGGCGGCGTCCCGGCACCCCCGGCCGGCAGCCCAGCCGTACGCCCCCGCGCCCCAGCAGCCCGCGCCCCAGACGTACGCGCCCCAGACCTACGCGCCTCAGCCGTACGCGCCGCCGGCCCCGGCACCCGCCGCGCCGCCGGCGCACCCCCGGCACCCGTCGTCGCCCCGGCCCCCGCAGGCGCCGCCCCCGTCCCCGCCGGTCGATCCCCGCACGTCCTTCGGCGGCTCCCCGAGCTGACCCGGAGCGGCCCTGATGGGACTCCGACCGGCCCCGGACGGGACCCCGACCGGACCCCGGCGGGATTCCGGCGAGATTCCGCCGAGATTCCGAGGGGCGGGATTCCGGCGGGCGAGCCGGTCCGGCCACCCGGGGCCCCACCCCCACCACATCGCACCACCTCACCTCCCCCCCAGCTCCCCATCCCGTCATCCAGCCCCTCCGCCGTCCGCTCTGTGAGACGCCTGCTGAGACAAGCGGAGCGGCCGTCTACGCTGCCGGCCACCCAGGTAGGGCGAAGTGGGGACAACCAGGCCATCCGCCACGATGCGGCTGCTCAGCGCGGTCGGGGCAGGGCCTAGACTCCGTCCCGTACAGATCGTCGAAGTCGTTGAACAAGCGCAGTCAGGGAGCGAGGGGCGGACGTGCCGGACGCGACCGTACGCACCACCGTCGCCGCGGACTACTTCCAGGGCTACTCGGTCGTCGGGATCATCGCCGTGGTCGGGGTGCTGTTCGTCGCCGTGGCCTTCGGGGCCGGGCGGCTGCTGCGGCCTGTGGTGCCGACGCCCGAGAAGCTGCTGACGTATGAATGTGGTGTGGACCCTGTCGGCGAGGGCTGGGCGCATACCCAGGTCCGCTACTACGTCTACGCGTTCCTCTATGTCATCTTCGCCGTCGACTCGATCTTCCTGTTCCCCTGGGCGACGATCTTCGCCGCCCCCGGTTTCGGCGGCGTGACGCTGGCGGAGATGTTCATCTTCCTCGGCTTCCTCGCCGTCGGCCTGCTCTACGCATGGAAGAAGGGCGTCCTGGAATGGACGTGACCCCCGTTTCCGCCGGCTCCGCCGCCGCGTCCGAGACCGCCGGCCCCGAGTTCCTGCCGGAGCCGCGCCGCCTGGGCGTGCTCGCCCGGCTCGCGCCCGAGCCGATGAAGGTGGTCCTCAACTGGGGCCGCCGCTACAGCCTGTGGGTCTTCAACTTCGGGCTGGCCTGCTGCGCCATCGAGTTCATCGCCGCGTCCATGGCCCGGCACGACTTCATCCGGCTCGGCGTGATCCCGTTCGCGCCCGGCCCGCGCCAGGCCGACCTGATGGTGGTCTCCGGCACCGTCACCGACAAGATGGCGCCCGCGGTCAAGCGGCTCTACGAGCAGATGCCGGAGCCGAAGTACGTCATCTCCTTCGGGGCGTGCTCCAACTGCGGCGGCCCCTACTGGGACTCGTACTCGGTCACCAAGGGCGTCGACCAGATCATCCCGGTGGACGTGTACGTACCGGGCTGCCCGCCCCGCCCGGAGGCGCTGCTCCAGGGCATCCTCAAGCTCCAGGAGAAGATCGCCCGCGAGTCACTGGGCGAGCGCTACCCGCGCACCGGCCGGCCGTCCGCCGCCGCGCTGCGCAGCGGGCTCGTCGCACCCCCGGCGGCCAAGGAGACCGGCGCGGGCAAGGACCCCGCTGCCGCAAAGGAGGCCGGTGCCGCAAAGGAGGCCGGTGCCGCAAAGGAGGCCGGTGGTGCAAAGGAGGCCGGTGTGGCCGAGGAAGCCCGCGCGGCCGAGGATCCGGTGGAAACCGCGACGGGGGAGGGCCCCCGATGACCGAACGGCCGGAGCAGAAGCCTGACGAGCAATCCGAGCGGCAGCCCGAGCGGCAGCCGGAGCGGACGACGCCGGAAGAGCAGCCGGCGCAGCAGACCGAGCAGCAAGCGGGACGGCCCGTGACGGACGGACAGCCCGTGGCGGACGGACGGCCTGTCGCGGACGGACGGCCTGTCGCGGACGGGCAGCCCGCCGAGGACGCCCCCGAGCCCGCCCGCGTCGGCTGGCTGCCGCGCCCCGCGAGCGAGATCTTCGGTACGGGTGCCACGGCGGAGCTGGCCTACGACCTGCTGACCGTGGACGTCCCGCAGGACGGCTGGATCGACGCGCTCACCGCCGCCCGCGACGACCTCGGCTGCACCTACTTCGACTGGCTGAGCGCCGTCGACGAGCCCGGCACCGGATTCCGGATCTGCGCCCACCTCGCGCAGGTGGCGCACCCCGGCACCGTCCGCCGGCTGCTCGTCCGGACGACCGTGCCGCACGACGCGCCCGCGCTGCCCACCGCCGTCGGCGTCTACGCCGGTGCCGCCTGGCACGAGCGCGAGACGCACGAGATGTTCGGCGTGGACTTCACCGGCCATCCGCACCTCGTTCCGCTGCTGCTCCCGGAGGAGTTCGAGGGGCATCCGCTGCGCAAGGACTTCGTGCTCGCGGCACGGGTCGCCAAGGCGTGGCCGGGTGCCAAGGAACCGGGGGAGTCCGCGGCAGCACATGGCGGCTCCGCCGCGGGCGGGCCCAAGCGGCGGCAGATGCTGCCGCCCGGTGTGCCCGACCCCAACGAGTGGGGCCCGCTCAAGGGCCAGTTGCCGCCGGCGCCGGCGCGCCCGGCGCGGGGTGCCCGTGCGGCGGGTGCCGCGCGCGGTGCGGGTGCCGCCGCCGGCGAGCGGCCGGCCCGGCGTACCCGCAGCGCGGGCGCGGGCTCGGCCAGCCAGCAGGCCGCGGGGACGGCGGCTGCCGCGGAGCCGGATACCGCCGAGGGAACCGCGGCCGGGCCCACCGGCACCGCGGCCGTGCCTACCGGCGGCGAACGCCCGGTACGTGCCGGGCGCCCGGACCGGCCCGCCCGCCGGATGCGTTCGGCGAGCGAGGGCTCAGCGAGCCAGCAGGCCGCCGCGGGTGCGGATGCCGTGGTGGGTGAGGGCACTGCCGCGGGCAAGGACATCGCCGCGGGCAAGGAAGCCGCCGCGGGCAAGGACACTGCCGCGCCCGAGGGCGCTACGGCCACCCCGGCCACCCCGCCCGCTCCGCCCGCCGAGGAGGCCCCCGCGCCCCCGCGCTCCTCCGACGCGCCCTGGCACCACGCCCGCCCGGCCTTCGACGAATCCCGTCCGGAGCGGAAGCCGGAAGTCGGGCTGGAGCCGGAAGCGGAGCGCACGCCCGAGCAGGAAGCGGAACGGAAGCCGGAAGCGAAGCGGGAGCCGGAAGCAGGGCGCACCCCCGAGCCCGGACACCAGCCGGAACCGGAACGCCAGCCGGAACCGGAACGCCAGCCGGAACCGGAACGCCAGCCGGAACCGGAGCGTACGCCCGAGCAGGAAGCCGCCCCCAGCCCCGGCCCGGACACCGACTCCGCCGCCCGCCGACCCGACGAAGAAGGAGGCGACACCCCGTGAGCGACACCCTCGCCATCGCGCTGCGGCTGCTCGCCGTCTTCGTCGTCTTCCTGGTCTTCCCGCTGGTCATCGGCCAGACCGAGCACAAGGTCATGGCCCATATGCAGGGCCGCCTCGGGCCGATGTACGCGGGCGGTTTCCACGGCTGGGCGCAACTGGTCGCCGACGGCGTCAAGTTCGCGCAGAAGGAGGACATCGTCCCGGCCGGCGCCGACCGGCGGATCTTCCAACTCGCGCCGGCCGTCGCCCTGTTGCCGTACCTGCTGGTCCTGGTCGCCATCCCGATAGGGCCGCACAACGCCGTCGGACAGGCCCTCGACGCGGGCATCTTCTTCGTGCTCGCCGTCATGGGCGTCGGCGTGCTCGGCTCCCTGATGGCGGGCTGGGCCTCGGCCAACAAGTTCTCCCTCCTCGGCGGCCTGCGCACCGCCGCCCAACTCCTCGCCTACGAGCTGCCGATGCTGCTCGCCGCCGCCTCCGTCGCCATGGCCGCGGGCACCCTCTCCCTCCCCGGCATCCTCGGCGCCTTCCACTGGTGGTGGGTGCCGTGGCAGATCGTCGGCGGCGCGGTCTTCTTCACCGCGGGGCTCGCCGAGCTCCAGCGACCGCCGTTCGACATGCCGGTCGCCGACTCGGAGATCATCTTCGGTGCGTACACCGAGTACACCGGGCTGCGCTTCGCGCTCTTCCTGCTCGCCGAGTACGCCGGGATCGTCGTCCTCTGCGCGCTGACCTCGGTCCTCTTCCTGGGCGGCTGGCACGGCCCGTTCGGCGCCGACGGCCTGGGCTGGCTGTGGACGCTGCTGAAGACGGTGGTGCTCGCCTTCGGCGTCATCTGGCTGCGGGTCACCTATCCGCGGCTCCGCGAGGACCAGCTCCAGAAGCTCGCCTGGACCGTCCTGATCCCGCTCGCCCTCGCCCAGATCGCCCTCACCGGCATCGTCAAGGTGGTGATCTCCTGATGTCCCGCCCGTCGCCCGATGTTCCCCAAGCTCTCAACTCCGTTCGAGCAGGGGAGACCCCAACCCCCTCGACGACGCCTGCCAGGCGACCCCGTTCGATTCCCGGCAGCGGCCTCGCCAAGGGCCTGGCCGTCACTTTGCGCACGATGACCCGGCGTTCGGTCACCGCCCAGTACCCGGACGTCCAGCCCGACCTCGCACCCCGTACGCGCGGCGTCATCGGGCTGTTCGAGGAGAACTGCACGGTCTGCATGCTGTGCGCCCGTGAGTGCCCGGACTGGTGCATCTACATCGACTCCCACAAGGAGACGGTGCCGCCGGCCGCGCCCGGGGGCCGGGAGCGCAGCCGGAACGTCCTCGACCGCTTCGCCATCGACTTCGCGCTGTGCATGTACTGCGGTATCTGCATCGAGGTCTGCCCGTTCGACGCGCTCTTCTGGTCACCGGAGTTCGAGTACGCGGAGACGGACATCCGCGAGCTGACCCACGAGCGCGACAAGCTGCGCGAGTGGATGTGGACGGTGCCCGAGCCGCCCGCGCTGGACCCGGCGGCCGAGGAGCCCAAGGAGATCGCCGCCGCCCGCAAGGCCGCGGACAAACTCGCCGCTCAGCAGGCGGCCGAGGCGGCGGCCGAGGCGGCGGCCGAAGCCGCGGCCGAAGCGCCGGCCGGGGCACCGGAGAGACCGGACCGGGACACCAAGGAGGAGGGAACGTGACGCTCGCCGCCGCAAGCCATGGCTTCCTTACGCCCACGGGTGTCGAGATCGCCTTCGTCCTCGTCGGGATCGCCACCCTCGGGGCCGCGATCGTGACCGTCAGCTCCCGCCAGCTGGTGCACGCCGCACTGTGGCTGGTGGTCGCCCTCGGCGGGATCGCCGTGGAATACCTGCTGCTCACCGCCGAGTTCATCGCATGGGTGCAGGTGCTGATCTACGTCGGCTCCGTCGTCGTCCTGCTGCTCTTCGGGCTGATGCTCACCAAGGCGCCCATCGGCCGCTCCCCGGACGCCGATTCGGGCAACCGCTGGGCCGCGCTCGCGGTGGCCCTCGCCTCCGCCGCGGCCCTGGTCTGGGTCGTGGTCGACGCCTTCCGCACCACCTGGATCACCCTCGACGGCGTCCAGGGCTCCGCCGCGGTCTCCGGGCGCAGCCTCTTCCGGTACTGGGTGCTGCCCTTCGAGGCGCTGTCCGTCCTGCTGCTCGCCGCGCTCGTCGGGGCGATCGTGCTGTCCCGCAAGGGCGGCGGCGCGAAGGGCGCGGCGGAGGGCTCCGCGAAGGGCGCCGTGCGCCGCACCCCGGCCGCCCCCGTCGCCCGGGAGGGGCAGCGCTGATGCATCTCGCCTACCCGGCCGTCCTCGCCGTCCTCCTCTTCTGCACCGGCCTGTACGGCGTGCTCGCCCGCCGCAACGCGATCCTGGTGCTGATGTCCGTCGAGCTGATGCTCAACGCCGTCAACCTCAACCTCGTCGCCTTCGACGTCTGGCTGCGCGACACCCTGCACGCCGGCCAGGCGCTCACCCTCTTCACCATCGCCATCGCCGCCGCCGAGATCGGCCTCGGCCTGGCGATCGTGCTGCTCGTCTACCGCAACCGCGGCAGCTCCGACATCGACCGGCTCCGCGACCTCGCCGAGCGGCCGGCCGGCCCGGATGCCGGGGACGGCGGCCGGCAGCAGCCGGACACCAAGGCGGAGGCCGCCACGTGACGCTCACGACCACCGCCGTACTCGTCCCCCTCCTGCCCTTCCTCGGAGCCGTCGCCGGCCTCCTCCTGGGGCGCCGCGCACCCGGCTTCGTCCGCCCGCTGGCCGTGCTGCCGACGCTCGCCGCGGCGGTGCTCGCGGTGACCGTCGCCGTCGGCCAGGGCGCCGGCCCGGCCACCGACGTCGCCACCCGGCTCACCCCGACCGGCTCGCTCCCGATCGACCTGGCCCTGCACATCGACGGCTTCGCCGCGCTGATCGCCGTGCTCGTCGGCGCCGTGGCGAGCTGTGTGCAGATCTACTCCACCGGCTATCTGCGCGACGACCCGCGCTACGCCTCCTACGCCGCGCTGGTCTCCCTCTTCACCTCCGCGATGCTGCTGGTCGTCTACACCGGCGACCTGATGGTGCTGCTGGTCGGCTGGGAAGTCATGGGCATCTGCTCGTACTTCCTCGTCGGCCACTACTGGGAGACCGAGGCCGCCCGCAGCGCCTCCCTCAAGGCGTTCCTGGTCACCAAGCTCGGCGACGTCCCGTTCCTCTTCGGCATCTTCGCGCTGGCCGCCGAGACCGGTACGTTCCGGATCACCGGCATCCTCGGCCACGTCGCCCGGGACGGCCTGGACCACCCGACGCTGATCGCGCTGCTGCTGCTGGCCGGCGTCGCGGGCAAGTCCGCGCAGTTCCCGCTGCACACCTGGCTGCCGGACGCGATGGCCGGTCCGACGCCCGTCTCGGCGCTCATCCACGCCGCGACGATGGTGGCCGCCGGCGTCTATGTCGTGGCCCGCCTCCTCCCCGTCTTCGCCGCCTCCGCGGCGGCGCTGACGGTGCTCGCGGTGATGGCCGCGGTCACCATGGTCGGCTCCGCGCTGGCCGCGCTCGCCCAGGACGACATCAAGCGCGTACTGGCCTACTCGACCGTCGGCCAGCTCGGCTACATGACCGGTGCGCTGGCCGTCGGCGACCGCGGCGCCGCCGTCTTCCACCTCCTCTCCCACGGTGCGTTCAAGGCCCTCCTCTTCCTCGGCGCGGGCGTGATCATCCACGCCGCGGGCACCAACTCGCTGGCCGCCATGTCCCGTACGAGCGGCCTGGCCCGGCGCATCCCGGACGCCTTCTGGACGGTCACCGTCGCGCTGCTCGCGCTCGCCGCCATCCCGCCGTTCGCCGGCTTCTTCTCCAAGGAAGCCGTCCTGGGCGCCGCCGAGCACGCCGCCACCGGTCACGCCACCGGTATCCCCGGCGCCGCCGGCTGGACCGTCCTGGTCTCCGGACTCCTCACCGCCCTCCTCACCGCGGCCTACGCCACCCGTCTGTGGCTGCTGGTCTTCAAGGGCCGGGGAGCCGAGGCCCCCGACCATGGTCCGCAGCCGTTCGCCATGACCTCCGTCCTGTGGGTCCTGTTCGTCCCCACGGTCGGATTGGGCCTGACCGCCCCCTTCCTGCCCGCCTGGTTCGACGGGCGCTCGCTCGCCCCGACCCTGACCACCTCCGTCCTGGGCACCGGCGCCGCCCTCGTCGGCGGCCTGGTCACCTACGCCGCCTGGCGCCACACCAGCGCCCTGGCCGCGCGCACCCCTCTCCCCGCGCCCGTCGTCACCGCCGACGCCGCCCCCGCGCTCGCCGAGGAACTGGCCATCGTCATCCACCCCGCGGCCTACGCGGGCGCCGCCGAGGCCCCGGATCCGGCCGACCCCGGCCGCCTGCTGCTCGGCCCGCTGCACCGCCACGCGGCCGTCGGCTTCCACCTGGACGCCGTCTACGCCGCACTGTTCGTCCGGCCCGTCCGCGGCGCCGCCGAGCTGGTCCGCTTCCTCGACCGCGAGGTCGTCGACACCTACGTCCGCGGCGCCGGCACCGCCCCGCGCTGGCTGGGCGCCGCCGTCCGCCGCGCCCAGACCGGGAACGTGCAGACCTACCTCGGCGCGCTGCTCGCCGGCTCGCTCGTGCTGGCCGTCGCCGCCGTCCTCGTCGCCACGGGCACGGGGGCCTGACCGTGCTGCCATCATCCGGGGGCCGACCCCCGCACCCTCAGCCGAGCGCCCTCGCAGCCGGCTTCGCCGGAGCCGAAACCCTGAGGAGGGCCTGACCCGTGAATCACACCGCCATGCAGATCCTCCTCGCCGGCGCCGTCGTCCTCCCCCTCGTCGGCGCGCTGGCCGCCCTGCTGCCACCCCCGCCCGGCCTGAAGGGCAGAAACCCCGACCAGGCCGTACTGCGCCACGGCGTGACCGTCACCGCGGTCGTGCTCGCCGCGACCCTCGCGCTGGCCGTCGGCTTCGACCGCGGCCACCCGGCCCGTATGCAGGCCACCACCGACCTCAGCTGGATCCCGGCGCTCGGCATCCGCATCCACCTCGGCGTCGACGGCATCTCGCTCCCCCTCCTCGTCCTGACCGCGCTGCTGACCTTCCTCTGCGCCCTCTACAGCTACTTCAAGATGCCAACGGGCCCGTCACCCAAGGCATTTGTGGCGCTGCTGCTCGTCCTGGAGTCCGGCACCCTCGCGACCTTCGCCGTCCTCGACCTGATGCTGTTCTTCCTCGCCTTCGAGATGGTCCTCATCCCGATGTACTTCCTCATCGCCCGCTGGGGCGGTGCGCAGAAGCAGGCAGCCGCATGGAAGTTCATCCTCTACACGCTGCTCGGCTCGGTCGTCATGCTGCTCGGCCTCCTCCTCATCGGCCTGAAATCCGGCACGTTCGACATGGTCGCACTCGCCACTGACAACGGCCCGAAAGCCCAGCTCAGCCACACCGTCCAGCTGATCGCGGTGCTCGCGGTCGGCATCGGACTGGCCGTCAAGTCCCCGCTGTGGCCGCTGCACAGCTGGCTGCCCGACGCCCACACCGCCGCCCCCACCGTCGGCTCGGTACTGCTGGCCGGCGTCCTGCTGAAGATGGGCACCTACGGCTTCGTGCGGATCGCGCTGCCCATCACCCCCGACGGCATGCACACCGTCGCGCCCTACCTCGCCGCGTTCGCCGCCGTGGGCATCATCTACGGCTCCCTCGCCTGCCTCGCCCTCGTCCGCAAGGGCGCCAAGGGCGACCTCAAGCGCCTGATCGCCTACAGCTCCGTCGGCCACATGGGCTTCGTCCTGCTGGGCATCGCCGGCATGACCCCCACCGGCGTCAACGGCGCCCTGTTCGCCAACATCGCGCACGGTCTGATCACCGGCCTCCTGTTCTTCCTCGTCGGCGCCCTCAAGGACCGCTGCGGCAGCACCGACCTCGACACCTTGTCCCTCCCGTCGCCCGACCACCGCCCCTCAACGAGCGGCTCCGCCGCGCCCCTTCCGGTTGCCACCGGCGCCGCCCTCTACGGCCGGGCGCCCCGCTTCGGCGGACTGCTCGCCTTCGGGGCCGTCGCCTCCCTGGGCCTGCCCGGACTGGCCGGCTTCTGGGGCGAGATGCTGGCGATGTTCGGTGCCTTCCGCCCGGCCGCGGGCCTGAGCCGCCCCGCCTTCCTGACGTTCATGGCCCTGGCCGGCCTCGGCACCCTGCTGACCGCGGCGTACCTGCTGCTCGTCGTCCGCCGGGTCTGCATGGGCGGCACCCTGGCAGCGGAGCCGGCACCCGGGGACGGCACCGCGGCGGCGCGCCCGGCCGTCCCCGCCATCCCCGACCTCGCGCGCTACGAATACGTGGTCTGGAGCCCCCTCGCCGCCCTCACCGTCCTCGCCGGACTGTGGCCCGCGGCCCTCCTCGGCCTCACGAACCCGGCCGTCCAGCAGCTCCTCGGAGGCGGTAAGTGATGAGCTCGGTCACGTCCCTGGTCCAGTCCGTCGACTGGCTCGCCGTCGCCCCGCCCACCATCGCCGCGGCCGTCGCCCTGGTGGTGTTGGTCGCCGACCTCTTCCTGCCCACGGCCCGGAAGCCGCTGCTCGGCTGGATCGCGACCGCGGGCCTGGCCCTCGCCGCGCTGTCCCTGCTGCCCCTCCTGGACGGCCACCGCCGCACCTTCTGCCTCACCGGGCGGCCGGACGTGTGCAGTTACGCGGCCGACCACTTCGCCCTGGTCATCCAGTTCCTGGTGCTGGCCGGCGCGCTGCTCACCGCCCTGCTGTCCGTCGACACCATCAAGGACCACGACCTGCCCACCGGCGAGTACTGGTTCCTGCTGCTCTCCTCCGCGGCCGGCGCCGCCCTGCTGCCCGCCTCCCGGGACCTGGCCACCCTGGTCATCGCCCTCGAAGTCGCCTCGCTGCCCGCCTTCGCCCTCGTAGGACTGCGGCGCGGCGACCGGCTCTCCTCCGAGGCGGCCCTGAAGTTCTTCCTGTCCTCCGTGGCCGCCACCGCCGCGATGCTGCTCGGCGTCAGCTTCGTGTACGCGGCCACCGGGAGCCTGCACCTCTCCCGGGTGGCGCACGCCCTCACCGCCCTCCCGGACCCCCGCCTGGCCACCCTGGCGAGCGCCGGCGTCGCGCTCACCCTCGTCGGCTTCGCCTTCAAGACCGCCGCCGTCCCGTTCCACTTCTGGGTGCCGGACACCTACGTCGGCGCGCCGCTGCCGATCGCCGCGTACCTCTCCGTGGTCGGCAAGGCCGTCGGCTTCTCCGGCCTGATCCTTGTCACCGTCCAGGGCTTCCCCTCGTACGCCGACGTCTGGGGCCCGGCACTGGCCGTCCTCGCCGCCCTCACCATGACCGTCGGCAACGTCGCCGCCCTCCGTCAGGACCCCCGGCGCACGCACAGCGCGATCCGCCTGCTCGCCTGGTCCTCGGTGGGCCAGGCCGGCTACCTCCTGGTCCCGATCGCCGCCGCCGGCTACGCCCACCACCCGGCGCACGCCATCGGCTCCACCGTCGCCTACGCCCTCATGTACGGCGCGGTGAACCTCGGCGCCTTCGCCGTCGCCGCCCTGGTGGCCCGCACCAGCCCCGCCCACCGCATCGCCGACTACCGGGGCCTCTACGCCCGCCGCCCCCTGGTGGCGCTCGCCCTCGGCTTCTTCCTGCTCTGCCTCGCCGGTCTGCCGCCGGGCATCATCGGCCTCTTCGCCAAGGTGACGGTCTTCTCCGCGGCCGTCGACGCCGGCCTGGGCTGGCTCGCCGTCGTCATGGCGGTCAACGTCGTAATCGCGCTCTACTACTACCTCCAGTGGACGGCGGTCCTCTTCCGCGGCGGCGCGGCCCCGGCCGCCGAAGCCCCGCGCGCCCGGATCCCGGCCCCCCTCACCACCGCCATCACCCTGGCCGCGGCCCTCGGCATCGCCCTGTCCGGAGCCCCCCAGCTGGTCCTCCGCTTCGCCTCCGGGGCACTCCTCTAGCCGTACGGCAGCCGGATCCCCGCGGCCCGCCCGTACGGCGGTCGGGCACGGCCGCGCACCCGCGCGGCGCCTCCCCGCCACGCCAGGGGAACCACCCCACCCCATCTCGCGTTGACCAGTGAGTAAGGGTCCACTGGAGAGTGGAGAAACGAAGCAAAGGGTTCCCCTGCCGCACCACTTGGAGGGCGTACCGTGCACCGCCGGCACAACGGGCTCAGGACCGCCGTACTCCTCGGGGGACTGTCCGCACTCATCATCGTCATCGGCAGCCTTTTCGGCCGTACGGGCCTGATCGTCGCCGTCCTGGTAGCCGTGGGCACCAACGCCTACGCGTACTGGAACAGCGACAAGCTCGCGCTGCGCGCCATGCGCGCCCGCCCGGTCAGCGAGTTCGAGGCACCACAGCTCTACCGCATGGTGCGGGAGCTCTCGACGACCGCCCGCCAGCCCATGCCGCGGCTGTACATCTCCCCGACGCAGGCGCCCAACGCCTTCGCCACCGGCCGCAACCCCCGCAACGCCGCGGTCTGCTGCACCGACGGCATCCTCCAGCTCCTCGACGAACGCGAACTGCGCGGCGTCATCGGCCATGAGCTCAGCCACGTCTACAACCGCGACATCCTCATCTCCTCCGTCGCGGGCGCCCTGGCCTCGGTCGTGATGTTCCTGGTCAACTTCGCCTGGCTGATCCCGGTGGGACGCTCGGACGACGACGAGGGTCCCGGCATCGTGGGCATGCTGCTGATCATGATCCTCGGCCCGATCGCGGCCTCCCTGATCCAGCTCGCCGTCAGCCGCTCCCGCGAATACCAGGCCGACGCCTCGGGCGCCCAGCTCACCGGCGACCCGCTCGCCCTGGCCTCCGCCCTGCGCAAGCTCGAAATGGGCACCCAGCAGCTCCCGCTCCCGCCCGAGCCCCGTCTGGAGACCGCCAGTCACATGATGATCGCCAACCCGTTCCGCGCCGGCGAGGGCCTCTCCCGCCTCTTCTCCACCCACCCCCCGATGCACGACCGCATCACCCGCCTGGAACAGATGGCCGGCCACCACCGCCCCTGACCCCGGCCGCTGGCGCCGCCGCCCGCCTCCACGCAAGATTGAATGCAACGTCCCACAGGGTCCGGCGCGTCTAGCACGGCAGAAATACTCGCCGTGCCCGTGGAAGGCTGCCGATCATGAAGTTCATCCTCAACATTCTCTGGCTGATCCTCAGCGGCTTCTGGATGGCGCTCGGCTACGTACTCGCCGGAATCATCTGCTGCATCCTGATCATTACGATCCCGTTCGGCATCGCGTCGTTCCGTATCGCCGGCTACGCCCTCTGGCCCTTCGGCCGCACCACCGTGGAGCGCCGGGACGCCGGTGCCGGTTCGGTGATCGGCAACATCATCTGGATCGTTTTCGCGGGCTGGTGGCTGGCCCTGGGGCACATCGTCACCGGTATCGCGCTGTGCGTGACGATCATCGGGATCCCGTTCGGCATCGCCAACTTCAAGATGATCCCGATCTCCCTGCTGCCGCTCGGCCGCGAGATCGTCCCCACCGACCGGCCGTTCGCGACGCGCTGAACACCACACGCTGAACACCATGCGCTGAACTCGACACACAAACGCCGCACCCCCGGAGCACCGCGCTCCGGGGGTGCGGCGTCTGTGTCAACGGCCGCCCCGGCCGCCCCGGCCGCCCCGGTCCGTCACGACCGTGCCGGTGATGCTGCCCGTGGCCTTCTGGGTGATGCTGTCGAGCCTCTTGTGGTTGTCGATGAAGATGTTCGTGCGGCAGCCCTCCGCCGGCGTGAGGGGGAGCAGCAGGCTGATGCTGAACGACGGCGCGCACCGGATGTCCTGATCGAAATACCCGCCACCCATTTCCCCGGCGCTGGCAGTGCCGGCCACCGACAGCACCAGCGCACCTGCCCCGAGGGCGCCTGCGGCCACACGCAATGCTTTACCCACGACGGAACGTCCTTCCTGTCCTGGTCCCGGTCCCATGCCGGGATCACCGCGATAACGAAGCCGTAACGCCATGATCACGCCACGTTACTCCGTCGTGGTGACGGCGCCGGAGCCGATCGCCCTGCCCCGCGCTCGCGTCATCGCGCCCGCGGACCGGCCCCGTTCACCGCCGGCCGCCTCAGGCGCGTACCAGCCCCCGGGGAGCCGTGTACCGCCGGAATCCGAGCGGCTCGACGCCCTCCAGGCCCGTGATGAAGCGCATCACCGCCCCGCCGTCCTGTAGTTGGGTACCGGCCACCCGCTCGTGGGACTGCGGATCGGTCCACTCGCTGTAGTTGACGACCCGGGTGCCGTCCTCGCTGATGTGGAAGTGCGAGGCGATCCCGCCGTCCCCGCTCTGCCGCCCGCCGAACATCTCCAGCAGTCCGTCCACGAGTCGCCGGGCCGGCCCGTGCCCCGCCGTCCGGAACGCGACCCGTACGACGCAGCCCGGCTCCGGTGCCTCGCCCTCCGGCAGCAGCAGGCTGCCGTGCAGCCGGAACCGGCCTGGCCCGGAATCGCCGAAACCGTCGGCGTCCCCGACGCGGTCCAGCACCCCCGCGACCCGGTCCGCGAGCCCCGTGCCCTCGGTACGGAGGAACTCCCGGTGTGCCGAATCACTCGTCCACTGGGCGTAGTTGAGCACACTGCGCCCGTCCGTACCGGCGAACAGCACCCGCGAGAGGAACCCGTCCGGCAGCGGCGTCTCCTCCCAGGCCCGCGCGACGCCGTCCATGACGGCCCGCTGCCCCTCCGGGCTCCCCGCGTCCCATTCGCCGATCAGTACGGCACCGGCATCCGCCCGCCGTATCTCCGGAAAGACATCGCTACGAAAGTCGCCGGAAGGCGACGAAGCAGCGGAAGGGGAAGACGCAGCGGAAGGGGAAGACGCAGCGGAAGGCGAAGAAGCGGCAGGCGCGGAAGACGGAGAAGAGGCGGAAGGTGAAGAAGCCATGTCCGCACCCTGCAACCTCAAGCGGAGTTGAGGTCAAGGGGTGGCCGACGCGCCCCGGCCGCGGCCCGAAATGCCGGTGGGGCGGCGCGCCCCCGTGTCGCACCGCCCCATCCGCCCCACCTCGTAAGGCACCCCGAATCCGGGGTTCTCAGCGGTAGTTCACAAACTGAATCGCGAAGTCCAGGTCCTTCCCCTTCAGCAGCTGCTGCACCGACTGGAGGTCGTCCCGGCTCTTGGAGCTGACCCGCAGCTCGTCGCCCTGCACCTGCGCCTTGACGCCCTTCGGGCCCTCGTCGCGGATGATCTTGGCGACCTTCTTCGCGTTCTCCTGCGAGATCCCCTCCTCGATCGAGGCGACGATCTTGTACTCCTTGCCCGACGCCTGCGGCTCGCCGGCGTCCAGGGCCTTCAGCGAGATCCCGCGCTTGACCAGCTTGGACTGGAAGATGTCCAGTACGGCCTTCACCCGCTCCTCGGCGTTGGCGCGCATTTCGATCTTCTCGCCCGACCACTCGATCGACGCTCCCACGCCCTTGAAGTCGTAGCGCTGCGAGATCTCCTTGGCGGCCTGGTTGAGGGCGTTGTCGACCTCCTGCCGCTCGACCTTCGAGACGATGTCGAAACTGGAGTCGGCCATGTTGAGTTGGCTCCTCGTACGTAGATCCATCAGAGGTGCGGTCCTTCCCGGACCGCCTGCCAAGCCTAGCCACCTGGCCAAGATCCAGCGCTGCGCAATCGAGTGGCGAAGCACCCCCTGCCATCGGGTATGGTTTACGTCGTTGCCACGGAGTACCGCCCCACAGCGGAGCTCCCGGCGGCAAACCCTGGCGGTGTGCCCGAGCGGCCAAAGGGAGCAGACTGTAAATCTGCCGGCTTCGCCTTCCCAGGTTCGAATCCTGGCGCCGCCACAGGTGTGAAGGGGCCCTGAATCGTAGGAATACGATTCAGGGCCCCTTTCGTGTGTCCTGAAGCGGCGCGTCCCCGTGTCACCCGCGCCGTGTCACACCCCCCGCCGGCTTCGGTCTCCGTGGCAGGCGGGGCGTCGGGCACGGCGGTCACCGGGGTGCGCGGCGAGGCCGCCGGGCGGGCGCCCTCGCCCCGCTCCAGCAGGCGCCGCACCGCGTCGCCCTGAAGGCCGCCGAGGAGCAGGTGGGCCGGCGGCTCGGCGGCCGGATCGGGGCGCTGTGCGGCGATCAGCGTGCTGACAGAGCGTGCCGGAAAGCGTGGACGGGGTGTGGACGGGGTGTGGACCGGGCCGCTCGTCCGGCGGCTGCCGGGAGGCGTACGGCGTGGCCCGGGGCGGCCGGCAGGCCCTTGTCATGGGCGACGACGTCGGACGGTGGCGTCCAGGAAGGCCGGCGGCCGCTCACGGCCGCTCACGCGGACAGGCGCCCGTTCCCTGGGCGCCGACCTCGCCGCCGGCCACTCGGCGGCCGGACTGCCCGACCGGGTGCGCGCCGCCCCGCCACGGGGCGTCGACGCCGTCCCGTGGCGGGCTGGCGGCGAGGCCCTGCGGCGGAGCCCGGACGCGCCGGCGCGCACCCGCTCGGGCCGTCGCCTACGGAGCCGCCGCCGGCGACCTGACCTGGCCGGCGTCCCGGTGACCGCGCTGTTCGGCCTGAAGACGGTGGCCGGGTTCTCTCTGCTCGTCCGGCGCACGGCCGCCCGCGAACAGGCCCGCGAGGAGATGACCGAGTCGGAGGAGACGACTGAGCCGGCCGGCCCGGCGTCCGCCGGGCGGCTGCGCACCGCCGTGCACGCCCGCTTCCCGCTCGCCGAGGCGCCCGCCGTGCGCCGGCTCTTCGAGGAGCGGACCAGCCTCGGCGGATCCTCGTCCTCCCGTAGGACGGCCCCGGTGCGCGACGTCAACGCACCGGGGCCCACGGCGAGTTCACGCTCAGTGCGACGCCACGTTCCGCACCGCCTCCACCACCGGCACGTCCCCGCCGATCAGCTCCAGCGTCCGGCCGGCCGTGTCCGGCTCCTCCAGCAGCGCCGCCAGCACGGCCGCCACGTCGTCCCGGGACACCTCCCCGCGCCCGGTCGCGTCGGCCAGCGTCACCTGGCCCGTACCGGGGTCGTCGGTGAGGCGGCCGGGCCGCAGGATCGTCCAGTCCAGCCCGGCGCGGGCCCGTACGTCCGCGTCCGCGGCGCCCTTCGCCCGCAGGTACGCCGCGAAGACCTGGTCGGTGCCCTCCGGGGGCTCGCGGTCCGCGCCCATCGACGAGACGACCAGGAAGCGCCGGACGCCGGCCGCCTCGGCCGCGTCCGCGAAGAGCGCCGCGGCGCCCCGGTCCACGGTGTCCTTGCGTTCGGCGCCGCTGCCCGGCCCGGCGCCCGCCGCGAAGACCGCCGCGTCCGCTCCCTCCAGATGCCGGGCGACATCGGCCACCGACGCCGACTCCAGGTCGCAGACGACCGGCTCGGCACCCGCGGCCAGCAAGTCGCCGGCCTGTTCCGGCCGCCGGACGATCCCGGCGACCTCGTCCCCGCGCGCGTGCAGCAACCGCTCCAGCCGCAGCGCGATCTGACCATGTCCACCTGCGATGACAATGCGCATGAAGCCGACGGTACGCCGAACCGCCCCGCCGCACCGACGGACCGGCCGGTGCGGCGCCGAGCCCGTCCGGCCGCCGCCCGCCCGGCCCTCAGCGCTGCGACTGCCGCGGCAGCTCCAGCGCCACGTCCACCGCCGAGTCGCAGTACTCGCGCACCGCGCTGGTCCGCGCCACCACCCGCCCCCGGTGCACCACGATCCGGCTGTACGCCAGCGAGAGCACCCCGGCGATCCGCTCCCCGCGCACCGCAAGCAGCTCCGCCGGGAAGCCCGCCTCCACCCGCACCTCCGGCAGCCCCAGCGTCGCCCGCGCCGCCGCGCTCACCGTCTCGTACGCGGCCTCCGGCGTGGCCTCCCCGAGGGACGCCAGCAGATACGCGGCCTCCAGCGGGTCCCCGCGCCCCACCGGGTTCGCCACGTCCCGCAGTGCCCCGCTGCCCGCCGCCACCCGCACGCCGGCCGCCCGCAGCAGCCGTACCGGAGCCGGCCGGGACACCCGCGAGCCGAACCGCTCCAGGCCCGCGCAGTCGCCCTGCGGCAGGCACACCACCGCGACGTCCGCGGCGGCCAGCTGCTCCGCGACCCGGGACGCCACACTCCGCGGCATCCGCGCCATCCCGGCACACGGCCCGATGGCCACCCCCGGCCGCAGCCCACCGGACATCGCCGCGAAGCGCGCCAGCCGCGCCGGGTCGTCCCCGTCGGTGTGCAGGTCCACCGGGCAGCCGTGCTCGCCGGCCACCTCCAGGACCGTCTCGACGTACCCGGCCGGATCGGGGTCGAGGTCCGGGCAGCCCCCGATGACAGTGGCGCCCATCTTGACGGCGTCGTGCAGCATCGCCAGCCCGTCCGCACCGGCCACCCCGGTCAGCACCCGCGGCACCGCCACCGCCGCCAGGTCCGCCAGCCCGCGCAACGACCTGCGGGCCTGGAGCACCGCCTCCAGCGACCGCAGCCCCTGGACGTCGCCGATCCGGACGTGGCTCCGGGAGGCGGTGGCCCCGTGCCCGAGCTGGAGCAGCGCCGCCTCGGTCGTACGGCGCTGGACGTCCTCGGAGGAGTCGGACGCGGGACCGTCGGAGTCGGCCGTCAGGGCGGTGTCGCAGTGCGCGTGCGGCTCCGCGGGAGCCGGGAGCAGCAGATAGCCGGCGAGGTCCACCCGGGCGCCCTGCGGGGCGAGGCTGCCGGCCGTGCCCACCGCCTCGATGCGCCCGCCGCCCAGCCGTACGTCCACGGTGCGGCCGTCGGCGAGCCGGGCCCCGCACAGCACGAGCGCGCCGGCTTCCGACCTGGCGTACCGGCCGGCGCCTCCGGGCTTTCCCGGCTGTGGCTGGGGCTGCGGTGAACTGCTGTCGGACATCGCGCTCCTCGAAGGCACGGCGTGCAAGATCACGCAGCGTTCTTCCGAGCCTAGGCTCCCGTCCGGAGAGCTTCGCGCAGGCGCGAAATAGTCGTACCGGTGTGGTGCGCGAGGCCGTTGGGGCGCGGCCCCGATACGGATTTCACGTTTGGCGGCGGGCCGTGTAATGTCTTCATCGCTCGCCCCAATAGCTCAGTCGGCAGAGCGTCTCCATGGTAAGGAGAAGGTCTACGGTTCGATTCCGTATTGGGGCTCTGATGTGTGGGGGACCTCGTCCTCGGACGAGGAACTCTCACATCACAGCGGTGTAGCTCAGTCGGTAGAGCAAGCGGCTCATAATCGCTGTGTCACCGGTTCAAGTCCGGTCACCGCTACTGACAGTAGCCGATTGTGGGGTCGGTCCTCCGATCGGCTACTCTTCTATGCGTTCGATTCGTCCATCCGTCCGTCAAGGAGCACTCACGTGGCTGCCACCGACGTCCGCCCGAAGATCACGCTGGCCTGCGTGGAGTGCAAGGAGCGGAACTACATCACCAAGAAGAACCGGCGTAACGACCCGGACCGTCTTGAGATGAAGAAGCACTGCCCCCGTTGCAACTCGCACACCGCGCACCGCGAGACGCGATAACACAGGCTAGTCCGTGAGGCCGTCCCCAATCTGGGGGCGGCCTCACGGCGTTATCACCATCAGTACAGGGAGGTTGCGAGCCCCATGGCGCTCGACCAGTCTTTTGTCGGACGCACGTACCCGCCCACCGACCCGTACGAGGTCGGCCGGGAAAAGATCCGCGAATTCGCCGAGGCGATCGGTGACGCCAACCCCGCTTACACCGACACCGAAGCCGCCAAGGCGCTGGGCCACCCCGATGTGATCGCGCCGCCGACTTTTGTGTTCGCCATCACGTTCAAGGCCGCGGGACAGGTCGTGGAGGACCCGCAACTGGGCCTGGATTACAGCCGGGTGGTGCACGGCGACCAGAAGTTCGCCTACCACCGGCCGGTGCGCGCCGGGGACCGGCTGACCGTCACCTCCACCATCGAGGCCGTCAAGACCATGGCCGGCAACGAGATCGTCGACATCCGCGGCGAGGTGCACGACGAGGCGGGCGAGCACGTTGTGACCGCATTCACCAAACTCGTCGCCCGGCGCGCTGAGGAGGCGTGAGATGACCGCGAAGATTGCCTACGACGACGTCGAGGTCGGCACCGAACTCCCGGCGCAGTCCTTCCCCGTGAGCCGCGCCACGCTCGTCCGGTACGCCGGCGCCTCCGGCGACTTCAACCCGATCCACTGGAACGAGAAGTTCGCCAAGGAGGTCGGCCTCCCGGACGTCATCGCCCACGGCATGTTCACCATGGCCTCGGCGATCCGCGTGGTCACCGACTGGGTCGGCGACCCCGGCGCGGTGGCGGAGTACGGCGTGCGCTTCACCAAGCCCGTCGTCGTCCCCAACGACGAGAACGGCGCGCTGATCGAGGTCAGCGCCAAGGTCGCCGCCAAGCTGGACGACGACGCCCGCACGGTCCGCGTCGACCTGCTCGCGATGAGCGCGGGCCAGAAGGTGCTGGGCATGTCCCGCGCCGTGGTCCGCCTCGCCTGAGGCGGCCGGAAGGGGCGGCCGGCCGGCCCCGCCGGACCGCCCCCGTACCCTGGGGCGCGTGCAGGAACAACACGTGGACGTCGCAGACACCGCAGAAGTCGTAGAAACCGCAGAAGACAACGCCCCCCTCGCCCCGCTGACCACCTTCCGGCTCGGCGGCCCGGCGACCCGCCTCGTCACGGCCACCACGGACGAGGAGGTCATCGCGGCCGTCCGCGCGGCCGACGACGCCGGCACGCCGCTGCTGGTCATCGGCGGCGGCAGCAACCTCGTCATCTCCGACAAGGGCTTCGACGGCACCGCCCTGCACATCGCCACCCGCGGTTTCCGGCTGGACGGCACGGACCTGGAGCTGGCCGCCGGCGAGAACTGGTCCGACGCCGTCGCGCACACCGTCGAGGCCGGACTCGCGGGCATCGAGTGCCTGGCCGGCATCCCCGGCTCGGCCGGCGCCACCCCGATCCAGAACGTCGGCGCGTACGGCCAGGACGTCTCCGCCACCATCACCGAGGTCGTCGCCTACGACCGCCGGGCCGGCGAGACGGTCACGCTCACCAACGAGGAGTGCGCCTTCTCGTACCGCCACAGCCGCTTCAAGCAGCACCCCGACCGGTTCGTCGTCCTGCGGGTGCGCTTCGCCCTGGAGGACGCGGGCGGCCTCTCCGCGCCCCTGAAGTACGCCGAGACGGCCCGCGCACTCGGCGTGGAGCCCGGAGACCGGGTCCCGGCCGCCACCGCCCGGGAGACCGTGCTGGCGCTCCGCGCCGGCAAGGGCATGGTGCTGGACCCCGCGGACCACGACACCTGGTCGGCCGGCTCCTTCTTCACCAACCCGATCCTCACCGAGGCCGAGCACGCCGCCTTCCTCCGGCGCGTCCGGGACCGCCTCGGCCCGGACGCCGCGCCGCCCGCCTTCCCGGACGGCGACGGCCGGGTGAAGACCTCAGCGGCCTGGCTCATCGACCGGGCCGGCTTCACCAAGGGCTACGGCAGCGGCCCCGCCCGGATCTCCACCAAGCACACCCTCGCCCTGACCAACCGCGGCGAGGCCACCACCGAGGACCTGCTCGCGCTGGCCCGCGAGGTCCGCGACGGCGTCCGGGCCGCCTTCGGCATCACCCTGGTCAACGAACCGGTGACGGTCGGCGTCAGCCTGTAGCGGAGCGGCCGGGGCGGACCGCGCGCACCCGCCTCAGGGCTCCTGCGACGGCGGGGCGGCCAGCCAGGCGTCGACGTCCGCCAGGAGCCGCTGCCGGACGTCCTGGGGGGCGCGGGAGGCGCGTACGGACTGCCGGGCCAGCTCGGCCAGCTCGGCGTCCGTGAAGCCGTGCGCGCTCCGGGCGATCTCGTACTGCGCGGCCAGCCGCGCGCCGAACAGCAGCGGATCGTCCGCGCCCAGCGCCATCGGCACCCCCGCCTCGTAGAACGTTCGCAGCGGCACGTCCTCCGGCTTCTCGTAGACGCCCAGCGCCACGTTCGACGCCGGGCACACCTCGCAGGTCACCCCGCGCGCGGCCAGCCGCCGCAGCAGCACGGGATCCTCCGCGGCCCGTACGCCGTGCCCGACCCGCGCGGCGTGCAGATCGTCCAGGCAGTCCCGTACGCTCGCCGGCCCCGACAGCTCGCCGCCGTGCGGGGCCGCCAGCAGACCGCCGTCCCGGGCGATGGCGAAGGCCCGGTCGAAGTCCCGGGCGAGACCCCGGCGTTCGTCGTTGGAGAGCCCGAAGCCGACCACGCCGCGGTCGGCGTAGCGCACCGCGAGCCGGGCCAGCGTGCGGGCGTCCAGGGGGTGCTTCATGCGGTTCGCGGCGACCAGCACGCGGATGCCCAGCCCGGTGTCGCGGGAGGCGCGGCGCACCGCGTCCAGGATGACCTCCAGCGCCGGGATCAGCCCGCCCAGCCGCGGTGCGTACGAGGTCGGATCGACCTGGATCTCCAGCCAGCGCGACCCGTCCCGGACGTCCTCCTCGGCGGCCTCGCGCACCAGCCGCTGGATGTCCTCGGGGGACCGCAGGCACGACCGCGCGATGTCGTAGAGCCGCTGGAAGCGGAACCAGCCGCGCTCGTCCGTGGCCCTCAGCCGGGGCGGCTCACCGCCCCTGAGCGCGTCGGGCAGGTGGACGCCGTACTTGTCGGCGAGATCCAGCAGGGTCGCCGGCCGCATCGAGCCGGTGAAGTGCAGGTGCAGGTGGGCCTTCGGCAACTGACGCAGATCACGAACACGCTCCATCTGGAGATACTGCCGCACCCGTGCACCGCTGGTACAGGCCCTGCCCCGAACGAAGCGACCACCGGAAAGGCGTGCGGGGCCGGAAGATGTTCCGGCCCCGCATCACCCGCGCCCGGGTGCCGGCGCTACTTCGCCTCGGCCAGCAGCTTCTGGATCCGGGAGACGCCCTCGACCAGGTCCTCGTCGCCCAGCGCGTACGAAAGCCGCAGGTAGCCGGGGGTACCGAAGGCCTCGCCCGGGACGACGGCGACCTCCGCCTCCTCCAGGATCAGCTCGGCCAGCTCGACGCTGGACCGCGGGCGACGGCCGCGGATCTCCTTGCCCAGCAGCCCCTTCACCGACGGGTACGCGTAGAACGCGCCCTCCGGCTCCGGGCACAGCACGCCGTCGATCTCGTTGAGCATCCGCACGATGGTCCTGCGGCGCCGGTCGAAGGCCACCTTCATCTCCTCGACGGCCGTGAGGTCGCCGGTGACCGCCGCGACGGCCGCCGCCTGCGACACGTTGGAGACGTTGGAGGTGGCGTGCGACTGGAGGTTGGTGGCGGCCTTGACGACGTCCTTCGGGCCGATCGCCCAGCCCACCCGCCAGCCGGTCATCGCGTACGTCTTCGCGACGCCGTTGACGACGATGCACCTGTCGCGCAGCTCCGGCACGACCACCGGCAGCGACGAGAACTCCGCGTCGCCGTAGACCAGGTGCTCGTAGATCTCGTCGGTCAGCACCCACAGGCCGTGCTCGGCGGCCCAGCGGCCGACCGCCTCGACCTGCTCGCGGGGGTAGACCGCGCCGGTCGGGTTCGACGGCGAGACGAACAGCAGGACCTTGGTGCGCTCGGTGCGGGCCGCCTCCAGCTGCTCGACCGTCACGCGGTAGCCGGTGGTCTCGTCGGCGACCACGTCGACCGGCACACCGCCCGCGAGCCGGATCGACTCGGGGTAGGTGGTCCAGTACGGCGCCGGCACGATGACCTCGTCGCCCGGGTCCAGGATGGCGGCGAACGCCTCGTAGATGGCCTGCTTGCCACCGTTCGTCACCAGCACGTTCGCGGCCTCGATCTCGTAGCCGGAGTCGCGCAGCGTCTTCGCCGCGATCGCGGACTTCAGCTCGGGGAGGCCGCCGGCCGGCGTGTAGCGGTGGTACTTCGGGGTCCGGCACGCCTCGACGGCCGCCTCGACGATGTAGTCGGGCGTGGGGAAGTCGGGCTCACCGGCGCCGAAGCCGATCACCGGGCGCCCGGCGGCCTTGAGGGCCTTGGCCTTGGCGTCGACGGCGAGGGTGGCGGACTCGGAGATCGAACCGACGCGGGCGGAGACCCGGCGGTCGGCGGGGGACGGTACGGAAGGAGTGGCAGCGCTCATACAGGCATCGTCGCAGACGGCTATCCGGCCCGGAACCTGGGTTTGCGGGCGCCACCCGGGACGTTTCTGTTCGACGCCCGGCTCCGAACCACGTACACTCGCTGACCGTTGGCTCCCGACGGGTCGCCGCGGCGCACGAACTTAGTGCAGTCGGCCGCATGCGGTAGGTTGGGGGAACCACAAAGGGTCGTAGCTCAATTGGTAGAGCACTGGTCTCCAAAACCAGCGGTTGGGGGTTCAAGTCCCTCCGGCCCTGCTACACGCACTTCGTCACCAAGGTGCGTGCACGCGTACGTACGAAATGCACCGCCGTGCGGCCAGGCCGGGCGCGGCACGGCCACGACCCGGATTCAGGTGAGGACGAGTGACGGACGCCCTGGGCTCCATCGACATGCCTGAGCGTGGTCGTTCCGAGGACGACGCCACGGATTCCCAGAAGAAGCCCCGCCGCGGTGGCAAGCGCGGCAAGAAGGGCCCCTTCGCACGGCTCGCGCTCTTCTACCGCCAGGTCATCGCGGAACTCCGTAAGGTCGTCTGGCCCACGCGCAGCCAGCTGTCGACGTACACCAGTGTGGTGATCGTCTTCGTTGTCATCATCATCGGTCTCGTAACCGTGATTGACTTGGGAATCAACCGAGCCGTCGGGTACGTCTTCGGCTGATCCCGCGGAGGGGCGCCTGCGCGGGCACCATTTCGCATGTTCAACCCCTTGAAGCCAGGAAGAAGCAGCCACCGTGTCTGACCCGAACCTGAACGACGCCGCCGAATCCGCCGAGACGGCAGCGGCCGACGTTGACGCGGCTGCCTCGGCCGAGGTCGAGGGCAACGACACCGAGCGCGAGATCATCGAGGGCGCCGACGTCATCGACGAGCTCGACGCCGAGGAAGCCGAGGCCGGCAAGCCCGCCGAGGAGGCCGCGGTGCACGTCGAGGACGAGGCCGAGGCCGTCGAGTCCGCCGAGGAGCAGGAGCCGGTCGACCCGGTGGCCGCCCTCCGCGACGAACTGCGTGGCCTGCCCGGTGAGTGGTACGTCATCCACACCTACGCGGGCTACGAGAACCGCGTGAAGACCAACCTCGAACAGCGCGCCGTCTCGCTGAACGTCGAGGACTACATCTTCCAGGCCGAGGTGCCGCAGGAAGAGGTCGTCCAGATCAAGAACGGCGACCGCCGCACCGTCCGCCAGAACAAGCTCCCGGGCTATGTGCTGGTGCGCATGGACCTGACGAACGAGTCCTGGGGCGTGGTCCGCAACACGCCGGGCGTCACCGGCTTCGTCGGCAACGCCTACGACCCGTACCCGCTGACCCTGGACGAGATCGTCAAGATGCTCGCCCCGGAGGCCGAGGAGAAGGCCGCCAAGG
>NZ_KN708638.1:3662273-3703351 GCF_000805335.1 Streptomyces sp. CT34 | reverse complement strand
GGAGAGAAAAAGCCGGCGCCGTCCCGCAAGGTCGAGGTCCAGGTCCTGGACTTCGAGGTGGGCGACTCGGTCACCGTCACCGACGGCCCGTTCGCCACGCTCCAGGCGACGATCAACGAGATCAACGCCGACTCGAAGAAGGTCAAGGGCCTGGTCGAGATCTTCGGCCGCGAGACCCCGGTCGAGCTCAGCTTCGACCAGATCCAGAAGAACTAGGTTCTTCCGGAGCACCAGCCACCGACCAGGTCAGACCGGCACACCACCGGTCTGACCTCTCGGTTTTTGGCCGCGCGACCATACCCGTTATCGTTGTGCGGTATGCCTCCATCCGGATGACCGGATTGCGGGGCGAACCACCTCTCACTAGGACCCGGAGAGAGCATGCCTCCCAAGAAGAAGAAGGTCACGGGGCTTATCAAGCTCCAGATCCAGGCCGGTGCCGCGAACCCGGCCCCGCCGGTCGGCCCCGCGCTGGGTCAGCACGGCGTCAACATCATGGAGTTCTGCAAGGCCTACAACGCCGCGACCGAGTCGCAGCGTGGCATGGTCGTGCCGGTGGAGATCACGGTCTACGAAGACCGTTCCTTCACCTTCGTCACCAAGACCCCGCCGGCCGCGAAGCTCATCCTGAAGGCCGCGGGCGTGGAGAAGGGCTCCGGCGAGCCGCACAAGACCAAGGTCGCCAAGATCACCGAGGCGCAGGTCCGCGAGATCGCCACCACCAAGATGCCCGACCTGAACGCCAACGACCTGGACGCCGCGTCGAAGATCATCGCCGGCACCGCCCGTTCCATGGGCATCACGGTCGAGGGCTGAGCCCCAGCCCTACAAGGCACCCCGTGGCAGGACCAGGCGCTGGTCCGTACCACGACTCCACCCCACTGCATCAGGAGCAGAAGTGAAGCGCAGCAAGACTCTTCGCAACGCGGACGCGAAGATCGACCGGGAGCGTCTGTACGCCCCGCTCGAGGCCGTCCGTCTCGCCAAGGACACCGCGTCCGTCAAGTTCGACGCGACCGTCGAGGTCGCCATGCGTCTGGGCGTCGACCCGCGCAAGGCCGACCAGATGGTCCGTGGCACCGTGAACCTCCCGCACGGCACCGGTAAGACCGCCCGGGTCCTGGTCTTCGCGACCGGTGACCGTGCTGCGGCAGCGGAAGCCGCCGGCGCCGACATCGTCGGCTCGGACGAACTGATCGACGAGGTCTCCAAGGGCCGTCTGGACTTCGACGCCGTCGTCGCCACCCCGGACCTCATGGGCAAGGTCGGTCGCCTCGGCCGCGTGCTCGGTCCCCGTGGTCTGATGCCGAACCCGAAGACCGGCACCGTCACCCCGGACGTCGCCAAGGCCGTCACCGACATCAAGGGCGGCAAGATCGAGTTCCGCGTGGACAAGCACGCGAACCTCCACTTCATCATCGGCAAGGTCTCCTTCGACGAGGCCAAGCTGGTGGAGAACTACGCCGCCGCGCTTGAGGAGATCACCCGTCTCAAGCCGTCGGCCGCCAAGGGCCGTTACATCAAGAAGACGACCATCACCACCACGATGGGCCCCGGCGTCCCGGTCGACCCCAACCGCACCCGCAACCTCCTCGTTGAGGAGGAGGCCGTCTGATCTCCCTGATCGACGCGCCGCACCGCGTGTGATTCATGCCGTCAGGCCCCGCTTTCCGTACGGAGAGCGGGGCCTGACGCGTTCCCGGTCGCGGGCCTGACGCGTTCATATCAGGGCCTGCCGGAAGCCCTGTCGGTGGCCTGCACTACAGTCCCCTGCGAGGTCCATCAAGGAATCAAAGGGGGAGCCTCAAGTGCGCAGCACGCGTATAGCCGCCGCCGTGGCGGCGGGAGTTGTCATGCTGGCCGGTCTGACCGCCTGTAAGGGCGGCGGCACCAACAACGGCGCCGGCGGTGGCAGCGGCAGCAGTGGCGGCAGTGACGCAGCAGGGGCGAAGTCTCCGCTGGAGGCCGCGCTGGCCTCGCTGAAGACGGCCTCGCAGCAGACCAGCGGCAAGAAGTCCGCGAAGATCGACGGCACGCAGAAGGCGGGTCCGTCCACGCGCACGATGAAGGGCGCGATGGACTGGTCGAACGGCATCAACATGACCGTCGACATCACCCAGTCCGGCGGCCCCCTGGGCGGCAAGACCACGAAGGCGATCTACACGCCGCAGACGATGTACATGAACATGGGCATGCCCATGGGCGGCAAAAACTGGATCAAGGCCGACTACGACACCCTGGCCAAGAAGAGCCCGGCCGGCGCCGTGCTCAAGGACGCGATGCAGAACAACGACCCGGTCAAGTCGGTGGACCTGCTCATCGCCTCCGGCAAGGTCCAGCAGGCCGGCAAGGAGGACGTCCGCGGCGTGCAGGCGACCCACTACACCGGCACGGTCGACGTGGCCGAGATGGCCAAGATGCAGGCCAAGAGCCTCAGCGAGTCCGACCTGAAGGCGTTGCAGGCGCAGCTGCAGCAGGCCGGTGCGACGAAGGAGACCATCGACCTGTGGATCGGCCCGGACAACCTGCTCGTGAAGAAGCGTGAGCAGCTGGACGGCAAGACCGCGTCGGACTCGACGGTCTTCTACTCGGCCTACGGCACCAAGGTCTCGGTGACCCCGCCGCCGGCGAGCGACACCACGACGCTGCCCGGCGCCTGACGAGGAAGCCCGCGGTGGGGCGTCCGCGACGTCCCACCGCGGCCGATTTGCCTGAGCGCGGGCCGCTCCCGTACGGTGTCCCGGAAGCCAAAGACCGCTGGTTGTCTCTGCGCGTCCGGTATCGGGCGTGTGGTGGCCGAAGGATCCGCTAGCTGCGGACGGCCTGCGCAGGTGAATGAGGAAGATCTCCCGGGTGTGAGCCCGGTCGAGTATCGCCCCGTGCGCCTGCGCCGGGGCGTTTGTTTTGCCCAGCCCCTTCTGCGCGGTCCTCATCACCCGGAAGGAGGCCGAGGCTCATGGCGACGTCTGACAAGAACGCAGCCGTTGCGGAGATCACGGAGAAGCTCCGTGACGCCAACGCAGCTGTTGTGACTTCTTACACCGGACTGACTGTGGCGCAGCTCAAGGAGCTCCGCCGTTCTCTCGGCGAGAACGCTCAGTACCGTGTGGTGAAGAACACGCTGACCAAGATCGCGGCCAAGGAGGCCGGGATCGAGCTGGACGAGCATCTCAAGGGCTCGACCGCTGTCGCCTTCGTGACCGGTGACCCGGTCACGGCGGCGAAGGGTCTTCGTGACTTCGCCAAGGAGAACCCCGCTCTCGTCATCAAGGGCGGTGTCCTTGACGGCAAGGCGCTGTCCGCCGACGAGTTCAAGAAGCTTGCGGACCTCGAGTCCCGCGAGGTTCTGCTCGCCAAGCTGGCGGGCGCCATGAAGGGCAAGCAGTCCCAGACTGCCGCGCTCTTCCAGGCGCTTCCCTCGAAGTTCGTCCGCACCGCGGAGGCGCTTCGTGCCAAGCAGGCCGAGCAGGGCGGTGCCGAGTAATTCGGCTCGCACATTGACCGCCGCCTGACGCGACGGTCGAAGCGGGCCCAACGTACGCCCGCCGACATGTACATCCGGCACCAGCCGATTTAGTGGAAGGATCGCCCATCATGGCGAAGCTCAGCCAGGAAGACCTGCTCGCGCAGTTCGAGGAGATGACCCTCATCGAGCTCTCCGAGTTCGTGAAGGCGTTCGAGGAGAAGTTCGACGTCACCGCCGCCGCTCCGGCCGTCGCCGTCGCCGCCGCCGGTGCCCCGGGTGCCCCGGCCGCCGCCGAGGAGGAGAAGGACGAGTTCGACGTCATCCTCACCGGCGCCGGCGACAAGAAGATCCAGGTCATCAAGGTCGTGCGTGAGCTGACCTCCCTGGGCCTGAAGGAGGCCAAGGACCTCGTCGACGGCACCCCGAAGCCGGTCCTCGAGAAGGTCTCCAAGGAGGCCGCGGACAAGGCCGCCGAGTCCCTCAAGGGCGCCGGCGCCTCCGTCGAGGTCAAGTGACCCCGGTGAGTCTCCGACTCACGTCCTGAGCGCCTGAGGGCGTACACGGACACAGCGAAGGGCGATCACCCATGCGGGTGGTCGCCCTTCGTCGTGCAAGCCACGGCTGCATTGCCTCGCGCCGGAGTGCGAGTATGGTGATCTTCGTCGTCCGGACGTGCCTCCATGTGACGATCTCCCTGAGGTGGGGGGCCTTGACGAACCGGACGCGGCGCGCAATTCTCGGGACGCGACGCAGAAGCGATCCAGGGTTCGAGGCATGGATCGCCGACGAAGAGGGAAGCATCGGTGTGCGCCACTGGCGCAGGGCTTTCGGCAGGCGCAGGGCATTGGGCGTAGAGAAGAACAACGAGGGGTCCCTCCGGTTCGGAGGGCACGACCTCCCGGAGGGAGAAGATCGGTATCACGGTGCTGTGCCGGTCTCCGGAAACTCGCTCTGGACATCAGTGTGCCAAGTGGCTACACTGACCCTTTGCGCTGCCTGTTAGCTGCTCCCTGCCCGTCACCAGGGGCATACCCGAGCCCGAGCAAAGCTGAATGAACCGCCCTGACCTGGGCTTTCCCTCAGTCTGCTCGATTCGGGACCGGTACGCGCGTAGTGAGTCCGAGCCCTCGGAAGGACCCCCTCTTGGCCGCCTCGCGCAACGCCTCGACTGCCAATACGAACAACGGCGACAGCACCGCCCCGCTGCGCATCTCTTTTGCGAAGATCAAGGAGCCCCTCGGGGTTCCGAACCTCCTTGCGCTGCAGACCGAAAGCTTCGACTGGCTGCTCGGCAATGCCGCATGGAAGGGTCGCGTCGAGGCTGCGCTGGAGAGTGGGCAGGAAGTACCCACCAAGTCCGGTCTCGAAGAGATCTTTGAAGAGATCTCCCCGATCGAAGACTTCTCCGGGTCGATGTCGCTGACGTTCCGCGACCACCGCTTCGAGCCCCCGAAGAACTCCATCGACGAGTGCAAGGAGCGCGACTTCACGTACGCGGCTCCGCTGTTCGTCACCGCCGAGTTCACCAACAACGAGACCGGCGAGATCAAGTCCCAGACGGTCTTCATGGGCGACTTCCCGCTCATGACCCCCAAGGGCACCTTCTGCATCAACGGCACCGAGCGTGTCGTCGTCTCGCAGCTGGTCCGCTCGCCGGGCGTCTACTTCGACAGCTCGATCGACAAGACGTCCGACAAGGACATCTTCTCCGCCAAGATCATCCCGTCCCGGGGTGCCTGGCTGGAGATGGAGATCGACAAGCGCGACATGGTCGGTGTGCGTATCGACCGCAAGCGCAAGCAGTCCGTGACCGTCCTGCTCAAGGCGCTCGGTTGGACGACCGAGCAGATCCTGGAGGAGTTCGGCGAGTACGAGTCGATGCGCGCCACCCTGGAGAAGGACCACACCCAGGGCCAGGACGACGCGCTGCTCGACATCTACCGCAAGCTGCGTCCGGGCGAGCCGCCGACCCGCGAGGCCGCGCAGACGCTGCTGGAGAACCTCTACTTCAACCCCAAGCGCTACGACCTCGCCAAGGTCGGCCGCTACAAGGTCAACAAGAAGCTCGGCGGCGACGAGCCGCTGGACGCCGGCGTGCTGACCACCGATGACGTCATCGCCACGATCAAGTACCTGGTCAAGCTGCACGCCGGCGAGACCGAGACGATCGGCGAGAACGGCAACACCATCGTTGTCGAGACCGACGACATCGACCACTTCGGCAACCGCCGCCTGCGCAACGTCGGCGAGCTGATCCAGAACCAGGTCCGTACGGGCCTCGCCCGTATGGAGCGCGTCGTGCGTGAGCGCATGACCACCCAGGACGTCGAGGCGATCACGCCGCAGACCCTGATCAACATCCGGCCGGTCGTCGCCTCCATCAAGGAGTTCTTCGGCACCAGCCAGCTGTCCCAGTTCATGGACCAGACCAACCCGCTGTCGGGTCTGACCCACAAGCGCCGCCTGTCGGCGCTGGGCCCGGGTGGTCTCTCCCGTGAGCGGGCCGGTCTGGACGTCCGTGACGTGCACCCCTCGCACTACGGCCGCATGTGCCCGATCGAGACGCCCGAAGGCCCGAACATCGGTCTGATCGGTTCGCTCGCCTCGTACGGCCGGGTCAACGTCTTCGGCTTCATCGAGACGCCGTACCGCAAGGTCGTCGACGGCCAGGTCACGGAGGAGGTGGACTACCTCACCGCTGACGAGGAGGACCGCTTCCTGATCGCCCAGGCGAACGCGAAGCTGACCGACGACATGCGTTTCGCCGAGCAGCGTGTGCTGGTCCGCCGCCGTGGCGGCGAGGTCGACCTCGTCCCCGCCGACGAGGTGGACTTCATGGACGTCTCGCCGCGCCAGATGGTGTCGGCCGCGACCGCCATGATCCCGTTCCTCGAGCACGACGACGCCAACCGCGCGCTCATGGGATCGAACATGATGCGCCAGGCCGTTCCGCTGATCAAGGCGGAGTCGCCGCTGGTCGGCACCGGCATGGAGTACCGCTGCGCGGTCGACGCCGGCGACGTCATCAAGGCCGAGAAGGACGGTGTGGTCCAGGAGGTCTCCGCGGACTACATCACCGTCGCCAACGACGACGGCACGTACACCACGTACCGCGTCGCCAAGTTCACCCGCTCCAACCAGGGCACCTCCTTCAACCAGAAGGTCGTCGTGGACGAGGGCGCGCGGGTCGTCGAGGGCCAGGTCCTCGCCGACGGTCCGTCCACGGACCAGGGCGAGATGGCGCTCGGCAAGAACCTGCTCGTCGCGTTCATGCCGTGGGAGGGCCACAACTACGAGGACGCGATCATCCTGTCGCAGCGCCTCGTGCAGGACGACGTCCTCTCCTCGATCCACATCGAGGAGCACGAGGTCGACGCCCGTGACACCAAGCTGGGCCCCGAGGAGATCACCCGGGACATCCCGAACGTCTCCGAGGAGGTCCTCTCCGACCTCGACGAGCGCGGCATCATCCGGATCGGTGCCGAGGTCGTCGCCGGCGACATCCTCGTCGGCAAGGTGACGCCCAAGGGTGAGACCGAGCTGACCCCCGAGGAGCGCCTGCTCCGCGCGATCTTCGGCGAGAAGGCGCGCGAGGTGCGCGACACCTCGCTGAAGGTGCCGCACGGTGAGATCGGCAAGGTCATCGGCGTCCGCGTCTTCGACCGCGAGGAGGGCGACGAGCTGCCCCCGGGCGTGAACCAGCTGGTCCGCGTCTACGTCGCGCAGAAGCGCAAGATCACCGACGGTGACAAGCTCGCCGGCCGCCACGGCAACAAGGGCGTCATCTCGAAGATCCTGCCGGTCGAGGACATGCCGTTCCTGGAGGACGGCACCCCGGTCGACATCATCCTCAACCCGCTGGGTGTCCCGTCCCGAATGAACCCGGGACAGGTCCTGGAGATCCACCTCGGCTGGCTCGCCAGCCAGGGCTGGAAGGTCGAGGGCTCCGAGGAGTGGCAGCAGCGGCTCCAGGCGATCGGTGCCGACGACGTCGCACCGCGCACCAACGTCGCGACCCCGGTCTTCGACGGTGCGCGCGAGGACGAGCTCGCGGGTCTCTTCGACTCGACGCTCCCCAACCGCGACGGCGAGCGGATGGTCAAGGGCTCCGGCAAGGCCCAGCTGTTCGACGGCCGCTCCGGCGAGCCGTTCCCGGACCCGATCTCGGTCGGGTACATGTACATCCTCAAGCTGCACCACCTGGTCGACGACAAGCTGCACGCCCGCTCGACCGGTCCGTACTCGATGATCACCCAGCAGCCGCTGGGTGGTAAGGCCCAGTTCGGTGGCCAGCGGTTCGGTGAGATGGAGGTGTGGGCGCTGGAGGCTTACGGCGCCGCGTACGCCCTCCAGGAGCTGCTGACGATCAAGTCCGACGACGTGACCGGCCGCGTGAAGGTCTACGAGGCCATCGTCAAGGGCGAGAACATCCCCGAGCCCGGCATCCCCGAGTCCTTCAAGGTGCTCATCAAGGAGATGCAGTCCCTGTGCCTCAACGTGGAGGTGCTGTCCTCGGACGGCATGTCCATCGAGATGCGCGACACCGACGAGGACGTCTTCCGCGCTGCGGAGGAGCTCGGCATCGACCTGTCCCGGCGCGAGCCGAGCAGCGTCGAAGAGGTCTGACGGGTCTGGCCGGGAGCTTCTGCCCCAGGAGCTCCCGGCCCCTCCCCGGACCCCGTTCAGACCATAGAGACACGACCCTGAGAGGGATTGACGCATAGTGCTCGACGTCAACTTCTTCGACGAGCTGCGGATCGGCCTCGCCACCGCTGACGACATCCGTCAGTGGTCCCACGGTGAGGTCAAGAAGCCGGAGACCATCAACTACCGCACCCTCAAGCCCGAGAAGGACGGACTCTTCTGCGAGAAGATCTTCGGTCCGACCCGGGACTGGGAGTGCTACTGCGGTAAGTACAAGCGCGTCCGCTTCAAGGGCATCATCTGCGAGCGCTGCGGCGTCGAGGTCACTCGCGCCAAGGTGCGCCGTGAGCGGATGGGCCACATCGAGCTGGCCGCTCCCGTTACCCACATCTGGTACTTCAAGGGTGTGCCGAGCCGGCTGGGCTACCTGCTGGACCTCGCCCCCAAGGACCTCGAGAAGGTCATCTACTTCGCCGCCTACATGATCACGTGGGTGGACGAGGAGCGCCGTACGCGCGACCTGCCCTCGCTGGAGGCCCATGTCTCCGTCGAGCGCCAGCAGATCGAGCAGCGCCGCGACTCCGACCTGGAGGCCCGCGCCAAGAAGCTCGAGACCGACCTGGCCGAGCTGGAGGCCGAGGGCGCCAAGGCGGACGTGCGCCGCAAGGTGCGCGAGGGCGCCGAGCGTGAGATGAAGCAGCTGCGCGACCGTGCGCAGCGCGAGATCGACCGCCTCGACGAGGTCTGGAACCGCTTCAAGAACCTCAAGGTCCAGGACCTGGAGGGCGACGAGCTCCTCTACCGCGAGCTGCGTGACCGCTTCGGCACGTACTTCGACGGCTCCATGGGCGCCGCTGCGCTGCAGAAGCGCCTGGAGACCTTCGACCTGGAGGAGGAGGCCGAGCGCCTCCGCGAGATCATCCGGACCGGCAAGGGCCAGAAGAAGACCCGTGCGCTCAAGCGCCTGAAGGTCGTCTCCGCCTTCCTGCAGACCCGCAACAGCCCCAAGGGCATGGTGCTGGACTGCATCCCGGTGATCCCGCCGGACCTGCGTCCGATGGTGCAGCTGGACGGTGGCCGCTTCGCGACCTCCGACCTGAACGACCTGTACCGCCGCGTCATCAACCGCAACAACCGCCTCAAGCGGCTTCTCGACCTCGGCGCACCCGAGATCATCGTGAACAACGAGAAGCGCATGCTCCAGGAGGCCGTGGACGCGCTCTTCGACAACGGCCGCCGTGGCCGCCCGGTGACGGGCCCCGGCAACCGTCCGCTGAAGTCGCTGTCCGACATGCTCAAGGGCAAGCAGGGCCGCTTCCGTCAGAACCTGCTCGGTAAGCGCGTCGACTACTCGGCCCGTTCCGTCATCGTCGTCGGCCCGCAGCTCAAGCTGCACCAGTGCGGTCTGCCGAAGGCCATGGCGCTGGAGCTCTTCAAGCCCTTCGTGATGAAGCGCCTGGTGGACCTCAACCACGCGCAGAACATCAAGAGCGCGAAGCGCATGGTCGAGCGTGGCCGCACCGTCGTGTACGACGTCCTCGAAGAGGTCATCGCCGAGCACCCGGTGCTGCTGAACCGTGCGCCCACCCTGCACCGCCTCGGTATCCAGGCGTTCGAGCCGCAGCTGGTCGAGGGCAAGGCCATCCAGATCCACCCGCTCGTCTGCACCGCGTTCAACGCGGACTTCGACGGTGACCAGATGGCCGTGCACCTGCCGCTGTCCGCGGAGGCCCAGGCCGAGGCCCGCATCCTGATGCTGTCCTCGAACAACATCCTCAAGCCGGCCGACGGCCGTCCGGTCACCATGCCGACCCAGGACATGGTGCTCGGCCTCTTCTTCCTCACCACGGACGAGGAGGAGCGCGAGGTCAAGGGCGAGGGCCGGGCCTTCGGCTCGGTCGCCGAGGCGATCATGGCCTTCGACGCCCGCGAGCTCTCGCTCCAGGCCAAGGTCGACATCCGCTTCCCGATCGGTACGGTTCCGCCCCGCGGCTGGACCCCGCCGGTCACGGAGGAGGGTGCGGCCGACACCTCCGTCGCGGGCGAGTGGCAGCAGGGCGACAGCTTCCGGCTGCGCACCACCCTGGGCCGCGCGCTCTTCAACGAGCTGCTGCCCGAGGACTACCCGTTCGTCGACTACTCGGTGGGCAAGAAGCAGCTCTCCGCGATCGTCAACGACCTGGCGGAGCGCTACCCGAAGGTCATCGTGGCGGCGACGCTCGACAACCTGAAGGCGGCCGGCTTCCACTGGGCCACCCGTTCCGGCGTCACCGTCGCCGTCTCCGACATCGTCGTGCCGGAGGCCAAGAAGGGGATCGTCGCGGGCTACGAGGCCCAGGACGAGAAGGTCCAGAAGCAGTACGAGCGCGGTCTGATCACCAAGGACGAGCGCACGCAGGAGCTCATCAACATCTGGACCAAGGCGACCAACGAGGTTGCCGAGGCGATGAACGAGAACTTCCCGAAGACCAACCCCATCTTCATGATGGTGGACTCCGGTGCTCGCGGAAACATGATGCAGATGCGTCAGATCGCGGGTATGCGTGGTCTGGTGTCCAACGCCAAGAACGAGACCATTCCGCGGCCCATCAAGGCGTCGTTCCGTGAGGGTCTCTCCGTGCTGGAGTACTTCATCTCCACGCACGGTGCCCGTAAGGGTCTGGCGGACACCGCCCTGCGTACCGCCGACTCGGGTTACCTCACCCGTCGTCTGGTCGACGTCTCCCAGGACGTCATCATCCGCGAGGAGGACTGCGGCACCGAGCGCGGTCTCAAGCTGCGGATCGCCGCGAAGGGCGCCGACGGCGTACTGCGCAAGGCGGACGACGTCGAGTCCTCCGTGTACGCGCGGATGCTGGCCGAGGACGTCGTCGTCGACGGCAAGGTCGTCGCCCCGGCCAACGTCGACCTCGGTGACGTGCTCATCGACCAGCTGGTCGCGCACGGCGTCGAGGAGGTCAAGACCCGTTCGGTCCTGACCTGCGAGTCCGCGGTCGGTACCTGCGCCTTCTGCTACGGCCGTTCGCTGGCCACCGGCAAGCTGGTCGACATCGGTGAGGCGGTCGGCATCATCGCCGCCCAGTCCATCGGTGAGCCCGGCACCCAGCTGACGATGCGTACCTTCCACACCGGTGGTGTGGCCGGTGACGACATCACCCTGGGTCTGCCGCGTGTCGTCGAGCTCTTCGAGGCCCGTACGCCCAAGGGCGTCGCCCCGATCTCGGAGGCGGCCGGCCGCGTCCGGATCGAGGAGACCGAGAAGACCAAGAAGGTCATCGTCACGCCGGACGACGGCAGCGACGAGACGTCGTACGGCGTCTCCAAGCGCGCCCGGATGCTGGTGGGCGAGGGCGACCACGTCCAGGTCGGTCAGCCGCTGACCGTCGGCGCGATCAACCCGCACGACGTGCTGCGGATCCTCGGCCAGCGCGCCGTCCAGGTCCACCTGGTCGGCGAGGTCCAGAAGGTCTACAACAGCCAGGGCGTGGCGATCCACGACAAGCACATCGAGATCATCATCCGGCAGATGCTGCGCCGCGTGACGATCATCGAGTCCGGCGACGCGGAGCTGCTGCCGGGCGAGCTCGTGGAGCGCACGAAGTTCGAGGGCGAGAACCGTCGTGTGGTGGCGGAAGGCGGCCACCCGGCCTCCGGCCGTCCGCAGCTGATGGGTATCACCAAGGCTTCGCTGGCCACCGAGTCCTGGCTGTCGGCGGCGTCCTTCCAGGAGACGACCAGGGTCCTGACGGACGCGGCGATCAACGCCAAGTCCGACTCCCTGATCGGCCTCAAGGAGAACGTCATCATCGGTAAGCTCATCCCGGCCGGTACGGGCCTGTCCCGCTACCGCAACATCCGGGTCGAGCCCACCGAGGAGGCCAAGGCCGCGATGTACTCGGCCGTCGGTTACGACGACATCGACTACTCGCCCTTCGGCACCGGCTCCGGCCAGGCGGTCCCGCTGGAGGACTACGACTACGGTCCGTACAACCAGTAATCCCGCACCGCGGAACAGCAACAGGGCGGCCACCCTCCGGGGTGGCCGCCCTGCGGCGTTCGGCCTCCGGTGCTGCCGAGGGAACTCGTCCTCCCATTGCTGCGTCTGTGATGAGAAGATGGGGAGAACTGTCGAGCGGGGGGAGGTTCGCGACATGGCGTTCCAGCCGTGGCAGGGTGGACAGCCTGCTCAGAATCCGTACCAGGTGCCGGCCATGCGTGCCTCGCACGCCGATCGCGAGCGGGCGGTCGATGTCCTGAAGGCGGGCTTCGCGGAGGGCCGGCTCGGGCAGCCGGAGTACGAGCAGCGGATCGCGCGCGCGTATCAGGCGCAGACCCACGCCGAGTTGCAGATGCTGGTCGCGGATCTGCCCCAAGGGCCGGTGCCGCAGGCGCAGTTCGCGCCGCGGCAGGTGGCCGTGCCGGCCACGTTCCTCCCGATGCAGATGCCGATGGTGCAGCCCACCAACGGCTCCGCGACCGGCTCGCTGGTGTGCGGTCTGCTGGCGCCGGTGACCTGGGGAGCGACCTCGATTCCGGCGGTGATCCTGGGGCACAAGGCGCGGGCCGAGATCCGGCGGACCGGTGAGCGCGGGGACGGCCAGGCGGTCGCCGGGTTGGTGCTGGGCTGGCTCGGGATCGGGGCCTGGGCGCTGTTCATCCTGGTGATGGTGCTGGTCGCCGCGGTGCGGCCGTGAGGGCTGTGTGCCTTCTTCCGTAGGGCGGTGGATCGCACTACGGTGGCCGCAGCGTCGGGGGAGTCCGGCGTGTCCTTCGCGTGTGCATTTGTTTTGACCGCAGCCAATGCGGTAGGTACGCTCTGACCTTGTGCCTGGGGTGTCCCTGGGCTGCCGTGCGTGCCTTCCCCCGCCATCTCCGGCCGGGGAGTGCCGACAGCGCGGAAGCCGGGTTTTGACACCGCAATCTGCCGCCGCCCTCGTTCCAGCGAGGCAGGTCCGCAGTATTCGACACACCCGACCTCGTGGGTCGGGGAATGTTCCAGGTTAGCTTTACCGAGACTGGCACACAGAAACCGGAGAAACGGTGCCTACGATCCAGCAGCTGGTCCGCAAGGGCCGGCAGGACAAGGTCGAGAAGAACAAGACGCCCGCGCTCGAGGGTTCCCCCCAGCGCCGTGGCGTCTGCACGCGTGTGTTCACGACCACCCCGAAGAAGCCGAACTCGGCCCTGCGTAAGGTCGCGCGTGTGCGTCTGACCAGCGGGATCGAGGTCACCGCTTACATTCCGGGTGAGGGCCACAACCTGCAGGAGCACTCGATCGTGCTCGTGCGCGGCGGCCGTGTGAAGGACCTGCCGGGTGTTCGGTACAAGATCATCCGCGGCTCCCTCGACACGCAGGGCGTCAAGAACCGCAAGCAGGCTCGCAGCCGCTACGGCGCCAAGAAGGAGAAGTAAGAATGCCTCGTAAGGGCCCCGCCCCGAAGCGCCCGGTCATCATCGACCCGGTCTACGGCTCTCCTCTGGTGACCTCCCTCATCAACAAGGTTCTGCTGAACGGCAAGCGCTCCACCGCCGAGCGCATCGTCTACGGCGCCATGGAGGGTCTGCGCGAGAAGACCGGCAACGACCCGGTCATCACGCTGAAGCGCGCGCTGGAGAACATCAAGCCGACCCTTGAGGTCAAGTCCCGCCGTGTCGGTGGCGCGACCTACCAGGTCCCGGTCGAGGTCAAGCCCGGCCGCGCCGCCACCCTCTCGCTCCGCTGGCTCGTGGGCTACTCCCGCGCCCGCCGCGAGAAGACCATGACCGAGCGCCTCATGAACGAACTGCTCGACGCCTCCAACGGCCTCGGCGCTTCGGTCAAGAAGCGTGAGGACACGCACAAGATGGCCGAGTCCAACAAGGCCTTCGCGCACTACCGCTGGTAGTCGCAACCCACATCGAGACCGAGAGAAGATTGAGCCACTATGGCTACCACTTCGCTTGACCTGGCCAAGGTCCGCAACATCGGGATCATGGCCCACATCGACGCGGGCAAGACGACCACCACCGAGCGGATCCTGTTCTACACCGGTGTTTCGTACAAGATCGGTGAGGTCCACGACGGCGCTGCCACGATGGACTGGATGGAGCAGGAGCAGGAGCGCGGCATCACGATCACGTCTGCCGCGACGACCTGCCACTGGCCGCTGGAGAACGTCGACAACACCATCAACATCATCGACACCCCGGGTCACGTCGACTTCACGGTCGAGGTGGAGCGCTCGCTGCGCGTCCTGGACGGTGCGGTGACGGTGTTCGACGGCGTCGCCGGTGTCGAGCCGCAGTCGGAGACCGTCTGGCGTCAGGCGGACCGCTACGGCGTGCCGCGTATCTGCTTCGTCAACAAGCTCGACCGCACCGGTGCCGAGTTCCACCGCTGCGTCGACATGATCACCGACCGCCTCGGCGCGGTGCCGATCGTCATGCAGCTGCCGATCGGTACCGAGGCGGACTTCAAGGGCGTCGTCGACCTCGTGAAGATGAAGGCCCTGGTCTGGTCGGCCGAGGCCGCCAAGGGCGAGATGTACGACACCGTCGACATCCCGGCCACCCACGCCGAGGCCGCCGACGAGTGGCGCGGCAAGCTGCTCGAGGTCGTCGCCGAGAACGACGAAGAGATCATGGAGCTGTACCTGGAGGGCCAGGAGCCCACCGAGGAGCAGCTGTACGCGGCGATCCGCCGTATCACGATCGCTTCCGGCAAGGCCGAGAACACCACCGTCACCCCGGTGTTCTGCGGTACCGCGTTCAAGAACAAGGGCGTGCAGCCCCTGCTCGACGCGGTCGTGCGCTACCTCCCCTCCCCGCTGGACGTCGAGGCCATCGAGGGCCACGCGGTCAACGACCCGGAGGAGATCGTCAAGCGCCGGCCGTCCGAGGACGAGCCGCTGTCCGCCCTGGCGTTCAAGATCGCGAGCGACCCCCACCTGGGCAAGCTCACCTTCATCCGGGTGTACTCGGGCCGCCTCGTGGCCGGCACGCAGGTGCAGAACTCGGTGAAGGGCAAGAAGGAGCGCATCGGCAAGATCTACCGGATGCACGCGAACAAGCGTGAGGAGATCGAGTCGGTGGGTGCCGGTGACATCGTCGCCGTCATGGGTCTGAAGCAGACCACCACCGGTGAGACCCTCTGCGACGCGAGCGCTCCGGTGATCCTGGAGTCGATGGAGTTCCCGGCCCCGGTCATCCAGGTCGCCATCGAGCCCAAGTCCAAGGGCGACCAGGAGAAGCTGGGTGTCGCCATCCAGCGCCTCGCCGAAGAGGACCCCTCGTTCCAGGTGCACACCGACGAGGAGACCGGCCAGACCATCATCGCGGGTATGGGCGAGCTGCACCTCGACGTGCTGGTCGACCGTATGAAGCGTGAGTTCCGGGTCGAGGCCAACGTCGGCAAGCCGCAGGTCGCGTACCGCGAGACGCTGCGCAAGCCGGTCGAGCGCCTGGACTACACGCACAAGAAGCAGACCGGTGGTTCCGGTCAGTTCGCGAAGGTCCAGATCGCCCTCGAGCCGCTCGAAGGCGATGGCTACGAGTTCGAGAACAAGGTCACCGGTGGCCGCATCCCGCGGGAGTACATCCCGTCCGTGGACGCCGGTTGCCAGGAGGCCATGGAGTTCGGTGTCCTCGCCGGCTACCCGCTCACGGGCGTCAAGGTCATCCTTCTCGACGGTGCCTTCCACGAGGTCGACTCGTCGGAAATGGCCTTCAAGATCGCCGGTTCGATGGCCTTCAAGGAGGCCGCCCGCAAGGCCAGCCCGGCCCTGCTCGAGCCAATGATGAAGGTCGAGGTCACCACGCCCGAGGACTACATGGGCGATGTGATCGGCGACATCAACTCCCGCCGTGGGCAGATCCAGTCCATGGAGGACCGCGCCGGCGCCAAGCTCGTCACGGGCCTGGTTCCGCTCTCGGAGATGTTCGGCTACGTCGGAGACCTCCGCAGCAAGACGTCGGGTCGCGCAAGCTACTCGATGCAGTTCGACTCCTACGCCGAGGTTCCGCGGAACGTCGCCGAGGAGATCATCGCGAAGGCCAAGGGCGAGTAGCTCCGTCTCCCGAGAGTCGGAACACGCTTTAGGCTTGACACCGTCTGCTGGGGCATTCCCCGCGATCCGTGAGGATGCCCCGGCAGCCGGCACCCCAGCAAAGATCACCTGGCGCCGATGAGTAAGGCGTACAGAACCACTCCACAGGAGGACCCCAGTGGCGAAGGCGAAGTTCGAGCGGACTAAGCCGCACGTCAACATCGGCACCATCGGTCACATTGACCACGGTAAGACGACCCTCACGGCCGCCATTACCAAGGTGCTGCACGACGCGTACCCGGACCTGAACGAGGCCTCGGCCTTCGACCAGATCGACAAGGCTCCTGAGGAGCGCCAGCGCGGTATCACCATCTCCATCGCGCACGTCGAGTACCAGACCGAGTCGCGTCACTACGCGCACGTCGACTGCCCCGGTCACGCGGACTACATCAAGAACATGATCACGGGTGCGGCGCAGATGGACGGCGCCATCCTCGTGGTCGCCGCGACCGACGGCCCGATGCCGCAGACCAAGGAGCACGTGCTCCTGGCCCGCCAGGTCGGCGTTCCCTACATCGTTGTCGCCCTGAACAAGGCCGACATGGTGGACGACGAGGAGATCCTGGAGCTCGTCGAGCTCGAGGTCCGTGAGCTCCTCTCCGAGTACGAGTTCCCGGGCGACGAGGTTCCGGTCGTCAAGGTCTCCGCTCTGAAGGCCCTCGAGGGCGACAAGGAGTGGGGCGAGTCCGTCCTCAAGCTGATGCACGCGGTCGACGAGTCGATCCCGCAGCCGGAGCGCGACGCCAAAAAGCCGTTCCTGATGCCGATCGAGGACGTCTTCACGATCACCGGTCGTGGCACCGTCGTCACCGGCCGTATCGAGCGCGGTGTCCTCAAGGTCAACGAGACCGTGGACATCATCGGTATCAAGCAGGAGAAGACCTCCACCACGGTCACCGGCATCGAGATGTTCCGCAAGCTGCTCGACGAGGGCCAGGCCGGTGAGAACGTCGGTCTGCTGCTCCGCGGCATCAAGCGCGAGGACGTCGAGCGCGGCCAGGTCATCATCAAGCCGGGCTCGGTCACCCCGCACACGGAGTTCGAGGCGCAGGCGTACATCCTGTCGAAGGACGAGGGTGGCCGCCACACCCCGTTCTTCAACAACTACCGCCCGCAGTTCTACTTCCGTACCACGGACGTGACCGGCGTCGTGACCCTCCCCGAGGGCACCGAGATGGTCATGCCGGGCGACAACACCGAGATGTCGGTCCAGCTGATCCAGCCGGTCGCCATGGAGGAGGGCCTGAAGTTCGCCATCCGTGAGGGTGGCCGGACCGTCGGCGCCGGCCAGGTCACCAAGATCAACAAGTAATTGCTGATCCGGTCGACCCGGTAGCTCCCGGCCTTCGGCCGGGGGTCCGGGGGTTGCCCCCGGGATAGCACAGTCAGGAAGCCCCGCTCACCATCAGGTGGGCGGGGCTTCTTGACAGTTGGCCCTCGATTGGCCTTACGCATCCCGCGTATGGCACACTGTCCAGGTTGCTCGGTTGAGTGCCGATGCTGCGCGCCTCCCGCCGGGGGGACCGGAAGCGAGTCCCAGGTATTCGTCGTCCCTTCTGAGGGGCGGAAGTACGGGAATCTTCCGGGAAGCGTCAGCGGGGTGCCTCGGCCAGGCACCCGGTGGGTGTTCTTCCCCCACTTTCTCCTTCTTGAAGGATCTCCCGTGTGGAGATCTACGAGAAGGGGCGCGACACGCCCGACCGCGTGGGTCGGAGAGGAACGCGAACTCACCGGGTCCCAGAGCGTTACGAGAGACAGGACTACGAAGTAGCCATGGCGGGACAGAAGATCCGCATCCGGCTCAAGGCCTACGACCACGAGGTCATCGACTCCTCGGCGAAGAAGATCGTCGAGACGGTGACCCGCACTGGTGCGTCGGTCGCGGGCCCGGTGCCGCTGCCCACTGAAAAGAACGTGTACTGCGTCATCAAGTCGCCGCACAAGTACAAGGACTCGCGCGAGCACTTCGAGATGCGCACGCACAAGCGCCTGATCGACATCCTCGACCCGACGCCCAAGACCGTTGACTCGCTGATGCGCCTGGACCTTCCGGCCGGCGTCGACATCGAGATCAAGCTCTGAGAGGCGCGGAAGAGATGGCTAAGCAGATCAAGGGCATCCTGGGCGAGAAGCTCGGCATGACCCAGGTCTGGGACGAGAACAACCGTGTCGTCCCGGTGACCGTGGTGAAGGCCGGCCCCTGCGTCGTTACCCAGGTGCGCACCAATGACCAGGACGGCTACGACTCCGTCCAGATCGCCTTCGGCGAGATCGACCCGCGCAAGGTGAACAAGCCCCTCAAGGGCCACTTCGCGAAGGCCGACGTCACCCCCCGTCGCCACCTCGTCGAGGTCCGTACGTCGGATGCGTCCGAGTACACCCTCGGCCAGGAGCTGACCGCCGAGACCTTCGAGTCCGGCGTCAAGGTGGACGTGACCGGCAAGAGCAAGGGCAAGGGCACGGCCGGTGTCATGAAGCGTCACGGCTTCGGCGGCGGCAAGGCGTCCCACGGTGCCCACCGCGTGCACCGCAAGCCCGGTTCCATCGGTGGCTGCGCCACCCCGGGCCGCGTGTTCAAGGGCATGCGGATGGCCGGCCGTATGGGCAATGAGCGGGTCACCACCCAGAACCTGACCGTCCACGCCGTTGACGCGGAGAAGGGCCTGCTGCTCATCAAGGGCGCAGTTCCTGGTCCGAACGGCGGCCTCGTCCTGGTCCGTACCGCGGCCAAGGGGGCCTGAGGTAACCGATGAGCACCATTGACATCCTTTCGCCGGCAGGCGACAAGGCCGGGACCGTCGAGCTCCCCGCGGAGATCTTCGACGCCAAGGTCAGCGTTCCGCTGATCCACCAGGTCGTTGTCGCGCAGCTGGCCGCGGCCCGTCAGGGCACGCACAAGACCAAGACCCGCGGCGAGGTCCGCGGCGGTGGCAAGAAGCCGTACCGCCAGAAGGGCACCGGCCGCGCGCGCCAGGGTTCGACCCGTGCGCCGCAGTTCGCCGGCGGTGGCGTGGTCCACGGCCCCGTGCCGCGTGACTACAGCCAGCGGACCCCGAAGAAGATGAAGGCCGCCGCGCTGCGCGGTGCCCTCTCCGACCGGGCCCGCCACAGCCGTATCCACGTCGTCTCCGACGTGGTCGACGGCGCGGTTTCCACCAAGGCCGCCAAGGGCCTGTTCGGCAAGATCAGCGAGCGCAAGAACCTGCTCCTGGTCGCCGAGCGCTCCGACGAGGCCGCGTGGCTGTCCGCCCGCAACCTGCCCCAGGTCCACATCCTGGAGCCGGGCCAGCTGAACACGTACGACGTGCTCGTCTCCGACGACGTGGTCTTCACCAAGGCCGCCTTCGAGTCCTTCGTGTCCGGCCCCAAGGCCAACGCTGAGACCGAAGGGAGCGACGCCTGATGACTGAGGCCGTCGTCACCAGCAAGACCTTCACGGACCCGCGTGACGTGCTCGTCAAGCCGGTGGTTTCCGAGAAGAGCTACGCGCTGCTGGACGAGAACAAGTACACGTTCATCGTCGCGCCCGGCGCGAACAAGACCCAGATCAAGCAGGCCGTCGAGGCGGTCTTCTCGGTCAAGGTCACCGGGGTCAACACGATCAACCGGCAGGGCAAGCGCAAGCGCACCCGTACCGGTTTCGGCAAGCGCGCCAACACCAAGCGCGCCATCGTGACCCTCGCCGAGGGCGACCGTATCGACATCTTCGGCGGCCCGGTCTCCTAACGGAGTTCGAGTCGTCCGGAATCGGACGAGGACTGAGAAATGGGTATCCGCAAGTACAAGCCGACGACCCCGGGCCGTCGTGGCTCCAGCGTCGCCGACTTTGTCGAGATCACGCGGTCCACGCCGGAGAAGTCGCTGGTCCGCCCGCTGCACAGCAAGGGCGGCCGTAACAACGCCGGTCGTGTGACCGTTCGCCACCAGGGCGGTGGCCACAAGCGCGCCTACCGCGTGATCGACTTCCGTCGTCACGACAAGGACGGCGTGCCGGCCAAGGTCGCGCACATCGAGTACGACCCGAACCGCACCGCGCGCATCGCGCTGCTGCACTACGCAGACGGCGAGAAGCGCTACATCATCGCCCCGCGTGGCCTGGCCCAGGGTGACCGGATCGAGAACGGCGCTGGCGCCGACATCAAGCCGGGCAACAACCTGCCGCTGCGCAACATCCCGGTCGGTACGACCATCCACGCCATCGAGCTGCGGCCCGGCGGCGGCGCGAAGTTCGCCCGTTCCGCGGGTGCCTCCGTGCAGCTGCTGGCGCGGGAGGGCTCCATGGCCCACCTGCGTATGCCGTCCGGTGAGATCCGCCTGGTCGACGTGCGCTGCCGCGCCACCGTCGGCGAGGTCGGCAACGCCGAGCAGTCGAACATCAACTGGGGCAAGGCCGGCCGCATGCGCTGGAAGGGCGTCCGCCCGACCGTGCGTGGTGTCGTGATGAACCCGGTCGACCACCCGCACGGTGGTGGTGAGGGCAAGACCTCCGGTGGTCGCCACCCGGTCTCGCCCTGGGGCCAGAAGGAGGGTCGTACTCGCTCGCCGAAGAAGGCCAGCAACAAGTACATCGTCCGCCGCCGCAAGACGAACAAGAAGCGCTAGGAGCGGGTTTAGATGCCGCGCAGTCTCAAGAAGGGGCCCTTCGTCGACGACCACCTCGCCAAGAAGGTGGACACGCAGAACGAAGCAGGCACCAAGAACGTCATCAAGACCTGGTCCCGCCGCTCCATGATCGTCCCGGCCATGCTCGGCCACACGATCGCGGTGCACGACGGCCGCAAGCACGTCCCGGTGTTCGTCACCGAGTCGATGGTCGGCCACAAGCTCGGCGAGTTTGCGCCGACCCGCACCTTCCGCGGCCACGAGAAGGACGACCGCAAGTCGCGTCGTCGCTGATCGACCGGAGTGCGAAGACTATGACTGACACCGAAGGGACAACCATGGAAGCCAGGGCCCAGGCGCGGTACATCCGCGTCACGCCCATGAAGGCCCGCCGCGTGGTGGACCTTATCCGTGGCATGGATGCCACGGAGGCTCAGGCGGTCCTGCGTTTCGCCCCGCAGGCCGCGAGCGTGCCCGTGGGCAAGGTGCTGGACAGCGCCATTGCCAATGCCGCGCACAACTACGACCACACGGACGCCTCCACGCTGTTCATCAGCGAGGCGTACGTCGACGAGGGCCCGACCCTGAAGCGGTTCCGTCCGCGTGCCCAGGGCCGTGCCTACCGGATCCGCAAGCGGACCAGCCACATCACCGTGGTCGTCAGCAGCAAGGAAGGAACCCGGTAATGGGCCAGAAGGTAAACCCGCACGGGTTCCGGCTCGGCGTGACGACGGACTTCAAGTCCCGCTGGTACGCCGACAAGCTGTACAAGGACTACGTCAAGGAAGACGTCGCCATTCGTCGCATGATGACGAAGGGCATGGAGCGCGCCGGTATCTCCAAGGTGGAGATCGAGCGCACCCGTGAGCGCGTCCGCGTCGACATCCACACCGCTCGCCCGGGCATCGTCATCGGCCGCCGCGGCGCCGAGGCCGACCGCATCCGCGGTGAGCTGGAGAAGCTGACCGGCAAGCAGGTCCAGCTGAACATCCTCGAGGTCAAGAACCCCGAGACCGATGCTCAGCTCGTGGCCCAGGCCGTCGCCGAGCAGCTGTCGTCCCGCGTCTCCTTCCGTCGCGCCATGCGCAAGAGCATGCAGTCGACGATGAAGGCCGGCGCCAAGGGCATCAAGATCCAGTGCGGTGGCCGTCTCGGCGGCGCCGAGATGTCCCGCTCGGAGTTCTACCGCGAGGGCCGGGTGCCCCTGCACACCCTCCGCGCGAACGTCGACTACGGCTTCTTCGAGGCCAAGACCACCTTCGGCCGGATCGGCGTGAAGGTCTGGATCTACAAGGGCGACGTCAAGAACATCGCCGAGGTGCGCGCCGAGAACGCCGCCGCCCGTGCGGGCAACCGCCCGGCGCGCGGTGGCAACGAGCGTCCGCGTCGCGGTGGCGAGCGTGGCGGTCGCGGCCGCAAGCCGCAGCAGCAGAGCGCCGCTGCCGAGGCCCCCAAGGCCGAGGCCGCTGCCGCTGCTCCGGCGGAGAACCCTGGAACGGAGGGCTGACCGACATGCTGATCCCTCGCAGGGTCAAGCACCGCAAGCAGCACCACCCGAAGCGGAACGGTATGGCCAAGGGCGGTACCGAGCTGGCCTTCGGTGAGTACGGCATTCAGGCCGTGACCCCGGCCTACGTGACGAACCGGCAGATCGAGTCCGCTCGTATCGCCATGACCCGTCACATCAAGCGTGGCGGCAAGGTGTGGATCAACATCTACCCCGACCGTCCGCTGACGAAGAAGCCTGCCGAGACCCGCATGGGTTCCGGTAAGGGTTCTCCGGAGTGGTGGGTCGCGAACGTCAAGCCCGGTCGGGTGATGTTCGAGCTGTCCTTCCCGAACGAAAAGGTTGCCAAGGAGGCGCTGACCCGCGCCGCCCACAAGCTTCCGATGAAGTGCCGCATCGTGCGGCGCGAGGCAGGTGAGTCGTGATGGCGGCCGGTACCAAGGCGACCGAGCTGCGCGAGCTGAACAACGAGGAACTCGTTGCCAAGCTTCGTGAGGCCAAGGAGGAGCTGTTCAACCTCCGCTTCCAGGCGGCGACCGGACAGCTCGAAAACCACGGCCGGCTGAAGGCCGTCCGGAAGGACATCGCCCGGATCTACACCCTGATGCGGGAGCGCGAGCTCGGCATCGAGACGGTGGAGAGCGCCTGATGAGCGAGAAGAATGTGACTGAGACGAACGAGCGCGGTTTCCGCAAGACCCGTGAGGGTCTGGTCGTCAGCGACAAGATGGACAAGACCGTTGTCGTCGCCGTCGAGGACCGCGTCAAGCACGCGCTGTACGGCAAGGTCATCCGCCGTACCAACAAGCTCAAGGCGCACGACGAGCAGAACGCTGCCGGTGTCGGCGACCGCGTCCTCCTGATGGAGACCCGGCCGCTGTCCGCCACCAAGCGCTGGCGCATCGTCGAGATCCTCGAGAAGGCCAAGTAATTCCCGCCCGGGAATTCCTCGAAAGGGGGATTCCCACGGGGATTTCGACAGGCAAGCAATCCCTCCTAGGGGGACCCCCTAGGAACAGTTCCGCCAGGCTCGGCAGGGGCTGACGTCCCGTAAGGGGCGGGCCCCTGCCGGGAACCGGCAGACATTCAGGAGATAGACGTGATCCAGCAGGAGTCGCGACTGCGAGTCGCCGACAACACTGGTGCGAAGGAGATCCTTTGCATCCGTGTTCTCGGTGGTTCCGGTCGCCGCTACGCGGGCATCGGTGACGTCATCGTCGCCACCGTCAAGGACGCGATCCCCGGTGGCAACGTGAAGAAGGGTGACGTCGTCAAGGCCGTCATCGTTCGCACCGTCAAGGAGCGCCGCCGTCCGGACGGCTCGTACATCCGCTTCGACGAGAACGCGGCCGTCATCCTCAAGAACGATGGCGACCCCCGCGGCACCCGTATCTTCGGCCCCGTGGGCCGTGAGCTGCGCGAGAAGAAGTTCATGAAGATCATCTCGCTCGCGCCGGAGGTGCTGTAACCGATGAAGATCAAGAAGGGCGACCTGGTCCAGGTCATCACCGGTAAGGACAAGGGCAAGCAGGGCAAGGTCATCGCGGCCTACCCCCGCGAGGACCGTGTCCTGGTCGAGGGTGTCAACCGGGTCAAGAAGCACACCAAGGCCGGACAGACCGCTCGTGGTTCGCAGACCGGCGGCATCGTGACGACCGAGGCCCCGGTCCACGTCAGCAACGTGCAGCTGGTCGTGGAGCAGGACGGCAAGAAGGTCGTCACCCGCGTCGGGTACCGCTTCGACGACGAGGGCAACAAGATCCGCGTTGCCAAGCGGACCGGTGAGGACATCTGATGACTGCCACCACCAACGCGCCGCGTCTCAAGACGCGCTACCGCGAAGAGATCGCCGGGAAGCTGAAGGACGAGTTCTCCTACGAGAACGTCATGCAGATCCCCGGTCTGACCAAGATCGTGGTCAACATGGGTGTGGGCGACGCCGCCCGCGACTCCAAGCTGATCGAGGGCGCCATCCGCGACCTCACCACGATCACCGGCCAGAAGCCGGCCGTCACCAAGGCCCGTAAGTCCATCGCGCAGTTCAAGCTGCGTGAGGGCCAGCCGATCGGTGCCCACGTCACCCTCCGCGGTGACCGCATGTGGGAGTTCCTGGACCGCCTGCTGTCGCTCGCGCTGCCGCGTATCCGCGACTTCCGTGGTCTGTCCCCGAAGCAGTTCGACGGTCGGGGCAACTACACCTTCGGTCTCACGGAGCAGGTCATGTTCCACGAGATCGACCAGGACAAGATCGACCGCACCCGGGGTATGGACATCACCGTGGTCACCACGGCGACCAACGACGACGAGGGCCGCGCCCTGCTTCGTCACCTCGGCTTCCCGTTCAAGGAGGCGTGAGCGAGATGGCGAAGAAGGCTCTGATTGCCAAGGCTGCTCGCAAGCCGAAGTTCGGTGTGCGCGCGTACACCCGCTGCCAGCGCTGCGGCCGTCCGCACTCCGTCTACCGCAAGTTCGGCCTGTGCCGCGTGTGCCTTCGTGAGATGGCTCACCGTGGCGAGCTGCCGGGCGTGACCAAGAGCTCCTGGTAATCCCCCAGTTGGGAATTACCGGACGCTCTCGGTAAGCATTCGGACGGCGGGCGTCCCAGACCACTTCCCGTACGCTGGAAGGGTTTGGGCGCCCCGCCGCCCGAGACCGACCGCGGGCCCCGCCCGCATAACGTCGCTTACTACGCCGTAGGTCCCCGTGCCGCACCCGTCCCGACCGAGATCGGGGAGAGGGATGGCGCATATAGGAAACCCCGGCGAGAGAGGCCGAAGGCCAATTCATGACCATGACTGATCCCATCGCAGACATGCTGACCCGTCTGCGGAACGCGAACTCGGCTTACCACGACACCGTCGTGATGCCGCACAGCAAGATCAAGTCGCACATCGCGGAGATCCTCCAGCAGGAGGGCTACATCACCGGCTGGAAGACCGAGGACGCCGAGGTCGGCAAGAACCTCGTCCTCGAGCTGAAGTTCGGCCCGAACCGCGAGCGCTCGATCGCCGGCATCAAGCGGATCTCGAAGCCGGGTCTGCGGGTCTACGCCAAGTCCACCAACCTGCCGAAGGTCCTCGGCGGCCTGGGCGTGGCCATCATCTCCACGTCCCACGGTCTCCTGACCGGCCAGCAGGCGCAGAAGAAGGGCGTGGGTGGGGAAGTCCTCGCCTACGTCTGGTAACAGGGAACGGAGGAAAAGCTAATGTCGCGTATTGGCAAGCTGCCCATCCAGGTTCCCGCTGGTGTGGACGTCACCATCGAGGGCCGCACGGTGTCGGTGAAGGGTCCCAAGGGCTCTCTTTCGCACACCGTCGCGGCGCCCATCGAGGTCGCCAAGGGTGAGGACGGCTTCATCTCCGTCACCCGCCCGAACGACGAGCGGCAGAACAAGGCCCTGCACGGCCTGTCCCGCACGCTGGTGGCGAACATGATCACCGGCGTGACCCAGGGCTACAGCAAGGCGCTTGAGATCAGCGGTGTCGGCTACCGCGTCCAGGCGAAGGGCTCCAACCTGGAGTTCTCGCTGGGCTACAGCCACCCCATCGTCGTCGAGGCGCCCGAGGGCATCTCCTTCAAGGTCGAGTCCCCGACCAAGCTCAGCGTCGAGGGCATCGACAAGCAGAAGGTCGGCGAGGTGGCGGCGAACATCCGCAAGCTGCGCAAGCCTGACCCGTACAAGGCCAAGGGCGTCAAGTACGCCGGCGAGGTCATCCGCCGCAAGGTCGGAAAGGCTGGTAAGTAAGCCATGGCATACGGTGTGAAGATCGCTAAGGGCAACGCCTACAAGCGCGCTGCCGCCAAGCGTCGCCACATCCGCATCCGCAAGCGGATTTCGGGTACCCCGGAGCGTCCGCGTCTGGTCGTGACGCGGTCCAACCGCGGCATCTTCGCCCAGGTCATCGACGACATCCAGGGCCACACGCTGGCCTCGGCGTCGACCCTGGACGCGTCGATCCGTGGCGGCGAGGGCGACAAGAGCGCCCAGGCCCAGAAGGTTGGCGCCCTGGTCGCCGAGCGCGCCAAGGCCGCCGGCATCGAGGCCGTCGTGTTCGACCGCGGTGGCAAGCAGTACGCCGGGCGGATTGCCGCTCTGGCCGACGCCGCCCGCGAAGCCGGGCTGAAGTTCTGAGCCCCGGTTCCGGAGCTAGCGGACGCAATAGAGAGAGGTAAATCCAATGGCTGGACCCCAGCGCCGCGGAAGCGGTGCCGGCGGCGGCGAGCGGCGGGACCGGAAGGGTCGCGACGGTGGCGCTGCCGCCGAGAAGACCGCGTACGTTGAGCGCGTTGTCGCGATCAACCGTGTCGCCAAGGTTGTCAAGGGTGGTCGTCGCTTCAGCTTCACCGCGCTGGTCGTGGTGGGCGACGGTGACGGCACCGTAGGTGTCGGTTACGGCAAGGCCAAGGAAGTTCCGGCTGCCATCGCCAAGGGCGTGGAAGAGGCCAAGAAGAACTTCTTCAAGGTCCCCCGTATCCAGGGCACCATCCCGCACCCGATCCAGGGCGAGAAGGCTGCGGGCGTCGTCCTGCTCAAGCCGGCTTCCCCCGGTACCGGTGTGATCGCCGGTGGCCCGGTGCGCGCCGTCCTGGAGTGCGCGGGCATCCACGACGTGCTGAGCAAGTCGCTCGGTTCGTCGAACCCGATCAACATCGTGCACGCCACGGTGGAGGCGCTCCAGGGCCTGCAGCGGCCCGAGGAGATCGCCGCCCGTCGTGGCCTGCCGCTGGAGGACGTTGCCCCCGCCGCTCTGCTGCGGGCGCGTGCCGGGGTGAGTGCGTAATGGCTCGCCTCGAAATCACGCAGACCAAGTCCCTCATCGGCAGCAAGCAGAACCACCGCGACACCCTGCGTTCGCTCGGTCTGAAGAGGATCAACGACGTGGTTGTCAAGGACGACCGTCCCGAGTACCGCGGCATGGTGCACACCGTCCGCCACCTCGTGTCGGTCAAGGAGGTCGACTGACATGGCGGAGAGCAACCCGCTGAAGGTCCACAACCTCCGGCCCGCCCCTGGTGCCAAGACCGCCAAGACCCGTGTCGGTCGTGGTGAGGCGTCCAAGGGTAAGACCGCAGGTCGTGGTACCAAGGGCACCAAGGCCCGTTACCAGGTTCCGGAGCGCTTCGAGGGTGGGCAGATGCCCCTCCACATGCGTCTCCCGAAGCTGAAGGGCTTCAAGAACCCCGCCCACAAGCAGTTCCAGGTCGTGAACCTGGACAAGCTGGCCGCGCTCTACCCGCAGGGTGGCGAGGTCACGGTGGCCGACCTGGTCGCCAAGGGCGCGGTGCGCAAGAACGAGCTCGTCAAGGTGCTCGGCACCGGCGAGATCTCCGTGGCTGTGCAGGTGACGGTTGACGCCGTCTCCGGCTCCGCCAAGGAGAAGATCGCCGCCGCCGGCGGCACCGTCACCGAACTCCTCTGAGTTCGTTGGTTCAACTGACCGGGGATGCCCATCTATTGGGGCATCCCCGGTTGGTCGTTCCACGGGGGTAGGGTCGCCGGTAAGGTGGCCTGCACTGTTGTTTTGTCCGGGGTCCGCCCCGGAACCCGCCGCGCGGGCGCTGTCCGTGCGGTACAGCCGCTACGTATTCGTCGATCCTCAAGACCGTCACCTCTCGCCCACGAAGCGGGAGGCGCAGGAGGCACCGTGCTCACCGCGTTCGCCCGAGCGTTCAAGACGCCCGACCTGCGCAAGAAGCTGCTGTTCACATTGGGCATCATCGTGCTCTACCGGATCGGAGCGCACATCCCCGTCCCCGGGGTGAACTACGCGAACGTCGCGACCTGTATGAAGCAGGCCGGCGGCAACAGCGGGTTGTTCGGCCTGGTGAACATGTTCAGCGGTGGAGCGCTGCTGCAGATCACGATCTTCGCGCTGGGGATCATGCCGTACATCACGGCGAGCATCATCCTCCAGCTGCTGACCGTGGTGATCCCGCGGTTGGAGGCCCTCAAGAAGGAGGGCCAGTCCGGGCAGGGGAAGATCACCCAGTACACCCGCTATCTGACCGTGGCACTCGCCATCCTGCAGGGCACCGGCCTGGTGGCCACCGCCCGCAGCGGCGCGCTCTTCCAGAGCTGCCCGGTGGCGACCCAGATCGTGCCCAACGACTCGATCTTCACCACCATCACGATGGTGATCACGATGACCGCCGGCACCTGCCTGATCATGTGGCTCGGTGAGCTGGTCACCGACCGCGGTATCGGCAACGGCATGTCGATCCTGATGTTCATCTCGATCGCCGCCGGCTTCCCGGGCGCGCTGTGGCAGATCAAGCTGACCGGCAAGCTGGCCGACGGCTGGATCGAGTTCTTCGCCGTGATCGCGGTGGGCCTGGCGATGGTCGCCCTGGTGGTCTTCGTCGAGCAGGCGCAGCGGCGCATTCCGGTCCAGTACGCGAAGCGGATGATCGGGCGCCGGTCCTACGGCGGTACGTCCACCTACATCCCGCTCAAGGTGAATCAGGCAGGTGTGATTCCTGTCATCTTCGCGTCGTCGCTGCTCTACATCCCGGCGCTCATCGCGCAGTTCAGCGGGTCGAAGGCGGCCTGGGCGACCTGGATCGCCACCAACTTCACCAAGGGAAATCACCCGGTTTACATCGTCACGTACTTCTTGCTCATCGTGTTCTTCGCCTTCTTCTACGTGGCCATCAGCTTCAACCCCGAAGAAGTTGCCGACAACATGAAGAAGTATGGTGGCTTCATCCCGGGTATCCGGGCTGGTCGCCCGACGGCCGAGTACCTCAGCTACGTGCTCAACCGGATCACGTGGCCGGGCTCGCTGTATCTGGGGCTGATCGCGCTCGTACCAACAGTGGCGTTGGTGCTGTTCAACGCGAACCAGAACTTCCCGTTCGGCGGGACGAGCATCCTCATCATCGTGGGTGTGGGTCTGGAAACCGTGAAGCAGATCGAGAGCCAGCTTCAGCAGCGCAACTACGAAGGGTTCCTCCGCTGATGCGAATCGTCCTCGTCGGACCCCCGGGGGCCGGCAAGGGTACGCAGGCCGCGTACCTTGCCAAGAACCTCGCGATCCCGCACATCTCCACGGGGGACCTGTTCCGCGCCAACATCAGCCAGGGCACGCCCCTGGGTGTCGAGGCGAAGTCCTACATGGACGCCGGCAACCTCGTGCCGGACTCGGTCACCATCGGGATGGCCGAGGACCGTATGGAACAGCCCGACGCGGCCGACGGTTTCCTGCTCGACGGCTTTCCGCGCAACCTCGGCCAGGCCGAGGCGCTGGACGCGTACCTGAAGGGCAAGGACCTCGAGCTGGATGCGGTGCTGGACCTCGAAGTCCCCGAGGACGAGGTCGTGAAGCGGATCGCCGGCCGGCGGATCTGCCGCAAGGACAGCAGCCACGTCTTCCACGCCGAGTACAACAAGCCGAAGACCGAGGGCGTCTGCGACGTCTGCGGCGGCGAGCTGTACCAGCGTGACGACGACCGCGAGGAGACCGTCCGCAAGCGGCTGGAGGTCTACCACACGGAGACCGAGCCGATCATCGACTACTACAAGGCCCAGGACCTGGTCATCACGATCCCGGCCCTCGGCAAGGTCGCCGAGGTGACCCAGCGGGCGATGAACGCTCTGGGAAGCGGCGAGTAGCGGACAGCTCCGTACGGCCGCGGTGTCCACCATGGGCACCGCGGCCGTACTGTTGGTCCAACGGGAATCACCCATGGACGAGAGTGAAGGCGGAAGGCACCGGCATGCTGGAGATCAAGAACCCCGCGCAGATCGCCAAGATGCGTGAGGCGGGGCTGGTGGTCGCCGCCATTCACGCGGCGACCCGCGAGGTCGCGGTGCCGGGCGCCACGACCAAGGACCTGGACGACGCGGCGCGCAAGGTGCTCGCGGAGCACGGGGCGAAGTCCAACTTCCTCGGCTACGGCGGTTTCCCGGCCACCATCTGCACGTCGGTGAACGACGTGGTCGTCCACGGCATCCCGTCCGACGACACGGTCCTGGCGGACGGCGACATCATCTCCATCGACTGCGGCGCGATCATCGACGGCTGGCACGGCGACGCCGCGTACACCGCCTTCGTCGGCTCCGGTCACGCCGCCGAGCTGGTCGAGCTGAGCCGGGTCACCGAGGCGTCGATGTGGGCCGGGATCGCCGCGGTCTCCAAGGGCAACCGGCTGGTGGACATCTCCAAGGCGATCGAGGGCTACATCCGGCGGCAGCCGCGGCCGTCGAGCGGCAAGTACGGCATCGTCGAGGACTACGGCGGCCACGGCATCGGGTCGCAGATGCACATGGATCCGCACCTGCTGAACTACGTCGACCGCAAGCGGGGCCGCGGTCCGAAGCTGGTGCCCGGTTTCTGCATCGCGATCGAGCCGATGGTCAACCTCGGCACCGCCAAGACGCATGTGCTCGACGACGAGTGGACGGTCAAGACGAACGACGGCAGCTGGTCCTCGCACTGGGAGCACTCGGTCGCGCTGACCGAGGACGGCCCGCTGGTGCTGACCGCGCCGGACGGCGGCAAGGCCAAGCTGGCGGAGCTGGGGATCACCGCGGCGCCGGACCCGCTGGCGTAACGATCTCCGCTGGTGGGCAATAACCCTGGATTCGTCTTTTCTTAGGCACTGACGTAGACTGACGCGTCGGCTCTCGTGCATCCGTGTGCCCGCAGGTTGGTGGATACGGTGCAAGTGAGTCGATCAAGGTAGCCGATTCGAAAGGCGAAGCGTGGCCAAGAAGCAAGGTGCCATCGAGATCGAGGGCACCGTGATCGAGTCTCTGCCGAACGCGATGTTCAAGGTGGAGCTCCAGAACGGTCACAAGGTCCTCGCGCACATCAGCGGCAAGATGCGGATGCACTACATCCGTATCCTCCCGGATGACCGGGTCGTGGTGGAGCTCTCTCCGTACGACCTCACGCGTGGCCGGATCGTCTACCGCTACAAGTAGATCTTGTCGAAGCCCCCTCCCGTGGGGCGACGGCACTGACCCGGAGAACCTCACATCCCATGAAGGTCAAGCCGAGCGTCAAGAAGATCTGCGACAAGTGCAAGGTGATCCGCCGCCACGGCCGGGTCATGGTCATCTGCGACAACCTGCGCCACAAGCAGCGCCAGGGCTGACGCACGCCGACCGACCTGCATTTCGCAGTTCTCGCGCGACGCAAGCACGACACGTACATATGCAGTCACCCGACCCCCGCATCTGTCGCGAGGGGACGACACCCCCGGCTCGGAGGCCGGGGACCCGGCTCGTAATTCTCCAGAGTCTTACGGGAACGGTGCTGCGGAAGACCTCCGAATAGCCATCAGGAGCCACATCAATGGCACGCCTCGCAGGCGTTGATCTCCCGCGCGAAAAGCGTGTGGAGGTCGCCCTCACCTACGTCTTCGGTATCGGGCGGACGCTCTCGAAGCAGACCCTCGCCGCCACCGGCGTGAACCCGAACACCCGGGTCCGCGACCTGGCCGAGGAAGACCTCGTCAAGATCCGCGAGTACGTCGACAACAACCTCAAGACCGAGGGTGACCTCCGTCGCGAGATCCAGGCCGACATCCGCCGCAAGGTCGAGATCGGCTGCTACCAGGGTCTGCGTCACCGCCGCGGTCTGCCGGTGCACGGTCAGCGCACCAGCACGAACGCCCGTACCCGCAAGGGTCCGCGTCGCGCGATCGCCGGCAAGAAGAAGCCGGGCAAGAAGTAGTCCTCAGCAGGACGCTCACCAGCGGTCTTCGCTGTAGGACCGACCACCTCCACGGGAGAAATTCATGCCTCCGAAGGGCCGTACGGCCGGCGCCAAGAAGGTGCGCCGCAAGGAGAAGAAGAACGTCGCCCACGGGCACGCTCACATCAAGAGCACGTTCAACAACACGATCGTCTCGATCACCGACCCGACCGGGAACGTGATCTCTTGGGCCTCGGCCGGCCACGTCGGCTTCAAGGGCTCGCGCAAGTCCACCCCCTTCGCCGCGCAGATGGCCGCCGAGTCGGCCGCCCGCCGCGCGCAGGAGCACGGCATGCGCAAGGTCGACGTCTTCGTGAAGGGCCCGGGCTCGGGCCGCGAGACGGCCATCCGTTCGCTGCAGGCGACCGGTCTCGAGGTCGGCTCGATCCAGGACGTCACCCCCACCCCGCACAACGGATGCCGCCCGCCCAAGCGTCGCCGCGTCTGACCCACTGAAGTAGGAGACAACTAGACAATGGCGCGTTACACCGGGGCCGACTGCAAGCGTTGCCGTCGGGAGAAGCAGAAGCTCTTCCTCAAGGGGAGCAAGTGCGAGAGCGCGAAGTGCCCGATCGAGATCCGTCCTTACCCCCCGGGTGAGCACGGTCGCGGGCGCACCAAGGACAGCGAGTACCTGCTCCAGCTTCGTGAGAAGCAGAAGTGCAGCCGTATCTACGGTGTCCTTGAGAAGCAGTTCGTGAACTACTACAAGGAAGCGAACCAGAAGACCGGCAAGACCGGTGAGAACCTTCTGCGCATCCTTGAGACCCGCCTCGACAACGTGGTCTACCGGGCCGGCTTCGCCAAGTCCCGCGACCACGCCCGTCAGCTGGTGCGTCACGGACACATCCAGGTCAACGGCCGCAAGACCGACATCCCGTCGGCCCGCGTCGCCGTGAACGACATCATCGAGGTCCGCACGGGCTCCAAGACCCTGACCCCCTTCGAGGTGGCCAAGGCGGAGGCCGGCGAGAAGACCGTCCCGGCGTGGCTGGAGGCGATCCCCTCGCAGCTGCGGATCCTCGTGCACAGCCTGCCCGAGCGCCAGGTGATCGACACCCAGGTGCAGGAGCAGCTGATCGTTGAGCTCTACTCCAAGTAAGGGCTGAGCGCAGTGGTAGGGGCGGTACGGAGCCATCGGCGCCGTACCGCCCGTACCCTTTGAAGTACAGCGGACGTCAAATAGCGGGCGTCCACGACTGAAGGAACGAACACCATGCTGATTGCTCAGCGCCCCTCGTTGACCGAAGAGGTCGTCGACGAGTACCGCTCCCGGTTCGTGATCGAGCCGCTGGAGCCGGGCTTCGGCTACACCCTCGGCAACTCCCTGCGCCGGACGCTTCTGTCCTCGATCCCGGGTGCGGCGGTCACGTCCATCCGCATCGACGGTGTCCTGCACGAGTTCACCACCGTGCCGGGCGTCAAGGAAGACGTCACCGACCTGATCCTCAACATCAAGCAGCTGGTCGTCTCCTCGGAGCACGACGAGCCGGTCGTGATGTACCTGCGCAAGCAGGGCCCGGGTCTGGTCACCGCCGCCGACATCGCGCCGCCGGCCGGTGTCGAGGTGCACAACCCCGACCTGGTCCTGGCCACGCTCAACGGCAAGGGCAAGCTGGAGATGGAGCTGACCGTCGAGCGCGGTCGCGGCTACGTCTCCGCCGTGCAGAACAAGCAGGTCGGCCAGGAGATCGGCCGGATCCCGGTCGACTCGATCTACTCGCCGGTGCTCAAGGTCACGTACAAGGTCGAGGCGACCCGTGTCGAGCAGCGCACCGACTTCGACAAGCTGATCGTCGACGTCGAGACCAAGCAGGCGATGCGCCCGCGCGACGCGATGGCGTCGGCCGGTAAGACCCTCGTCGAGCTCTTCGGCCTGGCCCGTGAGCTGAACATCGACGCCGAGGGCATCGACATGGGCCCGTCCCCGACGGACGCCGCCCTGGCCGCCGACCTGGCGCTGCCGATCGAGGAGCTGGAGCTCACCGTCCGCTCCTACAACTGCCTCAAGCGTGAGGGCATCCACTCGGTGGGCGAGCTGGTGGCCCGCTCCGAGGCGGACCTGCTCGACATCCGCAACTTCGGCGCGAAGTCGATCGACGAGGTCAAGGCGAAGCTGGCCGGTATGGGCCTGGCGCTCAAGGACAGCCCGCCCGGATTCGACCCGACCGCCGCCGCCGACGCCTTCGGTGCCGACGACGACGCGGACGCCGGTTTCGTGGAGACCGAGCAGTACTGAGCGTGACCGACTGGGGTCCGGGCGGTGTCCCGGGCCCCAGCCGTGTGAAATCTTCCCCGGGGCGGCCGCCTCGGGGGAACTGACACCGGTACCTGATACGGCCGGTGCAGCAATGAAGGAGATACACCATGCCGAAGCCCGCCAAGGGCGCCCGTCTGGGCGGCAGCGCTGCGCACGAGAAGGCGCTCCTGCGCAACCTGGCCACCAACCTCTTCGAGCACGGCCGCATCACGACGACCGAGGCCAAGGCCCGTCGTCTGCGTCCGTTCGCGGAGCGTCTGGTGACCAAGGCGAAGAAGGGTGACCTGCACAACCGCCGTCAGGTCATGGAGCTGATCACGGACAAGAGCGTCGTGCACACGCTCTTCACCGAGATCGCCCCGCGCTTCGCCGAGCGTCCGGGTGGCTACACCCGCATCACCAAGATCGGCAACCGTCGTGGCGACAACGCCCCGATGGCGGTCATCGAGCTGGTCGAGGGCGAGATCGCCAAGAAGGCGACCGTCGCCGAGGCCGAGGCCGCGACCCAGCGCGCGGTCAAGGAGGCCGACGAGGCCAAGGCGGCCGAGGAGACCACCGAGGCCTGAGGCACCGGTTGGCTGTGAGCGGGTCCGCCCTTCGGGGCGGGCCCGCTTTCGTGTGGGGTGAGGGAGGATTGCTGGCGTGAGTGATGAAGTGGAGCCCGGTTTCGTCCGGGTGCGGCTGGACCTGTCGTACGACGGCGCGGAGTTCTCCGGGTGGGCCAAGCAGCGTGAACGGCGCACGGTCCAGGGCGAGTTGGAGGACGCGATCCGGACCGTGACGCGGTCGCCGGAGGCGTATGAGCTCACCGTCGCCGGGCGGACGGACGCGGGGGTGCACGCGCGCGGGCAGGTGGCGCATGTGGATCTGCCGGCGGAGCTGTGGGCCGAGCACCGGGACAAGCTGCTGCGGCGGCTGGCCGGGCGGCTGCCGAAGGACGTCCGGGTGTGGCGGGTCGCACCGGCGCCGTACGGGTTCAACGCGCGGTTCTCGGCGATCTGGCGGCGGTACGCGTACCGGGTCACCGATCACCACGGGGGCGTGGACCCGCTGCTGCGCGGGCATGTGCTGTGGCACGACTGGGACCTGGACGTCGAGGCGATGAACGCCGCCTCCCGGCCGCTGCTGGGGGAGCACGACTTCGCGGCCTACTGCAAGCGGCGGGAGGGCGCGACCACGATCCGCACGCTCCAGGAGCTGAGCTGGGAGCGGGGCGCGGACGGGATCATCACGGCGACGGTGCGGGCCGATGCGTTCTGCCACAACATGGTGCGGTCGCTGGTCGGCGCGATGCTGTTCGTGGGGGACGGGCACCGGCCGGTGGAGTGGCCGGCGAAGGTGCTGGCCGCGGGGGTGCGGGACTCCGCCGTCCATGTCGTACGGCCGCACGGGCTGACGCTGGAGGAGGTCGGGTACCCGGCCGACGGGCTGCTGATGGCGCGCAACAAGGAGGCGCGCAACAGGCGGTCCCTGCCGGGCGGCGGCTGCTGCGGAGCGGCGGTTGCCGCCGGTCGGCGGCGCAGGGGTCCCCCGCGCCGCCGGGGCGCGGGGGAGGTGCCACCGGTGTCAGGACTTGCCGGCCTTCCGGCGGGCGTCCTGGAGCTGCTTCTCGGCGGCCTTGGCGGCCTGGTCCCTGCCGCGCTGGGCGATCTGGGCGAAGGCGTAGGAGCCGCCGTCCCGGTTGATCTGCTGGGCCTTGGTGTCGCTCGCGTTGACGTCCTGGCCGTTGGTGTAGCCGGCGATGGTGAAGTACGCGTAGCGGCCGGTGGCGTTGGTGGTCATACGGCACTTGGTGCCCTGGCAGAAGTTCGCCGGTACGCCGCCGCCGGAGAGCGGCATGAGGTTGGGCTTGCTGTCGTTCATCACCGCGGTGGCCTTCGCGGGGGAGTCGAAGACCGCGACGCCGACGGTGACCGCGACCCCGTCCTTGGCGTACGTGGCGCGCAGCAGCTGCTTGCAGCCGTTGTGGGTGAGCGAGGAGACCAGCGCGCCCTGGGCGGCGGCGGTGCAGTCCGTGCTGCTGTCGGTGGCGGTCTGCGGGTAGCTGTGCTCGCCGACGACCATGCTCTTCTGCGGGAAGAGGGTGGCCGGGGTGAGCGGCGCGGTGTCCTTCCTGGGGTCGGAGATGTAGTCCCGCGGGTTGGGCGGCGGCGGGACCGAGACGTCGGGGAACGACGGCTTGTCGTCCGGGGCGGCGCTCTGGCCGGAGGCGGTGGACCGGTCCGTGGGTTTGCCGCCCGGTGAGCTGCTGTTCATGACGGCGGCGGCGACGATGCCGGCGATCGCGAGGGTGGCGACCGCGCCGCCGCCGATCATCATCCACCGCTTGCGGCGGGCGCGCGCCTCGCTCTCGTCGGCGAGCGCGTCCCAGTCCGGGGTGCCTCCCCCTGGGCCGTCGAACGGCCCCCCTTGCCCAAAGCTCATGCCGCGCATCCTAATCCGGTTGGTGGAACGTGTGGTGGGCGGAGACGATCCGGCCCGTGGGACATCTGGAGGCCGTGCACCTGCTGCCGGAGCTCTCCGGGGCGACCGCGCCGCTGCTGGACGAGCCCACCGACACCTCGACCTGGAGTCCGCGGAGGCGCTCCGGGAGGGGCTGGAGGCGTACGTGGGGACGGTGCCGGCGTTGTTCCACGACCGGTGGTTTCCGCAGTCCTGCGACGGTTCGCGCGGTCCTGCGACCGGTTCCTGGTGGCCGGCGCGGACGGGACGGCACGGGAGACGGTCGAGCCGGTGTGGGACGGGACGCGGGGCCGCCCCGCCGGGTGAGGGCAGGTGAGGGCCCGCCGCGCCCGCCGGCGAGTGTCGGGCGGGAGCGGTGGCCGGGGCGGCTCTTAGCCTGGCCGCATGAGTGCGGAGGAACCGGGCAAGTCTGTCATTTCGGGGGAGTTGGCCGGGCGGTCGGCGGGGGAGTCGGGGGTGGAGCCGGCGGCGGAGTCGGTCCTTGCCGGGTGGCTGTGCGGGCGGGCCTCGTGGGGGCTGCGGTCGGTGGCCGGCGGGCTGCTGGCGGTGCTGGTCTGGGAGCTGCACCGGACCAGCCCGACGCTCGGGATGGACAACGACTTCGTGGTTCGGGCCGCGCGGGCGCTGCTGGACGGCGGGGCCCCGTATGCCGACAAGCGGTTCCTCTACCTGCCGAGCGCGGTGCTCGCGGCGGTGCCCGAGGCGCTGCTGGGCCCGCGGGAGCTGCGGCTGCTGGTGCCGGTGGCGGGGGCCGCGGCGGTGCTGGTCGGGTGGTGGGCGTCGCTGCGGATCTTCCGGGTGGGCGCGGGCAGCCGGCTGGCGGCGCTGGGGGTGGTGGGGCTGGTGTTCTTCGAGCCGCTGCGCAACGTGGTGAACATCGGGAACTGGACGCTGGCGTCGGTGGTGGCGCTGCCGGTGGCGGTGCTCTGCGCGGTGCGCGGGCGGTGGACGGCGGCCGGTGCGGTGGTCGGGTGCGCGCTGGCGATCAAGCCGATGCTGGTGCCGCTGCTGCTGCTCTTCGTTCTCGCCCGGCGCGGCCGGGCGCTCGCGGTGGCGGCCGGGATCCCGGTTGCGGCGTCGGTGGCGGCGGCGCTGGTGATGCCGCGGCCGGCGATGTTCTTCACGCACACGCTGCCGTTCCTGCTCCGCGGGCAGGACGCCTTCGCCCGGCCGTACGACGCCTCGGTGGGGATGATCCTGACGCGGCTGGGGGTGCCGGCGCCGCTCGCGTACGGGGTCGCGGTGCTCGCGGCGGCGGTCGGGCTGGGCTGCGCCCGGGTGCGGTGGCGGCGTGCGGGCGGCGGGCCGCGGCGGCTGGTGGAGACCGCGGCGATGCTGATGCTGGCGGCCTTCCTCGTCTCCCGGCCGTCCTTCGACCACTATCTGCTGGTGGTGCTGGGGCCGCTGCTGGCGTCGGTGGTGGCGGCCGGGTCGGTGCCGCGGACGGCCTGGTTCTGGTGCGCGTTGCTGCCGCAGGTCTCCGGCTTCGCCTGGCCGCACCTGGAGGCGATCCAGCGGCGGGCCTTCCGGGACGCGGCGGCGCTGTGGCTGCTGGCGGGGGTGACCGCGTGGATCTGTGCGGCGCGGTGGCGGGCGCCGGTGGCCGCGGCCGGGCCGGCGGAGGAGTCGGCGGGGGGCCGGGAGCCGGTCCGGGGCGCGTTTTGACCCCGCTGGGGGCGGGCCGGTATTCTGCCAGTTCGTTATGCGTATTGGCTTGCTCTATCTCACGTGAGGGGCCCTTACGCCGGCTCACCGGGCCGTTGACCAGCGGCGGACGATCGGGTTGCGTCACCCGTAGCGCCGCCCTGCTGCGTGATCAGCCGCGGTGGACCAGTACAGGACCCATCACTTACGAAGCGAAGGCTAAGACGTGCGTACGTTCAGCCCCAAGCCCGGCGATGTTCAGCGCCAGTGGCACATCATTGACGCGCAGGACGTTGTCCTGGGCCGTCTGGCCAGCCAGGCCGCGTCCCTTCTCCGGGGTAAGCACAAGCCGGTTTACGCCCCTCACGTTGACACCGGTGACTTCGTCATCATCATCAACGCCGACAAGGTGCACCTGTCCGGCAACAAGAAGACCCAGAAGATGGCCTACCGCCACTCCGGCTTCCCGGGTGGTCTGCGCTCCGTCCGCTACGACGAGCTGCTGGACAAGAACCCCGAGAAGGCCGTCGAGAAGGCCATCAAGGGCATGCTCCCCAAGAACACCCTCGGCCGTCAGATGCTCTCGAAGCTGAAGGTCTACGCGGGCGCCGAGCACCCGCACGCTGCGCAGCAGCCGGTCCCGTTCGAGATCACCCAGGTCGCGCAGTAAGTCCGGCCACCCCCTAAGACGACAGAGAGAATCTGAGGAGCATCGTGGCTGAGACCACCCCCGAGACCCCGCTGGACGAGGTCGAGGAGTACACCACCGAGACCGAGGTCGTGGAGTCGGAGTACACCTCCGAGTCCCTCGCTTCCCGCTTCGGCGACCCGCAGCCGGCCGCCGGCCTGGGCCGCCGCAAGAACGCCATTGCCCGCGTCCGGATCGTTCCGGGCACCGGCCAGTGGAAGATCAACGGCCGCACCCTTGAAGGCTACTTCCCCAACAAGGTGCACCAGCAGGAAGTCAACGAGCCCTTCAAGGTGCTCGAACTCGACAACCGCTACGACGTCATCGCCCGCATCTCCGGCGGCGGCATCTCCGGCCAGGCCGGTGCGCTGCGCCTGGGCGTGGCCCGTGCGCTGAACGAGGCGGACGTGGACGCCAACCGCCCCGCCCTGAAGAAGGCCGGGTTCCTCAAGCGCGACGACCGTGCGGTCGAGCGCAAGAAGGCCGGTCTCAAGAAGGCCCGCAAGGCGCCGCAGTACAGCAAGCGCTAATCCCGCTCGCTGCGACAGGGCAGCTCTTGGCGAACGCCCCGGTGGCACTTCCGTGCTGCCGGGGCGTTCGGCATCCGGGACCCGGGGCGTATACCTGGAATTGATGCTCTGGTCCAAGCTCAGAAACTCGGAGGACACCAGTGGGACGACTCTTCGGCACGGACGGTGTGCGCGGCGTCGCCAATGCGGATCTCACGGCGGAGCTGGCGCTCGGCCTGTCGGTCGCGGCGGCGCATGTGCTGGCCGAGGCAGGCACCTTTGAAGGGCACCGGCCGGTGGCGGTGGTCGGTCGAGATCCGCGGGCGTCGGGGGAGTTCCTGGAGGCGGCGGTGGTGGCCGGTCTGGCCAGCGCCGGTGTCGATGTGCTGCGGGTGGGCGTGCTGCCGACCCCGGCGGTGGCGTATCTGACCGGTTCGCTCGGCGCGGACCTGGGCGTGATGCTCTCCGCCAGCCACAACCCGATGCCCGACAACGGCATCAAGTTCTTCGCCCGCGGCGGCCACAAGCTCGCCGACGAGCTGGAGGACCGGATCGAGCAGACCTACCGCGCGCACAGCTCCGGTGAGCCGTGGGAGCGGCCGACCGGCGCCGGCGTCGGCCGGGTCACCGACTACGACGAGGGGTTCGACAAGTACGTCGCGCACCTGGTCGGTGTGCTGCCCAACCGCCTGGACGGGCTGCGGATCGTCATCGACGGGGCGCACGGCGCGGCGGCGCGGGTCTCGCCCGAGGCGTTCGCGCGGGCCGGCGCCGAGGTCGTCACCATCGGCACCGAGCCGGACGGCCTGAACATCAACGCCGGCTGCGGCTCGACGCACTTGGACAAGCTCCGGGCCGCCGTCGTCGAGCACGGCGCGGACCTGGGTGTCGCGCACGACGGCGACGCGGACCGCTGCCTGGCCGTGGACCGCGACGGCAACGAGGTCGACGGCGACCAGATCCTGGCCGTCCTGTCGCTCGGCATGCGCGAGGCCGGGGTGCTGCGCAAGAACACCGTCGTCGCCACCGTGATGTCCAACCTGGGCTTCAAGCTGGCGATGGAGCGTGAGGGCATCGACTTCGTACAGACCGCGGTCGGCGACCGGTACGTGCTGGAGGAGATGAAGGCCCACGGCTACGCGCTGGGCGGTGAGCAGTCCGGGCACGTCATCGTGCTGGACCACGCCACGACCGGTGACGGCACGCTGACCGGGCTGATGCTGGCGGCCCGGGTCGCGGCGACCGGGCGGTCGCTGGCCGAACTGGCGGGCGTCATGGAGCGGTTGCCGCAGATCCTCGTCAACGTCCCCGACGTCGACAAGTCGCGGGTGGCCAGCTCGCCCGAGCTGGCCGCGGCGGTCGCCGAGGCGGAGCGCGAACTGGGCGCGACCGGCCGGGTGCTGCTGCGCCCCTCGGGCACCGAGCCGCTGGTGCGGGTGATGGTCGAGGCGGCGGACATCGAGCAGGCGCGGGCGGTGGCCGGCCGGCTGGCCGATGTCGTCAAGTCCGCG
>NZ_KN708638.1:3660716-3662263 GCF_000805335.1 Streptomyces sp. CT34 | reverse complement strand
CGGTCCCGGCAGCTGCCGGGACCGGGCCGGAGCAGTGTCAGAGCTTGCGCAGCGACAGCCGCTGGACCTTGTGGTCGGACCCCTTGCGCAGGACCAGGTTCGCGCGGCCCCGGGTGGGGGCGACGTTCTGCTGGAGGTTGGGCTTGTTGATGGTGCGCCAGGTCATGCGGGCGTAGTCGAGGGCCTCCTCCTCGGAGACCTGGGTGTACTTGCGGAAGTACGAGAACGGGTTCTGGAAGGCGGTTCGGCGCAGCTTCCGGAAACGGCCGAGGTACCACTGCTCGATGTCCTCGGTGCGGGCGTCCACGTAGACGGAGAAATCGAAGAAGTCGGCGAGGCCCAGGCGGGTGCGGCCGTCCTTGCCGGGGAGGGCCGGCTGGAGGACGTTGAGGCCCTCGACGATCAGGATGTCGGGCCGGTGCACGGTCAGCCGCTCGCCGGGCACGATGTCGTAGATCAGGTGCGAGTAGACGGGCGCGGTGACCTCCGCCTTGCCGGACTTCACGTCCGCGACGAAGCGGGTCAGCGCCCGGCGGTCGTACGACTCCGGGAAGCCCTTGCGGGACATCAGGCCGCGCCGGTGCAGTTCGGCGTTGGGGAAGAGGAAGCCGTCGGTGGTGACCAGCTCGACGCGCGGGTGCTCGGGCCAGCGGGCCAGGAGTGCCTGGAGGAGCCGGGCGGTGGTGGACTTGCCGACCGCGACGCTGCCCGCGACCCCTATGACGAACGGGGTACCGGGCTGCGAGCCGTGGCCGCCGCCCGCGTCGCCCAGGAAGGTGTTGAGGGCGCCGCGCAGGTTGCTGGTGGCGCCCACGTAGAGGTTGAGCAGCCGGGACAGCGGCAGATAGACGTCGCGCACCTCGTCGAGGTCGATGACGTCGCCCAGCCCGCGCAGCCGCTCGACCTCGTCGGCGGTCAGGGGCAGCGGGGTCTTCTCCCGCAGGGCGCTCCACTCCGCGCGCGTCAGATCGACGTACGGGGAGCTGTCGGTGCGGCGTCGTTGCTGCGGATCCGTCGTCATGGGCACGGGCCCATTGTCCGCAGCCGGTGCGGGCGGTGTGCGCCGGGGTGGCGGTGCGGCGGGTCCGGGGGCCGGAGCTGCGCGTCTGTACCGGGCGCCGCAGGCCCGGTACGGTCGGCAGCCGGGGCGGCGCCGGGCGCGGCCCGCCGGAACGAGTGGGGGTGGCGTGCGGGCACGCCTGTGGAGGCCGCTGCGGGAGCGGGCGCGCGAGCGGCGCCGGCGGAAGGCGGGCGCGGCGCTCGCGTCGGAGGAGTTCGCGGCGCGGATACGCCAGGAGCTGGCCGAGCAACTGCCGGACGAGGACGTGGGGGAGGACCTGGCCGATTTCCTGGAGCGCCACGAGCCGGGGAGCGGACCGGGCGGTGCGGACCCGGCGGCGGACGAGGAGTTGCGGGAGCTGGTCCGGGAGGCGCAGGACCGGATAGCGCGCGGGTATTGACGCGTATCCGCGGGGTGTTGCGGGGCGCCCGTCGTGCGGGTGTTGGGGGGAGCCCGTCGTGCGGGGCGTGTGTGTGGCCGGTGAGCC
>NZ_KN708638.1:3641031-3660706 GCF_000805335.1 Streptomyces sp. CT34 | reverse complement strand
GGGGGGCCGTCCCGGGAAAGCCGGCGGTGCGTGCGGATGTGAGCCAGATCATCCGTTTACGGCGGGTGAACGGGTGTTTCGCCCGTGGTGCGCATGACAGGATCTTGCGGATCGCTACCAGTGGGTAGCGGTGCGGCCGGGTGCCAACTTCCCCGGTCCACCCCACACTTCACCCCCCTCAGGATCCAACTGTGCGCAAATCCACCAGGATTGCCCGTTCCGGGACAGCCCCCTTACTGGCCATTGCCACCGCTTCGCTGCTCGTCGCCGGATGCGCGGGATCCGGGTCCGGTGGGTCCGCCGCCGCGCCCGGCGCCGGCGCGGAGCCGGCGGCTGCGGAGTCAACGGCCGCGCCGCGACTGACCGTCCGGGCCGCCGACGCCGCCGCCGGCGGCAGCACCCCGAGCGCGGTGGCCCGGCCGGGCGGCGCGGGCAGGGGGCGGCCGGCCGCGAAGTCCGCGCTCACGGTCGCGTCCTTCGACCGGAAGAGCGGACGGGCCGTCATCGCCACGTCGGCGGTGCGGTCTTCGCCGAGCACGCCGACTTCGCCGAGCACACCGACCTCGTCGACCTCACCGACCACGGCGATCTCACCGACCACGTCGACCACGTCGGGCACACCGGGCGCCCGGCCGCAGCCCTCGGCGCCGTCCGGCAGCCCGTCCGCGGGTCCGACCGCGGGTCCGTCCGCCACGCCCTCCACCGTGCCCTCCGCCGGTCCGTCGAAGCGCGCGCCCGCGCCCGGGGCGGACGTGGCCGTCGGTGACGTCATCGCCAGCGCCCCGGCGCCCGGCGCGCCCCGGGGTGTGCTCGCCAAGGTCACCCGGGTCGTCGGCCGGACCGGCCACGGCACCGAGGTCGCCACCGCGCCGGCCACGCTCGACGCGCTGCTCGGCGACGCCACGGCGCACGGCACGGTGCCGGTCGACCCGCGCGCGGTGACGGGCGAGCCCCTCGCCCCCGAGGTCAAGGTCTCCTGGGCCCGGAACGGCGGCCTCCGCTTCGGCCCGCACGGCGCCCAGTTGCCCCTCGGCACCCTGCGGCTGGACGTCGGCGCCGCGCTGCCCACGCCCCCCGGCGGACCCGTCTCCGCCGAGGCGTCGGCCGCCGGCTATCTCCAGTTGGCCCCGGAGGTCGACTTCTCCTACGAGGGCAGCAACGACAGTAAAGGGGACAAGGGGGACAAGGGGGGTGGCGTCGGCGGTGCCTCGCTGACCCTGGCCGGCGCCTGGTCCTCCCAGTGGGAGCTGAAGGGCCGGGCAGCCGCCTCCACCGCGGCGAAGCCGCTGCGGGTGCCGTTCGCCAAGCTGCACGCCGACCCCGTCGTACAGGTCGGCCCGGTACCGGTCGTGGTCAACCTCGACCTCACCTGCTACCTCCAGATCGACGCGGACGGGAAGGCCGCCGTCGACGTCAAGCAGGACCTCAAGGGCGACTTCGCGGTCGGCGGCAGCTACCGGCGGGCCACCGGCTGGGCCCCGATCGCCCGCGCCCGGATGCACGGCACGCCCGTACGGGCCACCGTGTCCGCCGCCGGCAAGGTCAAGGCCGGCCTCGGCGCGGAGGCCGGCATCGGCCTCTACGGCGGCCTCGGCGTGACCGCCACCGTCGCCCCGTACCTGCGTGCCGACGTCGCCGGCAGTGCCACCGGCGCCACGGACGGCACCGCCTCCGCCACCGGCCGCTGGTCCGCCTTCGGCGGCGTCGACCTCTCGGGCGCGCTCCGTGCGCACCTCGACATCTTCGGTACGCCGGTCTTCGAACGCCGGGTACCGCTGGGCCCGTTGAACCGGGAGTGGAAGCTGGCCGAGGGGGCGGGGACGGTGCGCCGGGCCCCGGCGGGCGCGCGGCGCTGAGCGGGCCCGGGACGCGTTCCCGGAGCCCGTGCCGGGCCGGTCCGGCGGCCCGGCCCCCCGCGCGCGCCCGTACGCGGCCGGTCGGAGGGCGGCGCGTAGGCTGCCCCCATGTGCGGAATCGTGGGATACGTGGGCGGGCAGAGCGCCCTGGACGTGGTACTCGCCGGGCTGAGGCGGCTGGAGTACCGGGGCTACGACTCGGCGGGCGTCGCGGTGCTGGCCGACGGGGGGCTGGCGGCGGCCAAGAAGGCGGGGAAGCTCGCCAATCTGGAGAAGGAGCTGGCGGACCGTCCGCTGCCCGCCGGGTCGACGGGGATCGGGCACACCCGGTGGGCGACGCACGGTGGTCCGACGGACGCCAACGCGCATCCACATCTGGACAATTCCGGCCGGGTTTCGGTCGTCCACAACGGGATCATCGAGAACTTCGCGGCGCTGCGCGGGGAACTGGCCGAGCGCGGCCACCAGTTGGCGTCCGAGACGGACACCGAGGTGGTCGCGCATCTGCTGGCCGAGGCGTACTCGTCGTGCGGTGAGCTGGCCGAGGCCATGCGGCAGGTGTGCCGGCGGCTGGAGGGCGCGTTCACGCTGGTCGCGGTGCACGCCGACGCACCGGACCTGGTGGTCGGGGCGCGCCGCAACTCCCCCCTGGTGGTGGGGATCGGCGAGGACGAGGCGTTCCTGGCCTCGGACGTGGCGGCGTTCATCGCGCACACCCGGGAGGCCGTCGAGCTGGGGCAGGACCAGGTCGTGGAGCTGCGCCGGGACGGGGTGACGGTCACCGACTTCGAGGGCGCGCCGGCGCAGGTGCGGAACTACCACGTCGACTGGGACGTCTCGGCCGCCGAGAAGGGCGGCTACGACTACTTCATGCTCAAGGAGATCGCCGAGCAGCCGAAGGCGGTCGCGGACACGCTGCTGGGCCGGATCGACGCGGCCGGGGTGCTCTCGCTGGACGAGGTGCGGATTCCGCCGGCGGTGCTGCGGGAGATCTCCAAGGTCGTCGTCGTGGCCTGCGGGACGGCGTACCACGCGGGGATGATCGCCAAGTACGCCATCGAGCACTGGACCAGGATTCCGTGTGAGACCGAGCTGGCCAGCGAGTTCCGGTACCGGGACCCGATCCTGGACCACCGGACGCTGGTGATCGCCATCAGCCAGTCCGGCGAGACCATGGACACGCTGATGGCGCTGCGGCACGCCCGCGAGCAGGGCGCCCGGGTGCTGGCCATCTGCAACACCAACGGCTCGACGATCCCCCGGGAGTCCGATGCGGTGCTGTACACGCACGCCGGGCCGGAGGTCGCGGTGGCGTCCACGAAGGCGTTTCTGACGCAGCTGGTGGCGGTCTACCTCGTCGCGCTGTACCTGGCGCAGGTGCGCGGGACGAAGTGGGGCGACGAAATCCAGGACGTGGTACGCGAGTTGGCGGCCATCGGGACGCAGGTGCAGCAGGTGCTGGGCACGATGGAGCCGGTACGGGAGCTGGCCCGCGGCCTCGCGGACCGGAACACGGTGCTCTTCCTCGGCCGGCACGTGGGCTATCCGGTGGCGCTGGAGGGCGCGCTGAAGCTCAAGGAGCTGGCGTACATGCACGCGGAGGGGTTCGCGGCCGGTGAGCTCAAGCACGGTCCGATCGCGCTGATCGAGGAGGGCGTCCCGGTCGTGGTGGTCGTCCCCTCGCCGCGCGGCCGGTCCGTGCTGCACGACAAGATCGTCTCCAACATCCAGGAGATCCGGGCGCGCGGTGCCCGCACCATCGTGATCGCCGAGGAGGGGGACGAGGCGGTGGTGCCGTACGCGGACCACCTGGTGCGCATCCCGCGCACGCCGGTCCTGCTCCAGCCGCTGGTCTCGTCCGTGCCGCTCCAGGTGTTCGCCTGCGAGCTGGCCACCGCCCGTGGCAACGAGGTCGACCAGCCGCGCAACCTCGCCAAGTCGGTCACGGTGGAGTGACCCGGTGATCATTGGGGTCGGGATCGACGTCGCGGAGATCGACCGGTTCGGCGCGGCGCTGGAGCGGACGCCGGAGCTGGCACACCGGCTGTTCCTCGACACGGAGTTGCTGCTGCCGAGCGGCGAGCGGCGCGGGACGGCCTCGCTGGCGGCCCGGTTCGCCGCCAAGGAGGCGGTGGCCAAGGCGCTGGGCGCGCCGGGCGGGCTGCACTGGACGGACGCGGAGGTGTACGTCGAGGACAGCGGGCAGCCGCGGCTGCGGGTGCGCGGCACCGTCGCCGCGCGCGCGTCCGAACTGGGCGTGAACTCCTGGCATGTGTCGCTCAGTCATGACGCCGGGGTCGCCTCGGCGGTGGTGATCGCCGAGGGGTAGCGCGGCCGTCCGGCGGCCGTTCGGTGCCGCCGGTGGTGCGGGGGTCTCGCGTGTGGCTTGCGGGGCCCCCGCACTGATGGGGTGTGAGACTTGCCGCATGAGGACTGCCTACAGTGTGGCGGCGGTACGCACCGCCGAGCGGGAACTGATGGACCGGCTGCCCGAGGGGGCTCTGATGCAGCGGGCGGCGGCCGGACTGGCCGTCTCCTGTGCGGAGTTGCTGGGGCGGGTGTACGGCGCCCGGGTGGTGCTGCTGGTGGGCAGCGGCGACAACGGCGGCGACGCGCTGTACGCCGGGGCCCGGCTGGCGCGGCGCGGCGCCGGGGTGGCCGCGGTGCTGTTGTCGCCGGAGCGGGCGCACCCCGGCGGGCTGGCCGCGCTGCGGGCGGCCGGCGGCCGGGTGTCGCACGACGCGCTGCGCGACCTGGGCCGGGCCGATCTGGTCGTGGACGGGATCGTGGGCATCGGCGGACGCGGCGGACTGCGCCCCGAGGCCGCCGAACTCGCCCGTGCGGCAGGGGAGTCGGCGATCGTGGTGGCGGTCGACCTGCCCAGCGGGGTGGACGCGGACACCGGCGAGGTGCGCGGGGACGCCGTACGGGCCGACGCGACGGTGACGTTCGGCGCGTACAAGCCCGGCCTGCTGATCGACCCGGCGCGGGAGCGGGCCGGGGCGCTGCGGCTGGTCGACATCGGACTGGCCCCGCCCGCGACCGCCGATGCGGAGGCGCTCCAGCACGCGGACGTGGCGGCGCTGCTGCCGCGGCCGGGGGCGGCGAGCGACAAGTACCGGCGGGGTGTGGTCGGTGTCGTCGCCGGTTCCGCGCGCTATCCGGGGGCGGCGGTGCTGGCGGTGGCCGGGGCGCTGCGCGGTGGCGCCGGGGCGGTGCGGTACGTGGGGCCGGCGGCGGAGGCGGTGCTGGCGCGGTTCCCGGAGACGCTGGTGCACGCCGGGCCGCCGGACAAGGCGGGCCGGGTGCAGTCGTGGGTCATCGGGCCGGGCATCGGGGACGAGTACGGGGCGCTGGAGGAGGTGCTGGCGGCCGACGTGCCGGTGCTGGTGGACGCCGACGGGCTGCGCTTCCTGTCCGCGGACCGGGTCCGGCGCCGGACCGCCGGGACCCTGCTGACGCCGCACGCCGGGGAGGCCGCGGCGCTGCTGGGGCGGGCCCGCGAGGAGGTCGAGGCGGCTCGGCTGGCCGCGGTGCGGGGGCTGGCGGAGCGGTACGGGGCGACGGTGCTGCTGAAGGGGTCGACGACGCTGGTGGCGGATCCTGACGCGTCCGTTCCGGTACGCGTCAATCCGACCGGCACCGGCTGGCTGGCGACGGCCGGGAGCGGGGACGTGCTGTCCGGGGTGACCGGGTCGCTGCTGGCGGCCGGGCTGCCGCCGCGGGACGCCGGCTCGGTGGGCGCGTATCTGCACGGGCTGGCGGCGCGGCGGGCGGCCGGACCGGAGGGCACACCGATCGCGGCCTCGGAGGTGGCCGGGCATCTGGCGGCGGCATGGGGCGACGTGATGGGGTGACGCTCCGCGTCCGCCCGGCCGCCGGGCGTTTCCGGCCGCGGCCCGGCCGGCCCGGCGCACCGCACGGCAACCGGCCGCCCCGGCCGCACCCGCCGGGGTGGGAAAAGGCCCGGTCACACCGTACGGAGCCGGCGCCGCGGCCGGGTTCGGCACGGCCCCAGCGGCACCATCGCGGGCTTTTCCGCGTCGGTTCCCGGGGGCGCGGGGGCGTGGCCTGAGACACTGAGGGGGATGAACGAGACAGCGAAGCGTGCGCGTGCCGCCATTGACCTTGCCGCCGTGCGGTCGAATGTCCGTGCCCTGCGGGGCCGCGCACCCCGGGCAGAGCTGATGGCCGTGGTCAAGTCCGACGGCTACGGCCACGGCGCGGTGCGCTGTGCGCGGGCCGCCCGGGAGGCCGGCGCGGGCTGGCTGGGGGTGGCGCTCCCCGAGGAGGCGTTCGCGCTGCGTGCGGCCGGCGACACGGGGCGGCTGATGTGCTGGCTGTGGACGCCGGGCGGCCCCTGGGGCAGGGCCGTCGAGCAGGACGTCGATGTCTCGGTGAGCGGGCTGTGGGCGCTGCGCGAGGTGGCGGACGCGGCGCGCGACTGCGGCCGGACGGCCCGGGTCCAGCTCAAGGTCGACACGGGGCTGGGGCGCAACGGCTGCCGGCCCGCCGACTGGGCGGAGCTGACCTCGGCCGCCCGCACCGCCGAGGCGGCGGGCGTCCTCAAGGTCACCGGCATCTGGTCGCACTTCGCGTGCGCCGACGAGCCGGGGCATCCGTCCATCGCCGCGCAGCTGGCGGAGTTCCACCGGGCGCTGGCGGTCGCCGACCGGGCCGGGCTGCGGCCCGAGGTGCGGCACATCGCCAACACACCGGCGCTGCTCACCCTCCCCGAGGCCCACTTCGACCTGGTACGGGCCGGCATCGGGATATACGGCATCTCGCCCGGTCCGGAGGTCGGCACGGCGCAGGACCTGGGGCTGCGGCCGGCGATGACGCTGGAGGCGTCGCTGGCCTCCGTCAAGCGCGTCCCGGGCGGCCACGGGGTGTCGTACGGGCACCAATACGCGACGCCCGGGGAGACCACGCTCGCCCTGGTCCCGCTCGGCTACGCCGACGGCATCCCGCGGCACGCCTCCGGGACCGGCCCGGTGCTGGTCGCCGGGAAGTGGCGGACGGTGGCGGGCCGGGTCGCGATGGACCAGTTCGTGGTGGACCTGGGCGGCGACGAGGCCGCGGCCGGGGACCCGGCCGTGCTCTTCGGGCCGGGCGACCGCGGGGAACCGACCGCGGAGGACTGGGCCGTCGCGGCCGGAACGATCGGGTACGAAATCGTCACGAGGATCGGAAGCCGGGTGCCGCGCGTCTACGTGGACAGTGAGGTGCGCGACCGGACCGGAGAGGACACGGCGTTGACGGGGGGCGTGGCATGACCGACGGAACGGAGGCCGCGGCGCAGGCGGTCGAGACGGCGGCCGAGGCGGCCGGGAACTGGGCCAGGGCCGGCCGCCAGGCGGGCTTCGCGGGCATGGCGATCGGTGTGGTCGCGGCGGGCGCGGCGGCCGGGGTGGCCATAGAGCGGATGACGGTCGGCCGTGGGATGCGCCGCCGGGCCCGGCTGGCGCTGGACGCGGCGGGCCCGTACGGCACGCTGCGCGGCACCCCGGGCACGGCGTTCGCCGAGGACGGCACCGCGCTGTACTACGAGGTCGACGAGGCGGGGGACCGGCAGTCGGGCAGGGCCGCCAAGGAGGACCGGACCGGCAGGACCGCGCGGGTGAGCAAGGAGGTGCGGGCCGCCCAGGAGGCGCAGGGCGGGCTGCGCAGGCGGCTGACGGCCGCACTGGGCCGTCGTGCGCCCGCGCCGACGGTCGTCTTCAGCCACGGCTACTGCCTGAGCCAGGACTCCTGGCACTTCCAGCGCGCGGCGCTGCGCGGCATGGTCCGCACCGTCCACTGGGACCAGCGCAGCCACGGCCGCTCGGCCCGCGGCCACGGGCAGATCGAGGGTAAGGAACCGGTCACCATCGACCTGCTGGGCCGGGACCTGAAGGCGGTGCTGGACGCCGCGGTGCCCGAGGGGCCGATCGTGCTGGTCGGGCACTCCATGGGCGGGATGACGGTGATGGCGCTGGCCGACCAGTTCCCCGAGTACGTCGCGGAGCGGGTGGTCGGGGTGGCCCTGATCGGGACGTCGGCGGGGCGGCTGAGCGAGGTCGGGTTCGGGCTGCCGTCGATGGGCTCGAAGGCGTTCCACTGGCTGGCGCCCGGCGTGCTCAAGGCGCTCGGCTGGCAGAGCGAGATCGTCGAGCGCGGGCGGCGGGCCACCGCGGACCTCTTCGCGGGGCTGATCAAGCGCTACTCCTTCGGTACCCAGGACGTGGATCCGGCCATCGCGCGGTTCGGGGAGCGGCTGATCGAGGCGACCCCGATCGACGTGGTCGCCGAGTTCTTCCCGGCGTTCGCGGTGCACGACAAGACCGACGCGCTGGTGGCCTACGACAACGTGCCCGCGCTGGTGCTGGCCGGGGAGAAGGACCTGATCACGCCGGCCGAGCACAGCCGGACCATCGCCGAGGTGCTGCCCAACGCCGAGCTGGTGTGCGTCCCGGGCGCCGGGCACCTGGTGATGCTGGAGCGGCCCGAGCTGGTCAACGACCACCTGGTGGCGCTGGTGGAGCGGGCGTCCGAGGCGGCCCGCAGCTCGCGTACGGCGCGCGCCTGAGCGGCGCCCCGGCGGCGGCCCCGCTCCCGGTACGGGACCGCCGCCCCGTCCGGGCCGTACCATTTGCGGCATGAGCACCACTGGCGCGATTGCCCATGTCACCGTCAAGTCCCCCGACCAGATGCGGGAGTTGGGCCGCAGACTGGCCCCGCTGCTGCGCCCCGGCGACCTGGTGCTGCTCACCGGCGAGCTGGGCGCGGGCAAGACCACGCTGACCCGCGGCCTGGGCGAGGGCCTGGGCGTGCGCGGCGCGGTGACCTCGCCGACCTTCGTCATCGCCCGGGTGCACCCCTCGCTGACCGGCGGCCCGGCGCTGGTGCACGTCGACGCGTACCGGCTCGGCGGCGGGCTGGACGAGATGGAGGACCTGGACCTGGACGTCTCGCTGCCGGAGTCGGTGGTGGTCGTGGAGTGGGGCGAGGGCAAGGTCGAGGAGCTGTCCGAGGACCGGCTGCACGTGGTCATCGGGCGCGCGGTGGGCGCCGCGGCGCCGGGGTGGCGGTCGGGCGACGGCCACCCCGAGGACGACGTGGACGACGTGCGCGAGGTGACGGTCACCGGCGTGGGCGCGCGCTGGGCGGACGCCGGGCTGCCGGAGCTGGAGCTGTGCTGACCGGGCCCCGTTGACGGGTCCCGCCGGGCGGGCCGCCGGGCTCCGTACGGGGTCCCGCGTCCGGTAGTTTCCGACAAGCCGTCGGCATGATGTTGCGCGGGCGGTGCCGGACATGGTCACATGGGTGGGAGAGCCCTGGTTAGGTGTGCCTAAGTAATGCCTGACCTCCGTTGCTTGCCCCAGAAGCCCGGGAGGCGTCCATGTCCCCCCACCAGCCCTCCTCCACGCCCGAACGGCGCGGCCCCGTCCAGGCGGCCGTGCGTGCCGAGCAGGGTGCGCGGAAGACGCCGCCGTCGATGAACGAACTGCTGGCGGCGTGCGCCGCGGCCAGCGCCGTCTCCACGCCGCCCGACGCCCCGGAGGAGCGCCGCGCGGTCGAGCGGGACGAGGCCCAGGAAGCGGATGAAGCGGGCGAGACCGGCGAACCGGACGGCGGCCCCGGTACCGAAGGCGGCGCGTCCACACCGGGGCGCGATGCGGCGTAGCCCGTAGGGGCGAAGCGCCGGGGCCCGGGGAGCCGGGCCTCCTGGATCGGCCGACCTGGTATCGGCCAGGGCCTGTCCGACGGGTCAGGACACCACGACGATCTTCGCGCCGCGCAGCGCGAAGTCCCACAGCGCCTTGCCGTCGTCCCGCGACTCCCGGATGCCGCCGGTCTTCTTCGCGCCGTCCGGCGCCGGCGTGGAGCTGTCGACGGCCGCACTGAAGCCGACGACCACCCCCTTGACGACGGCGAACCGCACGACGTGCTCGATCGCCACCCCGTCCGAGCCGGTCACGCTCACCGACCGCGAGGTCACCGCGTACGAGCCCGGGGCCGGGCTCACCGTGCTCGGCGCCACCGGGAAGGTCCGCTGCGCCTTGCCGTCCGCGCCGACCAGCCAGACCCGCTTGGCGCCCAGCGCGTACACGACCCGCTTGCCGGTGCCGGACGCCGCCGGGACCGGAGCCGGGGCGGCCGGGCTCTGCTCCTTCTTGGCGGGCTGGTCGTGGGCCGTCGGCTTGCGGTCGGCGGCGGGGCCGTCGCCGCGGACCGCGGTCAGCGGGGCGGAGGCGGAGGCGGACGCCTGGTAGCCGAGCACGCCGATGGCTACCAGGGCGGCTGCGGTGAGCGCGGTGACGATCGTGCTGCTCTTAGCGGGCACCGCGGTGCCACCTTTCCGTACGCTCCCGGCCACGGGCGGGGAGGCTGCCGACTGTGCTGATTACGGGCCGACGGTAGCACCGCACCGGGCACCGCCGGCCGCGCCGTAGTCTTGAGGACGTGCTGTTGCTAGCTCTTGACACCGCCACCCCCGCCGTCACGGTCGCGCTCCACGACGGCTCCCGTGTCCTCGCCGCCGCCGCCGAGGTGGACGCGCGCCGGCACGGCGAGCTGCTGCTGCCCGCCGTCGACCGGGTGCTGGCCGAGGCCGGACTGAAGCTCGACGCGGTCAGCGACATCGTCGTCGGCGTGGGACCCGGCCCGTACACCGGACTGCGGGTGGGGCTGGTGACCGCCGCGACCTTCGGGGCGGCGCTGGACGTGCCCGTCCACGGCCTGTGCTCGCTGGACGGCATCGCCTTCGCTTCCGGCCTGACCGAGCCCTTCGTCGTGGCCACCGACGCCCGCCGCAAGGAGGTCTACTGGGCGCGCTACGCGGATGCGCGCACCCGCCTGACCGAGCCGGCCGTGGACCGCCCCGCCGAGATCGCCGACGAGGTGGCCGGAATCCCGGCCGTGGGCGCCGGCGCGCTGCTCTACGACACCGTGTTCACCGGCGTACGCCGCGACGGGCCGGAGCACCAGTCCGCCGCCGCGCTCGCCGGGCTGGCCGCGGAGAAGCTGGCCGCGGGCGAGGAGCTGCTGCCGCCCCGGCCGCTGTACCTGCGCCGCCCGGACGCCCAGGTACCGGCCAACTACAAGGTGGTCACCCCCCGTTGAGCTCCCGCCCGTCGCCCGACCTTCCCCAGGCTCTCAACGTGGTTCGGGAAGGGGAGGCCCCAATTCCCCCGACGGCGCCGCCGCGCGGCGGCAGCCCCCGATCCGCCGTGCTGCGCGAGATGCGCTGGTGGGACCTGGAGCAGGTGCTGGAGCTGGAGCGCGACCTCTTCCCCGAGGACGCCTGGTCGCCCGGCATGTTCTGGTCCGAGCTGGCGCACGCCCGCGGACCGCTGGCCAACCGCCGCTATCTGGTCGCCGAGTTGGCGGTGCCGCCGCGATGGGGGTCCCCCCGGACGGCGTCCGGGGGAGGTGCCGTTGAGGGGAATGGGGCTCGGGGAAGGCCGGGCGACGGCCGGATCGTCGGCTACGGCGGGCTGGCCGCCGTCGACGGCACCGGCGACATCCAGACCATCGCCACCGCCCGCGACCAGTGGGGCACCGGCCTCGGCGCCCGGCTGCTGGCCGAACTCCTCGGCGCCGCCACCGACTTCGAGTGCCGCGAGGTGCTGCTGGAGGTGCGGGTCGACAACGTCCGCGCGCAGCGCCTCTACGAGCGCTTCGGCTGCGAGCCGATCGGCTTCCGCCGCGGCTACTACCAGCCCGGCAACGTCGACGCCCTGGTGATGCGCCGCACCACCCAGACCTCCTCCGAAGCACCCTCCGTACAAGGAACATGACAGACATGGCTGACTCAGCTGACTCACGCGGCGGACCGCTCGTCCTCGGCATCGAGACCTCCTGCGACGAGACCGGCGTCGGCATCGTCCGCGGTCACACCCTCCTCGCGGACGCGGTCGCCTCCAGCGTCGACGAGCACGCCCGCTTCGGCGGTGTGGTGCCGGAGGTGGCCTCCCGCGCCCACCTGGAGGCGATGATCCCCACCATCCGGCGCGCGCTGAGGGACGCCGGGGTCGCGGCGAGCGACCTGGACGGCATCGCGGTCACCGCGGGCCCCGGCCTGGCCGGCGCCCTGCTGGTCGGCGTCTCGGCCGCCAAGGCGTACGCCTACGCCCTGGGCAAGCCGCTGTACGGCGTCAACCACCTCGCCTCGCACATCTGCGTCGACCAGCTGGAGCACGGCCCGCTGCCGGAGCCGACCATGGCGCTGCTGGTCTCCGGCGGCCACTCCTCCCTCCTGCTGGCCCCGGACATCACCTCCGACGTACGGCCGCTGGGCTCGTCCATCGACGACGCGGCGGGCGAGGCGTTCGACAAGGTGGCGCGGGTGCTCAACCTCGGCTTCCCCGGCGGCCCGGTCATCGACCGCTGGGCCCGCGAGGGCGACCCGGAGGCGATCCGCTTCCCGCGCGGGCTGACCGGCCCCCGCGACCCGCTCTACGACTTCTCCTTCTCCGGCCTGAAGACCGCGGTGGCCCGCTGGATCGAGGCCAAGCGGTCGGCCGGCGAGGAGGTGCCGGTGGCGGACGTCTCGGCGTCCTTCCAGGAGGCCGTCGTCGACGTGCTGACCCGCAAGGCCGTCCGCGCCTGCAAGGACAACGGCGTGGACCACCTGATGATCGGCGGCGGGGTGGCGGCCAACTCCCGGCTGCGGGCGATGGCCGAGCGCCGCTGCGAGGACGCCGGCATCCGGCTGCGGGTGCCGCGGCCCAAGCTGTGCACCGACAATGGCGCGATGGTGGCGGCCCTCGGCGCGGAGATGGTGGCCCGCAACCGCCCGGCATCCGCCTGGGACCTGTCCGCGGACTCCTCGCTCCCGGTCACCGAGCCCCATGTCCCGGGTGCGCACGACCACGGCCACGCACCCGACCACGATCACTTTCATGAGCTGAGCAAGGACAACCTTTACTCCTGAGGACTCCTGACGACTACTGAGGACTCCTGAGGGCGGCAGCGCCCGGCACAGGTCTTACCCTGGGCAGCAGCACAGGCGCGGGCACGGGGAGGCGGCAGGCTGTGGACTGGTTCTGGTGGGTCTTCATCTTCTTCATGGCGGGCGGTTTCGCCAAGGTGGCCGACACCGCCCGTACCGCCCTGCGCACGCGCCACGAGCGCAAGATGGAGCGACTGGAGACCGCCCGTCAGGAGCGGCACGAGCTGGTCGCCGCGCAGAAGCCGCCGGAGCCGGTGTGCGGCTGCACCCACCATCTCGCCAAGCATGACAAGAAGGGCAAGTGTCACGAGCTGGTGCAGGTGCCCGTCGCCTGGGACGCGGACCACAAGCCGGTCCAGTACGAGGCCGGCCAGTGCACCTGCCAGCAGTACGTGGGCCCGCAGCCGCTCTCCCAGGTCTACGCCGAGGACCTGACGGACCTGGCCTGAATCAGGCGGTGTCCGCCGCGGGGTGCCCCAGCAGCATCGTCGGCGCCCCGGCGACCCGGGTGAGGAAGACCGTGCAGGAGTGCGGCCCGTCGAGCTTCAGCTTCCGGCGCAGCTCCTCGGGCTCTACGGCGGACCCGCGCTTCTTGACCACCGCGACGCCGACCCCGCGCTCCCGCAGCAGCGCCTTCAGCTTCTTGACGTTGAACGGCAGCACATCGGTGATCGCGTACGCGGTCGCGTACCGCGTCGGCACCAGCTGATCCGCCGTCACATACGCGATCGTCGGATCGATCAGCCGCCCGCCGACCTCCTCGGCGACATCGGCGACCAGATGCGCCCGGATCACCGCGCCGTCCGGCTCGTAGAGCCAGCGACCGACCGGGCCCGGCTCGGGGTCGGGCAGCTCCGCGCCCAGCAGTGACGCCCCCGAGGGCAGCAGCGTGGCCCGCCGGCCGCCGGCCTCGCCCGCCCCGAACCACACGACGGCCTCCTTCACGTCGCCCGCGTCGGAGATCCACTCCGTCTCCGCGTCCGCCGGCAGCGCCTCGTGCGGCACACCGGGCGCGATCTTCAGCGCCGCGTACCGCGCCGTACGGGCCGCCTCGACCGCCCACGACAGCGGCGGGGAGTACGCCTCCGGGTCGAAGATCCGGCCGCCGCGTCGCCCACTGCGCCGCGCCGGGTCGACGAACACCGCGTCGTACCCGGCCGTGTCCACCTCCGTCACGTCCGCGCAGCGCACCTCGATCAGCTCCGCGAGCCCCAGCGCCGCGGCGTTCGCCCGGGCCGCCGCGCAGGCCAGCGGGTCGCGGTCGACGGCCAGCACCCGGATCCCGGCGCGGGCCAGCGCCAGCGCGTCGCCGCCGATGCCGCAGCACAGGTCGGCCAGCGTACGGACGCCGAGCCCGGCCAGCCGGGCGGCGCGGTACGCGGCGACGGAGGTACGGGTGGACTGCTCGACGCCGTTGGGCGTGAAGTACATCCGCTCGGCGTCCGCGCCGAACTTCGCCGCCGCCCGGCGCCGCAGCTGCGCCTGCCCGATGGCGGCGGAGACCAGCGGCGCGGGATGGTCGCGGCGCAGCCGGGTCGCGGCCGTCAGCTCTTCCGAGGCGTCGTACCGCCGCAGGGTGTCCAGCAGCGCCTGCCCCTCGGGGGTGAGCAGCGCGGCGAAGGTGTCGAGGTCGGTCATCTCCATCATTGTGGGCCTGCCGCAGGGGCGGACCCGCGTCCCGTCCTACGCCTCGGGCTCGCCGCCGGTGACCCGGCGCACCCGCTGGGTGGCGTCCGCGGCCGGCCGGTCGGGCGCCGGGTGGACCGGCTCGCGCCGCCGCTGGGCGCTGTCGCTGACCCGTAGCAGCACCGCGATCATCACCCAGTTCGCGACCAGTGACGAACCGCCCTTGGCGAGGAACGGCAGGGCCTTACCGGTCAGCGGGATCAGGCCGGTGACGCCGCCGGTGACGACGAAGACCTGGAGCAGCAGCGCGCCGGCCAGGCCGACCGCCAGCAGCTTGCCGAACGGGTCCCGGGCGGTCAGGCCCACCCGCAGGCCGCGCTGGGCCAGCAGTGCGTACAGCAGCAGCACGGCCATCACGCCGGCCAGGCCCAGCTCCTCGCCGACGGTGGTGAGGATGAAGTCGCTGTTGCCGGCGAAGCCGATCAGCTCGGGGTGGCCCTGGCCCAGTCCGGTGCCGCCGATGCCGCCGCTGCCGAAGCTGAACAGCGCCTGCGCGGCCTGGTCGGAGATCAGGCCCGGCGGGCGCTTGTCCGCCGGCAGGAAGATGTCCATCGGGTGCAGCCAGGCCATCACACGGCCCTTGACGTGCGGTTCGGTGGAGCCGACGACGGCGGCGCCGAGCACGGCCATCAGCAGACCGCAGACCACCCAGCTGGTGCGCTCGGTGGCCATGTAGAGCATGATCACGAAGACGCCGAAGAAGATCAGCGAGGTGCCCAGGTCGCGCTCGAAGACCAGCACCAGCAGGCTGATCACCCAGATCGTGAAGATCGGTCCGAGCTGCCGGCCCGGCGGCAGCTGCATGCCCATCACCCGGCGCCCGGACAGTGCCAGCGCATCGCGGCTGACGGTCAGATAGCCCGCGAAGAACACCACGATCATGATCTTCACGAACTCGCCCGGCTGCATCGACAGCGGCCCGAGCATGATCCAGCGCTTGGCGCCGAACTGGTCCGCGCCGAAGAACGCCGGGGCCATCAGCAGTACCAGCGCGACCGCCATCGTCAGGTAGATGTAGCGCTGGAGGAACCGGTGGTCGCGCAGCAGGATCAGGATGGCGATGCAGACCGCGACCCCGATGACCGTCCACACCAGCTGTCCGGTCGCCGCCTGGGCGATCTTCAGTCGCGGCTTCTCCGCGTAGGTGATGTCCAGCCGGTGCAGCAGCACCAGTCCGATGCCGGTCAGCAGCGTCGCCAACGGCAGGATCAGCGGATCGGCGCGCGGCGCGAAGCGGCGGACGACCAGGTGCGGGACCAGTGCGATGAAGAACACGCTGATGGCGAAGCCGGCCAGCCCGCCGGGCAGCGAGCCCTTCATCGACAGCTCGGTGTAGCCGTAGCCGAAGACGGTGATCAGGACGACGAAGCCGAGCAGCCAGGCTTCGGTTCGCCGGCGGTTCGGGGCCTGCGCGAGCGCCGCGAACGTCATGGTGCGCTCGGCGTCGCTTTCCGGGCCCCCGGAATCCTGGGGCGCGCTGGTCAGTCCACGCACGGTTCCTCCGCCATCGATGGTCAGGGCCGCGGTGCGGCCGGGTCTTGGCCCGGTTGTTCAGCGGTCCGGGGAGCTAGACGGGGCATCGCCGGGCCTGGTTGCAGCGGAACAACAAGGTGTGTCCGAATCCACCCGGCGGCCGTCGACAGGGACACGGTACGCGTCCCCGGCGCGCTGGCACTCCGCTTGACCGAGTGCTAACTGCGTCATAGTCTCAGCGTTGGCACTCTCCAGCGGGGAGTGCCAACACAGCGACGGGCAGGTCCGGCACCCGCGACGACGGATCCACCTGGTCGCCACCTCAGACAGTTAACCCCGTGAGATCTCCGAAGGGGGAGGTCGGATCGTGACGACCACCAGCTCCAAGGTTGCCATCAAGCCGCTCGAGGACCGCATCGTGGTCCAGCCGCTCGACGCCGAGCAGACCACGGCCTCGGGCCTGGTCATCCCGGACACCGCGAAGGAGAAGCCCCAGGAGGGCGCCGTCCTCGCCGTCGGTCCGGGCCGCTTCGAGACGGGCGGGCGCCTGCCGCTCGACGTCAAGGTCGGCGACGTCGTGCTCTACAGCAAGTACGGCGGCACCGAGGTGAAGTACAGCGGCGACGAGTACCTCGTTCTCTCTGCTCGCGACGTGCTCGCGATCATCGAGAAGTAAGTCACCCAGTTTTGCCCTGATCTGCGCCCCTGGTTCCCGCGTTCTCACCGACCCGGGGCAGGGGCGCAGTTCGTATGAGCGAGAGCGGTCACGGCGGCGAGGCCGACGATCGCAACGAGAGGACTTGAAGCACCCATGGCGAAGATCCTGAAGTTCGACGAGGACGCCCGTCGCGCCCTTGAGCGCGGCGTCAACAAGCTGGCCGACACCGTCAAGGTGACCATCGGCCCCAAGGGCCGCAACGTCGTCATCGACAAGAAGTTCGGCGCCCCGACCATCACCAACGACGGTGTCACCATCGCCCGCGAGGTCGAGGTCGAGGACGCGTACGAGAACCTGGGCGCCCAGCTCGTCAAGGAGGTGGCGACCAAGACCAACGACATCGCGGGTGACGGCACCACCACCGCCACCGTGCTGGCCCAGGCGCTGGTCCGCGAGGGTCTGCGCAACGTCGCCGCCGGCGCCTCCCCGGCCGCCCTGAAGAAGGGCATCGACGCCGCGGTCAAGGCGGTCTCCGACGAACTGCTGACCACCGCCCGCCCGATCGACGACAAGGCCGACATCGCCGCGGTCGCCGCGCTGTCCGCGCAGGACCAGCAGGTCGGCGAGCTGATCGCCGAGGCCATGGACAAGGTCGGCAAGGACGGTGTCATCACCGTCGAGGAGTCCAACACCTTCGGCCTGGAGCTCGACTTCACCGAGGGCATGGCCTTCGACAAGGGCTACCTCTCGCCGTACATGGTCACCGACCAGGAGCGTATGGAGGCCGTCCTCGACGACCCGTACATCCTGATCCACCAGGGCAAGATCTCCTCGATCCAGGACCTGCTGCCGCTGCTGGAGAAGGTCATCCAGGCCGGCGCCTCCAAGCCGCTGCTGATCATCGCCGAGGACGTCGAGGGCGAGGCCCTGTCGACCCTGGTCGTCAACAAGATCCGCGGCACCTTCAACGCGGTGGCCGTCAAGGCCCCCGGCTTCGGTGACCGCCGCAAGGCGATGCTCGGCGACATGGCCACCCTCACCGGTGCCACCGTCATCGCCGAGGAGGTCGGCCTCAAGCTCGACCAGGCCGGTCTGGACGTGCTGGGCACCGCCCGCCGCGTGACCGTCACCAAGGACGACACCACCATCGTCGACGGCGGCGGCAACGCCGAGGACGTCGCGGGCCGCGTCGCCCAGATCAAGTCCGAGATCGAGACCACCGACTCCGACTGGGACCGCGAGAAGCTCCAGGAGCGCCTCGCCAAGCTCGCCGGCGGCGTCTGCGTGATCCGCGTCGGTGCCGCGACCGAGGTCGAGCTCAAGGAGAAGAAGCACCGCCTGGAGGACGCCATCTCCGCGACCCGCGCCGCGGTCGAGGAGGGCATCGTCTCCGGTGGCGGCTCCGCCCTCGTCCACGCCGTCAAGGTCCTGGACGGCAACCTCGGCAAGGACGGCGACGAGGCCACCGGTGTCGCCGTGGTCCGCCGCGCCGCCGTCGAGCCGCTGCGCTGGATCGCCGAGAACGCCGGCCTCGAGGGCTACGTCATCACCGCGAAGGTCGCCGAGCTGGACAAGGGCAACGGCTTCAACGCGGCGACCGGCGAGTTCGGCGACCTGGTCAAGGCCGGCGTCATCGACCCGGTCAAGGTCACCCGCTCCGCCCTGGAGAACGCCGCCTCCATCGCCTCCCTGCTGCTGACGACCGAGACCCTGGTCGTCGAGAAGAAGGAAGAGGAGGAGGCCGCCGACGGCGGTCACGGTCACGGCCACGCGCACTGACCTCTGACCGCGTACGCGTCAGCTCCCACCGAGGCCCGGTCCCGCCACCGCGGGGCCGGGCCTCGGCCGTGGGGCCGCGCCGCCCGCCGCGGCGCAGCGGACCGCCGGGCCGTCAGGCCGAGTGCGCCAGCCCCTCCGGCCGTACCGGGTCGGCGAACGGGAGCCCGTTCGCGTACCGCTCCAGCTCGTCCAGCGCGTGATCGGCCATCCGGTGCAGCTCGCCGCCCAGCGACCCGGCGACATGGGGGGTGAGCAGCACGTTCGGCAGCTCGTACAACGGCGAGTCCGGGGGCGGGAGTTCGGGCTCGGTGACGTCCAGTACGGCGGCCAGCCGCCCGCTGCGCAGCTCGGGCAGCAGGGCCGCCTCGTCGACCAGCGAGCCGCGCGCGGTGTTGATCAGCGTGGCGCCGTCGGGCATCAGGGCGAGCCGGCGGGCGCCGATCAGATGCCGGGTGGCGGGCAGCGCGGGGGCGTGCACGCTGACGATGTCGCTCCCGGCGCACAGCTCGTCCAGCGGCACCGCCACCACACCGAGCCGGTCCGCCTCCGCACTGTCCACGAACGGGTCGTACAGCAGCACCCGCAGCGCGAAGGGGCGCAGCAGCTCGATCACCCGGCGGCCGATGCGGGAGGCGCCGACGATGCCCACGGTGCGGCCGTAGTTGCCGGCGCCGGCCAGCTCCCGCGGCCAGTCGTGCGCGGTGCGCAGGGCGCGGTAGCGGTGGGCCGCGTGCAGCACCCGCTTGTTGGCGAACAGCACCGCGGCGAGGGTGAATTCGGCGACCGGCAGCGCGTTGACGGCGGCGGCCGAGGCGACCGCGATGCCCCGGGCCCAGCAGGCGTCGGTGATGTGGTGCTTGACCGATCCGGCCGCGTGCACCACGGCCCGCAGCCGGGGGGCCGCGGCCAGTACCTCCGCCGTGAGCGGCGGCGCGCCCCAGCACGTGAACAGCACCTCCGCCTCGGCGAGGGCCGCCGCGACCTCCGGCGCGGGGTCGGCCAGCCGGTGCGCCACGAGGCGGGAGTCCGTACGGGCGAGGGCGGTGATCCGTGCGTGGTGTCGGTCGTCGAGCAGCCGCTCGGCGACACCCGGGCCCATGGACAGCAGCAGGGTCGGGCGGCGGGCGGCGCGGGGGGTGTCCGTGGCGGGGCGCATGGCGGGAACGGTCCTCCTTCGGTCGGGCGGCGGCCGGACCGGTGGGGCCGGCGCTGCCGCGGGGTTCCGTCCGTGGGTGGGGACTCGGGCCTGTCCGATGGGGCAGGGTCGCAGAGGCTCTACCCCGAGGC
>NZ_KN708638.1:3615589-3641021 GCF_000805335.1 Streptomyces sp. CT34 | reverse complement strand
GGGGGCGCCCCCGCCGCCCCCCGCCGGCCGCCCGCGGTGAACTCCGGCCGTGCCGGCGGGTGAACGCGATACCGGGTCGGGGCGACCGGCCGCCCCGACCCGGATACCGTGCCGGTATGACGACTGCATTGATCACAGGAGCGACCGCCGGCATCGGCGCCGCATTCGCCCGCCGTCTCGCGAGCGACGGCCACAGTGTGGTGCTGGTGGCCCGTGACGAGAAGCGGCTGCGGGAGCAGGCCACCGAACTGCACGACCGGCACGGAATCGAGGCGGAGGTGCTCGGCGCCGATCTGTCCACCGACGAGGGCATCGCCGCCGTCGAGGCGCGGCTCGGCGATTCCCGGCACCCGGTGGATCTTCTGGTCAACAACGCCGGCTTCGGCAACAAGGGCGAATACCTCGAAGTCCCGATGGCCGACGAGCTGACGATGCTGAAGGTGCACTGCGAGGCCGTGCTGCGGCTGACCACGGCCGCGGCGCGCGGTATGCGCGACCGCCGGCGCGGCGCCGTCGTCAATGTCGCGTCCGTGGCGGCGTTCGTCCCGCGCGGTACGTACGGGGCGAGCAAGGCGTGGGTGGTGCAGTTCACCCAGGGTGCCGCCCGCGACCTGGCCGGCAGCGGGGTGCGGCTGATGGCGCTGTGCCCCGGTTTCGTCCGTACCGAGTTCCACCAGCGGGCCGGGATGGGGACGGACAACATCCCGGGCTGGCTGTGGCTGGACGCGGACAAGCTGGTGGACGCGGCGATGAAGGACCTGGCGCGCGGCAAGTCGCTGTCCGTTCCGGACCCGCGCTACAAGGCCCTGATGGGTGCGGTGAAGCTCGCCCCGCGCGGCGTCCTGGGCGGCCTGACCTCCCACACCGGCCGCAAGTACGGCCCGCGCTAGGGGCTGCCGTCACACTCCCGTCGTCCGCCCGAGGGGCGGGCCGGGCGGCGTCCGGTGCCGTGCTCTCGGCGTGCCGGGCGACGGCCCCTGTTGGAGTACCGGGGTCGTCGCCCGGTGCGGCGAAGGGGGCCCGCCCGAGCCGTGCGAAGCCGTTCGGGGGTGGGGGCACGTACAGGGCGTCGCCCGGCAGACGGGAGTTTGACGGCAGGGCCTGAAGGTCTGTCCGTGGGGTCAGGGCCGGACAGGCCCTGAGCCGTGCCGTTCGCCTGCCCCACCGCCTCCCGTCAGCGCTCCCTCAACCGCTCAACCGCCCGTCCGCTCCAGGTACTTGAGCGCCGTCTCCCGGCCCTCCGCGGGAAGCGCCGCGCCCGCCTCCAGTAGGCGCGGCAGCAGCTCGCGCCGGGTGGTCAGGGCGCGGAACATCAGCACGAGGGTCACGTCGTGGTCCGGGCGGTGCACCACCTCCACGGTGTCCCCGGCGCGGATCTCGCCCGCTTCCAGCACCCGCAGATACCCGCCGGGCACCGCGGCCTCCGTGAACCGCTTGATCCAGCCGCGCTCGCCGAGCCGCCCCTGGAACGTCCGGCAGGGGATCCGCGGCGAGGTCACCTCCAGCAGCAACTCCGGCCCCACCCGCCAACGTTCGCCGATCCGGGCGCCGCTGACGTCGAGGCCGGAGGTGGTGAGGTTCTCGCCGAAGAAGCCGTTGGCCAGCTCGCGGCCCAGCGCGCGCTGCCAGTCGTCGAGGTCCTCGCGGGCGTACGCGTAGACGGCCTGGTCGTCACCGCCGTGATGGCGCAGGTCGACCACCGCGTCGCCGGCCAGGCCGCTTCCGCCGACACCCTTGGGCCCGGGGGCACTGACCGCCACCGGACCGTCCACCGGGCGTTTGTCGATGCCCGTACCGCCCTCGGCCGAGGTGTACGCGGACGGGGTGGCCCGCCCCAGATTCACGGTCAGCAGCTTCGCGTCCATGTCCGCACGGTAAGCCACCGTAGGCAAAGAGCGCATCCATTTTTTCCCGGTCTATCCAAGATTCGCTTATGCTTGAGGGGTGATCGAAGCCCGCCATCTCCGAGTGCTGCGCGCCGTCGCCAGGACCGGCTCGTTCTCCGCCGCCGCGCGGGAGCTGGGCTGCACGCAGCCGGCCGTCAGCCAGCAGATGAAGGCCCTGGAGCAGTCGGCGGGCACGCCCCTGCTGGTGCGCGCGGGCCGCGAGATGCGGCTGACGCAGGCGGGCCAGGCGCTGGTACGGCACGCCGTCGGCATCCTGGCGGGGCTCACCGCGGCGGAGGAGGAGGTCGCGGCGATCGCGGGCCTGCGCGCGGGCCGGGTGCGGCTGGTGTCGTTCCCGTCGGGCAGCTCGACGCTGGTGCCGACCGCGCTCGCCAAGATGCGCGCCGCCCACCCGGGCATCCGGGTCTCGCTGGACGAGGCCGAGCCGCCGCGCTCGATCGAGCTGCTGCGCGGCGGCGACTGCGAGATCGCGCTGGCCTTCCGCTATCCCGAGGTGCGCGGCGCGGACCCGGCGGCCGGGGCGGAGTGGGAGGACCTGGTGGTCCGGCCGATCCTGTCGGACCGGCTGATCGGCCTGGTCCCGGACGGCCACCGGCTGGCGAAGGCCGGCACCGCGTGCTTCGCCGACCTGGCCGGTGAGCCCTGGATCGCGGGCTGCCCGCGCTGCCGCACGCATCTCGTCGAGGTCTGCGAGAGCGCCGGGTTCACCCCGCGCATCGACTTCGCGACCGATGACTATCCGGCGGTGATCGGGCTGGTCGGGGCGGGCCTGGGGGTGGCCGCGCTGCCCGAGCTGACACTGGAGTCGGTACGGCCCAAGGGGGCCACCACGGTGCGGATGGAGCCGGCCGTGCACCGCGAGATCGTCGCGCTCACGCTGCCGGATCTGGCGCAGGTGCCCGCGGTCGGCGCGATGCTCGACCAGCTGGCGGACGCGGTGGGGCGCTGACCGCGCGGACCCGGGAGGGGTGGCGCGTCACGGGGGGAGCGGCGCTGCGGCGGCGCGGAACGGTGCGGCGCAGGGCGGTAGCGCGGAGGCAGTGCAGGGCGGTGCAGTTGCAGGATCGTTTCTTCGGTGACGGTCCGGTCCGGCGGTCAGGCGCCGGGCATGCTCGCGTGGCCGGGCAGTGAGGTCGCGGGGACCAGCCGGTGCCGGGCCCGGCCCATGAGCTCCTCGCGCTCGTCCTCGGTGAGGCCGCCCCAGACCCCGTAGGGCTCGCGTACGGCCAGCGCATGCGCCGCGCACTGGGCCCGCACGGGGCAGCGCATGCAGACCTCCTTCGCCGATGTCTCACGCGCGCTGCGGGCCGCTCCGCGCTCGCCCTCGGGGTGGAAGAACAGAGAGCTGTCGACACCGCGGCAGGCGGCCAGCAGCTGCCAGTCCCAGAGGTCTGCGTTCGGGCCCGGGAGCCGGGAGAAATCTGCCATTGCTTGTCCCCTCGAAGCGATGCTGATTCGGGCTCGGTGCTCACGACCGTACATCTACTGTCGAAGTAGATGTAAATATGACTCATTGCGAATCTAGTCATAGTCGACGCGAAAATGGAAGAAAGAGAGCCAAATAGGGCATAGGGTGCACGCGCGGATGCCGGTCGCCTGTTGGGTCGCCTGCGTATCCGGCTCCTCACGGAGCGTGCTGAACTCGGTCGCCGAAGCCGTAACTCTTTCGAGTGACCGTCGTTGAGTGTGCGGAGGCGGTTGACAGAGGTAGCCCTCGGGCAAGTGTCCGAGGCCGTCAATCGCACAGGTGACGATACGTACCAGCCTGGAGGCTCAAGGTGACGCGCATCAGCTGCGAGAGCCACGGAGGTCAGTCATGACATCCGTCCTCGTCTGCGACGACTCCCCGCTTGCCCGAGAAGCGCTCCGTCGGGCGGTGGCAACCGTGCCCGGCGTCGAGCGCGTGACGACCGCGGCCAACGGCGAGGAAGTCCTCCGCCGCTGGGGGGCGGACCGCTCGGACCTGATTCTGATGGACGTACGGATGCCCGGTCTCGGCGGTGTCGAGACCGTGCGCCGGCTGCTGTCCGCAGACCCCGGTGCCCGGATCATCATGCTCACGGTCGCCGAGGACCTGGACGGCGTCGCGCTCGCCGTCGCCGCCGGCGCCCGCGGCTATCTGCACAAGGACGCCTCGCGCGCCGAGCTGCGGGCGACGGTGACCCAGGCGCTCGCCGATCCGACGTGGCGGCTCGCCCCGCGCCGGCTGCGGTCCGCCGAGATGGGGGCCGCGCCCACGCTCACCGCCCGCGAGATCCAGGTGCTGGAGGGCATGAGTCATGGCCGCTCCAACGCCGAGATCGGACGTGAGCTGTTTCTCTCCGAGGACACCGTCAAAACGCACGCGCGGCGGCTTTTCAAGAAACTCGGCGCCTCCGACCGGGCTCACGCGGTGGCGCTCGGTTTCCGCTGGGGACTGGTCCGCTGAGGCGAGGTGACGTGCAGCGATGCGGGGGATTGAAGATCCCCGCCCGCCCTGTGGCGGGCGGGGTGGCAAGGCGCCCCGCACGCCGCCCGGATCCCGTGGCGGCCCGATTCCCCGCGCGGTGCCGCATCCTTGAGGCATGGAGTTCCTCGGGGACGGGTCGGTCGGGCACGAGGGGAGGGCGCAGGAGATGACAACCGGCGCACCTGCCGCGCACAACGCTTCAGTGCACAAGCATGGACCTGATGCCGATGATCGTTCGGCGCCAAGGCACCATGGACCGATGCGCGATGACGGGAAGCAGGAGATCGGCGCTCTCGTCGCACGTGCCGTCGAGGGCGACCAGCGGGCCACGCACGATCTGCTGGCCCATGTGCATCCGCTCGCGCTGCGCTACTGCCGCACCCGGCTCTCCCGGCTGCCGGGTGACGCCCGGCACTTCGTCGAGGACCTCGCGCAGGAAGTCTGTGTCGCGGTGCTGTGCGCACTGCCCCGCTACCGCGACACCGGAAAGCCCTTCGAGGCGTTCGTCTTCGCGATCGCCGGGCACAAGGTGGCCGACCTCCAGCGGGCCGCGATGCGGCACCCGGGCAGTACGGCCGTGCCGTCGGACGAGATGCCCGAGCAGCCCGACGATTCCCTGGGGCCCGAGGAGCGGGCGCTGCTCAGCAGCGACGCGGAGTGGGCCAAGAAGCTGCTGGCCAATCTGCCGGAGAACCAGCGGGAGCTGGTGCTGCTGCGGGTCGCCGTCGGGCTGACGGCAGAGGAGACCGGGCAGATGCTGGGGATGTCGCCCGGCGCGGTACGGGTCGCCCAGCACCGGGCGCTGAGCAGACTCCGGGCGCTCGCCGAGCAGTGACCTGCCCGCGGGTCGCGTTCCCCGGCCGGTTCCGTGCCATACGGCGGGTTGTCGCCGTAGGAATGTACGAGTGACCAGCCCCTCATCCGTCGTGGATTGGGACACCCCACAAGGCCGTTAGCATGGGAGTCCGCGCTGAGGCAAGAGCATTGGGGAAGGTGTCATGAGTGACAACGTCGACGGTATGCCCGCCAAATTCGCCATGCTCGGACTGACATACGACGACGTGCTGCTGCTGCCCGGTGCGTCGGAGGTGCTGCCCAACGCGGTGAACACCGCCTCCCGCGTCTCGCGGAACGTCCATGTGAACATCCCGCTGCTGTCCGCCGCGATGGACAAGGTCACCGAGGCGCGGATGGCGATCGCGATGGCGCGCCAGGGCGGTGCGGGTGTGCTGCACCGCAACCTCTCGATCGAGGACCAGGCCAACCAGGTCGATCTGGTCAAGCGTTCCGAGTCGGGCATGGTCACCGACCCGATCACGGTCCGGCCGGACGCCGCGCTCGCCGACGCGGACGCGCTGTGTGCCAAGTTCCGGATCAGCGGGGTGCCGGTCACCGATGCCGCGGGCAAGCTGCTGGGCATCGTGACCAACCGCGACATGGCCTTCGAGATGGACCGCAGCCGTCAGGTCCGCGAGGTCATGACGCCCATGCCGCTGGTCACCGGCAAGGTCGGCATCTCCGGCGACGACGCCATCGAGCTGCTGCGCCGCCACAAGATCGAGAAGCTGCCGCTGGTCGACGACGCGGGTGTGCTCAAGGGCCTGATCACGGTCAAGGACTTCGTCAAGGCGGAGAAGTACCCGAACGCGGCCAAGGACGCCGAGGGCCGGCTGGTCGTCGGTGCCGCGGTGGGCGTCGGCGACGCGGCCTACGACCGGGCCCAGGCGCTGGTCGAGGCCGGGGCGGACTTCCTGGTCATCGACAGCGCGCACGGCCACAGCCGCGGCATCCTCGACATGATCGCCAAGGTCAAGTCCAACATCAGCGTCGATGTCGTCGGCGGCAACGTCGCCACCCGGGACGGCGCCCAGGCGCTGATCGACGCGGGCGTCGACGGCGTGAAGGTCGGCGTCGGCCCCGGCTCGATCTGCACCACGCGGGTCGTCGCGGGCATCGGCGTACCGCAGGTCACCGCGATCTACGAGGCCGCGCAGGCGTGCCACGCGGCGGATGTACCGCTGATCGGCGACGGCGGCCTCCAGTTCTCCGGGGACATCGCCAAGGCGATCGCGGCCGGTGCGGACACCGTGATGCTGGGCTCGCTGCTCGCCGGGTGCGAGGAGTCGCCGGGCGAGATGGTCTTCATCAACGGCAAGCAGTTCAAGTCCTACCGGGGCATGGGCTCGCTGGGCGCGATGCAGTCGCGCGGCCAGGGCCGCTCCTACTCCAAGGACCGCTACTTCCAGGACAACGTCCTCTCCGAGGACAAGCTGGTCCCGGAGGGCATCGAGGGCCAGGTGCCCTACCGCGGCCCGCTGGCCTCGGTTGCCCACCAGCTCGTCGGCGGTCTGCGCGCCTCCATGGGCTACGTCGGCTCCGCCGACATCCCCGAGCTCAAGGAGAAGGGCCGCTTCGTGCGGATCACGTCCGCGGGCCTCAAGGAGAGCCACCCGCACGACGTCCAGATGGTCACCGAGGCGCCCAACTACGCCCGGGGCTGAGCCGGTAGCGCCCGCCCGCGCCGTCCGCGTCGTGGACGGGATGCGGGCGCGGGCGGCGGAGTGAGACGCTGATGCGCCCCCCGTGTCCCCGGTCGGGGATACTGGGGGCGTATTCCGTAGGAAGGCAGAACACGTGACTGAGATCGAGATCGGACGCGGCAAGCGTGGCCGCCGGGCATACGCATTCGACGACATCGCCGTCGTACCCAGCCGTCGCACCCGCGACCCGAAGGAGGTCTCGATCGCCTGGCAGATCGATGCCTACCGCTTCGAGCTGCCGTTCCTGGCGGCTCCGATGGACTCGGTGGTCTCGCCGCAGACCGCCATCCGCATCGGCGAGCTGGGCGGCCTCGGCGTGCTCAACCTCGAAGGGCTCTGGACCCGGTACGAGGACCCGGAGCCGCTGCTCGCGGAGATCGCGGAGCTGGACGGCGCCGTGGCCACCAAGCGGCTCCAGGAGATCTACGCGGCGCCGATCAAGGAAGAGCTGATCGGGCAGCGGATCAAGGAGGTGCGGGACGCCGGTGTCGTCACCGCCGCCGCGCTCTCGCCGCAGCGCACCGCGCAGTTCTCCAAGGCGGTCGTGGACGCGGGCGTGGACATCTTCGTGATCCGCGGGACGACGGTGTCGGCCGAGCATGTGTCGAGCGCCGCCGAGCCGCTGAACCTGAAGCAGTTCATCTACGAGCTGGACGTGCCGGTCATCGTGGGCGGCTGTGCCACGTACACCGCGGCGCTGCACCTGATGCGTACCGGCGCGGCCGGTGTGCTGGTCGGCTTCGGCGGCGGGGCCGCGCACACCACCCGCAACGTCCTGGGCATCCAGGTGCCGATGGCGACCGCGGTGGCCGACGTCGCCGCGGCGCGCCGGGACTACATGGACGAGTCCGGCGGCCGGTATGTGCACGTCATCGCGGACGGTGGGGTGGGCTTCTCCGGCGACCTGCCGAAGGCGATCGCCTGCGGCGCGGACGCGGTGATGATGGGCTCGCCGCTGGCCCGTGCGACGGACGCGCCCGGCCGTGGCCACCACTGGGGCATGGAGGCCGTCCACCAGGACGTGCCGCGCGGCAAGCGGATGGACCTCGGCGCGGTCGGTACGACCGAGGAGATCCTGTGCGGTCCCTCGACGACGCCGGACGGGTCGATGAACTTCTTCGGCGCGCTGCGGCGTGCGATGGCGACCACCGGCTACTCGGAGCTGAAGGAGTTCCAGCGGGTTGAGGTGACGGTCGCTCCGCGGCGGTAGCCTTGGCGCCCCGGCGGTAGGCCCACGTTGTCGGGTTTCCCGCCGTGTCCCTTCTGTTGTTTCTGAACCGCCTTCGGCGGGAGAGGTGTTGGGGCGGGGCCCCCGCCCGGTGCTCCTGCCGGGGTCGGGGCCTCCGGGGTGGGTGTGGGGACTGCTGCGCTTTACGTCCCCACACCCACCCCTCCGGCCCCAACCCCTCCCGTACGTTGCGGGTCCCCGCCCCGGCGAGGGGTGGTAAAGCCCGGCTGCGCTTCGGTGCGGCCGGGCTTTCGGCTTTCCGGGGAGGGGTGGCTAGAGACGGTGGGCGGCTCCGGTGGGGGTGGCGCCGCGGGTGTCCAGGAGGAGTTGGGCCTTGACCGCCAGGCCCTGGAGGTCGTAGGTGCGGTGCGGCTGGAGCAGCACCGTCAAGTCGGCGGCGGAGGCGGCCTCGTAGAGGGAGTCGGCGCGCGGGACCGGGCGGTCGAGGACGCTCCACTGGGGGACGTAGGGGTCGTGGTAGGTGAGGTTCGCGCCCAGTTCCATCAGACGGGAGGCGACCTCGCGGGCCGGGGAGCCGGCCTGGTCGCCGATGTCGGGCTTGTAGGTGACGCCGAGCAGCAGGACCCGGGCGCCGCGGGCGGACTTGCCGTGTTCGTTGAGGAGGGTGGCGCAGCGCTGGATGACATAGCGCGGCATCCGGCCGTTGACCTCTTGGGCGAGTTCCACCATGCGGAGCGGGTGACCCAGTGAACGGCCTTTGTAGGAGAGGTAGTTGGGGTCGATGGGGGCGGCGTGGCCGCCGACTCCGGGGCCGGGGCGGAAGGACTGGAAGCCGAACGGCTTGGTCTCGGCGCAGCGGATGACGTCCCACAGGTCGACGCCGATGTCGTGGCAGAAGACCGCCATCTCGTTCATCAGCGCGATGTTGACGTGGCGGTAGTTGGTCTCCAGCAGCTTGGCGGTCTCGGCCTCGCGGGGGCCGCGGGCGCGGACGACCTTGTCGGTGAGCCGGCCGTAGAAGGCGGCGGCGGCCTCGGTGCAGGCGGGGGTGAGGCCGCCGATGACCTTGGGGGTGTTGCCGTAGCGGTGGGTGCGGTTGCCGGGGTCGTGCCGGGTGGGGGAGCAGGCGAGGTGGAAGTCGCGGCCGGCGGTGAGGCCGGAGCCCTCTTCGAGGAGGGGGCGGACGACGTCCTCCGTGGTGCCGGGGTAGCCGGTGGATTCGAGGATGACCGTGGTGTGCGGGCGCAGTTGGACGGCGAGCGCGCGGGCCGCCTCGGCGACCGCGCCGAGGTCCAGTGCGCGGTCCTCGCCGAGCGGGACGGGTGCGCAGACGACGGCCGTGCGGACCCGGCCGAGGGCGGTGGGGTCGGTGGTGGTGCGGAAACCGGCGGAGAGCAGCCGGCGGATCTCGGCGGGGGACAGCGGCCCGTCGGTGCCGGGAAGCGCGGCGGTGCGGGGGTCGGGGTCGTAGCCGATGGTGCCGATGCCGGCGGCGGTGGCGGCCTGGGCGAGCGGGAGGCCGAGGGCGCCGAGTCCGATGACGGCGAGGTCTGCGGGCATGCTGCTGCCGTCCTTCCCTGGCGACGGTGGGGTGGGTGGGCGCATGACGTCTGCCGTTCCAGCGCATCTGCGACTAAAGCGGCATAAGTAGACTAAGCGGATATTTGACCCAGAATGGGTATTGGGGGATCAAGGTGGCGGGGTGTTGCCGATGTGAGCGGAGGGTGGCTTGCGGCACCGGGCGCCGACAGAATCGACGGACGGGGGGTGTGGCTCCGATCACAGCGGGAGGCAGCGGTGAAGACAGCGACACTCGGACCGGCGCAGCGTGCCCAGGCGCTCACTCAAATGGCGGAACGCGAACTGGACGTTCTGGTGGTCGGCGGCGGAGTCGTCGGCGCCGGTACGGCACTGGACGCGGCGACCCGGGGGCTGGACACCGGGCTGGTGGAGGCGCGTGACTGGGCCTCGGGCACGTCCAGCCGGTCGAGCAAGCTCATCCACGGCGGCCTGCGGTACCTGGAGATGCTGGACTTCGCGCTGGTGCGGGAGGCGCTGAAGGAGCGCGGGCTGCTGCTGGAGCGGCTGGCGCCGCATCTGGTCAAACCGGTCCCGTTCCTCTACCCGTTGCAGCACAAGGGCTGGGAGCGCTGGTACGCCGGTTCCGGGGTGGCGCTGTACGACGGGATGGCGGTCTCGTCGGGGCACGGCCGGGGGCTGCCCGTCCACCGCCATCTCTCGCACCGCAAGGCGCTGCGGGTGGCGCCGTGCCTGAAGAAGGACGCGCTGGTCGGCGCGCTCCAGTACTACGACGCGCAGATGGACGACGCCCGGTACGTGGCGACCGTCGTGCGGACCGCCGCCGCCTACGGGGCGCATGTCGCCAACCGGGCGCGGGTGGTGGGTTTTCTGCGCGAGGGCGAGCGGGTGGTCGGCGCGCGGGTGCAGGACGTCGAGGGCGGCGGGACGCACGAGGTCCGGGCCCGGCAGATCGTCAACGCGACCGGGGTGTGGACCGACGACACCCAGGCGCTGATAGGGGAGCGCGGGCAGTTCCACGTCCGGGCGTCGAAGGGGATCCACCTCGTCGTCCCCAAGGACCGGATCCATTCGACGACCGGGCTGATCCTGCGGACCGAGAAGAGCGTGCTGTTCGTCATTCCCTGGGGGCGGCACTGGATCGTGGGGACGACCGACACCGACTGGGATCTGGACAAGGCGCACCCGGCGGCCTCCAGCGCCGATATCGACTATCTGCTGGAGCATGTGAACGCGGTGCTCGCGACGCCGCTGACCAGGGATGACGTGGAGGGGGTCTACGCCGGGCTGCGGCCGTTGCTGGCCGGGGAGTCGGACGCCACCAGCAAGCTGTCGCGGGAGCACACGGTCGCGCATCCGGTGCCGGGCCTGGTGGTGGTCGCGGGCGGCAAGTACACCACGTACCGGGTGATGGCCAAGGACGCGGTGGACGAGGCGGTGCACGGGCTGGACACCCGGGTCGCGGAGTGCGTCACGGAGGACGTGCCGCTGGTGGGGGCGGAGGGCTACAGGGCGCTGTGGAACGCGCGGGCCCGGATGGCGGCGCGGACCGGACTGCATGTGGCCCGTATAGAGCACCTGTTGAACCGCTACGGGTCGCTCACCGATGAGCTGCTGGAGCTGGTGGTGGCCGATCCCTCGCTGGGCGCGCCGCTGTCCGCCGCGGACGACTACCTGCGGGCCGAGGTCGTCTACGCCTGCACGCACGAGGGCGCCCGGCACCTCGACGACGTGCTGACCCGGCGGACCCGGATCTCCATCGAGACCTTCGACCGGGGCACCCGCAGCGCCCGCGAGGCCGCCGAACTGATGGCGCCGGCGCTCGGCTGGGACGGCGACCAGATCGAGAAGGAGATCGCGCACTACCAGAAGCGGGTCGAGGCGGAGCGCGAATCGCAGCGGCAGCCCGACGACCTGACGGCGGACGCGGCGCGGCTGGGCGCGCCGGACATCGTGCCGCTGTAGCCGCGCGGCGGCCGGACGCCCCGTCACGTGCGGGGTGCGCAGAACTCCGACGTGAGGACGGCGGTGCCGTCGGCGGGGCGGGCGGGGGCGTCGGTGTTGATCCGGTAGCTGACCACGTGCCGGCCGTCGGCGGTGCCCGCGCTCTGCGCGTACGAGCCGTTGATGTCGCCGTTGTGGCCCCAGACGGTGACGCCGCAGGGGAGTCGGGTGGCGTACAGGCCCAGGCCGTAGACGCCGTCGGTGGGCCGTTCGCTGCGCAACTCGGCCATCTGGCGCGGCGGCAGGAGCCGGCCGCCGAGGAGCGCGGCGAAGAACCGGTTGAGGTCGCCGAGGGTGGTGACCATCTCGCCCGCGGCACCGGCCCGGCTGGGGTCCAGGGAGGTGCTGTCGACGCGGTGGTCGCCGATGAGGGAGTAGCCGCGGCCGTGCGGTGCGGGCAGCGCCGGGTCGTCGCCGGGGAAGGAGGTGTGGTGCAGACCCGCGGGACCGAGGATGCGGCGGTCGAGTTCGGCGGCGTACGGGTGGCCGGTGACCGCCCTGATGACCAGGCCGAGTACGAGGTAGTTGGTGTTGGAGTAGGAGTAGCGGGCGCCCGGGGCGGCCACCGGCGGGTGGTCGAGGGCGGTCCGCAGCAGTGCGGCCGGGGCGTAGCGGTCGTAGCGGTGGGCGCCGAAGCCGCTTCCGTACAGCTGTTCGGACAGTCGGTGGTCCTGGGTGTAGTTGAACAAACCACTCGTGTGGTCCAGCAGCTGGCGGATCGTTACCCGCCGCAGATCGCTCCGGCTGCCGGCCCCGGTGACCGGCACGCCGGCCGGCAGCCGCGCGCCCGCGCGGTCGTCCAGGGCGAGTTTCCGCTCGGCGACGAGTTGCAGGACCACCGTGGCGACGAGAGTTTTGGTGAGACTGCCCGCGCGGAAGTGGTCCAGGCGCCCCATCTTCCGGCCGCTGCGCAGATCGGCGACGCCGGCCGTGGCGAACCGCGAGGCGCCGATCCGGCCGTCGCGGGTGACCAGCGAGGCGGCGCCGGGCGCCCCGTCGGTGACCAGGCGGTGCAGTGCGGCCGCCGTGGTGGTCGGCGGCCGGGATGCCGGCGCGGACGGATCGAAGACGGCGGGGAGCGCGGTACACGCCGTCAGGGCCAGTGCGGTCAGGGCGGCCTGGGCGGCGGACCACAGCGCGTGGAGCATCGTGCGGGGTGCCGCGTGGCGGATGCCCGGCGGTCCCGGGCGCGGCGGGCGGATAGCCAAAAAGAACTCCCGTCGTCGGGGCCATCATGACGGGTGCGCGGTGCCGTCCCGCACCGACCCGGGCCTTCCGCATGGCCGCGGATGAGGGAGAATGAAGGCTCTGCCAGGGTGGGTTGTCCGAGTTGGACCAGTTTGGCGATCGATGGAGTATCGAAGCTGCCAACTCGGCTGGATTGCAGAGGGGATTCAGTGGGCGACGAGGTCGAGATGGACGGCAAGGAGGGCAGGCTGCTCGCCGGCCGGTACCGGCTCGCCGATGTTCTCGGCCGGGGCGGTATGGGCACTGTCTGGCGGGCCGGAGACGAGGTCCTGGGCCGTACGGTCGCGGTCAAGGAACTGCGCTTCCCCGGCGGGGTCGAGGAGGACGAGAAGCGCCGCCTGATCACCCGCACCCTGCGCGAGGCCAAGGCGATCGCCAGGATCCGCAACAACGGCGCGGTGACGGTCTACGACGTGGTCGACGAGGACGACCGGCCGTGGATCGTCATGGAGCTCGTCGAGGGCCGCTCGCTCGCCGAGGTGGTCCGCGACGACGGCCCGCTGACCCCGCGGCGCGCCGCCGAGGTCGGCCTCGCCGTGCTCGACGTGCTGCGCGCCGCCCACGGCCAGGGCATCCTGCACCGCGATGTGAAGCCGTCCAACGTCCTGATGTCGGACGACGGCCGGGTGGTGCTCACCGACTTCGGGATCGCCCAGGTCGAGGGCGACCCCTCGGTGACCTCGACCGGCATGCTCGTCGGCGCGCCCTCGTACATCTCCCCGGAGCGGGCCCGCGGCCAGAAGCCGGGCCCGCCGGCCGACATGTGGTCCCTGGGCGGGCTGCTCTACGCCTGCGTGGAGGGCGTCCCGCCGTACGACAAGGGGTCGGCGATCGCCACCCTCACGGCCGTGATGACCGAGCCGGTCCAGCCGCCCAAGAGCGCCGGGCGGCTGGAGGACGTCATCCACGGGCTGCTGGTCAAGGACCCGGCGGCCCGGCTGGACGACGCCGGTGCGCGGGCGCTGCTGCTGGACGTCATCCACGCCCCGGAGCCCAGGCCGGAGCCCCCGGCGGACGCCACCCGGGCGATGGCGCTGCCCGCGGTGCCCAAGGAGCGGGCGGATCGGTCGGAGCGGTCCGACCGGTCCGCGGCCGGGAAGCCGGCGAAGAGCGCGGCGAAGCAGCGCGTCCCGCGGAAGCCCAAGGGGAAGCCCGCGGGCGCCGCGGCCGGGACGGCGGCGGCCGTGGAGTCCGGCGGCGCCGCGGGGACCGCCGCGGCGGCGGGTTCCGGTGGCTCCGGCGGTGCGGCCGGTGCCGTCGCGTCCAAGGGCGCGACGGACACGAGGGGCACGAAGGGCACGAAGGGCGCGAAGGCGACTGCGCCGAACGCGGCGGAGAAGAAGGGCCCTTCGGGGCAGCAGGGCAAGGACGGTTCGCAGCGGTCCGGCTCCGGGCCGGCGGAACCGGAGCGCACCGCCCCGGCCGCGTCCGGTGAGGACCGGTCGCCGGTCCGCCTCGGGTTCGCCTCGGAGGCCACCAAGGAGCGGCTGCGCGCCGCCCTGAAGTCGGTGCGGAACGCCGCCGCGGCTGCCACGGCCGCCACGGCGCGGCCGGAGTCCAGACCCGGCGGTGACGGCGACCGCCCCGCCGCCCCGCGCGCCTCGGTCACCGACGTCGTGCCGCGCCGCACGCTGATCATCGCGGTCGTCGTGGTCCTCGCGGTGCTGGGCACGGTGCTCGCCCTGGCGTTCAGCGGCGGCGACGGCAGCAGCGACCACGCGGCAGGTCCACAGGGCAAGGCGGCGTCCGCGGGCGAGCCGGCCACGAAGTCGGCCGACGCGAGCGCGAACCCGGGTACGGACGGGCCGGGTTCCGCCGGGTCGCCGAAGCAGGGCGGGACACCGGGCGGCGCCAACGGCGGTGCCCAGGACGGCGGCAAGGACGGCGGCACGGGCGGCGGCACGGGCGATGCCAAGGAGGGCACGGCGGTCCCGGCCGGTTTCGCCGAGGTGGCCAACGGCGGGTTCCACTTCCGTATGGCCATGCCCGACGGCTTCCGGCAGACCGGCACGGCCGGCGAGAACTCCGGCGCGATATACAGCGCCTCGGGCGGCTTCCCGCGTGTCCAGGTCGACTTCAACGACCAGCCCGGCCAGGACGCGGCGGCTGCCTGGCGCAGCCTGGAGCCGAGCGTGGCCGGCTCCAGCGACGGCTACCACCTGATCGGCATCAAGGCCGTCGACTGGCGGGGCTACCCGACCGTCGCGGACTGGTCGTTCACCCGCCAGCAGGGCGGCACGGAGGTGCGGGTGCTCAACCGCGGCTTCCGGGTCGACGACCAGCACGGCTTCGCCATCATGATCACCTGCAAGGCGGACTCCTGGGACGAGAAGGAGTGCCGGCAGCTGCGCGACACGGCCTTCCGGACGTTCACGGTGAAGGACTGACAGGTTCACGGCGATGGACTGACACGGGTACGGCGATGGACCGACACGGGCACGGCGATGGACCGACACGGGCACGGTGCGGGACCGACCCGGGCCGACCCGGGGGGGGACACGGCGCGCGGTGCGCTCCGGCGGGCTCAACTGTCAGTGCTGCCACGTATCGTGAGAGGTCCAGAGCCGTACGCATCCGCAATCCGCGGGAATGCGGCGCGGGCCCCGGGGAGGCGTCGTGGAGGAGTACGCGGGAAGAGTGCTCGCCGAGCGCTACCGCCTGCCGGTGCGCCCCTCCGGCGACGGCTTCGGCGACGCCGGCGCCGACGCCGCGGACGGCTTCGAGGTCGCCTTCGATGTCCGGCTCGCCGACCGGTTCGCCGAGACCCGGGCGTTCGACACGTACAGCGGCCAGGAGGTGCTGGTCCGTCAGGTGCCGCTGCCGGAGGTGGTGGACGCCGAGGTCGTGGGGGCGGACGGCGGGCGGCCGGGGTTCGCGGAGCCCTGGGCCGCCGACGGGGGCGGGGCGCGGTCCGTCAGAGCCGCGGGCGGTGCCGACCGCAGCCCCCGCGATCCCGTCGTCCGGCGCGCGCTGGAGGCGGCGACGTCGGCCGCCCGGCTGCCCGACCATCCGCTGCTCGACCAGGTCTTCGACGTCTTCGCACAGGACGGCAGCCTGTGGATCGTCGGCGAACTCCTCCCGGCCCGCCCGCTGTCCGCGCTGCTCGCCGAGCGGACGCTGTCCCCGCACCGCGCCGCGGAGGTCGCCGCCGACGTGCTGACGGCGCTCCGCGCGCTGCACGCGCACGGCTGGATCCACCGCAACATCACCGCCCGTACGGTCCTGATCTGCGACGACGGCCGGGCCATGCTGACCGGTCTGGCGGCCGGGGCGGCCCAGGAGGCGCTGTGCGGGTACGACCCGGTGCCGAGGGCGGCGGACGGGCCCGCGACGGCCCCGGGCGGCGCGCCGTGGGGCCGGACGTCGCCGGGCCGGACGTCGCTGGTCAAGCAGGCGCGGGGCGCCGCCGGTGACGCGCCCGCTACCGGTGACGCGCCCGGTGACGCGTCCGTCGCCGAGGAGAGCCCCGCCCCCGAGGAGGGTCCTGCCGGGCTCACCGGGGTCACCGGGCTCACCGGGCTCGCCGCCGAGCGGGCCCGGCAGGCGCGGCTCCAGGTCGTCGGGGCGGTCACCGAGCGCTGGGCACCGGAGCAGGCCGGGCCGCCGGGCGAGGGCGCGGCGCCGGAGGCGGGCCCGGCGACGGATCTGTGGGCGGTCGGCGCTCTGCTGTTCCGCAGCGTGCAGGGGCATCCGCCGTTCCCCGAGGAGAGCGCCGCCGAGCTGGTGCGGCTGGTGGCGGCGCAGCCGCCCGCCGGAGCCGCGGAGTGCGGGGCGCTGCGGCCGGTCGTCGAGGCGCTGCTGTGCCAGGACCCGGCCGCCCGCCCGGAGTTCGAGGAGCTGCGCGCCCGGCTGCGGTCGCTGATCCGTACGGCGCCGGAGCCGGATCTGGGCAGCCGGCCGGTGACGCTGCCCGCGCTGGAGCGGGGCGCCGATCCGCGGCGGCTGCCGATCGTCCGGCGCCGCGGCGAACTGGTCCGCAGGGGGCGGCAGAAGAAGGTCCGGGCCCGCGGTGCGCAGCCGGGCCCGGTGCCCGCCGGGCGGCCCGCGCCGGGCGGCCGGGACCGGCCGTCGCGTCCGCCGCGGATCCCCCGGCAGCCCAGGCCGCTGCGGCCCGCCAAGGCCGCCCGGCCCGCCCGGCCGCCCCGGTCCGCGGGCCGCCCCTCCGGGGATCCGTACGAGGCGCAGGAGCTGCTGGGCCAGGTCGGGCTCGGGCGGGCGCCGCAGCGGTCGCGGCCGGGGCGGGCGCCGCGGAGCCTGGGCCGGGTGCTGCTGACCGTGATCCTGCTCCTGATGGTGGGCGGGATCGCGTACGCCATGGTGTTCCTGCCGAAGTCCGGCGCGGCGTCGGCGGGCGGCCCGTCCGGCGCGGACCTCAGCGGCTCCTCGGGTGCGGTGCCCGGCGGCGGCCCGACCCCGTCGGCCGGCCGGGACGGCGGCGGGACCGGCGGCAGCGCCTCCCCGGGGACGGGCGAACCGCAGACCACCGCGCCCGGGAATCTCGCGCCGGGCTACGAGCTGCGGACGGACCCGATGGGGTTCCGGATCGCGGTCCCCAAGGGCTGGCAGCGCCGTGCCGAGACCGATCAGGGCCAGGTGCGCTATACGGGCGGTGACTTCGAGCTGGTGGTGGTGCCCGGCCGCGACACCACCGCGCGGGCCGGCGCGGACCCGATGGCGTATCAGCAGGACAAGGAGCCCGAGCTGGCGCCCTACCGGGGTGCCGGCTGGTCCTCGTCGTCCGGGCTGCGGCGCATCGACGTCGGGCAGACGGCGATGGCCGAGGGCACCTTCACCTGGCGGGACGGCAGTGGCCGCCAGGTCTACGTCCGCAACCTCGCGATGATCCACAACGGCCGCTACCACATCGTCATGGTCATCGGCCCGGACACCGGCCGCAGTGAGGTGGACAAGCGGTACGAGCAGGCGAGCAGCTCGTACCGCCCCAACTAGCCAGAGCAAGCAGCCGGTTGGCGTTCGTCGGCGTCACCGCACGCTCAGCTCTCCGCTCGGCCCGCCTCACCCCCGAACCGCTCCCGCAGTTCCTGCTTGAGCACCTTGCGCAGCGTCGCGCCGCGCGGCAGGGCGGCCAGCACCTCCAGCTGCTCGGGCAGCTTGTGCGGTGCCAGCCCCTGGGAGAGCAGCCGGGAGGTGACCGCACCCAGGGTCAACTCCCGTGCTCCAGGTGGCTGTTCGACGACCGCGCAGACCCGTTCGCCGCGCTCCGCGTCGGGCAGGCCGATGACCGCCGCCTCCGTGATGTCCGGGTGCCCGTAGAGCAGATCCTCGATCTCCCGTGCGGAGATGTTCTCGCCCTTGCGGATGATGATGTCCTTGAGGCGGCCGGTGACGACGAGGTGTCCGGTGGGCGTGAGGTGCCCGATGTCGCCGGTGGGCAGGAAGCCGTCCGCGTCGAACGGGGCCGGCTCGTCGAGGTAGCCGTGGCAGACGGCCGGCCCGCGCAGCAGGATCTCCCCGCTGCCGGGCGCGATGCGGATCTCCATGCCGGCGGGCGGCCGGCCGTCGGTGGTGGCGAGCAGTTCGGGGCTGTCGCGGGGGTCGCCCATGGTGACCATCGGGGCCTCGGTCAGTGCGTAGCCGTGGGTGAGTTGGCAGCCCAGCTCGGCGACGACCTCGTGGTACAGCTCGGGCGGCTTGGGAGCGCCACCCCCGGCCAGCAGCCGCAGGGACGGCAACAGCCGCCGCCCCGGCGGGAGTTTGCGCTGCTCGGCGAGGAAGAGGGCGTAGCAGGCGGTGGAGCCGCCGGCGAGGGTGACCCGGTGGCGCCGGTAGGCGGCGAGCGAGCCGGGCAGCGCGAAGCGCTCCAGCAGCAGGGCCGGGATGCCGTGCAGCAGGAGCAGCACCGTGTAGTCGGAGCCGGCGACATGGGCGTACGGGAAGGCCATCGAGCCGACGTCGGACGGGGCGATGCGCAGCGCCTCGGCCAGCCGGCGGCCGGCGGTGCGCAGGCTGCGGTCGGTGTGCAGTACGCCCCTGGGGGCCGCGGTGGTGCCCGAGGTCCAGTAGATCCAACGGGGTTCGCCGGGGTCGGTGGGCGGCGGGGGCAGGACGGCCGGGTCACCGTCGGGCAGGCCGTCACCGGGCCCGTGGCCGGTGGCCGGCCGGTACGCCTCGATGACCGCCGGCGGGTCCGGCAGCGCGGCGGCCAGCCGGTGCGCCATCGCGGTGTGGTCGAACGCGGTGTGGCCGAAGCCGCTTTGGTCACCGCCCCGGGGAGTGCCCGGGACGGCGACGAAAGCGGCCCGGGTGCGGCGCAGCACCTGGTCCACCTCGTGGTCGCGGTAGAGCGGGACGACCGGGCTCTGGACGGCGCCGATGCGGGCCAGCGCCAGGCTGAAGAGGACCGTCTCGATCCGGGTCGGCAGCTGCCAGACGACCCGGCTGCCCGGCCGTACGCCCCGCTCGTACAGTCCGGCGGCGACCCGTTCCGCGCGTCGGTGCAGTCCGCCGAAGGTGATCCGGCGCTCGTGCCGGGCCGACGGGGTGCCCTGGATGAGCGCGGCGGCGTCCGGCGTGCGGTCGGCCCGCCAGGCGACCAGGTCCCAGAGGGTGCTGCCGGTCATCCGTCCCTCCCGTCGGCTGCCGCCGCCCTCCGGCTCCGGCCGGAGGTGTGCCGTTGGAATTTCTGTCCTGACGCTACGTCAGATCAGCCCTTGAGGTTAGAGGTTCGGCGCCTTGCCGGTCCAGAGGGCCCGGGGCTAGCCTCCTTCTGACGTCCCATCAGATTCTTGCCGTTCTGGCCCACGTCGGGGCGACCGGACGAGGGGCGAGGGGCGAGGGGAACAGGGGAGCCCGATGCAGCCACCGCGCACCGCCAGTCCCGACGGCCGGAGGCTCGCGCGCCGCTGCCCGGCCCGGCCCCCGGCGAACCGCCGGGACCGCTGATGGACCTCACGTACACCGAGGAGGAGGAAGCCTTCCGGGCGCGGCTGCGGGAGTGGCTCGCCGAGGTGCTGCCGAAGCTGCCGCCGAAGCCGGCCGCGGCCGACTGGCCCGGCCGGCGGGCGTATGACGCGGCCTGGCAGCGGATGCTGTACGACGCCGGGTACGCGGGACTGCACTGGCCCGTGGACGCCGGGGGTCAAGGGGCCACGCCCACCCAGCACTTGATCTACCTGGAGGAGACCGAGAAGGCCGGCGCCCCGTACGTCGGTGCGAACTTCGTCGGGCTGCTGCACGCCGGCCCCACCATCGCCGCGGAGGGCAGCGCCGCGCAGCGCGCCCGCTGGCTGCCGCCGATCCTGCGCGGCGACGAGATCTGGTGCCAGGGCTTCAGCGAACCGGACGCCGGCTCCGACCTCGCCTCGCTCCGTACCCGGGCCGAACGGGACGGCGACGACTACGTGGTGTCCGGCAGCAAGATCTGGACCTCGCACGCCGAGGTCGCCGACTGGTGCGAACTGCTCGTCCGCACCGACCCCGACGCCCCCCGGCACCGCGGCATCAGCTGGCTGGCGATGCCGATGGACGCCCCCGGGGTGACCGTACGGCCGCTGCGCACGCTCGCCGGGTCGGCCGAGTTCGCCGAGGTGTTCCTCGACGAGGTGCGGGTGCCGGCCGCGTACCGCGTCGGCGCGGAGCACGATGGCTGGCGGGTGACGATGGTGACGCTGTCCTTCGAGCGCGGCACCGCGTTCGTCGGTGAGGTGGTGGCCTGCCGCCGGGTGCTCGGCGAACTCGCCCGTAAGGCCCGCGCGAACGGCCGCTGGGACGATGCGGTGCTCCGCCGCCGACTGGGCGGACTGCACGCGGAGTTCGCGGCGCTGTGGCGGCTGACCCAGTGGAACGTCAGCGAGGCGCAGCACGTGGGCGGCGTTCCCGGCGCCGGCGGTTCGGTCTTCAAGCTGCGCTATTCGCACGCCCGTCAGGAGCTCTACGACGCGGCGGCGGAGGTGCTGGGCGCGGCATCGCTGGACGCCGAGCGGGAATGGGTCGCCGACCGCCTCTCCGCCCTCTCGTACACCATCGCCGCGGGCACCTCCCAGATCCAGCGGAACATCGTCGCCGAGCGGATTCTCGGCCTGCCGAAGGGGCGGTGACCGGACCGGTGGACTTCCAACTGACCGACGACCAACGGGCGTTGCGGGACGGCACCCGTGCGCTGCTGGCCGGGCGGTACGGCCGGGACCGGCTGCGGGCGGCGGTCGACGACCCGGCGCCCGACCGCGCGCTGTGGCGCGAGCTGGGCGACGCCGGGTTCTTCGCGCTGCGGCTCCCGGAGGCGGCGGGCGGTGTCGGCCTCGGACTGCCGGAGGCGGTCCTGGTCTTCGAGGAGGCCGGCCGGGCACTGCTACCCGGGCCGCTGGTGGCCGGGCAACTGCTGGCCGGGGTGGTGGACGGCGTGGCGACCGGCGAGCGGGTCGCCGGGCTGTGCGACGCCGCGGCCGATCCGGTGCTGTGGGAACACCCGGCGGGCTGCGACGAGGTGGTGTTCCTGGGGGAGGGCGCAGAGGGCACGATGGAGGGCACACGGGGCGCACGGGGGCGCACCGGTGAGGCGTATCGGAGCGCAGCCGCCGAGGTCACCTGCGCCCCCTTCGCTTCCGTGGACCCGCTGACGCCGCTCGCCCGTGTCACCGGGTGGCCGCGCGGCGCCCCGCTCGCCCTGGACGTGCCCCGGCTGCGCCGCGAGGCGGCCCTGCTGACCGCCGCCCAGCAGCTGGGCAGCGCCGCCCGCACCGTCGAGGCGGCGGTCTGCCACGCCCGGCAGCGCGAGCAGTTCGGCGCGCCCATCGGCTCCTTCCAGGCGATCAAGCACCTGTGCGCGCGGATGCTGGTGCGCGCCGAACTGGCCCGGAGCGCGGTGTACGCGGCGGCGGTGACGGGGGAGGCCCTCGATGTCGCGGGCGCCAAACTGCTCGCCGACGAGGCCGCGGTGCGCAACGCCCGGGACTGCCTCCAGGTGCACGGCGGGATGGGCTTCACGTGGGAGGCCGATGTCCATCTGCATCTCAAGCGGGCGTGGTTGCGGGCCGAGTGCTGGGGCACCGCGCGGGAGGCGGAGGAACGGCTGGCCGACGCCCTGCCGGGGTGACGGACGAGGTCAGACTCTGACAACCCGTGTGCGAAATGTCGGACTCAGTACGCATAACCGGTCACGGAGGGTCGATATCGGGTTGTGTCCCAGGCGTGACTCGTCACACGCGGGAGTCGGGGCCCGGCTCGGGTACTCTCCGTTGGGTGCGAGTGGTCCTGTGGCGCAAGGGTCGCGGTGCCGTCGGAAGGGCGGCTCCGGGCTACGGACTGCGCGCCGCTCGCCTCGGGCAAGGCCCCGAAGACCCCCCATGTTCGACTCCCCGCAAAGTGCGTCGCACAGTATGCCGCACGCATACTCCCTTGCGCTGGAATATGCCCGAAGCGGTTGTTGCGGTGACTGAACGTCAACCATGCTGTGCTTCGCCGGAGTCACGCATCGTGACTCCGTGGAGGCGCGAGGCGATGTTTCCGCCGGTTCGGATGGTGTGAGCGGTGCAGGTGCTTCAAGTGCAGTTGGACGTGCGGCCCGACCCCGCGGAGGTGGGGCGGGCCCGGCGGTGGGCCCGGTCGAGGCTCGCGGGGTCAGGCATAGGGGCGGACGAACCGCTCGCCGAGACGCTGATCCTGCTGATCTCCGAGCTGGTCACCAACGCCGTGGTGCATACCGGCACGGCGGCCCGGCTGCGGATGTGTTTCTCCGGCTCGGGTGCCGTGGTCGGCACCGTACGGGTCGAAGTGGTGGACGACTGTGCCCGACCGCCGCGCCAGCGGCACGCGGACGGCGAGGACACCAACGGCCGTGGCCTGGAACTGGTCGACGGTCTGGCGGACCGCTGGGGCTGGCAGCGCGAGGGCGCCGGCAAGCGGATCTGGTGCGAGGTGGACCGCGGGCAGCCGCTGCTGATGGCGGCGGGAGCGGACCTGGGGGCGTACGACGCTCATTGCGCCGCGACGCACCGCGCATGACGCGGGAGCGACGCGCCCCGCACCGCGGTGACGGTGCCGGTCGCGTTTGCGGTGACGTCCGCGATGGCGTCCGCAGTGGCAGCCGTGACGATGCCCGCAGTGACGTCCGCGGTGACGTCGGCGGTGATGTTCCGCGCGCCGCGAGGAGACGTGGGGTGTTGCGGGAAATCGCTACGAATCGGGCATTTTGCCCGCAACTGCGGAATCTGTGGCGGAATTAGTCCAGACCAGGTGTTGACGTGGCGTGTCCTGGTGATCACTCTGGGGGGAGCGATTCGCCGCGAGGGGACGTCGAGGCCGCGGGAGGGGAGTCGGGATGCCGCCATGTCGGTATGCCGGTCCGGGGCCTTGGCGAGTGCGGGTCGTGGCGTGGTTGGGGGCCCCAGCGGTAGCCGGGGAAGGGTGGCGGTCCGCGGTGCCGTGCTCGGGGCGCGCATGAGCGCACCGCCACCCGGCCGGACGGGCTCATAGCACCGCGACCGGCGCGACCGGGGCGCCGCAGCCGCCGACGAACGGTTCGGCCATCGCCGACAGCAGGAAGGCGTAGCGGCCCTCCGCCGCGCAGGCCGCCGACAGTTCCTCCAGATTCCAGTTCTGGCCCTGGAGCATGCCCATCTCGACGAGGTGGAGGGCGTGCACCGGCATCCACAGGTTCGCGATCTCGGGCGGGAAGATCTCGAACGTGAGGGTGTCGTTGGCGACCGCCGCGACGTCGCGGGCGTGGAACCACTCCGGGGTGCGGAGCGAGAGGCCCGGGGACGGGAACGCGTACGCCTCCCGGTCGCCGGCGAGGTAGCGCCGGAGCTGGCCGGTCCGGATCAGCGCGATGTCGCCGGACCGGACCGCGGTCCCGGCCAACTCCTCGGCGGCCTCCAGGTCCTCGGGGGTGACGGCGTGCCCGCCCGTCAGCCGGTCGCGGCCGTGCGCGCGGGCCACGTCCAGCAGCACGCCCCGCGAGACGATCGGGGCGGCCTTCTCGATACCGAGCGCGGTGGCGCCGCGGTGCGCCGTGACGGAGCCGGCGGGGCGGTTGTTGTAGAGCCGCCCGGAGTGCGAGACATGGCCGAGGCCGTCCCAGTGGGTGGCGGCCTGGAGGCCCATCGTGACGGTGTCGTCGGAGGTGGCGACCGTACCGGGGCCGAAGATCTCCTCGTTGACGGCGACCATGGTGTGCAGCGGGTTGGTCCGGCCGGGGATCGCGCCGGTCTGCACACCGTCGTGCCGGAGCGGCAGCGCGAGGGGGATGCGCAGCCCGCTGCGTACCGTCGCGGCGGCGGCGCGCACCACGTCCGGGGTGATCAGGTTCAGCGTGCCGGTCTCGTCGTCGGCGCCCCAACGCCCCCAGTTGTTGACGCGGTTGGCGATGTCGTGGAACTCCTGCGGCAGCGGCACGGCGTCCTGCCTCCTCGGTCGGAGCGGGTGGCTCGGAGGTGGGTCGGAGGGAGCGGGTGGCGGCTTCGGTTCGGGGGGTTGTGTTCGTGCCGCGTCTGCTCAAAAATCTAACGGCCCGTCAGAAAACGTGGGAAGGGGCGCGGCATGGGGAACTTCTTGGCCGGCAAGGTGGTCGCCGTCACGGGGGCGGGCCGCGGTATCGGGCGGGCCGTCGCCCTGGCCGCCGCGGCCGAGGGCGCGCAGGTGATCGTCAACGACTACGGCGTCTCGATCGACGGCGGCGAACCGAGCAGCGAGGTCGCGGCGGCGGTGGTCAAGGAGATCGAGGCGGCCGGCGGCAGCGCCACGGCCGTCGCCGACGACGTCTCCACCATGGCCGGCGGGCAGCGGATCGTGGACACCGCGCTGGCGCGGTACGGGCGGATCGACGGGGTGGTGTGCGTGGCCGGGATCCTGCGCGAGCGGATGCTCTTCAACATGTCCGAGGAGGAGTGGGACCCGGTCGTCGCCACGCATCTGAAGGGCACGTTCACGGTGTTCCGGGCCGCCGCGGCGGTGATGCGCAAGCAGAAGTCCGGCACGCTGATCGGCTTCACCAGCGGCAACCACCAGGGCAGCGTCGCGCAGGCGAACTACGCCTCGGCGAAGGGCGGGATCATCTCGCTGGTGCGCAGCGCGGCGCTGGGCCTGCACAAGTACGGGGTGACGGCGAACGCGGTGGCGCCGGTCGCCCGGACGCGGATGTCGGCGAACGTGCCGATGGAGCTGAAGGAGATCGGCGAGCCGGAGGACGTGGCGGCGTTCGTGGTCTATCTGCTGAGCGAGCGGGCACGGGCCGACGGGGTCACCGGCCAGGTGTACACGGTGGCGGGGCCGAAGATCGCGGTGTGGGCGCAGCCGGCGGAACTGCGTTCCGTGTATGCCGACGGGGGCGGGTGGACGCCGGAGCGGGTCGCCGAGGTGGTGCCGGGGTCTGTCGGGGTCGATCCGATGCCGATGTTGGCTCGGCTGGAGGAGATGGCTCGGGCCGCGAAGGCCGCGAAGCGGCCGAATACTTAGCACACGTTGTCGGCTTTCCCGTCGTGGGGGTGCTCGCTTCTGCGCCTGCGGCGGTTTGCGCCCCACGTTCTCGGCCGTCCCGCCGTTGCGCCTGCTGCGGGCGGTGCCGCTGCGCGGGGCTGTCGGGTGCGGTGGCGGGCCTGCG
>NZ_KN708638.1:3615364-3615579 GCF_000805335.1 Streptomyces sp. CT34 | reverse complement strand
CGCCCGCCCCCCCTGCCCCTCCGGCCCGCCCCCTCCCGTGGGTGGGTGGGGGAACGGCCGGTGGGGGGCTGGTGTGAGTGGGAGGGCTCGCGTGGAGTTCGGGTTGCGGAGTGAGGACGAGGAATTTCGGGTGGAGACCCGGTCGTGGCTGGAGGCTCATCTCGTCGGCGAATTCGCCTCGTCGAGGGGTGCCGGCGGGGCCCGGGGGGGGCATG
>NZ_KN708638.1:3596337-3615354 GCF_000805335.1 Streptomyces sp. CT34 | reverse complement strand
GGAGCGGGAGTTGGGGCGGGGTGGGTGGATCGGGCTGGGGTGGGACCGTCGGCACGGTGCGTACGGGAACCGGGCGGGGTCGCTGACGCAGCAGGTGGTGTGGGCGGAGGAGTACGCGCGGGCCGGGGCGCCGGGGCGGGTGGGGCACATCGGGGAGAACCTGCTGGCGCCGACGCTGATCGCGTACGGGGACGAGGCGCAGCGCAGGCGGTTCGTGCCGGCGGTGGCGCGGGGGGAGGAGCTGTGGTGCCAGGGGTACAGCGAACCGGACGCGGGGTCGGACCTGGCGGGGCTGCGGACGGTGGCGGTGCGGGACACGGGCGGGTACCGGGTCAGCGGGCAGAAGGTGTGGACCTCGCTCGCCATGGAGGCCGACTGGTGCTTCGTGCTGGCGCGGACGGATCCGAAGGAGCGGCGGCACCGGGGGCTGTCGTTCCTGCTGGTGCCGATGGACCAGCCGGGGCGGATCGAGGTGCGGCCGATCCGGCAGATGTCGGGGACGGCGGAGTTCAACGAGGTGTTCTTCGACGGGGCGGTGGCGCGCGCCGAGCACGTGGTGGGCGGGGAGGGCGCGGGCTGGCGGGTGGCGATGGGGCTGCTGGCGCTGGAGCGGGGGGTGTCGACGCTGGTCCAGCAGATCGGCTTCGCCGCGGAGTTGGGGGAGGTGGTCGGGGCGGCGCTGCGCAGCGGGGCGGTGCGGGATCCCGTGCTGCGGGAGCAACTCGTGAGGCAGTGGGGCGAGTTGAAGGTCATGCGGTGGAATGCGCTGCGGACTCTGGGGGCAGATGGTGACGCGGGGGCACCGAGCGTGGCGAAACTGCTGTGGGGCGGCTGGCATCGGCGGCTGGGGGAGCTGGCGATGCGGGTCCGCGGGGCGGCGGCCGTGGTGGGGCCCGCCGACTGGTCCGCGGCGGCTCCGTACGAACTCGACGCGCTGCAACGGCTGTTCCTGTTCACCCGGGCCGACACGATCTACGGCGGCTCGGACGAGATCCAGCGCAACATCATCGCCGAGCGGGTGCTCGGCCTGCCGAGAGCGGAGCGGTTCAGATGAAGGGCGTCATATTCGACGGTGAGCAGCCCCGGGTCGTGGACGATCTGGAGGTGCGGGATCCGGGGCCGGGCGAGGTGCTGGTGGGCATCCGGGCCGCGGGGCTGTGCCACAGCGATCTGTCGGTGATCGACGGGACCATTCCGTTTCCGGTGCCGGTGGTGCTGGGGCACGAGGGGGCCGGGGTGGTCGAGGCCGTGGGGGCGGGGGTGGACCATGTCGTGCCCGGTGACCATGTGGCGCTGTCGACGCTGGCGAACTGCGGGGCGTGCGCGGAGTGCGACCGGGGGCGGCCGACGATGTGCCGCAAGGCGATCGGGATGCCCGGGAAGCCGTTCCGTCGCGGGGAGGCGCGGCTGTTCAACTTCGCCTCGAACTCGGCGTTCGCGGAGCGCACCGTCGTCAAGGCGGTGCAGGCGGTGAAGATCGCCCGGGACATTCCGCTGACGTCCGCGGCGCTGATCGGGTGCGGGGTGCTGACCGGGGTCGGCGCCGTTCTCAACCGGGCGAGGGTGGACCGCGGGGATTCCGTGGTGGTCATCGGGGCGGGCGGGGTCGGCCTCAACGTGCTCCAGGGCGCGCGGATCGCGGGCGCCTCGGTGATCGTGGCGGTGGACGCCAACCCGGCGAAGGAGGCGGCGGCGCGGCAGTTCGGGGCGACGCACTTCGTCGACGCGTCGGCCGCCCGGGACACCGTCAGGGCGGTGAAGGCGATCCTGCCGACCGGCGCCGACCACGCCTTCGAGTGCGTGGGCAGTACCCGGCTGATCCGGCAGGCGATCGATCTGCTGGACCGGCACGGGCAGGCGGTGCTGCTCGGCGTTCCGCCGGCCACCGCCGAGGCGTCCTTCCTCGTCTCGTCGATGTACCTGGACAAGTCCATCCTGGGCTGCCGCTACGGGTCCTCCCGCCCCCAGCGGGACATCGCCCTGTACGCCCGGCTGTACCGCGAAGGGCGGCTGCTGCTGGACGAGTTGGTGACCCGTACGTACGCGGTGGAGGACTTCGCCAAGGCGGCGGACGACGCGCACCACGGGCGGGTGGCGCGGGCGGTGCTGCTGTTCGGGGAGGACGCGGAGTGAACCACCGGCCGGAGGGCTGGCCCGATCCTTGCGAACACTGGCCCTCCGGCCACTCGATCGGTACGACCGCGTCCCCGAAGCTGTCGAGGTGACCTGGACACCACCTGATCTGCCGCTGCGCGCGCCCGCCGAGGAGGCTCCCGCAGCGCCCCCGGCCGCCCGGCCCCGCCGTCGCCGCCCCCACCGGGCCTGGTCCGTCGCCGCCGTCACCTTCCTGACGATCACCGGTGCGGCCGGCTTCGCCTCGCTCCCCGGGCTGCTGATCGACCCGCTGCACGACGAGTTCCACTGGTCGCGCGGCACCATCGGCTTCGCGGTGTCGGTCAACCTCGCCCTCTACGGGCTGACCGCCCCGTTCGCCGCCGCCCTCATGGACCGCTTCGGGATCCGCCGGGTGGTCGCCGCCGCGCTGACCGTGATCGCGACCGGCGCCGGCCTCACCGTCTTCATGACCGCGAGCTGGCAACTGATCCTGCTCTGGGGCGTGTTGGTGGGCCTGGGCAGCGGCTCGATGGCGCTCGCCTTCGCCGCGACCGTCACCGGCCGCTGGTTCGTCGCCCGGCGCGGCCTGGTCACCGGCGTCCTCACCGCCGCCGGCGCCTCCGGCCAGCTGGTGTTCCTGCCGCTGCTCTCCTGGATGGTCGAGCGCAACGGCTGGCGCCCGGCCGCGGTCACCGTCGCCCTCGCCGCGCTCGCCGTCGTCCCCCTCGTCTGGCTGCTGCTGCGCGACCACCCGGCGGACGTCGGGGTGGCCCCGTACGGGTCGGCGGACTTCGTCCCCAAGCCGGCGCCGCAGCGGGGTGCCGCCCGCCGCGCCCTGCGGGCCCTCGCCTCGGCCGCCCTCCCCCACCCTCGGCTTCGCTCGGGCGGGGGGACCCCCATGGGGCCCTTTTGGCTCCTCTCCGGCACCTTCGCGATCTGCGGTGCCACGACGAACGGGCTGGTGAAAACCCACTTCGTGCCGGCTGCCCACGATCACGGCATGCCGATGACCGCTGCCGCCTCGCTCCTCGCCGTCATCGGCGTCTTCGACATCGCCGGCACCATCGCCTCCGGCTGGTTCACCGACCGCTTCGACCCCCGCCGCCTGCTGGCCGTCTACTACGCCCTGCGGGGCATCTCCCTGATGTTCCTGCCGGTGCTCCTCGCGGACACCGTCCACCCCCCGATGATCTTCTTCATCGTCTTCTACGGCCTCGACTGGGTCGCCACCGTCCCCCCGACCATCGCCCTGTGCCGCGAGCACTACGGAGCCGACGGCGCCATCGTCTTCGGCTGGGTCCTCGCCGCCCACCAGGTCGGCGCCGCCCTCATCGCCTACCTCGGCGGCCTGGCCCGGGACGCCTTCGGCAGCTACGACCCGGTCTGGTACGCCTCCGGCGCGCTGTGCGCGGTGGCGGCGCTGATGGCGGTGGTGATCCGAGGGAGGGGGCGGGCGGTGACGTAGCCGCCGGGCGGCTCAGCGGCGCTGTGATCCGGGGTGGCAGCGGAGGGCGACGGTCAGGGCGGCGACGGTGCACGAGGTCACCAGCAGGGCCCAGCTGCGCCCGAGTTGGGTGAGCGCGGTGGCCCCGATGACGGCGCCGAGCGCGGTGCTGCCGATGAGGCCGAGGCGGCGCGGGGTGTGCGCGCCGGTGCCGGTGCAGGCGCCGTGGACGAGGGAGATCAGCGCGCCGGTGAGGGCGAAGGTGGTGAGCAGCTCCGGTATCGCGAGGCTGCGGACCGCGGCGCAGCGGATGCCCGTCGTCAGGGACAGCAGGGTCACCAGCGCGTGGTGACCGTGGCCGCCGGGGTGCCGGAACGAGATGACCGCGGCGGCCAGCAGGAGCAGGGCCTCGACGGCCAGGGCCGTGCAGAACCAGTGGCGGGAGGCCGGGGAGGCCGCCCTGCGCAGGGCGGCCGCGGTGGCGGCGACGCCGGTCAGGAAGCCGGTCAGGGCGAGCAGCGGGGTGAGCCGGGCGACGTCCGCAGCGCCGCCGAGGGCGAAGCCGAACGCGACGACGTTGCCGGTCATCATGCCGACGAAGACCTCGCCCAGGCCGAGGAAGCTGATGGCGTCGGTCATGCCGATGGTCACCGTCAGGGACAGCACCGCGGCCGGGAACGGGTCGCCGGAGGACGGGGCCGGGACGGCGGGCGGGGGGTCCTCTCCCCGGGACGGGCCAGGATCAGCAACCATGCAGATGATCCTTCGTGGGTCCCGGCCGCCGTGCAACCCATCGCGATGAAGGGGCCGAAAAGCACCGTATCGGGGCCTCTTTCGGCAAAGCGCCCCGGTCGGGGTGCCCGTCAGCCGTCGAACCGCCCGAAGGCGCCCCGGTGGAAGAGGAGCGGACCGCGTTCGACCGCGACCGGGTCGGTGCCGAGGGCGGCCACCCGGCCGACGACGATGAGGTGGTCGCCGCCGGTGTGCACGGCGTGGACGGTGCAGTCGATCCAGGCCGGGACGTCCGCCAGGAGGGGGGAGCCGGTGGCCGGGGCCGGGGTGTGGCCGACGCCGGCGAACTTGTCGGCGCCGCTGACCGCGAAGGCGCGGCAGAGCGGGCCCTGTTCGGCGCCGAGGACGTTGACGCAGAAGACGCCGGCGCGGGCGATGCGCGGCCAGGTCGTCGAGGTGCGGGCGACCATGAACGCCACCAGGGGCGGGTCCAGGGAGAGGGAGGCGAAGGACTGGCAGGCGAAGCCGGCCGGACGTGGGTCGCCCGGGGCGGTGATGATCGTGACGCCGCTCGCGAAGTGGCCCAGAACGGAACGGAATTCGGCCGGATCCAGGGAGGCGCGTTCGTCCTCCCGCACGGCGCGGAGGGCGGGTCGGGGGAGTGCGGTGGGGTCCTGTGCGGCCGGTGGGGCGGCCTTGGTCGGTGCGCCCGTGGCCCGTAGGTAGCGCACTGCGGTGGCCGCCATTCCGGCGTGTCCCATCATGCCTGCATTGAAGCTGATGTGACGTCAGATGTGAAGGGTGGGCGACCACCTGAAGGGTGGTGTGGGGGCGTCACGGGGGCGGATGAGGGTATTCGGGGGAGCGCGGGGACGGTCACCGCCCCCGGTAGGTGGGGCGGCGGCGCTCCACGAAGGCGGCGACGCCCTCCTGTGCGTCCGCCGTGGTCATGGTGAGCTCCTGGGCGGTGGCCTCGGCGGCGAAGGCCGTGCCGCGGTCACCGTCCAGGGAGGCGTTGACCAGCGCCTTGGTGAGGGCGAGGGCGCGGGTCGGGCCGGCGGCCAGCCGCTCCGCCCACTCCCGCGCGGTCCTCGCCAACTCGCCGTCCGGTACGACCCGGTTGACCAGGCCCAGGCGTGCGGCCTCGGCGGCCGGTACGGCGTCGCCGAAGAACATCAGCTCCTTGGCCCGCTGCGGGCCGATGAGCCGTGGCAGCAGATACGCGCCGCCGCCGTCCGGGACCAGCCCGCGGCGCACGAACACCTCGATGAACCGGGCCGATTCGGCGGCCAGCACCAGATCGCAGGCGAACGCGAGATGCGCGCCGATCCCGGCGGCGGTCCCGTTGACGGCGGCGATGACCGGCTTCTCGCAGTCCAGTACGGCGGCGATCAACCGCTGTGCGCCGTTCCGGATCATCCGCGCGACATCGCCGGCAACCCGCACCCCACCGTCCGCGCCGTCGGCCGGCGGGGCGCTACGCAGATCGGCGCCCGCGCAGAACCCCTTGCCGGTCGCGGTGATCACCACCGCCCGTACGTCCGGGTCGGCGGAGGCGTCGGCGAGCCGGCCGATGAGGCGTTCGCGCTGGTCCCGGGTGAGGGCGTTCATGGCGTCCGGGCGGTTGAGGGTCAGCCACGAGACGCCGTTGTCAGTGGCGTGCAGTATCAAGGAATCGACGGGTTCGGCAGGGCCGGCGGCGGGCGCCGGGGCCTCGCCGGCGGGGGAATCGGCGCGGGAGGACGGTGCGGAGGTCATGGGGGAGCGGCTCCGGAGATCGGGAAGGCCGAGGGGAAGGCCAACGGGCAGGGGGAACGGGGGATGTGAGGGATGCGGGGGATACGGGGGATGCGGGGGATGTGAGGGATATGGGGTACGCGGTGCGGGTGCGCTGCGGTCAATGGCACACGGCCAGCGCGTCCAGCGCCACCGCGCCCTGGCCGCGGGGCAGCACGACCAGCGGGTTGATGTCCAACTCCGCCAGCTCGCCGCCGAGTTCCAGGGCCATCCGCTGCACCCGCAGCACGGTCTCGACCAGTGCGTCGGTGTCCGCCGGCGGCGCGCCGCGTACGCCCTCCAGGAGCGCGTGACCGCGGAGTTCGCCGAGCATCGCGCGCGCCCGGTCCTCGCCGAAGGGCGGTACGCCCACCGCGATGTCCCGCAGGACCTCCACGAGCACCCCGCCCAGCCCGACGGACACGGTCGGCCCGAACAGCGCGTCGTGGGTGACGCCGACGGCCATCTCGACGCCCCGTTCGACCATCTGGCAGACCAGCACGCCGTCCAGCGGCACGCCCTCGTAGCGGGCGATGTCGGTCAGCTCGCGATAGGTGTCCCGGACCTGGCTGGCCGAGGTCAACCCGACCTTGACCAGGCCGAGTTCGGTCTTGTGGGCCAGTTGCGGGCCGGAGCCCTTCATCACGACCGGATAGCCGACCAGGCTCGCCGCCCGTACGGCCGCCGCCGCGCTGGTCACCAGCTGCTCGCGCGGTACGCGGATGCCGTAGGCGCGCAGCAGCTGCTTCGCCGCGTGTTCGCTCAGCTGCCGGCCCGGCCGCATCAGCCCCTGCGCCTTCCGGAAGGAGGGCGAGAGCACCCGCGGCGCCTCGTCGAACGGCGAGCGGTATCCGGCGGCGAAGCGGTGGTGGTCGAGGTAGGCGCGGACGGCGGTGATGCAGTTGGCGAAGGTGCGGAAGGTCGCCACCCGCGAGGAGCCGAGGAGGGTGCGGCGATAGGCGTCCTCGGTGCCGACCGGCGAGCCCCAGACCACGCACACCGGCTTGTCCGTCTGCTCCGCCGCGTCCACCAGGTCCTGTGCCAGCCGGTCGCTCATCGGCGGGAAGGGGCCGGTGATCGGGCAGACGAGCACGCCGACGGACGGGTCGGCGAGGATCGCGTCGAGGATCTTGCGCCCGCGCCAGTCGCCGACCGGGTGGCCGCCGTTGTCGATCGGGTTGGCGACGTTGAGGTAGTCCGGTATCCACCGGTGGAGTTCGGCCTGCTTGGCGTCGGACAGGGCCGGCAGCCGCAGGCCCGCCGCGGTCGCCAGATCGGCGAAGTGGGCGCCGGTGCCGCCGGAGATCGAGTAGACGGCGATGCCCTCGGCGGTGGGCTTCCGGGCGCGGGCCAGCAGCGCCGCGGTGTCCTGGAGCTCGTCGAGCCCGTCCACCCGGATCACGCCGAACTGCCGCAGCGCGGCGTCCACCACCTCGTCCGCGCCGGTGAGCTTGCCGGTGTGCGAGGCGGCCGTCCGGGCACCGGTCTCGGTGCGGCCGACCTTGACGACGACGACCGGCACCTTGTTGCGGGCGGCGCGGTCGGCGGCGAGCAGAAAGCTGCGGCCGTCCTTGAGCCCTTCCACATACGCGGCGATCGCCCCGACCTCGGGACGCGCGGCGAAGTAGGAGAGGAAGTCGGCGGTCTCCAGATCGGCCTCGTTGCCGGTCGGGGCCCAGTGCGAGAGGCGGATGCCCAGCTCCTGGAGGGTGAAGACGGGCCGGCCCTGGTGGCCTGACTGCGTGATCAGCGCGATGGCCGGACCGTCCAGATCGTCGCGGAACCTCTCGAAGGCGTTGAGGTTGGTGTTCGGCCCGAGGAGCCGCAGGCCGGAGCGTTCGACGGCCTCGGCGAGCCGGTTCTGGGCGGCGGCCCCGTCGGCGCCGGTCTCGGCGAAGCCGGAGGCGAAGACCACCGCGAACTTCGCCTTGGCCTCGGCCAGTTGCTCGATCACCGGCAGCGGGTCGCCGACCAGCACGACGGCGAGGTCGACGGCTTCGGGCAGTTCGGCGACGGTGGCGTGGCAGGCCCGGCCGAAGACGCTCTCGCGTCCCGGGTTGACCGGGTGGAGCCGGGCGCCGACCCGCTCCGCCCAGGCGATGAGCTGGCGCGTGATGCCGGTGTTGGGGCGGCCTTCGGTGTCCGAGGCGCCGATCACCGCCACGGACTCGGGCCGGAAGAAGCGGTCCAGGTCGGGGACCGGGGCGCTCAGTGGACGGCCGCTGACGTCGCGGTCGACGTTGCCGTCGCCGCTGCCGTCGCCGAGCCGCCCGGTGCCGCCACGCGGATCGGTCATGCTGTGGACGGTGTGAGGGGGGTGCTCCCCGCAGGCCACGACGCGGGCCGGCCGGGAGTGCGTGGTGAGGGTGCCGTGAGTCGATCCAAGCATCGCAGACGCCCGCTCCTGTGTGACGGCTCTCGTTGACTGCACTGCGCGCCGCACCGCACACCGCACCGCGTGTGCGCACCGGTCAGCCCGCGCTGCGCACCGCATTGCACTGCACCACCGCTTCCGCTCCGTACGCGGGGCGATAGCTGACGCCTAGTCAGATTACTGAACTGACGCCATGTCAGGAATGGGGCTGCACGGTAAAGCTTCAGTGGGCGACCTTGGCTCCGAGGGCTCCGAGGGCGTTCCGGCCCGGCCGGACCCGGCCCCTTGCGCGCCCGGCCGCCCATCCGCTGAACTGACGTACCGTCAGAGAAGAGCTGACTCGGGACGTGAACGGCGGTGCGCGCTGGGGGTGTGCGGATGAGTGCGGAACGTACGGGGAGCCCGGCCGGAGCTGCGGGCGTCGCCGGGAGTGCGCCGGTGCGGTGTGATCTGCCGGAGGCGGACGCCTTCACCCGGCCGTACTGGGACGCCGCGGCCGAGGGGCGGCTGCTGCTGCGCCGGTGCCGGGCCGCGGGGTGCGGGGCGGTCCACCACTACCCGCGCGAGTTCTGCCCGCGCTGCTGGAGCGAGGACGTCGTCTGGGAGCCGGCCGCCGGCCGCGCCACCCTCTACACCTGGTCCGTCGTGCACCGCAACGACCTCCCGCCGTTCGGCGACCGGGTCCCGTACGTGGCGGCCGTGGTCGAACTCGCCGAAGGGCCGCGGATGATGACCGAGGTGACGGACTGCGCGGCGGCGGACCTCCGGATCGGGATGCCGCTCACGGTGCACTTCCGCAGGGCCCCGCTGGATTCCCGGGGAGCAGGGGGGACGGCGGGCGCCGGCGGGTACGCGGTTCCGGTCTTCCGTCCGGCCTACGACGGGTGACCGGGCCGGCGCGCCCGGTGGGCCCGCCGGCCCGGGGAGCCCCGCCGGCCCGCGGACAATCCGGTGGCGGTCCCGCCCCCGCCCACGGCACGCTGCTCCGGTGCCGACCTCACCTGTACCGTCCCCACCGGATCCAGCCTCGCCTGAACCGACCTCACCGGAACCGACCCCGCCCGCACCGACCCCGCCCGTCCCGGCCTCGCCCGTACCGACCCCACCGATGCTGATCCGCGACGCCACCGCCGCCGACTGGCCCGCCGTCTGGCCGTTCTTCCGGACCATCGTGCGGGCCGGGGAGACCTACACCTATCCGCGCGACATCGACGAGCCGGCGGCCCGTGCGAGCTGGATGCTGGAGCCGCCCGGCCGTACGGTCGTCGCCGTCGACGCCTCCGGGGCGGTGCTGGGCTCGGCCAAGATGAACCCCAACCACCTGGGCGGCGCCGCGCACATCGCCAGTGCCAGCTTCATGGTCGACCCGCGATGCCGCCGGCGCGGCACGGGACGGGCCCTGGGCGAGCATGTGCTGGCCTGGGCCCGCTCCGAGGGATACCGGGCGATGCAGTTCAACGCCGTCGTGGAGACCAACACCGGCGCCGTCGCCCTCTGGCGCTCCCTCGGCTTCACGATCATGACGACGCTGCCCGAGGGCTTCCACCACCCCACCAAGGGGTACGTGGGGCTGCACATCATGTATCGGCGGCTGTAGGAGCGGTGCGACGGGGCGGGCCCCGGACACGCCCCGCCGTCACGGCCAGAGCAGCTCCCGCACCCAACCGCTCTCCGTACGGCGGTAGTTGAGCCGCACGTGGCGCCGCCGGGCATCGCCCTGGAAGAACTCCACCTCGTCGGCGCGCAGTACGTACAGCGTCCAGCTCGGGACCGGCGCGTCCGGTTCGCGGCGGGCGCGCTCCCAGGCCGCGTCCGAGGCGCGGGCCAGCTCCTCGGTCGAGCCGAGCACCTCGCTCTGGTGGCCGACCAGCGCCGCCGCCAGCGCACCGGTCGAGCGCTGGTGCAGATCGGCCGCGCTCTCCTCCGGACCGGCCGCGGTCACCGTGCCGCTGATCCGTACCTGGCGGCCGACCGCCGCCCAGTAGAAGCCGAGCGCGGCCCGCGGGCGGACGGCCAGTTCGCGGCCCTTGCGGCTGCCGCGGTGGGTGCCGAAGTGCCAGCCCCGCTCATCGGCGTCGTGCAGCATCAGGGTCCGTACGGAAGGGTCGCCGGTCTCGTCCGCCGTCGCCAGGGTCATGGTGTGCGGCTCGGGGACGCCGGCCTCGGCGGCCTCCCGCAGCCACCGCCGGAAGAGCGGCAGCGGCTCGGCGGGCGCCCGCTCCGGGTCGAACGACGGCAGTTCGCACTCCCAGACCCGCAGCCCGCGCAGCAGCTCGCGGAAGGCATCCGCAGCGGCGGCCCCCTCCGGCGTGCCCTCGGGGGAGGGCCGGCCGGAGGGGCGGGACGAGCGGTCGGGGTGCGCGGGGTGATCGGCCATGTCAGGCAGCGTACGGGGGCCGGGCGGGACGGGCCGCGGCAGCCGGCGGCAGCGGGTGGTCCTTGAGCGTGATTAGTGTGCGGCATCGCTGAGCAGTACCACCGGCCCGCGGGACCAGCGATCCATCTCGACGAGATGCAGTCCGTCGAATTGACATCCTCGCTCACCTAAAGGAGGGCGATTCCCGCCTGTCGCACCGTTGTCGGGTGCGGCTTCGGGTGGGTTCCTGTTTCGTCGCGCTGTGCCGGTACGGGTACCGGTCTTATCTGCGCTCCGCAGGCTGTTACCGCCAGTCCGGCGGCCTTGGCGACGTTGACCGCCGCGTTGGTGTCTCTGTCCAGGACGGTCCCGCAGGCCTGGCAGGTCCATTGGCGGATGTGGAGGGGTTTGGGGCCGTCCTTGACGCCGCAGGCGGAGCAGACCTGTGAGGTGGGCTCGAAGCGGCCGATGCGGACGAAGGTGCGGCCGTATCGGCGGGCTTTGTACTCCAGCATGGTCACGAATTGCGACCATCCGGCGTCGTGTACGGACTTGGCCAGGCGTGTGCGGGCGAGTCCCTTGACGGCCAGATCTTCCACCGCGATGGCTTGGTTTTCGCGGATCAGTTTGGTGGAGAGCTGGTGGTGGAATTCTCGCCGCGCGTCGGCCACCCGTGCGTGAGCACGGGCGAAGCGAAGCCGGGCCTTGTTCCGGTTGGCGCTTCCCTTCGCCTTGCGGGACAGGGAGCGCTGAACCTTCTTGAGCTGCTTCTCGGCTCGGCGCAGGAAGCGTGGGCTGTCGATCTTCGTCCCGTCGGAGAGAACGGCGAAGTGCCCCAGGCCCAGGTCCATGCCGATCTGGGGCGTGGTGGTGGGCAGGACCTCTTGTGGGCCGGTCTTCACCACGAACGATGCGAAGTACCGTCCGGCCGAGTCCTTGATCACGGTCACCGTGGAGGGGGTGGACGGTAGCGTGCGGGACCATTTCACGGTCAGGTCGCCGATCTTGGGAAGCCGGAGTTTACTGCCGGGGGTGATCTTCCATCCGGCGTTGGCGGTGAAGCGGATCGCCTGCCGACTGTCCCGCTTCGACTTGAACCGGGGCGGTCCCATTTTCGGGCGCTTGCCCTTGAGCGAGTCGAAGAAGTTCCGATAGGCGGTATCCAGGTCCCGCAGGGACTGCTGGAGGATCACGGAGGAGACCTCGGTCAGCCACCCCCGCTCCGAAGTCTTCTTGGCGGCCGTGAGGTGCTTGGATAACTCGCTGGCAGTGATGAACGGCAGCCCGGCGGCTCGGGCGTCCTCACGAGCGCGAAGCGCATCGTTGAAGACCACCCGCGCACACCCGAACGCCCTGGCCAACGCGGCACGCTGAGACCCGTTCGGGTACAGGCGGAAGCTGTACCGAAGCTGCATGTCAGCACTCTAACGCGGAGGACTGACAAGGCCGTTGGGATGCCTCGCGCTTCACGGTGATTCCGGCACTTCGCGCCGGAATCACGGGATACGCTTCACCACTGCCCTGAAGGGTTGTCAGCCGTCAGCCGCGACGAACGCCGCCGTGAACCTATCGCTGCTCGATTGGTTAGCGATGCGAGAATTTTGGCTATGCCTATCCGGCAGCGGCGTGAGCGCGAGCGAGCGCAGCGGCTTCGGGGCCCTCGCACCTCCCCGGCCGCTCAAGGACGTGTTCGTCGAACTCCCCGTGGTCCTCGGCCCGTTGGCGGGCCCGGGCGGCGCCCCCGAGACCCTCGGCGAGGTCGGCCGGAGCGCGCTGCGCGGCCTGGTCACGCTCGACCGCGACGGCCGCCTCAGGGTGGCGACGGCCACGCGGAAGCCGGCGACGGGACCGCCCGTGACGGGACCGCCCCTACCCGCGCCCCAGTACCACCGTCCCCGACGAGCAGAACCAACCGCCCGTCCCGGAGGCCACCGCGAGCTGCGGCAGGCCGCCGCCGGGTTTCCGTACCTGGCGGTCCGGGCCTGCCTCGCCGCGGAGCTGGCGCACCGCCTCGACCAGCAGGAACAGCCCGCGCATCCCCGGGTGGCAGGCGGCCAGCCCGCCGCCGTCGGTGTTCACCGGCAGCTCGCCGTCCCGCAGCAGCCGCCCCGTCCCGACGAACGCGCCGCCCTCCCCCTTGGCGCAGAAGCCCAGGTCCTCCAGGGTCACCAGGGTCATATAGGTGAAGGCGTCGTAGATCTCGGCGAGGTCGATCTCCGAGGGGCGGACGCCGGCGCGCTCGAAGGCCAGTCGGCCGGAGACGGCGGCCGGGGAGACGGTGAAGTCGTCCCACTCCGACATGGTGGTGTGCGAGGCGGAGGTGCCCGAACCGAGCACCCAGACCGGGGGCTTGGCCATGTCGGGCACCCGGTCCCCGGCGACCAGCAGTACCGCGCAGCCGCCGTCGGAGCGGATGCAGCAGTGCAGTTTGGTGAACGGGTCGGCGATCATCGGGCCGGAGAGCACCTCGTCGACGGTGATCGGCGCACGGTACATGGCGTCCGGGTTCGTCGCCGCGTTGGCCCGTGCCTGGACGGCTATCCGGGCCAGCTGTTCCAGGGTCGTCCCGTACTGGTGCATATGGCGGCGGGCGGCCATCGCGTACTTGGCGATCAGGGTGTGCCCGTAGGGGGCCTCGAACTGGAGCGGGCCGCGGGCGCCGAAGGAGAGGTCGGCGGTGCGGCGCCGCGCCTTGATGTCGGCGCGGGCGGTGGAGCCGTAGACCAGCAGCACGGCGTCGGCCCGGCCGGCGGCGATCGCGTCGGCGGCGTGCGCGGCCATCACTTCCCAGGTCGCGCCGCCGACCGAGGTGGAGTCCACCCAAGTGGGGCGCAGGCCCAGGTATTCCGCGACCTCGATGGGTGCGAGGGTGCCGAGGCCCGCCGAGGCGAAGCCGTCGATCGCCGACCGGTCGAGGCCGGAGTCGGCGAGCGCCCGGCGGGCGGCCTGGGCGTGCAGGGCGTACGGGGTGGCCTCGTCCACGCGTCCGCAGTCGGACAGCGCGACTCCGGCGACGGCGACCTTGCGGTTCCGGGAAAGGGTCCCTGACGACATGAATCTGACGATACATCAGGTATGGCGGGGTGAGCAGTGGGCGGGGCGCGTTCCAGGGATGCAGAGGGAGGGTGCAGGGGGAGAGGGGTAGAGGGCAGGGGGCCAGGCGGGCGGCCGGGAAAGTCCGCCCGGGACTGGGAAACTCCGACCCCGGTCCCTACCATGACGGCCCGTCAGTTCGTGATGAATGACCGGAAACCGGCCCGTCCGACCGACCGGGCGGGCGGTACCGCACGGCCGGGAGGAGTCCGCCGATGGATGCCGCGTTCACCGAGGAGCAGGACGGGATCCGCCGCACCCTGCGCGAACTGCTGCGCAAACGCTGCGGCCCGGACGAGGTCAAGGCGGCGGTGCGCACCCCGGAGGGCCATGACACCGGGCTGTGGCGGCAACTCGCCCGGCAGCTCGGGCTGCCCGGACTGGCCCTGCCCACCGCGTACGGCGGGGTCGGCTGCGGGGCCACCGAACTCGCCCTGGCCTGCGAGGAAACCGGCCGGGTCGTGCTCCCCTCGCCGCTGATCGGCACCGCCGTACTGGCCGCCCCGCTGATCCTGGCGCTCGGCAGCGCACACCAGCGTGCCGAGTTGCTGCCCGCCCTCGCCGCCGGGGAGCTGACCGCCACCCTGGCCGTACCGGGTGGGCAGCTGGCCACCGCGCTGGCGCTGACCGGGTCCAACGACGGCGACTGGGCGGGCGGCGGCCGGGCCGGCGGGATCCAGGCACGGTTGCCGCGGCAGCAGCCGACGACGGGTGGCGGGGCGGGCTGGCGGCTCTACGGGGAGGCCGGGCAGGTCCTCGACGGGCACACCGCCGATGTGCTGCTGGTCGCCGGGCACACGGGCGGGTTCGCGCGCAGCCGCACGCGGCTCTTCGTCGTACGCGCGCAGGGGCCGGACGGGGCCGGGGCGCCGGGCCTGCTGCGCACCCGGCAGACCGCGATGGACGAGACCCGGCCGCAGGCGCGGGTCGAACTCCGCGATGTGGCCGCCGAGTTGCTGGGCGAGGAGGCGGGCGAGGCGGGGCGGGAGCCAGGCGGGGAGGGCGCCGGGGTGGCCGGGGCGCTGGCCGCCACCGGGGCGACGGCGGCTGCGGCGCTGGCCGCCGAGGCGGTCGGCGCGGCCGATGAGGCGCTGGCCCGTACGGTCGACTACGTACAGCAGCGCACCCAGTTCGGCCGACCCATCGGCTCCTTCCAGGCCGTGCAGCACCGGCTCGCGGACCTGTACGTGGCGGTGCAGGCGGCGCGCTCGGCGGCGTACTACGCGGCCTGGGCGGCGGGCGGCGGCCGGGCCGGGGAGGCCGACGGGGCCGGTGTGGGCGCGCTGGCGCTCGCCCAGGCGCTGGAGGCGCTGCGCGCGGTGGCGGCCGAGGCGGTGCAGCTGCACGGCGGCATCGGCTTCACCTGGGAGCACGAGGCGCATCTCTACTTCAAGCGGGCGGCCTGTGACGAGCTGCTGCTGGGGCCGGTGCACCGGCTGCGGGCCTGGGCGGCCGAACAGGCCGGACTGTTCGCGGACAGGGGCACGGACACGGGCACGGGCGGGGACACGGGCACGGGAGGGGAGGCGGATACGGGCGGGGCGCCGCGCGCCGGTCGCGCGGCGGTCGGCGCCTGATGCCCCCGGGAGAGCGGCTGGTGCCCCCGGTGGAGCGGCTGGTGCAGAAGGTCTCCGCGACCCGGACGTTCGCGCGGATCGCCCCGTACGTCATCCCGGCGCTGGACCGCGCCGTCCACCGGCTGACCGGCGGGCGGGTGCTGCTCAGCGCCCGGATGCTGCCCGGTGCGGTCCTGACCGCGACCGGCGCCAGGAGCGGGCAGCCGCGGCGCACCCCGCTCGCCTGCCTGCCGCAGGACGACGGCGGCTGGCTGCTGGTCGGCAGCAACTTCGGGCGGCCGGGGCATCCGGCCTGGACCGGAAACCTCCTCAAGAACCCGGAGGCGGAGGTGAGTTGGCGGGGCCGGGACATTCCGGTGCGGGCCCGGCTGCTCACCGGGGCGGAACGGGCGCGGGCCTGGCGGGCGGCACAGGAGCGCTGGCCGCCGTACGCCGCCTATCAGGCGCGGGTGACGCGGGAGATCCGGCTGTTCCGGCTGGACCGGCGCTGACCTGCCGGGCGCTCGACGGGCCGCCGCACACACGCAGCGGGCGCCGTACGGACCCCGGAGGGGCGGTCGGCACCCGCTGCGTGCGCGAAACAGCTATGGCAGGACGGACTCATGACGGAGGGCGAACTGTCCCGGGAACACCGGGACATCGAGGCAGGCGAGCTCTCGACGCGACCGGTTCGATCGGCCGGTTCGATCGGCCGGTCTGGTCGACCGGTTCGATCCGGTATCCGGCGATCCCGGTTACCTGGTCGGCTTCTTGCCGGTGACACCGAAGTGCACCAGCAGCGCCAGATTCGGCTTGAGCTCGGCCTGCTTGACGCCCCAGCTCTGGAAGCCCTTCTGATGCCCGGCGACCGCCGCCAGCATCGCGACGATCGAGCCGGCCATGGCCGCCGCGCTCACGTCCTTGTCGACCTTGCCCTTGCTCTGGAGCTCCTGGATGGACTCCGTAAGGGAGTTGGTGACCGCGTTGAGGATCTTCATGCGGATCTTGTAGAACCGCTTGTCGCCCTCGGCCGCGCCCAGGTCGACGACGCGCAGAATCGCATCGTGCTTGCGCCAGAAGGAAAGGAAGCCGTCGACCAGCTCCTCCGCCGCCTGCCAGCCGGACTTGCCCACCCAGGAGCGCTCGGCGACCAGATCGGTCAGACTTGCGCCTTCTTTGGCCATCTCCTCGGCGATTTCGAGGACGGCGCCTTCCACATCTGGGAAGTACTGATAGAACGTTGCGGGTGAAGTGCCCGCTTTGCGGGCCACATCGATGACTTTGACGTCCCGATAGGGGGACGAACTGAGCATTTCGCTGAGGCAGTCGAGAAGCTTTTGCCGCGTCGCCTGTCCGCGGCGGCCGGCAACTCTGCCGTCGACGGTTCGAACTTGTCCTGTCATGCCGTCAGCTTACCGAGGGGTGATCGGAGCGCGATTTGGCTGCCTGCAAATGGGGACGGGGGAGTTCGGGGCTTCCGGTGCTCGTTGCCGCCCTGATAACGGGCCCGATAGCGGCCCGGATCGGTTGGGCGTCCATTGGTCCGATCCAGTGAATGGTGTTATCAACAGGCTGTGGACAACTTTGGTGGACAAGGTGCGGTGTCCTGTCGGCAAGTGTCCACCTGCGTCGGCACGTTGACGGTCCGCGCCTTGTACGGGGGTGCGGTCTACCGCTTGGGAGTCGGGCCCGAATCGCCTCCGTGTTCGAATTCTGGCCGCGCGGGACGCGTAGCCCGCGACTAGCTTGGACGGGAGACGGGGCGGCGCTGGGGTATTTCCTGCGCCACGCGCGGTGTCCTGCCCCCGAAATCGCCCTGGGCGGCGCAGAATTGACCCGTCGGCCGACTTGTCGATCGGCCCTCGCCGGTGACCCGCCGGCGCGCAGGGTGGGATTGCGGGGGATGGTATGCGCAGCGGTACGGGATGGGACGCCTCTCGCCCGGGGGAGGGGAGGGGCATGGTTTCGGCCACCGGTGGCCGGTCGCCGGGCCGGTTGTCCGGTGGGCGCCCGGCGGGTGTGCGCGCACTTTCCGTCCGGCTTCCCGCGCGGAATCCATCCGTCCGGATGGGGTGATGGGCGGAAGGAAATTCCCCCGCGCCACTTCGGGGCGGTGTGCAACTCGTCGGTAACCCTTCGGTAACCGCCCGTCCGCGGACGTATCGGCGCACGTCAGGCGGGGGTGGAATACGCCGGGTAATGGCCTTGTTGCGCATCGCAGGGGGTGATTCGTGACACGACCGACAGGCCCCGGGTTCGCAACCGTCGGCCCGGCCAGGAAGAATCAGGGTGCGTACGGCCGTTTCGACACTCCTTGCCGCAGGCGGGGAGACGCTGCACGGGGCAGTGGCTCTCGGCGGCTCGTGGCTATTGAGAGTCTCTTTTACGCCCCACGGGGAGGTGGCAGGCAAGTGGTGGAGCAGCTGACACAGCTGACGCAGCACGATCCCCGACGGATCGGCCCGTTCGAGGTCCTCGGCCGTCTCGGGGCCGGCGGCATGGGCCTGGTCTATCTGGCACGGTCGGCGTCCGGCCGGCGGGTGGCGATCAAGACGGTCCGCACCGAACTCGCCGAGGACCAGCTGTTCCGGGTCCGGTTCACCCGCGAGGTCGAGGCGGCCCGCGCGGTCAGCGGCTTCTACACCGCGGCGGTGGTCGACGCCGACCCCAGGGCGGCCGTGCCCTGGCTGGCGACGGCGTACGTACCCGCGCCCTCCCTGGAGGAAATAGTCAATGAGTGCGGGCCGCTGCCGGCCCAGGCGGTGCGCTGGCTGGCCGCCGGGATCGCGGAGGCGCTCCAGTCGATCCACGGCGCCGGGCTGGTGCACCGCGATCTGAAGCCGTCCAACGTCCTGGTGGTGGAGGACGGTCCGCGGGTGATCGACTTCGGTATCGCCTCCGGGGTGTCCAACACCCGGCTGACGATGACCAACGTGGCGGTGGGCACCCCGGCCTACATGTCGCCCGAGCAGGCCCGTGACTCCCGCAGCGTCACCGGCGCCAGCGATGTCTTCTCGCTCGGCTCCACGCTGGTCTTCGCCGCCACCGGGCACGCCCCGTTCCACGGCGCCAACCCCGTCGAGACGGTCTTCATGCTGCTCCGGGAGGGCCCCGACCTGGCCGGTCTGCCGGATGAGCTCCGGCCGCTGATGGAGTCCTGTATGCAGATGGAGGCGGCCCACCGGCCGTCCCCGGCCGACCTCCAGTCCCAGCTGGCGCCGCATCTCTTCGGCTCCGGCAGCGACGACAGCGGCACGGCGTCGGCCTGGCTGCCGCCCGGTGCCGTGGCGCTCATCGAGCAGCGGCGCGGCGGCGGGCGCGGCGCCGTCCCGCAGAGCCCCCCGCGCGCCGCCGCCGTCCCCCGCGGCGCCGGCCGCCCGCAGTCCGCGCCGCCCCCGCTGCCGGCCGCCGCCCCGCAGCAGCCGGCGGCGCCGCTGCCGGAGAGCCGGCCGGTCGCGGCGCCCGAGTACGGCAGCCCGTCCCGCATCGGCGCCGGCCCCGCCGCGCACCGCGGGCCCGACCCCCGTGGCGGGGTCCCGGTGCCGCAGCCGGTGGGCCCGGAGGCGGCGGC
>NZ_KN708638.1:3571976-3596327 GCF_000805335.1 Streptomyces sp. CT34 | reverse complement strand
GCCGGCGGGCGGTGTGCCGCAGCAGGGTGCCGCCGGGCCCAACGGCGCGGCGGGCGACGGGATCCAGGCCGCCCCGGCGGCCCCGCCCGCGCCGGTCGCCGCGCCCGAGGCGCCGCCCGCCGAGCCGGGCCGCTGGCGCCCGTGGCGGTTCCGGATGTCGAACGACGTGTGGGGCACCCCCGTGGTCGCCGACGACCTGCTCTACGTCACCTCCTTCGAGGTGCACGCACTCGATGTGGCCAGCGGGCGGCGGAAGTTCAAGACCCGCGACGTGGCGTGGGCGATGGCGGTCGCGGACGGCCGGATCCACGCCTCGGACGGCCCGACCCTCTACGCCCTCGACGCCGACGACGGCACCGAGCGCTGGCGGCTGGGCACCGAGGGCTGGGTCTACACCCTCGCGGCCGGCCGCGGCACCGTCGTCACCGGCACCCGGGGCGGCGGCGTCCAGGCGTGGGAGGCCGCCAGTGGCGAGCTGCTGTGGGAGATCGGCGGCGGCCAGACGGACTTCGAGACCGCCGAGGCCGGGCCGGTGCTGCACGACGGCACGGTCTTCGTCTGGGCCGACGCCCGGCTGAAAGCGCTGGAGCTGCGTACGGGCGCCGAGCGCTGGTCGTATCCGGTGGGCGACGCGGCGTCCTGCGGCGGTGTGCCGGTGCGGCTGCTGCCGGCGCCGGACGGGGCGGTCTATGTGGTCGCCGGGACGCGGGTGCTGGCGATCGACATCGCCCGCGGCGAGGTGCGCTGGCACTTCGAGGCGCCCGCGGTCTTCGTGAGCCCGCCCGCCTTCGCGCCCGGCCCGGCCGTCACCGGCGGTGGGATCTATCTGGCCGACTATCTGGGCACGGTCTACGCCCTCGACGCGGCCGACGGCCGGGACCGCTGGCGGATCGCCACCGAGGCCCGCCAGTCCACCGAGCCGGTGCTGGTCGCGCACGGCGCCGTCCACCTGGGCAGCGGCAAGGCGCTCTACACCCTCGACGCGGTGACCGGCACCCCGCGCTGGCGCTTCCAGGCGGGCGCCGAGGTGGTGGGCTCGCCCGTCGTCGCCGAGGGCCGGGTGCATTTCGGGTCGGCCGACCACTGCCTGTACACCCTCGACGCGATGGGCGGCCAGCTGCGCTGGAAGCTGGCGACCGGCGGCGAGATCACCGGCTCGCCGGTGGCGGTCGGCGGGGTCGTCTACGCGTGCAGCAAGGACCGCTGCGTCTACGCCCTGGACGCCGCCAAGGGGACGGGCCTGGCGCGGCGGCCGTAGGGTCGGTCCGGCCGCCGCACCAGGCCCGTCGCCGTGGTCTGCGCCCCGTCGGGCTCTACACCCCGTCGTCCGGGGGCTGTTGGGGCCCCGGTCCCGGTGGGCCGGGCCGGTCGTCCCGGCCGTGCGGGCCGGGCTGCCGCTGCTCCTTGCCCCACTCCACGGGCGGCATGGGCCGCTGCCGGTGGTCCGGCCGGGGCGGTGGCGGCGGGGGCTGCGGCTGCTGCCGGGTCGGTGGCGGCGGCGCCCAGGGGGCCGGGGGAGTGTCGTCCTCCGCGCGGTAGATGCCGTGGGTGTCCCCGGTGTACGGTTCCGGGCCCCAGTCCTCGGGGGCCCGTGGCGGATAGGGCTCGCGGTCGTCGTCGTAGCGTTCGAGCACCCGGCGCGGGCGCCCGCGCATGACCAGGGCGCCCAGGATCAGCAGCGCGCCGCCCCCGAGGGCGTTGGCCGCGCCGATGCCCAGCCCGTGGGTGCCGGCGGCCAACTCGCCCGCCGTCTGGCCCTGGCGGACCATCCACAGGATCGTGAAGCCCAGTACGACCAGGCCCGCGACGGTGATGAGCAGCCGCGAGCGGAGCACCACGCCGACCAGGGTCAGCAGCCCGGCGAACACCATGGGGAGGACCAGCGACCCGAACAGCGTGGCGCCGTTGTCGGTGATGCCGCTGAAGAGGTCCTCGATCCGCACATCGGAGCCGTGACGGCCGTCGTACCAGGGACGGAAGGGGCTCCAGACGGCGGCCGTCGCTCCGAGGAGGGCGATCAGGCATCCGAGAACGTTGCGCACCACCGGCGTCGCCTCGCTTCGGCTCGTCCTGCTCGACCTCCGTGACCGACGCTACGCCTGCCGGTCTGCACCCGCTAGACAGGCAGGGCCACCTGCGCCGGTTCGGACAAACGGGCCCGGCGCGGGCCGTCACCGGCTCTTGCTAGGGTGCCGTGCACGCGTCAACCCTTGGGGTGGCGTCGTTTCGGATGGATCTACGGGGGATGGGCAGACGTCATGCAGCAGTGCGCACGCACGGGTACGGCCGCCACGGTCGGTGCAGGAGGCATCCGTAAGGGGATCAGGGCGGCGGTCGCGGCCGGGCTGGCGGTGGCGGCGCTCGCCACGGTCAGCGGCTGCGCGTTCGCCCGCCCCAAGGTGGACCCCCCGCCGAACTTCCCGACCCCCTCGTCCTCCACCGGCTACAACCCGACGCCGTCGTACTCGTCGTCGTACACGCCGTCCTACAGCTACTCGCCGTCGCCGACCGAGGAGACCTTCGATCCGGACGGCCGCAGCGACGTGCGCGGCAGCGGCTGCGACTTCTCGGACTCGCTGCACCAGTTCACCTACACCGTCTCGATCACCAACCCGTCCAGGACGACCACGTTCTCCTACGACATGGCCGTGAACTGGATGAAGGCGAAGCCGGCGGACGGCACCGCCTACGGGCTGCACCAGCGCAGCATCGTGGTGGCGCCGGGCGCGACCGAGACCTACACCGCCCGGTACTCCCTGCCCGACAACAACTACCAGCGGTTCTGGTTCACTTGCCAGATCACCCGGGCGCACAAGACGAAGATGTGAACCCCGGGGCGGGCGTCATCTGACCGGCGGCGGCTGCGGGTTGCGCGGGCGGCCGGTGAAGAGCGCCGCCTGGCGGTCCGGCGGTAGATTGCCCAGCGCGATCAGCTGCGGGGCGTGCGCCAGCGCCTGCGTGCGGGCCGCCTCCTTGGCCGCCCACAGGGCCCGTACGGTGCCCTGGACGGCGTGGGTGGGCTGCGCGGCGAGCACCGCGGCGCAGCGCAGCGCCGCCGCCGCCGCGCCGCCGGGCGGGGTCAGCTCGGAGACCAGCCCGATCTCGTACGCCCGCCGGGCGCCCAGCCGTTCCGCGGTGCCCATCAGGGACAGCCGGGCGATCTCCCCGAAGGGCATCCGCTGCGCCATGTAGATGGCCTCGTAGGCGCTGACCATGCCGTAGGTGGTGTGCGGGTCGAAGAAGGTGGAGTTCTCGGAGGCGACGATGAACTCCGCCTCGCCCAGGAGGTAGAAGGCGCCGCCGCAGGCCATGCCGTCGACCGCGGCGACGACCGGTTTCCACAGGTCGTTGGCTTTGGGGCCGATGCGGATCATGGGGTCGTCGAGGGAGTACGGGGAGGCCGGCTGGGGCACGTCCGCGGCGCGGTCGATGCCGGTGCAGAAGGCCCGGCCGCCGGCGCCGGTGACCACCGCCGCCCGGACGGTGTCGTCGCGGCGGAACTCCCGCCAGAGGGCGGCGAGTTCGTCGGCGGTGGCGAGGTCGACGGCGTTGTGCCGCGCGGGCCGGTCCAGGGTGACCAGGGCGACCCCGCCGTCGGTCTCGGCGCGGACCCCGGGGGCGGTCACGGCCGCTCCAGGAGCCAGCGGGGCACGGTCACGCCGCCGGGCAGGGTGTGGAAGGCGACCTTCACCGGAGCGCCGATGCGCAGCCGGGCGGGGTCCACGGAGTTGAGTGCGCCGTCAGGCGTCGCGACGAGATTGCCGACGAGGCGGATGCGCGGTGCCTCGGCCAGCTCCACGACGATCGCGTTGTACGGCGCCTGGGCGGCGTACGCGGGCAGCAGCGGCGGGTGCGCCACCACGAACGACCAGATCCGGCCGCGTCCGCTCATCCGCTGCCAGTGGGCGGCGAAGGACCGGCAGTGCGGGCAGCAGGGTCGGGGCGGGAAGCGCGGTTCGTGGCAGTCGGCGCAGGTCTGGACGCGGAGTTCGCCGCGTGCCGCGTAGTCCCAGAACGGTGCGCCGTCGTCGTCGGGGACGGGAAGCAGCAGGTCGGTGGCGGGGTCCGGGCGGTTGTCGGTGGCGGGGGCCGGACGATTGTCAGTGGCGGGTGGCACGCTTGTGGTCATGGAATCACGGACTGTGACGGATGGGTGGGTGGATGCCGGCTCGGGTGCGTTCATCGGGTGTCAACTCCTCAGCAGCAGGGCGGAGGTGGGCACGCCCTCGCCCCCGGTGACCAGGCAGGTGGCGGCGTCCGGGACCTGTGCGGTGCTGGTGCCGCGCAGCTGCCGGACGCCTTCGGTGATGAGGTTGAAGCCGTGGACGTACGCCTCGGAGAGACCGCCGCCGCCGGTGTTGAGGGGGAGCCGGCCGCCGGTCTCCAGGGCGCCGCCCTCGGTGAAGGCCGCGCCCTCGCCGCGTCCGCAGAATCCGTATCCCTCCAGCGAGAGGGGGACCAGGGGGGTGAACGCGTCATAGATCTGTGCCACGTCGACGTCCTGCGGGCCGAGGTCGGCGCCCTTCCAGAGGTGCCGGGCGGCGGTCCAGGCGGGGCCGGTGAGCGGGTCGTCGTTCCAGTAGTTGACCATGCCGTGGTGCTGGGCGGGCAGCCCCTGCGCGGCGGCGTGGACGTAGACGGGCCGGCGGCGGCAGTCGCGGGCGCGCTCGGCACGGACCACGACGCAGGCCAGCGCCCCGTCCGTCTCCAGGCAGTTGTCGAAGAGGCAGAGCGGTTCGCTGATCCAGCGCGCGGTCATGTACATCTCCCGGGTCAGCGGGCGGTCGTACATGATCGCGGCCGGGTTCTGGTTGGCGCGGTTGCGGCAGGCGAGGGCGACGTTGAAGAAGTGGTCCCGGGTGGCGCCGTATTCGTGCATATAGCGCCGGGCCAGCATGCCGATCTCGTCGGCGGGGCGGAGCAGTCCGCACGGGCGGGTCCACTGCGCCGGGGTGGGCAGCTGGACGTGGGTGTCGGTCCACGGCCGCGGTCCCGAACCGCGTTTGCGGGACCGCCAGGCGACGCCGACGCCCGCCTGTCCGGTGGCGAGGGCGGCGGCCAGGTGCGCCACCGTCGCACAGGAACCGCCGCCCCCGTAGCCGACCTTGGAGAAGTGGGTGACGTCGCCGGCGCCGATGGACTTGGCGATCTCCACCTCATCGGTCTCCTCCATGGTGTAGGAGGCGAAGGCGTCGACCTCCGAGGGGTCGATGCCGGCGTCGTCCAGTGCCGCGATGATGGCCCGGCAGGCCAAGTACTTTTCGGATTCGGGGAGTTGTTTGGCAAAGGGAGTCTGTCCGATACCGACTATCGCCGTAGCGTCCTTGAGGGTCGCCCCCATCGCCACCTCCGTGGTCGGTCGTCCGTACTGACAGCGGAGGAGGCTACCGTTAATCTGACGGGCAGTCAGCTAGTGCGTTACGGCTCTTTGCTGGGAGGGAGCGCGATGCGCGAGAACCTGGATGCACGAGCGGATCTGGAACACGGCTCCCTCGCCCGGCTGGTGCGCACGGCCGCCGAGCGGTACGGCCCCCGGGAGGCCGTCGTCGAGGGCCGCACCCGGGTGTCGTACGCCGAGCTGGGCGAGCGGGTGGAGCGGGCCGCGGCGGCCTGTATCGCGGCCGGCGTGGCACCCGGCGACCGGGTCGCCATATGGGCGCCCAACACCCTCGACTGGATCGTCTCCGCCCTCGGGGCGGTCACCGCCGGCGCCGTCCTGGTCCCCGTCAACACCCGCTTCAAGGGCACCGAGGCCGCCTACGTCCTGCGCCGCACCCGCGCCAGGATCCTCTTCATCACGGGCGCCTTCCTCGGCACCTCGTACGTCGCCTCGCTGCGCCGCGCCGCCCGCGAGGGATCCGGCCGGGGCCCGCTGCCCGGACTGCCGCGGCTCGACCGGGTCGTGGTCCTCGCGGACGACGCCCCCGCCGACTTCACCACCTGGCGCGACTTCCTGGCCGGCGGCCGGACGGTGCCCGCCGACGCGGTCCGCACCCGGGCCGACGCGATCCCCGCCGACGCCCCCTCGGACATCATCTTCACGTCCGGGACCACCGGCCACCCCAAGGGCGCCGTGATCACCCACGCCCAGACCCTGCGCGCCTACGACGTCTGGAGCGAACTGGCCGGCCTCCAGGAGGGCGACCGCTACCTCATCGTCAACCCGTTCTTCCACACCTTCGGCTACAAGGCCGGCATCATCGCCTGCCTGCTGCGCGGCGCGACGATGGTCCCGCAGCCGGTCTTCAGCGCGCAGACCGCGCTCGCCAACATCACCGCCGAGCGGATCTCCGTCCTCCCCGGCCCGCCCACCCTCCACCAGCAGCTCCTGGACCACCCGGACCGGGCCCTGCACGACCTCTCCGCGCTGCGCATCGTCGTCACCGGCGCCGCCGTCGTCCCCCTGGAGCTGGTCGAACGGCTGCGCAGCGAGCTGAAGATCGCCACCGTGCTGACCGCCTACGGCCTGTCGGAGAGCTCGGGCGTGGTCACGATGTGCCGCCGCGGCGACCCGCCCGAGGTCATCGCCGCCACGTCCGGCCGCGCCCTGCCGGACACCGAGGTCCGGGTCGTCGACACCGCGGGCCGCCCGACGGCCCCCGGCCGCCCCGGCGAAGTCCTGGTCCGCGGCTACCACGTCATGTCCGGCTACTTCGAGGACCCGGTCGCCACCGCCCGCGTGCTCACCCCCGACGGCTGGCTGCGCACCGGCGACGTCGGCGTCCTCGACGCGGACGGCAACCTGCGGATCACCGACCGCATCAAGGACATGTTCATCGTCGGCGGCTTCAACGCCTACCCGGCCGAGATAGAGCAACTCCTCGCCCGCCACCCGGACATCGCCGAGGTCGCCGTCATCGGCATACCCGATCCCCGCCTCGGCGAGGTCGGCAAGGCCTACGCGGTCCGCCGCCCCGGCTCCGCGCTCACCGCCGACGACCTGATCGCCTGGTCGCGCCGCGAGATGGCCAACTACAAGGTGCCGAGGGAGGTGGACTTCCTCGCCGAACTGCCCCGCAACGCTAGCGGCAAGGTCGTCAAGAGGCGGCTGCGGGAGGGGAGTTAGCGACCTGTGTGCCGGGCCGCCCCCCCCCGGGGGTGCACCGGCGGGCGGCTGCGGTGTGCGGGCCCGCGGCCGGTCACAGCGTGATCCGCCCGCCGGCCACGCCGGTCGCCTCCGCCAGGGCTCGCATCCGGTCCGCGAAGCCGCCGTCCACCGTGCCGAACCACACACCGAGGTCCTCGGCCCCCGCGGCCTCCCAGTCGGCGACCTCGGAGGTGACCTCCGCGAGCGTACGGTCCGGACCGTCCCAGGCGATCCGGCTCCCGGCCGCGACATGGGGCGCGCCCGCGGCGGACCGGCCGGCCGCCGGCTCCCGCTCGAACCACCGCCGCCGCTCGGCGAATTCGCCCGGGGTCAGCCCCACCCCCTGCCAGTAGCCGCCGAACTCCGCCGCGCGCCGCAGCGCCGCGTCCGAGTTCCCGCCGATCAGAAACGGCACCGGCTCCTCCGGTACGGGCTCGAACACCGCGCGCTCGTCGAAGGACACCCGCCCGTCGTCGTACGGCCCGCCCGCCCCCGTGTGCAGGTGCCGCACCAGCCGCAGTGCGCGGTCCGTCCGAGCGCCCCGGGTGCCGAAGCCGACCCCGGCCGCCGCGAACTCGTACGGCTGCCAGCCGACGCCGACGCCCAGCACGAACCGGCCGCCGCTCAGCCTCGCCAGCGTCGCCGACTGCCGGGCGAGCAGCAGCGGTTCGCGCAGCGGGGCGATCAGCACCGACGTCCCGAGGGCGATCCGCTCGGTCCCCGCCGCGAGATACGCCAGCGCCGCCAGTGGCTCGTACACCCCGCCGTACGCCTGCGGGGGCGCCCCGTATGGCCCCGGCGGCAGCAGGTGATCCGGCAGCCAGACGCCCGCGTACCCCAGTTCCTCGGCCTGCCGCGCGAGCCCGGCCAGGTCCCGCACGGCCATCGCCGCGGACTCGGACGGCAGCACGACGTGCAGACGCATCCGCGTCCGCGTCCGCTCCTGCTCGTGCGGTCCGGCGTGCGGCGTGGCCCGGTGCGGCGTGGCCCGGTGCGGAGTGGAGTGGCGCGGAGTGGAGTGGTGCGCCGTGGACTGGTGCGGAGCGGAATGGTGCGGAGCGGAGTGGTGCCTGGCGGCGTCGTCCATAGGTGGGGGCCTCCCAATCCCGGAACTTTCGGTTCGACACCCCACTTCTAAGCCCTCACACCGATGTGAGGGTCAAGGGCAGGGTGGGGAGAGGCGGGAACGGGTGGGAACGGGAGTGAACGAGGCGGCACCGGCCTCGCTCACTCCCCGAAGCCTCCCCTCGGGCCCTCAGGCTCCAGGCCCCCAGGCTCCCGGCCCCCTCAGGCCCTCAGGACGGCCGGGGCCGTCCAGTCAGGGCATCGTCCGCTGAGCGCCACCACCCGGTCCAGCGGCGGCGCTCCCGGGCGACCGGAACCGGGTGGCCGAAGATCGTGCCGCGCCCGGGTCCGTCGGCCGAGGCCGCGGGCAGCGCGTACGAGACATCGCGCGTACGAGACATCGAGGGAGACCCCGCTACGCCGGCGCCCCGTAGCGCTCCCGCAACCGCGCCTTGAGCACCTTGCCCAGCGGCCCGCCGCGCGGCAGCTCCTCGGTGATCTCCAGCTGTTCCGGCAGCTTCTGCGTCATCAGCCCGGCCGCCCGCAGATGCGCGGTGAGCCCGGCCAGGGTGAGTCCCGGCGTGCCGTTGCCGTCCGCCGCTTCGGCGAGCGTGACCACCGCGCACACCCGCTCCCCGCGCTCCCGGTCCGGCAGCCCGATCACCGCCGCCTCCGCGACCGCCGGATGCGTGCGCACCAGGTCCTCGATCTCCTGCGCGGAGATGTTCTCGCCCTTCCTGATGATGATGTCCTTGAGCCGCCCGGTCAGCACCAGGTGCCCGTCCGCGCGCAGATACCCCAGGTCGCCGGTGTGGAAGCGGCCCTGTGCGTCGAACGCTTCCGCGGTCAGCGCCGGATCGGTGTAGCGCCGGCACACCACCGTCCCGGCGACCGTCACCTCGCCCGCCTCGCCGGTCGCCGCCTCGCTCCCGTCCGCCCGTACGACCCGCACCCGGGCGCCCGCCACCGGCCTGCCCACCGTGTGCGCCAGCTGCTCGTCGCTGTCGTACGGCGTCCCCATCGCGATCATCGGGCACTCCGTCATCCCGTACCCGTGCACGATCGCGCAGCCCAACTCCCGCCCGGCCGCCCGGTACAGTTCGGGCGGCAGCGGCGCCCCGCCGCCGGAGAGCAGCCGCAGCGACGGAATCAGCGGCCCGGCGTCCGGCGCGGTCGCCCGCCGGCGCCGCGACGCGTCGTGGAACGCCTGGTAGAACGCGGTACTCCCGCCCGCCATGGTCACCCCGTGCCGCCGGTAGACCTCGGCGGCCTGCCCCGCCTCGAACGCGTCGAGCACCACCGCGGGGAACCCGCTGACCAGCATCGCGATGACGTAGTCCGGCCCGGCGATGTGCGCGTAGGGGAACGCGATCGAGCCGACGTCGTCCGCCGACATGCCCAGCGCGGTCGCCAGCCCGACGCCGCCGGCGATGAGCGAGGCGTCGGTGTGCTCAACTCCCTTGGGCGCGGCGGTCGTTCCGGAGGTGTAGTAGACCCAGCGCGTGCCGCCGTCCTCTCCTCCCGGTAGCCCCGGTAGCCCCGGTAGCCCCGGTAGCCCCGGTAGCCCCGGAGGCTCCGGAAGCGTGTCCGGATCCCCCACGGGCAGCCCGCCCGCCACCGAGACGACCCGCACCCCGTCCCCGGCCAGCCCGCGCACCATCGCGTCGTGGTCGAACCCCCGCCACACCCCGGGTACGAGCACGAACTCCGCCGCCGACCCGGCCAGGACGAACCCGACCTCGCGCTCCCGGTGCAGCGGGATCACCGGCGTCTGCACGGCCCCCAGCCGCGCCAGCGCGAGCGAGGCGACGACCGTGTCGATTCGCGTGGGCAACTGCCACATCACCCGCGACCCGGCCCCGATCCCCAACCCCCGGAACCCGGCCGCCACGCGCAGCGCCTCGTCCCGCACCTCGCCGAAGGTCACGGTCCGCCCGTCCCCGTCGAAGAACATCGGCGCGCCCCCGGAGGCCCGCGCCCGGTACTCGACCAGTTCCCAGAGCGTACGGATACGAGCGGGGTCGAACACGGCGCGCCTCCTGGGGCGGGGCGGTGTCGGATTGTCGTGACTGTAGCAGCAAACTGACACTACGTCAGGTCTCCATGCCGTGACCCCGTGCAGAACGCCGGGGAGGGGGCGAGCGTGCGGCTCGTCCCCTCCCCGGCGGAATGTTCCGTGGTGCTACTGACGGGTGGCGTCGGGCTGTTGGGCCGGTCCCTGTCTGCCCTGCGTCACGAGTCCGGCGGCTATCGGGAAGTGGCTGTCATACGGGGAGAAGGCTGGGGCTGCGCTCGGAAAGTGGCTGTCGGCGACGGCCGGCGACGCGATACCGGCGACGGCCACCGCAAGGGCGACAAGGGCGAGCGCGCGCTTTCCTCGACTCATGGAACTCCTCGCTGAGAATTTGCTTTTGAACAGAGGGCGGATGTGCTCAGGTCGAACGTATCGTCAAGAGAGTTCCCAATAAGGGAAGTTCGGCACCATTGAGTGAACTGATGTGTGGTAGTGCCCGACCATGCATCCCCGCTACCCGGCGGGGACCTGGATGGCTGACGGGATACCGCGGCGATCTGCCGGACATGCCGCAGGGACCGGCATCGATGGCCCCCCTCCAAGCCATCGAACCGGCCCCTGCGATCCCCCGAACAGGCCCGTGAACCGGGTTGTTACTTGGTCTCTCCGACGGCCATCCGGCCGGTCTGGGGAGCCAGCGGACGACCGGCTTCAAGGGCGTCCTTGGTGGTGGCACGCGGCCCTGCTATGGGCATGTGACTGTCCATGGGCTTGACGACGTCGCGGTCGTCCTGGGTGGCGACATGCGGCGCCGCGATGGGCATGTGGCTGTCCATCGGTTTGACGACGTCGCGGTCGTCCTGGTTGGTGGTGGCACGCGGCGCTGCGATGGGCATGTGGCTGTCCATCGGTTTGACGACGTCGCGTTCGTTCGACTGGGGCGTTTCCTCTGCGGTCATGGTCTACTCCTCATCGGGCGCTTTCAGGAACGAACCCGTCCGGCGACTCCCCCGTGGGTCGCCGGACGGGCCGTTCCAGGGCCGAACACCTTAACGGTGGGGCCGAGCACCGAGCCGCTTGCCCCCCGAGGCGGCGGATCGGCACTAGAAAGAGTGCCGAGGAGCGATGAACGATCGATAAACGCCCCGTCATCGCCCGGTCCGGGGCACGCGGCACCTGCGTGGACCGCGCCACCGCGCCACCGCGCCGTCGGCCTCCGCTCGGCGGAGAGCGCCGTTCTCAGGCGACGGACGCGGGGGTCAGCAGGGCCTGCACCTCGCGGCCCTCCGGAGAGCCCAGGCCCTCGTACACCGACAGCGCTTCCTGCCAGCACACACGGGCCCGGCCGTGGTGCCCTATCTGGTTCAGCGCCCGGCCCAGCACCGTGAGGATGTTGGCGCGCCACCATTCGCCGCCGACACCGCGGAGTGCGGTGAGCGCCTGCTCGGCACGGTCGGCGGCGTCGGTCGGCCGGTTGCCGGCGAGGCAGACCTCGGCCAGGCGGAAGTGCGTCATCGCCACCCAGAAGCGCTGCCGGTTGCCCTGGAACAACGTCAGGGCCTCGGTCAGCTGCGCCGAGGCGTCGGCCAGGCGCCCGGCCTGGGTGTAGGCGAGGGAGAGGGCATACATGCCGTTCGGCAGCCGCCGGGTCGCCCCCGCCTCCCGGTAGATGGCGATGCCTTCCTCGGCGAGCGCTATGGCGGTGTCGACGCGGCCCGAATTCAGGGTGACACGTGACAGGTTGCAGAGGGCGCTGGCCTCCGACTGCCTGTTGTGGTCGGCGCGGAAGGCCGCCAGCGCCTGGTTCAGGTAGACCTCGGCGTCCTCGTTCCGCTGCTGGGCTCCCGCGATGATGCCGCGCTCGTTGGGGGCGTTCGAGGAGGCGAACGGGTCACCCGTCGCCATCCCCAGGAGCATCGCCGAGGTGGCGTGCTGCTCGGCGCGGTCCAGGCGGCCGGCGATGGTGTGCGCCGCGGCCAGCGAGGTGTGCAGACGCGCCTCGGCCAGTTGGTCGTCGGCGCTCTGCGCGGCGTTCAGCAAGAAGATGTTGGCCTGGGTGTATTGCAGTGCGTCGGCACCCGATTCGGACAGGTCACGGGTGACCAGCAGCAGGTCGACCGCGCGCCGCAGCGAGGCGGGGTCGACCGACTGCTGGGCGCAGGCGAGCAGGCAGCGCGCTTCGGCGAACAGCCACTCCAGCGCGACCGAGGAGTTCGCGAACGTGAGGCGATGGCTGTCGGGTACCGTCGCCACGTGGTCGACCAGACGGTCCCCCGGCCGTTCCAGCGCGTAGACCTGGGTTGCCGTCGCCAGATAGAAATCCAGCAACCGCGACAGTGCCGCATCCCGCTCCGACGGCGGGTGTTCGTCCCGTTCCGCGCAGGCCCGGGCGTACAGGCGGACCAGGTCGTGGAAGCGGTAGCGGCCGGGAGCGGCCGATTCCAGCAGGGAGGCGTCGACGAGGGATTCGACCAGTTCCTCGGCGTCATCGACGTCCATGTCGAGGAGCGCCGCCGACGCCGCGAGGGAGATGTCCGGGCCGTCGGCAAGACCCAGCAGCCGGAAGGCGCGGGCCTGGGCGGGTTCCAGCTGCTTGTAGCCGAGTTCGAAGGTGGCCTTCACGGCCAGGTCGCCGGCGCGGAGTTCGTCCAGCCGGCGGCGCTCGTCGGCGAGCTTGCTGGCCAGGGAGGAGACGGTCCACGTCCGGCGGGAGGCCAGCCGGGAGGCGGCGATGCGGATGGCCAGCGGGAGGAAGCCGCAGGCGCCGACGACCGCCATGGCGGCCTGCCGTTCGGACGCCACCCGCTCCTCGCCGACGATCCGGGCGAAGAGCCGGAGGGCCTCCTCCGGGCTCATCACGTCGAGATCGACAAGGTGCGCGCCGGCCAGGTCGATCATCCGTGAGCGACTGGTGATCAGCGCAGCGCAGCCCTCGGTGCCCGGGAGCAGCGGCCGGACCTGTGCGGCGTCCCGGGCGTTGTCCAGGAGCGCCAGGACGCGGCGGCCGGCGAGCGTGGAGCGGAAGAGGGCGGAGCGCTCCTCCAGGCCGTCGGGGATGGCGGAGTCCGGCGCCCCCAGGGCCCGCAGGAAGGCCCCCAGTACGGCCTCCGGCTCGGAGGGGTTGTGGCCCGCTCCCTGGAGGTCGATGTACAGCTGGCCGTCCGGGAAGTGCTCCCGCGCGGCGTGCGCGACATGTACGGCGAGGGTGGTCTTGCCGACTCCGCCGATGCCGGCGACCGCCGAGACCGCCATCACGCTGCCCTCGGCCGTCGCCAGCTGGTCGCCGAGCTCCTTGACGAAAGCGGCGCGGCCGGTGAAGTCCGCGACGGTCGCCGGGAGTTGGCGGGGACGGACGAACGTCGCCTCGGGTGAGCCGGAGTAGTCACCGGTCGCCGGCGCGTCCAGCTCCGTGTCCGCCCGCAGGATCCGCTGGTGGAGGTCGGACAGCGACGCGCAGGGGTCGACGCCCAGTTCGTCCGCGAGCAGCCGCCGGGTGTCGGCGTACACCGCGAGCGCCTCCGCCTGGCGGCCACTGCGGTAGAGGGCCAGCATCAGCAGTTCCCGCAGCCGTTCGCGCAGCGGGTGGGCGGAGGTCAGGGCGGTGAGTTCGGAGACCGCCTCGGCGTGGCAGCCGGCCTCCAGGTCGAGCTCCAGGCGGGTCTCGGTGAGCGAGAGCCGCCATTCCTGGAGGCGGGTCCGCTGGGTCTCGGCGTACGGGCCGGACAGCCCGGCCAGCGGCTCGCCGTCCCACAGGTCCAGGGCGGCGTCGAGGAGTTCACGGGCCCGGCCGCGGTCGCCGGCGGCCTTGGCCTTCTCCGCGTCCGCGGCGTACTGCTCGGCGGTGTCGTGGTCGAGGTCCAGGGGCAGTCCGTCGACGGACCGCAGCGCATAGCCACCGGACTCGCTGACCAGCGCGTCGGCGTCCGTGCCCAGGGCCTTGCGGATGCGGGACGCGTACGTGCGCAGCGCGGCGAGCGCGGCGTGCGGCGGTTCGTCGCCCCACAGGGCGTCGACGAGCTCGGGCGCGGTGGCGGTACGGCCGCCGCGCAGCAGCAACGCGGCGAGCAGTGCGCGCTGCTGCGGGGAGCCCGCTGCCAGCGGCGTCCCGCCGCGCCAGGCCCGTACGGGACCGAGCACGGTGAAGCGGAGCCGCTCCCGTACCTGCCCCGGACCGTCGTCCATGGTGTCCCCCTGCCCTGTCCCGTCCATCCGCGCCGTGCGCACCCCTGCACTGTGCGCAACGGTCAGTCTGCCTTGTCGCGAGCGTTTCCGTCAGTAGGGGTCCGGAGCGTGCACAAGACCTTCTCGGCCTCCCCCGGCGGCGGTTGGGCCGCCCCGCGCGGGCGCGCGGAAGGCCGGCTTCCACGGCCCTGCCCCGGCCCCGCCCCGGGCCTTCACCCGGCCCTTCACCCGTCCTTTCCGTGGTCACTCCATTGGTACGCCCATTGGTGACCTCATTGGTGACCTCAGTGGTGTACGCACGGATGTCCCCTGATTCCTTCCTGAATCCTTCCCGACTCCGTCCCGATTCGCTGATCTCCCCCTCGGCCGCAGGTACTCGGCCGCCTCTACCCGGGTTGCCGGACGGCATCCCTGACTGGCTGGTTTGTTTTCCGGGCGGTGCCGCCGTGACGGGTGAGGCGCCCGGGATACGTCTACCTACACGCCCCGTGTACTTGGCCGGTTCGTTTCCGCGGGGGCGGATTCGCGGCCCGCTCCCCGCCCCCGAAACCGTCCGTGGAGCCGCCCTCCTCGACGCCGGTCAACCCGCCGCAACTTACTGACGGTACGTCAGATCAGCGCTACCGTACCGCCCATGGAGAACAAGGAGACCAAGGAGACCAAGGAAACCACGGAGCCCAGGGAACCCTTCCCGCGGATCATCTCGGTGGACGACCACACCGTGGAGCCCCCCGACGTCTGGCGGGACCGGCTCCCGTCGAAGTACCGCGACATCGGGCCGCGCAGCGTCCGCGCGCCCGTGCGGGAAATGACCTTCGTCGGCGGCCGGTTCGCCCCGAAGATGGGCGCCCCCGGAGACGACGGCCCGATAGCCGACTGGTGGGTCTACGAGGACCTGCACCGGCCGCTGACCCGCCTCGACACCGCCGTCGGCCACTCCCGTGACGAGATCAAGCTGGAGGGCATCACCTACGAGCAGATGCGCCCCGGCTCCTTCAGCGTCCCCGAGCGGCTCGCCGACATGGACGCCAACCACGTCCAGTCCGCGCTCTGCTTCCCCACCTTCCCCCGCTTCTGCGGCCAGACCTTCACCGAGGCCAAGGACCGCGAACTGGGCCTGCTGGGGGTGCGCGCGTACAACGACTGGATGGTGGAGGAGTGGTGCGGCCCCCAGGCCCGCGGCCGGCTGATCCCGCTGACCCTCGTGCCCCTCTGGGACGCGGAGCTGGCCGCCGAGGAGGTCCGCCGCAACGCGGCCCGGGGCGTCCGTGCCGTCTGCTTCAGCGAGATCCCGCCCCACCTGGGACTGCCCAGCATCCACACCGACTACTGGGACCCGTTCCTGCGCGCCTGCGACGAGACCGGCACGGTCATCGCCATGCACATCGGCTCCTCCTCGAAGATGCCGTCCACATCGCCCGACGCCCCGCCCGCCGTCGGCTCCACGATCACCTTCGCCAACTGCTGCTTCTCGATGACCGACTGGCTGATGAGCGGCACGTTCGACCGCTTCCCGCACCTGAAGATCATGTACGCGGAGGGCCAGATCGGCTGGATCCCGTACATCCTGGAGCGCGCCGACGTCGTCTGGGAGGAGAACCGCGCCTGGGGCGGCGTCGCCGACAAGGTCCTCCGCCCGCCGTCCGAACTCTTCGCCGCCCATGTCCACGGCTGCTTCTTCGACGACGCCTTCGGCCTCCGGAACCTCGGCGCCATCGGCGTCGGCAACGTCCTCTACGAGACCGACTACCCGCACTCGGACTCGACCTGGCCCAAGTCGAGGGAGGTCGCCGAGGCGCAGATGGGGCACCTGGCCCCGGACGTGATCGAACGGATCGTACGCGGCAACGCGATCGAGCTGCTGGGGCTTACGGAGGAGGGGCTCTGGGGGGCTTCGGCGGGGACGACGAGCTGATCTGGAGCCTTCGTCGGGGCCGGGGCCGGGGCCGGGGCCGGGGCCGGGGCCGGGGACGGGGACAGGGTGGCTCGGAGTGCCGAACTCGAAGTTTCGGCTCGGCTTCTGGGAGGCAATTGCCGGAACGTATCCGAGCCCCGCAGCAGGGCGTGAACGGCTTCCGGGTGGTCCACGCGCGTTTCGTACTCCGGCTTCGAGCCGGAGTACGCGTCAACTCGGGCACCCCGATGCATGTCCTTCCCGGCCGGCGTCGAAGGCCGAGAGGCGCACCGTGGTCCCGTGGTCAGGTGGTGGCCACCACGGCTCTGATCAGGGGAGCCGGGTGGTGCCAGGACAGCGACCGGAAGCCGGCGACGTTGAGCGCCTTGGTGGCGGTGTGCACGGTGCGGGCCCTGCCGCGGCGTCCCAACCACATGGCAGGCAACCGGATCGGGGAGAACAGGTCGGCCAGCACCAACCGACCTCCCGGACCCAGGACCCTGGCGCACTCGCCAAGACCCCGGAGCTGGTCGGCCCAGTGATCGAAGGAGGTGGTGCTCACCACCAGGTCGAACGCCCCGTCGGCGAAGGGCAGCGCCTCCGCGACGCCCACGAACAATCCGATCCGCCGGTCCAGCCCGGGTACCCGCGCTGCTGCCGCAGCCATCTTCGGGGCCGGGTCCACGCCCAGCAGGCACGCGGCCGTGGGCGATCGGTACGCCAGCGAGCGCAGCAGCATGCCGGTCCCGCACCCCACATCCAGCACACGGCACGGAGACGGAACGGCGGCCAAGGCGATGTCCGCCGTGCGCTCCACGATGATCCGATGCGCCTGCCCCAGACGCCCGGCCTCATAGCCGACGGCACGCCGGTCGAACGCGGCGACGTCACGATCCCTGGACATGCACCAACCCTAGGGGCTGCTGCCGTCTTCCGGGCACCACCCGGCGCACCACCCTTGTCTGATGGTGCGTCACCTATCACCATGTCCCCGCGCTTCGGTGAAGTGGCGGTAATTCAGGTCCGGTTGAGGGGTGGAGGCGGGCATGGTGCAGGTTCTGCCGCAGGGGCGGCTCACGTACGGGATACAGCTTCCGGTGCAGTCGCAGAGCACGCTCTACGCGGAGGCGTGGGAGGCGGGGGCCGGGCCCGAGGACCTGGTGGCGGTGGCGCGGGCGGCGGACCGGGCCGGGTTCGCGTATGTGGCGTGCTGTGAGCATGTGGCGATTCCGCGGCGGCTGGCCGGGGCGATGGGGACGACGTGGTACGACCCGGTGGCCACGCTGGCGTATCTGGCGGCGGCCACCGAGCGGGTGCGGCTGCTGAGCCATGTCGCGGTGGTCGGGTTCCGGCATCCGCTGATCACCGCGAAGCAGTACGCGACGCTGGACCGGCTGTCGGGCGGGCGGCTGATCCTGGGGGTCGGCGCCGGACATGTGCGCGAGGAGTTCGAGGCGCTCGGGGTGCCGTTCGCGCGGCGCGGGGCGGTGCTCGACGAGACGATCGACGCGTTGAAGGCGGCGCTGGGGGAGGGCGAGTTCCCCGAGTTCTCGGGGGAGCGGTTCGCGTTCGAGGAGCTGGGGCAGGCGCCGCGGCCGGTGCAGACCCCGCGTCCACCGGTCTGGGTGGGCGGTTCGTCACCCGCGGCCGTACGGCGGGCGGCGGTGCGGGGGGACGGGTGGCTGCCGCAGGGGGACCGGCGGGAACAACTACCGGGACAGATCGGGAGGTTGCGACGTCTCCGGGCAGCGGCGGGGGTCGGGGAACCGGTGGAGATCGGGGCGATCGTGGAACCGGTGTATGTGGGGGAGCCGGGGTGGGACGTCGGGCGGTGGACGCTGACCGGGGCGCCGGAGCGGACCGCGGAGTCGCTGCGGGAGTACGGCGCGATGGGGGTGCGGCAGATCCAGGTGCGGTTCCGGAGTCGCAGCCGGTCGGAACTCGTGGCGCAGATGGCGGCGTTCGGGGCGGAGGTGGCCCCGTTGCTGAACGACTGAACGACGGTGCGGCTGAACTTCGGTGCGGCGGAACGACGGTGCGGCTGGGCGGATGAGTGCGCATGTAAGGGGCCGCTGTCCGTAAGTACACCACGAGGAGTGCAGGCATGGGCAAGCTCGACGGCCGGGTCATCGTCATCACGGGTGCGGCGCGCGGACAGGGTGAGCAGGAGGCGCGGCTCTTCGTGGCGGAGGGGGCGCGGGTGGTGATCGGCGATGTGCTGGATGGGCCGGGGGAGGCGCTGGCCGGGGAACTGGGGGAGGCGCGGGCCCGGTTCGTGCACCTGGACGTGGCCCGGGAGGACGACTGGGCCGGCACCGTGGAGGCCGCGAAGGGGGCGTTCGGGAAGATCGACGGGCTGGTCAACAACGCCGGGATCCTGCGGTTCAACGAGCTGGTGGATACGCCGCTCGCGGAGTTCCAGCAGGTGGTGCAGGTCAACCAGGTGGGGTGCTTCCTGGGAATACGGGCGGTGGCGCCGGAGATCGCGGCGGCCGGCGGCGGGACGATCGTCAACACCGCCTCGTACGCGGGGCTCACGGGGATGGCGTTCGTCGGCGCGTACGCCGCCACCAAGCATGCGGTGGTGGGGCTGACCCGGGTGGCCGCGCTGGAGCTGGCGGGCAAGGGGATCCGGGTGAACGCGGTGTGCCCGGGGGCGGTGGACACGCCGATGGCGAATCCGGCGGCGCTGGATCCGGACGCGGATCCGGACGGGGATCCGAAAGCGGATCCGAATGCGGGCTCGGACGCGGCCGGATCCTCGGCCGGATCCGCGCGCGCCGTGGACGAGCTGTACCGGAAGCTGGTGCCGTTGGGGCGGATCGGGCGGCCGGAGGAGGTGGCCCGGCTGGCGCTCTTCCTGTCGTCGGAGGACTCCTCGTACATCACGGGGCAGCCGTTCGTGATCGACGGCGGGTGGCTGGCGGGGGCCAGCCTGTTCTGACTGTTCTGAGGAGGGCCAGCTTTGAGGACGAGCTCAGGGGGACCGGGTCTGAGGAGGAGCTCAGGGGACCGGGCCTGAGGAGGAGCTTGGAGGACAGGGTCTGACGGCCAGCTCTGACGGCCAGCTCTGAGGACCGGCAGCCCGGGAGCGGGGTACACCGTGTCCGGCCCCGTTCCGATGGCGCGTCCCTCAGGGGGCTGCGGGTATTGACGGGCCCCGGCCCCGATGGAACAGTCGACCGCATCGAATCTGACGGTACGTCAGAAGAGGCTAAGGGACGGTGAACCCCCTTGGAATTCGGGCTCTTTGTGCAGGGCTATGTGCCCGCCGCGCGAGCGAAGGCCGATCCGGAGGCCGAGCACCACGCACTGATGGAGGAGACCGAGTACGTCATCCAGGCGGACGCATCGGGCTTCAAGTACGCCTGGGCCTCCGAGCACCACTTCCTGGAGGAGTACTCGCACCTCTCCGCCAACGACGTCTACCTCGGCTATCTCGCCCACGCCACCGACCGCATCCACCTCGGCTCCGGCATCTTCAACCCGCTCGCGCCGGTCAACCACCCGGTGAAGGTCGCGGAGAAGGTCGCCATGCTCGATCATCTCTCCAGCGGACGTTTCGAGTTCGGCTCGGGGCGCGGCGCCGGCAGCCACGAGATCCTCGGGTTCCTGCCGGGGGTGACCGACATGAACCACACCAGGGAACTCTGGGAGGAGACCATCGCGGAGTTCCCCAAGATGTGGCTCCAGGACGAGTACCCGGGGTTCAAGGGCAAGCACTGGGAGCTGCCGCCGCGCAAGGTCCTCCCCAAGCCGTACGGGAGGTCGCACCCGGCGATGTGGTACGCGGCCGGGTCGCCGTCCTCGTACGCGATGGCGGGCAAGAAGGGGCTCGGCGTGCTGGGCTTCAGCGTGCAGAAGGTCGCCGACATGGAGTGGGTCGTCGACTCGTACAAGAACGCGGTCAAGGACGCCGAGCCGGTCGGGGACTTCGTCAACGACAACGTGATGGTGACCTCGACGGCCATCTGTGCCGAGACGCACCGCAAGGCGGTGGAGATCGCCGTCGGCGGCGGGCTCAACTACCTCCAGTCGCTGCTCTTCCGCTACCACGACACCTTCCCGCGGCCGGAGGGCGTTCCCGAATGGCCCGAGCTGCTGCCCGACTACACAGAGGAGATCATCGAGCTGCTGATCGCGGAGGAGCTGATGATCTGCGGCGACCCGGACGAGGTGCTGCGGCAGTGCAAGCGCTGGGAGCAGGCGGGCGCCGACCAGCTCTGCTTCGGGCTGCCGATCGGGGTGAGCCGCGAGGACACGCTCACCACGATCAAGCTGATCGGGGAGCACGTCATTCCGAAGATCGATACGGATCCGGTGCACCGCACGACGCGGTTCCGGGCAGCGGCCGGCGGCTGACCGGCCGCTGACATCCGGGCGGGCGGGGGCCGACCGCCCGCTGACATCCCCGGCGGCCGGCAGCGACCACCCGCCGACACCACCACCGCCACCCGTTCCTCCCACCTGTTCCTCCCGCCCATTCCTCCCATCCGTTCCTCGCACCCGTCCCCACCCGTCCCCGCACCGGAAAGGACGCAACCCCCATGCTCGACCACCTCATCAAGGCCGCGACCGTCGTGGACGGCACGGGCGCGCCGGCCTCCGCGGCCGACGTCGGCATACGGGACGGGCGGATCGCGGTGATCGCCCGGCCGGGGACCGTCACCGAGGAGGCCCGGACGAGCGAGGACGCCCGCGGACTCGTCCTCGCGCCCGGGTTCGTCGACCCGCACACGCACTACGACGCCCAGCTGTTCTGGGACCCGTACGCCACCCCGTCCCTCAACCACGGCGTGACCACCGTCGCCGGCGGCAACTGCGGCTTCACCCTCGCCCCGCTCCACCCCGACCGGCCCGAGGACGCCGACTACACCCGGCGGATGATGAGCAGGGTCGAGGGGATGTCGCTGGTCGCGCTGGAGGAGGGCGCGCCGTGGAACTGGCACACGTTCGGGGAGTACCTGGACGCGCTGGAGGGGCGGATCGCGGTCAACGCGGGCTTCATGGCCGGGCACTGCGCGCTGCGCCGGCACGTGATGGGGGCGGACGCGATCGGCGGGCAGCCGACCTCCGCCCAACTGGACGAGATGCTGCGGCTGTTCCACGACGCGATGGACGCCGGGGCGTGGGGACTGTCCACCACCCAGTCGTCCACCCACTCCGACGGCGAGGGGAAACCGGTCGCCTCCCGGCATGCCCGCCCCGGCGAACTGCTCGCGCTGTCCAGGGCGGTGGGCGAGCACGAGGGCACCCAGCTGGAGGCCATCGTCGCCGGCTGCCTCGACCGGTTCGACGACACCGAGATCGATCTCCTGGTGGAGATGTCGGCGGCGGCCGGCCGGCCGCTCAACTGGAACGTGCTCACCATCGACGCCGCCGTACCGGAGCGGGTACCGCGCCAGCTCGTGCCCAGCGAGCGCGCCCGCAGCGCCGGCGGCCGGATCGTCGCGCTGACCATGCCCATCCTCACGCCGATGAACATGTCCCTGGGCACCTTCTGCGCGCTGAACCTCATACCGGGCTGGGGCGACGTCCTCGGCCTGCCGGTACCCGAGCGGATCGCCCGGCTGCGCGACGCCGGCGTACGGGCGGAGCTGCTGCGGCGCGCGGGCGGCAAGGAGGCCGGGATCTTCCGGCGGCTGACGAACTTCGAGCGCTATGTCATCGGCGACACCTACTCCGCGGCCAACAAGGGCCTGACCGGCCGGGTGGTGCGGGACATCGCCGCCGAGCGCGGCCAGGAACCCTTCCACTGCCTGGTGGAGATCTGCGCCAACGACGAACTGCGCACGGTGCTCTGGCCGATGCCCACCGACAACGACCCGGCCAGCTGGGCACTGCGCCAGGAGACCTGGCGGCACGACGATGTGCTGCTGGGCGGCTCGGACGCCGGGGCGCATCTGGACCGGATGTGCGGCGCGCCCTACACCACCCGCTTCCTCGGGGACTGCCTGCGTGGGCGCAAGCTCGTCGCGCTGGAGCGGGCCGTACAGATGCTCACGGACGATCCGGCCCGGCTGTTCGGGCTCCGCGAGCGCGGACGGATCGCCGAGGGGTACCACGCCGACCTGGTGCTGTTCGATCCGGAGCGGATCGACGCGGGCGCCGCCACGCTGGTGCACGACCTGCCCGGCGACAGCCCGCGGCTGGACTCGAAGGCGATGGGGATCGTGAGCGTGCGGGTCAACGGGATCGAGACGATCCGGGACGACGTGGTGACCGGCGCGGTGCCGGGGACCGTACTGCGGTCGGGGCGGGACACGAGGACGGTGAGCACCAGGTGAGTACGGGGGAGTGCCGGGTGGATACCGGGGAGTGCCGGGTGGATACCGGGGAGCGGCAGCCGAGTAAGGGGAAGCGCCGGGTGGAGGGGGAGTGCCGGTGAGGAGTACGGGAGGGCGCGTAGGCGGCGGCTCGGGCGGCTCGGGCGGCTCCGGTGGCCCCGGCGGCTCCGGTGGCCCCGGCGGCTCCGGTGGTTCCAGCGGCTCCGGTGGTTCCGGTGGTTCCGGTGGTTCCGGTGGGGAGGCCGACGGCGAGGGGCAGCGGAGCTTCATCGGAGAACAGCGGCCGTCGTTCGTCGCGGAACAGCGGCCGTTCATCGAGGAACAGCCGCTGCTCATCGAGGAACAGCCGCTGTTCATCGGTGGGAAGTGGGTGGCGCCCGAGGCCGGGCACTACGAGGTGATCAACCCCGCGACGGAAGAGGTCGTCGGGTACGCCCCGGAGGCGAGCCGGGCGCAGGTCGAGGCGGCGGTGGGCGCGGCCCGGGACGCCTTCGACGGCTGGTCGCGGACCGCGCCCGCGGAGCGTGCGGCCGTACTGGAGCGGGCGGCGCGGGTGATGCGCCGCGAGTCCGCCCGGTACGCGGCGCTGGCGCAGGCGGAGAGCGGGGCGACGACCGGAATCGCGCGCGCCCTCCAGGTCGGAGTGTCCGTGGCCCGCTTCGAGCGCTATGCGCGCGGTGCCCTGGAACCGGTGGAGACCGCGCTGCCACCGCAGGTCAACGAGGCCGGCCCGATGGGCGCGGCGGGGGTCTTCGGTGCGGTCGCGGTGCGCCGGCCGGTGGGCGTGGTCACCTGCATCACCTCGTACAACAACCCCTGGGCGAACCCGGCGGGCAAGGTCGCGCCGGCGCTGGCGATGGGCAACACGGTCGTGGTCAAGCCGGCTCCGCAGGACCCGCTGTCGGTGTACCGGATGGCGGAGGCGCTGGCCGAGGCCGGGGCGCCGCCGGGGGTGGTCAATGTCGTCACCGGGGCGCGGCCGGAGGTCGGCGAGGCGGCGGTGGCCGCGGACGGCGTGGACATGGTCAGCTTCACCGGCTCCACCGCCGTCGGGCAGAGGATCGCCGAGGAGTGCGGTCGCGGGATGAAGCGGCAGCTGATGGAACTGGGCGGCAAGGGCGCCGCGTTGGTCTTCGACGACGCCGACCTGGCCTCCGCGGTCTCCGGCATCGGCACCACCTTCTCCTTCTACAGCGGGCAGATCTGCACCGCGCCGACCCGGGTGCTGGCTCAGCGGGGTATCTACCAGCGCCTGGTGGACGGGCTGGCCCGGTACGCGGGGCGGCTGACGGTCGGCGACCCGCGGGATCCGGCCACGGTCGTCGGCCCGGTGATCTCCGCCGCGCACCGCGACCGCATCGAGGCGTATGCCGAACTGGCGGTGAAGGAGGGCGCCCGCCTGGTCACCGGGGGCGAGCGGCCGGCCCGGGAGTGCGGCTTCTACGTGGCGCCGACGCTCTTCGCCGACTGCACGAACGAGATGCGGGCGGTCCGCGAGGAGATCTTCGGGCCGGTGGTGGTCGTCGTCCCCTTCGACGACGAGGAGGAGGGCATCGCGCTGGCCAACGACAGCGATTACGGGCTGCTGGACTACGTCTGGTCCGGCGATGTGGCGCGCGCCTTCCGGGTGGCCGGGCGGCTGCGGGCCGGCGGGGTCGGTATCAACACGGTCGGCCGGAACATGGAGGCGCCGTTCGGCGGCTTCAAACGCAGCGGGGTCGGGCGCGATGTCGGCTCGTACGCACTGCACGCGTACAGCGAGCTGCAGTCGATCGTTTGGGCGGGATGAGGGAGCGGGGCAAGGGAACGGGGCGAGGGGAGC
>NZ_KN708638.1:3566135-3571966 GCF_000805335.1 Streptomyces sp. CT34 | reverse complement strand
CCACCCCCAACAAAAATCCCGACCGCCGCGCCGTCGTCTCCTGCCCCCGAATCCCGACCGTCGCGTCCCGTCTCCCATCCGCCGCCTCTCCCATCCGCCGCCTCTCCCGTCCGCCGCCTCTCCCGTCCGTCGCACCTCCCGTCCGTAGCACCTCCCGTCCGCCGTCTCTCCCGTGCGCCGCCCCTCCCGTCCGTCAACTCCGCCCGAGGAACACAGGGTTCGTCAGCGCGGCCATCGGCCCCGGCAGTCCCGCTGTCGTGGACGGGTGGCGGACCTCGGCGCGTATGTAGGAGGCGTAGTCGGGCGTGCTCTGCCAGCTGACGGTGCCGTTGCCGGAGGGCGGCAGCGGGGCGGAATACAGCCTCCCCTGGTCGGTGACGAAGGAGACCGTGCAGCCCGGCGCGCCGGAGACCTTCAGCCGGGCGGTGACCTTCGCCGTCCGGGGCACCGCCAGGCGCTCGCCTGTCCCGGCGTGCTCGCCCCGCTCACCGGTGACGCCGAACGACAGGTCGATCCGGGCGGATTCGGCGATCCAGACGCGGCCCGCCCGGATGCCGTCCTGGAGGGCGCGGCGCGAGAGGTCGTCGGCCAGGACGACGGTCTGCGGGAGGCCGACGACGTCCGGATCGCGGTGGGCGTCGCTGTGGCCCACGGCCGGCAGCCAGTCGGCGCGGCCTCGGGCGTGCGCGACCAGGGTGTTGTCCCATTCGGCGAGGGTGGCCTCGTCGTCGGGGCCGTACGGGCCGTTCCACACCTCGACCGCGTCGGCCTCGTTCAGGCCGAACTTCCAGTTGCAGCCGATGCAGGTGGCGTGCGGATGCGCCGGGATGACCAGGCCGCCGGACCGGCGGATGGCGCGGGCGTACTTGCCGAACGCGTTGTCCCGGGCCCGGTAGCGCCAGTCGATGAAGGCGCCGGGGTCGGTGCCCATCGCCACCACGTGACCGTTGCGGGTGGTGACCTCCTCACCGGTCAGGATCAGCAGGTCATCGCCCCACAGCCCCTCCCAGGCGCGGTGGCCGGCCGTGGTGTTGTGCTCGGAGGTGGTGATGAAGTCCAGCCCGGCGGCGCGGGCCAGCTCCGCGATCCGGGCGGGCGTGCGCTTGCCGTCGGAGTAGATCGAGTGCAGATGGTTGTCACCCCGATACCATGCGCGACCGCGGCCACGCGCGCGCTCGGGTGGATAGACAGGGGACGGGGTCTTTCCCTGGGGGCCGTGGCGCAGGGTGATGGTGACCTCATAGGCGAGACCCTGCGGTGCGACCGTGTACGGGCTGAGGGCGATGTGCCAGGTGCCGGGGTTGACCGGGCCGGGCAGATAACCGGGGGTGGCGTCGTCGGCCCGCAGGAAGAACTCCGAACGCGCCCCGCCCGACCAGCCGCGGAACCCGGCGCCGCCCAGCTCCGTGCCGCGCTCGTCGAAGATGCCGATGTCGCAGGCGTTCCCGACGGTGCCGTCGGGAACGGCGGGCTTGTCGTAGCGGTAGGAGACGGCGATCTCCCGGACACCGTGCGGCACTTCGACCGGTAGATAGACGAAGTCCGGTGCGCCGGTCGGCAGATGTCCGGAGACCGTGCGGGTCTGCTCGGCCGGACCGTCCCCGGACTGCCCGGCGGCCGGTGCGGCATCGGCGAAGCTCACCCGCCCGAGCGTCATCGCGCCCGCCGCGCCGGCGGCTGCCGAAAGTCTCAGTACGTCGCGTCGTTCCATCCCCGCCCCCCGTGCGGTCGTTGGTGTGCCGTGTCGTCGCGGCCTTCTCATTTCGCCCTGTGAAAACCGTTGTACGCGCGTGTGACACGCGGGGAAAGCCCTGTGGATAACTCGCGGACGGTGAGGCAACATGCGGTCACCCACACGCCTGACGCGGAGGTGCCCCCAGCATGCGGATCGCGACCACGATCTTCCTGACCGACGAGACGATCCGGCCGGACCGGCTGGCCCGCGAGCTGGAACAGCGCGGTTTCGGCGGTCTGTATCTCCCCGAGCACACCCATATCCCGGCGGCCCGGGAGACGCCCGCGCCCATGGGGGAGCCGCTGCCGCGCGAGTACGGCCGCACCCTCGACCCGTTCGTCGCCCTCGGCCAGGCCGCCGCCGTCACCGAGCGGCTCGGCCTGGGTACCGGTATCACCCTCGTCACCCAACACGATCCGGTCGCACTCGCCAAGCAGATCGCGACCCTGGACCACCTCTCCGGAGGCCGTTTCACCTTCGGTATCGGCTACGGCTGGAACGTCGAGGAGGCCGCCGACCACGGGGTGGAGTGGTCGACCCGGCGCGAGCTGACCCGTGACCGGGTGGCCCTGATGCGCGCCCTGTGGGCCGACGAACCGACCGCCTACAAGGGCGAGTTCGGCTCCGTACGGGCGTCCTTCGCCTACCCCAAGCCGGTGAACGGCGCGCCGCGCACCCTGCTGGGCGGCGCGGCCGGCCCCAAGCTCTTCGGGCACATCGCGGAATACGGGGACGGCTGGCTGCCCATCGGTGGGCGGGGGCTGAGCGAGGCCATCCCGGCGCTGCGGCGCGTCTGGGAGGACGCCGGGCGCCCGGGCGAGCCGGTGGTGGTCCCGTACGCGGTCCGCCCCACCCCCGGGAAGCTGGCGCACTATCAGGAACTCGGCCTGCGGGAAGTCGTGCTCCAGCTTCCGCCGGCCGGCGAGGCCGAGGTCCTGCGGACCCTGGACGACTTCGCCCAGTATTTGTGAGGCCGCGGTCCGCGGTCGCCCCGGCAGTCTCGGAGCGGTTCCGCAGTCCCGGGGTGGTGCTGCAGTCTCGGAGCGGTGCTGCATGCCGTGCCGGTGAAGGGGCGGCGGGGTACCGGCGAGGGGGCGGCGGGCGAGGCCGCCCCCTCCGGCCGGCGCGGCGCGCCCTAGGACCATCGGTGTACGGCACTGCGCTGCGGGTCGGTACCGCAGACCGATCCGGACCGCTCCCGCCGGGCGTAGCGTCGTAGGTGAAGGCACTCGAAGGTCGCCGAAGATCGCACTCGAAGATCGAATTCCGCGCAGATCAAGGAGTTCCCATGCCTCGCCTCGACCACACGATCGTGCACAGCACCGACCGGTTCGCCTCGGCCCGCTTCCTCGCCGGCCTGCTCGACGCCCCCGAACCCAAGGCGTTCGGCCCGTTCGCCGCGCTCAAGCTGGACAACGGGGTGGCCCTCGATTACGCCGAGCATGTCGCCGGTGGCAGGGAGTTCGTCCCCACGCACTATGCGTTCCTGGTGACCGAGGACGAGTTCGACGGGATCATGGCGCGCATACAGGAACGCGAGCTGCCGTACTGGGCCGACCCGCGCCACACCAGGCCGCAGGAGATCAACCACCTGGACGGCGGCCGAGGCGTTTACGTCAACGACCCCGACGGCCACAACATGGAGTTCCTGACCCGGACCTACTCCGACGAGCTGCTGAACAGCCTCTGATCCACCCGTGATCAGCCAGTGGCCGACCACGGGCCGACCACTGGCCGACCTACTACGGGCCGACCACTGGCCGACCGCCGCTCGACCTCGGACCGATCTCTGATCCGCCCGGTACGTTCCGGGTGTCCCCGCCCTGCCCCGCCCACCAGGCGTCGCCGCCCGCCGCCTACCCCGACCCGGGCTGCCCCGTTCCGTCCGGAGACAACCTCCGCTTGGAGTGATCATTGGCACACCGATCGCCCCATATCCGGCGGCTGCGTTGTCGGTGGTCGCTCGTATGCTCAGGGGCATGACTTCCAGCGCCCAGGGACCTGACCAGGCATCCGACCGAGGCACCGAAGCCGAACCGGCCGCGCGGCCCGACCAACAGGGACGGCCGACGGCGAACGCCATGCGCCGTGCGCTCAAGCGCGCCCGGGACGGCGTGGCACTGGACGTCATCGAAGCGGCCGTGCTCCTCCAGGCGCGCGGCGATGATCTGGCGGACCTGTGTGCCTCGGCGGCCCGGGTGCGCGACGCGGGCCTGGAGGCCGCCGGCCGCCCCGGTGTCATCACGTACTCCAAGAGCGTCTTCATCCCGCTGACCCGGCTGTGCCGCGACAAGTGCCACTACTGCACCTTCGCCACCGTCCCCGGCAAGCTCCGCCGGGCCGGTCACGGGATGTTCATGTCGCCCGACGAGGTGCTGGCCATCGCCCGCCGTGGCGCCGAACTGGGCTGCAAGGAAGCGCTGATCACCCTCGGGGACAAGCCCGAGGAGCGCTGGCCCGAGGCGCGCGAATGGCTGGAGGCCGAGGGGTACGACGACACCATCGCCTACGTACGGGCGATAGCGATCCGCATCCTGGAGGAGACCGGGCTGCTGCCCCACCTCAACCCCGGCGTGATGTCCTGGACGGACTTCCAGCGCCTCAAGCCCGTCGCCCCCTCGATGGGCATGATGCTGGAGACCACCGCCGAGCGCCTGTGGAGCGAGCCCGGCGGTCCGCACCACGGTTCCCCCGACAAGGAGCCCGCGGTACGGCTGCGCGTCCTGGAGGACGCCGGGCGCAGCTCCGTGCCGTTCACCAGCGGCCTGCTGATCGGCATCGGGGAGACCTACGAGGAGCGCGCCGAATCGCTGTTCGCGCTGCGCCGCATCTCCCGCGCGTACCACGGCATCCAGGAACTGATCATGCAGAATTTCCGCGCCAAGCCGGACACGGCGATGCGCGGAATGCCCGACGCCGAACTGGACGAACTGGTCGCCACCGTGGCCGTCGCCCGGCACATCATGGGCCCCTCCGCCTGCCTCCAGGCGCCGCCCAACCTGGTGGACGACGAATACGTGCGGCTCATCGGGGCCGGCATCGACGACTGGGGCGGCGTGTCCCCGCTCACCCCCGACCACGTCAACCCCGAGCGCCCCTGGCCCCAGATCGACGCCCTGGCCGAGCAGTCCGCCACGGCCGGCTTCCGGCTCCGCGAACGCCTCGCCGTCTACCCGGAGTTCGTCCGGCGCGGCGAGCCCTGGCTCGACCCCCGCCTGCTGCCGCACGTCCGCGCCCTGGCCGACCCGGAGACGGGCCTGGCCCGCGAGGACGCCGTGGTGGAGGGCCATCCCTGGCAGGAGCCCGACGAGGGGTTCGTGTCCACGGGGCGTACGGACCTGCACCGCACCATCGACACCGAGGGACGGGCGGCCGATCGCCGGGACGACTTCGACGAGGTGTACGGCGACTGGGAGGCGCTGCGCGAGGCCGCCGCCCCCGGAATGGTGCCCTCCCGCCTCGACGCGGACGTCCGCCAGGCTCTCTCCCAGGCCGCCGACGATCCGACCGGGCTCACCGACGCCGAGGCGCTCGCCCTCCTGCACGCCGACGGCCCCGCCCTGGACGCGCTGTGCCGTATCGCCGACGACCTGCGCCGCGCCACCGTGGGCGACGCCGTCACCTACATCGTCACCAGGAACATCAACTTCACCAACGTCTGCTACACCGGCTGCCGCTTCTGCGCCTTCGCCCAGCGCCGCACGGACGCCGACGCGTACACCCTCTCCCTCTCCCAGGTCGCCGACCGGGCCCAACAGGCCTGGGACGTGGGCGCGGTGGAGGTCTGCATGCAGGGCGGTATCCACCCCGACCTGCCCGGCACGGCGTACTTCGACATCGCCCGCGCCGTCAAGGAACGGGTCCCCGGCATGCATGTGCACGCCTTCTCCCCGATGGAGGTCGTCAACGGCGCCACCCGCACCGGCCTGTCCATCCGGGAGTGGCTGAGCGAGGCCAAGGCCGCCGGCCTGGACACCATCCCCGGTACCGCCGCCGAAATCCTGGACGACGAGGTCCGCTGGGTCCTCACCAAGGGCAAACTCCCCACCGCCACCTGGGTCGAGGTCATCAAGACCGCCCACGAGCTGGGCATCCG
>NZ_KN708638.1:3549753-3566125 GCF_000805335.1 Streptomyces sp. CT34 | reverse complement strand
GGGGGCCCCCCCCCCGCCACTGGCTCGGCCACCTCCGCCTGCTGGCCCGGATGCAGCAGGAGACCGGCGGCTTCACCGAATTCGTCACCCTCCCCTTCATCCACACCAACGCCCCCGTCTACCTCGCCGGTATCGCCCGCCCCGGCCCCACCACCCGCGACAACCGCGCGGTGACGGCCATGGCCCGGATCCTGCTCCACCCCCACATCACCAACATCCAGACCAGCTGGGTCAAGCTGGGCACCGAGGGCGCCGCCGAAATGCTCCGCTCCGGAGCCAACGACCTCGGCGGCACCCTGATGGAGGAGACCATCTCCCGTATGGCCGGATCGAGTTACGGCTCATACCGCTCCATCCAGGACCTGGTGGCCATCGCCGAGCTGGCCGGCCGCCCGGCCCGCCCCCGCACCACGACCTACGCCCGCGTCCCCGCCGAACGCCAGGCCGCCGCCGTCGCCTCGGACGGCCACCTGCCGGAACTGCTTCCGGTGGTGGAGTAGGCAGGGGCCGGAGGGCCCTGGGAACCGGGGGAGCTGGAAGAGTCGGGAGGAGAGTGGGCGAGCCGGCAGCGGGCGGCCCGGGACGGGCGGGCGGCCCGCTGCCAGGAGGCGGTTGACGGCAGCTGTCCCGAGCCATCCCGGCTACCCCGGCCATCCCCGCAGTTGTCCACAGGCCGGTGCGCCGTGCTGCGTAATTCACCGGCCGGGTCGGCGAGTTGCCGGAGGTTATCCACAGGCCCGGATGCTCGGCGCTGCCGGCGGTTAATCTGCGGAAACAAGGCCGGACGAGCCGGCCGCAGAACGCCGACGCACGGGGGTGGAAACGGTGGACCGCAGCAGAATGTCGCGGCAGGAGCTGATCCGGCTCCGGCGCAGGGAGGGATTCGTCGGACGGCGCGGTGAACTCGCCGCCTTCCGCGACAACTTCGCCCGCGCCGCGGAGGACCCGGCGCACCAGTTCCTGTTCCATGTGCACGGCCAGGCGGGCGTCGGAAAGACGTCCCTGGTCCGGCAGCTGGAGGAGATCGCGCGCGAACACGGCGCGCTGACCGCGTACGCCGACGAGGCGGTGCACGGCGCCCCCGAGGCGATGGCGGCGGTCAGCGACCAACTGGCCGCCCAGGGGCGCCCGTTAAAGGTCTTCGACAAGCTCATCGCCACTTACCGGGAGCGGCGCCACGAAGCCGAGTCGGCGGCGGCTGCCGCGGACGGAACGGCCGACCCGGGGGACCCGCAGGGCGCAGCCCCGTCGCCCGGCAGCATGATCGCCGCTCAGGCCGGGCTGGCCGGCCTCGGCCTGCTGCCCGGCGTCGGCGCCGTCACGGGGGCGCTGGACCCCGGCCAGGTGGCCCGCGGCGCGGACCGGTTGCGCGGGCTGATCAGCGCCCGGCTGCGCAACCACGACGACGTACGGCTGGTGCTGTCGCCGCTCCAGGTCCTCACGCCGGTGTTCGTCCGCGAGATGAGCGCCGTCGCCGACGAAGTGCCCTGGCTGGCCCTCTTCTTCGACACGTACGAACGGACCGGCCCGCTGCTGGACACCTGGCTGCGCGACGTCCTGGTCAGCGACCGGTACGGCCCGCTGGCACCCAATGTCGTGGTGACCCTCGCCGGGCAGACCACGCTGGACCCTCGCTGCTGGGCCGACTATCTGGACTGCGTGGCGGACCTCCCGCTGGACGCGTTCACCACAGCCGAGGCGCGGCAGTTCCTGGCGACCCGGGGCATCGCGGACGAGCGCGTGATCGAGATGATCCTGCGGCTCTCCGGTGGCCTGCCCGTGCTGGTCTCCACCCTTGCCGAGCATCGTCCGCAGGCCGCCGAGGCCGTCGACGACCCCAGTGACACGGCCGTCGAACGCTTCCTGAAGTGGGAGTCGGACCCGGTCCGCCGGGAAGCGGCACTGGCAGCCGCCCTGCCGCGCCACCTGGACGAGGACATCTTCCGGGCCGCGGTGGACGCGGCCGCCGCCGAACAGTTCGGCTGGCTGTGCGGACTGCCCTTCGTGGCCGACCGCGCCGGGCACTGGCAATACCACGAGGTGGTGCGCACGGCGATGCTGCGTCTCCAGCGGCGCAGATCACCGCAGACCTGGACGGCCCGCCACCGCAACCTCGCCGACGCGGCCCGACGGCGGCGTACGGATCGGGCGGCGGCCCGGGACAACACGGTGGTGCGGACCGGGACGGATGTGCGGGACGACACGGGCGCGCGTGCCCCCGCGGGTACGCCCCCGATCACCAACGGCGCCGACCCCGCGACCCCCGCCGCCTCCTCCGCCGATCTCTGGGGCGACGACCGGCAACGGGAGTGGCGGCTACGGGAGATGTACCACTCGCTGTGCGCGGATCCGCGGGCCGCTCTGCCCGAGGCTCTGGGCGATGTGCTGGACGCTGCCGAGTACAAGCCGTCCGCGGTTCGCCGCGTGGCGGAGAACATCCGGCAGGCGGGCGAGGACGCCGGAGCGACGGAGGTGGCGGAGTGGGGTACCCGGCTGTTCACCGCGATCGGCAACCGAGACGGTGACAGTGCCGGTGGCGGGGTTTTGGCCGATGTGCTGACCGCGCTGCTCGCGCGTCCCGGGCCGGCAGCGGTCGAACAGGCCCGTATCGCCCGTATCCATCGGATCAGGGGGCGCGAGCACCGGCGGGCCGAATCCTGGGAGCGGGCGTTCGCCGACTTCGACCGCTGTCTGGAGCTGGACCCCGGCAACGTCCCCGCGCTGATCGGACGTGGCCTGACCCACCGCTATCTGCGCTCCTTCGAGCGGGCCGCCGAGGACTACACCCGCGCACTGGCAATCGCCCCGGATTCCCTGGAGGCGGTATCCCAACTCGGCGAGGCATACCGCCTCATGGGCCGCTTCGAAGACGCCCTGCCCCACTTCGACCGGGCCCTGGAGATCGATCCGCGGCACGCGTTCACCATCGCCAGCCGCGCCGTCTGCCTCCGCCGGCTCGGCCGCCACGAGGAAGCGCTCGCCGGTCTGGCGCGCGCCATCGAGATCAAGGCGCAGTACGCCTGGGCGATGGCCGAACGGGGAGCCGTCTACCGCGCCATGGGGCGGCACGAGCAGGCCCTGGCCGAGTTCGACCGCGCCCTGGTCGTCAATCCGGGCTACGTCTGGGCGTACGCCCGGCGCGGCATCACCCTGCACGTCATGGGCCGCCACGACGATGCCCTTGCCGCCCTCGGCCGCGCCGCCGAACTCCAACCGAACGACCCCTGGATCTGGGCCGAACGCTGCAACATCCTCCTCGGTGTGGGCCGCTGTGCGGAAGCACTGACCGATGTCGACCGGGCCCTCGCCATCGACCCGGCGTATGCCTGGGGCCATATGGCACGAGGCGGCATCCTGCGCCTCCTGGGACGCCATGAGGAGGCTCTGGCCGCGCTGGACCGTTCGCTGGAGATCTGCTCGGACGATGCCCGGGTGTGGGCAATGCGCGGTGATGTGCGCCGCCGGCTGGGCCAATACACCCAGGCACTCGCGGACTTCGACCGGGCCCTGGCACTCGGCGCCGACCTCGCCCCTACGCTCGCCCGGCGAGCCAAGGCCCATGTCCTGTGGGGCGAAGAGCGCCGCGCCCTGGCCGACATCGACCGGGCCTTGCGCGTGACGGGCCAAACAGTCTCGGAGGAGCCGGCGACGCTTGGTGCGGGTGCGGGTGCGGGTGCGGGTGCCTCAACTGCCGTCCCCGGACCTGTCGCTGCGGCGCTGTTGCTGCTCAGGGCGGGGTGCTTGCGCCGGGCCGGGCGCCTCGATGCGGCACGGCATGCGGTCGAGGCGGCCCGCGGCTTGGCCGACGAGGAGCGACATACCGCGGCAGGCCCAGGCACGACGCCCGCGATATCCGAGGCGTCCGGAGCGTCAGCAGACCCCGCGCCGACCTCAGCGGCGGCAGTGGGGGACGCCGTAGACCTCGCGTCGGTCGGACTGCTCGTCCGCTACGAGGAGGCATTGATCGCCGGTCGGGAGGGCGGGGTGGAGGCAGCCGCGCCCGTCTGGGAGCAACTGCGAGCAGCGGCGCCGAGGGCTGCGGCAGAGCGGAAGGGGCTGATAGGCACAGCTGTGGTGGCCGTCGTCAGCCGGTGCGCGCAGGGCGACTGGGCCGGTGCAGAGGCCGTTTCCGCAGAACTCCTGGCAAGTGAGGGGGCTTGGGAGGCCATAGCCGAGACCGAACTGGGGGTGCGCGATCTCATGGAGTTGGAAGGCGTGGATACCGAGCGGTTGGAGGCGATACGGGACGGGCTGATACGCCAGATGCGGGCGACCGCCGCCGCACCGGGTCCGGTTCCCGTCTCGGTTCCCGATCCCGATCCCGTCCACGGTCCCGATCCTGGTCCCATCCACGGTCCCGGTCTCGGTCCCGCCCCCGGGCGGGATGAGTGACGTGGCTGCGACCGACCGAGAGGGAGGCGGCGAGGCGCCCCTCCAAGGGCCCTTGGAGGGCCCTTGGAGGGAAGGCGTCGCGGGCCTGACAGGTCGGGCATCGCGCACTTGATGGGTGAGTGACTGATGGCGCAGCACCTGATGGGGCACACCCATACCTGAAGAGGGACAGATGGAGTACACGCATACCTGAAGGGAGACGGGGCAGGGCTGAGACAGATGGCGGGGCCCGGGCGAACCCGACCGGTCGGGTTGGCGTGCCCCGACCCGTCGAGTTGGCGTGGTCATGATTGGCCGAGATCGTGCCGTTCCGGCGGGCCAGGTTGGCGTATTCCTGATGGGTGGGCCGATGAGGCCGCGGCTGATCAGGTCGGTGCGGGTTGTGGACGACCGGGGTGGCGCGGCCCTGGTTGACCGGAGCGTGCGGGGTGCGGATCGTCTGCCGGCCAGGTCGGACGAGTCGGGTCCGCCGTCCCGGAACGTGCCGGCGGGTCGGTCACTCTCCTTCGTACTCCGCCTCGTGTTGCAGGATGCACTGCTGCCACTGCGACAGTGCTTCCTCGCGGTCGCCACCGGCGTCTTGGGCGGCGACGATCAGGGCGTCGGCCGCCATGGCGGCCAGCCGCACTGCGACATGGCAGACGTCGCGTTGCGGGAGCGGCCGGAGGAGTTCCACCGCACCGTCGCTGTCGCCGGAGAGTGCGGAGGCGACGACGGCCATGGTGGTGCGATCCCACTCGTACTCGGACATGGGGAGAGCATGCCCAACGCAGGGCGCCGCCATCATCGAACGGAGGGACGAGGGGCGAGAGGTGGGCCTGGGGTGGACGAGGGGTGAGGGGAGGGTGGGGCGGGGCGGGGGCGGGGGGCCGGGGGGAGGGGAGGAAGCCCCCGCAGATTCAGCCCAGTTGGGGGATCGGTTCCCCTTTCACGTAAGCGGTGATGTTTCCACGGTTTGGCGGAATTAGCCCTCGTAGTCGCGGCGGGTGACGTAGCCGAGGTGGGGGAGGGCGAGGACGTTCGGGAGGGTGAGCAACAGGGCGTCGGCGGGCAGGGGTTCGTGGTCGTAGACGTCCAGCCGGTGCCGGCGGTCCAGTGTTCGCGGAGGGCATGGAGGAACGCGGGCTGATCGACGATGGCGGGGCGGGAGGTGTTGACGAGGTAGCCGGTGGGGCGCATCCGGCGGAGTTCGGGGGCGCCGAGCAGCCCGCGGGTGCGGTCACTCGGGACGAGGTGTAAGGAGACGAAGTCGCTGGTCTCCAGGAGCTCTTCCTTGGTGGCGGTGGCACGCACACCGGTCTTCGCCGTGCGTTCGGCGGTGAGGTGCTGACTCCAGGTCACGAGTCTCGCGGTCGTCGATCGCCTCGATCGCCTCGATCGCCGCGACCGCCTCGTCCTCGGACCGGAACGGTTCCCGCGGCACGCGGACGTCCACGGCGCCCGCCGGTGGGGACCAGGCGGCCAGAGAGAGGGCGACGCCCTGATAGTCGTCGAGCTGATAGTCGTCGAGTACGGCGCAGCGTGGAACGGAGGACGGGCCCGCAGAGGGCGCAGCAGGCGTCGTAGCCCGGAACCAGCGGGTCTGCGGAACCTGAACGTCGGTGTGTGCCGAACCTGCGGGTGGCGGTGGCTCCGCGAGGGGAAGCACGCTCGGGTTCAGTCCGATCAGGGTGGCCTGAGTGCCTGTTGTTCCAAGCCCTGGCACGTCTAATCTCGGCAGATGACCTTGGAATGGGAACAGGTAATTGTTCACTCGGAAGATCCGGTGGCCTTGGGGCAGTGGTGGGCTACGGCTCTTGGTTGGGTTGTGGTCCACTCCTCCGATGAGGAGTTCGAGATCCGCCCGGAGCCGGATCGCATGCCGGGGTTGGAGTTCGTCCGGCTTGGTGAGAGCAAGAAGGCCAAGAGCCGACTGCATCTCGACTTCAGGCCTGATGACCAGGACGCCGAGGTGGCTCGTCTGGTGGCTCATGGCGCACGGCATGTTGATATCGGCCAGGGTGAGCAATCGTGGGTTGTGTTGGCAGACCCCGAAGGTAACGAGTTCTGTGTCCTTGGCCAGCGGCGCCAGTAGGGCTCACGCCTGGGCGGGGTCGAGGGTGAAGCATCCGGGGTGGGCGGCGCGGGCGTAGTGGATCGCGGTGTTGTCGGGGTACGAGGTTTTCTCCCCAACCGGGTACACGCGAACGTGATCAGCTAAACAGCGATCAGTTACGAGGGCGAGCTTGTCCTTCGGGTAGTTGACGGCGGCCGACTTCACCTCATTTTCGGTGACTTCGTTGAGTGAGGTGAGGTGGTCCCAGGTGTCCAGGAAGGCCATGACGGCCACGAGGGCCAGGTAAGCCACGATGGCCAGGAAGGCCACGACGTGGAGCATGTAGTCCCGGATGGTGTTTCCAGGGCATGGGCCGGTGGGCCGGTGAGGGCCGCTTGCCGTCCCTCACCGCACTCGCGAATCGGGGTGCGGGTGCCGAGCCGGTCCAGCAGCACCCGCAGGGTGCGAAGGCTCTCCTTACGGGGCGCGCCGGTCCACGACTGTGCTCGGGCGAGCTGGGCGAGTTCGTCGACGATCTCCTGTGCCTCGGGGCTGATCTTCAGCAGTCCGGGGTGGTCGAATCGCGTTCCGGTTTCGTTCCGGGGCGGGGAAGAGTTCGAGTTGGGCAGGGTCGACCAGGTGCTTGGGCCAGTAACGGTGGGCTGCTCGGGCCTGGCGAGCCTGGCGGCCCCGCCGGCCCTGGCGAGCCTGGCGCTGTCGTGCGTTGTTGCTGTCGTGCGTCGTTGAGGTCGCGGCCGGTCTCGTTCGCGTAGATGTCGACCTCGCCGCCGAACCGGAGCCGGTCGGGGACAGGGGCGTCGGCCAGGGCCTGCTCCGGCTCGACGACATGGCAGCCGTGACACCGTCCCAGGGCGGTGTCACGGCGGCGTACGTACCCGTCCCGGTGTCGCAGTCGGCCCCGTACCGCGTGCCCCGTACCGCGTGACCCGCACTTGCGTGCCCCGCACCGGGTACCCCGCACCGGGCGAGAGGCGGTGTAGCGGGCGGTGTCGCGGCCGGAGTCATGAGGAGTCACGAGAGTCCTCATGACGCATTGCGCCAGGTGCCAAGGCCGCCAAAGGTGTTGAAGCTGCGAAAGGTGCTAAAGCTGCGCAAGCTACGACATGTGAATCGCGAAAAGAGCAGGTCAAAACACGCTCGGAGAGTGACTGCTCACAATACGAACCTGGCCCGTATTCGATCATTCCCGGTCGATTACAGTGCTGCGCCAGGGGCGCCGCAAGGCCCCGGGACCTTGTGAGCGTCGGGAGGGCGCAGTGAGCGAGCGCAGTGAGCGAGCCCTTGAAAGGTGCGCGCCGCGCGAATGCGAGGCCGAGCGGAGCGGGGTTTCGGCATGAGCGCAGCGGCGGGCAACACCGCTATCTGGGGCCGCGCCGAACAGCAGGACTTCCGTAGCCGGGTGCGCGGCTGTCTGCTGGGCGGCGCCATCGGCGATGCGCTCGGCGCGGGCATCGAATTCGACTCGCTCGACGCGATCCGCGAGGCGCACGGCCAGGAGGGGGTGACCGACTTCGTGCCCGCCTTCGGGCGGCGCGGTGCGGTCACCGACGACACCCAGATGACCCTGTTCACCGTGGACGGCCTGATACGCGCGCAGGTCCGCCGCGACACCGGGGCCTGGCACCCGCCCACCGACGTCCACCGCGCCTACCTCCGCTGGGCCGCCACCCAGCACGACTGGGGCCCCGACGAACGCAAGGAGGACGACGGCTGGCTGGCCCGCGAGGAGTGGCTCTACTCCCGCCGGGCCCCCGGCCGGGCCTGCCTCAGCGGCCTCGGCGACGATGTCATGGGCACCCTCGACAAGCCGAAGAACCCGGACTCCAAGGGGTGCGGCGCGGTGATGCGCTCCGCGCCGTTCGGCCTGCTGGTCGGCTGGGAGCCGCAGTTGGTCTTCCAGCTCGCCGTCGAGTGCGCGGCGCAGACCCACGGCCACCCCACCGGCTATCTGGCGGCCGGCGCGTTCGCGGTGATCAGCCACTCCCTGGCCCGCGGTGAGGGTCTGGACGGCGCCGTCCAGAAGGCACTGGCGCATCTGGCCACCCGCCCCGGCCACGAGGAGACCACCGACGCCCTCAAGCGTGCCCTCGGCGCCGTACGGCAGGGCATGCCGACGCCCGCCCGGGTGGCGTCGCTGGGCGAGGGCTGGACCGCCGAGGAAGCGCTGGCCATCGGGGTGTACTGCGCCCTGGTCGCCGAGGACGTCCGGCACGGGCTGCTGCTCGCCGTCAACCACGGCGGCGACAGCGATTCGACCGGCGCCATCTGCGGCAACCTGCTGGGCACGCTGCACGGTGAGACCGCCCTGCCGCCCGTGTGGCTGGTCGAACTGGAGGGCCGGGACACGATCTTGCAGCTCGCCGACGACTTCGCCATGGAGATGACCCAGGGCCCCGCGCTGCATGGCCCCGCCGGCTCGTCACCGGGCTGGCTCGCCCGTTACCCGCGCGCCTGACCCGCAACGCCGGCCCGCCTCCTCACCCCCCTGGAGCCCCCGCACACCTCCCCACGCACCACCCCGCACCCCGCACCTGCACCCGCACCCCGTCCCCTCACGCCCGGAAGTCCTCACGCCCGGAGGTCCTCACGCCCGGAAGTCCCCACCCCTAGAAGTCCCCGCCCCTAGAAGCCCCCCCGCGCCCCCCTCATTGAGCCGCGCCAGTACCGCATCCCGTTCCGGGGTGGCTTCCGGCCTGATCAGGCCGATCGCCGCGAACAGCAGCAGCGATGTCGCCACCGGTGCCGCGATCTGCACCTGCAACCGGCCGCCGGCGATGCCGTAGTTGGTCAGCCAGAACGCGAACAGCCCGGCCGCCCAGGACACCAGCGCCGCCGTCGGACCCGACCGGCGGAAGGCCGGCACCGTCCCCAGCAGGAACGGGATCGAGATCGGCCCGACCAGTCCGGCCACCCACTTGATGACGACGGTGATGATGTCCTTGAACGTGGGCGAGTTGACCTGGGTCGCGATGGCCATCGACAGCGCGAGGAAGCACACCGTCGACAGCCGGGCGGCCAGCAGCCCCCTCCGGTGGGACCAGTCCCGGGCCCGCGACGACACCGCCGGTGCGATGTCCCGGGTGAAGACCGCGGAGACGGCGTTGGCGTCCGAGGAGCACATGGCCATCGTGTGGGAGAAGAAGCCGACGACGACCAGCCCCAACAGGCCGTGCGGCAGCAGCCGTTCGGTCAGCAGCGCGTACGCGTCCGATGCGTCGGGCCGGCGCGCCGTGACGAGCAGCGGCGCGGCCCACATCGGGAAGAAGAGGACCACCGGCCAGACCAGCCACAGCGCCGCCGACAGCAGCGCCGAGCGCCGGGCTTCCCGGGCGTCGCGGGTGGCCATGTAGCGCTGCGCCTGGTTCCACATCCCGCCGCTGTATTCGAAGGTCTTGATGAAGAGGTAGGCGAGCAGGAAGGCCAGGGTGTACGGGCCGGCGGTCGGCCGGGAGTGCCCGTCCGGCAACCGGTCCCAGACCGTCCACAGCCCGCCGGCGCCGCCCAGTTCGCCGAGCACCGTCACCAGCATCGCGACCCCGGCCACCAGTTGGATGACGAACTGCCCCAGTTCGGTCAGGGCGTCCGCCCACAGCCCGCCGACCGTGCAGTAGATGCCGGTGATCACGCCGGTGATGAGAATGCCCTGGTTGAGCGAGAGACCGGTGAACACGGACAGCAGGGTGGCGATCGCCGCCCACTTGGCGCCCACGTCCACGACCTTCAGCAGTACTCCCGACCAGGCGAGCGCCTGCTGCGTCGGCAGGTCGTAGCGGTTCTTGAGGTATTCCAGCGGCGAGGCGACCCCGAGGCGGGACCGCAGCCGGTTGAGCCGGCCCGCGAACAGCCGGGCCCCGATGGCGATTCCGACGGCGACGGGGAAGGCCCAGGTCACATAGGAGGTGATGCCGTACCGGTAGGCGATGCCCGCGTAGCCGGTGAACATCACCGCGCTGTAGCCGGACATGTGGTGCGAGATGCCGGAGAGCCACCACGGCATCGTGCCGCCGGCGGTGAAGAAGTCGCTGACGTCGTCCACCCGCCGGTGCGACCACAGACCGATCGCGATCATCACGCCGAAGTAGCCGATGAGCACGGCCCCGTCGAGACTGTTCATGCCCCCTCCAGGGGTCCGCCCTGTGAACGCTCCGGATGTGGAATCACTTCGCCGTGACGCGGTCCTGCGGTGCCGAGTACCCGCTCGGGAGCAGGGAACTCCGGGGATTGAACCGTTCGACGAGCTTGCCGGTCAAGGGTGTTGACGGTCATGGGTATGAACGGAAGTCAGTAAAACGAACGTGCGGAACGCATGGCACACACAGAACGCACAGAACACATGGAACGCACAGAACCCACAGAACACCTTGCTCGCGGAGGTAGGACCGGTCCGACGGGTCAGGGCCGGAGAGGCCCTACCGCATCAGCTCCCCGGCGTTGACCAGCAGCGACTGCCCCGTGATGGCCCGCGCCCGGTCCGAGGCCAGGAAGACCGCCGCCTCCGCCACGTCCGCGTCCGTCGCCGGCTCCGGCAACGCCATCCGCCCGACGAGCCGCCCCAGCACCTCGGACTCCGGTACGCCCTCGGCCTGCGCCGTGAGCCGTACGTACGCCTCGACCGGCGGGCCCCACATCCAGCCGGGCTGCACGGTGTTGACCCGTATCCGGTCCGGCCCCAGCTCGCGCGCCAGCGAGTACATCGCCGAGACCAGTCCGCCCTTGGACGCCGCGTAGGCCGCCTGCCGGACCTGCGAGGGCGCGGCTACCGACGACTGGGTGCCGATGATCACCACCGAGCCGCCGCCGCGCGCCGTCATCGAGGGCAGACAAGCGCGGGCCATCCGCAGCGTGCCGAAGAGGTTGACGTCCACGACCCGCTGCCAGGCGTCGAAGTCGGCGTCCCGCAACCCGCCGAAGTACGTGTCCAGCGCGGCGACATGGATCACCGCGTCGATCCCGCCGAACCGCTTCACGGCCAGCTCCGCCAGCGCGGTGCACTGCGCCTCGTCGCCGATGTCGGTGGCCCGCCAGGCCGTCCGCTCGCCCGAGGGGTCGATGCGGGCCGCGGCGGAGGCGAGGTTCTCCGCCGTGCGCGCGCCGAGGACGACGCGCGCCCCGTCCCGTGCGCAGGCCGCCGCGACCCGGTGGCCGAGTCCGGGCCCGACGCCGGAGACGATGACGGTCCTGTCGCGCAGCAGCATGCGGCCTCCCGCCGGTCCCGGCCGTCATGACCCGACACGAGCTGACAGATCTAATGCACCGTCAGTAATGGATCTGATGCGCCGCCAGTATCGACTAAACAAATCTGAGGTACCGTCAGTAGTAAAGACGCGGCGCCAGGGTAGGGCCGGAGGGCGGGGAAGGCCAGAGGTGTGCACCGGCCCGCGCCGCATGGACTGCCGTTGGTCACCCCTCCCCGTGAGCCTCCGCCAGCGCCTTGCGCAGCCGCACCAGGCCCTCCGTGATCTCCTCCGGCGGGTGCGTGACGAACGACAGTCGCATCGCCGCGGGGTCCGGCCGGCCCGCGAAGAACGGCGCTCCCGGGACGTACGCCACATCGTGCCGCACCACCTTCGGCAGCAGCGCCGTCGCGTCGTACCCCGCCGGCAGTGTCGCCCACACGAACATCCCGCCCGCCGGGCGGTTCCACCGCGAGCCCTCGGGGAGCGCCCCGGCCAGCCCGTCCACCAGCGCGTTGCGCCGCTCGCGGTAGGCGTCGCGGACCCGCACCAGATGGGCGTCCAGGTCGGCGATCGCCAAGTACCGTGCGGCGGCGGCCTGGTCGACGGTCGAGGTGTGCAGATCGGCGGCCTGCTTGGCGATCACGCAGGCGCGGCGCAGTACGGCCGGCGCCCGCAGCGTGCCCAGCCGCAGTCCGGGGGCCATCACCTTGGAGAACGAACCGAGCAGCGCGGTGCGGTCCTCGGCCCCGGGGAAGGACGCGATCCACGGCTGCGGTTCGCCCTCGAAGCGCAGCTCCCCGTACGGGTCGTCCTCGGCGATCCACAGTCCGCGCCGGGCGGCGACCTCGGCGACCGCGGCCCGCCGCTCGGCGGACAGGGTGCGGCCGGTCGGGTTCTGGAACGTCGGGACGATATAGAGCAGCCGGGGCTGCTCGCGGGCGGCGATCTCGTCCAGCGCGGCCGGGTCGATGCCCTCGTCGTCGGTCGGCACCGGCACCACGCGGGCGCCCGCGAGCGAGAAGATCTGGAGCGCCGCCAGATAGCAGGGGTCCTCGACGAGCACCACGTCGCCCGGCTCCAACAGGGCCGTGGCCAGCAGTGTCAGCCCCTGCTGGGAGCCGGTGGTGATCAGCAGGTCGTCGGGGTCGGTGGGCAGTCCGCGGGCGGTGCTGCGGGCCGCGACGGCCGCCCGCAGATCGGGGTCGCCTTCGCTGGGCGAGTACTGGAGGGCGCGCTGCGGCGCCTCGGCCAGCACCTGTTGGAAGGCGGTGGCTATCCCCTCGGCGTCGAAGAGTTCGGGCGCGGGCAGCCCGCCCGCGAACGAGATGACCTCGGGGCGGGAGGTGAGGGCCAGGATGTCGCGTACGGGCGAGCTGCCGGTCCGCGCCGCGCGCGCGGCCAACTCGGGAACGGGGGCGGTGCGGTCCGGGGACGCGTCCGGCATGGCGGCTCCAATCGCTCGTGATCTGGGTTAACCGTCGTTAGTTGCAGGCGCCACGCAGCCTATGTCGATTTCCGGCCGCCGTGCAGTGCCGCCCGCATGCTGAGCCGCCCCTCGCGCGACCGTCGCTCCCCGCCCACCGGGACCTCCTTCCCGCCGACCCTCTCCACTTCTGACGAAGCATCAGCTAAACCGGTGCCATGACGACCGACGACCTCGCCGCCTACGCCGCCCTGGCCGCCACCGGCCCGTACGGCGTCCACCCCGGCCACGCCCTGATCACCATGGTCGAACCCCATCCCGGCCACGAACACGCCTACAACCGCTGGTACGAGGACGACCACTACATCGCCGGCGCGATGGCGATGCCCTGGATCTTCGCCGGCCGCCGCTGGGTCGCCACCCGCCAGCTGCAACTCCTGCGCTACCCCGAGGAGTCCGCGGTCGCCCGGCCGGTCACCGCCGGCTGCTACCTCTCCACGTACTGGCTCACCGAAGGCCGCTACGACGCCCACATGAAGTGGACCGTCGGCATCAACCGGCGCCTCAATCGCGACGGCCGCGTCTACCAGGACCGCACGCACGTCTTCACGGCCTTCCAGGACCACGAGGCGACGGTCTACCGGGACGGTACGGCGGGCCCCCGCGACTTCCATGCGCTGGACCACCCGTACGTGGGGCTGGTGTTGGAGGTGATCGACACGGACGGGCCCGAGCGGCGCGCCGAACTCCTGGAGTGGCTGCGCTCCCGCCGTCTCCCGCGCCGCCTGGCGGGCTCGCCGTCGGCGCTGGTCACCGTCTTCCGGCCGACCCCGCTGCCCGCGGATCGGATGGCGTACGTCCGGCAGGTCGAGGGCGTCGACACCCGGCTGACCCTGCTGTGGTTCCTCCAGGAGGACCCGCGCGATGTCTGGGCGGAGCACTTCACCGGCCTGGACTCCGAGGTCGGAGCGTCCGGCCTCGGCCGCGTCGAGCTGGTGGCGCCGTTCGTCCCGACCGTCCCGGGAACGGACCGCTACGTGGCCGAACTCCGCTGACGGGCGGCGCTGTTCGCGTCCCGTGGGCGGACATGGCCGAGCCCCCTCGGCCGGGACGGCGATCCAGTCGAGAGGGCTCGTATCTGCGGTGCGGTCACACGGACTGTGGTCGGTGACGGCTCAGATCAGGACAGGTCGAACGCGCGACCGGCGACGTCCGACACGAAGCTGCTCCAGGAGGCGGTGTCGAACGTCAGACGCGGACCCTCGGGATCCTTGGAGTCACGCACCGCGATCGCCGCGGTGGTCGGTACGGCGATCTCCACGCAGGCGCCGTTGCCGCCGGAGTACGAGGACTTGGTCCAGGAGAACGCGGAATTGGGCTGAACGGCCATTTTCACTCCAACTTACTCTGAGTTACCGCGGATTCGGTGAGACCGACGCTACGCGCCAACATCACGAGCCGCAGAGGCCGTTCACCCGTCCGAATGGCGTATTCCGTAATCGCTTTTCGTGGATGGTGGCTCAGGTGTACCGTGCGCCCGATTAAACGGAATTCAACATTCCGCGCTCCCGGAACTGTCCGGGCCTGCTCCCTCGGCATCAACTCATCGCATCCGCATGCCGCTTGGCCGCCTCCGCGATGAACTCCCGGCTGGCGTCCGCACTCAACGCCTGCGCCCGAAGATGCTCGTACATGATGGTGTATTTGTGCACATCGTTGGTTTTCTCCAGATAGAGGTCACTGGTGACACCCTCGATGTAGACCACGCTCGAATCGGCGGCGTCATCGAATTCCAGGATCGAGAACGTCCCCGACATCCCGGCGTGCGCACCGGTGTCGTACGGCAGCACCTGCACCGTCACATGCGGCAGCCTGCTCACCTCGACGAGCTGCTCCAGCTGCTCGCGCATGATCAGGTGGCTGCCGACCACCCGCCGCAGCGCGCTCTCGTCCAGCACCACCCACAACCGCAGCGGGCGGTCCGGGTCGTTGACCCGCTCCTGGCGCCGCATCCGCACCTGGATGCGCTTCTCCAGATCGTCCGGCGCCAGTTCCGGGACCGCGCCGGGAATGACCGCCTCGGCATAGCCGGGCGTCTGGAGCAGGCCGGGCACCAGCAGCGACTCGTACGTCCGCAGCGACGCCGCCTCGGTCTCCAGACCGATGTAGACGCTGTACGGGATGTCGCCGAACGCGTGCCACCAGCCCTGCTGCCGGGAGTCCTTCGCCATCTGCATCAGCGAATCCACTATCCGGTGGTCCTCGACCTCGTAGACCCCGCACAGGTCGCGGACATCGCGCTGGCTGATGCTGCGGCGGCCGTTCTCCAGTCGACTGATCTTCGACTGGGAGACCAGCAGCCGCTCGGCCACCTCTTCCGCCGTTAGGCCCTTGGCCTCCCGGAGCCTGCGCAGCTCCTGGCCCAAGCGGCGTCGCCTGACGGTGGGATTGACGTTGGACGCCACGGGAAGTGCACCTCCGGGTCCGTACTGCTGTCGTTTCCTCTTGAGCAGACTGCCACTTCATGTGGACGCCGCGCAGTCAATTGACCACAGAAGGCGAGCGCACATGCGCACGGGGTGGCGGACCGGCCGTCGTCCGAACGGCTCGGCCCACCACCCCGTCTTCTTGCCGCGGCTCCCGAACAGGTCGGGGACGGTGGTGCGGGTGCTGCCCGATGGTGCGGGTACTGCTCCGGGGCGCGACGGTGCGACGACACGACGGTGCGCAGTGGTACCCGGCGGTCCGCGCCGTGTCCCGGTGTCGCGCATGCGGCCGTTGCGTACGGCCTCGTACGCGATCACCGGGCGCCTGTCCACGGCGTGTTTCCGCCGCTGTCCGCGGCGTCCTTCTGCCGGGTGGGCGCCTCGGGGGCGTCCTGCGCGCCCTACGGTGCCGACGGCATCAGCGGGCGCCTACCCGCGCCATGCTGCCGTGGCCGTGCCGCCGCGACTGGACCGGAACACCGGCCGCCTCGGTCGCGGACCGGACCGCCGGCTGCCGGGCACCCGGGCCACCGCCCGATCCCGCGCCCGCGGCCCGCCGGGGCTGTGCCGCCGCGCCGTTCTGCACATCCATGACGGCGTGCGCGACCAGTCCGCCCATCGGGTCGTGCCGGATCAGATCCCGGAGACGGGAGCGCGATGACCGCCCCTCGTTCCCTGGATAGAGGTGCTTGCCGAGGCCGACCGCGTGGGCCAGCGCGGCGAGCGCCGCGGTCCGCGGGTCCGGGGGTACGCCGGTGCGGATCGCGTTGTCCAGCCGGGCCCTGATTTCCCGGCTGATGGCCGTCTCGGTCGCTTGGTAGCGCGTCGTCGGCAGCCC
>NZ_KN708638.1:3467013-3549743 GCF_000805335.1 Streptomyces sp. CT34 | reverse complement strand
CCCCCCCCCGGCGGGGCCCCGCCGATCCAGTGGACCGCGCGCACCGGACTGCCGCGTCGGCGCAGCAGTTCGAGCGCGGAGTCCAGAGTCGGATCTCCTGTCGGCCGTGCCATCACCACGGCGATACGATCCCCGTCTGGGGCTATCCGTCCTGCCAGAGCCAGCTCTACTAGCTGGGCCCCGGCCAGGCCGAGGTCGAGCGACTGCGGCTGCGCTGTGGTGCCCGTGGCCGGGTCCAAAGCCAGCAGCAGAAGCTCCTCCGGAATTGTTCTGCGGCTCCTGCCCATCCATGCCTCCCCGCGTGGATGAATGACAGGGTGACCCCTCTCACATTCATCTGTCGAGGGTGCGTGGGGGGTTCGGTAGGGAACCGGTAGGTATGTCGTTCTCGTCTAGCACGTCGGCAACATCTTCTGCGGGGTGCGGCGTGTACCGGTACGCGTCGCGGTGGGGTGGCGCCGCTGGGACACAGGACACTTGGGAACACTGGTGCAGGTTGGTACCGGCCGGCACCAGGCAGGGCAGTGCGACGTAGTGAAGGAGACATCGGTGGCGGGCGAGTCCCCCGACAAGTCGGACAAGAAGTCGGACAAGGAGCAGTCGTCGGGGGAGACGGCGCGCACCGAACGCGATCCGCGGCTGTCCGTCAGCCGCGGGGGCGGGGGCGGGGCGGCGAAGCCGGCCGGGGCGGACGACGGGGATACGGCGGACGCGGAGCCGTCGGAGTCGGAAGCGAAGTCGGAATCGGGATCGGCGCCGGAATCGGGATCGTCGTCGGAGTCGCGGGCCGGGAAGGGGCCGAAGGACTCGGCGGGGGCCAAGGGCTCCAAGGATTCCAAGGGCTCCGAGGACTCCAAGGGGGCGGTGGGCGCGAAGGGCTCGGGTGGCGACGCTGGGCGTACGCCGGAGCCCGTGAAGGAGTCTGAGGCGCCTCAGGAGGCCGCGGAGGGCGACGCCGGGGCCGCGGGCGGCGACGACCGTCTACGGGCCGCTGTGGCGGCCTGGGTCGCGCGTACGGACGATGCAGGGGCCACGGACCCCGCCGCGGACGGCGCCGAGGGCTCGGATGACGCTGCGGACGACGCCGAGCGTGCGGGCGGTGCCGAGGACGCGGATGGTGCCGAGGGTGCGGGCGGTCCCGAGGGTGCGGGCGGTGCCTCGGTCGCCGAGTCGGCGAAGAGTGCCGAGCCGGCCGCGGAGCCGAAGGCCGGAGCCGGCGCGAAGGCGGACCGTAAGCCTGCCGAGAAGGTGGACGGCAAGGCTGCTGATGACGGCAAGGCTGCGCAGAAGGCGGGCGCGAAGCCGGCGGCCGATGCCGAGCCGGACGCGAAGGCCGGTGCGGGTGTGAAGGGGGAGGCTCCCGGGGCCGGGTCCGGTGGCGGGGCTGCCGCCGTGTCGGACTCCCCGGCTGTGGACCAGGCCACCGCCGTCTTCAAGACGGCGGGCTTGAAGACGGCGGTGGCCGGGAGCGCCGACGAGGCGCCGGCCGATGACGCGACGCGCACGTTTGCCATTGCGAAGCAGAAGGAGGGGGAGGCGAAGAGCGAGGGCGCGGCGGAGGAACGTCCCGTCGACAGCCCGACCACCACCTTCAAGATCGACAAGGGCGCCGCGAAGCAGGCCGACGAGGCCGACGCGAAGGCGAAGGCGAACGGCGAGGAGAAGGCGAACGGCGAGGCGAAGGAAGCCGGGGCCGGGGCCGGTGCCAAGGCCGGGGACGCCGCCAAGCCCGGGGCCGAGGAGGAGCGGGACGCCGAGCGGACCAGCCAGTTCGTGGCGCTGAAGTCGACGGACGGCGGTGCGGCGGAGCGGTCGATCGGCAAGACCGCGCCCAGGACTCCGGCCCGTACGGCCGACAAGGCGGCCGAGACCGCCGAGAAGGCCGACAAGAGCGACACGGCTGGCAAGAGCGACGCGGCAGACACGGCGGAGAAGGCAGAGAAGGCGGGCAAGGGCAAGGTCGACGGCGACCGCGACGGCGGCACGGCGGCGAAGGCTCCCGAGAAGGCGCCGGCTGCGGCGCCCGGTGCGCTGCCGGCCGCCGTACCGCCCAAGCCCACCGAGAAGCCGGCCGTCGCACCGCCGGCGGCGGGTTCCGCCACCGCGGCCGGCGCCGAGGTCGGTTCGGCGACGGGGTCCGGCACCGAATCCGGTGCCGGGTCCGCCGCCGAGTCGGAGTCCGAGCGGACCCGGCAGGAGCCGCTGCCGCCGCTGGACCTGCTGGCGCAGCTCACCAACACCCCGCCGCCGCCCGAGACTCCGCTGCGCACGGTCATCCGGCGGATCAAGATCTGGACCCCGCTGGTCGTGCTGCTGGGGATCATCTTCGTGATCGTCCAGTCGCTGCGTCCGCTGCCCGACCCGACGCTGGCGGTCGGTTCGTCGACGGCGTTCACGTTTCAGGGCGGCAAGCTCTCGGTGCCGTGGCCCGACCAGGGCCAGGCCGCGGCCGAGGTCGTCGGCGTGGGCAGCCTGGGCACGTCCGGCCAGGCCAAGCCGGTGCCGACGGCGAGCGTCGCCAAGGTGATGACCGCCTACGTGATCCTGCGCGACCACCCGCTGAAGAAGGGGGAGAAGGGCGCGACGATCACCATCGACGCGAAGGCGGAGGCCGACTCGCACAACAAGGACGAGTCGCGGGTGCCGCTCAAGGCGGGGCAGACGTTCAACGAGTACCAGATGCTCCAGATGCTGATGATCCCGTCGGGCAACAACGCCGCGCGCCAGCTGGCCCGTTGGGACTCCGGGTCCGAGGCCGCGTTCACGAAGAAGATGAACGCCGCCGCCAAGGACCTGGGCATGACCCGGACCACGTACACCGACCCCAGCGGTCTCGACAAGACGACCGTCAGCACCGCCGTCGACCAGCTCAGGCTCGCCGAGGCGGTGATGAAGAACGACGCCTTCCGCGCGGTCGTCACCACCGAGAACGTCAAGATCGACGGTCTGCCGGACAAGATCTACAACAACAACAGCCTGCTGACGACGATGCCGGGCGTGGTCCGCGGTATCAAGACCGGCTCCAGCTCGCCGGCCGGCGGCGCCTTCATGTGGGCCGCATACCGCACCGTCGGCGGCAAGGACCAGCTGCTGCTCGGTGTGACGATGGACCAGCGGGCCCGCGGCACCGACCCCAACGCCCATCTCCAACTGGCCCTGGAGAACAGCCAGAAGGTGATCGGCGCGGCCAAGGACGCGCTGTCCTCCGCCACCGTGGTGAAGAAGGGACAGGTCGTCGGCTACGTGGACGACGGGCTCGACGGCCGGACGCCGGTGGTCGCCACCAAGGACCTGACGGCGGTCGGCTGGCCCGGTATGAAGGCGACGTTCTCGATCGGCGACGGCGGCAAGGCCGTACCGCACACGGCGAAGGCCGGTACGGTCGTCGGCGAGCTGACGGTCGGCAACGGTGCGAGCCAGCAGAAGGTCCCGGTGGCGCTGCAATCGGACCTGGCCGAGCCGACGTTCGGGGCGAAGCTGACCCGCCTGGGGTGAGCCGCGGGGGCCGGGCGGCCGTGACGACGGCCGCCCGGCCCCGGGCTCCCCGCCGCCGGCCCGCTTCCGCACCCCGCCCGTACCCCCGCCCCTCCGTCCCCGCCCGTACCGCCCCTCCGTCCCCTCGCGACCGGAGCCCGTCATCGACGCAGCGCCAGCGCACAAGACGTATCAGGCGTCCGCTTCCGCCCCCGCCTCATCCGCCACCGCGGCACGGGCGCTGCGGAGCGCGGTGGTGCTGGCACCCGCGGGGCTGATGCTGTTCCTGGGGGCGTGGGGGATCCGCCGGCAGGACGCCATCTGGCGTGACGAGGCGGCCACTTACGACATGGCGCACCGCAGCCTGTCCGATCTGTGGCTGACGCTGCTCCATGTCGATGTCGTGCACGGCCTGTATTACGCGCTGATGCACGTCTGGTTCGTCGTCTACGACGCCACCCTCGGCAGCACCCTCGGCGCGGTGATCGGCCTGCGGCTGCCGTCGGTCGTGGCGATGACGGCCGCCGCGGCGGGGATCGCGCTGCTGGGGGAGCGCCTGGTCGGGCGGCGGGCGGGGCTGTTCGCGGGGCTCGCCTTCGCGCTGATCCCGGTCGTGCAGCAGTACGCGCAGGAGGGGCGCTCCTACGCGACGATCTGCGCGCTGGTCGTCTGGGCCACGTATCTGCTGGTGCTCGCCGCCGCCCGCCCGCGCCGCCAGTCGTGGTGGGGCTACACCGCGCTGATGCTGTTCGCCTGCCTGCTGCACGAGTTCGCGGCGCTGGCGCTGCCCGCGCACGGCGCCGCGGTCATACTGGCCCGGCTGCCCCGCCGCGTGCTGCGCGCCTGGGCCCTGTCGGCGGTCGCCGTCCTCGCCGGACTCGCCCCGCTCGCGGTCTTCAGCACCCGGCAGTCGGCCCAGATCAGCTGGCTCATGTGGCCGGACCCGCTGCAGCTCCTGACGTTCGCCGTCCTCGCGGTCCTCGGCTTCGGCTGCGCCCGCGTCCGCATACTCTCCCGCGGCCCGATCGGGCTGCGCGCCGTCGGCATCCCGCTGCTGATCCTGCCCACCCTCCTCCTGCTCCTCCTCTCCCACGTCGAACCCGCCTACGTGGACCGCTACGTCCTCTACTACGTCGCCGGCTTCGCCCTGGTCGCGGGTGCCGCGCTGGCCCGGCTGCTGCGGCCGGCGGGCGAGCTGGGCCAGACCCGCGGCCGGCTGCTGCGGCGGGTGCTGGCCCTGTCACTGGCCCTTGCCGCGCTGCTGCCGGTGGACGTGCATCTGCGCAGCCCGGACAGCCGGGTCGACGACGCCACCGCCGTCGCCCAGGCGGTGCGTGAGGTGTCCGAGCCGGGCGACGGGCTCCTGTTCATGCCGTCCCGCCGCCGTGTCTGGATGGCGACCCGGCCGCACGACTTCCGCGGTCTGGACGATCTCGCGCTGGACAGGAGTCCGGTGGCGTCCCACACCCTCTACGGGACGGAGCTCTCCGGCGACCGGATCCGCGACCGGATGTTGGCCAGTCGCCGGATCGTCGTGGCGGGCGACCCGGCCGGGCAGCCGGCCGACGACAACGACCAGGAGCTCGCCAAACGGGCCACGCTGCGCGGGGAGTTCGTGGTGTGCGGCAGCACGGAGGTGCGCGGCGCCCGGATAACGGTCTATGCGCGGGCCGGCGGCGCCGGGGGCGGCTGCCGGGACGGGGCGGACGCGGTGCGGCAGCCCCCGGCGGGCCGCGGACAGCCGAGGCCGCGCGCCGGACGGCCGCGGCCACGCGCTCCCGGACCGACGGCCCGCCGCGCGGCCCCTGTCACAGCGCCCGTCACAGCCGCCCCCGTCACACCAGTCCCGCCGCCGCCCCGTCGATCCCCAGTAGCTCCCTGAGCGCCCGGGTGCCGTCCGGGGTCAGATGCTCGCTCGCGGTCGACGGCGCGACCTGCGCGTACCCGGCGAGTTCGGCGACGGTCCAGGCCCGTCCGTCGAGCAGTGCCAGGCAGAACGCGGCGCGGGTGCGGTCCGCCAGCAGCCCCGCCAGCCGGGCCGGCTCGGAGCTGTGGTCGGACGACGGCGGAGGGGGCGGGGAGGCCATGTGCCCATTGTCCGCCGCGACGTTTCGGCGGCCACCGATACGTCTGTGTCGACGCTCCTGGATGCCGGGCGGGCCCTGGCGGGAGGAGGTCCGCCGTCCTGGCGGGAGGTCGGCTCTTCGGCTGTCCTGGCGGGAGGTCGGCCGTCCTAGCGGGACGCGCGGTGTGCGCTGCCGGCGGCGGCCGTGTGCGGGGCGTCGTGGTTGCCGCGCCGGCGCACCGCGAAGGCGACGCCCGCCGCGCCCAGCGCACCCGCGCCGCCGATGAGGCCGGACTTCGGCAGCTGCCCGGCCTTCTCCGCGATGCCGGCCAGCCCCTCGTCGGGGAGGAGGATCGCCTTCCGGCTGCCCGCGTGTGCGCCGGAGTCGGCGAAGGCGGCGCCCGCGGGAAGCAGCAGGGCGACCAGCGCGCCGGTCGCGACGGTGGCGGTACGGATCACGGAGCGGCGCTGAGCCCGCATGGCTACTCCTCGTCGTGGACGGCCGGTGCCGTCCTGGGGTGCGGTACGGGGCAGCACGCTACGGAGCGTCCATAACGGCGATCCATACGTTGTGTAACAGTCACCCTCACCTTCTCCGGTCAGTCGTGAAACGGAGCGGCCGGCGGCGCCCGCCGGGGGAACGGCCGGAACAGTTGTCCGGCAGCCGCCGGAACGGCCGTCCTGAAGATTCCCTACCGCACCACCTTGGGTAGCTTGGTCGAGCTATGCCCGTAATGCTGACCTTTGAAGGCATTGGTGCGGATGCGGCGGACGCGCTTCGCCCGCCGGCGAACGGCACACGGCGGGCGAGGCAACGGCACACGGCGGGCGAAGGCGGTGACAACGGCATGCGGCACCGACGGCGCCCCGCGGGCGCGACGCCCACTACCCGCACCGCCGTGGCCGCCCTGGCCCTGGCCCTCGTCCCCGTCGCCGGCTGCGCGAGCCCCGAGGGCCTCAAGGACGACGGGCAGGCGCGCAGCGTGCACGCCCCGCACGAACTCTGGCCGCAGTACACCCCCGCGCCGCTCCGCGAGAGCGACAACCCCGCCGCCCTCAAACCCCTCCACGGCGTCCCGCGCATCCCCGCCGGCGACATGACCCACGCCGACCCGCTCGCCGTCCTCGACGCCGACTACACCTCCGACGGCGACCGCGCGCCCGCGCCCCGCTCGGTACGCCGCCCCGAGCTGCACGATCTCACCGACGACGGCAAGCCCGACCTGATCACCGTCGTCGATCTCGACCGCCGCACCAGCGATCTGCGCGTCTACACCGTCCGGAACGCGGTCGTCACCCGGATCCTCGCGCTGCGCGGCGTCCTCGCCGGCGTCGAACTGGCGGCCGGCCATCTCGCGGTCCGCGAACCCACCAAGGACCCGCGCTACGTCAGCGTCACCGACTACGTCTGGGACGGCCACTCCATGGGCCTGTGGGACCTCACCCTCGACCTCGCCCACAAGCCGAAGCCCTCGCCCGGACCCCCTTCGCCCGGACCGCCCTCGCCCGCCCCCACCGGTGCGCCCCCGTCCCCGACGAGCATCGGCCGGCGCGCTCCGTGGGCCGCCCCCGGTCCGCCCGGGACCCCGCCATGAGGCGCCCCCGCCCCGTCTCCCTCCGCTGGAAGATCGCACTGACCGTGACGGCGGTGTGCTGCGCGGTCGCCGCGGTCCTCGGCGTGCTCGTCCACAACGCGGTGGCCCGCCAGACCGTCGGCCAGGTCCGCAAGCAGACCCGTGCGGACCTCGACTCCGCACTGGACCTCTTCGAGTACGGCACCTCCCGCGAGGGCATCAACTCCGTCCTGGATCCGTCCGAACTCCCGGAAGAACTGCGGAAGTTGGTGCACCGCGGGCGGCGCGGAAGCATGGTCGGCAGCTACCGCGGACAGCCCGTGATGTGGGCCGCGGCGCCCGCCGGAAACCAGATCATGGCCGTCTGGTCGCCCTACGGGAACACCCGCAGCACCCTGGAGAAGTTCGACACCGCCATCCTGGGCTCGGCCGTACTCGCCGCCACCGCCGTCGCCCTCGCCGGCCTCTTCCTCGCCCGGCGCATCAGCCGCCGGCTGACCACCACCGCGGCCGTCGCGCGCCGCATCACCGCCGGCGACCTGGACGCCCGGGTGGGCGACGTCGCAGGTCAGTGGCCGCGCGGCGGCCCGGCGGCGTATGACGAGGTGGCGGCGGTGGCGGCGGCCCTGGACTCGGTGGCCGGCTCCCTCCAGGGCCGCCTCCAGGCCGAGCAGCGCTTCACCGCCGACGTCGCCCACGAACTGCGCACCCCGCTCACCGGAATCCTCGCCTCCGCCGCGCTCCTCCCGGAGGGCCGCCCCAAGGAGATGATCAACGACCGGTTGCACGCCCTGCACCGGCTCACCGAGGACCTGCTGGAGATCTCCCGGCTCGACTCCGGAACCGAACACGCCGACCTCGCCGCCTGCGCACTCGGCCCGCTCGTCACCCGCTCCGTACGCGCCACCGGCCTCGACACCGACGTACGGATCCTCGCCGACACCGTCGTCGAAACGGACCGGCGCCGCCTGGACCGGATCCTCGCCAACCTCGTCATCAACGCGCACCGGCACGGCCGGCCCCCGGTCGTGGTGACCGTGGACGCCCTGCCCGGCGGCATCCCCACCATCGAGGTGCGCGACCACGGCCCCGGCTATCCCGCGGACCTGCTCCACCACGGCCCGCAGCGCTTCCGCACCGACGCCCCGGGCCGCGGCAGGGGCCACGGTCTGGGCCTGACCATCGCCGTGGGACAGGCCGCCGTCCTCGGCATCGGCGTCTACTTCACCAACGCCCCCGACGGCGGCGCCCGTGCCCTCCTCGGCTTCCCGCCTCACCCCCCGGACCGCACCACCCCCTGAACCCCCTACCCTTCCTCACCGCTCGATGTCGCCACCGGACGATCCCGTCACCAGTCGATGCTCTGTCACCAGTCGCCGTCACCAGTCGATGTCGTCCGGCGGCTCCGGCACCACGTCCTCCTCCGCGGCCGGCGGCTCCGGCGTCTTCGCGGGGCCGTCCCCGGCGGCTGCCTCGCCCGCCTCCCCCGCATCCCGCCCGGCCAGCACATCCAGGATCTGCTCCCCGTACTTCGCGAGCTTGCTCTCGCCGACGCCGCTGACCGTGCCCAGCTCGGCCGTGGTGCCCGGTCGAACCGTCGCGATCTCCCGCAGCGTGGCGTCATGGAAGATCACATACGCCGGCACGCCCTGCTCCTTGGCCGTACGCCCCCGCCAGGCGCGCAGCGCCTCGAAGACCGGCAGCGCCTCCTCCGGGAGATCCACCGGCGCCCGCTTGGCCTTGGCCTTCGCCTTGGCCGCCCGCGCCGCCTTCTCCGGCTCCCGCCGCATCGGGACCTCGCGCTGCCCGCGCAGCACCTCGCCGCTCGCCTCGGTGAGCACCAGCGTGCCGTAGTCGCCCTCGACGGCCAGCAGGCCCTGTGCCAGCAACTGCCGCACCACGCCCCGCCATTCGGCCTCCCGCAGATCCTCGCCGATCCCGAAGACGCTCAGCGCGTCGTGATCGAACTGGATCACCTTGGCGGTCTTGCGCCCCAGCAGGATGTCGACGATCTGCCCCGCGCCGAACTTCTGCCCCCGCTCGCGCTGCAACCGCACCACCGTCGACAGCAGCTTCTGCGCGGGCACCGTCCCGTCCCAGGTCTGCGGCGGGGCCAGGCAGGTGTCGCAGTTGCCGCACGGGCCGCTCTCCTGGCCGAAATACGCCAGCAGCCGCACCCGCCGGCACGCCACCGTCTCGCACAGCGCCAGCATCGCGTCCAGATGGGCGGACAGCCGGCGCCGGTGCGCCTCGTCCCCCTCCGAGCCGTCGATCATCTTCCGCTGCTGGACCACGTCCTGGAGCCCGTACGCCAGCCAGGCCGTCGACGGCTGCCCGTCCCGCCCGGCGCGCCCGGTCTCCTGGTAGTACCCCTCCACCGACTTCGGCAGGTCCAGATGCGCCACGAACCGCACATCGGGCTTGTCGATCCCCATCCCGAACGCGATGGTGGCGACCACGACCAGTCCGTCCTCCCGCAGGAACCGCGCTTGGTTCTCCGCGCGCGTACGGGCGTCGAGCCCGGCGTGATACGGCACCGCGGCGACCCCGTTGTCCACCAGGAACTGCGCGGTCTTCTCCACCGAGGCCCGCGAGAGGCAGTAGACGATGCCGGCGTCCCCGGCGTGCTCCCCGCGCACCAGCTCCAGCAGCTGCTTCTTCGGCTCGCTCTTGGCCGCGATCCGGTACTGGATGTTCGGCCGGTCGAAGCTGGCCACGAAGTGCCGCGCGTCCGCCATCCGCAGCCGCGAGGTGATCTCGCCGTGGGTGGCCTCGGTCGCCGTCGCGGTCAGCGCGATCCGCGGCACGTCCGGCCAGCGGTCGTGCAGCATCGACAGCGCCAGATAGTCCGGCCGGAAGTCGTGCCCCCACTGCGCGACACAGTGCGCCTCGTCGATCGCGAAGAGCGAGATCTTCCCGCGGTCCAACAGCTGCACCGTCTGCTCGACCCGCAGCCGCTCCGGCGCCAGATACAGCAGATCCAGCTCACCGGCCAGGAACTCGGCCTCCACCAGCCGCCGCTCCTCCAGATCCTGCGTCGAGTTGAGGAACCCGGCCCGCACCCCGAGCGCCCGCAGCGCATCGACCTGGTCCTGCATCAACGCGATCAATGGCGAGATCACGACCCCGACGCCCGGCCGCACCAGCGAGGGGATCTGGTAGCACAGCGACTTCCCGCCCCCGGTGGGCATCAGCACGACCGCGTCGCCGCCCCCCACCACATGCTCGATGATCTCCCGCTGACTCCCGCGGAACGCGTCGTACCCGAACACCCGGCGCAGCACCTGCACCGCCTCGTCCGCCGCCCCGCCCGTCTCCGGGGCACCGTCTACATCCACGTCCACATCCACGCCCACGACCACTCCCGCTTCCGCCGAACCCACCCCGAAAGCGTACGAGCCCCGCCACCCCCGCCGCTCACCCTGTGGATAACTCCACCCGCCCCGCCGGGCCGACCGGCAGACACCACCGGCGGACACCACCGGCGGACAGTGCCAGACAGCAGAGGCCACCCGGGAACGTTCCCGGGTGGCCTCTGCTGTCTGGCGGTGGCGATGGTGGTGGCGCGCTTCCCGCGTCTCACGGGGTCCACGCCGATGCCGACCGCATGTGCACGGCTTCCGCCCACGCGGCCAGCAGCTGCTCGTACTCGGCCTGCTCCTCGGGCGACAGCGCGCCGCCGGGGCGGGCGGCCATGAATGCGCGTATCCGCTCGTTCGCCTCGTCGGGAGCGATAGAGGGGTTCATGGGGTGAATGGTATAGATCGTCTCGGGTAGGTGTGGCCGGTTTGCGCCAGTGAGGTCATGTGCCGTATCGAGCCCCGCTCGGCCACGCCGGTCCGTCCGACCGACCGACCCTCCGTCTGGCCGACCCTCCGTCTGACCGACCCTCCGTCTGACCGACCGATCGACCGATCGGCAGGCTCTCCCGACGAAGACGCTCGCCGGCCTGGCCGCTCATGCTGTGACGCGGGCGACCTCGTCGGCGCGGGAAGCCACCGCAGCTCCGGGCCGCTGCCCAGGATTCGCACCGGCACCGGCTGATCTCTCCGCGTGCGATCCCTGCGACAGCTCCCCGCCCCCCTTCTCCCCGACTCCCGACTCCCGCCTTCTGTCTCGGCCTTCTGCGCACACGGCGTGTGTGCCACCTGCGTGGCGACCGCGGATCCCCGGCACTCCGACTCGGTATCAGCCACAGGGGTTCGCTCAGGGTTTTCTCAGGGACATTCCCTGATGAGCCGGGCTGCCGGTGCGCAGGAGACTCGTGATCGGGCCGGTCGATCACCGGTCCCACCGCCACCACCATGGAGAGCCCCATCGTGAACAGCTCTGCCCGTCGCACCCGTTGGACCACCGTGGCCGCCTCCGGCGCATTGCTGACGGCTCTGGTCGCAGGTGTGGCCGCGCCCGTTTTCGCCGCCGGCCCGGCCCCGGCATCAGCCGCTGCCTCCGCGACGCTGCCCGAGCTGGACCCGGCCGCACTGAAGGCGGCCATCGGCGGCCTGCCGAACGCGCACGTCACCGGCGCGCTGGTGCGGATCACCGGCAGCGCGGGCCACTGGTCGGGCACCTCGGGCGTGGGCGACCTGAAGTCCGGTCAGGGCGTCCCGAGTGACGCGCACATCCGGATCGGCAGCATCTCCAAGGTCTTCACGGCCACCATCGTCCTCCAACTCGCCGCCGAGCACCGGATAAAGCTGGACGAGCCCGTCCAGCACTACCTCCCGGGCGTCCTGCCCGCCGGTCTGCCGCCCGTCACGGTCGGCCAGTTGCTCAACCACACCAGCGGTCTGCCACGCGGCGCCGCGAGCCCGGAATTCGGCGACGGCAGCCCGGAGTGGTTCGCCGCCGACCGCCTGAAGAGCCTCCCCCCGCAGCAGGTGATAGACCTGATGGCCGGTCAGCCGATGCAGTTCGCGCCGGGCGCCGCGCAGCAGTACAACGGCATGAACTACTACATGGCCGGCGTGCTGATCGAGAAGACCACCGGCCACACCTTCGCCCATGAGGTGCGGTCCCGGATCACCGGGCCCCTCGGCCTGCACGACACCCACGTCCCCGACGCCGACGACCCGCGCCTGCCGGGCCCGCACGCGCACGGCTATCTGACGGTGGGGTCCGCCGACGGCACCACGCATCCGGTGGACGTCACCGAGCAGAGCCCCTGGCCCTGGGCCGAGGGCGGCATGATCTCCACCCCCGCCGACCTGGACCGCTTCATCACCGCCCTCCTCCGAGGCCGGTTCCTCCCGCCGGCCCAGCAGGCCGAGCTCTTCGCGGTCCCCGACGTCCCCAGCTTCCACAGCAGCCAGTGCCGCACCGAGGCCGACGCCGGCCGGGCCTGCATGACCATGGGCCTGATGCGGGTCAAGGCGTCCAACGGCGTCGTGGTCTGGGGCAAGACCGGCTCCCGCCCCGGCTACACCAGCGGTGTGTTCGCCACCCGCGACCTCTCCCGCAAGATCGTCTACTCCGTCAACCCCACCGACCTCAACGGCGGCGAGATGCGCAACATCCAGCAGATAGCCGCCGCCTCCTTCGGCACCATCGTCCCGACCGAGAACTGATACCGAGGAGCCCGCCCGACGCGCAGCGGCCTTACCGGTATCGGTACCGGTAAGGCCGCTTGCTCCGCTTGCTCTCGTCCGCGAACGCGGCGCGGTGGGGTCAGCCGACCGCCCTCATCGTGTTACGGGGCGAGCAGCAGGTTGTTGGCGCGTTCCTTGGCGACGGTGTGGCGCTTGGCGACGTCCTGCCAGTTGACGACGTTCCACATGGCTTCGATGAAGTCGATCTTCTGGTTCTTGTACTGGAGGTAGAAGGCGTGCTCCCAGGCGTCGAAGACGAGGATGGGTACGGAGCAGATCTACGACCACCAGGGCAACGTCGGCCATGAGGCGGCCGGTGACCGGTTCGTAGGCCAGGACGCCCCAGCCGGAGCCCTGGGTGGTGGCGGAGGCCTTGGACAGCTGGGCCTTGAACTTGGCGAAGGAGCCGAAGCTCTCGGCGATGGCGTCGGCCAGTTCGCCCACGCCGTCCTTGTCCAGCGGTTCGCCGCCGCCGTCGCCGGTCATGTTGTGCCAGTAGATGCTGTGCAGGATGTGGCCGGAGAGGTGGAACGCGAGGTTCTTCTCCAGGCCGTTGATGCTGCCCCAGGCGTCCTTGTCACGGGCCTCGGCGAGCTGCTCCAGGGTGTCGTTGGCGCCCTTCACATACGCGGCGTGGTGCTTGTCGTGGTGCAGCTCGATGATCTCCGGGCTGATGACCGGAGCCAACGCCGTCTACCCGGGCTTCCCGGCCGACGTGCTGTTCTCCTTCCGCTTCTCCTTCCGCTTCTACTCCGTCACCGCCCAGACCCTGCTGTGGACGACCCTGGCCCTGGTCTTCGGCCCCATGGCCGAGCGTCTGCTCAACCGGCCGAGCAGGCATCCGAGCAACCGGCCCCCGCACAGCCCCGACCGACCATCGCCCCATGACGCACACGCAACCGGGGCCGCGGTCCTGGAACACATCGCGGCCCTCGGACCGTTCTTCGCCTTCGACACCCACGGTGCACGATCGGTCCCCACCGCTCCCTGGCGTCCCATGAGCGAACTGGTCCGGAACCCTGAGCCCTTGCTGGACCGTGCAACGGCCGTCCGCACGTTCCTGGCCGCCGGCAGCGGACGCCCGCCCGAAGCGGTCGAGCTACGGGTCGCAGCCCCCGTGACCCACCTTGGGCTGGTCGCACGCCTCATCTCCCCGGCCCTGGCCGCCACCCTGCACGACTTCCGGCTGTCCCTCCCCCTCGCGAACGCGCACTTGCAGTCCTCCCTCGGTGGAGCCTTCCCCCTCTCGCTACCGCAGGACGCCCTGACAGCCATCGGCCCAACGTCCCCGCCCGCCTCCAGCCGAACAGCAGACGACCTGCTCGAAGGCCCAATACAGGAACTCGTCAGGGCAGTTGAGCCCCTCTCCGTCTTCCCCCCGGCGTCCTGTCGGGCAACGTAGCCTCCGCGATCAACGGAGCGGCAACGGGCGTCACTGCCTCCGCCCCCTCCAGCGGACAACGAGCACACAAGGCCGCCGCGGCCCTCCTGCCACATCAACTGCTCCGTGACACCCACACCCGGCAGGGCACCGACGCACGGTTCCGGCGCCGCAGTTGCTGCCTGATCTACCGCGCCGCCCCCGACGCCGCAGGGACACTGTGCGGCGACTGCGTGCTCGGTCCGAGAAGTTGCTGACGGCCGAAGGGGAGCGGGCGCACCGATCATGCTCGGCCTCCGTGCCGGGGGCTGATCCGTCGGGCGGAAGATCACGGCCTGGGGCCCCGTCCGCTCACGCACCGCTCACGCAAACGGCCCCGGACGAGCGGTCCGAGGCCGAGCAGAACGCCTCTCCGGGGAGAAACCCCAGGTCAGCGGGTAATACGTGGTGCCCCCGGCAGGATTCGAACCTGCGACACCCGCTTTAGGAGAGCGGTGCTCTATCCCCTGAGCTACGGAGGCGGGGCCTTGCGGAAAACGTTGGTGAATACTCTGTGTGAGCGCTCACCTGCTGCCGGCAAGGGTAGGGGCCGCCGCTGAGGGCGGCCCCACACAGGGTAGCGGATGAAGGTGTGGTGGTGGGGCTACGGTCGGCGGCCCCGGTGGTCAGTGCTTGGTCGTCAGTGCTTTCGGTCGTTGCTGTTGTGGTCGGTGGCTTCGGTTTCGGCGTCGGTGTAGATGGGGTCTTCTCGGTAGCGGGCGGCGCTGGTGGCGTTTTGGGCGAGGAGGAAGCCGAGGGACAACGAGGCTTTGTGCTTCGGCGCCGAAGGCGATCATCCGTTGGTTCCACAGGGAGCGGTCGAACTGGGAGAAGCCGGCTTCGGTGTCTTCGCGGCCGCCGTAGAGGCTTTGGTGGACCGCCGTGTCGTCCGGGATCTGCAGGAGGTGTTCGGCGCGGTGGAAGCCGGTTTCGGTGTCGCTGTGTCCGTCGTCTCGTTCGCCGGGGGTGGTGGTGACGCCGACGGCTTCGCGGTGTTCGTGGAGGCCGCGGGGGCAGGGGACGGTGAGCAGGTGGTACCAGCGGTGGGTGTGGGTGCTGCTGCGGCGTTCGAGTTTGCGGACGGGGAGGGGGCGCAGGGTGCTGGTGCCGTCGTCGAGGAAGCAGCGTTCGTGGACGCGGCCGGCGTTGGACCACAGTTCGTGGCGGCAGCGGCCGACGCCGATGGTGCGGATGTAGCGGGGTTTGGTTCCCTTGTGCTGCTTGTTGATCAGTAGGCGCCCGCGGCGGGCGATGACGTCGCGGTGCATTCCGCGCAGGGCCCCGTCATAGAGAACGCCCATGCAGCCGTCGGCGGCGTCCAGGATGGCGCACGCGAGGTCGAGGGCGACAGCGGCTTCGCCGCCGGGATGGTCGTGGGGGACGTGGCGGTAGCTGAGAAAGACGCGCCGAAAGTAGCCGCGGTGGCGAGTGGAGAAGACCACGAACTTGCTGCCCAGCACCGCGTGGTTGGTGTTGTCGTCGGGGTCGGTTCCGCCTTCCTTCTGCCAGGAGGAGGCGGGGTCGACGCGGTGGCGGCGGATTTCGCCGGTGATGGGGTCGAGGCTGTAGGGCGTGGTGGACAGAGTGGGGGACTTTGCGACGGTGCCGTCACCGGCGATCAGTTGGTGGCGTTGGGGGTTGCTCCAGGAGCGTCGCGTGGGGGCGGGCAGGAGTCCTTGGCGCAGGGCCTGGGCCAGGGCGAGGTCCTCGAAGGTCTCGTTGAGCTGTTCCAGTCGTGGGATCAGGAGGGCGCGCTGGGCGTGCTGCCAGTGGTGGCGGGTGGGGCCGGTTGCCGGCAGGCGGCGGGCTTCGTCGGGGCCGAGGTGGCGGGTGATGCCGTCGCGGAGGGTGTTCCAGACGGTCGGGTTCTGCAGGTCGCCGGCGCAGTAGCGGGCCGAGCCGTGGATACCGCGCAGGGTCAGGAAGAGGGCGTAGATGTAGGGCGGGTAGGCGGGAGGGCGCCCCGCGCGCGGTCCGGGCACGTTTTCCAGGATGGAAGCGAGGCGGTAGACGTCTTCGAACTGGGCGATGTCCCAGATGCGTTGGGAGACGGTGCGCAGGTCGGTCTCCAGCGTGCGGCGTGCGGCCTTCTTGCGGCAGTGGCGGGGCCGGGGGGCGCCGAAGAGGTCCTCAGGCATGGTTGCCGTCTCCGTTCGGTGTCGTGCGGGTGTGGTCGTGGTCGTCTTCGGGGCGCCAGTGGTGGCCGATGAGTGCGGCGGTGCTGTCCAGGGAGGACATCCCCAGGTGACGGGCTGCGGCCTCGATGCGGTGGGTGCGGGTGAAGGTCTCCCAGCCGGCGTATGCGGTGATCGACGCGGGTCGGACCGCCTGGTCGGCGGTGAGTCCGATGCGTTTGAGCAGATCGCGCAGGGCGACGCAGACGCGGGCTTGGATCTGCTCGCAGGTGCCGTTGCGGGGTGAGACGGCAAGCCGTAGCCGCCGCAGTTCGCAGCCTGGTGTGGTGGCGTGGATGTGGTGGGCGCGGGCGGCGAGTACCTGCGCGCCCCAGGCATCCAGTGGACACCATCGGGGTCGTGTCTTGGACGAGCCGTGCATCCATACCCGTGCCGTCGGCAGATCGAGATCCATTGGGCTGATGTGCCCGATCTCGCCGCTGAAGCCGCCGGCCAGAGCCAGGGCGGCGGCAGCGGCATGCCGGGTGGGACGGTCCCCGAAGTCCGCAGCGTGGCGCAGCTCGACCGCCTCGGCTTCGTCCAGCGGACGGGTCTCGCCCACAACCCTGGGGGGAAGCCGGATGTCGCGGGTGGGGTCGGCGTCGGTAAGGCCAAGGCTGAGGGCGGTGGCAAAGCACATCCGCAGCACGCTGCGGCGCAGGTGCCGCGTGGACAGGGACGCGTCAGCGACGTGACCGTGACGGGTACGGCCGTAGGCGTCGATGAACTGTCCCGCGACAGTCTCATCCACGTCTGTGAACGACACCGCTCCCCGGACTGTCGCGTAAGACTCGAACCGGCGCAAGAGCCGGTCGAACCGGTTCAGTGTCTGCAGGGACATCTCGCCGCGCAACACGAGGAACTGCCAGTGATCCAGGACGGCTCCGATGCCGGTGGCGAGTGGGATGTCACTGCTCATGGCGGACGGGCGGGGAGGCAGGGAGGGGCGCCGGGTGTTGTCCTGGTGGCCGGGCAGGGCAGGGATGGTGCAAAGTTTCACCTCCACACGAGCGGTGCGTACATACACCACGGTGGGGGCGGGTGGCCGGGCCTGCAACGGGAGATCGCCCAACCGGTTGGCGAGGTGTAGAGAAGAGGCGCTGACTGAAGGCGCGTCAGGGAACTGGGCGTACTGGCGTCATCCGCACGGGTACTGGTTCCTTTCGGTTGAGGAATGCCATGCTGGTCGGCAAGGGGTGGATGGCGAGGGGATTGAACCCTCTGCGTCCGGGTTCCAGAGTCCAGCGCAGACACCAGTCGCCACCCCGGAGGTGCCCTGGTCCGGCCGCGCCGGACCAGGGCCCGCCTCCGTGCGTCTTGGAGTGTTAAGGGAGCTCGGGTGTTCAGGCAGTGGGCGCCAGAGCACTGTCCAGGATTTGCAGCACGCCTTCGAGGAACGCCGTGTAGCGGTCCTCGGGCAGCTCCTTGATCTCCTGGAACGTCATTCCCAGCAGGCTGCTGCCGCTGGCGTCGTCGCTACCGTCGCCCCCGGCTGTTCCCGATGCGTCGCTGTCCTCCGAGACCGACTCCTCCGCAGCCGTGTCCGCCTCGGACCGCTTGGGGGGTGCGGAGGCGTCCGTCGCCGCCAGACGGACGTGCAGCTGCTCGTCACGCTCTACGACCAGCCCGATCACGAGCCACTCGACCAGATACATGCCGCGGGCCCGTACGCCGGGGAGGCCAGAGCCCAGCAACTCGGCCAACTTCGCCTGTGGCAGGGGGCCGGACGCGAGGTGCCGTGTCACTGCCGTGGCGGACCAGTGCGCCTGGAGCAGCGGGTGCAGCAGCAGCCGCGCACGCGCGGGATCCCGCGACCACAGCACCGCGAACGCCCGGCCCTGCTCGGTGATCGCGTACTGGCCGCGGCCCGCTTCCACCAGCCCGATGTCCGCGAGGAAGCCCATGCAGTCGACCACCGTGGCTACTCCCTTGCCGGCTCGCTCGGCCAGGGCTTGCCGCGAGACGGGGCCGCCTCCCTTGTCGAGCTCGTTCAGTGCCAGGACGAATCCAATCTGCTGTACGGGGTTCGCTCGATAGCTCGGGAGAGTAAGGCGGGGTGATGCTTTGCCGGCGCGCTTGCGTGCCCGCTGGCCGGCCGACGTGGAACCGCGAGGCCAATCAGAAACCGGATCGGCATGGGAGAAAAGAGACAAAGTGAGCCCATCTCTCGGCCTGATATTGAGAGGCCGAATTCGTGTCGGGCTCTCGCGCACTCGAAAAACCGCCTACAATAACGAGTGATGCGTGAGCCCAGCAATCCGCGCGTCCCCGTGCCGCCGACGTTTCCCAATGAGTCGGCGGCACTTGCGCATGTTTGACGAGGTCTTGATTCGGAAGGCAGGTAGTCGTCTACATGGCGCCACCTCCGGCGTTCTCAGGCGTGGTGTAAAGGCCCGTGGAGACGCGAATCAGCAGGCCGGCTTTCACCAGGTCGGAAATCTCCGGGCCCAGTCCACTGAGCTTGAGGTCCGGGCGCGCGGACGACAGGTACGTGACGATCTCCTTCCGGGTGGCGCTCCGCCGGCCCCGGATGAAGGCGAGTAGTTCCTGCGCCAGCGTCCGTGGTGCTGTTCTCGTCCGTTCTTGCGCGTCTTCCGCGGCATGAGGCCCCTGCCGGGCATCTGCCCTGGCTCGCAGCAACTTCTCGGCGCCATCCGCGACACGCTGTGACACCTCGGCGCGCCGGGCTGCGGAGTCGCAGGCTGCGCGAACCGCCGCCACGGTCGCTTCGGCCCTGGCGAGGCGGTCCTTCGTCTCGGCAAGCGTCTTGGCATCGTCCAAAGCGAGAGACCTCAGCTCAACGAGAAACTGCCGCACCAGATGTGGCTGCACGAAAAGGACCTCCCCTCGACCCGCCTCAAGAAACTGGAACGGATCTTAACCACTGGATCCCGAGGCGCAATGCGGCAATTCGTGGATTGGTCGCAGAAGTGCAGCGTAAACACCTCAGTCAATCCGAACGAAATTCGAATAAACCGCTACGGTGCCACTCTTGAGTGACGCGCTCCTGAGCCGTGTTCGCAACCTGGCCACCGCATTTGTCGAAACGCCTCAGTCACGGAGCGTCAGTGAGGTAAGGGTGGCGAAAAATAGGGGGCGCGCAGGCGCGGAGAACTGACGCCGGGCGTGTAGACGCCGCGGCTCGAGCGCCCCGTACGAGTGCACCTGCCTCACGTAAGACGCCCGAGAGGTGTCGCTGCTGGCCTTGCGGTGTATGTATGCACCGATCGGTTCAAGTGAGACGCCTGGAATGCGGAACGAAGGGTTGGTGACCGATGGGTGCGTGGGATGATCCGGGCATGCCCCGGAGCAGTAACGACAAGGTGCCGCGCGACTATGTCGTGGGCGGTTCCTGGCCGCATGCAGCTCTCGCCGCCGACGCCCCTGCCAGTGCCCACTATGGACAAGCGCTGGCCCGCAATCTGGAGAGGGCGCTCGCCTCCAGCGGGCAAAGCCTACGGACCTTGGCGGAGAGCACAGGGATCACGCACTCCACCATCAGCCGCGTCGTCAACGGGAAAGTGTTGCCCGACCTCGGCACCCTTGCGCGGCTGGAGGTCGCCCTCGGATTCCAGGTGTGGCCCGGGCTCGCGGCTCTGCCCTCCTTGCCCCCCGTGCCGTAGAGCACCCACCGTCAGACGGGGTGTGCCCCTTCCGCTCGCGTGGACGCGCGCGGAGCCCCGATGTGCTCTACATTCACCTCATGTGCATGTATGCACCGTCCCGATGGCGTGACGTGCTGGTGGCCTGCTTCGACGGGAATCACCGAGTGGCGCTGCTCGACCATGGTCCCGCACATGACGGCCCACCCGCATTGCCCACCACCCGCCGGCACGCCGGGGAATCGTATGCGGGAGCTGCCGCGCGTCTGCTGAAGGGAATCGTTCCGGAGGCGGAGGCACGCTTGGGGGACCTGGTCGGCCGCCTTGAAGCTCTGCGTCCCTACGGAGCCTTACACGAAGTTCGCAAGCCGGCCAGGCTGTTCACCGCGCATGTCGACTCATCCGGTATCCCGCGCTCGCCCTACCGCGGCGCAGCCTGCCTCCGTTGGCTTGCCCACCCCGAAGTGCCCTGTGTCATCGACTACTTGGGGATCCCCGACCTGGACCATTTCCTGGAGGGCTATGTGCATGGATGGCTTCCTGAAGGGTGGATCACGCTGCAGTGAGCAAGCGATGCTCCCAAACGCAGGCTCAGCAGTGTAGGCGCAGCCTTTGCGGCGACGCGGCCAAGACCTCAGAGGGTGTTATGCGAGTCTTGAGCGGTTCTCGTAGTGCTTGAAGGCAGGTTGTCCAGTCCCGATCCTGCGGTTCGCTGTCGCTGCGGTGTGCTGGTGGACGTGGGCGGGCGTCCCCCGTACCCGAGTGACCTGTCGGATGAAGCCTGGGAGTTGATCCGACCGGTCATCACCGGGTGGAAGGCCCGGCACCCGTCGGTCAGCGGGCACGAGGGTCGGTACGAGATGCGGGAGATCGTGAACGCGATCCTGTATCAGGCCTGTACCGGCTGCCAGTGGCGCTACCTGCCACATGACCTGCCGCCGATGGGAGCGGTGTACTACTACTTCGGCACGACGACCGGACTGGATCCGGGCAAGAAGAGCTCGGGCCGCAAGCGGGGCCTGGCCACCGACGTCCTCGGCCTGGTCATCGCCGTCGTGGTGGCGGCGAGCGTGCACGACAACGCCATCGGGATCGCACTGCTGGACGAGGTCGCCCACAGTGCCTCGACAGTCACGAAGGCATGGGTGGACGCGGGGTTCAAGAGCGCCGTCGTCGACCACGGCAAAGGGCTCGGTGTCGACGTGGAGATCATCCAGCGTGAGCCCGGCGCTCGCGGATTTGCCCCGGAGCCCAAGCGGTGGGTGGTCGAGCAGACCCTGGGCACCCTCATGCTCCACCGCCGCCTGGTGCGCGACTTCGAGACGAAGCCGCCGAGTTCGGTGGCAATGATCGACTGGTCCATGACCGACGTCATGCTCCACCGCCTCACCCGCGCCACCCCGACCTGGCGCGACCCGCCGGCCTGGCAGTCGGCCCCCCGGCCAGTGGGAGCCTGGAGGAGGGAGCTCATGGACAAGATCGACACCCGACAGCAATTCCTTGGCGAGACGGCCGAATGGCTGCGTGATCAGATCACCGGTCTTACGGAGCAACTCGCCGCCGCTGAAGACACCTTGAGACGACTGGAGATCACCCGGGAGACCATCCTGGAACTGGCCGCCGAGGACAGCTGCCCCTTGAAGGTCTGGTTAATCGACTCGATAACCTGCCGCAATGGCTTGAACAGGTACGCCCCGGCCCGCTCGGCCTCTCCGTGATCTGGAACGGCGTGGTGCTCGCCGAGACACGCCGTACGAAGGTGCTGGAAGGCAACCACTACTTCCCGCCGGAGTCGCTGCACAGCGAGTACTTCACCAATAGCCCGACCAAGTCCCTGTGCCCCTGGAAGGGCATGGCCCGCTGCCACACCCTCACCGTCGACGGCGTACCCAACCCCAACGCCGCCTGGTACTACCCACACCCCACCACCCTGGCCCGCCGGATCAAGAACCACGTCGCCTCCTGGAACGGCGTCACCATCGAAGGCACTCGGCACAGCGACTCCCGGCGTCGGTGCGAACCGGTCCGGATGGTGAGGCCACCGCGGGCGATTCGACGATGATGCTGTACGGGGAGTGGGCGCACAGTCGGCCACGTATGCGAAGAACACCGGTAGCGAGCTTCCGCGGAGGGCAAAGACGCGCTCCATCCGAGGGCTTCACCCCGTCTTCCGGCGGGAAACGGGGTGAAGCCTTGATCCTTCGGTAGGTGCCTGCTCATCGAACGTGTCTACAAAGGGAGTTAAAGCGGAGCAGCATGGTGTGTGCGTGGAGGCCTGGCGTGGACGCTCACGCGCTCGCCGTTTCCTCCGGAGCAGGGGCGGTGACCTGTACGGCATCGAGCAGACCTGGGAAGCGGGCTTCGATGTCCTCGCGCCGCAATGTGATCACCCGTGCGGTGCCTCGGACTTCAGTGTGCATGACACCGGACTCTCGCAATACTTTGAGGTGGTGTGAGAGCGTCGACTTCGCGATGGGATAGTTCAGTTGCCCGCAGGCGCGCGAGCCTTCCTGATGCATGACGCGTGCGACGTCGCGGCGAATCGGATCACTCAGTGCATGCAGCACCTTGTCCAGGGAGATATCTCGCCGGTCCGGGTGGTAGAGCTTGGCGCGCATTGTCACGACCTCCTTGTCGGCATGTGTCGCTATGGCTCACTCCCCCAAGGTTAAGCCTAGGTAATATCTAATTCAAAGTTCTACGATGATAGAACATGATGGCTCGCATGCTACCGCTCCTGGGCCCGCAGTGGTCGCGGGCCCAGGAGCGGTACCCACGCTCAGCCGTGCAGTGCGTGCCGCAGTACGGTGACGCGTTCTTCGGCTCGCCGTCGGGACACCTTTGCCGTCGGGATCAGATACGCCAGGTGGTAAGCACCGGAGAAGACATGCACTTCGACGGGGATGCCCGCGGCAAAGAGGGTCTCCGCGTAGGCTACTGCCTCGTCCCGGCACGGGTCGTACTCGAACGCCACGACATACGCCGGGGGCAGCCCCGAGAGGTCCTTGGCGCGGGCAGGGGCTGCGTACACCGGCACGTCGTCGCCGCCTGCACGCTCGCCCAGGTAGTGCCTCCAACTGATTGCGGCATTCGGTGTGTTCCAGCCCGGGGTATCGGTGAACCGGGCCATGCTCAGGGTGTCGCACCGGTCGTCCAGCTCGGGCAGGTCAAGGTACTGGAAGGCGATGGCGGGGCCGCTCCGGTCACGGGCCATGAGGGTGACGGCGGCGGACAGGCCCCCGCCGGCGCTGATCCCGTGGACCGCGATGCGAGTGGCGTCAACGCCGAGTTCGCTCGCGTGCTCTGCCAGCCACAGCAGGGCGGCATAGCAGTCCTCGGCGCCAGCCGGATACGGGTGCTCCGGGGCAAGCCGATAGCCGACGGACACAACGACGGCCTCCACCCGGCGCGCGATGTCCAGGCATGTGGCGTCGTCGACCTCGATCCGGCCGATCACGAAGCCGCCACCATGGATGTTGAGGACTGCCGGGAGAGTCTGGTCGACTCCGGCGGGCCGGTAGACCCTCACCGGAACACGGGGGTTGTCCGCGGGGCCCGGGATCTCCAGGTCGGTGACCTCGACCCCGGTGGTGTCGGGGGCGGGGCGCCCGGCGCTGGCCGCGATCAGTTTGGCTCGGGTCTCCTGGGGGTTGGTCAGATCGAAGACGCCGAAGTTCCCTGCGGCTTCGATGAGGTCACTGTCGTAGCGGTAGGACATAGTGAGTTCTCTGTTCGTTCGTGATACGGGGGTGATCCGTCAGGAGGCTGAAAACAATGGGGTGTTGATGCTCCTGTCCGGTTACTGCGGTATCCCGTCCGGGAGGAGGACGATCTTCCCGCCGGAACCGCCCTTCTGGCTCAGGGCGAGTGCCTCGGCGGCCCGGGAAAGCGGGAAGCGGGCAGAGATGGGGAGTTCGAAGGCGCTATGGCCTATGAGGTCGAGCGTGGAAGCGAGTTCCAACGGCACATGCTCAACGAACGGCACATCCTGGGCATGAGCCTCGGGGTCGGGGACGATGGTCACGCGGCGGGCTGGCCTGTCCACCAGCCGTACCGTGGCTACGGTGGGCTGTGGCCCTCCCGCACAGTCGACCGAGGCGTCCATGGTTCCGAAGGCGGCAAGCCTCTCTGGCAGCCCGCTGCCGTATTCGACGGGAGTCGCACCGAGACGGAACAGCAGTTCGTGATGGCGGGGGGAGGCGGTTCCTATGACCTCGGCCGCGCCCATCAGTAGAGCGAGCTGGACCGTGGCGAGGCCCACCCCGCCGGACGCCCCGTGCACCAGGAGCCGCTCCCCAGCGCGCAGTCCGACCTGACGCAGGGCGGAGTAAGCAGTACCTGCGGCTACAGGCAGGACCGCAGCCTGTTCGGCGGAGAAACGAGCGGGCATGGCGGTGAGTTCATCGGCCTCTTGAGACGCCGGCACCACCTCGTGAATCCGGTAGGTGCCGGGACGACCGTGGCGAATTACGGCGTCACCGACCGAGAACCGTCGTACTCCGGCGCCCGTTTCCACGACCACGCCCGCCGCTTCGACACCGAGGCAGCCAGGGAAGGCCAACGGCAGTTGAGTGCGTAGATCGCCGCGGAGGATCTTCCAGTCGATGGGGTTGACCCCGATCGCGGTGTAGCGGACCAGCACTTCGCCGTAGCCCGGAGAGGGGACCGGGATCTCGGTGGTGTACAGCTCCTCCGGGGTTCCGTACCGGTCGAAAAGAGCGGCTGTACTCATCCGTCGGCCTCCTGGTGCCGGAAGGCACCAGCTGCTCCGTAGACCACGAGCGACACCAGATAGGCGGCGATCGCGAAGGCGGCCACGCCGAAGAAGCCGTTGACCTTGGTCAGCAGGATGCCGCCAACTGCGCCCCCGATGGTCGTGCCGATGTACATCGCCGCGTTGGCCAGGGAGGAGACAGTTCCGCGCGCGGTCTCGGTCTGCTGCTGCAGGATGCTCATGAACACCGGGAAGACGAAGCCGGCGACCATCATGACGAGTGCGAGCAGTACCAGCGCCGTGGCGAGGTTCGGTGAGAACGACACCAGGCAGTACAGCACCACCATGACCAGTACGCCGGTCAGCAGCGAGCGATAAAGGCCCAGGCGCTGCACGAGACGGCTGCCGAACAGGGAGCCGACGACATTGCCCGCGCCGACGGCCATCATTGCGGTGCCCACAGAGGCGACGCTGAGGTTGAAGTCCTTGGTGAACCAGGAGCCGAAGAAGGAGATGGCCTCGAAGTTGCCGGTCTGGAAGACCAGGTAGCCAAGGAGGAACCAGCGCAACCGGCCGCTGCCGAAGACCGTGCCGTAAGTGCCGAAGATGGCCCGGGCGCCATGCCCGGAAGCACCCGGGCGGCCTGGCACTGACGGGAAGAAGCGGGCCAACAGCAGCCACAGCAGGACGGATATCCCGCCGATCGCCCAGAACGGCAGGTGCCAGGAGTCCGCCGCGAGCCAGCTGCCGAGCGGGATGCCCGCGAACTGCGCGATGGACAGACCGGCCGTGGCGAAGCCCATGGTGCGCACGATCTGCTCCGGCTTCACCAGGACCGGAATGGAAGCCCAGATCTGAGGGGAAACGAACGCGGCGCTTACGCCGGCGAGGAACCGGAAAAGGATCATCGTCCAGAAGCCCTGGGCGAAGCCGCATAGCGCGGTCATCAAGGTGAACCCGACAAGACCGGTGAGCAGCACTCGACGGCGGTCGCGCCCGTCCGACAGTGGCCCTGCGATCAGCGCGAACAGCGCGTAGCCGAGAGCGTAGGCGCTGACCATCCAACCGGAGACATCCGCGGAGACTGCGAAGGTATGGGCCAGAGTCGGTAGGAGCGGCGCAACGAGGAACGTGTCCGTGCCGATGACGAACATCGTGGCGAAGGACAACAGAGAGACGGTCCGCGCCGATGGAGCACGCCGGCTCGTGTCAGACGTGGGGACAGCCGCAGTCGAGGTTGAGGCAGCACTGGTCATGTCATCATCACCGCCCAAGAGCGGTTGAGCTTCCCTTCGAGCATGTGGATGGCCTGGATCGCGATGAACCCCTCGTCGGTCGTCTCCGAGGGGCCGCCGGGTGTCCGGGAGAAGCCGCCGTCAGCGCTTTGCCGGGCCGCGAGCCAGCGCATGCAGGCGGCGGTGTCGGCGGGCAAGGCTCCCAGGACGTAGAGCGCGGCGATGGCGTGGTACGAGCCGACAAAGCTCTCCACACTGGATTCCCGGTAGCGGAAGCCGCCCGCCTCGGTTTGCAGGCCGCGCAGCCAGGCGACCGTCTTGTCCGCGTGCGGTGGACGCAGCCCAAGGGCGACCAGGGTGTCCACGACGCGGAAGGTGGCAAACGTATCGGATGGCGAGCCGGGCAGGTTGCCGTAGCCTCCGTCCGAGTTCTGGCAACTCACCAGGAACTCAACGAGGTTGTCCTCGTGGTCCGGCCGGACTCCCAGTGCGACCAGAGTGAGCGCGGCCAGATGAGAGTGCCACGCGTCGGGCGGATAGCCGGGGGCGTTACCGAAGCCGCCCTCGGAGCGTTGGCAAGCGCGTAGGAACTCCACGCAGGCGTCGCGGTCGAACGCCGGATGGTCGCCGCCGCCAAGGACGACCGCTGTGAGCACAGCGCAGTACGTCGTGAACGCCTCGGACGGCAGACCGGGCTGTTCGCCGAACCCCCCGTCCGTGTTCTGGGTGGCGAACACCCCTGTAAGCACGCCCGGCACGTCAGGTACCGGCTCCCCGAGGGCCATCAAGTCGGAGACGACGTGCAAAACGGAAAATGTCTGCGCGGTGCGATCGGACCTGAGTCCAAGCGGCGCTGGGTATGGGGTCAGCCCGTAGCCGAGCCCCGAAGCGGTGGACCTCAACCAACGCAGGTACCCCGGGATGTCGACCAGCCCTTCGGACAGCGGCGCGCTCGTCACCCAGCTCAGGTCGTTGTCGAAAGGCACGGGCTCCAGCGGCTCGGCCAGGGTTGGTGCCTTTGAGGCCGTGGGCGTCCGGTCGCCGAGCGCCCGCAGCGCCAGAAGCTGCGTTTGCGCATGCTTCTGGTGGAACGGCACGTACGTGGTGTTGCCGACAGCGAACGAACCGGTACTGCGGGGCGGCGCCATGACATGCCGGGCCAGCGGCACGGTCGGGTCAACGGGGGTGGAGAACCAGCTGCCCTGTCCCTGGAAGACCCCACCGGCCTGTGGATCGGTGTACCGCTCCACCTCGGCAGTGGCTTCCTCAGCCAGCGCCTTGAGCTGTACGTCCGCGTCGCCGCCGACCTCGCCGAGTGCGGTGACCCTGCGGGCGGCGAGCGCGAGCAGGGCATGGTCGGCGAGGAGCTTAGCGGGAAACGGCGAGTCGGGCCGCCCGTGCAGAGCGGCTACGGGGTCGACGCGGACCACGGAGGCCGCATCGCTGCGGTCCCAGTAGCCCCGGGCGCCGACGTGGGGGTGGTGCGCCTGGACGTGCAGCAGCGCTTGTCGCGCGTGGTCGGCGGCGCGATCGTGGCAGCCGCGGTCGTGAAGTGCCGCCCAGGCGAGGGCGGCGAGAGCGCCGGCGCGGGCTCGGTGGCCGTACATCGTGTCCGGTTCACCGCGTGGGGTGAGGCAGGCCCAGACGCCGTTCTCGTGGACATACCGCTCCAGGTGTCGTGCGGCAACGTCGAGGAAGGTGGACCATTCAGGCGCGCCGTCGTCCACCGCATCAGCGGCCAGGACCAGGACCGCAGCTTCCTCCAACGGGCTTGCGCCGTCCAAGATGGTGGCCCAAGACCGGTCGAGTCGTGCGGGCCAACCGTGCGCGGTCACCGCTTCTATGACCTGCCGCAAACACTCATGCGCCGCGGCAACGAGGGCTTCCTCGCCTAGCAGCGAGCCGGCGCGGTACAGAGCCCAGCCTGCCAGAGCCTGGGACGAGGGGGTACGGACATCTCCCACGACGTGCGGTGCTCCGGTGACGTCGAGCAATTCGTGGAAGCCAGGGTGCTCAAGGTCATCGAACTCGCGCAGCGCGTCGAGGAGCCGGGACGCAAGCTCCTGGTCGTCGGATCCGGGCAACACCAGTAGTGCGAGAGCCGCGTCCCGCAGAGCGCGATCCGGGGTGATCACATCGGTTGCGTCCCGCCCGATGACAGCGGGGACCCGAGCGTTGTCGTCCAAGAGCTGATCCAGGACGAAGGTACGCAGAGAGGGAGGACTCATCAGTTGGCTCCTGACTCGCCGGGGGCGTGATGGTTCGGAGTCCATTATTCGTTCTTCGTGAAACATCGAACTAAGCGCCATGCTAACAGCACTTGGAGTGTTGCCCCAGGGGACTGACCAGTTTCAGCCGGTGGTCGGCAGGTACGCGCGTCTGGCCGCCACCTGTGGCACCTTGCTTCGATCGGGGCGGTGGTCCACGGGCGGGCGTACGTGATCGGGGCTGAATCGCTCGTGCACGTACAGCTTTCCGCCGTCGTCACACGTGATGACGTACTCCTTGTACGCGCAGGGCCTGCTGTGGACACCGTCGTGCCACTGGGCCCTACCGGAAGACAGGACCTCCCGGTGCTGCCGGGTGCGCTGTTCGCGCAGCCGCTTGCCCAGGGGGGCGAGGTCCTCGGCCGAACCGGACCAGCCCGCAGGTGGTGCGGTAAAGACCACCAAGTTCCGGCTGACCGTCGCGCCCGTAGACGTGCGCAGCGTGGAGGCCCGTTCGACAGCTGTGCCTCCCGGGACGAGGCCAAGGGCGGTGACCGCCGCAGAGGCCAGCCGAGGCACAGGCACGAACTCCTGCCTGTCGACCTGAACGCTGAGGCTGCAGTCGAGCAGCGCCTCCAGGAGCACGGTGGTTGAGCCATCACTCGTCAGCAACATGCGCGTGGCACCGGCGATCACCGATACGTCGCCGGCCTGCTGGGGGCCGCTCACCGCCCGGTTCCCTCGGTGGTGCCGACCGGAGCCGGGCGCCCAAGACGAGCGTGGGCGGCTCGCGCGGCGTCCGCCAGCAGGCCCGCGGCCTTGGTCGTACCCGAACCGTTCGGGGCTACCGCAAGATGAGCCGGGGTCGGTTCGGCCACCCGACTGCCGATCAATGGCTTTACCACACTGGCGAGTTCCTCTGTCGAGGGTGCTACGAGAGAGGGGAAGCCGAGCCGCCCAAGCCGATCGGATGCCTCGACCTCGTGGTACTCCCCGAGGCTGCTGAGCACGAAGACAGTGGGCACGCGTAGGGCGGCCACCTCGGTCACTGTGATCCATCCCGGCGCCGACAGCAGGACGTCGGCCTCTTGGAGCAGTGGCATCCAGTCGGGCAGGTAGGTAAGGACGACCACGTCGTCGGGCGCCTCCACTCTCTCGCGGCCCAGAAGGACGAGCTGGAGGTCCGGGTGGTGCTGTTTCAGACGCTGGTGGGCGTGGATGTAGGACTCGATGACTTGCTGTTTGTTCTCCTGGAACATAGTGGTGCCGCCGACAGAACCAACCATGACTGGGCCAGGCCCGAGGCCGAGCGAGGCGCGGACGGTGGCACTGTCCCGTCGGCCGGGTATGTCGCGGATCATGGGCCCGGTGAAGACCGCTTTGCCCTCGCGCATCGCGCGGGCTACGGCGGTGCCTTCGTCGAGCTCCGGTACGTACGGCTTGTCGGTCAGAACGAGCTCCGCCGTGGTGACGATCTGTTCGAAGACCGCGTGCAGGGCGTTGCGGCCCCGTCGTAGATCTTCGCGGTTGATCCGGAAGCCTCCCGCCTCCAGCGTCTGGTCATCGATCTGGCAGAGGGTGAAGTCGTACCGCTCTGTCACCAGCGCGTGGGGTATGCCGGCGAAGGCGGCCGCCATGCTGGCCGAGATGTTGTAGTCGCTGACCACGAGGTCCGGCTCAAGGTCCTGATAGTGCGAGAGATAGCCCAGCATCCGTTCGCCGTTGACGAAGGCCGGTGCGAGGTACTCCTTGACGTACGTCGTCCAGCTCAAGTCACGGGTCAGGTTGCTGTGAGTCGCGTGGTCGACATGGTCGCCCGCAACGTCGATCACCTTGACGCCCGCCTCCTCGAAGAGGGGGCCGAACGTCGACTGCAGAGAGCCGAGCAGCACGGTCAGCTCCGCGTCGGGGACCTTACGGCGCAGTTCCCGGGTGAGGGCGAGGGTGCGCATGTTGTGACCCGAACCTGTTGGGGCGGGGGCCAGGACGATTCTCATGAACTCTTCCTTTCCAAGACTCCAGATGTGGTGTGCCGTGCGGGGACATCCCCCACGACGACGGCGCCCGGGGCGACCTCGGCGCCATCGCCGAGGACACAGGGGCCGACGAGAGTCGCTCCCGCACCGATGCGTACGCCCTCTCCGATGGAGACAGGCCCACCTCGCCAAGGCAGTGAACGACGGGTCAGGTCATGGCCACTGGAGACAACGAGCGTCTCGGGGCCGATCTCCGTGCCGGCCCCGATGCTGATGCCGTCGGATGCCTCAAGCACGGACAGCGTGCCGATACGCACGTCGGAAGCGACCCGGAGGCCGCCGCGGCGCGACGGGCCGTCGGCGCGCCCCATGGCGATCACCCCAGCACCCAGGTCAACTCGCGGGCCGCCCGACAGGTCGGCGTCGAGAACACCGCCGCCTGCAGCGGTCCAACCGGTGGGCACCGGCTTGTGATTGGCGTCCTTGCGGGCACGCACCCTGGCGACAATGGCGCTGAAATCAGGAGCACCGTCCTCGAACACCTCGCGATAGCGCAGGTGACGCGCGGGGCGCCCCACGACGATCGCATCCGGCGGCACATCGGTGGTGACATGCGCGCCGGCTGCCACCACAGCGCCTGGACCGATGCGGACACCGGGGTCGATCACGGCTCGGGCGCCGATCCAGGCCCCGGCCTCCACCCGAACCGATGCTCCACCCTGTTTGCCGATATGGGCCAAGGAGGCGATCTGACACCCGGAGACAATGTGCGCGGCCTCGATGCGACAGCGGAAGCCGATGAAGACTCCGCCCGCCACAACGGACGCGTTGACGGCGGTCCCGAAGCGGATCCAGGCGCCTGGGCCGACGGTCGAGTCCGGGGAGATCTCCGTCTCCGCCTCGATCAGCGCTCCGGGCGAGACCGTCGCTTGAACATCACGGTCGAATTTCATAAGCATGCCCCCCATGCCGCCTCCTGGCAAGAAATCCGAAAGATAGTTGGATATTACTGTTCCGGCGGGCGGCTAAACATTCCATGGAGGGCGAAGCTAGCGACCGACCCATCGAATGCGCAAGGTCTTTCAAGGTGCTGCTCAACTCGTTGGCTATTGCAGTCACATGCGTGCGCACATCGATTCCAGTGGAACGCTACCTTCCGGTCGGGAAGTGACGTGACTCTCTTTTTGTTAGCTCATTGCTGTGCCGGCCTGCAGCTTGTACATCCAGCGAGATCACTCATGGAGCTCCGCCGGGAACGTCGTTGCGCAGGCGTGTTCGATGTTCTACGATCATCGTCATGGCTTCGTGAGCCCTGCGCCCAGGCTGCGCAAAATCCGGGCGATGCCTGCGCGAGGGGGGAATTGATCATTACCTCTTTCCCGCCGCCCGGTGGATATTTATTCCATTGAAGCCCACGGGGAGACCCGTCGAAGGGTGGGTTAAACATGCACGTACTGGTAACCGGTGGAGCCGGTTTTATCGGTAGTAATTATGTCCGTCGGCTGCTCGACGGTCGTTCGGATGTAATGGCCGACAGGGTTACTGTTCTCGACAAGCTGACCTACGCCGGCAATCTCGCCAACCTCGCGCCAGTCTCAGGCAATGCCGCATTCGGCTTCGTCCAGGGGGATATCGCGGACACGGACCTGGTGCCAGAGCTCCTGCACGGTGTCGATGCCGTGGTCAACTTCGCCGCCGAGACCCACGTGGACCGCTCCATCAGCAGCTCCACCGAGTTCGTTACCACCAACGTCCTGGGGACGCACAATCTCCTGCAGGCTGCGCTGAGCATCGGCGTCCCGCGGTTTGTTCACGTCTCCACAGACGAGGTGTACGGGTCCATCGACTCCGGCTCTTGGACCGAGGAATGGCCGCTTGCGCCCAACTCGCCCTACGCGGCGGCCAAGGCCGGCGCCGACCTGCTGGTGCGGTCGTACGCCCGCACTCATGGCATGAACGTCAGCATCACACGCTGTAGCAACAACTACGGCCCCTATCAGTACCCCGAGAAGGTCATCCCGCACTTCGTCACCACCCTCCTGCAGGGCGGTTCCATCCCTCTCTACGGAGACGGTTTGAACGTTCGCGACTGGCTGCATGTCGACGACCACTGCCGCGGAATCGACCTCGTCCTCGCGAAGGGGCTCCCCGGCGAGGCCTACAACATCGGCGGCGGTCGCGAACTAACGAACCGTCAACTCACCGAGGTGATCCTCGAATCATGCGGGGCCGACTGGTCGTCCGTGCGTTCCGTGGCCGACCGGAAGGGCCACGACCGGCGCTACTCGCTCGATGACGGCAAACTGCGGGCTCTCGGCTACCAGCCGCAGGTCAGCTTCGAGGAGGGCCTGGCACAGACCGTCGCCTGGTATCGCGACAACGCTTCCTGGTGGCAACCGCTGACCGCGACCGCCGCCTGACGCCCACTGCTCCGAACGTCCTCGCGATCAGCACGACAGACGACGCCCCGAACAAGGAGACACAATGCGCGGCATCATCCTCGCCGGCGGCTCCGGAACCCGGCTGCGCCCGCTCACAAGCGTTCATTCCAAGCAGCTGTTGCCGGTCTACGACAAGCCAATGATCTACTACCCGCTGTCAGTTCTCATGCAGGCCGGTATCCGGGAGATCCTTGTCATCTCCGGGCCAGAGCACTTGGCCGCGTACCAGTCGCTCCTCGGAGACGGAAGCCGGCTGGGTATCTCCCTGAGCTACGTCGTTCAGGAAGCCCCACGTGGTATCGCAGAGGCCCTCGTGCTGGGTGGGCCCTTCGCGGAGGGCGAGAAGATCTGCCTCGTCCTCGGCGACAACATCTTCTACGGGCATCGGCTTCCGGACATGCTCCGCCAAGAGGCCGCGAGTCTAGACGGCTGCACGCTGTTCGGCTACCCGGTGAGTGACCCGGAGCGGTACGGCGTTGCCACCGTCGACGACGCTGGCACCATCGTGTCGCTGGAAGAGAAGCCCGCCCGCCCCGCATCCAATCTCGCGGTCACGGGGCTGTACATGTACGACGCCGAGGCTGTCCAGCGGGCCGCGAGTCTCAAGCCGTCGGCACGCGGTGAGTTGGAGATCACCGACCTCAATCTCACTTTCGTCCAGGAGGGCAGGGCACGCCTGGTCAATTTGGGCCGCGGATCGGCGTGGTTCGACACAGGCACACACGACAGCCTGCTCGAAGCGGCGATGTTCGTCCAGGTCTTGGAGAAGCGTCAGGGCATCCGCATCTCCTGCCTGGAGGAGGTCGCCTACCGCATGGGCTATGTCGGCAAGGAACAACTAAGCCTGCTCGGCAAGGAGCTCTCGCCTTCGTCCAGTTACGGCCGCTACGTGATGGAACTCGCCAGCGCCTGACATCCACCCCTCGGCCCGTCTTCGTTGTGCGGCCGTTCCTCCCGCCTGTCGTACGGAGCTGTTCGAGCAGGCGGCACACCTCAGACCGAACTATGCAGGAGAGGTCGTGGACACACTTCTTCCCGATGCGTTGCGCACCGTCTCGTCGGGTTCCTGGAACGGTCGGCCGGCCGCCCAGCAGCCGACCTGGCCAGACCCGATCGCGCTCGAAAATGTCACGGGCCATCTCGCCTCCTCGCCGCCACTCGTTCCGTGGAGCGAGTGCGCCCAGCTGCGGGACCGCCTCGCCGGCGTGGCACGTGGGGAGGCATTCCTCCTGCAGGGCGGAGACTGCGCTGAGACCTTTGGTGGGGTGAACGTCGACGCCGTCGGCGACAAGCTGAACACCCTGCTCCAGATGTCCACAATCCTTACCTATGCCGCAGCCATACCCGTCGTCAAGGTGGGCCGCCTCGCCGGCCAGTATGCCAAGCCCCGGTCCAAGCCGACTGAGACCTGTGAAGGCGTCACACTGCCGGTCTACCGGGGCGACGCAGTCAACGGCTTCCCCTTCACCCCCGAGTCCCGCATCCCGGACCCGAAACGGCTGCTCCGGATGTACCAGTCGTCTTCCGACACCCTCGATTGGGTACGGGCGTTCATTGCCGATGGAAACACCGACTTCCGTCAGGCCCACGAGTGGAACCGAGCCTTCATCGAAGGCTCACCTCTAGGGGAGCAGTACGAGGGGTTGGCTGACCGCATCGACCACACCCTCGAATTCATGCGCGCCACAGGCGCACGACCACAGGGATTCGACAGCTCCGGGTTCTTCGTCTCCCATGAAGGGCTACTGCTGGACTACGAATCGGCCCTGACACGACGGGACGCTTCCACAGGGCACGCCTACGCATCGTCCGGCCACATGTTGTGGATCGGTGAACGGACGCGCGAACTTGACGGCGCCCACGTCGCGTACTTCTCTCACATCGCTAACCCAATCGGTGTCAAGCTTGGGCCTGCCACGACCGCTGACACCGCGCTGCGGCTTATCGACCGCCTCGACCCGGACCGGATCCCTGGGCGGCTCACGTTCATCACCCGCATGGGCAAAGACAAGGTTCGCGAATCGCTTCCACCGCTCGTGGAAGCGGTCGCCGCCACTGGTGCCCGGGTCGCCTGGATTTGCGATCCCATGCACGGCAATACGATTGAAGCTCCCTCCGGCCACAAGACACGTCGCTTCGACGATGTCCTTGACGAGGTCAGAGGCTTCTTCGAGGTCCACCACGAACTTGGCACCCACCCTGGCGGCATCCACGTGGAGCTGACCGGAAACGACGTCACCGAATGCGTCGGCGGCGGCCAAGAGATCGGCTTTGCGGACCTAGCATTCCGGTACGAGTCAACCTGCGACCCCCGTTTGAACCGCCACCAGTCACTTGATCTCGCGTTCCTGGTGGCCGATTTTCTAACGGAGACCGCAGCCCGCCGTCGAGGCAGCAGCAAATCTGCGGGCTGCGCTGACTGACCGCAGGTGAGTTCGCAGCGCCTGGGCTGGCAACGCGTGAGGAGAGTGAGTGGCCCACGGGCGAATCCGAGGGGTCGTTGCAACGCCGCGGTGAGTTGATCAAGTCGCGAGCAGTTTAGCCAGACGCTCGGCTGGGGTTTCCCGGCCGAGCGTGTGCGTGGGCGGCCGTTGAGTTCGGCGGCGACGGCGTCCAGGCACGGCAGTGACTGGCGCTCGCGGGTGCAGCCACTGTTGATCACCGTGAGGTGCGTGGACTGACGATAAAGCGGCGGCCGCAGGCCACTGGAAAATCGCCGAGCGCTACCTCGCTGCCCTGGGAGACGAAGCCGCCAGGTCCGTGCAGTCGCAGGCAGCCCCGACCTCCGCATTGCCAAGGATGTAGAAGTGCCCTGGCCGCGTAGCAGTGTGCGATGCGGTTCCACTGCCCTCACTCACAGGTTTCCCTGCCTTGTTCGAGGCTGCCCAATGACCGGCCTCGCCCTGCATCTGGGGCATCTGGCCGGGGACTGCGACGTCCGAGTGGACAGCTCAGCCCTCAGTGGTGATCGGCCCCTGCTTGTCAAAGAAATGCCCCAGTGTAGAGGCCGGGATGTGCTGAGGCGTCAGTCACGCGGCGCCTCCCAACTGACCTGCGAAGATCCACAGCCGTTCCCGATTCGGAGAATAGGCGTTCCCGGGCCTCACTGAGATGGGTCTCTGACCTGCGCCTTTGTAATTTTCCTCAAGGCCCACGGAGGCGCGGAGGCGGGGATCTGTCGGAAAATGTGTCTGAAATTCTCCCGAAGGTGGGCGAATCGGTTCAGTCTGTTTCCCGGCAGTGTTGTGGTGCTCGCAGGCAACAAAGCCTGCGCCACCGCGGACAGTGTAGCGGGTGGGGATCAGGGCGCGGCTCGTCGGGCGGCTGATGGGATCCGCCGGCAGGTCAGCAGTCGGCCGGTGCAGGGCTGGAGGTCAGGCTGTGGCAGTTCTGTAGCCAGAGCTGCCACAGCCTGGTGGCGGTCGTGGGTGGGGTCAGGGGCTGCTTTGGCGGAGGGCTCGGGCGGTGGAGTTGTTCACCCAGGCGTATCCGATGTAAATGAGGAGTGCGGCGTCGGCGCCATAGACGGGAACCCGCTTATGCGGGTACGCCTGGTCGAATCGCGAGTGCTGGGATTCGCTGTCCTGCCGGAATCCTTTGAGGCGGCGGCCAGCAGGTGTGTCAGGGGCGATTTGCCTGAGATGTTCGGTCCGGTTGAATCGCGCCCTTCTTGTGGACGGGTCTTTTTCTCGGTCTTCTTTTGTTTCGTCGACGCGGATGCGAAGAGAGTGTTTGGTGTTGGCGCAGGGGATTTCGATGCGCTGGTAGAAGCGAGTGGTGTTTCCTTTTCGGCATTCCAGTTCGAGGACCGGGAGGGGTGTGTAGTGGGTTTCGCCGTTGACGGTGATGTGGCGCTCGAATACCCGCCCTGCGGCGGCGTACAGGTCGTGGCCGCGCGAGTCGTGGCCGCACGAGCCGTCTTTGTATTTCTGCAGGGGCTGGGGTTCAAGGCCGTTGTGCTGGGGCGTGAAGACGACGAGGCCTTCAGCGATGAGCGGGGCGCGGTGGACTCCGCGCAGGGCGGTGTCGTAGGTGAAGGCGCGCAGGCCGGGGGCCTTGCTCATGATGTGTTTGACGAGGCGGACTGTGGCTTTGCCTTCGTCGTCGCGGTGCGGGTCTTTGGCGCGGGCTTTGTGGCGTACGGATTCCAGGGCGAGGATGATCCTTCTGTGGGGTGAATTCGCTGTTCGTACGGCTACAGAGAGGAATTTGTTTCCGTAGACTTTCCGTCCGCCGCCCTCGGTGGTGGTGCTGGCGTCTGGGTCCACCCGGTGGAATCGCTTTTCTCCGGTCTCTTTGTCGATGAATTCCGTGTGGGTGTGGTCGGAGGGCGGGCATGCGACCGTGGCGTCGCCGTGCAGTACTGCTCGCGCTCGGGATAGATCCAGCTGCCCCGGGACTTGTTAGCCATGAGTCCGTGGTCGAGGGCCTGTTGGATCCATGCTTCCCGGCTGGCGTCGCGCACATCGGGGACGATCTTCTTGAGGTGGTGGTGGAAGAAGTAGTTCCACTGGCTTCGGGTGGGGCCGGTGGGCGGGAGGGCGTCGGCTTCCTCGGTGCTGATGAAGTCCCTGACGGCCATGCGTACGGGGTCCCACCAGAAGGCGCGGGCGAGGTGGGCTGCTGTGCCGCGGGCCGAGCCGAAGATGGAGATCGAGCAGAGGAAGATGAAGTAGACGTATGCCGGATACGCCAGCGGACGTCCCACCTTCCCCAGGGGTTGAGGCGGCAGGATCTGCTGGGCCATCGCGTAGAGGGCGGGGTTGCGGACGAGGTGCTCGAAGCGTTCGTCGATGGCCAGTGGCGGAGCCTCTGGTCCTGGCCGGGGCGGGGCGTCCGACGCCGAGCCGAGTGCGTCGTCGGGGATGGCTGCGAGGACCCAGCTCTTGCCCTCGGTGGTCTTCTTCTTGGTGCGGGCGCGGCTGTTGCGCTTGGGGGCGTTCATGAGGGCTCCCCGTCGTTGTCGGGGAGCCACCGGAGCGAGGCGAAAGAGGCGGCGCTGTCGAGTGAGGACAGGCCCAGGCGACGGGCGACTTCGGAGAGCTGGCCGGTTTCCTGGAGGGTCGCGCGGGCGACGTAGCGGGTGATGTCCTTGGGTTCGACCCTGCGCTGCGAGGTGGCCAGACCGCTGCGGCGGGCGATGTCGCCGAATCCGGAGCAGACGCTGGCCTGGGCCCGGTAGGCGGAGGATGCTCCGGTGACCAGAGGCTGCGGCATGCCGGGTGCGCCGGCGCGCAGAAGGTGGGCGCAGCGCAGGCCCAGGACATGCGCGCCCCAGTCGTCCAGGGGGCAGTTGCGTGCGCGGGTGCGTGTCGCACCGTCGGTCCACACGCCGGCGCCGGTGAGGTCGAGGTCGGTGGTGGTGGCCTTGGCGATCTCGGCGCTGTGCAGTCCGGCGAGGAGCAGGGCCAGGAGTGCGGCATGGCGGGTGTCGGGCATGCCCCGTTCTGCCTGGAAGCGCAGCTGCTGGATGTCGGCCTCGTCCAGTTGGGTGCCCGGCTTGCGGGTGCTCCGGGGAATAGGCGGCAGGTCGACGAGCGGGGCCGCTTTGGTCAGCCCCTGGGCGCGGGCCTCGTAGAACAGTGCCTCGAGTGCGGAGCGCCGCTGGCGGCGGGTGCCGGCCGCCGGGTTGAGGATGATGCCCTGGTGGCGGTCGTGTCCGGGGGCTTCGATGAACGCGAGGGCGAGCGTGCTGGTGACGTCGTCGAGCCGGGTGACGTTGTGGGCGTCGGCGAAGCGCAGGAGCCGCTCGATGATCTGGATGTAGAGCTCGACGGTTTCGATGCTCAAGTCGCCGTTGTCGGCGCGGTGTTGCCAGACATGCGCGACCAAGCGCAGCGCTGTGCTCAGCCGGACCCTAGCCATGGTGGCCTCCCGCGATGCCGGAAGGGAGGACGGTGTGGGAGTGGCGGCGCCCAAGGGGGCCGTCGGGGTGGGCGGGCGCGCTACCGTGGATGGCGCCCCACGCCTTGGTGTGTGTGGGCATGCTGAAGCCCTTTCGGTCGTGCGCGTGGCTGTGCCGCGCCGCGGTGATGGGTGGAGGCGGGGGTCCGGCGGCGCCTTCCGGCCAAGGAATCCGGCACCGCTGGGCCCGTTCTCGTATCAGTCGGTGGGCGTGCTCGAGGGGCGGCTCCTGAGTTTCGCGGCGGCGTCGGCCAGCCCGGCGAGGTGGCCGTGGAGGGTCAGCAGGTCTTCGCGGGACAGGCGGGTGAGATCTGCCAGTTGCAGCGGACGGCTCAGCAGGGCCATGAGGTCCCCGTCCTCGCCGATCCCGGAGCCTTCACCGACGGGCGTGCGCGGCTCGGGGATCACCGGGGCGGGTGTGACGGGTTCGTCGCCCGCGCTGTCCGCGGCGGCGTCGGGGGCAGATGCGGCGGCCTCGACGGCTGCAGGTGCGGGTGGGGTCTGTGGTTGCTCGTACCAGCTCATGTAGCCGTCGGGCTGCGGGATGAGCATGCCGATCTCGACCATGAGGTCCACCAGGGTGTCGACCTCGAGCCGGTACTCCTTGCCCACCTGGGCCTGGCGCATGAGTTTCGCGACGACTCCTTCGCGCAGTCCGGGCCCTTGGGCCAGGCGGGTGCGGACGGACTTGGTGAACCACTGGGAGCGCAGTGCGCCGCGCAGCGCCAGGCAGCCCTCCAACAGGCCTTCCTCCCAGGCGGGGGCCATTGCCATGGCGGCCTTGGTCGGCTGGTACATGCCGCGCCCGGGGGCCCGCTCGACGAGGCCGCAGGTGCGCCAGAACGCCATCACTAGATGAATGAGTCCGATGTTCTCAGTGGTCGAAGGCGGTCAGGGATCGTTTGATCTTGGCGCCGGTGGTCCAGTTGTGCCAGACACCTGCTGCGAGTGCGAGGAGTCGTTGGCCGGTGCGGGCGAACACTCCAGGCAGGGTTCTGCCTCCGTGTTGTTCCAGGCTGAGCTGGCCTTTGAGTGTGGCGAACACGGCCTCGATCCATTGGCGGACACGGGCGAGACGGCCGTGTCGCACGGGCTCGTCCTTCCGGTCCGGACGCACCAGATGGACGCCCAGGCTCTCGGTCAGGAACGCCTCGAACTCCCTTCCGGCGAAGCCCTTGTCGGCGAGGATCACTTGGCCGGAGCGTACGAGGTGGTGGTCGCGTTCCAGCAGTGCGGTCATCACCTCCCGTTCGCCGATCTTGGGATGGGCCAGGCACCAGGAGATGGGCATGCCTTCCGCGGTGGTCAGCAGGTAGAGCCGAAAGCCCCAGAAGAAGCGGGAATGGCTGGGGCAGTATCCGTATCCGGCGTGCCCTGCCAGTTCGGAGCGTTTGACTGTCTGGCGGGAGGCGGCGCACGGCAGTGGGGTGGAGTCGACCAGGCGCAGGTTGTCGTGCCAGGTGGGCACCTGCTGGGCCAGTGCCTGGAGCACGGCCGAGATCAGTGGGCCGGCGGCGTTCAGGCGCTTGTTGTAGGCGGATTGCTGGGGCAGGTAGCGGAAGAGGTGTCGTAGGCGGGCGTGCGCGAAGCGGATCCAGTGACGGGTAGAGGGAAAGCCGAGCAGGACCTGGGCGACGGCCAGGCACAGCAGTTCGGCGTCTGTCAGTTTCGGGGGTCGCCCGATCCGGCGACGAGGGGCCACATGGTCGTCGATGAACACGTAGAGTGCCGCCAGAAGGGCGTCTAGGTTTGTCGTCACACACGAGCCAACGGGCGCCCTTCGCCATGGTCGCGGCCAGCACAAACATCGGACTCATTCATCTAGCTGCACCTTGTCCGCGGCCACCTCGATCGAGGCCGCCAACTCCCGCGCGGAGAACAGCCCGGTCGCCCGGCACACCGCTCCGACGATCACGACCTGTTCGGATACGGGTGCCCTGCGGGTGGGCAGCGGGCGCGCCGAGGGGAGTCGGGGGCTCTGACGTGCGCTCACCTGGCACCTCCCGTACTCATGGCCGATCCCTCTGCGGCTGCGCCGCAGAGGCCCTCATAGGCGCGCGGAAACAGCTGCACACCACCATGGTGGACAAGTAGCATGCCTGGGGGAGGTGCGCATCCTGGCGGCTCCTCGGACAGACTGTCCGCATGCCTGGAGGAAACCGACGTGCGAAACCTCCCTACGAAAGCGTCATCCGCGGCCAGTGGCCTCGCGCGGAAATGGGCGCGGTAATGGGAGAACATCTGGGGGCGCAGGTCGCCCAGGCCGTGAGCCGTGCGCTCGCCGAGGCCATGGAAGAGCAGGAGATGAGCGCCAACGCCCTGGCGAAAGCCAGCGACGTCAACCGGCAGGCGATCGCGCACGTGCTGGCCGGCAAGGTGTGGCCCGACCTGCTCACCGTGGCGAGCCTCGAAGGTGCTCTCGGCGTCCCATTGTGGCCCAACCACACCGCCTGGCCGCGGGATGATCGGGGAAGGCCGTGTGATCCGGACATTTGCCCGGCCGCCGTGCCTGCGGCGACGCCCGACCCGTAGGGCGCGGTGGCTGCGTGGAGTCCATCCCGCCGGTGCCGCGGCGCGGTACCGGCCGGGGCCGGGTGGAGCAAGATCGCGATGGCGAGGAGGCCCCGATGGGGCAGTGTAAAACGGCATGCGTGTTCGACCTTTCGATCCATAGGTGAGATGAAATCGGTCGAACAGGCAACGCCGGGCGCCAAGAGGCGCTAGCGTCGCATGTGCGACCTTCACGGGCGCAGACCGCCGCTCGGCGTGGCTAGGAGGCTCCAACTCCCGTTATCCACGCCACGGCGGTCTTCTTGTGTCTAGGCCTAGTTCAGGGCAGCGGCCTCCAGTTGGCGATCTGCCGGTAGGTCAGGCGCGATCCTGCTTCGGCCGGCCGCTTGGCCAGGACACCCTTGCGGTGCAGCTCCTCCAGCCCGGAGCGGACGCGCTTCTCGCCGGCTGCGTCGGCTTCCTCGAGCGCTGTGGCGACGTCCTTGACGCTCCACTCCCGCTCGGGCTCCGTGGAGACCACCTTCATGATCGGCGCAGCCCGCACCTTGTTGATCGTGATCGTCGGTGCATCGGCGAGCAGCGCACCATCCACCGCCTGCTCCGACTGCTCGGTCACCTCAGGGGTCTCCTGGGTGGATGCGTCGTCCACCACCCGTAGGCGGGGCGGATGCGCCCACGCGTCGTAGGTCGCGAGCTGCTGCTGCATTTGGGCTTCGGCGGTGCGCAGTGTCTCCAGCGCGGACTCCATGCCCGAGCGCATCGCGGTGGCCTGCGCGATCTCTTCACGGGTCTTGACGACGGATTCCTCGAACTGGCGCAACGCCGTGCTGCGAGAGGCGATCAGCGCATCACACTCACAGATGCGGGCTTCCAACGCGCAGGCGGCCCCCAACTGCTCATCGGGGGCTGGGGCGGTCAGGCTCATGACCGACAGATTAGGGCTGCTGCAGCCTCCCGTGAGGGGCGTTCTGACACAGACGCCTGACTCGGTCAAAGTGAGGCGCAGAAGGGGGTCAGATCAGTCAACTTCCGCCAGACAACCGGGAGTTTATGCGTGATGTCCGTTATGGCGCATGCGGGGCGTCCAGAGGTGCCGCCCCTGAGGAGACGATCTGTGCCATGACATCAGGTGCTCTGCTGCTATTAGAGGGTCGATGACTCGCTGAATCTGGTTTCTAAGAGGCCGTAGAGCGACAGGCAAAGGAGCGCAACACGGGGATGGGTGGGACATGGCGTGTGACCGGACGGGCCGGGAACGGCGGTTGCGCTGAGGGGTGTCCTTGCTCAGGGCCTGCTGTCAGGCAGGGGTGCGCCTGGCCGTGTAGATGGGTCGCGGCGTGGTGGCGGGCTGCTTAGCCGATGGCGTCCAGGGTTTGCTGGGTGATGCGCTCGCTGCCGTCGAGTACCGCCTGAATCGCCGCGGAACGCACCAGGTGAGCCAGTGCTTCGACCCGGCCGCGGGTGCGCCGGTGTAGGACGCGGGACTGGGCCGCGAGCAAGCCGGGGGTATGGCGGTGCAGCCTCAGCATCCGCTCCAGGGCGTCGATCGCTTGCTCCCAGTCGTGGCCGTACGGAAGGGGAGCGGCCCGCAGGAGGGGAGGGCGTCCGAGCCCGTCGGCGGTCAGGAACGGATGCTTTTCATCCGCGGTGGCGTATACGAACACGCAGGGCAGCTGCTGTGCGAGATATCGCAGGACATCAACGGCCCTTTGCACACCCCTGGTTGAAGGTTGCAGCCGGTGGATGTCGTCAATCAGTACGGCGTCCGTGCCGAGCCGCAGCAGGGAATCGCACACCTGGTCGGACAGGTCCGCCAGCGTCGGGCGGGAGCGTGTGGGAAGTCCGAGGAACCTTGCCAGATCGCTCAGCACCGTGCGCGCCGTGGCCGCAGGGCGCAGCGATACGTAGAGGGTCGGGACGCGGTCCTCTTCCCGATCGTCCAGCCACCGGTTGAAGGTCCGGAGTTCGTAGTGCCGGCCGAAGGTGACCAAGGCCGTGGTCTTGCCGCTATGAGCAGGGCCGGACACCAACAGGGAGCGCCGGCCCACCGGCATGTGCTGGTTGCGGATCAGTAGCTGCTCCGCGCGCGCAGTTATCCTGCGTAGGAAGGGGGTTTCCAGTAGCGGAAGTTGGGCGTGATAGGCCAGCCGCGTCTTGTTGTCCCCCCCAGTCCGGCTCGTCGGCAGGGAAAGGATCATGTGTTGTCGCCGTATTCAGGTAGCGGCGCCAGCCTTCGAGCGAGGTCAAGCTGAGGTCGTGCACCGCAGGGGTGTCGACCAGGGTCATCCGGGTCGGCGGTGGCCCGGACGCGAGCGTGGTTACCGCGCTGGGGTGAGGGACTTGGCCAGGCTGTCGGCGGGACTGTATGGCTGCCCACGTGCGCCTGCTGAAGGGCTGCAGAGCGGACGCGGGAGCACGGGTGAGGGGAAGCGTGGCCCAGGAGCCGTCTCGCTCCTCGACCCATACCTGGCGGGCGTCGAATGGATCGAACCGGACCTCAATCTGGGTCCTGACCGGGTCGGCCGAGGGGCGGCCGCTTCTGAGGCGTTGCAGGGCATATCCGTCGTAGGTCCGGCCGTGCACGTGGATGCCGAGGTGAGTGACGGCCCGCCGTGTGCTCGGCAGCAGAGCCGGATAGGAGTTGGCAGACAGGGGAAGCTGGAGGACGCCGGTACGGGCAACACCTGTCATGTAGGCGGCCTGCGGGGTGGGTTCGATGCCGGGCCCGACGACCCGGAGCAGCCTCTCAGTCGGCTGCTGCTGCCAGGTCGAGGCCGCTTTGTTCGCCAGCGACTGCAGCTCGGGCAAGGTCCACTCCCGTGCGGTACCGTCGCCCGCAGCCGGTGTCTGGGGCAACTGGTCCAGGAACAATTCCCCGAACCGCCGCAGCAACATCTCGCCCGTGCCCTTTGCAGTGGGCGAGGGTCGCACCACGCTGATGCCGAGTCTGCGGCACTCCGCGAGGAAGGGGTGCGACCTATAGAGGAGACCCTGCTCGACGACGAGGTACTCGGGGACGACCGGCAACAGGGCGTCGACCACCTCGGGGGCAGCTCCTGCCCTCGCATCCGAAGATGCGGGCACTCTGGAGTCGGCCGGGTAGGCCGAGCACAACCGGGCAAGCAGTCCTTGCCCGTTCACCACACTGCGGCCGCCGTGGACGAGCACCGCGCACACCGAGTGCGTCAGCTCGTCGAAGGCGGCCGTCATGAGAGCAGGCTGAGTTTGCCCGTCGTCCTGACCCACTCCGATGGGAAGGTGCATGGTCTCAACGAGTACCCGCTGCCCCGGTCGGGTGGGTGCCGCATGGGGCATCGCCCTCGGAGGGAGCGCATCCGCCGTGGATGCAAGCTGCCCCGGGAGGGTGGCAGATTGCGCCGCAATCTTGTTGACCAGCCGGTGGAACGTCGAGCGGGACGGCAACCACACTGCCTCCGGCCCGAACCACTGCTGCTCCAGGAGCCGGGCCGTCTCCCGGCGGTAGAAGTCAGCCGATCGCCGAGGCGGCCCCGGATGCTCTGCCATGACTAAGAGCAGGGCCTCAAGCAGACGGGGATCCTGGCGGGCGCCCGGAGGCTCTGCTCGCTTGACCCTGCCGTCTATCAGCCCCTTCAGGCCGTAGCACTGATAGCGCTGGCGCTTGCGGCGCACGGTTCGCACCGATGCCCCGTCAACCCCCTGAGCCCGCAGTTCGGCGGCCTTGGCCTCCTCCCGCTCCGCTAGCGAGTAAACCCGCGGGTCATAGCAGTGCTGGGGAACCGCACGTCTGCCGGCTTCTGGCGACAGGCCGGTGACGACCTCGAGCACATGCCGCTCCCACCACCGGGCCTGCTCGAGCGCCGAGGTGGGCACCCCCTGCAGGCCGCCGCTCTCCCCGTCTTGGCAGCCCTCCGGACCGGTGACCTCGAAGCCCGGCATGTTCACCAACTGAGCGGCCCGCATGCGGATGGACTCGCCCAGAGCATTGGAGAGGTACACGCCATCGTCGCCGAACTCCAGGACGGTCCAGGCACGGTCGTTGAAGCGGACCCGGCTCCCGAGCACGAGCTGCTGTGGCCCTCGTGCCTTCAACGGGTCTTCACCCCCTCGCGACCTACGTCCCACCACGAAGGACCTCCCGCCGGACCAGCGGCTGGTCACAAGGGCGGGCAACCGGATCAGCCGACCTGTGTGAGCTTACCCACGCAGGTCGGTCGGCACGGTCCCCCCGTAAAAACAATTAAGCAATACGCATCCCGCAACGCGCCCCGGGCCGCGTTGCTCATCCGGACGTGCACCTGGCGGGACGCCGTCATCATCCCGACGCTCGGTGCCGAAGTGGCCGAGCCTTCCCGGACACGGACGGCATGGACGCCTACCGCGCTGCCGGGATGAGGGCAGCAACGATTTCGTCCACCCTCGAGTGCTACATGCTGTCCTCCGTCTCCTCGGCTGAAGGGGCGGCGGAGGGCTCAATGCTGGGCCCCGGTAATCGGGGTGCGCGCGGTCCACGGCGTCGGCGACGTGCAGGGGGACGGGGCGGCGGGTGCGTGCCTCCCCGGCCACCGACTGGTGGCACAACTATGAGGCGAGGGCGGCGAGTTGTTCCGGGCCCGGTTCCCCGCGTGGGGGACGGTGATCTGGGTGGCGGTCAAGCTGTGCCAGTCCTCGCGCTGGAGGGCCCAGTCGTCCTTGGGGAGGGTGAAACGGGTGTGGAGGCCGCCGATGCTGCCGGCCTGGCTGAAGCCTTCGTAGGTGCGAGAGGTCTGGGCGATGTACCAGCTGACGAGGCCAGTGCTGGTGGTGCGTCGGTAGAGGCGATCCTGCGGCTTGGACGGGCGTTTGAGGCTCTTCCGCGGGCTGGCGGTGTTCTCCACCGGGGCGGGCACCTCACCATAGGAGGTGTTGTTGGCGACCACGGCGACGGATCGTTGGGGGCGCAGGTCGTCGCCTGGTAGGGGCCCGCTGCCGAAGCGAATGTTTTGGAGGCCGGGCCAGATCGTGTGGCAGGCTTCTGTGTCCACGATCAAGGGGAAGCTCCACCTGAAACGTTGCCCCTCCTCATGGACGGGTACTGGGAGGGGTGGTTGCCCGACGGAGAGATCTCACGCGAGCGAAGCATGATCGCACTGCTGGGGAGATGGCCGTCACCGTACGGGCCGCAGGTGTTTGCAGGGCTTGCGCCGCAAGGAGCACTGTAGGCGCCGCGGTAGTCCGTGTGAATCTTGTGGATCTCGGAGACGAACGGGCCTCTGCGGCTCGCCATTCGGCACGACTCTGCCTGTGGCTTTGTGTCGTTGGTAGCGAGAGCAGCGCGAGCATCTGGCAGAGCGGCCTTACGTCGAAGTCGGCGCGGTTTGCGGCAGTGAAGTCACAGTGTTGTAGGGTGACTTCGCCGCCAGAATGACATATGGAGCTGCTCGGCGAAGTGACGTTCAGCCCATGTAAGGGACATTGCGTCAACATCGTTTGCCGAAAACAAAGTTCCAGTAGCCTGAAGGCATGGCGACGACGGAACCCCGCTGGCTGGACGCCGATCAGCAGCGGACATGGCGCGCCTACATGGCCGCTGTTCAGTTACTCTCTGACCATCTGGACCGGCAGCTCCAGCGGGACGCTGGGATGCCGCACACCTACTATTCCCTACTGGTCTGGCTCTTCGAAACACCGAGACGCCGCATGCGGATGACTGACCTCGCAGAACGGTCGAAAATCACCCGCAGTCGTCTTTCGCGCGCCATCTCGCGGCTCGAGAAGGACGGCTGGGTGCGGCGCGAAGACTCCCGTAGCGACCGTCGTGTTCAGATGGCGGTGCTCACCGATGAGGGCATGGCGGTCCTGAATGCCGCGGCCCCTGGTCATGCCGAGGCGGTTCGAAGCGCGCTCTTCGACCGGCTTACCGAGGAGCAAGTGTGCCAACTAGGCGAGATCATGCGAGTCGTTGCCGAGGGCCTCGCCCCGCACGACAGCGCCGAACTGCCGTGGCGCAGATGACGCTCCATCAGGCGAGTCAAGCTGGCGAGCCGAGCGTCGACCCCACCTGGGCTACCTGCAGCACAGTCCGCTGACTCGTGCTCTGTTTTTCGTGGCGCGGATCCTGGCGAACCGCCCCGGATTCGGTAGGGGCGCGCGTGTTTCCAGATCGCGGTGCCGGCACAAGAACATCTCAGCGGATGGCAAACCGGCGGATGCGGCAAGCTCGGACCTTGCCAACCCCAGCCGTCGCCAGCCTCGTTGTCCCTGACCAGAGTCTTGGGACATAGCCCTGCTCGGTCAGAAGCCGCCAGTACTTCGTCCTGGCCGAGCCATCAATGCGCAGCATTATCAAGGGTGTTGCAACAAATATCAGGACTCACGCGCCGTCAGGGGTCCAGGTTCGGCTGTCGTCGAGGTGCGAGCGCCAGGCCCGCCGAAGGTGGGTCGCATAGGCGAAGGGCGCGTGAGGGGTTTGCATCTACCCGCCGTGTGCGGCCTGTTCAGTACAGGCGGGAGGTGCCATCAGCGATGCCTTGGATGATCGCTATGTCCGCCGGGGCGCACTTGCCAGTCGGCTCTCCTGCGCATTGGGGGAACTGGACTTTCCGGCGAGACCGCTGGTGAACTTCGTGAGCAATCGAGCGAATTCGTCACGCTCTGCGTCCGTCCAATCGTCGGTCAGGGCACCGAAGTAGTCCTGGCGTACCTGGTGTGCCAGCTCCGCGAGCTCTTGGCCTTGGGCGCTGAGTTCCAGGCAGATGCGCCGACTGTCGGTCTGGGAGGCGACTCGCCTGACGTAGCCAGCTTCGACGGCCGCCGCGACCAGGCGACTAGCGCGTGAAGGGTCGACGGAGAGGCGTTCGGCGACCAATCCGACGGTGACCTGCTGCCCTGGATAGTCCGCCTCCTCCTCGAGGGCGTCGACCACGAAGCCGTGCGATGGATCGAAAGGGCGGCCGAGTCGCTCGCCCACGATCTTGCCGAGAGTCCTTCTTGTCTGGCTGCGACGAATCCGGATCATTGCCCGCTCGATCGCAGCGAGCGCGGGGCCCGTGGAGTCGTTGTCCGGAGATCTGTTCATGCTCGACATGTTAGCTCGTTGACACCTGCCTGAAGCAGTCATATGCTCAGCGCATCTAATGGAACTTCACACATATGTGCGCTGGGCAGTGTGTCCAGTTGGCAGCGGACCAACCCTGAAGGAGCTGTGATGTCCGCCGAACCGAAGACGTCGGACTCAGACGCAGAAGCGCCGCAGAAACCCGGACTCATGAGCCACCGGAACGCGGTGATCGTCTACTTCGGCCTGCTGTTCGCGATGTTGATGGCCACCTTGGATACGACCATCGTGGCCACCTCGCTCCCAACCATCGTCAGAGATCTCGGCGGCATCGACCACATCGGCTGGGTCAGCACGGTGTACATCCTTGCCTCGAGCGTGGCGACCGTGCTGGGCGGAAAGCTGGGAGACCTGCTGGGACGCAAGCTCGTCTTCATGGTCTCCGTAGTGCTCTTCCTCGCAGGATCGGCGACATGCGGCCTCGCGCAGAGCATGGACCAGCTGATCGCCTTCCGAATTCTCCAGGGTATTGGCGCTGGAGGTGTGATGGCCGCCGTATTCGCATTGGCCTTCGACCTGTTCGATCGCCGTGAACTGCCCAAATACCAGGGGTACTCGACTGCCGTGTTCGCTCTGTCCGCCGTTGCTGGGCCGATGGCGGGCGGATTCTTCACCGACCACCTGACCTGGCGGTGGGTCTTTTATGTGAACCTGCCCATTGGCGCGATCGCTCTACTCCTGGTCGGCGTATTCCTCAAGGTTTCTAGGCGTGCGGAGCGGCCGACCATTGACTACATGGGCATGTTGTTGCTGACCGGCACCCTTGTCTGTCTCGTGCTGATTACCAACTGGGCTGGCTCACGATACGCATGGGACTCCAACATCATCATCGGCCTCGCCGTTGCTGGCCTGATCTTGCTTGTCGGTTGGGTCGCCGTTGAGCGGTCCGCGAGCGAGGCGGTGATCCCGCTCAGACTGTTCCGAGACTCCACATTCGTACTGAGCAATGCACTCGCCTTCACTGCAGGCCTCAGTAGCTTCGGCTTGGTCTTCTTCCTTCCGCTGTTCCTGCAGATGGTCTCCGGTGTCACAGCAACCAACTCCGGCCTGCTGCTGCTGCCCATGATGCTGGGGCTTATGCTGACTTCCTCATTGGTCGGACGCGTCGTCTCCAAGACCGGCCGATACAAGTGGTTTCTGCCCGCCAGCATGCTGGTCCTGAGTGCCTCGTGCTATCTGCTGTCCACCATGACCGTGGACACGAGCCGTGTCGTGTCAGGTCTCTACATGTTTCTCTTGGGCATAGGTTCCGGTCTATCTCAGCAGGTCGTCATCACCGCTGTGCAGAACACTGCCCCGGGACGCGATATGGGCGCAGCGACCTCAACAGTGACTTTCAGTCGGATGCTCGGTGCATCCTTCGGGGTCTCGGTTTTCGCCACCATCCTTAACAGCCGGCTGCGCCATGAGATCGCCAGGTACGTACCCGGGGGCGCACCACGCGGGCTGGGTGAGGGGAACACGACCGTGTCCACGGGGCTGCCGGAGGTTGTGCGCGAAGGGCTGGCCCAGGCATATGCGCACTCACTAAGCCCGGTCTTCCTCACTGCTGCCCTCATCGCGGTCGTAGCCATCGTCGCTGCTCTCTTCGTGAAGGACCTCGTGGTCCAAGAGCGGAGCTGGGGATCTTAACAGCAGTCCGTCGGTCCTCTGCCGGAGAACCGACTGCCTATTGCATAGGTGCAGCGGCTACCCGTCGCGACTTGCCCCCTAACCATCTACTCGCACAGCCATAGGAGAACAACATGGAGAATGACTTTCAGCTCGATGGCCGTGGGAACGCGACCGCAGCCACGATGTTCTTGATGATCCACCACGCACTTCGGCGAGAGCTGGGGCGTTTCCCGAAGGCGCTTGACATTCTCGATCCGCTGGACGTCCAGCAAGCGGCTCTGCTAGCCGAGCACTGGCGGCTCTTCTGCTGGGTGCTGACTGACCACAGTGAGAACGAAGACAACGTTCTCTTCCCGCTGGTGCTCTCACGAGCAGCGGAACTCGCTCCAGTGCTCAAGGAGATTGAGCTTGAGCATGAAGCACTCGACGCCCAAATGGCCGCGGTCAGTGAGCACATGGAAAATCTGTCGACGCCTGCGGCGATCTCCTCGGCGCGGACGGCCAGCGCGGAGTTTGCGGTGTCCCTAGGGCGCCACCTCGATCTGGAGGAGAGGCATATCGTGCCGACCCTGGTCGAGCGTATCGAACCGAGCGAACTGGCGCCGGGAGAAGGGGAGAATGACAAGGAGGATCTCGACGAGCCGCCGATGTGGCTGGTAGTGACGTGGTCCGAGGAAGGCGTCCCTTCCGAGGTAAGCAAGGCTGTGGTCGCGGGACTCCCGCCGCACTTCCAAGCTCACATGAACCAAGTACTTCCCGAGTGGCGGGCTGAGTACCAAGATCTCATTGCCAGGATCTGGCGCGGTGTGATCTGACCACCTTGGAAAGTTCTCTGAATGCACTGTGGGCGGCGTGCCCTGGGAACAGCCCCTGCTCGTCGGTTTAGAGGGCGTGTCTGGGTGTGGCGTTGCTGAGGCTGAGAACTGCAAACCAGGAGGTCAGCCTCGAAGCTATCGAGCACCAGTGGCCGCGTCGATTGAGCGCCCCACTGGAGCGCTTCATGTGAAACTCACTTCCCTTACTGCCGAACTGTCGGCCGAGGTTCGGCCAAGCCGCGTGGAGATACCATGAATCCTACTTCGGACGCCGTTCATCACGACTCGGCGGCGAGCTCACAGGAAGAGTATCCGGGTGCCAGCATCCATTGGCCGCGATTATTCCTGGTCCTCCTGCGGGCCACTGCCCTGCTGTTTGCTGCCGGGGTGCTGTTGCAGGCGATCTTGGCTGGTGATTTCGTCACCGGCAATGTCGAGCTTCTCCAAATCCACAACGCCACCGCTCAGGTACTCGGTGTTGTATGTCTGATCGAGATAGTAGTCGCTTTTGGAGTGTGGCGCTCACGTCTCACCTCGGCGTGGCCGGCAGTCACAACGGTTCTTCTGTTGGTACTGACTGGGCTGCAGATGGCTCTTGGCCATGACCGCAACTTGCTCTACCACATCCCACTCGGTACTGCGATCTTCGGCTGCGCCATCGTGTTCGCCGTGTGGACCTTTAGGGTCCGCACAGGCCGCAGTGGGGAGGTCGGACAGTGAATCGACTGTCACGCCGTGGCTTTCTGGGCGCGGCCTCGGTGGCGACTGCCACAGTCGGGCTTGGCGCTCTGACAGCCAGGCGGCTCGGCTCGCGACCTGACGGCCCTACAGGGGCGGTGCTGACCTCAAGGCTGCCTCTGCCTCAGCCGTTTCAGGTTCCGTTGCCGCTGCCTCGGACTGCGGTCCCGGTGCGGATCGCGAATGGGGCGGACGAGTACCGAGTGGTCCAGCGGGCGGCTGAGGTCGAGATTCTGCCAGGGACCCGTACCACTGTCTGGGGCTACGACGGTACCTTTCCCGGTCCGACCTTCACAGCACGGGCCGGCCGCACCGCCAAGCTGACCGTGGTGAACACTCTGCCGGTACCGACGAGCACGCATCTGCACGGCGGCGTCACACCCCCTGGGTCCGACGGTTACCCGACCGACCTCCTCCGCCCGGTCCATGGTGGGCCGAAGGGGCCAGGGGCGATGCCGGGTATGGCCGGGGAGGCTGGGGGAATGTCCGTGCTAGGCGAGCGGACTTACACCTATCCGATGAATCAGCAGGCCGCGACACTCTGGTATCACGACCACCGTATGGACTTCACCGGCCCTCAAATCTGGCGCGGCCTGGCGGGCTTTTTCCTCGTGCAGGACGACATCGAGGGCGCTGTCCAGTTGCCACGGGGGGACCGCGATATTCCGTTGATGCTCTGCGACCGCTCCTTTGAGGCCGATGGTTCGTTCCGCTATCCGTCTCTGGACTCGACCCTCAGTCGCACACCAGGGGTAGAGCCTGGTTACACGGATGGAGTCTTGGGCGACGTCCAGCTAGTCAACGGCGCCCCGTGGCCCATTGTGGAGGTGACAGCGGCCACCTATCGGCTGCGTGTTCTCAACGCTTCAAACGCCCGACGATACCGACTCGCACTTCGCACTTCCGACGATCGCGGTCTGCCGCTGGTTCAGGTGGCCTCGGACTTGGGATTGCTGGCGAGACCGCAGGCCCTTGAGTCGATCACCGTTACTCCGGCCGAGCGCTTCGAGTTTGTGGTCGATTTCTCCCACCTCGCTCCCGGGGCCGAGGTCACAATGGTGAATACGCTTGCCTCTGGCGCCATGGGGCAGGTGTTGCGCTTCCGGGTCACCCGTCGTGCCAAGGATTTTGTGCCGATTCCGACCAGGCTCGTGCAGTTGGAGCGGCTGCAACCGAACGAAGTGGCGACGACGCGGCGCTTCGATTTCCGGATGAATGCTGACGGCATGTGGACCATCAACGGGCGACCGTTCACCCCGTCGGAAAGCTGGGCCACCCCCAAGCTGGGAACGGTGGAGCGGTGGCGCCTCACCAGCGACTTCCACCACCCGGTGCATGTGCATCTTGCTCGCTTGCAGGTGCTGTCGAGGGACGGCCGCCCTCCCCAGCCAGCGGACGCGGGGTGGAAGGACACCGTGGACGTTCGCCCCTGGGAGGTGGTGGAAGTGTTGGCACGCTTCGACGGCTACCGCGGTCGGTACATGCTCCACTGCCACAACCTCGAACACGAAGACATGGCCATGATGGCGAACTTCCAGGTCATCTGAACCCGTTCATTCGTGATGCGCCGGGGTCACTACCCGCTAGGCGGCTCAGCGGAGCCGTGCATACCGGGCGGTCGGGCCCGATGCACTTGACCACGGCCATCTCTCGACGTGGCCGACCGCAACATCCCCCGAACGCGGTGGGCCACTGACAGCAGCGCGAAAGCGCTCTGTCCCAAGGGGCCGCCTGCCGATGCCGCCGGTAGGCGGCCCTTGTGGGTTCTCCATGTGGCATCGGTGTGACTTCAGCGTTCTTCGAGCCCTGTTAGAGCCCTGCTTGAAACCCACCGGAGAGGCTCGGGAAGGACCCCCGCTGTGCACTGGTGCAAGCCAGACGGCATATCCGGAAGGGCAGGGGATCACGAACCTGAGGAGAAGGTCATGACACAGCACAAGGTGCCGGTACTGATCGTCGGTGGGGGCCTCACCGGGCTCTCCGCCGCCGTCTTCCTAGCGGAGCACGGGGTGCGGAGCATGCTGGTGGAGCGGCATCCGGACACCTCCACTCACCCCAAGGCACGTGCCATCAACCCGCGAACCATGGAGCTCTTCCGCGCGGTTGGGATGGAGGAGAGGGTGCGTGCCGGGCGTTCGCCCATTTCCGGCAACAGCGAGCTGATTCATGTCGAGTCGCTCGCTGGCCAGGAGCGCGTGCGGATGCCCAACGCATCGCCTGAGGACATCAGCCGTATCAGCCCCACCCAGTGGACCCTGATCGATCAGAACCAGCTGGAGCCCATCCTGCGGACCCGGGCGGTCGAAGTCGGCGCGGACGTGCGCTTCAACACCCGAGCCGAGGAAATTACCGAGACCTCCGACGGCGTGCTGGTGCGTACGAGGGACCTCACCACTGGCGACACCGTAGAAATTTATGCGGAGTACGTGATCGCCGCGGACGGTAGTCGCAGCCCCGTACGTGAGATGGTCGGCATCGGTGCCCACGGCCGCGGCACTCTCACCAACCTAGTCAGCATCTTTTTCGAAGCCGATCTCGAGCAGGCTCTGCGCGGGCGACGGATCATTGCGGCATACGTCAATAACCCCGAAGTGCGCGGAACGATCATCCCCATCGACAACGATCGGCGGTGGGTCATCAACGTGTCGTTCTTCCCGGACAAGGGAGAGCGGGCAGAGGACTTCACCGAAGAGCGGTGTGCCTCAGTGATCCGGGCTGCGGTCGGCGTGCCCGACTTGCCAGTGAAGGTCGAGTCCACCGACCTGCCGGCCTGGGACATCTCCGCGAGGGTCGCGGATGCATTCGTCACCCGCCGGGTTTTCATCGCCGGTGACGCCGCGCACGTGATGCCACCCACAGGGGCTTTCGGCGCGAGCACGGGAGTTCAGGACGCCTACAACCTTGCCTGGAAGCTTTCCATGGTGCTGTCAGGCGCTGCGGGGCCGGGGCTGCTGGACAGCTATGACGCCGAGCGGCGTCCCATAGCGGAGCAGACCGTTAAGCAGGCAATGCTCCGTTTCGCGGTGCGTCAAGGCAAGGAATTCGAGGAAGTAGCCTCCGAGCTACTGGATGAGGCAACCGTGACGTTCGGCTACCGTTACCAGGCCGGTGCCTTCATCCAGGAAGGCGTAAAGCCCACGGGGATTTTCGAGGATGCTGAGCAGCCGAGCGCTCAGCCAGGAGCGCGTGCACCCCACGTGGTCATCGATGGCCCGGATGGCCAACTGACCACGATCGACCTGTTCGGAAAGGGCTTCACTCTACTCGCCGACTCCACGGCGGGTCCGTGGGCTGAGGCGATGGCCAGTTCTGCGGCGCGGCTTGGCCTCCCGCCTCTGGAAGTACATGTGATCGGCCCTGGTGCACGGTTCAATGACCAGGACGGAGAGTTCCGCCGGCGCTACGGTTTGCCAGAGGGGGGGGCGGTGCTAGTCCGGCCGGACGGATTCGTGTGCTGGCGGACCGGAGGCGAGCACGGGCTGGCGTTGACCGAGGCAATCCGCAGGATACTGGCCCACGACTAATCGAACTCCTTCCAGGGCCGGGTCATCCTGTTCCTGGAAGGCAAGAAAGGCCATGGGTCCCGGTCCGCTACATGAACCGGGACCCACTGCTGCTGCGGGACTAATCGTGCGTGCGTGACAGCAAGCGGTCGAAGACGCTAGTGAGGACCTCGACAGCGTCATCCGGGAGGATCGCCGTACGCCAGGCAATAAAGCCATCAGGGCGTATGAGCGCAGCACCGGATGCCCCGATTCCATACTGCGTGGTGAACTTCTCGACTGTTTTGGACGACTCGGCCGATCCGACTAGGTGGAAGGAGAGAGGGAGCCCAGTATCGATGCGGACGATGTCGGCGGCTCGCTTCCACGCCCCGCCGTCCGGCCCGGCCAAAAGCCAGAAGCCGCCTCGCATCAGGTCGTGTAGCGCAACGACTTGGCCCTCCGGGCAGAGCATCAGATGCGGAGCGCGGGTGCCAGGGCGTCCTGAGGGAAGAGCGGGGTCTTCGACCGGTGCGAGGCTGTCGGGGCCTGGTTCAGCAAGCACCGCATTCGACCGGTAGAGGTGGCCGAACAGTACCGTCGTCTCCGGCTGGTGGTGTGATGCACGATCCTGATCCAGTCCATTGCGTTGCAGGTAACGGATGATGCCCTGCTCCACAGTGAACTCGGCAATCGGGACCCGCTCCGTTTCGTAGCTTTCCAGCAGTTCGGGTCCGGCCTGCCCGCGGAGCACCAAGGCCAACTTCCAGGCCAGGTTGTGGGCATCCTGCACTCCCATGTTGCCGCCGAAACCACCCGTGGGCGGCATGACATGGGCGCAGTCACCAGCCAGCAGCACCCGACCGGACCGGAACCGGTCAGCGACTGATGCGGCGATTTCCCAACTTGTCGAGGACTCCACCTCGACAGCCAGATCGGGCACACCAACCGCAGCACGAACCAGCGCCACACATTCGTCTGTGCTGTACTCCTCGTGGCTTTCCTCCGGCATCAGGCTGGGCGCCAGTACCCATCGATGGGACTCCGAGCTGCCTGCCCTGCCCAGGACACCTTTGATCGCTGGGTTGTTGACGAAGCACAGAAAGAACTTCCGGCCTGCGACGTATGGATCAAGATTCGCTCGGAAGATCACGCTCATCTGGCGACCGAAGACGCCCTGCCCATGGGCGCCAATGCCCAATTCCTTGCGGATCTGGGCCCGGGAGCCGTCGGCGGCCACAACGTACTGGGCTCGGACGGCATGCTGTGAGCCGTCCTTGAGGTTCCGCAGCACTGCGGTGACACCTTCGGCATCCTGCTCGTGGGAGACCAGCTCCGTGGAAAAGCGGATCTCCGCTCCGAGTTCCCGTGCACGCTCCAGCAGGATCGGCTCCAGGCGGTCCTGCCCGATCAGCGTCGAGCCTGTGACCGCCACATCATCGGGATCATTCCGGAACAGTCCTTCGAACCAGCCGAGTTCCGAACCAACGAGGGAGTCGACCTGCAGGATTTCGCCATACTGCGCATGCGGCGTCTCGCGAGCGCGGATCGCCTCCTCCAGGCCAAGCGCCCGCATGATTTCCATGGTCCGGCGGTTGGCAACTTGGGCGCGGGGGTGTGCTGACACCTCAGAGTGCCGTTCCACCAGAATCGGGCGGATACCTTGCTCGGCCAAGAACAGCGCCTGCGCCAGGCCCACCATGCTGCCGCCCACGATCAGTACGTCGGTTGTCTCATCAGTCATTCCCGCTCCTTCGATGTTGTTCATCCAGAGCGATGACACACTTCAGCGCTCGAAGCAGCCTGGGGTGACGACGGTGGACCCTGTGTCTGCACTCAGACGGATTCGATTGATGCACCACCTGCTCGCGTGAAGCTCGGAGTTGTGGTTCCAGATTGAGAACTGAGCGGAGGAAAGCATTGTGCAGGCAGTGATGGAGGCGACACTAAGGGTGTTGGCTCTTGTCGGAACAGGCATCGTCGCAGGTGTGCTGTTCGCCGTTGCGATCAGCGTGATGCCCGCGCTGATTGCGATGACCCCGGATCGGTATGTAGTCACCCATAAGTTGCTTGGTCGGCGCTACGACCGGATCATGCCTTTCATCGTCAGTGGCTCCGCATTGATCGACCTGGTCTCCTCGGTCCGGAGTTCGGGCACCCCCCGGGTGGTCTTTGCGGCAGCAGCGGTGTGTTTGGTAGGCGTGGCCGTGGTGTCGCAATCCAAGAATGTACCGATCAACCGCCGGGTCAAGCAGACCGATCCGAAGGATCTCGGGCCGGACTGGCAGGATCCACGGATTCAGTGGCGCAACTGGCACCTGATGCGGACCTGTTTTGCTGTCATCGGTTGCATCTTGACCGCCATCGCGGTGGTGGTGTCGTGAAACCCGTCATCGAGCGCGCTCTCCCCGACAGCGCAGAGCGCAAGACGGCCAACGCGCAGATGTGCGAGCTTCTCTCCCGACCAGATCCCGGACCGATCGCGGAGCACCTCGCACTGCTGCATTTCACCGGCCGTCGCACCGGCCACCCGTACATCGTCCCTGCCGGGGTCCATCGCCTGGGCCAGAAGCTCGTAGTGGCTACCGGCAGCCCGTGGCGCTACAACTTCGCGGGCGGCGCCAACGGCGAGTTGACCTGGCGCGGCCTGCGGCGGCCGGTGCGCTTCATGCTGGTGCCGGACCTCGAGACCACAGCACAGGGGTACGTGGAGCTCTACCGGCGCTATGGCGCAGCGGCGCAGCGTCGCCTTGGGATCACTGTCGACCACGGGTCCGAGCCGGGCTTCACCGACTTCAGTGATGCGGTAGCCCGCTGCGGCCTGTCACTGGTGGAAGTGCTGTCTCGGGACCCCGAGTGCCTGAAGGCAACTCCATCGACAAACACTGTGCCCGACGAAAGGGAACTGGCATGAGCGGAATAGCTGGTTGGGTGGACTTCGAGCGGGATCTTTCACATGAAACCGGAACGGTCCGCCACATGGCAGCCACGCTGGCCCACCGCGGACCTGACGGTGCGGCGGAATGGGCTGATGGACCAGCAGCTCTGGCTCACAGGCGCCTCGCACTGATCGATCTGGAGCACGGACAGCAGCCAGTCGTCTTTGTGGGCGACAACGGACCGATAGCGGTGGCAACCCTGGACGGGGCCATCACCAACCACCTTGAACTGCGGGACCAGCTGGTGGCACGAGGCCATCGGTTCACCGGACGTTCGGACGCGGAGGTGACGCTGCATGCCTATGTGGAGTGGGGGTCCGAGTTCCTCTCCCATCTCGAAGGATTGTTCGCTCTGGCTGTATGGGATGTCCGGAGGCAGGAGCTGCTTCTGGCGCGGGACAGGCTTGGCGTCAAGCCGCTGTCCTACTTCCTGACAGGATCCGGTGTGCTGTTCGGCTCGGAGCCCAAGGCACTGCTCGCCCATCCGGCGGTCGATCCGGTGGTGGACGCCGATGGGCTGCGTGAGCTGTTCGCCCACAGCCGCAAGCCGGGCACGAGCGTGTTCCGTGGTATCCGGGAAGTGCTGCCGGGGCACCTGCTTTCCATACGTCGGTCGGGCAGCAGTCAGTCGCGGTACTGGTCGCTGCCTGCCCGACCGCACACGGACGGCCTCAGCGAAACCGTCGCCACGGTGCGCCGGCTCTTGGCGAACTCCGTAGCCGCCCACCTGCGCGCGGACGTGGCAGTCGGAGCAATGCTTTCCGGAGGAATCGACTCGAGCGCACTCACGGCACTCGCTCAGCAGGCACAGGCACAGGGACTGCATCCAGGATCGTTGCGGAGCTTCTCGGTCAACTTTTCTGGGTACACGGAGAACTTTGAACCGCACCCTACGATGCGGGCCACGCCGGACGCGCCGTACGCCGAGCTTGCGGCTCGCCATATCGGCACCGAGCACACAGAGATCCTGCTTGATACAGCGCTGCTCGCCGATCACGAGGCACACGCGGCAGCCTTGCGTAGTCAGGATGCACCGTCTCCACTGGGAGACATGGACGCCTCCTTGCTGCTTTTCTTCAAGGCGCTCCGCCGTTCGGGGATCACGGCGGTGCTTTCCGGTGAGACAGCGGACGAGGTGTTCAATGGCTATTTCTGGGCCTACGACCCGCAGCACAGCAACTCCGAGACCTTCCCATGGGTCTCCTTCGAGCGGGGGCACAATGCTGCGGCTGGCGGTCTCGGCTGCTCGCTTGTGGACCTCTCGCTCCGCAGGGAGCTCGACTTCATGGATTACGCAGATCAGCACTACCGCGACGCGCTCGCTGAGGTGCCGCACGTTGTGGGTGAGAGTCCGGAGGAGCGACGGGCCCGTGAGGTGACCTACCTTGCTCTGACCCGCTGGGCTCCCACCCACTTGGACCGGGCGGACCGGATGAGCATGGCGCACGGTGTCCAGCTCCGGCCGCCGTTCTGTGATCGGGCTTTGGTCGAATACGTCTATAACGTGCCGGCCGGGATGAAGCGGGTGGACGGGCAGGAGAAGAGTCTGCTGCGGGCCGCGGTCGGGGATCTGCTCCCCGAGCCCGTACTCAACCGGCGCAAGAGCGCATACCCGACCACGCAAGAGGCGGCGTACGGGGACTTCGTGCGATCGCGCTTCACCGAGTTGGCAACGGACCCCGGCTCGGCCATCACCTCACTGCTGGACGTCGAGGCGACCAAGGCGGTGTTGTCCGCCGAGGGTGCACCCAGCGGCGCCTTCGCCTGGGTGGAGCGAGCGAGCATGGAGATGATGATCCAGCTCGAGACCTGGATCACCGAGTATCACGTCGATCTGCGGCTCTGAACTGCGGGGAGTAGGAGGGCGGCCCGGTCTCGCATGCGGCGAGCCGGCCGTCCGACTCCAATCCTTGCGGACAGTCAATGGTGTAGCGGCCGGTTCCAAACACAGGCCAGCGTTGATCAACGAGGAGGAGTAGCTCCTTCAAGACCTGGGATAAGCCGCCATGGCTGCTTATCTGGCTTCAGATTGCAGAGGACGCGCGCGGTCGAAGGGCGCGGTCGCCACGGGGGTGGAGCGACGACCGAGGCCACGGCTGGCAGTTGCGCCCCCCTGCCAGCCCGCAGCGCTGGAAGGCCGCCCTAACCGACGTCTGCCTTCTTCTCCGCCTTCGATTCGTCAACCGCAAGCGCGGTGTCCGGGCAGCCAAGGTGGCTGAGCGCGTAGCCGCGCACCTCGCACAGTCGGCTGGCTCATGTTCCCCGCCGAGCCTTCAGCAGCCACTGCAGCCGCTCAGCCAGCGCCCATGCCGATCTTCTTCGGCAGGTCTTCCATTGGGCCGACCCAGCGGCGCGAAGCGCTCACCAGGGACCCCGCCTTAGAGGGCGGTTCGTGAGTCTTTGGGTGGCTCTGTCGTCGCCTGATGGTGTGGGCACGGGCGGAATCTGCCGGTCCGCAGCCGGTGATCTGCTGGTGTGGCGGAGTGAGTGAACGCAAGCCGTACCCAAGTGACTTATCGGACGAGCAGTGGTCGCTGATCGAGCCGGTGATCGCCGGGTGGAAGGACCGGCACCGTTCGGTCAGCGGCCACCAGGGCGCCTATGCGATGCGGGAGATCGTGAACGCCATCCTCTACCAGGGCCGGACCGGGTGTCAGTGGGCCTACCTGCCGCACGATCTGCCGCCGAAGAGCGCGACGTACTACTACTTCGCGGCTTGGCGGGACGACGGTACCGACCAGGTCATCCACGAGCTCCTGCGCTGCCAGGTCCGTGAGCGGGCCCGGCGATTAGAGGACCCGACCCTGGTGGTGCTGGACACCCAGAGTGTCCATGCGGCCGCCGGGGTCCCCGCCACGACGACCGGCCGGGATCCGGCGAAGAAGGTGCCGGGCCGCAAGCGGGGCCTGGCCGTCGACGTGCTCGGGCTGGTCATCGCCGTCATCGTGCTGGCCGCGAGCACCCACGACAACGCCGCGGGCATCGCACTGCTGGAGCAGGTCGCCGAGCACGCCGGCGGCACCGTCCGCAAGGCCCTGGTCTACCAAGGCTTCAAAAACCAGGTCGTCGCGCATGGAGCCGGCCTGGGCATCGACGTCGAGATCGTCGAACGCAACCCGCAGGATGCGGGGTTCGTTCCGCTGCCCAAGCGGTGGAGGGTCGAGCAGACCTACGGGATCCTGATACTGCACCGGCGTCTGGTCCGCGACTACGAGCACCGCCCCTCCTCCTCCGCCTCCCGCGTCTACTGGGCGATGAGCCATGTCATGGCCCGCCGCCTGACCGGTGCGAACACCCCCACCTGGCGCGAGGCGGTGACAGTGTGAACGTCGAGCCCCTGCTCGACGCGCTTGGCCTCCAGGAGGATGCCGCCCGGGCCCTGGCCGACGGTCTCCGCACCCAGATCACGGAATTGCAGGGGCGATTGCACGAGGCTGAGACCCACCTCGAGCACCTGGCGATCACCCGGAAGACCGTCACCGCCCTCGCCGACCGGCTTCCCGCCCAGGCCACCTCACCCGAACTGCCCGATCACCCGGACTATCCCCACATCCTCGCCGTCTTCAACCAGGCCAGTGGCCCGCTGCGGGCCCGCGATGTCTGCGAAGCCCTCGACCACGAACTGCTGCCAAAGAACATCGAAGGCACTCGCGCCAAGCTGAAACGCCTGGTCAAGCTCGGCATCCTGACCGAGATCGATACCGGCAACTTCGCCAGGAAGCTGTAACCGACGAAGGCCCGCGACCAGCAGCCATGCCCCAACCTCACCTCGAAACGGACCTCAACTCACGAACCGCCCTCTTAGAACGCCCGGCGGTAGGCATCAGTTGAGCCTCTTGGTAGTGGGGCGGTTGGCCCAGCGGTAGAGCGGGGTGGCGCGGCGGATGAGCATACGTAGCGTGACGATTGCGGCGGCCAGGTAGAGGTAGAAGTCGACGACCCGGCTGCGCTTCTCGGTGCAGCGTCGGAGCTTGCCGAAGCCGTTCATCCACGAGTGGCTGCGCTCGACGACCCGCCTCTTGCCGGCCTGGATCGGGGCAGGGACGCCCTTGCTGGCGATTTCGCTGGTGAAGCCGAGCGTTGTCAGTGCGGTGCGGGTTTTGTTGCTGTCGTAGCCTCGGTCCAAGTTGACGTTGGTCTGCTCGGGCAAGGGCCCGACCTGCTCCTTCGCTGCCTTGAGAGTGGGCACGAGCAGCGGTGAGTCGTGTCGGTTGGCCCCGGCTGAGACTATGCCTAGCGGAATGCCGCGGGCTTCGGTGGCTACGGACCGTTTCAGACCCTGCTTACCTCGGTCGACCGGGGAGCGCCCGGCGGTCTCGCCGCCGCAGGGTGCCTTGGTGATGCAGCCGTCCACGGACAGCTCGTCCAGCTCAAGGCCGATCATCCGGTCGTACGCCTGTAGCGCCAGAGCGTGCAGCTGCTCGGCTATTCCCAGCTGGGCCCAGTACTTGACCCGGCGTCGGATCGTGCGGTCTGAGCAGCCGGGGCTGGCGACCCGCTCGTAGCCGGAGCCGTGTATCAGAGCGGCGATCGCGTGCTCGAAGACCACGCGGTCCGCGATGCGCGGGTTGTGGCAGCCGAGCGGGTGGCTGTCCACGTGCTCGGGCAGGAGAGCTGAGAACTGGTCCCACAGGGGTTCGAGCAGGCACGCTGGCAAGACAGGCACGGCCCCTCCGGTGATCACTGAGCGTAGAAACTCCATGATTACTGCGGCTCGTGCCTGCTCTGACACGCTGCTTCAGTTCCCGCTCGGCTAGTCCCAGCCGAGCTGGAGGAACATGCCGAGACGGTCGCTCACAGCACGGATCTCAGCGATCCGGCCGCCGCGTACCGTGAAGATCCAGATCTGTTCGACGTCACAGCGTCGGCCGGTCGGCTTGGGTGTCCGGGGGCGATACCCGGTGTGGACGGCGCGCACCCGAAGCCGGGCTACGACATCATCGCCCTCGGCGATGAGCTGTTCCAGGCGAAAGCCATCGTCCGGGTGCTCGGCGCTGAACGCGGCGAGCTGTTGCCGGAAGCCCTCAATCGCAGCGCCGGGTGCTTCCTCTTCACCGAAAATGATCTTGTTGTGGTCGATGACGTCCGGCGCGAGATACCGCACCCAGTCCTGGCTCGTTCGGTCGTTGAGTGCGGTGATGAAGCCGAGAACGACCTGCTTGTTGCCGAGGGCGGTGGTGGAGGGCATCTCCAGCTCCTGCGGTGTCGAGGAAACGGATTCGGATTCTTACAACGTAAGTATCGTCTGGGTCGATTCTTGTCTTACCTTGTAAGAATGTCAACGCTCGGGGTGGAGAGGTGGGGCGACGTATGACGGCCGAGAAGCCGGGCGCACGGCGCGGCCGTGGCGAGCGCGTGGGACTGAGCCGGCAACGAATCCTTGACGCGGCACTGGACCTGGTGGACCGCAGCGGGCTTAAGGCCCTGACGATGCGTTCACTCGGTGAGCAGCTCGACGTCGAGGCGATGACGCTCTACCACTACGTCCCGAACAAGGCCGCCTTGCTCGACGGACTGGTGGAGCAGGTGTTCAGAGCTGCTGCACCGGCGATGGACAAGTCCGCCGACTGGCGGGAGGCGCTGCGTGAGTACGCGAAGGCGCTGCGCAAGGGCCTGCTGCGGCACCCGGCCGTCCTCCCGCTCGCCGCCTCTCGCCCAGCGGTCACCCAGGCGACACTCGACGACATCGAGGCGTGCCTGCGCATGCTGACGGACAACGGCTTTCCACTCGGTCGCGCGTTGCACGCCCTCAACGCAGTGACGGTGTTCACGATCGGGCACACCGTCATGGAGGCACAACTTGCCGTCGACGCACACGAAGCGGGCGGCACAGGCTGGCTGGCCCAGCTGGCGACCGAGCGATATCCGCTCATCACCAAGGCTGCACGCGACCGAGCAGGAGTGGACGACAAGGAACGCTTCGCCTTCGCCGTCGACGCGATGCTGCTCGGGTTCAACGAACTGCGCGAGGGCTGAACCCCGAGTCGCCAGCCGCTACTGATCACTGAGCGTAGACAACTCCGTGATCACTGCGGCTCGTACCTGTTCTGTTTCCGGAATGTCCACCACCAACGCTTCACCCCTACTGCCAGGCGCTCTTAGCCGCATCGGGTCTCGCCCCGCCAGCCCCATGAGATCACTCCCAAAGCCGGCGTGGATGGATCGAGACTTCAACCGATGGTGACGACGGGTTTGACAACGCGGCCCGCTATCGCGGCCTCGGCGGCGGTTTCGATTTCTGTGAAGGGGAATTCGGTGATGAGTTTCTCGAGTGGGAGCTTGCCCTGCTTGTGGAGGCGGATCAGTTGTGGGATGGCCTTGGCGGGGATGGCGTCGCCCTCGGTGACGCCTCGGATGGTAAGTCCTTTGGTCATCACGGTCATGGTGTCGAACTGCGCGCTGCCGATGCCGACCAGCGCGAGTGTTCCCTGTTTGTGCAGGGCGTGGAGAGCCTGGGACACCACGGCAGGTTGACCGGTGGTGTCGATGGCATAGTGCGGCCCGCCGTGGGTGAGGTCGCGGACAGCCGCCACCACATCGTCCTCGGCCGTGGGATCGATGGCGACTGTGGCGCCGAGTTCCTTCGCCAGCGCGCGGCGTGCGGCGAGGGGCTCGATGGCGATGACGGTGTGATCGTCGGCGACCGCTGCCATGATGGCGCTCAGGCCGACACTGCCGGCTCCGAAAACGGCCAGTGCGGCCCCCGGTCGCGGTTGCAGGACGGTGTGGACGGTACCGACGCCGGTTTGGACGCTGCACCCCAGCGGTGCTACCACACTTGGGGGTAGGTCCGCGGGGACCTTGATGGTGTTGCTTTCGGTCGTGAGGCAGTGAGTCGCGAACGCGGACTGGCCGAAGAAGCTGCCGTAGGCCGGGGTGCCGTCGGTGTGGGAGAGAGGGGTGCTGCCGTCGGGACGGGAACCGGCGGCATTGAGGGCACCGGCGAGCTCGCAGTACGCCGGACTCCCTGCCGTACATGGTTCGCAGGTGCCGCAGCTTCGGTAGGTGAGGCAGACGTGGTCGCCGGGGGCGACGTTGGTCACCGCGTCTCCCACGGCCTCGACGACGCCGGCACCTTCATGGCCGAAGACCATGGGAAGACGTTCCCGGGGCCAGATCTGCCGCATGCTGAGGTCTGTGTGACAGATGCCGCTGGCGGTGATCCGGACGAGGATTTCCTCCGGCCGCGGCGCATCGAGATCGAGAGTTTGGAGGGTGAAGGGGCCGCCGGGGGATTCCACCAGCGCTGCTTGTATCCGCACTTACGTCTTCCTTGGGGTAGTGCCAGCTGTGAGCGCCGACCAGGAGGGCATGGGGCGTTGCCTGCGTGGGGCATCGTCAGGACAAGTAGGGGTGCTTTTAGACGCGTTCGAGGATGAAGTAGAAGTGCTGTCCCTCATCCAGGACGTTCTTGCCGTTCATGACACCCAGGAGGGTGTTGTCGCTGACTCGTTTGAAGTGGTCGAGTACAGGCTGGCCGTCATACACCATCGTGGCAGTCGTCTCCCCGCGGAACTCCACTGCCCACAGGCTCGCTTCGCCCTTGGCCAGCTCGGCGTCCGAGAACAGCGCGCCGTGCTCGTCACGGCAAATCAGAGGCTCCACATGATCAACGGAATGGAAGGTCTTGCCATACCAGTTGGCCTGGGCCAGCAGGCTCTCCACTCGGTGTCCGGTGGTGATCCCGGTTCCCTTCCACATGCCTAGGATCTCCTCAGGGCGAACGGTCGGCAGCACTGCCCACAGCTGATCTAACTCGGCAGGTTTCAACGCCATGTCACTGGATGCCCGGATGGCGGCGATATGGGCAAGGGCCTTCTTGCGGTCCATGTAGCGATCACTCCCTGTCATCGGCCTCTACTGAGCCTAACGCCACTACTCCTGCGGGCTGTTGGATACTGCATCTTGGTCTATGGATTGCGCTTTCCCTGACCCCTCTGGCAGCCGTGATGCTGCATGGGATGCTGAGTAGATAGCGCGCAGGAGCTCTTCGGCCTGTTGCGGGTATATGGCTGCGTACTCGCGCTGTACTTGGGCCCACCATCGTGCTTCGTCCTCGGTGGTGGCTAGCGGTTTCTTCGGCAGGGGTTCCGACGAGCCGCTCGTGTATCGTCCATGAGCAACAGCCTGCAGAGCTGCTTTGATGTACAACGCCTCGGCTGCCGCCCGAGGGTTGGACCAGTCCGCATCGGACTCTTCGACAACGTCCTCTGCGGCGTGGAACAAGCCCGGCGGCGCATAGTCCCGTAGTTGCTCGACTGCGTCAGCGAGGGTATGCACACGGATGCTGAGCCGCACGCTGAGGGGCAGGGACCAGTCCGTGAGCTCGCGCCAAATAGGAGCTAGCCTTGCCTGGCCGAGACGTTGGTGGAATGACACATCCGGAAACGTCTCGACTAGGTCCCGCCACAGGGGATACAAGCCTGCCAACAGGCGTATCGTGGACCACCGGGCAGTCGCTGCGGTGGCCGCAGGGATGCTGCCGCCGGCAGCGAAGACCACCAACAGGGTCGCCGTCATGGCTGCTGTGATGTGCGTGATCGCAGGCGCAGCGGATCGGCTGGTGGGAATGGCCACGGCGGTCCACAGGTAGGTTGTGCGGGTGATCACGTAGGACAGCCCAATCCCCATTGCAGTCGCTATGAGGGCGAGGCCTATGCGCAGCAGGCGGGACTCCGCCCGTCGAGCAGCGCTGGCGCACTGATAACCCGTAACGATGCAGCTGGCCGCCAAGTACACGTATAGGATTGACAAAAAGAGAGCGGCGCCCCACTCACCGATGTGGGCAGCGGCGAAGTCAGTTGACGAGTTCGATTCGGTCCGGTCGACGGCAGTGAAGAAGACCACTGTCAGTGCGATTACGACGCCGATGGCCACGCGAGGCGAGAGCCGGGCAATGTGGTGGGAGGCCATCACGTGCCGCGGCGAGGTTGTCGGATGGTGTCTACCGTAATTGGCAGATACGTAGGTGATGATCGACGCGATGGCGGCGGTGCCGAGGTACTCCTGTAAGAGCACGTCTACTTCCGCGATCGGTACGAGCCGCATCGCATCTGCCCCGATGGGGGACTTGAGCCAGGAAGCTGCAGCATATCCGCTGTAACAGCCCCACAACGCGCGCCGCTGAGTGTCCCCGTGGCGCAAAACAGCTGGCGCACGCCACGCAGCAACAGCCGTCATGGCCGTTGCTGCGAAGTAGTTGAGGTCATCAATGAGGGTCACGGCTGGGGATCCTGATCGTGCTGGGTGCGGATGTGTGGTGGTGGGGCAACCGGGTGGATCAGCGTGTGCTCCAGCTGGCTGATGACATCGTTTCCGACTGCCGGGGCCCGGCTTCGGGAAACCAGTTGCTCGATCACATATGCGCCGAGCTCAGCCTCCTGTTCTTCCACAGTTCCGTAGCGGGCGCGGGCTTGGATCTCTGCGTCTCTGCCATACCGCTGGATTAACTGGTGAAGGTGGTCCGGGATGAGCTGTTCCAGCTCATTTGTCGTGAGCGTGGTGGAGTGTCCCAGCCACTCATGGGCAATTTCATGAAGAATTAAATGGTTTGTCTGAGACTGTGTCGGTCTAGGGCGGTACAAAATGAACGTGCAGTCTTTGAGCTTGGCTCGAAGCCCACAGGCTCTGCGCATGTCCTCGGATTCCTGGATGGCAACCAAGCGAAGCTGCTTGCCACGTGCTTGCTCGACGTTTGCCACTAAGCCTTCGATTGTGAAAGGTGTGGGCAGTGGGAGGCTGCTGAGCCTTGCTTCGCAGTTCCTGCGAAGCTCCCGCAGCCTTCTCGACGCGAACAACCCTGCCCCTCGGTGCTGACACACTGAATCCAGCGATGAAACCTCTTCACGTTCACTGCAGCCTGTGTCCATTGTGCGCGATGGTGCGTCCGACACCGGGCCACGAGCCACGATTCCCGATGCGGCGATGGTCGACGACATCAGGTATCCCGGCGTCTCCGCCGTGAAGACGCACGTCGCGAAGTTGTTGATCTTCGCGTTCTTCGACTGCGTCGGAGCCACGGTCTCCGCTGATCTGCTGCCCTGAACGGTTGGCCGTCGAAGCGGCCAGGCACAGAGTCCTGAGCGCGGTGATCCTGGCTGACGAAAGCTTCACTCGCGTACGGATGGCTGCTCCCTGCTGGTCATCCACTGGCGCGTCATGCGTCCGGGGAGTGCCAGCAGCTAAGGACAGGTGGGTAAACGTTTGATAAATGTCGCGAATTGAACGATTCTGAGCTGCCCCCGGTTTTGTGGAGTCCCTGATGTGCCCCGGGTCTGGTGGAGTCGCCTTGCTGGACAGATGATGCTCCAGAGACTCAAGGAGGCTTCCGTGCCCCGTAGTTACCCGGCCGAGTTCCGGCGCAAGGTCCTCGATCTTGTCGAAGCCGGCCGGTCGATCACGCACGTCGCCAAGGGCCTGGGCATCGACAAGGAAGCCCTGCGCGGCTGGGTCCGCCAGGCCGAGGCGCACGCACGGGCAATGCCGGCAGGAAGCGGCCGAAGTCGGCCCGCCGACTCCGCGACGAGCAGCTGACGCCGCTGGTCGAGCAGATCCACGCTGAGTCGGGCGGCCCTATGGGACGCGGCGGCTCACGCGCGCGCTGCGGCGCAAGGGCATCGGTGTGGGCTGCTGCACCGTCGGGTGGCTGATGCGCGAGCTGGGTCTGGAGGGCGTGATCCATGGGCAACGGCGCCGGACCACCGTGCCGGCACCGTCAGCTCCCCGTCCGCCTAATGGGAGCTGCCGGGTCGGCCGCGACTTCGCGGACTCGTGGCCGGACCAGCTTTGGGTGGCGGATATGACGAATGTCCGCACCTGGTCCGGCTGGGCGTATGGGGCGTTCGTCCTGAACGTGTTCTCCGGCGTGATCGTCGGCTGGCAAGTCGCAAGCCACATGCGCACCGAACTTCCCCTGGGCGCAATGGGGATAGCCCTCTGAAGGCGCCGCATCAAGAACGATCCTGGGTCTATTCATCACAGCGACCGCGGGTGGCCATACGCGTCCATTCGGCACACCGACCGGTCCGTCGATATGGACGCCGCTGCCTCGGTCGGCTGCGTCGCCGACTCGTACGACAACGCCATGGCCGAGGCTCTGAACGGCACAGCCGAGCTGATCGCGGTGCAATGGGCCCTGGCCTGTCGGGACGTCGACCAGGTCGAGCGGGCGAGGTTCCAGTGGGGCATGTAGCAACGAAGGATGCTTCCACTCCACCCTCAACTACGTGCCGACCGCCGAGAACAAGAAAGCCTTCTGGCGGAACCAGGAGCGAACCCCGCAAACCGCGCTCACCAGTTGAGATCGGACTCCATGGAACCTGGAGCAGCTCAGAGCGAGATCCAGAAGACCGGGGTAGCTGCTACTCCACGGTTCGCCGCCTCATGTCCTCGGCCTTGCGGGCTTCATCCAGCAGTTCGTTCAGCTTGGCCAGCATGGGACCAGACAGTCCCTCCACGGCCCCGCGGGGGTGCAACTCGACATCCTCGCGCTGGGCGAGGAAGCGGATGGTCTCGACGACTTGCCGAACCATCTCGTCGTTGGACTGGAAGTAGAGCGCAGGGACGTCGAAGACTGCGGACAGTCCCTCATGAAGGACCGCTCCAGGTACGTGGACCAAAACCTCTCCTGACGGCTGCTGCCCGGTGCGTAGCGCCCTTACCTGGCTCGGCCGGATGATGTCAGCGCCAGCCTTGCCGTTGATCGCGCCAGCTATGGTTGCGTCCGAAGGCCGGTTGCCCTCAGGAAGGCGCCCCAGAAGGTAACTGATCTTCTCGGCGAGGGAGGTAGGCAACTCGGGCGGTCGGTTGGTTTCTGCCGTCTCACTCCCACCGAAGGACCGGTCTTGCGCGGCGAGCAACTCGTTGATGCTCACCCCGTAGGCATCAGCGAGCGGCCCCACGAATGCCGGGTCGAGCCTCCGCTTTCCGCGCTCAGCGTTTCTGATCGGGACGGAACTCCGGGTTCCGATGATCACAGGTACATCCTTGCGCGGAATGCCTGCATCGCACCTAAGGTCCGCCAAGTCGGGTTCGCCATCCCGAGGAAACAGGTCGTCGATGTGTTCACCGAGGGCTTCTGCCAAAGCGGGCAGCTTTTCCGGTGGCGGGGTCGCATCACCTTTCAGCCATGCACTGACCTGGGTGTGTGCCGAGTAGCCAAGGGCTTCGGCGATGTCCTGCAGTCGGACGTCGCGGATCCGCCGAACTAGCTTCAGGCGTTCGACGTCGATATGGCGTTGCACAGGGCCTCCCGCGCTGCTGTGGAAGGAGCGACAGCAGCAACTTTAACCAGCAATGCGTTGATCTCCAGAGGCACGTGATGTAGTTTTTGCGATCGGGGGCTGTGCGTGCTCGGCCGTGAGGCCTCGCGCTGTGGCGCGCTTGGCGCTCGTAGGGGGTGCGTATGAACTTGTCGGTGGGGAACGGTTCATGCGCAACCCTCATGTATGCCATGCGCTCGGCATCGACACTGGGTCGGAAGATTTCAAGTCTAGTGAGACGGCCGACCTGGATACGGCCCGGTCAGCGCGCCCGAGCGCCGAGTTCGTCCAGGAGCGCGTGCTGGCCGGCCTCGCTCAGCGTGGTGAACTGGCGGTGCTTGGTCACGAACGAGACGCTGAACGTCTTGGGTAGCGCCGCCAAGCGCAACCACCGCGTCACCAGTAGCACGACCGCCGTAGACACGGGCCTCTCGTAACACGGGGACGGCCCCGCCCGAACTGCTGATGGGCGTTGAACGACGCCAGCAGGGGGGCGGGCAGTCCTCACTGGGCGTCAGAAACCATAAGACCGCTGTGACGGGTTGATATCTGCAAGCAAACAAAAATGATGCCGCGCATCAATGCATCTCTATATTAGGCGTCCTCTAAGTCGTTCTGTCTGTTCCGCGTTATTGGGGAATTGAATTCCAGTAGCGGGGTGACGTCCGAATTTGATCGAAATCCTAGGGGGATTGGGTGCTCGAGATTAGTCTTCTCGGTCCGTTGCGAGTATGTCGGGACGGCGAGGATGTGACTCCTTCGGCTCCTAAATTGCGGCAAGTGCTCGCCATGCTGGTGCTGAGTGCAAATTCGATGGTCAGTGTGGAACGGCTCTGCGAGGAGCTATGGGGAGAGCGCCCTCCCTTTAAAGCGCTCACCACTCTTCAGACATACATCTATCAGCTGCGCCAACGCTTGCAGCTGGTCACAGAACATACGAGTTTACCACTCGCTGCGCCACCAATTTCGTTCTCGCCCGCTCTTGTTACCAGAGTGGGCGGGTATGAACTGCAGCTGGAGGGCCGGCAGTCTGTTGACGCGTACCGCTTTGAACGGCTTGCCGATCAAGGGCAGGGAGAGTCGCGGAGCGGTGACACGGTGCAGGCGGTGCGCACTTTCAAGGAGGCGCTGCGTATATGGCAGGGACAGGCTTTGGTTGACGTGGCCGGTGGTCGACGTCTCTCCGCTTGGTCCACCATGCTGGAGGAACGGCGGAAGAATGTCATGGAGAAGCGATTCTCTTTAATGCTTGAAATCGGTCAGCAAGAAGCCATGCTGGACGAGGTCTCCGAGGCATTCTGGCTGCACCCGACGCATGAGGCATTCGCTGGCTTGCTAATGCGTACCTTGAGCATGCTCGGTCGCCGAGGCGATGCCCTGGATGTGTTCCGCACCCTGAGAGCCAGACTTGTGGACGAACTGGGATTGGAGCCGTCGGCGGAGCTTCAAGAGATGCATCAGCAGATACTCGTGGACAACGTAAAATCGACCAGAAGTGCGGCGGCTGTCCGGCCGACTGTCGCCGCCACTGCCTCCGGCGTGACAATTTCACAATTACCCGCCAACACGACTGACTTCGTCGGACGTGTTTCTGAACTCCACGAAATACAGAGCTACCTGAGCGCTGAGCGAGGTAGCGATCCGGGAGTTCGAGTAGTCGATGTCCGCGGACGTCAAGGCGTAGGCAAGACAGCTTTTGCTGTCCGCGCCGGGCACCGGCTGCGCCAGCATTATCCCGACGGCCAGCTGTTCGTCGATCTCTCAGAGGTTGGTGACGGCCCACCGGACATCACGGATGTACTGACAGGGGTTCTGAGTTCCTGTGGCTTCCGCCGGAAAGAGCTGCCGTCGGAACTCGGTGAACTCAGTCGGCTCTTCCGCAGCTGGACGGCCGACCGACGGGCCCTTGTCATCATCGATGACGTGCTGACGAGCTCGCAGCTGAAACCGTTTGTACCAGGTGGACCGGGCTGTGCGGTGATTGCTGTCAGTAGATATCGGGTTCCGAGCCTTTCTAGCGGACGATCCATCGAGATACCTAGCCTCTCTTCGAGTGAGGCCTTGGAACTGCACAACCTTATTGCCGATGGATGGTCCTGGGATAGCCACGCCAAAGTCGTGCCAGAGCTAGTGGGGATGTGCGAAGGCCTGCCGCTGGCAATCCGAACGCTCACCGCGAAGCTGGCAAGCCGATCCGGCTGGCAGGCAGCCCGGCTGGCCTCCCGACTTCATAGCAATACTGCAAAGCTTCTTGAAATTCTGGTGGAGGGGTGTTCTCTTGGAGGCAGAGTCGAGTCCAGTTATCGGCATCTCTCACAAGAACAGCGTCGGCTGCTTTGCCACATGGCTGGCCGGGCGAAGACCCATTGGCATGTCGACGATCTGAAGAACTTGGTGCCCGGCAGCGAGGATCTCGAGACCCTGCTCGATTCCTTGGTTGATCTCTATCTGGTCGATGAGCTGCCCATGCCGCCCACGAAGTCGTCACGAACCCTGCAGGAGTCCGCCTACACGATTCCTCGGCTGATCAGACAAGCTCTACTGCGGCTATGGTCCGAACGCGACCCGCTGGATAGGGCAGTGGAGCATAGTTGCAGCGATGACTCGCTGCTGCACTTCGGTGCGCGGAGGTAACTCGTCACCTCATAACGCATGACAGCGGCTTGCCGAACCCGAAGGGGGCGGCAAGCCGCTGTCATGCTTGAACGCCGTCAGCCGGCCGTCAGCAGTCTTTCAGACTATTTTGAGCGTCCTTCGAACGCTACGCGTCAGCATGAAGTCGGTAGCGAGAGCATGCCAAGGAGGGCATCTTGCAGCGAACACTGATTGTGGCGAGGATGGACCTCGCCGACGCGGAGGACGTGGCCAAGGTATTCACCGATTCGGACAGCTCCGAATTGCCACACATGATCGGGGTGTCGAGGCGAACTTTGTTCGCATTCCACAACCTCTACTTCCACTTGGTCGAGGCAGAGTCAGACATTTCGCCGAACTTGTACAGGGCGCGCAGCCATCCGCTTTACCAGGAGATCAATACCCGTCTCGCCCAGTTCATTTCGCCCTTCGATCCCGACTGGCGTGAACCCAAGGACGCCATGGCGGTCCCCTTCTACAGTTGGACGCCTCACGGCGGTTCAGTTGTGACCAAGCCCGTTGCCGAGAACCTTGGCGGTGGCAGGTGAGCATTTCTGGGACTGCCAAGGTTGCCGCAGAAACGGTGGCGGCCAACACGAAGCGCGGTGGAGACATCCGGGTCACACTCAGCCCGAAGACCGTCGGCTGCACGTCCGGCTTCGGAGGTGTGCTTCGTCTGCTTCCTGGCGAGTACGTGACGGAGCACACCCACCCTTACTCAGAGGAGTTCCTGCACATCATTCGCGGGCGGCTGGAGATGAGCCTGGATGGCGAGCCGGTTTCACTCGCTCCAGGCGATTCCCTATTGGTCCCCATCGGGATGCGGCATCGCCTGCTCAACGTTGGGACAGAGCCGGCCGAAGCGGTCTTCCACCTGTCGCCTCTCGCCCCACGGCCTGAACTCGGCCATGTGGACACCGAGGTGCCGGTGCATCTGGACGCGAGCAGCCCCGAGGTCGGTGGTGTGCGGTGACCCGCCGCGCGGTCATCACAGGTGTCGGAGTTGTCGCGCCGGGGGGTGTCGGCCGCGAGGCGTACTGGGAACTTCTCTCAGCTGGGCGCACCGCCACTCGCCGAATCAGCCTCTTCGACCCCTCGAAGTTCCGCTCTCAGGTCGCTGCTGAGTGCGACTTTGACCCACTCGCCGCAGGACTGACCCAGAAGCAAGCGCGGCGCATGGACCGGGCTGCCCAGTTCGCAGTCGTCGCAGCTCGTGAAGCCATGGACGACAGCGGTATCGATCTGCAGAGCGGCGATCCAAGCCGGGTCGGCGTGAGCGTCGGCAGCGCGGTGGGGTGCACCATGGGTCTCGAAGAGGAGTACGCGGTCCTCTCCGACGGCGGCAACCAGTGGCTGGTCGACCACACCTACGGTGTGCCTCATCTGTACGGGTATATGGTCCCGAGTTCGCTCGCTGCGGAGGTAGCCTGGGAGGCTGCTGCAGAAGGACCGGTTGCGCTGATCTCCACCGGTTGCACTTCCGGGCTGGACGCCGTTGGATACGGCGTCCAGCTGATAGAGGAAGGCACTGCTGATGTGGTACTCGCCGGCGCAACCGATGCACCGCTGTCGCCCATAACCTCAGCCTGCTTCGACGCGATCAAGGCGACAACACCCAACAACGAGGATCCCCGGCACGCCTCCCGGCCGTTCGACGGCCGGCGGGATGGGTTCGTTCTCGGAGAGGGTGCGGCGGTCATGGTGATAGAGGAAGCTGAGGCCGCCCGTCGCCGCGGTGCCGAGACATATGGAGAGATCCTGGGCTTTGCTGGGCGTAGTAACGCCTTCCATATGACCGGACTCAAGCCGGACGGCAGGGAGATGGCGGAGGCCATTCGGGCTGCCCTGGATCGCGCGCGGCTGAATCCGGAAGACATTGATTACATCAACGCGCACGGGTCCGGCACCAAGCAGAACGACCGACACGAAACGGCCGCTTTCAAGAAGAGTCTCGGACAGCGCGCGTATGAAGTACCTGTGAGTTCCATCAAATCGATGATTGGGCACTCACTAGGCGCCATCGGCTCGTTGGAGATCGCAGCCTGTGCCCTTGCGCTCCGGCACCAGGTCGTGCCACCGACCGCGAATCTCACCGTCCCCGACTCCGAGTGCGATCTCGACTATGTACCGGTGTCTGCACGCGAGCACCGTATGGATCGAGTCCTCAGCGTCGGGAGCGGGTTCGGTGGGTTCCAGACCGCCATGGTGCGGGGCGGAGCCAGTAGCGGCGGGAGGGCAGCGGCATGACAGCATCGGGCCTTGGTACTGGGCCTCGGGAGCGGGCCGTGATCACCGGACTCGGTGTGGTGGCGCCGACGGGTATCGGACTCGAGCAGCATTGGGAGTCTGTGCTTGCCGGGAAGAGTGGACTCGGGCGTATCATGCGATTTGATCCGGAGTCATATCCGGTGCGTGTGGCCGGGGAGGTGCCTGGCTTCGTCGCAGAGGACGGGGTGTCGAGCCGGATAGTTCCCCAGACCGACCGCTACACCCATTTCGCCCTGGTGGCCGCGGCGCACGCCCTTGAGGACTCGGGCGTGGATCCCGCGGATCTTCCTGAGTACGAGATGGCCGTCGTGACGGCAAGTTCCTCCGGTGGTACCGAGTTCGGCCAGCATGAGATGGAAAGGCTCTACCTCCAGGGCCCAGCCTGGGTGAGTGCCTACCAGTCCATCGCCTGGTTCTATGCCGCGACGACAGGACAGGTCTCCATCCAACACGGCATGCGTGGGCCGTGTGGCGTGATCTGCTGCGAACAGGCAGGCGGCCTGGACGCACTCGGGCAGGCGCGCCGGTTGCTGAACACGGGGTCTCGGTTGGTGCTCAGCGGCGGCACGGACGCATCGCTGTGCCCCTATGGCCTGGTGGCCCAGATGTCGGGGGGCGGCCTGTCCACCGAGGACGATCCCACCCGTGCCTACCTGCCCTTCGACGCCTCCGCCTGTGGTTTCGTCCCTGGCGAGGGCGGAGCCATGCTGGTAGTCGAGACCGCCTCTGCTGCGGCAGCACGGGGAGCTGAACACTACGGTGAACTGCTTGGCTATGCCGCAGGATTCGATCCCCCGGCCGACTCATCGCGCCCGCCAGCCTTGGCGGGTGTGATCCGTCGGGCGCTCGCGGACGCGCGGATCACTTCCGAAGCGGTGGACATGGTCTTCGCGGATGCCTCCGGAGTGCAGGAGCGAGACCTGGATGAATCGCGAGCGATTGCCGAGGTGTTCGGTCCCGCCGGAGTCCCGGTAACTGCGCCTAAAACCTTGACCGGAAGGCTCTACGCCGGCGGAGCAGTGCTGGACACCGCCACCGCGCTTCTTGCCTTGAGTTCCGGTGTGATCCCGCACAGTGCGGGGCTCGAACGAGTGGCCCCGGACTGCGAGATCGACCTGGTGCTTGACAGGCCGAGGCAGACCAAACCGAGGACTGCCTTGATCCTCGCGCGTGGATACGGGGGATTCACCTCGGCGCTCGTGGTTGGCGCTGGCAACCGTAGCAATGTGAAGAAGTAAACGAAAACGGCGAGAGAAAGGAAGGAAGAGAATGTTTACAGTCGAGGACGTGATCAGGATCCTGCGTGCCGGCGCCGGCGCCGACGAGCAGATCGACCTGGGCGGCAAGGCGGTCGCTGACACGGAATTTGCTGAACTCGGCTACGACTCACTGGCCCTGCTGGAATTCGTCAACCGTATCGAGCGTGAGTACGGGATCGAGATACCGGACGGGGATGTCGAGAAGGGCTCCACGCCTCAAGAGGTCGTGACGTATGTCAACGGGCGCCTCGTGGAGGTGGCTCGCTGATGGCTGGGCACACCGACAACGCGATCACCATAGACGCGCCCATGGACCTTGTGTGGTCCATGACCAACGACGTCGAGTCCTGGCCGCAGTTGTTCAGCGAGTACGCGTCAGCAGAGATCCTGGAGCGCGACGGAAACAGTGTGACCTTTCGTCTCGCACTGCACCCTGACGAAACGGGCAAGGTGTGGAGTTGGGTCTCCAAGAGGGTCGCGGACGAGCAGAGCCGCACGGTGAGTGCTCACCGTGTTGAGACAGGCCCTTTCAAGTACATGAACATCCGGTGGGAGTACCAGCAGCAGCCATCCGGGGTCCGCATGCGCTGGATCCAGGACTTCGAGATGCAGCCCGAAGCTCCCTTGGATGACGCGGGCATGACTGAGCGGCTCAATCGCAACACCGTCGTGCAGATGGCACTGATCAAGTCAAAGATCGAAGCTGCGGCGCGCGTTGCCGCACAGCAGTGAAGGGGAAACTTCATGCAATTGGCACTACAGGCTAAGAAGATCCTCGTGACGGGCGGAACCCGCGGCATCGGGCGCGGCATTGTCCTGGCGGCTGCTCGCGCAGGTGCCGATGTACTCACCTGCTACCGTCACGAGGGCGAGGCGGTCGACAGTCTTGTCCGGGAGCTCAAGGAAACCGGTGGTGCCCACCACGTAGTCCGCGCCGATGTTGGAGAGATAGCCGAAGTCGATAGGTTGATCGGCATCGCTAGGGAACGGTTCGGCCGCCTCGACGCAGTGGTTAATAACGCCGGCGTCATCAGCCACATCTCGTTCGGAGAACTGGCTGCTGACGAGTGGTCAAAGGTCCTTGACACCAATCTCACTGCTGCCTACCGGGTCATCCAGCAGACACTGCCTCTGTTGGCGACTGGGGCCTCTGTGGTCAACATCGGCTCACGCGGTGCCGCAGCGGGGATCCCGCTCCGCGCGCACTATACCGCGGCGAAAGCCGGCATGATCGGCCTGACCCGTTCGCTTGCCAAGGAACTCGGGCCGAAGGGCATCAGGGTGAACGTCGTCGCGCCTGGTGTGATCGAGACCGAGGCATTCGACGCCATGCCGCGTGACCGGGCCGAAGGACTGCGCGCCACGTATGCGCAAAAGACAGCGCTCGCCCGGCTCGGAACCGTGACTGAGCTGGCTGGCCCGGTGCTGTTCCTGCTCAGCGACTTGTCGAGCTATGTCACCGGTGAAACGTTCAACGTCGACGGGGGGATATGAGAATGTCTGATCAGGTCTTCCGGGTGATGCTACGCATGCAGATCAAGACCGGCATGGAGAACGATTTCGAGCAGGTATGGCGTGAGGTCGGCGACTCGGTCACGGATCATCCGGCGAACATCGGTCAGTGGCTTTCTCGGAGCGCCGAGGAGGAGGGGATCTACTACATCGTCAGTGACTGGGTGGACGAGCCCCAATTCCGGGAGTTCGAGACCAGTGACGGGCATCTGAAGCACCGCCAGTTGCTTCATCCTTACCGGAGTGGCGGTTCAATGACCACCATGCATGTCGTCGCGGCCCTAGCTGGCTCGGCTGGGCAACAGTCGTGACAATTGGCGCGGTCGAGGTGGTCCTCTACCATCTCAGCGATGATCCCGAGGCTGTCCTCGTGGCCTATCACGAGGCCAGCCGGCGGATGGAGGGAACACCCGGACTGCTCGGCAATGAACTGCTTACCGCAGTGGGGCGCCCGGATTGCTACGTGGTAGTCAGCCGGTGGTCGAACTGGGATGCGTTTGCGTCTTGGGAAAGCAGTGCCGGGCACAAGCAACAGACGGCCCCGCTTCGTCAGTTCCGGGACACCCAGCGTGAGCGACCGTTTGAAATATATCGGGAGCTAGCCAGCTATGGCGCGGTTCGTGGTGCCTAGGTCACGACAGAAGCCTTGCTGACAGGAGACAACGCCGGCCGCAGCCATGTGTAGGCTGCGGCCGGCTCTTCCTCCCTCTCCTTCATGCAGAGTCATTCTTCTCGTGGAGAATGTTCGGGAGTCCCGGATCCTTTAATTGCCTGGACAGAATAACTCGAATTGCGTACTCATGCTCGCCGCTCGCTTTCGTGTAAAGCTCGACTACCGCATTAGTGATCTGCTCCCTGGCTGACCTGACGCCCCGCGGCGAAACGTGAGCGCCTCGACGGTCAGTAGCGGGTCCCTCGTTATGTCGCATCATGACCGGATCCCGAATTCGTGTCGTATAGGGTTCTTCGGTATCAGGCTCTGAGTCTGCCCGATGAGGCGCAGTCGAATCAGTGTCATCATTCCTCCTTCTGCTTCAGGATTATTCAGCGAGGAGTTGGAGATTCGATCGAAGCCTGCTGGTGGTGGGTTTGATTCGAGGTGGCAGTGTGGCGGCGGTGCCATTTAAGCAGGTAGGTTCATGGGTTAATTCGGTGCCTTTTTGAAATGCTGCTTACTTGTCGGGGCTCTGCGGAATTTTTGATATCGATCAGGCATTGTCGGTGCGCAATCGACTGTCGACCACTGCGACTCCTAAGGAGGAATAAGTGACCACGAGCAACGATGCACCCTCGGACCGAGCGGTGATAGTGCACACATCACTTGTGGCAGGGCACAACACCAAAGCTCAACGCGCCAGGGGGCGTAGGCGCGGTTTGGGCACCCTGCTCGCCGTCGACCTCTGGGAGCGTTTCAGCTTCTATGGCATGGCTGCCATACTCGTCCTTTATCTGACGTCATCCACCGGTCAAGGCGGACTAGGCATGGCGCCGCAGATAGCCACCACGGTATTCGCCGGCTACATGTCGCTGAGCTTCTTGGCTGGGCTTCCGGGCGGCTGGCTGGCGGACCGCGTGCTGGGGGCCCGCCGGTCGATTCTGCTCGGCGGTTGCCTCATCTCCTGCGGCCATGCCGTACTTGCCGCACCGTGGAGTGCCTCCCTCTACGGCGGGCTGTTGTTGCTAGTCATTGGGACCGGGCTGGTCAAGCCGGCCATGGCAGCACTGGTGGCGATGCTGACCGAGAGCAACAAGGAGCGTGAGGCCGCCTTCTCGCTGTTCTACCTGTACATCCAAGTCAGTGCGCTGATCGCGCCGGTCGCCACGGGATTGGTTGCAGAGAAGGTCTCTTGGCACCTGGGGTTCGCCGTTGCGGCGCTCGGAATGGCTATTGGTCTCCTACAGTTCACCTTCGCGCTGGGGCGCTTCGGCGACCTTGGCCAGCGCCCGCTCCGACCGATCCGCCGGAGCGAAGCAACCCGTGTGCTGCGGAGGAGCGCTCCCGCTGTTCTCGTCGTCGGTGTACTGGTGGCGGTGGCGGCGCTGGCTGGCTCGGTAAGCGGAGTTCTTACTGTTCTGGGGCTGGCCACCCTTTCCCTGCCGTTCGGCTACCTGGCGCTACTGCGCCGCGGATCCCCCTGGACGGGGCGTGCTGCGCGGCGTCAGCTGAGCCGGTTCACCATGCTCATGGCCTCATCGGCGGCGTTTTGGATGGTTTTCGCCCAGAGTGGTTCGGTACTGAACCTTTTCGCCGAACACCACACTGATCGTCACGTGCTTGGGTTCGAGGTGCCGGCCAGCTGGTTCCAATCGGTCCACCCCGCCTTCGTCCTTGTGGCTGCCCCGATTGTCGCCCGCCTCTGGCGCCGCCTCGGTCCGCAGGCCGAAGCGCCGGTGAAGTTCGCCGCCGGACTCATGGCGGGAGGGTTCAGCTTCCTGCTGATGGCTGCGGCCGCGCTGATCGCCCTCCGAGGCCCGGTTGGCCCTTACTGGCTGCTGCTGGCCTACTTGCTTTATGCGGTGGGTGAACTCTCCCTGGCACCAGCGGCGATGGTGCTTGCGGCCGAAGTCGCACCGCCGGGTGCAACCAGCCAATTTCTCGCCCTCAACGGCTTGTTCGGTGCAGTCGGTGTTGTTCTGGGCGGTCAACTCTTCCGGTTGACAGCCATTGTCCCGCTCCCCCTCTACTTCCTGTCGTTGGGAATCCTGGTCATAGCGGTAGCTGTCGCAGTCGGCCTATCCGTCGATAATTTGCGTATCCGGACGCATCCGGGTGATTGAGGTAGATGCGCCTTTGCGGTTGCGGGTACTGCCGCCCGTGGCGGCGGCATCCCATCGGCTCGTCTACTGATCACATACTCCACCGCGAGCGACCACGTGAGCGCTGCCATTCGCACGTGCTCGTCACCCGACAACGACGCGAGATCGGGGCGCGCGATCCGCCTGCAGCCGCGCGTTGTGGGCGTCAGCTGAGCTTGGCCGTCGTCGAGACGCGTTCCATCCGTTCGCCGATCCCTCAGTTTCCGGTTGCGAACGCCGCCTGCCTCTGATCGGCGGACGTGTCGGCCTCGTGACCGGCGCGGCGGCATGACCGAGGCCAACAAGCGCCGCCGTGCCGTGAGAGGCAGCTGCGTCTGCCTGGTGCGTACAATCATGGGTACGCGGAAACGGCTCTCTCTCAGAAGTGACGCACTGAATGTCGATCCCGCTGACCGAGAAGGTAATCTGCAGCTCAATGATATGTAGATGCATAACCCATCCCCGGCAAGCTAAAGTGAGATAGGGCCATCAGGAATCCATCCCTCGACATATCCGGTCACGAGTAGGACGGCTCCTTCCGGGGAAATCTCTCGCCGTCGCCTCTTTAGTTCTTCAAGTCCCCACCTGACGTGCGTGGCGGAACTCAGCTCGATAGCCGCTGACTGCCTATTGCTGAGTCGAACAAAGAAGAGGCGAGATGCGGTGACGCGATCGAATTCCCAGTCGTCGTCCGGCCGTGACTGCCGCGTTCCGTATATGGATCCGAAGCCGGGGTCGAGGAGCTGGAAGCGATCAGCCAAAAACCTGGTGGCAGCTGCCTCGAAGCTGCCGACCTCGCCGATGCGCACCTGGGGAACCGTCCAGCCGCTGCAGCATCCGCCGCACAGTAGGAGCCGGTGCTGGTCGTCCAGTAGCAGGAGGTAGGCGCGCCGGTCGAACCGCGGCCACGGGATGTGAGGAGTGGGTACACCAGAACCCTGCAATCTTGCTATTTAAGTAGCAAGCCGGAAGGGCTGGCCGGATGACACCTGTCAGACCTGCCTCGCTCGCCAGGTGGAGACCTCGACTTGTGGTGGCAGGAGTGGGACTGCTGACCGACACCCGCTACACCTGTCGTGTCCTGCGAAAAGGCAGGAGTGGCGTTTGGGAATCACGAGGCAGGCGTTTGCGGGGCTCGCAGCTCACCCGTGCTGACCTGGGGAAAAGGAATTCTCGACACATCTCACGGAGGCGGGGCGACCCGGGTGATCCGGTCCGGCGACAAGCGTAGCGGATGGCGGGTGGGGGGCGTGGGGTGCGGGGCCGGGGTGGGGTCAGCCGATGTGCCAGCTGAGGGTGCCGTCGGCGGCGGTGAGGGCGGCGAGGAGGATCAGGTCGGCGGCGCCGAGGGCGATGCCCACGAGGGCGCGGCCGCGGCGGGTGGTGCCGCGGGTCAGGGCGAGGGTGCCGAGGGCCAGGGCGCAGGGGCCGAGTACGACGTTGAGGACCAGGGTGCCGAGGAGGCCCAGGACGAAGGAGGCGACGGCCATGCCGTCCGCGTGGGAGCGGGCGGGGCGGGCGGCGGGGGAGGCGGGGGAGGCGGAGGTCGGCTTCATGGTGGCGGCGTTCATCGGGGGGTGCCTCCCGCCTGGTTGCGGCGTTCGCGTACGGAGAAGACGAGCAGCCAGGTGGCGATGACCGCGGCGGCGACGAGGGTGACGGGGAGGGGGAGGTGTGCCGCGGTGCCCAGCGCGATCCCCATCAGGAGGAGGGCTGCGACGAGGAAGAGCATGATCTTCCTTTCGGAATTCGGAGGACAGTTGTTCACTGACATCCTCAGTCTACGACTGCGCGGGAGTGGAATGGTTCGGAGAACGGTTGTTTACTGGATGACATGAGTCACAGTGTGGGTGGAGTCCGGCAGGCCCAGAAGCAGAAGACCCGTCAGGCACTGCTCGACGCGGCGCTCGGGCTGCTGGAGGAGCAGAGCCTGAGCAGTCTGGGGCTGCGCGAGGTGACGCGGGTGGTGGGCATCGCCCCGACCGCGTTCTACCGGCACTTCCGGGATATGGGGGAGTTGGGCGTCGCGCTCGTCGAGGAGGCGCTGGGGAGCCTGCACGCGATGGTGCGCGCGATCCTCGTGGAGCCGGCGGCGGAGGAGCGGATAGACCGTACGGTCGCGGTCGTGGAGCGGCATGTGCGGGAACACCCCGCCCATGTGCGGTTCGTGGCCCGGGAGCGGCACGGCGGTGTGCGGGCCGTGCGGCAGGCCATCGCGGGGGAGTTGGCGCGGTTCACGGAGGAGGTCGCCGAGGCGCTCAAGACGCAGCCGGCGTCGGCGGGTTGGCGGGACGAGGACGTGCGGATGCTGGCCGAGCTGTATGTGGACCGGCTGGTGACGACGGCCGCGGAGCTGATCGACGCGGCGGAGGACGGGGCCGAGGGGGCGGCGGACGAGGTGGTCTGGCGGGCGCGGCGGCAGCTGCGGCTGATCAGTATCGGCCGAAGGCACT
>NZ_KN708638.1:3447106-3467003 GCF_000805335.1 Streptomyces sp. CT34 | reverse complement strand
GAGGTGAGGTGGTGTGGGGGGACGGGGCCTGGTGGGGGGCGGGGGAAGGCGCCGGGAGTGGGCCGGGGTGACGCGTACGCGGTAGGTGCCGTTGGTGTTCTCGGTGAGGACGGTGACGGTGACGCCGCTCGTGTGGTCCCTGAAGGTCTGGCCGGGGCGGAAGGTGGCGTCCGTCAGGTCCGAGTCGACGTTGGGGGTCCCGGTGTAGCAGCCGCGGCTGTGCGGGGTGGCGTCGACGACGCGGATGGGGGCGTGGCCCGAGGGCACGTCGGCGGCGACGTGGTAGATCAGGACGCCGGGGCGGCAGACGATCGGGTCGAGCAGACCGCTGGTGCGGGCCTCGACGACGAAGCCGGTGTGCGGGCCGGTCGGGATGACGACGATCTTGGTGCCGCCGGGCGTGGAGACCGGGGTGAGGGTGTGATCGGTGGGCGCCCTGCCGGCGGGCGCGCAGTGCACCTGGCCGGGAGTGAGCCAGCCCATCTTCCACTTGTGCCAGCCGAGGAAGTCGTTGCTCGGTCCCCAGTCCTCGTCCATCGGGTCCCAGTGGCCGACCGGCGTCGGGCCGTCCCGGTCGTCCGTGAAGTAGAGGTCGGGCAGGCCGAAGGAGTGGGCGTTCTCGTGGTTGATGACCCGGAAGGCGCTGAGCCCGGTCTGCCGGCTCCAGATGAACGACACGTTCGTGAACGGCACCCCGCGGCCGGTCTTCAGGCCCAGGTCGGCGCCGCTGAAGGTCACCGACAGGACCGTACGGGTGGCGGGCGGGCCCGCGTTGGGGGACGCGATGACGTTGATGACGTCGTAGTCGCGGAAGTCCACGTACGGGTCGACGGCGTGCACGATCTCGCGGGAGAGCGCGTGGTAGCCGCTGTCCGAGGCCGGGTCGAAGTCGGCGCCGCGGGTGATGCCGTACGCCTCCAGGGGGCGTGACATCCGCAGCCACCGGAAGAAGGGCCGGGGGACGTAGTTGAGCCGGCCGAACGAGCTGGTGCGGAAGAAGTCCGTGGCGGCCGGGAAGAACTCGGCGAAGCGGGACATCGGCGAGAGTCGGGCCGGGGCGTCCGGGAAGTCGATGAAGAGGGTGAGGGCCCGGACGGTGCCGGTCGCGTGGGCGTAGCCGGCGGGGGTGGTGGCGGCCTCGGAGACGTCGTCGCGGATGCCGCGCAGGGCGCAGGGGCCGGCGGGCGGCGCGGTGTGTGGCGCACCGGCCGCCGGCGGTATCGCGACGGCGCCGGGGTGCGAGGACAGGGCGACGGCGGCGGCCGCGGTGGTCGCGGCTGCGGCCAGTGCCGCGCAGAGCTTCTGCCTCATACGTTTCAGCTTGCGGCGGTGGATCTTGGCGGGCGCGCGGGGCTGCGTCAAATGGAGGGTCACCGGGGGCCGGCTGCCGGTCCGGCGGGGGTTCGGGCCCGCGTGGCCCACGTCACAGAGCGCGCGGGAAATATCCGGGGAGGTCCTCCCCGTTCACGTCTGTGTCGGTCGAACCGGGGAGCGTGTCCCCGGTTCATCCGGCCCAGGAGTCCCGGTTCCCCCGGGCCGGGAGTTCCGGCTCATCCGGTCCGGGAGCGACGAGAGAGGAGTGTGCCGAGGTGATCGCTTCGGTGCGTTGCGGTACGGGCGGGCAGCCGCGGCTGCGGGCCGACGCGCTGCGCAACCGCGAGCGGATCATCGCCGCCGCCCGGGAGACGATGGTCGAGTTCGGGGCCGAGGTCCCGTTCGATGAAATCGCTCGACGTGCGGGGGTCGGCAATGCGACGCTTTATCGTCACTTCGCGGATCGCCAGGAGTTGATCCACCACGTCACGCTCTCGGTCATGTCCCGTACCGCGGACCGTGCGGAGAGCGCCCTCGCCGAGGAGTCCGATGCCTTTGAAGCGCTGCGGCGCTTTGTCCACGCCGCGGTGGAGGAGCGGATCGGGGCGCTGTGCCCGCTGCTCTCGGACGGCATCGACCTGGCGCATCCCGAACTGCTCGCCGCGCGCGAGCGCCTGGACGCGGCCATCGAGGCCGTCATGGGTGCCGCGCGCGACAGCGGCCAGCTGCGCACCGACATCGCCGTCGGTGATCTGATGGTCGCGCTGACCCAGCTCACCCGCCCGCTGCCTGGATGGGGGTCCCCCCGGACGAAGTCTGGGGGAGGCTGTCTCGACTTCGACAGGTTCGTGCACCGGCATCTCCAGCTGTTCCTGGACGGTCTGCGGGCGCCCGGCCGGTCCGAACTCCCCGGCTCCGCCGCCACGTTGGAGGACCTGAGGCACCACCGCCCGTGAGCCCTTACGGCCGCCCGTGAGCCCGTACGGTTCGCCGGCCCCGTAGGGAGTCCCGGGCCGCCCGCGCGGCGGCGCGCCTGCCGGCCACCACGTCCGTCCTGTTGTCCCCAGTCCCTGTCCGCCCGCACCTCCGTCCCGCGTGCGACGCCCGTCCCGCGGAACACCCGTCCCGTTGTTCGCTCACCGCACCACTAGGTGGACCTCGTCATGCCTGAAACAGCCAACCACGTCGATCCGCGGCGCTGGAAAGCGCTCATATTCATCGCCCTCGCACAGCTGATGGTCGTCCTCGACGCGACGATCGTGAACATCGCGTTGCCCTCCGCCCAGACGGACCTCGGCATCAGCGACGCCAACCGGCAGTGGGTCATCACGGCCTACGCGCTGGCCTTCGGCGGGCTGCTGCTCTTCGGCGGCCGGGTGGCCGACCTGTGGGGACGGCGGCGGACCTTCATCATCGGGCTCGTCGGATTCGCGGTCGCCTCCGCGCTGGGCGGGGCCGCGGTCAACGAAGGGATGCTGCTGGGCGCGCGGGCGCTACAGGGTGTCTTCGGCGCGCTGCTCGCACCGTCGGCGCTGTCGCTGCTGGCGGTGACCTTCACGGAGGCCCGGGAGCGCGCCAAGGCGTTCGGCGTCTTCGGTGCGATCGCCGGTGGCGGCGGCGCGGTCGGGCTGATCCTCGGCGGTGTGCTGACCGAGTACATGAACTGGCGCTGGACCTTCTTCGTGAACATCCCGTTCGCGGTGGTCGCCGCGACCGGTGCCGTCCTGGTGATCCGCGAGCCCGCACAGGGCCGCAACTCCTCCCGGCTGGACATCCCCGGCGTCATCCTCGCCACGCTCGGCCTGGTCTCGCTGGTCTACGGCTTCACCCGGGCCGAGTCGGACGGCTGGCTGGCCGGCGCGACGCTGGGACTGTTCGCCGCGGCGGCGCTGCTGCTGCTGGCGTTCGTGCTGGTCGAGTCCAGGGTGAAGGCGCCGCTGCTGCCGCTGCGGGTGGTCGCCGAGCGGAACCGCGCCGGTGTCTACGCGTCACTGGGCCTGGCCGTGATCGGCATGTTCGGCCTCTTCCTGTTCCTGACCTACTACCTCCAGATCGTGAAGGGGTACACGCCGGTCGTGACCGGTCTGGCCTTCCTCCCGATGGTCGCGGGCATGATCACCGGCTCGACGCAGATCGGCGCCCGGCTGATGACCCGGGTCCGGCCGCGGTTCCTGATGGCGCCCGGCTTCACGGTCGCCGCGCTCGGCATGCTGGTGCTGAGCCAGATCGATCTGGACACGTCCTACCCGGCGCTGATCCTGCCCGGCTTCGTGCTGATGGGCCTCGGCATGGGCACCGCGTTCATGCCGGCGATGTCCCTGGCCACGCACGGCGTGCAGCCGCGCGACGCCGGTGTCGCCTCCGCGATGGTCAACACCTCGCAGCAGGTGGGCGGTGCGATCGGTACCGCCCTGCTGAACACCATCGCGGCCAGCGCCACCACCGCCTACGCCACCGCGCACGCGGCCGGGGCGCGCTCGGTGGACCTGCTCAAGCTCCAGTCGATGGTGCACGGCTACACCACGGCCATCTGGTGGGCGGTCGGCATCCTGGTGCTGGCGGCGGTGATCGCCTTCACCTTCATCAACACCGGGCGGCCGGGTGCCGGTTCGCCGGCCGCCTCGTCGGACGAGGACGCCGCAGCGGGGGCCGGTGAGGCGGATGCGCAGCTCCCGGTGATGGCGCACTGATCCCGTGACGGCGCACTGAGCGAAGCCGTACGGGGCGGGTGCCGGGGCGCCGGGGCCTCCTGAAGGGCGTACGCCGCCGATCGCCGACGGTGCGCGTACGCCCCCGCGCCCCCCGGTCCCCGCACCCCCGAACCACCCGATCGCGTTCCTTCGCACCGGCTGCGCCGACTGCACCGGCCTCCCTTGGTTCCGCTGAACGTCAGCGGAGCCAAGGGAGGTCGGCGCCTTGCGGTTGCAGCCCCTCGGCCATGACCCCGCAGATCTCGTCGAGTTGGCTGATCTGCTCCGGGGAGAGCCGATCGAAGATCGCGGCCCGGACCGCGGCGACATGTCCGGGCGCGGCCTTCTCCAGGACCCGCATGCCCTCGTCCGTGAGATGGGCGTTCTGGCCCCGCTTGTCCGACGGGCAGTCCTCGCGCCGCACCCAGCCGTTCTTCTCCAGACGGGCCACGGCATGCGAGAGGCGGGAACGCGTGATCTTGGCGTTCTGGGCCAGCTCGGTCATCCGCATCCGGCGCCGCGGCGCCCGGGAGAGCTGGACGAGCAGGCCGTAATAGATGTGCGGCATGCCGGCGTCGCGCTGGAGCTGACGGTCGAGGTGGTCCTCCAGGAGCGTCGTGGCGTGGAGGTAGGACTGCCAGGCGTGTTGCTCCTCGTCGGTGAGCCAGCGCGGCTCGGTTGCGGGTTCGTTGCTCATGGCATCCACTCTCTCACCGCTCCACGGGTTATTGAATGTTTAACAACGTGGAGTTAGGCTGGGAAGTGCCCTCTTGAATGTTCAAGTAAGCGCGCGGCGGCACGGGGGAACCCGGGCGCGACGGACGTTCGTGGGGCACCGATTAACGCCAGTGTGACGCCGTGGAGCCGTTATGTCCGCAATGCCCGCCATATATCTGAGTCACGGTGCGCCACCGCTCGCCGACGACCCGGTCTGGCCGGGGCAACTGGCCGCCTGGTCCGCGCAGCTGCCCCGCCCCAAGGCCGTCCTGATGGTCTCCGCCCACTGGGAGGAGGCCCCGCTCGCCCTCGGTGCCACCGAGACGGTGCCGCTGGTTCACGACTTCTGGGGCTTCCCCGAGCGCTACTACCGGGTGCGCTACCCGGCCCCGGGCGCACCGGAACTCGCCGAGCGGATCCGCAGGACGCTGCGGGCACCGGGCACGCCCGTCGAGGACATCCCCGACCGCGGGCTCGACCACGGGGCGTACGTCCCGCTCGTCGAGATGTACCCGGACGCCGACGTCCCGGTGCTCCAGATGTCGCTGCCCACCCTCGACCCGCGGCGGCTCTACGCGATCGGGCGCCGGCTCGCACCGCTGCGCGAGGAGGGCGTACTGATCGTCGGCAGCGGCTTCTTCACCCACAACCTGGCGGCGCTGCGGCAGTCCGCGGACGGGACGCCCGCCTGGTCGGCGGAGTTCGACGACTGGGGGCGGCGGGCCTTGGAGGACCAGGACCTCGACGCGCTCTTCGACTTCACGCACCGGGCCCCGGCCGGCGCCCTCGCGCATCCCCGCACCGAGCACTTCGCGCCGCTGTTCGTGACCCTGGGCGCCGCGGACGCCCAAGGTCAGCTGGGCACCGGGCGAAGTGTGATCGACGGCTACTGGATGGGGCTGGCCAAGCGGTCGGTGCAGTACGGCTGAGGGGGCACCGTCCGGCGCCGGTCAGGTGCCCGGCGGGATCAGCTCCAGGGAACGGAGCGCGGCCGACAGAGCGCGGTCGTCGCCGTCCTCGGTCCAGGAGGCAACGTCCAGCGCGGTGTCGGTCAGCTTGACCGCGTGCGCGTCGCCGTGCGCGGCGGCTCGGGCGAAGACCTCCTCCGGGGTGAGCGGGCCGGCCGCCAGGGGAGGCAGCGGCGCGTCGGGGGCGTAGACGGAGGTGAGCGCGGCGCTCGCCGTCCAGGCCGCGCGGAGCGAGGCCGCCCAGAGGTCGCGGGGGAGCGCCGGGAGGGTGCGCAGCACGGCGCTCGGCGCGGTGGCCGCGTGCACCAACAGGACCGCGGAGCCGTGCCCGTGGTCGAGATAGCGGTGGGTGGCGGCCTGGACGACCGCGGCCAGCAGGTCGCGCGCGTCGTCCGGGTCCCGCGGGGCGCGCAGCCGGTCGGCCGCCGCCGACCACCCCTCCGTGCCGGGCAGCTGGGCCAGCCCGTCGAGGACGGAGGGCCGCTGCTCGGCGACGCGCGGCAGGGCGGCCAGCGCGTCGGCGGGGGAGGCGGTGCCGCTGGGGTGCACGGACACCGGCAGCGTGGTGTGGCGGGCCGCCCAGTAGCCGATCGCATGCGCCAACTCCGTGATGCGGGGCTGCTCTTCGCCCTGCTCCAGGAGGGTGCGTACGGCGTGGCCGACGCGGATGACCGGGTGCGTCGCGGCGCCCGCGATACCGGGCAGCAGCCGCGGCCACCACTCGGCGAGCACCTCCCGCCAGGGGCGTTCGGCGACCTGTCGGGCCAGGTAGGCGGTCCAGTCGGTGACCCGGCGGGGATCGCCCAATGCCTCCTGCCAGTTGGCGTCGGTGATCGTGGATCGGGCGGCCGGTACGTCCTCCAGTTGGGTGGTGTATTCGTCGAGCCAGCGGTGGACCGTACCCGCCTGACCGTGCCGGACCAGCGCCTCCACGGCCATCGGGCCGTGATTGGCCAGGTACCCGTGGAATTCGGGGCCGGTGGTGTGCAGGCGTTCCAGGGCTTCGTCAAGTGTGCCGCTCGTCGTATCCATGGCCCGAGGCTAGGTCGGCCGCAGACCGGGCCGTAACGGACCGCGGACGGATCCCCAACGGGGCTGCGGGCCTACGGCGTTGGTCGTAACGCGGCGGGCCGGGGCCGTTGTCAGTGGCGGGTGCGACGCTGGGGTCATGGCTGCCCACGACGCCGGTTCCGGAGCCGGGGGCGCCGCAACTGCCGGTGGACGGCGGGGGATCGGGGAAAACGGACGGTGGGAAGACGGGCGGCGGGAAATCCGGACAGGAGGTGTCGGGTATGGGGGAGAGGCTGGCTGCCATGACGAACGAGGACTCAGGGCGGAGCGGGCACGACGAGGGACGGGGGAACGGGGAGACCGAGTGGACCGGGCGGGAGGGCGGCGGCGGGCCGGGTGATGGTGATGCGGTCGGCTGGGCGGACGTGGAGGCGGCGGTGCCGGACTTCGCCAGGGAGGTGCGGGAGCGGTTCGGGGCGTTCCGGCACCATGTGCTCGCCACGCTCCGCAGGGACGGCGCGCCGCGGCTGAGCGGTTTGGAGGCGGACTTCCGCCACGGCGAGCTGTGGCTGGGCATGATGGCCGGCTCGCGCAAGGTGCGGGACCTGCGGCGGGACCCGCGCTTCGCGCTGCATGCCAATCCCGGCGGCGGTCCGGATCTGGCCCTCGGCGACGTCCGGGTGTCCGGGCGGGCGGTCGAGGTGACCGACCCCGGGATCATGGCGCGCTATGCCGCGGCGGTGCGGCCGCCCGAGCCGTTCCACCTGTTCCGGGCCGAGCTGACGGAGGTGATGCGCACGTCCACCGAGGAGCTCTACCTGAAGCTGGAGAGCTGGCGGCCGGGCCGGCCGCTGCGGACCCTGCGCCGTAGGTCGGACGACCCTGAGGTGCTGGCGGAATGAGCGCCCCGGGGGTGGCCCGGGTGGGCTGGGTGGCCCGTGGTGGCGCGGGGTGCGGAGTCGGGTGGCCGCCCCGGCGGGGACAGTACGGCCTCAACCGCGGCTGAGGTGAAGGGGGTTGATCTTGAGAGGGTTGGGGGCGAGGCGGTCCGGTGACGTCCGGTGGTGCTCAGCGCTCCGCGCCCAATGCTCAGCGCTCAGCGCTCAATGCCCAGTGATCAGTGCGCGGTGCGCGGGCTATGCGCGGTGCGCGGACGGTGCGGGCCGTGCGGCTCGCGGACGCGGTGGGTGCGGAAGACGTAGAGCGAGACGACGAACATCACGGCGAACATGACCACGCCCCAGCCCGACGACTTGAGGACGGAGGGACCACTGACGGAGTAGAGCCAGCCCATCGCCGTACCGAAGAGCGCCGCGTACGCCAGGGCCCGGGTCTCGGTGATCATGGTCGGGCCGAAGTGCACCAGAGGCACCCCCAGGGCGCCGGAGACCACGGCGGCGATCAGCCCGAGGAGCGCGGCGTGACCGCCCGAGTCTCCGGTGGTGTGGGCGAGCCAGATCGTGTAGCAGCCGAAGCCGAGCGCCGCGATGACGGGGAGCGCCACGGAGAGCCGTGTGCGGTGCGCGGTGCCGACGACGGTGCGTTCCTCCGGCACGGCGACGGTCGCGCCGTGCTCGGGTTCGACGGTGCCGTGGGAGCGGGCCGCCCTCGCCTCGTGCGCCGGGCCCCCGCCGGAGTGCTGGTCGCCGTGCGCGTGCTGGTCCATGACGGGCTCCTCTCGTTCGCCCCTGCTTCCTGTCCAGGCGACACCCGGGGGCCGGGCGCGTCAACTGGATCAGGCGCCGCACGGACGGCCGCCGCCCCCGCCCTGATCCGGCGACGCGGCCCGGATCAGGCGGTCCGGCCCGGATCCGGCGACACGGCACCCTGGCCCGGATCAGGCGCTCCGGCGCCGCATCAGGTCGAGCCTTTCTGGTACGTCAGGTCGGGCCTTCCGGTACGTCAAGTCAGGTCCTTCTGGTACCAGGCCACGTCCCAGTAGCGCCCGAACTTGCGGCCCACCTCCGTGTACGTGCCGACGTGCCGGAAGCCGAAGCGGGCGTGCAGGCGGACGGACGCCTCGTTGGGCTGGGTGATCCCCGCATAGGCGCGGTGCACGTCCTCGTCGGCCAGCGCCGCGAACAGGGCCGCGTAGAGCAGCGTGCCGACGCCCCGCCCGGCGGCCTGCGGGGCGCAGTAGACGGTGGTCTCGACGGAGGTGGCGTACGCGGCCTTGGGACGGAAGGCGCTGCTGGTCGCGTAACCGAGCAGGGTGCCGCCGGGGTCCTGGGCAACCAGAAGGCGGTGTGGGCCGTCTTCAGGGTGGGAGAGCAGCCACGGGCGACGCCGCTCCTGGCTGAAGGGCTCCGTGTCGAATGTGATGGGCGTCTCACGGATGTAGTGGTTGTAAAGATCCGTAAGTGCCGTGAGGTCCGACTCGACGCCCGCTCTGACCTGCACTTCCCTGCCTATGGATGACATCCGGCCTCCTTGTTGGGGGCGCAGGGTACTGCATGATCAGAAAAATAGGGGCGCGGCTTGGGAATTCTGTCCGGATTCCGGCCGTTGTTTCCTTCGGACGGGTCAGCCGGTCGACCACCGGTAGTCCGGAGAGCAATCGACAGAGCATCGACCCGCGCCACCGTCCCGCGACCGACTCATCGCAAAGGGAGCACACGCATGGCAACCCGTGCCGTCGCCCGTAGTCAGGCCAGCACCAGTGGATCTGATGGGGCCACCAGCGTTCGCGCCGGAGGCGGGGAGATCGCCGACCGCGACCTGGTCGGCATGTACCTCGACGAGATCGCGCGCACGCCGCTGCTCGACGCCGCCAAGGAGGTCGAGCTGTCCCAGACCATCGAGGCGGGGGTGTACGCACAGCAGATCCTGGACGGTGAGGTCACCGACGGCAATGCCGCAGGTGCCGACCGTGCGGAGCTGGAGGCCATGGCCGCCGAGGGCGCCCGGGCCAAGGACGTCTTCATCCGGTCCAACCTCCGGCTGGTCGTCGCCGTCGCCCGCCGCTACCCGCGCGCCGGTCTGCCCCTGCTGGACCTGATCCAGGAGGGCAACGCCGGCCTGGTCCGCGCCGTGGAGAAGTTCGACTACGCCAAGGGCTTCAAGTTCTCGACGTACGCGACGTGGTGGATCCGCCAGGCCATCACCCGCTCCATCGCCGACCAGTCGCGCACGATCCGCCTGCCCGTGCACCTCGTGGAGGAGCTGGGCCGAATCCGCCGGGTGCAGCGCGAGTTCAACCGTGAGAACGGCCGCGACCCGGAGCCGGCGGAGGTGGCCGGCGAGCTGGGCTCGACGCCCTCCCGGGTCACCGACGTCCTGGACTGGGCCCGCGACCCGGTCAGCCTGAACATGTCGGTGGACGACGACGGCGACACCCAGTTCGGCGACCTGCTGGAGGACACCTCCGCGGCCTCGCCCGAGCAGTCCGTGCTCACGCTGCTGCGCAGCGAGGAGCTGGAGGACCTGATCGACCGCCTCGACCAGCGCACCGCCTCGATCATCAAGGCCCGCTACGGCATAGAGGACGGCCGTGAGCGCACCCTGACCGAGGTCGGCAAGCAGCACGGCCTCACCCGGGAGCGGATCCGGCAGATCGAGAAGCACGCGCTGCTGGAGCTGAAGCGGATGGCGCGCGACACCGGGTTCGACGCGGCGGCCTGACCCGCCTGGCCGCCTGGCCACCTACCCGGCCAGCCGCCCGGTGACCCGGCGTGCCGCGGGACCGGCTGCGATCCGCACGCCGTACCCCGGTTCGGTATGCCCGAGTTGGCATGCCTGAGCCGGCGCGCCCCGAGGCGGAATATCTGGAGAGCGAGCCCCGGTGCCATTGCGGCGTCGGGGCTCCGTTGTGCCGGTAAGAGCCCTGGGGTCTGTGCCGGTGACGGCGTCCGGTGCCGGTGAGGGTGTCCGTGCCGGTGAGGGCGCTCGGGGTCGCTGTCCCAGGGTGCGGGATGCGACGCCCTTGACGCCCGTCCTCCACTACCCGTCCCCCGAGGGCCGTTACCCGTCCCCGAGGCCCGTTGCTCTGATGCCCGTTGGCTCGATGCCCGTTTGAGTCCGATCGATGTCTGAGTCTGTTTACTTCCCGGAAGGTCGCGCGTAACATCCCGGGAAACCACAGGTTCGGTCATGGAACGGACGCAGACGCAGATGTATGCACCGGAGCGCCAGCAGGAGATCCTGCGGCTCGCCCGTGAGAGCGGGCGGGTGGACGTGCTCTCCCTCGCGGAGGAGTTCCAGGTCACCGCCGAGACCGTACGGCGCGACCTGAAGGCGCTGGACCGCGCGGGACTGGTCCGCCGGGTGCACGGCGGCGCCATCCCGGCCGGCCGGCTGGACTTCGAGCCGGACCTCGCCGAGCGGGACGCGGTGGCCGCCGACGAGAAGCAGCGCATCGCGCGGGCCGCGCTCGCCGAGCTGCCCGGCGGCGAGGGCCCCGGCAGCGTGATCCTGGACGCCGGTACGACCGCCGCCCGGCTCGCCGCCGAGATCCCGCTGGAGGCCGAGCTGACCGTGGTCACCCACGGCCTGCCGGTCGCCGCGCGACTGGCCGACCACCCCGGCCTCACCCTCCACCTCGTGGGCGGCCGGATCCGGCACCGCACCCGGGCCGCGGTCGACGACTGGGCGCTGCGCGCCTACCGGGAGATCAATGCCGATGTGCTGTTCCTGGCGACCAACGGCTTCTCTCTCGACGGCGGCCTGACCACCCCGGACCTGGCCGAGGCGGCGGTCAAGCGGGCGCTGATCGCCGCCGCCCGCCGGGTGGTGCTGCTCGCCGACTCCGCGAAGTTCGGGCAGCAGCACTTCGCCCGCTTCGGCGAACTGTCGGACGTGGACGTGCTGATCACCGACACCGGGCTGAGCCCCGAGGACGCCCTCGCCATCGAGCGGGCCGGCACGGAGGTGGTCCGCGCGTGATCCTCACCGTCACCCCCAACCCGAGCCTGGACCGCACGTACGAGATCCCGGCGCTGGACCGCGGCGCCGTGCTGCGCGCCACCGCCGACCGGATCGACCCGGGCGGCAAGGGCGTCAACGTCTCGCGCGCGCTCGCCGCCGCCGGGCACCGCACCCTCGCCGTACTGCCGTTGGGCGGCCCCGCGGGCGCGGCGCTGGCCGGGCTGCTGGCCGCCGAGGGCATCGAGGTGGCGGGCGTCCCGGTGGCCGGGCAGACCCGCTCCAACATCGCCGTCGCGGAGCCCGACGGCACCCTCACCAAGATCAACGCGACCGGTCCCGAACTGACCGCCGACGAGTCCGAGGCGCTGCTGGCGACGGTCGGCGAGTGCTCCGCCGGTGCCGACTGGATCGCCTGCTGCGGCAGCCTGCCGCGCGGCCTGGAGCCCGAGTGGTACGCCGCGCTGGTCGCCCGCGCCCATCGCGCCGGCGCCCGGATCGCGCTGGACACCTCGGGCCCGTCGCTGACCTCGGCGCTGCGCGAGTTCCCCGACGTCGTCAAGCCGAACGCCGGGGAACTCGCCCAGGCCGTCGGCCGCCCCCTGGCCACCCTCGGCGACGCGGTCAAGGCCGCCGAGGAGCTGCGCGCCCGGGGCGCCCGCGCCGTCCTGGCCTCGCTGGGCGCCGACGGACAGCTCCTGGTCGACGCGTCCGGCGCGCACTTCGGCAGCGCCCCGGTCGCGGCCGTACGCAGCAATGTCGGCGCCGGCGACGCCTCGCTGGCCGGCTTCCTCGCGGCCGGCGGCAGCGGTCGCGCCGCACTGGCCGCCGCGGTGGCGCACGGTGCGGCGGCCGTCCAACTGCCCGGCAGCCTGATGCCGACGCCGGCGGATCTCGCGCCGGCGAGGGTGACGGTGACCGGTGAGGTGCCGCTCGACCGGGAGCTGACGGAACCGGTCGAGCGCCCGGAGCCGGGACCATGACGGGGCCGGGGGCGCGCGGTGGTGTGCGTCCCGGTCCGGCACGCGCCTCCCGCGGCCGGGTGCCGCCGCACGCCGCTCCCGCCCCCAAGTGCCGTACGGCAACGGCCCGTTACGACCCCATACGCCCCGGGGCGCGGCTCCGGCGGCACCTCTCCCACTCCGGCCCCGTCCCGTCATCCACCCACTCCGCCCCACCGCCCCGCCGGCGGTACCGCGTGCAAGGGAGCCCGCGATGAGTGAGCTGATCACCGCGGAACTGGTCGACCTCGACCTGTCCGCCGAAACGAAAGACGCCGCCGCCCGTTCGCTGGCCGAGCGGATGGCCGCTGCCGGGCGGGTCACCGACCTGGAGGGCTTCCTCTCGGACGTGGCCGCGCGCGAGGCGCAGATGCCGACCGGCCTGGACGGCGGCATCGGGATCCCGCACTGCCGCAGCGCACACGTCACCGAGCCGACGCTGGCCTTCGGGCGCAGCGCCGCCGGTATCGACTTCGGTGCGCCGGACGGCCCGGCCGACCTGATCTTCCTGATCGCGGCCCCGGCGGGCGGCGACGCGGACCATCTATCGATCCTGTCGTCCCTGGCGCGTCAGCTGATGGACGAGGCGTTCACGGGCGCCCTGCGGACGGCGACGGAGCCGGGGCGGGCGGCGGCGCTGATACGGGGGGAGGAGCCCGGGGCGGAGCCGCCCGCGGCGCCCGCGGCGCCCGCGGAGGCGGCGGCGACGGCGGCGACGGCAGCGGCTGAGGCCGAAGCCGAGGCCGAGGCCGGGCCGCGGCGGGACGCCGACGGCGTGGCCACCCCAGAGTCTGCCCCGGAGCCCGCCCCCGAGCCCGCCCTAGACCCCGCCCCGGTGCCCGACCCCGCGCCCGCCTTCCGCCTGGTCGCCGTCACCTCCTGTCCCACCGGTATCGCCCACACCTACATGGCCGCCGAAGCGCTGGAGAAGGCCGCCCGCGCCGCCGGGGTCGAACTGACCGTGGAGACCCAGGGATCGGCCGGTTTCCGGCGCCTCGACCCGGAGCTGATCGCGGCGGCCGACGGCGTGATCTTCGCCCATGACGTCGAGGTCCGGGACCGGGAGCGGTTCGCCGGCAAGCCGGCCGTCGACGTCGGGGTGAAGGCGGGCATCAACCGCCCCGCCGAACTCATCGCCGAGGTACGGGAGAAGGCCGCCCGCGCCGCGACCGGTGCCCCCGAAACCGGTGCCCCCGCACGGCCCGCCGCCCCCATGGACAACGGTGCAGAGGCGGCCGACGGCTACGCCACCCGGCTCCGTAAATGGCTCATGACCGGTGTCAGTTACGTTGTTCCATTCGTCGCCGCCGGCGGCCTGATGATCGCGCTCGCCTTCGCGATCGGCGGCTACACGATCAACAAGGCGCCGTCGGTGGCCGACCACTTCCTGTGGGGCGAGCCCGCCAGCTGGGCGGCCCTGCTCTTCCAGGTCGGCGGTGTCGCCTTCGGCTTCCTGGTCCCGGTCCTGGCCGGCTTCATCGCGTACGGGATGGCCGACCGGCCGGGGCTGGTCCCCGGGTTCGTCGGCGGCGCCATCGCGCTCACCGTCAACGCGGGCTTCCTGGGCGGGCTGATCGCCGGTCTGCTGGCGGGCGCGGTGGTGCGGGCGATCCTACGGGTCGGGGTGCCGCCGGTGCTGCGCGGCATCATGCCCGTCGTCGTCATCCCGCTGCTCTCCTCGGCCGTCGTCGGCTTCCTGATGTTCCTGGTGGTCGGCAAGCCGGTCGCCGCGCTCCAGAAGGCCCTGACCGACTGGCTGTCCGGCCTCTCCGGCGCCAACGCGATCATCCTCGGCGTGATCCTGGGCCTGATGATGTGCTGCGATCTCGGTGGCCCGCTGAACAAAGTCGCCTACGCCTTCGCGGTCGGCGGCCTCGCCAACCCCAACGCGGGCAGCCTGAAGGTCATGGCCGCGGTGATGGCGGCCGGGATGGTGCCGCCGCTGGCGATGGCGCTGGCCACGACCGTACGCGGCCGGCTCTTCACCAAGGCCGAGCGGGAGAACGGCAAGGCCGCGTGGGTGCTGGGCGCCTCCTTCATCACCGAGGGCGCCATCCCCTTCGCCGCCGCCGACCCGCTGCGCGTCATCCCCTCGGCGATGGCCGGCGGTGCGGTCACCGGCGCCCTGTCGATGGCCTTCGGCTGCACCCTGCGCGCCCCGCACGGCGGTGTCTTCGTCGTCCCGCTGATCGGACAGCCCCTGCTGTACCTCACCGCCGTCGCCGCCGGCACCGCCGTCAGCACGGGGCTGGTCGTCCTCCTCAAGGGCCTGCGCACCCCGTCGCCGGACGCGCCGCGGGCGGCGGCAGTACCGGCGGCTGCCGCCGAGGCCGCGCCCGTGCGGTGAGTGCGCCGTGAGGTGCGGTCGCCGTGACGTAAGTACGCCGTGAGGTACGTCTTTTTACGCCGTGCGGCGAGTCCGCACCGACCAGTGGCTGCTTGTCGGCCTGAACTCCGGCTGCCTGTCGGTGGTTTCGACGGTTTCGACGGTTTCGACGGTTTCGGCAGTCGGTTTCGTCAGGTATGCGACGAGGCGGTGGCCGGCCCCCGGAGGAGCCGGCCACCGCCTCGTAGGCCGGCGGGGAGTGCCCGCCGGGGCGCGTCGCGTCAGACCGCGCTGCCCGCCTGCCACTGGGACCAGGAGAGGTTCCAGCCGTTGAGGCCGTTGTCGGGCTGGACGGTCTTGTCCTTCGAGTTCTTGATGATCACGACGTCGCCGACCAGCGAGTTGGTGTAGAACCACTTGGCCGGGGTGTCGCCACCGCCGCCCTTGTTGTCCTGGAGGCCGACGCAGCCGTGGCTGGTGCCGGAGTGGCCGAAGATCGACGGGTCGCCCCAGTAGTTGCCGTGTATGAAGGTGCCGGAGGCCGACAGCCGCATGGCGTGCGGCACGTCCTTGATGTCGTACTCGCCGCCGAAGCCGACCGTCGAGCCGTCCATCCGGGTCTGCTCGAACTTCTCCGAGATCACCATCTGGCCGTTGTAGGTCGGGTGGTCGGCGCTGCCGCCGGAGATCGGGATGGTCTTGATGGTCTTGCCGTCCTGCTGGACGGTCATGGTCTGGGTGTTCATGTCGACCGTGGAGACCTGCGAGCGGCCGATGGTGAAGGTCACCGTCTTGGACTGGACGCCGGTGATGCCCTTGCCGCCCTTGACCCCGTCCAGGTCGATCTTCATGGTGACCTTGGAGCCGGCCTTCCAGTAGTCCTGCGGCCGGAAGTCCAGGCGCTGGGAGCCGAACCAGTGGCCGACGACCTGCTGGCCGCTGCTGGAGGTCACCGTGATGTGGGACTGGACGTCCTTCTTGTTCGTGATCGCCTTGTCGAAGTTGAACGACACCGGCATGCCGACGCCGACGGTCTTGCCGTTGTCGGGCGTGAAGGAGCCGATGAAGCTGTTGGCCGACGAGACCGTGGAGAACGTCGCGTTCTCGGTCGCGGAACGGCCCTTGGCGTCCTTCGCGTTCGCCGTGATCTTGTACTTGGTGCCCCGGTCCAGCGGGGCGCTGGGCTTCCAGGAGGTGCCGTCCTGCGATATGGCGCCGGGCACGTCCTTGCCGGTGTCGGCGGCGATGAGCTTGACGTTCGTCAACTTGCCGCCGGTGACCTTCACCCCGGTGTCGTTGATGCTGGCGTCGGTGGCGCCGTCCTTCGAGGAGACCTGGATCTTGGCGTCGGAGGCGTCCTTGGCGGCTGCGGCGTCCGCGGCCCCCTGGCCGTTCTTGCCGTCGTGCCCGCCGGCCTCGGCGTTGCCGCCGCACGCCGACAGGGACATCGCGCCCGCGGCGATCAGCGAGGTCAGGACCAGGATGCGGCGCGTCCGGCGGGCGCGGCCCGGTGCGGTGGCATCCCGCAGCTCAGAGGGGTGGAGCGGCTGGTGCGGGGTGCGGGACTGGGCGGGCGCGGGGTTGTCCGGCGATGTCACGAGCTGCTCCATACAGGGGTGTTGTGTTTCCGTGCTGGTAAACAGCACCTACGGGTGGATTTGGTTGCAGGTACGGCCAGGTTGTGACGAAGGTCACATTCGCGCGGGGAGGGGTCGGCCGGCCGGCCCCGATAGCCAGGTTCGCAGCGGTGTGCCGTGTTCGTCCAGGCGGGGCGGGGCGGCGGGTTGGGTCACAGGGGTGCCCGACAGGCGCAGCGGGCTGCTGACTTGGGGGATGCGCCCTTCGCCGACCGGGGTGAGCGGGTCGAGCCCGAGCCGGGCCGCCAACTCCAGCGCCTCGGAGAGGGTGTGGACCGGGCCGCACGGCACCGACACCGCGGTCAGCCGCTCCGTCCAGCCCCGCGGATTGTCGGCGGCCAGCCGGTCCTCCAGCGCCTTGACCAGATCCGTGCGGTGGCGCACCCGGTCCCGGTTGTGCCGGAAGCGGGCGTCGTCCGCGAGCTCCGGCGCGCCCAGCGCATCCGCCAGCGCACGGAACTGACGGTCGTTCCCCACCGCCACGGCCAGCAGCCCGCCCCGGCAGGCCAGCGTCTCGTAGGGGGCGATGCTCGGGTGGCGGTTGCCCGTCGGGCCGGGGTCGCGGCCGGTGGCCAGATGGGCGGACGCCTGGTTGACCAGCGAGCCCAGCAGCGACGAGAGCAGATTGACCTCCACCAACTGGCCCGCGCCGGTGCGGTCGCGGTGCCGCAGCGCGGCCAGGATGCCGGTGGCGGCGTCCTTGGCGGTCAGCACGTCCACCAGCGCCACGCCCGCCTTCAGGGGGCCGCCGCCGGGCTCGCCGGTGATGCTCATCAGCCCTCCGACGGCCTGCACCACGAAGTCGTAGCCGGGCAGGGCGGCGCCCGCGCCCGAACCGAAGCCGGTGATGGTGCAGTGCACCAGGCCGGGATGGGCGGCCAGCGTGGTGGCGGGGTCCAGCCCGTACTTGGCGAGCGCGCCGGGGCGGAAGTTCTCGATCAGCACGTCGGCCCGGCGCGCCAGTTCGCGGGCGAGGGCCGCATCGTGCGGGTCGCTCAGGTCCAGGGCGAGGCCGCGCTTGGACCGGTTCGCGGCGTCGAAGTACGCGGCGGTGCCGTCGGCGGCGAACGGCGGCCCCCACGCCCGGGTGTCGTCACCGGTACCCGGCCGCTCGACCTTGATGACCTCGGCACCCAGGTCGGCCAGCGTGGCCGCGGCCAGCGGGCCGGCCAGCACGCGGCTGAAGTCGGCCACCAGGACGCCGTCCAGGGCGCGCGGGCCGGGCTGCCGGGCTTGCTGCGGGGCTTGCTGCGCGCCGGTGCGGGGCTGCGGCGTCGGCTGCGGCACGGGCGTACTCCTCACGTCGCGGACGAAGTGCCGCCATCGTTGGCGACGGCCGTACGCCGGGGGAAGGGTCCGCGGTGTCCAACGGGGCGGGCGGGAGTGCGCCGGTGCGGCCGATGGTGTGCGGGTGCGCGGGGCGCGGGCCGCGGGGAGTGTGGGGACGCGGGGTATGGGGCAGACACTTGGTGTCGGGAATGAGAGGAAATGTCATAGGAGATGTGTCACTTAGGGACGTAAGTCCCTAGATCCCCTGTCGGAAGGCCTGAGGTGTGGTGTCTACTGGCCTTGCCAGCGCCCACCCGTTCGGGAGGAACAGCATGCCCCCCTCCGTTTCGATTCTGCAGCAGATCGGCCTCGGCGTGCTCCTGGTCGTCGTGGTCCTGTGGACCGTCGGACTGGTCAGACTGACGCGGCGGGACGAGCACGAGGACACGGCCGGGCGGCCGGCGTCCCGCCGCTCGCGGGATCTGCTCGGTTCGGTGCCCCGGCAGACCGGGCCCGGCGGGCCGGCCTCGGAGAGCGTCGAGCTGAGCGCCGCCGAGCGGGAGGCGTTCGAGGGGCTCGTACGGCAGCTCACCAGCCGCAGTTGAGGCCCGCCCGGTGCGCCGGGCGGGCCGGCCGCCGCTCAGCGCATCGGGCCCAGCTTCAGCAGCGCCAGTGACGCCAGCATCTGGACCGACACCGCCGCCGCCGACTTGTGGGTGGGCAGGTGGTGCTGACCACGTATCAGCAGCACCGCGAGGAAGTAGCCGAACCCCCACGTCGTCCAGGTCGCGGCCTGGACGAAGGTGGAACTGGCCGGCAGCCAGGACGCGATGCCCAGCCGCGGCAGGTCCGTCACCCAGAAGAGCACGATGAACAGGCTCGCGGTCGGCGCGAAGCGGCCGTTGCCGCCCAGCGTCCGCGCTATGGCGTGGGTGACCGCTCCCAGGGCGAGGCTGGCCGCCAGCACGCCCGCCTCGGCCATGCCGGCCAGTTGGAGCGCTGCGGTGCGGTCGGCCGCCCACTGTGCCCGGAACGCGTCCACGGACACGATCCCGATACCGCCGCTGATCAGGCACAGCAGCGTCGCCGCGCTCCATGCGCTGCGGTCCCGGGCCTCGTCGAAGACGTCCACCGGCCGGTACCAGAGCCCGAGTATCAGCCGGTGCCACCACAGCCGGCGGCGCCGTACGGGCTCGCGCGCGGCGGGCGCCGGCTCGCGCGGGGCCGGCTGGACCAGTGTGGGCGGCGGGGGTTGGGGGCCCGGCTGTGACGGAGGATGGGACGGTGGCGGCGATGCGGACATACGGCCGTTTCTACCACCGGCCAATTCGGGGTGGTGCGGTGGCGTCGGGCGGGAGTCGGTGGCGGCGGATGAGACGCTCGGCGGGTGAGTCTTCAGACACCGGATCACCACGAGGCGCACGGTCCCGGGCTCGGCGGCCGGCTCAACTGGCTGCGGGCGGCGGTCCTCGGGGCCAACGACGGGGTGGTCTCGACGGCCGGGCTGGTCGTCGGCGTCGCCGGGGCCACCGATGCGCGGGGCACGCTGCTGACGGCGGGGCTCGCGGGGCTGCTCGCCGGGTCCATGTCGATGGCGGCCGGCGAGTATGTGTCGGTGTCCACGCAGCGCGACTCGGAGCGGGCCGCGCTGGCGCTGGAGAAGTGCGAGCTGGCCACGGAGCCGCAGGCCGAACTCGTCGAGCTGACCGAGCTGCTGGAGGGCAAGGGGCTCAGCCGGCAGCTCGCACAGGAGGTCGCCGAGCAGCTCACCGAGCACGACGCGCTGCGGGCGCACGCGGAGGTGGAGCTGGGCATCGACCCCGACGATCTCACCAACCCCTGGCAGGCGGCCGGGGCGAGCTTCCTGGCCTTCACGGCGGGGGCGTTGCTGCCGTTGCTGGCGATCGTGCTGCCGGGGGCCGGGCAGCGGCTGTGGATCACGGTGGTGGCGGTGCTCGCGGCGCTGGCGCTGTGCGGGTGGAGCAGCGCCCGGCTGGGGGCGGCCCCCGCGGGGCGGGCGATCGGCCGCAACATGGCGGGCGGTGCGCTGGCGATGGGCGTGACGTATGCGGCGGGGGCGCTGCTGGGGGCGGCCGGGGTGTGA
>NZ_KN708638.1:3439932-3447096 GCF_000805335.1 Streptomyces sp. CT34 | reverse complement strand
TGCGGGGGGCGGCGGGGGTGTGACGGCGGGCCCCGTGTGCCGCCGTGACCGGCGGACGGATCCCGGCCGCCGGGTCAGTTCCCGTAGAGCTCCCGGTACGAGGGGAAGACGCCGCCGGGGCCGTCCACCGACTCCGCGGCCAGCACGGCGTTGACGACGGCCCGGGTGAGCACGTCGGCGCCGGCACCGAGGATCTCGTCCAGTGCCAGGGCCTCCACGTGGGGGCCGAACGCCGGGTCGGCGGGGCCCTCTTGAGGGGTGAGCGGGCGGGCGGTGGTGGAGAGGGCGAAGACCGTGTCGCCGTCGGCGAGCAGGTGCACCGGGCGTATCGCGCGGGCCAGGCCGTCATGGGCGCTGCCGGCGAGCTTCTGGGCCTGGCCGCGGGTGAGGGCGGCGTCGGTGGCGACCACGGCGAGGGCGGTGTTGAGGGGCGGGCGGACCGAGCCGGCGGAACGGGCCGCGGAGGCCGCTCTGGCGTCCGCCAGGCGGCGTTGGGCGGCGGCGTGGACGTCGGGGTCGGGCAGCGCGCCGTACGCCTCGTACAGGCGGCCGTAGAGGGCTCCGGTGCGGGGGTCGGCCACCGAGCCCGCGGCGTTGACCGCGGCCAGCGCGGCGACGGTGGCGCCGGAGGGCAGCACCGCGCTCGCGGTGCCGACGCCGCCCTTGAGGCCGCCCGCCACGGCGCCCGTGCCGGCGCCGGTGTTGCCCTGGGCGACGGGGGACCCGGGCGCCGTACGGGCCGCGGCCTCGGCTGCCGCGCGGCCCAGGGCGGCGTCGGGGCGGGCCCGCCACGCGCCGCCGCGGCCCAGGTCGAAGAGGGCGGCGGCGGGGACGACGGGGACGACCTGGGCGGGGTTCGGGCCGACGCGGAAGCCGCGGCCCCGGTCCTCCAGCCAGCCGGCGACACCCGACGCGGCGTCGAGGCCGAAGGCGGAGCCGCCGGTCAGGACGACGGCCTCGATGCGCTGGACGAGGTTGCGGGGGTCGAGGGCGTCGGTCTCCCGGGTGCCCGGACCGCCGCCGCGGACGTCGACGGCCGCGACCACGCCGCCCTCCGGGGCGAGGACGACGGTGGTGCCGGTGAGCCAGCCGTCGCCGGTGCGCCGGGCGTGGCCGACCCGCAGGCCGTGGACGTCGGTCAGTGCGTCATGCGGTCCCCGGGGGTGCGGTGCGCCCCCGCCCTCCTGCTGCTGCCGGGCATCGGTCATGGGCCATGCGTACCACGCGCCGTGCGGTCAGCGGCCGGCCGGGCCCATCACGATGACCGGATGCAGCGCCGGGTCGAGGGTGCGCAGCAGTTGGCGCATCACCTCGGGCCTGAGGCTGATACAGCCCTGGGTGGGGCCGTCGTGGTCGACGTGCAGCCAGACGCCGCCGCCGCGCGCGTCGCCCAGGGGCCGCCGGCCGTCCAGCGGGGAGGAGCCCGGGACGCGGTTGTAGTTGATGGCGATGACGTAGTCGAAGGCCCCGGCCAGCGGCTCGCCCTCGACGCCGGTGCCGTGGGCGACGAAGTTCTCGTTGTGGTCGTAGGGGAGCTTGGTGCCCGCGGGGGCGGGCAGCCGGCCGCCGGCGTCGGTGAGGGTGTAGACGCCCTGGGGGGAGCGCAGATCGCCGTAGCGGTGGTCGTCGGTCCAGCCGTGCGCGGCGTTGTGCGCGGCCCAGGTGGGGCCGGGCTCCCAGATGTCCGCGCCCTCTTGGCGGGTGTAGAGGACGACCCGGGAGTCGTACGATTCGGGGTTCTTGCCGGTGACGATCAGGATCTGGCGGGTGCCGGCCGGTATGCGCTTGCGGGCGGCGTCGCTCAGTTCCGGGATGGCGCGCAGGCCGCCGGCGGCCGCGGCGTGCCGGCCGGCGGGGGGATTCGGGCCGGCCACCGTCCGGAGCGAGCCGCTCTTCGCGTCCGGCCGGCTGCTGTGCTCGTCGCCCGAGGCCGGCCAGGCCCACAGAGCGGTGCCGACGAGCGTGGAGACGGCAAGGCCGCTCACGGCCTTGCTGCGCCGGGACAGTCTCTTGCGCGCACGGGACTGAGCGTGGCGGGCGGCCATGTCTGGCGTCTCCTCAGGTACGGACGGGTGAACGGCCCGTGGGCCCTCCGCGAGGGCGGTTCCGCGAGCAGCCCAGGTATAAAAAGGGCAATCTGCACCCTACCGCGTTCCCGTGGTGCCGCTTCCGCCGGTGCGGGTGAACGGTGGAGGGGTTGAGGATGCCGTCCGGAACCGGTGGGGCCTTTGGTGGGGGAATGGGGGGATTGGGGCGTGGCGTTGGGTGCGGGAGCCCGCGGGGGCGGTGCCGCGGTGATCCCCGAAGATGGCCGGAATGTGTGCCAAGTGGGGCTATTGCGCGACGAGTTGAGAGCCTTGCCCGGCGGTCGTGTCGCGTTCGTCACGTCCCGCGCCGGCGTCCCGCGCGGGCGGGTGCCGCGTACGGCCGTTCGGCACGCTAAAGGGGGACCGCGCGACCGGCCGGAGCCCTCACGCCCGCGACCGGGGATCGGCCGACCGGCGGCCGGTCACTCCTCCTCCAGGGCAGTGCCCTGGCGGGCCGTCAGGGTGACGCCCACCGCGACCGTGGCCGCCGCCACCAGGCCCGCCGCCGGCACCGCGCCGTGCCCGGCGAACGTGCACGCCAGGACCAGGACCGCGGCCACCGGCAGCACCAGCTGCTGGGCCGGGCCGCGCTTCTGGTGCCGGGAGTGGATCAGCCACACCGTGGCCATGTACAGCGCACCCGGCACCGTGACGCAGGCGGCTGCCGCGAACGCCGACAGATGCGCCGTGCCCACCGACTCCTCCACCGCCACCTCGATGCCCGCGCCGATCGCCGCGGCCGAGCCGAACACCAGGTAGTGGCCGTAGCCCCAGAGGAACGCCTGGCGGTTGGAGCGCAGGTGGAGGTGGATGGGGACGGCGAAGTAGATCCAGTACGCGGCGAAGACCAGCAGCAGACCGCCGGCCGCGATCGGCAGCAGCACGCCCGGCTCCTCGTGCCGGTCCAGTGCCGACTGCACCGCCACGGTCGCCGCCGAGACCGTCTCGCCCAGCACGATGATGGTGAACAGGCCGTAGCGCTCGGCGATGTGGTGCGGATGCCAGCTCGTCTGCCGCCGCCGTTCGGCCAGCGCCGGCACCGACAGCTCCAGCAGGCCCATCACCACGAACACCCAGGGGGCGTCGCCGGCCGGCAGGAACAGCAGCGCCAGCCAGCCGACCTGGCAGGCTGTCACCCCGGCCGCGTAATGCAGCGCGGTACGCCGCTCGGCTCCCTGGGCGCCGTGCCCGGCGCGCAGCCACTGGGTGACCATGGCCAGCCGCATCACCAGGTAGCCGAACCAGACGAGGCGGAAGTCGCCGGCCGTGAAGGCGCGCGGGATGCCCGCGGCGAGGACCAGCACACCGGCGATCTGGACCAGGGTCACCACCCGGTACAGCACGTCGTCGGTGTCGTACGCCGACGAGAACCAGCTGAAGTTGACCCACGCCCACCAGACGGCGAAGAACAGCATCAGGTAGCCGACGATGCCGTGGCCGGGATGCCCCTCGGCGAGGTCGTGCACCAACTGGCGGCCGGCCTGGGCGATCGCCACGACGAAGCAGAGGTCGAAGAACAGCTCCAGCGGGGTGGCGGCGCGGTGCGCCTCATCCCGGCTGCGCGCACGCATCAGGACGGTCACGGCAGGCCAGCACCTCTCGTCGGCGCCTCCGGTGGGGTGGGTTCAGTACAACGCGGGCCGGCCGGAGCGGCGGCATTACGGGGCCGCGGCGTGTCGTGCGTACGGGGCGCGGCGCGGCGGACCCGCGCGGCACCCCGCGTCCCGCCCCGTCCGCCGCCGCGTCACCGCGCGACGGCCGCCGCTCAGGGCCTGTCCGACGGGGCACGGCCGGGCAGGCCCTACTCCGCGACCGCCTCCACGATCGACGGGAACGCCGGCGTCGGCAGCACCCGGGTCAGGCGGAAGCCGCTGTCCGACAGCAGCGAGGCGAGGTCGTCGGCGTTGCGCTCCTTGCCGTCCAGCAGCGCCAGCGCCGCGATGTCCAGCGTCTTGCCGAAGTGCGGGGCGTTGCCGGGCGGCAGCACGCAGTCGACGACCAGGAGGCGGCTGCCGGTGGCCGTCGCGGCGCGGCAGCTGCGCAGGATGCGGCGGCAGTCGCCGTCCGGCCAGTCGTGCAGGACGTGCTTGAGGACGTAGAGGTCGCCGCCCTCGGGGACCTCGGTGAAGAAGTCGCCCTCCCGGGTCTGCCAGCGGCCCTTGAGGTCGTCGGAGTCCAGCAGGTGGTGCGCCAGCGGCGGCGCCTGGTCGAAGAGGACACCGGTCAGCTGCGGATGGCGGCGCAGCACGGCCCGCAGCAGCCCGCCGCGGCCCCCGCCGACGTCGACGACGGTGCCGGTCTCGGGGAACGGGTACGCGGCGGCCACCGCCTCGTCCACCGGGGCGGCCAGCGCCGCCATGCCGTCGTCGAACAGCTCCCGCTTGGCCGGATCCGACGCCAGATGCGAGAGGAGCGGCGCGCCGAAGACCCGCTCGAAGGCGGCGCCCCCGTCCCGTACCGCCTCGGGCAGCCCGGCCGAGGCGCGCAGGTAGAGGTCGTCGGTGGTGAGCAGCACGGCGGTGTGCAGGGAGTCGGGGACGTCGGTGCGCAGCGGTCGGGCGGCCGGCGTGAGCTGGTAGGCGCCCGAGGCGTCCTCGCGGAAGATGCCGCGGGCGGCGAGGTACCGCAGCACGCGGCGCAGGTGCGGGGCGTGCGTGTCGGTGGCGGCGGCGAGTTGTTCGGGGGTGCGCGGGCCCGCGGCGAGGTGGTCGGCGATGCGGTACCGGGCGGCGGTGCGCAGCGCTGCGGAGAAGAGATGCCCCATGGCCTGGTCCATGAGGTGGGTCGCGATGTCGGCGGGATCGCCCGCCGGCCGGGTGGGTGGAATGGCCAACGTCAGCCTCCGGTCGTCGGCTCGGTCATGCGTCGCTGCACGGTCGCAGGCGTGGTGATCCACCGTTGCAGGCGGGGGCGGTGGTGTCACGGGGCGAGGGGTGGCAATCCGCCAACTCCGGCCGCCCGGGGGCGGATCCGGCCCGGGGCCCGCCGGGGGCCGGACGTACCGCGCCGCGCGACGGGGGCTGACCGCGGCGGCGCCCCGTGGTCGAATGCCCCGTATGAGCGACAGCGACAGCAGCGACAACACCGGCCCGTCCCTTCCCGCCTCCGTCCTGGAACCGCTCGATGCCCGCCTCGCGGACCTCGTGGCGCTCTACGAAGACCTCCACCGGCACCCGGAACTCGGCTTCCAGGAGACCCGTACGGCCGCCGAGGCCGCCCGCCGGCTGACCGCCCACGGCTACGACGTCACGACCGGCATCGGCGTCACCGGCGTCGCCGGTGTGCTGCACAACGGTCCGGGCCCGGTGGTCCTGCTGCGGGCCGACATGGACGCGCTGCCGGTGGCCGAGCAGTCCGGGCTGCCGTACGCCTCCACCGTCCCGGGCCGGATGCACGCCTGCGGGCACGACATGCATGTGACCTGCCTGCTGGGCGCCGCGGATCTGCTCGCGGCGGGCCGCGACCGCTGGTCGGGCACGCTGGTGGTGGTCTTCCAGCCCGCCGAGGAGGTCGGCAGCGGCGCCCGCGCGATGCTGGACGACGGCCTCTACAGCAAGGGGCTGGTGCCCACGCCCGATGTGGTGCTGGCGCAGCATGTCGCCCCGTTCGGCGCGGGGTTGATCGCGTCCTGCCCGGGGGCCTGCATGGCCGCGGCCGACAGCCTGGAGATCACCTTCCACGGCACCGGCGGCCACGGCTCGCGGCCCGAGACGACCGTCGACCCGATCCTCATGGCGGCGGCGTTCGTGCAGCGGGTGCAGTCGGTGGTGGCGCGGGAGATCGCGGCCAAGGAGCAGGCGGTGGTCACCGTCGGCGCGTTCCACGCCGGGGACACCGCCAACGTGATCCCGGACCGGGCCGTCGTACGGCTCAGCGTGCGCACCTTCGACGACACGGTCCGGACCGCGGTGCTGGCCGCCGTCGACCGGATCGCGCGCGCCGAGGCAGCGGCGTCCGGCGCCGAGCGGGAGCCGGAGACGGTGGTGCTGGACTCCTTCCCGGTGACCGTCAACGACGCCGCCACGCTGCGGCAGGTCAACGAGACCTTCGCCGAACTCTTCGGCGAGCAGCGGGTGTTCGGCTATCCGCCGGCGACCGGCAGCGAGGACGCCGGGCTGCTGGCGACCGCCGCCGAGGCGCCGCTGTACTACTGGTGGCTGGGCGGCTGGAACCCGGAGGAGTTCCACACCGCACTGGCCGCCGGGCGGCTCTCCCGGGACATCCCCTCCAACCACTCACCGCACTTCGCCCCGGTCGTGCAGCCGACGCTCACCATGGGCGTCCAGGCGCTGACGGCCGCGGCGCTCAACCGGCTGGCACGGCCTTAGGAGCCGGGTTGGTGCGCCTTCGATGCCGAGGTTCGCCCCTTTGACCTTGTCCCTGGGGGAAGCCCCAGCATCGGTGGCGCCGGGCGAGGTGCCCGGTACGAGGAGGACGGCCGGTCCCGGCGCGCCGCGGCGGCCGGGCCGGCGGACGGGGAGCGCATGGACGGGGGACGCATGGACGGGGAGCTGCTGACCATCGGGGCGTTCGCACGGGCGTCCCGGCTCTCGCCGAAGGCGCTGCGCCTGTACGACGAGCTGGGCCTGCTGACCCCCGTCCACGTCGACCCGCACAGCGGCTACCGCCACTACGCCCCGGCCCAGCTGGAGCGCGCGCGGCTGGTCGCCTGGCTGCGCCGGCTCGGCATGCCGCTGGCCCGCATCCGCGAGGTGTGCGAGCTGGCACCGGGCGCGGCGGCCCACGCGGTCGCCGCGTACTGGGCGCAGGTCGAGGCCGATGTCGCCGCCCGCCGGGACCTGGCCGCCTTCCTCGTCGACCAGCTGGAGAGGGAGAACACCGCCATGACCGCACACCCGACCCCCTCGGCGCCGCTGACGATGCGCGTCGCCGCACTGACCGACCGCGGACTGGTCCGCCCCGCCAACCAGGATGCCGCCTACGCCGGTTCGCGCCTGCTGGCGGTCGCCGACGGCTACGGCCCGCGCGGCGGCCCGGCCGCCACCGCCGCCGTCGAGGCGCTGAAGGCCCTGGAGGACCAGGACCTGACCTCGGCCGACCTGCCGGCCGCCCTGGA
>NZ_KN708638.1:3431299-3439922 GCF_000805335.1 Streptomyces sp. CT34 | reverse complement strand
GGGGGGGCGCCCCCCGCCGCGCCCACCGCGCCGCCCCGTCGGCGGACGAGAGTGGCAGCACCCTCACCGCCCTGCTGCGCTCCGGCTCCCGGCTGGGGCTGCTGCACATCGGCGACTCCCGCGCCTACGTACTGCGGGACTCCGGGCTCTTCTGCGTCACCCATGACCACAGCGTGGTCCAGTCCCTGATCGACGAGGGCCGGCTCACCCCCGAGGAGGCCGCCTCGCATCCGCAACGCGCCCAGTTGGTAAGGGCGTTGGAAGGCGGCGTCGACTTCGCCCCCGACCTCCAGCTCCTGGAGGCGCACCCCGGCGAACGCTATCTGCTGTGCACCGACGGACTGACCGGAGTCGTCCCCACCGAGACGATCCAGGAGGTGCTGGCCGGTGCGGCCACCCCGCAGCAGGCGGTGGCGGAACTGGTCCGCCACGCCCATGAGGCGGGCGCCCCGGACAACGTGGGGTGTGTGGTGGGAGAAGTGGCGGCGGCTGCCTGACGGGCGGCGGTGACGGCCGGGCCCGCACCCGGTCGCGAGTGCGGGCCCGGCCGCCCGGGGACCCGGCGGCCGGCGCCCACGCCCGGCCCCTCCCGCCTACGCCCGGCCCTTCAGCATCCCCTGGAAGTAGAGCTGCGGCAGGCCGTAGCGCTTGAGGAACCACATGTCGGTGCGTTCGCGGGTGGTGTCGAGGAACCGGAACGACGGCGCGGGGCGCAGGTCGTAGTCGAACTCGGCCAGCAGCATCTTGTGGCGGGCGGTGACGAGCGGACAGGACGTGTACCCGTCGTACCGGGCGGTGGCGGGGCGCCCGCGCAGGCCCGCCAGGAGATTGCTCACCAGTACCGGGGCCTGCTTGCGGATGGCGGCGCCGGTCTTGGAGGTGGGCAGGTTGGCGACATCGCCCAGCACGAACACCTCGGGGAAGTCGGGGTGCCGGAGGGTCTGCGGGTCGGCCTTCACGTACCCGTAGGGGGACGCGGGGTCGGCCAGCGGACCGTCGGCGAGCCAGCGGGGGGCGCGCTGCGGCGGGACGGCGTGCAGCAGGTCGTAGCGGACCGTCTCGGTGGTGCCGGTGGCGTGATCGGTGAGTTCCGCCTCGCGCGCCGCCCCGTCCAGACGGGTCAGCTCGGTTTGCAGCCGCACCTCGATGCCGTAGCGGCGCGCGGTCCGCTCCAGCGCGCGGGCGAAGACCGGCACCTTGAAGAGCGAGGACTCCGGCAGCGCCAGGACCGGGCGGATCGCGCCCAGCACACCCCGCTTGCGCCAGTAGTCCGCCGCCAGATACGCGATCTTCTGCGGGGCGCCGCCGCACTTGACCGGACCCGACGGCATCGTGAACACCGCAGTGCCGCGCCGCATCCGGCGGATCAACTCCCAGGTGTACGGGGCGAGATCGGGACGGTAGTTGCTGCTCACCCCGTCGTGCCCGACGGCCGCGGCCAGGCCCGGCACGCCGTCCCAGTCCAGGCTCAGGCCCGGCGCGAGGACCAGCCGCCCGTAGGAGAGCACCCGGCCGGTGGCGGTGGTGACCGTACGAGCCGCCGGATCGACGGCGGTGGCGCGCTCGCGCAGCCAGCGCACGCCGGGCGGGATGACCTCCGCCTCGGTGCGCAGCGCGGCGCGCAGCGGGGCCTGGCCGCCGCCGACCAGGGTCCACAGCGGCTGGTACCAGTGCGTGTCGGAGGGCTCCAGCAGCGCGATGTCGCGGAGGCCGGCACGGCGTAAACGGGCGGCGACCGTGATGCCCCCGGTACCGCCGCCGATGATCAGGATCTGGTGGTGGGCGGAGGCCCGCGCGCCGGCCGCGGAGGCGGCGGACGGGGCCGGTTCGGCTGCGGGGTGGGTCATGGGCTTCTCCTGGAGGCTGATGGGGGTGGGGAGTTGGAGTTCGGGTTTGAGGTTGGGGTTGGAGTTGGGGTGTTGGGGACCGGGCTAGCGGCCGGTCACGGTGGTGGCCGCCATCGCGACGGCGAGGACGGCGACGAGCGCGGCGAAGGCCGTGGTCAGGTTCCGCGCGGGAAGGCGGGCGGCGAGGCGGTTGCCGAGGTGGCCGCCGGCCGCGGCACAGGCCGCGAGGGTGGCCAGCAGGGGCCAGTCCGGCGAGCCGGTACCGGCCCGAGTGGCCAGCGCGGCGGCCGAGTTGACGAGGATCACCAGCAGCGAGGTGCCGACGGCGACCGGCATCTCCAGCCCGAGGACGAGGGTCAGCGCAGGGACGACGACGAAACCGCCGCCCACCCCGAAGAATCCGGTGAGCAGCCCTACGGAGGAGGCGGTCACGGCGGTACGGAAGGGGCGCGCGGTGGCGCGTGGGACGGGCGCGCCGGGCGCTTCGGGGGCGCTGGGCGCGGCGGGAGTGCCGGGTGGGGCGGGGGTGCCGGCGGCCGGTGCGGGAACGCTGCCGGGTGTCCCAGGGGCGTGACGGGAGCGGCGGGCGCGGTGCCATAAGGGCACGGTCCCCGACCGGCTCCCCGCCGCCTCCCGTATGCCACCGGTCATGCGGGCTCCCCGGGGCTCCCCGGCCTCTCCGCCCTCCCGCGGGCCCCGTAACTCCCGCGCCCCCCGGGCGTCTCGGACGCCCCGGAGCAGCATCCCCGCCGCCACCGCCAGCATCAGCCCGGAGAACGCCGCCATCAGGACCTTGGGATCCAGCGCCGCGCTCCACCGCGAGCCGGCGTAGCTGCCCGCCGTGCCCAGGGCGCCGAACGCCGCACCGGCCACCCAGCGGACCCGGCCCGCGCGGGCGTGGCACACCAGCCCGGTGACGGCGCCGACCGCGACCACCACCAGGGCGCCCGCGGTGGCCTCATGGGGCGACTGGCCCAGCAGATAGACCAGGACGGGCACGGCCAGCACCGAACCGCCGCCGCCCAGCGCGCCCAGCAGCAGACCGATCAGCAGGCCGCAGGGCAGCGCCGTGACGGCCATGACGACGGACACGGCGGCTACGCGGACGGACACGCCGCGCGCGGCGCCAGGGCGACGGCCCGGCTGTCGCCCGACCACTCGGCGACGAACGTGAAGCGGTCACCCCGCACCACCGTCTCCCGCCACTCCACCGGCCGTTCCCCGGCCCGCCCGATGCGCTCGATGGCGAACGCCGGTTCGCGGTCGGCCAGTCCGAGCAGCCACGCCTGCCGGATGTCCGGCAGGAACGGAGCGATCCGCTCCCGCCCCCCGTCGACCTTCACCCCGCAGCGCGCCGACAACTCCCCGTAGAGGGAGGTGTGTCCGAAGTCGGCGTCCAGCAGGGGTTCGGCGACCTCGGCGGGCAGATACGCGGTGTCGTGCGCCAGCGGCTCACCGTCCGCGAGCCGCAGCCGCTCCAGTACCACCAGGGGCGCGTCGGGGACCAGCCCCAGATGGCCGGCGACCGTACCGTCCGCGGTCCGCTCCAGCCGCAGCACCTCGCTGCGCTGCTCCACGCCCTGGCCCTCCAACTCGCGGAAGAGGCTGTAGAGGGAGCCGAGCGGCTGCTGTATGCGGCGGGTGTCCAGACGGCTGGCCCGCCCGCGCTCGGCGATCACCAGGCCGTCGGCGCGCAGCTTGCGCAGCGCCTCGCGGACGGTGTGCCGGCTGACCTCGTACTCGCCCGTCAGCCGGTGCTCGGCCGGGAACTCCTCGGTGAACGCGCCGGCTTCCATCCGGCGGCGCAGATCGGCGAAGAGCTGCGCCCACAGGGGCAGCGGCGAGCGCCGGTCCAGGGGGCGCGGGCCGTGCGGGTCGGGCCGGCCGTGCGCGCCCGGCTGCTCGGGCTCGGTCGTCATGTCGGTTCCTTTGCCAGGGGGTTGCGGGACGGCCCGGCTTGTCGCCCGCCATCCGGGTACTTAATGTACGTACATCCGTGCATCCGCACAACGCGTCGGCCTGCACGGTGCATTCATCCGCCACATACCGCTCCCCGCCCGCCCGGCCGACGGCCGCTCACGGGCGCCGCGCCCCTGGAGACGACCGTGCACTTCGCGCAGTACTACCTCGACTGCCTGTCCCAGGCGTCGTACCTGATCGGCGATCAGAACACCGGCCGCGCCGTACTCGTCGACCCGCGCCGCGACATCGACGAATACCTCGCCGACGCCGACGCGGCCGGCCTGCGCATCGAACTCGTCATCGAGACGCACATTCACGCCGACTTCCTCTCCGGGCACCTGGAGGCGGCGCGGGCGACCGGCGCCGACATCGCCTTCGGGGAGGCCGCCGAAACCGGCTTCCCCATAAGGCGGTTACGCGACGGCGAACGCATCTTCCTCGGTAACGGGCCGGTGCCGGAGCCCGGCTCGGGGCCGGCGTCGGGGCCCGACACCGGGCCGGAGTCCGGCACCGAGTCCGGTCCGGAGTGCGGCACCGGCACCGGCCCGGAGCCCGGCACCGCCCCCCGTCCCGTGGCGGGCTCCGGGGTCACCCTGACCGTCCTCGCCACCCCCGGGCACACCCCCGAATCCATCTGCCTGGTCATCCGGGAAAACCCCGAAGACGCCGTACCGTTCGGCGTCCTGACCGGCGACACCCTCTTCGTCGGCGACGTCGGCCGCCCCGACCTGCTCTCCGCCGCCGGCCACTCCCCGCACGACATGGCCGTACGGCTCCACCACTCCCTGCACACCAAACTGCTGACCCTCCCGGACGCGACCCGGATCTTCCCCGCCCACGGCGCCGGTTCGGCCTGCGGACGCAGCCTGTCCACCGAGACCAGCTCCACCATCGGCGACCAGCGCCGCCTCAACTACGCCCTCCAGCCCATGCCGCAGGCCGAGTTCGTCCGCCTGGTCACCGCCGAACAGCCCGCCACGCCCGGCTACTTCGCCCACGACGCGGCCCTCAACCGCGACGGCCACCCCCTGCGGGAACCCGCACCACCGGCCGCCCTCACCCTGGACGAAGCCCTCGCCGCCCGCGACGAGCACGGCGCCGTCCTCCTCGACTGCCGCCCGCCCGCCGCCTACACCCGCGCCCACCTCGCCGGTTCGCTGCACACGAGCCTGGACACCCGGTTCGCGGAGTACGCCGGCAGCGTCGTCGCCCCCGGCACCCCCATCGTGCTGCTCGCCGACCCCGGCACCGAGGACGAGGCCCGCCTCCGCCTCGCCCGGATCGGCTACGACCGGGTCCTCGGCCACCTCCCCGACCCGGCACGGGTACTGGCGGACGCACCGCAGCTCACCCGCCGCAGCCACCGCGTACGGATCGACGAACTCCGTGGGCGACTGCCCCTGGACCCCGCGGACGGCGGCCAGTTGATCGACGTCCGCAACCCGGCCGAATACGCCGAGGGCGCGCTGCCCGGCGCCCGCAACATCCCGCTCGCGGCGCTCCTTGACCGCATCGGCGAACTCGACCCGGACCGCCCGGTCGTCCTCTACTGCCGCAGCGGAAACCGGTCGGTGATCGCGGCGGCCCTGCTGGAGGCCCGGGGATTCGACGAGGTGAGCGATGTGGCGGGGGGATGCGGGGTGGTGGGGGCCGGCTAGGTGGGTTGGGGGCTGGCCAGGTGGGTGGATGCTGTCCAGGTGGGTGGGAGTTGCCGGGGCTGCGAAAGCGGGGAAAGCAACTGCGAGTGCGGGCAAGGGAACTGTGAGGGCGGGCGGGGGAACTGGGGAGCTGGGACGGAATCTTCGGATGCGGGGAAGGGAACTGTGAGGGCGGGCGGGGGAATTGCGGAGCTGGGACGGAAACTTCGGACGCGGGAAAGGAACTGCGAAGACGATGAAGGCAACTTCGGATGCGGGGAAGGCAACTGCGAACGCGGGGAAGGGTACGTCGGAGGAAGGAACCAGCGAAGGCAAGGGGCGGCGAAGGCGAGGAAGGAGAAGCGAGCCCTCGTCATAGCGTCGTCCGTCGCCCCGCCAGTGCCACCGCTATCGCCCCGACCAAGCACGCCACCGCCGGCACGACGGGCGACGGTAGGGCGGGGGATGACAGGGCGGGCGACGACAGCGCCCCGCCGCCAGCGGCTCCCGCCGCTCCCGCCGCTCCTGCCGCTCCCGCCGCCCCGGCAGTCCCCATGAGGGACAGCCCCAGCCCCGCCGTAACCGTCAGCACGGTCTTGGTGACCCCCGACGCCTCACCCGCGCGCTCCCGGCGCACCACCGCCTGAGTACCCGTCAATGCCAGTGCGCCCGCCACGCCCAGCGCCGCCGCGGCCACCGTCGAGGCCGCCAGCAGCGCAGCCGTACCCGTGACGGGCCCGACGGCCCACAGCGCGCCCCCGGAGACCGCCAGGCACACCGCCATCACCGGCACGGCCGCCCCGGGACGCACCCGCCCGGCCAGCGGGCCCCCGGCGGCCAGCGCCGCGGCGGGCGCCAGAAGCGCCGCCCCGGCGACCGGCACGGACCACCCGTGCCCCTGCTGAAGCGCCATCGGAACCACGTACAGCAGCACCACCGTCGCCGAGTTGGCGACCGCACCGGCCGCCGTCAGCACCACGTACGGGCGGTTGCGGAACAGCCCGAGATCCACCAGAGGCGCCGCGGCGCGCCGCTCGGCCCGTACGAACAGCGCACCCAGCAGCAGCGCACCGCCCACCCGGCCCCACACCGCGCCGCGCTCCGGCACCCCGGCCAGGCACACCAGGGCGCCGGTCGCGGTGACCGCGCCGGCGATGTCCAGGGGCCGGCCCGCGGCAGCCGCGTCCCGGGATTCGGCCGCCCGGCAGGCGCACAGCGCGGTGGCCGCGGCGAGCGGCACCGTCAGCCAGAAGACGGCGCGCCAGGACGCGGACCCGGCCAGCGCGCCCCCGACGAACGGGCCGCAGACAGTGCCCAGTCCGGCCAGCCCCAGCGCCCGCCCGGTCGCCCGGCGCCCGGCCCCCGGCGGGCAGGCGTTGGTGAGCAGCGCCAGCCCGGCGGGCATGATCAGCGCTCCGCCCGCACCCTGCACCACCCGCGCCGCCACCAGGAACGTCATCGACGGCACCACCGCGCAGAGACCGGCGCTCACACCGAAGAGCACCGCTCCCAGGACCAGCATCCGCCGCCGCCCGTAGAGGTCGGCGAGCCGCCCGGCAACCGGCATCAGCGACCCGGCGGCCAGCAGATAGCCGCTGACCACCCACGGCGTTACGCCCCCGCCCCCGGGGCCGCCCAGGTCGGCACGGAGTACCGGCAGCACCAGATTCAGCGCGAAGGAGTCCAACTGGACGCAGAAGGAACCGGTCGCCAGGGCCGCCAGCGCCCAACGAGCCTGCGACGGCAGGCCGTTGTCCGGAAGTACGGGCACAGGGATCCGCCTTTCACACACGGAAGCAAGACAGAGGACAGAGGAAGGAGAGGAAGGAAAAGAACGCGCCACGGAACGCGCCAACGAACGCGCCAACGAACGCGCGAAGGAACGCGCGAAGGAACGCGAAAGAAAGGGGATGAAGTGCACCGGAGAGGGGCAGGAAGAGGCGGGAGGTCCTCAGGGACCCACCGCGGCGCCGGTCATCCGGCGCACGCAGCCGCGGGGTGCGAGAAGGAAACGAGGAAGGGACGGCGCAAAAAAGGACGGCGCAAAACAGGGCGGGCAAGGCGCGAAGAGAAGAAGCGACATCCAGCGCGTCAGCCGACGTCGATGCACCGCGCAGCCGCGGCGGCGTCCGGCCACGGCACCGTACAACGGACGTTCAGCGATCGTTGATCGCTGTTCTCCATGCTGATCCGCATGTTGCGCCGTGTGACCTCAGAGCATGCAGATGACGCCCCGGAAGTGCAAGACCGGGACGCGTCGCGGATCGCCCTCACCTGGAACGGGGAGCCGGGCCGCCTGGAGGAGCTGACACACGGCATGCTCCTGGACCAGGCCGCACGTGCGGCAGCCGCGCTCGCCCGGCTCGGCGTCAGCGCCGGCGACAAGGTCGCCGTGCATCTGCCGCTGGTGCCCGAGTCGGTGATCGCCACCCTCGCCTGCGGCCGGCTGGACGCGATACGCACCACACTTCCGGTCTCGCTGACGGTGCCCGAACTGGTCGCGCGCACCCGGGAGTCGGACGCCCGGGTACTCATCACCGCCGACGCCGCGTTCTGGGACGGCGCGGTACGCCCGGTGAAGGCGGTGCTGGATCACGCGCTGGCACGAGGCGGGGCCACGGACGCGAACGGGCAGCGGCGGACCGTGCTGGTGGTGAACCGGTGCTCGCGTCCGGTGTCCTGGCAGCCGGGCCGCGACAGGTGGTGGCACGAGGCCCTCGCCGAGGCATGACCCACGGCAGACCGGCCCCGCGCGCCCCTGCCCACATCCCACACCCTCACTCCCCGCACCTCACTCCGCTACCCCACAAAAAGAGCCATTCGCATCAAACCCACCTAGCGTGGTCCCCGTGCCACAGCCAACCGCCGACGCCCCTCCCGCGTCCCCTGCCCCACCGGCAGCGGCACCACTCCGGCAAACCCGGCCGGCCACCCGCGCACCCCGCGTCGCCACGGCCCTCCCACCCCCACTGATCGCCGCCCCTGCCCCACGGCAGCCCCCACTGCACAACACCGGCGCCCCACCGCTCCCTTACACCGCGACCACCGAGCCCCGCGCGGCCGCTTTCCTCGTTGCCGCTTCCCCCGCCTCCGCCGTCGCCTGCGCCTTCCGCACCTACGCTTTCCCCTCCCCCGTCGTCGCCTCCGCCGTCGCCTACGGCCGCACCATCCGGTACC
>NZ_KN708638.1:3415559-3431176 GCF_000805335.1 Streptomyces sp. CT34 | reverse complement strand
CCCGCCCACCAGAAAGCCCAACCCCCATGCCCCACCGCCCAAGCGATCAGCACCGCTCGCACCGCCCCCATCCCCTCCCCGGCACCGACCGCAGCCGCCCTCTCAGCCGGAACCGTGCCGAGCACGGCCCCCCGACCCGTCCGCACAATGCCAACCGTCCGCACCCGATACCGACCCACGACAGGGGCGCCTAGCCAGCCGGCGCCGAGGACGCCGAAGCCCACCGCCGCGGCCCGTACCTGCCATCGGCGGATCCCCACAGCGGATCCCGTCCCTTGGCGGACCTGCCCCCTCCACGGTCCGTCCCGCTCCTTACGGAGGCCCCGGCCCCGGCCACCGGCCCCCGGCCGCCCGCTCCTCCGCGTTCTGCGCGCCCGTACCCTGAAGGGGTGAGCACCACGCCCGAACCCGAAACGGCCTCCCCGGACGGAGCGCCCGAGGTCCAGGTCGAGCCCCAGGCCCAGGCCCCGACGTCGGCTCCCGCGAGCGCGCCCGCGGTGCGTCCGGCGCCGCGGGGTGCGGCGGCTCTGATCTTCGACGATCCGCTGGGCCGGCAGTCCTCGGACGACACCGACCGCGGCTGGGGGGAGCGCCCCGCGTCCGGGGACAGTGCGGCCGACCTCGCGCGCTTCCTCGACGAAAAACCGCCCCACCACCTCTGAGCGAGGCGACGGGGCGGCGTATGCCGGTCCTAGCGCCCGCTAGTGCTGCGTCTTCTGGCTGATGATGGCGCCCGCCGTCGAGGCCGCGTCCGGTGCCGTGGAGGTGCCGTTGCGCTGGGCGACCAGGGCGTCGCGGATCTCGGTGAGCAGTTCGATCTCGGTCGGGGCCGCCGGGGCGGTGTCGGTCGGCTTCTTGGCGTCCTGGCGGGCCTTCCACCTGTTCATCGGGAGGATCATGAGGAAGTAGACGACCGCCGCGGTGATCAGGAACGTCAGCGCCGCACTGAGCACCGAGCCCCACAGGATGTAGATGCCGTCGGTGAACTGGCCGGTCTTCTTGTCCACGCTGCACGTGGTGGTCAGGCACGCCTGGTAGTTGTCGAGGTTCTTCGAGCCGAGCGCGCCCACGATCGGGTTGATGACGCCCTTGACGACCGCGGTGACGATGCTGGTGAACGCCGCACCGACCACGACCGCCACCGCGAGCTCGATGACGTTGCCGCGCATCAGGAATTCCTTGAATCCCTGGAGGACGCTCTTCCGCTCGCCCTTTTTCTCGCTCACCTGACAGCCTCTTTCCACGCTTGCTCTGGACGGTGCACCGACGATCGGCACCGCAACTTACGGCAGGGCGGGGCAGGGATGTCCAATCGCGCGACACGGACCGGCGATCGACCGGTGCCTCGGTGCGGATCCGGGCGACACGGCCGCGGTACGTGCGGGGACGGGCCGTGGGACGGTGCGCCGTAGGGGGTGGATGAGCCCGCGGTGGGGTTCGTCGTACGGCGACCGGAACGGCCGTCCCGGGGGCGATGGGAGCCGCCGTCACGTCGGTCGTCGGTCCGGCGATCGCGACGGCGAGGGGGTCGGCGGTATCGATAGCGGCGTCGGTATCGGTGGTCCGGACGCGCCCCGGTAAGAGGCGCGCGGGTGCCCCGCCACCCGGAGAAGTCTTCCGTGCGTCGGACGGGGACGCCACTCGATCTTGGGGCGGAGCCGGCGGGACGGACATGATCACCGACCTCCGGCGGGGGTCGGCGCCGCGGGGCAGGCGGGTGCGGGGGCGGCTCGTACGGGCCCGTTCGATACGCCGGTGGCCAGTGCTGCCGCGGTGATCGCGAGGGCGGCGGTGAGCAGGCGCTGCCGGTGGGCCCGCCGCCACCGGCTGCGGGCGCCGGTCACCCGTACCGGCGGGAAGTGCGGCACTTCACATGGCGGGGGAGTGGGTAGCGGAGGAGCTGGGAGGGGCGGAGGGGAGGGTGCGGGATCGAGGGTGGGGACGAGTGGGTCGGGGGACGGACGGGCCATGGTGATCACCGCCTGCGGTGGGGAATCGGCTTCCCGGACCCGCCGTTCGGGCCCGGTGAACATCACCGTGCCGCATTCCGCCGCAGCCCGCTCCGGGCTGTGGACAGCCCCGCGATTGTGGATAACTCCGTCACCTGGCCACCCGGCCACCACCTGGCCATCCGGCCGCTCCCCGACCATTCGGCCGCCGCCCGGCCATCCGGCTGCCCCCCGACCATCCGACAACCTCAGCCACCCGGCACCCTCGTCGCCGGGCCACCCGGCCCCCGGCCCCCGGTCAAACGGGGTCACGCGGCCGGGGCCCGGCACCCTGCCCGACCCCGGCTCCCCGACCCCGGCTCCCCCCTACGGCAGCTCGATGCCCAGGTCCCACCCCTGGTGCGCGTCGGTGCACAGGCAGTCGCGGGTGGTGCTCCCGGGGAGGGCGGCGACCGTGTCGAAGAGGACTTCGCGGAGTCGGCCGATGTTCTGGCCGAAGACCTTGAGGACTTCCTCGTGGGAGACGCCGTCGCCGGTCTCGGTGCCCGCGTCCAGGTCGGTGACCAGCGTCAGCGAGGTGTAGCAGAGGCTCAATTCGCGGGCCAGGGCGGCTTCGGGGTGGCCGGTCATGCCGACCACCGACCAGCCCTGGGCGGCGTGCCAGCGCGACTCGGCGCGGGTGGAGAAGCGGGGTCCCTCGATGACGACGAGGGTGCCGCCGTCGACGGGTTCCCAGTCGCGGCCACCGGCGGCGGCGAGGGCGGCCCGGCGCCCGGTGGGGCAGTACGGGTCGGCGAAGGTGAGGTGCACGACGTTGGGCACGCTGCCGTCGGGGAGCGGTACACCGTCGAAGTACGTCTGGACGCGGCCCTTGGTGCGGTCGACGACCTGGTCGGGGACCAGGAGGGTCCCGGGCCCGTATTCGGGGCGCAGGCCGCCGACGGCGCACGGGCCGAGGACCTGCCGTACGCCGAGGGAGCGCAGCGCCCACATGTTGGCGCGGTAGTTGATGCGGTGCGGCGGGAGGTGGTGCCCGCGGCCGTGCCGGGGCAGGAAGGCGACGGAGCGGCCGGCGATCTCGCCCAGGAACAGGGAGTCGCTCGGCGGCCCGTAGGGGGTGTCCACCGTGATCTCGGTCACGTCGTCGAGGAATGAGTAGAACCCCGACCCGCCGATTACGCCAATCTCCGCGTCAGCCATGCCGGTCACACTATCGGGCGTTGCCGGGCGTTGTCGGGGGCGCTGTGGCGGGCCAAGGACAGATCACGGGGCGCCGGGGCGCCCGCCTCTCGCCCCGAACGCGACGGACCCCGCCGGCCCCCTCTGGCGGGGGTGGCGGGGTCCGGAGAGCGCGGAGGTCAGGCGGCGGAGCTGGTGCTCGCCGAGCCCGAGGTGCCGGCAGCGGCCGTGGCCGACGGCTTGCTGTCCGAGGAGCCGCTCGACGCGGAGCCGCTCGACGAGGAGTCGGACGAGGACGGCGAGGGCGACGAGCCGTTCGACGAGGAGGAGCTGTTGGCGGGGCTGCTGCTGGACGACGAGCCGCGGCTGTCGTTGCGGTAGAAGCCGGAGCCCTTGAAGACGATGCCGACCGCGGAGAACACCTTCTTGAGGCGTCCGTTGCAGCTGGGGCACTCGGTGAGCGCGTCGTCGGTGAACTTCTGCACGGCCTCGAGGCCCTCGCCGCACGCGGTGCACTGGTACTGGTAGGTCGGCACTTGACTTCCTCCTGGCACTCTCACTCGTTGAGTGCTAACGACGCTCCATATTGCAGTATTCCCGCGGATCAGTCCACCGTGACCGGGATACGGTGACCGACTCCACGTCCGGTTCCGGTCCTCCGAGGCGGCCGGCTCCGGGGCGGGTCCGGTGCCCGGTCCGGCCGGGCCGGACGCCTGTCGCGTCCGGCCCGGTGGCCCGTCAGGCGTTCGCCAGCTCGCGGTCGTGGTCGTCGCGGGCCGGCCCGGCGGCGTCCGGCGACCCGGCGACCACCTTCGAGGAGCGCGGCAGCAGGTGGGCCCGCAGCGCCAGCAGCACGATCAGGGCCAGCGCGGTGCCGGCCAGCGGCACCAGGAACCCGGTGCTCGGGCCGAAGCGGTCCGCCAGCTGGCCGGCGGAGGTGGCCGCGGCGGCCTGGCCCAGCGCGACCGCGCCGGTCAGCCAGGTGAAGGCCTCGGTACGGGCGGCGGCCGGGACCAGCGACTCGACGAGGGTGTAGCCGGTGATCAGCGCGGGGGCGATGCACAGGCCGACGACCAGGCCGACGGCGCCCAGCAGCGGTACCGAGGTCACCGCCCACAGCGGGGTGGTGGCCAGTGCCAGCAGCCCGTAGGCGACCAGCAGCCGGCGGCGCGGGCCGATCTTCCAGGCGATGGCGCCGCAGGCGATGCCGGCGAGCATGTTGCCGCCCGCGAAGATCCCGTAGAGGACGCCGTTGATGCCGGGCTGCCCGATGTGCTCGGTGAGAGCGGTCAGCGAGACCTGCATCCCGCCGAAGACGGAGCCGATGCCGAGGAACGCCACGATCAGGACGCGTACGCCGGGGACGGACAGCGCGGAGACGCGCGGGGCGTCGTCGGCGTGCCCCCGGTGGACGGGCGGCTGGGTGCGCCGCTGGGAGGCGAACAGCAGGCCGCCGGCCAGCGACAGCGCGGCCTCGGCGATCAGGCCGGCGGCCGGGTGGATGCCGGTGCACAGCGCGGTCGCCAGCACCGGGCCGACGACGAAGGTGAACTCGTCGGTGACCGACTCGAAGGCGGCGGCCGTCGGCATCAGCGGGCTGCCGCCCAGCTTCGCCGCCCAGCGGGCCCGCACCATCGGGCCGACCTGCGGCGTCGAGGCGCCCGTGGGGACGGCCACCGCGAGCAGCGCCCACAGGGGAGCCTGCGCGAGGGCCAGGGTGATCAGGGCGGAGACGCCGGCGGCGTGCACCAGGACGCCGGGGATCAGGACGGCGCGCTGGCCGAAGCGGTCGGCGAGCTTGCCGCTCTGCGGGGCGAACAGCGCCATCGAGACGCCGGTGGCGGCGGAGACCGCGCCGGCGGTGCCGTAGGAGCCGGTGGTGGACTGGACCAGCAGGACGATGCCGATGGTCAGCATCGCGAACGGCTGCCGGGCCAGGAAGCCGGGCAGCAGGAACGTCCACGCGCCGGGCGTGCGCAACAGTTGTCCGTAACCGGGACGGGAATCCTTGACCGCGGATGCCACGGCCGGGCCTTTCTGCCGCCTGGTAGCGCTGCCCCGAGAGGTCGTCACGGGTACGCGCCGAGAGCTGTCCTCTCGCGCAGGACCGAGTGATACCGCGTGGTCCGCACCGGAGGGGTGGCTGCGTGTGGCAGGGGACCGCGGCCGCCGAGCGGTCGCGCCAGCTCTGCGTCAGGCAGAGTTGGTTCGTAATCCGTCAAATTTCTGTCTTCATACTACAGGTCGAAAGCGGTGAAGCCCTGGGATTAACCAGGGCTTCACCGGGATTTCCTTTGGTTCCGTGGAGAGATACAGCACATTCGCGGCCGGGCGGGGCAAGGCGGGCCGCGACGGAGCCCGAGCGCCGGGCCCGCACGAGCCGGCCGGCCCCGGCTCAGCCGCGCCGGGGCCGCCGGCCGGCTTCCTCCCGGTGTGCGCCGGTGCCGAGCCAGCCGGCCAGCTTGCCGCCCTGCGAGACGGCCTGGAGCCGCCGCTCGGCCGCGTCGCGCACCGGGTCCGTGGCGACCACCAGCAGCTCGTCGCCGCGCCGCAGCACGGTGGTGGGGGAGGGCACGAAGCTGGTGCCGTCCCGTACGACGAGGGTGACCGCGGCGCCCGCCGGCATCCGCAGTTCGCCGACCTCGACGCCGTGCATACGGGAGGCGGGCCCTATCGACGTCGACAGCAGATGGCCGCGCAGCCGCTCCAGGGGTGCCGACTCGATGCCCAGGTCGGCGGCCTCCTCACCCTCGCCCAGCCGCAGCCGGCGGGCCAGCCACGGCAGGGTCGGCCCCTGGATGAGGGTGTAGACGACGACCAGGACGAAGACGATGTTGAAGACCGTCTCGCTGCCGGGGACGTCGCCGACCATCGGGATGGTGGCCAGCACGATCGGTACCGCGCCGCGCAGCCCGGCCCAGGACAGCAGTGTCTTCTCCTGCCAGGGCACCCGGAACGGCAGCAGCGAGGTGAAGACGGACAGCGGCCGGGCCACGATCGTCAGGATCATGCCGATGACCAGCGCCGGCACGATGTCGACGAGCAGGTTGTGCGGGGTGACGAGGAGGCCCAGCAGCACGAACATCCCGATCTGGCCGATCCAGCCGACCCCCTCGGCGAACCCGCGGGTGGCCGGGGCGTGCGGGAGCTTGGCGTTGCCGAGGACGACCGCGGCCAGGTAGACGGCGAGGAAGCCGGAGCCGTGCGCCAGCGCGCCGGCCGCGTACGCGGAGACGGCGATGGCCATCACGGCGATCGGGTAGAGGCCGGAGGCGGGCAGTGCCACATGCCGCATGCCGTAGGCGCCGAGCCAGCCGACGGCCAGTCCGATGGCGGCGCCGATCGCCAGCTCCAGCGCTATCTCGCCGAGCAGGACGTACCAGTGCTCGAACGGGCCGGCGGTGGAGAAAGCGACGACGAGGATGACCACCGGGGCGTCGTTGAAGCCGGACTCGGCCTCCAGGATGCCGGTCAGCCGGGACGGCAGCGGCACGCTGCGCAGGACGGAGAAGACGGCCGCGGCGTCCGTGGAGGAGACCACCGCGCCGATCAGCAGGGCCTGGCGCCATTCGAGCCCGGCCAGATAGTGCGCGCCGGCCGCGGTGACCCCCACGCTCACCGCGACGCCGAACGTCGAGAGCACCGCCGCCCGGGGCAGTGCCGGTTTTATCTCTTTCCACTTGGTACCCAGGCCGCCCTCGGCGAGGATCACCACCAGGGCCGCGTAGCCCAGGAGTTGGGTCAGTTCGGCGTTGTCGAAGACGATGCCGCCGATGCCGTCCTGCCCTATGGCGATGCCTATCCCCAGGTAGATGAGCAGGCTGGGGAGCCCGCTGCGCGAGGAGAGCCGTACCGCGGCGACTGCGATGAGCAGTACGAGCGAGCAGATCAGCAGGAGTTCGTTGAGGTGTTCGACAGTCAGGAGCTGATCCTTCCTCGGGCGGATCGGGGCGGCCGGGTGGCTGGTCCTTACCGTATCTAGTTACTCACCCTAACAATTTACCATTGCTTGAAAGTTTGATGTGCTGGCGGTGACTCCGCGTAGGGGTCGCACAAGCCGTGCGCCTATGGTTGCTCCAGCACTCCCACCCTGCCCCTCGAAGGACAGAGATGCCCGCCAACAAGTCCGGACCGGCCCCCAAAAAGAAGAAGGGGCGGCGTGGCCGCCTCGTCGCGCTCACGGTCGTGCTGCTGCTCGTGGCGGGCATCGGCTTCGGCGCGTACTGGAGCGTCAGCACCGTGCGCGCATCCTTCCCGGAGACCACCGGGTCGCTCAAACTCCCGGGCCTGACCGACCCGGTGGACGTGGTGCGTGACACCAACGGCATCCCGCAGATCTACGCCGACACCGACCAGGACCTCTTCCGCGCCCAGGGATACGTCCAGGCCCAGGACCGCTTCTGGGAGATGGACGTCCGCCGGCACATGACCGCGGGCCGGCTTTCGGAAATGTTCGGCAAGAGTCAGGTCAAGACCGACGAGTTCCTGCGGACCCTCGGCTGGCACGAGGTGGCGCAGAAGGAATACGACACCAAGCTGTCGGCCGACACCAAGAAGAACCTCCAGGCGTACGCCGCCGGCGTCAACGCCTACCTCAAGGACCATCAGGGCTCGGCGCTGTCCCTGGAGTACGCGGCGCTCGGCTTCCAGAACGACTACAAGCCCGAGAAGTGGACCCCGGTCGACTCGGTGGCCTGGCTCAAGGCGATGGCCTGGGACCTGCGCGGCAACATGCAGGAGGAGATCGACCGCGCCCTGATGACCAGCCGGTTCACCCCGGCCCAGATCAACCAGCTCTACCCGGCCTACCCGTACCAGCGGAACCGGCCGATCGTCGACGGCGGCGCGGTCGACCCGGCCACCAAGGAGTTCGACCCCAAGGCCACCGCCGGCAGCACCTCCGCCGGCACCCCGGGCGCGGCCGGCGCGCGCGTCCACTCGCAGCTCTCCGCGCTGTCCACCACCCTTGAGAAGATCCCGGCGCTGCTCGGCCCCAACGGCAACGGCATCGGCTCCAACTCCTGGGTCGTCTCCGGGGAGCACACCACCACCGGCAAGCCGCTGCTCGCCAACGACCCGCACCTGGCGCCGCAGATGCCCTCGCTCTGGTACCAGATGGGCCTGCACTGCCGCACCACCGGCCCCAAGTGCAACTACGACGTCGCCGGCTTCACCTTCTCCGGCATGCCCGGTGTCGTCATCGGCCACAACCAGAACATCTCCTGGGGCATGACCAACCTCGGCGCGGACGTCACCGACCTGTACCTGGAGAAGATCAACGCCGACGGGTACCTCTACGACAACAAGCAGCGGCCCTTCATCACGCGCAAGGAGACCATCAAGGTCGCCGGCGGGGAGAGCCGCCAGATCACCGTCCGCGCCACCAACAACGGCCCGATCGTCTCCGACCGCGACGACGAGCTGGCCGGCGTCGGCAAGGACGCCCCGGTGGCCAACGGCGCCCCCGACCGCGGCGACGGCTACGCCGTATCGCTGCGCTGGACCGCCCTGGACCCGGGCAAGACCATGGACGCCTTCTTCGAGTTCAACCGCGCCAAGGACTGGACGGACTTCCGCAGGGCCGCCGCCGACTTCGAGGTCCCCTCCCAGAACCTGATCTACGCCGACACCAAGGGCAACATCGGCTACCAGGCGCCCGGGAAGATCCCGGTCCGCGGCAAGGGCGACGGCAGTTACCCGGCGCCCGGCTGGGACCCCGCCTACCAGTGGACCGGCTACATCCCGCAGAGCGCGCTGCCGTACGAGTACAACCCCAAGCGCGGCTTCATCGTCACCGCCAACCAGGCCGTCACCGACGAGAAGTACCCGTACCTGATCACCAAGGACTGGGGCTACGGCACCCGCAGCCAGCGGATCAACGACCTCATCGAGTCCAAGATCAAGGACGGCGGCAAGGTCTCCACCGACGACATGCAGACCTTCCAGAAGGACAACAGCAGCGAGATCGCCCGGCTGCTGACCCCCTACCTGACGAAGATCGACATCAAGGACAAGTACGTCCGCGACGCCCAGCAGCTGCTCAGCGGCTGGGACTTCACCCAGGAGCCCGACTCCGCCGCCGCCGCGTACTTCAACGCCGTCTGGCGCAACACCCTCAAGCTCGCCTTCGGCGACAAGATGCCCAAGGAACTGCGCGTCCGGGGCCAGTGCCTCTACGTCCGCCCGGCCAGCGACACCGGACCCGCCGACGACCAGAACAAGCTGGTCCGCGAATGCGGCGAGCGGGCCGGCGACACCGCCCAGCCCGACGGCGGCGACCGCTGGTACGAGGTCGTCCGCAACATCCTCGACGACCCCGAAAACGCCTGGTGGAAGACCGAGGACCGGCCCGGCCACCCCGGCCTGAAGAACCGCGACCAGCTCCTCGCGCAGGCCATGAAGGACGCCCGCTACGAGCTGACCTCCAAGCTCGGCAAGAACATCGACAACTGGACCTGGGGCCGGCTCCACCAGATGGACCTGACCAACCAGACCCTCGGCAAGGACGGGCCGGGCTTCCTCCAGGGCCTGTTCAACCGCGGCCCGTGGAACCTCGGCGGCGGTGAGGCCGCGGTCGACGCCACCGGCTGGAACGCCTCCGGCGGCTACAAGGTCACCTGGGTCCCGTCCATGCGGATGATCGTCAACCTCGCCGACCTCGACAAGTCCCGCTGGATCAACCTCACCGGCGCCTCCGGGCACGCCTACAGCGCCCACTACTACGACCAGACCGACAAGTGGGCCAAGGGCGAACTCCTCCCCTGGGCGTTCGGCGAAGCGGCCGTCAAGAAGGCGGGCAAGGAGACGCTGACACTGTCGCCGTAGCGCCGCCCGCCGCCGCGTCGCGCGAGGCCGCCACCGGGCGGGCCGGAACCCTCCGGCCCGCCCGGTCGCGTCCCGGGCCCAACAGTGTTACAGGACACGGGAGTTCGGCGATTTTCGGCCATTCCGGGGCGCCATTCGACGCGTTTTCCCCGCGCGGCGTTTCCACGCGCTCCCGACGCGTGCCGCGGACGACGCGTGCCGCGGACTTCCCCCGCCCCGCCGCTCAGCGCCGGAAGCGGTGCACCCCCGAGGGCGTCACCGCCGCGTGCACCCGGCGGTCGTGCGGCTCCTCCGGGACCTCGTCCAGCACCTCGTCGTCGTGCAGCAGCACCACCAGCGACGTCCGCGCACCGGCCCGCTCCAGCCGCGCCAGCACCCGGTCGTACGAGCCGCCGCCGCGCCCCAGCCGCAGCCCCGTACGGTCCACCGCCAGCCCCGGCAGCAGCACCACGTCCGCCCGCGTGACCGCCTCCGGCGTCAGCCGCGCGCCGTCCGGCTCGTGCAGCCCCCAGCCCGCCGGGACCAGGTGCTCGGCGCCTTCGTACACCGCCCAGTCCAGATCGTTGTCCGGCAGCAGGACCGGCAGCAGCACCCGCACCCCGGCCGCCCGCAGCGCGTCGAGCAGCGTCCGGGTGTCCGGTTCGCCGCCGATCGACACATACGCCGCGACGGTCGGCGTGGCTCCCTCGGCGGCGCCCGCCCGCAGCTCGTCCAGCTCCAGCACCCGGCGGGCCAGCGCGGCGCCCCGCTCCGCGACGACCGTGGCCGGCAACGATCTCCTCACCTCCAGGAGATCCCGCCGCAACCTGCGCTTTCTCTCGTGGACAACGCTCACGTGTGGCCTCGCTCGGGTCTCTCATGATCTCTTAACCGGACCCTCATCATCGTGCCGTTCGGCCCGGTTAGGGTGGCGCGCATGACCACCCCATCGCACGCACGGATCAGCAAGGCTGTCATCCCGGCCGCAGGGCTCGGCACCCGCTTCCTGCCGGCGACGAAGGCCACCCCCAAGGAGATGCTCCCGGTCGTCGACAAGCCCGCCATCCAGTACGTCGTGGAGGAGGCAGCCGCGGCCGGACTCTCCGACGTCCTCATGGTGACCGGCCGCAACAAGCGCCCCCTGGAGGACCACTTCGACCGCAACTACGAACTCGAAGAGGCACTGCACCGCAAGGGCGACGGATCCCGCCTCGCCAAGGTCCAGGAATCCAGCGACCTGGCGACCATCCACTACGTACGGCAGGGCAACCCCAGGGGCCTGGGCCACGCCGTGCTGTGCGCCGCCCCGCACGTCGGCGACCAGCCGTTCGCGGTCCTCCTGGGCGACGACCTCATCGACCCCCGCGACCCGCTGCTGCGCCGGATGATAGAGGTGCAGGAGCAGTACGGCGGCTCGGTCATCGCCCTCATGGAGGTCGACCCCGCCGCCATCCACCTCTACGGCTGCGCAGCCGCCGCCCCCACCGGCGACGACGACGTCGTCACCGTCTCCGACCTGGTCGAGAAGCCCGAGCCGGGCGAGGCGCCCAGCAACCTCGCCATCATCGGCCGCTACGTCCTCGACCCCGCCGTCTTCGAGGTGCTCCGCAAGACCGACCCGGGCCGCGGCGGCGAGATCCAGCTCACCGACGCCCTCCAGGCACTGGTCGCCGACCCGGGACTGGGCGGGCCGGTGCACGGCGTGGTCTTCAAGGGCCGCCGCTATGACACCGGTGACCGCGGCGACTACCTGCGTGCCATTGTCAGACTGGCATGCGAACGTGAAGACCTGGGACCCGACTTCCGGGCCTGGCTGCGCAGTTACGTCACCGAGGAGATGTAGGACGTTGAACGGCACCACCGGCCAGACCAGCCACCCGGACCGCGTCTGGTCGGTGGCCGAGCACCTCGACGACGTCCTCGCGGCGATCCGCCCGCTGGCGCCGGCCGAGCGGCAGCTGCTCGACGCCCAGGGCTGCGTCCTCGCCGAGGACATCGCCGTCCCGCTGCCGCTGCCGCCGTTCGACAACAGCTCCATGGACGGCTACGCGGTCCGCGTCGCCGACGTCGCGGACGCCACCGAGGGCGCCCCGGCGGTCCTCACGGTCGTCGGCGACGTCGCCGCCGGCAGCGGCGAGCTCCCCGCCGTCGGCCCCGGCCAGGCCGCCCGCATCATGACCGGTGCCCCGGTGCCGCCCGGCGCCGACACCGTCGTCCCCGTCGAGTGGACCGACGGCGGCACGGGCCGGGGGCCGGCCGCCGCGATGCGCGCGCGCAGCGCCGCGCCCCAGGACGCGTCCGGCGAGGTCCGCGTGCACCGCCCGGCCGCCGCCGGCGCCCATGTCCGCCGCCGCGGCGGCGACGTCACGGCGGGCGAGCGGGCGCTGCCCGCGGGCACGGTCCTGGGCCCCTCGCAGATCGGCCTGCTCGCCGCCATCGGCCGCGGCACCGTACGGGTCCACCCCCGCCCCCGGGTCGTCGTGATGTCGACCGGCAGCGAACTGGTCCAGCCCGGCGAGGCGTTGGGCCCCGGCCAGATCCACGACTCCAACAGCTTCCAGCTCACCGCCGCCGCCCGCGAGGCCGGCGCGGTCGCCTACCGCGTCGGTGCCGTCGCCGACGACGCCGGCACCCTCCGCGCCACCCTGGAGGACCAGCTCGCCCGGGCCGACGTCCTGGTCACCAGCGGCGGCGTCAGCGTCGGCGCCTACGACGTCGTCAAGGAGACCCTGGCCGACCTGGCCGCGGGCGCGGCGACTGAACGGGCCCCCTCGGTCACCGGCCGGGTGGAGTTCCGCAAGCTCGCCATGCAGCCCGGCAAGCCCCAGGGCTTCGGGCTCATCGGCCCCGACCGCGTCCCGCTGCTCGCCCTGCCCGGCAACCCGGTCAGCTCGTACGTCTCCTTCGAGCTCTTCGTCCGCCCCGTCATCCGCACGCTCATGGGCCACCCCGACGTCCACCGCCCCACCGCCCGCGCCCGCTGCACCGAGGCCATCGGCTCCTCCCCCAAGGGCAGGCGGCAGTTCCTGCGCGGCAGCTACGACCCGGCGGCCGGCACGGTCACCCCCGTCGGCGGCAGCGGCTCCCACCTGATCAAGGCCATGGCCCACTCCGACGCGCTGATCGTCGTCCCCGAGGACCTCGCCGAGGTGCCCGCGGGCGCCACCGTGGAGGTCGTGCTGCTCGGCCGCGGGTGAGTGCCGGCCGCACTCCGCCGGGCGAGAAGTCGCATACCGGCAACGGGAAGTCGTATACCGGAAAGAGGAAGCCCGCGGCGCGGGCCCGGTAGCCCCCGGGGGTACGGTGTCGTCCCACAGGCGGCAGTTTGGACCGGGAGAACGATGAGCAGCGGCCAGCAACACCTCACCCATATCGATGCGTCGGGCGCGGCCCGGATGGTCGACGTCACGGCGAAGGACGTCACCGCCCGCACCGCCGCCGCCCGCGGCCGGGTCCTGGTTTCGCCGCAGGTCATCGCGTTGCTGCGGGGTGAGGGGATGCCGAAGGGCGACGCCCTGGCCACCGCCCGGATCGCCGGCATCATGGGCGCCAAGCGCACCCCCGAGCTGATCCCGCTCTGCCACCCGCTCGCCGTCTCCGGGGTCACCGTGGATCTCGCCGTCGCCGACGACGCCGTCGAGATCACCGCCACGGTCCGGACCACCGACCGCACCGGCGTCGAGATGGAGGCCCTGACGGCGGTGTCGGTCGCCGCGCTCACCGTCGTCGACATGGTCAAGGCCGTCGACAAGGCCGCGGTGATCTCCGACGTCCGCGTCGAGGAGAAGACCGGCGGCAAGTCCGGTGACTGGAGCCGGTCGTGAGACCCGCCCGCGCCCTCGTCGTCACCGCCTCCAACCGCGCCGCCGCCGGCGTGTACGAGGACAGGGGCGGCCCGCTGCTCGCCGAGGGCCTGACCGCCATGGGCTTCACGGTCGACGGCCCCCGGGTCGTCCCCGACGGCGACCCGGTGGAAGCCGCCCTGCGCGACGCCGCCGCCCGGTCCTACGACGTCGTCCTGACCACCGGCGGCACCGGTGTCTCGCCCACCGACCGCACCCCCGAGGCCACCCGCCGGGTCCTCGACTACGAGGTCCCCGGCATCCCCGAGGCGATCCGCGCCGCCGGCCGCGCCACGGTCCCCACCGCGGCCCTCTCCCGCGGCCTGGCGGGCGTCGCCGGCCGGACCCTGATCGTCAACCTGCCGGGCTCGACGGGCGGGGTACGCGACGGGCTCGCCGTCCTGGCCGACCTCCTCCCGCACGCCGTCGACCAGCTCCGCGGCGGCGACCACCCCAGACCCTCCGGGAGCCCCAGCTGAACGCGCCCTGGCCGGTGGTCCTGACCGACGGAGACATCTCCCTCCGCCCGATAAAGCTGCGCGATCAGCGCCCCTGGCGGGAGGTCAACCGCCGCAACCGCGACTGGCTGCGCCCCTGGGAAGCCACCGTCCCGCCGCCCCCGCCGGGCCTTCCGGTGCCGCACCGCCCGACGTTCCGTCAGATGGTCCGGCATCTGCGCGCCGAGGCGCACGCCGGCCGGATGCTGCCGTTCGTCGTGGAATACCGCGGCCGGCTCGCCGGGCAACTCACCGTCGCCGGCATCACCTGGGGCTCGATGTGCTCGGGCCATATCGGCTACTGGGTCGACCGGGAAGTCGCCGGCCGCGGCGTCATGCCGACCGCCGTGGCGCTCGCCGTCGACCACTGTTTCCACACCGTGGGACTGCACCGCATCGAGGTCTGCATTCGGCCGGAAAACACCCCCAGCCGGCGTGTGGTGGAGAAACTGGGCTTCCGCGAAGAAGGCATCCGCCCGCGCTACCTCCACATCGACGGCGCCTGGCGTGACCACGCGGTTTTCGCGCTCACCGCGGAGGAAGTGCCCGAGGGCCTCCTCAACCGCTGGCGGCGGCAGAAACCCAGTACGCCGGGAACACCCGACGCATCCCACAAATGAAAAATCCGTTCGAATTAATCCCTCAGCGGCACCGGATTCCTCACAAGGCCATCGCAACAATCACAAAAAAAGTTCGAGATATCAGCCAGATCGTGCGACACACCGGCCCAATTGGCGGATGGCCCCACGCAAACCCCTCTACCGTGTGAGTTGTGAGAAGCAGCGGCCTCATCTACGCAGTCATCGTCGGGGCCTGGGCCGCCTACCTGGTGCCGATGTGGCTCCGTAGGCAGGACGAGCTCAACGAGGCCCGTCCGACCGAGCGCTTCAGCACTGCCATCCGGCTCCTGTCCGGGCGCGCGGCCATGCAGCGCCGCTACGACAAGGAGCAGGAGGCGTGCCCCGCCGGCGATGCGGGCGACGAGCGGGACCCGGACGCCGTGGACGACCCGGACAGCCCGGTCGACGTCCGGCCCTTCGGCGACCCCGCGGCGATCCCGGAGCCCTCCGGCGACGCCGCCCCCGCCCGCTCCAAGCCGGCCCCGCCGCGCCCCACCCCCACCGACCGCATCAAGCGCGCCAGGGTCCTCGCCCGCCGCCGGCGCACCATCACCATCCTCTTCCTCGCCTTCACCGCCGGCGCCATCGCCGCGGCCGTGGGCGGCCTGCCCTTCCTGTGGGCCCCCGCCCTCCCCGCGATCCTCCTGACCGCGTACATCGTCTATCTGCGCGCCCAGGAGCGGCGGCGCTTCACCTTCACCATGGACCGGCGCAAGGCGGAGGCGG
>NZ_KN708638.1:3404027-3415549 GCF_000805335.1 Streptomyces sp. CT34 | reverse complement strand
CCCCGCCGACCCGCAGCCCGCCCCCCGCGCTGACGCCACCGCCGCCACCCCGGACCCCCCGCGCTCCGCGACGCCCGCGCAGACCGCCGGCCGCCGCGCCCTCGTCGAGGAGACCGACCACGCCGAGTGGGTCGACCAGCAGCGCGAACGCGAGCGCCCCCGCTCCACCTCCGGCAGCTGGGAGCCGGTCCCGGTGCCGCTGCCCACCTACGTCACCGCCCCGGTCGCCCCCCGGGCCACCAGTCACGTCGACCTCGACGCCGACGACGCCTGGAGCTCCGCCCGCTCCAGCGCCGCCCCCGACCACCCCCAGCCCGACAGCTCCCAGGACCGCCCCACCCACCCCGGCCGCCGCGCCCGCGGCCGTACCCCGCTCTTCGACCAGTACGAGGACGAGGACCGCCCCCGCGCGGCGAACGAGTGACGACCCTCCGCTGACCAGCACCGGAAGCGATTTCCGAGCACCGCGACCGAGATGCTAGAGTTTCACTCGTCGCAAGGGCCTGTGGCGCAGCTGGTAGCGCACCTCGTTCGCAACGAGGGGGTCAGGGGTTCGAGTCCCCTCAGGTCCACCGCACGTCAAAGCCCCCACCGGGATGATCTGGTGGGGGCTTTTTCGCGCCGTACAGCAGCGAAGTACAGCAACTACTTGGGATCTGCCTTGTTCCCGAGATGCTTGCCGAGCTTCCGCAATGCCTTCCGCGTCGACTCCGACGGCACGTGCGTGTAGATCTCCATGGTTACCGCGATCTTGCTGTGTCGCAGGATCTGCATCGCGATTCGGGGGTGCACGTCGAGCGCGGCGAGCAGCGATCCACACGTGTGGCGCGTGTCATGCAGCCGGATCTTGCGAACGCCGGCCTTGGCCGACCGGGCATCAAACTCGCGGTTGAAGTTCCTCGGTTCGATCGGGGTGCCGTAGCGCGTGGTGAACACGAACCCGGAGTCCGTCCACAGTTCGCCGGCGGCCTTCTTCGTTGACTCCTGAGCCTTCCGCCGGAGCTGAAGTGCCGTCACGCAGATGTCCGGCAGGGGCAGCACCGCGGTTGAAGCCTCGGTCTTCGTCTCGGCGTGTACGAGCTGCCGGGCGATGCGTTGGAGCTGCTGTTCCACCGTGACCTCCCCTGCGTCGAGATCCACGCTGTCCCAAGTGAGGCCGAGCACCTCCCCGCGTCGGAATCCCAGCACCGGGACGAGGACGTACGCGGGGTACAGCGGATCACCGGTCGCCCGAGCAGCTTCGAGGAAGGTCCGAGCCTCATCCACCGTCCACGGTTTCCGCTTCGCCGTGCGGGACGATCGCATCTTGACGAGGGCCGCGACGTTCTTCGAGATCAGCTCTTCTCGCATGGCGTTGCTGAGCGCCGAGCGCAGTACGGTCCGGGCGTCCTGAACCGTGCGGTGTGAGACGGTCTGCTTGCAGCATCGGCCGATCGCGCAGCACCGCTGCCGGCGGGCTGGATTCTTGTCCACCTTGGGGCGCGCGGCATCCTTGCTCTGAGCACAGCACTGACACTGAGTCCGAAGCTTGTTGAGCCATCCTTGTACGTCGCGCACGGACAGCTTGTCGAGCCGCTTCGAGCCGAGGCCGGGCGTGATGTACAGCCGAACGTGCATGCCGTAAGTCTCGGCCGCCTTCGGCTTCAGTTCAGGTTCCACGACCTCCTTCAACCAGTACGCGAGGTACTGCGCGACCGTCGGGGACTTGGTCGCCACCGGGCCTTTCTTCGCCTCAGCGTGCAACTTGATCCACTTGTCATGGACCTCGTCGCGGGTCTTGCCGTAGACGTACTTGCGCTTCTTCTTGCCGTCCGGGGTGGTGACCCAGACGTACGCGGCGAAGCCGTTCTTGTAGGGGTAGATGGAGCCTTCGCCGTTCCCGCGCTTGCCGCTCATGCCGACCACTCCATCTCTGCCTCACGGGCTCGGCGTTCGACGTACTCATCGACCCAGCGGGGGAGGATGCGGCGGTTGCGGCCGTCCTTTATGGAATGGATCTCGCCGGAGAGCACGAGCGTCTTCGTCTTGGAGAGGCCGTAGCCGAGCATCTCCGCGACTTCGGCGGTGGTGAACCACTTCCTTTCGATCACAGTGCTGGTCATGTCCAGTCGTCTCCTTCTTCGGCTTCGAGTTGGGTGCGGAGTTCGCGTGCGGTTTCGCGGTTGTGCTGGATCTCGCGGCGGATGGTGGCGGCCAGCCAGGATTCGCCGGGGGTGTGACCGTGGCCGGCGTAGGTCCAGTGGGCGAGGACGAGGGTGGTTGCTTCGGGGTTCTGGTCGGGATCGGGGAGGCCGAGGGCGGCGCGTTGTTGGGCGGCGCGGTAGTCGGCGCGGACCTGTCGGAGGGCGCCGAGGGTGGTGGAGTAGCGGCGGGACTTGGTGGAGAAGTGGCCGCGGAAGCCGAGCATGTGGGCCCAGTCCAGGAGCTTGCGATCCGGGTAGAGCCGGTGGAGGTCGAGGCAGGCCGCGATGAGCCGGCCGGGGTGCTCGGGGACGCCGAGCAGCACAAGGGCTTCTTTGTTGCCGACGCGGCGGTCGACAGTGCCCGTGGTTTCGGCGGCTTTGGTGGCGTACTTGGCCACGTAGGAGGCGACGGCTTGTTCGGTGATGTCTTCGCCGTTGCCGAAGGCGCCGATGGGCTGGACGTCAAGTTCGGTGCCCCAGCACAAGGTTCGTGCGGGTTGGTCGCCAGCGGGGGGTACTTCGACCTGGACGCGGGCCGCGGCGGCGCGGATGGCGTCGGTGAGGAGGTCGAGGGTGGCCCAGGCCGGGGGCGGGCTGTCGGGACCATTGGGTCCGTCGAAGCGGATGACCGCGTGGAAGTGGACCGCGCCGCGCTTTTGGTACTCGGCGACCTTGCCGAAGGAGACCCGGGACTGTGCGTGAGCCTCCTTTTGGGTCAGGCCGGCGCGGCGGGCGATCTCGCGGCGGAGGTAGATCGTGAAGTAGCGCCACAGGTCCGAGGCGTGGTTGTTCCACAGCACCGCGCCCGCGTAGTCGTACTTGCGAGGGTTGAGGGGGGTACCCAACTCGGGTGCGTCTTCGGGGTGGTGGGTGCCGCAACGGCAGCGCTTCCTGCCGGGGCGGTTGTGGACGGGGCCGAAGCTGGGGGCGGTGAGGGTGGCGAAGACGCGGGGGTGGTCGCGCACGGTGTCGGGGGTGCCTTTGGCGGGGTCGCCGACGAGGCCGGCGCGGATGAGGTGGTAAGTGTCGCCGGCGTAGGTCCAGGCGCAAGACGGGCAGCGGGAGGCGCGGCGGTTGCCGCAGGCGACGCGGAGCCGGCCCCCGGGTTCCCCGTCCGTGCTGTAGGAGTGCAGGACCTGCCCGCTCTTGGCGTCACGGGTGACGGTGGTGCCGGTCAGGTGGATGGGGTCGGAGCAGCCGCCGGTGCGGCGGATCTGGTCGGTGAGGCGGTCGAAGCCGGGGGACCCGACCACCTTCAGCAGATCGCCCAGGGTGGACGGGTCCAGGCCCGCCGCGGTGGCGGGATCGGTCATGTGAAGCACCGCCCGGAGTCACACAGGCCGGTCTCGTCCCATTCGTCGAACGGGAGGGTGTCCCAGCCGTCAGGAATGGCGCGGTCGAGGGGTTTGCCGAAGCGCGTGAGGTAGACCGGGTCTTTGCCCAGCTTGGCGCGTCGCTCGTTCAGGAGCGTTTCGAGCTGGCAGGACTTTGCGAACAGCTCGGGTGCGGTACGGCGCATCTCACGCCAAGCTTCGGGACGGTGGAAGGGGCAGAAAAAGCAGGCCGACTTCGGCGGTACCGGAAGTCCGGCAGAACGGATGAGGCGGTGGCAGTCCGTGCGGCGCAGGCCAAGGTCAAGCAGCGGATAGGTGATCTGCTCATAGGGCTCGCTGCGGCGGTTGTTGGCGCGCTGGATTTCGTCCAGGCTGATCCCGACTCCGACCACGGCCGGCGAGTCTTCGCTGGCACCAAGTTGCTTCAGCCGTTTGCCGATGACCTTGATTTTGAAATCGGCAGTGCAGCTACGAGTGCCAGGTGCCCCGTTGGACATGCGCACCGGGATGGGCAGGGAACGGGAGCCTTCCTTAGTGAGGCGGCCCCAGAGAGTTTCGGTGCTCCCGTCACGTCGGATCCGCTGCAGTTCTTCGATACGGATGCCGTGAGCTGTTGCGTAGGGGGCAGCGTGCTGGCGGAAGTAGTCGATGGTGCGGGGGTCCTCGGAGTCTTCGCCCACATTGGCGAACAGGAACACGTCGAAGTCGATGCGCCCCTGAGCAGCGAGGACAAGGCAGGCGACGGACTGGACACCGCCACCGAAGCTGAAGGCGCGGAGCGTGGCCGTAGTGGACTGACTCACTTGGCCTCCTCCTTCGTCTGTGTGTGGTCATCGAGCCACTTCTCGGCGCAGACTTTGTGGACGGGCTTGCCGCGGTCGGAGCGCAGCGGGGTGGGCTTGTGGCACAGGACGCAGGGCTTGTCGCCGGTGTGGTCGTAGTGCTCCGGGGAGCGCCAGTTCAGGAGAGCCACGGCCATCACCGCCCCACCGAGGTGGCGAGCCGGCGGGGAACGAGGCCGGTGCCGTTGCAGGTGCGGCAGGTGACCTTGACCGTGTGGCGGGCGCCAGTGTGGGTGCGGAGGCCGGTGGTGATGGCGACGCGGGGGAAGCCGTCGCAGTCGGGGCAGTGGCGCGTGGGTCGGGTGTTTTCGGGCATGATGAGCAGTCCCTTTCGGGTCGTTGGGTCTGGAAGGGGTGCAGGCGCCCGGGGCGGTGAGTGTTTGGCGACAGGAGCCGCCCCGGGGGCCGTTCAGCGGCGGTTGCGGCGCTTGGAGTAGGCGGGCGGGATGGCGTCGTAGGCGTCGGCGCCCTGCCAGAACGCGGCCCGCTCGTCGTCCGTGTGGGAGCCGTTGCCGATCTCACGGACGAGGCGGTTGGCGGTCTTGCGGTCGCCGTGGCGCTTGGCGATGGCGTAGTCCCGGCCCTTCTCGGTCATGCCGGGGTCAGCGGAGGTGCTGTCGGTGCTCTGCTTGCGGTTGAACAGGCCCATGACGGGGCTCCTTTCAGCGGTTGGTGTGCTGGTTGGTGAGGATCGAGCGGACGACGAGCGCGCAGACGGCGACGGAGGCCGCGGTGATGGCGACTGCCAGGAGCATGGAGACCAGCACCGCACCGACGATCAGCACGGCTGCGGTGCCGCCGGCGGCGATGGCGACTACTCCGCCGGGCGTGAGATGAACCGTGGACCGCTTTGCAGCCACCGGAACCGGCACCGGGGCCGGGGCCGTCGCGTGAGTGGGCTCGACCTGGGCCGAGGTGTCCACCGCGGGGACGAGCGGCACAGTGGGCGGGATCGTCGGTGCAGTGTCCGGGGGCGGGTACTTCGGGGTGAACATCGGTCCTCCTGTCAGGGGTTGCACTTGTGGGTGCGGGCGGCGAGTTCGGCGCCGGCGCGGTCGCGGTAGTCGGCGGAGAAGCCGCAGCCGGGGGCGGTGCACGCGGCGGTGTGCTTGGTGCGTCCGTGGCCGTCGTGGTGGCTGCCGACCTGGACGGGGCCGATGCGGATCACGTCGTAGAAGCGGTTCGGGCGCGGCATGGCGATCAGTTGCCCTGTCCGGTGAAGTCGTTGGCGTGGTCGGCGAGCCACTGCTTGATCTCGGGCCGTTCGCTGTCGGTGGCCTGGTTGATCGCGGCTTCTCCGACGCTCAGGGCGTCAACGAGGCGGTCTTTCCTGGTGAGTTCGGCCGCGTGCTCAAGGGCATTGCGGATGGCGTCACGCATGGGCGTGTTCCTTTCAGGCGGGTTGGAGTTGGGCGGTGATGGCGTCGGCGAGTGCCGGGGGGACGCCGAGGCGGGCACGCAGGGTGTCGGGATCGATCGGGGCGCCGGTGGTGGTGCGGTAGGTGTCGGCGATCTTCCGGGTGTGGTCGAGAAGCGCCGGAGGCACGGACGGCGGCTTCGGCTCCTCGACGGCCGGAGGCACCTCGGGGGCTGGCGCGGGGGCGGGCAGTTCGACGGGCTGCGGCTCCGGGGCGCGTTCCACCGTGACCGGTTCGGTCGGAGCCGCGGCCGTCTCGTCCGTGGCGGTGGTTTCCGCAGGCTGGACGGTGGGGGTGTGGGCCAGGAGCGTTCCGCCGAGGAAGGCCAGGGCCGGCCATCCAGCGACGAGGATGCGCAGCCAAGCCGGCACATGTGCGAGGTCGAGAAGCCCGGCGGTCGCGATGTTCGCGCCAAGGGATGCAGCGAGCGCGATCACGAACCAGGTCCAGGCCGCGCGGGAGGCTCTGTCGTCGGCGCGGAGGGTTCGCAGTCGGCGCCAGGCCGCGACGAACAGCAGGTCGACGCTGACCGGGTAGGCCCAGGCTTTCCAGCCCTGCTGGCCGGCGGCTTCGGCGATGTCGTGCAGGTGGGCGAAGGACAGGGCACCGGCGATCACGGCCTGGATCAGGACGGCATCCGGGCGGATCGAGCGGACCATGGTCTTCACCTCCTTCAGGGAGTTGGGCCAGAGCGGGCGGTCTGTGTTCGGCCGCCCGATCCCGGCAGGGGGCTAGTCGGCGGGGGCTTCGCCAGAGCCGAGGCAGTTCAGGCACAAGCCCGTCTGTTGGCCCACCGCGCGATGCTTGCGGCCGACCCGGACAGTGCGGGCGACCTCTCCGGTGCCCTTGCAGACCGGGCAGTCCTTGGCCGGGGGCTTGGTGGTCTTCGGCGTGACCACGGCAGTCACCAGTCGATATCGGCGCTGTAGTAGTCCTCCGGGTCATAGCCACCGGAGCAATCCGGGCAGATGACCACTTCGCCGGGGCAATTCGGGTTGGGGACGAGGCCGGTTCCGTTGCACGTAGCGCACGGGTTGGGCATGTTCTTCTCCTTCTGGTTTTGGCATGGCGGGGGTAGGGACCTGGCGCGAGACGGTCACGCCAACCGCGGTGCAGGAAGGGGGTGTTACTTGGTGACGGGTCGCGGCTTGACCAGCGACGGGCCAGCGGCCGGCGCCGGCGCGGCCGGTACGGCCGGGCGGAACGGCGCCAGGGCCGGAAGGTCCGGAACCAGATGGGCGAACTCGCGGCAGACGCCGGCGACTTCGTCCGCAGTGACCTGCGGAGTGCGGATGCGCGACCAGCCGCCGGAGGTGTCACCGGCGACCGCGACGCCGGGCCGGTCCGGGGCGATGACCGTTGCGGCGAACACCGCGTCGGGGGCGATGTCGCCGAGCCCCATCTCGGCAGTCTGCTTGTCGTTGACGCGGTGGACCACGCGGCCGGTGAGTTGAGCCCGGAGCATCGTGGCGCCCCTGCCCAGTTCGGAGCCGAACCGCTGACCGCAGACTTCCAGGTAGATGCCGACCGCGCGGGCCATCTGCGCGAGCCTCACCATCTGCATGACCATCCGGTCCCGGCGCTCCTCGTCCTTCTTGACCGCGACGAGGAACAGCTCCGCCACCTCATCGACCAGGACCACCAGCGGTACCGGCCGCACGTCCTCCGGCAGGCTCCACAGGTCCGCGACCCGATGCCGAGCCAGGAGATCGAACCGGTCTTCCATCTCCTTGACCAGCACCTCAAGAACGCGGTCCGCTTCGTCGGGCGTGGTGGCCAGCGCCGACAGCCGCGGAGCGTAGGAGCCCTGCTCGACACCACGCTTGCAGTCGATGCCGATCAAGCCCACCGGCAGCTTCGCCAGCCCCTTGATCAGGTTGCGCTGATACATCGACTTCCCCGAGAAGTTCGCGCCCAGCGTCAGCTCGTGCGGCACCTGGCAGTAGTCCCGCAGGAACGGCGTACCGTCCTCCCGCAACGCCACCGGCACCACCATCGGGCCCGCCTTGATCCGCCGCGGCATCCGTACCTGCCTCAGCACGTCGTAGCCGGTCATCCGCAGCTCCACCACACCGGGCTTGGTCTCGACAACGGTCACGGAGTGGACGCCCCAGGCGTGCCGCAGCCGCTCGGAAGCCGCCGCCACATCCGCCGGCTCCAGCCCCGCGGGAATCCGCAACGAGACAATCAGCCCAGTCGAAGTGCCCTTGACCCGGCGGACCTTGGGCGGGACCGGCTGAACCTCACGCCGGGCGACGTTGCGCATCATGAACGCCCGCAGGCGGGACGGCTGCACCGTCAGCCCGCACACATCCATCGTCGCGCCGTACGTCACCGTGAACCGTCCCCAGGTGACCGGCAGACCCACCAGCGACCAGTACACGCGCGGGGCGCGGACCTTGGCGTAGCCCAGGCCGCCGACTCCCGCTAAGGCGCCCGTCGCTTCGAGCGCGGTGGTCAGGTCCGTCATGATCAGACCACCGTCACGACGGAGGCGGCGCGGAACGAAATGCCGTGCCGCTTCTGCCCGTTGAACTCGTTCTCCCAGTCCCGCGCCTTGAGCCCCACGACCGTCACCGGCATACCCGGCGTCAGCCCCTCAGGGATACCCGTCTCCGGCACGGTGACCTGGTACAGGTTGCCCTCCCCCTCATCTGAGATGAGCAGGCCGACCGTCGACAGGCCCGCACCGGTCTCACGGTCCACCGCCCGCTCCCCGGTCTGCTTGTTGACCACCTTCGGTACAGGCGCCGTCGCGACGAAAACCACAGCGGTCGAAGTGTCGATCTTGAACGAAGGCATGAGTGTGTCCCTTGTTCCCGAAGTCCCCCTTGCGGCGACCTCTCTAGACATCTTCGAGTGAAGCGCACATCTCTAGAGACGTCAACAGCTTCTCTAGAGATGTATTCAGATGTCCGAGTGGAGAGGCGCCCAAGGTGCGCCGACGTACGGGTGCCTTAGGCTGTCTAGAGATGAAGGAGGAGTGTTCGCGTATGGCCACCACGGGCGGCGACCGCCAGCCGAAGTACCAGCAGATCGCCGACGTGCTCCGCGAGTCGATCAAGTCGGGCGAGCGCGGCCCCGGTGATCGGCTGCCTGGCGAGAACGACCTCATGGCGAAGTACGGCGTTGCCCGCATGACCGCGCGGCAGGCTCTGGGGGTCCTGAAGAACGAGGGCATCGCCGAGTCCCGCAAGGGTGCCGGCGTGTTCGTGCGGGCGTTTCGACCCCTGCGGCGGCGCGGAATCCAGCGCCTGTCGCAAGAGCAGTGGGGGGCCGGTCGGTCCATCTGGTCTGCGGACATCGAGGACCGCACCCTCGTCGTGGACCAGGTCACCGTCACGGAGAAGTTGGTGCCGGAGCGGATCGCTCAGGTCCTGGACATCGCTCCGGACGAGGCCGTCTGTGTACGGGAGCGGCGGTTCGTGCTGGATGGCAAGCCAGTCCTGCTGGCTACGAGCTACCTGCCGGCAGCGCTCGTTGCAGGTTCAGCCATCACGCAGGAAGACACCGGTCCAGGCGGGACCTATGCCCGTCTCGCTGAACTCGGAGCGAAGCCAGTCCACTTCAGGGAAGAGGTGCGGTCACGTATGCCTTCCCAAGACGAAGCGAACCGGCTCAACCTCTCCATGGGGACGCCCGTCATACTCATCTGCCGCACTGCCTTTGCCGACGAGGGCCGACCGGTGGAGGTCAACGAGATGACTCTCGACTCGGCCTCGTACATCCTGGAATATGACTTCGACGCCTAGCTTCGACGGCGAACATCTCGTACGCGACCGTTGAAGAAGTCCGCCTCAGGAGAGTTCATCGCGATCGTCTTTTCGACCGCGTGCTGAGCCATACCTGCTTGTGGCGTGCGACCGCGTAAATCGAGGCCACTTGGCCGGCGGATAGCACGTGGGATCGCGCCGCCAGGGCCCGGTCGATACTGTCGGCATTAAGTACCAGCACAGTCGGGTTACGCCCCTCGATCTTGATCGTTTTCGCGCCTACGACCCCGATTACCGGTTGGACGGGTATGTCCCTACCGCACCAGTAGCGAAGCAGCTTCGCGGTCCTCGCGGCTTCGAACTCGCTGTTTCGCAAGTAGTCTGTGCTACCACCGTTGATGCGCAGCATGACGTCACCGACCCACACGCTTGCGCCTTCGTGATGCTTGGCGTTGACCGTGAATACGCCAGATGGGCCGATCGCCAGATGGTCGATATCGCTACCGCTTGGCCACTTGATCCCGTGAAGGACGTGCCAGCCAGCGGAAGCCAGTCGCTCAAGCGCGGACCCGACTGCTAACTCACCCGCGAGGCCGTTCCGGATACTTTCGGGCACGAGGGTCCCCCGTGTCAGGCGAGAAGCAAGGCGGACGAGTCTGCTGTGTTCCAACTCCTTGGCACGTGCCATCTCTTGAAGGCTGGCACCGGGACGGTTCAAGGCAAGGTCATCGTCTGGAGTCAGAGTGGGAAGTGGTGGCACGGCCGGCGCTTGAAGCGGGTTCCGCGCGGCAGGCCGCTCACCCTCGTACTGCACTTGGGATTGATTGGCGCGGCGCCACTCCGCGATCTTTGCTGAGGCCGCGTCCCGCAGTTCTTCGACCAAAACGTGCATTTCGTTCGTGATGCAGTCGTACCAGGCGACAGCCTGTCCCCTTGGCCCTGAGCGATTCACATACAGCCGATCCTTGCCGTTCTTCCGCCAGCGCTTGACCACCAGTTCTTCCATGGAGCTCCCCCCGAAGCCGATCACCGTATTGAGGTCACCACGGAACGTAAGACTGCGCAAGATGGCCGAGTTGGTCACTCAGGATCAGTGCCCCGGGGGCACTGGGCTGTTACAGGTTTCTCTACCTCATCAAGCCCCGGCTGCGCTCCGCTCCGCCGGGCGCGCTTCCCGGCTCCGCTCCGCGCGACGCTCCTGCCTGCGGCCCGCTCCGCGCGGGCTGCGCCGACGCGCGCCCACACGCGGATAGGCCCGAGGGCATGAGTCGAGACCTACATGACACCGTCAGGGCATGCCTCCGGCGGGGGCGCTCAGGCTCCGGGATGGACGGGGCACCGTTCGCGAGTGCCGGCGCGTCGTGGTGTGCCGCGGGGGAGCTGCCATCCCGTCTCCCTTCGACCCAGGCAGAGCCGAGCAGGCGTGGTCCCTGGCGTCCAGGTCGTTCGTACAGTGGCGCGCTCCACCTGGACGCCAGGGACCACGCCTGCTCCACGGTGTGTGGGTCGAAGGCAGACGGGATGGCAGCTGGGGTAGGTGGTGGGTGAAGGTGACGGATGGACCGCAGGTCGGGCGGATTGCGGTACAGCAGCGAAGTACAGCAACCGTGACGACCTCCGGTGACCGTCGTTAGCCCGTACAGGTCGGGTGATCAGGCGGGATGACCTCAGCAACCTTGCTGCATGTAGTTCGCAACGAGGGGGTCAGGGGTTCGAGTCCCCTCAGGTCCACCGCACAGCTCAGCCCCCACCGGGAAGTTCCGGTGGGGGCTTTGACGTGTTGTAGGTGGGACCTGGAGGCGGTGCCGCGGTAACGGACCTTGGGGGATGGGGGGTTCCGGGGCGTGGTGGGCGGTGGGCGGTGCAGGGCTGTGGTTCGGCGCGGGGTGGCGTGGTTATGCGCCGGTGGCGGCGACCGCGCTGATGACGGCTGCCGGGCCGTCTTCTGTTGCCAGGTGGTGGGCGGCGTGCTGGGCGCGGGTGCGGAGGGCGGGGGTGGTGGTGGCCTGGGTGAGGGCGGTGGCGAGGCGGG
>NZ_KN708638.1:3402852-3404000 GCF_000805335.1 Streptomyces sp. CT34 | reverse complement strand
GGGGGGGGTGGCGGCGCCCGGGGTGTGCAGGCGGGCGGCCCAGAAGGGCTGGTCGGCGGTGACCGGGACGGGGACGGTGGGGATGCCGGCGCGGAGGGCCGCGGCGGTGGTGCCGGCGCCGCAGTGGTGGACGCGGCGGCGACGCGGGGGAAGAGCAGGGCGTGCGGGACCTCGCCGATGGTGAGGATGTCCGGGGTGGTGGCGTCCGGGGCGGTGAGGCCGGCCCAGCCGGACTGGAGGATGCCGCGGAGCCTGGCGCGGCGCAGGGTGCGTACGGCCAGGGCGCCGAGGCGTTCGCCCTCGCCGGCGGCCATGCTGCCGAAGCCGATGTAGACCGGGGGCGGGCCGGCGGCGAGGAAGTCCTCCAGGGGGGAGGGGAGTTCGGAGCCGGCGGGCAGGTGGGGCCACCAGGGGCCGACGACGTCCAGGCCGGGGCGCCAGTCCCGGGGGCGGGGGACCAGGAGTTCGCTGAAGCCGTGCAGGACGGGCCAGTTGGCGGCCTCGGTGCGGCGGCGGACCGCACGGGGGGTGGTGGGCGGCAGGCCGAGGCGGGTGCGCAGGTCGTGGGCGGCGTCGGCGTGCAGGCGGTCGACGACGCGGAGGGCGAGCCGGCCGGCCGTGTGGTTTCCCCAACGGCCCAGGGAGCGGCTGCCGTTGACGACCGGGGCGAAGTCGCCGGTGGGGGCGGTGGGCTGGAGGGCGAGGCCGAGGGAGGGGATGTCCAGCGCCTCGGCCAGGTGCCAGCCGAGGGGGCGGTGGTGGTGGAGAGGAGCAGCAGGTCGGTGCCGGGTACGGCGGCCTCGGCCATGCCGGTGCCGAGTTGGCGGATGAAGGCGGCGGCCCGGCGCAGCAGGGCCCGTTGGGTGGTGGGGGCCGGGTCCGGGTGCTGCCCGGTGGTGGCGCGCGGGTCGGCGGGCAGGCTGCGGAAGTCCAGGCCGGCGGCGCGTACCAGGGGGGGCGAAGGTGTCGTGGGTGGCGAGGGTGACGTGGTGGCCGGCGTCCCGGAGGCGGGCGCCCACTCCGGTGTACGGGGCGACGTCGCCGCGGGAGCCGGCGGCGGTGATCAGGATCTGCACGGTATGCGGCCTCGGGTCGGGGGCGGAGGGTGGTCGGGCTGAGGTTGGTCAGGCTTTGGGGGGAGGTGGTGC
>NZ_KN708638.1:3387971-3402842 GCF_000805335.1 Streptomyces sp. CT34 | reverse complement strand
GGGCCCGGTCGGTGTCGGAAGGGGCGGCTTTGGGGAGAGGCGGAGCGCGGTCAGGGGGCCGCGGTGCGGTCGGGGCCGTCCGGGGGCGACTGGCGGACGGCGTTGGCGTGGACGGCGGTGCGGAAGTACGGGGCGAGGCCGGGGCGCTGTTCGGTGGGCGGGACGAGCAGGGCGAAGGCGCGGGGGTCGGCGGCGACGTCGTCGGCGATCCGGCCGTGCATGGCGGTGGGGCAGGGGGTGAACCACCGGGCCAGGTGCCGGCGGTGTTCCTCGGCGAGGTCCATGGCCCGCTCGCCGTCCGGCGGTGCGCCGGCGTCGAAGGCGGCGGTCAGCCGGGCCCGCCAGTCGGCGGCCTCGGCCATGATCTGCGCCCAGTCCTCCTTGGAGTGGGTGGCGGCGCGGGCCATCGAGCGCCGGTAGCCGTCGCTGTGCCGCCACTTCAGGTCGGCCTCGGTGGCGTACGTCAGGTCGAAGGCGATCTCCCCGAAGACCTCGAAGCGCTCCTCGGGGGTCAGCCGGACACCGGTCTGCTGAACCTCCATGGCCTGTTCGGCGACCTCGACCAGGCGCCGGAGCCGGGGGATCTCCTCGGTGAGCCGGCGGTGCCGGGTGCGCGGCTGGTCGAGGGCGTTGGCCTGGGGGGCCGCCAGGATGGCGGCGATTTCGTCGAGCGGGAAGCCGAGCTCCCGGTGGAAGAGGATCTGCTGGAGCCGGGCCAGGTCGGCGTCGCTGTAGGCGGTAGCCGGCGGGGCTGCGGTCGCCGGGGGAGAGCAGACCGGTCCTGTCGTAGTGGTGCAGGGTGCGGACGGTGATCCCGGCGAAGGCGGAGACCTGGCCTACCGAATATCCCACGGGAGCGCCTTTCGGAGGGGGCGGGTGCGCGGGCCGGCCGGTCGGAGGGGGTGGCGTTTCGGCTGGTGGGAGGGGATGACACGGCACGGTTCCCGCTGCGGATCAGGGTGTGGCCTGACGTTGGGTGAGGGGCAAGCGGCGCGGGTGAGGAGGGCGGGCTCCGGCGGAGGGGCGCCGGATCGGGGCGACCGCCGTTACATTTGTCGGGAAACAGGCATTCGCTACTGTGTGCGGATTACTGTGCCCCTCCGTGCACACAGCGTGCACGGGGGCGCCGACCCGCCCGTCGTCCGTCCGGCTGCCCGAGGAGTCCGCAGGAATCGGTGAGAAGCAACTCGTGAGACCCGTGCGTGAGAAGCGACTCGTGCGACCCGCCAGATCAGCGACCGCGACCGTCCGCACCACCGGTGCCGTCGCGGCGGGCGCCGTGCTCCTGGTCTCCGGGTGCGCGGGGCCGGACGGGCTGCTGCGGGACGAGGGGCCGGCCGCGACGCGCTCGACCCGCGCCGGCTCGGTCTACGCGGCGGACGGCACCGGCCGCCCGCTCCAGCGCCCCGACTCCCTCCCGCTGGGCGAAACCGCTTGGCTGACCGGGCTGCGCTGGACGTCGTGGGGCGGGCCGACGGCGCTGGCCAGCGGCGGGCTCAGCGCGGACTGGTGCGCGCCCGAGTGCTTCCGCAGGCCGTACGACGTGAAGGTGACGCTGAGCGGGCTCCAGCGGCTGCCGGACTTCGCGTACTACTCCAGCGCCGGGGTCGTGGCGCCCCGGGTGCACGGGGAGCGGGCCGCCGGGCTGGGGCGGGTGAGTCTGCGTCTGCCGGAGTTCTAGGGCCTGACATCCATCGGACAGACCCTGGGGGAGAGCTGGGCACGGGACCGGGGCAGCGGAACGCCGTAGGCAGTGACCGGGAGGAAGGAGGCAGGAACGGATGGGGCTGCGCGCCAAGATCGGTATCGCGATCGCCGCCACCGCCGCGGTGGTCGCGGTCCTCGTCGGCCTGCTCGTCCACCACCACACCGTCAACGCCCAGCTCGACCTGGCCGGGCACGCCCTCGACAGCCGGCTTCAGACCACCGTCCAGGACCGTGCGGCCGGGATCGACACCGGGCGCGGGCTGATCAACCCCACGGACCTGCCCCGGCCGCTGCGGGCGCTGGTCGAGCGCGGCCGGCGGGGCGTCTACCTCGAACTGGGCGGCCGTACACCGTACTTGTGGGCGGCCGGCAGGCTGGGCCCGGACATCGTCGCACTCAAGCGCCCCTATCTGCGCGAACAGGAGACGGTACGGGCACTGGACCGGATGCTGTGGATCGCCGGGGCGGCCGGAACCGGCCTGGGCTGCGTCGTCGGTCTGCTGGTCGCGCACCGGCTGGGCCGGCGGCTGACCGCGTCCGCGGCCACCGCCCAGCGGATCGCCGAGGGCGATCTGCGCGCGCGGCTGCCGCGGGACGGCAAGGACGAGATCGCGCAGCTCACCTCGGCGGTGAACACCATGGCCGACGCGCTGGGCGCCCGGCTCCAGGCCGAGCGCGACGTCACCGCGAACATCGCCCACGAGCTGCGGACCCCGGTCGCCGGGCTGGTCACCGCGGCCGGGCTGCTGCCGCCGTCCCGGCCGACCGAGATGGTCCAGGAGCGGGCCGAGCGCGTACGGGGGCTGATGGAGGACGTGCTGGAGGTGGCCCGGCTCGACGCGCGTACCGAGGAGGCGGACCGGGAGATACGGCCGCTGGGGGAGCTGGCGCGGCGGGCGGTGGCGGCGTGCGCCGGGGCGTCGGGGGAGGCGGGTGGCTCCGGAGGCGCGAAGGACGGGGCGGTGCGGGTGCGGGTACTGGCGGACGGGCTGGTGGAGACCGATCCCCGGCGGGTGGAGCGGATTCTGGTCAATCTGGTCAGCAACGCCCGGCGGCACGGCGCCGCGCCGGTGACCGTCGAGGTCGACGGCGGGGTGGTACGGGTGCGGGACGCCGGTCCCGGTTTCCCCGAGGTGCTGCTGACGCACGGCCCGCAGCGGTTCCGTACCGGCGGCGGCCGGGGCGGGCCGGGGCTGGGCCTGGGGCTGACGATCGCGGCCGGGCAGGCGCGGGTGCTGGGCGCCGGGCTGGGCTTCGCCAACCCGGCCGGCGGTGGCGCCGAGGCCACGGTCGATCTCCGGGGGGCGCTGCGGACCGAGCGGGCGGCCGAGGAGCCGGCGGCGGACTGACGGAGTGCGAGGAGCCGGCGGCGGGCTGACGGGGCGCGCGGCCGGGTGGGTCGCTCACCCCGCTCACACGTCCGGAAAGCGGTCCGCCAGCGCGGAGTTGACCAGCGCCTGGACGTCCTCGCGGTCCAGGCCCTCGGCGCGGGCCCGGTCAACCCAGGAGCGCAGTTCCGCGCGCAGCCGGGCGTCGGCGGCGGACTCGGGGCGGGCCAGGGTGCGGCTGACGAACGTGCCGAGGCCGGGCCGCGGTTCCACCAGGCCCTCGCGTTCCAGCTCGCGGTACGCCTTGAGGGTCGTGTTCGGGTTGACCTTGGTCGTGGCGGCGACCTGTGCGGCCGTGGGCAGCCGGTCGCCCTCCACCAGGATGCCCAGCCGCAGGGCCTGTTGGACCTGCTGGACGATCTGGAGGTAGGTGGCGACGCCGCTGCGGCGGTCTATCCGGAACTCCACGGCGCTCACCACCTCTCTGCCGCTGTGCTGCTGTCGGGCCCGTCGACCGCTTGATGATCGGGCCGCCCGCTCCGGGTGTCAAAGCGCTCCGGCGGGCGTGCCGGGCGGCGGTTCAGAGGGGCCGCCGGTGGGCCTGCCACACGACGAACGCCAGGACCACGGCCGTCGCCGCCAGCAGGATGCCCGCGCCGCGCCACTGCATCCCCGCCATCTGCCCGAAGTCGAAGTACTGGGTCACACGGTTGACGATGCCCAACTTGGCCCGGCAGGCGGCCTCGTCGGCGTGCACACAGGTGCCGAAGCCGTAGAGCCTGCCGTCCGCGGTGGCCACCCAGTCGTCGAACCGCGCGCTGGCGGGCGGCAGATGGGGGCCGTCGCCGTTGTAGGGGTAGGTGAGGCTGAGCGGGGTGGCGAGGCGGGGGCGGAGCCGGGACCACAGCACGTCGGTCGCGTACCAGAGGACGACGGTGGCCGCCATCGCCGGCACCACCCGCTTGAGCAGCATGCCCAGGGCGATACCGCAGGCCGTCAGGAACAGGGTCCGGGCGACCGGGACCGGACCGGTGGCGTCGAACGGGCCGCCGACCAACCAGTCGCCGAAGTCCGCCAGTTGGTGGACGGGCATCCACAGCCACTGGAAGGTGACCGAGAGGGCGGTGACGCACACCGTCGTGACGGCCAGCGGGAGGGCGAGCGTGGTGGCGAGCCACCGAGCGCGGCTGACGGACTGGGTGGTGACCAGCGGCAGCGTGCCGTGCTCCCGTTCGGCGGCGATCAGGGGGGCGCCGAGGAAGACGCCGATCAGGACCGGGGCGCCCTGGAGGAGCCCGATGCCGTAGGAGAACGTCCTGCCGAACGTGCGCCGGAACTCCTCCGACAGCTCGCCCTTGGCGTCCGGGGTGGCGCCGTTGGCGTGCACGAAGTCCATGACGCCGATGCGCTGGTAGGCGAAGACGGCGCAGGCGGCGGCGCTGATCAGGACGCAGGCGAGCAGGGCGGTGCGGTGGCGGCGGTAGACGACCCAGGCGGTGCCGTGCAGCAGGCCGCGGCCGGCGGCGTGGGGTCCGGTCTCGTGGCGGGCGGTCTCGCGCACGCCGGTGTCGGTGGTCGCGCTGGTCGTGTCGCTCATTCGGTTGTCTCCTGCCGGTCGGTGGTGCGGGCCTCGTCCGCGATCAGGGTGGGGGCGCCGGGGGAGCGCAGATAGGCCAGGAGGACCTCCTCCAGGCTCGGCGACAGGGCCTCCCAGTCGGCGTCCCAGCTGTCGGAGAGCGGGCCGTCGGTGCGTATCAGGGCGCTGAACTGCCGTCCGCCGACGCGGGATTCGACGACCGTGTGGCGGGCCCGCAGCTCCTCGGGGACGGCGCCGTCGACGGCCTTGCCGGTCACCAGGGTGTGCCCGGGCACCAGGTCGTCGGTCGCGCCGGCCATCCGCAGCCGGCCCTCGGCGAGGACGAGGAGGTAGTCGCACATCTCCTCCATCTCGGCGAGCATGTGGGACGACATCAGGACGGTCGTGCCGTGCTCGGCGGCCTCGGCCATCAGCAGCCCGGACAGCTCGTGCCGGGCGAGCGGGTCCAGGTCGGACATCGGCTCGTCGAGGAGCAGCAGCGCGGGGCGCTTGCCGAAGGCGAGCGCGAAGGCGACGCGGGTGCGCTGGCCGCCGGAGAGGGTGCCGACGCGGGCGTCGAGCGGCACCTTGCCGGCGCGGACGATGCGCTCGGCGACGGCCTGGTCCCAGCGGGGGTTCAGCTCGCGGCCCAGGCGCAGCGTCTCGGCGACGGTGAAGCGCGGGTAGAGCGGCTTGTCCTGGGCGAGGAAGGCGACCCGCTCCAGGACGGCGGGGTCGGTGACCGGGACGCCGAACAGCTTCACGGTGCCCGCGGTCGGTCGCACCAGGCGGGTCGCGATGCCGAGGAAGGTGCTCTTGCCGGCGCCGTTGGGTCCCACGAGGGCGCAGACGCGGCCGGCGGGAAGCCGGAAGGAGCAGTCCCGCAGCGCCCAGCCGCGACGGTACTTCTTCGCCAGGCCCTCGGCCTCGATCGCCCATGGTCCGGTGCGTGTGCTCGGGTCGGCCACTCGGATCCCCCCTTTAGCTAATGGATTAGTGGAATGGGTATGGAGTATGGGGAGGTGGGCGTGGCCGTGTCAAAAACGGGTGGGGCCGGGGCGGGCGTGCCGGAGGGGCGTGACGGGCGTGCAGCATGCCGAGGGCGGGTGGCGACCGTGGCCGCCACCCGTGGGCTGCGCCGTGGACGTGCCGCGGGGTGTGTGCGGGCCCGGCTCTACAGTGTCTTCGCCATGCAGCGGCTCGACTCGTAGCCGCGGTAGTAGCCGAACTTCCGCACCATCGCGTAGCCGCTGGAGGCGTACAGGGCGATCGCCTCGGGCTGCTCGCTGCCGGTCTCCAGGACCATCCGGGTCCGGCCGGCGGCGCGGGCGTCCGCCTCAAGGGTGGCGAGGATCCGCCGGGCCAGACCGCGACCGCGGGCCTCGGGGATCACGAACATCCGCTTGATCTCGGCGTCGCCGGGTGCGTACCCCTCGCCGGTGTCCTCCTGGACGCGCCAGCCGCCGGTGGCCAGCGGCCGGCCGGACTCGTACGCGATCAGGTAGATGCCGTTGGGCGGGGTGAACATATGGGGGTCGAGCGGGGTGAGGTCGCCGTCGCCGTAGCGCAGGACGTACTCCTGCTGGACCTCCTCGTCGAGCCGGACCGCGTCGGGGTGGTCGTAGCGGACGGGGCGTATCTCCATTCCAGGAATCGTACGGGCGGAATCGCACGGATGTCCGGGCGGGTGGCGGGACGGCGCCGGCGGGTGGGTATCGTGCCGGAATGCTCACCGTGACCTCGGTCAATGTGCGCAAGCACTCTCCCCGTGATCCTGGACATACGGCGGCGCCCCCGGCGGAGCCCCTCCGCCGGGGGCGCTGACGCACGTCAGTGCACCTAAAGGGGCCACCACCGCCGGGCGGGGCGCGTTGTTTCGGTCGGGGCGGTGGGTCACATGATGTAAACGGTGCGTCCACAGCTGCCGCACCTGAATCCGCCATTGCCCTGGTTCTCCATGAGCTTTCCGCAGCACATGGGTTCGCTTTCTTTTCTGGATGAGCGGTCAGGCCGTGAGCGGGGGATGAGGGTGCTTCCAGCGGAGCGCCGCGTTCTCACCACCGAGCCAATAGCTTCGTTGATCGCTGGTGATCTGCTGGCCGCCGATCCAATAGGCGTGTGCCTCTGGGGTGATGGCGATTCGGACGGAGGTGATGTCGGGTTTGCCGGCGTCGTGCCAGGCGGTCAGTGTGTTTTCGATGGCGTCCCAGATAGCGGCGGGGCCGCCTTGGCGGACGGTCCAGTGGTCTCCGTCGGTGGTGAGGGCGGCGAACGCTTCCCGGTTGGTGTCGAACAGGTACACCGTCTCTCGGCTGTCGCTGACGGCGCGCACGAGCTGTGCGCCGGGGGCGGCGAGCTGGGCCAGGAAGGCGGGCATCCACTCGTTCAGCGTGTCGGGGGACAGGCTGGTTTTCCGCTCTGTGTCGGCGTAGGCCGCGCGGGCGGCGAGGTCTCCGGAGAGGGGGACGGCGGCTTCTGCTCGGGCGGGCATGAAGGAGCTACGGCCGATGATGCGGCCCTCGGCGGTCCCGTCGTCTTTGACGGTGAGTTTGGCCAGGCCGGTGCCGTAGGTCCAGGAGCTGGGGCCGAGGGTGGCCAGGATGATGCCGCCGGGCTTGGTCTGGCGTACCCAGGCGTAGGGGATGCGGCGGAGGGCGCAGGTGGCGATGGTGCGGTCGTAGGGGGCCCGGCGGGGGTGGCCGAGGAGGCCGTCGCCGGTGACGGTCCAGGTGGAGTAGCCGGCGGCTTCTAGGGCGTCGTCCGCGCGCTGGGCCACGTCGGGGTCTACTTCCACGCTGGTGACGTTGTCCTCTCCCAGGCGGTGGCAGAGGAGGGCGGTGGAGTAGCCGGTGCCGGTGCCGATTTCCAGGACGGTCATGCCGTCTTCCACGTCCAGGGCTTCGCTCATGCCGACGACGGTGGAGGGCATTGTGGAGGACGAGGTGGGAAAGCCGGTGATGGGCCCGGTTGCTTTGTCGGCGGTCAGGTGACCGTCGATCTGGGTCACCCAGGTTTCGTTTTGGTAGACGAGGGTCAGCCACTCGTCCGCATCGGCGTCCGGGCTCACGGGGGTGTACTCGTGGCCGCGGGGGCCGGGGGCGTCTTTGAAGAAGGACCGGAGAAAGAGTTCCCGGGGGACTTCTTCGACGGCGTTGCGCCACGCGGCGGTCTTCAGGACGCCGCCGTGCGCGAGGTCGTTGGCCAGGTTGTGGCGGAGGGCGGTGGAGTCGGGTGCAGTCACTGTGTGGCTCCTTGCTCCAGGAAGTCAGCGAAGGCTGCGGCGATGGGTAGTCCGGTCTTGTCTTCCAACCAACCCCATTGGCCGTTGGGGTTCAGCTCCAGCCAGTGGAGGTCACCGTCAGGGGTGACGCACAGGTCGAAGCTGCCGGAGGCTAATCCGAAGTGGTCCAGGTGGGCGCTCAGGGCCCGTTCCACGTCGGTGGGGAGGGGCATGGGGGTGTATGTCAGGGCGCTGTAGTCCGCGCGCCAGTCCAACAGGTTGGAGTCGATCCGGACTGCGAACACCTTTTGGCCGACGACGACCACCCGCACGTCCGCGATCTTGGGCACCTGCGCCTGGAACAGGTGTGGGGTTACGGTCACGCGCTCGTCCACTTCGTCGGCGGTGACAGGTTCGGTCCATGTCGTCAGGCCCACGCCGTCGTTTCGGCGGTAGGGGGTCCAGCGGAGCGTCTTGAAGATCACGGGTCCGTGTTCGGTGATGAACTCCCGGATCGTTGCCAGGTCGTTGGAGATCAGGGTGGGCGGAACGGTCAGGCCCAGCCGTTGGGCAACAGCTAGTTGAAGGGGTTTGTGTTCGGCCGCCCGGTTGCTCAACGGGTGATTGACGTAGCGGCAGTTTGGCAGGGCGTAGAGCGTGCCGCCGAGTTCGTGACGGACCTGTGCTTCCGCGTAGCGGGCGTCCGGGGCGTCCAGGTGATCGAAGTGAGGCCAGGTGGGGCGACGCCAGTACATGGCTCGTACCCCCTCCAGGGTGGTGGTCCTGGAGGGGGTACGGAGGGTGCCGGCCGGAGTGGCCGGGCCGGCCGTGCTGGCGCCGAACCGGGCTGACAGTGAGAGACGGTCGCCGATGTCGGAGGGGTCGAACCGCACGACGGGGACACCGCGCTTGTTCAGTGCGGTGATCACCATGTCGGCGGTTACGTCGTCCACTTCGGTGACGACCGCGACCGGTTCAGCGTCGCTCATCAGTCTTGCTCGTCGTCCTGGTCGGAGTCGCTGTCGTTGCGGCTGTCGAGGTTGGTGGACTGGGGGCTGGTCTCGGTGCCCTTGGCGGTTCCGTGCTTGCCCATCTCCACGACGCCGCCTCGTGCGTCCCGGAACACGGTGGTCTGCGTGGTCGGGTCAAGTTCGGCGGTGGAGTACCCGGGCTGGTGAACGCTGGGGTAGGGGCGGAGTCGGCTGATTCCCCAGGGGACGACGCGCGGGTTTTCCGGTGCAGTGACCTGCATGGCTTCCCTTCCTGTTGTGAAGCGCTGTGCGCTTCCGCGTTCTTCCTAGTGGGATTGCTGGCCCGCGTCAGAGCCAAGATCCGGCCACTGACGCGGGGGTGTGGGGGCGCGCCTGCCAGGCGAGCCGCAAGGCGGGAATCTGTGCGGTCGCCCGGCGCTGACCACGGGGTCACCGGGCGACCGCGTTGCAGTCCCCTCTTCGCCCCGGACCGTTGAAGAGAAAGACAAAAAACAACGGGACTGGGGCGACGGGGCTTGAGAGCCCACTGCGGGAAGTGCGCCCGGCGGTGCAGCGCCGGGGGTCTATTGGGGAGTTGACGCTGCCACAACTTCTTCCCACCCAGGCCGGGGGACGCCATAGCGGTTCAGCACCCGGTTGACGGAGTGGGAGATTACCCAGGCTCGTGCGGGGGTGATCTCGCCCTCCAAGAGCATGCGGGGTAGATAGTTGCCGACGCGGTAAAGCGCCTCCAGCGTTTCCGAACTTGCCTTGCGGACGACGTCCCGCTCTGTCGTGATGTTGCTCATATCTATCATCCCGGTCATAGCCGGCCGGTAGCCGCGAGGATCGCGACGAACATCGTCGTTCCCCACACCACCCAGGGCGAATGCTTCGCCGATGAACCAACCATCAGCGCCTTCTTTGGCTTTGCCGTGTCTCATCTTGCTGCCTCCTTATGCGTGTCGTGCCGCTGGGGGGCACATTCGACCGTGGGGCGTGTGAGGGTCAGCACAACGTGTTCCCCAGACGGTTTTCCAGCGTCAGTCGGGCATGCATGGCTTCCCGCTGGGTGGCGCGACGGTAGGTGGTGGTGTGCCACGGCTCGCCGCCCTCCGGAGGGCGGAGCGTCACCGTCTGGCCGTCCCAACCGACGGTCTCGCCCACGCGGTCTGTTGACGTGTCGGCGACCCATTCGTGGAGACCGGGCGCCCATACCGGCGCGCTGTCCACCCGGGCTACGAACTGGCTGTGCTGCGGTGCGTTGGTGTCGCGCGGCGCGCCCTCTTCAGCACGCACCGTGCAGGCACGGATGGTCATAGCTCCCTGCCTCTCCGTAGTGCTTCCACTAACGGGGAGGTTCAGCGTGGCCTACAGTCGGTGCACCCATCAACTAGGGAAACGCGATTGCTGAGTTGAGGTTGACCATGGTGAACCGCAAGGAGTTGGACCCCGAAGCGTCGCCCGGTGCCCGCTTCGGGGAGCGTTTGCGCAGGTTACGGGACGAACACGGTTGGACGCAGGATGAATTGGGCGAGCGTATCGGGTGCACTGGTGCGCATGTTTCTGCCGTCGAAACTGGGCGGAGGCCACCAACTCAGCGGTTTGCGATAGGCGCTGACAAGGCTCTTGGGACCGGCGACTTGTTCGAGCGTGAGTGGCGCCAGATCAAGCACGGCAGCCTGTTGGAGGGGTTCCCGGAGTACGTCAGGCACGAGAGCCAGGCCGCAGAGATCCGACTCTTTGAAATGGGCGTAATCCCCGGCCCGCTTCAGACACGGGAGTACGCGGAAGCTCTAGAGGCCGTCAACGTACAGAGAGGGGACCTCACTGCCGAGCAGGCAGCCGAGCGGGTGGACTTCTTGATAGAGCGGCAAACTGCGCTTGTCCGTCCCCAGGCTCCTTTGGTGATTGTGGTTCTGGATGAAAGCTGCATCCGAAGGCCGGTCGGAGGCCCCGCAGTTATGGAGCGCCAGTTGGCCCGTCTGATCGCGTTCGCCGAGCAGCCGAACACGTCGCTACAGGTGGCCCCGTTCACCATGGGGGAGCGACAGCCGTTCCGCCGGGTGGTGCACCTGCTCACGCTGGCTGACCGGTCCGTGGTCTCCTACGTCGAGTCGCAGACTCAAGGCCACCTAGACCGCGAACTCGCCTCCGTATTGGCGCTGGTGAGGGCCTACCATCAACTACAGACCGAAGCGCTCTCTCAAGCGGATTCCGTTGCCATGATTGAGCAGGCACGAAAGGGCATCCCGTGACGACCGAACCCCTCAACTGGATCAAGTCCTCCTACAGCGGTGGCAACGGTGGTACCTGCGTCGAATGGGCACCGGAGCACGCGGCGACCACAGGCGAGGTACTGGTCCGGGACAGCAAGGACCCGCACAGGTCCGCGCTGGTGTTCCCGGCGGGCGCCTGGTCCTCGTTCGTGACGAACGTCAAGGACCAGCACCGGGACGTGTAGCCCGTGCTATCCCCGACCGGTTCGGCCGGGACGAGGACGGGACCCCCGGCCTGCTGCGACCGGGCCGGGGCGCCTTCTTTATGAGGGGTGCTGTCAGTGGGCGGCTGTGGCCTGCCAGACGGTGACGAGTAGGCCGACGACGGCGACCAGGGCGGCGATGCTGGGTAGGGGTCAGCGGGCCCGTTCGAGGCTGTCGAGGCGCTGTTCGTGGTCGGCGAGTTGTCGGTCGGTCTGGTCGGAGCGCTGGACGAGGAGGGCGAGGGAGCCGTCGACGCGGGCGAATCCCTTGTCGAGGCGCCTCGGAGTCGTTCGAGTTCGAGGGCGACGTCGACAGGGTCGCGGTCGGTCACGCGCCGCCTCCGCCGTCCTTGCGGGCGAGGGCGCGCAGCTCGACGTCGGCCGGCGGGTGGGTGCGCAGCCACGCGGGCATGAGCGCCTGGACTCCGGGCAGGGCCATTACTCGGGCGAGGCCGCCGGCGACGGCGAGGGCGCCGGCGACCCATGGCAGGGTGGCGGGGATGCCGGATGCGTCGACGATGGCGGCAGGAGAACGGCGAGGGCGACGGTGGTCTGCACGACGGTGCGGATGGTGCGCCGGGTGGCGTCGGTCATGGGTGGTACCTCATTTCGTGGGAAGTGGGGGAGTAGGTCAGCCGGCCCGTGCGGGCCGCCTGAGGTGGCCAGACCTTGGGGACCTTGAGGGCGTCCCACTGGCGGGGGCCGGGCCAGCCGTCGCAGTACGCAAGCGCGTCGCCGAGGTGCTGCTGCCACTTGCGGAACGACATACGGCCAGTGGTAGTCCACTGGGGGCCGGGTCCGGAGTCGTAGGCCGAGTAGCCCACTTCGACCAGGCGGCGGCCCATGGCGGTCACGATCGGCGACCGTGGGTACGACTTGAAGAAGTCGTCCCCGGGGAACGGCTCGTACCGCGGGGGCGGGGCCGGCTTGCCGGGCATCGTGAGGGACTGGCCCGGCTTGATCACGTACGGCTCCCGTAGCCCGTTCGCCGCCGCGATCTCCTTCCACGGCACGCCATGCGCCCGGCCGATCGCCGACAGGGTGTCGCTGGCCTTGACCGTGTAAGAGTCGCCGGTGCCCTCGTGGTTCAGGCGGCGGTCGATGCGGTCACGCATCGTGGCCCTGCTGAACCCGTGGGGGGCGATCTTGGTGTTCGTCCACTCCTTGTGGCCGATCACGGACGCGGCCGACCATCCATAGGCGCGGCACAGGGCCGCGCCGACGCGCTCGATCGCATCGAGCTGGGCCTCGGGCCACGGGTCCGAGCCGTTGCCCAGGTTCACGCACTCGAACCCGTAGAAGTGGGTGTTGCCATCGGTGTTGTTGTCAGTGGTGGTCGGCAGGGTGTGCTCGGGGACCACGGCGTTCAGCACGTCGCCGTCGCCGCGGCCTGCGTGGTTGGCTCGACCGGAGCTGATCAGGTAGACGTCACCGTTCTTGGCGATCACGCCATGGCACAGCGGGCCGGGAAGTTCGGCGTACCCGTCGTAGCAAAGGCGCACCGATGAATCGATGCCGCTGCTCACGGTGTGGTGGATCATCACGCCGTTGATCGGGCCGAACGCGCCCTTGTGGTTGCGGTTATGGGAGTGCCAGTCGCCGTACTCAATGACGTTGACGCCCTCGCCGCGCAGCGCGGCGGCGAGTCGATCGGCGGACAGGGGTGTTGCCATGGGGGTTCTCCAGAAATGAAAAACGCCCGGTGCGGTGTGCTCGGGCGTGCAATAGGGAATTTGGGTGGCAGTCAGATAGGTGCGTTGGTCTTGCTGTTCAGGAAGCCGACGATGCTGCGCCCGCGTTTGGCTGGCGGTGCTGCGGCGAGTGCCTGGCCGGAGGCCCCAGCCCGGTCCAGCATTGCGGCGGCTTCAGCGTGGGCCAAGGCCCAGGCCGACAGTGTGCTGTCGGCTCGGTAGCGGCCTCGGGCGTAGAGACGTGCAGAAAGGGGTTCGTCTTCCGGAACCGGCGTTCAGGTTCCACGGACCACGGTCACGATTTCTCAAATCGTGAAGAAGCCCGGCCGTGAGGGGTGGGCACGTTGGGCGTAACCCCAGGGATTTAGGGAAGCACCGGATGGCGTAGCTGTCGCTGAGGGTCCCATGGGTATCGCTAGTGATTGGTGCTCGCTCCCCATGCGCTGCACATGGCAGTCGGTGTGCCACTCCGATGGCAGAATTCTCACATTGAAGGGAACGGATCCATGACGACTCAACTCGTCCGTGTTCAGCCTGAATTCCAGGTTGCCAAGTTCGAAGAGAAGGCTCAAGTCAGCACAACTGACCTCGTCATCGAGAGCGAAGTTCGTTTCGACCGCTCGATCGCAAGGAACGCGAATGACGAATATATCGTTGAGGTGAGCCTGAAGGGCTTTAACCTTGAGTTCCGGAATAATAACGACACGCCCAAGGAGTATTCCTTGGGGCGCGAGGAGGTCAGGGTAGAAGTCGTTAGCGTGAATGGTCGGAAAGTTAAGGTGAAGTTGGTGGCAAAGCTTCGTCCGCGGGACGCGGGGCCTGGCTTCCATTTCCGCGCCAGTGGACAGGCTCTTGTCTGGGCGTTGACTACGGTCTAGCGCACATCGCCTGCTCTGCGGACATGCGCGGACCTCTGACCTCGCGACCCAGGTCAGATGTGGGCGAGAGCCATGATCGGAATGTCGTGGTCGGTGAGCACGCCCGCGTCCCCCTGGTTCAACTTGGCGGGGGTGTTGGACTGGGAGTTGAGGTACCAGGCGCGGGCGAACGGCGTACCGAAGAACCAGTTGGCGGCGACGGGGGCCTCGTTCTGCACGTGGTAGAACGCGTAATCCGCCCCTCCGCCCGTGGTCAGTACCCATGTCAGCCAGTAGCGGCCGAGCGCGAGGGTGACCGTCGAGGGCATGGCGATCGGCGTCGCCCCGATGTGGTTGTTGACCATCTGTGGCGGGCTGCCAGCCGTCTGCCCCGGCCATGCCGAGACTGACCGGGGCTGCTGTGCTGGTGACCTTCGTCCCGTCCTCGCGATAGATGTCCGCAGCGTACCGGTTGGTGGGCACGCCCCCGTATCCCCGGGCGAACATGATCACTCGGTTGGCCTGGGTCGGCTCCGTGATGTTGATGCCGCACAAGTAAAGCCGCTGGGGCACAAGGTACTTCGCCACGGGATTGGCAACCGTGTATGGGTCGCACGTCCATGCCTGAAAGCCTTGTGCCTGCGGCGTCCAAACGTTGCGGGCGCCGCCGCTTGCCGGCGGAAGCTGCGCGGCGGGCACTCGCCCGTCGGAGTCCAAGGTGGCAATGCCGTGCGGGGCGCCGGCCGCGGTGGCGGGGATCGCGCCGACGTCGGCGGGACCGAGGGTGATCTCGGTCTGTGCGTGGCCATTGATGGACTGCACCAGGCCCGGGGCACCGTCACGTCCGGGGGCGCCGGGCGGGCCCTGCTCACCGCGCTCCCCGCGAGGCCCCGTTTCGCCCCGCGGTCCGGTCTCACCCGGCGGGCCTGGCACGGTGCTGTCGAAGCGCGGAGGTCAAGGGCGCGGAGCCCTGCGCTTGGTTGCTGTTGATGGTCGCGCCGCGGGACTGCCAGGCGTTGGCCTGCTCGGTGGCGTCCAC
>NZ_KN708638.1:3373038-3387961 GCF_000805335.1 Streptomyces sp. CT34 | reverse complement strand
GGCCGGGGGAGCCGAGTTGGAGACGTTTGACGCGCCGGCCCGAGGCAGGGTCGCGGTAGCTGGCGATCCGCCACTCGAACCCATCCTCAACCGCGCCGAGTTGGGCTATCAGGTCCCGGATGGTAGGCAGGTCATAGCGAGAATACGAACGGTCGCGCCGCGTGCCGGAGGTCTGCGGGCCACACTCGATGCCGATGTCCCCGCCCGGCGCGTGTTGCACGTAGTCGATCAGGTTCCGGACGATGTCGAACTGGTCGACGCCATCGGCACGTTGGGAATCAAAAAGCAGTCGGTGATCGAGGTAGGAGTCCCAGGTTGCGGCCTGGATTTGGATGGACAGAAATCCGCGTTCAGTTGACTTAACTTCAGCGGTCCATAGGACACCCACCCCACCAGATTTCGCGTCCGCGCTCGACCCAGACCGCTGTACGGCCTGGTTGCAGCCACTGCGCGAATTCGCGCCGCAGTTACGGCATTTGGTACGGGGATGGTGGCCGACAAACTTCCGGTCTTACCGATCCAGTCGTCGTGGGTGAGCTGTTGCACCGGTAGTGCATCGAGCAGTTGATCGGTGCGCAGGTCACACAGCAGTACTCGGTAGGCGGGGACGATCGCGGATCACCCTCTGTTTGCCGAAACGAACTGCTTGATCGCGGCGTCATGCGCGAACCAAGGACTCTCGTTCCTCAGTTGATGAAGCCTAGTGGTCGATATGTCATTCGTGTCCGCCTTGGGCTGGTCAACATGTATTCGGCAGGAAATTCTGTGACACGCATGGCGATATGGCGCTCGAAACATAAATTCACCATTGCTAGTTGCTCGGTTGACACCCGCTTCGCGGAAATGATGGTGTTGATCGTGACCAGTCCGTAAATGACCGCGGACATCTGTGTTTTGAAACGGGAGGACTTTCTTGTTCGCTCACCGCAGCGCAAAATTCGCTGTTTCTGCTATAGCCCTCGCAGCGACACTGGGAGTTGCTGCTCCCTCCGCCATGGCTGCCGCCCCGGCTTCGCAGGACCAGCCCGCGAACGTCTTCGTCAACCGTGGACAGGTGGCGAAGTTCGCTACTACCTCCACGTTCAAGCTCAACCTGCCGAAGGGTGACCACGCCGTCCTCACCCCCCGCGGCGTCCGCTTCCTTGACGCCAACGGGCAGGTGGTCGGTGGAATGGCGCGGCAAGACATCAAGGACACAGCCGGGCACATCCACAAGGCCACCTGGACCCTCAACGGCGACCAGGTCACGCAGACAATTTCCGATGTGAACGGCTCCACGATCGAAGGCACCCTGGTTCAGCCGACGGCCCCGGGGCAGGTGTCCGCACGTAGCGGCGGCTGGGACTGCATTATGGACGGTGCGGGAGCTGTGGCGGGTGGGCTTGGCCTTGCTGGTGCCGCCGTCACCTCTCCGATGACCCTAGGAACGTCGCTGGCCGCCGGTGGGGCTTTCGTTGGCGGAACGGCGGCGGCGGCCAAGGGCTTCGCCGACAACTGCGTTTAAGGACTGCTGACAATGCATATCGGACGGGTACTCATCACCTTCGCGCTCTTCGGTGCGCTCGCCATGACGGCTATCGGATTCTGGCGTGGTGATATGTGGGGCATCATCCTGGGCCTTTACTTGGTATGCACCACGGCCGGTGGCACGATCGTGATCTGGCGAGCCCGCCGATAGAAAGTACGCCTCGGTAGCTGCGCCAGCATGCTGATGTCCCGTCATCGGTATTTGCTGCACCCCGTCAGGCGGGGCGTGCTGGCGTAGCTCCGGGGCAGCGCAGGTCGCACAGCAGGACGCGGTAGGCGCTGGTGTCATGTCGGGCCCTCCCACCGCAGCGCGGCATAGCTGTACCGTCCCGGTACGTTGTCCAGCGCGGCTGCCGTATAGCGGCTCACCTCGATATAGTCACCGGCCTTCAGCACGACGGGGAGGGCAGCGGCGTTCCCCTGTCCACCATTGGAGCGGGCGACGAAGGACATGTGCCATTCCTGGACGCCACCGTTCTTGATGACCAGGACGCGAGCCTGCTCGGCGCCGCCCGGCCAGGTCTGTTGCGCGTAAGCGGTGTAAAGCCCTGCGACGGGGGCGACGAGACGGGTGGGGTTCGTCGGCGTCCACATCGAGGCGCCGGAACGCGCATCCACCCCGGTCCATCGCAACGGGGTGTAGCGACTCGCCGCAAGGCTGTAGGAGTCATCCTTGCGGACAGCGACGTAATGGCGCTCGGCCACGCTGCGCCAGTGCGACCACTGGCCCTTTGGGCTGCGAAGGTGTCTGGGCAACACGCCATGAGGTGGAGGAAGAAGTCTTCAAATGGCTTGAGCGAGAAGCGGCCAGCGGAATTGACGCGGCCCCCAGTACTCCCGAAGACCAAGCGGCGCCACGCAACCAACGGGCCGCTGCTGCGCGTGACCGCGCGAGGCCCGAAGCAGAGGCAGACAAGCTGTCCACAGCCCTCACCAACCTCCGCGTTGACCGAGCCGCCAACCCAGACGACTACAAACCCGGAGAGTATGAGGCCGCACGCGACAAGATCCGCCGCAAGCAGGAAGCTACGACAGCAGCCATGGAACGGCTGGCTGTCGTTGAAAGCACACCCCACCGCAGCGACTACGAACAGCTGATCATTGGCACTGCTGCGGAATGGCGGACGCTCGAAGCGCGGTAGCGGAACGGCATGCTCCGACAGCTTGCCCGCCGCGTAGTCGTCGACCGCCAGGACGGAAACGTAACCGTGACCGTGCATCCCGTATGGGAACCGGACCCCTGGGAGGTGGAACAGAGCGACGTATGCGCCGGGTAGCGTACGTGCTCCCTGAAAGACCGGAGAGTGTTTTGCTAACTGTGACCTCTGTGAATGTGAACGGGCTGCGCGCCGCGGCCAAGAAGGGCTTCGTGCCGTGGCTGGCCGGGACCGGGGCCGATGTGCTCTGCCTTCAGGAGGTGCGGGCCGAGACCGGGCAGCTGCCGGAGGAGGTGCGGGAGCCGGCCGGCTGGCACACGGTGCACGCCCCGGCCGCCGCCAAGGGGCGGGCCGGTGTCTCGCTCTACACGCGGCGGGAGCCGGAGCGGGTGCAGGTCGGGTTCGGGTCGGCGGAATTCGACGGCAGCGGGCGCTATGCCGAGGTCGATCTGCCGGGTGTGACGGTGGCCAGCCTGTATCTGCCGTCGGGCGAGGTGGGCACCGAGCGGCAGGACGAGAAGGAACGGTTCATGGCCGAGTTCCTGCCGTACCTGACCGGGCTGCGCGAGCGGGCGCTGGCGGACGGGCGCGAGGTGGTGGTCTGCGGCGACTGGAACATCGCGCACCGCGAGGCCGACCTGAAGAACTGGAAGGCCAACGGGAAGAAGTCCGGATTCCTGCCGGAGGAGCGGGCCTGGCTCTCCACCGTCCTCGGCGAGGGCGGCTACGTGGACGTGGTCCGCGCGCTGCACCCGGACCAGGAGGGCCCGTATTCCTGGTGGTCGTACCGTGGCCGCGCCTTCGACAACGACGCCGGGTGGCGCATCGACTACCACATGGCCACCCCGGGCCTGGCCGGGCGCGCGGTGAAGACGTACGTGGAGCGGGCGGCGGCGTACGACCAGCGGTGGAGCGATCATGCGCCGGTGACGGTGGTCTACGAGCTGTAGCGGAGGGCGGCACGTTGGGCGGGATCATGCGAAGACGCGCATACCGGCGTTCTCGCATGGACGGCCCGGTGGGAGGAGTTGGGGGGACGACTGGACGCCGCCTCTGGAGTCGTGTTCATCCCTCTTCGTCCTCCTTCATCCCCCACCGCCTTGCGTGACCTCCGTCAAGCCTGACCGTTACCTCAGCGTGACCATCAAAAAATACGTTGCTGCCCCTGTTCTGGCCGTCGCCATCCTGGCCGCCGGCGCGGGAACGGCTTTCTCCGCATCCGCGGATGCCGGTCCCAAGGCCCCGGTCTTCAGGATGTCTTCACCGCCTTCAGAGCCCTACGGCACTGTCGTCAGCCACACCGGTGTGAACGAACGTCAGTCTCCCAGCGCCGACTCCGCCGTTACCGGCAGCCTTGCGCACGGCGCTCTGGTCGGCCTGCGCTGCAAGGTCCAGGCCCAGGAAGTCGACGGCAACAGGTTCTGGTTCCGACTCCGTGACCGGGATGCCTGGGTCCCGGCCCGGTACGTCAAGGGCACCGGGCATGTCGTGTGGTGCCGGGAGGCGGACGGCACCCCGCCGGCCGGGCGCCCTTCAGCCGATTGTCACCGTCCGGCACACGATGAAACCCCTCAGCCGCCTGCCGGGTCAGCGGGTTCCGGCCCGCACGCTGACTGCTCCCGGGCCGATGCACCAGGCCGCGAGTGTTCTGAGCGGCACTGAACCGTCCGAATTCTCCATGCCGGAGAGTTGACCCGGCCGCGGACAGGCAGGGAAGCGGCGTCCTGGTCATCAGGCGGTCCTTGCTCGTTGCGCGTACGCACGCGAGGGCGTCATGCGGGTGTGCGTCGTGTGCGCTGCGGCGGGCGGGGGGCGACCCGGGGTGGTGGTCCGGGCGGTCCGGGGCCGTCAGGGCTGCCGGTCGTCGCGGTCGTCGCGGTCGTCCTGGCCGTCCCGGTCGTCGCGGCCGTCGGGGGCGTTCCTGCGGGTCCGCTCGGTCAGCCAGTTCTGCACCTCGGTGCGGATGCGGCGGTCCATGGCCATCGAGAGTTCGGCCTCCAGGACGCCCTTGGTGAGGGGACGCAGGCTCTCGATGGTCGCGGCGACCTGGTCGACGTCCTGGGGGGTCGCCAGGACGTGGGTGCGGATGAGGGTGGCGAAGAGGTCGGCGAGGGCGTCGGCGTGTGCGCGCACCTGGCGGCCGGCCTCCAGGACGGCGGCGAGCGGAATGCCCTGGGCGACCAGGTCGGTGGAGGCGTCCAGCAGGCGCCGGCTGATGTGGACGAACTCGTCGCCGTCCACGGCCAGGTAGCCGATGGACAGGGACGCGGTCAGGTTCTCCGGGGTGATGTCCTGGCTGAAGTGGTCGGCCAGCTCCTCCGGGGTGAGGCGGACCGGGGTCTCCTCGGACCAGGCGGGCAGCAACGGGCTGGGCAGGCCGAGGAGTTCGCCGACGTCGCGGCCGGTCTCGAAGGCGGTGAGCAGCTCGGCGATGCCGCCCAGGGTGTGGCCGCGTTCCAGGAGGGCGCCGATGGTGCGCAGGCGCGCGAGGTGGTGCTCGTTGTACCAGGCGATCCGGCCGTCGCGGCGGGGCGGCGGGAGGAGCTTGCGCTCGCGGTAGAAGCGCAGCGTGCGGACGGTGATGCCGGCCTCCGCGGCCAGCTCGGCCATGCGGAATTCGCGCCCCTCGGGGGCCGGCCGGGGCGCCGGGTGCGCCGCGTCCGGGTGGGGGTGCTCGGGTTCGTCAGCCGCCGCCTGGTCTGCCACGGGGCCAGCCTATGCCGAGGGTGCGGGCGGCCGGGCGGGATGTGACCGGCCGGATGTGACCGGCGGTAACTTCTGGTGCGCCACCCCTACCGATCGGTACGGAGCTGCCCTACGCTCCCCCTGTGTCCATCGCGCCAGTGATTGCTGGCGCGGTTGGTGGCGGTGGTGAGCGTCGTACTCGGGAGGTGGCGGCATGGCCGAAGGCGGGCAGCGGCATGTGCGGGTGGCGGTGATCGGATCCGGGTTCGGCGGCCTGGGGGCGGCCGTGCGGCTGCGGCGCCAGGGGATCACCGACTTCGTGGTCCTGGAGCGGGCGGACGCGGTGGGCGGCACCTGGCGGGACAACAGCTATCCGGGGTGCGCGTGCGATGTGCCCTCGCATCTGTACTCGTTCTCGTTCGCGCCCAATCCGGCGTGGCCGCGCAACTTCAGCGGGCAGCGGCACATCCGGGCCTACCTGGAGCGGGTGACCGACACCTTCGGGCTGCGTCCGCACATCCGCTTCGGCGCGGAGGTGCGCGCGCTCCGTTGGGACAGCGGGCGGCTGCGCTGGGAGATCGACACGGCGCAGGGGGCGTACACCGCCGAGGTGGTGGTGTCGGCCACCGGGCCGCTGTCCGATCCGCAGATCCCCGACGTGCCGGGGATGGCGGACTTCACTGGCAAGGTGTTCCACTCCGCGCGCTGGGACCACGACTACGACCTGCGCGGCAAGCGGATCGCGATGGTGGGGACCGGGGCGTCGGCCATCCAGATCGTGCCGGCGATCCAGCCCCGGGTCGGGAAGCTGACGGTGTTCCAGCGGACGCCGCCGTGGGTGATGCCGCGGGCGGACCGGCGGATCAGCGCGGTGGAGCGGTGGCTGCACACCAAGGTGCCGGCGACCCGTGAACTGCGCCGGCAACTGCTGTGGGGCATCCGGGAGTTGCAGGTCGGCGCGTTCACCAAGCGGCCCGACGAGCTGGGGCTGATCGAGACCATCGCCCGGTCCCATATGCGCAGGGCCGTCAAGGACCCGGCGCTGCGGGCCCGGCTCACGCCCGACTACCGCATCGGCTGCAAGCGGATCCTGCTGTCCAACAGCTGGTATCCGGCGCTGGTGCAGCCCAACGTGGACCTGGTCTCCTCCGGGCTGCGGGAGATCCGCGGGAACACCCTGGTCGCCGCGGACGGCACCGAGGCGGAGGTCGACGCGATCGTCTTCGGGACCGGGTTCCACGTCACGGACATGCCGATCGCGCACCGGGTGACGGGCGCGGGCGGCACCACGCTCGCCGAGGAGTGGAAGGACGGGATGGCGGCCCTGCGCGGCAGCAGCGCCGCCGGATTCCCCAACTTCCTGACCATCATCGGCCCCAACACCGGGCTCGGGAACAGCTCGATGATCCTGATGATCGAGGCGCAGCTGAACTACCTCGCCGACTTCATGCGGCAGCTGGACGTGCTCGGCGGCGGTATCGCGCTGGACGCCCGGCCGTCCGCCGTACAGGAGTGGACCCGCACCATCCAGCAGCGGATGCGGCGCACCGTGTGGAACACCGGCGGCTGCGACAGCTGGTACCTGGACGCGAACGGGCGGAACACCACGGCGTGGCCGGGCACCACCGCGGAGTTCCGGCGGGCGACCCGGCGGGTGGACCTGGCCGAGTACGAGGTGCTGCGGCCACCGCGCACGGCCGCGGACACCGGCCGCCGGACCGTTGAGGCCGAGGAGGTGGCGGCGTGAAGCGGCCGGCGCATCTCACGCAGGGGCGCTACGCCCCGCCGGTGCCGCGCACCACGCGCACCGTCACCTCCGCCGACGGCGCCCGCCTCTACGCCGAGATCCACGGGCCCGAGGGCGCCCCGGCCGTGGTGCTGGCGCACGGCTGGACCTGCTCGACCGCCTTCTGGGCGGCGGTGGTGCGGGAACTCGCGGCCGAGCACAAGGTGGTGGTGTACGACCAGCGGGGGCACGGGCGCAGCCCGGCCGTCCCGCCCGCCGGGTACGGCACCGGCCGGCTCGCCGACGATCTGGTCGCGGTGCTGGAGCAGACGCTGGACGACGGCGAACGGGCCGTCGTCGGCGGGCACTCCATGGGCGGCATGACGATCATGGCCGCCGCCGAGCGCCCGGAGCTGCGCGCGCGGGCCGCCGCGGTCCTGCTGTGCAGCACCGGCAGCGCCGATCTGGCCGCCGAATCCCGGGTGTTCCCGCTGCCCACGCCGGCCGGCCGCCGCCGGGCGCACCGGCTGATGCTGGGCTCGCGGGCCCCGCTCGGGCCGGTGTCGCCGGTGGCCAAGTGGGCCCTGCGGTACGCCACGATGGGCGCGGGGTCGAGCGCCGAGCAGGTCGAGGCGTGCGCCCGCATCGTGCACGACTGCCCGCCCGGTATACGGGCCCGCTGGGGCAAGGTGCTCCACGGGCTCGAACTCACCCGCGGAGTCAGCCGGTTGGAGGTGCCGACCGCCGTCCTCGTGGGTACCGCGGACCGGCTCACCCCGGTCGTGCACGCCCGCCGGCTGGCCTCCGTGCTCCCCGAGTGCGCGGGGCTGACCGAGCTGCCGGGGCTGGGCCACATGACGCCCATAGAGGACCCGGACGCGGTCGCCGGCCGGCTGCGGGAGCTGATACGCGACCACCTGGCCGCCGGCCCCGACGGGCGCGGTGCGACCGGCAACGACCCCGCCCCACAGGGCGAGCAGCAGCAGAAGCAGGGCGAACAGCACACACGGCACAAGCAGCGGGACGGGCAGCGGAAGAGGGAGAGCGCGGCGTGAACGGGAGCGGGAAGTTGGACGGGCAGGTCGTCGTCGTCACCGGCGCGGCGCGCGGGGTCGGGGCGCTGCTGGCGCGCAAGCTGTCGGCGCGCGGGGCGACGCTGGCGCTGGTCGGGCTGGAGCCGGACGAACTGCGCGCGGTCGCTGCCTCGTTGCACGGGCCGGCCCACCACTGGTACGCCGATGTCACCGACCACGAGGCGCTGTCCCGGGTCGCCGGCGAGGTCAAGGCGCGCTTCGGGAAGGTCGATGTGGTGGTGGCCAACGCCGGGGTGGCGACCGGCGGTCCGTTCGTCGACTCCGATCCGGTGGCCTGGCGGCGGGTCATCGAGGTCAACCTCGTCGGCAGCGCGGTGACCGGGCGGGCGTTCCTGCCGGTGCTGATGGAGTCCCGCGGGTACTTCCTCCAGATCGCCTCGCTGGCCGCGATCACCCCGGCGCCCATGCTGAGCGCGTACTGTGCGTCCAAGTCCGGGGTGGAGGCGTTCGCGCACTGCCTGCGGGCCGAGGTCGGCCACAAGGGCGTACGGGTCGGGGTCGGCTATCTGAGCTGGACCGACACCGACATGGTGCGCGGCGCCGACCGGGACGACGTGATGCGCGAACTGCGCGCCCGGCTGCCCTGGCCGTCCAACAAGACCTATCCACTGGGCCCGGCGGTGGACCGGATCGTGACCGGGATCGAGCGCCGTGCCGCGCATGTCTACGGGCAGTGGTGGCTGCGCGGGATGCAGTCGGTGCGCGGCTGTCTGCCGGCGGCCATCGGGACGGTGGGCCAGCGCGAGGTGCGGCGCTTCGGGGACCGGCTCGACGGGCTGCGGGTCGGGCTGGTCGGCGCGGGCGGGGAGGCGGACGAGAAGGCCCGGACGCAGGGATGATCGGGTGGCCCGGGTGCCCGCCGCCCGACCTGGGCGGGGTCACGGAACGTGCCCGATTGTGATCGAAATGCGACGGATGTCCGTTCGTGTCACGCTTATCGAGCCCGATTCCCGACACCCCCACAGGAGTAACAGCATGGGCATCGAAGACCAGTTCAAGGACAAGGCGCAGCAACTCAAGGACGAGGCCAAGCGGCGGGCCCAGCAGGGTCAGGAGCGCGGCCGGCAGCAGGGCCAGGACCGCGACCGCCAGCAGGGTCAGGAGCGCGGGCAGCAGTCCCGCGAGCGCGGCCGGCAGATGGTGGACGACGTCGAGGACCGCTTCGAGAGCTGACGCGCTGACGTGCGGCGCCCGCGCCTGGCGGACGCCGTACGTCCTGAACGAGGGTCGTTCGTCCTCACGGAAGGGCGCATCCGGTCACCGGGTGCGCCCTTCCCGACGTCGTGTCTCGTCGCGCCCCCGGCGTGTCTCGTCACCCCAACGCCCGTGCCGCGCGGATGAGTTGCAGACTGCCCCGCGCGGATGAGTTGCAGATGAGTTCGCGGATCAGTTGCCGTCGCCGGTGCGCGGCGGCAGGGCGGGCCGCCGCCGGTCGGGGACGTCCGAGAGGCCCGGCGCGGTCGCCGCGGGATGGCGCTCCAGCAGTTCCAGGGCGGTGCGGACCGCGACGCCGAGCTGCGGGTGTCGGCCCTCGGCCCAGTGCAGCGGGGAGCGCATCGCCTCGATGTCCACCTCGACGCCGTGGTTCTCCACGCCCCAGCCGTAGAGGTGGAACCACGCCGCGTTCATCGGGACGGTGATGGTGGTGCCGTCGCCGAGCCGGTGCCGCCCGGTCATGCCGACCACCCCGCCCCAGGTGCGCATCCCGACCACCGGTCCGATGCCCTGGAGCTTGAAGGCCGCGGTGATCATGTCGCCGTCGGACGAGGTCATCTCGTCGGCGACCGCGACGACCGGACCGCGCGGGGCGTTGCTGGTGTACGACACCGGCTCGGCGTCGCGGGTCAGGTCCCAGCCCATGATGGTGCGGGTCAGCTTCTCGATGACCAGCTCGGAGATGTTGCCGCCGGCGTTGCCCCGCACGTCCACGATCAGCGCGGGCAATGAGACCTCCATCCGCAGATCGCGGTTGAACTGCGCCCAGCCGGAGCCGCCCATGTCGGGGATGTGCAGATAGCCGCACCGGCCGCCGCTCAACTCCCTTACCACGGCCCGGCGTTTGGCCACCCAGTCCTGGTAGCGCAGCGGCCGTTCGTCGATCAGCGGGACGACGGCGACCCGGCGGGCATGGCCGTTGCCGGTGCCGTCGGGCGGGGTGAAGGTCAGCTCCACGGTCGTGCCGCCGGCCGCGGCCAGCAGCGGATACGGGCCGGTCAGCGGGTCCACCGGGCGGCCGTCGACATGGGTCAGCGCGCTGCCCTGGCGGATGCCCGTACCGGCCAGCGGCGACCGGGCCTTGGAGTCCGAGGACTCACCCGGCAGAATCCGCTTGACCACCCACTGCCCGTTCCGGCGCACGAAGTTGGTGCCCAGCAGGCCCATCGCGCGCTGGTAGTGCGGCGGGCCCTCGTTGCGCCGGGCGCCGGTGACATAGGCGTGCGAGGTGCCCAGCTCGCCCAGCACCTCGCGCAGCAGATCGGCGAACTCCTCCGGGGTGGCGACCCGTTCGAGCAGCGGCCGGTACTGCGCCAGGACGTCCTCCCAGTCGATACCGGACAGGTTCGGGTCCCAGAAGTACGCCCGGACGATCCGGCCCGCCTCCTCGAACGCCTGCCGCCACTCCGCCCCGGGATCGACGTCGTGCAGGATCCGCCGCAGGTCCAGATAGACCGTCGAATCGCTGTCCGGCGGCTCGGTCGCCGGCACCGCGCGCAGCTCGCCCGCGTCGTTGACGACCAGCCGGGTCCCGTCGCCGCTGAGCGCGAACCCGTCCAGGGAGCTGGTGAGTTCGGTGCGCCGCGCCTTGGTCAGGTCGAAGTGCTCCAGGGTGGGGCGGCCCGAGGTGTCGGAGGGGTTGGCGAAGGTCTCGCCCAGCGCACCGGAGATCGGCCAGCGCAGCCAGACCAGCCCGCCGCCGCCGACCGGCTCCAGGGACGAGTACTTGGACGCCGAGACCGGGAACGGCGTGACCCTGTTGGCCAGCCCCTCCACCTCCACCAGCACCGGGCCCTCACCGGCCGGCGGAGGCGTCTCGTCCGGATCCAGCCCGCCCGCCGCGGGCCGCCCCTCCGGGGACAGCGCGAACGGGGACGGGGTCGCCGACGACAGCGGTACGAGGTAGGGGCGGCAGCCCAGCGGGAAGGAGAGGTCGCCGGTGTGCACGTCGTAGACCGGGTCGAAGCCGCGCCAGGACAGGAACGCCAGATAGCGGCCGTCCCGGGTGAACACCGGCTGCTCGTCCTCGAAGCGGCCGTTGGTGACCTCCACGATGTGCCCGTCGGACAGCCGGGCCATCTTGATCTTCCGCAGCGACCGGCCGATACCGGGGTGCGACCAGGTCAGCCAGCGGGAGTCGGGGGAGAACGCGAGGTCACGGACCGGCCCGTTGCGGGACCGGGTCAGCTCGGTGACGGGGTCGGCCCCCGGACCGGAGCCGGTGCCCGTCGCCGCCTGTGCGCCCTCGTCCTCCGCGGCACCCTCGTCCGGAGACTTCTCCCCTTCCTCCGGCTCCGCCGCGTCCACCAGCAGCAGCCGGCCGTCGTGCGCCGCCACCGCCAGCCGCTCACCGTCCGGCGCCGAGACCAGCTCGTGCACCCGGCCCAGCCGCCCGGCCGCCAGCCGGCGCGGTGCGCCCGGCCCGCTGGCCCGCGGCAGATTGGCGATCTCGATGGCGTCGTCGCCCTCCGCGTCCGTCACATACGCGATCCGGCCGGTGGCGCCCAGCATCTCGGGCAGCCGCACCCGTACGCCGGGGGTGTCGTGGATCGTCCGGGCCGGGCCGTCGCGGTGGGTGAGCCAGTACAGGCTGCCGCGCACGCCGACGGCGCTGGCCCGGCCGGTGGCGTCCACGGCGAGCGAGGTGACGTGGGAGGCGGCCGGGATCTGGTACGGGCGGCGGCCGGCCCGCGGGCCGGCGAGGCGGACCGGGAGCCGGCGCGGCACCGCGTCCGGGCCGAGGTCGTCGATCAGCCAGATGTCGCCGGCGCACTGGTAGACGATGCGGGAGCCGTCGGTCGCGGCGTGCCGGGCGTAGAAGTCGGCGTGGTCGGAGTGCCGGCGCAGATCGGTGCTGTCCGGCAGGCAGGAGTAGACGTTCCCGATGCCCTCGTGGTCGGACAGGAACGCGATCCGGCCGCCGACGAACATCACCGAGTCCAGGTGCCCGTACAGATCCGGCATCAGCCGGGTGCCGTGCAGCCACATCCGGCCCATCGCGCCGCCCCGGTAGCGCTTCCAGGAGGCCGGCTCGTGCGGCGGTTTGCCGCTGAGCAGCAGCGTGCGGCGCTCCCCGCCGACGTCCGCCACCGCGATGTCCGAGACCGGCCCCCAGGGCAGCTGCCCGCCGGGGTTGCCGTCGATGGGCACGCTGTACGCCCAGGAGAAGTGCGAGAACGGCTGCCCGTGCGAGGAGACCGCCAGTACCTGCGCCTGGCCCTCGTGGTCGGGCGGGGTCCAGCCGCAGACCCGGGCGTCCGTGCTGCCCCAGTACGTCAGCCGCCGGGCCGGACCGCCGTCCACCGGCGCGAGATGGATCTCCGGGTCGAGGCTGCGCCAGGTGGTGAAGGCGATCTGCCGCCCGTCGGGGGAGAAGCGCGGCGGGCCGAGCCGGGTCCGGTCGACCGTCAGCCGCCAGGCCCGGCCCGGCTCCTCGCCCGGTGGCGCGATCGGCGCCAGCCACAGATCGTCCTCGGCGGCGAAGCACAGCAGGTCACCGTGGAGATGCGGGAACCGCAGATACGAGCCGGGCGGGCGACCGGGCCCGGCCGGCATGCGGCGCAGCCGACCGCGCGGCGTGCCGGTCTCCGGCAGCGGCGACGACGGCCCGGTGGCCGCGGGTGCATCGGTCACGCCCCCATGGTTTCGGCGCCGGAGGCGGGCGGCAACTTGGCATGAACGTACGGACCGGTCCCCCGACGGCGGGTCCCGTCCGCGGGACGAGGGCGGTCGGCCGCGGCCCGCCGCGCACGGCAGCGACGCGCACCGCCGCGCACGGCAGCCACGCGTACCGCCGCGCGTGAGGGCCCGCCCCCGAACGGAACCCCCGAGGTGCTTCGCGGCCGGTCGTGGCCGGAGCGTGCGGAAGGCGTCCGCAGAAGCCAAAGGCGATACGGCGGCGGGCCGTCCGCCGGCGAGGGCCGCCGGTCGCGGCCCGGACGTGACGAACGCCACGGCCCCGGACTCTGGTCATCCCCCTGGTCATGAGCATGGATCCCGGCGTTGCACCATTGATGGGTCACCGAAGCGACGGATGAGTGGGAAGCGGGAGTCAGTGGTGGACGTCCAGGGCACGGTCGAGGACGGCTTCGAGCCGGTCCGGGACGCTTTCGCGGCCAACTTCGCCCGGCACGGCGAGCGGGGCGCCGCGGTGGCCGTCTACCGCGACGGCCGCCGGGTCGTGGACCTCTGGGCCGGCACCAGGGACGGCGACGCCGAACCCGGCGACGCCACCGCCGCCCCCTGGGAGCCCGGCACCGCCCAGATCGTCCGGTCCGCCACCAAGGGCATCGCCGCCACCGTCCCGCTCCTGCTCCACCAGCGCGGCCAGCTCGACCTGGACGCGCCGGTCGGCACGTACTGGCCCGAGTTCAAGGCCGCCGGCAAGGACCGCGTGCTGGTCCGCCACCTCCTCTCGCACCGGGCCGGGCTGCCCGTCCTGGACACCCCGCTCACCCCCGCCCAGGCCATCGACGGCCACAGCGGCCCGGCCGCGGTCGCCGCCCAGGCCCCGGCCTGGACGCCCGGCACCGACCACGGTTACCACGCCCAGACCTACAGCTGGCTGATCGGCGAACTGGTCCTGCGGGTCACCGGGCGCACCCTCGGCGAGTGGGTCGCCGAGGAGATATCCGGGCCGCTCGGCCTCGACCTGTGGATCGGGCTTCCGGAGGCGGCCCGGGACCGGGTCGGCCGGCTCGCCCCCGTCGAGCCGCCGGCCCGCCCCGCGGCGGCCGGACTCCGGGTACGGCCCAAGCAGGCGGTCGCCGACGCGTACGCCGACCCCGCCTCCCTCACCAGCCGCGCCTTCGGCGCGATCTCCCCGGCCCCCGACGAGAACGCCCCCGCCTACCGGGCCGCCGAACTCCCCGCCTCCGCCGGTATCGCCACCGCCCCCGCGCTCGCCCGCGCCTACGCCGCGCTCATCGGCCCCGTCGACGGCCACCCGCGCCTCTTCGCCCCCGCGACCCTCACCCTCGCCCGCACCGAGGAGTCCGCCGGCCCCGACCGCACCCTGCTGGTCAACACCCGCTTCGGACTGGGCTTCATGCTGCACGGCCCGGCGTCCCCCCTCCTCGGCCCCGGCTCCTTCGGCCACCCCGGCCGCGGCGGCGCCCTGGCCTTCGCCGACCCGGAAACCGGGGTCGCCTTCGGCTACGTCACCAACGGCATGCAGCGCAACGTGACGGCCGACCCGCGTGCGCAGGCGCTCGTCAGGGCCTTGGCCGCTACCGGCTGACGCCGGAGCCTTTCGCTGCGCTTGGCTGGCTTCCCACGTTGTCGGCTTTCCCGCCGTGCGGGGAGCGGTGTTTTCCGCCTTCGGCGGGAGGGGTGTGTGGGGCGGGGGCCCGGGTGGTCGTGGGTGCCGGCGCCGGGGGCTCCGGGGCGGGTTGCCGTTTCGCTGCGCTTTGCCGGCTTCCCGCGTTGTCGGCTTTCCCGGCGTGCGGGGTGCGGTGTGTTCCGCCTTCGGCGGGAGGGGGGTGTGGGGCGGGGCCCCGGGGGGGCGTGGGGGCCGGTTC
>NZ_KN708638.1:3339017-3373028 GCF_000805335.1 Streptomyces sp. CT34 | reverse complement strand
CCGGGGCGGGTTGCCGGACTGCTTCGCTTTACGTCCGGCAACCCGCCCCTCCGCCCCCGGCCCCTCCCGTGCGGTGCGGGGTCCCGCCCCGGTGGGGGGAGTTCAAGCGCGCAGAGCGCGGCGCAACTCGTCGTTGGCGACCAGGATGCCGCCGTCGACGGGCAGCGTGATGCCGGTGATCCAAGCGGCGTCCGGGGAGGCTAGATAGGCGACGGCCGCGGCGATGTCCTCGGGACGGCCGACCCGGCCCAGCGGATACGTCCCGGCCGCCCGCCGCAACGCGCCCTCCCGCCCGGCCCAGTTGGGGGTGTGGACGGTGCCCGGCGCGATGAGGTTGACCCGTACGCCGCGCGGTGCGGCATGGCCGGAGAGCGTACGGGTCAGGCTCGCCAGACCCGCCTTGGCGGCGCTGTAGGCGTGGTTGCCGAAGTCTTGAATGCCGTTGACCGAGCCGATGTTGACGATCGCGCCGCGCCCGCCGGCGGCGGCCAGGTGGGGCAGCGCGGCCCGGGCGCAGCGGAACGCGCCGCCGAGGGTGATGTCCAGATCGGCCTCCCACTCCTCGTCCGGGGTGTCCTCGAAGAGCGGGGTGTCGTGGTGGCAGCTGTAGGCGTTGTTGACGAGGGTGTCCAGGCCGCCGAACCGGTGCACGGCGTGCGCGACGGCCGCCTCCACTGCGGTCCGGTCGCCGACGTCGCAGACCAGCGCCTCGGCCGCGCCACCGGCTTCCCGGACGGCCGCTGCGGCCCGCTCGGCACGGGGCCCGTCGACGTCGGTGACCAGCACCCGTGCGCCCTCGTCGGCCAGCCGCCGGGCGGTGGCCTCGCCGATGCCGCGGCCGGCGCCGGTGATCAGTACGCGGTATCCCTCGAATCGCCTCATGCCCGGTATCTACCCAGCCGCACCCCCGGTCTTTGACGTCTCCCCCACCGGGGCGGGACCCCGCACCGCACGGGAGGGGCCGGGGGTGGAGGGGCGGGTTGCCGGACGTAAAGCGAAGCAGTCCGGCAACCCGCCCCGGAGCCCCCGGAACCGGCACCCACGACCACCCGGGGCCCCGCCCCACACACCCCTCCCGCCGAAGGCGGAAAACACCGCACCCCGCACGCCGGGAAAGCCGACAACGCGGGAAGCCGGCAAAGCGCAGCGAAACGGCAACCCGCCCCGGAGCCCCCGGCGCCGGCACCCACGACCACCCGGGGCCCCGCCCCACACACCCCTCCCGCCGAAGGCGGAACACACCGCACCCCGCACGCCGGGAAAGCCGACAACGCGGGAAGCCGGCAAAGCGCAGCGAAACGGCAACCCGCCCCGGAGCCCCCGGCGCCGGCACCCACGACCACCCGGGGCCCCGCCCCACACACCCCAACTCCCGCCGAAGGCGGAAAACACCGCCCCCGCATGGCGGGAAAGCCGGAATCGTGGGGCCGGCACCGACGACCATCCGGGGTCTCGCCCCACACACCCCTCCGCCGAAGGCGGGAAAGACCGCACCCCGCACGGCGGGAAAGCCGAAATCGTGGGAAGGCAGCTAAGCGCAGCGAAACGTCAGCCGGCCAACATAAGGCCGATCCCCGCCACCATCAGCCCCGCCGCCGCGATCCGCGGCAGTCCGAAGCGTTCCTTGAAGAACAGCGTTCCGATCGCGGCGCCGACGATGATCGACGACTCGCGCAGCGCCGCGATGGGCGCCAGCGGCGCGCGGGTCTGCGCCCACAGCACCAGCCCGTACGCGAAGACCGAGAGCACCGACCCGAACAGCCCGCGCAGGGCGAACGGCCGTAGCTGGGCGAGGAGTTGGCCTCGGCGGACGGCGAGCGCGTAGGCGGGGATGATCAGCCCCTGGAGGATCATCAGCCAGCCGATGTAGCCGAGCGGGGTCCCGGAGGCGCGTACGCCCAGGCCGTCGACGGTGGTGTACGAGGCGATGGACAGCCCGGTGGCGAGGGCGGCGGCTATCGCCGGCCAGTGCGGCCGGGTCCCCGAGCCGCGGATGCCCCACAGGGCCAGCCCGACCAGTCCGACCGAGGCCAGCGCGACCCCGGCCAGCGCCGGGCCGTCCGGGACCTCGTGCACGAAGACCGCGGCCAGGACCGTGACGACCAGCGGCGCGGTGCCCCGGGCGATCGGATACATCTGGCCGAAGTCGCCCAGCCGGAACGACTGCATCAGCAGGACCTGGTAGACGATGTGCAGCACCGCGGACGCCACCAGGTACGGCCAGGCCCCGGCGGCCGGCAGCGGTGTGCAGCCGGCCAGCAGCGCACCGCAGACCGCGCCGCCGCCGCCGACCAGGGTGAAGGCCAGCAACTGGTCGCGTATGCCGTGGGCGATGGCGTTCCAGCTGGCGTGGGTGACGGCGGCCAGCAGGACCGCGGCCACGACCAGCGGCGTCACGAGGTGCGCTCGCGCACGTCCACCACGCTGCCCTGCGCGTACGCGATCAGGGACGGCGGGTCGAGCGGGAAGACGGTGTGCGGGGTGCCGGCGGCGGCCCAGACCGTGCCGTGCTCCAGGATGCCGCGGTCGGCCAGTACCCGGGTGGGGGTGCGGTGCCCGAAGGGCGGTACGCCGCCGATCGCGTAGCCGGTGGTCTCCCGTACGGTGGCGGCGTCGGCCCGGCCGACCTCCTTGGCGCCGAGTTCGGCCCGTACGCGCTCCAGGTCGACGCGGGAGGCGCCGTCCATCAGGACCAGTACCGGTTCGCCGTCGGCCGCGAAGATCAGCGACTTGACGATCTGGGCGAGGTCGCAGCCGATGGCCGCGGCGGCCTCGGCGGCGGTGCGGGTGGCCTCGGGGAACTGCCGCACGTCGACGGTCAGGCCCAGATCGGCCAGGGCCTGGGCGAAGCGGGGGTGGGCTCGGGCGGTGGTGGCGGTCGCGGTGTCGGACGGGGAATCGCTCATGGCCCGCACGCTAGCGAAAGCTGTACGGGCCATGCGAACGAAATCCAGCCGGTGGACACCCGGTCGTAACCGGGCGTCCACCAAGCTCAGTTGGCGGTGAGGATGGCGCGGACCAGCGGGCCCGCGTTGGTGCCGCCGTGGCCGCTGGCCGGGACGACGGCCGCGGCGGCCAGGTCGTCGCGGTAGGCGGCGAACCAGGCGTTGGGCTTGTCCTGGTTGTCGACCTCGGCGGAACCGGTCTTGGCACCGATGTCGCCGCTGATCCCCTGCATCGCCTCGGCGCCCGTACCGGACGTCGCGGTGAGCTTCATCAGCGCCTTCAGGTTGGACGCGGTGTCCGACTTCATCGCGCCGGCCGCCTTGGCGAAGGTCCGGTTGTCCAGCGACTGGGCCACGATGAACGGCTGGTGGAAGGAGCCGGACTGGGCGGTGGCGGCGATCGAGGCCACGTTCAGCGGGTTCATCCGCACCCCGCCCTGGCCGATCAGCGAGGCCGCCATCTGCGCGTCGCTCTGCACCGGCACGGTGCCGTCGAAGGTGGGGATCCCGGTCGCCCAGTTCAGCCCGATGCCGAAGACGTCCCGGGCCTCCTTCGTCAGATCGTCGTTGTTGAGGTCCTTGGCGTGCGCGATGAAGGCGTTGTTGCAGGACGCGGCGAAGCTGTCCGCGAAGGTGCCGTCCGGGATCTGGGACTTGTTCAGGTTCTGGAACTTCCAGCCGCCGACCGTGACGTACTGGGGGCAGGGGTTCTTCTTGTCCGGTGCGGTGATCCCCTTGTCCATCAGCAGCGCCGAGGTGACGATCTTCATCGTCGAGCCGGGCGCGAGCGACCCCTGGGTGGCCAGGTTGAAGCCGTCCGCCGGGGAGTTGGCGATCGCCAGGATCTCGCCGGTGCTGGGCTTGACGGCCGCCGCGGACGCCAGCTTCTTGCCCTTGACGGCGTTCTCGGCCGCCGTCTGGAGCTTGGCGTCCAGGGTGGTCTTGAGGGTGCCGGGGGTGCCCTTGGAGAGCACCTTCAGCGTCTTGTCGGGCTGCTGCTTGTTGGCGTCGTCGGCCTTGGCGCGGTGGATGTAGAGCTCCGCCCCCGGCTTGCCGTCGGTCTTGCTGCCGTACTTGGTGCGCAGGCTGTCCAGCACCCCGGCCAGCGTCGGGTGGTCCTTGGCGGTCAGCTCGGTGCCGCTGCGGTCCACGGCCTTGATCGGCGGCGCCTCGGCCGCGCCGGTGCGCAGCTCGTCGCCCTTGCCCAGGCCCGGGTAGAGCGCCGACGGCTGCCAGGCGACCTGCGGCTTCCCGGTCTTCTTGTCGCGCTGGAGGGTCATCGAGGAACCGTACGAGAACGGCGTCTTGACCGACTTGTAGTCGATCTCGGTGCCGACCGTGTACGGCACCTTGTCGCCGGCCGGCGTGCCGGGCTTCAGCGTCACCTTCGTGAACTTCGCCTGCGCGGTGAAGTTCTGCAGGGCGCTCTTCGCGGCGTCCGGATCGTCCGTCAACGCGGCGGCCTTGGCCATGTCGCCGGACTGCCAGGCGGTCAGGAACGCCTGTGCGGTCGTGTTCACTTCCTTGGCCGTCAGCGGGCCGGTCGGCACGTCGCTGCCGCCGTCGCCGGACTTGGCATCCGCCGACCTGACCGCCTGCGGCGACGACCCGTCCGAGCCGCCGAACAGCGTGAAGCCGCCCACGACTCCCACCACCAGAGCCACCGATCCGCCGATCAGCCCGTACTTCACCTCGCGGCGCATGCCACCGATCCCCTCCCAGGAGCTTCAGTCCTTGAATACGCACACAAGAACGTCCATCGCACTCTAAGGGACACGGGCAAGGAGTGAGTCTCGAACAGGGCACGGTCCTGTGACACGGCGTCGCACGGCTGTCACGGGACCGTCACACTCACCCGCTTCACACCCAACTGTCGAACCACATCCGGTTGTGCCAGGCGCTCTTGGGAATCGGCAGACCCGTATAGAGGGGATAGAAGTAGATGAAATTCCACACGATCAGCAGCACCAGAACTCCCGCGCCGACTGCTCCGATCGTGCGTCGGCGTTCACTCGCGCCGGGCGGCCCGATGATCGCGCCGATCATCATCGCCAGCGCCAGGCACAGGAACGGGACGAAGACCACCGCGTAGAAGAGGAAGATCGTCCGCTCCTGGTAGAGGAACCACGGCAGATAGCCGGCCGCGACCCCGCAGGCGATCGCCCCGGCCCGCCAGTCCCGCCGGAACAGCCACCGCCACAGCACGTAGAGCAGCGCGAAGCAGGCCGCCCACCACAGCAGCGGCGTGCCCAGCGCCAGCACCTCGCGGGCGCATCCCTCGGCGGCGGTGCAGCCGTCCTGGCCGGCCTTAGGGTCCTCGTAGAAGTACGAGACCGGGCGGCCCAGCACCAGCCAGCTCCACGGGTTGGACATATAGGTGTGCGGGGTGGTCAGCCCGGTGTGGAAGGCGTAGACCTCGCTCTGGTAGTGCCACAGGCTGCGCAGCCAGTCCGGCAGCCAGGACCAGGAACTGCCCCGGCCCTCGGGGGTGGTGGCCCAGTCGCGGTAGTAGCCGCCCTTGGTGACGATCCAGCCCGTCCAGGACGCGAGATAGGTGGCGAGCGCGACGACGACGGTGGAGGCGAAGGCGGGCAGCGCATCGCGCAGCACGGCGGCCCGGAACGGGCGCCGGGCCCCCGCCGTGCGCCGCGCCCCCACGTCCCACAGCACCGACATCAGCGCGAACGCGGCGAGGAAGTACAGGCCGTTCCACTTGGTCGCGGCCGACAGGCCCAGGCACAGCCCGGCGGCGATCCGCCAGGGGCGCCACCCCAGCCGCAGCCGGTCGCCGACCGCGTCGTCCGGCCGCACCTGCCCGGCGCCGGGTCCGGCCGGCAGCGCCGCCGCGAGCCGGGCCCGGGTGCGGTCCCGGTCCAGCAGCAGGCAGCCGAAGCCGGCCAGCACCCAGAACATCACGATCAGGTCCAGCAGCGCGGTGCGGCTCATCACGAAGTGCAGCCCGTCCACCGCGAGGAGCGCGCCGGCCAGGCACCCCAGGGCCGTCGACCGCATTAGCCGCCGCCCGATCCGGCACACCAGCAGCACCGACAGGGTGCCGAGCAGCGCGGTCATGAACCGCCAGCCGAAGGGGTTCATCCCGAACGCCCACTCACCCAGCGCGATCAGCCACTTGCCCATCGGCGGGTGGACGACGTACGAGTGCTCGGGGGAGAGCAGGATCTTCGGGGGATGGGCCAGCAGCGCGTCATTGGCGTCCTTGGCCCAGGTGCCCTCATAGCCGTAGTGGAGCAGCGACCAGGCGTCCTTGGGGTAGTACGTCTCGTCGAATATGACCTTCCGCGGGCTGCCCAGGTTCCAGAACGTCAGCACCCCCGCGCACAGCGTCACCAGCAGCGGGCCGAGCCACCCCGACCAGCGCGCCAGCCGGCCCGCGAGGTCAGGGCCCGCGCCGAGCCACGCCCACGGCCGCCGGTCCGGCTCCGGGAACGGGGCCACCAGCCGCGTCCGGGCGTCGGCCTGCGGGCGGCCGGCGTACCCGAAGCGGCGCAGCCGCCGCTGCCACGCGGGGGGCTGACCGGCCGGTTCCGGGGCGCTCAGGGCGGCTGCGTGCGTCGCGCTGGTGTCACTCGTCACCCGGCCCATCGTAGGGAAGCGGCCTGTGGAGCGACGGGGAGCGCCGCCGGCCGGTGCCACCGCGTCGGTGCACCGTCCGACCCTGGGAGGATGGGCGGGTGACTGGAACGCTGGTACTTGCAGGGACGCCCATCGGCGAGATCGCGGACGCCCCGCCGCGGCTCGCCACCGAGCTCGCCGCCGCCGATGTGATCGCCGCCGAGGACACCCGGCGGCTGCGCCGGCTGACCCAGGCGCTGGACGTGCACCCCGCGGGCCGGATCGTCTCGTACTTTGAGGGCAACGAGGCCGCCCGCACCCCCGAGCTGGCCGATGCGCTGGCCGGCGGCGCGCGGGTGCTGCTGGTCACCGACGCCGGGATGCCGTCCGTCTCCGACCCCGGCTACCGCCTGGTCGCCGCCGCCGTCGAGCGCGGCATCAAGGTCACCGCCGTCCCCGGGCCCAGCGCCGTACTGACCGCGCTCGCGGTCTCCGGGCTGCCGGTGGACCGGTTCTGCTTCGAGGGCTTCCTGCCCCGCAAGGCGGGCGAGCGGCTCTCCCGGCTGCGCGAGGTCGCCGGCGAGCGCCGCACCCTGGTCTATTTCGAGGCGCCGCACCGGCTGGACGACACCCTCGCCGCGATGGCCGAGGTCTTCGGCGCGGACCGCCGGGCCGCCGTCTGCCGGGAGCTGACCAAGACGTACGAGGAGGTCAAGCGGGGGCCGCTGGGCGAGCTGGCGCCGTGGGCGGCCGAGGGCGTCCGCGGGGAGATCACCGTCGTCGTCGAGGGCGCCCCGGAGAGCGGGCCGCAGGACCTGGACGCCGCGGAGCTGGTGCGCCGGGTGCGGATTCGCGAGGAGGCGGGGGAGCGGCGCAAGGAGGCCATCGCGGCGGTCGCGGCGGCGGCCGGCATCCCCAAGCGGGAGGTCTTCGACGCGGTGGTGGCGGCAAAGAACGCCGGGCGGGGCGAAGCGGGGAACGCCGGTCCGGGCACGCCCGGCTGAGCGTCGACCCGCTCGGGAGAGCGTAAAACCGCAGCCCACGGGCCTGATCCGACTCGATGGAAGGTAAACGGCTGGCCTCGAAGGTAAAGCGATCAGGCCCGCTGGGGTGCGTTTTTCCTACGACCTGCCAAATCTGGGCCAATAGGCAGCAGGTCAGCTGCGTTCCCGCCGTGAAAGGCGTCCACTGGGAACCGGGACGTTCGGTCCCGGAAGGCTTGTCCAGCGGACAAGAGGAGCGCACATGAGCGACATCATGAAGACCACCGCAACGGGCACCACCGGCGCGTCCACCAGCGGATTTCCTCCCCACCCCCGGCCCGAGCCGGCGGCCCGCGAGGCGTACTCCTTCGCGTGCATGAGCTGCGGCCACGGCTGGGAGCAGGCGTACGAGATCGAGCATCAGGTGGACGGCAAGGGCGAGATGCATGTCGTCTACTTCGCGGACGGCCAGCGCGTCCCGTCCCCGTTGACCCGGCCCACGTGCCTGAACTGTGGCGGCCATGTCGTCCGCATCATGCGCTCCGGACAGGTATCCATGGTCTCCCAGGCGATGGCCAGCATGCACGAGCGCCCGCACGGCGCCGCCAAGAGCGCCCGGAGCGCGAAGGGCGGCAAGGCCGACGAGGCCGCGCACCCCGCCGAGTCCGAGGGCGCCGGCAGCGCCGCCGAGCCGCGCCGGCACCACCACTGGCACCTCTCCGATCTGCTGCACCCCTTCCAGCACCACCGCAAGTGAGGACCGGGCCGCGGTCCTCGTAGGATCGCGGCCATGGACCCGCAGGACAAAGACACCCCGCCCCCGCCGCCCGAACCGCTCCGGGTGCCGGTCGCGGACTCGCACACCCACCTGGACATGCAGGAAACCACCGTCGAGGCGGCGCTGGCCGAGGCCGCCGCGGTCGGGGTGACCACCCTCGTCCAGGTGGGCTGCGACGTGAACGGCTCGCGCTGGGCCGCGGAGACCGCCGCCGCGCACGCGGACGTGCACGCCGCCGTCGCCCTGCACCCCAACGAAGCGCCCCGGATCGTCCTCGGCGACCCCGACGGCTGGTCGCGCCAGGGCGCGCGCGAGGCCGGCGGCGACGCCGCACTGGACGCCGCGCTCGCCGAGATCGACGCGCTGGCCGCCCGCCCCGAGGTCCGCGGCGTCGGCGAGACCGGCCTGGACTACTTCCGCACCGGCCCCGAGGGCACCGCCGCCCAGCAGCGGTCCTTCCGCGCCCACATCGAGATCGCCAAGCGGCACGGCAAGGCCCTGGTCATCCACGACCGCGAGGCCCACGACGACGTGCTGCGCATCCTGCGCGAGGAGGGCGCACCCGACCGGGTCGTCTTCCACTGCTTCTCCGGCGACGCCGCGATGGCCAGGACCTGCGCCGAGGCCGGCTACTTCCTGTCCTTCGCGGGCAACATCACGTTCAAGAACGCCCGGCCGCTGCGCGACGCGCTCGCCGTCGCCCCGCCCGAGCTGCTGCTCGTCGAGACCGACGCACCCTTCCTCACCCCCGCGCCGTACCGCGGACGGGCCAACGCTCCGTATCTGATCCCGCTCACCGTCCGCGCGATGGCCGCCGTCAAGGGAATGCACGAGGACGCGCTGGCCTCGGCGATCGCCGCCAACTCCGCCCGCGCCTTCGGGTATTGAGCCCCGAAACGGATACACTCCGTCACCGTCCGACTTGGGAGAGTAGCCGCCGCTCCGCTACATTCCGCCGTTGACCGGTTTCCGGACGACACCCGTGGCAGGTGGAGCGTTGTGAGTCCTTCGCAGAGCAGCCATCGCGCCGCGCGCGGCGGCAGCCGCCGGCGCCGGCGCACCGGCGAGTCGCCCGAGACGCTGCGCCGGTTGGTGCCCCGCGCCCTGGTCGTCGCCTTCCTCGCCGGCGGCACCACGGCCTTCGTCGCGCACGACAAGGTGATCAAGCTCAGCGTCGACGGCACCCCGCGCACCCTGCACACCTTCGCCGACGACGTCGACGAACTGCTCGCCGACGAGGACCTGGACGTCGGCGGCCACGACATCGTCGCCCCCGCCCCCGGCACCGGCCTGGGCAGCGGCGACAAGGTCGCCGTCCGGCACGGCCGCCCGCTCATGCTCACCATCGACGGCCAGCGCCGCCAGGTGTGGACCACCGCCGACACCGTCGACGGGGCGCTGCGCCAGCTCGGCGTCCGCGCCGAGGGCGCCTACCTCTCCACCGCCCGCTCCCAGCACATCGGCCGGCACGGCCTGGAACTGGCGGTGCGCACCGAACGCTCGGTGGTCTTCGTCGCCGACGGCCGCGAGTTCCACGTCCGCACCAACGCGGCCACCGTCCGCGAGGCGCTGGCGCAGGCCGGCCTGGCGCTGCGCGACCACGACACCACCTCGGTGCCGCCGGACAGCTTCCCGCGCGAGGGCCAGACCGTCTCCGTGCTGCGGATCACCGGCACCAAGGAGGTCCGCGAGGAGCCCATCACGTTCCGTACGGTCAAGAAGCCGGACCCGGATCTGCCGCGCGGCACCGAGGTGGTCGTCCAGCAGGGCGTACCCGGCGTACGGCGCGTCACCTACCGGCTCGACACCGTCAACGGCGTCAAGCTGAAGCCCAAGCCGGTGGACACCGACGTCGTCCGCACCCCGCGCCCGCAGATCGTGCACATCGGGACCAAGGCGCTGCCCACCTCCGTCCGCGGCGCCGAGCACCTCTCGTGGCGCGCGCTGGCCGAGTGCGAGGCGGGCGGGCGGCCGGACGCCGTCGACGCGTCCGGCACCTACGGCGGGCTCTACCAGTTCGACGTCTCGACCTGGCGCGGGCTCGGCGGCACCGGCCGCCCCCAGGACGCCCCCGCCGACGAGCAGACCTTCCGGGCCAAGAAGCTCTACGTCACCCGGGGCGCGAGCCCGTGGCCGGTGTGCGGCCGTAAGCTGCACGGGTGAGCGACAGCAAGACCACCGACGAGCCCGGCCCGCTGCTGGGCCCCGCCGATGTCCGGGAACTGGCCGAGGCGCTGGGCGTACGCCCCACCAAGCAGCGCGGCCAGAACTTCGTCATCGACGCCAACACCGTCCGCCGGATCGTCCGGACCGCCGACGTCCGGCCCGACGACGTCGTCGTCGAGGTCGGCCCCGGACTGGGCTCGCTGACCCTGGCCCTGCTGGAGGCCGCCGACCGGGTCACCGCCGTGGAGATCGACGACGTGCTGGCGGCGGCCCTGCCGGCCACCGTCGCGGCCCGGATGCCGGAGCGCGCCGACCGCTTCGCCCTCGTCCACAGCGACGCGATGCGGGTCACCGAACTGCCCGGCCCGGCCCCCACCGCCCTGGTCGCCAACCTCCCCTACAACGTGGCCGTCCCGGTACTGCTGCACATGCTGGAGCAGTTCCCGACCATCGAACGCACCCTGGTCATGGTCCAGGCCGAGGTCGCCGACCGGCTCGCCGCCCGCCCCGGCAACAAGGTCTACGGCGTCCCGTCGGTCAAGGCCAACTGGTACGCCGAGGTCAAGCGCGCCGGTGCCATCGGCCGCAACGTCTTCTGGCCGGCCCCCAACGTCGACTCCGGCCTGGTCTCGCTGGTCCGCCGCCCCGAACCGTTCCCGACGACCGCCTCCCGCCAGGAGGTCTTCGCCGTCGTCGACGCCGCGTTCGCCCAGCGCCGCAAGACGCTGCGGGCCGCGCTGGCCGGCTGGGCGGGCTCCGCCCCCGCCGCCGAGGCCGCCCTCGTGGCCGCCGGCGTCTCCCCCCGGGCGCGCGGCGAATCCCTCACGGTCGAGGAGTTCATCGCCATCGCCGAGCACGCCCCGGTCACGGCGTCCGCCCCCGACGAGGAGACCGCCCGATGACCCGCAACGCTCCCGACAACGCTCCCGAGGGCGTCACCGTCCGCGTCCCCGCCAAGGTCAACGTCCAGCTCGCGGTCGGCGGTCGGCGGCCGGACGGCTTCCACGACCTGGCCAACGTCTTCCTGGCCGTCGGCCTCCACGACGAGGTCACCGTCACCCCCGCCGACACCCTGACGCTCACCTGCACCGGCCCGGACGCCGACCAGGTCCCGCTGGACGAGACCAACCTCGCGGCCCGCGCCGCCCGCGCGCTGGCGTCCCGCCACGGCCTGGACCCCGCCGTCCGCCTCCACATCGCCAAGGACATCCCGGTCGCCGGCGGCATGGCCGGCGGCAGCGCGGACGCCGCCGCCGCACTCCTGGCCTGCGACACCCTCTGGGGCACGAGGACGAGCCGGTCCGAACTCCTCACCCTCTGCGCCGAGTTGGGCAGCGACGTGCCGTTCAGCCTGGTCGGCGGCGCGGCCCTCGGCCGGGGCCGCGGCGAACTGCTGGAGCCGCTGCCCGTCGGCGGCACCTTCCACTGGGTCTTCGCGGTCGCCGACGGCGGCCTGTCCACCCCCGCCGTCTACAAGGAGTGCGACCGCCTCCGCGACGCGTCGGGCCTCGGCGCGACCACCGCGACCATCCCCGACCCGGAGCCGTCCCCGGCTCTCCTGGACGCCCTGCGCACCGGCGACGCCGCCGCCCTCGCCGCGTCCTTGAGCAACGACCTCCAGCCCGCCGCGGTCTCCCTCCGCCCCTCGCTGACCGCCACCCTCGCGGCCGGTACGGCGGCCGGGGCCCTGGCGGCGCTGGTCTCGGGCTCCGGCCCGACGACGGCGTTCCTGGCGGCGAACGCCGATGACGCCGAGCGGGTCGCCGCGGCGCTGCGCGCGTCGGGCACCTGCCGGACGGCGCGTACGGCGGCCGGGCCGGCGGCCGGTGCGACGGTCCTCACGGACGGCTGAACCGCCGTGCGTCAGGCGTAGCGCGGCAGGCCGTCCGTCGAGATCGTCCACTCGGCGATGGTGACGTCCTCGCCGTAGACGAAGTCCTTGCGGGTGGCGTACCGAGGGCCTTCCGGCGTCGGATGGATGTCGGAGAAGACCGCGCCCGTTCCCGTGCGGGGATCGAAGATCACGTAGAGCGGAATCCCGAGCAGGGGGTAATCCCGGATCTTGCCGACCCAGTCGTTGTCCGGGTTGGACATGGAGACGACCTCGACGGCGGCGACGAGGGTATGGGGGGCGAATGACCCCGGGCCCGCCATGTCGGCCTCGGCGATGACCATCACGTCGGGGCGCCGCATGATCCCGTGGGACTCGGCCTCCACGTCCGGAGTCCCGGTGTGGGCCACGAGGCCGTCCGGCATCACCTTCTCCAGACGCCGGCTGACCCGGGCCCTCGTCAGCTCGTGAGGCCCTACGGGCGATACCAGGTCGTGCACGATGCCTGCCCCGGTGACTTCCAACTTGCCGGGAACGGAGTCCTGGATCTGCTCGACGGCGTCGCGCATCGCTCGGTAACGAAGCGGGGTGCCTGCCGGGGTGGTCATAGCCGGGAAACCTCCATGAGGTCGAGTCGGCAGTCGCGGCACAGTCCTGGTCGCAGGCCGCGGAAGGCGCGCTCGCAGCCGTCGCAGGTCTGGAGGGGGTCCGGGCGTGCGGGTGCCGGGGCGGCGGCCGGGAGGGGTGGCGGCAGTGACGCCGTGAGGCGGTGGGCGAGGAAGGCCGCCGGGTTGCCGAGGCCGGGCGGCAGGTTGGCGGTGAGGGTACGGCGTACCGCGTCGGGCGGCGCCTCGCGTTCCAGCCAGGCGGCCACGGCAGGGGTGAGGCGCGCCACATCCGCCTCGGAGAGCAGTAGGTGTGGATCATCGCGCCGTAGCTCGACGAGGATGCGGTGGGCCGTCCGCGTACGTGCCGGATCGGAACGGCGTGGGGCGGGCAGCGGCGCACGCGTCGGTTTCGGGGTCGGCGTCGGCCCGGGTTCCCGTTTCGGCCTCGGGGCCCGTTGGGCGGGGCGGGTCGCTGGGCACGGGGCCGCGCCCGGCTGGTTGTAGGAGACCGTGCGCGTCACGACCCGGCCGCTCGGCAGCCGCTCGCGCGTGCGCTTCAGGTACCCGGCCGCCTCCAACTCCCGCAGTGCGGAGGCGATACGGGCCTCGCTCTCCGGGAAGCGGGCGGTCAGGCACTTGATGCCGATGCGTGCCCCGGCGGGCAACGACTGGATGTGCACGGCGAGCCCGATCGCCACGAGCGTCAGCCCGCGGTGCTGGGCGAGGTGGTTGCCGACCACCGTGTAGCGGCTGGCGTGACGGGAGTTGACGTGAATGACTCCGGACGAGGGAGTCGGCGCGGGAACGCGGGACATGGCGGGCGAGGGCGCGCTAGGGTTCTCAAGAGCCATCGGGAAGCTGCTGCTTTCTTCCTGGGTGGTAGCCATCGGGAAGGTGCTTTCTTCCTTGTTGGTCAGGCCCTCGTTCGGGATGCCAGTCCCGGCCGGGGGCCGAAGCATGTGTGCGGTGGTGCACGTGACGCGGCGAGCATATGTCGCCCAACCCTCCTCAATCCCAACCGAGTTGGCATATGTCACCCGTCCGGGTGGTGGGACGACGGGGAGGTAGGAGGGGTTGGGAGGGGGCTTTCCCCGGTCTTTACGCCTTTACGTCGAGCCGCACCGCGACCCGGTCCACCGGGTCGCGGAAACCTACGACCCGGTGAACGCCCCTTCTGTGCGCATTGTGACGAATTCCTCACGCAGTGGCAGCGTGCGGCGCAGCGTGCTGAGGAATCGCGTTGTACCGGGCAACCAGCAAGTAGCGGCGGTGAGTTATGCCCCCTCGCAAAGATGCCGATCCCTCGGCCAGCGTCCCGTGCTTCTACGGCGCCGAGATGCGCTACCTCCGGGAACAGGCCGGACTCACGCTCGAACAGTTAGTGGAAGGCAGCTATCGAGGCATCCCGCTGCTCAGCCGAATCGAGCGCGGTGAGTGTGGAATGCCGATGGACCTGGCCATCCACATCGACAAGAAGCTCAAGCAGAGCACTCGACTTGAGTAACGCTTCGTGGCGCAAGAGCAGCTACGGCAACGGTTCCGGCGGCAGCTGCGTCGAGGTCGCCGACGGCCTCCCCGGCGTCGTCCCCGTCCGGGACGGCAAGGATCCGCAGGGGCCCGCGCTGGTCTTCTCCGCCGCCGGGTGGTCGTCGTTCGTGTCGGCCCTCAAGGGCGACGCTTAGAGTTTGTCGACGGCGGTCAGGTCCACGTCGATGGGGTAGGGCTTGTCGACCTTGATCCGTTCGCGGTGGACGCCCATGTGCACGTACGTCATGGTGAGCGGGTCGAGTTCGTAGACGTGGACGACGGGTCGGCCGTTGTCTCCGTCGCGCTCGACGCGCCAGAAACTCGGGATCCCGGCGGCAGAGTATTTCTGCGGCTTGGTCGTGCGGTCGCGGGACTCCGAGTCCGAGGAGACGACCTCGATGGCCAGACGCACGTCCTTCGCTTGGAAGCGCGTCTGGTCAAGTCCGGCGTCTGCTTCGGCCCAGACCACGCTGACATCAGGCTCGGGGGCATTGCGCTTGTCGAGGACGACGGTCATCTCCCGCCGCACGCGGAACTCGTCTGGGGCGGTGGTGCGCAAACCATGCTCCAGGACGTACAGCATCAGCGCGTGGAAGTTACGCTGCGGGCTCACGAAGATCAGGCTCCCGTCGATCAACTCGGTGTGCGGCGGGAGATCCGGCAGTGTGAAAAGGTCGTCCACGGAGTAGCCGTCCTGCGGCGGCACCGGCCACTGGACGCGGTGCTCTACGGACTCGGCGATCATGGTTCCTCCCATGGACGAGATCCTGCTGCTCTGCCATTCACGGTAACGGCGATATCCCCGTCACGTCATCACAAAGGGTGACCGCCCCACGCCTGCCCCCGGCAGTCGTCGCCCCCCTCCTCGCCCGAAGCCCCCCGCCCCGCGCCGACTACTCTTGGAGGTCGACCGAGCCCCGTCCGGGGACGCACAGACCAGGAGTGAGATGGCCGTCAACCTCGTCAATCTGGAAGCCGTCGACAAGGTGTACGGGACCCGTGCGCTGCTCGACGGTGTCTCCCTCGGCGTCAATGAGGGCGACCGGATCGGCGTCGTCGGCCGTAACGGCGACGGCAAGACCACCCTGATCCGGATCCTCGCCAAGCTGGAGTCCGCCGACGCGGGCCGGGTCACGCACGCCGGCGGTCTGCGGCTCGGCGTGCTCACCCAGCACGATTCGCTGGACCCGGCCGCCACCATCCGGCACGAGGTGATCGGTGATCTCGCCGACCACGAGTGGGCCGGTAACGCCAAGATCCGGGACGTGCTGACCGGGCTGTTCGGGGATCTGCACCTGCCGGGGTTCGATCAGGGGCTGGACACCGTGATCGGGCCGCTGTCCGGCGGTGAGCGGCGGCGGATCGCGCTCGCCAAGCTGCTGATCGCCGAGCAGGACCTGATCGTGCTCGACGAGCCGACCAACCACCTTGATGTGGAAGGGATCTCGTGGCTTGCGCGGCATCTGGGGGCGCGGCGGTCCGCGCTGGTGGTCGTCACCCACGACCGGTGGTTCCTGGACCAGGTGGCGACGCGGATGTGGGATGTGCAGCGGGGCGCCGTCCACGAGTACGAGGGCGGCTACTCCGACTACGTCTTCGCGCGGGCCGAGCGGGAGCGGATCGCCGCCTCCGAGGAGGCCAAGCGGCAGAACCTGATGCGGAAGGAGCTGGCGTGGCTGCGGCGCGGTGCGCCGGCGCGGACCAGCAAGCCGCGGTTCCGGATCGAGGCCGCCAACGAGCTGATCGCGGATGTGCCGCCGCCGCGGGACAGCGCCGAGTTGATGAAGTTCGCCGGCTCCAGGCTCGGCAAGACCGTCTTCGAGTTGGAGGACGTCTCCGTCCAGGCCGGGCCGAAGATGTTGCTGAAGCATCTGACGTGGCAGCTGGGGCCGGGGGACCGGATCGGTCTGGTGGGTGTCAACGGCGCGGGGAAGACCTCGCTGCTGCGGACGCTCGCCGCGGCGGCCCGTACGGAGGGCGAGACCCAGCCCGCGGCGGGCAGGGTCGTCGTCGGCAAGACCGTGAAGCTGGCGTACCTCTCGCAGGAGGTCGGCGAACTGGACCCGGCCGTACGGGTCCTGGAGGCCGTCCAGCAGGTGCGCGACCGGGTCGACCTCGGCAAGGGCCGGGAGATGACCGCGGGGCAGCTGTGCGAGAAGTTCGGCTTCACGAAGGAGAAGCAGTGGACGCCGGTCGGCGACCTCTCGGGCGGTGAGCGGCGCCGGCTCCAGATCCTGCGGCTGCTGATGGACGAGCCGAACGTGCTGTTCCTGGACGAGCCGACCAACGACCTGGACATCGAGACGCTGACGCAGCTGGAGGACCTGCTCGACGGCTGGCCCGGCTCGCTGATCGTCATCAGCCACGACCGGTACTTCGTCGAGCGCACCACCGACCGGGTCTTCGCGCTCCTCGGGGACGCCACCCTGCGGATGCTGCCGCGCGGCCTGGATGAGTACCTGGAGCGGCGCCGGAAGATGATCGAGGCGGCGGTGCCGGCGCCTGCCCAGCCGGCCGCCGCGGCCCCGAAGAAGCCGGCCGCCGTCAACCGCGCGGCGCAGAAGGAACTCCAGCGGATCGAGCGGCAACTGGACAAGATCGGGGACAAGGAGTCCGCGGTCCACGCGCAGCTCGCCGAGCACGCCACCGACTTCGAGAAGGTCGCCGGACTCGACGCCGAACTGCGTGAACTCGCCGCCCAGCGCGAGGAGTTGGAGATGCGCTGGCTGGAGCTGGCGGAGGACGCCTGACACCCGGCAGGGCGCCTTTCCCGGCCGCCGGGGCCGCCGCCCGCCCGTGCGGAACGGGCGGCAGCCCGCCCCGGGTGGCCGGGATTCCCGCGTTCCGGTGGTCTTCCTCCCTGCGGGGGGCGCGCATCGCCTGCCGAGCGTGTAGCTTCCCGGGGACACATGGCCGGGCCGGGGAGTGGAGGGGGATTGCCCGATGGGCGTACGGCTCATGGTGGTCGACGATCACCGGCTGCTCGCCGAGGCGCTCGCCTCGGCCCTCAAGCTGCGCGGGCACCGCGTCCTGGCCGCGGCGGCGCCCAGCGCCGGGGCCGCGGACCTGGTGGTGAGCCGGGCGCCCGAGGTGTGCCTGCTGGGCACCGCGGGGCCCGCCGAGCCGGGGGCGTTCGATCCGGTCGTCCGGATCAAGAAGGAGCGCCCGCAGGTCGCGGTGGTGGTGCTCGGGCCGGTGCCCAGCCCGCGCGGGATCGCCGCCGCCTTCGCCGCCGGGGCCTCCGGCTACGTCCGCAACGACGAGCGGATCGAGGGCGTCGAACGGGCCATGATCAAGGCGCGGGCGGGCGAGGCGGCGGTCGCGCCGCAGCTGCTCCAGCACGCCTTCGAGGAGCTGCTGCACCCCTCCGCCCAGCCCGACGACGAGGGCGCGCGGCTGCTCCAGCTGCTCACCCCGCGGGAGGTCGAGGTGCTGATGCGGGTCGCGGACGGCGAGGACACCCGGGTGATCGCCGCGGGGATGGACATCGCGCCCAGTACCGCGCGCACGCACGTCCAGCGGGTGCTGATGAAGCTGGAGGTGGGCTCCCGGCTGGAGGCGGCGGCGCTGGCCGCCCGCACCGGCCTGCTGGAGCGGGCTCAGTCCCCCTCGCCGCGCTCCTCGTCCTGAGGCTCCGCCGCCGGCGGCGGCACTATCGGCCGCAGCTTCAGCCACACCAGGAAGCACACGCCGAGCGCGAGCATGCCGCCGCCGGTCCAGAGGTTGATGTTGATGCCCTGGGCCTTGTGGAGGTCCCCGTCGGAGGCCATGAGGCCGGCGACGGTGACGATCACGCCGTAGACGACGAACAGGCCGCCGATGATCCGGCGGATGTCGAAGAGCCGGGCGGCGGTGGCCGACCTGCGTTCCAACTCGGTCACTTCGTGCTGCAGTTCAGACATGACGGGTCTCCGGTCAGAGCGGTTCAGAGCGAGTAGGGCAGGTAGCACAGCGCGGCGAGGGCGACGGCGCCCCAGCCGAGCAGTGCGGGCTTGCGGTACCAGGCGTCGTCGCCTTCGGCGGGAAGCTCTTCCTGACCGGGCGCGGTAGTTCCGTATACCAACCCGGCGAGTTCGGCCGGCGGCCTGGGCTCCGTGAAGAGCGTGACGACGACCATGACCGCCGCGCCCGCGACGAAGCCGACGATCGCGGAGACGAAGTTGGCGCCCTGGTCGGTCGGGATGGAGATCACATGCTGCTTGTAGATCCAGAAGTAGTTGACCATCGCGGCGGTGGTGCCGGCGAGCAGGCCCCAGACACCGGACTTCATCGAGGCCCGCTTCCAGAACATGCCGATGATGAAGACCACGAACATCGGCACGTTGAAGAAGGAGAACAGGGTCTGGAGGTAGCCCATGATGTTGGAGAACGACGAGGCGATGAACGCGGTGCCGATCGAGGCCAGCACACCGATCGCGGTGATCAGCCGGCCGAAGCGCAGGTAGTGGCCGTCCGGCCGGTCCCGCTTCACGTACTTGGCCCAGATGTCGTACGTGAAGACGGTGTTGAAGGACGAGACGTTGGCCGCCATGCCGGCCATGAACGCGGCGAGCAGACCGGTGACGGCGATGCCCAGCACGCCGTTGGGCAGCAGCTCCTGCATGAGGTAGGGGATCGCGTCGTTGTACTGGAGCCCGCCCGGGGCACCGATCTTCGGTACGAGCACGGCGGCGACCAGGCCCGGGATCATCACCAGGAAGACGATGAACATCTTCGGGAAGGCGGCGATGAGCGGGGTGCGCTGCGCGGCGGACAGGTTCTTCGCGGACAGCGCGCGCTGCACCTCGGCGAAGTTGGTGGTCCAGTAGCCGAAGGAGAGCACGAAGCCCAGGCCGAGGACGATCGTCAGCCAGTTGGCGCCCAGCGGGTTGGCCTGGCCGATGCCCGTACCGCCCCAGGCCGTAAGGAAGTTGCTGCCATGTGACGAGGTGAGCGAGTGGGTCAGACCGCCCCAGCCGCCGACCCGCTTGAGGCCGAGGACGACCAGCGGGATGAGCGCGGCGAGGATCACGAAGAACTGGAGCACCTCGTTGTAGATCGCCGAGGAGAGCCCGCCGACCGTGATGTACGCGAGGACGAACAGCCCGGCGACGACGATGGCCACCCACTGCGGCCAGCCGAGCAGCGCCTCGACGACGATCGACAGCGCGTAGAGGTTCACGCCCGCGATCAGGACGGCGGCGAAGGCGAACAGTACCGAGCTGAGCAGGTGCGCCGACTTGTCGAAGCGCTGGAGCAGGAACTCCGGTACGGAGCGGACCTTCGAGCGGTAGTAGAAGGGCATCATGACCAGGCCGAGGAAGACCATGGCCGGGATGGCGCCGATCCAGTACCAGTGGACGACCGCGACGCCGTACTGCGCGCCGGTCGCCGCCATCCCGAGTATCTCGGTGGCGCCCAGGTTGGCGGCGACGAAGGCGAGTCCGGTGACCCAGGCGGGCAGCGACCGCCCGGAGAGGAAGAAGTCCAGGCTCGTCCGCACGCTGCGCCGGGCGGCGAAGCCGATGCCGAGGACGACGACGAAGTAGATGGCCAGGATCGTGTAGTCGAGCCCGTTGGTCGGGAGTCTCAGCCCTTCGGCCAGAGTGATCATGAGGGACTCTTTTCGGGGAGCACGGCCTTTTCGGGGCACAGCGGTGCGCGCGATGCGAACGCACAGAAACGAACGCACAGAAACGTACGCGCGGTCGGCCGAAAACTGAATAGTTTTGTTCGTTTCCCTTGTTGGATCGTGATCGGTCTGTGAGCGCCCGCGGGTTGTTCGGCGGGAGGTGGGCGCTTTGCGCTTGTCACTGCCCGCGCACCGACCGCACATTGACGCATCTGTTCGCTTGTGCTTCATTGTGTTTGTTTCTGTTTGGGTGCGGTGAGGAGCTACCGGTGAAGAAGACGACGACCCGGCTCGCGGACGGCCGGGAGTTGATCTACTACGACGCATCCGACGACGTGGTCCGCGCCGCCCCCGACGGCCGCCCCCTCGACCCGGTCTCCACCGCCGCCGAGATCCGCCACGACCGCCTCCTCGGCGAATCCGTGGCCATCGCCTCGCACCGCCAGGCCCGCACCTACCACCCGCCGGCCGACGAGTGCCCGCTGTGCCCCTCCCGCGACGGCCGGCACACCGAGATCCCCGCCGCCGACTACGACGTCGCGGTCTTCGAGAACCGCTTCCCCTCCCTCGCCGGCGACCACGGCCGCTGCGAGGTGGTCTGCTTCACCTCCGACCACGACGCCTCGTTCGCCGACCTCACCGCGGAACAGGCCGCCCTGGTCCTCGAAGCCTGGACCGACCGCACCGCGGAACTCTCCCAACTCCCCGGCGTCCAGCAGGTGTTCTGCTTCGAGAACCGCGGCGCCGAGATCGGCGTCACGCTCGGCCACCCGCACGGCCAGATCTACGCCTACCCCTTCACCACCCCGCGCACGGAGCGGATGCTCGCCTCCCTCGCCGCGCACCGCCGGGCCACCGGCCGCAACCTCTTCGACGACGTCCTCGCCGACGAGCTCGCCGACGGCCGCCGGATCGTCCTCGAAGGCGAGCACTGGGCGGCCTTCGTCCCGTACGCCGCCCGCTGGCCGTACGAGGTGCACCTCTACCCCAAGCAGCGGGTCCCCGACCTGCTCGCCCTCGACGGGGCGGCGCGCACCGAATTCCCACAGCTCTACCTGGAAGTCTTGCGGCGCTTCGACCGGCTATTCGGGCCCGCGGCGGCCCCCACGCCGTACATCTCCGCCTGGCACCAGGCGCCCGTGCACGCCGCGGACCGCTCCCAGTTCGCGCTCCATCTGGAGCTTTTCACCATCCGCAGGACTTCCGGCAAGCTGAAGTTCCTCGCGGGTTCGGAGTCCGGCATGAACGTGTTCATCAACGACGTGCCGCCGGAGGCCGCGGCGGACCGACTGCGAGAGGTAGCGAGCGAGTGAGCGAGAAGTACCTGGTCACCGGAGGTGCCGGCTATGTGGGCAGCGTGGTGGCCCAGCATCTGCTGGAGGCCGGCCACACCGTGACGGTCCTCGACAACCTCTCCACCGGCTTCCGGGAGGGGGTCCCGGCGGGCGCCGCGTTCATCGAGGGCGACATCCGCGACGCCGGCCGCTGGCTGGACGCCTCGTACCACGCGGTGCTGCACTTCGCCGCGTTCTCCCAGGTCGGCGAGTCCGTCGTGCACCCGGAGAAGTACTGGCGCAACAACGTCGGCGGCACCATGGAGCTGCTCACCGCGATGCGCGAGGCCGGAGTGCGCCGGCTGGTCTTCTCCTCCACCGCCGCGACCTACGGCGAGCCGGTCGGCACCCCGATCACCGAGACCGACCCGACCGCCCCCACCTCCCCGTACGGCGCCTCCAAGCTCGCCGTCGACCACATGATCAGCGGTGCCGCCGCCGCGCACGGCCTGGCCGCCGTCTCGCTGCGCTACTTCAACGTCGCCGGCGCCTACGGCAGTTGCGGCGAGCGCCACGACCCCGAGTCGCACCTGATCCCGCTGGTCCTCCAGGTCGCCCAGGGCCGCCGCGAGGCGATCTCCGTCTACGGCGACGACTACCCGACCCCCGACGGCACCTGTATCCGCGACTACATCCACGTCGCCGACCTCGCGGAGGCCCACCTGCTCGCCCTGGCGGCGGCGCGGCCCGGCGAACACCTCATCTGCAACCTCGGCAACGGCAACGGCTTCTCCGTACGCGAGGTCATCGAGACCGTCCGCAAGGTCACCGGGCACCCCGTCCCGGAGATCGCCGCCCCGCGCCGCGGCGGCGACCCGGCCGTGCTGGTGGCCTCCGCACGGACCGCCATCGACCGGCTCGGCTGGCGCCCCAGCCGCGCCGACCTCGCCGGAATCATCGCCGATGCCTGGCAGTTCGCCCGGCGCACCGCCCGTGCGGAGGCCGAGGACCTGCCGCACCCGCCGAAGGAGTCCGTGTGACGGAGACGGAGCACGGCGCTCCGCGGACGGCGGCGGCCTTCCGCGAGGTGTACGGGGCGGAGCCGCACGGCGTCTGGGCGGCGCCCGGCCGGGTCAACCTGATCGGTGAGTACACCGACTTCAACGACGGCTTCGTGATGCCGCTGGCCCTCCCGCACACCACCCTGGCCGCCGCCGCGCCCCGCCCCGACGGCGTGCTGCGCCTGCACTCGGCCGGCGCCGGCGGCGGCATCACCGAGCTGCGCCCCGACGCGCTGCGCGGCGACGCACCGACCGCCACCGCGGGATGGGCGGCCTACCCGGCGGGCGTCGTCCGGGCGCTGCGGGAGGCCGGGCTGCCGGTGGGCGGCGCGGACCTGCACTACGAGAGCACGGTGCCCACCGGCGCCGGGCTGTCCTCCTCGGCGGCCCTGGAGGTCGCCACCGCCCTCGCCCTCGACGACCTCTACGGACTCGGCCTGGCCCCGCGGGAGTTGGCCCGGATCGCCCAGCGGGCGGAGAACGCGTTCGTCGGCGTGCCCTGCGGGATCATGGACCAGACCGCCGCCGCCTGCTGCACCGCCGGGCACGCCCTCTTCCTGGACACCCGGGACCTCAACTACCGTCACGTCCCGTTCGATTTGGCGGGGGAGGGGCTGCGGCTCCTGGTGGTCGACACCGGCGTCCGGCACGAACTCGGCGACGGCGCGTACGCGGCGCGGCGCGCCGGCTGCGAACGCGGTGCGCGGGCGCTCGGTGTGCGCGCCCTGCGCGATGTGCCGTACGTGCATCTGCTCGTGGCGCTCGACAGACTTGACGATCCCGTGGTCCGTTCCCTCGTCCGCCACGTCGTCACCGAGAACCACCGTGTGGAACAGGTCGTCGCCCTCCTCGACGCCGGCGACATCCGCGCCGTCGGCCCGCTGCTGACCGCCGGACACGCCTCGCTCCGCGACGACTTCGCGGTCTCCTGCGCCGAACTCGACCTCGCCGTCGACACCGCCAACGCGGCGGGTGCGCTGGGCGCCCGGATGACCGGCGGCGGTTTCGGCGGCTCGGCGGTGGTGCTCGTCGAGGAGCGCGCGGCAGGGCCGGTCGCCGACGCGGTCACCGCGGCGTTCGCGGCGGCCGGGTACACCGCGCCGCGGATCTTCCCGGCCGTCCCCAGCGCCGGCGCACGCCGTCTGCCGGACGAGGCCGTCGGGCAGCGCCGAGACGCCCCGGCGGGCGGGCGGTCCGGCGGTTCCGGCTGACTCGTCCGGCCAGTTCGGCCATTCGCCCTCCCGGACCGCGCCCCGTCCGTAGGCTTGATCCGGTGCCGGTGGGGGCCGGCGCCGTTTCAGGGGGCGAGACCGTACGGGCGCGGCGCCCGGGGTGGGGTGGCCAGGCGGGCGCGGCGGCGGCCGTGCGATCGAGGCGATCTTCAATCCGGGCGCTGTGCCCGCTATGGTCCGTTCACCGAGACAGGGGGTCTCTGTGCAACGAATCCGGGTTCTGGTGGTCGACGACCACCGCATCTTCGCCGAATCCCTGGCCGCCGCGCTGGCCGCGGAAGTGGACGTGGACGTCGCGGCGGCGGGCAGCGCCCCGGCGGCGCTGCGCAATCTGGACCGGGCCGCCGCCGACGGCCGCCGCTTCGACGTGCTGCTGGCGGACGCCGACCTGGCCGCGCCGCTGCTCGCGGTGCCGCCGCAGCCGTCCGCCCGCGACGGCGCGCCCCGCGAGGCCGCGGTGCGCGACGGTGCGGTCCGCGAGGCCGCGGTGCGCGACGGTGCGGTCCGCGAGGGCGCGCCCCGCGGCTGCCCGCTGGACGGCATCGCGCTGGTCTCCGGGCTGCGCTCCAGCCACCCGTATCTGCGGACGGTGGTGCTCGCCGACCGCGACGACCCGCGCCGGGCTGCCGCCGCCCTCCTGGCCGGCGCCTCCGGCTGGGTCGCCAAGGACTGCTCGCTCTCCCGGCTGCTCGCGGTCATCCGCGGTGTGCTGCGCGACGAGACGCATCTGCCGCCCGCCCTGCTGACCGGTGTCCTGGGGGAGTTGCCGCCCGCCCGCCGGCACCGTACGGAGAGCGAGCGGCTGGTGGAGTCGCTGACCCCGCGCGAGCGCGAGGTGCTGCGCTGCATGGTGGCCGGGCTGGGCCGCAAGGCGGTCGCGGAGCGGCTGTTCCTGTCCCCGCACACGGTCCGTACGCACATGCAGAACGTGCTCGGCAAGCTCGGGGTGCACTCCACCCTCGCGGCGGTGGCCCTGGCCCGCCGGGCCGGGGTCGGCCCGGTCGAGCTGGAGCCGGCCGGGGCGGGCCCGGTCACGCTGCCCTGAGGCCGCGGTCGGCGCCCCGTACGGGGTCAGCCCGGCTCCGCCGCCGGACCGGTCAGTACGGCCACGCCCCGGGCGGCCAGCGCCACCTGCTCCACGGCCGCCGCCCGGGGCGCCAGCGCGTCCCGCATCGGCTCCGGCAGCCCCACCTCCACCGCTCTCGCCCCGTGGTTGAGCAGGAACAGGTACCGCCCGCCGGCACCCTCCCGTACGGCCGCCTGCACCCCCGCCGGCAGCCCCGGCAGTACGGGCGCCACCCCCGCGGCCTCGCGGACGTCGTCCAACAGGGCCCGCAGCAGCGCCGGTTCGAGGCGGGTGCCGAGGTACCAGACGGTGCCCCGCCCGTAGTCGTGCCGGGTCACCGCGGGCCGCCCCGCCAGCTCGCCGTCGGTGAAGCGGGCGAGGGCCTCGGCCCCCGCCAGCTCGATCTCCTCCGACCACATGTCCGCCCGCCCGGCGTACGCTCCCCCAAGGTCTCGGCTCCTCCCGGCCAGGGAGGCACCCCCACCCCCGACGGCCACCGAACGGCCCTCGGCCAGCGGCCAGAACTCCGTGACCCGCAGCCCCAGCAGTTCCCGCAGCGGCGCCGGATAGCCCCCCGGGTGCACCCGGTCGTGCTCGTCGACGATCCCCGAGAAGAACGACACCACCAGCCGCCCGCCGTCCCGTACGTAGGCCGCCAGCCGCTCCGCGTCCCGGGCCGTCACCAGATACAGGTTCGGCACCACGACCAGCCGGTAGCCGGACAACTCCCGCTGCGGCGGCACCACGTCGCAGGCCACCCCCGCCTCGAACAGCGGCCGGTAGTGCTCCAGCGCGATCCGGGAGTGGTCCAGCGCGGTCGACGGCCGGGAGTCCAGCTCCAGCGCCCACCAGCTGTGCCAGTCCGCCAGCAGCGCGGCCGACGCCCGCGACCGGGTCCCCTCGATACCCGGAACCGATGCCAGCTCCCGGCCCAGATCGACCACTTCACGCCACGTGCGGGTGTCCGTTCCGCCGTGCGGCAGCATCGCCGAGTGGAACTTCTCCGCCCCGCCCAGCGACTGCCGCCACTGGAAGAACAGCACCGCGTCCGCCCCCTGCGCCACCGCCTGCCAGCTCCACAGCCGCATCGCGCCGGGCGGCTTGGGCCCGTTCCGGGGCCGCCAGTTGACCGCGCCGGCCGCCTGCTCCAGCAGCAGCCAGGGCTGCCCGCCGCGCGCCGACCGCATCAGGTCGAAGACGTACCCGGCCCGGATGTGCTCGTCCGTCGCGAACGGGTCCTGGTAGAAGTCCAGCGCCATCGCGTCCAGGTGCGGTGCCCAGCCGAACGCGTCGACCGGCTTGTGCTGCGGCATCAGGTTGGTGGTGACCGGCACCCCCGGCGCCAGCCGCGCCAGCACCGCCTTCTCGGCCAGATAGCAGGCCCGCAGCGCGTGGTCGCAAAAGCGCAGATAGTCCAGCTGCTGCGCCGGGTTGGGGAAGGTGGGTGCGGTCCGCGGCGGCAGCACCTCGTCGAAGTCCCCGTACGCCTGCGACCAGAAGGCCGTCGACCAGGCGTCGTTGAGCGCCGCCACGCTCCCGTAGCGGGTCCGCAGCCAGACCCGGAAGTCGTCCGCCGACACCTCGCAGAAGCACTGCCGGGTGTGGCACCCGTACTCGTTGCCCACATGCCACATGGCGAGCGCCGGATGCTCCGCGTACCGGGCGGCGAGCTGCTCCACCAGCCGTACCGCGTACGCCCGGTAGACCGGGCTCGACGGGCAGAAGTGCTGCCGCGCCCCGGGCCAGCGGCGCCGGCCGTCCGGCCCCTCCGGCAGGATCTCCGGGTGCGCGCGGGTCAGCCAGGGCGGCGGCGAGGCGGTCATCGTCGCCAGGCACACCTCGATCCCGACCCCCGCCAGCCCGTCCAGCACCCGGTCGAACCAGCCGAAGTCCCATTCCCCGGGCCGGGGTTCGACCTTCGCCCAGGAGAAGATCCCGGCCGTGACCGTGGTGACCCGGGCCGCCTTCATCAGCGCCAGGTCCTCGGCCCACACCTCCTCGGGCCACTGCTCGGGGTTGTAGTCGCCGCCGAATCGGATGCCCATCGGACCCCCAGGGTCGCAGTCGCGGTGCCCGCCCTCACGAAGAGCTCTTGTACACGCTCCACCCGCCGTCCACGACCAGGCTCGCCCCCGTTACGAACGACGCCTCGTCGGACAGCAGGAACGCGATCGCCGCCGCGACCTCCTCGGGCCGGCCCAGCCGCCGCGCCGCCGTCTGCGCCGCGCTGGCCTGCCGGTCCGCCTCCCCGACGCCGTCCCAGGCCGCGGTCAGCACCGGGCCCGGCAGCACGCTGTTGACCCGCACCTCGGGCCCGTACTCCACCGCCAACTGCCGCCCCAGCCCGGTCAGTCCGGCCTTGGACGCGGCGTACGCGGGCCGCCCCGGCAGCCCCACCAGCGCATGCACCGACGACGTCAGCACCACCGACCCGCCGCGCGCCCGCAGATCCGCCAGCGCGGCCCGCACGCCGAGAAAGGAGCCGGTCAGATTCACCGCCAACTGCCGCTCCCAGTCCGCCGCCGGCGTCTCGTCGGCCGCCGCGACGTACCGCAGATACGCGTTGCCGACCAGCCCGTCCACCGGGCCGTACCGCCGCCGCGCCGCCTCCACGGCCCGCTGCCAGTCGCCCTCGTCGGCCACATCGCAGTGCTCGTACGAGGCCCGCCCGCCGGCCGCCTGGATCCGCCGCGCGGTGTGCTCGCCGCGCGCGTCGTCGATGTCCAGCAGCAGCACCCCGGCCCCCTCGGCCGCCAGCCGGTCCGCGGTCGCCGCCCCGATCCCGCCGGCCGCCCCGGTCACCACGACCGTACGGCCCGCGAACCGCCTGCCGTACGGGGAGCGCGTCTCGTGCTGGCTCATACCGCGATCCAAGCCCACCCGGGGGCGGCCGGGCAAGAGGACACGGGGGCGCGCGGGATGGGTGTGCCAGGGCCGGTCCGACGGGTCAGGGCCGGACAGGCCCTAGCCCGGGATGTTGTCGAACGGACCGGTCAACCGCCGCAGCAGACCGGCCAGTTCCTGCCGCTGCTGCCGTGAGAGCTCGGCCAGAATCGCCCGCTCCTGGGCGAGCAATCCGGCCAGGGACTGGTCGGCCTTGTCGCGGCCCTTGGCGGTCAGCCGGACCAGCACACCGCGCCGGTCGCTGGGGTCGGGCAGCCGCTCGACGAGCTCTTTCTTGGCCAGCCGGTCGATGCGGTTGGTCATCGTGCCGGAGGTGACCAGCGTCTGTGTGAGCAGGGCGCCGGGGGAGAGCTGGTAGGGCGCGCCGGCCCGCCGCAGCGCGGTGAGCACGTCGAACTCCCAGGGCTCCAGCCCCACCTCGGAGAAGGCGAGGCGGCGGGCCCGGTCCAGATGTCTGGCCAGCCGGGAGACGCGGCTGAGGACCTCAAGCGGCTCCACGTCGAGGTCCGGGCGCTCGCGGCGCCATGCTGCCACCAGTCGATCGACCTCGTCCTCCATGGCGATCAGTGTAAAGGGTCTGTCGACGTGAAGTCTCTTGACGTAGAGTATCTCGACGTCTAGATATATTTTCCTGGACTACTGGGAATCGTCGCCGCGAGCTCGGAATCCACCCGAGCCGGCCACAGCGCACTATGACGGCACCCGGAACCGAACGTGCCGGCCCTTGTATCAGCAGAGGGGTTTTCGAACATGCACGACGCACCAACCTGGGATCCACAGCAGTATCTGCACCACTCCGGGCACCGCACCCGGCCCTTCCACGATCTTCTCGCCCGCATACCGCAACTGCCGCGGCCGGGTCGCCCCGCCCGCATCGCCGACCTGGGCTGCGGCCCGGGCAATGTGACGGTCCAGCTCGCCGACCGCTGGCCCGACGCGCACATCACCGGCTTCGACAACTCACCCGAGATGCTGAAGGAAGCCGAGAGCTACGCCGGGCCGACCCCCGGCGGCGGCCACCTGGACTTCGCTCCGGCCGACGCCGCCGACTGGACGCCTGAAGAGCCTTTCGACCTGATCATTTCCAACGCCGCGCTGCAATGGGTCCCCAACCACCCGGATTCCTTCGCCCGCTGGGTCGACGCGCTCACCCCCGGCGGAACGTTTGCCTTCCAGGTCCCCGGGAACTTCACCTCGCCCAGTCACGCCCTGCTCGGCGAACTGTGCGACTCCCCGCAGTGGCGCGACCGCCTCGACAGCCACGGCCGCCGCTTCGTCCACATCCTGCAACCCGCCGACTACCTGGAGCGCCTCACCGACCTCGGCTGCCTCACCGACGCCTGGGAAACCACCTACGTCCAGCTCCTCCAGGGCGACGACCCGGTCCTGGACTGGGTCAAGGGCACCGCCCTGCGCCCCGTGCTCACCGTCCTCGAAAACGATCCGGAGGCACGGGAGGCCTTCCTCACCGAATACCGCGACGCGCTGCGCGAGGCGTACCCCACCGGCCGGCACGGCACGGTGTTCCCCTTCCGCCGCATCTTCGCCGTGGCCCAGAAGCCCCCGACCCCCACCGCCTGACCCCACCCGACCCGCCACGAGCACCGGCCTCGGCCCACATCCAGCTCGCCGCCTGCCTGGGGAGGCATGGAGAAGGCTGCTGGTTCGAGGCCGGCGCGGCACCGCCCACGCCGGCTCCGGCCCCCTGTTCCCGGATTGTTCCTGGATCTAGTTCTTGCGGTGCCCTATCAGCCGCGGCTTGGCCTCCAGATTGCCCAGCCCGTGCCACGCCAGGTTCACCAGATGCGCCGCCACCTCCGCCTTCTTCGGCTTGCGGGTGTCGACCCACCACTGACCGGTCAGCGCCACCATGCCCACCAGCGCCTGCGCGTACAGCGGGGCCAGCTTCGGGTCGAAGCCGCGCGCCTTGAACTCCAGGCCGAGGATGTCCTCGACCTGGGTGGCGATATCGCTGATCAGGGACGCGAAGGTGCCGGTCGACTGGGCGACCGGCGAGTCGCGGACCAGGATGCGGAAGCCGTCCGTGAACGTCTCGATGTAGTCGAGGAGCGCGAACGCGGCCTGTTCGAGCAGCTCGCGCGGATGGCCGGCGGTCAGCGCACCGGTCACCATGTCCAGCAGCTGCCGCATCTCGCGGTCCACGACCACCGCGTACAGCCCCTCCTTGCCGCCGAAGTGCTCGTAGACCACGGGCTTGGACACGCCGGCCTTGGCGGCGATCTCCTCGACGGAGGTGCCCTCGTACCCCCGCTCGGCGAACAGCGTGCGGCCGATGTCCAGCAGCTGCTCCCGGCGCTCCGCACCGGTCATCCGCACCCGGCGCGCGCGCCGGCCCCCGGACGCCGAGGACGCGGTGGACGCGGTGGATTTTCCCTTGCCGTTGTTCGCGCTGCTGCTGTCGATCGCCACCCGTCAATCATGCCGCCTGCGCGGCCTTCTCCTTGCCTCGGGCGTTCTCGTTGCGCCGGGCGTCGAGCCGCGCCGCGTTCGGCCAGCGGACGTCGTACGCCCAGCCGGCCCGCTCGAACCAGCGGATCAGCCGGGCGCTGGAGTCCAGCTGGCCCTTCATGACCCCGTGCCGGGCGCAGGTCGGGTCCGCGTGGTGGAGGTTGTGCCAGGACTCGCCGCAGGACAGCACCGCCAGCCACCACACGTTGCCGGAGCGATCACGGGACTTGAACGGGCGCCTGCCGACCGCGTGGCAGATCGAGTTGATCGACCAGGTGACGTGGTGCAGCAGCGACACCCGCACCAGGGAGCCCCAGAAGAACGCGGTCAGCGCGCCCTGCCAGGACCCGGTGGCCAGCCCGCCGACCAGCGGCGGGATCAGCAGCGACACCGTCGTCCACAGGATGAACTGGCGGGAGACGGTCCGGACCGCCGGGTCCTTGATCAGGTCGGGGGCGTACTTCTGCTGCGGGGTCTGCTCCTTGTCGAACATCCAGCCCACGTGCGCCCACCACAGGCCCTTCATCAGCGCGGGCAGGGTCTCGCCGAAGCGCCAGGGGGAGTGCGGGTCGCCCTCCGCGTCGGAGAACTTGTGGTGCTTGCGGTGGTCCGCCACCCAGCGGACCAGCGGGCCCTCCACCGCCAGCGACCCCATGATCGCCAGCGCGATCCGCAGCGGGCGCCGGGCCTTGAAGGCGCCGTGCGTGAAATAGCGGTGGAAGCCGATGGTGATGCCGTGGCAGCCGATGAAGTACATCGCCGTCAGCAGCCCGAGATCGAGCCAGCTCACCCCCCAGCCCCAGGCCAGCGGCACCGCGGCGACCAGCGCCAGGAACGGCACGGTGATGAACAACAGCAGGGTGATCTGTTCCAGCGACCGGCGCTGCTCGCCGCCCAGCGTCGCGGACGGCAGCGGGGAGGGTGCGGAAGAACCGGCGGGCGCGTCGAGCGGTAGCGGTGACTCTTCGGCGGCTTCAGGACCAGCGCTCATATGGTGTCCCTCGTCGGGGGCTCGGGGCACGGCTACGGCCTACGGGACCGTAACCTACGGTCTCGTAAGTATGGCAGTGACACCGCCACGGGCAAGGCCGTGACAGGCCCCCGCCCCCGCCCGGCCCGGCGGGTGCCCACCCTGCGGACGGTGTGATCCGCCGCCGATGGCGGAGACCTATCCTTGGGGGGCGTCGGACAGCGCGGTCCGCCACAAGCCCAGACGTGCTCAATGACTGCACCATCACTGCAAGGAGCCGCACCTGTGAGCAGTGCCGACAACACCCCCGCCGAGAACGTGTCCGAAAACCCCGACGGCGCCGCCCGCGACAACATCGCGCTGCGCGCCGACATCCGCCGCCTCGGCGACCTCCTCGGCGAGACCCTCGTACGGCAGGAGGGACCGGAGCTGCTGGACCTCGTCGAGCAGGTCCGCGCGCTGACCCGCTCCGACGGCGAAGCCGCCGCCCGGCTTCTCGGAGACACCGACCTGGCCACCGCCGCGAAGCTGGTCCGCGCCTTCTCCACGTACTTCCACCTGGCCAACGTCACCGAGCAGGTGCACCGCGGTCGCGAGCTGCGGGCCAAGCGGGCCGCCGAGGGCGGCATCCTCGCCCGCACCGCCGACATGCTCAAGGACGCCGACCCCGAGCACCTGCGGGCCACCGCCGGCAACCTCGGCGTCCGCCCGGTCTTCACCGCCCACCCCACCGAGGCCGCCCGCCGCTCCGTCCTCACCAAGCTCCGCAGGGTCGCCGAGCTCCTGGACCGTACGGACCCCGGCGAGCGCCGCCGCGCCGACCTCCGCCTCGCCGAGAGCATCGACCTCATCTGGCAGACCGACGAGCTGCGGGTGGCCCGCCCGGAGCCCACCGACGAGGCCCGCAACGCCATCTACTACCTCGACGAGCTCGGCCGCGGCGCGGTCGGCGACGTCCTCGAAGACCTGGCCGCCGAGCTGGAGCGGGCCGGCGCCCAGCTCCCGGCCGGCACCCGCCCGCTCACCTTCGGCACCTGGATCGGCGGCGACCGCGACGGCAACCCCAACGTCACCCCCCAGGTGACCTGGGACGTCCTGATCCTCCAGCACGAGCACGGGATCACCGACGCGCTGGAGCACGTCGACGAGCTGCGCGGCGCGCTCTCCAACTCCATCCGCAACTGCGGCGCCACCGACGAGCTGCTGGAATCCCTCCGGCGGGACCTCGACCTCCTCCCGGAGATCAGCCCCCGCTACAAGCGGCTCAACAGCGAGGAGCCCTACCGCCTCAAGGCCACCTGCGTCCGGCAGAAGCTGCTCAACACCCGCGACCGGCTCGCCGCCGACACCCCGCACGTGCCCGGCCGCGACTATCTGGGCACCGCCGAGCTCCTCGACGACCTGGCGATCATCCAGACCTCGCTGCGCGAGCACCGCGGCGGCCTGATCGCCGACGGCCGCCTGGAGCGCACCCTGCGCACCATCGCCGCCTTCGGCCTCCAGCTCGCCACCATGGACATCCGCGAGCACGCCGACGCCCACCACCACGCCCTCGGCCAGCTCTTCGACCGCCTCGGCGAGGAGTCCTGGCGTTACGTGGACATGCCGCGCGACTACCGCCGCAAGCTCCTCGCCAAGGAACTGCGCTCCCGCCGCCCGCTGGCCCCCACGCCCGCCCCGCTCGACGAGGCCGGCGCCAAGACCCTCGGCGTCTTCCGCACCATCCTCAAGGCCAAGGACACCTTCGGCCCCGAGGTCATCGAGTCGTACATCATCTCCATGTGCCAGGGCTCCGACGACGTCTTCGCCGCCGCCGTGCTGGCCCGCGAGGCCGGCCTGATCGACCTGCACGCCGGCTGGGCCAAGATCGGCATCGTGCCGCTGCTGGAGACCACCGACGAACTCAAGATCGCCGACCGGCTGCTGGACGAGATGCTCGCCGACCCCTCCTACCGGCGGCTGGTCGCCCTGCGCGGCGACGTCCAGGAGGTCATGCTCGGCTACTCGGACTCCTCCAAGTTCGGCGGTATCACCACCTCCCAGTGGGAGATCCACCGCGCCCAGCGCCTGCTGCGCGACGTCGCCCACCGGCACGGCGTACGGCTGCGCCTCTTCCACGGCCGCGGCGGCACCGTCGGCCGCGGCGGCGGCCCCTCGCACGACGCCATCCTCGCCCAGCCCTACGGCACCCTCGAAGGCGAGATCAAGGTCACCGAGCAGGGCGAGGTCATCTCCGACAAGTACCTGGTCCCGTCCCTGGCCCGGGAGAACCTCGAACTGACCGTCGCGGCCACGCTCCAGGCATCCGCCCTGCACACCGCCCCCCGCCAGTCCGACGAGGCGCTGGCCCGCTGGGACGCCGCCATGGAGACCGTCTCCGACGCCGCCCACGGCTCCTACCGCCGCCTCGTCGAGGACCCCGACCTGCCCGCGTACTTCTTCGCCTCCACGCCGGTGGACCAGCTCGCCGAGCTGCACCTGGGATCGCGCCCGTCGCGCCGCCCGGACTCCGGCGCCGGCCTCGACGGACTCCGCGCCATCCCCTGGGTCTTCGGCTGGACCCAGTCCCGCCAGATCGTCCCCGGCTGGTTCGGTGTCGGCACCGGCCTCAAGGCCGCCCGCGAGGCCGGGCTCGGCAGCGTCCTGGACGAGATGCACGAGCACTGGCACTTCTTCCGCAACTTCCTCTCCAACGTGGAGATGACGCTCGCCAAGACCGACCTGCGGATCGCCGGCCACTACGTCGACACCCTCGTCCCCGACGAGCTCAAGCACGTCTTCGACGTCATCAGGGCCGAGCACGAACTGACCGTCCAGGAAGTCCTGCGGGTCACCGGAGAGCGCGAACTCCTCGACTCCAACCCGGCCCTGAAGCAGACCTTCCACATCCGCGACGCCTACCTGGACCCGATCTCCTACCTCCAGGTCTCCCTGCTGCACCGCCAGCGCCAGGCCGCCGCCCGCGGTGAGGAGGCCGATCCGGTCCTCGCCCGCGCGCTGCTGCTGACCGTCA
>NZ_KN708638.1:3279572-3339007 GCF_000805335.1 Streptomyces sp. CT34 | reverse complement strand
GGCGAAGAGGGGCGGGCCGCCGCCGTACGCCGGGATCCGCCCCGGCTGCTCAGCCACTCGTCTGTCGTCTACTCGTCTACATCGTCGCGAAGGCCGCCACCAGCAGCGCCGCCCCCAGCAACCCCATCAGCCACGCCGTACGGCGCAGCCGGATCCCGCCCGCCACGACGAGCGACGCCAGCAGCAGGGACCCGCCGAACGGCACCCAGGCGTGCAGCACACCGCCCGCCCCGGTCCGCACCGCCCGCGTGGAATCCGGCCGCAGCGCCACCGCGACCCGCTCGCCCTTCTTCACCGCCGCCTGCGCGATCGACACCTGCCGCCGCCGCCCGCCCGCCTCGACCGGGACGAACGGCCCCGTGCAGCGGTCCGCGGCACACGCCGCCACCGTCATCGTGCCGCGCTCCCGCCCCTTGGCGAGCATCGCGTACCGCGCCGTCCCCCACGACGTCCACACCCCCGCGACCAGCAGGAGCAGCGCCAGCAGCGCCATCACCGCGGTCCGGGCGACGATGAGCATCCCGAAGGCACTCTCGCCGAACCGCCGGGTACGACTGCGTTTGCTGCGGTTGACCGAACCGGTCCGCCTGCTGCGTGGGGGCATGGCGGCGATCCTTGGTCATACCGCCGCGCCCGGTCAACCTCCGCCGGACCATTCGTCAGGCCCTGCCCCGCACTGCCCCATTCACGAGTTGTACGTGCTCTGCGCCCGTTCCAGCCCCTCCAGGATCAGCGCCTCCACCGCGTCCGCCGCCCGGTCCACGAAGTAATCCAGTTCCTTGCGCTCGGCCGACGAGAAATCCTTCAGCACGAAATCCGCCACCGGCATCCGGCCGGGCGGACGGCCGATCCCGAACCGCACCCGGTGGTAATCCGCACCCAGCGACTTCGTGATCGACTTCAGGCCGTTGTGCCCGTTGTCCCCGCCGCCCAGCTTCAGCCGCAGGGCACCGTAATCGATGTCCAACTCGTCATGCACCGCAATGATGTTGGCGACCGGGACCTTGTAGAAATCCCGCAGCGCGGTCGTCGGCCCGCCCGAGAGGTTCATGAACGACATCGGCTTGGCGACCACCACCCGGCGGCTCGACGGCCCCGGCGGGCCGATACGCCCCTCGACGACCTGCGCCCGCGCCTTGTGCGCCTTGAAACGCCCGCCCGTCCGCTCCGCGAGCAGATCCGCCACCATGAAACCCACATTGTGGCGATTGGCCGCGTACTCCGTCCCCGGATTTCCCAGCCCCACAATGAGCCAAGGGCACTCTGCGCCCGCCATCTCCGCCATTTCCGTGTCTCCTTGAAAGCAGTCAACCGCCGCCCCGCGCCAGAGCACGGGACAGCGGTTGAAAGAGTATTCCGGAAATTCCGGAACGTGCGATCAGGCGGCCTCGCCCTCCGCCTCGGCCGGGGCCTCGGCCTGCGCCGAGACGACCTGGAGCACCACGGCGTCGTCCTCAACGGCCAGCGAGACACCGGCCGGCAGCACGATGTCCTTCGCCAGCACCGCGTTGCCGGCCTCCAGGCCCGCGATGGAGACCGTCACCGACTCCGGGATGTGGGTGGCCTCGGCCTCGACGGGCAGGGTGTTCAGCACGTGCTCCAGCAGGTTGCCGCCCGGCGCCAGGTCGCCCTCGGTCTGGATCGGGAGCTCGACGGCGACCTTCTCGCCCTTCTTGACGGCCAGGAAGTCCACGTGGACCAGGAAGCGGCGGATGGCCTCGCGCTGCACGGCCTTGGGGATGACCAGCTCGCTCTTGCCGTCGACGTCCAGACGGATCAGGGCGTTGGGGGTCTTCAGGGCCATCATCAGCGCGTGGCTGTCGACGGCGACGTGCTGCGGCTCGGCACCGTGACCGTAAACGACACCCGGAACCTTGGCCTCGCGGCGAAGACGGCGGGCGGCGCCCTTGCCGAAATCGGCACGGGCCTCGGCGGTGAGCTTGACCTCAGCCATGACTGCACTCCTCGTATCTCAGAAACATCTGCGGGGCGTCACCCGGCCCACGACAGACCTGCTACGAAGAGCGCGTCGATAACGGACAGCCACCGCACAAAAGGGCGGCCTCCCTCGCCGAGCAACTCGATGAGTCTACCCGGCGGGCAGGCCGCCCCAAAATGGATCTCCGGAGCCCCCGCTGCGGGCCGGGGCCCGCACCGGATCACCGGATCCGGCTCACTGCTCCTCGAAGAGGCTCGTCACCGAGCCGTCCTCGAACACCTCGCGGATCGCCCGCGCGATCGTCGGCGCCATCGACAGCACCGTGATCTTGTCCAGCTCCAGCTCCGAAGGCGTCGGCAGCGTGTTCGTGAACACGAACTCGCTCACCTTCGAGTTCTTCAGCCGGTCCGCCGCCGGACCGGACAGCACACCGTGCGTCGCCGTCACGATGACGTCCGCCGCACCGTTGGCGAACAGCGCGTCCGCCGCGGCGCAGATCGTGCCACCGGTGTCGATCATGTCGTCGACCAGTACGCACACCCGGTCCCGTACATCGCCGACGACCTCGTGGACGGTGACCTGGTTCGCCACGTCCTTGTCGCGCCGCTTGTGCACGATCGCCAGCGGCGCGCCCAGCCGGTCGCACCAGCGGTCCGCGACCCGCACCCGGCCCGCGTCCGGGGACACCACGGTCAGCTTCGAGCGGTCGACCTTCGCACCGACGTAGTCCGCCAGGACCGGCAGCGCGAACAGGTGGTCCACCGGGCCGTCGAAGAAGCCCATGATCTGGTCCGTGTGCAGATCGACCGTCACCACGCGGTCGGCACCCGCGGTCTTCATCAGATCCGCGATCAGCCGCGCCGAGATCGGCTCCCGGCCGCGGTGCTTCTTGTCCTGGCGCGCGTACCCGTAGAACGGACAGACCACGGTGATGCTCCGGGCCGAGGCCCGCTTCAGCGCATCGATCATGATCAGCTGTTCCATGATCCACTTGTTGATCGGAGCCGTGTGGCTCTGGATCAGAAAGCAGTCCGCGCCGCGCGCCGACTCCTGATAGCGAACGTAGATCTCGCCATTCGCGAAGTCGAAAGCCTTCGTCGGGACCAGGCCCACACCCAGCTGGTGCGCGACCTCCTCGGCAAGCTCGGGGTGGGCGCGGCCGGAGAAGAGCATCAGCTTCTTCTCGCCGGTCGTCTTGATCCCGGTCACAGCAAATCTCCTTGCATCACAGTTTGCGTGCGCTCATCACGGTACGCCCCGCACGGCGTACCCGTCGGCACAGTCACCGCTCGCCCTCGGACTTGGCATCCGAGTCCTGACCGGACTCCTGGCGAGCAGCCGAGGCGGCCTGCGCGGCGGCGCTCCCGGGTCGCTTGCGCGCGACCCAGCCCTCGATGTTGCGCTGTTGGCCGCGCGCGACCGCCAGCGAACCCGGGGGCACATCCTTGGTAATGACCGAACCGGCGGCGGTGTACGCGCCGTCCCCGATCGTGACGGGCGCCACGAACATGTTGTCCGAGCCCGTCTTGCAGTGTGAACCGACCGTCGTGTGGTGCTTTGCCTCACCGTCGTAGTTCACGAACACGCTCGCCGCACCGATGTTGGTGTACTCGCCGATCGTCGCGTCTCCCACGTACGACAGATGCGGCACCTTGGTGCCCTCGCCGATCTGCGAGTTCTTCATCTCGACGAACGTCCCGGCCTTCGCCTTCGAGGCCAGCACCGTCCCCGGCCGCAGATACGCGTACGGACCCACCGAAGCGCCGGGCCCGACCTCCGCGCCGTCCGCCACCGTGAAGGAGACCGACGCGCCCGCGCCGACCCGGGTGTCGGTCAGCCGCGACTGCGGACCGACCTCGGCACCCGCACCGACATGCGTGGCCCCCAGGAGCTGCGTCCCGGGCTGCACCGTCGCGTCCTGCTCGAACGACACCGTCACATCCACCCACGTCGTGGCCGGATCGACCACCGTGACGCCGGCCAGCATCGCCCGCTCCAGCAGCCGCGCGTTCAGCAGCCGGCGGGCCTCCGCCAGCTGCACCCGGTTGTTGATCCCCAGGATCTCCCGGTGGTCCGCCGCCACCGCGGCGCCGACCCGGTGCCCGGCCTCGCGCAGGATCCCCAGCACATCGGTGAGGTACTCCTCGCCCTGGCTGTTGTCCGTACGCACCTTGCCCAGCGCGTCGACCAACAGCCGCGCGTCGAAGGCGAACACCCCGGAGTTGATCTCCCGGATCGCCCGCTGCGCCGGGCTCGCGTCCTTGTGCTCGACGATCGCGGTCACCGCGCCGGAGACCTCGTCCCGCACGATCCGCCCGTAGCCCGTGGAGTCCGGGACCTCGGCGGTCAGCACGGTGACGGCGTTCCCGTCCGACGCGTGTGTGTCGCTCAGCTTCCGCAGCGTCTCGCCGGTCAACAGCGGGGTGTCGCCGCACACCACGACGACCGTGCCGTCGAGGGCGGCACCGCTGCCGCGCAGCTCGTCCAGCGCCGTGCGCACGGCGTGCCCGGTGCCGTTCTGCTCGTGCTGGACGGCGGTGCGGACGGCGGGGTCCACCTCGGCGAGGTGCTGCCGCACCTGCTCGCGGGCGTGGCCGACGACCACGACGAGGTGCTCGGGGTCCAGTTCACGGGATGCGGCGACGACGTGTCCGACGAGGGAGCGTCCGCAGATCGCGTGCAGGACCTTGGGGGTCGCCGACTTCATGCGGGTTCCCTCACCCGCTGCGAGAACGACGACGGCGGCCGGGCGGTTGGCGCTCACGGAGATGCCCTTCGGCTTCTTGGCTACTTCGGGTGGTGGTCACCGGAAGGATACCGGGGCGTTTTGCGGGCGAAACGAGGGCGGGTCCTGACCGAGTGGTCAGGACCCGAACCGTGCCGTTGCCGGCGTGTGCTCCCCCGCCAGGACTCGAACCCGGACATAAGGCACCAAAAGCCTCAGTGCTGCCAATTACACCACAGGGGATGGAAATGCGATTCAGACCGGACATTGCGTCGGGCTGATCGCTTGGCACCCACCACTATGCCGTACCACCGGCCTCCGGCGCGACGATATGGGGCGGCGCCATGCGGATCGCGCCTGACGGGGCGGCCGTTGCCTCCCTTTCCCGGCCTTCCCGTCCTTACCGGCCTTCCCGGCTTTCTCGGCTTTTCTCGGCGTTTCCCGGAGTTCTCACCTCCCGGAGTCCCCGCGGATGTGGATGCGGTGGGCGGTGGAAATGCGAACGATTCAGCGGTTCACGGGATATCTGGTCGTAACGGTTTGTAATGGGCCAGACCTGTGTCCGTGCACGGAACCTGGGAACGGACGGCGGCGCCCGTACGCTGGTCGGTATGACCGCAACGGGGGCAAGTGAGAACGTGGCCGCGCGAGGCAGGCCGGGGGGCGGTCCCTGGTGGTGGGCGCGGCGCCGCAGTGCGGTGCTGGACGTGCTGCTGGCCGTGGCGTCCACGGTGGAGTGCACGGCGGAGGGGATCCCGTTCGCGCACACGGTGGGGGTACCCGAGCCGCTCGGGATGCTGCTCGGCCTGGTGGCCGGGCCGGTGCTGCTGCTGCGCCGGCGGTGGCCGGTCGTGGTGGTGCTGGTCTCGATAGCCGTGATGCCCGCCCAGATGGGCGGGCTGCTGAGCGTGGTGGGGCTCTACACACTCGCCGCGTCGGACCTGCCGCGCCGGATCACCGGGCTGCTGGCCGGGATGACGGTGGTGGGGACGCTGGTGACGACGTTCCTCGGCATGCGGCAGGACGTGGCCGCGGACCACCACTTCAATCCGCCGGAGTGGTTCGTGCCGGCGATGTCGCTGGCGGTGGGGCTGGTCCTGACGGCCCCGCCGGTGCTGTGGGGCCTGTACATCGGCGCCCGGCGGCGGCTGGTGGAGAGTCTGCGGGAGCGGGCGGACGGTCTGGAGCGCGAGCTGTCGCTGCTCGCGGACCGCGCCGAGGAGCGGGCCGAGTGGGCCCGTAACGAGGAACGCACCCGGATCGCGCGGGAGATGCACGACGTGGTCGCGCACCGGGTGAGCCTGATGGTGGTGCACGCGGCGGCGCTCCAGGCGGTGGCGCTCAAGGACCCCCGGAAGGCGGCGAAGAACGCGGCGCTGGTCGGGGACATGGGGCGGCAGGCGCTGACCGAGCTGCGGGAGATGCTGGGGGTGCTGCGGACGGCCGAGGGGGCGGCGGTCCGGGGCGCCGCCGGGTCGGACGAGCCGGCGCGGCTGGTGGCGGTGGCGTCGCAGGCGGTGCGGCCGGCGCCGGCGGACGCGGCCGGTTCGGCCGCCGCGGCGCCGGGCGAGCCGGAGGGGGACGGGCCCTGCCTGGCGGAGCTGGGGGACCTGGTGGGGCAGTCCCGGGCGGCCGGGATGACGGTGGAGCTCTCGGTGGACGGCGCCGCCGGCGATGCGCAGGACGGCACCGGGGCCGCGGACGGCGGTGGCGGGCGCCGGTATGCGGCGCGGGTCGAGCAGACCGTCTACCGGGTGGTGCAGGAAGCGCTGACGAATGTGCACAAGCACGCGCCGGGCGCGCGGGCGCGGGTGCGGCTGGCGCACCGGGCCGGCGAGGTGGCGGTGCAGGTGGAGAACGGCCCGTCGGAGCGCGGGGCGACGGACGCCGGGCTGCCGAGCGGGGGCAACGGCCTGGTGGGGATGCGGGAGCGGGTGACGGCGCTGGGCGGCGTCTTCGTCTCGGGCCCGACGGACGCGGGGGGCTTCCGGGTGTCGGCGGTGGTGCCGGTGGCCGGTGCGGGCTCCGGGGCCGCGGCCGGGTGAGACGGACGGCGGCGTGACCGGCCGAGCGGGAGCCTCCGTCCCCGGCCCGGACTCCGTGCGCCGCCCGCTGCGCTGCTGCGGCTCGTCGCCTCGGTCCGCTCAGTCCGCTCAGTCCGCTCAGTCCGCCGCGACGGTCAGCCGGCTCGGACGGGTGCCCAGGACGAGGGTGCTCAGGGCCTGGTCGAGGTCCGGGCCCAGGTACCAGTCGCCGGTGTGGTCGAGGCTGTAGACGCGGCCCTCGGTGTCGATGGCGAGGGCGGCCTGGGGGTGGGTGGTGCCGCGGGTGGTCTTGGTGTCGGGGAGTTCTTCCCGGCCGAGGGGGGCCACGTCGGTGCCGAGGGCGCGACCGAGGTCGCCGAGGGTGCGGGCGAGGTGCAGGCCGTGCAGCGGGTCGATGGCGAAGGGGGTGGGCGCGATGTGCCGGCCGGGGCCCGGCCCGGTGATGCGCAGGCCGCCGAACTCTGCCCAGGCTTCGACGGCGGCGGCGAAGACGGTGTGACGGTGGCCGGCGGGGGAGGCGTGGGCGCGGAGCGTGTCGGCCCACTCCTCGGCCTGCTTTATGTCCCAGCGGCCGGGCTGCCAGCCGGCGTCCTGGAGCGCGACGTCCACGGCGGCGGGGAAGCGGGTGGACCCGGTGCGCTCGTGGGCCGGGGTGCGCGGCGCGGGGGTGGGCGGCATGGTGGCGGTCAGCTCCCTTGGGGCGTCGACGCCCCGATGGGCATGACGCCGAAGTGGGCGAGGAGGGCGTCGCAGGAGCGGCAGGGCGGTGCGTAGTTGCCGTGCTCGGGGTCGCCGTCCTCGCGGATATGGCGTGCGGTGATCTTGGAGTGTTTCAGGGAGCGGCGGGCCTCGCCGTTGGTGAGGGGCTTGCGGGAGGCCCGTTTGCCGCGGTTGGCCTCGACGGCGGTGAGGTGCCGGGAGAGCAGGACGGCCTCGGGACAGCGCCCGGTGAAGCGGTAGCGCCGGTCGGTGGCGAGGGTGTCCAGGAAGTCCTGTACGAGGGGGTGCAGGGTGGGGGGCTGTTCCGCCTTGCTGGCCGTACCGGTGAGGGTCTGTCCGCGTACCGACAGGGCGGCGCCGATGGTGGGGAGGATGCCGTCGCGGCGGTGGCGCAGGACCGGGGCGCGGTCGGTGTCGGCGGTGCCGCTCCAGCCGATGCGGGGGTCGCCGGTGGCGCGGGGGTCGCCGGAGGTCGAGCCGGTGGTCGATGTGTGGTGTGCGGTGGTGCTCATGGTGGTGCTTCCCTCCCTGCAATCCCCCTGGTTGCGGAGTCAGACTGCCAAATGTGCTGGGCATTGCGGTAGTCGGGCACGCTGTCAGGGATGTCACTGGGCTGTGACGGTTCGTCGGATGCCCGGTAACGGGGCTGGTGGGCGGGGTGCCGCTGGGCGGTGCCGGGGTGGCGGGGTGCCGGGTGACGCGGGGGTGTCACGGGGCTGACGTGGGTGGGCGGGGGCGGTTGGGGGTGTCGCCGCGCCGCGGCGCCGTCGAGGGGCGGTGGCCGGGCGACGGGCGGGCGTTGCGGTACCACATAGGCTGTGCCCCAAAGCCAGCTTCAGCCAGGGGGCAACCGCGATGACGACAGGTCGGCAAGGGCTGGGGGCGCATCCCGGCCTCCAGGCCGGAGGACGTCCCGTGCCACCGAACTCGGCCTATGCCGGGCAGGTCGTGCATTTCCCGGATCCGGTGCGGGCCGCGCGCTATCCGGCCGGGGTGCGGATGGACGGGCACGGTTTCCCGGACTTCTCGCCGTACGCCCGGGCGGCGGCCGAGATCGCGGAGCCTCCGGAGGGCTTCGGCGTCGACGAACTGCGGCTGACGGACTACGTGTCGGCGAACGCGGCGCTGCACGCACAGGGCCACGAGCTGTGGATAGACGTGCCCGCGGTGGCCACGCCGCACGGCTGGACCTGGCATCACGTGGCGGGCACCCGGCGGATGGAGCTGATCCCGGTCGAGGTGAAGGCGCTGCTGCGGCACCACGCGGGGCTGGCGACGGCGGCGGTGGCGCACGACAAGCGGGGCACCCGGCCGTTGCAGGAGACCCGGCCGGTGCACTTCGGGCTGCCGCGCCGCGACCTGTCGGTGCCCGAGGAGCAGCTGGCGCAGGCCGAGGAGGCGCTGGGCTACCGGCTGCCGGGCGCCTACCGGTCGTTCCTGAAAGCGGCGGGCGGCTGCGCGCCGGTGGGCGCGGCGCTCGACGCGGAGCTGGGACTGCTGGTCGACCAGCCGTTCTTCACGGTGCGGGACGACGCGGCGCTGAACGACCTGGTCTATGTCAACAAGTGCCTGCGCGACCACTTCACCAAGGACTATCTGGGAGTGGCGTTCGCGCAGGGCGGGGTGGTGGCGGTGAAGGTGCGCGGCGAGGCGCCGGGCTCGGTGTGGTTCTGCCCCTACGACGACGCCCGGGACGAGAACGGCCTGACGGTGCAGGAGCGGGTGGCGCGGCTGCTGCTGCCCTGCGGTGCGGATTTCGACGAGTTCCTGGGACGGCTGGCGGGCAATCCGCCGGAGCTGGAGACGGTGGCGAACCTGATGGTGGACGGCGGCTTCGCGTACGCCGTACCGGTGGGGGGCTGATCGCGGTGGTGACATTCGCGCAGGCGCAGGAGCGTGCGGAGCAGTGGGTGAACGGCGATGTGCCGCCACCGCTCCAACGCGAGGTGCGGGTACGGGAGTTCGACCTGGGCTTTGTGGCCTGGGCGGAGGACCGCGAGGGCGGCCCGGGGGTCGACGGTGGCCGCAGCCGGCTGGTCATAGCCCGGGACAGCGGGGAGACGACGCTGTGGCCGGGGCTGCCGGTCGGCGAGGTGATCCGCCGGTACGAGGAGGAGTACGGCTCGCCGGTCGACGGCGGGCGCGCGGCGGAGGCGCCGCCGCAGCGGATCGATCTGGAGGCCACGTCGTTCCTGTTGACGCCGCCCGAGTGGCTCCAGGAGGCGGCGGACGCGATCGGGATCGGCGGACGCAAGAGCAGCACGGGCACGGATACGGGCACGAGCACGGCCGACGCGGACGGTGGGGCCGGCGGGGCCGGCGCGCAGGCCGAGCCGGCATCCGGCTCCGGGGCCGGCTCCGACGCCGACTCCGTTACGGGTTCCGGTTCGGGTGCCGGTGCCGATGCTGCTTCCGCCTCCGCTGCCGGGCCGGCCGCCGCGGACGCCTGGGCCGAGGTGAACGTGAACGACGCCGAGGCGCCCCCCGCGCCCTCCTCCCCGTCCCCTTCCTCTCCTTCCTCTTCCCCAACTCCTTCCCCCGCCGCGCCCGGTGCGGTCGGTGCGTCCGGTGCGTCCGGTGCTGCCTCCGGCGGGGAGACGCCGTGGGCCGCCGCGGACACCACCTCCGACGACGACGGCGAGGACCGGTCGGTGGGGCTGCCCCAGACGGTGTTCGCGCCGCCGCTCGCCGGTCTCGACGCGGCGGGTGACACCCCGTCGGAGCCGCGGGCCCGGCCCGACGCGAAGACCGAACTGCTGTACGGCGGCAGCCAGTTGCCGCGTACGCAGGTGGCGCCCCCGCCGGGTTCCCCGGACGGCGGTCAGCCGGGTCCGGACGGGCCCGGTGGACCGCCCGCGGCTCCGCCGGTGCCGTCGGCGCCGCCCCAGATGCCGCCCGCGCCGCCCGGGGCGATGCCCCCGCCCCCGCCGCCGGGTCCGTCCGTGCCGCCGCCGGGGCTGCCGGACCTGCCGCCGCCGTCCGGGGCGCCGGTCGCCGAGGTCCCGCCGCCGCCCGGTGTGATGCCGCCGTCGGCGCCGCTGCCGCCCCCCGTGCCCCCGGCACCGCCGTACTCGGGCGGGGCGCACGGCGCGGCGACGATGCCGGCCGACGGCGCGTCGGTGCCCGGTGACGCCGGGGGCCCGCCGCCGCCTCCCGGCGCGCCCGGTGTTCCCGGGGAGGGCCGGGCCGGTGGACCGGACCCGGAGGCGGTCGCGGCCGAGGCGACGCAGAAGGCGGACGCGCGCCCCGGTGACGGCCCGGCGCCCTCCGGCCCCGGTGCGCCCGGTGCGCCGGCCGGCGGTTACGTACCCACCCAGCTGGTGTCCCAACTGGACGCGGCGGACCTGGACTTGAGCGCGGTCGACGGGCCTTCGGACGGCGGTGCGGCCGGTGGACCGGGTGCTTCCGGTACGGCCGGTCCCGGTGCGGGCGGTCCCGGAGGCGGGGTGCACGCCGCCGCGACGATGCTGGCCGACGGCGCGGCGTTGCAGGGCGGCATGCCCGGCGCCGGCCCGGCGAACGGTCCGGGCGCCGGCGGTCCCGGCGTGCCGCCACCGCCCGCGCCTCCCGGTGCGCTCGGCGCGCCCAGGCCTCCGGGGGCGCCGGGCAAGCCCGGTGCGTCCGCGGGCGGCCGGGGCGCCGGCGGCCAGGGCGGCCCGCCTCCGCCGCCGCCCCCGCCGGGCAACGCCGGCGGTGGTGTGCACGCCGCGGCGACCATGCTCGCGAGCGGCGCCGCGCTGCCGGGTCCGGGTGGCCCCGGTGGCCCCGGTGGTCCGGGCGGTCCCGGTGTCCCCGGTGGTCCGGGCGGTCCCGGTGTCCCCGGCATGCCGCCGTCCGCCGGTCCCGGCGTCCCGCCGCCGGGCGCTCCGGTGGCCCCTCCGGACCTGCCCGGTCCCGCCCCGGCCGGCGCCGGCCGGTACCCCCAGCCGGGCCCGCCCGGCGCACCCGGCCCCGGTGGTCCCGGAGTTACCGGTACCGGCGGTCCCGGCGCGCCCGGTGCGTACGGCTATCCGCAGGCGCCCAGCGGTCAACCGACCGTCGGCCCCGGCTACATGGCCGTGCTGAGCTACCGCGCACCGGACGGCTCCGAGCAGAAGATCGTGCGCCGCTCGGCGCCCGGTACGCCGCACCCGGAGTGGCAGCTGCTGCACGAGCTGCGCGCGATGAACGTGCCGCCGCAGCAGGTGGTGGAGCTGCACACCGAGCTGGAGTGCTGCGATCTGCCCGGTGGCTACTGCGCCCGGATGATCCGGGAGACCTGGCCGCAGGTGCGGATCAGCCACACCGCCGCGTACGGCCGGGACCACGCCTCGCGGCAGCAGGGCGTGCGCCATCTCGTGGAGCACCAGGGCGAGTTGCACCAGGTCGCGGACGGTCCGGCGCGGCCGGCGCCGGTCCGGGCGCCGCTGCCGCACCCGTCGCAGGTGCAGCCGGCGATGCCGGTGCCGCCGCCGGCGATCGGGCAGGAGCTCGAGCAGGCGTTCGGCCCGCAGGGGATCTTCCACTTCGACCAGCGGGCGGTCTCCCGGCAGGGCGTACCGGACGTCGTGGCGCAGATGCTGGTGTGGGCCGGGCTGCCGGTCGACTTCGGGCCGTTCTTCTGGGCGCAGGCGCAGCCGGGCCGCCCGGTGCCGACGCTGGCGGAACTGGCCGCGGAACGCGGTGTGCAGCCGGCGCCGGACGCGGGCTCGTACCTGGTCATGGGCAACGACTTCGGCCGTCAGCTGTGCGTCCAGTACGGGACCGCGAACGTCGTCGCGGTCCCGCTGGAGGCCGGGCCCGGCGGGCAGCCGGTGGCACCGCAGTTCGTGAACACCGGGCTGCCGGAGTTCGTGCGCTGCCTGGCGATGCTGGGGCGGATGTGGCGGCTGCGCTACGGGCTGACGCCGGAGCAGGCGGGCCGCTGGACGGTCGACTTCCAGGCACAGCTGGTGGCGCTGGACCCGCCGGCACTGGGATCGCCGGAGACCTGGTGGTCGGTCCTGCTGGAGCAGATGTGGGACGGCCTGTTGTAGGCCCTCTCGTCTTGTAGGCCCTCCTCGTCAAACCAGGCCGGCGGCCGGGCCGGCTGATCCGGCGCGGCACACGACGGGGGCGCGGACGGCTCGGCCGTCCGCGCCCCCGCTTTCCGTCGCGCGCGGTGCGGCGCGCCGCCGCGCCGCGCCGCACCGCGCGCTTCCCGTGACATCCGACCGTGTCAGGTCGTTGACAGTCGGCACCCCCCTCGCGGGCGAAGATCCAATTCTGGCTTCTGCCGGACATGCCGCATCCTTGTGGGAGGGAATGGGCGGAGTGTCGTAATGGAGCCGCTTCGGGCCTATCCAGAAAGATGTGCGCGGGACTGTCCGGAGGAATGCGGGTCCGCGCGACTGCTGTGCGCAGCGGAGAGGGGCTTGAGGGATGAGTACTTCGGTTTCGCCTCACGGGTTCGAGACCGTACGAGGACGCGGCTACCGCCCTGAGGACGTGGACCGCCGTGTCGAGGGGCTCTCCATCGACCGGGACTCCTGCTGGGAGCGGGCCGCACGGCTGACGCACCTGTGCAACGAGATGGAGAACGAACTCGCCGAGCTGCGCGCCTACGTGGCGCAGCTGCCGGAGCAGACCTACGAGGAACTCGGCGACCAGGCCCGGCTGATCCTGACGACCGCGGAGTCCGAGGCGGCCCGGCTGCGGTCCGAGGCCGACGCCGCCGCGGAGCGGATGCGCGACGATGCCGCCGCGTTCGGGCATCGGACGCAGACCGCGGCGGACAAGGCGTCGCAGCGGCTGCGCGCGGAGGCGTCGGAGGACGCGCGCAGTATCGAGGAGGCGGCGTGCGACGAGGCGTCGGCGCTGGTGGCCGCGGCGGTCAAGGACGCCGAGCAGCTGCGGTCCGAGGCGTCCGCGGGGCTGGTGGAGATGCGCCGCCGCACGGCGCAGCTGCTGCGCGACCAGGAGGCGCGGCAGAACGAGGAATGGGACGGCCTGGAGCGCGAACTGACCAGCCTGGCGGCCGAGATGGACCTGCGCGTCGCCGAGCTGGACGCGCACGGGGAGGCCGTCGTCACCGAGCGCCGGCGGCTGACCGCGGAGACCGAGGAGTCGGCCCGGCACCGCCAGGAGGACGCCGAGGCACGGGCCGCGGAGCTGCTGGCGCAGGCGCGGGTCGACGCGGAGCGGATCGAGCGGGCCACCGAGCGGATCGTGCGGGAGCACGACGAGGAGCGTGAGGAGGTCCGGACCCATATGGCACATGTGCGCAACAGCCTGGCGGCGCTCACCGGCAAGGACCCGGGGGACTTCGCCGCGATGGGCGCGGACGCCGGTCCCGCGGTCGGTGCCGCCGCCCCCGGTGGCGATCCGGACAACGAGGAGACGGTGGAGACCCAGCGGCCCCGCATCGAGCGCGGCGGCGGCCGGTAGCCCAGGCGGACCCCGGCCCTGACCCGTCGGACCGTCCCGCCCCCTCGGGCAGCCGCGTCACCAACCTGCCCGAACAACGCACCTGGGCCCTGTCGTCGAACTCCCGCCTGCCGGGCGACGCCCTGCACGCGCCCCCACCCTCGAACCGGCCTCGCACGGCTCGGGCGGGGGGACCCCCTTCGCCGCACCGGGCAACGACCCCAGTACTCCAGTACGGGGGCCGTCGCCCGGCACGCCGAGAGCACGCACCGGACGCCGCCCGGCCCACCCTTCGGGCGGACGACGGGAGTTCGACGACAGGGCCTAGCTGTTCGGGGCGGCAGGCGCGGCAGGCGTGGCCGCGTCCGTGGGGCTCGTGCCCGTACGGGCATCCGCGTGGACGGGGAAGCGGTGCGGCGCCAGCAGGAGCACGGCGAGCAGGGCGAGCGCGGCGGCAGCGGCGGCGCCCAGGTAGACGTGGTGGACGGTGGTGTCGACGGCGCGGCGCAGGTAGTCGGCGGTGCGGGCGGTGAGCGCACCGGCGTGCTCCAGGGCGTGCGAGACCGCGTCGAGGTCGTGCGGCAGACCGGTGCGGATGGCCGAAGGGGCGTGCGCGAGGCGGTCGTTGAGGGTGGCGTTGGCGATGGCGCCGAAGAGCGCGGCGCCGATGGACTGGCCGACCTGGCGGCAGAAGAGGATCGAGGCGGTGGCGGTGCCGCGCTCCGCGTAGCCGACCGAGGACTGGACGCCGATGATCAGCGGGAGCTGGAAGAGGCCCAGCGCGGCACCGAGCGCCAGCATGAGCAGCGCGGGCTGCCAGGCGGCGCCCCGGTAGGGGAGCAGCGGGAAGGCCAGCAGGATCAGGCCGGTGGCGGCCATGCCGAGGAGCGCGCAGTTCCGGATGCCGGTGCGGGTGTAGACCCGGCTGCTGAAGGCGGCGGATATCGGCCAGCTCACGGTCATCACGGAGAGCACGAAGCCGGCGGGTATCGGGCCGAGGCCGAGGACCGTCTGGGCGTAGGTGGGCAGGAAGGTGGTGGGGGCGACCATCAGGAGGCCCAGGGCACCGAGGGCGAGGTTGACCGCGGAGATGGTGCGGCGGCGCCAGACCCAGCCGGGGATGATCGGCTCGGCGGCGCGGCGTTCGATGACGACGGTGCCCGCGGCGCACAGCGCGCTGCCGGCGAGCAGCAGCAGGGACGGCGCGGAGAGCCAGGGCCAGGCGGTGCCGCCCTGGACGAGGGCGGTCAGCAGCAGTCCGCCGCAGGCGAAGATGGCGAGCGCGCCGGGCCAGTCGACGCGGGGGCGCTGCCCGGCGGCGGTGCGGGCCCGTTCGCTGTCGTGGAAGTGCCGGACGATCAGCCAGAGGGCGAGCGCGCCCACGGGCAGGTTGACCAGGAAGATCCAGCGCCAGTCGCCGTACGCGGCGAGCAGCCCGCCCAGCCCCGGCCCGGCGACGGACGAGGCGGCCCAGACGCTGGAGAGCCTGGCCTGGATCTTGGGGCGTTCCTTCATCGGGTAGAGGTCGGCGGCGATGGTCTGCACGGTGCCCTGGAGGGCGCCGCCGCCCAGGCCCTGGAGGACCCGGAAGGCGATGAGGGAGGCCATGTTCCAGGCGCCGGCGCAGGCCAGGGAACCGAGGAGGAAGAGGGCGATACCGGTGACGAGGATGGGCTTGCGGCCGTAGGTGTCGGAGAGCTTGCCGTAGACGGGGAGGGTGACGGTGACGGCGAGCAGGTAGCCGGAGAAGAGCCAGGAGAAGACGGCGAAGCCGCCGAGGTCGCCGACGATCTGGGGGATGGCGGTGGCGATGATCGTCGAGTCGAGGGCGGCGAGCGCCATGCCGAGCATGAGGGCGGCGACCACGGGGCCGCGCCGCGAGGTGGCCGGGCCGGTGGCGCCCGGCCCGCCCGGTCGCTGGTTCCCGGCGCCGTTCCGGCCGGCGCTGTGGCTGTCCTGGGTGATGCGGCTCACCGGGCCCCTCCTGGCGTGGTGCGTGGCGCGGCCGGCACCCGCCCGACCGCCCTGTCCTGTGCGCCCGACCCACTACGTGTAGTCGGCATGATTCTGCCGACACCCTTCCACGCACCGGCGCCGGGCGGAACGGGGTTTCTCGAAGGGTGGGACGGGCCGGCGGCCCGATCCGGCGGTCGGTTGTCAGTGGGCGCGCGTAAGGTTGGCAACCCTGGTCCGTGCGCGCCCGTCGGCGCTGCCGAGGGAGTGTCGGACCGGTCGCGTTGTTCGCCTCGCTGGGACGGAATCTTTTTCATGAGCCTGACTGGTCTGCTCGACGCCGTCGTACGGGACCCGGCGCTCGCCGAAGCGGTCAAGGCCGCGGCCGACGGACACCGGCCGCACGTGGACCTGGTCGGCCCGCCGGCCGCCCGCCCGTTCGCGGTGGCCGCTCTCGCCCGGCAGGCCGGCCGCCCGGTGCTGGCGGTGACGGCCACCGGCCGGGAGGCCGAGGACCTGGCCGCCGCGCTGCGCTCGCTGATGCCGGCCGGCGAGGACAACGCGGTCGTCGAGTTCCCCTCCTGGGAGACGCTGCCGCACGAGCGCCTCTCGCCGCGCTCGGACACCGTCGGCCGCCGGCTGGCGGTGCTGCGCCGGCTCGCCCACCCGCAGGCGGACGACCCGACGGCGGGCCCGGTCTCGGTCGTCGTCGCGCCGATCCGCTCGGTGCTCCAGCCGCAGGTCAAGGGGCTGGGCGAGCTGGAGCCGGTCAGCCTGCGCACGGGGCGGACCGCCGATCTGGAGGAGGTCGTCGACGGACTGGCGGCGGCTGCCTACGCACGCGTCGAACTGGTCGAGAAGCGCGGCGAGTTCGCGGTCCGCGGCGGCATCCTGGACGTCTTCCCGCCCACGGAGGAGCACCCCCTGCGGGTGGAGTTCTGGGGCGACGACGTCGAGGAGATCCGCTATTTCAAGGTCGCCGACCAGCGGTCCCTGGAGGTCGCCGAGCACGGGCTGTGGGCGCCGCCGTGCCGCGAGCTGCTGCTGACCGACGAGGTGCGGGCGCGGGCCGCGCACCTCGCCGAGCAGCACCCGGAGCTGGGCGAGCTGCTCGGCAAGATCGCCGAGGGGATCGCCGTCGAGGGCATGGAGTCCCTGGCGCCCGTCCTCGTGGACGACATGGAGCTGTTGCTGGACGTCCTCCCGAAGGGCAGCATGGCGGTGGTCTGCGACCCGGAGCGGGTGCGCACCCGGGCCGCCGACCTGGTCGCCACCAGCCAGGAGTTCCTCCAGGCGTCCTGGGCGGCAACCGCGGGCGGGGGTTCGGCCCCGATCGACGTGGGCGCCGCGTCCCTGTGGGGCATCGCGGACGTCCGCGACCGGGCCCGCGAGCTGGGCATGCCGTGGTGGTCGGTGTCTCCGTTCGCCGCCGGCGACGAGGAAGACGCCGACGGGGACACCCTCAAGCTGGGGATGCACGCGCCGGAGACGTATCGGGGCGACACCCAGCGGGCGCTGGCCGACACCAAGCAGTGGCTCGCGGACGGCTGGCGCACGGTGTTCGTCACCGAGGCCCACGGCCCCGCGGCCCGTACGGTCGAGGTGCTGGGCGGTGAGGGCATCGCCGCCCGCCTGGAGGCCGACCTGGGCGAGATCGAGCCGTCCGTCGTGCATGTGGCCTGCGGTTCGATCGACAACGGCTTCATCGACCCGGGCCTGAAGGTCGCGGTGCTCACCGAGACCGATCTGTCCGGCCAGAAGGCCGCCGGCAAGGACGCGGCCCGGATGCCGGCCCGCCGCCGCAAGCAGATCGACCCGCTCACCCTCCAGGCCGGCGACTTCATCGTCCACGAGCAGCACGGCGTCGGCCGCTACATCGAAATGGTGCAGCGCACGGTCCAGGGCGCCACCCGCGAATATCTCCTGGTCGAGTACGCCCCCGCCAAGCGCGGCCAGCCCGGCGACCGGCTCTACATCCCCACCGACCAGCTGGAGCAGGTCACCAAGTACGTGGGCGGCGAGGCCCCGACGCTGCACCGGCTCGGCGGCGCCGACTGGACGAAGACCAAGGCGCGCGCCAAGAAGGCCGTCAAGGAGATCGCCGCCGACCTGATCAAGCTGTATTCGGCGCGGATGGCGGCGCCCGGCCACACCTTCGGCCCGGACACCCCCTGGCAGCGCGAGCTGGAGGACGCGTTCCCGTACGCCGAGACGCCCGACCAGCTGACGACCATCGCCGAGGTCAAGGAGGACATGGAGAAGTCCGTCCCCATGGACCGGCTCATCTGCGGCGACGTCGGCTACGGCAAGACCGAGATCGCGGTCCGGGCCGCCTTCAAGGCCGTCCAGGACGGCAAGCAGGTGGCCGTGCTGGTCCCCACCACCCTCCTCGTCCAGCAGCACTACGGCACGTTCACCGAGCGGTACGGCCAGTTCCCGGTCAACGTCAAGGCGCTCTCCCGCTTCCAGACCGACACCGAGGCGAAGGCGACGCTGGAGGGCCTGCGGGACGGCGCCGTCGACATCGTCATCGGCACCCACCGCCTCTTCTCCTCCGAGACCAGGTTCAAGGACCTCGGCCTGGTCATCGTCGACGAGGAGCAGCGCTTCGGCGTCGAGCACAAGGAGCAGCTGAAGAAGCTCCGCGCCAACGTCGACGTGCTGACCATGTCCGCGACCCCCATCCCCCGCACCCTGGAGATGGCGGTCACCGGCATCCGCGAGATGTCCACGATCACCACGCCCCCCGAGGAGCGGCACCCGGTCCTCACCTTCGTCGGCCCCTACGAGCAGAAGCAGATCGGCGCCGCCATCCGCCGCGAACTCCTGCGCGAGGGCCAGGTCTTCTACATCCACAACCGCGTCGAGTCCATCGACCGCGCGGCGGCCCGGCTCCGCGAGATCGTGCCCGAGGCGCGCATCCAGACCGCCCACGGTCAGATGGGCGAGTCGCAGCTGGAGCAGGTCGTGGTCGACTTCTGGGAGAAGAAGTTCGACGTTCTGGTCTCCACGACCATCGTGGAATCCGGTATCGACATCTCCAACGCCAACACCCTGATCGTCGAGCGCGGCGACAACTTCGGCCTCTCCCAGCTCCACCAGCTGCGCGGCCGGGTGGGCCGCGGTCGCGAGCGCGGCTACGCCTACTTCCTCTACCCGCCGGAGAAGCCGCTCACCGAGACCGCCCACGAGCGGCTGGCGACCATCGCCCAGCACACCGAGATGGGCGCGGGCATGTACGTCGCCATGAAGGACCTCGAAATCCGCGGCGCGGGCAACCTGTTGGGCGGCGAGCAGTCCGGCCATATCGCCGGCGTCGGCTTCGATCTCTACGTACGGATGGTGGGCGAGGCGGTCGCCGACTACCGCGCGTCCCTGGAGGGCGGCGCGGAGGAGGAGCCCCCACTGGAGGTCAAGATCGAACTCCCGGTGGACGCGCATGTCCCGCACGACTACGCCCCCGGCGAGCGGCTGCGCCTCCAGGCGTACCGCGCCATCGCCTCGGCGAACTCCGAGGAGGACATCGCGGCGGTCCGCGAGGAGCTGACCGACCGCTACGGCAAGCTGCCCGAGCCGGTCGAGAACCTCCTCCTGGTCGCCGGCCTGCGGATGCTGGCCCGCGCCTGCGGCGTCTCGGACATCACCCTCCAGGGCTCCAACATCCGCTTCGGCCCGGTGGAGTTGCGCGAATCCCAGGAGCTCCGCCTCAAGCGCCTCTACCCCCGTACGGTCCTCAAGCCGGCCACCCGCCAGATCCTGGTGCCGCGCCCGACGACCGGCAAGATCGGCGGCAAGCCGTTGGTGGGGCGCGAACTGCTGTCGTGGGTGGGGGAGTTCCTGACGACCGTTTTGGGATGACTCCCACGTTGCCGGCTGGGGGTGCGCCCCATGTTGCCGGCTTCCCCGCCGCGGGGGTGCGGGTGCGTTTTCCCCGCCTTCGGCGGGAGCGGGCGGGGTCGGTGGCCGGTTTCCGCCTTCGGCGGGAGGGTGTTCGGGGTGGGGCCCCTGGTGTGTGGTGGGTGCCGGGTGCGGGGCCTCCGGGGTGGGTGTTCGGACTGCTTCGCTTTACGTCCGAACACCCACCCCTCCGGCCCCACACCCTCCCGCCGGACTCGTGGGTCCCCACCCCTGGGGGAAGAGGGAGCGGCCCTGGGTGCTCACGCCCAACCCGCGCTTCTGGTCGGGGGGTTCACCACGACGGCCCGGAAACCGTTCCCCCACCGGGCGGGGGCGCGCGTCTCTGGCGGGAGGGGGCGGGCCGGAGGGGGTGGGTTTCCGGGCTTTGCTTCCGAAGGCCCGAACAAGAGCAAAGGCGGAGCGAAGCGGAGCGTAAAGCGAAGCAGTCCGGAAACCCACCCCCGGAGGACCGACCCCGCCACCCACCACACACCGAGCCCCCCCGCCCACCCCCCCCTCCGCCGAAGGCGGAGAACGGCGGCAACCCCCACGGCGGGTAATCCGACAACGTGGGGGCGATACCGTCAGCGCACCGGCGCGGACGTTCGCTTGAGGACGACGATGTCCGCGGCCGTGCCCAGCGGGACGTAGGTGGACTTCGGGTGCCGCGCGGCCACTTCGGCCAGGGCCTGTTCGGGCGTGTGGTTGTCGTGCAGCTCGGTGGCGACGTAGTCGGGCGCCAGACCGCCCGTGTCGCCGGTCCAGTAGACGCGGGCGCGGCCGGTGAGGTGGCTGATCGGGCGGACGTCGGACTCCACGGTCGCGCCGTCCGGTATCCGGTCGAGCAGCCGCTCGGCGGCGGCCACGCCCGGGGGCTTGCGGTAGGTGGCGGCCTCGGTCAGCCGGGCCAGCGGGAGGCTGGTGGTCAGCGCCAGCGCGGCGGCCAGTACGGCGGCCGGCAGATGGTGTGCGTACGAGCGCAGCCACGGGCGGGCGGAGGCGCGGGCGCGCGGCAGGGCGTCGACCAGGGCGAGGAAGACGACGGGCATCAGGACGGCGTTGTAGTGCCAGTCGATGCCCCAGTAGTGCGGGTCGTGGGAGAGGAAGCGCCAGCCGAGCGTCGGCAGCGCGACCAGGAGGAGCGGGGAGCGGAGGGCGAGCAGCCCGGTGGTGGGGAGCAGCACCCACAGCACGGTGCGGAGCGCGACGTCGACCGGGACGGCGGGGGAGGCGCCGCCGTGCGGGCCGAGTTTGCTCCAGTAGTCGTAGGAGCCGGAGCCGTTGAAGCCGGGGATGATCAGGCCGAGGGTGATGGCGGTGGCGGTGATGCCGAACGCGACCAGTGCGATGGGCAGCGGGCTCGCGCGCCGGGTGCGGAGCAGTGCCAGCGCGCCGATGGCGGCGGCGGTGACGCCCAGGTCCTCCTTGACCAGTACCAGCGGCGCGGCCCACAACACCGCCGCGTTCCAACGGCCGCGCAGCACCGCTTCGAGGGCGAAGGCGATCATCGGCATCGCGAACGCTATCTCGTGGAAGTCGAAGTCGACGGCTTTCTGTATGCCCCAGGACAGGCCGTAGGCGGCGCCGATGGCCAGGCCCGGCCGGCGGCCGAGGTGGCGGGCGGCGGCGCGGGTCACCGGCACCGCGGACAGCGCGAACAGCGCGGCCTGCGCGGTGAGCAGGGTCAGCGGTGAGGGGAGGAGGCGGTAGATGGGGGCGAGCAGGACCAGGATGGGGCTGAAGTGGTCGCCGAGGATGTTGGTGTCGGGTCCCTTGAGGTCGACGATCGGCGCCCCGAGGTGGGCGTAGCCCCGTATCGCCTGCTCGAAGATGCCCAGGTCCCAGGACACGTCGGACAGGGAGCGGAAGCGGCAGTACGAGAGCGTGGCGAACGCGAGGAAGCACAGCCCGGCGATCCAGTACGGGTCGAGGCGCGGCGCCCGGAGGGCGGCCAGCCGGGCCGCGCTCGGACGGGCCGGGGACGCGGTGGCCGGAGTGGCGGTGCCGCGCGCCGGGCCGATGCGGTCGCCCGCCGCCGGTGCTGCGGCCGTGTCCATGGGGGTCCTCACTCTCGCTTTCCGAAAACTTACTCGAATGGATGTATGGGGTGGTCCGGGGGCTGCCGGGCGGTCCGCGTCCTGTTCACCTGTCCCGGATCGCCATTGCCACGCGTGGGAACAGTGGAGCGGACCGCGCCGTCCGCCGCTCCGTGGCCCGGCCACCGCACGACCTCCGCGCCGCTCCCCCTCGCCGCGCGTCGGTGACTCAGACGTCGGGGCGCGCCGGTCCGTTCCCGCGGACGGGCCGGGACCGGGGCGGATCGGGACCGCGGGCGGATCGGTCCGCGTCAGGGAGGTGTGTGCCAGGGGGCGGCGCCTCGGCGGCGGTCGCGCCCGGCCCCACCCGGAGAACCGAGCCCCCGCGCGGATCGTTGGCCGAAGCAGTGGCCCTGAGCCACGCCGACTCCATAGCATCGACCCTCGAGGTCGAGTCTCCGTCCGTTCCGTCGTCGCACGATCTGCCGGGAGGCCAAGTGTTCCGCCGTAGGACAGCGCTCTCCGTTTCCGCCGCCGCCGCTCTGCTGGCCGCGACCCCGCTGCTCGCCGCCTGCGGCACCGACGCGCATCCCGGTGCCGCCGCCATCGTCGACGGAAAGCGGATCACCGTCGCGCAGCTCCAGTCCAGGGTGAAGGACATCCGCGCCGCGCAGGCCAAGTCCCCGCAGGGCGAGCAGCTGGTCACGAACACCGGGCGGCTCAGCCTGGCCACCCTCAACGGCATGATCTTCGACGAGGTGCTGGCGCGGGCCGCGAAGGACGCCGGGGTGACGGTCACCCGCGCCGAGATCCAGCGGTGGCGGACGACGGCGGAGCAGCACTCCGGCGGCGCGGAGCGCCTGAAGCTGATGTGGCTCCAGCAGGGCATCGCGCCCGACGAGATCGATGCGATGGTCCGCAACCAGCTGCTGATGGACGGTCTGGCCCGGCACCTCGGCGCGGACCGCAACCTTCCGCAGGGCCAGCAGAAGCTCGCCCAGGTGCTGTCCACGACATCCCGGGCGATGGGGGTCGACGTCAATCCGCGGTTCGGCAAGTGGGACGACCAGCAGGTCATCCTCGGCGAGACCAAGGACCCGTGGATCATCCCGGCGGCGCCACAACAGCAGCAGGTCTAGCGCCTGCCCCCTGGGGAGGGGGCGGGCACCGGCGTCTCTGTCACCCCCTTGCGTTACGTTCGAAGCGTGAACGCTGACGCCACCTCCGCCGCCGACGCCGGCGCCGAGCCCCACCCCCAGGGCGCCGGCACCGGCCGCCTGGTCCTGCTCACGACCAGCCACCGGGTCGCCCCCGGACTGCTGTCCTGGCCCGCGTGGCAGATCGTGCGGGCCGCCGAGCGGGTGCTCTGCGCCGACCCGGACCATCCGCAGCTGCCCTACCTACGGGAGGCCGGCGTCACTGTCGAGATCGCCGCCCCCACCGCCCGCGAACTGGTCGACTACTGCTCCCCCGTAGCCTCAACGGCACGGGAGGTCCCCCCATCCGGCGCCCGTACGGCCGTGGTCATCACCTCCGCCGACGGCGAGAGCGCGCTGACCGACGGCCTGGCCCGGCTCGCCGGATCCGGCCGCGAGACCATGCCCGACCTGGAACTGCTCCCTGGTTCCTACGACCTCCCCGGCGCCCGGCTGCTCGACCTCGTCCAGGTCATGGACCAGATCCGCGCCGAGTGCCCCTGGAGCGGCATCCGCACCCACCGCGACCTGGCCAAGTACGCCATCGAGGAGGCGTACGAGCTGGTCGAGGCCATCGAGGAGGGCGACCGCGAGGCGCTGCGCGAGGAACTGGGCGATGTGCTCCTCCAGGTCGTCTTCCACGCCCGGATCGCCCAGGACGACCCCGACGAGCCGTTCTCGGTCGACGACGTGGCCGGCACCATCGTCGAGAAGCTGCTCCGCCGCCACCCGCACGTCTTCGGCGCCGAGACCGCCCAGACCCCCGAGGACGTCAAGGCCCACTGGCTCCGCACCAAGGCCGAGGAGAAGCAGCGCGAGTCCGTCACCGAGGGCATCCCGCTCGCCCAGCCCGGCCTCGCCCTGGCGGCCAAGCTCGCCTCCCGGGTCCGCACCGCGGGCCTGAACGTCCCGACCCCCTCGGGCCCGGGCATCGGCTACGAACTGCTCTCCCTCGCCGTCCGCGCCGAGTCCGAGGGCGTCGACCCGGAGGCCGCACTCCGGGCGGCGGCCCGGACGTATCGGGATGCGGTGGTGGCGGCCGAAAGCCGCTGAAGGGCGCGTTGGTTAAGTACCGTTGGGGGAGCGGTAGATGAGGGGGCGCGGGTGGAAAATGAGCAGCCACGGCGGTCGGAGAACGTCATCTCCGGTGGCAGCCTGGGCAGCGTGGTGCAGGCCGAAACCATCGGCGCGGTGACCCTGCACCCGGGCGGCTTCCCCGGGGCCATTCCTGACCCAGCGGGCTGGCCCTTGGCCGGGGACGTGGACCCCATCGCGCTGGGCGTGCGCCCCACCCACCGCGTGGGCGGGTATCCGCCCTTGCCTCCCTACGTCATCCGCGACCGCGATACCGAGCTGAACTCCACGGTCACGCAGGCCCGTTTGCGCGGTGGTCTGATGCTGCTGCTCGGTGAACCGTTCACCGGCAAGTCGCGCAGCGCGCTGGAGGCGATGGCCGGAGAGCTCGCGGACTTCCGGACGTTCGCGCCGGCACGAGGCACGGATCTGCGCGGACTGCCGGCCCTGTTGCAGGGCCGCCCGGACCGCTACGTCCTCTGGCTCGACGACCTGGACGGGTATCTCGGTGACGGCGACGGCGGGCTGGAGCCGCGTCTGCTGGCCCAGTTGACCGCGCTGCGGGTCGTCGTGATCGCGACGATGCGCGAGGACGCGTACGACGCGTGCCGCAACGAGCCGCGCGGCCGTGTCCTCGACCTCGCGCACACCGTCGAGTTGGGGCGGGAGTGGAGCCCGGCGGAACGGCAACGGCTCGCCACGACGGCGGAACACACGGCCGACCCCCGGCTGCTCGACGCGGTCGCGTCCAGCGGCCCCGAAGGCGCCCCCGCCTACCTCACCCTCTCCCCCCTCCTCTGGGACGAGTGGTGGCGCGCCCGCCGCGCCGACCGGCACCCGCGCGGCCACGCCCTGGTCCGCGCCGCCCTGGACCTCGCCCGCTGCGGGCTCACCGGCCCCCTCCCCATGGACCTCCTCCTCAAGGTCCACGAGGGCTATGCGGACGTGACCGGGATGGACCGCGAGTCGATCGAGGACGCCCGTGCCTGGGCGGTCGAGCGCCGCCACGGGCTGCTGCGGCTGCTCGACCGCGTCACGGGCGACACCTGGCGGGCCGCGCCGTTCCTCGTCGAGACGGCGGCCCGGCGCGACGAACTGCCCGCCGTGGACGGCCAAGTGTGGGGCTGTGCCTTGGAGGCGGCCCGGACAGACGAGGCGTACGACTACGGGGAGGTCGCAGCGGAAGCGCGCGCCGCGTTTGAGCGCGCCGCGGAGGCGGGGGACAGCTCCGCCCTGCACAACCTCGGCGTCCTCTCGGAATCACTGGGGGAGGAGGCCGAGGCTGAGCAGTGGTTCCGGCGGGCCGCAGAAACCGGGCAGACACAGTCGGCGGGGCGGCTCGGCTGGATGCTCGCCGAGCGGGGCGACGGCAAGGCCGCCGAGCCGTACTTGGAGAGCGCTGCCGAGGCCGGAGACGCGGAGGCGGCGACACTGCTGGGGAAGCTGCTGCGGGCGCGGGCCGAGCACTGGTTGACGGTGGGGCGGAAAGGCGGCAGCGCGGAGGCGGCGTACATACTCGGCGATCTGTTGTTCGGCAGGCGCGATGAAGACGGCGCCATCGACAGCTATCTAGAGGCGGAGCGTGCCGGGTACGCGCCGGTCGCGGCAGGCGTGGCTGCCGCGAACCTGTTGTGGAACGAGCAGGAGTCCGCCAGGGTATGGCTGCGACGGGCTATGGACGCGGGCGATGCGTGGGCCGCCGAGGTGCTCAAGCACCACTCCACGCGCTCGGAGTCCGTGGGCGATGCGGCGGAGAACTTCCGGGACGGCGCCGACGAGGGCCGTGCGATGCACGCCACCAATCTCGGAGTACTCCTCGAAACGCATAACGGTGCCGAAGGGGCCAGGGACTGGTACCTCAAGGGGTACGAAATGGGCGACGCCTACGGTGCGTTCCGCCTCGCCGAGCTGCACAAGAAGGACGGTGACGAGGCTGAAGCCGCGGCCTGGTACCGCAAGGCCGCGGCCCTGGGCCACCCCGTGCCCGATCAGAGCAAGTGATCCGCTCTGCGACCGTCGTCGTCGCCGTCCGTGTCGTCGTACGGGGCCACGGGCAACCGGTCGCCCCGACTCACCGCCACCCGGCGCACATTGGCGAGCGATGTGGTCAAGTCGGCCGCGAGTAGGTGGATTTCACCTGGCGTCCACGTCCGAGTGCGAAGGACGCGACCGGCCTCCTCGATGAGTTCGGCCGCCGAGTCGAGCTGCGCCGCCTCGACCCGGTCGGCCATGCGGGAGACGTATCCGGCCCCGTCGCTCGCGAGGAGATAGCACGGCTTCCCTTCCGGACTGGTCCATGGCAGAAGCCGCCCGCCGTCCATGAGCCGTCGATTAGGGTCGGTCATGTCGTCAACCTCCGTGGGGTTGGTGGCCACGCCCTCGGGCCGGTGCACCCCGGTCGCGAGGGTTCTGCGTTTCTTCACGCTGTGTGGTCGTTCCCTCACAGAGTCGGGCCTGTGCTGGCTACGCTGCTAGTGGGTCGAGCCCGACAACGCAGCCGTCAAGCAGGGGAGTTCAGCCATGCAGAGGGAACACCGGCCACGTACGCCCCGGGAGAAGTACGGCGAGGAGCTGAGGATCCGGCGCATCGCGGCCGGCCTGACGCAGGAGGCGCTGAGTGAGCTCGTGGTGTGCTCGCCGACGCTGATCAGCCATTTCGAGGCGGGTAGGCGGCTTCCGAAGCCGGATGACGCGCAGCGGATCGACCGGGCGCTGGGGACGGACGGGTTCTTCGGCCGGTGGCTGGAGGATCTGGAGAGCAAGTACGACCCTCGCTTCGCTGCCGCGGCCGAACTGGAGCGACAGGCAACGCTGATCCAGCAGTTCGCGCTCTCGCTGGTTCCCGGCCTGTTCCAGACGCCCGGCTACGCGCGGGCTGTGTTCGCCGCCTATCGCCCCAACCCCACAGACGAGGAACTTGACAGGGAAGTTTTCATCCGAACAGAGCGTGCCCGGATTCTCGACGGACCATCGGCTCCGGTCGTCTGGACGCTTCTCGACGAGGCCGTGCTGCGACGCGCGGTCGGTGGGCCTCAGGTCATGGCGGAACAGCTGTACAAGATCGTCGATTTGGCCGAGTCGCGACGGATTCGACTGCACGTCCTTCCGTACCGCGTCGGTGCACACCCGCTCATGGAGAGTCTGCTCACACTGATGAGCTTCGAGGGCTCCGCCCCGGTAGCGTATGTCGACGCTTTCGAGACCGGGCGTCTGATGGATGATCCGTCGTTGGTGAACGCCTGTCAGACGGCCTACTCTCTGGCCTTGAGCGACGCCTTGTCGCGAAAGGAGTCACTGGACCTCGTCAGAGCGGCAGCGGAGGAACACGCACATGGTCAGCAGTGAGCACACCGTCACCGACTCGTCCACACTCACCGACTGGTACAAGTCCAGCCACAGCGGCGGCAGTCAAGCCGATTGCCTAGAAGTAGCCCGCGGCCACGCCCAAGTCCCCGTACGCGACAGCAAGCGCCCCACCGGCCCCGCGCTGATCTTCCCCTCCGAAAGCTGGTCAGCCTTCGTCTCGGCCGTCAGGCACGGAGAGTTCTCCGCCTGAGCCGCTCCACCGTCCAAACCCCCGCCAGGGCCACCGCCAGCCCCGCCCCCAGCGCACAGACGCCGTTCCAGCCGCCGCGGCTCCACACCACCGAGGTCAGCGCCGACCCCACCGCGCCGCCCACGAAGTAGCTGGTCATGTAGGCCGAGTTGAGGCGGTTGCGCGCCTCGGGGCGTACCCCGTACACCAGGTTCTGGTTGCTGACGTGCACCCCTTGGGCGGCGAGGTCCAGCACGATCACCCCGGCCAGCAGCGCCGCCAGCGACCAGCCGCCGCCCGCGCCGCCGGCCGCGAGGAGCCCCCAGGAGCCGAGGAGCAGGAACGCGCAGACGCCGGTGACCCGGTGGACCAGTCCGCGGTCCGCGAGGCGCCCGGCGACCGAGGCGGCGAGCGAACCGGCCGCGCCGACCAGCCCCAGCAGCCCGATCGTGGACTCCTGCCAGCCGTACGCGGGTCCCGACAGCAGGAACGCCATCGCGGTCCACAGGACACTGAAGCCCGCGAAGGACAGGGCGCCGAGCGCCGCCCGCCGGCGCAGCATCGGTTCCTGCGCGAACAGGGCCAGAGTTGAGCGGAGCAGGGCGGGGTAGCGCAGCCCGGCGGTGGTGCGGAGGGCGGGCAGGCGGAGCCGCAGCAGGACGGCCATCAGCAGCATCAGGGCGGCGTTGACCCAGTAAACGGTGCGCCAGCCGCCGAGTTGGGCGAGCAGCCCGGCCGCCGTACGGGCCAGCAGGATGCCGAGCAGCAGGCCGGTCATCACGGTGCCGATGGTCCGGCCGCGTTCCTCGGGAGCGGCCAGCGTCGCCGCGTACGGCATGACGACCTGGGCGGCGACCGAGGCCAGACCGGTCAGGGCGGTGCCGGCCAGCAGCAGCGCGCCGTTCGGGGCGCTCGCCGTCACGGTCAGGAAGGCGGCGGTCAGGGCGCAGAGGACGACCGCGAGCCGGCGGCGTTCCAGGAGGTCGCCGAGGGGGACGAGGAGCAGCAGGCCGATTCCGTAGCCGGTCTGGGCGACGGTGACGACCAGGGCGGCGGTGCCGGCGGAGAGGTGGAGGTCGTGGCCTATGACGTCCAGGAGGGGCTGGGCGAAGTAGTTGCCGGCGACGGACAGTCCGGCGGCGGCGGACATGAGCAGCAGGGTGCCGCGCCCCAGGCGGGGCGGTGGTGTGTGCGTGTCCGGTGCGGTCTGCTGCGGCGTGATGGTTCTCATGGCGTCCAGCCTCGGGGCCGCGCCATCCATCGGTCCAACACATAGTTTTCATCGCATCGATCTCGTACAGCGATTGATCGTCGATCTCGTATCGCGACGGACGGGCGCGCGGCGGGTGCCGGTGGTCGCGCGCCTACCATCGCGCGCATGGAGCTCCAGCAGATGCGGTACGTCGTCGCGGTCGCCGAGACCGGTGGGTTCACCCGGGCCGCGGAGCGCTGTCATGTGGTGCAGTCCGCGCTCAGCCATCAGGTCGCCAGGCTGGAGAAGGAGCTGGGGGCCCGGCTCTTCGACCGGACGAGCCGGAGCGTGCGGCTGACCGCCGCCGGGGAAGCGTTCGTTCCGGTCGCCCGGCAGGCGCTCCAGGCGGCCGAGCGGGCCCGCGCCGAGGTGGAGGCGGCGACCGGCGAGGTGCGCGGGCGGCTGGCGGTGGGGGCGATCTCCACCGTCGAGGCGGTCGATCTCGCCCGTGAGCTGGGTGCGTTCCGTACGAAGTACCCGAAGGTGCGGATCAGCCTCCAGATGGACATGAGCGATCTGCTGATCGAGCGGGTGCGGGCGGGCGTGCTGGACGTGGCGTTCGTCGGGCTGGTGCCCGGGGCGCGCACGGTCGGCGTGCGGGAGAAGGTGCTGGCGCACGGGGAGCTGGTCGCGGTGGTGCCGCCGGAGCATCCGCTGGCCGGGCGGGAGTGGACGACGCTGGCGCGGGTGGCGCGCGAGACCTTCGTCGACTACGCCGAGGGCTCGGCGGCCCGCCGTCAGCGCGAGGAGGCGTTCCGGGTGGCGGGGCTGACGTCGGAGGTGGCGTTCGAGGTGACCACCGTGGAGTTCCTGGCGAAGCTGGTCCGGGCCGGGCTCGGCGTGGGCATGGTGCCGGAGGCGTTCGCCCGGAAGCTGACCGGGCTGCGCATCGTGCGGGTGCGGCCGGCGCCGGAGCGCACCGAGCGGGTGGTGTGGAGCGGCCTGGGACCGTCGCCGGCCGCGGCGGCGTTCCTGACGGGGCTGGGCGTGGAGACGGGGTGAGCCCCGGGTGACGGGGTGAGTCCCGGTGACGGGATGAGCCGCGGGTGACGGGTGAGCCGTGGGTTAGGGATGAGCCGCGGGTGAGCCGTGGGGGCGGGCCACGGGTGTGACGTGCGGGCGGAGTGGGGCGGGTGCGTCACCGGTTACGGTCGATATGTGCAGCAGATGTCCGACGCCCGCCCGGAAACCGGGCCCGATGCCTGTCCGGAGAGCCGGCCCGACGCCCGCCCGGTGGGCGGCCCGCCCACCGGTTGCCCCGTGGCCGTCCCCGGTCCGACCCCCGGTCCCACCCCCGACCTCTTCACCTGGGAGTTCGCCGCCGACCCGTACCCGGCCTACGCCTGGCTGCGGGAGCACGCCCCGGTGCACCGGACGGCGCTGCCCAGCGGCGTCGAGGCGTGGCTGGTCACCCGCTACGCGGACGCCCGGCAGGCGCTCGCCGACGCGCGGCTGTCCAAGAACCCGGTGCACCACTCCGAGGCGGCCCACGGCAAGGGCAAGATCGGCATCCCCGGTGAGCGCAGCGCGAACCTGATGACGCATCTGCTGAACATCGACCCGCCGGACCACACCCGGCTGCGCCGCCTGGTCTCGAAGGCGTTCACCCCCCGCCGGGTCGCCGAATTCGCACCGCGCGTACAGGAGTTGACGGACCGCCTGATCGACGGCTTCGCGGCACGGGGGAGTGCGGACCTGATCCACGAGTTCGCGTTCCCGCTGCCGATCTACGCGATCTGCGACCTGCTCGGCGTCCCGCCCGAGGACCAGGACGACTTCCGCGACTGGGCGGGCATGATGCTGCGACACATAAAAGCCGGCCACGGCGGGGGGCCGCGCGGCGGCGTCGCCCGCTCGGTGAAGAAGATGCGCGCGTACCTGGCCGAGCTGATCCACAGCAAGCGGGCGGGCCTGGGCGCGACGCCCGCCCCGGACGAGGACCTGATCTCCGGCCTGATCCGCGCCTCCGACCACGGCGAGCACCTCACCGAGAACGAGGCCGCGGCGATGGCCTTCATCCTGCTCTTCGCCGGTTTCGAGACCACCGTCAACCTCATCGGCAACGGCACCTACGCGCTGCTGCGCCACCCCGCCCAGCGCGAGCTGCTCCAGAAGTCGATGGCGGCCGGCGACACCGAACTTCTCGCCACCGGCATCGAGGAGCTGCTGCGCTTCGACGGTCCCGTGGAGCTGGCCACCTGGCGGTTCGCGACCCGGGAGCTGACGCTGGGCGGGCAGCGGATCGCCGAGGGGGACCCGGTGCTCGTGGTGCTGGCCGCCGCCGACCGCGACCCGGCGCGGTTCACCGAGCCGGACGTCCTCGACCTCACCCGGCGTGACAACCCGCACCTGGGATACGGGCACGGCATCCACTACTGCCTCGGCGCGCCGCTGGCCCGCCTCGAAGGGCAGACCGCGCTCGCCACCCTGCTGACCCGACTCCCGGACATCCGGCTTGCGGTGGAACCGGATGATTTGCGCTGGCGTGGCGGGCTCATCATGCGCGGACTGCGGTCCCTCCCGGTGGAGTTCACACCGCACCCCCGCTGACCGGCGAAGACCGCCGGACCCAGCCACATCTGACATGACGTCAGCTACGTGACCTATGCGTGATCTCCACTACACCGACTTGTGACTACCCGTGACCCCGGCTACCTTTCCACGGACGATCGCGGTCGAACTGTTCGACCGGCGGCCGGACCGACGGCAGACCCGGCGGACCGGCCGGGGCCGCTGTGGCGCCGATCCGACAACTCAACCGCCGCGCGAAAGGCAACCGCATGCGTTCCGGGAACGGCCGGCACCGTCGCCCCCGTCAAGCACCGGCCATCTTTGTCACGGCAGGAGTGACCGGCGCGGGCCTCGCCCTGCCCCTGCTCAGCGCCGGCGGCGCACACGCCGCCGACACCGCCACCTGGGACAAGGTCGCCCAGTGCGAGAGCGCCGGGGTGTGGAGCGCGAACGCGGGCAACGGCTTCTACGGCGGCCTCCAGCTCACCCAGGAGATGTGGGACGGCTACGGCGGCGCGGCCTACGCCGCCCGCCCCGACCTCGCCAGCCGCGCCCAGCAGATCGCCGTGGCCCAGGCCATACTCGACGACCGCGGCCTGGACGCCTTCTCCGGCTGTGCGGCGAGCGCCGGCCTCACCAAGGGCGGCCGGACGCCGGACGTCGACCCCGGCAGCACCACCAAGCCCTCCCCGCGCCCGTCGCCCTCCCACACCACCGACCCCTCCGACGGGTCGGACGGCGACTCGGGCACCGCTGGACCGTCCGGTACGGCCCCCGGACCCGACGCCCCTGGGCCGACGGACCCCGGCGGCCAGGGCGACCAGGGCAACCGCGACGGCCAAGGCAACCCGGGCAACCCGGGCAACCAGGGCACGCCGTCCGACCACCCCACCGATCCCACCAATCCCAGCGGCTCCACCGACCCCACCGGCCCGTCGGCAACCCCGACCCCGACCCCCTCGCCGTCCGGCTCCGCCTCCCCGTCACCGTCCGGCACCGCCTCCCCGTCGCCCGGCGGCGACCGGTCGACCCCGTCCGCGCCGCCCGGCCGGGGCAAGCACCGCGGCGCCCCGGACGACGGCGAGCACAAGGGCGACGGCAAGGGTGATGACAAGGGCAACGGCAGGCGCGGCAGCGGGGACGGTGCCGGAGACGGCATCGGGGACAGTCGTGGGGACGACGGCAAGGGCAAGGGCAACGGCAAGCCCGGCGGCAACGGCCCCGGTGCGGGCCCGGGCGAGGACCGGGGTGGCGACCGGGGCGACGACCCCACCCGCTCCCCGGGCGGCCACGCCTCCCGCGGCGGTGACGCGCACGACACGCCCCCCGCGGGTGCCGACCGCTACCTCGTACGTCGCGGTGACACCCTGTCAGCGATCGCCGGGAGCCATGACCTGCGCGGCGGCTGGCCCGCGCTCTACGAGCGCAACAAGGACGTCGTCGGAGCCGACGCGGACCTGATTCAGCCTGGTCAGCTGCTCGATCTCGGGCACGGAGAAGGCTAGTTACCGCCGGTTCGTCCGTTTTCTTCAAAGTGAGACAAGGCTCTCGTTGCGGGGGGCGGGTCCGGTCCCGCCCCCCGCTGCCATACCGGTGCCGACCTGCGGAAATGCCACCCCTGATGATCAAAAACGGTCAACTTGGTTCAGAACATGGGGTTTGAACACCAAGCGGATTACTGCTTACGGTCATGACCGCTCGCCAAAGCGAGTTCTTCGATCGCACGCCGAATCCTGCCGGCGGTCGGAGGTAACCGTCGCGCAAGCGCCGAAGGCAGGAGCGGGGGACCCAAGGTAAGCGCCGGCCCCGCCCGTGAAAGCGGGTCAGCCGGCTTGGGGTGAAGCCATGTGTGCAGCACACACGGCCGGGCAACTCACATGGCCCGAACCCGACAGCTCACCTCGCAGGCGTCGGTGAGGAAACGAACACACGATGCTGATCAACAAGGGCAAGCACCGCCGCAGCTCCAAGGCCGTCCGCGTCGCCACCCTGGCCGGTGTCGCCGGTGCCGCCGTCGCCGTCCCGCTGATGGGCGCCACCTCCGCCTCCGCGGCCTCGGTCGCCACCTGGGACAAGGTCGCCCAGTGCGAGTCCGGCGGCAACTGGTCGATCAACACCGGTAACGGCTACTACGGTGGCCTCCAGTTCTCGAACTCCAGCTGGGCCGCCGCCGGTGGCACCAAGTACGCGGCCCGCGCCGACCTGGCCACCAAGGCCCAGCAGATCGCCGTCGCCGAGAAGCTGCTCGCCATCCAGGGCCCGGGTGCCTGGTCCTGCGCCGGCGCCGGCAACCTGACCGCTGGTGGCCCGGCCGCCAACGTCGACCCGTCCGGCTCCACCGCCAAGAAGAGCCAGGGCACCACCGAGACCCACAAGAAGACCGAGGGCACCACCAAGAAGTCCGCCCCGGTCCGCGAGAAGGCCGAGTCGGCCCCGCAGCCCTCGCACCGCTCCGGTGAGACCTACACCGTGAAGCCCGGCGACACCCTCGCGAAGATCGCCAAGGCGCACGGCACCGACTGGAAGTCGCTCTACGCGGCCAACAAGTCGGTCGTCGGCGGCAACCCGAACCTGATCTTCCCGGGCCAGAAGCTCAGCGTCTGAGCCGCTTCGGCCGGCCCGGCCTCCTGAGCCCGAGCCGAACGTGAGCCGGACCCGGTCCGGACCGGCCGTCCGAGCCTGCCCCGCCCCGGCGCGTACTTCCCCCGAGCGCGCCGCGGCGGGGCTTCTCCATGACGTCACCACGTCATGACGTCATGGCGCCGCGTCCGTGGCGTCGCGCCGCCCGGCCGACGGCCGGCTTCCACCGCTTTCCCCGCTCAGCGAACAATGTGCCTGAACCTCCCGTGAACTGGGCCTTTGCCCTGCTTGTTGGGTTTTTCCGTCCCATGGAGCGGGCCGAGGGCGAGCGGATCCGTCCGGGGCCGTTAGGCTCATGCTGCAGAACTCCAGACACCCATGAAGGAGACAACGTGCCGTCCATCGACGTCGTCGTAGCCCGCGAAATTCTCGACTCGCGAGGTAATCCCACGGTCGAGGTCGAGGTCGGCCTCGACGACGGCAGCACCGGGCGTGCCGCCGTGCCGTCCGGTGCCTCGACCGGCGCCTTCGAGGCCATCGAGCTCCGCGACGGTGACCCCAACCGCTACCTGGGCAAGGGCGTGGAGAAGGCCGTCCTCGCCGTCATCGAGCAGATCGGCCCGGAGCTCGTCGGCTACGACGCGACCGAGCAGCGGCTGATCGACCAGGCGATGTTCGACCTGGACGCCACCGACAACAAGGGCTCGCTCGGCGCCAACGCCATCCTCGGCGTCTCCCTCGCCGTCGCGCACGCCGCCGCCGAGGCCAGCGACCTGCCGCTGTTCCGCTACCTGGGCGGCCCGAACGCGCACATCCTGCCGGTCCCGATGATGAACATCCTGAACGGCGGCTCGCACGCCGACTCCAACGTGGACATCCAGGAGTTCATGATCGCCCCGATCGGCGCGGAGTCCTTCTCCGAGGCGCTGCGCTGGGGCGCGGAGGTCTACCACACCCTCAAGAAGGTCCTCAAGGAGCGCGGCCTGTCCACCGGCCTCGGCGACGAGGGCGGCTTCGCCCCCAACCTCGGCTCCAACCGCGAGGCCCTGGACCTCATCCTGGAGGCCATCAAGCAGGCCGGCTACGCCCCCGGCCAGGACATCGCGCTGGCCCTGGACGTCGCCGCCTCGGAGTTCTACAAGGACGGCAAGTACCGGTTCGAGGGCAAGGACCGCTCGGCCGCCGAGATGACCGAGTACTACGAGGAGCTGGTGGCGGCCTACCCGCTGGTCTCCATCGAGGACCCGCTGTTCGAGGACGACTGGGCCGGCTGGAAGGTCATCACCGACAAGCTCGGCGCCAAGGTGCAGCTGGTCGGCGACGACCTGTTCGTCACCAACCCGGAGCGCCTGGCCCGCGGCATCGAGGAGGGCTCCGCCAACGCCCTGCTGGTGAAGGTCAACCAGATCGGCTCGCTGACCGAGACCCTGGACGCCGTCGAGCTGGCCCAGCGCAACGGCTTCAAGTGCATGATGTCGCACCGCTCCGGCGAGACCGAGGACGTCACCATCGCCGACCTCGCCGTCGCCACCAACTGCGGCCAGATCAAGACCGGCGCCCCGGCCCGCTCCGAGCGCGTCGCCAAGTACAACCAGCTGCTGCGCATCGAGGAGATCCTCGACGACGCCGCGGTCTACGCGGGCCGCAGCGCCTTCCCGCGTTTCAAGGGCTGACGCCCTGAAACGCCCGGCGGTCCCCCGCCTCACGGGCTGACGGAACGACACCGCCGGGGCTGACGACCCCAGCCGCGGCACTTCCGGGCTTTGCCCCCAAGGACTCAATAAAGGAGCAAAGGCGGAGCGAAGCGAAGCGTCCCCGGCACCGGTCCCGTACCGTTGCCGGGGACGTACGTCGTTGTGGCGACACGGCGGCACGACGGAATCTGAAGGGGAGGCGAGGCCACGTGCCCGCGGACCGGTTCTCCACCGCGACCCGGCTCAAGGCGCTCGGCGAACAGGCCGCCGCCCGCGTCTACCGCGCCAAGCGGCGCCCGCGGCGCAATCGCCTCACCGGCCGCGCCGCCCTGCTGGCGCTGGTGATGTGCTCCCTGGTCGTCGCCCTCGCGTACCCGATAAGGCAGTACATCTCCCAGCGTTCGGACATCGCCGAGCAGCGCCGCAAGGCCCAGGACGCCGGCGCCGAGCTGAACCGGCTGCGCGACGAGAAGGACCGCTGGCAGGATCCGGAGTACGTCCGGCAGCAGGCCCGCCGGCATCTGCACTACGTCATGCCGGGCGAGACCGGCTACATCGTCCAGGACGGCTCCGGCGTACGCCCGGCACCGAAGGGGTCGGCGGCCTCGCAGCAGCCCTGGTACGAGAAGCTGTGGGACGGTGTCGACGCCGCGGACCAGCGGTAGCCCGTACTGTCGACACCGGGACCGTCCGCACGGCCCCACCCGCACGCCCCCGCGGCGGTACGCACCGAGCCCGGCGGCCGGCCGGCCCCGCGGGGCGGTCCGCCGCCCCGTCCGGCACTGCCGCGGCCGGACCAGAACCCGCCGCCCTCACCGAAAGCGCCCATGGAAACGCCTCCGCCCCAGACCGAGCCCACCGAGCCCACCGCCGCGGACATCGCCGCCTTCAAGGAGCAGCTCGGCCGCCCGCCGCGCGGCCTGCGCGCCATCGCGCACCGCTGCCCCTGCGGGCAGCCGGACGTCGTGGAGACCGCACCGCGCCTGGAGGACGGCACGCCCTTCCCCACGCTCTACTACCTCACCTGCCCGCGCGCGGCCTCCGCGATCGGCACGTTGGAGGCGAACGGCGTGATGAAGGAGATGACCGAGCGGCTGGCCGCCGACCCGGAGCTGGCCGCCGCCTACCGCGCGGCCCACGAGGACTACATCCGGCGCCGGGACGAGATCGAGGTGCTCCAGGGCTTCCCGAGCGCGGGCGGCATGCCCGACCGGGTCAAGTGCCTGCACGTGCTCGTCGGCCACTCGCTGGCGGCCGGGCCCGGCGTCAACCCGCTCGGCGACGAGGCCCTGGCGATGCTCCCGGAGTGGTGGCGCAAGGGCCCCTGCGTGTCCCCGTGCGCCGACGCCCCGCAGGACGCGCAGTCCCCGGCCGCCGCGACCCGGTACACCTCGGAAACCTCCGACGCCCCCGAAGGAGACGCCAAGTGAAGCGGGTCGCCGCCGTCGACTGCGGTACCAACTCCATCCGGCTGCTGGTCGCCGACCTGGACCCCGGCACCGGTGAACTCAAGGACCTGGACCGCCGGATGCAGATCGTCCGGCTCGGCCAGGACGTCGACCGGACCGGCCGGCTGGCCCCCGAGGCGCTGGAGCGCACCTTCGCGGCCTGCCGCGAGTACGCCGCGGTGATCAAGGGCCTGGGCGCCGAGCGGATCCGGTTCGTGGCCACCTCCGCCTCCCGCGACGCGGAGAACCGCGAGGACTTCGTCCGCGGCGTCGTCGACATCCTGGGCGTCGAGCCCGAGGTGATCACCGGCGACCAGGAGGCGGAGTTCTCCTTCACCGGCGCCACCCGCGAACTGACCGGCCGCCCCGATATCGCACCGCCCTACCTGGTCGTGGACATCGGCGGCGGCTCGACCGAGTTCGTCCTCGGCGACGGCTCCGTACGGGCGGCCCGCTCCGTCGACGTCGGCTGCGTCCGGATGACCGAGCGCCATCTCGTCCACGGCGGGGAGATCAGCGACCCGCCGGCCCCCGGCCAGATCACCGCTATAAAGGCGGACATCGCCGCGGCCCTGGACCGCGCCGAGGAGACCGTCCCGCTGAGCGAGGCCGGCACCCTGGTCGGCCTGGCCGGCTCGGTGACCACCGTCGCCGCCATCGCCCTCGGCCTGGACCACTACGACTCCGCGGCCATCCACCACTCCCGGATCTCCCTCGCCAAGGTCCGCGAGATCACCGGGGACCTGCTCGCCTCCACCCACGCCGAACGCGCGGCCAGCCCGGTCATGCACCCCGGCCGGGTCGACGTGATCGGCGCCGGCGCCCTCGTCCTCCTGTCGATCATGGAGCGCATCGGCGCCGAGGAGGTCGTGGTCAGCGAGCACGACATTCTGGACGGCATCGCCTGGAGCATGGTCTGACCCCCGCCCCGGCCTCTTCGCCGTGCCGGGGACCGTCCCGGCGGCCGGTGCCGCCGGGCGGCGCCCGGCACGGCAACCGCCCCCGCTGAGTGGGATTTTGAGCGGATCAGCCGCCGTCTGAGCGGCCTTCAGGCGGGTCGCGGGGGTTCCGGACGGACCGCCGGAAAGAAAGTTCGTGAAATCCTTCACATGAAAAACCCGCCTCATGGGCGAACTATCCGTCCGTCCGACCCTCATTCGAAGGTCCTAGGACCCTCCCGCCCGCGAATTGCCGGGTCCGCGGTGTGTCTCCGCTGTGTTACGCGAGTGTGCACACGAGGTGTGGTTCGGCGGTGTGCGACGGGACAAGCCCTGATCAACGGGGGTCTCCAACGTGTCGCGTTACACCGTGGTTCCCCGACTTCGCTATGGCGTCGGTCACGGAGCCGGCGGAGTGTAGCAGACGCCCCCAACATTCTTGTGAAGGGGCTCACGAGCGACCCCCCATGTGGGGGTGGATACTCGATTGCATGAGCACCACGGAGCGTCCCAGGATCCTCGTTGTAGGCGGTGGGTACGTAGGCCTGTACGCGGCGCGCCGCATTCTGAAGAAGATGCGGTACGGCGAGGCGACCGTCACGGTCGTCGACCCGCGCTCGTACATGACGTACCAGCCCTTCCTCCCTGAAGCTGCGGCCGGCAGCATCTCTCCCCGCCACGTCGTGGTTCCGCTGCGGCGCGTGCTGCCCACGGCGGAGGTCCTCACCGGCCGGGTCACCACCATCGATCAGGACCGCAAGGTCGCCACCGTCGCGCCGCTGGTCGGCGAGGCGTACGAGCTGCCCTTCGACTACCTGGTCATCGCGATGGGTGCGGTCTCCCGTACCTTCCCGATCCCCGGGCTGGCCGAGAACGGCATCGGCATGAAGGGCGTGGAGGAGGCCATCGGCCTGCGCAACCATGTCCTGGAGCAGTTGGACAAGGCCGACTCGACGACCGACGAGGAGGTCCGCCGCAAGGCGCTGACCTTCGTCTTCGTCGGCGGCGGCTTCGCGGGTGCGGAGACCGTCGGCGAGGTCGAGGACATGGCCCGCGACGCCGCGAAGATCTACAAGAACGTCAAGCGCGAGGACATGCGCTTCCTGCTGGTCGACGTCGCGGACAAGATCCTTCCCGAGGTCGGTCCGAAGCTCGGCGCCTACGGCAAGGAGCACCTGGAGTCCCGGGGCGTCGAGGTCTACCTCAAGACCAGCATGAAGTCCTGCGTCGACGGCCATGTCGTCCTCGACAACGGCCTCGAGGTGGTCTCCAACACCATCGTGTGGACCGCCGGCGTCAAGCCGAACCCGGTGCTGTCCCGCTTCGGCCTGCCGCTCGGCCCGCGCGGCCACGTCGACACCGCGGCCACCCTCCAGGTGCAGGGCACCGACTACATCTGGGCGGCCGGCGACAACGCCCAGGTCCCCGACGTGGTCGGCCGCAAGGCCGGCAACGAGAACGCCTGGTGCCCGCCGAACGCGCAGCACGCGCTGCGGCAGGCCAAGGTCCTCGGCGACAACGTCGTGTCCGGCATGCGCGGCTTCCCGCAGAAGGAGTACAGCCACGCCAACAAGGGCGCGGTGGCCGGTCTGGGTCTGCACAAGGGCGTCGCGATGATCGTCATGGGCAAGACCAAGATCAAGCTCAAGGGCCGTCTCGCCTGGTACATGCACCGCGCGTACCACGGCATGGCGATGCCGACGTTCAACCGCAAGATCCGGGTCTTCGCCGACTGGACCCTCGCCATGTTCCTCAAGCGTGAGGTGGTCTCGCTCGGCGCCATGGAGAACCCCCGCGAGGAGTTCTACGAGGCGGCCAAGCCGGCGCCCGCCCCGGCCGCAGCGGCCGGTGGTGACAAGCCGAAGGCCAAGGCTTCCTGAATCTCCGGTCGGTACTCCGACCAGCCCGAAGGGCGTCCGCCATCCGTGGGGCGGGCGCCCTTTGGCGTGTCCGGTGTGGCCGAAACCGGACGTATTGCGGTTCTCTTGCTGGCGAACGGGACTATCTGGGCGCCCACTTGATGTTTACGTGGTGGGTGAAACTTCTTTGCCCGACTCGTCAACACGGAGGTGTGCGACATGGCCGACGCCGCGGTACGGCTCACCAAGCTCGCCGAGAAGGTGCTGGGAGCCCCGCTCCCGGTGCGGATCCGCGCCTGGGACCGTAGCGAGTCCGGCCCTCCGGGGGCACCCGCGCTGGTGCTCCGCAACCGCCGCGCGCTGCGCCATCTGCTCTTCAAACCGGGCGAGTTGGGCCTGGCCCGCGCCTGGGTGGCCGGCGACATCGACGTCGACGGCGACCTCTACGAGGCGCTCGACCTGCTCGCCGAACTGGTCTGGGAGCGCCCCGCCAATGCCCCCAAGCCGCGGCGCGCCGCCGGCCTGCGGGCGTTGGCCCGCCCCGAGATCCGCGCCGCCGCCCGGGAGCTGCTGTCCCTGGCCGGCGCACCGGTCCCGCCCGCGCCGCCCGCCGAGGAGGCCCGGCCGCGCCGCGGCCCGCTGCACACCTTGCTGCGCGACAAGGCGGCCATCAGCCACCACTACGACGTCGGCAACGACTTCTACGAGCTGGTGCTGGGCCCGTCGATGGTCTACTCCTGCGCGTACTGGGGGACCGGTGAAGGCGGCGCCGCCTCCCTGGAGGACGCCCAGCGCGACAAGCTCGACCTGATCTGCCGCAAGCTCGGCCTCAAGGAGGGCCAGCGGCTGCTGGACGTGGGCTGCGGCTGGGGCTCGATGGTGCTGCACGCCGCCCGCGAGTACGGCGTGCGGGCGGTCGGCATCACGCTCTCCGAGGAGCAGGCCGGCTACGCCCGGAAGCGGATCGCCGATGCCGGGCTCGCCGACCGGGTCGAGATCCGGGTGCAGGACTACCGCGAGATCCATGACGAGCCGTTCGACGCGATCTCCTCGATCGGCATGGCCGAGCACGTCGGCCGGGCCCGGTACGCGGAGTACGCGAGCGCCCTGTACGCCCTGCTGAAGCCCGGCGGTCGGTTGCTCAACCACCAGATCGCCCGCCGTCCGCTGGCCGACGAGGAGGCGTACCACGTCGATGAGTTCATCGACCGCTATGTCTTCCCGGACGGCGAGCTGGCGCCGGTCGGGCGGACCGTCGGCCAGCTGGAGGAGGCCGGCTTCGAGGTGCGCGACGTGGAGGCGATCCGGGAGCACTACGCGCTGACGCTGCGGCAGTGGGTCGCCAATCTGGAGGCGCACTGGGCGGCGGCGGTACGCCTCACCTCCCCCGGGCGGGCCCGGGTCTGGCGGCTCTACATGGCCGCGTCGGCGCTGTCGTTCGAGCGGAACCGCATAGGGGTCAACCAGGTGCTGGCGGTCCGTACGCCGGACTCCGGTGCCGCCGGGATGCGCCTGCGGGCGCGCGACTGGCGGGGCTGACAGGGGGGCGCCGCGCGACCTCCCCGGGCCGTCCGCGGGGCCGCGCGGCGGGCCCCGGCCCCGACCCCTCGGACAGGCCGGAGGGCCCCGGTGCCACGGATGCCGTGGTGCCGGGGCCCTCCGGCCCTTCCGGGATCGGATCGTGCGCCGGGCCGTGCCGGCGGCCCCGCGATCCCGCTGCTGTGACTACCTGCCGTGGCTACTCGGCCTTGATCGCCTGGAGCATGTTCAGCCGGGCCGCCCGGCGGGCCGGCCAGAGCGCGGCCAGCACGCCCACGACCGCGGCCATGGCGAGGAAGACGCCCATCCGGCCCCAGGGCAGCACCAGTTGGTACGTCGGCAGCGAGCCGCCGATCAGCTCGCCGGCCGCCCAGCCGAAGAACACGCCCAGGCCGATGCCCAGCACCCCGCCGAAGAGCGCGATCACCAGCGACTCCAGGCGCACCATCCGCTTGATGCCACGGCGGTCCAGGCCGATGGCGCGCAGCATGCCGATCTCCTGCGCCCGTTCGAAGACCGACATCGCCAGGGTGTTGATGACGCCGAGCACCGCGACGATCACGGCCATGGCCAGCAGGCCGTAGAGCATGTTCAGCATCAGGGTGAAGACCTGGGCGATGGCGTTGGAGACGTCCTTCTTGTCGGCGACGGTGATCGCCGGGTTCTTGCCGAGCGCGGTGACCAGCTTGTCCTTGGACGCCGCGGTCGCGCCGTCCTTGGTCTTGACCATCACCTGCATATCGGTGGCGTGCTTCTGGTGCGGGGCGAGGGTGGCGTTGTCGAGGATGATGCCGTGGATCATCTCGTTGCCCTGGTAGACGCCCGCGACGGTGAGCGTGCCCTGCTTGCCGTCCTCGAAGGTCACCGGGAAGCGGGAGCCGGTGTGCCAGCCTTTCTCCTTGGCCGTGCCGTCGTCGACGACGGCACGGTCGCCGCCGAGGGTGCCGAGGGAGCCCGAGGTGAAGTCGAGCGCGGTGAGCTTGCCGAAGTCCTTGCCGTTGACGCCGGTCAGATACTCGGTGCCGGTGCCTATTCGGGACGGGGAGTTGCGCAGCGGGCTGGACGCGGTGACCTCGTCCAGGCCGGCGATCTTCTTCGCCACGTCGGGGGAGAGCGGGGTCCGGCTCGCCATGGAGACCACGTAGTCGGCCTTCAGGGAGGCGGTGGCCATCTTGTCGATGCCCTGCTGCACGCTGCCCGCGATCACCGTCAGACCGGTGATCAGGGTCAGCCCGACCATCAGCGCGGAGGCCGTGGCGGCGGTCCGGCGCGGGTTGCGGACCGCGTTCTGCCGGGCGAGGACGCCGGAGATCCCGAACATCCGCAGCACGGGGGCCGCGAGGGCGATCAGCGGGCGGGACAGCAGCGGCGTCAGGATGAACACGCCGATCAGCAGCAGCGCGGCACCGGCGGCCATGGTCGCCTTGCCGTCGGACATACCCGTGGCGACCAGGACCGCGGCCGTACCGACGCCGGCGAACAGTGCGCCGATGGTGTTCCGGACCACCAGGGACTTGGTGGTGGCGGTGGCGTGCACGCTGTTCATCGCGGCGACCGGCGGGATCTTCGCGGCCCGACGGCCCGGCAGCCAGGCGGCCAGGACCGTGACGATGATGCCGACCAGCAGGGACGTGAGGATCGTGGACGGCGAGATCACCAGCGGGCCGTCCGGCACCTTCGCACCGGTGCTGCTCATCAGCGCACGCAGTCCGGCGCCGATGCCGATACCGGCCACCAGGCCCGTCACCGCGGCCACCGCGCCCACCACGGACGCCTCGATCAGCACCGAGCGGGTCACCTGGCGGCGGCTGGCGCCGACCGCGCGCAGCAGCGCCAGCTCCTTGGTGCGCTGGGCGACCAGCATGGTGAAGGTGTTGGCGATGATGAAGACGCCGACGAAGAGCGCGATACCGGCGAAGGCCAGCAGGCCGGTCTTCATGCCGTCCATGCTCTGGGCGATCATCTTGGCCTGGTCGTCGGCGAGTTGCTTGCCCGTGGTCGCCTCGGCGCCCTCCTTGGGCAGCACCTTCTCGACCGCGTCCTTCAGGGCCGTCTGGGACGTGCCCGGTGCGGCCTTGACGTCGATCTCGCTGAACTCGCCGGGCGTCGCGAACATCTTCTGGGCGCTGGCGGTGTCGAACAGCGCGAGGCTGCCGCCGGCCGCGACGGTGCCGTCGTCGGTGGTGAAGACGCCGGTCAGCTTCTGCTCGCGGACCGGTCCGTCGACGGATATCCGGACGGTGTCGCCGACCTTGTAGCCGGCCCGGTCCGCGGTGTGGGCGTCCAGCGCGAACTGGTCGGCGCCCTTGGGGGCGGCGCCGTCCCGCATCGGATAGCGGGCGTCCTTGCCGTCCTTGCCGGGGAAGTAGTTGCTGCCGCGGGTCGTGAAGCCGTCACCGATCAGCTTGCCGCTCTTGTCGGCGATGGCGGTGAAGCCGGAGACGGTGCCGGTGGCGGAGGCGGCGCCGGGCAGCCGGGCGGTTTTGTCGAGCAGCTTCTGGTCGAGCGGGGAGGGCGCGCCGGGTGCGCCGCTGGCACCGGGGGCGCCGGCCGCGGGGTCGGAGGAGTGCCGCTGGATGGCGACGTCGACGTTGTCGAAGCCCTTCTGGGAGCTGGACTGGAACGCGTCGGAGACGGTCGAGGTGAAGACCAGGGTGCCGGAGACGAAGGCCACGCCGAGCATCACGGCGAGAACGGTCATCAGCAGCCGGGCCTTGTGCGCGAGCACATTGCGCAAGGCGGTACGGAACATGAGTGGGTCAGTCCTGGAGGAGAGGTCCGGGGTGGCGGAGTCGGCTGCTGTCGGTCAGCTCGTACGGCCCTTGGCGTCGAAGCCCTTCATCCGCTCCAGCACCATCTCGGCGCTGGGGTTGGGCATGTCGTCGACGATCCGGCCGTCGGCGAGGAATATGACGCGGTCGGCGTACGACGCGGCGACCGGGTCGTGGGTCACCATCACCACGGTCTGGCCCAGCTCGCGCACGGAGTTGCGCAGGAAGCCCAGGACCTCGGCGCCGGAGCGGGAGTCGAGGTTTCCGGTGGGCTCGTCGGCGAAGATGATCTCGGGCCGGGAGGCCAGCGCGCGGGCGACCGCGACGCGCTGCTGCTGGCCGCCGGAGAGCTGGCTGGGGCGGTGCTTGAGGCGGCCGGACAGGCCGACGGTCTCCACGACGCGGTCCAGCCAGGCGCGGTCCGGCTTACGGCCCGCGATGTCCATGGGCAGGGTGATGTTCTCCAGCGCGGTCAGCGTCGGAAGGAGGTTGAACGCCTGGAAGACGAAGCCGATCTTGTCGCGCCGCAGCTGGGTGAGCTTCTTGTCCTTGAGCCCGGTCAGCTCGATGTCGCCGATCCGTGCGGAGCCGCCGGAGATGGAGTCCAGACCGGCCATGCAGTGCATCAGCGTCGACTTGCCGGACCCGGAGGGGCCCATGATCGCGGTGAACTGGGCCTGGCGGAAGTCGACCGAGACCGCGTCCAGGGCGACCACCTGGGTCTCGCCCTGTCCGTAGACCTTGGTGAGATCCGTGGCGCGGGCGGCCACCGCGGTGCTGCGGCCGGCGGTGCTGACGCCGGAGTGGGTGGTGGTCACGGGAAGGGGCTCCTGTCGGGACGGGGACCGACCGCCTCGGTGCCGGCCGGGCGGCCGGGGAAGCGGGCAGAAGAACAACGGATCCCATCGTCCGGCAGGGACAGGGGCCGGGACGTCAACCCGTGTGACCGTCCTTGGACCACTCCAGGGGATTAGCCGACAACGGCTCCGTCATCCCTGGGTATGAGTCGGACCCTGATGCCGTGACGGCTTCAAGGTCGACCGGCGGACGGCGCCGCAGGGGCCCGCCGGCGCGCCGACGGGGCATCGGACGGGCGTCGACTTTCCGTCAATTCGGGTTCGAATTTGGCCGTGGCACGCAACGCCGAACATGGGCATCAGGCATGTGCCGGGGGCTCTGGCGGTGGCTGATGCATCCTCAGTTGCCAATAAAATAAGACAACCTCGGGATGAGCGGCCGATGTGCCCCGTGCGCCGCGGGCTACGCTCGTGCTGCCTTCTTTGAGGCGGCATGGGGGACCCCAAGCCCGGATGGTGGAATGCAGACACGGCGAGCTTAAACCTCGCTGGCCTTCGGGCCGTGCCGGTTCAAGTCCGGCTCCGGGCACTCCCCGCGAGCAGCGGGGATCAAAGACCAGAACATACCTGAACTTTCAACGAGAACGGGCCGCCGGTGAAAACCGGCGGCCCGCGGCGTTGAGAACCGGGCCGGCTCAGCGCTCCACGAGCGCGAACAGCGCCTCCCAGCGGGCGACAATCTCGTCGGTCGAGAACCGCTGGATGTTCTCCCGGGCCGCCTCGCCCATCCGGTCCCGCAGTTCCTTGTCGGACATCAGTGTGTCCAGGTGCCGGGCGAATTCGGTGACGTTGCCCGGAGGCGCCAGGAAGCCGTCCGTGCCGTCCGTGATGATCTCGCGGACACCCGGCGCCACGTCGAACGCCACACACGGCACCGCGGTGGCCATCGCCTCCATGGGAGCCAGCGGGAAGCCCTCGCCGCGCGAGCTCAGCGCGAAGACCGCGCTCTCCCGCAGCGCCCCGGCCACATCGCTGGTCCGGCCCATCCACTCGACCGAATTGGTCACCCCCAGCTCGGCCGCCTGCTTGCGCAGCGCGTCGGCCTCCTCACCGGAGCCGTAGATCCGCAGCGTCCAGTCCGGGTGCTGCGAGGCGACCCTGGCCCAGGACTCCAGGAGCAGGTCCACGCCCTTCTCCTCGTGGAGCCGGCCGATGCTGGCCACGACCTTCCGGGCGCGGTCCGAGGGAACGTCAGGGAAGAACGGCAGCGGGTTCGGCATGAAGCCGACGTTGTCCATCCGCTGCCGGATCCACTGGTCGGCGTCCTCGCGGGTGAGGGGCAACATCCGGTCGACGTCCTGGTAAAACCGCTTGACGCGGGCGAAGCGGGACGACCGGCGGCAGGTCTCGAAGGACTCGTGGCTCATTCCGATGACCGCGAGCCCCGCGGTGTCGGCGAGCGCGACCCACTCCATCGCCCACACCTGGGTGACGATCACGATGCCGCCCGGCCGGGCCGCCCGGAACAGCGCGCTCATCTTGGCCGCCTGCTCGTGCATCCCGGCCTCGCGGGCGGTCCGCCGGCGCTGCTCGACGAGGTTCAGCTTGTCCTTGAGGCCGCGCACGGGGCGGACGCTCGGCGGATGCACGTCGTAGAGCGTGGTGGTCTCGTACGGCAGGTCGGCGGCCAGTTCGTGGACCCGCCCCTCGGGCGGCGGCACGATGCCGACGACGTGCACGCGATGGCCCTGCTCGACGAACAGGCGCGCCATCTGGTGCGACCAACTGGTGATTCCGCCCAGCTCGTTGACGCTGTTGGAGACGAAGAAGATGTCCCGCGGCCCGGCTGCGTTCGACTTGGTCATCAACGGCTCCACTGCGCAAAGAACTGGTCGACGATGCTCTGTGCGGCGTCGCCCCGGTCGTATTCCCCGAACTTGGCGACGAATTCCTTGCGGTCCTTGGCGTATTCCAGCTGCTGGGTCTCGAAAGACTGCATGGTCTCGAAGAAATCTTCCTCGGTGCGCACCACCGGGCCCGGCGCGTGCTCCAGCAGATCGAAGTACGTTCCGCGGCCCTCGTGCACATATTCGTCGTAGTCGTAGGTGAAGAACATCAGCGGCCGGTCGAGCAGCGCGTAGTCGAACATCACCGAGGAATAGTCGGTGATCAGACCGTCCGCCAGCTCCAGGATCGGGGTGATGTCGTGCCGCGCCGACACGTCGATGACCCGGCCCTGCACCGTCGGCGGCAGCACCACGTGGTTGAGGTAGTGCGAGCGCACGAGCAGGACGTAGCGGTCACCGAACTCGTCGGCGAAGCGCTCCACGTCGAAGGGGAGGGCGAACCGGCCGTGCCGGCCGCCCGCCTTGCGGAACGTCGGCGCGTACAGCAGCACGGTCTTGTCCGCCGGAATACCCAGCTCCGCCGCCAGCGCACCGCGCTCCCGGCGGCCCAGCTCGGCCTCCTGCTGCCGGGCCCGCACCAGCGCGTCGTTGCGCGGGTAGCCGACCCGCAGCAGGGTCTTCTCCTTGAGGCGGAACGCCTTGGCCAGGGTCCGCGCGTCGTGCTCGGTCCGGCACAGGAACCGGTCGAAGCGGTCCAGCGACTGCTGCTGCTCGGCCTGCTGCTGGCGGGTCTGCGCCTTGAGCGAGGGCTGGTCGAAGCCCATGTTCTTCAGCGCCGAACCGTGCCAGGTCTGGATGTAGGTGGTCTCGGGGCGCTTGGTCAGCTTGAGCGGGTAGCTCTGGTTGTCCACCCAGAACTCGGCCTGCGCGAGCGCCTTGAGGTACGGCAGCGACCAGCGCTTGACGAGGGTGGCGTCCTTGGGGAAGTCCTTCGGGGACCCGGCGTACGACCAGATCGCCTCGAACTCCAGGCCCTGGCGGCGCATCTCCTCGTAGATGGCGCGCGGGCTGTCGCTGTACTGCTTGCCCAGGTGGCTCTCGAAGACCACCGTGCGCTTCTTGACCGGCAGCCGGCTGAACACCTCGTGGTACGCCCGGAGCTTGCTGTCCCCGGAGGTGAGGGTCTTGCGCAGCGCCTTCGCCTTGCGGAAACCGGTCTTGGCCAGCGTGCCCGGCTTGCCGCGCACGCCCCTGTTGATGAGCTCCTGGACGCGCTCGGCGTTGCGGCCCTCGCTGATCAGACGGAACGCCAGGTGCCCCTTGGAGGAGACATGCGGCTCGATGTGGTCGGCGACCATCCGGGTCAGCCGCGGCCGGACCGGCAGCGGGCCGCCGGCCAGCTCGGTGTCGGAGACGGTGAGCCGGGTCGTGGTGCGCGCGCCGTTCACGTCCAGGGTCAGCCGGACGTCCCAGATGGTGTCGACGATGCCCAGCGGGCGCAGCTGCGCGGTGATGTCCGCGGTGGTCTCCCAGTGGACGGCGTCGCCGTCGTGGCGCACCGTCCGCACCGGGAAGGTGAACGACTGGAGGCTGCGCCGGCGGGCGCTGAACTCCAGCTCGGCCTTCAGCTTCGCGCCCTCGGGGATCACGCCGAGCGGGTTGGTGATCCGCCCGGCCAGCGAGACCGAGCTGCCCGCCTCGGAGAACCGGGTGATCTGGTTGCGCAGGAACAGCTGGTTGACCGGCTTCTCGTGGTAGCCGATGTCGGTCACGTCCAGCACCCGGCGGCCGAAGTCGTCGTCGTAGTGGCCGTCGCACCAGTAGATCCGGCCGTCGTGCTGGGCGAGCGGCGAGGAGACCTTGTCGCGGTTGATGAGGGTGTCCACCGCCGGGATCAGGTTGTCCCAGTCGCCCTTCTGGAGCAGGTAGGCACAGATGGCCTGGATCGGCAGGACACGCTCGTACGCCTCGGGCTCGATGCCCGCCAGGTACTCGCGGGAGAGCTCGGCGAACTCCTGGCGGTAGGCGTCGTCCCGGAAGGGCAGGTCCCGCAGGTGCAGCACGAGGTCGTGCTTGAGGAATTTGACGTCCTTGGCGAGCTTCATGCCGGCCAGGCCGCGCTGCTCCAGCAGGGCGTCAATGCGCCGGTGGACCTCGAGCCGGTGGATGTAATTGGTCATCTCGTGCCGACGGTTCGTCACCGACTTCACGGCGGCCTGCTCGTGGACGTGCCAGAAGTAGACCTGATTGGGAATCAGCGTGATCCGCTTCGCCGCGAGATAAGCATCGGCGATAAACATCAGGTCCTCGTAGAACATCCCCTTGGGGAAACGGAGATCGTTCTCGACGAGGAAATCGCGGCGGTAGCACTTATTGGTGGAAAGGGTGTCCCACACAAAAAGGTCCGGCAATTCGGTAACGGAATCCAGCGTGCGGGTCGTGGAATACAACCAGGAGTACCACTCGTCGCGCTTCTGGTTACGAGTGTCCTTGTGCAGTCGGACGCACAGGCCGGAGACGATGTCCGAACCGGTTTCCTCGGCGGCCTCCAGCATATTGCGACAGGCGTTGTGTTCCAGGACGTCATCACTGTCCAGGAACATGACGTACTGTCCCCTGGTGTGCTGAATGCCGACGTTGCGCGGCTCGCCGCCGGCACCGCTGTTCTCCGGCAGTTGGAAGGCTCTGACCCGCTCGGGGTGGGTGGCTGCGAGTTGCTGCGCGACGTCGAAAGAACGGTCGGTGCTGCAATCGTCGACGATCACCACCTCGACGTCCCGGAGTGTCTGATCCAGCACGGACTGGACCGCGGTCGGCAACCGGTCGGCGTCGTTGTAGACAATGACGACTACTGAGACGTCAGGCACAGGCACCTCAACCCTCTTTCGCTGCTGTTTCCGGCAAGAATAGCCCCATCGCCACTCGGGGTTTACGACCGCCCGCACTCGGACCGCTACGGGTGGTGACGGGGTGGTACGCGAGGAAGGGCAGGTTCCGGCTAGTGGGTATGACGGCATCCGGGGTCAATCGGTTGCATCCGTGCCCGCGATCAGACATTTATCGGATTCCGATCATGCCGGTGACCCGGGACCGCCGGAGTTGACGGTGCGGGAAAATGCCCGTTCGATGACGACGGGAAAAGATCGATTACCCGGAGTTTGTCCGGACCCGCACGCGGGGTTGCCCGGCCGTGGTGTTGACGGCGGAGTGGCATATGACACAGCGGCAGATGTGACGAAGGCGGCGCCGGCCGGCAACTCGCCCGCCGATACGGGCACCTCCGCGCCCTCCCGATCGTCCTCCAGGCAGGAGATGTGTCCTCCGTAACTTCAGGGGAAGATCCTGCCCAGGTACGAGAGACGTGTCTTTGCCAAGCCATTACGCTTGCGTCAAGGCCGCGCAGGGCGGCCATGGAGGAGTGAGATGAGGAGCAGCAACCCGGTCTTCTCGCGACGGGGGTTCAGCCGCGACACCGGCTACGCGGGCTTCAACGCACCGCCGCAGGCCGGGGGCGCCGCCAACCCGTACGCCGGAGCCAACCCGTACGCGACCCAGGCGCCGCAGTACGCACCGCAATACGCCCCGCAGACCCGCCCGATGACGATGGACGACGTCGTCACGCGCACCGGACTGACACTCGGCACGGTCATCGCCGGCGCCACCGTCGGCTGGATCTTCCTGACCGGCCAGCTCGCCTTCGCCATCGGCGCCGGCCTGGTCGCGATGGTGCTGGGATTCGTCCAGTCCTTCATGCGCAAGCCGGTCCCGGCGCTGATCCTGGGCTACGCGGCGCTGGAGGGGGTCTTCCTCGGCGCGCTCAGCGGCTTCATCAACGACCTGCCGAAGATGAACGGCGCCCCGATGCAGGCGGTGCTGGGCACGATGGCGGTGTTCGTCGCCATGCTGGTCGCCTACAAGACGCGGATCGTGCGGGTCACCGAACGCTTCACCCGCTTCGTGATGATCGCGGCGCTGGGCTTCGTCCTGCTGTCGCTGGTGAACCTGCTGTTCATGGTGTTCGGCGGGGGTGACGGCCTCGGCTTCCGCAGCGGCGGCCTGGGCATCGTCTTCGGCATCGTGGGCGTGGTCCTCGGCGCGCTGTTCCTCGCCATGGACTTCAAGCACGTCGAGGACGGCATCGCCTACGGCGCACCGCGCGAGGAGTCCTGGCTGGCCGCGTTCGGCCTGACCCTGACCCTGGTGTGGATCTACTGGGAGATGCTGCGGCTGATCCAGATCCTGCGCGACTGACACCGGACCGCGCATCGCGCGGACAGCACGAAGGGCCCGCAGGCGACCGCCTGCGGGCCCTTCGTGCATTCCGGGGGCACGGCCGCGCCCGGATCAGAACTTGCGGGCGGCCCGCCTGAGATCGTGTTCGTGGACGATCGCCTTGGCGTGTCCGTGCGCGAGATTGTGTTCGCCGCGCAGCCAGCTGACCTTTTCGTCGAAGCGGAAGAGAGCGGGGCCTTCGTCAACGGTGCGCAGCCATTCGGAGATTTCCCGGCCGGTGCACTGCGGGATACGGGAGAGCATGTTCCGGTGGGTCTCTTCGGAGAAGAGCTGGGACATCGGCGCCTCCGGACGCGGTCGATGCTGGTTCTTTCGCTCACCGTGCCTGAGCGTTCGGGCATTGGCAACCACCCCGGAGTGGCGCATAGGCTCACGACGTGCTTGACGTGATGCCTTTGCAGACCGCCGTGGACGCGCTCGCCGACCGCCTGAGGTCGCTGCCGCAGAGCGCCCTGCGCCGCGGGGCCGCGGCCGAAGGGCTCGCCCTGGCGCGGAAGTTGGCGACCCGCGCACAGCTGATCGAACGCCCCGGACAGCGGCCCCACGAGCTCCCGGACGCCGGGATCTTCGCCGTCGGGGATCAGCTGGCGGTGGCCGGCCACGATCTCGTCGAGGCCCTGCGCGTCGCCGCGGCGTCGCCCGCCGCGGGAACCCCGGACGCCGCCGGCCCGGCGGCGGAAGCTGACGTGAAAGTGGCCCCCGCCGAACAGCTGGCGGAGGCCGTGCGATGGGTCCGGGCGGCGGCGGGACGCTGTTAGGGCCGGTCCGACGGCCTCCGCCGGCTGCTCGGGGGGCGGGACCGGTCCGGCAGGTCAGGACGGTCCGGCGGGCCAGGGGTGGTCCGGCGGACCGGGGCCGGACGGGCCCCGGGCGGTCCGGGCCGTCGCCGGGGCGGCGGGTCAGCGGCGGGTCAGAGGGAGGCGATGACCCGGTCGGCGAGGATGTAGACGTTCTCGTCCGGGCCCTCGCCCCAGGAGAACGTCAGGGCGTAGCCGCCGGAGACACCCGAGCCGCCCAGGAGGACGGGAACCTGGCCCGCGTGCAGCGCGCCGGCGACGCTCTCGGCGGTCTCCCGGTGCCCGGGGGTCAGGCACAGCGTGGTGCCGTCGGCGAAGACATAGACGTCCAGGGTGCCCAGCGGGCCGGGGCGCACATCGACCAGCGGGGTGCTCTCGCGCGCCAGCTCCTCCAGGCGCGCCACGGTGCGCTCGTGGTCGCCGATCGCCGGGGTGGGGGAGAAGTCCGGGTGCGAGGGGTGGCGCCGGCGGGCGGCGGCCAGCTCGGCGGACTCGGTCTCCTCGGCTGGCTCGAACTCCGGCGTCTCCAGAGCCTCCAGCGCCTCCACGGACTCCAGGGCCTCGACGGACTCCAGTGCCGGCAGCGGCTCCAGCGCCTCCGGGCCCAGCAGCGGCTCCAGCCCCGCGAGATCGGCCTGGCGCGGTACGAACGGCTGGGTGTCGAGCCGGTCCGGCTCCGGCCGCTCGGGCAGCTCGCGCCGGCCCTCGCGGCCGTCGAGCGGGCCCTCGTCGCCGAGGCCGCCCAGCCCGCCGAACAGCGATCGGGCGTCCGCCGTGTTCAGGGAGTCCCGGGCCTCCTGAGCGGCCCAGAAGGCGCGGGCCTCGGCCAGCTCGCGCTCCCGCTCCTCGGCCAGCGCGTCCGCGACGGCGGCGCGTATATCGGCGAGGGGGGTCTCGGCGGCGGGGACGGCGCGGGCCGCGGGGATCGCCGCGGCGGCCAGCCGCGCGTCCTCGGCGCGGGCCTCGGCGTCCGCGCGGGCGGCGACGAGGTCGGCGTGCAGCGCGCCGATCTGGCGGCGCAGCGTACGGGCGGTGTGCAGGGCGACGGCGCCCAGCACCACCGCGACGGCCGCGGCCAGCAGCAGGACGAGGGTGGTGACGCTCATGCCGAAACCTCGCTTCGCTCGGACTTCCCCCGGCCGTCGGCCGGGGTGCCCCCCTTGACGCGCTCGCTCACGGACCCACGCACTCGCTGTAGCGGCTCGCTCACCGGCGTACTCCCGTTAGCAGATTGTTCCCCGACTTCCTACATCAGCCTGGCCATGGTCGGCGACCTTTCGCGGTGTAATTTGCCCCGAAATAGCCAGGCATCAGGGCCTCGTATGCCAGAGTGCCTCCTGCCTGAGCTGCAAGGACGCCGCTGCCCCAGGATGTTGGTCACAATCGTGGCGGCGATTGGGTCGCGATCTCGTCAACGGGTGATCCGGGTCACGCGGTCTCGCTGACGGTGTGCGGACAACAGCGAAGGGTGCGCGGAAAACGGGAGTTGGTCCGTTTTCCCGCACACCCTCGACGGCGCCCCGGCGCCGGGCCGGCTCGGTCGCGCATGCCCGTGGTCGCGCCCGTGGTCGCGCTGAACTTCGCTTCCGCTGCGGGCAGGTGCCGGGCACTCGTTCCTCGGGTCCGACCCCCACCCTCCGCTACAGCTCAGCTCAGCCGCGCGTGCCCGTGGTCGCGCTGAACTTCGCCTCCGCTGCGGGCGGGTGCCGGGCACTCGTTCCTCGCACCCGGCTCCCACCCTCCGCTACAGCTCAGCTCAGCCGCTCGATGACCATCGCCATGCCCTGGCCGCCGCCGACGCACATGGTCTCCAGGCCGAACTGCTTGTCGTGCCACTGGAGGGAGTTGATGAGGGTGGTGGTGATGCGGGCGCCGGTCATGCCGAAGGGGTGGCCCACGGCGATCGCGCCGCCGTTGACGTTCAGGCGGTCCAGGTCGATGCCCAGGTCGCGGTAGGAGGGGATCACCTGCGCGGCGAACGCCTCGTTGATCTCGACCAGGTCGATGTCCGAAATGCTCAGGCCGGCGCGCCGGAGGGCCTGCTTGCTGGCCTCCACCGGGCCGTAGCCCATGATCTCGGGGGACAGGCCGGAGACGCCGGTGGAGACGATCCGGGCGAGCGGGGTCAGGCCCAGCTCGCGGGCCTTGGTGTCGGACATGATCACGAGCGCGGCGGCGCCGTCGTTGAGCGGGCAGCAGTTGCCGGCGGTGACCAGGCCGTCGGGGCGGAAGACCGGCTTGAGGCCCTGGACGCCCTCCAGCGTGACGCCGGCGCGCGGGCCGTCGTCCTTCGAGACGACCGTGCCGTCCGGGAGCTCGACCGGGGTGATCTCCCGCTCCCAGAAGCCGTCCTTGATGGCCTTCTCGGCGAGGTTCTGGGACCGGACGCCGAACTCGTCCATCTCCTGGCGGGTGACGCCCTTGAGGCGGGCGAGGTTCTCCGCGGTCTGGCCCATGGCGATGTACGCGTCCGGGATCAGGCCGTCCTCGCGCGGGTCGTGCCAGTCCGTGCCCTCCTGCTCGGCGCGGGCGGCTGTACGGGCCTCGGCGTCCGCGAAGAACGGGTTGTGGGTTTCGGGCAGGCCGTCGGAGGTGCCCTTCACGCTGCGCGAGACCGTCTCGACGCCGGCCGAGATGAAGACGTCGCCCTCGCCGGCCTTGATGGCGTGCAGCGCCATACGGGTCGTCTGGAGCGAGGAGGAGCAGTAGCGGGTGATGGTGCAGCCCGGGAGGTGGTCCATCCCCATCTGGACGGCCACGATGCGGCCGAGGTTGTGGCCCTGCTCGCCGCCGGGCAGACCGCAGCCGAGCATCAGGTCGTCGATGTCGGTCGGGTCCAGCTCGGGGACCTTGGCGAGGGCGGTCTCGATGATCTTCGCGGTGAGGTCGTCGGGGCGCAGGTCCTTGAGCGAGCCCTTGAAGGCGCGACCGATCGGGGAGCGGGCGGCTGAGACGATCACGGCTTCGGGCATCACACGGCTCCAAGAGGCGAAGGTGAAGAGGCGGCGCGTAGCGCCTCGTTGAGGGGCGGGGTCGGTGGCAGACGGGCAGGACTGTGTGGGAAGTTACCCGCACGTAGTGCTGAGGTCACGGGGTGCGCGCTGTGATGCGGGCCTCTTTTCTAAGCGGGCGCTTATGGGAACCCGGCGGGGCCGTCGCGTATTCCCGTACGGCCACCGGCGGGGCTTGCTGACGGCCGCCACCGGGTCCTCCCGTACGCCCCCGGTGCCCGGTCTCAGCCCGTGACGGACGGCCGGTCCGCGGTCTCCGGGGCCGGCAGCTGACGGCGCCTGCGGTGCTTGAGCAGGGCCCACGGGGCGCGCGAGGCGGTGACCTCCGTACCGCCCTCGGAGGCGGCCCGCGCGGCGGCCTGCTCGACCGGGAGGATGCCCTCGCGGCGGGCCGGCTCCGGCCGCTCCTCCTCGGGCCACAGGCCGAGTGCGGCGCACAGCGTGGGGAGCACCGCCATCGCGGCGGTGGCGTACCCCTCGGCCGAGGGGTGGTAGTTGTCCGGTCCGAACAGCTCCCGGGGGCGCGCCTCGAACTCCGGGCCGAGCAGCGCGCCGAGCGAGATCGTCCGGCCGCCGTTCTCGACCACGCCGATGGTCTGCGCGGCGGCCAGCTGGCGGGAGAGCCGGCGGGCCACCCAGCGCAGCGGCTGGTTGACCGGCTCGATGGTGCCCAGGTCGGGGCAGGTGCCGACGACGACCTCGCAGCCGGCCGCGCGCAGCCGGCGGACCGCCTCCGACAGATGCCGTACGGACCGGGCGGGCGGCAGCCGGTGGGTGACATCGTTGGCGCCGATCATGATGACGCAGACGTCCGGGGGCTCCTGGCCGTCCGCCAGCATCAGCTCCACCTGGCGGGCCAGGTCGTCGGAGCGGGCGCCGGGCAGGGCCACGTTGCGGAGGTCGACGGGGCGTTCGGCGACCGCGGCCAGGCCGGAGGCGAGCAGCGCGCCCGGGGTCTGGGAGGGCCGGTGGACGCCCTGGCCGGCGGCGGTGGAGTCGCCGAGGAAGCCGAGCCGCAGCGGCGGCCGGCCGGTGGGGTCGCCGTACTCCTCGAACGCCGTGCCGTAGCGGCCGTCGGCGCACGGCGGGACGTCGCTGGAGCCGCCGACCGTGCGGCGGGCCAGCCGGACCTCGGTCAGCAGCACGCCGACGGCGGCGACGCCGAGCAGCCCGATCCCGCCGCCGCCGAACGCGGCGGCGGTCGCGATCCGCCGTGCCACCCTCGCCCTGGACCCCGTCGTCACCGTCGTCGCCATCGGCCGGGCACCTCCCCGTGCAGTGCGGGCGCGTCGCGGCCCCGGGGGCCGGACGCGCTCTTGAAAGGGCAAGAACTCCTCACCGGGGTGATGCCCGTTCCGGTGCCCCGCGCAACGCACCGGGCTCCCAATGGAGCCGGTTACCCGGCGCGCGGGCTCCTCGGGGAGGTGGGCAATAGGCTGGCGGCACGGGCGCAGGAGAGCGTGCCCCCGACCGCGGAGACCACCGTGCAGTTTTACGAATCGATGATTGAGCTTGTCGGCAACACCCCGCTCGTGCGGCTCAACAACGTCACTCAAGGGATCCAGGCAACCGTCCTGGCGAAGGTCGAGTACTTCAACCCCGGAGGTTCGGTCAAGGACCGGATCGCGGTGCGGATGATCGAGGCCGCCGAGGAGTCCGGCGAGTTGCAGCCGGGCGGCACCATCGTGGAGCCGACGTCCGGCAACACGGGTGTCGGGCTGGCGATCGTGGCCCAGCAGAAGGGCTACAAGTGCATCTTCGTCTGCCCCGACAAGGTGTCGACGGACAAGATCAATGTGCTGCGGGCGTACGGCGCGGAGGTGGTGGTCTGCCCGACGGCGGTCGATCCCGAGCACCCGGACTCGTACTACAACGTCTCCGACCGCCTGGTGCGCGAGACCCCCGGCGCCTGGAAGCCGGACCAGTACAGCAACCCCAACAACCCGCGCTCGCACTACGAGACGACCGGCCCCGAGCTCTGGGAGCAGACCGACGGGCGGATCACCCACTTCGTGGCGGGCGTCGGCACCGGCGGCACCATCAGCGGCACCGGCCGCTATCTGAAGGACGTCAGCGACGGCCGGGTCAAGGTCATCGGCGCCGACCCGGAGGGCTCCGTCTACAGCGGCGGATCCGGGCGGCCGTACCTGATCGAGGGCGTCGGCGAGGACTTCTGGCCGACCGCCTACGACCGCACGGTCGCGGACGAGATCGTGGCGGTCTCGGACAAGGACGCCTTCCAGATGACCCGGCGGCTGGCCAAGGAGGAGGGGCTGCTGGTCGGCGGCTCCTGCGGGATGGCGGTGGTCGCCGGGCTGCGGGTCGCCGAGCGGCTCGGCCCGGACGACGTGGTGGTCGTCCTGCTCCCGGACAGCGGGCGCGGCTACCTCTCCAAGATCTTCAACGACGAGTGGATGGCCGACTACGGCTTCCTGGAGGAGAGCGGCACCGCGGCCCGGGTCGGCGAGGTGCTCCAGCACAAGGAGGGCGCGCTGCCCTCGCTCGTCCACATGCACCCGGAGGAGACCGTCGGCGAGGCGATCGAGGTGCTGCGCGAGTACGGCGTCTCGCAGATGCCGATCGTCAAGCCGGGCGCCGGGCACCCCGACGTGATGGCCGCCGAGGTCGTCGGCTCGGTCGTCGAACGGGAGCTGCTGGACGCCCTGTTCACCCAGCGCGCCTCGCTGTCCGACCCCCTGGAGAAGCACATGTGCCCGCCGCTGCCGCAGGTCGGCTCGGGCGAGGCGGTCTCCGACCTGATGGCGGTGCTGGAGGACGCGGACGCCGCGATCGTCCTCGTCGAGGGCAAGCCGAAGGGCGTGGTGAGCCGGCAGGACCTGCTGGCCTATCTGGCGCGCGGGGTGGCCAAGTAGCCGTCGGGCGCGGTACTGGGCGCGGCGTCAAGTGTCCGTCAGGAAAAGGGCCGTCGCCGCAAGGTGTACGTATGCGTCACGTTCTGGCAGCACACGCTTAACACTCGTCCGGCACATTGATGGGCAGGCGACAGGACCTCCGGAGCGGCTCCCGGACCTCCGATCGCCAGGATGCGACCACCGGCCCTGACCCGGCTCGCGTCTCCTGCGGGGACCGCCGTCGTCCCGCCCCCGGCTCCGGCCGGGGTGCGGCGGTCCCCGCAATACTCTTTCCACGGCGGGAGACCGGTCGGTCCCGGTCGGTCCCCGTCCCGGTCGGTCCCGTCCCCGTCAGTCCCAGTCGCCGTCGCGCCGCTGTGCCCGGCCCTTCAGCAACTGCGGCATCCCCAGGCCGTGGACGGCGTTGACGCCGACGACACCGGCCCAGCACACCACCAGGCCGACCAGCCCGGCCTGGGCCACGGCTATCGCGGACAGCGGGATGGCCAGCACCAGTGACACCACGGCTACCGCGAACCGCTGCCAGAACTCGGCGCCGGCGTCCGTCCGGCGCGGCTGCACCCCGCGCGCCACCTGCATCTGCTGCTCGGCCAGTTGTCGCCGCACCCGTCGGTCCACGTTCTGGTCCAGCTTCTCCAGGAAGGACTCCACGAGCTCGGACTCGTACTCCGGCCCCAGTTCCTTGCGCGTCTGGAGGGTCGCGTCGAGTTCCTTCTTCAGATCGCGGTCGTGTGTCGCCATAGCGGTCAGATTACGGGCGGGCGGCCGGCGGCGCGGTAGGGCTAGCCCCCCGGTCCAGCGGGGGTCTGCCGCCCCCGCGCGGCTTCCGGGGCGGCCAGGCGTGCGGTGTCGCGGCGGGCGACCGTTCAGTACAGGACCGCGGGCACCGGGAGGCCGACCAGCGAGGCCGACCAGCCAGGAGACGTCCGCGCCGCCGAGCGGGGCGATCTGGCGGCGCTCGCCGTGCGGAGGCCAACAGCCGGGAGGGATCGCGGCGTTGGATGGCCGGCCGGATCGCCGTGCCGGATCGCCGCGGCGGGAGAGGGCGCGGCCCGGACTCAGGCCGCCGGGGTGTCGCCCGCCGGCCGCCGGTCGCCCGCCGCCGCGCCCACCGGCCGCAGCTCGTCCGCGTACGACACCGAGATCCGGCGCAGCAGCCCGTCCCCGGTGATGTCGTACTGGCCCAGCCGCCACAGCGGCGGCGAGTAGGCGTGCACCGAGACCGCGTCGTCGGTGGCGCCGGTCAGCCGGTGGATGTGGTCGGGCCCGAAGCAGAACGACTCGCCGGCGCCGAACATGGTCGCCAGATGCTCGCCACCGATCCGCGGATTGGACTCGGTCAGCACGCCCTGGACGACCCGGACCGCGCCGGAGGAGAGGTCGTGGTCGTGCCAGCCGGTGTCGTTCTGCCGGGTCCAGCACAGCAGCCAGACGTCGACGAACGCGTCGCGGTGCAGGGACGCGTAATGACGCTCGGTGTCGGAGAACGCGACCCGGTCCCGCCACAGCTCCGGGCGGTCCGCCAACGCTTCGACCAGCGCCCGCAGTTCGCGCCTGTCGAGGGTGCGCTCGGGCAGCGCGGCGAACGGCGCTGCGCAGCCGTCGTCCCCGGCGCTGCGGACGTCGCCGGCGCCGGCCGGGGCGGTGCGGTTGGTCATGGACGGGCTCCTTTCGTCGGGCCCAGCAGGCGGGCCGGGTTGGCGGTGTGCAGGGCATGGCCG
>NZ_KN708638.1:3247298-3279562 GCF_000805335.1 Streptomyces sp. CT34 | reverse complement strand
GCAGGGCAGGGCCGGCGGCGCCCCCGCCGAGGCCGGGGATCACGGGAGCCGACGGTGCGGCGGGCCGGGCGTACGGCCGGTCGCTGCCGCTGACGACGACATCGATGCCGACGGCCCGGATGACCGCGTCCACCGCACGCGTCCCGTACGAGGACGTCTCGTAGAACGCGTCGCGGTCCACCCGGCCGCGGTCCCGGCCGCCGCGCGCCACCAGCCGCTCACCGTGCAGCGGAGCCAGCCCGGCGAGCGCGGCGAAGCAGACCCGCAGCCCCGGATGGCGCGGCCGGCCGAAGGCGCGGAAGGCGAACCATGCGGCGTGCAGCTGCTGGACGTACGGGACGAGGGCGGGCCACCAGGGAGGTGCGCCCGCGGGGGCCGGCGGCGCCGCGCCGGGGTGGACGAACAGCGGCCTGTCCAGCGCGGCGGCGGCGTCCAGCAGCGGGGCGCAGCGCGCCCAGCCCGCGGCGTCGAGCAGTGCGGTGGCCGGGAGCTGCAACCCGGCGCAGCCGCGGGCCAGTTCGCGGCGCACCGACCCGGGGTCCGGCTCTGGGGCGGACAGGCAGGGGGAGGCCCAGACGCCGAACGGGGCGGGCAGGTCCAGCGCACCGTCGTGGAAGGCGGCGAGCAGCGGCCCGGCCTCCTCGGGCGGCAGGTACTCGATGCCGAGCGGGCTGGAGAGCGACACCAGGGCCAGATCGAGGCCGTCGGCGCGGGCGAGCCGGGTACGGGCGGCGATGTCGTGGTCGGCCGGGTCGACGGCGTACGGCGGCTCGCCGGGCAGGTGCAGCGTCCAGCCGTCCAGCCGCGGCGGCGTGCTGCGGGCGCGCAGCAGGGCCACGAACTCGGGCGGCCAGATGTGCTGGTGGACGTCGGCGGGCACGGGCCCTCCCTCGGGGCCGGGCGGGGCGAGATCGGGACCGGGGGTCCATCACCAGGGACCCGACCCCTGCCGGATCACTGACCGCTGGACCACTTCCGGACCGCTGCCGGATCGCTGCCCGGTCACTACTTAACCGATTCACTGATGCGTTTAAGTGAAGCGATTAACCGGAGGCGCTGTCAAGGGCGCACGCGGTGCGAGTCGCCCCCCTTGGGTAGGCTTCCGGACATGGCCAGGCCCAACAAGCGCACCACCCTCCGCGAGGTGGCCGAGGCCACCGGCCTCTCCACCGCCGCCGTCTCCTACGCGCTGCGCGGCAAGCACGTCTCCAAGGAGACCGAGGAGCGGGTGCGCAAGGCCGCCGCCGAACTCGGTTACGAGGCCGACCCGATCGCCCGCGCCCTCGTCAGCGGCCGGACCAGCACGGTCGGTGTGCTGGCCGGCGACCTCCAGGACCTGTGGCAGCAGCAGCTGATGGCGGCCATAGGGCGCGAGCTGCTGGCCGGCGACCGCTATGCGCTGATCCTCGACGCCGGCGGCGACCCGGAGCGCGAACTGGCGCTCGCCAAGCAGCTGCGCGACCAGCGCGTCGACGGCCTGCTGGTCTCCCCCGTCGACCCGTCCGCCGAGGGCTGGGCGAAGATCGCCGAGGCGGTGCCGGTGGTCTCCATCGGCGACGCGCTCAGCCAGGCCCGTACGGCGGGGGAGGTGCTCTTCGACAACCGCGCCGGCATCGACGCCGTACTGGACTACCTCCGCGGTCTGGGCCACCGCCGGGTCACCGTGCTGACCCCCACCGGCCCCTCCACCCCCGACCGCCCCGCCGACGTCTATGTGCGCGAGGCGGCCGACCGGCTGGGCATCGACGTCCAGGTCGTGCCCTGCGCCCAGGAGCTGGGCGAGGCGACCGGCGTCGCCCGGCGGGTGCTGACCAACAGCCCGGCCGGCCGCCGCCGGACCGGCGCCGCCGGCCTCGCCCCGCCCACCGCCGTCTTCTGCTTCTCCGACTCCATCGCGTACGGCGTCTACGCAGCCGCCGCCGAGGCCGAACTGGCCGTCGGCCGCGACATCTCCGTCGTCGGCTTCGACGACCACCCGGTCTCCCGGGTCCTCACCCCGCCGCTGACCACCGTCGACTGGGGGCTGACCGAGATCGCCAAGGAAGCCGCCCGGCTGGCGGTGGCCGCCATCGAGGGCCGCCGGGTCCGCCGCAAGCGGATCCTGTGCGCCCCGCGCCTCTCGGAGCGGGGCTCGGCCCTGCGGGCGCCGGACGGCGTCTGACGGCGTCGGGCGGCGTCTGGCGGCGTCTGCGGCGTCCAGGAACTTTTGGGACCTGTGGGAACTGTCGGCAACCGTCCGACGGGTCGGGCCACGGCTGCCGGAGCACCGGGCCGCCGCGGCGTGCGGCACCGCCCGCGGCCTCCACGGCACCGGTCGCGCGGTGCGGGGCGGGGGAGGAGACCGGTGCCCGGCCCTCCGGTAGCGTGCGGCCCGTATGCCGGCGGCCGGCAGACGGGCGGAATGGCGGGGTCCTCATGAAGCAGTCCACGACGAGCGCGCACGGCACCGCGGCGGACCGGGACGCGGCGCCGGACGGTGCGCAACGGCAGGCGGTGCCGGGGGAGTTGGCGGACCGGCTGGAGGCGCACCGCACGGAGTTGACCGGCTATTGCTACCGGATGCTCGGGTCCGCGTTCGAGGCCGAGGACGCCGTACAGGAGACCATGGTGCGGGCCTGGCGCGGCTACGCCCGGTTCGAGGGCCGGGCGTCGCTGCGGTCCTGGCTGTACCGGATCGCCACCAACGTCTGCCTGGACCTGCTCAAGGGCAGCCGGCGGCGGGCCCGTCCGATGGATCTCGCGTCCCCGTCGGGTGTGGACGCACCGGTGGGGACCGGTCTGCCCGAGACGACCTGGATCGGGCCGGTGCCGGACGAGCGGGTGCTGGCCCGGGCCGGGGACCCGGCGGACACCGCGGTCGCCCGGGAGTTGGTCCGGCTGGCGTTCGTCTCCGCGCTCCAGCGGCTGGCGCCCCGGCAGCGGGCGGTGCTGATCCTGCGGGAGGTGCTCAGCTGGTCGGCGAGCGAGGTCGCGGAGCTGCTGGGCAGCTCGGTCGCCTCGGTCAACAGCGCGCTCCAGCGGGCCCGCGCCACCCTGGCCGCGTCCGGCGACACCGCCGGCGCCCCGGCGGAACCGCTGGACGCGGCGCAGCAGGAGCTGCTGAAGCGCTATGTGGACGCCTTCGAGCGCTTCGACATGGCGGCGCTGACGGCCGTACTGCACGAGGACTCCACGCTCTCCATGCCCCCGTACGCGCTGTGGCTGCGCGGCCGGGCGGACGTCATCGGGTGGATGCTGGGGCCGGGCTGCGGCTGCGCGGGGTCGCGCCTGGTGCCGCTGTCCGCGAACGGGATGCCGGCCTTCGGGCAGTACCGCGCTGACGGCACGCCCTGGGCGATCCAGGTCATCGAGTGCGCCGGCGGGCGGATCACCGCACTCAACTCCTTCCTGGACACCGAGCGGCTGTTCCCGCTGTTCGGGCTGCCGATGCGGTACGGGGAGTACGAGGAGAAGTGCGGGGAGGAATACGAGGGGCGCGAGGGCTGACGGCTCCCGCCGCCACGGCGGCCCGCCCGGAGCCGCGGACCGCGTCCCCTTGCCCTGTCTGCATAATGTCATGCAGAGTCATAGGTGAGTGAATACCGGTCGGTGGGTGGGGGTGCGGCGCGGGCGGCACCGCCCGTGGCGATGCCCCGTCCCACGCCTGTCCCTTCCGCCACCGTATCCGCTCACGGTATTCGCTCACCGTACGGAACGAGGCGGCCGGCTCACGTCCGCGAACGGCGCTGCACAAGGGAGTTGAGCACCGTGGATTCCCCCGTGCCGGACACCGGCAGGCGCATCACGCTCGACGGCAGCGGGCTGCGCACCGCCGACGTCGCCGCCCTCGCCGAGCGCGCCGCCCGCCCCGCCGCCCCGGACCCGGAGGCCCTCGCCCGTGCCGAGGAGTCCTGGCGGCCCGCCCGCCGGCTCGCCGCCACCGGCCGGGTCTACGGCCGCAGCACCGGTGTCGGCGCCAACCGCACCGAGGACGTCGGGGCCGCCGACGCCGCACACGGACTGCGCCTGCTGCGCAGCCACGCCGGCGCCATCGGCGACCCGCTGCCCGGCCGCGAGGTCCGCGCCATGCTCGCGGTCCGCGCCAACCAGCTGCTGGCGGGCGGCGCCGGCCTCAACCCCGCCGTCATCACCTCCCTGCTCGCCGCCCTGGACGCCGGCGCGTACCCCGTCGTCAACGAACACGGCGCGGTCGGCACCGGCGACCTCGCCGCCCTCGCCCAGACCGGTCTCGCGCTCGCCGGCGAACACCCCTGGCGCTGTGCCCCCGGCGGCCACCCGCCCGCCGCCCTCCCACTCGACAACAACGACGCACTGGCCCTGATCAGCAGCAACGCCCTCACCCTCGGCCAGTCCGCGCTCGCCCTCGACGAACTGCGCCGCCTGCTGGCCGCCGCGCTCCCCGTCGCCGCGCTCTCCCTCCTCGCCGTCGGCGGCTCCTACGAAGCGTTCGCCGAGCCCGTCGTGCGCGCCCGACCGCACCCCGGCTCGGCCGCCGCCGCGGCCCGTATCCGCGCCCTGTCCGGCGTCCCCGCCCGCCCCGCACCGCCACTGGGCCGCATCCAGGACCCGTACGGCTTCCGCTGCCTCCCGCAGATCCACGGCCCGGCCCTGGACGCCGCCGAGGCGCTCGACGCGGTGCTCACCGTCGAACTGAACGCCGCCGCCGAGAACCCCCTGATCAGCGTCGAGGACCGGGCCGCCTACCACCACGGCAACTTCTACGCCGCGCACCCCGCGCTCGCCCTGGACGCCTTCCGGCTGGCCGTCCTGCAGACCGCCCGGCTCTCCACCGCCCGGCTCGCCGCGCTCTCCGAACCGGACCTCACCCGGCTGCGCCCCTTCCTGGGCGACGCGGCCCCCGCCAGCTCGGGCGTCATGATCCTCGAATACGCCGCCGGCGCCGCGCTCGGCGAGCTGCGGGCGGTCTGCCACCCGGCCTCCCTCGGCGACGCCGTCCTCTCCCGGGGCGTCGAGGAGCAGGCCAGCTTCGCCTCCCTGGCCGCCCGCCAGACCCTGCGCGCCTGCCGCCCCTACCGGCATGTCCTGGCCTGCGAACTCGTGGCCGCCGTACGGGCGTTGCGGCTGCGGTCGCTGGAGCCCGAGCCGGACGTCCCGCTGGCCGCCGCCTTCCGGATCGCCGCCCGGGCCCTCGACGCCCGGATGGCGGACCGCCCGCTGACGGAGGACGTGGCGGCGGCCGGGGCGCTGCTGGACCGGCTGGCGGCGGTCTGAGGGGGTGGCGGGATGAGGCGGGCGGTGGCACGCGGGCCGACGCGTCCCGGGCGGGCGCCGTACGGGGTGCGGGCGGTGCGCCCGGCCACGGCGGGCGGCGGCGCGCGGTCCGTCCGCGGGGTGCGGTCCGGGCCTTCCGGATCCCGTGCCCGCAGGAGGCCGGATCCGGCCCCCGGCGCGGAGCCGGCACCGGCTCGGGCCGGGAATTACGTACAGTCGGTCGACACACGACAAGGCCCCGGCCGGGGCGGGAAGAAGAGGCGATGAGCGGGGACAACGGTGGCCGCACCGCCGCGGCCGACGAGAGGCGTACGGGTCCGGCGCCGGCCGGCACGGCACCAGCGGTGCGTCCCGGTGCGGCCGGCGACGCGGAGCGGGACGCACCCGCCGACGCCACCGCCGCCACCACCACCGGCACCGCCGCCCGCCTCCAGCGGCTCTTCGAGGGGCACCGGCTGACGCCCACCCAGCGCCGGATCGCACACTGCATGGTGCGGCGGGCCGCCGACGCGCCGTTCCTCTCCAGCGTGGAACTCGCCGAACTGGCCGGGGTCAGCCAGCCGTCCGTCACCCGCTTCGCGGTCGCCCTCGGCTTCGACGGCTACCCGGCGCTCCGCCGGCACCTGCGCGATGTCGCCCCCGCCGAGAAGCCCGGCGACACCGGCGCGTACAACGAGTACCAGCAGGCCGTTCAGGAGGAGATCGACAACCTCCGGCACCTCTCCGACGCCCTCGCCGACCCCGGGCCGGTGATCGAGGCCGGCCGGCTCCTCGCGGCCTCCCGCCCGCTGCCGGTCCTCGGGCTGCGCGCCGCCACCGCCCAGGCAGCCGGCTTCGCCTACTTCGCCCGCAAGGTCCACCCCGACGTCCGGCTCCTGGACGAGGGCGGCACCATGCTCACCGACCGCATCGACGCCGCGGTACGCGCCGGCGCCACCGCCCTGATCTGCTTCGCGCTGCCCCGCCACCCCCGCGAGGTCGTCGACGCGCTGGAGTACGCCCGTTCCGCCGGCCTGACGGTCGTCACCGTCGCCGACAGCGCCTTCGCCCCCGTCGCCCACCACACCGACCTGCTCCTGCCGACGCCGGTCGGCACCGGCCTGGCCTTCGACACGGCCTGTGCCCCCATGCTCCTGGGCCGCGTCCTCCTGGAGGCCATGTGCGACGCCCTCCCGGACGCCCAGGCCCGCCTGGAGGAGTTCGACGCGACGGCGGCGGAGCGGGGCCTGTTCGTGGAGTGAGCGGTGTGAGGAGCATGAGGGGTGTGAGGAGCGTGAGGGGTGTGAGCGGGGTGAGCCGCGGGGGCGGTGCCGGCCGGGCCGGCTGTCGTCACCCCAGCCCGAGCCTCCGCAGCTCGTTCGCCTGCGCGCCGCCGCTCTCCGCGGTGATCTCTTCGAGGGTCTGCGGGGTGCGGACCGTGGCGAAGCGGACGCTGCCGTCGGGGGCGGTCGCATAGCCGTACACGCCCGGCCGGGGCAGGGAGTTGTAGGCGAAGTGGGTGGAGAAGTAGTAGGCGCCGGTGTCCAGGAGGGCGGCGTGGTCGCCGGACTCCAGGAGCGGGAGCGGGCGGTTCTCGGCGACCAGGTCGCCGGCGAAGCAGCACGGTCCCGCGATGTCCTGCGGCACCGGGGCGCCCGTCTTGGGGCGGCCGGCGGCGTCGTAGGCGGCGACCCGGAGCGGCCAGGACTCGGGGGCGAAGACGGTACGGGTGGCGACCTGGGCGCCGGCGTGGGTCAGGGCGATCGGGCGCCCGCCGGCCCACTTCGCGTACTCGACGCGGGCCAGGACCGTGCCGTGCTTCGCCAGCAGTGAGCGGCCGAACTCGGTGACCAGGCCGTAGCGCCCGGAGAACAGCCCGGGGACCGCCGAGCGGAGGACGGCGGCGTAGTCGCGGTAGGTCGGGGAGACGGCGTCCGACGAGAAGTTGACGGGCAGGCCGCCGCCGATGTCGAGGGTGGTGATCTGCGCCCGGCCGGCCTTCTCGTTGACCTCCTCGGCGAGTTCGTACAGCGCCCGTACGCCCTCGGCCATCCGCTCCAGCGGCATGCCCTGGGAGCCGACGTGGCCGTGCAGCCGGGTCAGCCACGGGCGGTCGAGGAAGGCCCGGACGATCCAGTCCCGGGCGCCCGCGTCCCGCAGCGGGACGCCGAACTTGGAGGTGTCGGTGGCGGTGCTCATCGCGCCGATGGCGCCGCCGCCGAGCTGCGGATTGATCCGCAGCCCGATCGGCGCGGTGGACGGGGCCGAGGCCATCATCCGGTCGATACGGGCCAGTTCCTCGTGGTTGTCGACATTGACCGCGATGCCCAGGGCGAGCGCCTCCCGCAGCTCGGCGAGGGTCTTGGCAGGAGAGTCCAGGACCGTGTGCCGGGCCGGGACACCGGCGGCCCGGGCCAGCGCCAGCTCGCCGGGGCTGGCCACCTCGCAGCCGAGCCCCTCCTGCGCGAGCAGTCTGAGTACCGGCACGAGCGAGGCGGCCTTCACCGCGAAGGCGTGCAGGACCGGGGCGCCGGGGGCGGTGAACTCCTCGAAGGCGGAGCGGAGTTCGGCGGCCGATCTGCGGATCCCGGGGATGTCGAGGAAACCGGCCACCGGCTGCCCCGGGCTCACCAGCCCCTGCGCAATGGCTGCCTGAACGGCACGGTCTCGGTCCGTGAGGGTCATGCCTCAACTTCATCATCCGGCGGGGCCCTCGTGCCACGGACGAACGGGGTGGTCGGGACGTTTCCGGTGTCGATGCTGTGTCGATCTTGTGCGCTGATCGTGGCGCCGCGGATCTTGTGCGTCGATCGTGGCGCCGGGATCGTGCCGGACGGCTCCCGTACCGGGGCCGTGCCGCGCCGCCGGGGATGGGGCGGCACGGCACGGTGCACCAGGCGGTGCCGGGGCGTGCCCCGGCACCGCAGCTGTCCGGGGCGGCTCCCGGTCCGCCGTTCCCCGGCCGCCGGGGCCTTTCCGGTGGGGCAGGGGCGGGGCCGTGCCGGGCGTCGAGGTCCCGACCCTGCCCCACCGGTCAGGCCCTATGCCGCCGGAGCGCCGCTGAGCCGTGCCTTGTCCTGGCGCGCCGTCAGCCGGGAGCCGGACTCGCGGCGGGCGGCGCGGCGCAGCAGCGGGACGGCGAGCAGGAAGCCCGCGACGGCCCAGCCGGCCAGCACCAGGGCGACCGTGGGCAGCTGCCAGGAGCCGGACAGCTCCGCGGCCCGCGCGGCATCCGGCAGCAGGGCCGAGCGCACGCCCTGCGCCATCCACCGGAGCGGGAAGACCGACGCCACGTTCTGCACCACAACCGGCAGCTGGCTGATCGGGAACATGGCCCCCGAGGTCACCAGCAGCGCCATCGCGGGCAGCATGATCATCGCCAGCGCCTCGCGGGCGTTGGGCAGTACGGCGCCGATGGCCGCGCCCAGCGGCACGACGGCGAGCAGGCCGAGGGCGGTGACCCATATCAGCGTCAGCCAGCCGCCGGGGCTGTGCGGCAGCGGCCCGTTCACGAACAGCGCGGCGGCGCCCAGCAGGATGGCGATGATGCCCACCGCCATGGCGACGATCAGCACCGACTTGGCGACGAGATAGGCCGGTATGCCGCCGGGCGTGGCCCGCAGCCGCAGCAGGGTGCCCTCGTCGCGCTCGGTCACCAGGATCTGCGGGAGGTTGATCAGCCCCACCTGGAACAGCAGATAGGCGGCGAACCCGGCGATCGTCAGATGCGCGGCGGGGATGTGGGTGCCGGGCAGGTCGTCATGGATGAAGGAGGCGACCATCAGGGCGACCACCACATTGCTGAGGTAGCTGACGAACTCCTTGCGGTTGCGCAGGAGATGACGCACCTCGATACCGCCGCGCCGCAGCCCCGCCTGCCACGAGCGAAGCCGCCGGCCACGGGCGCGGCCCGTCGCACCGGCACCGCCCCCTACGGCCCTGCCCTGCATGATCCTGTCCTGCGTGGTCCTGTCCTGCGCGGCCCTGCTCTGCGCGGTCCTGTCCTGCACCGCTGTCCTGTCCGTCTCGCTCATGCGGCTCGTTCCTCCCCCGTCCCGGCGCCCGTCAGGGCCGTGTTGTCGGCGGTTCCGGCGTTTCGGCCGGTCCCGGTGTCTGCGGCGCTCCGGTCGCCGGTGGTGCCGGCGGCGTGCTCGTGCACCATGTGCAGATAGGTGTCCTCCAGCGTCGGCCGGCGGACCTCCAGGTCGGCGATCGGGCCGTCGGCCTCGCGGTGCAGCTCCCAGACCAGCCGGGAGGGATCCGCGGTGCGCTCGCGGCGCGGGGCGCCGTCCGCCGCAGTCCAGCGGACCTCCGCCTGGGCGGCGGCCCGCCGGGCGAGCTCGGTCGGTGTGCCGCAGACCCGGATCCGGCCGTTGACCAGCATCGCTATGCGGTCGGCGAGCCGCTCGGCCTCGGCCAGGTCATGGGTGGTCAGCAGGACGGTGACGCCCTCGTCGCGCGCCAGCCGCTCGACCAGATCGTGGAACTCGCGGCGCGCCTCGGGGTCGAAGCCGGTGGTGGGCTCGTCCAGGAAGAGCAACTCGGGGCGGCCGACGATGCCGAGCGCGACGTCGACGCGCCGCCGCTGGCCGCCGGACAGCTGGTCGACCCGGTGGCCGGCCCGGTGGGTGAGGCCGACCAGCTCCAGCAGCTCCTCCGGGTCGCGCGGATCGGGGTAGTACGTCGCGAAGTGCCGCAGCAGCTCGGCGACCTGCCAGCGGCGGTGGTCGCGCCACGACTGGAGCACCAGGCCGATCCGGCCGCGCCAGGCGTCGTCGGCGTGCTTCGGGTCTTCGCCGAGGACCCGGACCTCGCCGCCGGAGCGCTGCCGGAAGCCCTCCAGGATCTCGACCGTGGTGGTCTTCCCGGCGCCGTTGGGGCCGAGCAGGGCGAAGACCTCCCCGCGGTGGATGTCCAGGTCGACGCCCTTGAGCACCTCGGTGCTGCCGTACGACATCCGCACGTCCCGTGCGGAGACGACCGGTTGGCCGGATCCGGCGGGTGTGGTGGGGGTGCTGGTCATGGTGCCGGTCATCGGCTCGCCTCCGCGTGCTGCTGTTCGGGTGCCGTCTGCTGCGCCGCCGCGGGGCCCGCGCCCTCGACGATGGCGCGGAGAGCGGCGACATGGCCTTCGAAGGCGGTGCGCCCGCGGGCCGTCAGCCGTACTTTGGTGCGGCGTTTGCGCCCGCCGCCCTCCTTCCGGATCTCCAGATACTCGGCCTCCTCCAGGGTGTGCAGCTGCTTGGAGAGCGCGGAGTCGCTGAGCGAGAGGCTGTCGCGGATGAACGGGAAGTCGGCCCATTCCGTGGCGGCCAGCAGGGCCACCACCGACAACCGGGTGGAGGGATGGATCAGTTCGTCGAAGCCCGTGGGGGTGCTCAAAGGCCCGCCTCCTCGTGAATGGCTTGTGTGGCGTGGCCGCGCAGCGCACGTTTGCGGAGCGGGCTGACCGCCCAGCGGTTCGCCGGTCCCGTGAAGAGGACGAACGCGGCGGCTGCGGCGGTGGCCGTGATCAGGCTGGGACAAGGCAGGGCGAAGGTGTCCGCCAGGTGGTCGGAGAGCAGGATCGTGCCGCCGGTGACGACCATGCCCGCGACGAACGTGGCGTAGGAGCGCCAGCTGTACCGGGAGCGGTGCAGCCGCATCCGGGCGCGGCGGCTGTAGACGACGGCCAGCCCGCCCAGGATGCCGACATAGGCGGCGAGCGTCAGCCACAGGCCCCACCCCGGGAGCTTGAGCCCCATGGTGGCGAGGAAGACCCACATGATCGCGGCCGTGAGGTAGGTCGCCTTGGGGTCGCCGTGTGCGGACCGCTCGATCTCGTCGTACACCCGCTCCTGCGGTACCCGGATCCGCTGGAGATCCTGCCAGGCCCGCTCGGCATCCACCGTGGTGGTCATGCCATCGCCTCCCCGAAGACGTTGCTGGACCGCCGGGGCGCACTGGACCGGATCAGGCCGGACCGCCCCCGCGTTTACTTGCCTACTGGGAAAGTTATCACCGGCTTTCCCGGCGGGCAAGTCGAAATGGCCCGTCCTGCCCTGTTGACTAGCACTATTCAGCGAAGTCAGGATGTGAATAGCTCAATCCATTCGATGTCAGGGAGGCACGGCCCATGTCGGGACCGCGACCCGTGCGGGCACCGCGCGGTACGGAGCTGAGTGCTCGGGGATGGCAGCAGGAAGCCGCGCTGCGGATGCTCCAGAACAACCTCGACCCGGAGGTGGCCGAGCACCCGGACCAGCTCGTCGTCTACGGCGGCACCGGCAAGGCCGCCCGCGACTGGCGCTCGTTCGACGCGATGGTGCGCACCCTGACCACGCTCAAGCAGGACGAGACGATGCTCGTCCAGTCCGGCAAGCCGGTCGGCGTGATGCAGACGCACGAATGGGCGCCGCGGGTGCTGATCGCCAACTCCAACCTCGTCGGCGACTGGGCCAACTGGGACGAGTTCCGCCGCCTGGAGGCCCTCGGTCTGACCATGTACGGCCAGATGACGGCCGGTTCGTGGATCTACATCGGGACGCAGGGCATCCTCCAGGGCACCTACGAGACGTTCGCGGCGGTCGCGGCCAAGAAGTACGGCGGATCGCTGGCCGGGACCATCACCCTCACCGCCGGGCTCGGCGGCATGGGCGGCGCCCAGCCGCTCGCCGTCACCATGAACGACGGCGTCGCGATCTGCATCGACTGCGACCCCCGCGCCATCGAGCGCCGTATCGAGCACCGCTACCTGGACGTGAAGGCCGACGGCCTCCAGCACGCCCTCCAGCTCGCCGTCGAGGCCCGCGACCGGCGCGAGCCGCTCTCCATCGGCCTGCTCGGCAACGCCGCGGAACTCCTCCCGCAGATGCTCGCCGAGGGCGCCCCGATCGACATCGTCACCGACCAGACCAGCGCCCACGACCCGCTCGCCTACCTGCCCGTCGGCATCGACTTCGCCGACATGGCGGCCTACGCGGCCGAGAAGCCCGCCGACTTCACCCAGCGCGCCCGCGAGTCGATGGCCCGGCACGTCGAGGCCATGGTCGGCTTCATGGACGCCGGCGCCGAGGTCTTCGACTACGGCAACTCCATCCGCGGCGAGGCCCAACTCGCCGGATACCAGCGCGCGTTCGCCTTCCCCGGCTTCGTCCCCGCCTACATCAGGCCGCTCTTCGCCGAGGGCAAGGGGCCGTTCCGCTGGGCCGCGCTCTCCGGCGACCCGGCCGACATCGCGGCCACCGACCGCGCCATCCTCGACCTCTTCCCGGAGAACGAGTCGCTGGCCCGCTGGATCACGCTGGCGGGGGAGCGGGTCCACTTCCAGGGCCTGCCCGCCCGGATCTGCTGGCTCGGCTACGGGGAACGCGACAAGGCCGGCGAGCGGTTCAACGAGATGGTCGCCGACGGCACCCTGAAGGCGCCGCTGGCCATCGGCCGCGACCACCTCGACTGCGGCTCCGTCGCCTCCCCCTACCGCGAGACAGAGGCCATGAAGGACGGCTCGGACGCGATCGCCGACTGGCCGCTGCTCAACGCCATGGTCAACGTCGCCTCCGGCGCCTCCTGGGTCTCGCTGCACCACGGCGGCGGCGTCGGCATGGGCCGCTCGATCCACGCCGGACAGGTCACGGTCGCCGACGGCACGCCGCTGGCCGGCGAGAAGATCCGCCGGGTGCTCACCAACGACCCCGGCATGGGCGTCATCCGGCACGTCGACGCGGGCTACGAGCGCGCCGAAGAGGTGGCCGCCGAGCGCGGCGTCCGGATCCCGATGCGCGAGGGCGAGGGCGCGTGAGCTCCTCGTTCCACGAGATGTGGGAGGAGCTGCGGCCCATCGGCCGCGACTCCTCCTCCGGGGGCTACCGGCGCTTCGCCTGGACCGGCGCGGACACCGACTGCCGGGCGTGGTTCCGGGCGCAGGCCGAGGCCCGCGGGCTCGCCTACGAACTGGACCGCAACGGCAACCAGTGGGCCTGGCTCGGCGCCACCACCTCGCGGGACGTGGCCCCCGGCGAGGCCGTCGTCACCGGCTCGCACCTGGACTCCGTACCGGACGGCGGCGCCTTCGACGGCCCGCTGGGCGTCGTCTCCTCCTTCGCCGCACTCGACGAACTCCGGCGGCGGGGAGCGGAGTTCGGCAAGCCGCTGGCCATCGTCAACTTCGGCGACGAGGAAGGCGCCCGCTTCGGCCTGGCCTGCGTCGGCTCCCGGCTCGCCGCCGGGGCGCTGACCACCGAGGCCGCGCACCGGCTGCGCGACGGCGACGGCGTCACCCTCCCGCAGGCCATGGAGCGCGCCGGATACGACCCCGAGGCCATCGGCCCGGACCCGGAACGGCTCGCCGCCATCGGCGCGTTCGTCGAACTCCACGTCGAGCAGGGCCGCGCCCTGGCTCTGTACGACAGCGGCTCCGCCGCGGGTTCGGGCGCCCCGGTCGGCATCGCCTCCGCTATCTGGCCGCACGGCCGCTGGCGGTTCGACTTCCGCGGCGAGGCCAACCACGCCGGCACCACACGGCTGGCAGACCGCCGCGATCCGATGCTCTCCTACGCCGCGACCGTGCTCGCCGCCCGCGAACAGGCCCGGATGGCCGGTGCCCTGGCCACCTTCGGGAAGATCAGCGTCGAGCCGAACGGCGTCAACGCCATCCCCTCGCTGGTCCGGGGCTGGCTGGACGCCCGCGCCGCCGGCCAGGACACCCTGGACACCGTGATCGACGGCATCGAGCAGGCCGCCGCCGAACGCGCCGCCCGCGACGGCGTCGAGCTGAGCGTCGTACGGGAATCCTTCACCCCGGTCGTGGAGTTCCAGCACGCCCTGCGGGACGAACTGGGCGCGATCCTCGGCAAGCGGGCCGAGCGGCCGGTGCCCGTCCTCGGTACCGGCGCCGGCCATGACGCCGGTATTTTGTCCGGAACCGTCCCCACGGCCATGCTGTTCGTCCGCAACCCCACCGGCGTCTCGCACTCGCCCGCCGAAGCGGCGACCGAGGACGACTGCGTCGCCGGGGTCACCGCACTCGCCGACGTACTGGAGGGGCTGGCGTGCCGCTGACGCCGCAGGCAACACCGATGACGTACTGGCTGGAGCACGCCTGGCTCGGCACCCACGTCGAGTCGGGCGTGACCGTGGAGGTGGCGGACGGCCGGATCACGGCCGTCCGCACCGGGACGCCCACGCCGCCACCGGGCGCGGCGGCACTGCGCGGACTGACGATTCCCGGCATGTGCAATACGCACAGCCATGCCTTCCACCGCGCGTTGCGTGGCACTGTCCAGGCAAGTGACTTCTCCCTGCCCGGTCTCACCACAGCGCACAGTCACGCCGGATCACCCCCACAGCAGTGGGGAAGTGCGATGGAAGGCACGGGGCGTGCGCCGGACTCGTTCTGGACCTGGCGCGAAGTCATGTACGGCGTTGCCGACAAACTCACCCCCGAGAGCTACTTCCAGCTCGCCCGCGCCGTCTACGCCGAGATGGCGCTCGCCGGCATCACCTGCGTCGGCGAGTTCCACTACCTCCACCACGCACCCGGCGGCTCCCGCTACGACGACCCCAACGCGATGGGCGAGGCGCTGATCGCGGCAGCCGCCGACGCCGGAATCCGGATCACCCTCCTCGACACCGCCTATCTCTCCGCCGGCTTCGGCGACCCGCCCAACCGGCACCAGCTGCGCTTCTCGGACGGCACCGCGGACGCCTGGGCGGAGCGCGCCGACGCCCTCAAGGGCCGCGAGCACGCCCGGATCGGCGCCGCCGTCCACTCCGTACGCGCCGTACCCGCCGGGCAGTTGGGCACCGTCGCCGACTGGGCGCGGGAGCGGCGGGCACCGCTGCACGTCCATCTCTCCGAGCAGACCGCCGAGAACGACGCCTGCCGCGCGGCCCACGGCCGGACCCCCACCCAACTGCTGGCCGAGCGCGGAGTGCTGGGCCCGCGCACCACCGCCGTGCACGCCACCCACCTCACCGACGAGGACATCGCCCTGCTCGGCGGGAGCGCCACCGGCGTCTGCATGTGCCCCACCACCGAGCGGGACCTCGCCGACGGCATCGGCCCGGCCGTGGCGCTCCAGGCGCAGGGCAGCCCGCTCTCCCTGGGCAGCGACAGCCACGCCGTCATCGACCTGCTCGAAGAGGCCCGCGCCATGGAGCTGGACGAGCGGCTGCGCACCCGCACCCGGGGCCACTGGACCGCCGCCGCCCTGCTGCGCGCCGCCACCGCCGACGGGCACGCCGCCCTGGGCTGGGACGACGCCGGCACCCTGGCACCCGGCGCGCTCGCCGACCTCACCACGATCGCGCTGGACTCCGTACGCACTGCCGGACCGCTGCCCCGACTGGGCGCCGAGACGGCCGTATTCGCCGCCTCCGCGGCAGATGTGCGGCACACCGTCGTGGCCGGCCGGCAGATCGTCCGGGACGGTGTGCACACCCGCGTCCCCGACGTGCCCACCGCCCTCGCCGACTCCATCGCCGCCGTACGCGGCTGACCCCCACCCGCCCCCAGCCACCGCCGGGCTGCACCCCCACGACGCCCGGCCCGCGCCGACCGCGGACGAAGGAGAGCACCCCCGCGATGACGACGACCTCCGCGCCGACCACCGCCATCACCCACATCGCCCAGCTCGTCACCAACGACCCCTCCCTCGGTGCAGGCCCCCTCGGTCTGATCCAGGACGCCGCGGTCGTCATCGAAGGCGACCGCATCGCCTGGGTCGGTACGTCCAGCAAAGCACCCGCCACTGACAATGCGGTCGACGCGGCCGGCCGCGCCGGGCTCCCCGGCTTCGTCGACTCCCACTCCCACCTGGTCTTCGCCGGCGACCGCACCGCCGAGTTCAACGCCCGTATGTCCGGCCGCCCTTACTCCGCCGGCGGCATCCGCACCACCGTCGCCGCCACCCGCGCCGCCGGCGACGACGAACTGCACGCCAACGTCGCCCGCTACCTCGCCGAGGGCCTGCGCCAGGGCACCACCACGCAGGAGACCAAGTCCGGTTACGGCCTCACCGTCGAGGACGAGGCCCGCGCGCTGCGCATCGCCGCCGCGCACACCGACGAGGTCACCTTCCTCGGCGCGCACATCGTCCCGCCCGACTACGCCGACGACCCGGCCGGCTATGTCGAACTCGTCACCGGCCCCATGCTGGACGCCTGTGCCCCGCACGCCCGTTGGGTGGACGTCTTCTGCGAGCGCGGTGCCTTCGACGGCGACCAGGCGCGCGCCGTCCTCACCGCGGGCAAGGCCAGGGGCCTGGTGCCGCGGGTGCACGCCAACCAGCTCGGCCACGGCCCCGGCGTCCAGCTCGCGGTCGAGCTCGGCGCCGCCTCCGCCGACCACTGCACCCACCTCAGCCACGCCGACATCGACGCCCTCGCCCAGTCCGACACCGTCGCCACCCTGCTGCCGGGAGCCGAGTTCTCCACCCGCGCCACGTGGCCCGACGCCCGCCCGCTGCTCGACGCCGGCGCCACCGTCGCGCTCTCCACGGACTGCAACCCCGGCTCGTCCTTCACCAGTTCCATGCCGTTCTGCATCGCGCTGGCCGTCCGCGACATGGGGATGACGCCGGACGAGGCGGTCTGGTCGGCGACCGCCGGCGGCGCCCGCGCGCTGCGCCGCACCGACGTCGGCCGGATCGCCCCCGGCGCCCGCGCCGACCTCCTCCTGCTGGACGCGCCCTCGCACGTCCACCTCGCCTACCGGCCGGGCGTGCCGCTGGTAACGGACGTCTGGCACAAGGGCGTTCGCCTCTGAGAGCGTCGCGCGAACGCACTGAGGGCCCGTCCCGGACGTATCCGGGGCGGGCCCTCGTGTGCACGGGCGACGCCGGCCGCGGGGGCCGGCCGCGACCGCGGGGCTACTCCTCGATCATCAGGCCCTTGCGGAGCCGTACGAGGGTGCGGGAGAGCAGCCGGGAGACGTGCATCTGGGAGATGCCCAGCTCCTCGCCGATCTCGGACTGCGTCATGTTGGCGACGAACCGCAGCGAGAGGATCTTCCGGTCCCGCGACGGGAGTTCGGCGATCAGCGGCTTGAGCGACTCGACGTACTCGATGCCTTCGAGGCCGTGGTCCTCGTAGCCGATGCGGTCGGCCAGCGCGCCTTCGCTGTCGTCCTCCTCGGGCTGGGCGTCCAGCGAACTCGCGGTGTACGCGTTGCTCGCGGCCATCCCTTCGACGACCTCGTCATTGGTGATGCCGAGGCGCTCGGCGAGCTCCTTCACGGTGGGCGCGCGGTCCAGCTTCTGCGCCAGCTCGTCGCCCGCCTTGGCCAGGTCCAGGCGGAGTTCCTGCAGTCGCCTCGGTACGCGCACCGACCAACTGGTGTCGCGGAAGAAGCGTTTGATCTCGCCGACGATGGTCGGCATCGCGAACGTCGGGAACTCCACGCCGCGGCTGAGTTCGAAGCGGTCGATCGCCTTGATCAGGCCGATGGTGCCGACCTGGACGATGTCCTCCATGGGTTCGCTGCGGGAGCGGAACCGGGAGGCCGCGAACTTCACCAGCGCGAGGTTGAGCTCGACCAGGGTGTTGCGGACGTACGCGTATTCGTGGGTGCCTTCTTCCAGCGACTCCATGCGCTCGAAGAGGGTCTTCGACAAGGCCCTCGCGTCAACCGGACCCACCTCGTCGAACGGCGGGATCTCGGGCAGACCGTCGATCTCAGTCAAATCCGCCGGATCGGATTCGGCGGCGTGCGGCTGGGAAGGGATGTGCCCGATCGGGTCGGACGGGGGTGTCGACGATGCGGGGCTCCGGGTGTCTTCGGTGCGCAATTCGTCGAGCCGGGGTGACATGGGTCTCCTCCATCGTTCTCGGCATATGGCTGCCGATGCCTCTACGTGAAACTGCGGTGTGCGGCGCCTCCAAAGCCGGCCGTTTCGAATGTGTCCTTCTACGCCTACCTGGCTTTGCCTGAAGATGGCAAGTGCGCGATGTCCGTATTTCGGCGATATGCCCATTGTTTGGCTACCGGTGGGCGTCATGAAGGCGTAGGGTTCTTCAAGCGCAGTCGCAAGCAGTGTCGTAAGCAAAACAGTCGTCTAGGCAGCAAGGGGTGCGCGCGGATGGACCGCGGGACGGTCGGCAGTGCGAGCCGGGGCCGGCTTCACGTCGAGATCCGCCATCACGGCGCCAGCGCGGTCGTGACCGTCGCGGGTGAGCTCGATCACCACACCGCGGATCTGTTGCGTGAGTCACTGGAAGGCTGTGTCGACGACGGATATGCACGCCTCGTGGTGGACTGCTCACCCCTTGAATTCATGGATTCCACCGGGCTGAACGTCCTGCTCGGTGCGCGTCTGAAAGCCGAGGCCGCGGGGGGCGGGGTCCATCTGGCCGGGATGCAGCCGGTGGTCGCCCGGGTCTTCGAGATCACCGGCGCGGAGGCGGTCTTCACGGTGCACGACTCACTCGACGCGGCCCTGGCCGACTGACCCGGCCGCGGTGTCCGGATGGTTGTATTCCGGGCACGTAGTCCGTGTCACAACTTCCGCACCCAAGAAGTGGGTGTTCTCACGGTCCGCTCGGGCAGGAGACACCTGAATCCGTTGAATCAGTCAGTTAGTTGTTTTCCGTGAAATGGCGAATCGGTGAGGTGAAGCGCTGATGAGCACCACCCGGCCGTACCCGCCGGGCGATCTCGGCCCGGAGCCGGGCGGCGCCGGTGCTTCCGCCGCCCCGGCGGGCCAGATCCGCCGGCTGCGCCTGGCGGGCACCCGGGGCGCCGTGGCGCGGGCCCGCGACTTCGCGCGGGAGGCCCTGCACGACTGGGGCTGGCTGCCGGCCGGCAACGCCGACCAGCGTGCCGCGGCCGAGGATGTGCTGCTCGTCGTCTCGGAGTTGGTGACCAACGCCTGCCTGCACGCCGAGGGCCCCGAGGAGCTGCGGCTGCGCTGTACGGCCAAGGTGCTGCGCCTGGAGGTCAGCGACCTGGGCGCGGGTTCGCCGGCGCCGCGCAGCCCGCACCGCCCCGGACGCCCCGGCGGCCACGGCATGTTCATCGTGCAGCGGCTCTGCCTGGACTGGGGCGTGGTGCGCAACACCGACGGCGCGGGCAAGACCGTGTGGGCGGAACTCGCCGCGCCGTCCTGACGGCGGGTGAGCAGGCGGCGAGCAGAGCGCGGGCCCGTGGGCCCGCGCTTCGTCGTATCCGGGCCCCCGCAGCCCGATTCGGCTGTGCTGTGCCTTCCCTCGGCAAGGTCCCCGGCGTACCTTGAGCGACCCATCTGATGTGCCGTCAGTAACATCCGGCGGTGCGCTACCCGGGAGAAGGGGAACTCAAGGTGGCCCGCTTCCACGCACAGCACGGCGGCCGGCGCCGGGCGGCCGGCCTGGCCGCGACGGCGGCGCTGACGGCCGGATCAGCGGTGATGCTCGCCGCGCCGGCCGCGCACGCCGAGGTCGTCGACGTCAACTACCAGTGCAGGACACCGATCGGCAACAAGGGCGCGGTATCGCCCATCGACATCAAGGGGACCCCCAGCGGGGGAGCGTACAAGCTCGTCATGTCCTTCCAGAAGGGCGTCTCCTCCAGCCCCGTCGAGCTCGGCAAGGGCGCGATGAAGCCGAGCGCGCTGATCAAGCTGGGCGGCGCGGAGAACGGCACGGTGCCGGTCTCCGGACCGCCCAACGCCGAGGCGATACCGGCCAACACCCCCATCAAGATCAGCGATTTGAGCGGTACCTACACGCCCAGGTCGAGCGGCAAGGTCACCTTCACCGCGTCGACCCTCACCATCAAGGCGCTGGGCACCACCACCACCTGCACGCCGAGCAACAGCCCCAAGCCCTCGCTGGCACTGGACGTCAAGGCCGCCGGCGGCTCCGGCGGCAGCACCGGAGGTGGCAGTACCGGTGGTGGCAGTACCGGCGGCGCCGGCGGAGCGTCCGGCGGCGGCCGGCTGCCGCAGACCGGACCCGCGGACTCCGCCGTCGCACTGGGCACCCTCGGCGGCACCGTCCTGCTGGCCGGCGCGGCCGGCGCACTCTGGCTGACCCGCCGTCACCAACGGGCCTGACCCCCACCGGGAGCCGGCCATGCCGTTCCGTACTCGCGCCGCGGTCACCGGTGCGGCCGTCACGGCCGCCACCGTCCTGCTGAACCCCGCCCCGGCCGCGGCCCGCCCGGCCGCCGCCCCGATCGCGACGGCCGGCCGGGCCGCTCCCGCCGGGCCGGGCTGGTCCGCCGCGCCCAGCGGGGCGGACGGCCGGTACTTCTACCTGGAGGGCGCGCCGGGCACCGCCATGACCGACCGGCTGGCCGTCAGCAACCCCTCCGAACGGGCCGTCACGGTACGGCTGCGGGGCGCCGGGGCCCGGGACGGGGCCGGTGCGTGGCTGCTGTTCGGCACGGCGGAGGTGACCGTTCCGCCGCGTACCCGGGCGACCGTGCCGTTCACCGTGACGGTGCCGCGGGACGCCGCCCCCGGAGACCACCCCGGCACCATCGTGGCCACCGGGCCGGGCGCCACGGGCGGGCGGTCCCGGGTGCCGGTGCGGCTGCGGGTCACCGGCCCCGCGTTGTCCGCGCTGACCGTCGAGCGGGTGTCGGTACACCGGCGGGGGAGCGCGGCGGTGATCCGGTACACGCTGGTCAACCGCGGCAACACGGTGCTCCGGCCGTCGCTCGCGGTGCGCGCCGACGGCCTGTTCGGGCCGCTGCTGCGCCGGGCCGGCCGCGCCCTGCCGGTCACCCTCCCACCCGGCGGACGCGTCGACCGCACCGAGACCTGGCCCGATCCGCCCGCCCTCGACGCGGTGGACGTACGGCTCACCGCGACCGCGGCGGGCGGTGCGCACGACGACGCCACGGCCGGGTACACCGCCGTCCCCTGGGGCGGCGCCGCCGCGGTGGCGCTCCTCCTGGCGGCGGGCGGCGGCCGGTTCGTCGTACGGCGGCGCCGGAGAGCCGGCCGCGCGGACCCGGCGGCGGTGGGCTCGGAGGACAGAGCGCCCGGCGCCGCAACGGAAGCCGCGGACGCGAGGACCGGCGCGAGCGGCGGTACGGGAACCGGCACGGCCACGAGGACGGCCACGACGACGGCCACGAGGACGGGCACGAGGACGGGAACAGGGGTGCGCAGGTGAACGGCGAGAGCGGGACAGCGACGGCCATCACCGGAGCCGCGGTCGCGGCGCCCCCAGGGGCGCGCGCCCGGCCACCCCGCGGACGGCTCCGGACGCGGCCCCGCCCCGGACGCCGCCGGGCCCCCGCCCTGCTCGCGGTGCTCGCGCTCGCCCTGCTGCCCGTGCTCCTCCCCGGCCCGTCCGCCGCTGCGGCCGGCGGCGCGCCCTCGGCGGCGGTGGCGCAGAAGGAGGCCGGTACGGGCGGCAGCGTCACGGTGACCGGCCGGGGCTGGCGGCCCCACACGCTGCTGACGCTGCTGATCTGCGGACAGAACATGATCGGCGGCACCAACTCCTGTGCCAACGGCGACGGACGGACCGCCACCACCGGCGCGGACGGCGCGTTCCGCACGAGCCTCCCGGTCGCCGAACCGCCCAGGCCCTGCCCCTGCGTGGTGCACGTGGCGAGCGTGACCGGTCCGGCGGCCGGCGCGGATGCCGCGTTCAAGGTGGCCGGGCACCCGGTGGCGCCACTGCCCCGGGACGTCAGCGCCGGCCGACTGGCGGTGCTGGCGCAGCCCCGGCTGACCGGCAGCAGCGGGCTGCTGACCTGGTTCGGCGCCCCGGCGCAGCGCGAACTGACCGTCACGGTCGGCAATCTCGGCTCGGCACCGGCCAAGGACCCGGTCTTCCAGGTCGGCACCTCGCACGGCGTCTTCGCGCCCAAGTGGGAGGACCAGCAGTGGCGGGGAACCGTCCCGGCCGGCCGGAAGGCCGAGGTCAGGCTCCCGGTGGAGCTGGCCGCCGGGGCGCACGGGGACTATCTGGTCTCCCTCAAGTACGGCGGCCGGCTGCTGGTCGAACAGCCCTGGGGCGTCGGCCGGCCGTGGGGCGTGACCCTCTTCTGGGTGCTGCTCTGCGTGGTCGTCCCCACCGCCGTCTTCCGCGTCGGCATGGCGATCGTGGACCGCGTCCGCCCCACCCGCGGGACCACCGCCGCCCGCGGCCGGCGCGGCGGGCGCCTGGCCCGGTACGCCGGCCGGCACACCAGGAACCGTGACCCCGGAGGGACGCCGGACGGCGCTCCCGTACTGCCGTGGTTCACCCCGGACACCGCACCGTCCACCACCACATCAACCGAACGACCGACGTCGAAAGGTTCTGCGTGATGAGGCAACGGAGGAGAGCCGCGGTGGCCTCGATGGCCGCGCTGGTGCTCGCGGGTGCGGGCACCGTGGCCGTGGCCGGTACCGCACAGGCGGCGGAGGTGTCCTACAAGACGGAGTGCCTGCCGCCGCCGATATCGGGGCTGCCGCCTATCGAGGGCACGACGAAGGTGGACATCGGCGCACCCGCGACCGCGAAGGTCGGCGACGAGATCACGGTGGTCTGGAAGACCGTCGAGGCCGCTTCGAAGAACCCCGACATCCTCGACCTGGGGGAGAACACCGTCCAGCCGACCGGCACGATCACGGTCGCCGGGGCGCAGACCGGTGAGCTGTCGATGCAGGGGCCGCGGCGGAACCCGCCGATCCCCAAGGGCAGTTCGATGAAGCTGTCCGACATGACGGGCAAGCTGAAGCTGACCGAGCCCGGCGAGGTCACCCTGACGCCCGGCTTCTACGACATCAACGTCAACCAGCCGATCTCCACGGACACCAAGTGCTCGCCCAAGGAGACCGTCCGTCCCGCGGTCACGGTCAAGGTGACCGACGGTGGCGGCACCTCCGGCGGGACGAGCGCGGGGACGAGTGGTGGGACGAGCGGCGGAACCACCTCCGGCACGTCCTCCGGGGGCAGCACGGGCGGTACCGGCGGCACGGGCGGTACCGGCGGCAGCAGCGCGGGCACCTCCGGCGGGACGGGCGGCACCTGGTCCTCCGGGGCCACCGGGGCCACCGGGTCCACCGGCGGTTCGGGCGGCTCCGGCGGCGACCCCGACGGCACCGCGTACAAGGGCACCGAGGTCCAGGTCCCGTACGACTGCAAGACGCCCATCGGGGAGAAGAAGGCGACCTCGCCGGTGCAGATCAACGCCGTGAAGAAGAGCGGCGGTTACGACCTGACGGTGCAGTTCAAGAAGTCCGTCATGACCAGTCCGGCGGACATCCCGGCCGGCTCGGTCAAGCCGTCGATGGACGTCAGGGTGGGCGGCGCGGACAAGGGGTCGGTGGCGACGCGGGGGCCGGCCAACAGCAAGCCGATCAAGTCGGGCGACCCGATCGAGATCCCCGACCTGAAGGGTACCTACAAGCCGGGTGCCACCGGCAGGGCCACCCTGACCCCGGGTGTGCTCACCGTCAACGCCCTGGGGACGACCACTACTTGCACCCCCGAGAAGGACCCCGGTGCCTCGCTCACCCTGAACACCTCGGCGCAGCCGGGCGGCACCTCGGGCGGGACGGCCGGCGGGACGGCCGGCGGCTCCCCGGGCGGTGCGGCGGCGTCCGGCAGCGCCTCCGGATCGGCCGGTTCGTCCGGTTCGGCCGCCGCGTCCGGGGGCAGCGGCGGCCTGGCCGCGACCGGCGCCGCCGACCACGGCGCGCTGGCCGCCCTCGGCCTCGTCGCCGGCACGGCCGTCCTGCTGGGCGGCGCGGTGTTCACGTTCCTGCCCCGGCGCCGGGTGCGGGTCCGCTGACCCGGCACGCCCCGGGAACGGCGAAGGGGGCGCCGCACCGACGGTGCGACGCCCCCTTCCGCGATCCGGGGCCGGGAGGCGTCAGTTGACGCTGCCCATCAGCTGCTTGACGCGCTTGCGGGACATCCAGATGCCGCATCCGGCGAGGACCGCGATCGCGGCCTCGACGACGACCGAACTCGCCGTGTTCAGGTTGACGTTCAGCTGCGGCGACGTCAGCAGACCGGACACCGAGTCGCCCGCGGTGACCGCCAGGAACCAGACACCCATCATCTGGGAGCTGTACTTGACGGGCGCCATCTTCGTGGTGACCGACAGGCCGACCGGGGAGAGGCACAGTTCACCGACGGTCTGGATGAAGTAGACCGCCACCAGCCACATCGGGCTGACCCGGCCGCCGTGGGAGGCGGTGTCGAGCAGCGGCATGAGGAAGACCGCGAACGAGACGCCGATCAGCCCGAGGCTGGAGGCGAACTTGACGGCGGTGGTCGGCTCCTTGCCGCGCTTGTTCAGCCACAGCCAGAGCGAGGCGACCACGGGGGCCAGCGCCATGATGAAGACCGGGTTCAGCGACTGGTACCAGGACGTCGGGAAGTGGAACCCGAAGAGGTCGTTGGTGGTCGAGTTCTTACCGAAGATCGAGAGCGTCGAGCCGTTCTGGTCGTAGATCATCCAGAAGATCGCGGCGAGCACGAAGAACCAGACATAGCCGGAGAGCTTGGACTGCTCGACGTCCGTGAGCTCCTTGTCGCGCTTCATGCGGACCAGCACCGCGATCGGGATGACCAGACCCGCGATGGTGATCGGCAGCAGCGACCAGTCGGCGAAGTTCCCGGTCACACCGAGGACGGTGTACAACACGGCCGCGGCGATCAGCCAGAGCAGGCCCTTGCGCAGCGCCGACGCCTTCATCTCGGGCGTCGCGGGCTGGGCGACGACGCTGCTCTCCGGGCTCAGGTGGCGGGTGCCGAGCAGGAACTGGCCCAGGCCGAGCGCCATGCCGACCGCGGCGAGCGTGAACCCGAGGTGCCAGTTGACGCTCTCGCCGACGCTGCCGATGGTCAGCGGGGCCAGGAAGGCGCCGAGGTTGATGCCGATGTAGAAGAGCGTGAAGCCGCCGTCCCGGCGCGGGTCCTCGGGGCCGTCGTAGAGGTGGCCGACCATCGTGGAGATGTTGGCCTTGAGCAGACCCGAGCCGATCGCGACCAGCACGAGGCCGGCGAAGAAGGTCGGCGCGGTGGGCAGGGCCAGCGTGATGTGGCCCGCGATGACGACCGAGGCGCCGATGGCGACCGTCTTGCGCGGTCCCCAGAAGCGGTCGGCCATCCACCCGCCCGGCATGGCGAGCAGGTAGACCATCGCCATGTACACGGAGTAGATCGCCGTGGCCGTGGTGGCCTGCATGTGCATGCCGCCGGGCGCGATCAGATACAGCGGGAGCAGGGCCTTCATGCCGTAGAAGCTGAAACGCTCCCACATCTCGGTCATGAAGAGAGTGGCCAGGCCGCGGGGGTGGCCGAAGAAGGTCTTGCCGCCGTTGGCAGGGGTTCCCTGCCGGGCGGTGCCCTTCGTCAGGCTGGACGCCATGGAGGTTCCTAAGCTGCTCGCGGGACGCCTCCGAGGGGTCGGTGTGCGCCCGGGTGGGGGATGACCGGCACCGGCGACGCCCCGCCCGCCCCCCAACGCCCAAGGAGGTTCGACACCGTATGCGCAGGTGTCGACGGGAGGCCGTACGCCGGGATCCACGCCCCCGTGCCGCGAGTGCGGCCGGCGGACCCGGTCGACAGGTCAATCACTGTGTTCGGGACTGGTGGTTCCAGACCCGCACACAACGAGGGACCTATGACGTTCAGTGCCGTCACGGCCCCGGTGGTTGTGCGTTGGACGTTCGGGACACCATACGTCCGTGCGACGCGCCGTTGGAACCCGTGAGACAACGCTCACATTCGGACGGGGAACCATTTGCGTCAGTCCGCACGACCCCGCCCGCACGCGCCCGCGCAGCTCAGGCGCGTGCGCGTGGGCGCGGACCGCCCGCTGTCGCCCATCCGTGCAGGTCCGCCCTCGTTGTCGGCACATCGGACTACCATCGGCCCATGACCCGTGTACTGCTCGCCGAGGATGACGCGTCCATCTCGGAGCCGCTCGCCCGCGCCCTGCGCCGCGAGGGTTACGAAGTCGAGGTGCGTGAGGACGGCCCGACGGCGCTCGACGCCGGCCTCCAGGGCAACATCGACCTCGTCGTCCTGGACCTGGGACTGCCCGGCATGGACGGCCTGGAGGTCGCCCGCCGGCTGCGCAACGAAGGCCACTCCTTCCCCATCCTGGTGCTGACCGCCCGCGCCGACGAGGTGGACACCGTCGTCGGCCTGGACGCCGGCGCCGACGACTACGTCACCAAGCCGTTCCGGCTCGCCGAGCTGCTCGCCCGCGTCCGGGCCCTGCTGCGCCGCGGCTCCACCGCCGAGCCCCAGCAGCCGCCCGCCACCCACGGCGTACGGATCGACGTCGAGTCGCACCGCGCCTGGATGGGGGACGAGGAACTCCAGCTCACCGCCAAGGAATTCGACCTGCTGCGGGTGCTGGTACGGGACGCCGGCCGGGTCGTCACCCGCGACCAGCTGATGCGCGAGGTCTGGGACACCACCTGGTGGTCGTCGACCAAGACGCTGGACATGCACATCTCCTGGCTCCGCAAGAAGCTCGGGGACGACGCCGCCAACCCCCGTTACATCGCCACCGTGCGCGGGGTCGGCTTCCGCTTCGAAAAGAGCTAGGGGCCCGTGCGCCGCCGCCTGATCAACTCCACGCTCGCCGTGGTGCTCGTCGTCATCGCCGTCTTCGGCGTCTCCCTGGTGATCGTCGAGACCCGCACGATCCAGTCCGGCGCGCAGGAGAGCGTGCAGTCCGAAGCGGTCCGGCTGGTCGGGATAGTGGAGAGCCGACTGGGCAGCAACGAGAAGATCACCCCGGACGTCCTCTCGGAGCAGATCACCGCCAACCGGTACGCCGAGATCAAGGTGCCCGGCAAGCCGAAGATCGAGATCGGGGCCCGGCCGTCCGGCGACGTGATCGAGTCGCAGGTGCGCGGTGACCAGGGCGAGTCGGTCATCGTCCAGGAGTCCCGCTCCACGGTCAGCGCGGAGATCGGCCGGACGCTGCTGGTCATCCTGGCCGTCGCCCTCCTGGCGATCCTCGCGGCGGTGGTGCTGGCCATCCGCCAGGCCCGCCGGCTGACCGCGCCGCTCACCGACCTCGCGGAGACCGCCGAGCGGCTGGGCTCCGGCGATCCGCGCCCCCGCCACCGCCGCTACGGCGTCCAGGAGCTGGACCGGGTCGCCGATGTGCTGGACGCCAGCGCCGAGCGGATCGCCCGCATGCTGACCGCCGAGCGGCGGCTGGCCGCCGACGCCTCGCACCAGCTGCGCACCCCGCTGACCGCGCTGTCCATGCGCCTGGAGGAGATCACCCTCACCGACGATCCGGACACCGTGAAGGAAGAGGCCACCATCGCGCTGGCCCAGGTGGAGCGGCTGACGGACGTGGTGCAGCGGCTGCTGACCAACTCCCGGGACCCGCGCAGCGGATCGGCGGTCGCCTTCGACCTGGACGAGGTCGTCAAGCAGCAGATCGAGGAGTGGCGCCCGGCCTACCGCAGCGCCGGACGCGCCATCGTCCGCTCCGGCAAGAAGGAGCTGCGGGCCGTCGGTACCCCCGGCGCGGTTGCCCAGGTGCTGGCCACCCTCATCGAGAACTCCCTGATGCACGGCGACGGCACGGTCGCACTGCGCACCCGCGTCACCGGCAACCAAGCGGTAGTCGAGGTCACCGACGCCGGCCCCGGAGTACCGCCGGACCTCGGCTCGCGGGTCTTCGAGCGGACCGTCTCCGGCCGCAACTCCACCGGCCTGGGGCTCGCCGTCGCCCGCGACCTGGCGGAGGCGGACGGCGGCCGCCTGGAGCTGCTCCAGCAGCATCCGCCGGTCTTCGCGCTGTTCCTGGCCCGGGAGGCGGAGCCCACCGAGGAGTGAGCCCGCCGCTACGTCAAGCTGTCCGGCGCTACTTGCGCACGCCGCTCGGCAGCTGCGCGTCGTCGGTCAGGAAGGACTCCGCGGTCTCCACGGCCTCGCGGGCCGGCAGCCCCCGGAAGACCCAGGTGCGGTAGGACCAGAAGCGGAAGAGCGTGGCGATCCCTATGCCGAGGAACTTGAAGAAGTTGCTCTGCAACGGGCTGTCCCAGCCGAATCCGTACGTCGCGGCGTACAGGATGCCGTTCTCGATGACCAGGCCGATCACGCTGAACAGCAGGAAGAGCGTCAGCTCCTTGGTGCGTCCCTGCTTGTCGCGGTCCCGGTAGGCGAAGTAGCGGTAGCCGAGGTAGTTGGTGGCGGTGGCCACCACCGTCGCGACGATGCTCGCCCGGACGACGGGAAGCTCGGTCAGATGCCGGACGACGTTGAAGACCGCGAAGTTCACCACGACCCCGGCACCGCCGACGGCGCCGAACTTCACGATCTCCTGGACGAGCGATGCCAGCCGTGACCGCAGTGGGCTCCGTTCACTCATGGTGATCGTCCAGCTCCCTGTCGTGGGCGGTGTGTGGCCGGCGGCCCGGTGCGTCCCCACTCTAACCACGCCCGCCGGACCGCGGTGCCCGGGGCCTTCAGTCCACCGTCACGCGGAAGTTCACCGCACGGGCGCCCGGCTCGTCCACCGCGCCGGTGGCGCAGCGCCGGCAGTACAGCAGCCGCAGGTCGGTACGTCCCGCGCGCACGGCCCGGAAGCGGAGCTCGTGGGTGCCGGCGGTGCGGGACGGCGGATCGCCCGGTTCCGGGTCCGGGTCGGTGTGCTCGCCGGTGGCCTCCACAACGGCCGGATCCGGACGGGGGGCGGCGATGATCCAGTGGTGGTCGTCGCCGGGGTCGTCCGGGACCGCGATGGTGAAGCGGTCGCCCGCGGAGACCGAGATGTCGGTGTCGCCGGGGCGGTAGACCGCCGGTCCGGACAGCTGGCTGACCACGGAATACAGCGCGATCAGCAGCGCGGCGACCGCCATGGCGATCACCAGCGGCCGGGAGTCGCGCGCTATGTCACCGTTCTCCATCCGGCATCCCCCTCCGCCGGGCGGCAGCCCGGCATCCGTCGTCGTCCCGGGCCGGCCCGGTCCGCCGCCGCGGGTCCGCAACGGCGAATGGCCGGCGTTCTTCGAACGTCTGCGCTCGGAGGATCCTCCAAGCCCGGAGTCGGGGCGGCGCTGCCGTGCGGCTACCCTGGGGGCGTGACGTTCCCGGTAGTCGGCATGGTCGGCGGCGGCCAGCTCGCCCGTATGACCCACGAGGCGGGTATCCCCCTCGGCATCAGATTCAAGCTCCTCAGCGACACCCCGCAGGACTCGGCGGCCCAGGTGGTCAGCGACGTCGTTATCGGCGACTACCGCGACCTGGACACCCTGCGTGCCTTCGCGCAGGGCTGCGACGTGGTCACCTTCGATCACGAGCACGTACCCACCGAGCACTTGCGCGCGTTGGAGGCCGACGGCATCCCCGTACGGCCCGGCCCCGACGCGCTGGTGCACGCCCAGGACAAGGGTGCGATGCGCGCCGGACTGGACGCCATCGGCGCCCCCTGTCCGCGCCACCGCATCGTCTCCGACCCGGCCGACGTCGAGCGCTTCGCGGCCGAGGGCGAGGGCTTCCCGGTGGTCCTGAAGACCGTCCGCGGGGGCTATGACGGCAAGGGGGTCTGGGTCGTGCGATCCTCCAAGGAGGCGGCCGAGCCGTTCCTCGCCGGGGTGCCCGTCCTGGCGGAGGAGAAGGTCCCCTTCGTCCGGGAGCTGGCCGCCAACGTCGTCCGCTCGCCGCACGGCCAGGCCGTCGCCTACCCGGTCGTGGAGTCGATCCAGGTCAACGGCGTCTGCGACACCGTCATCGCCCCGGCTCCCGACCTGTCCGAGGAGCTCTCCACGCACGCCCAGCAGCTCGCCCTGCGGATCGCCGGCGAACTGGGCGTCGTCGGACACCTCGCGGTCGAGCTGTTCGAGGTCCGCGACGCCGACGGCGCGCCCGCCGTCCTCGTCAACGAGCTCGCGATGCGCCCGCACAATTCCGGCCACTGGACCCAGGACGGCGCGATCACCTCGCAGTTCGCCAACCACGTCCGCGCCGTCCTCGACCTCCCGCTCGGCGACCCCCGCCCGCGCGCCCCCTGGACGGTGATGGCCAACGTCCTCGGTGGCGACTACCCCGACATGTACGCCGCGTACCTGCATTGCATGGCACGCGACCCGCAGTTGAAGATCCACATGTACGGCAAGGACGTGAAGCCGGGCCGCAAGGTGGGCCACGTCAACACCTACGGCGACGACCTGGCCGACGTGCGCGAGCGCGCCGCGCACGCCGCCGGCTACCTGCGAGGAACAATCACAGAATGACCGCACCGCGCTCCCCCATCGTCGGCATCGTCATGGGCTCCGACTCCGACTGGCCCGTCATGGAGGCCGCCGCCCAGGCCCTCGACGAGTTCGAGATCCGCTACGAGGTCGACGTGGTCTCGGCGCACCGCATGCCGCACGAGATGATCGCGTACGGCGAGGAGGCGGCCGGCCGCGGCCTCAAGGCGATCATCGCCGGCGCCGGGGGCGCCGCCCACCTCCCCGGCATGCTCGCCTCCGTCACCCCGCTGCCGGTCATCGGTGTCCCCGTCCCGCTCAAGTACCTTGACGGCATGGACTCCCTGCTCTCCATCGTGCAGATGCCGGCCGGCGTCCCGGTCGCCACCGTCTCCGTCGGCGGCGCCCGCAACGCCGGCCTGCTCGCCGCCCGCATCCTCGCCGCACACGACCCCGAACTCCTCACCCGTATGCGGGACTTCCAGCAGGAGCTGAACGACCAGGCCACCGAGAAGGGCAAGCGGCTGCGCAACAAGGTCGCGAACACCGGCGGCTTCGGCTTCGGGGGCGAGAAGTGACGGCCGCCCGGGACGCCGCCCGGGAGCTGCTGGCCGAGTGGCCGGTCGTCGACGGCCACAACGACCTCCCCTGGGCCCTGCGCGAACAGGTCCGCTACGACCTCGACCGGCGCGATGTCGCCACCGACCAGAGCGCCAGCCTGCACACCGACATCCCGCGGCTGCGGGCCGGCGGGGTCGGCGCGCAGTTCTGGTCGGTGTACGTCCGCTCCGACCACACCGGCGACCACGCCGTCAGCGCCACCCTCGAACAGATCGACGCGGTACGGCAGTTGACCGACCGCTACGCCGCCGACCTGGTGCCGGCGCGCACCGCCGAGGACATGGAGGCCGCGCGCGCCGAGGGCCGCATCGCCTCCCTCATGGGCGCCGAGGGCGGCCACTCCATCAACAACTCGCTCGCCACCCTGCGCGCGTTCCACGACCTCGGCGTCCGCTACATGACGCTGACCCACAACGACAACAACGACTGGGCGGACTCGGCGACCGACGAGCCGCGCCACCACGGCCTGTCGGCGTTCGGCGAAGAGGTCGTCCGTGAGATGAACCGCTGCGGGATGCTCGTCGACCTCTCGCACGTCTCCGCGGACACCATGCGCGACGCGCTCCGCGTCAGCACCGCGCCGGTGATCTTCTCGCACTCCTCCGCCCGCGCCGTCTGCGACCACCCGCGCAACATCCCCGACGACGTCCTGGCCCAACTGCCCGCCAACGGCGGCGTCGCGATGGCCACCTTCGTACCGAAGTTCGTGCTGCCCGCCGCCGTCGCGTGGACGCTGCGCGCCGACGAGAACATGCGCGCGCACGGCCTGCACCACCTCGACACCACCGAGGCGGGCATGGCGGTCCAGCGGGCCTTCGAGGCCGCCAACCCGCGGCCGACGGCCACCGCGGCCACCGTCGCCGATCACCTCGACCACATGCGCGAGGTCGCCGGCATCGACCACATCGGCATCGGCGGCGACTACGACGGCACCGCCTTCACCCCCGCCGACCTCGCCGACGTCGCGAGCTACCCCAACCTCATCGCCGAACTCCTGGACCGCAAGTGGTCGGCGGCCGACCTGGCCAAGCTGACCTGGCAGAACGCGGTACGGGTGCTCCGCGCGGCGGAGGACGTCTCCCGCCAGGAACGGAAGCTGCGCGGGCCTTCCAACGTGACCATCTGAGCCGGTTCGCTGCGCTTGGCCGGCTTCCCACGTTGTCGGCTGTCCCGCCGTTCCGCTGCGCTTTGCCGCGCCCGACGTTGTCGGCCGTCCCGCCGCGGGGGTTACTCGCCTTTGCGCCTGCGGCGCGGGGCGTTGTCCGCTGCGCGGGGCTTTCGGGTGCGGTGACGGCCCTGCGGGGGCGGTGTGCCGGACTGCTTCGCTTTACGTCCGGCACACCACCC
>NZ_KN708638.1:3242504-3247288 GCF_000805335.1 Streptomyces sp. CT34 | reverse complement strand
TTTCCCCCCCCCCCCGGGGGGGGGGGGGGGGCCGGAGGGGCAGGGTGTCCGGACGTAAAGCGAAGCAGTCCGGACACCCTGCCCCGCAGGCCCGCCACCGCACTCGACAGCCCCGCGCAGCGGACCCGCCCGCCGCAGGCGCAACGGCGAGACAGCCAGCAACGTGGGGCGAAGCAAAGCGCAGCGGACGGGCCGCAGGCGCAACGGCGAACAACCACCACGGCGGGAAAGCCGACAACGTGGGGCGCAGGCAAAGCGCAGCGGAACGGCGGGACGGCCGACAACGTGGGAAGCGGCCCCGCCGCTAGGCGGAAGGGCGGCCCATCGCCCGATAGACCCACCCCGCCTTACGCCACAGCGCAGCGTCCAGCGCATTGCGGCCGTCGAGGATGCGGCGTTCGCCGGCCACTTCGGCCAGCTTTGCCGGGTCCAGTTCGCGGAACTCGCGCCACTCCGTCAGATGCAGCACCACGTCCGCGCCGCGCACCGCGTCCAGCGAGCTGTCCGCGTAGCCGAGGGTGGGGAAGAGCCGGCGGGCGTTCGCCATGCCCTTGGGGTCGTAGACGGTGACCTGGCCGCCCTGGAGGTGGATCTGGCCGGCGACGTTGAGCGCGGGGGAGTCGCGCACGTCGTCCGAGTCCGGCTTGAAGGTCGCGCCGAGGACGGCGACCCGCTTGCCGAGGAAGCCGCCGCCCACCGCGTCCCGGGCCATCTCGACCATGTGGCCGCGGCGCCGCATGTTGATCGAGTCGATCTCGCGGAGGAAGGTCAGCGCCTGGTCGGCGCCCAGTTCGCCGGCGCGTGCCATGAAGGCCCGCAGGTCCTTGGGCAGGCAGCCGCCGCCGAAGCCGATGCCGGCGCGCAGGAACTTCTTGCCGATCCGCTCGTCGTGGCCGATCGCCTCGGCCAGCTTCGCCACGTCGCCGTCGGCCGCCTCGCACACCTCGGCCATGGCGTTGATGAACGAGATCTTGGTCGCCAGAAAGGAGTTGGCGGCGGTCTTGACCAGCTCGGCGGTCGGGTAGTCCGTGACGACGAACGGCGAGCCCTCGGCGATCGGGGTGGCGTACACCTCGCGCAGCAGCGCCTCGGCCCGCTCGCTCATGACGCCGGCCACGATGCGGTCGGGGTGGAGGGTGTCCTGGACGGCGAAGCCCTCGCGCAGGAACTCCGGGTTCCACGCCAGCTCGGCGTCCGGGCCGGCCGGGGCGGTGGCGGCGAGCCGCTCGGCGAGCCGGGCCGCGCTGCCCACCGGCACCGTCGACTTGCCGACCACCAGCGTGGGCCGGGTCAGATGCGGCGCCAGCGCGTCGAAGGCGGACTCGACATAGGACATGTCGCAGGCGTACTCGCCGTGCTTCTGCGGGGTGTTCACGCAGACGAAGTGGATGTCCCCGAACGCGCCGACCTCCTCGTAGGAGGTGGTGAAGCGCAGTCGGCCGCTGGAGCCCTCGATCCCGGCGACGTGGCGGCGCAGCAGTTCCTCCAGCCCCGGCTCGTACATCGGGACCTCGCCCCGGCGGAGCATCTCGATCTTCTCCGGCAGCACGTCCAGCCCGAGCACCTCGTAACCCAGCTCGGCCATCGCGGCGGCGTGGGTGGCACCGAGGTAGCCGGTGCCGATCACGGTGATCTTGAGGGCCATGCGGGGGCTCCAGACGTCTGCGGAAAAACGGCGCTGACCGAGCATAGTCGGGCAGGGAACGCCCCACTCCGGTCATGCGCGCCACCCCTGGGGTAACTGTCGGCAACCTCACGTATCCGGGGCGGGGATCGGCGCCTAGAATCCTGTGTCAGTAAGGGTTACTTAACGGTAGTTAGCGCTGCCGACACCTCACAGGGGAGTGAGAAACCTTGGCGGGAACCGCTGATTTCGATCTGTACCGGCCGTCCGAGGAGCACGACATGCTCCGCGAGTCGGTGCGCTCGCTCGCCGAGGCGAAGATCGCGCCGTTCGCCGCCGCGGTCGACGAGGAGGCCCGCTTCCCCCAGGAGGCACTGGACGCGCTGGTCGCCAACGACCTGCACGCCGTCCACGTCCCCGAGGCGTACGGCGGCGCCGGCGCCGACGCGCTGGCGACCGTGATCGTCATCGAGGAGGTCGCCCGGGTCTGCGCCTCCTCCTCCCTCATCCCGGCCGTCAACAAGCTCGGCTCGCTCCCGGTGATCCTCTCCGGCGGCGAGGAGATCAAGAAGAAGTACCTGGCGCCGCTCGCCAACGGCGACGCGATGTTCTCGTACTGCCTGAGCGAGCCGGACGCCGGTTCCGACGCGGCCGGGATGAAGACCAAGGCGGTGCGGGACGGCGACCACTACGTCCTCAACGGCGTCAAGCGCTGGATCACCAACGCGGGCGTCAGCGAGTACTACACCGTCATGGCCGTCACCGACCCGGAGAAGCGCTCCAGGGGAATATCGGCCTTCGTTGTGGAGAAGGGCGACGAGGGTGTCTCCTTCGGTGCGCCGGAGAAGAAGCTCGGCATCAAGGGTTCCCCGACCCGCGAGGTCTACCTGGACAACGTCCGGATCCCCGCCGACCGCATGATCGGCGACGAGGGCACCGGCTTCGCCACCGCCATGAAGACCCTGGACCACACCCGCATCACCATCGCGGCCCAGGCCCTCGGCATCGCCCAGGGCGCGCTCGACTACGCCAAGGGGTACGTCCAGGAGCGCAAGCAGTTCGGCAAGCCGATCGGCGACTTCCAGGGCGTCCAGTTCATGCTCGCCGACATGGCCATGAAGCTGGAGGCGGCCCGCCAGCTCACCTACGCCGCGGCGGCCCGCTCCGAGCGGATCTCGGCCGGCGGCAAGGACGAGGACCTGACGTTCTTCGGCGCCGCCGCCAAGTGCTACGCCTCGGACGCCGCCATGGAGATCACCACGGACGCCGTCCAGCTGCTCGGCGGTTACGGCTACACCCGTGACTACCCGGTCGAGCGGATGATGCGGGACGCCAAGATCACGCAGATCTACGAGGGCACCAACCAGGTGCAGCGGATCGTGATGGCGCGCAACCTGCCGTAACGGCCGGCCGTGCACGGCGAAGGCCCCGGACCGCGCGGTCCGGGGCCTTTCGTGCGCCGGGGTCAGTTGTTGCTGGTGACGGTGACCGGCTGGTCGTTGTTCAGCTGCTGGACCAGCTGCTTGAGCTTGGCCTGGTCCCAGACGAGGTTGCCGCCGGTGCTGCCGGAGACCGGCATGTTCATCGACTTGCCGTCGCCGCTGGTGACGCCCTTCATCGCGAAGAACATCTGGCCCAGGTCCCACAGGTTCATGTCCTTGTCCACCTTCAGCGTGTCCAGACCCGCGCCCAGCACCGGGTAGAGCTTGAAGGGGTTGAGGACGGTGCCCGGTGTGGCGGCCTGCTTCGCGATGGTGGCCAGGAACTTCTGCTGGTTCTTGGTGCGTTGGAGGTCCTGGCTGGCGAAGGCGTGCCGGGTCCGGACGAAGGCGAGCGCCTGCGCGCCGTTCAGGGTCTGCGTGCCGGCCTTGAAGTCGGCGCCGGAGTCCTTGTCCTTGAACGCCTGGGGGATGTCCATCTGGACGCCGCCGAGCGCGTCGACGATGTTGGCGAAGCCGGCGAAGCCGATCTCGACGTAGTGGTCGATGTGCAGGTGGGTGTTGTACTCGATCGTGCGGACCAGCAGGTTCGGGCCGTCCATGGCGTAGGTCGCGTTCAGCTTGGTGTGCTTCCCGGTGTCCGGGAACCTCTTGCCGGAGGTCGAGCCGACGTACGAGGGGATCTCGACGTTGGAGTCACGCGGCAGGGAGATCAGCGTGGGACCGTTGCTGCCGTCGTGCAGGATCAGCATCGAGTCGGTGCGCCCGCCGTCGGTCGGGCCGCCGGTGTGCAGCTTCTGCTTCATCTCGTCGGTCATGCCCTCGCGGCTGTCGGTGCCGACGATCAGGTAGTTGGTGCCGCTGCCGGTGGCGGGCCGGTCGATGACCTTGCTCAGGTCCACCTCGCGGCGCAGCTTGCCGTTGGCCCATATATACGTGCCGACCGAGGCGACCAGCAGCACCAGGATCAGGGTCAGCACGGTCCACTTGATGCGGCGGCCCCAGCGGGGGCGCGGCCGGCCGCCGCCGTACCCGTCGCCTCCGTAGCCGTCGTCGCCGCGGCCCCGGCCGCCGCCGTAGACCTGCCCGGTGTTGTAACCGCTGTCGTAGCCGTTCTCGTAGGCGCCGTCGTAGCCCTGGGACTGCCGCGGCGGGCCACCCGCGCCGCGGCGCGGGGACATCGAGGGCGGCAGCGGGGGCTCGCGCCGCGGGGAGCCGGAGCCCGCGTCGCGCCGTACCTGGGGCATGGCGCGCGCTCCCTCCGGCTCGGCGCTGCCGCTGCCGCGTCCGTACTCGTCGCCGGATCGTCCTTGGGGCCACTCATTCATACCGGGAAGTGTGCACGCCGGAAGGGGGTGCTCCATAGGGCGGGTACGGGATCGGGCCAGGGCTGTTGCAGAGCTGATGCAAAGCGACGGAGCCCTACCGGCCCATACCGCAAGGCGGCCGACCATTCCGGCGGGACCAGCGGAAGAAGTCATTCCGGATGGTTTCCGGCGGGTGCGGGAGAGCGGTGTCACATCCGGGGTGCGAGCCATCTCACGCCCGCCCGCGGGCCCGGCCGGGGCCGCCCCGTACGGTCCCGTACGGCACCGGCTTACGCTGGTCTGCATGACCGACCTCGTCACCAACAGCCCGGAGGACGACCTCGCGGGCAAGCCCACCTCCGTCTCCCGCACCACGCTGTCGCACATCATGACCGCGGCCGACACCAACCTCCT
>NZ_KN708638.1:3207273-3242494 GCF_000805335.1 Streptomyces sp. CT34 | reverse complement strand
GGGGCCGCCCGCCACTCCGGCGGCCCCGCGGTGACGGCGTCGATGGACGAGATGGCCTTCCTCGAACCAGTCCGGGTCGGCGACCTCGTCCACGTCAAGGCCCAGGTGAACTGGACCGGCCGGTCCTCCATGGAGGTCGGCGTCCGCGTCCTGGCCGAGCGCTGGAACGAATCCAGCCCCGCCCAGCAGGTCGGCTCCGCCTACCTCGTCTTCGCCGCCGTCGACGAGCACGGCAAGCCGCGCGCTGTGCCGCCGGTGATTCCCGAGACGGAGCGCGACAAGCGCCGCTACCAGGAAGCGCAGATCCGCCGCACGCACCGGCTGGCCCGCCGCCGGGCCATCAAGGAACTGCGCGAGCGGCGCGCCGCCGAGGGGCTCGACGAGGCGTAGCGCCCGGCCCGCCGGACCGACGCCGGTCCGGCGCCCCGGCTACACCTCCTCCGGCGCTGCCGCCGCCGCGGTCCGCACCACCCGCCCCGGCCGCGCCCGGCGGAGCAGCACCGTGGCCAGCAGCTTCGCGAGCAGCGCCAGCGCCGCGCCGAGGACCGTACCGGCCGCCGCGCACAGCACATCGTCGATGTCCGCGACCCGCCCGGCCCGCATCAGCAGTTGCCCCGCCTCGATCGCCACGCACAGCCCCACCCCGAGCAGGAACGCCCCGGCCGCGGACCAGCGCGGTGCGGCGAACCGCAGCAGCAGCGGCAGCGGCACGAACAGCGCGGTGTCGGCGATCTGCCGCCGTACCAGCATCTCGACCTCGCCCGGCTCCAGCTGGGCCCCCAGGTCGAGGAGCCCCTCGCCGGGACGCCACCAGATCGTCGCGTCGCCGGACCCGATCGGCTGGGTGGGGGTGAGGGTCACCACCAGCATCAGCAGCAGCCAGCCCGCCAGCAGCACACCCGCGGCGGTCCGGGCGCGCCGGTGCGGGGCGCGGGCGGACCAGAGGGCGAGGCCGAGGGCCAGCGCCAGTGCCGCGAGGAGGAAGAGCGCCACCGTGATGGGGGTGACGCTCAGGACGACCTGCCACACGCTCCGCACGCACCTTTCCGGACTTCGGGACCCCGGGGCGCCCCCGGGTCAGTCGCAGCTCCACTTGGTGACGAAGACCGTCTCCGCGTGTTCCATGACCCCCCGGACGCACTCGCCCGGCAGCATCTCCACCCGGCCGCCCAGCCGGAGGGCGCCGCCCCGGGTCCGCCCGGTGCCGAACCAGCCGGGGAACGCGGTGATCCGGGAATTCTTGCGCTGGTAGCCGAGCCGTACGGCGATCTCGCCGGGCGCCGGGCCGTCCCGCCGGTAGCTCGCCGTGTAGCTGCCGGTCGCGCCGACCGGACCGCGCAGGCACAGCTGCCCGCGGACCAGGTCCCCGCAGCCGGTGGGCGCCGCGGGCGCCGGCGGCATCGCCGCCGCGGTGGCCGCGACCAGGCACAGCGCCGCGACCACGGCCGCGGTGTGCCCCACCCGGCGCCGCCCGTACGGCCGGTCCGGGGGCCGGCCGGGCGCGGTACGGCGGGGCGCGGGGACGGTCATGGGCACACCGCCCGGTCGCCGGTGACCGCCCCCGGCCTGCCCGGGGCCCGGTCCGGCTCCTCGGGGCGCACCGGCCGCACCGCCCGGTAGTCCCGGCCGACCGTCACCCGCATCACCGCCCCCCGCCCGGCCACCGGGCGCAGCCTGGCGCCGGGCAGCGCGGCGGCCAGCGAACGGGCCGAGCGGTCCCAGTGCGGGTCGTACGCGATGACCGTGTGCGCCACCGGACGACCGTGCGCGACGCGGCCCGGCGTGCCGGTCGCGGCGAAGCCGGTGGCGCGCAGCGCACGGGCCACCGCGACGGCCGTGCCGCGCCGCCCGCTGCCGTCGACGACCCGCACCTGGATCCGGTGCGGCGGCACCTCCACGGACGCGGAGTTCGCCTTCGCCGGGTTCGCGGCCGGTGTGAACGGCCGGTCCTCGCGGATCGCCCGGAACAGCTCCGGCGCCGCCACCGGGTCCCAGCGCACCGTCGAGCCGAGTCCCGGCAGCGTCTCGGCCTCGCCCTTCAGCGGCACCGAGGTGTACTCCGTGGAGCGCGTGTGCAGGCCGCGCAGCGCCTGCCCGAGGTCGGTCAGCTCGCGGCCGCCGAAGCCCGCGTCGGCCCGTACCGACCGGAGCACGGCGTCCGCGACGCCCTTGAAGCGGACCGGGTTCATCAGCACCCCGGAGGAGGTGATCCGGTTCAGCAGCGCCGCCAGGAAGCGCTGCTGCCGCTGCATCCGGCCCAGGTCCGCCGAGGGGTCGAGGTGCCGCGAGCGGACGTACTGGAGCGCCTGGCCCCCGTTGAGCAGCAACCGGCCGGCAGGCAGGTTCAGGCCCGAATAGCGGTCCTTGAGCGGTCGCACGGTGCAGAGCTCGACCCCGCCGACCGCGTCCACGGTCCGCATGAAGGTGGCGAAGTCGAGCTCCAGATAGTGGTCGATGCGCACCCCCGTCATCCGCTCGACGGTCTGCACGGTGAGGCCGGGGCCGCCCTCCGCGTAGGCCGCGTTGAGCTTGATCGCGTGCCGCGGGCGGAGCCGGCCGCCGGCGTCCTGCCGGGCCGGCACCTCGGCGTACGAGTCGCGCGGCAGGCTGACGACGCCGGCGCGGCTCCGGTCCGCGGAGAGGTGCACCAGCATCAGGGTGTCGGTGCAGTGGCAGGGGTCGCCGCCCAGGTGGAACCTCCGCTTCTCCGCGTCGGTCAGCCGGTCCCGTCCGTCCGTACCGACGACCAGGAAGTTCAGCCCGTCGCCGCCCCGGGGCCGGTTGCGCATCCCCTTGAAGGCGTCCACCCGGCCGATGCCGATCTCGACACCGGTGACCATCGCGTGCCCGACGCCGCTCGCGGACAGCAGCAGTGCGGTCGCGACGGCGCTGATCCGCAGCCCCCAGTGCCGGACCGGACGGCGCAGGAACCCGCGCTCCCGCCCCGGACGCCGGCCGGGGGCGGTGCGGGGCGAGGAGGACGGCGCGGTCACGGGGCACCTCCGCGGGTGGACGGGTTCGGGCCGCGGGAGGCCGGTGCGTACGTCGCGGCCGGGGCGCGGTGCGGTGCGGATCGGGAGAGCACCAGGTGTGTCTCGGTGGGGAGAACCAGGTGTGTCTCGACGGTAGGAAACGGATCTCGATGAGGACGAAGCGGACCTCGAAGAGGGCGAGGTGGATCTCGATGGGGACGAAGCGGTCCGGGTAACCGTAAGCCAATACGATCTACCGCAAAGCCCCACACACCGGGCATCTGTCGTCCGGCCACCCGGTTGCCGTCCGTGACTGTCCCCCGTTCGCGGTACCGTGAGGCGGAATACCGCAGTCTCCCGGCTGGCGCTGCCGCCGCCCATGGCGGCTCGCCGCGGGCCGTACCCCCGAGGAACCATGCCCCAGCAGCAGCTCCCGGCCGTCTCCGTGATCATGCCGGTGCTCAACGAGGAACGTCACCTGCGCAATTCGGTCCGGCACATCCTGGAGCAGGAGTACGCCGGCGACATGGAGGTGGTGATCGCCCTCGGCCCGTCCACGGACCGTACGGACGAGATCGCCGCGGAACTCGTCCGCGAGGACTCCCGGGTGCACACCGTCCCGAACCCGACGGGCCGCACCCCCGCCGCGCTGAACGCCGCGATCAAGGCGTCCCGGCACCCGATCGTCGTCCGCGTCGACGGCCACGGCATGCTCTCCCCGAACTACATCGCCACCGCCGTACGCCTCCTGGAGGAGACCGGCGCGGCCAACGTGGGCGGCATCATGCACGCCGAGGGCGAGAACGCCTGGGAGGACGCGGTCGCCGCCGCGATGACCTCCAAGATCGGCGTGGGCAACGCCGTGTTCCACACCGGCGGGCAGGCCGGCCCGGCCGAGACGGTGTACCTGGGGGTCTTCCGGCGTGAGGCGCTGGAGCAACAGGGCGGCTACAACGAGGAGTTCATCCGCGCCCAGGACTGGGAGCTGAACTTCCGGATCCGGGAGGCCGGCGGGCAGATCTGGTTCTCGCCGGAGCTGAGGGTCCAGTACCGGCCGCGGCCGAGTATCAAGGCGCTGGCCAAGCAGTACAAGGACTACGGGAAGTGGCGGCACGTCGTCGCCCGCTACCACTCCGGTTCGATCAACCTGCGCTACCTCGCCCCGCCGACCGCGGTGTGCGCCATCGCGGCCGGTGTGGTCGTCGGCGCGGCGGTCACGCCCTGGGGCTTCGTCATCCCCGCCGGCTACCTGGCCGCCATCACCGCGGGCTCGCTGCCGGCCGGCAAGGGCCTGTCCCTGAAGGCCCGCGCCCAGATCCCGGTCGCCCTGGCCACCATGCACATGTCCTGGGGCGTGGGCTTCCTGACCAGCCCCCGCTCCCTCGCGAAGAAGGTCATCGCCAGCCGCCGCCCGGCGGTGGTGACGCCGTAGGGCCAGGCAACTGCCCGTGTTCCAGGGGTAACTGTCCCTGTTTCAGGGGTAACGTGCCCTGTTCTGGCGCTTCTTCGGGGGTGCGCCCCCGGCCCCTTTTCGTTCCTGGCTTGTTCTGTACCTGCGCTCGCCCGTACCCGCGCTCGTTCCGTACCTGCCCTCCGTCCTCACCCGCCCACCCCCCGAAGGGGGGTGGGCGGTGAGGAAAAAAATAGGAGGACGCGCCGCCGAGGACGCGCCGCCAAGTAGGCGGAGGCACCCAACGCGGAAGACGCGGAGGCGCCCAACGTGGAGGCGCCGAAGGCGGAAGCGCCAAAAGTGGAAGGGCCCAACGGGGAGGCGGCCAAGGCGAAGGTACCAAAGGCGGAGGTGTCAAGCCGGAGTTACCAAGGCGGAGGCGCCCCAAAAGACGGACGTAATGGAAGACGGCCCCGCCTATGGGCGTAACGTCCAGCTCCCCCAGGGGAGTTGAAGGCCAGGCCCGTTCGGCAGTGCCGCTTGCTTCGCGTCGTCCTTGCCCGTCCCGCACCGCCCGCCTGCCGCACGGCACCGCCCCGCCCGGCCGCATGCGGCGCGCTCAGCGTCGTTCGTGTCACTGTCCGTGTCAACATATGCGCGGTGCCCCCCCCGGGCGGTCAACGGGCCGCCCCGCCGGATCACTTCGCGCAGATGTTTTTGTCGTCCGCGTTGACGTGCTGGACGCCCTCCGGGGTCTCGGTCGGTGCCTCGATCGGGGTGCCCGGTGCGGTGAAGTCCTTGCCGAGGATCAGCTTCATCGGCACCCGCGGGCCGGCGTTCTGCGTGCTCTGCTTCAGGGCGCTCTTCGGCAGGCCCATCCAGTCGGCCAGCGTGGCGGCCTGGTCGGCCTGGTCGGGGGCGTATTCGAGACGGGTGGTGGCCAGCTTCTCCGAGGCGTTGCCGGCGTTGGTGGAGAGCTTGGCGGCCTTGGTGTTCTGGAGCCAGTCCACGGTCTCCTGCGCCGAGCCGAACGGCCCGCCGCCGTTGGTGACATCGACCCGGACGCGCTCCGGCGGGGCCTTCTTGACCGGCGCGGGCTTGGCGCCGCCCTCGGCCTTGGCACCGCCCTTGGCCTTGGCGGCGTCCTTGGACAGCGTGTGGTCCTGCTGCACCATCTGGAACAGCGGCTCGGCCTTGGCCTTGTCGAGGACGACGCTGGCCTTGTCGCGGGGGTTGTCGAGTACCGGCACGGTGGCGAAGGTGATCTTGTTCAGGTCGACCTTCTTCAGGTCGTTGCCGAAGTCCAGCAGCTTGCTCGCGCTGCCGATGCCGGTGTCCACGGTCAGTGCCTTGGTCGCCGCCTGCGCGATGTCCAGCAGCTTGCCGGGGCTGCTGAACGCGCTGGACTTCAGCTTGCGGAACAGCGACCCGATGAACTGCTGCTGGAGCTGGATGCGGCTCAGATCGCTGCCGGTGCCCACGGAGTGCCGGGTGCGTACGAACGCCAGCGCCTGCTCGCCCTTGACGACATGCCGGCCCGCCGTCAGCTTCAGATGCGACTTCGGGTCGTCGATGTCCTTGCCGGCGCACACCTCGACGCCGTCCACCGCGTCGGACAGCTCCTTGACGGCGTTGAAGTCGGCCATCATGAAGTGATTGACCTTCACCCCGGTCAGTTTCTCGACGGTGCGCCAGGTGCAGCCCGGGTCCCGGCCCTCCTGCCCGAGGCTGGTGTTGAAGCGCACCCCGTGCTCGCCGGGGACGGTCTTCGTCGAACCGTCCTTCTGCTTCGTCGGGCAGTCAGGGATGTCGGCCACCAGGTCGCGCGGGATGCTCAGCGCCGTCGCGTTGGACCGGTCCTTGGACACATGCAGCAGGATCGTGGTGTCCGCGTGCCCGACGCTGCCGTCGTCGCCGTACCCCTCGTTGCCCTTCTTCCCGTCCCGGGCGTCGGTGCCGATGATGAGGAGATTGACCGGGCCGTCGGTGACCGCGGAGTTCTCCTCGCCGACGTCGACCTTGGAGATGTTGCCGTCCAGCTGCTGGTAGACGAAGTACGCGACACCGCAGCCGGCGACCAGGACGAAGCCCACCACACCGGCCGTCCAGTGCAGCGCCCGCTTCTTCCCGGACTTCTCCGGTTTGCGTTTACGGCGGCCGGCCGGGCCCGCCGCCGTCGCCGCCCGGCCACCGGCCCGGCGCGCCGCCCGGCCGCCGGCGGCAGCCGCGTCCGGGCCGGCGCCGTCCGCGCCCTCGCCGTCCGCGGTGGCACCGTCGGCACCGGGACCGGTACCGGCGCCATCGGCCGCGGCATCCGGCCTCCGCCCCGCGCGCTGGGTCGGCAGCGGGCGGGTGTCGGTGTCGCCGCCGGCGGGATTCCCCGGGGCACGTCTGCCGGGCGCCTCGCGGTCGGAGGGCCGAGCGGGGGCCTGACCTGCCGGGTCAAGCCGCAGCTCGTAATTGCCGGTGCTCGGATCGAACACCCACTGATCGGCGGGGTCGACGTTGTGGTCGTCCGCCTGCCCACGGCCTTGCGCGTCCACGGTGCCCTGAATCCTCCGTCGGTACCACGCGGCGCCATTCCTCAAGGCGCTCGGTCGGTCGATGTGCGTTTACGTGGTTCGGTACTTGGTCATCGGCCCGCCGCCGGGCGGACCGGATCGCTCACACTATCCGCCCAGTTCAGCTCCAAACGACGCCCGTGACAAATTCCGCTTCCCTACAACTGGGCAATCCGCCCGATATCTTCGCCCCGCCCGGTCCGCGATCCGGCGTTTTCTATTGGCAGATACCGTGTTCCGCCGTGCTCCCCGGAAAGGTCGGCACGGAGCCCTCGGCGGGCGCCGACCTCCCGGCGGGCGCCGGCTTTCCCGGCCCGCCGCCGGCCTTGCCGTCCGACGCCTCCGCGGTCCGCGGCGGCGCCACCGCCACCGGACGGTCGGCGCGCAACTGCCCGAAGAGCCGGCCCGCGTCCGGCTCCACGAGCTCATCGCGATTGGTGTCGTAGCGGTACGCGGTCTGCGGCACGGTCAGAAACTGCACATGGGCGGTGGGAATGCTGCGCATACTGCGGACCAATTCGTACAGACCCCGGAGCGAGGCCAGTCCCGAGTCCGTCGTCAGCGAACTCGTCGCGGCATCCATCACCGGATACAGCCGCATCGGATTGAGCAGTACGCCATTACTCTGCACTTTCTTCACCAGCGCGCCCAGGAAGTGCTGTTGGCGCTCCATCCGCTGGGTGTCGCTGCCGTCGCCCAGGCTCTTACGGGCCCGCACGAAACCGAGCGCGGCCTCCCCGTACAGCATCTGGCGGCCCGCCGGCAGCGCAACGCGCGCCTCGTCGTCCTTGATGGGGTGCGGCAGGCACACCTCGACCCCGTGCACCGCGTCCACCATGGTCTTGAAGCCGGTGAAGTCCACGATGACGTAGTGGTCGACGCGGATGCGGGTCATCGCCTCCACCGTACGGATCGTGCAGCCCGCCCCGGCGAACGCGAACGCCCAGTTGAACTGCACCGTCTGCGGCGGCGTCTCGGTCCCGTCGGAGCGCCGGCAGTGCGGCACCCGCACCATCAGATCGCGCGGGATGCTGACCGCCGTCGCGCTCTTCCGGTTCGCCGCCAGATGCAGCAGGATCGTGGTGTCCGAGCGCTGGGTGCCGCTGTCCACCCCGTACTCCCCGTTGCCGCCGCCGCGGTTGTCGGAGCCGATCAGCAGGATGTTCTGCGCGCCCTTCGGGCCCGCCGGAGGCCGCTCCGACTCGTACTTCTCCAGCTCGCGCTCGGTGGCGCTGTCGGACCGGATATTGCCGTCCAGCCGCGTGTAGACGGCCCAGCCCAGACCCGCCGACGCCAGTACCGCGACGGTCAGCGCGAACGCCGCCGCCCGCAGCCAGCGGCGGTGGGGCGGCGGCGGAGTGCGCGGCGGGCCCGGACGGTCCGTCGCCAGCAGCCCGGTCCGGCGCTCGGGCCAGCCCGCGAAGCGCGGCGGCCGGCCGGGGCCCGCGGCCCTCGGCGCACCGCCGCCGGACGGGCGCCGGCGGTCGGAAGGGGGCCCTGGGCTCTCGGTCACGTGTGCGTCCATCCCTCACGGAGTCGGCGGCGCCGCCGCGCACGGGGGCCGCCGCCGGAGGGAGGCCGCCGGACCCCGTACAGGGTGGTCGTACGCACGGGGCGTACGTACACCGAGCATGGACCCCGGCGGGCGGACCGGCCCGTCCGGCGGGATTCCGGGTCCGCCGGACGGGGGAGCGCGCCTCAGGAGAGCGGCGCCGTGAAGCTGACCTTCTCGGCCGACTCGCGGGTGGCGGCGCCCTCCGCGCCCAGCTGCTCCAGATGGCGGCACAGCACCACGGAACCCCCCGCCGCCAGCGGCGCGTACAGCCCGTACGACAGGCCCCGCCAGCTGTCGTACGGCAGCCCCGACAGCACCCGGGGCGCGGCCGGCATCCCGGCGTCCCGCGCATCGGCCAGCGCCCGTGCCCCGATGCCCGCACCGGTCAGCTCCTCGCCGCCGACCACCAGCGCCGGCGCACCCGGGTCCACCGGAGCGAACGGCGCGAACCGGTCGCCCTGCCCCGGCACTTCGACGGCGTAGTCCGCGAAGCCCGCCGGCGGCTGCGGGAACCGGCCGCCCAGCGGACGCAGCGCCAGCGCCACCCGCTCCCCGGAACAGGCGCGCGCCGCGTCCAGCGTGTCCGGGCCGCTGACGACGAGGTCGGCCGCGGCCGGATCGCCGCCCACCTCCGCCACCACGCCCACCGACGAGCAGGCCAGCAGCCACACGGCGGTCTGCCAGTGGGCGGGCAGCAGCAGCGCGAGCCGGTCGCCGGGTTCGGCGGCCAGGTCTCCCTGGAGGTAGTTGGCGGTCTTCGCCACCCAATTGGCGAAGGTCGCGACGGACAGTTCCACGCGCTCGCCGGTGGCGTCGTCGTAGAAGGTCAGCAGCGGGCGGGCCGGGTCCGCGGCCAGCGCGGAACCCAGCAGGTCGGCGGGGGTGCGATCGGTGGCGTTCATCGCGGCCAGAGTACGCGCGGCGACGGCTGACGGGGCGTCGGGTACGGCGCGGACCGGCCACCGGATCGGCCGATGCCCCGTCAGTTCCGCGTTGGCGGGTTCCCGTCGGGCATGCCCAGGATTTTTCCCATGCGTCCTTTCTTCGTGTTCCTCGTGCTCTGCCTCGGCGCCGCCTTCGCCGTGCCCCTCGCAGCCGGAGCCGCCGCGCGCCCCGCGCCGGCCCACCCCGGGAGCTCAGGGAAACGCGAGGACCCCGCCGCCGGCCACCGCACCCCGGGCGCCGGCGACCTGCCGGGCGCCACCCAGTCCCTCCCGCTCGACGCCCTCGGCCCGGCCGCACCCGGCGCCGCCGCACGGAGCGCAGCCCAGCCGCCCGCCACCGGGACCCGCACGCTGCCGGCCCGCACGGTACGGCCCTTCGCGCTCGTCGGCGTCGTCTGGGACGACATCCGCAGCGCCCTCCCCGGCCACCCCCAGGTCCGCACCCGCCCCCTCGGGTCCGGCCGCTGGACCGGCTGGCAGGACCTCCCCGCCGAGAGCGACGACGCCCCCGACCCGGGCGCCGCGGAAGGCGCCGGCGGCCGGGTACGCGGCAGCACGGCACCCCTGTGGGTCGGCGTCAGCGACGCCGTCCAGCTGCGCGTCACCCCTCTCGGTGGCAACCGCAGCTCCGCCCTGCTGCCGCGCGGACTGCGCCTGGAACTCGTCGACCCGGGCCCGGAACCGCGCTCCGCACGCGGCGGCCCGCCGACCGGCTCCAAGGCCGCCGCCAGCTCCGCCGCCAACGCCAAACTGGCGCCGCTCGGCGCCACCGAGATCCCGGCCCAGGACCGGGCAGCCTCCCAGGCCGACATCGAGGCCGCCGGCGGCAAGAAGCCCACCGCCGCCCACCTCGGTGCCCGCCCGCGCATCGTCACCCGGGCCGGCTGGGGCGCCGACGAGCGGTTGCGCGAGACCCGCTTCGTCTACACCCACACCGTCCGCGCCGCGTTCGTCCACCACAGCGCCACCGGCAACAACTACAGCTGCGCACAAGCCCCTTCGGTCATCCGCGGCCTCTACCGCTACCACGTCAGGAGCAGCCACTGGCGGGACATCGGCTACAACTTCCTGATCGACAAGTGCGGCACCGTCTACGAGGGCCGGGCCGGCGGCGTCGCCCGCGCGGTCATGGGCGCACACACCCTCGGCTTCAACAACGACAGCACCGGCATCGCGCTGCTCGGCTCCTTCGGCCGGACCGCCCCCAGCAGAGCCGCCGTCGAGGCCCTCGCCCGGCTGACCGCCTGGAAGCTCGGCCTGTACGGCCTCGACCCGCGCGCCCGGGTCCCGATGACCTCCACCGGCGGCAACCTCTACCGCAAGGGCCGGGTCGTCCGGCAGCACGTCATCTCCGGCCACCGCGACGGCTTCAAGACCGCCTGCCCCGGCGCCCGCCTCTACGCCGAACTGCCCGAGGTCCGGCTGGAGGCGGCCCGCCTCCAGGGCCGTTGACCTGCATCACCCGCCCGGAATCCGGCACTCCGGACACCTGGCAAGACGTCACCCGCCTGCCATCCAGCGTTCACCGGACCCACTGAACCGATCCTGTTCGCGACGCGTCCTACGGACCACGACGGCCGGGGCCACCGGCCCCGGAACCGTCCCGGCCGCCCGCCGCGGACGACCCGAAAACCGTCTGCCTACACTGGTCCGCCGACCGGCCGACCCCAGCAGGAAGCAGAGACCACCCGTGAGCGTCGTACGCGTAGCCGCCGGGCCGCGGTCGACGACGAGAGCCGCACCGCTGCGCTGCGCGGGCGGAGAAGCGAACAGAGGACACCCGTGAGCGTCGTACGCGCAGCCGCCGGGCCGCGGTCGACGACGAGAGCCGCACCGCTGCGCTGCGGGGGCGGAGAAGCGAACAGAGGACACATTGACTGAAGCGATCCTCCTGGTCGGTGGCAAGGGCACCCGGCTGCGCCCGCTGACGGTGCACACCCCCAAACCCATGGTGCCGGCGGCCGGTGTGCCGTTCCTCACCCACCAGCTGGCCCGCGCCCGCGCCGCCGGCGTCGAGCACATCGTCCTCGCCACCTCCTACCTCGCCGAGGTCTTCGAGCCGTACTTCGGCGACGGCTCCGCGCTCGGCCTGCACCTGGAGTACGTGACCGAGAAGGAACCGCTGGGCACCGGCGGCGCCATCCGCAACGTCGCCTCCCGGCTGCGCTCGGCGCCCGGCGACCCGGTACTGATCTTCAACGGGGACATCCTCACCGGCCTGGACATCCGCGCCCTGGTCGACACCCACCGCACCAGCGGCGCCGACGTCTCCCTGCACCTCACCCGGGTCGAGGACCCGCGCGCCTTCGGCCTGGTGCCCACCGACGACACCGGCCGGGTCACCGCCTTCCTGGAGAAGCCGCAGACCCCCGAGGAGATCGTCACCGACCAGATCAACGCCGGCGCCTACGTCTTCAACCGGTCGGTCATCGACGCCATCCCGGCCGGCCGCCCGGTCTCCGTCGAACGCGAGACCTTCCCCGGCCTGCTCGCCGACGGCGCCCACCTCCAGGGCATGGTCGACTCCACCTACTGGCTCGACCTCGGCACCCCGCAGGCGTTCGTCCGCGGCTCCGCCGACCTGGTCCTGGGCCGCGCCCCGTCCCCCGCCGTCCCGGGCCGCTGCGGCGACCGCCTGGTGCTGGAGACCGCCGAGGTCGCCGCGGACGCCAAGCTCACCGGCGGCACCGTCGTCGGCCGGACCGCCCGCGTCGGCGCCGGCGCCGAGGTCGACGGCAGCACCGTTCTGGACGGCGCGGTCATCGAACCGGGCGCCCGGGTCCGCGACTCGCTGATCGGCGCCGGCGCCCGCATCGGCGCCCGCACCGTCCTGGACGGCGCGGTCATCGGCGACGGCGCGGTCATCGGCGCCGACAACGAACTGCGCTCGGGCATCCGCCTCTGGTGCGGCGCGACCCTCCCGCCCGGCACGGTGCGCTTCTCCTCGGACCAGTGACGGACCGGTCTCCTCGGACCAGTGACGGACCGGGCGGAGCGGCCGGTCGCATCGCCTAATCTGGCCGCATGCCCGCTCGCGCCTGGGTCCCGCCCGGCCCCTACGACCTGCACCGCACCCTCGGTGTACTGCGGCGAGGCCCGGGCGACCCGGCGTTCGCGGTCCGCGGCGGCGAGATCTGGCGGGCCTGCCGCACGCCCGAAGGGCCCGGCACGCTCCGCGTCGAGGCCCGCCCGGCGGACGGCCGGGTGGCGGCGACGGCCTGGGGACCCGGCGCGGACTGGCTGCTGGAGCACCTGCCCGGCCTGCTGGGGGAGTCCGACGACCCGGCGGCGCTGACCGCCCGGCACCGCGTCGTCCACGAGGCGCGCCGCCGGCACCCCGGCGTCCGGCTCGCCCGCACCGGCCTGGTCCTGGAGTCGCTGATCCCCTCGGTCCTGGAGCAGAAGGTCACCAGCGACGAGGCGTACCGCGCCTGGCGGCTGCTGCTCCTGCGCCACGGCACCCCCGCGCCCGGCCCCTGGGACCGGCTGCGGGTGATGCCCGAGCCGCGCGGCTGGGCGCTGATCCCCTCGTGGGAGTGGCACCGCGCGGGCGTCGACGCCAAGCGCTCGTCCGCGATCCTGCGCGCCGTGCGGGTCGCCGGCCGGATGGAGGAGGCGGCGCGGATGGACCTCGCGGACGCCACCCGCCGGCTGACCGCGATACCGGGCATCGGCCCCTGGACGGCGGCCGAAACGCTCCAGCGCACCCTCGGCGCGCCCGACGCGATCACCGTCGGCGACCTCCACCTGCCGAAGATCATCGGCTATGCCCTCACCGGCCGCCGCGGCACGACCGACGAGGAGATGCTCGAGCTCCTCGCGCCCTACGAGGGCCAGCGGCACCGCGCGGCCCGCCTCATCCTGCTCTCCGGTCGGATCCCGCCGCGCCGCGCCCCGCGCTTCCCGGTCGGGGACATCGCCCGGCTGTGACGCGACGGGGGCGCCACCAGGCACCCCCCGGTACGTCAGCGCACCGTCACGAAGTCCCCCGCGTCGCGGGCCGGTCGCCGTTTCGGGGGGCCCGCGGGGTGGCCGATGGCCACCGCGCCCATCGGTTCCCAGTCCGCCGGCAGGTCGAGTACGTCCCGCACGACGTCCCGGCAGAACATCGTCGACGAGATCCAGGCCGACCCCAGGCGCTCGCCGGCCAGCGCGACCAGGAAGTTCTGGATGCCGGCGCCGTGGGCGACGACGAACATCTCGCGCTCGGCGGCGCTCCGGCGCGCGTCCGGGTAGGCGTGCGCGCCGTCCAGGACCATGCACGGCACCGCCAGGTACGGGGCGTTGCGCAGCACGTCGCCGCGCCGCACCCGCCGGGCGATGGACTCCTCCGACCTGCCGTCGGCGCGCAGGTCGGCCTCCCAGGCGTCCCGCATCGCGTCCAGCAGCCGGGTCCGCGACCGGGCCGACTCCAGCAGCACGAACCGCCAGGGAGCCGTGTGGTGCGGCGCCGGCGCGGTGACCGCCGCCGCCACCGCGCGCCGGACCGCCTCCGGATCCACCGGATCGTCGGCGAACTCCCGGACCGTGCGCCGCAGCGTCACGGCTTCCCGTACGGCCTCCGAGGTGCCCAGCCGGAACATGTCGTCCGCGGCGCGGCGCACCAGCGCGCGCGCCCCGTCGCCGGCGCCGTCCGGGCCGCCGGCCGCCGCCACGACGTGCGGCAGCCCGCGCACCACCGCGACCGGCAGCCCGGCCGCCTTGCCCTTCACCAGGTCGCCGGCCGCGGCCAGTTCGTCGGCGGTGGCCACGATGGTGGCGCTGAGCGGGTTGCCGTACGCGTCCGTGCCGCCGCGCAGGTCGTCCAGCACCCGCACCCCGGCCGCCCCGATGGCGACGTCGGTGACGCCACTGCGCCACGGCCGCCCGAAGGTGTCGCTGATGACCACCCCGACGTCGACGCCGAGCGCCTCGCGCAGCCCGGTCCGCAGGGCGCGCGCCGACGCGTCCGGGTCCTCGGGCAGCAACAGCACCGTCCCGGCAGGGGTGTTGGAGGCGTCCACGCCGGCCGCGGCCATCACCAGGCCCTGCCGGTTCTCCACGATCCGCAGTGTGCCGCGGCGCGCCACCACGCGCGCCGTCTCGGCGTCGATGGCCGCCTCGCGGTCCGCCGCCTCGACGATCCGCCCCTCCGCCTTGCTGACGATCTTCGAGGTCACCAACAGGACGTCCCCGTCGGCCAGTTGGGATGCCCCAGTACCGCTCGCCGCGGCGGCGATCAGCTTGACGAGGTCGTCGCCGGGCCGCACCTCCGGCATCCCCGGCAGCGCCCACACCCGGTACCCGGGCGCCTCCCCGGTCCCGCTCATGCCGGGACCTCGCTTCGCCCGGCCCCGCATGCGCGGGGCCGGCACCTTTCCAGGATTCTCCCCGAGCCTCCGGCCGGAGGGACCCCCATGCCGCGCTCGCTCATGCCCGTACCTCCTCGGCCAGCGCCAGCGCCTCGCGCACCATCGCGGCCGTGGCGTCCACGTCCGTCATCATCAGCGGTACGGCCCGGCAGCGGATCCCCGCCGCCGAGACCTCGTCCACCGCGTCCGCGTCCACGCTGTCCACCAGCCAGCCGTCCAGCAGCCCGGCCCCGTAGTGCAGGGCCACCGCCGCGGCGGTGGCCTCGACGCCCACCGCGGCCAGCACCTTGTCCGCCATCCCGCGCACCGGTGCGTCCCCGACGATCGGGGACAGCCCGACCACCGGCGCCGTGGCCTGCGCGACGGCCTCCCGGATGCCCGGTACGGCCAGGATCGTGCCGATGCTCACCACCGGGTTGGACGGCGGGAAGAGGATCACGTCCGCCGCCGCGAGGGCCTCCAGCACGCCCGGCGCCGGCTTGGCCTGGTCGGCGCCGACCGGCACCACGGCGTGCGCCGGCACCGAGGCCCGCATCCGCACCCAGTACTCCTGGAAGTGGACCGCCCTGCGCTCGCCGTTCTCGTCCTCGATCGCCACGTGCGTCTCGACCCGGTCGTCGGACATCGGCAGCAGCCGCACCCCGGGCTGCCAGCGGTCGCAGAGCGCCTCGGTGACGGCGCTGAGCGGATAGCCGGCGCCCAGCATCTGCGTCCGCACGATGTGGGTGGCGAAGTCCCGGTCGCCCAGCCCGAACCACTCGGGCCCGACGCCGTACGCGGCCAGCTCCTCCTTGACCCGGAAGGTCTCGTCGGCGCGGCCCCAGCCCTGCTCCTCGTTGATGCCGCCGCCGAGCGTGTACATCACGGTGTCGAGGTCGGGACACACCTTGAGCCCGAACAGATGGATGTCGTCGCCGGTGTTGCCGATGACGGTGATGTCCGCGTCCGGAGCCGCTGCCTTCAGTCCCCGCAGGAAGCGGGCGCCGCCGATACCGCCGGCCAGAACCACAATGCGCATGCCGGTAAGTGTGTCAGCCCGGATGCCGCGGCCATGAGGGGCGGTGGCCATGAGGGGGCGGGTCAGGGCGCCGCGGTCTCCCGGGCGGGGGCCGCGCACCGGGCGCTGTGCGACCCGCCGTGCATCGGCATCTCGGTCAGGCCGGGGAAGTACACGTGCAGGCTGACGGCGGGCGCCAGCGCGTCGTTGACGACCTCGTGGACGTACCCCGGGGCGAAGACCTGCTGCACCCCCGCCGCCAGCGTGCGCGTCCGGCCCGGGCCGTGCTCGGTCAACTCGCCTTCCAGGACGGTCAGTACACCGGAGGACGGCCCGTGGTCGTGCCGGCCGCTGCCCTGGCCGGGCACCCAGCTCAGCAGCCACACCTCGTAGCCGGGCCCGCGGCGCAGCCGGTGGTACCAGCGGGTGGTGGCGTCGAACCGGACGAGCGGCGCCCAGGATGCGCGGTCGGCGGCGATCGAGCGGGCCAGCCCCGCGAAGCCGGCGACGGTGGCGGGGTGGGCGGGGACGGGCGGCAGCAGGTGCGGGACGGCGAGCGGGTCGCCGGCGATCTGGACGTCGCTGTTCATGGGTTCCGGGTTCCTCGGCGGAAATGCTGGTGGGGTGGCGGGGATCCGCCCGGCGGGGGAGTGCGGCACGGCGCGGGCTGTTCCTCGTGGGGGCGCGGCGCGGTGGTCGCGGCGAAGCGCGGGTGCTGCGGGGTGGTGCGAGCGGCGGCTGGAGCTCAGTGGCTACGACAGCTGGAACAGCGACAGCGGGCCTGCGCAGCGCAGCGCGACCCGTAGGAACGGGTCAGGCGGGGCGCGGCGGTCGCTGGCATGCGGACAAGGAGACACGGGGCGGCGGCGCGCTGTCAACCGGAGGCGGGACTCGCCGGGACGCATTCACCTCATCCGGTTACCGCGTCCGGAGAAAGGTTTGTGCAGCCCACCGCGAGGAGAGGTCGCCCATCAGTCGCGCCCCCCAACGCCGTTGCGGACCTGTGACCCCGCTGTGATCTTTCCCGCTTCGCCGTACCGGATGCAACGGATGTGCGGTCCGCCGGCGTCTCAGTGCGTGAGAAGTGCCGGGAGGTGCCGAAGGGGTGCCGAGAGGAATCCGCGGGTACCACGGGTGGCGCGGTCCGGGGAAGTGTCCTGGTTTTGGATGATTTGAACACTTTCCGCATACGCTTGGTTCCGCAGAGTGAATAAGAGGCCCAATAGCAGATCTCGGCTTGACTGGCCCGGATCAGCACACTTGTAATTTCACTCGTGTCGTTCAGCCGAAATCGATCACGGCTTGATCACGGGGACGTAAAGACAGACGAGGGGCGCACATGACCGAGCTGTTCCAGGAATTGCTGGTCGAGGAGGCGGACGAGGAGCTCGGCTGGCAGGAGCGCGCACTGTGCGCCCAGACCGACCCCGAGTCCTTCTTCCCGGAGAAGGGTGGCTCCACCCGCGAGGCCAAGAAGGTCTGCCTCGCGTGCGAAGTCCGGTCCGAGTGCCTGGAGTATGCCCTCGCCAACGACGAGCGCTTCGGTATCTGGGGCGGTCTGTCCGAACGCGAGCGGCGCCGACTCAAGAAGGCCGCCGTCTGACCATGACAGGCCAGCCCGCCCGACCCGCAGCACGCGGCCGTGCCGACCACACCGCCGCACCACCCCAACTCCCCATATCCCCCTATACCGAACCCACCGCCTCCAGCGCTCTGTTCGCCGGAGGCGGTCTGCTGTGCACGGAGCCGGTCGGTGGCGCGTCGCGAAGCATTAGTGTGGGGGCCCGTCCGAGACACGCCATCGCCCCCGGCGCGGGGTGCGCGTGTCCCTCGTAGTCCGTCGCAGTGTCTTCCGGGGGCGGGGGCCTTGAGCGACTTCGCCGTGGGCCCCGGACTCCCGGGTCCGGAGGGCCCGTACCTCGATGTCCGTGCACAGCCAGCCGGCGGCCCAGGCCGCCTCACACGCAGCCGCCACTCCAGAGTTCCCCCGGCACGTCGTCACCGCGGTGATCGTCTCCCATGACGGTGAGCGCTGGCTGCCCGGCGCGCTCGCCGGGCTGCTCGGCCAGGAGCGCCCGGTGCAGAACGTCATCGGCGCCGACACCGGCAGCGCGGACAACTCCGCCCGGCTGCTCACGGAGGCCATCGGCGACGAACGCGTGCTGCACCTCGCCCGGCGCTCCGGCTTCGGCACCGCCGTCGACGAGGCCGTCCGCACCGCCCCCGTCCTCGGCCCCGACGACCTGCCGTATCTGCGCCGACCCAGCGGCTGGGACCCGGTCAGCCGCACCTGGCGCGACGAGGCGTACGACATGCCGGAACTCCCGCACGGGGAGCCGGTCCAGTGGCTGTGGCTGCTGCACGACGACTGCGCGCCCGAGCCGGACGCGCTCGCCGAACTGCTCCGGGTCGCCGACGCCAGCCCCTCCACCGCCGTCGTCGGACCCAAGCTGCGCAGCTGGTACGACCGCCGACAGCTGCTGGAGGCCGGCGTCAGCATCGCGCGCAGCGGCCGGCGTTGGACCGGCCTGGACCGCCGGGAACAGGACCAGGGCCAGCACGACCAGATCCGGCCCGTACTGTCCGTCTCCACCGCCGGCATGCTCATCCGCCGCGACGTCTACGAGCAGCTGGGCGGCTTCGACCGCCGGCTGCCGCTGATGCGCGACGACGTCGACCTGTGCTGGCGCGCCCAGGCCGCCGGCCACCAGGTCCTCGTCGCCCCGGACGCCGTCCTGCGGCACGCCGAGGCCGCCGCCCGCGAGCGCCGCCCCATCGACTGCGTCGGCCGCCATGTCGCCAACCCGCACCGCGTCGACAAGGCCGGCGCGGTCTACACGCTGCTCACCAACACCCGCGGCGCCCTGCTCCCGTACACCCTGGTGCGGCTGCTGCTCGGCACCTTCCTGCGGGTCGTCGCCTACCTCGTCGGCAAGGTCCCCGGCCAGGCGCTGGACGAACTCGCCGGGCTCTTCGGAACCCTGCTGCGGCCCGGCAAGATCCTCGCCGCGCGCAAGCGCCGCGGCCGGCCGGCGGTGGACGCCAAGGAGCTGCGGACACTGTTCCCGCCGCCCGGCGCCACCGTCCGCGCCACCGTCGAACAGGTCGCCGGCAACCTCGCCGGGCGCGCCGCCCCCGACGTGGCCTCGGCCGGCCGGCACGGCGCCGTGGAGTCCGGGCCCGGCGGCGACGACGCCGACTACCTGGAGATCGAGCAGTTCGCCCGGCTCAAGCGGATCGCCCGCCGGCCCGCGCCGGTGCTCTTCCTCGTCCTGCTGGTCGTCTCCCTGATCGCCTGCCGCGGGCTGCTGGGCACCGGTGCGCTGTCCGGTGGCGCACTGCTGCCGGCGCCCGGGAGCCTGGGCGCCCTGTGGTCGTCGTACGTCGACAGCTGGCACCCGGTCGGCGTCGGCGACACCGCCGCCGCGCCGCCCTACCTGGCCGTGCTCGCCGTGGTCTCCACGCTCTTCTTCGGCAGCACCGGATTCACCCTCACCCTGCTGCTGGTCTGCTCCGTGCCGCTGGCCGGCCTGGCCGCGTACTTCGCCTCCCGCCCGCTGGTCGCCTCCCGGCTGCTGCGGGCCTGGGGCAGCATCGCCTACGCCTTCCTGCCCGCCGCCACCGGCGCGCTCGCCGGCGGCCGGCTGGGCACCGCCGTGCTGGCCGTCCTGCTGCCCCTGATGGCACGCGCCGCCGTCGCCGCGAGCGGACTGCGGCTGGCCACCGGCACCCGCCCCGGCTGGCGCGCCGCCTGGGCCTACGCGCTGCTGGTCACCTTCACGACCGCCTTCACCCCGATCGTCTGGCCGATCGCGGTGCTGCTGGGCATCGGGCTGCTGGTGCTGCGCTTCCTGGACGGCAACCGCGCGCTGCTGCCCGCGTACGCGCTGCGCTTCCTGGCCGTGGCCGTCGCCCCGCTGGTGGTGCTGGCCCCCTGGTCGCTGTCGCTGTTCGCCCAGCCGTCGCGGTTCTTCCAGGAGGCCGGGCTCGACTACGGCGCGGGCAGCGCCTCCGTGCTCGACCTGGTCGGGCTCAGCCCCGGCGGCCCCAAGGCCGTCGGCGGACTGCTGCTCATCGGCATCGTCCTGGCCGCGCTCGCCGCCACACTGCGCGGCGAGCGGCAGACCGCGATCCGCGCCGCCTGGGCGGTGGCGCTGACCGCGCTGCTGCTCGCCGCGCTCGGCAACGCCTCGGGCTGGACCGGGCCGGCGATGCTGGTCTACGGGCTGGCGCTGCTGTGTGCGGCTGCGGTGGGCGCCGAGGGCGTCCGCACCCGTATGGCCGCCCTCGGCTTCGGCTGGAAGCAGCCGGTGGCCGTCCTGATCGCGCTGGCGTCCGCCGTCGCCCCCCTCTACGCCGCGGCCAGCTGGATGATCACCGGTGCCGCCGGCCCGCTCCAGCGGCGCGACCCCACGCAGGTCCCGGCGTTCGTCGCCGAGGAGTCCAGCACCTTCGACCGCGCCCGCACCCTCGTCCTGGACGGGACGGCGGGCCATGTCTCCTACTCGTTGGTCCGCGGCTCCGGCGCCCAGCTCGGGGACGCCGACCTCGCCGACCGGGCAGGCGGGGACCGGCGCCTCGACAGCGTCGTCGCCCACCTCGTGGCCGGCTCCGGCGCCGACCAGACCGACCAGCTCGGCGGCTACGCGGTCCGCTACGTCCTGGTCCGCAAGGGCGCCTCGCGCGCGATGGGCCGCGTCCTGGACGCCACCCCGGGCCTGACCCGGCTCAGCCAGGACGACGGCAGCGCCCTGTGGCGGATCGACCGCCGGGTCTCCCGGATCTCGATCGTGCCGGGCCAGACCAAGGAGGGCACCGCCGCCGGCGACGCCGTGGCGCCGGTGCCCGTACCGGCCGGGCCCGTCGACGCGCACACCACGAAGGTGCCCGCCGGCGCCGCCGGCCGGATCCTGCGCATCGCGGACGCCGCCGACGACGGCTGGCAGGCCAGCCTCAACGGCACCGCCCTCAAGCCCGTCACCGTCGACGGCTGGGCCCAGGGCTTCCAACTCCCGTCCGACGGCGGCCGGCTCGACCTCACCCACGACAACCCGCTGGGCCGCACCCTCTGGCTGTGGGCCCAGGGCCTGCTCGCCCTCGTCCTGGTGGTGATGGCGCTGCCGGGCCGCCGCCGGGAGGTCGACGACGACCTTCCCCAGGACACCGATGCCGCCGCCGTCGCCGCGGCGCCGGCCGCCGGCGAGGGCCGCCGGGCCCGCCGGCTGCGCGCCCAGGCCGAGGCGGCGGGCGCCGCGGCGGGTGCGGCAGTGGCGGCGGACGGGGCGGCCGATCCGGCCGCCGGGACCGGCGAGGAGGTCCCCGCTGACCCGACGGCCGCCCCCGTGCCGGCCCCCGGCCCGGACCCCGCGCAGCCCGTCGACCCGTACGCGGCCGACCCGTACGCGGCGGATCCGTATGCCGCCGTCCCCCAGCAGCCCTCCTACGAGGACTGGCAGGTCGCCGCCGAGCAGGTCCCGCCCGCCGCCCCCGGACACCCCGCCGACCAGCAGCAGTACGCCCCGGTCGACGACCCGTACCAGGCCGGCCAGTACGGCGGGCAGCCCTACGCGCCGGACCCGTACCAGGCCGGCGGCTACCCGGCCGACCCCTACCAGGCGGGCGGCTACGACCCGTACGGCTACGGCGTCCAGCAGCAGCCGTACGGCACGGACGCCCATCAGCCCCAGCAGCCGTACGGCACCGACGCCCATCAGCCGCAGCAGCCCCAGCAGCCCTACGACGACGGCACCGCGTACTCCGGGTATTCCGACGGCTACCCCGAGCCGCGCCGTGACGGGAGCGACCAGCAGTGAAGCGCACCACCATGTCCCTGATCGGCGTGACCGCCGCGCTGGCCGCCGCCACCGGCGTCGCCGCCGTCGCGGCCCCCGGCGGCGGGGCGGGCACGGCGCCGCAGAGCGGCACCCGGCTGCCCGTCCAGCGCTCCGCGCTGCTGTGCCCGGCCCCCACGTCCTCGGAGGTCGCCGAGACCGCCTACACCGCCTTCACGCCGCCCGGCGCCGCGGCCGGCGCGGACGCCAAGAAGGGCACCGCCCGGCTCCAGCCCGCCGGCACCGTCGCCGACAGCAGCGGCAACCCCGCCGGCAAGGGCGGCAAGGACGCCGGGAAGGGCAAGGACGCCAAGAAGGGCGGCACCGCGGGCTCCGGCGGCGGGCAGGTCGTGCCGCCGCCCGACACCAAGCCCGTGGTGCCCCTCCAGGAGGCCGGCAAGCCGGTCACCGCGACCACCGACAGCGCCGACGCCCCCGCCCTGGCGGGCTCCGCGGACGGCGCGCTGGCGCCCGGCTGGACCGTCCAGCAGACCACCGCCGTCTCCGCCGGCGCCGGCCGCGGCCTGCTCGGGCTGACCTGCACCGCCCCGGACACCCAGTTCTGGTTCCCCGGCGTGAGCACCGACTCCGGCCGCACCGACTACGTCCACCTCACCAACCCCGACCCGACCCCGGCCGTCGTCGACCTCGAAATGCGCGGCAAGGACGGGCCGTTGGCGGGCGGTGGCGGCGGGGACATCACGGTGCCGCCGCACGCCAGCGTCCCGGTGCTGCTGTCCACCCTCACCGGTTCCCCGACGGCCGACGCCGCGCTGCACGTCACCGTCCGCTCCGGCCGGGTCGGCGCCGCCGTGCAGGCGAACGACGCCAAGGCCGGCGGCGACTGGCTGCCGCCCGCCGCCGACCCGGCCGGCACCGCCGTGCTGCCCGGCATCCCGGCCGACGCCACCGACGTCCGTCTGGTGGTCGTCGCCACCGGCAACGCGGACGCCGACCTGAAGGCCCAACTGGCCACCCCCACCGGGCAGATCACCCCGGCCGGGCTGAACACCCTGCACGTCAAGAGCGGCATGACCACCTCCGTCGACCTCAAGGACGTCACCAAGGGCGAGGCCGGCTCGCTGATCCTCACCCCCTCCGACGGCGGCTCCGCGGCCCCGGTCGCGGCGGCGCTCCAGGTCGTCCGCGGCAAGGGCGACAACCAGGAGACGGCCTTCATCCCGGCGACCCGGCCGATCGAGGCCCGCGGCTCGGTCGCCGACAACCGCGCCAAGGGCAGCACCCTGTCGCTGGTCGCGCCGGAGAAGGGCGAGGACGCCAAGGTCAAGGTCACCGCGTCGGCCGGCAGCGGCGGCGGCACCCCGGTGTCCAAGACGTACACGGTCAAGGGCGGCACCACCCTCGCCGTCCAGCCGCCGCAGCCGCAGGGCCTCAAGGGCTCCTACGCGCTGACCGTCGAGCCGCAGCAGGGCAGCGGCCCCGTCTACGCATCCCGGATGCTGGCGCTGCCGCAGGGCCAGGTGCCCGCCTTCACCATCCAGCCGCTGCCGGACGACCGCGGTTCGGTGGTGGTGCCGGCCGCGGGCCAGGACCTGTCCCTGCTGACGAAGTGAGCACACCGGGTCGAAGTGAGTACCGGGTCGAAGTGAGCAGCGGATCGAAGTGAGCGGCGGGCCGGCGACGTGCGCGCCGGCCCGCGCCACGCGATCACTCCTGCCCGTAGCGCGGGTCCACCGACTCCGGTGCCAGCCCGAGGAGTTCGGCGACCTGCTCGACGACGACCTCGTGCACCAGCAGCGCGCGCTCGTCGCGGCTCTTCGTCCGGATCTCCACCGGCCTGCGGTAGATCACGATCCGGTCGCGATATGCGCCGGCCGCCGGCAGCACCCGGCCGAGCGGTACGGACTCCTCGCCCGCCCCCGGATCCGGACCGCCGCCCGGACCGAACCCCGGCACCTCCAGGACCACGAAGTCGACCTGCGCCAGCTGCGGCCAGCGCCGCTCCAGGCGGTCCCGGGAGTCGTAGACGAGATCCGTGAACGCGTCGGCGCGGGTCACCGACAACGGCACCTGGGGCGGCGCGATCGGGCCGCGCATGCCGCGGCCGTGGCGGTCGCGGCGGCGCGGCCGGGGCTCCGCCGGGCGGGGTGGTACGGGGCTGTCCATCAGATCGAGCGTAGCCGTCGCGGAGCGGCCCGCACCGCAGCGGGCGACAACTGGCCGGTTGTCGCCGGGTGATCGCTCCGGGCCCGGTTCGGTTCGTTTCCCGTCCCGCATCGGATCGCGCGGCCTCCGTGGAATGACATGAAATGCGCCGACCCGTGACGGGATTCGGCTGGCCGCGCGGCCCGTCCCCGCCCACCCCGGGCAGGTCCTGCCGAGCGGGTGCAGGTCAGACGCATCGGACGATCCGGGACGACACGGTTGGGTGAGCCGGGGGAGAGTCGTCGCGGCCCGCTCAAGAGTGCGGTACCGTCCAACGTCGTGAGCCCTGTACGTCGCTGTTCGCGCACTGCGTGCGGCCGCCCCGCCGTCGCAACGCTGACGTACGTCTACGCGGATTCGACCGCCGTGCTCGGACCGCTCGCCACCTACGCCGAGCCGCACTGCTACGACCTGTGCGCCGAGCACTCCGAGCGGCTGACCGCCCCCCGCGGCTGGGAGGTCGTCCGCCTCGCCGTCGACTCCGGACCCGCCCGCCCCAGCGGCGACGACCTCGAAGCGCTGGCCGACGCCGTCCGCGAGGCCGCCCGGCCCCAGGAGCGCGCCGCGGGCGCCGGCGGCGGCCCCGAGACCATGAGTCCCGGGGGCCCCGGCCGCGACGGCCGGCCCATGGAGGTCGCCCGCCGCGGCCACCTCCGGGTACTGCGCTCACCCGACTCCTGACGCCTCCGCGGACGCCTTCCGGACGGCAGAGACCCTCAGAGGGCCGCCCGCTGCCGTACCCGTCCCGTTCCCGGTCCTCGCACCGGGCGGACGGGTAGGTTTGGGGCTCCGTAGCGACTCCAGGAGGGCTGGCTGTGACTGATCTGTCGCAGATCGTGAAGGCGTACGACGTGCGCGGTGTGGTCCCCGACCAGTGGGACGAGACGCTGGCCGAACTCTTCGGCGCAGCCTTCGTCGAGGTCACCGGTGCCGACGCGATCGTCATCGGGCACGACATGCGGCCCTCTTCCCCCGGCCTGTCGCGGGCCTTCGGGCGCGGTGCGGCGGCCCGCGGCGCGGACGTCACCGAGATCGGCCTGTGCTCCACCGACGAGCTGTACTACGCCAGCGGCGCACTCGGCCTCCCCGGCGCGATGTTCACCGCCTCGCACAACCCCGCGCGCTACAACGGCATCAAGATGTGCCGGGCCGGCGCCGCCCCCGTAGGCCAGGACACCGGCCTCGCCGACATCCGCGCCCTGGCCGAGCGCTGGACCGCCGACGGCGCCCCCCAGCCGGCCGCCGGGCCCGGCACCGTCACCCGCCGCGACGTACTCAAGGACTACGCCGCCCACCTGCGCTCCCTGGTCGACCTGAGCGGCATCCGCCCCCTGAAGGTCGTGGTGGACGCGGGCAACGGCATGGGCGGCCACACCGTCCCCACCGTCTTCGAGGGACTGCCGCTCGAACTGGACGCCCTGTACTTCGAGTTGGACGGCTCGTTCCCCAACCACGAGGCCAACCCCCTCGACCCGAAGAACATCACCGACCTCCAGGCCCGGGTCCGCGAGACCGGCGCCGACATCGGGCTCGCCTTCGACGGCGACGCCGACCGCTGCTTCGTCGTCGACGAGAACGGCGACCCGGTCTCCCCGTCCGCCATCACCGCCCTGGTCGCCGCCCGCGAACTCGCCAAGCACCCCGGCGGAACGATCATCCACAACTGCATCACCTCCTGGTCCGTCCCCGAGGTCGTCAAGGAGAACGCCGGCACCCCGGTCCGCACCCGCGTCGGCCACTCCTTCATCAAGCAGGAGATGGCCCGCACCGGCGCGATCTTCGGCGGCGAGCACTCAGCGCACTACTACTTCCGCGACTTCTGGAACGCCGACACCGGCATGCTCGCCGCCCTGCACGTCCTCGCCGCCCTCGGCGGCCAGGACGGCCCGCTCTCGCGGCTCGTCTCGCAGTACGACCGCTACGCCGCCTCCGGCGAGATCAACAGCACCGTCGACGACCAGGCCGGCCGGCTCGCCGCGATCAGGGCCGCCTACGAGGGCCGCGACGGCATCACCCTCGACGACCTGGACGGGCTGACCGTCACCGCCCCCGACTGGTGGTTCAACGTGCGCCCCTCCAACACCGAGCCGCTGCTCCGGCTCAACGCCGAGGCCCGCGACGCCGCCACCGTCGACCGGGTCCGCGACGAGGCCCTGGCGATCATCCGCGGCTGAGCCCGCACCCGGGGTGGGAGGTCCGCCGGCACCGGCCCTCCCACCTCGGAGATTCCCCTCCGGGCAGGCCCCGCCCCCCACTCCGGCGGTAGGCTGGCCACGCCGCAAACCACGCCGAAGGAGCAGCCACCATGCCGGTCGACGCCAGCCTGATCCAGATCCTCGCCTGCCCGGCATGCCACGCCCCGCTGGAGGACCGCACGGCGGACGAGCCGGCCGAGCTGATCTGCACCTCCGCCGACTGCGGCCTCGCCTACCCCGTCCGGGACGGCATCCCCGTGCTCCTCGTCGACGAAGCCAGCCGCCCCGCCTGACCGGGCACCACCGGGCCCGCCCCGGTACCACCCGGCAATCCCCCCGACCCGGCGATCGGAGGCCGCGCCCACCATGCTCGACGAGTCACTCCTCGACGCTCCCGAGGCGCTGGCCGGCGCCGACCGCTTCGGCCTGCTGCGCGGCGTCGCCGAATCCGGCGCCCGGGTCCGCACCGCCGCCCGCAGCGCCACCGAATCCGGCATCCCCGAGCTGAGCCCCGACGGTCGGCCGCGCGCCGTCCTGGTCGCCGGCCCCGGACCGGCCGCCGGCGGCGTCGCCGACCTGCTGCGCGCCCTCAGCGGCGGCAGCAGCCCGGTCAGCCTCATCCAGCCCACCGGCGTCGCCCCGGTACCCGGCGCCCTGCGCTGGGCCCTGCCCGGCTGGGCCGGCCCCCTGGACCTGCTGCTGCTCGCCGGCCCGGACGCCGCCGACCCCGGGCTCGCCGAACTCGTCGAGCAGGCGTACCGCCGCGGCTGCGCCGTCGTCGCCGTCACCCCGGCCGGCGGCCCGCTGGCCGACGCCGTCATCCAGGCCCGCGGCCTCGCCGTCCCCCTGGCCACGACCCCGTACGACGAAGAGTTCGACGTCGAGGGCGCCCCGCCCGCCGCCCCCGGCACCCTCTGGTCGGTACTGATCCCGCTGCTCGCGCTCGCCGACCGGATCGGCCTGCTCAGCGCCCCGCCGGACGCCCTCGGCAAGCTCGCCGACCGCCTCGACCAGCTCGCCGAACGCTGCGGCCCGGCCATCCCCACGTACACCAACCCCGGCAAGACCCTGGCCGCCGACCTCGCCGACGCGCTCCCGCTGATCTGGACCGAGGGCCTGATCGCGCACGCCGTCGGCCGGCACTTCGCCACCGAACTCGCCGGCCTCGCCGGCCGTCCCGCGCTCGCCGCCGAACTCCCCGAGGCGCTCACCACCCACCGCACCCTGCTGGCCGGCGCGCTCGCCGCCGGCGCCGACCCGGACGACTTCTTCCGCGACCGCGTCGAACAGCCCCCCGCCCTGCACGCCCGGATCGTCCTGCTGCGCGAGGGCACCCCCGGCCCGCTGTCCGCCACCCGCGCCGCCCACCAGCTCGCCGAGGAGCGCGACACCGCCCTCAGCGAACTGGAACCGGGCGCCGGCAGCGACCTGGAGAAAGCCGCCGAACTGCTCGCCATCGCGGATTTCGGCGCCGTTTACCTCGCGCTCGCCGACACCGAGTGACCATGGCCCCGGGGCCGCCCGCCGTACCGGGCAGCCCCACCGGCCCCCGTACGCGACCCCAGAAAGCACCCGTCCCATGGACCGCCTCGTCAACACCGTGCGCCCCTACGCCTGGGGCTCCACCACCGCCATCCCGGAGCTCCTCGGCGCAGCGCCGACCGGCCAACCGCAGGCCGAGATGTGGCTGGGCGCCCACCCCGGCGCCCCCTCCCGCATCGACCGCGGCGCCGGCCCGGTCTCCCTGGCCGAGGTGATCGCCGCCGCACCCGAGGCGGAACTGGGCGAGCCCGCCGTCCACACCTTCGGCCCCCGGCTGCCGTTCCTCCTCAAGGTGCTCGCCGCCGGCGCACCCCTCTCCCTCCAGGTCCACCCCGACCTCACCCAGGCCAAGGAGGGCTTCACCGACGAGGAGCGCCGCGGCGTCCCGCTCGACGCCCCGCACCGCAACTACAAGGACGCCAACCACAAGCCCGAGCTGATCTGCGCCCTCACCCCCTTCGACGGCCTGTGCGGCTTCCGGCACCCGGCCGAGACCGCGGACCTCCTGGAGGGCCTCGGCGTCGACGACCTCAAGCCGTACGTCGACATCCTCCGCGCCGGCCCCGAGGAGTCCGCACTGCGCGAGGTACTGACCGCCGTCCTCGGCGCCGACCGCACCGCGATGGCCGAGTCCGTCGAACGCGCCGCCACCGCCGCCGCCCGCGCCGCCACCGAGGACGGACCGCACGCCACCGCCTACGCCGCCTACGCCGCGCTCGCCCACCACTACCCCGGCGACCCCGGTGTGCTCGCCGCCATGCTGCTCAACCACGTCCAACTCCAGCCCGGCGAGGCCCTGTTCCTCGGCGCCGGCATCCCGCATGCCTACCTCGGCGGCCTCGGCGTCGAGCTGATGGCCAACTCCGACAACGTGCTGCGCTGCGGCCTCACCCCCAAGCACGTCGACGTCCCCGAACTCCTGCGCGTGGTCCGCTTCGAGCCCCGCGACGCCGGCGTGCTGCGCCCCGAGGACAGCGACGGCGAGGAGGTCTACGACACCCCCATCGACGAATTCCGGCTCTCCCGCTACCTCCTGGCGCCCGGCGCCGCCCCCCGCCCGCTCGCCTCCCGCACCCCCCAGATCCTGCTCTGCACGGCCGGCACGGTCCGCCTGCGGGACCGGGGCACCGCGGACGGGGAGGAACTGGCCCTGGCCCCCGGCGAGTCGGTCTTCGTCCCCGCCGGCGAGCGGCTCACGCTCTCCGGCGACGGCACCCTCTTCCGCGCCACCGTCGTCGCCTGACCACCGTCGTCGCCTGACCACCGTCGTCGCCCGACGCCCACCGCCGTCGCCCGCCGGTCCCCGAGGCGGCCGCAGGACGCCGCCCGCGGACCGGGCTGCGACAATGACCGCCGCACGGCATCAAAGGGGCGGTGAAGCGGTAGAGCTCCGCCTACGGAAGGGACACGGCGCACCCATGAGCGCATCCGGCGGCACCAAGGCGATCGTGGCGGCGCTGGGCGCCAACCTGGCGATCGCCGCGGCCAAGTTCGTGGCCTTCGCCTTCAGCGGCTCGTCCTCGATGCTGGCCGAAGGCGTGCACTCGATCGCCGACGCCGGCAACCAGGGCCTGCTGCTGCTCGGCGGCAAGAAGGCCCAGCGCGCCGCCACCGCCGAACACCCCTTCGGCTACGGCCGCGAGCGCTACATCTACGGCTTCCTGGTCTCCATCGTCCTGTTCACCATCGGCGGCGTCTTCGCCCTCTACGAGGGCTGGGAGAAGATCCGCCACCCGCACCCCCTGGACAACTGGTACTGGCCGGTCGGCGTCCTGGTCTTCGCCGTCATCGCCGAGGGCTTCTCCTTCCGCACCGCGATCAAGGAGGCCGACGCGCTGCGCGGGCAGCAGAGCTGGGCCCAGTTCGTCCGCCGCGCCAAGGCCCCCGAACTCCCCGTCGTCCTGCTGGAGGACTTCGGCGCGCTGATCGGCCTGGTCCTCGCCCTGTGCGGCGTCGGCCTCACCCTCGCCACCGGCGACGGCGTCTGGGACGGCATCGGCACCATGGCCATCGGCACACTGCTCGTCGTGATCGCCCTGGTCCTCGCCGCCGAGACCAAGTCCCTGCTGCTCGGCGAGGCGGCCGGCCCCGACCAGGTCGCCCGGATCCGCACCGCGCTCGTCGACGGCGACGCCGTCACCCGCGTCATCCACATGCGCACCCTCCACCTCGGCCCCGACGAACTCCTCGTCGCCGCCAAGATCGCCGTCCGGCACGACGACACCGCCGTCCGGATCGCCGACGCCATCGACGCGGCCGAGGCCCGCATCCGGGAGGCGGTACCGATCGCCCGGGTGATCTACCTGGAACCCGACATTTTCCGGCCGTCTGCCTGATGGCTTCTCGGCATTCGCGACAACCAGGCGGATCGGCCGCAGGGTATGCGGTCGCAGGGCGTGGAGACGTCGCCGTTGGGCGGTCTGCGAAGCGCTGACCAGCCCGTGCTCGTAACGGGCAACCCAGGGCATCGGCCCTGGGGATGCCCATTGGAGCCCGACATCTACCGCGTCCCGATACGGCGATGGCCCAGCCTTGCGGCGGGGCCATCGCCGTATCCGCTACCGGATCTCCGCCAGCACCCGCAGTACCTCCGGCCCGTCCGCCGCACCCCGCAACCGCGCCCGGAAGCCCGCGTCCGTCAACTTCCGCGACAGCAGCGCCAGGATGCGCAGATGCTCCTCCCCGGCCGCCGCCCGCGGCACCGCGATCAGGAAGACCAGCCGCGCGGGCGTGCCGTCCGGGGAACCCCAGTCGATGCCCTCCGCGGACCGGGCGAAGGCCACCACCGGCGCGGTCACCGCGTCCGTCTTCGCATGCGGAACGGCGATCTCCTCACCGAGCCCGGTGGTGCCCTGCGCCTCCCGCGCCAGCGCCACCCGCACCAGCTCGGCCACATCGGTCACCGAGCCGCCGCGCGCCGCCAGTTCGGCCATCTCCCGTATCGCCGCCTCCTTCTCCCCGGCGGCCAGCCGGGTACGCACGGTCCGCCCGGTCAGATACCCGGAGAGCGCCTCGGGAGCCCCGTCCGCGTCCCGGTCGTCCGGGACCGCGGGCTCTGCGTCCTGGCCGTCCTGGCCGCCCTGGTCTCCCTGGCCGTCCCGGACTGCGTACGCCGCGTCCTCGCCGCCCCCCGCGGCGGGCGCCGCACCCTCGCCGTTCTCGCCCTGCTCGCCGCTCTCCTCCTGTTCGTCGTTCTCGCCCTGCCCATCGCCCCCGCCGCGCTCATCGCCGGCGGCGGGGGAGGGCACCGCCGCCGTACGGGCCGCGGCCCCGGCAACTGCCCCGCCCCCGGCCCCAGTTCCGGACCCCGGAGCACCACCGGCCCCCACCACGGCCCCCACCGGCTCCGCCACCGGCACCGCCGCCCCCGCGAGAACCGGCGCGACCGCCCGGCCCTTACGCCGCTCCGAGAGGTCCACCAGCGCCACCGTCACCAGCGCCGTCACCAGCGACCCGGCCACCACCGCGACCGCGAACGACGGCACCCCGCCCACCGCGCCCAGCACGGCCACGATCGGCCCGCCGTGCGGCACCGCGTCCGTCGCCCCGGCCAGCCCCGCGACGGCACCGGCCACCGCACCGCCGAGCATGTTCGCCGGAATCACCTGCGCGGGCCGCGCCGCGGCGAACGGAATCGCCCCCTCCGAGATCCCGAACAGCCCCATGAACAGCGCCGCCATACCGGTCTCCCGCTCCTGCTCGGAGTACAGCCGCCGCCGTATCAGCGTCGCCAGCCCCTGCCCCAGCGGCATGACCGGAATCGCCGCCGCGCACATCCCCATCACGCTCTGGTTGCCGGTCGCGATCAGCCCCGCCCCGAAGAGGAACGCCGTCTTGTTGACCGGCCCGCCCATGTCGAACGCGATCATCAGCCCGAGCACCGCCCCGAGCAGCACCGCACTGGACCCGGTCATCCCGCCGAGCCAGTCCGTGAGATGCGTGAACACCCACGAGACCGGCCGGCCGATGACGTAGATGAAGAACAGCCCGAGCACCGTCGTCGCCACGACCGGGATCACGATGATCGGCATGATCGGCCGGACGAACTTCGGGACCCTGACCTTCTTGATCCACAGCACCAGACCGCCGGCCAGGAACCCGGTCACGATCGCCCCGATGAACCCCGCGCCCGCCTTGGAGCCGTACAGCGCCCCGGTGTTGGCGATCCAGCCGCCGATCATGCCCGGCACCAGCGCCGGCCGGTCGCCGATCGCGTACGCGATATAGCCGGACAGGATCGGCACCATCAGCGTGAACCCGATGACGCCGATGTCGTTCACCTGCTTCCAGAACGACCCGTCCGGGATGACCAGCCCGCCGTCCGGCCGCGGGTGTCCGCCCAGCGCCAGCGAAACGGCGATCAGCAGCCCGCCGACCACCACGAACGGGATCATGTAACTCACCCCGTTCATCAGGGCCTTGTACGCCACGCTGCGCTCCCGGCCGCCCCCGGCCGCCGCGCCCTCTGACGCCCTACCGGAACGGGAGGCCCCCGCCCCGCCCTCGTGGACCGGCGCGCTGCGCACCCGCTCGATCAGCTGCTCGGGGTGGCGGATCCCCTCGGCGACCCCCACCGCCAGCACCCGCTTGCCGGCGAACCGCGCCAGATCGACGTCCTTGTCCGCGGCGACGATGATCCCGTCCGCCTCTCTGACATCGTTGTCAGAGAGAACGTTCTCAGCCCCGATCGAGCCCTGGGTCTCCACCTTGATCTCATGCCCCAGCGACTCCGCGGCCTGCGCCAGCTTCTCCGCGGCCATGTACGTATGGGCGATACCGGTCGGGCAGGCCGTCACTGCGAGCAGCTTCAGCCCCTGCCCGTCCCTCCCCGCGCCCTTGCGGGGACCAGCTGGACTGGTGGTCACGTGGTTCTCCTCATCGCGAACGTGCGCGCGACCCGTGCACCTGTCCGCGCGCTCCCCGCATCCTGCAACACCCGGCGGCCCCCGCATAGCGGTCCGTACGCCCCGCGCAGCACCCCGCACCCCCGGCTCCGGCCCGGCCCGCCGCGCCCCCGGCACCGCCCGGAGCAAACAGAACAAGCCGAACCGGGCTGGGGCCGCCGACCCGATCGGTGTAGATTCGTGACCAGTGCCAGACGTCGCTGCTGATGGCGGTCGGGCGGTCCGCACCCCGGACCGACCGAGGGAGAGAGGGCCTCCGACGGACTGCGCTGCGGCCCAGGGGAGGGGTGTGTCCGCCTTCATGTGAACGCACGCTCCTCCGCGGACGACCGGAGGATCCCGGCCCGCGCCGCAGACTGCCCGAATTGCCCGAACAACCTCGACATCCGAGGAGCAGCCCGTATGACGACAGCAGCCACCGGCCAGGACTTCAAGGTCGCCGACCTGTCCCTCGCCGCCTTCGGCCGCAAGGAGATCACCCTCGCCGAGCACGAGATGCCCGGCCTGATGGCGATCCGCAAGGAGTACGCCGCCACCCAGCCGCTCGCCGGCGCCCGGGTCACCGGCTCGCTGCACATGACCGTGCAGACCGCCGTCCTGATCGAGACGCTCGTGGCACTCGGCGCCGAGGTCCGCTGGGCCTCCTGCAACATCTTCTCCACCCAGGACCACGCCGCCGCGGCCATCGCCGTCGGCCCCCACGGCACTCCCGAAAACCCCCAGGGCGTCCCGGTCTTCGCCTGGAAGGGCGAGACCCTGGACGAGTACTGGTGGTGCACGGAGCAGGCGCTGACCTGGCCCAACTCGCCCACCGGCGGCCCGAACATGATCCTCGACGACGGCGGTGACGCCACCCTCCTCGTCCACAAGGGCGTCGAGTACGAGAAGGCCGGCAAGGTCCCCGCGATCGAGACCGCCGAGAGCGACGAGCACCGCGCCATCCTGGAGCTGCTCACCCGCACCCTCGCCGAGGACCCGCAGAAGTGGACGAAGCTCTCCTCCGAGATCCGCGGCGTGACCGAGGAGACCACCACCGGCGTCCACCGCCTCTACGAGATGCAGCGCGACGGCGACCTGCTCTTCCCGGCGATCAACGTGAACGACGCCGTGACCAAGTCGAAGTTCGACAACAAGTACGGCTGCCGGCACTCCCTCGTCGACGGCATCAACCGCGCCACCGACGTCCTCATCGGCGGCAAGACCGCCGTCGTCTGCGGCTACGGCGACGTCGGCAAGGGCTGTGCGGAGTCGCTGCGCGGCCAGGGCGCCCGCGTGATCATCACCGAGATCGACCCCATCTGCGCCCTCCAGGCCGCGATGGACGGCTACCAGGTCACCACGCTCGACGAGGTCGTCGAGACCGCCGACATCTTCGTCACGACCACCGGCAACAAGGACATCATCCTCGCCTCCGAACATGGCGCGGATGAAGCACCAGGCGATCGTCGGCAACATCGGCCACTTCGACAACGAGATCGACATGGCCGGCCTCGCCAAGATCCCCGGCATCGTCAAGGACGAGGTCAAGCCGCAGGTCCACACCTGGACCCACCCCGACGGCAAGGTCCTGATCGTGCTGTCCGAGGGCCGCCTGCTCAACCTCGGCAACGCCACCGGCCACCCGTCCTTCGTGATGTCCAACTCCTTCGCGGACCAGACCCTGGCCCAGATCGAGCTGTTCACCAAGCCCGAGCAGTACCCCACCGACGTCTACGTGCTCCCCAAGCACCTCGACGAGAAGGTCGCCCGCCTCCACCTGGACGCACTGGGCGTCAAGCTCACCACCCTGCGCCCGGAGCAGGCCGCCTACATCGGCGTCGAGGTCGAAGGCCCCTACAAGCCCGACCACTACCGCTACTGAGCCGCCGCCGTACCGCCGGCCCACCCGGGCCGGCACCCGGCACCACCGGCAACCGCCGGCACCAGGCCCTCGCCCTCCCGGCGGGGGCCTGACCCGTAGAACCCCACGGAACCCCCGCCCCCCGCTCACCATCCGCCCCGCCCCTCCGAAAGACCCCACCCCATGCCCCGCGGCCACTACTCCCTGCACGACCCGCACGACCACACCCCCCTCGGTGAAGAACACTTCCACTGCGCCACCGGCCCCTCCGGCTGGCGCTACGTCTCCCAGATCGTCAACCCCGCCGGCGACCACACCGGCTCCGTCGACCTCACCCTCGACGCCCTCGGCCGCCCCCTCCGCCTCGAACTCCACGCCGCCGCCTGGCAGGTCCGCGGCGCCGCCCTCGACGGCGTCACCTGGGTGCGCACCGACCCCAACGGCGAACACGCCACCGAAGGCAACGTCCCCGCCCACGCCTTCACCGGTGCGTCCCCCGCCTTCCTCATCGCCACCGCCCGCCTGCTGCGCCCCGCCCTCGGCTCCGGCGCCACCCGCGTCCGCCTCGTCGCCTTCACACCCCCCGTCCTCGCCCCCCGCACCCTCGATCAGTCATGGGCCCTGGTCAAAAGCACACCACACGCCACTGACAACGCCCCCCTCATCGCCGACGAGTACCAGGTCACCGACCTCGAAACCGGCGAACAGCACCCGGTCCACATCACCGGCGACGTCGTCCTCTCCGCCCCCGGCATCGAGCTCGAATCCCTCGACTCACCCCCGTCGACCTTCACCTGACTCAGCCCCCGGCGCCCGCCGCACGACCGCACCCCCACCGCCGACGCCTTCACCGCCGACACCCCCCACCACCGACACGGCCCCGGCTCACACCGGCGGCGCGAACCCTGTACGAGGCGCCTGCCCGCGCCGCCGCCGAAATGGGCGACTTCCTCGGCGCCAAGTTCCTCGTCGC
>NZ_KN708638.1:3204796-3207263 GCF_000805335.1 Streptomyces sp. CT34 | reverse complement strand
CCGCGGGCGGCCGCCCCCCCCGCACCGGCCGCGGACACCCCCTCCCCACCCACCGGCGACGGCACCGCACCCGCCCCCGGAACCCCGAACGGCCCCGCCTCGGAAGCAACCGCCCCTGGGTTCACCGCCCCTGGGGTCACCGCCCCCACCGGCGCCCCGAACGCCCGCCGGGACTCCCGCCCCTGCCGCTCGGCCACCACCGCGGTCAGATACACCGCCACCTCCACCCCCGCCGGCGCCGCCGCCCCCGTGAACCCCCGCAGGTCCTCCGCCAGCCGCCCCGCCATCACCGCGCCCGCCTGCGGATCCAGCTCCCCCAGCCGCGTCAGGTACTGCCGCACCGCCAGCCACCACCCGTCCGGCACCCGCGACAGATCCAGCGACCCGAGCTCCCCCGCCAGCCACGAAGGCGCCGCCGGCAGCACCACCCCGCCGGCCTCCGCCTCCGGCACCCGCTCCCGTATGACCAGCGTCCCCGCGAACACATCGCCCAGCCGGCGCCCCCGCGCCGACACCAGTGACGCGACGGAGGCCACCACCCCCATCGTCATGACGATCTCGACGGCCCCCATCGCCCCCCGCACCAGCGCATGCCGGAACCGGATCGGCCCGCCGTCCTCCCGCACCACCCGCAGCCCGCAGATCAACTTCCCCAGCGACCGCCCGTTGCTCAGCGTCTCGACCACGATCGGGATCCCCACCTGCACCAGCAGGAAGGTCGCCACCGTCACGGCCGCCACCACCGCACCGTCCATCGAGGACGTCGCACTCACCATCAGCATCGTCACCGCGAGGTACGTCCCCCAGGCCACGGCCAGATCGACCACCACCGCCAGCCCCCGACTCGCCAGCCTGGCCGGCCGCAGCCCCAGCACCACCGCTTCACCCGTAACGAGCTGACTCACACGCCCACTCCCTCTCGTCCCCTCTGCCCCGCGTTCCCCTGCCACGCCGGCACGACCCCGACGCCGCGCCCCCCATGAGGGCCCCGGCCCGGCGCCCCGCCAGTCTGCCAAGCTGGCCCGGCAACCACCCACAGCGCTGCGAGGAGCGACGGATGGACCTGGATGTCTTCGTTACGGCCCACGGCGCCGAATGGGACCGCCTGGAAACCCTGCTGAGCCGCAAACGCCGCCTCACCGGCACCGAGGCCGACGAACTGGTCGCCCTCTACCAGCGCACCACCACCCACCTCTCCCTCCTCCTCTCCAGTGCCCCCGACCCCGCGCTGACCGGACGCCTCACCTCCCTCGTGGCCCGCGCCCGCAGCAAGGTCACCGGCGCCCGCAAGTCCTCCTGGCGCGACGCCGCCCGCTTCTTCACCACGTCCTTCCCCGCCGCCGTCTACCGCCTGCGCTACTGGTGGATCCCCACCGCGGTCCTCTCCGTCACCGCCGCCGCCCTCCTCGGCTGGTGGATAGCCGCTCACCCGGAAGTCCAGGCCGCCCTGGGCGCCCCCCAGGAGCTGCGCGACATGACCCGCCCCGGCGGCGAGTACGAGACGTACTACTCCAACCACCCCGCCGCGGCCTTCGCCGCCCAGGTATGGACGAACAATGCACAGGCCGTCGCCCTCTGCCTGGTCCTCGGCACCTTCCTCGGCCTCCCCGTCTTCTGGGTGCTCCTCCAGAACATGCTCAACCTCGGCGCCGGCCTGGGCCTGATGGCCTCCGCGGGCCGCCTCGACACCTTCCTCGGCCTGATCCTCCCGCACGGCCTCCTCGAACTGACCGCCGTCTTCGTCGCCGCCGGCATCGGCCTCCGCCTGGGCTGGACCGTCATCGACCCGGGCCCGCGTACCCGCCGCACGGCCCTGGGAGAAGAGGGCCGCACCGCCCTCGGCGTCGCCATCGGCCTGGCCGCCGTCCTCTTCGTCTCCGGCGCCATCGAAGGCTTCGTCACCCCCTCCGGCCTCCCCACCTGGGCCCGCATCGGCATCGGAGTCCTCGCCGAACTGGCCTTCCTCACCTACGTCTACGTCCTGGGTGGCCGCGCAGTACGAGCCGGTGAGACCGGCGACATCACCCGGGCCGATCGCGACGCCCTCCTCCCCACCGCCGCCTGATGTGCGCACATCCCTGCTGACCTGCTAATCTCCTCTCCGCCCCAGAACCCGTTGACACGGGTGACGGGTGGAGGTAGATTCGAACGGTTGCAAGGAACTGGACAGGTTCAACCGCGACGGTTAGTCTCTTCTCCGCTCCGGCCGCCCTTTCACATCGGCGGAGCGCAACCGACCACTTACCGGAAGCTCCCGGTCGATTAATTCGGCCGAACGCTTTCTGATAAAGTCGGAAAAGCCGAAAGGCAAGCCCCCCGACGGGCAATCGGAACGGAATTCAAGCCGGAAACGGCAAGAAAGAAGATCTGCTAAAGTCGGAATGGCCGAAAAGCGAAAGCGAAGCGGTCGACCCCGCTCCAACAGGGGGCCGGAGACGGAAACGGATCTGGTAAGGTTGGAACCGCG
>NZ_KN708638.1:3177296-3202296 GCF_000805335.1 Streptomyces sp. CT34 | reverse complement strand
GTCGGTGAGTCAGAAACCGTTGATGTAGGCGAAGGGCATGCGAAAGGCCCGGCGTAGAGGGTAAGACCCCCGTAGCTGAAATGTTAGCGGCTTGCTTGAGAACCACCCAAGTAGCACGGGGCCCGAGAAATCCCGTGTGAATCTGGCGGGACCACCCGTTAAGCCTAAATATTCCCTGGTGACCGATAGCGGATAGTACCGTGAGGGAATGGTGAAAAGTACCGCGGGAGCGGAGTGAAATAGTACCTGAAACCGTGTGCCTACAAGCCGTGGGAGCGTCGCGCAAGGATTTTGTCTTTGCGTCGTGACTGCGTGCCTTTTGAAGAATGAGCCTGCGAGTTTGCGGTATGTTGCGAGGTTAACCCGTGTGGGGAAGCCGTAGCGAAAGCGAGTCCGAAGAGGGCGTGGAGTAGCATGCTCAAGACCCGAAGCGGAGTGATCTAGCCATGGGCAGGTTGAAGCGGAGGTAAGACTTCGTGGAGGACCGAACCCACCAGGGTTGAAAACCTGGGGGATGACCTGTGGTTAGGGGTGAAAGGCCAATCAAACTCCGTGATAGCTGGTTCTCCCCGAAATGCATTTAGGTGCAGCGTCGTGTGTTTCTTGCCGGAGGTAGAGCACTGGATAGGCGATGGGCCCTACCGGGTTACTGACCTTAGCCAAACTCCGAATGCCGGTAAGTGAGAGCGCGGCAGTGAGACTGTGGGGGATAAGCTCCATGGTCGAGAGGGAAACAGCCCAGAGCATCGACTAAGGCCCCTAAGCGTGTGCTAAGTGGGAAAGGATGTGGAGTCGCAGAGACAACCAGGAGGTTGGCTTAGAAGCAGCCATCCTTGAAAGAGTGCGTAATAGCTCACTGGTCAAGTGATTCCGCGCCGACAATGTAGCGGGGCTCAAGCACACCGCCGAAGTCGTGTCATTGCAGCATGAGGGCTAACGCCTGTTGTGATGGGTAGGGGAGCGTCGTGTGCCGGGTGAAGCAGCCGTGGAAGCGAGTTGTGGACGGTTCACGAGTGAGAATGCAGGCATGAGTAGCGATACAAGAGTGGGAAACTCTTGCGCCGATTGACTAAGGGTTCCTGGGTCAAGCTGATCTGCCCAGGGTAAGTCGGGACCTAAGGCGAGGCCGACAGGCGTAGTCGATGGACAACCGGTTGATATTCCGGTACCCGCTTTGAAGCGCCCAGTACTGAATCAGGCGATGCTAAGTCCGTGAAGCCGCCCTGATCTCTTCGGAGTTGAGGGGAGTGGTGGAGCCGACGGACCAGACTTGTAGTAGGTAAGCGATGGGGTGACGCAGGAAGGTAGTCCAGCCCGGGCGGTGGTTGTCCCGGGGTAAGGGTGTAGGCCGTGTGGTAGGTAAATCCGTCACACGTTGAGGCTGAGACCTGATGCCGAGCCGATTGTGGTGAAGTGGATGATCCTATGCTGTCGAGAAAAGCCTCTAGTGAGTTTCATGGCGGCCCGTACCCTAAACCGACTCAGGTGGTCAGGTAGAGAATACCGAGGCGTTCGGGTGAACTATGGTTAAGGAACTCGGCAAAATGCCCCCGTAACTTCGGGAGAAGGGGGGCCATTTCTGGTGATGACATTTACTGTCTGAGCTGGGGGTGGCCGCAGAGACCAGCGAGAAGCGACTGTTTACTAAAAACACAGGTCCGTGCGAAGCCGTAAGGCGATGTATACGGACTGACGCCTGCCCGGTGCTGGAACGTTAAGGGGACCGGTTAGTCGACCTTCGGGTTGGCGAAGCTGAGAACTTAAGCGCCAGTAAACGGCGGTGGTAACTATAACCATCCTAAGGTAGCGAAATTCCTTGTCGGGTAAGTTCCGACCTGCACGAATGGCGTAACGACTTCTCGACTGTCTCAACCATAGGCCCGGTGAAATTGCATTACGAGTAAAGATGCTCGTTTCGCGCAGCAGGACGGAAAGACCCCGGGACCTTTACTATAGCTTGATATTGGTGTTCGGTTCGGCTTGTGTAGGATAGGTGGGAGACTGTGAAGCGCCAACGCCAGTTGGTGTGGAGTCGTTGTTGAAATACCACTCTGGTCGTGCTGGATGTCTAACCTGGGTCCGTGATCCGGATCAGGGACAGTGTCTGGTGGGTAGTTTAACTGGGGCGGTTGCCTCCTAAAGGGTAACGGAGGCGCCCAAAGGTTCCCTCAGCCTGGTTGGCAATCAGGTGTTGAGTGTAAGTGCACAAGGGAGCTTGACTGTGAGACTGACGGGTCGAGCAGGTACGAAAGTAGGGACTAGTGATCCGGCGGTGGCTTGTGGAAGCGCCGTCGCTCAACGGATAAAAGGTACCCCGGGGATAACAGGCTGATCTTCCCCAAGAGTCCATATCGACGGGATGGTTTGGCACCTCGATGTCGGCTCGTCGCATCCTGGGGCTGGAGTCGGTCCCAAGGGTTGGGCTGTTCGCCCATTAAAGCGGTACGCGAGCTGGGTTTAGAACGTCGTGAGACAGTTCGGTCCCTATCCGCTGTGCGCGTAGGAGTCTTGAGAAGGGCTGTCCCTAGTACGAGAGGACCGGGACGGACGAACCTCTGGTGTGCCAGTTGTTCTGCCAAGGGCATGGCTGGTTGGCTACGTTCGGAAAGGATAACCGCTGAAAGCATCTAAGCGGGAAGCCTGCTTCGAGATGAGGGCTCCCTCCCACTTGATGGGGTAAGGCTCCCAGTAGACGACTGGGTTGATAGGCCAGATATGGAAGACCGGTAACGGTTGGAGTTGACTGGTACTAATAGGCCGAGGGCTTGTCCTCAGTTGCTCGCGTCCACTGTGTAGGTTCTGAAGTAACGAACTCGCCATGCTGGTTGGAGTTCATCTTCATAGTGTTTCGGTGGTTATTGCGTTAGGGAAACGCCCGGTTACATTCCGAACCCGGAAGCTAAGCCTTTCAGCGCCGATGGTACTGCAGGGGGGACCCTGTGGGAGAGTAGGACGCCGCCGAACAATCTTTGTGGGAAGGCCCCGCACCGTATGGTGCGGGGCCTTCCTGCGTTTGTGGGCGGTTCTCCGAGAAGGGCCCACCAGGTGGTAGTACCGGTGTGAGTGGAGGGTGTGCGGATTGCTCCCTCGGTATGGCTGTCGTAGTGCCGTGGCCGTGCTGTAGCAGTGGCGCGGAGGGGGCCCGTAGGCGTGCGTGTGGGGGTACGGCTGGGGTGCTCTTCAACCGTGGGGATGCGTCGTCAGTGCCGTCGCAGTTGGGGTTGGGTTGTGCGGGCGGGATGTGGGGCGTCCTCGGCCGGGCGGCGGGGGCCGTCAGAGGCGTCCGGCGGCCTTGAGGGTGAGGTAGGCGTCGGCCAGGTCGGGGGCCAGGTGGGCCGGGGTGGAGTCGATGACCGTGATGCCCTGGCGGCGGAGGCGGTTCGCGGTGCGGCGGCGGGCGGCGCGGGTCTGTTCCGCGGCTGCTGCTGCGTAGACGGCCTGAGGGGTGTGGCGGCCGGCGGCCATTTCTTCGATGCGGGGGTCGGCGACGGCCGCGACGATGAGTTCGTTGCGCTGGGTGAGGCTGGGGAGGACGGGCAGCAGGGCCTCCTCCACGGGGGCCGTGTCGAGGCCGGTGAAGAGGACGATCAAGGACCGACGCGGGGTGCGGCGGTGGATTGTGGCGGCCAGTCCGCGGGCGTCCGCCTCGACCAGTTCGGATTCGAGGGGGGCGAGGGCGTCGGTGAGAGCCGGCAGGAGGTCGCGGGCGGTGCGGCCCTGTACGGAGGCGCGGACGCGGCGGTCGTAGGCGAGCAGGTCGACGCGGTCACCGGCGCGGGCGGCGAGGGCTGCGAGGAGCAGGGCGGCGTCCATGGAGGCATCGAGGCGAGGGGTGTCGCCGACACGGCCGGCCGAGGTGCGGCCGGTTTCCAGAACGAGGAGGATGCGACGGTCGCGTTCGGGGCGCCAGGTGCGGACGGCGAGGGTTTGCCGGCGGGCGGTGGCGCGCCAGTCGATGGAGCGGGTGTCGTCGCCGTGGGTGTAGTCGCGGAGGCTGTCGAATTCGGTGCCTTCACCGCGGGTCAGGATGCTGGTGCGGCCGTCGAGTTCGCGGAGCCGGGCGAGTTTGGCGGGGAGGTGCTTGCGGCTGGTGAAGGGGGGCAGGACGCGCAGGGTCCACGGGACGTGGTGGCTGCCCTGGCGGGCTGCCAGGCCGAGCGGGCCGTAGGAGCGGACCGTGACGCGGACGGCGTGGTGGTCGCCGCGGCGGGTGGGGTGGAGCGTGGTGGTCAGGCGACGGCGTTCGCCGCCGGGGATGCGGGTGTTGTGGCGGGAAGCGGGCACGTCGGAGCCCGGAGGGAAGGAGCTCGGGGGCCAGGCGTCGCGGATCTGGGCGCGCAGGGTGCGGCGGTCGGAGTTGGTGATGCTGAGGTGGATGTGGGCTTCGCCCGTTAGTCGAACGGTTGTATCACCGGTTCGGGTGAAATGGAGCTTTCGCACTGGCGCGGCGAGTGCCAGATCGCACAAGATTGCTATCAGCAGGGCGAGTTGGACGATGAGGATCCCGAGCCAGCTGGGCAGCACGAAGCCGACGAAGAGGGCTCCGAGCGCGGAGATGAGAGCGGTGCGTCCGGTGAGGGCCACGGTCTTGCCTCAGCGGGGGACGGGGAGATGAGCGAGCACGGCGTTGATCACGGAGTCTGATGTGACTCCTTCCATCTCCGCTTCGGGGCGGAGCTGGACGCGGTGTCGGAGTGTGGGAAGAGCCAGGGCTTTGACGTCGTCGGGGGTGACGTAGTCGCGACCGGTGAGCCAGGCCCAGGCGCGTGAGGTGGACAGCAGGGCGGTGGCTCCTCGGGGGGAGACGCCGAGAGACAGCGAGGGGGATTCACGAGTGGCACGGCAGATATCGACGATATAGCCGGTGACTTCGGGGGAGACCGTGGTCTTGGCGACCGCGGCTCGGGCTGCGTCGAGGTCCGCGGCGGAGGCGACGGGGCGAAGACCGGCGGCGTTCAGGTCGCGCGGGCTGAAGCCGGCCGCATGGCGGGTGAGGATGTCGATCTCGTCCTGGCGGGCGGGGAGCGGCATCGTCAGCTTGAGCAGGAAGCGGTCGAGCTGGGCTTCGGGAAGCGGGTAGGTGCCCTCGTATTCCATGGGGTTCTGCGTGGCGGCCACGAGGAAGGGTTCGGGCAGCGGGCGGGGCGTGCCGTCGACGGTTACCTGGCGCTCTTCCATGGCTTCGAGTAGGGACGCCTGGGTCTTGGGCGGGGTGCGGTTGATCTCGTCGGCGAGAAGGAGGTTGGTGAAGACGGGGCCCGGCTGGAAGGAGAACTCGGCGTTGCGGGCGTCGTAGACCAGCGAGCCGGTGACGTCGCTGGGCATGAGGTCGGGGGTGAACTGGACGCGCTTGGTGTCGAGTTCGAGGGTCGCCGACAGGGCGCGGACGAGCAGCGTCTTGGCGACGCCCGGTACGCCTTCGAGGAGTACGTGACCGCGGCACAGCAGCGCGACGACCAGGCCCGTGACGGCGGGGTCCTGGCCGACGACGGCCTTGGCTATCTCGGTGCGCAGTTCCTCGAGGGAGGCTCGGGCGCTGTCAGCGGTCGGGGTGCTCACGGGGTGCGTGCCTCTCTTGGGAAACGATCGAGTCTTCGAGTGCGTCGAGTTGGTCGGCAAGGCGGACCAGGGTCTTGTCGTCCGCGGGAGTGGGGCCGAAGAGCAGTGCGTGGAGGTCGGCTGCCGGGGTGGCGTCGGTGGTCAAGTGGGCCTGGATGGCGGGGAGAAGGATGTCGGGGGTGTGGGCGTGCGTGGGAGGCACGCCGATGAGGGGGGCGAGCCGGGTGCGGGTCGCTGAGCGCAGTACGGCGGAGGCCCGGTCGCGGGCGTGGGCCTGCTCGTAGAGGCGGGCGTGGCCTTCGGTCGTTTCGGCGGCCGGGACCGTGACGGGGAGCCGTTCGGGCACGAGGGGGCCGAGTCGGCGGGCGCGCCAGAGGGCCGCGCACACGGCGGCGACGGCGAGTTGGAGCAACGCCCAGTTCCAGCCGGAGGGGATGAGGTCGAGGAGGCCGGGCTGGTTGTCCTGCGCGGATGACGGGTCGCTGACGGAGGGGAGGTACCAGACCAGATGTTTGTGCGCGCCGAGGAGTTGAAGGGCCAGCGAGGCGTTGCCCCGCTCGGCGAGGTGGACGTTGTACAGGAAGTCGGGGGAGCCGAGGAGTACGGTGTCGCGGTCCGTGCCGGGGGCCGGGAGGTGGAGCAGGGTGGGCAGGCCGCCGCTGGGGTAGCAGCGGTCGGCCGCGGGGGTGGAGGTCTCGTAGCGGACGCCGCCGAGGAGGGCGTCTCCCGCGCTGCGGGCGGCGGGCAGCGAACAGCCCGGGGAGCGGGGGGCGTTGGGGAGCGCGGGACCGGTCTTGACGCCGGGGGCGAAGAGCTGGAGGGACGCGGGCCCCGGGGTGACCAGGACGGTGCGGCCCGGGGTGTGGGCGGTCGCCGTGGACAGGGTGGTGAGCTGGTCTGTGGTCAGGACGTCGGGGTCGGCGACGAGGAGAGTGGTGTCCGGGCCGGCCGCGGCGGCGGCCTCCTCGGCGGTGGTCACGACGCGGGTGGTGACGCCGTGGGCGGACAGGAGCCGGGCGAGCGCGCGGCTTCCGGTCCGGTCCGCGGAGCGGGGGTCGAGTCGGCCGTGCTGTTCGCCGGACTGGAGGGCCGCGAGGACCAGTCCGCTGACGACGAGCAGGAGCAGTGCCAGCAGCAGCCCGCGGGAGCGGGTCCACAGGTGTCGCGCGGTGGCGCCGGGAGTGGTGGTGACGGTGGTGGCCGTGGTCATGCGCGGCTCCTGGTCGGGGTGGCGGCCAGGTGGGGCTTGGCGTGCTGCAGCTCGGTGTCGAGGTCGGTCAGGAGGGCGTACGCCTGTTCCGTACCGGGGCGGCCACCGTATGCGACGTCGTCGAAGGCGCGGGCGGCGGTGCGCAGTTGGCCGGCGTGCGAGGGGAGTGCCCGGCCGGCTTCGGCGGCGGCCTCGCCGGCGGTGCGGCCGGGGCCGGGAGTGATCAGGGTCCGCTCTTCGAGGGCGAGGACGATGGCGCGCATCCGGTCCTGGATCGCCTCGTTCCAGCGGCCTTCGGCGGCGTGCCGGTCGGCGGCGGCGCGGTGTTCGGCGGCGGTGCGGGGGGCATCGGCGAAGAGCGCGCCACCGGTGGTCGGAGTGCGGCGCAGTGCCCCGAGCCGGAGGCGCAGCGCGATGGCCAGCACGAGGACGAACGCCACGATGGCGATGAGTCCGGCCCAGCCGCCGGGGGTTGCCCCGGCGGCTGTGTGGAAGAGGTCGCCGATGTGGTCCCACAGCCAATTCAGGGCCCGCTGGATCGGGTTGGGGTCGTGCTGGTGGTACCGGGGATCGGACAGCTCGCGCTGGGCTGCTTCCCGGGCGGGGTCGCGTGGGATCCGTACCGGTATGTCGTCGTCGGAGCGCGCGATGAGGCGTATGAGCGCGGCTGTGTTCCCCCCGGCGGTCACTGCATCAGCTTCCCGGTGCGGCGTCGCTCGGGCGCGGGCCGGGGATGTCGGGGGAGGCGTTCTCGGGCGCGTTGGGGGCGGCGGAGGTTTCGGTGCCGGTTGCCGTGGTGCTGTCCGGCACTTCCTCGTGTGCCGTCGCCGGTTGCGTCTCTGTTGGTTGAGTCTTTGTCAGGTGATGGCTCGTCTGCTGATCAGCTGTCGGCTGTTCCTCCGCGCGGTCCGACGGGGTGTCAGTGGTGCGGCTGTCGGCCGGCGGGGCGTCGGCGGGGGTCCTGGGTGCCGGGGTGGTGGCGGGACCGGTGGTGGCCGCGGCCGGGGTGGCGGGTTCGGTGTCGTAGCCGGGGAGGCCGGCGGCGCGGGCGAGTTCGAGGTCGAGAGCCTCGCGGCGGATGCGCTGGTCGACGTAGACGAGCACGGTGACGCCGGCGCTGATCGGGAAGGTGATGGCGGAGCTGATGATCGCGCCGATGCCCAGCACGATCAGGAACGGCCAGCCGGTGCCGCTGCTGGTGCCGTTCGCCCAGTCCATGAGGCTCTCGCCGCCGATGAGGAAGGCGATGAGGGTGGCCGGAATCTGGATGACGAACTGGACGATGGCGACCAGCAGGTAGGCGAGGAGCTGGACGCCCAGCACCCGCCACCAGGCGCCGCGTACGAGCTTGGCGGAGCGGCGCATGGCCGCGATGACGCCCTGCTTCTCCAGCATGAGGGCGGGGGAGGCGAGGCTGTAGCGGACCCACAGCCAGATGCTCACGACGGTGGCGGCGAGACCCCCGAGCAGGGTGAGGGCCAGGCCCGTGGCGAACGTGCCGCCGGCCATGACGACGAGTCCGGGCACCGTACCGACCGCGAAGACGGCCGTGACGAGCAACGGCATCAGGATGAGCAGGCCGAGCAGGCGCGGGAGTTGGCGGCGGGCATCGCGCCAGGCTTCTCCGGCGGTCGCCGGGCGGCCCAGCACCGCGCGGCTGACGACCATGGTCAGCAACCCGGTGGCGATGATGGTGGCGAGCAGCCGGACCAGCGAGGAGAGGGCGGAGCCGGCCAGGGAGTCGCTCATGTCGCTCAGGGCCTGGCGCAGCGGCGGGTTGCCACTGGTGTCGAAGGCGGGGTTGGGGGTGGTGCCCTGCAGCCACACTCCGGTGACGATCGTGTTGGCGGTCTGCGAGACGACCGCGACGATCAGCGAGATGCTGAGCACGGTGCGCCAGTGGGCGCGCATGGTGGCGACCGCGCCGTCGAGGATCTCGCCGACGCCGAGCGGACGCAGCGGGATGACGCCGGGCTTGGCGGCGGGCGGCATCGCGGCCCACCCACCGCCCCATCCGGGGCCGGCGCCCCAAGTGGCCTGGTTTCCGGGGCCCGGCGAGGTGCCCCAGCCGCCCGCGGCGGAGCTGCCGGACGAGGCGCGGGTGCGGTCGCCGGCGGTGCCCTTGGCGCCCCGGCCGCCGGGGCCGCTCTGGCCGGGGATGCCGGCCGGGGCCGTCCACTGTCCGGCGGGCGGCTGCTTGCTCGACCAGTTCGGAGGGGGCGGCTGCTCGGACGTGCCGCCGGGACGGTCTTCCGGGCCGGACGGCTGAGGGGGCTGCTCCTGGGTGCCGCGGTCCGGCTCGCCGGAGGGGGCGGATCCGGGCGAGGCCCAGCCCGGAGAGTTGTTCATCGTCGCTCCTTCGTGCTGCCCGTCCGCTGTGGCGGTGCGGGTCCGGGGTCCGCGGTGTCAGTCATCGTGTCATGGAGGGTGGCGCTTTGTACCCGCGCCCTTGGAGGAAGGGGACCTTCTGTTCGACGGGTGGTCGGCGGCAAACTGAAGGGATGGCTGATCAGCACGAGGTATCCGGGACGCTCACGATTCCGTCGTTGCGCTGGGAGGAACCACCCGAGGGACCGGTATTGGTTCTTCTTGATCAGACGCGGCTGCCGGTGGAGGAGGCCGAGCTGGCCTGCACGGACGTGCCGGCGCTGGTTCAGGCGATCCGCACCCTGGCCGTCCGCGGGGCCCCGCTGCTGGGCATCGCGGGCGCGTACGGAGTCGCGCTGGCCGCGGCGCGGGGATTCGACGTGGATGGCGCGGCGGAGGCGCTGGCGCATGCCCGGCCGACCGCGGTCAATCTGGCGTACGGCGTGCGGCGCGCGGCTGCGGCGTACCGCAGGGCGGTGGCGGACGGCGCCGATGCGGAGGCTGCCGCGGCAGCCTCGCTGGCCGAGGCGCGCGCCGTGCACGCCGAGGACATCGAGGCCAGTACGCGGATGGCGGAGCACGGTCGGGCGCTGCTGGGCGAGTTGCTGCCGGGCGGCGGGCACCGGATTCTCACCCACTGCAATACGGGTGCCCTGGTCTCCGGGGGACAGGGGACCGCCCTGGCGGTGGCGCTGGCGGCGCACCGGGCCGGGCAGCTGCGGCGACTGTGGGTGGACGAGACGCGCCCGCTGCTGCAGGGGGCGCGGCTGACCGCATACGAGGCGGCGCGTGCGGGGATGGCGTACACGGTGCTGGCGGACGGCGCCGCGGGATCGCTGTTCTCCGCGGGTGAGGTGGACGCCGTGCTGATCGGGGCGGACCGGATCGCGGCGGACGGTGCGGTGGCCAACAAGATCGGCAGCTATCCGCTGGCGGTGCTGGCGCGGTACCACCGCGTTCCGTTCATCGTGGTGGCACCGACCAGCACGGTGGATCTGCGGACCGAGGACGGAGCCGCTATCGAGGTGGAGCAGCGGCCGGGCCAGGAAGTGACGGAGTTCTCGTTGCCGCACATGTGGGGGGTCGGAGCGGAGGCGGGCGCCGGGATTCCGGTCGCGCCGCTGGGCGCGCATGCCTACAACCCGGCCTTCGACGTCACGCCGGCGGAGCTGGTGACGGCGATCGTCACGGAGGCGGGAGTGGTGTCTCCGGTGACGCGGGACGGGCTGGCGGACATGTGTTCCACGTCACGATGGAGTAAGTCACGATCAGGTAATGGGATGATGGCCGAATGAAGGGACGCGTCCTGGTCGTCGACGACGACACCGCACTGGCAGAGATGCTCGGCATTGTGCTGCGCGGCGAGGGCTTTGAACCGTCGTTCGTGTCGGACGGTGACAAGGCTCTTGCGGCGTTCCGCGAGACAAAGCCCGATCTTGTGCTGCTCGACCTGATGCTGCCCGGACGGGACGGCATCGAGGTGTGCCGCCTGATCCGGGCCGAGTCCGGCGTGCCGATCGTCATGCTGACCGCCAAGAGCGACACGGTGGATGTGGTGGTCGGCCTCGAATCGGGCGCGGACGACTACATCGTCAAGCCGTTCAAGCCCAAGGAGCTGGTGGCCCGGATCCGGGCGCGGCTGCGGCGGTCGGAGGAGCCGGCGCCCGAGCAGCTGGCGATCGGTGACCTGGTCATCGACGTGGCCGGGCACTCCGTGAAGCGGGACGGGCAGTCGATCGCGCTGACGCCGCTGGAGTTCGATCTGCTGGTGGCGCTGGCGCGCAAGCCGTGGCAGGTGTTCACGCGCGAGGTGCTGCTGGAGCAGGTCTGGGGTTACCGCCACGCCGCGGACACCCGGCTGGTCAACGTCCATGTGCAGCGGCTGCGCTCCAAGGTCGAGCGGGACCCGGAGCGGCCCGAGATCGTGGTGACGGTGCGCGGGGTCGGTTACAAGGCCGGGCCCAGCTGAGATGAGCCGGGACGGTTCGGCCCCGGAGGGAAAGCGGGGGCGCACCGTCGGCCCGGCGGGCGATATGTCCTTTTCGGATCGTTTGGCGGCGTGGTTGCTGCGGGGTGGGCAGCTGCTGCCCGACGGCGCGGTGAGCGGGCCGGTCCACCCCCTGCTGCGGCTCTTCAGCCGCTGGGTGCGGCGGCCCCTGCTGCCCGCGCTGCGGCTGTGGCGCCGCAACATCCAGCTCCGGGTGGTCGCGACGACCCTGCTGATGTCGCTGGCCGTCGTGCTGCTGCTCGGCGTCGTGGTCGTCGGACAGGTTCGCAACGGCCTGCTCACGGCCAAGGAGAAGGCCGCCCAGAGCCAGGCCGTGGGCGGCTTCGAGGTCGCCCAGAAGCTGGCCGACGGCGGTGACGGCAACCGGCCCGACGACAGCAACCACACCACCAGCCGCGGCAGCCAGGACTCCGCGACCTGGCTGACCAGCCTGGTCGAGCAGCTCGCCAGCGGCGGGCAGGGCGTCTTCTCGGTCGTGGCGCTCAGCTCCGACTCCGACGAGCCGTTCGGCGACGCCACCCCCGGCACCCGCGGGCCGCGCGCCTCCGGAGACGTCGACCCCGAGCGCAGTGTGCCCGCCGAGCTGCGGCGCAAGCTGGACACCAAACCCGGGACGTTCCGCCAGTACACCCAGATCAAGCGGATCGGGTCCAACGACGGGGTGTCGGCGCTGATCATCGGCAAGCGCCTCAACGACATCAACGGCAACCAGTACCAGCTCTACTACCTCTTCCCGTTCAGCCAGGAAGAGGAGTCGCTCAAGCTCGTGACCGGCACGCTGGCGACGGCCGGGGTGTTCGTCGTGATCCTGCTCGGCGCCATCGCCTGGCTGGTGGTGCGGCAGGTCGTCACCCCCGTACGGATGGCCGCCGGGATCTCCGAGCGGCTGGCCGCGGGCCTCCTCCAGGAGCGGATGAAGGTCACCGGCGAGGACGACATCGCCCGCCTCGGCGAGTCCTTCAACAAGATGGCGCAGAACCTCCAGCTCAAGATCCAGCAGCTGGAGGAGCTCTCCCGGATGCAGCGGCGCTTCGTCTCCGACGTCTCGCACGAGCTGCGGACGCCGCTGACGACCGTCCGGATGGCCGCCGACGTCATCCACGAGGTGCGCGACGAGTTCGACCCGGCCACCGCGCGCTCGGCCGAGCTGCTGCGCGGCCAGCTCGACCGCTTCGAGTCGCTGCTGGCGGAACTGCTGGAGATCAGCCGGTTCGACGCGGGCGCGGCGGCGCTGGAGGCCGAGCCGGTCGACCTGCGCGATGTGGTGAACCGCGTCATCGAAGGCGCCGAGCCGCTCGCCGAGCGCAAGGGCACCCGCATCGTGGTGCGCGGCGCCGAACAGCCCGTCATGGCCGAGGCCGACCCCCGGCGGGTGGAGCGGGTGCTGCGCAACCTCGTCGTCAACGCCGTCGAGCACGGTGAGGGCCGCGATGTCGTGGTGCGGCTGGCGTCCGCCGGCAGCCCCAGCGGCGGCGCGGTGGCCGTCGCCGTCCGGGACTACGGCGTCGGCCTCAAGCCGGGCGAGGCGACCCGCGTCTTCAACCGCTTCTGGCGCGCGGACCCGGCGCGGGCCCGTACGACCGGCGGTACGGGGCTCGGCCTGTCCATCGCGGTCGAGGACGCCCGACTGCACGGTGGCTGGCTCCAGGCATGGGGCGAGCCCGGCGGCGGCTCGCAGTTTCGGCTGACCCTGCCCCGTACGGTGGGCGAGACGCTGCGTGGCTCCCCGATCCCCCTGGAGCCCGAGGACTCGCGGCGCAACCGCGGCCTCGACGCGAGTGGGCAACCGCGTACCGGCGCGGACGGCAAGGCGTCCACGATCCCGGCGCAGCCGCGCCCCGGGCAGCGGCGCACCGCCGCCCGGCCGGAGGCGGACCCGGCGGCACTGCCCGGCAGCGGCGCCCGTGTGGTGCCGCAGAGCGGGGGCGCGCGGAGCGGCGAGCGCACACGGGCCGGCGGGGTGGCGCGCGGCGGCAGCGGGGGCGCGTACGACGGTACGGCGGCCCGTGACGCGCACGGCCCCGAGAAGCCGGAGATATCCGGTCCCGAGAGGCCGGGCGCCGGGCCATCGGGCCCTGGGACGTCGGACCCTGAAGTACCGGGCCAGGGCGACCGGGCTCCGGGGGAGCGGTCCCAGGACGAGGCGGCCGTCGAGAGCGCGGCCGTCGGCGGGACGGAGCGGGAGGCCGGACGCGGCATGGATCGGGAAGGCGAACCGAGTGGGCACTGAGCGCGGAGGCGAGCGCGGCGTGGACATACCGTTCCGCCGGCGCGCCCGGAGGGGAGCCGGCGCCCGCACGGTGCGCAAGGCCGTACTGTTCGGCTGCGCGGCGGCACTGCTGGCCGGATGCGCCTCCATGCCGGACAGCGGGGACGTCACACCGGTCGACCAGTCACCGCGCTCCGACGGGGACTCGCAGGTGCGGGTCTACGGCGTTCCCCCGCAGGACGGCGCCCAGCCCACCAACATCGTGCGCAGCTTCCTCGACGCGACGACCAGCGACGAGGCGGATTTCCGTACGGCCAGAATGTATCTGGCGAAGTCGGCCAAGCGGACCTGGCGGCCGTTCCTGGTCACCAACGTGCTCCAGGAACGCCCGAAGTCCGAACCGGACGCGGCGCCCAACCGCGAGGACGCGAACGGCTACACGGTCACCCTCTCCGGCAGCCAGGTGGCCACGGTCGACGACAACCACGCCTACACCCCCGAGGAGAAGCCGTACCGCGAGACGATCCACCTCATCAAGGAGGGGGACCAGTGGCGCATCGACCGGCTGCCCAACGGACTGGTACTGGGCCAGTCCGACTTCCAGCGCATCTACCGCTCCGTCAACAAGTACTACTTCGCGTCCTACAACTCCGAGTCGCAGGACCCCAAGGCGCACAAGAACGTGCTCGTCGCCGACCCCGTCTACCTGCGCCAGCGGATCAAACCGATCACCGCCAGCGTGGACGCGCTGCTCGCCGGGCCCACCAACTGGCTGAAGCAGGTGACGTCTTCGGCGTTCCCGCCCGGCACCCGGCTCGCCGCCCGAGACCTGTCGCTGGACGACTCCAACGCGCTGCAGGTCAAGCTCAGCAAGCAGGCGGCCAGCGCCGGCAGTGCCCAGTGCAAGCGGATGGCCGCTCAACTCTTCTTCACCGTCCAGGACATGACGCGGGCCTCGAAGATCAGCCAGGTCGAGCTCCAGGACGAGAGCGGCAACTCCCTGTGCACGCTGACGCAGGATCAGGCCGATCGGGACTTCGCCGCCCCGGCGCGCTCCGGGCGCTCCGCCAAGGAGTACTTCATCGACGCCCAGCACCGGGTCGTCGCCATGTCGGACTCGGCCACCGAACCGACGCCGATACGTGGGCCGTTCGGCACCGGCAAGACCCCGCTGCGTTCGATCGCCATCTCGCGCGGCGAGAACACCGCGGCCGGGGTGTCGAGTGACGGCCGGTCCCTGTACGTGGTCGGCATGGAGGACGGCATCGAACGCGGCGGGCCGCTGCTCACCAGCGCCAGTACCGACAAGAACGCGGATGAGGGCCTGACCGCGCCGAGTTGGGACGGTCTGGACGACCTGTGGATCGCCGATCGCGATGCGCACGGCTCGCGGCTGTTGCGGATGCGCGAGGGCAAGGGCGACCCCGAGGAGGTAGCGGTGCCCGGCCTCGGCGGGCGGCGGATCAAGGCGATCAAGGTGGCCGCGGACGGTATCCGGATCGCGATCCTGGTGGAGGACAAGGGGCGTACGACGCTTCAGCTCGGCCGCGTCGAACGGGGCGGCACCTCCGCGCACCCCGTGCTGTCGGTGCAGGAACTGCGGCCGATCGCACCCCAGTTGGAGGATGTGGTGGCGGCGTCCTGGGCGGGCGGCAGCCGGCTGGTGGTCGTCGGCCGGGAGGCCGGCGGGGTGCAGCAGATGCAGTTCATGGAGACCGACGGCTCGGCGTCCGATGCGCAGACCCTGCCGGGCGTCAACGGGGTCAAGGCGGTGGCGGCCTCGGAAGACGAGACCCGGCCGCTGATCGCGGACGCCACGGAGGGCATCGTGCGCCTGCCTCCGGACGCGAACTGGAAAACCGTGGCCAAGGACGGGACCGCACCGGTCTATCCGGGGTGAGGCTGGGGGCCGGGGCTGAGGCCGGGGGTGGGCGCTCTGTTGTGCTCCGGTTCGGTCCGTTCTGGTCAGTCCGGTCTGTTCCGGTACATCCATTCAGGTTCGTACGGTCCGTCCGGTCCGTTCTGTTCCGGTCCGTGGTCTGTGTTCCTGGGGCTCTGACCGGGGCTGCGGTCTTTCCCTTGATGGTTTCGCCTCTTCCTCTTCCGTGCCGGTGCGGTGGTCATTTCCTTGCCCGGTCTCCTCCTTGCTCGGTCCCCCTGCACGTTCCGGCTTACAGGAGGTGGTGGGTGGTGGGCGCGGAAGCCGGGTGTCGGGGTGCGTGGGAGAGTCGCCGCCGCGGGTGGTGCGTGGCCGTGGGGCTGTGTGGTGGGTGGGTGTGGGTGTGGGTGTGCGGCGGCTGACGGTCGTTAGCCCGATCGGGTGACGGTGATCTCCGCATCCCGGGAGTTGTCCACAGGGGTGGTGGTCGACCGTGCCGGGCCGCGACAGTGGACTCATGAAGGGGGTGTGGCGAGAGCTGGCCGGCCTGGTGCTCCCGGTCGACTGCGCGGGGTGTGGCCGGCCGCGTACGGAACTGTGCGTGAAGTGTCTGCGGGCGCTGTCGCGGGACGGGCGCGGTGCGCGACGGGTGCGGCCGTGCCCGGTGCCCGCGGGGCTGCCGGGGGTGTGGGCCGGTGCGCCGTACGCCGATGAAGTACGGGCCGTGCTGCTGGCGCACAAGGAGCGCGGCGCACTTCGGCTGGCCAGGCCGCTGGGGACAGTAATGGCGGGGGCGGTGCGGGGGGTGGGGGGAGGGGGCGGCCCCCTCCTGCTGGTGCCGGTGCCGTCGGCGCGGAGCGCGGTGGCCGGGCGGGGGCACGATCCGGTGCGCAGGATTGCGCTGGCTGCGGCTGCTGAGCTACGGCGAGCGGGTGCCGGGGTGCGGGTGCTGGCGGTGCTGCGGCAGAGTCGTGCGGTGGCGGACCAGGCGGGCCTGAGCGCCCCGCAGCGGCTGGTGAACATCGCGGGTGCACTGGCGGTGCCGGGCGCGGCAGGGAGGCTGCTGGCAGGGGCGCCAGTGGTGCTGGTGGACGACCTGATGACGACGGGGGCCACTCTCGCGGAGGCGGCGCGGGCGGTTGCGACTGCCGGTGGCCAGGTGGTCGGCGCGGCGGTGGTGGCGGCGCCTCGTGGCGCCTTCCCGGCCCACGGGGCATGAATCAGATCACCGCTCCGTGATCGGATCACTGGTCGGAGACCGGATTGCCGGCGCGGGCGGACGCGCACCGGGCGGTGACGTGCAACCGGCGCAATCGGTACAACCGGTGCAATCGGTAGTGGAGCGGTCTCCGTCGGTCGGCCGTGATGCGGCGACGCGGTCGTCGTGACGCCGCAATCGTCAAGGCGACGCGATCGTCGTGACGACGTGCAGTGATTGGGACGGGGAGTGGCTAGTAGCAGTGGGACGACAGTGCGGTGCCGATGCTGCGGCCCAACGGTCGGCGGGAGGGGCGGCGGAGGACCGGGCGCGGCGCGGTCGACGATGCTCGGTTCGGTGACGAGACCGACCGTTTTTGAGACCGGCGGACCGTTGGTCGATCGTTCCGAGGGTGAGGACGACCGGGATCGCAACGCAGGGGATGATGGCAACGCCGGGGACAGGAACGACCGGTACTGCTCGGTCGTCCGGCGTCAGGCGGGTCAACCGGCGGTGGTCAGGGTGCCGGGGTGCCGACGGCCGGGTACTTCGCGGGTCGATCAAGTAGGGGCCGGTACCGGCCGTGGCCGGCGTGCCGACGGCCGGCCGTCGGCAGTAGCAACCCACCACTGGCCCAGCCGCTCCACCGCTGGCCCCGACCGCCCCACCACCGGCCCGACCGGACCACCCGGCGGCCCCTCCGCCGGGCGACCGGGCCACCGCCCCTCTCGGCATACCTGGCCCCCCCGCCCGTGGCCTCCGGCCGCCGCTGACCCGGTGGATCAACTGGAACCGGCCGGGGAGTAGGAACGTTGCTGGTAACGAGTGTCGATTCGCATGCAAACGGAGCTGGTGGCTGCGAGGGGGTGCCGACACCCGTCCAGTAGAGCTATGTTCGGTTGTGAGGACTTGGCGGACGCTTTGCCTCGGATGTCGTGATGCGTGCGTTTCGGGGTTTTTACAGCAATCCTGAAAACAGGGGAGTGGAGAGCTTGTCCCTGGGGGAGGAGGAGGTGAAAGTCGCCAGTCCGAGGCTCCGGCACCCACCGGAGCCTGGTGCAAGAAGGAGCTGCTCCGCCTGCTGAGCGGGGCGATCCGGGAACGGAGTTCTGCGTGGACATCGTCGTCAAGGGCCGCAAGACCGAGGTGCCCGAGCGGTTCCGCAAGCACGTGGCCGAGAAGCTGAAGCTGGACAAAGTCCAGAAGCTCGACGGCAAGGTGATCAGCCTGGACGTCGAGGTGTCCAAGGAGACCAACCCGCGGCAGGCCGACCGTTCCGACCGAGTGGAGATCACGCTCCGCTCCCGTGGCCCGGTGGTCCGGGCCGAGGCTGCCGCAGCCGATCCGTACGCCGCTCTTGACCTGGCAACCGCCAAGCTGGAGGCGCGCCTGCGGAAGCAGCACGACAAGCGTCACTCGCGCCGTGGCAACGGCCGCATCCCGGCGAGCGCGGTCGCGGTCACCGTCCCCGATGCGGCACGGCTGAACGGCCATGGCCTGACAGCCGCGGAGGAAGCCGCGGAACGGGACAAGGTGCCGACCACCCGGATGGGATCGCTGGAGATCCAGGGCGAAGGGCCGGTGGTCGTCCGCGAGAAGACCCACTCGGCCGCACCGATGGCGCTTGACCAGGCGCTCTACGAGATGGAGTTGGTGGGACACGACTTCTATCTCTTCATCGATGCCGAGACCAAGCAGCCGAGTGTCGTCTACCGGAGGCACGCCTACGACTACGGCGTCATCCACCTGAATTCCGATGCGTTCGGAGAGGAATCGCCCGGCGGCGCAGGCGGCGCGCTGGGCGGCTGACCCCCACCCGTTCGGTGCCCCCGGCGCACGCCGGGGGCACCATCGTGCCTGCGGAGGGCAGGAGTTGAAGCCGTATAGTGTTTGTGCCAGCCGGGGAGTATGTGGGCACGAAACGGCGACATGCCGGGGAGACCGTCGTATGGCATTGATCGGGCCGGCCGCAAAGGGCTGTTGTCAACCAGCCTTATATCCAAGCTCTGGCCCTTCGGCCGAGTAGTTGACGGGGAGGAACAGTGGGGGAAGGTTTCGGGCCCGTGCGGGGTGACGCGGACGATGACGTCAGCGGTGCGGGGGGCCCTGACGGACACGGTGCCGCGCGGGTGCCGCGCAAGGAGCCGATCCGGGTCCTGGTTGTGGACGATCATGCACTCTTCCGCCGGGGCCTGGAGATCGTTCTGGCGCAGGAGGAGGACATCCAGGTCGTCGGCGAGGCGGGGGACGGCGCGGAGGCGGTCGACAAGGCCGCCGATCTGCTGCCCGACATCGTGCTGATGGACGTGCGGATGCCCAAGCGCGGCGGGATCGAGGCGTGTACCTCCATCAAGGAGGTGGCCCCCAGCGCGAAGATCATCATGCTGACGATCAGCGATGAAGAGGCCGATCTCTACGACGCGATCAAGGCCGGCGCCACCGGCTACCTCCTCAAGGAGATCTCCACCGACGAGGTGGCGACCGCGATCCGGGCCGTCGCGGACGGGCAGTCGCAGATCAGTCCGTCGATGGCGTCCAAGCTCCTGACGGAGTTCAAGTCGATGATCCAGCGCACCGACGAGCGCCGGCTGGTGCCCGCGCCCCGGCTCACCGACCGCGAGCTGGAGGTCCTCAAACTCGTCGCCACGGGCATGAACAACCGTGATATCGCCAAGGAGTTGTTCATCTCCGAGAACACCGTGAAGAACCATGTGCGCAACATCCTGGAGAAGTTGCAGCTGCATTCCCGGATGGAAGCCGTGGTCTATGCGATGCGGGAGAAGATCCTCGAAATCCGGTGAGCCGGCTTGGGGGTTGTCCGGGGGGCTTTGCGCGCCCCCGGGAGCCGCCGAATTCCTCCGGGCTTTCGTCAGGCCATGGGCGCCTCCCCGGCGGTGCGGGTGAGTTCGGTACGCAGGGCGGCGGCCAGGCGGGGGTCGTCGCAGCGGTCGACGCGTACGGTGTCGCAGCCCACCCAGCGCGCGGCCTCCAGGAGGGCCCGGGCCATGGGGCGTACGGCCTTGGCGCTTCGCATCGACAGCTGGCGGGCGACCAGCGTGGTGCCCTCGCGGGCCGGGTCGACGCGGCCCACCAGCTTGCCGCCGGCCAGCAGGGGCATCGCGAAATAGCCGTGTATCCGCCGGGCCTTGGGGACGTATGCCTCCAGGCGGTGGGTGAACCCGAAGATCCGTTCCGTCCGCGGGCGGTCCCAGACGAGGGAGTCGAACGGGGAGAGCAGGGTGGTGCGGTGCCGGCCCCGGGGCGGGGCGTCGAGCGCGGCCGGATCCGCCCAGGCGGGCTTCGCCCAGCCCTCGACAGCCACCGGCACCAGCCCCGAATCCTCGATGACGGCGTCCACCTGCCGGCCCTTGAGGCGGTGGTAGTCGGCGAGGTCGGCGCGGGTGGCCACGCCCATCGCGGCGCCCGCCTGGGCGACCAGGCGCCGTATGCACGTGGCGTCGTCCAGGTCGTCGTGGAGCAGTGCGTCGGGGACGGCGCGCTCGGCGAGGTCGTAGACCCGCTTCCAGCCGCGGCGCTCGGTGCAGACCACCTCGCCGGTGTCCAGCAGCCACTCGACGGCGATCTTGGTCTCGGACCAGTCCCACCACTCGCCGCCCTTCCGGCCGCCGCCCAGTTCGGAGGTGGTCAGCGGGCCGTCGGCCCTGAGGCGGTCCAGGACGGCGGCGCAGGAGCGCGCGGAGTCCTTCATGACGTGCCAGCGGTGGCCCCGGGCGCGGAAGGCCCGGCGGCGGAAGGCGAAGTGCGGCCACTCCTCGATGGGCAGGATGCAGGCGGCGTGCGACCAGTACTCGAAGCTGTGCGGCCCGGCCGGGGAGCCGGCGCCGGGGGTGGCCGACCAGTAGGCGGCTTCGACGGCGCGGCGGCCGACCGGGCCGAGGCGGGCGTAGGGCACCAGCTCATGGGAGCGGGCCAGCACCGAGATCGTGTCGAGCTGCACCGCGCCGAGGTGCCGCAGCACGCCCCGCACGCCCTCCTGTCGCCCGCCACCGCCTCGAGCGGAAGCGCTTCGCGCTGCTGTGACACCGCGGCGGTCCGGGGCGCCCAGCAAGCCCTGCGCCCGCAGTGCCGCCCGCCGGGCGTCGTCGGCGGACAGGGTGGTCACAGGGGGTGGCAGCGGCTGCCGCTGCGTCACTGCGGTCATGGCGGAAAGGGTAGGGGCGGGCACTGACAATGCCGCCGGTGGGCGTCTTTCCGCCGGTCAGCCGCGGTGCGGGAGATAGGGCGTGCGGTCGGCGGCCGGGGCACCGGAGGGGGCGGCCTCCGGGGGCAGGTCGGACGGGAGCAGTGAGCCGATCCACAGGTCCCGGCGGGTGCCCGCGGCCACCAGCTTGGCGCGCAGGGTGCCCTCTCTCTGGAAGCCGACCTTGCGGGCGACCGCCCAGGAGCCTTCGTTGCCGGCCTCGGCGAGCCATTCCATCCGCTCCACCCCGAGGTCGCGGAACGCCCAGCGCAGTACCGCGCGGGCCGCCTCGGCGGTGTAGCCCTTGCCGCGGTGCTCCCTGGCCGTCCAGTAGCCGAGCTCGGCCTGCCGCTCCGGGCTGCGCAGCTGGGTGAGCCGGACCAGCCCCATGGAGCCGACCAGGGATCCGCCGGCCCGGGTGACGACCGCGAAGGTGTAGGTGGTGTCGTCGCGCCAGCCCTCGGGGGCGACCGTGCCGACGAACCGCTCCGCGTCCGCACGGCCGTACGGGGAGGGGACGCTCGTCCAGCGGGGGATCTCGGGATCCTGGCAGGCGGTGTGGACGGCGGCTGCGTCGGCGGGCTCGAACGGGCGCAGCAGGAGGCGCTCGGTGCTGAGGGTGACGGGCTTCATGGGCCGAGTCTGCGGGGCCGCGAGCGGGGCCGCGAACCGTTTTCGCCGTGATTCCCGGCACTCTCGCGGTACTTTCCCGGTGGCATTCCGGGGACTTTCCCGGCACCTTCTCGCGGGATCGTGCGTTGACGTGACAAGGGGTCGGTGGGCTTGGCTGCGGCGGACCTCCCGGCCGGACGGCGTCCTCCTTTACGATGGCCGTTGCGGCGGGGCCTGCCCCCTTGGAAATATGCCGCGCCCGCGCACTCGACCGTGCAGGCCCGACCGGCAAGGAGAACCAGCCCAAGTGTCCGTCTTGACGAAGATCATGCGTGCAGGCGAAGGAAAGATCCTGCGCAAGCTGCACCGCATCGCGGGCCAGGTCAACTCCATCGAGGAGGACTTCGCGGCCCTCTCCGACGCCGAGCTGCGGGCGCTCACCGACGAGTACAAGGAGCGCTACGCGGACGGCGAGAGCCTGGACGACCTGCTGCCCGAGGCGTTCGCCACGGTCCGCGAGGCCGCCAAGCGGGTGCTCGGCCAGCGGCACTACGACGTCCAGTTGATGGGCGGCGCGGCCCTGCACCTCGGCTATGTCGCGGAGATGAAGACCGGTGAGGGCAAGACCCTGGTGGGTACCCTCCCGGCGTATCTGAACGCCTTGTCCGGCAAGGGCGTCCACCTGATCACGGTCAACGACTACCTGGCCGAGCGCGACTCCGAGATGATGGGCCGGGTCCACAAATTCCTCGGTCTGAGCGTCGGTTGCATCCTCGCCGACATGACGCCGGCCCAGCGCCGCGAGCAGTACGGCTGCGACATCACGTACGGCACGAACAACGAGTTCGGTTTCGACTACCTGCGCGACAACATGGCGTGGTCGCAGGACGAACTGGTCCAGCGCGGCCACAACTTCGCGATCGTCGACGAGGTCGACTCGATCCTCGTCGACGAGGCCCGTACGCCGCTGATCATCTCCGGCCCGGCGGACTCGGCCACCAAGTGGTACGGGGACTTCGCCAAGTTGGTGCAGCGCCTGAAGCGGGGCGAGGCGGCCAACCCGCAGCGCGGTATCGAGGAGACCGGTGACTACGACGTCGACGAGAAGAAGCGCACCGTCGGCATCCACGAGACCGGTGTCAGCAAGGTCGAGGACTGGCTGGGCATCGAGAACCTCTACGAGTCGGTCAACACCCCGCTCGTCGGGTACCTGAACAACGCGATCAAGGCCAAGGAGCTGTTCAAGGTCGACAAGGACTACGTCGTCATCGACGGCGAGGTCATGATCGTCGACGAGCACACCGGCCGTATCCTCGCCGGCCGCCGCTACAACGAGGGCATGCACCAGGCCATCGAGGCGAAGGAGGGGGTGGAGATCAAGGACGAGAACCAGACGCTCGCCACGATCACCCTGCAGAACTTCTTCCGCCTCTACGACAAGCTCTCTGGCATGACCGGTACGGCCATGACCGAGGCCGCCGAGTTCCACCAGATCTACAAGCTCGGCGTCGTCCCGATCCCGACGAACCGGCCCATGATCCGCAAGGACCAGGCCGACCTGATCTACCGCACCGAGCCGGCGAAGTTCGACGCGGTCGTCGAGGACATCGCCGAGAAGCACGGGTTGGGCCAGCCGATCCTGGTCGGCACGACCTCCGTCGAGAAGTCCGAGTACCTCTCGCAGCAGCTCAACAAGCGCGGTATCGCCCACGAGGTGCTCAACGCCAAGCAGCACGACCGGGAGGCGACGATCGTCGCCCAGGCCGGCCGCAAGGGCGCGGTGACGGTCGCCACGAACATGGCCGGCCGCGGTACGGACATCAAGCTCGGCGGCAACCCCGACACCCTCGCCGAGGCCGAGCTCCGGCAGATGGGGCTGGACCCGGTCGAGCACGTGGAGGAGTGGGCGGCGGCGCTGCCGGCCGCGCTTGAGCGCGCCGAGGCGGCCGTCAAGGCGGAGTTCGAGGAGGTCAAGGAGCTCGGCGGGCTCTACGTCCTCGGCACCGAGCGGCACGAGTCGCGGCGTATCGACAACCAGCTCCGCGGTCGCTCCGGCCGCCAGGGCGACCCCGGCGAGTCGCGGTTCTACCTCTCCCTCGGCGATGACCTGATGCGGCTGTTCAAGGCGCAGATGGTCGAGCGGGTCATGGCGATGGCCAACGTCCCCGACGACGTCCCGATCGAGAACAAGATGGTGACCCGGGCGATCGCCTCCGCCCAGTCGCAGGTCGAGCAGCAGAACTTCGAGACGCGGAAGAACGTCCTCAAGTACGACGAGGTCCTCAACCGCCAGCGCGAGGTCATCTACGGTGAGCGGCGCCGCGTCCTGGAGGGCGAGGACCTCCAGGAGCAGGTCAAGCACTTCATGGACGACACGATCGACGCCTACGTCCAGGCGGAGACCGTCGAGGGCTTCGCCGAGGAGTGGGACCTGGACCGCCTGTGGGGCGCGTTCAAGCAGCTCTACCCGGTCAAGGTGACGATCGAGGAGCTGGAGGAGGAGGCCGGCGACCGCGCGGGCATCACCGCCGAGTTCATCGCCGACGCCGTCAAGGACGACGTCCACGAGCAGTACGCCGCCCGCGAGGAGCAGCTCGGCTCGGAGATCATGCGGGAGCTGGAGCGCCGGGTCGTGCTGTCCGTCCTGGACCGCAAGTGGCGTGAGCACCTCTACGAGATGGACTACCTCCAGGAGGGCATCGGCCTGCGGGCGATGGCCCAGAAGGACCCGCTGGTCGAGTACCAGCGCGAGGGCTTCGACATGTTCACCGCCATGATGGAGGGCATCAAGGAGGAGTCCGTCGGCTACCTGTTCAACCTGGAGGTCCAGGTGGAGCAGCAGGTCGAGGAGGTCCCGGTGGCGGACGCGGAGCCGGCGCCGGCGAAGGACCTGGCCGAGGCCCCCGCTGTGGCAGCGGCTGGTGTGACGGTCGCCGGCGCGGGCCGTCCGGAGATCCGTGCCAAGGGCCTGGAGGCGCCGCAGCGCCCCGATCGGTTGCACTTCACCGCACCGAAGGTCGACGGCGACGGCAGCGTCATCGAGGGCGACTTCGTCAGCGACGACGAGGCCGACGGCCCGGCCCGTTCCGAGGCGGACGGTCTGACCCGCGCGGAGCGGCGCAAGGCGCAGAAGAGCGGCGGGCGGCGCCGCAAGAAGTGAGCGGCGCACCGCGTCGGGCCTGACCCATCGGACAGGCCCTGATCGAGGTGGAGGGCGCTCCGGCCGGGGAACCGGCCCGGGGCGCCCTTCGCGTTGCCGGGCGCCCGTGGGAGCGGGCCCTAGGGGGCCGGTGCGGCGGTGGCCGGGGCCGGGCCGATGTCGAGGGCGGCGCAGCGCCAGCGGGTATCGGCGCCGAGCTCCAGGCGGAAGGCGAGGGCCCGCAGGCGTGCCCCGGTGGCGATCCGGGCGAACGCCTCGATGACGCCGTCGCAGGGCCGGCACAGGCCGCATTCGTGCAGCGTGGGGAGGGGGGCGCGGCGGCCCGGAGCGACGTACGGGCGCAGCGGCGTCAGCGGGGCCAGCTCCGCCAGCCGGTCGTAGGCGGCGGGCAGCGCGTGTCCGAGGAGGACGTGCACGGGGCGCTGGCCGCTGAGGGTGAGCAGCAGTTGGTGGGCGAACCAGCGGTGCGGGCGGCCCTCCTGGGCGCGGCGCCGGGCACCGGGGGTGGGGAGCGGGGCGTCCGGGGTGGGCGCGCCGGCCGGGGTGGCCGGGCGGCGCTGGGCGGGGCCGGTGCGGGTCAGGTAGGGGGTGCGGGTG
>NZ_KN708638.1:3162078-3177286 GCF_000805335.1 Streptomyces sp. CT34 | reverse complement strand
GGTGGGGGGTGCGGGTGGGCCCGCGGTTCCCGGCCGGTCCGGGGCCGCGGCCGGCGGGGCCCGAGGGGCGGCGGGTGCCGCGGCGGTGCGCGGGAGCGGTGCGCGGCGCGGGGGCCGCGTCCGCCGCACCGGTCGTTTCCCCCGTTCCCCGCGCCCCCGTCGTGCCCGCGGTGTCCGTCGTGCCCGTCGCGTCCGTCTCCCTCGCGCCCTTGGTGTCCGTCGTGCCGATGGTCCTGTTCGTGTCGCTCATGGGTGCCCCCTCGTGCCGGGATCGGATGGATTACCGGGCGGTAGTTTCGGTGCAGGATCTTCTCGGCGGGGTGCGGCGGCGGCAAGGCCGTCCGCGGGCGGGGAGAGCGTGCGAGGAGTTCACCCCTCCGTGTCAGTGGCCTTGGGAGCAGGGGGCGGGACGGGGGCGGCGGGGGCGTGCGGGGCGGCCGGCGCAGGGGACACGGGGGCGGCACGATGGGGGACTCGCCGCCGTATGCTGACGGGGCATTGTTCTGGATCTAGCGAGAGCGGCTGTTATGCGTGTCTACGTCCCCCTGACACTTTCCGGGCTCGCTGCGGCGCACGAGAGCGGTGAGCTGGGATCCGGCCCGCTGTGTGCGTACGCCGTCACGCCCGCGCTGCGGGAGTGGTACGTCTCCGACGACATCGAGGAGCTGGAGTACGCGGCGCTGAACCGCGCGGCGCAGGCCTCGCTGCGGCTGTTGGCCGGCCGTCCGGAGGCCGCGCGGCGGCGCGTGGTGGTGGCGGTGGACGTCGCCGAGGGCGCGGCGGTCGCGGATCCGGATCGGGGGCTGGACCAGTCGTCGCTGGGCGAGGTGCGGGTCGCCGGGCCGGTGCCGCTGTCGAAGGCGGCGGCGGTGCATGTGGACGCGGCGGACGCGGAGGCGGATGTGGCGGCGGCCGCGGCGGCGCTGGGGGCGGCGGACCTCGGCGACGACGACGCGCAGTTCACCGTGGACGGCGCGGAGGACCACGACCTGATGTGGTTCGGGGTGCAGGAGATCCCGCAGCTGATCGGCTGAGCGCTCGCGGCCGGCGGGGCGCCCCGCCCCGCCGCGTTGTCAGTGGCGGCGGGTACGGTTTTTCGCATGGCACACGCATGGGGGAAAGACCAGGGAAACGGCATGAGGAAGCCCGCGGCACACATCGTGTGGGACTGGAACGGCACGCTGTTCCACGACATCGACGCGGTGATCGCGGCGACCAACTCCGCCTTCGCGGAGATCGGCCTGGAGCCGATCACGCTGGAGCGGTATCGGGAGCTGTACTGCGTGCCGGTGCCGCGGTTCTACGAGCGGCTGATGGGGCGGCTGCCGACCGACGCCGAGTGGCTGGTGATGGACGAGGTCTTCCACCGCCACTACGCCGAGCACCGGGTGGGGTGCGGGCTCGCCGACGGCGCTGAGCTGCTGCTGGAGGGGTGGCAGGCGGCCGGGCGGAGCCAGTCGATCCTCAGCATGTTCGGGCACGACGAGCTGATACCCCTGGTGCGCGGTCTGGGGATCGCCTCGCGGTTCGTGCGGGTCGAGGGCCGGACGGGGCCGTCCGGCGGCTCGAAGAGCGCGCACATGGTGCGGCATCTGGCGGCGATGGACGGGGTGGATCCGGGGCGTACGGTGGTGATCGGGGACGCGGTGGACGATGCGGTGGCGGCCCGCGACGCGGGCGCGTACGCGGTGCTGTACACGGGCGGGTCGCACAGCCGGAGCAGTCTGGCGGCCGCCGGGGTGCCGGTGGTGGACAGCCTCGCCGAGGCGGTGCAGGTCGCGGGAGATCTCGCGGGGGAAACCTGCTCCTAGGCCCCGCCCCGTCGGGCAGCTCCTGCCGGCCGTCCCGTACGCATACTCCACACCGGCTACCCGTTGTCCAGAAGGTCTAAGTTAGGGCTGATGTTTTGTACGGACCCGGCGCATGACGGGACCCGTGCCGGGAGCGATAGCCTTGCACCGTGATCAGCGCGATAACCCGCGGGGGCGTCATGGCCCCCGCCGTGCGCCCGGGGCACCATCGTGACCGGGCGATCGCTGGTCGTTGCGGCCGTCAACACCTGTCGACATCGTCAAAAATCGTCGATTGCGGCACGGCCTTCTCATTTCGCGGCATAGCGTCGACGGCGACAGGACACCCCGCGTCGCGTCGGCGTTGTGCAGCTTCCATTGAGTTCTTCCACAACGTCACGCAACGGCGCGCGACAGGAGCCAGAGGACATGCAGACCAAGCTGGACGAAGCCAAGAACGAGCTGCTCGCGAGGGCCGCCCGGGTCAGTGAGAGCACCCCGGCCGGGGGAGCGTCCCCGGTACGCGGGCTCGACCCGGAGACCCTCACGGGATACCTCCAGCGCTACTACCTGCACACCGCCCCCGAGGACCTCACCTACCGCGACCCGGTAGACGTCTTCGGCGCCGCGCTCTCCCACTTCCGCCTGGCCGAAACCCGCCCCCAGGGAACGGCGAATGTGCGGGTGCACACCCCGACCGTCGAGGAGAACGGCTGGACGTGCAGCCACTCCGTCGTCGAGGTGGTCACCGACGACATGCCGTTCCTGGTCGACTCGGTCACCAACGAGCTCTCCCGGCAGGGGCGCGGCATCCATGTCGTGATCCACCCGCAGGTGATCGTCCGCCGCGACGTCACCGGCCAGCTGATCGAGATCCTGGACGCCAACGGTGACACCCGCGGCGGGAACGGGACCGGCAGGTCCGCCGAGCTGCCGCACGACGCGGTGACCGAGTCCTGGATCCACGTCGAGATCGACCGCGAGACCGACCGGGAGGACCTCAAGCAGATCACCGCCGATCTGCTGCGGGTGCTGTCCGACGTCCGGGAGGCCGTCGAGGACTGGGACAAGATGCGCGGCACCGCGCTGCGCCTCGCCGAGCAGCTGCCCGGTGAGCCGGTCGCCGACGACCTGCGGGACGACGAGATCGAGGAGGCCCGGGAGCTGCTGCGGTGGCTGTCCGACGACCACTTCACGTTCCTGGGGTACCGCGAGTACGAGCTCGCCTCCGCGCCCGGTGAGGGCGGCGTCGAGGAGGACGTCCTGACCGCCGTACCGGGCACCGGCCTGGGCATCCTGCGCTCCGACCCGCCGCACCGGGAGAGCGACGCCGGCCACCCCGTCTCGCCGTCCTTCAACCGGCTGCCGGCGGACGCCCGCGCCAAGGCCCGTGAGCACAAGCTGCTGATCCTGACCAAGGCCAACAGCCGCGCCACCGTCCACCGCCCCTCCTACCTCGACTACGTCGGCGTGAAGAAGTTCGACCAGGAGGGCAACGTCACCGGGGAACGGCGCTTCCTGGGCCTGTTCTCCTCGGCCGCGTACACCGAGTCGGTCCGCCGGGTGCCGGTCATCCGCCGCAAGGTCGCCGAGGTCCTGGAGCTGGCCGGCTTCAGCCCGAACAGCCACGACGGCCGCGACCTGCTCCAGATCCTGGAGACCTACCCGCGCGACGAGCTGTTCCAGACCCCGGTCGACCAGCTGCGCACCATCGCCACCAGCGTGCTCTACCTCCAGGAGCGCCGCAGGCTGCGGCTCTACCTCCGCCAGGACGAGTACGGCCGCTACTACTCCGCGCTGGTCTACCTCCCCCGGGACCGGTACACCACCGCCGTCCGGCTGCGGCTGATCGACATCCTCAAGGAGGAACTGGGCGGCACCAGCGTCGACTTCACCGCCTGGAACACCGAGTCGGTCCTGTCCCGGCTGCACTTCCTGATCCGGGTCAGGCCCGGCGCCGCGCTGCCCGACCTCACCGACGCCGACGTCGACCGCATCGAGGCGCGGCTGGTGGAGGCCGCCCGCTCCTGGGCCGACGGCTTCGCCGAGGCGCTGACCGCGGAGGTCGGCGAGGAGCGCGCCGCCGAGCTGCTGCGCCGCTACGGCCACGCCTTCCCCGAGGGCTACAAGGCCGACAACAACCCGCGCAGCGCGGTCGCCGACCTCCAGCACCTGGAGAAGCTCACCGAGGAGCCCGGCCGCGACTTCGCGGTCAGCCTCTACGAGCCGGTCAACGCCGGCCCCGGTGAGCGCCGCTTCAAGATCTACCGCCGGGGCGAGCCGGTCTCGCTGTCGAAGGTGCTGCCCGGCCTCAACCGCCTGGGCGTCGAGGTCGTCGACGAGCGCCCGCACGAGCTGCGCTGCGCCGACTCGACCATCGCCTGGGTCTACGACTTCGGGCTGCGGATGCCCGAGCACGTCTCCGGGGACGACGCCCGCGAGCGCTTCCAGGAGGCGTTCACGGCGGTGTGGACCGGCGCGGCCGAGAGCGACAACTTCAACCAGCTGGTGCTGCGCGCCGGCCTCAACTGGCGCCAGGCGATGGTGCTGCGGGCGTACGCCAAGTACCTGCGGCAGGCCGGCTCGACCTTCAGCCAGACGTACATGGAGGACACCCTCTCCAACAACGTCCACACCACCCGGCTGCTGGTCTCGCTCTTCGAGGCGCGGATGTCGCCGGAGCGGCAGAGCGCCGGCACCGAGCTGATCGACGGGGTGCTGGAGGAGCTGGAGGGCGCGCTCGACCAGGTCGCCTCCCTGGACGAGGACCGCATCCTGCGCTCCTTCCTGACCGTCATCAAGGCGACGCTGCGCACCAACCACTACCAGAAGGACGGCGCGGGCAGCCCGCGTCCGTACCTGTCCATGAAGCTGGACCCGCAGGCCATGCCGGACCTGCCGGCGCCGCGCCCGGCGTACGAGATCTGGGTGTACTCCCCCCGGGTCGAGGGCGTCCACCTGCGGTTCGGCAAGGTCGCGCGCGGCGGTCTGCGCTGGTCGGACCGCCGGGAGGACTTCCGCACGGAGATCCTCGGCCTGGTCAAGGCGCAGATGGTCAAGAACACCGTCATCGTGCCGGTCGGCGCGAAGGGCGGCTTCGTCGGCAAGCAGCTGCCGGACCCGGCACAGGACCGCGACGCGTGGCTGGCCGAGGGCATCGCCTGCTACAAGACCTTCATCTCGGGTCTGCTGGACATCACCGACAACCTGGTCGGCGGCGAGGTCGTCCCGCCGAAGGACGTGGTCCGGCACGACGAGGACGACACGTACCTGGTCGTCGCCGCCGACAAGGGCACCGCGACCTTCTCCGACATCGCCAACGAGGTCGCCGAGTCCTACGGCTTCTGGCTGGGCGACGCGTTCGCCTCCGGCGGCAGCGCCGGCTACGACCACAAGGGCATGGGCATCACCGCCCGCGGCGCCTGGGAGTCCGTCGAGCGGCACTTCCGCGAGCTGGGCCACGACACCCAGGCCGAGGACTTCACCGTCGTCGGCGTCGGCGACATGTCCGGTGACGTCTTCGGCAACGGCATGCTGCTCAGCGAGCACATCCGGCTGGTCGCCGCCTTCGACCACCGGCACATCTTCCTCGACCCGAAGCCGGACGCGGCGACCTCGTACGCCGAGCGCCGCCGGCTCTTCGAGCTGCCCCGCTCCTCGTGGGCGGACTACGACACCGGGCTGCTCTCCCAGGGCGGCGGCATCCACCCGCGCTCGGCCAAGTCCATCCCGATCAACGCCCAGGTGCGGGCCGCGCTCGGCATCGACTCCGGCGTGAAGAAGATGACGCCGGCCGACCTGATGCAGGCCATCCTCAAGGCGCCGGTCGACCTGCTGTGGAACGGCGGCATCGGCACGTACGTGAAGTCCACGGCCGAGACGCACGCCGACGTCGGCGACAAGTCCAACGACGCGATCCGGGTCAACGGCGAGGACCTGCGGGTCAAGGTCGTCGGCGAGGGCGGCAACCTCGGGCTGACCCAGCTGGGCCGGATCGAGTTCGCCGCGGCCGGCGGGAAGATCAACACCGACGCGATCGACAACAGCGCCGGCGTGGACACCAGCGACCACGAGGTCAACATCAAGATCCTGCTCAACTCCGTCGTCGCCGACGGCGACATGACGGTCAAGCAGCGCAACAAGCTGCTGGCGGAGATGACCGACGAGGTCGGCGCGCTGGTGCTGCGCAACAACTACGCGCAGAACACCGCGCTGGCGCTGGCCATCGCCCAGTCCTCCAGCATGCTCCACGCCCAGCAGCGCTTCCTGCGCCGCCTGGTGCGCGACGGCCATCTGGACCGGGCGCTGGAGTTCCTGCCCACCGACCGGCAGATCCGCGAGCGGCTGAGCGCCGGGCGCGGCCTGACCCAGCCGGAGACCGCGGTCCTGCTGGCGTACACCAAGATCACGGTCGCCGACGCGCTGATCCAGACGCCGCTGCCGGACGACCCCTACCTCCGGCGGCTGCTGCACGCGTACTTCCCGACGGCGCTGCGGGAGAACTTCACCGAGCAGGTCGACGGGCACGCGCTGCGCCGCGAGATCGTGACGACGGTGCTGGTCAACGACACCGTCAACTCCGGTGGTACGAGCTTCCTGCACCGGATGCGGGAGGAGACCGGCGCGTCCCTGGAAGAGGTCGTCCGGGCGCACACCGCGGCCCGTGCGATCTTCCGGCTCAACCAGGTCTGGGACGACGTCGAGGCGCTCGACAACGTCGTCGCCGCCGATGTGCAGACCCGGATCCGGCTGCACTCGCGCCGGCTGGTGGAGCGCGGCACCCGCTGGCTGCTCAACAACCGCCCGCAGCCGCTGGAGCTGTCCGGGACCATCGACTTCTTCGCTGAGCGGGTGGCCGAGGTCTGGGCGGAGCTGCCGAAGCTGATGCAGGGCGGCGACCTGGAGTGGTACCGCACGATCCTGGAGGAGCTGACCGACGCGGGCGTGCCCGAGCAGCTGGCCGTCCAGGTGTCCGGCTTCTCCTCGGTCTTCCCGGCGCTGGACATCGTCGCCATCGCGGACCGCACGGGCAAGGAGCCGCTGGCCGTCGCCGAGGTCTACTACGACCTGGGCGACCGGCTGCGGATCAACCAACTCCTCGACCGCATCCTGGAGTTGCCGCGCAACGACCGCTGGCAGTCGATGGCCCGCGCCTCGATCCGCGAGGACCTGTTCGCGGCGCACGCGGCGCTCACCGCCGACGTGCTGTCGGTGGGCGACGGCTCGGCCGCGCCGGGAGAGCGGTTCAAGGCGTGGGAGGACGCGAACGCGGCGATCCTGACCCGGGCGCGCGCCACGCTGGAGGAGATCCACGGGTCGGAGGGGTTCGACCTGGCGAACCTGTCCGTGGCGATGCGGACGATGCGCACGCTGCTGCGGACGCACAGCTGAGGCCGGCGGGGCGGCGCCTTGCGGCGCCTGCCTCCTGCCCTCAAGCGCCGGACGGGCTGGAAGGGCCCGTCCGGCGCTTGTGCGTTGGGGTGGGGGGAGTGGGCCCGTGCGGGCCGGGGTATCCCTTCGCTCGTCCTCGAACGCCGGACGGGTCGGACATGTGGCTACGCCCCCGTGAACTCCTCGTACGCCGCCAGGACTTCTTCGGTGGGGCCGTCCATCCGCAGGTCGCCCTTCTCCAGCCACAGGACCCGGTCGCAGGTGTCGCGGATGGAGTTGTTGTTGTGGCTGACCAGGAAGACCGTGCCGGCCTCCTCGCGCAGTTCCCGGATACGGGCCTCGGAGCGCTTCTGGAAGCTGCGGTCGCCGGTGGCCAGCGCCTCGTCGATCAGCAGCACGTCGTGGTCCTTGGCCGCCGCGATGGAGAACCGCAGCCGGGCCGCCATACCGGACGAATAGGTGCGCATCGGCAGCGAGATGAAGTCGCCCTTCTCGTTGATGCCGGAGAAGTCGACGATGCCGTCGTAGCGCTCGCGGACCTCCTCGCGGCTCATGCCCATCGCCAGCCCGCCGAGGATGACGTTCTTCTCGCCGGTCAGGTCGTTCATCAGGGCCGCGTTGACGCCGAGCAGCGAGGGCTGGCCGTGGGTGTAGACCTTGCCGCGCTCGGCGGGCAGCAGCCCGGCGATGGCCTGGAGCAGGGTCGACTTGCCGGAGCCGTTGGAGCCGATCAGGCCGATCGACTCGCCGCGGTGGGCGGTGAAGGAGATGCCCTTGACGGCGTGCACCTCGCGTACGCCGGTGGAGGGCTTGCGGCGGATGATGCGGTCGAGCGCCGCGGTGGCGCCGCCCTTGCCGGCGCCGGTGCCGTAGACGCGGTAGACGATGTGCAGGTCGTCCGCGATCACGGTCGGCACGCGGGGCTCGTCCGCCGCCGGCCCGATGCCGCTTCGGTGTTCCGTCATGAACTCAGCCACGTCCGTACCGCTCCTCGGCCTTCCAGAAGTACACGAAGCCGGCGACCCCGGCCAGCAGCGCCCAGCCGGCCGCGAACGCCCAGACGTGCGGCGGCAGTTGCTTGTGGGTGAAACTGTCGATCAGCGCGTACCGCATCAGGTCGATGTAGACCGCGGCCGGGTTGCCGTTCAGCAGCACCACCACGATCTGCGGCAGGTGCTTGCCCTTGATGATCAGGCTGATGCTGAACATCACGCCGGACGCGTACATCCAGGTCCGCAGGATGAAGGGCATCAGCTGCGCCAGGTCCGGGGTGCGCGCGCCGAGCCGCGCCATGATCATCGCGAGCCCGGTGTTGAAGACGAACTGGAGCGTCAGCGCCGGGAGCACCAGCAGCCAGGACCAAGTCGGCACCTGCCCGAAGCTCAGCAGGATGGCCACCAGTACGGCCATGGAGTACAGCAGTTGCTGGAGCTGCGCCAGGCAGGACGAGATCGGCAGGCAGGCGCGCGGGAAGTGCAGTGCGCGCACCAGGCCGAGGTTGCCGGAGATCGCCCGGGTCCCGGTCATCACCGAGTTCTGCAGGAAGGTGAAGACGAAGACGCCGGTGACCAGGTACGGGATGTAGTCCGGGACGCCCTTACGGGTGCCGATCAGCACACCGAAGATCAAGTAGTAGACGCCGGCGTTGAGCAGCGGGGTGATCACCTGCCACAGCTGGCCGAGCTTGGCGGTGGTGTACATCGCGGTGAGCTTGGCGGTGGCGAACGAGGTGATGAAGTGCCGCCGCTGCCACAGCTGGCGGGTGTACTCGGGCAGCGAGGGGCGGGCGCCGCTCACCGTGAGGCCATGGCGTTCGGCCAGGGCGCGCAGCTCCGGGTCGGGTGCGGTGCCGGAGCCAGAGGGCCGGGCGGGCGCCGGGGCCGAGGGAGCGAGGGTCTGGGGCATGAGGGGCCGCTTTCGCTTTCGTACGGGGACGTCAGAGTCCGTGCGACGACGGAACGGGTCCGTATCGTCGCGACGCCGAGACTAAAGGGGATCCACGTCGAAACGCAACCGTAGCGTCGTGCGGCTAGGATCAAGCCATGGCAAAAGACGGCACCGACAGTGAGAGACACACCGCGGCGCAGGCACGGCGCCGGGCCCCCGCCGGCGCCGCCGTGCTGCGGGAGGACAAGACCGCCGCGATCCGCGCCGCGGTCTTCGAGGAACTGGCCGCGGTCGGCTTCGCCCGGATGTCCATCGAGGGCATCGCCCGGCGGGCCGGCGTCGGCAAGACCGCCGTCTACCGGCGCTGGCGCTCCAAACTGCACCTGGTCCTGGACGTGGTCTCGGCGGTCGCCGCGGCCGGGCTGCCGGCCCCCGACACCGGGTCGCTGCGCGCCGATGTGCGGATGCTGCTGGAGGTCGCGGCCCGTGCGCTGCGGCACCCGATGGCCTCGCAGATCATCCCCGATCTGCTGGCCGAGGCGGCGCGCAGCCCGGAGATGGCCACCGCCCTGAAGACGGCCCTGCACGACAGCCAGGAGGGCGTCGCCGCGGCCGTGGTGGCGCGGGCGGTGGAGCGCGGTGAGCTGCCCGAGGACGTGGACACCCGGCTGGCGCTCGATCTGATGACCGGGCCGCTGTACTGGCGGCTGCTGGTGGTCCGCGACGAGGTCCCCGGCGGCTATCTCGACGCGCTGTCCGAATCGGTGGCGGTGGCGCTGGGCGCGAAGTAGCCGGCCGGCGGATCCTCGGATGCGCGGCGATACGGAGCTGCGGAGATACCGAGATATCGAGATACGGAGACACGGCGAGGGGCGGCCCGGAGGATTCCGGACCGCTCCTCGCCGCTGCCGTGTCCCAGTGGCTGCCAGGCCCAGTGGCTGCCAGGGCCTGTCGTCACACTCCCGCGTGCCTGCCGACGCCCTGCACGTACTCTCGCCGCACCGGACGCCGCCCGGCCCGCCCTTCGGGCGGACGACGGGAGTTTGACGACAGCACACCTAGCTCTTCTTCCAGAGCGTCAGCCTGGTCGCGTGGTTCGGCATCTCGCTCTCGTGGTTGGGGCTCATGCCGGTGATCTCCAGCATGGCCAGGTTCCCGTCCGTGGTCTGCGTGCACAGCACCGTGCCGACGTGGATCGTCTGCGCCTGGTCGAGCTCCTCGCGGCCCACCTTGTCCGGCAGCACGTCCGAGCGCGATCCGTCCAGGCACGCCTGCGCCGTACGGCCGGCCGCCCGGCCCATGGGGGTGTGGAACTCCAGGCCGATGCCGGCCACGCCGTTGTACGTGATCTCGTACGGCGACTCGTCGAGCTGGGCGCCGGGGACCGCCTTCGGGACGTCCAGGTCGATGTTGTCGTAGCCCGCCTGGGAGGGGGCGCGCAGGGCGAACGGGCGGTCCTTGAAGACGACCCGGTAGCCGGCGTTCCGCCAACTCGGCGCCGGACGGCGGGAATCCGGCCCGGGGCGGCGGGCCGGACCGCGGTGCCGCGGCGGCCGGCGGCCGTTCGGACCCCGGGGCGCCCGGCGGGGTGACGCGGCATTGCGCCGTACGGGCGCCCGGTGCCGCGTTCGGTACGGCGACGCGCGACCGATGACCTGTCGGACGAGCGGGATCGCCGGTGCCCGCAAATACTGAGCGTGTGCCACCGTCAGAACCGTCAGGACCACTGGTTTCCCGCCGCCGGATGCTCCAGGCCACCGGCGGCGCCGTTCTCGCGGCCACCGCGGGCGCCGGTGTCTGGGCCCGGCTCGCGCCCGCCGCGCCGCCCCGCCCGGCCGAGTCCGCCGGTGAGCGGGAGTCCACCGAGGAGCCGGACGACCAGATGTTCGTGCACGTCATCGCGCACCCCGACGACGGGCTGTTCTTCATGAACCCCAACCTGGAGCAGGCCATCCGCAGCGGGGCGCGCACCGTCACGGTCTGCCTCACCGGCGGCGAGTCCGACGGCCGCAACGCCGCCCGCGGCAGCAGCCTGCACGACCGGGTGCCCGCCGACCGAGCCGCCTTCGCCCGCGCCCGGGACAACGGGCTGCTGGCCGCGCACGCCCAGATGGCCACCGGCGACCGGGAGGGCCTGTGGGACGAGGAGGCGCTGACCCTGCTGCCCGGCTTCCAGGTCGAGTTGCAGACGCTGCGCGGCGCCCCGCAGCACCAGTTGATCTTCGTGGAACTGGTCGAGGCCCGGGCGGTGTACCAGCCGCGCGCCACCAGCCTGCGCGGCCTCTGGCTCGGGGTGGTCGACACGCTGCCCACGCTGCGCCCGGAGGGCAGCCCCGTGCAGCGCCGGTTCCGCTACACCCGCGACCAGGTCATCGACACCCTGGCGGCGGTGCTCGACCGGTACCGGCCCACCGTCGTACGCACCCTGGACCCCGACGCGGTGCACTCCCCCAAGCGCCCGCCGGCCGCCTCCGACCCGCGGCTGGTCGGGCCGCGCTACTACGACCACCAGGACCACACCGCCTCCGCCCACTTCACCCAGGCCGCACTGGCCCGCTACTGGGGGCGCCGCCACCCCGGCACGACCATCGTGGAGAGCTACCTCGGCTACGAGCTCGGCGCGCTGCCCCACGACCTCGCCCCCGCCCCCGCCCGCCGCAAGGCCGCGCTGCTGGACATCTACGGCTGGGCCGACCACCGGCCGTGCGCCGACCCGGCCGGCTGCGGCGACCGCAAGATGGGCGGCACGGCCCTGCACGGCAGTCCGCACAACTGGACCCGCGGCACCCGGCTGCGCGCGCCCGGCTCCAACGCCTGGGTGCGGCCCACCCGGGACGGCCGGCTGGCGGCGTTCGCGGTGCTGGGCGGGGCGGCGTACTGCTGGACGGAGAGCCGGCGGGGCAGCGGGCGGTTCGGCGCCCCGGTGCGGGTCGGCGGGGACATGCTGGAGGGGCAGATCCACGTGGTGCGCCACCCGGACGGCACCCTCCAACTGTTCGCCTCCCGCACGGTCCTGCCCGATGCCGGCACCGATCACCGGCGCGAGGTGGTCACCGCGGTGCAGCACGGCACCGGGCCCGACGGGGTGCCGGCGTTCGGGGACTGGGTGTCGCTGGGCTCCCCGGACCGCGACCCGGTGCGCTCGCTGGAGATCGGCTTCCCGGCGGCGGTGGCCACCCCGGACGGCACGGTGCACCTGTTCGTCCGGGCCTGGGACGGCGGCATCGGGTACCGCAGCGGGCCGCACGGCGGGCGGTGGTCGCCGTGGGACCGGCTGGAGGGGCCGGTCGGCACCCTCAAGGGGTCGCCGCAGATCGTCGACGGGATCGATGTCTGCGTGGACTCCGACGGGCTGGTGCACCTGGTCGCGCCCAGCGCCCGGACCGTGCAGCACTGGGTGTCCAAGGAGGCCGGGCGGATGCCGCGGCCGGGCGCCGCCACCGGGCTGCCGGAGGCCGGCGGTCCGGTCAGCGTCACCCCCCTGGACGACGGTGTGGTCCGGATCGCCTACCGGCAGTCGGAGACCGCGCGGGTGCTGCTCGCCGAGCGGCAGGGGGCGCTCGGCGGCTGGCGGGTGTCCGCGCAGTGCGCGCGGGTCGGCGGCTACGGGCGGGTGGCGCTGGCACCGGTCGGGCCCGGCGACCGGATGGTGCTGGCGGCCCGGGACGACGCCGGCGACGTACGGGTGGCGATGGCGCAGGCCGCGCCGAAGCCCTGGCAGCTCTGCAAGCTGGCGCACTCGGCGGCGGCCGGCGTGGCCCCGGACGCGGACGGGCGGGCCGTCCTGGTCGCGCTGGGCAACGACGGCAAGCTGTACGCGGCCCGGCAGCAGAAGGTCGGGCAGACCGCGCCGTTCCAGGGCTGGCGGGTTCAGGCCGGCTCGCTGGAGCGGACCGGCGGCGTCGCACCGGACTGATCCGCCCGGCCCGCCCGACCTGACGCACCGTCCTGGCCCGCCCGATCCACCCGATCCATCGGATCTGCCTGACCTGCCGCGTCCGCGGGAACCGCCGTACCGTCCGCCGCGCCCCGCCTGCGGGCCGGGGGCCGCAGGATCCGCCGGGAGACCACGAACGTGGCGGGGATGGCCAGCAGCGCCGCCACCAGCGGCGCCACCGTGCTGCTCATCCCCAGCCAGCTCACCAGCGCCACCAGGCCCGCGCTCTGCACCGCGTAGTTGGTGACCTGGGTCAGCGGGAAGAGCAGGAACTTCTTCCAGGTGGGGCGGGTGCGGTAGGTGAAGTAGGTGTTGAGGAAGAACGAGCCGACCAGGCTGAGGACGAAGGCCGCCGTGTACGCCGCGAAGTACGGCAACAGCCGGTGCAGCGGCAGGTAACAGCCGTAGAACGTCACGGTGTTGACGCCGCCGACCACCGTGAACCGCACCACCTGGCCCCACGGGACCGCCGTGGGCAGACCGCGCATCAGCCGGTCCGCGAGCCCGCGGCGGTGCCGGACGGCGTGGGCGCCTTGGCCGGTGCGGCGCTGGGCAGCGCGCCGTCGCTCTCCTTGACCAGGAAGTGCGGTCGTCGCTTGGTTTCGTAGTAGATCCGCCCGATGTACTCGCCGATCAGCCCGAGCATCACCATCTGGAGCCCGCCCAGGCCCACGATGATGGCGACCAGGGTGACGTAGCCGGGCGCGGTGACCCCGCCGACGACGGCCGCGCCGATGATCCAGAAGGTGTAGAGGGTGGCGAGCGACGCCAGGCTGAGCCCGGTGTAGATGGCGGCGCGCAGCGGGCGGCAGTTGAACGAGATCATCCCGTCGATGCCGTAGTTGATCAGCGAGCCGACCCGCCACTTCGTCTCGCCGGCCTTCCGGGCGGCGTTGCGGTAGTCGAAGGTGACGGTCTCGAAGCCGATCCACGAGAACAGCCCCTTGGAGAAGCGGTTGTACTCGGGCAGCGAGATCAGCGCGTCCACCGCCTTGCGCGACAGCAGCCGGAAGTCGCCCGCGCCGTCGACGAGTTCGACATCCACCCAGGTGTTGACGGCGCGGTAGTACAGCCGGCTCAGGGCGGTGCGCAGCCGCCGGTCGCCGTCCCGGCTGCGCTTGGCGATCACCTGGTCGTGGCCGAGCTGGTAGAGGTCGAGCATCTTCTCGATGAGCTCGGGCGGATGCTGGAGGTCGGCATCCATGATGATCACCGCGTCGCCGGTGGCCGCCTTGAGGCCGGCCAGCATCGCCGGCTCCTTGCCGAAGTTGCGGCTGAAGGAGAGGTAGCGGGTGGTGGCGCGGTGCTGGTGGGCCAGGGCGCGCAGCCGGGGGAGGGTCCCGTCGGCGCTGCCGTCGTCCACGTAGCACAGCTCGTAGTCCACCGCGAGGTCGCCGAGGACCGAGCGGAGCTGTTCGTCGAAACGGCCTATGACGGCTTCTTCGTTGTAGCAGGGGACGACGATGGAGAGCTTCATGGGCGGGCCTTTTCGCCGGGGACCAGGGGACGGTCGGTGGCCGTCCCCTGGGAGTTCATTCTACGAATCTGGCGAAATGTCATGAATCGGGCGAATTAGTGGTATAGGGCGTCGGCGTGCCCGGCGGGCGGCCCCGGCGGCCACCGCGGCGAGCACCAGCACCCCCGCTCCACTCGCCGCCAGCCCCGATTTCAGGCCCTGCGGGAGGTATGAGCACGACAGCCGGGAGGCCTCCCGGCCGAGCGGGACGGCCAGCAGTCCGTCGTAGGACCGGGGGGCCCGGACGGGCCCGCCGTCCACCGAACAGCCCCATCCGGCCACAGCGGGCAGCGCGAGCACGGCGGTGCCGGCGGTGCCGCGACCGTCCCGGGGCAGCACGGCGGCCAGCGTGTGCCCGCCGGCGGTGAGCGAGACGGGGCCCCGCGCGGCCCGCACGGCCGCCGCCAGCCGGTCCGGCGCGACGCAGCCGAGCGCGTGCTCCGGGACGTACTGCCGGCCCTGCCCGGTGAACCGCAGGGACACCGTGCCGCCGGCCGGCACCGTGCCCAGCGGCCGTACCGGGTTCGCCGTCACGTCCGGCCGTCCGACGCCCTTGGTGGTCACGCCCAGCCCGCTGACGTCCCCGGTGAACCAGGGCGCGTACCAGACGGCGGTGCTGCCCGGGGCGCACCGCGCGGTGAAGACGGTCCCGGCGCTCTCCGGGCCCGTCACGTGGTCGGGCATCGC
>NZ_KN708638.1:3152811-3162068 GCF_000805335.1 Streptomyces sp. CT34 | reverse complement strand
CGGGGGGGGGGCCGCCGGCGGGCGTCAGCCGCGGCACCTCGTAGACGGCGGCGCCCAGCGCCCGCTCCTGGCGGGCGAAGACGGTGTCCGGGCCGCCGCCCGGTCCCGGCGGCGCGCCCCGCCGGACGGTCAGCAGCGGCGCCGGCCGCCCGCGGCGCACCGTGTACCGGCCGCGCGGCCCGCCCCCCGGCGGCTGCGCGAGGAAGCTTGTGACCCCCATCAGCGCCTGCCCCACCGGGTCCTCGAAGCTCAGCGTGTGCCGGCCGCGGATGTACCAGCCGGCGCCCAGGCCGTGCAGCACGCGGGCGGTGGCCACGGGCACATAGCTGCTGTAGTACGCGCCGCCCTCGCCGCCGATCAGCAGCGGATCGTTGTCGGCGAACTCGTGCGGCCCCGGATCCGTACGGGAGCGCGGCCAGTCGTCCCGGGCGGCGAGCCCGCGCCGGGTGGCCAGCGCCCCCGCGGTCAGCGTCAGCTTCGGCCGGAAGAACGGGATCTTGTCGCGGACGGCCGTCACGGAGAACGCGGTGTACGCCGAGCCGAGTACCACGGTGCCGGCCAGCGCGGCGGTCAGGGCGGTCCGGGCCCGGCCCGGCGCGCCGGCGGGCGGGGTCCGCGCGCACCGGGCCAGCCCCGTCAGCACCCCCAGCGTCACCGTGCCGCCGCCCGCCACCACGATCCAGGTCGAGCGGCCCACCGCCGCCTCGTCGCGGCACCACCACGCCAGCACCGCCACCGCCGCCGCCCCCGCCGCCAGCTCCCCGGTCCGCGGCCGGTGCGCCAGCGCCAGCCAGGCGATCATCACCAGCACCCCGCTGAGGACGAAGGCGGCGCGGTAGGCGCTCCCGTTGGGCAGCGCGAAGCCGTGCCACAGCAGGATCGTCGGCCTCCAGACGAACGAGGCGCCGATCGCCGCCGCCAGCGCCGTCCACCCGATCCGTGTCCGCACCGGCACCGCCCGCACGAACGGGAAGGCCGCCACCAGCAGCAGCCCCAGCACCCCGACGAAGATGTTGGGCGCCGGCTCCCCGCCGTGCCCGCCCGGCAGCAGCTGCGCCAGCTGGGCCGTCACCGGCGGCCGGCCCCGGTAGACCGCCTCGGGCGGCTGCTGGGCGGCCCGGCTCGCCATGAGCGTGACGGTCAGCACCGGCGCCGCGAGCAGCACGCCGACCGCCGTCATGGAGGCGGCCCGCCCCGCCACCCGCAGCCGCCCGCCGGGCGGCAGGTCCCGGGCGGTCGCCAGCCGGAGGGCCAGTACGAGCCCGGTCGCCAGGGTGGCCATCGCCGCCGTGTAGAAGTTCCCCGCCCAGGCGGCGGCGACCAGCAGCGTGCCCGCCACCCACCGCACCCGCCGCAGGCACCAGTCCGCCGCGATGCCGGTCATCGGCAGCGAGACCAGCCCCCACATCCACATCGGGTCGGCGTACCCGTCGTTCAGCACCCAGGCGCACAGCCCGTACCCGACCGCCAGCAGCGCCCGCAGCACGCCGGGCCCCGGATGGAGCCGCCCCAGCAGGACGGTCATCAGCGCGGCGCCCAGCCCGATGCTCAGCAGCGTCACCAGGAACACCGGCAGGTCCACCAGGGCCCGCGGGAAGAGTCCCACGAGCCAGGAGAACGGATTCATGAGATACGTGAAGAAGTCCGCCAGGAACGGGACGCCGTACCCGCTGCCCCAATTGAAGAACAGGTCGCCGTGCCCGGTCCCGTGCATCAGGTCCCACAGCCGGGCGTGGAACGGCACGAACTGGTTGCCCAGATCGTTGACCGCACGGGAGCGCGCGCCGAACGGATAGCTGCCGTAGACCGTCAGCGCCAGGCAGTACGCCCCCATGGACAGCAGCGCCGCGAGCGCCGGCGCCGCGGCCCGCCGCAGCGCGGTGCCGGCCGGTGTGGCGCTCGCCCCGCCGGGCAGCACCCGGGCAACCTTCCGGGCCCGGACCCCCTCTTGGGGTGCGGAAGGCGTCGGGTTCACCGGCACTCCTCCAAGTCGGCAGACAGTCAACCACCGTTATATAGCTGGATGTCTCAATGGTCCGTTCTACTCCGATGGGGGCGGGGCAGGGCGAGGACCCGCAGGAAACGAACGGAGGCCACGGTTCCCGTGTCCGACAGATCCGACCACCCCGCGACCGGGGCCGCTACCGGCCCGGCCTCCACGGCACCGGCCGTCACGGTGATCGTGCCGGTCCACAACACCCGCCGCTACCTCGACCGCAGCCTCGGCTCGGTCTTCACCCAGACGCTCGACCAGCGCCGTATCGAGATCATCGCGGTCGACGACGGCTCCACCGACGACAGCGCCGCCTGGCTCGACGAGGCCGCCCGCACCCACCCCAACCTCACCGTCGTCCACCAGCCGGCCTCCGGCGGCGCCGGACGCCCCCGCAACGTCGGCCTGGACCGGGCCACCGGCGACTACGTCTTCTTCCTCGACTCCGACGACCACCTCGGCCCCGAGGCGCTGGACCGCCTCATCCGCACGGCCGAGGAGCACGGCTCCGACATCGTCTACGGCCGCATCGTCGGCGCCGGCGGTCGCGGCGCCCCCGTCGACCTGCGCACCTCCTCCGCCCGCGTCTCGGTCTTCGACTCACCCGTCTACTGGACGCTGGCCGCCTACAAGCTCTTCCGCCGCTCCTTCATCGAGGAGCACCGGCTGCGCTTCGTCGAGGGCCGGCTGCTCGGCGAGGACCTGCCCTTCGGCATCGCCGCCCTGCTCCGCGCCGGCACCGTCTCGGTCCACGCCGACTACGACTGCTACTACCTGTACGGCCGCGAGGACGATTCCAACGCCTCCCGCCAGGACCTCGACTGGCCCGAATACCTCGGCTACATCGGCACGGTCCTCGACGGCCTCGCCGACCGGGTCCCGCCCGGCCCGGACCGCGACAAGCTCCTGGTCCGGCACTTCCACGGCGAGATACTCATGCCGTTCGCGGCGGCCTACCTCGCCCGCGACGAGACCGGCCGGCGCGCCATGGCCGACGCCGCCCGCCCCCTCGTCGAGCGCTATCTCACCGACGGCGTCCTCGCCGCCCTCCCGCCCCGGCTCCGGCTGCGCGCCCACTGCCTGCGCGCCGGCCTGGACACCGAACTCGCCGCGATCCTCCGCGCCGACACCGGCACCGAACCCGGCCCGCCGCGCATCATCGAGGGTCGCGCCTACGCCGCCTACCCCTACTTCCGCGACCCGGACCACCCCATACCGGACGCCCTCTACGACCTCACCGACCGCATCGGCATACAGCAGCGCCTGACCGGCGTCGCCTGGGTCGGCGGCATGCTCCACCTGCACGGCACCGCCACCCTCCGCACCCTCGGCGCCGACACCGTCGACATCCTCCTCCGCCGCAGCGGCGCCCAGCTCACCGTCCCCGCCGACCACGCCGACGGCCACTGGCACGCCGCCCTCGACCCGGCGACCGCGGCCGGCGGTGAACCGCTGGCCGACGGCATCTGGGGCCTGAAGATCGCGGTCACCGCCCGGGACCACACCACCCCGGCCGCCACCTCAGGCGACGGGCCGGCCGGCCCGCGCGACGCCGCCCAGGGCATACGGCGGGAAGCCTGGCTCTGCCCGGAGGCCGGCGAGCAGGGCACCGACCTGGCGCCGCGCATCATCAGCCACGGCCCCGAAGGCCCCACCGTCGCCGCCCTCTTCCTCTCCACCCCGCACGGCCACCTCCACCTCGACCTGGACCACGACGGCGCCCGCCGCCCGCTCGGCGCCGACCTGCACGGCGAGGCCACCTGCACCCGCTCCGGCCGCGCCACCCTCGCCGCCGGCCTCACCCTCCCCGGCTGCCCCGCCGGCGCCGAACTCCAGCTGATCCTGCGCGACGCCACCCGCACCGTGGCCCTGCGCACCACCGTCGAACGCGCCGCCGGCGACCGCTACCGCGTCCACTCCCTCCTCCGCGGCGGCCCACCCGGCACCTGGCGCGTCGCGCTCCGCCTCACCGCCGGCGCCCTCCGCCGCGAACTCCCCGTCCGCTCCCCGGACGGCACCGGCCCCCTCCACCTCACGGTGCCGGGCAAGCGACGCCGGCGGGGGTGACGGGCGGGGGCGGGCGCATTCCGCCCACTGCGGCGCCGGTGCGTCCGGCGGCGGTCGGACTCCCCGCCTCGTCACGTCCAAAAGACTCGACAAGGACTCGTCACGTCACAGAGAACGGTCCCCACGCCGCCGATGCGGCGCGGGGACCGTGTCCCATCCGTCCGTGCGCGTCACCCGCCACAACTGCTCGGCGCCGACGGCGAGTTGACCGGCGTGCGGTGCCGGTCCCGCCGTCAGCCCCGCCGGGACTCGGGGTGGTGGTGCTGCCAGCCCGCCCACGCCGAGCTGATCATGTCGCGGACGTCGTGGTGGGCCTTCCAGCCCAGTTCGTCCGCGATGCGGTCGGCGGCGGCGACCACGCGGGCCGGGTCGCCGGGGCGGCGCGGGGTGACCTCGGGGGTGACGCCCTCGTGGCCGGTGATCTCGGCGATCAGCGCGACCATCTCGCGGACCGAAACGCCTTCGCCGCGGCCGATGTTGAGGGTCAGATCACGGACCGGGCCGGGCTCGGCGAGCTTGCGGGCGGCGGCGACATGCGCGTCGGCGAGGTCCGCGACATGGATGTAGTCGCGGATGCAGGTGCCGTCGGGGGTGTCGTAGTCGTCACCGAAGACGCGCGGCGCGGCGCCCTCGGTGAGCTTCTCGAAGACCATCGGGACGATGTTGAAGACCCCGGTGTCGGCGAGCTCGGGGGTGGCCGCGCCGGCGACGTTGAAGTAGCGCAGGCAGGCGGTGCTGATGCCGTGCGCCTTGCCCGCGGCGCGGGACATCCACTCGCCGACGAGCTTGGTCTCGCCGTACGGGTTGATCGGCACGCAGGGGGTGTCCTCTGTCACCAGGTCCACGTCGGGCATGCCGTAGACCGCGGCGGAGGAGGAGAACACGAAGCGGCCCACGCCGCCGGCGGCCATGGCCTCCAGCAGGGTCTGCAGGCCGTGGACGTTCTCGCGGTAGTAGTGGAGCGGCATCTCGACGGATTCGCCGACCTGCTTCTTGGCGGCCAGGTGGACGACATCGGTGACGCCGTGCTCGGCGATCGTGGCGTCGAGCAGCGCCCGGTCGAGGGTCGAGCCGACGACCAGCGGGACGCCCTCGGGGACCCGGCCGCGCACGCCCGTCGTCAGGTCGTCGAGGACGACGACCGTCTCGCCGGCCTCCCGCAGGGCCCGTACGACATGCGAGCCGATGTAGCCGGCACCGCCCGTGATCAAGTAAGACATGGCGCCAATCCTAGGCAGAGGAGTCAACAACAGGAGCGGACGGGGTCAGCGGCGCAGCCGGCGGGCGGCCATCCGCCAGACGCTGCGCGGGCCGGAGGCGACGCGCAGCGCCAGGGCGCCGCCGGTGGTCGCGTAGGGCTGGGCGAGCAGCACCATCTGCCGGGGGCTGGGCAGCACATGGCGGCGCAGCCCCGGGCCCACGGCGCGCAGCGAGGCGCCCAGCGTGGTGCCGTCGTCGCAGGTCAGCTCGGCCATCAGGTCCCACGGCTCGGGGTCGGCCGGGCGGGCGCCGGGCAGCGCGGTGAGCGGGGCGAGGTCCAGCGGCACCTCGGCGGTCCACGAGGAACCGTCGGCGGCGGGCGTGAGGGCGGCGGTGCGCACCGGGCCGCGGCGGTCGTCGCGGCGGCGCAGCAGCGTGACGCCGATGCGCGCCGGCCCGGCGGCGGCCAGCCGGCCGTACAGGTCGTGGACCCGCAGCCGGAGCACGCTGCCGGAGGTGCCGACGACCGGTTCGGCGTCGACGGCCACCGGCAGTCCGGCGGCCTCCCCGTCACCGGCCTCGGCCTCGGCCGCGGCCTCGCCTCCGTACCCCGCCTCGTCCCCGGCGAGGCCGTCCAGCAGGACCTCGGGCAGGTCGGCGGACCAGACGGGGCGGCCGTCGCCGTCCCGGGCGTACGGCGGCAGCAGGCGGCCGGGCCGGGCCGCGAGCTGGGTCAGCCGCTCCAGGTCCCGCGGGTCGGGGGAGGCCAGGACGACCCGGGCGAGCCAGCGGGCCGGGGCGCGGGCGGCGCGCAGCTCCGGCTCCTCGAAGGCGGCCAGGTGGTCGCGGGTCAGCCGCCACCACTCGGCGCGGTAGTCGGCGCCGCGGGTGTGCAGCTCACGGACGTACATCCGCAGGTCGTGGTCGAGGAACTTGGTGGCCGCGGCGTGCGCCAGCGCCTTGTGGCCGGCGTCCTTGAGGATCCGCAGCACGGTGCGGTGCGCCGCGATACGGGACTCCCAGTTGGCGACGTCCTTGCGGTCCAGGGAGATCGACTGCTTGGCGGCGGAGCGGCGCACGTGCCAGATGTAGACGGTGTCCGGGACCACCGCGATCCTCGGCGCCGCGGCCAGCACCCGCGCGGTGAACACGAAGTCCTCGTAGGTGAAGCGGCCCTCGGGGAAGGCGATCGCGTGCTCGGTGAGGAACGCGCGCGCATAGAGCTTGTTGACGCACAGGGTGTCGTGGACCAGCCGCGGGGCCGCGTCGGGGGTGTCGTACACGGCCGGCTCGCGGTAGAGGCCGGGCTGCCAGGGCACGTCGCGGCGGGCCGGCAGCTCGCGGCGCACGCAGGCGCCGGCGGTGACCGCGGCGTCGTGCCGCAGCGCCGCGGAGCGCAGCGCGTCGACCGCGCCCGGCGGCAGCACGTCGTCGCTGTCCAGGAACATCACGAAACGGCCGGTGGCGGCGCGGACGCCGTCGTTGCGCGGGGAGCCGCAGCCGCCGCTGTTCTCGCCGCGGTGGATCACCCGCACCCGGGGCTCGCTGCGGGCCAGCGCGTCCAGCGCGGCGCCGGTGCCGTCGGTGGAGGCGTCGTCCACCGCGATCACCTCGGTGACCGACTCCCCCTGCGCTAGCGCGGAGCGCACCGCGTCGGCGACGTGCACGGCATCGTTGAACGCGATGACGACGACGCTGACCGGCGCGTCGGGCGTGAGGGTGGGCCCAGGCTGTGACTCACGGGCTTCATTCACAGTCACTAAATCTACATTTCGTGTCGACAGCGGCTCTTGGCGCGAGCGGATCGGGCCGAGTTCTTCAGAGTCAGAGCGCGGAACCCGCCGAGCGGTTGCACCGGCCGCCCCGGTTTTTCGCCACATTGCCGTCTCGTGACCGGCCGGACGCCGAGAACGGGCCGTGCCGTGACCCGCGGGGAACGGATCCGCAGCGACGCCTGCACAAGCTGTAACGACGCGGGCGCCGGGTGATGCCGATCCGGACGCGCGCACGTGGCGCACCGTGCCGCTCACTCCAGCAGGAGCTCCGCGACCCGGCCCGCCGCACCCCCGTCGTCCAGATGACAGAACGCCTCCCGGAAGTCCGCGTACGCCCCCGCGCTCGCCCGGCCGACCGCCGGCAGATCGCCCAGCGCCTCGATCAGCTCACCGGTGGAGGAGAGCAGCGGGCCCGGCACCCGCGCCTCGAAGTCCAGCGAGAAACCGCGCAGCGTGTCCCGGTAGTGCGCCAGATCCGGCGTCAGGAACAGCATCGGGCGGCCCGTGTTGGCGAAGTCCGCGGCCAGCGACGAGTAGTCGGTCACCAGCACATCCGCCGCCAGCAGCAGCTCGGTCGCGTCCGGGTACCCGGAGACGTCGACCGCGAACGGGGCGTGGTGCGCCGGCAGCCGGTCGGCGACCAGCGGGTGGCCGCGCACCAACAGCACATGGTCATCGCCCAGCGCGCCGCGGGCCAGATCCAGATCCAGCGGCAGGTGCAGCCGGTGGTGCGACGCGTCGTACGCCAGGTGGTCGCGGGGCGTCGGCGCGTACAGGACGACCCTGCGGCCCGGCTCGACGCCCAGCTGCGCGCGCACCGCGGCGGCCACCTCGTCACGCTCCGCGGCAAGCAGCGCGTCGGTCCGCGGCAGACCGGTCTCCAGCAGCTTGCCGGAGTAGCCCAGCGCGGACCGCAGCACCGGCGTACTGGCCGCGTTCGGCGACAGCAGCACGCTCCACTGCCGGCCGAGCCGCGGACGCGGCGCCAGATGCGCCAGCCCCGAGCACAGGGTGCCCGCCAGATCGGCCCCGATCCGCTTCAGCGGCGTGCCGTGCCAGGTCTGGATCACCCGCTGCCCCGCCCGGCGCACGAACCAGCGCGGCAGATGCGTGTTCGTCACGATCCAGTGGCTGTGCGCCAGCGCACCGTGCCAGGCCGCACTGCCCACCACCACCGCCCGCGCCGTCGGAGGCACCGCGGACTGCGCGTCCCGCACCGCCCACAGATGCTCCACGTCCATCCCCCGCCGCACCAGCTCCTCATGGACCGCGCGCGGCGAATCCCCGTACGCCCGGCCGCCGAAGCTGCTGTAGAGGACGGTGTCGCGCAGCGGACGCGAGCGGTGCAGCGGATAGTGCTGCTCGCGCAGCACCCGGCGCCGGTACGGGCCCCGGTCGGTGGCCGGCAGCGCCGGACCGGCCGCCACGAACGCCTCGTCGCCCCGCACCCGGTCCAGGACGAACGGCTTGCCGCGCACCGTACGGGACGCCGGCAGCCCGTCCAGCACCGACGGCGTGAACCGCACCGGCGCGTCCAGCGGCGAGCCCGCCGCGCCCCGCTCCCGCAGATGCAGCGTCCAGCGGCCCTCGCGCAGCGGCAGCTCCCCGGCGCACGAGGGGAGCGCGGCCAGCGGCAGCGCACAGTGGAACCGGCCCTCGTCGTGGACCGCCGGGAACGCCGCCTCGACGGCGTGCGCGCAGTGCTTGAGGACCAGCTCGGGCGCGAGCGGCGCGGCGTCCGGCAGCAACCCGGCGATCAGCAGCGTGCCGTCCGTCCGCCACACCACCCGGTCCACGTACGGCTGCGGGATCCGGTCGTGCAGCACCAGGTCGCCGCCCGCGGTTGCCGCCACCACCAACTCCCTCCCGTGCGGCAGTGGTTGGGTGAACGGCTCGGAGTCGGGCGGGCAGGCGACCGGGTCCGCGGTCCCGTCGGCCAGCACCAGCTCGGCCGCCCAGCTCTCGGTGTGCGGCGGCGCCAGCACCCCCGGCCCCCCGTCCCGGGCCGGCCGGGCCGCGTCCAGCGCCTCGCCCCGCACCCGGACGGTCACCGAGCCGCCCCCACCGCCCGCGGCTCCCCCCACCGGTCCCTCCACCGGAAACGTCACCACCGTGCCCGTCCCCTGATGCGTCAGCCGCAGCGCCACCGGCTCCGGACCCGGCGCCGTCACCGTCAGCTCCACCGCCCCGGCCGCCGCCACCGGCGGCCCCGCCCCCCGCCC
>NZ_KN708638.1:3140366-3152801 GCF_000805335.1 Streptomyces sp. CT34 | reverse complement strand
CTCGTACGCACCCGGCGCCGCCCCCGACCCGCTCTCCGGCGCGCCCAGCGCCGCCGCCCGCACCACCCCCGACGACGCCAGCAGCACCCCCACCCGCCAGTCGCCCTCCTCCCACAGCCCGCCCCGCCGCAGCCGCGCCGGATCCAGCCGCAGCTCGAACCCCGCCCAGTCGTAGCAGTGCAGCTCCTGCCCCGACGCCGCGGTCGCCTCCGGCATCAGCACCGGCCGCAGCGGCAGCAGCACCCGGCGCCGCCCGCACGTCAGCACCGCCGTCCGCAGATAGCTGTGCCGGGCCGCCGCGGGCAGATTCCGCAGATACGCCCAGCCGCGCAGCACCAGCACCCCCTCCCGCCACACCGCCTCCCGGACCTCGGCCCGCACCGGGAAGTCGTCCCGGCCCAGCCGCGTCACCCCCGCCGGCAGCTCCAGCGGCACCTCCGGCGGCAGCACCGCCCGCTTGCGCAGCGGCGGCCCCGCCACCGAGAACCCGGCCGGATTGCGCGCCTCGTGCGCCAGCAGCGCCACCAGGTCCGCCAGCCGCCCCGCCCGGACCAGATACCAGCGCATCCGCAGTTCCACCGGCAGCGCCCGCAGCAGCCGCGGATCCACCCCGGACAGGAAGTCGCGGGCGCAGTCCAGGAACGCGGTACGGCAGTCCGGCGCCGCACCCGGCAGCGCCTCCACCAGATCCAGCAGCCCGCCCGTCAACTGCGCCCGGTCGTAGGCGGATCGGTGGCGGACCCGCTCCGGACAGGCCGGATCACCCAGGAAGCCGCGGATCCGGGACACCGCCGCGAACCGGTCCCGCACCCCCTGCGCCGTCGGCCGCCGGTGCCGCTCCGCGCCCTCCGGCAACCGCCAGTAGCAGACGTGCTCGTGCAGCACGTCCACCGCCTCGGCCAGGAAGTGCGCCGGCAGCGACACCGCCGCGTCCTCGCACAACTCCCCTTCCGGGAAAGCGAATCCGTGTCGGTCCCAGAACGCCCGCCGGAACACCTTGTTCCGCACGAACCCGTCGCCCAGCAGCGACGGGTCCCTGGTGACGTGGGTGCGCAGCACCGTCTCGCGCTCCGCCGGATGCTCCGCCGACTGACCGCGGCCCGCCGCCCCCAGCCGGTAGACGTTGCCGGTCGCCAGATCCGCCCCCGACGTGTCCAGCAGCCCGCACAGATCCTGGTACGCACGCGGCAGCAGCACGTCGTCCGCGTCGAGGAACGCCAGATAGCCGGTGTGCGGATAGGCGTGCCGGGCACCGGCGTTGCGCGCCCCGCCACGCCCGCCGCCCTCGTGGTGCACCACCCGGAACCGCGGGTCCCGCTCGGTGAACCGCCGCCACGGCGCACCCGGCGGCCCCTCCGCGGGACCGTCGTCCACCAGCACCACGTCCAGCCCGTCCAGCGTCTGGGCCGCCACCGACTCCAGACACTCCTCCACATTGCGTGCGGCCCCTTCGCCGCGAGGGACCGGGACGACGACGGTGAGCCGAGGCTTCATGGGCTGACAAGCCTTTCCGGACAGGCGAACCACGGGACGGTGCGGCCAACTCGTCCCTCAACTCGTCCATCGGCGGCGCGGTCACCCGGTCTGCGCTGAAAGGGTGAGGCGAAGGTGCGGCGGCCCCGCCCCGCCCCCCGCCATGGCGTAGACCGAGGGACAGCGTGACCGGCGCCCCGCGCACCGGACACCGGCAACCAGCCCGCCGCCCTCAGGAAGGTGACCGCACCCGATGCCCGGCCGAACCGACAGCTCCGCCGCCACCGACAGCCCCGACGCCGCGGCCCCGGGCCCCGGCACCGCGCGCACCCCCCGCACCCACCGCCCCGCGGGCACCGCACCGGCCGCCTCCACCGCCCGGCTGCCCGCCCTCCGCGAACGCGGCGGCCTGGCCCGGCTGCTGCCCGCCCGGCCGCCCTACCGCCGGCAGCTGCGGCGGATCGGCCCCGGTCGCGTACTGGAGGTCGGCTGCGGCAGCGGCGACACCCTGGCCGGCTGCGCACCCGGCAGCGTCGGCATCGACCACGACCCGCTGTCCGTGGCCCGCTGCCGGGCCCGCGGCCTCACCGCCTACACCGCCGACACCTTCCTGGCCGGCCCGCACGCCCGCCCCGGCGCCTTCGACGCGCTGCTCTCCGCACACGTCCTGGAGCACCTGGACGACGAGCAGGTCGAGGGCCTGTTGCGGGCCTACGTGCCCTACGTACGGCCCGGCGGCGGGGTGGTGCTGATCACCGCGCAGGAGGCCGGCCACCGCACCGGGCCGGCGCCCGCCCGCTTCACCGACTTCACCCTGCTGCGGGCCTTCGCGGAGTCCGCCGGGCTGGCCGTCCGGCGCACCTACTCCTCCCCGCTGCCGCGGACCGCCGGGCGGGTCCTGCGGTCCAACGTCTTCGTCCTGGTCGGGCAGGTACCGCGCGGCTGAACCCGCCGCACCGCGAGGCGGCCGGCCGGGATGTACGGGCCTTGGCCGGGACGTACGGGCCTCGGCTGGGACGTATGGGCATCGGCCGGGAAGTACGGTACCCCGGCCGGAAGAACGGCCCCGGCCCGTACGCCCGCCGGCGCCGCTCAGCCCCGCGCCGCGCCCGACCGCTTGCGTGCCCGCACGATCGCCCGGGTCACCACCGGCGGCAGCAGATCCCGCGCCACCCGGCGCAGCGCACCGCGCTCCGGGCGCGGTGCCGGACCGACCGCGGACGCCTTCGGTGACGTCTTCGGTGACGTCTTCGGGGATGCTTTCGAGGACCGCGCCGCCGCCCCCTCCGCTACGCCCGCCGCCGACGCCGCATACCGCGACACCGGGTGCGCCGGCTCCTTCGCCCCCTTGGCGCTCAGCCGGATCAGCGGCCCGCCGTTGACCTGCTGGACCTCGTGCCACACATCGCCGCGGGCGGTCAGCCACTCCAACAGCGCGTCCTGGTACGGCCCCGGATCACCCCAAGTGCCGTAGAACTTCGTCCCCGTGATGCAGATCGGACGCAGCCCGTGCGCCGTCACCGCCTGCCACGTCGCGGCGGCGACCCCCGGGCAGTGCTCCGCACGGAAGTCGTCCATCACCACCACACCGCCCTCGGTGAGCAGCTCCCGCACCGCCAGGATGTCGCCCGCCACATGCTCGTACAGATGCGACGCGTCGATGTGCGCGAACCGCACACTGCCGTCCGCCACATGCTCCCGGATCACCGAGCTCAGCCCCTGCACGATCACCGGCAACTCGTCGTGGAACGCCCGGTAGTTGGCCTCGAAGGCACGCCGCGTCAGCGTCGCGTACGACTTCGCCATCTCCTTCGAGTTCGAGGCGTCCCCGGCCGGGGAGTCGAAGAGGTCGCAGACCGTGAACCGCTCGCCGGCACCCAGCCGCGCACCGAGGAAGATCGCGCTCTTGCCCAGGTACGCGCCCAGTTCGAGCAGGTCACCCGCCTCGGACCGGTCCCGCTGATGACTCAGGAACCAGTCGAAGAGCAGCTGGTCGGCGGTGAAGAACCAGCCCTTGACATCGGACAGCCGCGCGGGGCGCGGCAGGTGTTCGGCACTCTGGTCTGCGGTGAGGGCAGTCATGTGCGGTCCGTCTCCAGACGGTCGGGAATCGATGGCGGTGTACGACACGCGGGGTATGCGGGGTATGTGGGGTATGGGGACGGTGCGCCGGCACCGCGGCCGGGTACCCGGCACGACGCACCCCGGTCGCACCATGCGTTTCACGGAGCGGGCGCCATCGTGGGGGAGGAACATGAACGGAAGGTGAGCTGCGGCCACCGCTCCGGTCACGCCTGCGGATCCGCCCGCACCGATGCGATGCCGTACCGATCCGCGTACCGGACGTACGGCGGCGCCCGCCCCCGCCCTCACTTCGCCGAAGTCACTCCACCGATGTCACTCCACCGAAGTCACTCCACCGATGTCATCTCACCGCCCTCACTTCACCGCGCCCGCCATCACCCCGGACACGAACTGCCGCTGGAACGCGAAGAAGACGATCAGCGGCACCACCATCGACAGGAACGCGCCCGGCGCCAGCACATCGATGTTGTTGCCGAACTGCCGCACCTCCTGCTGGAGCGCCACCGTGATCGGCGGATGCCCGCTGTCCGCGAAGATCAACGCGATCAGCATGTCGTTCCACACCCACAGGAACTGGAAGATCCCCAGCGACGCGATCGCCGGACCCCCCAGCGGCATCACCACCCGTGTGAACAGCCGCAGTTCGCCCGCCCCGTCCAGCCGCGCCGCCTCCAGCAGCTCCCGAGGGATCTCGGCGAAGAAGTTCCGCAGCAGGAACACCGCGAACGGCAGCCCGAACGCCGTATGGAAGAGCACCACCCCGGCCGTCGTCTCGAACAGCCCGACCGCACCGAACAGCTTCGCCACCGGAATCAGCGCCACCTGCACCGGCACCACCAGCAGCCCCACGACCACCATGAACCAGGCGTCCCGTCCCGGAAAGTCCAGCCAGGCGAAGGCATAGCCCGCCAGCGACCCGATGACCACCACCAGCACCGTCGCCGGCACCGTGATCTCCGCGGTCGTCACCAGCGAACCCATCACCTTCCCGTTGGACAGCAGATGACCGTAGTTGGCGAACGTGATCTGCGCCGGCCTGGCGAACACCTGCCACCAGCCGGACCCGGCGATCTGCGCCGGACCGCGCAGCGACGACAGCAGCAGCCCGACCGACGGCATCAGCCAGAACAGCGCCACCAGCACCAGGAAGACCCGCACCGCACCGCCGCCGGTCCGCGCCGCGAGCCGCGCGGTCAGCGGCCCCCGGCCGCCCCGAGGCACCCCGCGCCCGGCGCCCCGGCGACCGGCGGCGCCATCGCCCGCGCCCGCACCCGCTCCCACGGCCCCGTCCACCGTCGTCATCGGCGACGCTCCTTCCGTAGGCGCCGGAGATTGACGTACATCACCGGCAGCACGAGCAGCAGCAGGAATACCGCGATCGCACTACCCAGCCCCTCGTTGACATCCGTACCGAACGAGGACTGGAAGAGCTGCAACGCCAGTACATTGGCGGACCGCAGACTGGACCCGGGCGCGATGATGTACACCAGGTCGAAGATCTTCAGCACATTGATCATCAGCGTGACCAGCACCACCACCAGCACCGGCGCCAGCAGCGGCACCGTGATCCGGCGGAACACCTGCCACTCGCCGGCCCCGTCCACCCGCGCCGCCTCCAGCAGCTCCCGCGGCACACCCGCCAGCCCCGCCGCGATCAACACCATTGCGAAACCGGCCCACATCCACACATAACTGCCGATGATGGCCGGGGTGACCAGCGCCGGACCCAGCCAATCCACACCGTTGTACGCCGCCGCGAAGTCCGCTCCCGGCAGCCGGATCCGCGCCCCCACGGCCTTCGCCGCCGGCAGCGCGAACGTCCCGTCCGCCGCCGTCGTCGCCGAGGCGACCACCGCCCCGCCCCGGACCGCCTGCACCGTCAGCCCGGCCAGCGCCTTCTCACCCGGGTCGATCGCATTCGGCCGCCCACCGCCACCCCGGGTGAAATCCAGCCACGCGGTTCCGGTCACCATGCCCGGCCGCTCCCGGGCCGCCACCGCCTGCTGCGCGTCCCGAACGTCCTCCGGCCGCACCGCCACCAGCGGCAGCTTCACCGGCGAGCCGGCCCGCACCACCGACGCCGTGGTGAACGAACCGCCGCCGGACGGCCGCAGATCCGCGTTCGGCCGCGGCTTGGCCCCCGGGAACGGCGCCGGTGCGGCGAACGCGTCGTGCACCCCCACCCACACCGCGTTCGCCACCCCGCGCTGCGGATCCTGGTCGTACACCAGCCGGAAGATGATCCCCGCCGCCAGCATCGAGATCGCCATCGGCATGAACACGACCAACTTGAACGCGGTGCCCCAGCGGACCCGCTCGGTCAGCACCGCGAAGATCAACCCGAGCGCCGTCGACACCGCCGGCGCGACCACCACCCACACCACGTTGTTCCGCAGCGCGGTCCGGATGGCCTCGTCCGAGAACATCTGCCCGTAATTGCCCAGCCCCACAAAGCCGTTGCCGGACGCGTCGAACAGGCTCCGGTAGACCGAGAACCCGATGGGACAGACCACCAGCGCACCCAGCAGCACCAGCGCCGGCAGCAGAAACACCGCCGCCACCCAGGCCCGCGTACCGGTGACACCACGCCGCCGCCGGACCCGCCCACCGGCCGCCGCCCCGGCCGGTACGTCCGCGTCGCTCATGGCGACCGTCTCCCGGCGCTCATCGTGAGAACCTCCCGGTGGTCATCGCGGGAACCTCCTGGTGGTCATGGCGGGAACCTCCTGCGCCGTGGGCATGGCGGGAACGTGGTCATCGCGGGTAACTCCCGGTCCCCGGCGCCTGCCTGCTGATGCCCGCCTGCCTGCTGATACCCGCCTGCTGATGCCTGCCTTCCTGCTGATGCCTGCCGGCGGTGGCCGGCGGGACGCCCTCCGCTCGCGCGGCCCTCGACGGCCACCCGTCCACCCGCCGACTCGGCCACCCGCCGACTCGGCCACCCGGCCACCCGGCCATCTGGCCACTCGGCCACCCGGGCCACCCCCGCCGCCTCAGTGCCCGAATGCCTTCGCCGCGTCCTTCTCCAACTGCGCCTGCGTACCCGCGACATCCTCCGGGTTCTTCAAGAAGTCCTGGAGGTCCTTCCACTCGCCCTGCCCCGGCTTGCCGCCGAACGACGCGGGCGCCTGGTCGGACATGTCGAAGCGGAAACCGTCCCCCGCCGCGATCAGCTCCTTGGCGATCTTGCGCATCACGCCATCGGCGTACGCGGCCTGGTCCAGCTCCTTGTTGGGCGAGATGAACCCGCCCGCCTGCGCCCAGATCCTGGCCGCGTCCGTCGACGCCAGGAACGTCAGCAGCGCCTGCGCCGCCCTGCTGTCCTTGAGGACCACCGCCACGTCCCCGCCGGTCACCACCGGCGACTTCGCCCCCACCGCCGGGAACGGGAACACCTTGGCATCCGTCCCGACCTTCGCCTTCGTCTGCGCGATGTTCGCCTCGGCGTAGTCGGCCGACGAGACCATCGCGGCCTTGGGGGTGTCACCCCCGCTGAACGCCTGCGTCACCGACGTCGGGAAGTCCGTCTGCAGCGCCCCCGAACTGCCGCCCGCCAGCAGCTCCTTGCGGCCGAAGAGCTGGCCGAGCGTGGTCAGCGCCTGCTTCACGGACGGGTCGGTCCACTTGATGTCGTGCTTGGTCAGCAGGTCGTACTTCGCCGGACCCGCCTGCGAGAGATAGACGTTCTCGAACCAGTCGGTCAGCGGCCAGCCGTCCGAACCGCCCACCGACACCGGCTCCACACCCGACTCGGAAATCGTCTCCGCCGTCTTCAGGAACTGCGGCCAGGTACGGGGCTCGGTGACCCCCGCATTCCGGAAGACCTTGGTGTTGTACCAGACCAGCGACTTGTTGCTGGCCTTGAAATACACCCCGTACTCGGTGCCCTTGTGCGCACCCAGGTCCCGCCACCCCTTGCTGAAGTTCTTCGCCAACTGCGCCTTGGCATCCGCCCCGAGCGGCTTCAGCCAGCCCTTCTGCGCGAACTCGTTCACCACGCCGACCTGCGGCAACATGGCCACATCGGGCGGCCCGCCGCCCGCGATCTTGGACCCGATGAACCCGGCCATGTCGTCCCCGCTCGGCACGAAGTCGACCTTGGCCCCGGTCCGTTTCTCGAACTCCGCCAGAACCTTGGTGAAGTTCTCCCGCTCGGCCCCCGTCCACACCGCCGCCACCTGCAACCGCTGCCCGCCCAGCTTCGGCAACTGCACCGTAGGCGCCGTGCCAACCCCCTTGCCCCCGCCCCCACTTCCACCACCGCTACTACTCCCGCCGCCGCAGGCCGCCAGCCCCAGCGCCATCGTGGCGACCACCGCCACCACGCCGGCACCCCGTAACCCCGCCCCGCCCATCCCTCTACTCATCCCCGTAACCCCTTACTCATCCCCGTGGCCCCTCGTCTCCCGTAACCCTTCGTCTCCCCGTAACTCCTCGTCTCGTCGCTGCGCCCGCAGTGCCTCTCCCGCCGCGGCCCGCCGCCCACCGTCGCGAAGCCGTTCGCGGTCCCGGCAGCCGTGGCACGCAGCGGCGTGACCGTCCAACTGAGCAGTGCGTGCTACTGGTGTAAGTGGTTGTAACTCGTGAGTGCCAACTGGTACGTGCTACGAAGCGGTGCGTGCTGCTGGTACGTGCTACGAAGGCGGTGCGTCGTGCCCTGCGCCGGTGCATGGTGCGGACAACGGCTCGCCGCCTGCGGACCGCTCGCCGCTGCCTACCGAGCGCCCTGCCGCTGTACTCCCGCCGCCTGCCGCCCGCCGCCGCTCGTCAACTGCCGAGTCGCCTACGTTTACGTTGCCCGCGGCCGTGCATGACTGCATACGGCCGCGCCGCGCCGTGCCCTGTCGTGTACGCGTACGGTGTGCGACAGTCCTACGCCCCCACCACCGGCTCCGCAATACCGCCTTTCCCGCCAACTCTCCATTTGCAATGGGGCCGTTACGGACGGTGGGACACATGTGACGGCTGGGCACGTGTTGACCAGGTTGCCCAGTCCGCGCCAGCCTCAACGGCCCAGCCGCGACGACCCAGCCGCGACGGCCCCAGGCCCAGCACCCGACGGCGCACCCGACGGCGCCCTCCCTCACGAGATCCCTCACGATCCCTCACGAGGCCAAGCCCCACGAGGCCATCCCCTCCCCACAAGGCCGGCCCCGGCAGGATCCTCCACGCCCCTGGCTCCGCTCACCAAGCCTCAACGGGCCGTCCGGCGCCCCGCCTCCGAAAGCCCACCCGCTGCCCTGTGTGTCTGCCCTGTGTGTCCGCTTGCCGCTGTGTGCCCGCTGCCCTGCCGGCGCCGACGGCGGCTCGCCCGTACCAGTACCTCGACGCCGCCCCGTACCAGCACGTACCAGCACCTCGACGCCGTTCCCGGCGGGCGTCGAAGCCGCAATCAGACACCGCAATCAGACACCGCATTCAGACGCCACATTCAGGCGGGCCGGCACCAACACACCACCCCCGCCAGGCCGCTACACCAGACCAGGCCGCTACACCAGACCCGGCCCCCGCTGCACCCCTACACCAGCGGCGGGGCCGCCGCCGCCCCCGAGGACTGCGCGGCGCGCTCCAGTGCGCTGGCCAGCAGGGCCAGGTCCGTCGGGCCGTTGCCCAGTTCGCGCAACGGGCGCCGGGCCGGCGGGTCGCCCATCCGCGGCCACTCCAGGGGCACCACGGTCGGCCGGAGCGTAGAGGTGCGAGGTATGCGTCCGGTGACCCGGCCCGCCTGGAACGGCGTCGAGGAGCCGTCCTCCGCGCGGTGCAGCCACCCGCGTCCCGGCGGTACCGGCTCGGACGGGTCGGTGGCGGCGCCCAACTGGATGCGCAGCCCGGCCCGTTCGGCGGTCGCGGTGCCGTCCGTGCGGTCCGGGTGGCCGGTGGCGGCTATCAGGTGGACGCCCAGGTCCGCGCCGTCCCGGGCCACCGCCTCCAGGGCGCGCACCACGGAGCCGGCGGCCGGCCGGCCCGTGCTGCCGAGGGCGGGGGAGACCAGGGCGTCGAAGTCGTCGACGAGGACGAAGAGGCGGGGCATGGGGGCGGCGGCCGTGGCGGGATCCGCGGATCCGGTGGGGTCCGCGGGGGCGGCGGAGGCTGCGGCGTCCGGAGGCGGGGCGCCCGGGGCGCCGTGGCGTGACCGCAGGCGGAGCGTGCCGGTTTCTGAGGGGTCCGCCGGTGTGCCGCTTTCCTCATTGTTACGGCAACGATTACGGAGAGTAGTTAGTTCCTGCGGAGTGTCACCGAGGGGGCCGGGGGTGACGGTCTCGGCGGAGCGGCGCGGGGCGATGACGCGGGGCGCCGGGAGGTGCTTGGCGCGCCAGTCGGCGAAGGGCGTGCCGGCCAGTATTTCCGCGCGCCGTTTGAGTTCGGAGGACAGGGCCTGGGCGAACTCCCGCATGCGCACCGGGTCGGAGGCGGCCAGATAGGTCGTGACGTGCGGCAGGTCCGTGCACAGCCGCAGGCCCTCGCCGCGTTCGGTGCCGCCGCCGTCCACCAGGACCAGCGACAGCAGGTCCGGGCGGTCCGCGGCGGCGAGCGAGGCGGCCAGGGACCGCAGCAGTTCGGTCTTGCCGGTGGCCGCCGCGCCCTCCAGGAGCAGATGGGTGTGATCCGCGGCGAGATCGGCGATCAGCGGGCCGTGCGGCCCGGCGCCGAGGACCGCGGCGGCGCCCGGCCGGTCGGTGTCCAGGGCAGCCGCCCAGCGCGCCATCAGGGACGCGGGGGTGGCGCGGGCCAGCCCCAACTCGTCCAGCAGTCGCGTCGTTTCGGGCAGCGGGACGGCCGCGCGGTGCGTCGACGGCCCGCCGGCGACGCCCGCCTCGGTCTCGCGCAGCGGGGCCAGTGCCCTGGCGAAACGCTCCGCCCAGGCGGCGGAGACCGCGTCCACCGTCGCGACCGCGCCGTTCGGCCCGGAGCCCGGCTGGACGACCCGCAGCGCGGTGGCGACATCGCCGCTGAGCACCGCCACTGCCCCGCACTCGCCGAACGCCGGTGATGCCACCCGCGCCGCCTCGTACGTCGCGGCCAGCGGGAAGGCCGGTGAGGCGGCCGGGGTCTCGGCCAGGCAGAGCAGGTGGATTCCGCAGGCCGGGCCGCCCGCCGCCAGCCGCGCCGTGGTCTCGCGCAGCGCGGACGAGCCGGGGTCGCCGTCGACGATGACGAGGGTGCGCGGCCCCTGATGGCGGGCCGCGGCGGATGCCACCTCGGAGCGTTCGGCGCTGGCCCAGGAGGGCCCCAGCGGGCCGTCGTCCAGCCGTCGCACCAGTTCGGTGGTACGGGCGGTGGCCTGTTCCCTGTCGTAGGCGAGCAGCAGCCGGCAGTCCTGGCCGTGGGCCGGGCGGACGTGCGGCAGCCAGCCCAGCCAGGACCAGTCGGCGACCCGCTCCTCGGTGCTGCGCGACCGGTCCGTGCTGATCAGCACGATCTCCAGCGTCCCGGGGGAGTGCAGCGCGGCGAGCTGGGCGACGGCGGACCGGGCCAGTCCGGCGAGCCGTGCCCGCGGACCGGCCAGTCCCAGGGCGCCGGCCCGGCGCAGTTCCACGGTGACCGGCACGGCGGACCGGCCGCCGGGCCCGTCCGCCGTGCCGAGGCGGACGGCGAGGGCGTCCGGGTGGTCCGGTCCGCGCTCCCAGAGGCGGGGGCCCGGCCCGAGCGCGGTGAGCAGGATCGCGGCGGCGTCCGGCCAGCGTTCGTGCGCGGCGGGGCCGGCGGGCGGTGCGGCGGGACCCTCGTCGGCGCCGGTACGGGAGGGGACGCCGGCCGGTCCGGCGGACGGGCCGGCCGCCGCCTCCGGGGGGCCGGCCAGGGGCTCCACGGCGGGGCGCCCGCCGGCCAGCCGCCGCGCCCAGGCCCCGATGCCGCCCCGGCGGCCCGCCCTACGGGTCACCGGGTCGGGGGGAGCCAGGGACTGCCGGCCGCCGTGGGTCTGCCCGTCGGCCGGCGTGGCGTCGGCGACGGGGTAGCCGTGGCCGGAATCGTCGGGTCCGCGGTCGTCGGGTGCGGTGGGCGAGTCGAGGGTCTCCCGGGCGCTACGGGCCGCCCGGTCGGCCCGTACGGGGGGCGTGCCGGGCACGGCCGAACCGTACGGGGCGGCGGCCGGACCCGGGGCGGTGGTGAGGGAGCCGTGCGGTCCGGAGCCGTAGCCGCCGGTGGTCGTGCCGCGCGGGCCGCCGGCGGGCGGGGCCGGGGTGCCGCGCAGCGGGGTGTCCCGGCGGGCCGTGCCGCCGGGGGCGGTGCCGTCGCGGGGGGTCGGCACGGGAGCGGCGGTGGCCGGGGGGCCGAACGCGCCGCCGGCTGCCGGATACGGGGCGGAGCCGAGGGACGAGTGGCCGGAGCCGGCGGGGGGCGCGCCGGTGTCCCGGGCGGTTCCGGTGTGCGGCCCGGGGGCGCCGTCCGCTGCCCCTGGGGTCACCCGGAGGTGGCCCTCTCCGTCGGGTGCGACGCCGAGGGCCGGATCGGGGCTGCTGGGGGCGGCTTGGAGCCGCAGGGCCGATTCGCCGATGCGGAGCAGGGCGCCGGGGCGCAGCGGGGCGGCCTGCTCGCCGAGTTCGGTGCCGTCGACCGCGGTGCCGTTCGTGGAGCGCAGGTCGGCCACGTAGACCGACCCGTCCGGCTCGACCGTGACGGCGCAGTGCAGCCGGGAGACGTCCGGGTCGTCCAGCGGGACGTCCGCGTCGGCGGAGCGGCCGATACGGATCTGCCCGCCGTGCAGCAGGTGCACCCCGCCCGCGTCCGGGCCGGAGACCACGCGGAGCCGGGCGGAACCGTGCGGGAGGCCGTGCGCGGGGGCCGGGCCGGGGCCCTGGAGGGAGAGGACCGCGCCGTCGATCAGCGGCGGCTCGCCGATCGCGGCGCGCTGCGGGTCGAGCCGCTCGGATCCGG
>NZ_KN708638.1:3138503-3140356 GCF_000805335.1 Streptomyces sp. CT34 | reverse complement strand
CCCCGGCCCCCGCCACGGAGGCGGCGAGGGAGCCGGCCACCGATGCCAGGGCGGTCCCGGCGGGGGCCGTCACGAGCACGTCGCAGGCCCGCGTGGTGTGGCCGCTGCGCGGCCCGAGGACGGTCAGCCGGATCTGCATCGCCGTCTACGGTCCCTTCTGCCGGGGGATCCGGCAGGGGCTCAGCTCGCTCCCCCACGGCACCCGAGCACGTCGGCACGTACAAGTCCCATGTGCACGTCGCGACAGGAATCGCGCGCCCCCACCGCGTGCGTGCTGGGATGCATCCTCGCACCTGCCACTGACAACACGCCCGCCGCCCGCCGATTGATGATCTTGATTGGTCGTCCGACGGCGGAAAAGTGCCTGCTTACGCGCAGTGAATCGGACGTTTTCGATCACCGGTCATCAGGTCGGCGGCCGGCCACGGCGGTCCGTACGGTGTTGACCCGGCCGGCGGGCGCCGCTCCCGGCCCGGGCAACCAACGGCCCGGAACGCGCGTCTTCCCCACGAACCCCACCAGTGAGCGCCGCACCGGGATGTCTGTGCGGCGGCACTACAGTGGGGCGGACGGGCCGCGAGAGAGACCCAGAGCGGGCCGGGCAAGGATCGACCACGACCAGGGAGCGCATGACGTGCGGCCGGTAGGCAGCAAGTACCTGCTCGAGGAGCCGCTGGGGCGCGGCGCCACGGGCACCGTCTGGCGCGCCCGCCAGCGGGAGGCGGCGGGTGCCGAGGCCGCCGTGCCGGGACAGCCCGGCGAGACCGTCGCGATCAAGGTCCTCAAGGAGGAGCTGGCGTCCGACGCGGACGTGGTCATGCGGTTCCTGCGGGAGCGCTCCGTCCTGCTGCGGCTCACCCACCCCAACATCGTCCGCACCCGCGACCTGGTCGTCGAGGGCGATTTGCTGGCCCTGGTCATGGACCTGGTCGACGGCCCCGACCTGCACCGCTACCTCCGCGACAACGGTCCGTTCAGCCCGGTCGCGGCCTCGCTGCTGACCGCGCAGATCGCCGACGCGCTGGCCGCCAGCCACGCCGACGGCGTCGTGCACCGCGACCTCAAGCCCGCGAACGTGCTGCTCGCCGGCTCCGACGGCAGCGGCGAGATGCACCCGATGCTGACCGACTTCGGCATCGCGCGGCTCGCCGACTCCCCGGGCCTGACCCGTACGCACGAGTTCGTCGGCACCCCCGCCTACGTGGCGCCGGAGTCCGCCGAGGGCCGCCCGCAGACCTCCGCCGTGGACGTCTACGGCGCCGGCATCCTGCTGTACGAGCTGGTCACCGGCCGGCCCCCGTTCGCCGGCGCGACCGCCCTGGAGGTGCTGCACAAGCACCTCGGCGAGGAGCCGCGCAGACCCGGTTCGGTCCCCGAGCCGCTCTGGACGATCATCGAGCGCTGCCTGCGCAAGCAGCCGGACGAGCGCCCCAGCGCCGAGAACCTCGCCCGCGGGCTGCGCACCGTCTCGGCCGGCATCGGCGTGCACGCCACCCCGGCCCAGGCCGAGGCCGCGCTGGGCGTCGCCGCGCTGCTCGCGCCCGACCCGGCGCCCGCCACGGTCCCCGGTACGGGTGGCGGCCAGGGGGCGGGCGACGCCGCCCCCACCCAGGTGCTCCCGTCCAACGCCGGCTCCTACGACCCGGCCGCGGCGACCAGCGTGCTGCCGTCCACGGGCGCGCCCGGCGGCTCCGACCCGACCCGCGTCATGCCGCCGGTGCCCCCGATGCCCATGGGCGCGCCCGCGGCCGGCCCCCCGGAGCCCGAGGGCCCGCACCCGTGGGAGTCCCAGCTCCGTGCCGCCCGGGACCGCAACGAGCAGACCCAGGTGCAGTACCTCTCCCCGGAGGACG
>NZ_KN708638.1:3127698-3138493 GCF_000805335.1 Streptomyces sp. CT34 | reverse complement strand
GCCCGCCGCCGTACGCGCAGCAGCGGCCGGCGCCCCCGCAGCGTCGCCAGGAGCCGCCGCCGCAGCACTACGAGCCGCAGCGCCCGCCGGCCCGCGAGCCCCGGCCCCGGCGCGAGCCGCGCCCGCGCAGCGCCAACCCGATGCGGATCCCCGGGCTGGGCTGCCTCAAGGGCTGCCTGTTCACGCTGCTGCTGCTGTTCGTGGCGGGCTGGCTGGTGTGGGAGTTCACCCCGCTCCAGCAGTGGATCGGGACGACCAAGGGCTTCTTCGCGCAGGTCGGTGACGTCTTCAAGAGCGTGCAGCACTTCGTACAGAGTCTCGGCGGCTGACGTCCCGTACGGACGGACCGGCGCGACATCGTGGATTTGTCGACTTCTGACCGGTGAATTCCCGTACAGAAGTGAAGGTTGCCGCCATTCAGGGCACTGAACCCCCCGGCGCACGCGTAGCTTTGACGCCAACTTCAGCCCCCGCAGGACGCTCGGGGGCCCGACACGTCGGAGCAGTCTTGGCACGGAAGATCGGCAGCCGGTACACCGCCCACCAGATCCTGGGGCGCGGCAGTGCCGGCACGGTATGGCTGGGCGAGGGTCCCGAAGGGGCCGTGGCCATCAAGCTGTTGCGTGAGGATCTCGCCTCCGACCAGGAGCTCGTCGGCCGCTTCGTACAGGAGCGGGCGGCGCTGCTGAGCCTGGAGCACCCGCATGTCGTCGGCGTCCGCGACCTGGTCGTCGACGGCGCCGACCTGGCGCTGGTCATGGACCTCGTACGGGGCACCGACCTGCGCACCCGTCTGGAGCGCGAGCGCCGGCTGGCCCCGGAGGCGGCGGTCGCCATCGCCGCCGATGTCGCCGACGGCCTCGCCGCCGCGCACGCGGCCCGCATCGTGCACCGCGACGTCAAGCCGGAGAACGTCCTGCTGGACATGCAGGGCTCGCTCGGCCCCGGTGGCGCGCACCCCGCGCTGCTCACCGACTTCGGCATCGCGCGGCTGGTCGACTCCCCCCGCAGGACCCTCGCCCAGCCCCCGGCCGGCGGAAGCTCCGCCCCGCTCCGCTCGGCCAAGGTCATCGGCACCCCCGACTACCTCGCCCCGGAGATCATCGAGGGGCTGCCGCCGCGCGCCTCGGTGGACGTCTACGCGTTGGCGACGGTCCTGTACGAGATGCTCGCCGGCTTCACGCCCTTCGGGGGCGGGCACCCCGGTGCGGTGCTGCGCCGCCATGTCACCGAGAGCGTCGCCCCGCTGCCCGGGATCCCGGACGAGCTGTGGCAGCTACTGGTCCAGTGCCTGGCCAAGGCGCCCGCGTCCCGGCTGCGCGCCCCGGAGCTGGCCGCCCGGCTGCGCGAGATCCTGCCCGGCCTGGCCGGTATGCCGCCGCTGGACATCGACGAGCCCGAGGGTGACCGGCCCGAGGACGAGGCGGAGAGCGGCGCCCCCGCCGGGTCCCGCGAGGATTCCCGTTACCCGGCCGCGGCGCCCGGCGAGGCCGGCCCGCCGCGGGGCGCGGTCCCACTGGTCCAGGGGTCGGCGCCGGACTCCAACCGGGAGACGCACACCAGCATGCGGGTCCCGGGCCCGGACGAACTGGCCGGCGGCGCGCACGGCACCGCCCGCACCCCGCGGGCCGCCGGCGAGCGCCGGGCGGGCTCGGCCCGGCACCGCTCGACGGCCGAGGCGGTGCGCCGCCGCCGGATCAAGCTCGGCGCGGCCGCCGCGCTGGTCGTCGTGGCGGCGGCCCTCGGCGGTTGGCTGGCCTCGTCGGGCGACGAGCCGGGCGACGCCACCCCGGGCGTGCACCAGCCGGGCGGCACCACCCCGTGACGGGCGCCCGGGTCCCGTACGCCGCCGTGGGACGCCCCGGCGTACGGGCCCGGCGGGCGCTGTGCATCGGGCCCGGGGGATCCGGACCACCGGGCCGGGGCATGTTGCCGGCGGCAGCCGTTAGGCTGGGTGCGTGGCAGTCGTCGATGTATCCGAAGAGCTGAAGTCCCTCTCCTCGACCATGGGGTCGATCGAGGCCGTCCTGGACCTCGACAGGATGAGGGCCGATGTCGCCGTGCTTGAGGAACAGGCCGCGGCGCCTTCCCTGTGGGACGACCCGGAGAACGCGCAGAAGATCACCAGCCAGCTGTCCTACCTCCAGGGCCAGCTGCGCCGGGCCGAGGAGCTGCGCGGCCGTGTCGACGACCTCGAGGTGCTCTTCGAGCTCGCCGAGGCCGAGGGCGACGAGGACGCCCGCGCCGAGGCCGAGGGCGAGCTGGCCGACGTCCGCAAGGCGGTCGACGAGCTGGAGGTCCGCACGCTGCTCTCGGGCGAGTACGACGCCCGCGAGGCCGTGGTCAACATCCGCGCCGAGGCCGGCGGGGTGGATGCCGCGGACTTCGCCGAGAAGCTCCAGCGGATGTATCTGCGCTGGGCCGAGCGCCACGGCTACAAGACCGAGCTCTACGAAACCTCGTACGCCGAAGAGGCCGGCATCAAGTCGACCACCTTCGCCGTCCAGGTGCCCTACGCCTACGGCACGCTCTCCGTGGAGCAGGGCACCCACCGCCTGGTGCGCATCTCGCCGTTCGACAACCAGGGCCGCCGCCAGACCTCCTTCGCGGGTGTCGAGGTGCTGCCGGTCGTCGAGCAGACCGACCACATCGAGATCGACGAGTCCGACCTGCGGGTGGACGTCTACCGCTCCTCGGGCCCCGGCGGCCAGGGCGTCAACACCACCGACTCCGCGGTCCGGTTGACGCACATCCCCACCGGCATCGTCGTCTCCTGCCAGAACGAGCGCTCGCAGATCCAGAACAAGGCCACCGCCATGAACGTCCTCCAGGCGAAGCTGCTGGAGCGTCGCCGCCAGGAGGAGCAGGCCAAGATGGACGCCCTCAAGGGCGACGGTGGCAACTCCTGGGGCAACCAGATGCGTTCGTACGTGCTGCACCCGTACCAGATGGTCAAGGACCTGCGGACGGAGTTCGAGGTGGGCAACCCGCAGTCCGTGCTGGACGGTGACATCGACGGCTTCCTGGAGGCCGGTATCCGCTGGCGAAAGCAGCAGGAGCAGCAGGCGAAGTAGGCCGCGAAGGAAGCCGCGAAAGCCGACAGCAACTGCCTCCCCGAAGGGGGGCAGTTGCTGTGTGCGGTGGCGGTTAGGTCACAGTCGTACGTCCATGTATCGCCCAAGCCATGGCAATTCAGACATCGGACCTTTAATCGACCTTGACGATGTTCGGAGAACTGGGAAGGCTGGGCGCGGCATGCGTATGTCATGGGGCGCGTGTATGAACGGGGAGTTGAGTGGCCCGCCGGCAGTGCGGGGCCGGGACTCGCGTACCCCCATCGGCCGTTGCCCCGTACAGCGATGCTCCATTGACGAGTTCAGCTACTGGGGGTAGCAGGCACATGACGAAGAAGACGCGGCTGCGCGTAGCGCGCATTGCGGCCGGTGCGGTGATCGCGGCCGGTGCGTCGCTCACCGCCGCCGGCGCGGCATCCGCCGCAGGTACCGACAATGTCGGCCAGGCCAAGCACCAGGACCACAGCCTCATCGGCGGTCTCCTCGGTGGCATCTTCGGTGGCGGTGACTCCACCGGCGGTGACTCGACCGGTGGCGACTCCACCGGCGGCCAGAACTCCGGCGGCACCACCACCGGCGGCGAGATCGGCGGCAACAGCGGCGGCCAGAACTCCGGCGGTCAGTCGACCGGCGGCGACTCCACGGGTGGCGACAGCACCGGTGGTCACAACACCGGTGGTCAGTCGACCGGTGGCGACAACACCGGTGGCCAGAACTCCGGTGGCCAGACCGGCGGTCAGAGCAGCGGTGGCACCACCGGCGGCAACACCGGTGGTCAGAACTCCGGTGGCCAGAACTCCGGCGGTCAGACCGGTGGCGACAACACCGGCGGCACCACCGGCAGCACTACGGGTGGCGGTAACACCGGTGGCACCACCGGCAGCACCACGGGTGGTGGCAACACCGGCGGCACCACCGGCGGCAGCCACTCCGGCGGCACCTCCACCGGCGGCGACAGCAGCACCGGTGGCGACAGCACCGGCACCGGCACCGACAACCAGGGCTCCAAGCCGGTCGACCAGCCCGGCCAGGGCAAGGACCAGGTCGTCGACACCCCGGGTCAGGCCAAGCAGCAGGCCAAGGGTGGTCAGCTGGCGGAGACCGGTGCGTCCGGCACCACCTTCCTGATCATCGGCGCGGCCACGATGATCGCCGGCGGTGTGGGCTTCCGGGTCCTGCCCCGTCTGATCAACAAGAACGGTGGCGGCGCGGCGGCTGCCTGACGCTGACGCGGCACACGACGAGGGGCCCGGGACGCATGCGTCCCGGGCCCCTCGGTGTACGGATACGGCATTCGGGCACCCTCGTGCGCGAATGCGGCGGCAGACCGCCCCGGGCCGCCGCCGTCACCCTGGGTGCCGGCGCGGTGACGGGACCGCGGGCGCCGTTACGCCACGGCCTGGCGCAGCACTGCGGCGAGCGCGACCAGCATGATCAGCAGGGCCACCAGCATCGCGGGGTTGAGCTGGCCGAAAATACCGGCCTGCTGCTGGAGCCGTTCCCTGCTCGCCCGGCACACAGGGCAGCGGCCCTCGCTCACAGGGGCCGCGCAATTGGCGCACACCAATCGGTCGTACGTCATGCGACCTCCTTCTTTACCGCACCAACGCACCAGGAGGAGCGATGGTTCCCCCTACCACTGTGCCAGCTCCGCCGCCGAACGGCGCGCCCCGCGGGATTGTGCGCCTTTTGTCCCCCTAGGCGCCGTGACGAAATGCACCAACTCCGCACGACGGCTTCGCCGCCACCCGAGGTTCGCGTAGGGTCACGCTCACCGACGGGAGCCCTCACCGGTAACCCGTGCCCCTACCCAGGTCGACCGTGGTGCATCAGTGATCCGATTCGACAACGTCTCCAAGACCTACCCGAAGCAGAACCGCCCCGCCCTCAGGGACGTCTCCCTGGAGATCGAGCGCGGCGAGTTCGTCTTCCTGGTGGGTTCCTCGGGCTCCGGTAAGTCCACCTTCCTGCGGCTGCTCCTGCGTGAGGAGCGTGCCAGCCATGGCGCCGTGCACGTACTGGGGAAGGATCTCGCCAAGCTCTCCAACTGGAAGGTCCCGCAGATGCGGCGCCAGGTGGGCACGGTCTTCCAGGACTTCCGGCTGCTCCCCAACAAGACGGTGGGGCAGAACGTCGCCTTCGCGCTGGAAGTCATCGGCAAGCCGCGCGGGCAGATCCGCAAGACGGTGCCCGAGGTCCTCGAACTCGTCGGCCTCGGCGGCAAGGAGGACCGTATGCCCGGTGAGCTCTCCGGTGGTGAGCAGCAGCGCGTCGCCATCGCACGGGCCTTCGTCAACCGCCCGATGCTGCTCATCGCGGACGAGCCCACCGGCAACCTCGACCCGCAGACCTCCGTCGGCATCATGAAGCTGCTGGACCGGATCAACCGGACCGGTACGACGGTGGTCATGGCAACCCACGACCAGCAGATCGTCGACCAGATGCGCAAGCGGGTCATGGAACTCGAGAAGGGCCGGCTCGTACGCGACCAGTCGCGCGGCGTGTACGGCTACCAGCACTGAAAGGACGCCATGCGCGCCCAGTTCGTCCTGTCGGAGATCGGCGTCGGTCTCCGCCGAAACCTCACGATGACCTTCGCCGTCATCGTCTCCGTAGCCCTGTCGCTCGGCCTGTTCGGCGCCTCGCTGCTGATGCGGGACCAGGTCAGCACCATGAAGGGCTACTGGTACGACAAGGTCAACGTCTCCATCTTCTTCTGCAACAAGAACGACTCCGAAACGGCCGGCAACTGCGCCAAGGGCGCGGCCACCCAGCAGCAGAAGGACGACATCAAGGCCGAGCTGAACCGGCTGCCGATCGTGCAGAACGTGCAGTACGAGTCCAGCGACCAGGCGTACAAGCACTACAAGGAGCAGTTCGGCGACACCCCGGTCGCCGGTCTGGTGACGCCCGACCAGCTGCCGGAGTCCTTCCGGGTCAAGCTGAAGGACCCGACGAAGTTCGCGGTCATCAAGTCGGCGTTCTCGGAGCGGCCCGGCGTCGAGCAGGTGCAGGATCAACGGGACACCGTCGAGCCGCTGTTCAACCTCCTCAACGGCATGAACATCGCCGCGCTGTGCGTGATGGGGCTGATGCTGGTCGTTGCGCTGATGCTGATCGTCAACACCGTGCGGGTGTCGGCGTTCAGCCGCAGGCGGGAGACCGGGATCATGCGGCTGGTGGGAGCGTCCAGCTTCTACATCCAGATGCCGTTCATCCTGGAGGCCGCCATCGCCGGTCTGCTCGGCGCGCTGTTCGCGTGCGTGCTGATCGGCGGCGGCAAGTACCTCCTCATCAACAACTGGCTGGCGAAGAAGATCCAGGTGATCAACTTCATCGGCTGGGACTCGGTGATCGCGGTGCTGCCGCTGGTGCTGCTCATCGGGCTGCTGATGCCCGCGCTCGCCGCGTTCTTCGCGCTGCGCAAGTACCTCAAGGTGTGAGCTTCGCCAAGGGCGCCGTACGGACAACTCCCCGTACGGCGCCCTTCCGTCGCCTAGACTCACCCGCATGTCGGGCCCGTGTTCGTACGGCCGGCCCCGCCGCATCCGCCGCGGGGCGGCCCTTACGTTGTTCCTCGCCGGGGTGCTGGCCGCGGGGGCGGCGACCGGGGCCTGGCACGAGGAGGCGGAGGGCGCCGTCGAACAGGTCGCCGCGCAGCGCCCGGCCGGGCAGCCGGCCGCCGACCGCGCGGCCGTCGAGCGGGCCGCGGCGCAGGCCGTCGCGGACGGCAAGTCCGGTTCGCAGGCCGCCGCCGAGGTGGTCAGCCGCAGCGGCGACCGCTGGTCGGCGATCTACACCCCCGGGGAATTCGAGGACTTCCAGGCGCAGTTGGACGGCGCCTATGTCGGCGTCGGCCTGTGGGTGCGGCAGCGGCCCGGCGGCCGGATCACGGTGTCCCGGGTCCAGCCCGGCAGCCCCGCCGCCCGCGCCGGGATCGCGGTGGGGGACCGCCTGGACGCCATCGACGGCCGGGTGTCCCGGGGGCGGCCGGTCACCGAGACGGTAGCCCGGCTGCGCGGCGACCCCGGGGGCGCTCCGGGGGCCGCGGCCGGTACCCCCGTCCGGCTGGACCTGGAGCGGGCCGGCCGGCACTGGAACGTGACCCTGCACCGCGCCCGGCTGCGCACCCAGAACGTCACCGTGGACCGCCCGTCCGGCGCCGGCGGCCCGACCCGGATCAAGGTCGCCGCGTTCACCAGGGGCACCGGCGCGGCCGTCCGGCGCGCGGTCGCCGCCGCCGACCCGCGGCACGGGCTGCTGCTGGACCTGCGCGGCAACACGGGCGGCCTGGTCACCGAGGCCGTCGCCACCGCGTCGGTCTTCCTGCACGGCGGCCTGGTCGCCACCTACGACATCCACGGCATCGAGCGCGCCCTGTACGCCGAGCGTGCCGGCGACACCCGCATCCCCCTGGTCGTGCTGGTCGACGGCGGCACGATGAGCGCCGCCGAGCTGCTGTCCGGCGCCCTCCAGGACCGCGGCCGGGCGGTGGTGGTCGGCTCCCCGACGTTCGGCAAGGGCTCGGTCCAGATGCCCAGCGAGCTCGCCGACGGTTCGGTCGCCGAACTGACCGTCGGCCACTACCGCACCCCCGCCGGCCGTGCCGTCGACGGCGCCGGCATCACCCCCGACCTGATCGTCGAGGACCATGCGGAGAACCGGGCCCGCACAGTATTGAGTGGCCTCGGCACCGGCGTGTAGTGCGAAAATGGCCGCACTATGGCTAAGGACAAGGGCAAGGACAAGAACGCCGGGCGCAAGCTCGTCGCGCAGCACAAGAAGGCGCGGCACGACTACCACATTCTGGACACCTACGAGTGCGGTCTGGTGCTGACCGGCACCGAGGTGAAGTCGCTGCGCCAGGGCCGGGCGTCGCTGGTGGACGGATTCGTCCAGATCGACGGCAACGAAGCCTGGCTGCACAACGTACACATCCCCGAATACGCCCAGGGCACCTGGACCAACCACAGCGCGCGGCGCAAGCGGAAGCTGCTGATGCACCGCGCCGAGATCGACAAGCTGGAGTCCAAGAGCCAGGAGTCGGGGCACACGATCGTGCCGCTGTCCCTCTATTTCAAGGACGGCCGGGCCAAGGTCGAGATCGCGCTGGCCAAGGGCAAGAAGGAGTACGACAAGCGGCAGACGCTCCGCGAGAAGCAGGACCGCCGGGAGGCGGAGCGGGCGATGTCGGCGGCCCGCCGCAAGCAGCGCGCCTGAGGGGACCTCGTACGAGCGAACCTCTTACGGGGCCGCCGGGAGCCACCGGGGAATACGCTGGCACCGCCGTGCGTTGGTCACGTACGATGGGTGCGCACCCCAGGAGGGGTGTGCACCACCTTGATAAATCAACATGGGGATGATCGGTTTCGACAGCGGATGTCGAAGCAGGGGAAGCGAGTCGAGGAAGCGGCAATGATCTCGTTAACCATGTGTCGCAACCAATAATCGCCAACACCAAGCGCGATTCCTTCGCCCTCGCTGCCTAAGTAGCGACCTGCGAAGTGTCAGCCCGGGGATGTTCCCGACCCGGATCCTGGCATCAGCTAGGGAACTAAACTCCTGAACCCGGTCACGGGGTGCAGGAGGAAATCCAACAGTGACTGAGCCCGTCGGAGACTTGTTCGCGTGATCTCCGGGGCCGAGAAAATCGCAGCGAACTGCACTCGGAGAAGCCCTGATTCCGCACCGTTGGACGCGGGTTCGATTCCCGCCATCTCCACGAAGACGACAGGCGACGTGTGCCCGCGAAAAGCGCGGGCCACGTCGCCTTCGTCGTTTGTGCGCGGCTTCGCCGCGCGAAGCGGGGGCTTCGCCACCCGCACCCCCCCTTGTCCGGGGCGGGCCCGTTACCCGGGGTGGGTCGCTTACCCGGGGGCCGCCCGTCATGCCCGCCGGGCCGAGGCCGTCGCGGTGACCGCGAGCGCCAGCGCCGCCGCCGCGGCCGGTACGGCGTATCCGGCGGCGGGCGCCGGCAGGTGGTCCGCGCTCCAGCCGCCGGCCGCCGAGCCGGCCGCGATACCGGCCAGCAGGGCGGTCACCGCCAGCGTCATCCCCTCGTTCAACTGGCCTGCGGGCGTGCGGGATTGGATCAGTCCCATCCCGGTGACCATGGTCGGCGCGGTGGCCATGCCGGCCGTCAGGAGGGCCGCGGCCAGGGCCCAGGGGGAGCCCGTAGCGGCGGCCGGGAGCGGCAGCAGCATCAGGGCGGTCATGGCGGCGGTGCAGGCGAGGAAGCGGCGGGCGGGGCGGTTCGCGGGGCGGAGCAGCCCGTACAGGAGTCCGGCGGCGCACGAACCGGCCGCCTGGAGCGCGAGCAGGGCGCCCGCGGCGGCGCGGATGCCGTGCCGGTCCGCGTAGGCGAGGGTGACCACCTCCAGGGAGCCGAAGACCGCGCCGGTGGCCAGGAAGGCCAGCAGCAGCGGCGGCAGGCCGGGGCGGCGGAGCGGGGAGCGGCGGCGGGCCGGCGGGCGGGCGGCCACCGGCGGTTCGGTGCGGCGCTGGGCGGCGAAGAGGAGGACGCCGGTCAGCAGCAGGGCCGCCGCGGTGGCGGTGCCGGCTTCCGGGGCGACGGTGGTGCACAGCAGCGTCGCCAGGACCGGGCCGAGCAGGAAGCACAGCTCGTCCGCGGCCTGCTCGAAGGAGTTCGCGGTGTGCCGGGCGGCCGGGTCGTCGCGGAAGAGGTGCGCCCAGCGGGCGCGGGACAGCCCGCCGGTGTTGGGGGTGGTGGCGGTGGCGGCATAGCAGGCGAAGAGGGTCCAGGGGGGCGCGCCGAAGTGGACGCACAGCAGCAGGGCGAGCGAGCCGAGGGCGGCCAGGGCGGTGGCCGGGACGGCGATCCGGGACTGGCCGTGGCGGTCGATGAGCCGGGCGGTCCAGGGGCCGACCAGGGCGGTCGCCGCGAGCCCGGTGGCGGTGACCGCGCCGGCCAGCGCGTAGGAGCCGCGGGCGCCGGCGATCATCAGGACCGCGCTGACGCCGAACATGCCCATGGGGAGGCGGGCCGCCAGGTTGGCGGCGGTGAAGGCGCGGGTGCCGGGGACGGCGAAGATCCGGGCGTAGGGGGAGCGGGGGCGGCGGGGCCGGGGGCGTACCGGCGGGGGCGTCACGGGCCGGGCGGCGAGGAAGAGGATCACGCCGTCCACGGTCGCGGCGCTCCCCGGCGGGCGTCCAACACCTGACCGGGGCCGATTGACGCGCCCGTGTGGTGAGTTGTGCCGCACCGGGGCCGTGCGGGGCCGGTGCCGGTGCCGGTGTGAGGATGGGGTGGTGCCGTACGACATCGAACCGCGGCTGCTGCGGGCGTTCACCGCGGTCGCCGACGAGCTGCACTTCACCCGGGCCGCCGCCCGGCTCTACGTCGCCCAGCAGGCGCTCAGCCGCGATATCCGGCGGCTGGAGCGGGAGTTGGGGGCGCCGCTCTTCGTGCGGACCACGCGGAAGGTCGCGCTGACCGCGGACGGGACGCGGCTGCTCCCGTACGCGCGGCGGGTGCTGGCGGCCCACGACGAGCTGGCCGTCGCGTGCCGGGCCGGGGCCGGCCGGCCGCTGGTGGTGGACGTCGGGGCGCCGGTCGGCACCGCGTACCGGGTGCTGGCCGAGGCCCGGCGGCGGGTGCCGGACAGCTGCGAGCTGGTCGCGCGGTTCCACAGCGGGCTGACCGGGGCGGCGGCGGAGCTGGCCGCCGGGCGGCTGGATGTGTCGTTCGGGCGGATCGCGGG
>NZ_KN708638.1:3103904-3127688 GCF_000805335.1 Streptomyces sp. CT34 | reverse complement strand
GCCGGTGCGGCGGGAGCCGATGGCGGTGCTGCTGCCTGCGGGCCACCCGCTGGCCGGCGGCGGTCCGGTGCCGCTGGCGCGGCTGGCCGGTGAGACGCTCTACGCGGGCGCCGGGAACCCGCACACCGCGGAGTGGACGGAGCTGGCGGCGCGGCTCTTCGAGGGGCGGGGGATCGCGGTGGCGGAGCCGTTCCCGGAGATCGAGGGGGCGCAGGAGTTCGTCCGGGTGGTGCGTAAGCGGGGGTGGTCGGTGCTGGCGAGCGTGGAGTTCATCGAGGTGCCGGGGATGGTGCTGCGGCCGGTGGTCGATCCGGTGCCGCTGTCGCCGGTGGGGATGGTGTGGCGGCGGGGGCTGCGGCACCCCGGGCTGGACGCGCTGCGAGCCGCCGCCCGGGATCTCGGTGCGCGGGACGGCTGGCGGAAGCCGCCCGCGGAGGGCTGGTGGCTGCCGGCGGCAGACGCAGCGGCGATGGGTGTGGAGACGGGTGTGACGGCGGGTGCGGAGACGGGTGTGGCGGCGGGCGGATGCTGATGGCGAGGCGGCCGGTGGCGGTTCCCGCGGGGGCCCGATGTTTACGTGACGCATATCTCTCCCCTCCGGCAGGCAACCTTCCGCGCCGAAAACCCTTCCTTACGGAAAGACATCGTGTGCGAGCGATGTATGCGAACAGGACGAACGGATTGAACAGGGGGAGTCGTGCAGCGACGTTCCGTACTCGCGACGACGATGGCCGCGCTCACCTTGACCGTCACCGCCGCGCTGGCCCTGACCGGCTGCGGCTCCGGTCGGATGGCCGCGCTGCACGCCAGCTGCAAGACGAAGAGCCTCAGTTGGAAGGTCACGGTGCTCAAGGAGGTACCGCACAGCCCGCGCCGCGAGGCCCGGCTGACGGCCGTCAACAAGGGTTCGCAGCCGTGTGTGTTCGACGGCTTCCCCACCTTTGCGGTGCATGTCGGCAAGGGGCCCGAGTCCGCCGGCAAGGGGCAGGTCCGCACCATGCCGATAGACCTGCGGCGCGGCGGGACCGTGACCACCGGCCTGCGGTACAAGGACCACGCGCCCGGCATGCGGCCCGCCGACTGCCTGGTCAGCAATGACGAGGCGACCGTCGGGGCGCCGCGCGACCACCACCAGAAGCAGATAAAGGTCCGGGACGAAAAGGGCAAGAAGACCCGGATGAACATCTGCGAGGAGACCATCTGGATGAGCGCGCCGGTCCAGGGCACCCACTGAGGCGCCGTGCCCCGGCCGGTGCCCTAGGGCCTGTCGTCACACTTCTGCCTGCCTCCCGTCTGCCTGCCGACGCTCTGCACGTACCCCCACCCTTGAACCGGCTTCGCGGGGCTCGGGCGGGGGACCCCCTTCGCCGCATCGGGCAACGACCTCAGTACTCCATACAGGGGCCGTCGCCCGGCACGCGGAGAGCAGGCACCGGACGCCGCCCGGCCGGCCCTTCGGGCGGACGACGGGAGTGTGACGACAGGACCTAGGCACCCTCCGGCGCGGCGGTGGATATCTGTCCGCCGGCGGCGGGGGCCGGCACGCTCCCGTCCGACGGGGTGTGCGGCAGGGCCGCCGGCAGGGAGCGCAGCCAGTACTCGGCGGCCAGCGTCGGGTCCAGCGGGCGCAGCGCGTCGGTGTGCGGCTGGAGGGACGTGAGGACCGGCCGCAGCGCCTCGGGGCGGATCAGGCCCAGCGCGGCCAGCCGGGAGTCCTCGCAGAGCGCGGACAGCGCCCGGCGGTGGCGGCGCAGGCCGGTGTGGACCTCCGCGCTGTGCTCTTCCTTGGTGCCGCGGCCGAGGGCGGTGCCGGGCACGATGCCGCGCATCGCGGCGGCCAGCACCGGTTGGTGGCAGCCGGTCCGGGCGCGGTCGGCGAGCCGGACGGCCAGCGCCGCCTCGATCACCGCGTCGTCCAGGAACGGCGCCTCGTACGCCACACCGTGCGCCGAGGTCAGCGCGTCGATGCCGCGGATCAGGTCGCCGGCCCGGACGGCGGCCCGGACGGCCTCGTGCTGGGCCCGCAGGGCGGCGAACGGCTCGGGCTCCGCGGCGGCGGCCTCACGCAGCAGCCGGCGGACCGTGGCGACCGCGTCCGGATGCGCCCAGGACGGCATGGCCGGCACGCACTCCCAGTCGGCGCCGGAGGTCTCGCGGCGGGCGCCGGGCGCGATCCGGTCGGCGCCGGCGGCCAGCCAGCGCGGGTAGGACCGGCCGCCGAGCAGGGCGCGCAGGGTGGCGGGCAGCGTCGGGGGGCCGAGCCGCAGGGCCCGGCGGGCCTGCCGGACGGCGGCCCGGAAGTCGCTGCGGGCGAGGGAGTTGAGCGCCACGGCCCGGAGGCCGAACAGCTCGTCGCCGCCGACGCCGGACAGATGCAGCCGGGAGCCGTACCGGGCGACCAGCTGCGCCTGGTGGACGAGCCGGGCCGCTTCCCGGACCGCGGTGAGCGGGCCCGCCGGGTCGGTGTGCGAGGGGTGCGCGGGCGGGGCGTACCAGGTGGGCGCGTCGGTGTACGGGAGGGACAGGTGCCGGCCCTCCTGGCGGACCCGGCCGAGGCGGTGGGCGCTGTGCGCGCTCCACAGGGGGTCGTCGTCGGCCGGGTCGCGGGACTCCCAGGCGGTGGTGACCAGCCCGGCCCCGTCGCGGGCGGCCAGGAAGCACAGGCTGGTGGAGTCCAGGCCCCCGGACAGGTCGGCGCTCAGGGGCGCGGACCGCGTCCGGGCGTGCACCGCCGCGCCGAGGGTCTCCCGTACGGCCTCGGCGGCGTCCGGCAGCGGCACGTCCGGCTCCGGCGGCTGCCACCAGCGGACCTCGCGGTGCCGGCCGTCGCCGTCGTAGGTGGCGCAGTGGCCGGGCGGTACGGCGTGGATCGACCGCCAGGGGGTGCGCAGCGCGAGGGGGAGCGGGGCGGCGGGGGCGAGCAGCCGGGCCGCCAGCGCCTCCTCGTCGACCGTGCCGGTGCCGGGTGCGCCGGGCAGTCCGGCCGCGGCGGCCTGGCGGGCCAGGGCGGCCAGGTCCTGCGGGCGGCTGCCCAGGACGGTGACGCCGCCGAGGTCGGTGCGGTGCAGCCGGCGGACCGTGGAGAGCGTTCCCTGGCAGCGGACCCGGGGGCCCATGGAGGCCAGCAGGAAGAAGCTGCCGGGAAGTTCGTGGCGGAGGTCGGCGAGGTCGTCCGGGCCGCTCAGCCGGCGCAGCAGTCGGGCCAGTTCGCCGGGGGTGGCGGAGGTCGTCCCGAGCAGCACCGCGCACCACGGGCCGGTGCGCGCGGTCACCAGTTCCTCGCGCCGCCAGTGCCCCACGATCCAGGGGCGGCCGGAGAGGTGCGGCACGGTGCGGGTGGCCGGGGTCCGCGGCAGGCGGGCGGTGAGCCGGTCGGTGGCGGGGTGGTCGGGGAACACCAGGAAATCCACGGGGAGTTGCCGTTCCTTGGCCTCGATGGGGTGCGACCGGGGGCCTGCCGGGGCGGGGAGGCGCCCCGGCAGGAGGGCCGCCGGCGGTTGGGGGCACCCCCAGCGTTAGCCGGGGGAGGTCAGGAGCCGCGCCGTCCGCCGGCGGTCCGCTGCTGTGTTTGGTGCATCGCATCCCTTTCTTTCCGTTCTCCGGGGAGAGCCCTGCATCCCTGCGGGGGCGGGTGTGCCGCCCCGGCAGGGGGATCCGGCCGCCGCCGGGCGGGAGGTGAGCACACCGCTTCGGCGACGGAACGTGTCGGGCTGGTTACTCCATGCGTCCGATAAAAAGGCTGGCAGTGCACCGGGCACGTGCCATTACCCCGTACGGGTGATGCGAGGGGGCGCGCGGTGCACGTCGGCGCACCGCCTTCGTGTCGTACGCCGCGTGTGTGCCGCCGCGGCTCACCGCATGCACCCGGACCGCGTGAGAGCAAGGTTTCGCGCCGGTCACCTGCTGCCACAGGGCGGAAACCCGCCGTCCCTAGCGTCGGGTGGCAGGACCCGACCCCTGGGAGGCGCGATGACGGCCGAGGCCACGGCGAAGACCCCGAGCGAGTGCGGCGGCGAGCCGCCGGGAAGGGGGCGGCGCGGCAGGCGCTGGATCGAGCACTGGGACCCCGAGGACGAGGGGTTCTGGCGGGAGACCGGGGAGCGGGTCGCCCGGCGGAACCTGGCCCTGTCGGTGCTGTGCGAGCACATCGGCTTCTCCATCTGGAGCCTGTGGTCGGTGATGGTGCTCTTCATGGGCCCGGAGTACGGCATCGATCCGGCCGGGAAGTTCTTCCTGGTGGCGATGCCGACGCTGGTGGGCGCGGTGCTGCGGGTGCCGTACACCTTCGCGGTGGCGCGGTTCGGCGGGCGCAACTGGACGGTGTTCAGCGCCCTGTTGCTGCTGGTGCCGACGGCCGCGGCGGCGGTGGTGATGACGCCGGGTACGTCGTACGGCACGTTCCTGCTGGTGGCCGGGCTGACCGGGGTCGGCGGCGGGAACTTCGCCTCCTCCATGACGAACATCAACTCCTTCTATCCGCTGCGGAAGAAGGGCTGGGCGCTGGGCCTGAACGCCGGCGGCGGCAACATCGGGGTGCCGGTGATCCAGTTGCTGGGGCTGCTGGTGATCGGGACGGCGGGGGCCGCGCAGCCGCGGCTCGTGCTGGCGGTGTACGTGCCGCTGATCGTGCTCGCGGCGGTGCTGGCCGCGCTGTTCATGGACAACCTCGGGCCGGTGGCCAACGACACCGGAGCGGCCCTGGAGGCGGCCCGCGAGCGGCACACCTGGGTGATGGCGCTGCTCTACATCGGCACCTTCGGGTCGTTCATCGGCTACAGCTTCGCCTTCGGGCTGGTGCTCCAGAGCCAGTTCGCCCGCACGCCCCTCCAGGCGGCCTCGCTGACCTTCATCGGCCCGCTGCTGGGGTCGTTGGTGCGGCCGGTCGGCGGGCGGCTGGCGGACCGGTTCGGCGGGGCCCGGATCACGCTGGGGAACTACGGGGCGATGAGTCTGGCCACCGGGGTGGTGATCTACGCGTCGGCGGTGCGCTCGCTGCCAGTCTTCCTCGTCGGCTTCATCGCGCTGTTCGTGCTGACCGGCCTGGGCAACGGCTCCACGTTCAAGATGGTCCCGGGGATCTTCCAGGCCCAGGCGGTGCGCCGGGGGCTGGCGGGCGAGGTGGCCGCCGCGTACGGGCGGCGGCTGTCGGGGGCCGCGATGGGGCTGATCGGGGCGGTGGGCGCGCTCGGCGGGCTGGGCATCAACCTCGCCTTCCGGGAGGCGTTCGGCACGACCGGCTCGGGCACTCCGGCGTTCGTCTCCTTCCTCGCCTACTACGCGCTGTGCGGGGTGGTGACCTGGGCCGTATACCTGCGGGGGGCGGCCGGCGCGGGGTCCGCGGCGCGCGCGGAGGGCGAGGCGATGCGCCCGGCGTACGCCGAGGTCTGAGGCGCGGGCGCGAATCCCGCCGCCGCGCCCCCGCCACCTGGCCGGGGGTGCGGCGGCGGCTCCGTAACCGCGGGGAAATACTGGAGGAGCTTGCCTGTCACGTGCCGTTGGCAGGCTCGGCATCTGGGCGCGAGTGCCGCCCGGGTGCCGCCGGAGCCGCGGCGCTCCCCCGGCTACCGCCGGTGGTACCCCGGCACTGGCACCGCGCACCGCCTCTCCGGGAAAAGTGGGACGGACCCTATGCACGATCAGCAGCACGAGCACACCGCGCGGCGGCACGGCGAACAGGGCGGGCCGGTGCGCCCGCTGGACGGCTTCACCGTCGGGGTGACCGCCGCCCGGCGGGCGGAGGAACTGGGTGCGCTGCTGGAGCGGCGCGGCGCGCAGGTGGTGCACGCGCCGGCGCTGCGCATCGTGCCGCTGCCGGACGACGCCGAACTGCTCGCCGTCACCCGCGCGTTGGTCGACGACGCGCCGGACGTGGTGGTGGCCACCACCGCCATCGGGTTCCGCGGCTGGATCGAGGCCGCGGAGGGCTGGGGGCTGGGCGAGGCGCTGCTGGGCCGGCTGGCCGGGGTGGAGCTGCTGGCCCGCGGCCCGAAGGTGCGCGGCGCCATCCGGGCCGCCGGGCTGACCGAGAAGTGGTCGCCGGCGTCCGAGTCGATGGCCGAGGTACTGGACCGGCTGCTGTCCGAGGACGTCGCCGGGCGTCGGGTGGCCGTCCAGCTGCACGGGGAGCCGCTGCCGGGGTTCGTCGAGGCGCTGCGGGCGGCCGGGGCGGAGGTCGTCGGGGTGCCGGTGTACCGGTGGATGCCGCCGGAGGACATCGGGCCGGTGGACCGGCTGCTGGACGCGGTGCTCGCCCGCGGGCTGGACGCGGTGACCTTCACCAGCGCCCCGGCCGCCGCCTCTCTGCTGGAGCGGGCGGCCGAGCGCGGTATCCAGCCGGAGCTGCTGGCCGCGCTGCGGCAGGACGTGCTGCCGGCGTGCGTGGGCCCGGTGACCGCGCTGCCGCTGGAGGCGCTGGACGTGCCCACCCGCCAGCCGGAGCGCTTCCGGCTGGGCCCGCTGGTGCAGCTGCTGTGCCGGGAACTCCCGGGCCGGGCGCGGCCGTTGCCGGTGGCCGGCCGGCGCCTGGAGATCCGCGGCCGGGCCGTCGTGGTGGACGGCGAGCTGCGCCCGGTGCCGCCCGCCGGGATGGCGCTGCTGCGCGCCCTGGCCCGGCGCCCCGGCTGGGTGGTGGCGCGCGCCGAGCTGCTGCGGGCGCTGCCCGGTGCGGGGCGCGACGAGCACGCGGTGGAGACCGCGATGGCGCGGCTGCGGGTGGCGCTGGGGGCGCCCAAGCTGATCCAGACGGTGGTCAAGCGCGGCTACCGGCTGGCGCTGGACCCGCACGCGGACACCGGCAAGTACGGCGGGTAGGGCCCGTCCGCCGGGCCCCGCCCTGACCGATCGGGCAGGCCCCGGGGCCGCTCCGGCCGGTCAGGAGGGGTTGCCGACCCGGATCTTCGACTGGCCGTGCGGCCGGCTCTCCCAGTCGTCCATGAAGCGAGCCTCCAGGCCGTGCTTGCGGGCCAGTCGCAGCAGGGTCTCGGTCCGGTAGTAGAAGTCCTCGCGCAGCACCTGGTGTTCGGCGCCCTCGGTGCGGTCGAAGGTGAAGTCGAAGAACCCGCCGGGGGCCAGCACCCGGCCGACGTGGGCCAGGCACTCGTCGATGACGTGGATGGGCGAGTGCGAGAAGACGCTGTGCGCGTGCACGACGTCGAAGTGGCCGGCCGGCAGGAAGTCCAGCGTCAGGTCCTGAGTAAGTGTCAGATGCGGGAGCTTGTCCTGGAGTTCGTAGGTGGCCAGGGTCCGCTTGGCGGCTATCAGGATGTCCGGCGAGATGTCGATGCCGTAGTAGTTGCCGGTGTCCAGGTGGGCGATGAAGCGCCAGCCGGCGCGCAGGTTGCCGCAGCCGATGTCGAGCATCCGGTGGCCGGGCCGCAGCCCGTGCTCCACCAGGTAGTCGAACTGCATCTCGCCCAGCGCCAGCCAGCGCTGGTGGCTGCGGCTGCCCACCGCGGCCTCGGGGCTGCGGCCGGTGTCGGAGGCCATCACCGCGCGGTAGTACGCGACATGGTCGGGGTGCTTGAGGCGCAGCCAGGTGTCGCGGGCGGTGCGCTTGACGTAGGGGGTGATGCGGGCCGGGTTGCGGACCGCGTAACCGATCTTGTGCGTCAGGCTGGCGCGGTTCTTGAGCAGCGATTTCGACGACATGCCGCCGGACTATACATCAGTGGTATACGCGTAGTGTCTAGTTGGGGTGTCCACGTGCGGTGCCCGCGAGGAGTGGCCGACGCCGCAGGGTTCCGGCAAACGGCGCGGCCGGGCACCCTGGGAAGGTCCGTGTCCGCGCTTTCCCCACCACCCGCGATTGCTCCCCGAGGAGTGACAGGCACATGGCGGCCCCTTACGACCTGCGGTTCGACTGCGGGCGGATCTGCCTGGACCTGGTGGCCACCACCGGCGGCGCCGCCGAACGGCCCGCCGGCCTTGAACGGCTCACCGGCCCCGACCAGTTGGCGGCCTGGCTGACCGGCGCGGGAGTGGTGCCGTACGGCGTCCCGCTGGACGCGGTCGACGCCCTCTGGGTCACCCGCTTCCGGGCGCTGCGCGCACTGGTGGGCCGCGTGGTGCACGCCGAACTGCGCGGCCGGGCCGCCGACGCCGACCTGGCGCAGCTCAACGCCGCGGCCGGCGCCGCCCCGCCGCCCGCCGTGCACGCCGTACGCGGGCCCGACGGCGCGCTGGCCGGCACCTTTCCCGGCCCGCCCGACTGCGCCGGGCTGCTGGCCGCGGTGGCCCGGGACGCCGTCGCGCTGCTGACCGACCCGGCCGCCCGCGGCCTGCTGCGCCAGTGCGCCGGGGAGGGTTGCTCGCTGGTCTATCTGGACACCTCGCGCGGCCGGCGCCGCCGCTGGTGCTCCAGCGAGGTCTGCGGCAACCGCGAGCGGGTGGCCCGGCACCGAAGACGGTCCAGGAAGCGCCCTGACCAGGTCGCCGTCTGAGTCAACAGCCGACCGGTTCGGTACAGATTTGTCGCTCTCTCCAGGTGCGCGCGGTGCCGGGTTCGCGTACGGTTGACGGCTGCCCTACGCACAGCAGAAGGGGGCCTGGGTGGCCGCGCACAACGCCACGCACGCACCGGACCACGCACCGGATTCCGTTCGCGACCGTGAGATCGAGGCCGAGCAGACGCACCTCGACCGCGTCTACCGGCGCCTCGAGGAGAAGATCCACGAGGCCGAGTTCCTGATGGACGACGCCGCCAAGCGCGGCCAGGTCGGCACGCCCGGCGCGCTCGCCGAGCGCGACGCCCAGGTATTCCAGGCCGGCATCCATCTCCACCGCCTCAACTCCGAGTACGAGGACTTCCTCTTCGGCCGGATCGACCTGCTCCTCGGCAAGGACGGCAAGAAGGGCCCGGACGGTGCCCACACCTCCGTCGAGCCCGCCGACGGCGCCATCCAGGACGGCCGCGCCGCCATCGCCGAGACCCTGCACATCGGCCGCCTCGGCGTGCTGGACGCGGACTACTCGCCGCTGGTGATCGACTGGCGGGCACCCGCCGCCGCCCCCTTCTACCGCGCCACCCCGGTCGCCCCCGGCCGCGTCGTGCGACGCCGGGTGATCCGCTCCAAGGGGCGCAGGGTGCTGGGCGTCGAGGACGATCTGATGCGCCCGGAGATCACCGCGACGCTGGACGGCGCCGAGCTGCCGGCGGTCGGCGACGGCGCGCTGATGGCCGCCCTGGGCCGGGCCCGCAGCCACACCATGCGGGACATCGTCGCCTCCATCCAGGCCGAGCAGGACCTGGTCATCCGGGCGCCCGCCGCCTCCGTCACGGAGGTCGAGGGCGGCCCCGGCACCGGCAAGACCGCGGTCGCCCTGCACCGCGCCGCCTACCTCCTCTACCAGGACCGCCGCCGCTACGCCGGCGGCATCCTGATCGTCTCCCCGACGCCGCTGCTGGTCGCGTACACCGAAGGCGTGCTGCCCTCCCTCGGCGAGGAGGGGCAGGTCGCCATCCGGGCGCTCGGCTCGCTGGTCGACGGCGCCGAGGCGACCGCCTACGACCCGCCGGCGGTGTCCCGCATCAAGGGCTCCGCGCGGATGCAGAAGCTGCTGCGCAAGGCGGCCCGCGGCGCACTGGAACTGGCCGCGCCCCCGGCGGCACCCGTGCCGCCCCCGGTGGCCGGGGCGCCGGCCGGCGACGACGCCCAGCTGTCCCTGGAGGACCTGCTCGCGCAGGACGCCGCCGGGGACGGCGGCCGAAGAACCGGCTCCGGCTCCGCGGCGGAACCCGCGGCGGCCGTCCCCACCCGGCTGCGGGTCGTCGCGTTCGGCGGCCGGATCGAGCTGGACGAGAGCGAACTGCGCGCCATCCGGCAGACCGCGCTGGGCGGCACCGCCCCGGTCAACCTGCTGCGCCCGCGCGCCCGCCGGCTGCTCCTGGACGCCCTGTGGGTCAGGTCCGGCGCCGCCCGCCGCTACCCGGACCCGGAACTCGCCGCCGAGGCCCGCGAGGGTTTCGACGAGGACATCACCACCGAAGCGGACTTCCAGGAGTTCCTCGACGCCTGGTGGCCGGAGCTGACCCCGCGCGGAGTGCTGGCCGCGATGGCCGACGAGCGCCGGCTCGCCCGCTGGGCGCGCCGCATCCTCAACCAGCGCGAGGTGCGCCAACTGGCCCGCTCGCTGCGGCGGCTGGACGCCACCGGGCACGGCCCGCTGTCGGTGCACGACATCGCGCTGCTGGACGAGCTCCAGCAGATCCTCGGCGCCCCGATGCGCCCGGCCCGCCCGCGCGAGGCCGACCCGCTTGACCAGCTGACCGGCCTGGACGAGCTCACCACCTACGCGGACCGCACCGCCTCCGGCCGCAGCCGCCGCGAGCGGCTGGAGGAGGAGCGCACCGACTACGCCCATGTGATCGTCGACGAGGCGCAGGACCTGACGCCGATGCAGTGGCGGATGGTCGGCCGGCGCGGCCGGCACGCCACCTGGACCGTGGTCGGCGACCCGGCCCAGTCGTCCTGGTCGGACCCCGACGAGGCCGCCGAGGCCCGCGACGAGGCGCTCGGCGCCCGCCCCCGCCGTCGCTTCACGCTCACCGTCAACTACCGCAACCCCGCCGAGATCGCCGACCTCGCGTCCCGGGTACTGGCGCTGGCGATGCCCGGCACCCCGTCCCCGAAGGCGGTGCGCTCGACGGGCCTGGAGCCCCGGTTCGCGGTCTCCGTGGACGGCGCCCCCGACACCGCCACCGATGACGAAGCGCTGGCACGGGCCACCGTCGCGGAGGCCGAGCGGCTGCTGGACGAGGTCGACGGCACGGTTGGCGTCGTGGTGGCCATGCACCGCCGCGAACAGGCCCGCGGCTGGCTGGCCGGGCTCGGCGACCGGGTGGTGGCGCTGGGCTCCCTGGAGGCCAAGGGGCTGGAGTACGACGCGACGCTGGTGGTCTCGCCCGCCGAGATCGCCGACGAGTCCCCGGCCGGGCTGCGGGTGCTCTACGTCGCGCTGACCCGCGCCACCCGGCAACTGACCGTGCTCTCCACCGGACCGGACCAGCCGGACGCCGCCGGGGTGCCCGACCTGCTGCGCGACTGACGCGTACGGCGGGCCGGCCGGCCCCCCCGCAGCCTTCAGGGCAGAGGAGGCGCCCCGCGTCGCGCACCGCCGTACGAGGGGTCTTCAAAACGGCCCAGCGGGACGGGATTCGCTTCCCGGGATGGTTTGTTAGCCTTGGTGACGGCACCGGCTCGATCCAAGCCCCCGGGCCCAACCATCGTCGCTACGAGCGACCACTTGCCGCGAGGCGAGCATGGCGGGTCGGTGTCGTAAGCAGCGACTGCGGGCGCCTCTTCTCCGGGAGAGGCGCCCGCAGTCGTTTCCGCCGCTCCCGCCGCCGGCGTCGGCTCCGCCGGGGTGCCGCTCGCGCGGCCGGCCGGTTCCCGTTCCCGGAGGGGCTTCCGCTCGACCGATCTTCTCTCGTATGGTGGAAGAGTCTTTCCGGAGTTTGTAGCTGGTTACCGTGTACCGGCTGGTAGGTGGGACGATCGGACGACGCGCTCCGGCCCGGGCACCCCCGAGTACCGGAGTCGCCGAGAGAGAAACCAGGGAAAGCAGAGGAAGTCGGCCATGGCAACGGCGCCTAGCGTCTCGTATTCGATGACGGTGCGACTGGAGGTTCCCGCGAGCGGTACCGCCGTCAGCCAGCTCACCACGGCCGTGGAGTCCTCGGGTGGGTCGGTGACGGGTCTGGATGTGACCGCGTCGGGGCACGAGAAGCTGCGGATCGATGTGACGATCGCGGCGACGTCGACGGCGCATGCGCAGGAGATCGTCTCCGAGCTGAGCGGTATCGAGGGTGTGTCGCTGGGCAAGGTCTCCGACCGGACGTTCCTGATGCATCTCGGTGGCAAGATCGAGATGTCGTCGAAGCATCCGATCCGCAACCGTGACGATCTGTCCATGGTCTACACCCCGGGTGTCGCCCGGGTCTGCCAGGCGATCGCCGACAACCCGGAGGACGCCCGCCGGCTGACGATCAAGCGCAACAGTGTCGCGGTGGTCACCGACGGTTCCGCGGTGCTGGGGCTGGGCAACATCGGTCCGAAGGCCGCGTTGCCGGTGATGGAGGGCAAGGCGGCCCTCTTCAAGCGTTTCGCGGGGATCGATGCGTGGCCGCTGTGCCTGGACACGCAGGACACCGATGCGATCGTGGAGATCGTCAAGGCGATCGCCCCGGGTTTCGCGGGCATCAATCTGGAGGACATCTCCGCGCCGCGCTGCTTCGAGATCGAGGCGCGGTTGCGTCAGGCGCTGGACATCCCGGTCTTCCACGACGATCAGCACGGCACCGCCATCGTGGTGCTGGCGGCGTTGACCAATGCGCTGCGGGTGGTGGGGAAGAAGATCGAGGATGTGCGGGTGGTGATGTCGGGTGCCGGTGCGGCCGGGACGGCCATCCTCAAGCTGCTGCTGGCCGCCGGTGCGGGGCATGCGGTGGTGGCGGACATCCATGGTGTGGTGCATGCCGGTCGGGCCGATCTGGTGGATGCCGGTGCGGATTCGGCGCTGCGCTGGATCGCGGACAACACCAATCCGGACGGGGTGACGGGGACGTTGAAGGAGGCGGTGGTGGGGGCGGATGTCTTCATCGGTGTCTCGGCGCCGAATGTGCTGGATGGTGAGGACGTGGCGCGGATGGCGCAGGGTGCGATCGTGTTCGCACTCGCCAATCCGGATCCGGAGGTGGATCCGGCGATCGCGCGGCAGACGGCCGCGGTGGTGGCGACGGGGCGTTCGGATTTCCCCAATCAGATCAACAATGTGCTGGTTTTTCCCGGGGTCTTCCGTGGTCTGCTGGATGCGGCCTCGCGTACGGTGAACACCGAGATGATGCTGGCGGCGGCCCGCGCGCTGGCCGAGGTGGTGCTGGACGACGAGGTCAACCCGAACTACATCATCCCCAGCGTCTTCAACGAGAAGGTCGCGGGTGCGGTCGCCGGGGCGGTCCGGGACGCGGCGAAGGCCGCCGACCCGGCTGTGACGGCCGCCACGACGCTCTGAGTCCGGCGCGTCGCGGGTCACGCCGTCAGTGGGCCACCCATAGGGTGGCGGGTGACCCTCCAGGGTGCTGGATTGGCTTTACCGCCGCAGGTGGGGGCAGGATGCTCTCCCAAGGACATTGTCCAGGGGGACCCCAGGCGCGAGGGAGCTGAAGGACGGACCCGGTTCCGCGGACCGTTCGAGGGCCCTGGCAGCATCGGCTTCGATCTCACGCCTCATTGGCAAGAAGAACACGGGAGTACATACATGAACCGCAGTGAGCTGGTGGCCGCTCTGGCCGATCGCGCCGAGGTGACCCGCAAGGACGCCGACGCCGTTCTGGCCGCGCTCGCCGAGACCGTCGGCGAGGTCGTCGCCAAGGGCGACGAGAAGGTCACCATCCCCGGCTTCCTGACCTTCGAGCGCACCCACCGTGCCGCTCGCACCGCGCGCAACCCGCAGACCGGTGAGCCGATCCAGATCGCGGCCGGCTACAGCGTGAAGGTGTCCGCGGGCTCCAAGCTCAAGGAAGCCGCCAAGGGCAAGTAAGGCCCTTCCTACGGCACAGAGGGCGGCCACCCCTTCCCCGGGGTGGCCGCCCTCTCGTATGCCGCCTACGGCGCGCTCAGGCGGCCCGGGGGAACGGCAGGTCGGCGAGGTCCACGTCCTCCAGCGACGCCACCACCGCCGTACGGGGGCCGGGGACGATGCCCGGCACCGTCGGCACCGCCAGCAGCCGGCAGCCCGCGGCCAGCGCGGCGGCGGCACCGGTGGGGGTGTCCTCGACGGCCAGGCAGCGGGCCGGGTCGACGCCGAGGCCGGCCGCGGCGGCCAGATACGGATCCGGGTGCGGCTTGCCGCGCGGCGCCTCACCGGAGGTCACCGACAGCGCGAAGCGGTGCGCCCCCAGGGTGCGCAGCACCAGCTCGGCGACATGCCGCTCCGACGCGGTGACCAGGGCCGCCGGTATGCCGAGCGCCCGGGCGCGGTCCAGCAGCCGCAGTGCGCCCGGCTGGACGGCGACCCCGGCCGCCACCCGGGTGGTGAAGTCCCGGTCCAGGAGGGCGGCCGTCCGGGTGACGCCGAGGCGGATGCCGTGGTCGCGCACCAGGCGTGCGGCGGCGTCGCCGACCGGCGCGCCGGCGAACGAGGTGACCGTCTCGTCACCGGCCGGGGCGCCCTGGTCGCGCAGAAAACCGGCCACCGTCGCCAGCCACTGGTGCTCGGTGTCGACGAGGGTGCCGTCCATGTCGCACAGCAGGGCGGCGGGCAGCGCGCGGTCGGGGGGAGTGGGCATGCGGACTCGCTGTTCGGTAGAGGGCGGGGTGTACGGGGGCGGACGGGTGCGGGGTCAGCCGGCCGGGGTCCGGGCCAGGGGGTTGGCCTGGGTGGAGTTGCGCACCGTGAAGACCACCGCGCCGGGGCGGTAGCGGTCGTCGGAGGTCTCGACCGGGCGGCCCTCCGCGGTGGTCGTCGTACGGCGCACCCGCAGCAGCGGGCTACCCCGTCGCACCCGCAACTCCCGGGCGTCGGCGGTGCCCGCGGCGACCGCGTCGAGATGGTGCTCGCCGTGCGCGAAGACCAGGCCGTGGGAATCGAGGAGCGCCTGGGTGACCGACTCGCAGTCGGCCGGCAGGGCCTCGACGGCCTCGGCGATCCAGTCCGCGTAGACGGTCCGCTCCAGCAGGACGGGCGCGCCGTCCAGCGTTCGCAGTCGCAACACCCGCAGCACCCCGGCGCCGGGCGCCAGCTGGAGCAGCGCGGCCTCCCCGCGGTCGGCGGCGCCGCGCGCGGACTCCAGGACCCGGCCGCCGGGGGAGTGGCCGCCGGCCCGCGCCCACTGGGCGAAGCTGCGCAGCTCGGTGAAGCTCTGGCTGGGCGCGGTGCTCAGCACGATGTGCCGGGCGCCCTGGCGGGAGCCGATCAGCCCCTCGGCGAGCAGCGCGGCCAGGGCCTGGCGGACCGTGCCGCGGGAGACGCCGTGGGCGGCGGCCAGTTCGGTCTCCGAGGGCAGCGTGCCGCCCACGGGGAGGTCGCCATCGGTGATCGCCCGGCGCAGGGCCTCGGCGATCTGCTGGTGGCGTCGGGTCAACGGGGCTCCTCGCGGGTCAGATCACTGTGCACAGGATGGCCTGTCCACGCAGGTACGGGGTATGCGTCTAACCGCTCTGCGAAGCTCTAAACCTTTTCCATCATAACGCTTATGACCTGCGGTTTTATTGTTCATGAGGGGTTGGTGCGAGGGACGTCTTGAGGTTAGTTTGTCGGGGCTTACTGACGGCGGCTTGTTCATACAAGTGGCGAGCCGAAGACCCAGGAGTACCGACGTGAAGCCCACCCGACCGGCCCGCCGGCGTCGCGCGCTCGCCGCCTGCGCCGCCGCCCTCGTGGCCGCCCCGGCCGCCGCCGGCTGCGGCTACGCCCCGGCCGCCGTCACCAGCAAGGCGGCCACCGCCCGGTCGGCCGCGGACCTCGGCGGGATGGCCGCCCTCGTCAAGGCCGCCAAGAAGGAAGGCCGGCTCAATGTCTATGCCCTCGCCCCCGATTGGGCGAACTACGGCGAGATGATCCGGACCTTCGAGCGCAAGTACGGCATCCGGGTCCACAACGAGAACCCCGGCGGCACCAGCCAGCTCGCCCTCGGCGCCGCCGACAAGCGCCGCGGCCAGGACCGCGCCGTCGACGCCCTCGACCTCGGCACCGCCTTCATGCGCAACGCCCGCGGCAAACGGCTGCTCGCCCCGTACAAGGTCGCGGAGTGGCAGCACGTCCCCGCCGCCCAGAAGCAGGCCGACGGCGCCTACCTCGACAACTACGGCGGCTACGTCTCCATCGGCTGCGACGCCAAGGCCGTCAAGCGCTGCCCGACCACCTTCGCAGAACTCCTCGACCCGCAGTACAAGGGCAAGGTCGCGCTCAACGGCAATCCCACCGAGGCGTCCGCGGCGTTCTCCGCGGTCTTCGCCGCCGCGCTCGCCAACGGCGGCTCCCTCGACGACATCCGCCCTGGCCTGGACTTCTTCCACAAGCTCAAGCAGCGCGGCAACTTCGTCCCCGTCCAGTCCTCCCTCGCCACCATCCGCAAGGGCGAGACCCCGATCTCCGTCGACTGGGACTACCTCAACCTCGGCTACGCCCGCGACCTGAAGTCCAAGGGCGTCGACTGGCACGTCGCCGTACCCTCCGACGGCCAGTACGCCCAGTACTACAACCAGGGCGTCAACGCCTACGCCCCGCATCCCGCCGCCGCCCGGCTGTGGCTGGAATTCCTCTACAGCCCCGAAGGCCAGAACATCTGGCTGCGCGGCTACTCCCGGCCCGTGCTGCTCGACCGGATGGAGCGCGACGGCACCGCCGACAAACCGGCCGCCGCCCGCCTGCCCGCCGTCCACGGCACCCCGAAGTTCCCCACCCCGGAACAGGAGGACGCCGCCAAGGTGGCCGTCACCGAGGGCTGGGGAAAGGCCGTCGGCTGACCCCAACTCCCCCCGCATTCCCGCCCGCTGGCCCGCCCCCTGGAGAAACCCCCCGCGTATGACCGACCACCCCGATCACACCGCAGCCTCCGCGGACACCGGCCCCGCCGCCGGCCGCCGCCGGGCCCGCCGACCGGGCCGCCGCCACTGGCCCGCCGTCCTGCCCTTCCTCGCCTTCCTCGCCCTCTGCTTCGGCCTGCCGGCCGGCGCCCTCGTATACGGCGCGTTCACCGCCACCGACCCGGCCACCGGCACCGCCCACGCCACCCTGGCCAACGCCCGCCAGTCCTGGTCCGGGATCTACGCCACCGGACTCGGCGGCAGCATTCGGCTCTCCCTGGTCTCCGCCCTGCTGGCGACCGTCGCCGGCACCCTCATCGCGCAGGCCGTGGTCTCCTCCCGCCGCCCCGCGCTCCGCAAGGCCGTGGTCGCCGCCTCCGGCGTACTGGCCAACTTCTCCGGCGCCCCGCTCGCCTTCGCCTTCGTCGCCACCCTCGGCACCACCGGCACCCTGACCCGGCTGCTCGCGCTGTCCGACGCCGGATTCAGCCTCTACAGCTCCACCGGACTGGTGCTGGCCTACCTGTACTTCATGATCCCGCTGATGGTGGTGACCGTCCTGCCCGCCCTCGACGGACTGCGCACCCAGTGGCAGGAGGCCGCCGCCTCCTGCGGCGCCACCCGCGGCCAGTTCTGGCGGCACATCGGCATTCCCGTCCTGGCCCCCTCCCTCCTCGGCGGCGCGGTACTGCTCTTCGGCACCGCCTTCGCCTCGCACGCCACCGCCGCCGTCATGGTCGGCAGCTCGGTGCCGCTGATCACCGTGCAGATCTCCAACGCCCTGGCCGGCAACGTCCTGACCGGCCAGGAGAACCTCGCCCTGGCCATGAGCCTCAACATGGTGCTGATCGCGCTGCTGGTGATGGCCGTACAGATACCGCTGCAGCGGAGGAGCGCCCGATGGCTGGGATGACGACTACGGCACAGGGCGCACCCGCGCGGCCCGGGGACGACGGTGCGCGGCACGGCGACGACGGCGCACGGCCCGGGAGCGGCGCACCGGGCGCGCGCCGCGGCGGCCGGCGCCGGCTCCCCTACGGGCGCCTCGCCGTCCTGTCGACGGCGCTGCTCTACTTCCTCGTCCCCGTCGCCGCCTCCGTCTGGTTCACCGTCGACGACCCCGTCAAGGGCCTCACCCTCGACGTCTACACCGGCCACCTGATCTCCGCCGACATGGCGGGCAGCCTGCTGCTCTCCGTCGAACTGGGCCTGGCCACCGTCGTGCTGGGGCTGCTGCTGGTGGTCCCCGCGATGGTCGTGGTCCACCTGCGGCTGCCCCGGCTGCGGCCCCTGCTGGAGATCCTGTGTATGACGCCGCTCGTCGTACCGCCGATCGCACTGGTCGCGGGCGTCAACACGGTCCTCTCCTGGGCGCCCGACCTGGCCCGTACGCCGTTCTACGAGACCCTGATGGCCCTCCAGAACGAGAACTTCCCGCTCGTCCTGGTCCTGCTCTACACCGTCATGTCGCTGCCGTTCCTCTACCGCTCCCTCGACGCCGGACTGCGCGCCGTCGACCTCGCCACCCTGGTCGAGGCGTCCCGCAGCCTGGGCGCCTCGCGGCTGGTGACGCTGTGGCGGGTGGTGCTGCCGAACCTGCGCGGCGCGGTCGTCGGCGGGGCGGTGCTCAGCCTGGCCATGGTGCTCGGCGAGTACACCGTCGCCTCCGTGCTCGGCTACCGGCCGTTCGCCGTCTGGATGGTCGAGGTCGGCGGCCAGGACGCGGAACTCGCCGGCGCCGCCGCCATGCTCAGCCTGCTCCTCACCTGGGGGCTGCTGCTCCTGCTCACCACCGTGGCCGGCGGCCGGGCCCGCCGGACCCGCAAGCAAAGGAAGAACGCATGACCGTCCCGCTGCAACTCCGAGGACTGCGCCGGGAGTTCGGCTCCACCACCGCCCTCGACGGCCTCGACCTCGACATCGCCGCCGGCGAGCTGATCGCCCTGCTCGGCCCCTCCGGCTGCGGCAAGACCACCGCACTGCGGATCATCGCCGGCTTCGAGACCGCCGACAGCGGCGCGCTCCTGATGGGCGGCGAGGACGTCACCGCCATACCGGCCAACCGCCGCGACATCGGCATGGTCTTCCAGTCCTACAGCCTCTTCCCCAACATGACGGCGGCCGACAACGTCGCCTACGGGCTGCGGGTCCGCAGGACCCCCGCCGCCGAACGGACCGCCCGAGCCCACGAGTTGCTGGACCTCGTCGGCCTGCCCGGCCGCGCCGGCCACTACCCGCACCAGCTCTCCGGCGGCCAGCAGCAGCGCGTCGCACTCGCCCGCGCGCTCGCCATCCGCCCCCGCGTACTCCTCCTCGACGAGCCGCTGTCCGCCCTGGACGCCAAGGTGCGGCTCACCCTGCGGGAGGAGATCCGCCGCATCCAGCTCGAACTCGGCATCACCACCGTCTTCGTCACCCACGACCAGGAGGAGGCGCTGTCGATGGCGGACCGCGTCGCGGTGATGCGTGGCGGCCGGCTCGAACAGTGCGCTCCGCCGAACGAGCTGTACGAGCGCCCGGCGACCCCGTTCGTCGCGGAGTTCGTCGGCACCATGAACCGGCTGCCGGGCACGGTCCGGGAGGGCGGGGTGGTCGAACTCCTCGGTCGCCGGCTGCCCATCCACGGGACGGCCCCGGCGGCGGGCCGCGCGGTCGACGTACTGCTGCGGCCGGAAGGTCTCGCCATCCGTACGGACGCGGACGCGGAGGGGACGACCGCGACCGTACGGGTGGCGACCTTCCTGGGGCCCACCACCCGGCTCCACCTCACCACCGAGTCCGGCGTACCGGTCAAGGCCGACCTGCCCAGCTGGGAGGCGGCCGACCTGACGGCGGGCGCCCGCTGCACGGTGGTTCCGCACGAGAAGCCGGTCCTGGTGGCGGAACGGGCCGGGGAAGCGGTGGGGTGATCTGCCCCCGCCCCCACCCCCCTCTCCCCCTTCGGGGGAGGGGGCGGGGGAGGGTGTGTGGGTGGGGGGTGCGGCCGGGTCGAGGAGCCGTGGAACCGGCATGTCGGGTATCGGGAGTTGTACCGGCGGCTCGATCTCGTGCGGGCGGGACTCAAGGCCCGTACCGCGCGGGTGGACGCGCTGACCGAGGAGGACGCGGCGGAGGTGCTGCGTGGTCTGGGCGAGTGCGTCGACGCGATGCATGCGGCGGGCGGCGATGTCCCGGACCGTCCTTCGGAGGACGCGGTGTGAGGGCGCGTGGGGGAGGCGGCGGGGCAGCGCCGACGCCCCCATGGGAGCAAGCGGGCAACAGGTGGCGGCACCGGCGGGTCCGTGTCAGCCGCGTGCCCGCCCCGACCGTGCGCCCGCCTCGGCCGCGTGCCGTGCCGACCGATCTCAGCTCCGGAGCGACCCGTTGGGGAGTTCGACCTTGGCGCCCAGTTCGACGAGCTTCTCCATGAAGTTCTCGTAGCCGCGGTTGATCAGGTCGATGCCGTGGACGCGGGAGGTGCCCTGGGCGGCCAGGGCCGCGATCAGATAGGAGAAGCCGCCGCGCAGGTCGGGGATGACCAGGTCGGCGCCCTGGAGCTTGGTGGGGCCGGAGACGACCGCGGAGTGCAGGAAGTTGCGCTGGCCGAAGCGGCAGGCGGAGCCGCCCAGGCACTCGCGGTAGAGCTGGATGTGCGCGCCCATCTGGTTGAGCGCGGAGGTGAAGCCGAGCCGGGACTCGTAGACCGTCTCGTGGACGATGGACAGGCCCGAGGCCTGGGTGAGGGCGACCACCAGGGGCTGCTGCCAGTCGGTCTGGAAGCCGGGGTGGACGTCGGTCTCCAGGGCGATGGCGTCGAGCGAGCCGCCCGGGTGCCAGAAGCGGATGCCCTCGTCGTCGATCTCGAAGGCGCCGCCGACCTTGCGGAAGGTGTTCAGGAACGTCATCATCGACCGCTGGTGCGCGCCGCGGACGTAGATGTTGCCCTCGGTCGCCAGCGCCGCGGACGCCCAGGAGGCGGCCTCCAGGCGGTCCGGGAGGGCGCGGTGGGTGTAGCCGTCGAGCTTGTCGACACCGGTGATCCGGATCGTCCGGTCGGTGTCCATGGAGATGATCGCGCCCATCTTCTGCAGGACGCAGATGAGGTCCTCGATCTCCGGCTCCACGGCGGCGTTCGACAACTCGGTGACGCCCTCGGCCAGTACGGCCGTCAGCAGCACCTGCTCGGTCGAGCCGACCGAGGGGTACGGCAGCCGGATCTTGCAGCCGCGCAGCCGCTGCGGGGCCTCCAGGTACTGCCCGTCGGCGCGCTTCTCGATCTTCGCGCCGAACTGGCGCAGCACGTCGAAGTGGAAGTCCACCGGCCGGCCGCCGATGTCGCAGCCGCCCAGGCCCGGGATGAAGGCGTGGCCCAGCCGGTGCAGCAGCGGGCCGCAGAACAGGATCGGGATCCGCGAGGAGCCGGCGTGCGCGTCGATGTCCGCGACGTTGGCGCTCTCCACGTGCGACGGGTCGAGGACCAGCTCGCCCGGCTCGTCCCCCGGACGCACCGTGACGCCGTGCAGCTGGAGCAGTCCGCGCACCACCCGTACGTCACGGATGTCGGGCACGTTGCGCAGCCGGCTGGGACCGCTGCCGAGGAGCGCGGCGACCATGGCCTTGGGCACAAGGTTCTTCGCACCGCGAACCCGGATCTCGCCCTCCAGCGGGTTGCCGCCGTGGACAAGCAGTACGTCGTCAGTAGAGACGGTCATGGATCTCGCGTTCCTGGAGTCGGTCAGGGCCAGGAGAAATGGTAAGGGCGGCCGAGGGGGTGCCCGTATGGCTGTGCAGGGTTCCGGCGTGTAATGGCTTTGCCACAACACGCTCCGCTACGATCCGGCTTTGATGCGTAATCGTCTTTTGACGGAAAACGCGCTGAATGTCTGGAATGCGGTATCCGGCGCGAACCTCGTGCGCCGGTGCTGCCGCCGTACGCCCTGCCCTGCTCTCCCAACGGTCCCGGGGTTGACTCCCCGCTCGGGGCAGAAGTGCGGGATCATGTGGCCATGACCGAGGTGTCCTCGCTCACAGGCCGGCTGCTCGTCGCCACACCCGCACTCGCCGACCCGAATTTCGACCGCGCGGTGGTGCTCCTTCTCGACCACGACGAGGAGGGCTCCCTCGGTGTGATCCTCAACCGCCCCACGCCGGTCGGCGTCGCGGACATCCTCGCCCCCTGGGCCGAGCTCGCCGGCGAGCCGGGGGTGGTCTTCCAGGGCGGCCCGGTCTCGCTGGACTCGGCCCTCGGGGTGGCCGTGGTGCCCGGCGGGCCGCCCGGCGAGAGCGGCGTGCCGTCCATGGAGGGCGGCGCCCGTACGGACCGCGCGGGCGGCGACCCGGCCGGGGCGCGGGCCATGGGAACGGCCGACGAGCCGGCGGCCGGGGACGAGCCGCTGGGCTGGCGCCGGGTGCACGGCGCGATCGGCCTGGTGGACCTGGAGGCCCCGCCGGAACTGCTCGCGGCGGTGCTCGGCAGCCTGCGGATCTTCGCCGGGTACGCGGGCTGGGGGCCCGGCCAGCTGGAGGACGAGCTGGTGGAGGGCGCCTGGTACGTCGTCGAGTCCGAGCCGGGCGATGTCTCCTCGCCGGACCCCGAGCAGCTGTGGCGGGCGGTGCTGCGGCGGCAGCGGAACGAACTCGCGATGGTGGCCACGTATCCGGACGACCCGTCGCTGAACTGACCCGTTGCTGAACTGACCCGTCGGTGTACCGACCCGTCGGTGTACCGACCGGGGCCCGGCGCGGGCCGCTTCGCACGGCGCGCACGCCCCGTTACCCGCCGGGTGGTGCGCCCGGGAGCGCACCGGGCACTTTGTGACGGCTTCGTCATGGGGAGTTGTCGGACCCCGTCGCTATCGTTCGTCGTGTCAGGTAACGGTGCGCGGTCGCTTCCCCGAGCTCAACTCCGTGCGAGCAGGGGACACCCCAGTCGGGGCCGCGCCGGACGGACGGGGGAGTGCGCCATGCACAGGCCGAGCGTGCCCGAGGACCTGGACCACCCGGAACGGCTGTGGGTGCGGGCCGCGACGCTGGCGGTGGTGGCCGCGGCCCTGGACGACTGGGACGAGTTCTCCTGGGGCCCCGACGGGCTGCGGTGCTCGAACGACGGCGGCGCCTACTGGTGGCGGCTGAAGCTCCACGGCGACGGCCGGGCGGTGCTCTGCGGCCAGGACTCGGACGGCAGTTGCACGCACAGCGGCGACCGGCAGATCGACTTCCTGGCCGGCGGCCCCGAGTGGCTGCCCTGGGAGCGGCTGCGGGACGACGCCCGGGGGAACCTCCTCGGGTTCGCCTACTGGTACGAGAACGGTGCCTGGGCGCGCGCCCCGTATCCGGCGGCGATGCCGGACGACGGGCTGGCGATGGCGATGAGCTGGGCGGCGCCCGGCGACGCGGCGGTCGACGCGATCGTCGAGCACCTGGTGGCGCGGACCGAGACGGAGGTCGACGCGGCGTCCGCGGTCCGATCGTTCCTCGCCGCGGCCGGGGCCCGCACGGTCGGCGCGCAGGACATATCGGCGCTGCTGGACGCGGTCTGCGGCCAGGACTGCTGGTACGCGATCCGCCCGGCGGCCGGGTTGGCGTTCGCCGCGGAGCTGGGGCTGACGGCCGGCGACCGGGGCGGTGTGGCGGTGGACCGGGGCGGTGTGGCGGTGGCCGCGCCGTAGGGGGCTTAGGGGTCTCTTCGAGGTGGCCGCGCCGTAGGGCCGGTCCGGCGGGTTGGGGGCGGACCGGCCGCCTGTCCGGCGGGTCGGGGGCGGACAGGTCCCGGCGGCGGGGGTCTCCTGTGGGGCTCCGGCCCGTTTCGCCGCGGTCCGGCCCGGCGGCCTGGGTGGCGGCGGCCGGCGCGGCACTGCACCCGGCGGCGGGCCGACGCTCCCCGCGCGCGCCGCGCGTGAGTACCCTTGGCTGTTATGAGCACTCTTGAGCCCGAGCGCGGGGCAGGTACGGGGACCCTCGTAGAGCCGACACCGCAGGTGTCGCACGGCGACGGTGACCACGAGCGCTTCGCCCACTACGTCCAGAAGGACAAGATCATGGCGAGCGCCCTCGACGGCACCCCCGTCGTGGCGCTCTGCGGCAAGGTCTGGGTCCCGGGTCGCGACCCGAAGAAGTACCCGGTCTGCCCCATGTGCAAGGAGATCTTCGAGTCCATGGGCGCCGGCGGCGACAAGGACAAGGGCGGCAAGGACGGCGGCAAGAAGTAGCCGCAGGGCCTGCGCCCCGGGCCGGTTCGCCGGGCCCGGCGTGTGCCCGCCGTGCCTCCGGGCCCGCGTGCCCC
>NZ_KN708638.1:3100294-3103892 GCF_000805335.1 Streptomyces sp. CT34 | reverse complement strand
CGGGCCCCGCCGGTCTGGCTGATCCCGCCGGGACACCGACCGGTGCGGCGGGTTTTCCGCCGTGCCGGGGCGGTGAGGATTGACGCCGTGACAGAAGTACGGACCAATCCTGACCGCGGCGGCGACACGGCGCTGATCCCGGCACCGCTGAGCGTCGACGGGCCGCACCCCGGGACCGTACGGCTCGGCGGGCAGACCGCACTGGCCGCCGCCCCCGGGACCGAGGACACCGCGCACTGGCTGCGCGGCACCCTCGGCGACGCCTTCGGGCTGCCGCTGCCGCCCGGCTCCGGCGAGGCGTCCGACACCCTCGCGCTGGCCCTCGACCCGGCCCTGCCCGCGGAGGGCTACCGCCTGGAGGCCGACGCCCGCTGGGGCGTGCGCATCGCCGGCGGCGGCCCGGCCGGTGTCTTCTGGGGCGCCCAGACACTCCGTCAACTCCTCGGCCCGGACGCCTTCCGCCGCGCCCCGCTCGCCCCCGGCCGGCCGGCCGCCCTGCCCGAGCAGACCGTCGAGGACGCCCCGCGCTTCGGCTGGCGCGGCCTGATGCTCGACGTCGCCCGGCACTTCCTGCCCAAGGACGGCGTGCTCCGCTACATCGACCTGCTGGCCGCGCACAAGCTGAACGTCCTGCACCTCCACCTCACCGACGACCAGGGCTGGCGGATCGAGATCCGCCGCTACCCGAAGCTGACCGAAACCGGCGCCTGGCGCGAGCGCACCAAGCTCGGCCACCGGGCCTGCCCCCTCTGGGACCCGCGCCCGCACGGCGGTTACTACACCCAGGACGACCTCCGCGAGATCGTCGCCCACGCGGCCCGGCGGCAGATCACCGTCGTCCCCGAAATCGACATCCCCGGCCACTCCCAGGCCGCCATCGCGGCATACCCGGAACTGGGCAACACCGACGTCATCGACACCACCTCCCTGAAGGTCTGGGACACCTGGGGCGTCAACCCCAACGTACTGGCGCCCACCGACACCACCCTGCGCTTCTACGAGCACGTGCTGGAGGAGGTGCTGGAGCTCTTCCCCTCGCGGTTCGTGCACCTGGGCGGCGACGAGTGCCCCAAGGACCAGTGGAAGGCGTCGCCGGCCGCCCAGGAGCGGATCGCCGCACTGTCCCTGGACGGTGAGGACGGCCTCCAGAGCTGGTTCGTCGGGCACTTCGACCGCTGGCTCACCGCCCGCGGACGGCGCCTCATCGGCTGGGACGAAATCCTGGAAGGGGGTCTGGCGGAGGGCGCCGCGGTGTCCTCCTGGCGCGGCTGCGCGGGCGGCGTCGCCGCGGCCAAATCCGGCCACGACGTCGTCATGTGCCCCGAGCAGCAGGTGTATCTGGACCACCGTCAGCACGCCTCCTCCGACGAGCCGGTGCCGATCGGTTACGTCCGCACCCTGGAGGACGTCTACCGATTCGAGCCGGTGCCGCCGGAGCTGACGGACGAGCAGGCCGGACATGTCCTGGGCACCCAGGCCAACGCCTGGACCGAGGTCATGGACAGTCAGCAGCGCCTCGACTACCAGGTCTTCCCGCGGCTGGCCGCGCTCGCCGAGGTCGCCTGGTCCCGGCTGCCCGCCCCGCGCCTGCGCGACTACGAGGACTTCGGCCGCCGGATGACCGCCCACTACGCCCGGCTCGACGCGCTCGGCGTCGACTACCGCCCGCCTGGCGGCCCGCACCCCTGGCAGCGGCGCCCCGGCCTGCTCGGACGCCCGATCGACGGGACGCCCCCGAACGTGTGAGCCGCCGCCCGAGGCCGGCGCCCGTGCGGCCGGACCCTGCGACGGTGGTGCCCGCTCACCGGCGCGGCGGACGAATCCGGACCAGCCCCCTCTTCGGGGACGGATCGTCGCTTCGCGGACCCTCGCGTACCGGGCCCGCGAAGATGTGCCAGAGTTGCCACGTCCGGGCTCTGAGCACGTACCGTACGGCGGAGCGGAACTGCCGGGACACCGGGGAAGGGGCAGCTGGGTTGACCACGCACGCACCGCACGCGTCGCAAACGGTGACGTTGCCGGCCTCGCTCGACGAGGCGGTGGCGGCACTGACCGCCATGCCCGCCGCCGTGCCCGTCGCGGGCGGCACGGACCTCATGGCGGCGGTCAACGCCGGACTCCTCAGACCGGCGGGCCTGGTGGGACTCGGCCGGATCAGCGAGATCCGCGGCTGGCAGTACCTGGACGGCCATGCGCTGCTCGGCGCCGGCCTCACCCTCGCCCGTATGGGGCGCCCCGACTTCGCCGCCCTCATCCCGGGCCTGGCCGCCGCCGCCCGCGCGGCCGGCCCGCCGCAGATCCGCAACGCCGGGACCCTCGGCGGCAACATCGTGACCTCCGCCGCCACCGGCGACACCCTTCCGGTGCTCGCCGCCCTGGAGGCCACCGTCATCATCGCCGGCCCCGAGGGCACCCGCCGCGAGATCCCGGTCAGCCACCTGCTGACCGGCCGCGAGATGCTCCAGCCCGGCGAACTCGTCGGCTTCGTACGGGTGCCGCTGCTGCACGCCCCGCAGACCTTCCTCAAGGCCACCGGGCGCACCGGCCCCGGCCGGGCCACCGCCTCGGTCGCGCTGGTCCTGGACCCGGCCCGGCGCAATGTGCGCTGTGCGGTCGGCGCGGTCGCCGCGATGCCGCTGCGCCCCCTGGAGGCCGAGCAGTGGGTGGCCTCGCTCATCGACTGGGACGGCGAACGCGGCCTGGTCCCCGAGGCGCTGGCCGCGTTCGGCGACTACGTGGCCGCCGCCTGCATCCCCGATCCGGCGCCGCCGCAGGACGGTTCGGAGGCGGCGACCCTGCCGCCGGCCGCGCTGCACCTGCGCCGTACGGTGGCAGCACTGGCCCGCCGCGCACTTGGGAGGGCGCTCTCGTGACCGACGCAGACAACCGCCATCCGCGGCAGCCGCACCCCGAACAGGGCTGGCAGCGGCTCCCGCAGGGCGGCGAGTACGAGTCGGAGGCGACCGCCTTCGTCCAGCTCCCGGAAGGCTTCACCACGGGGGCGTACGGGGCCGGGTACGGCACTCCGGGCCAGGACCCGCTCGCCGCGCCCGGCCACGGCTACACCCCGCCGGCCTCGTTCACCCAGCACACCGCCGCGCCCCCGGTTGCCGGCGCGGGCACCGACCCGGCGGCGACCGGGCAGTGGACGATGCCGTTCGCGGACCCGTCGGCCGGATACGCCGACCCGTCCGCCGGGTACGCCGCGACGGACCGGGCGGAGCACTCCCCGGCCCACCGGGACCCGTCCGCGGGCTATCAGGCGGGCGCCCCGGAAGCGGCCCGGCCGTGGGGCGGTGAGCAGGTCGACTGGCCCGTCGCGGGCAGCGCGGAGGCCACCGGCGCGGCCTGGACGGTCCCGGCGGCGGACGACGTCCTGGAGGAGTCCGGCGAGTACCTGGTCGGCGACGACCGGCGGACCGGGCCCGGCGGCGCCGCGCTCTACGAGGACGGCGGGTACGGCGGTTACGGCGCGGCGCCGCACGACGCCGCCGGGCCCGCGGCCGGCGCCGGGCAGCCGGGCGGCACCGGGCACTGGAACCTCGCGGCCGGCCTGAACGCCACGAGCGGCGGCGGGACTGCCGACACCGGCGGCGCC
>NZ_KN708638.1:3076805-3100260 GCF_000805335.1 Streptomyces sp. CT34 | reverse complement strand
GGCGCGGGGGAGCCGTTCGCGGCCCCCGCGGCGGACCCGTATCCGTCGGAGCCCACCCCGACCACCGGGACGGGCGGGGCGACCGGGCACTGGTCGCTGCCGGCCGACGCGCTGGCCCAGTGGCCGCCGGCCCAGCCCCAGGAGGAGCCGGCCGCCCACCAGGAGGCCGCCGCGGACGCCCCCGCGTCCGGCGCCACCGGGGGCTGGACGATCCCGGCGGCGGACGGCGAACAGCCGGACACCTCCGGCGAGTTCATGATCGACGCCGGCGCGGCGTCCGCCGCGCCGGCGGCCGGGGACGCGCCCGCCGGGCACGGCGCTCCGGCCGGGCACCCCGCGCCGGTGGCGCACCCCGCGCCCGTCGCGCCCCCCGGGCCGGCCGGCGCCGACGCCGCGGACGCCCCCGGTGCCGCCGAGGCCGCCGACGCCCCCGGGGAGCCCGCCGAGGCGACGGCCGCGGCGCCCGCCCCCGCCGCGGCGCCCCGCCCCGCGGCGGACCCCGGGCCCGCCGGACCGACCGGCCCGGCGGATGCCGCAAACACCCCCGATCCGGCCGAACCGCCTGTACCGGCCGAAGCGCCCGTACCGGCCGGACCCGCCCTCGCGGTCCCCGAGGCGCACCCCGCCGCGGCCCCCGGCGACCCCGAGGCGCCCGACGCCCACGACGAACACCCCGCGATCTCCTACGTGCTGCGGGTCAACGGCGTCGACCGGCCGGTCACCGACGCCTGGATCGGCGAGTCGCTGCTCTACGTGCTGCGCGAGCGGCTCGGCCTGGCCGGCGCCAAGGACGGCTGCTCCCAGGGGGAGTGCGGGGCCTGCTCGGTCCAGGTGGACGGGCGGCTGGTCGCCTCCTGCCTGGTGCCCGCCGCCACCACGGCGGGCAGCGAGGTCCGCACCGTCGAGGGGCTCGCACAGCACGGCGTGCCCTCCGACGTGCAGCGCGCCCTGGCCGCGTCCGGGGCCGTGCAGTGCGGCTTCTGCGTACCGGGCATGGCGATGACCGTGCACGACCTCCTGGAGGGCAACCACGCCCCCACGGAGCTGGAGACCCGCAAGGCGCTCTGCGGCAACCTCTGCCGCTGCTCCGGCTACCGGGGCGTCCTGGACGCCGTCGCCGACGTCGTCAAGGCCCGCGCCGAGGCGGCCGAGACCGCCGGAACCGCCCCCGAGGCGCCGGCCGAAACCGCGCGCATCCCCCACCAGGCGGGACCCGCCGACCCGATGGAGGGCGCACCGCACCAGGATCCGCAGCCGGGGGGTACCGGGTGAGCGAGCGCAGCATGCGGGTCCCACCGGCCGCGGACCGGGGGAGAGTTGTCGAAGGGGGCGCGCCCCGCGCACGCGGGGGCGGGCGAAGCGAGGGATCGGCATGAGTGGTACGAGCGACGGCGCGGGCGCCGTCACCGCGACACCCGCAGCGGGCGTCCAGATCCCCGTCGAGGAGCCGCCGCACGGCCTGGGCGTCTCGCTGCCGTCGGCCGACGCACCGGCGAAGACCGAGGGCACCTTCCCGTACGCCGCGGACCTGTGGGCGGAGGGGCTGCTGTGGGCGGCGGTGCTGCGCTCCCCGCACCCCCGCGCGCGGATCCGGTCCGTCGACACCCGGTACGCGACCGAGATGCCGGGCGTGCGCGCGGTGGTCACGCACGAGGACGTGCCCGGCGACAAGGGGTACGGCCGGGGCACCGCCGACCGGCCGGTCTTCGCCCACGACGAGGTCCGCCACCACGGTGAGCCGATCGCCGCGGTGGCCGCCGACCATCCGGACACGGCACGGCTGGCCGCCGCCGCCATCGCCGTCGAGTACGAGCCGCTGGACGCCGTCACCGATCCCCAACTCGCCTTCGACGCCGAGCCGTTGCACCCCGACGGCAACCTCATCCGGCACATCCCGCTCCGCTTCGGCGACCCCGAGGCGGTCGGCGAGGTCATGGTGGAGGGGTTCTACCGGATCGGCCGGCAGGACCCGGCGCCCATCGGGGCCGAGGCCGGGCTCGCGGTGCCGCGCCCCGACGGCGGGGTGGAGATCTACACCGCCTCCACGGACCCGCACGCCGACCGCGATCTGGCCGCCGCCTCCTTCGGGCTGGAGCCGGATCAGGTCAAGGTCGTGGTGACCGGCGTGCCCGGCGCCACCGCCGACCGCGAGGACCCCGGCATCCAGCTGTCCCTGGGGCTGCTGGCGCTGCGCACGGGCTGCCCGGTCAAACTGGCCGCCACCCGGGAGGAGTCCTTCCTCGCGCACTCCCACCGCCACCCCACGCTGCTGCGCTACCGGCACCACGCCGACGCCGAGGGCAAGCTGGTCAAGGTCGAGGCGCAGATCCTGATGGACGCCGGCGCCTACGCGGAGACCTCCGCCGAGGCGCTGGCCGCCGCCGTCTCGTTCGCCTGCGGCCCGTACGTCGTCCCGCACGCCGTCGTCGAGGGCTGGGCGGTGCGCACCAACAACCCGCCGTCCGGCCACATGCGCGGGGAGGGGGCGCTCCAGGTCTGCGCCGCCTACGAGGGCCAGATGGACAAGCTCGCCGCCCAACTGGGCCTGGAGCCCGACGAGATCCGGCTGCGCAACATCATGGCCACCGGCGATCTGCTCCCCACCGGGCAGACCGTCACCTGCCCCGCACCGGTCGCCGAACTGCTGCGCGCCGTCAAGGAGGCGCCGCTGCCCGAGCTGCCCAAGGACACCCCGGAGGCGGAGTGGCTGCTGCCGGGCGGGCCCGAGGGCGCGGGCGAGCCCGGCGCGGTGCGGCGCGGTGTCGGCTACGCCCTGGGCATGGTGCACATGCTGGGCGCGGAGGGCGCCGACGAGGTGTCCACCGCCACCGTCAAGGTCAGCGGCTCGGTCGCCACCGTCATCTGCGCGGCCGTGGAGACCGGTTCCGGGTTCTCCACCCTGGCGCGGCAGATCGTCCAGGAGACCCTGGGTGTCGAGGACGTGCACGTCGCGGGCGTCGACACCGACCAGCCGCCGGCCGGCCGGGCCTGCCACGGGCGGCACACCTGGGTCTCCGGCGGGGCGGTCGAACGGGCCGCGAAGATGGTCCGCACCCAGCTCCTCCAGCCGCTGGCCCACAAGTTCGGGATGTCCACCGAGCTGCTCCAGATCACCGACGGCAAGATCACCTCCTACGACGGGGTGCTCAGCACCACCGTCGCCGAGGCGCTGGACGGCAAGGAGCTGTGGGCCACCGCCCAGTGCCGGCCGCATCCCACCGAGCCGCTGGACGACACCGGCCAGGGCGACGCGTTCGTCGGGCTCGCCTTCTGCGCCATCCGCTGTGTCGCGGACGTCGACATCGAACTGGGCACCATCCGGGTCGTCGAGATGACCGTGGCCCAGGATGTGGGCCGGGTGCTCAACCCGGCCCAGCTGCGGGCCCGTATCGAGGCCGGGGTCACCCAGGGGCTGGGCGCCGCCCTGATGGAGAACCTGCGCACCACCCGCGGTCAGGTCCGCCACCCGGACCTGACCGGCTATGCGCTGCCGACCGCGCTGGACGCCCCGGACATCCGGATCGTCAAGCTCGTCGAGGAGCGCGATGTGGTCGCCCCGTTCGGCGCCAAGCCCGCCAGCGCGGTACCGGTCGTCACCGCACCGGCCGCGGTGGCCTCCGCGGTCCGCGCCGCCACCGGCCGCCCGATCGGCCGCCTGCCGATCCGCCCACAGGCAGCGGTGGCCCAGACACCGCGGCAGTAACCGGCGGCCGGGGGCGGTCGGCCCGGTGGTCGCGGCCGGGCCGCCCGCGACCCGCGTTCTCCGACCCGCCTTCCTCGGTCTGCGTTCTCTGACCTGCGTTCCCCGATCTACGTTCCCCGCCCTACGTTTGCACCCTCCGTCACGGCCGTTGTCAGTGGCGTCACTTACCGTGGTTTTGGATGCGGGATGTGAGACGCGAATGCGGCAGCGCCGACGGTGGAGCGGTGCCGCGTCGGACCACTGTCGAGTCTGCGAGGGGGCAGCGATGCGGTACGGGACGGCACGGGGCGGGCCAGGAGGGACCGGCGGGATCGGGAGGACCGGGGGCCACCCGCACCGGAAGGCGGTCCCCGCGGTCGTGGGGGCCGCCTTCCGGTGGCTGCGCCGCAGCGCGTGCGCGGCACGCCGTGTCGTGCCGCGCGAAAAGAGGCCGTGGCGGGAATCGAATCCGCGTGGCTCTCCGCGGGCGCAGCCCGCTGGTCGATGCGGTGCGGGCGAGCCCCTGAACCATGCGGGCGCGCGGGTGTCTTCTTGGAGGCCGTGGCGGGATTCGAACCCACGTAACTCGCTTTGCAGGCGAGCCCCTGAACCACTCGGGCACACGGCCGGGTTTGCGGTGCGTTCCCGACTCTAGGCCGCGCGGTAGGGGGCCGGGCAAGGGTTCCGGGCGGGCCGCCACGATGCTGCAACACGCGGTTCACGAACGGCCGCCGGCGGTGCCGGGGCGGCCTCAGGAGGCGGGCGGCAACTCCGCCCTGCCAGATGTCGGACGCGCTGGGGAACGTGGCGTTCGTGGCCGTCTTCGTGGGGACGGCGGTGGTCGCGGCGACCGGCGCGGCATTGTCGAGCCGGCTGCGTCCCAAGGCCGGTCGTCGGTGAGTGGTACCTCCAGTCCCTGGTCACCATTCCCTGGTCACCAACCCCCCGCTGATCGATGGCGACAAATCGATGGCAGCAAGCGGATGGCGTGGATGAGCGCCGTCGTGTTCCTCGATATCGTCGTGTTCCTCGATATCAACGACGTTGACATGGTCGACGTCGACCAGGACGAGGCATACGTACTGGTCATTGATGTGGCCACCGGTGCGGCCGATGACACCGGTGAGATCGCCGCCCGGCTGCGTGTGCTGCGCGAGGCGTCGGCGCCGATGTGACCTCGCTCCCACCCCCGGGTGGGACCGTGCGGTATCCGCCGAGCGGGATGCGGCGCACGGGTAGGCTGACGCGGTTGCCGATCGCCGAGTTCAGCCCGACGGAGACCGTGACTACCACCACCAGCGCCACCAACAGCCATCACCTGTCCCCGGCCTTCCCGGGCCGGGCCCCCTGGGGTACCGCGAACAAGCTGCGGGCCTGGCAGCAGGCGGCCATGGACCGGTACATCCAGACCCAGCCGAGAGACTTCCTCGCCGTGGCGACGCCCGGCGCCGGCAAGACCACGTTCGCGCTCACCCTCGCCTCGTGGCTCTTGCACCACCACGTCGTGCAGCAGGTGACCGTCGTCGCACCGACCGAGCACCTGAAGAAGCAGTGGGCGGAGGCCGCGGCCCGGATCGGGATCAAGCTCGATCCGGAGTACAGCGCGGGGCCGTTGGGCCGCGAGTACCACGGCATCGCGATCACCTACGCCGGTGTCGGGGTGCGGCCGATGCTGCACCGCAACCGCATCGAGCAGCGCAAGACGCTGGTCATCCTCGACGAGATCCACCACGCCGGCGACTCGAAGTCGTGGGGCGAGGCGTGCCTGGAGGCGTTCGAGCCGGCGACCCGGCGGCTGGCGCTGACCGGTACGCCCTTCCGGTCCGACACCAACCCCATCCCGTTCGTGGCGTACGAGGAGGGCAACGACGGGATCCGCCGGTCGGCGGCGGACTACACCTACGGCTACGGGAACGCGCTCGCCGACGGCGTCGTCCGGCCGGTCATCTTCCTCTCCTACAGCGGGAACATGCGCTGGCGCACGAAGGCCGGTGACGAGATCGCGGCGCGGCTCGGCGAGCCGATGACCAAGGACGCGGTCTCGCAGGCGTGGCGCACCGCGCTGGACCCGCGCGGCGAGTGGATGCCCAATGTGCTGCGGGCCGCCGACCGGCGGCTGACCGAGGTCAGGAAGGGCATCCCGGACGCCGGTGCGCTGGTCATCGCGTCCGACCAGGAGCAGGCCCGCGCGTACGCCAAGCTGATCCGGGAGATCACCGGCCGGGGCGCGACCCTCGTGCTGTCCGACGACGCGGGCGCCTCGCAGCGCATCGACGACTTCTCGCACTCCGACGACCGCTGGATGGTCGCGGTCCGGATGGTGTCCGAGGGCGTGGACGTGCCCCGGCTCGCGGTCGGCGTCTACGCCACCACGATCTCCACGCCGCTGTTCTTCGCGCAGGCGGTGGGGCGCTTCGTCCGGTCCCGCAAGCGCGGTGAGACCGCGTCCGTCTTCCTGCCCACCGTCCCGATGCTGCTCGGCTTCGCCAACGAGATGGAGGTCGAGCGCGACCACGTCCTGGACAAGCCGAAGAAGGACGGCGAGGAGGACCCGTACGCCGAGTCCGAGAAGGAGATGGACGAGGCGAACAAGGCGCAGGACGAGGAGACCGGGGAGCAGGAGCAGTTCTCGTTCGAGGCACTGGAGTCGGAGGCGGTCTTCGACCGGGTGCTCTACGACGGCGCCGAGTTCGGCATGCAGGCGCACGCGGGCAGCGAGGAGGAGCAGGACTACCTCGGCATCCCCGGCCTGCTGGAGCCCGACCAGGTGCAGATGCTGCTCCAGAAGCGGCAGGCACGGCAGATAGCGCACAGCCGGAAGAAGCCGGACGCGGAGGCGGATCTGCTGGAGATGCCGGCCGAGCGGCGGCCGGTGGTCACGCACAAGGAGCTGCTGGAGCTGCGCAAGCAGCTCAACACGCTGGTGGGCGCCTATGTCCACCAGAGCGGCAAGCCGCACGGGGTGATCCACACCGAGCTGCGCCGGGTGTGCGGCGGGCCGCCGAGCGCGGAGGCGACGGCCGGGCAGCTCAACGAGCGCATCAAGAAGGTGCGGGAGTGGGCCACGCGGATGCGCTGAGCACCCCCGTCGGGTCCCCGTGGACCGGACCCCGGCGGGGCGGTGCTTCCGCCCCGCCGGGGTCACGACCGGGTAACGGCGAGGCGCCCACCTTTCGGCCAGGATGGCGTTCCGGGCGGATGAACAGGGATGTTCCGGGCGCGGAAGCCCGGATTCTGGACGGACTCTTCCGCTGAGCGGACCGGCTCGCTACTGTCCCGCTCACGCACACGCCCCGTGGCAGCGCCGCCGCGGACGCAGCCGGTGCCAGCGGCCGGCGGCTCTTTGCGCGCTGCTCCGGGACCTCAGCGCGCCGCGTACGGACGCCGCCACTCACTTCAGGAGGGGCGTCGTGACCGCAGAGACCTCCCAGACACTCGACCGGGGACTTCGTGTCCTCAAACTCCTCGCCGACACCGACCACGGGCTGACCGTGACCGAGCTCTCCCACAAGCTCGGCGTCAACCGCACCGTGGTCTACCGCCTGCTGGCGACGCTGGAGCAGCACGCCCTGGTGCGCCGCGACGCCGGCGGCCGGGCCAGGGTCGGCCTGGGCGTGCTGCGCCTGGGCCGCCAGGTGCACCCGCTGGTCAGGGAGGCCGCGCTGCCCGCGCTGCGGGCGCTGGCCGAGGACGTCGGCGCCACCGCGCACCTCACCCTCGTCGACGGCGCCGAGGCGCTGGCCGTCGCGGTCGTCGAGCCGACCTGGACCGACTACCACGTCGCCTACCGGGCCGGATTCCGCCACCCGCTGGACCGCGGGGCCGCCGGGCGGGCCATCCTCAAGGCCCGCCAGGGCCGGCTGCACGATTCCGGACTCGCCCTGACGCACGGGGAGTTGGAGGCCGGCGCGAGCGGTGCCGCGGCGCCGCTGCTCGGGGTCAGCGGTATCGAGGGGAGTGTGGGCGTGGTGATGCTCGCGGACACCGTCGGCGAACGGGTCGGACACCGGGTCGTCGAGGCGGCCCGCGAAGTGGCCGACGCGCTGCGCTGAGGCCTGCGGCGGACCTGCCCGTAAGCCGACCCGTACGGCATGCCCCGTAAGTCGACCCGTACGGCACCCCGCCCCGGGTGGCGACCAGGGGTACCCCGTGTGGCGACCCTGTGGCACTGCGGTGTGCGCGGGGCCGGTGGGGCGAGGGTCATTTAGGCTGGCGGGGTGTCCTCACGCGCCCGCGCCCTGCTGATCTGCGCCGCCCTCGTCCTCGCCGTCCTCGTCACCGCGGCGCTCGCACCGCTGCCGTACTCGGTCGCGTATCCGGGTATCACGGCCAATGTCCTCGGCGACGACAAGGGCAAGCCGGTGATCACCATCTCCGGCGCCGGCACCCGCGCCACCAGCGGGCAGCTGCGGATGACCTCCATCACCGCCACCGGCCCGGACGCCTCCGTCCACCTGCCGGACCTCGTCACCGCGTGGTTCCGCACGGACCAGGCCGTGATGCCGCGCCAGTCGGTCTACCCGGTGGGCAACAACACCGAGGAGATCGCCGAGCACAACGCGGAGCAGATGAAGCAGTCCCAGGACAGCGCCACCCGCGCGGCCCTCGGGCAGCTCCACAAGTCGCCGAAGGACGTCAAGGTCGCCCTGAGCCTGGCGGACGTCGGCGGGCCCAGCGCCGGCCTGATGTTCGCCCTCGGGATCATCGACAAGATCGACGGCGACGGCGCCGGGCACGACCTGACCGGCGGCCGGACCGTCGCCGGGACCGGCACCATCGACGCCGGCGGGTCGGTCGGCGCGGTCGGCGGCGTGCCGCTCAAGACCCAGGCCGCGCACCGCGACGGCGCCACGGTCTTCCTCGTGCCCCGCCAGGAGTGCACCGACGCCCGCGCCGAACTCCCGCGCGGTATGCGGCTGATCCCCGTCACCACGCTCGGCGGCGCGGTCGACGCCCTCAAGGCGCTCCGCACCGGCGGCGCCGTCCCCACCTGCTGACCGGCGCCCCGGACGGCCCGCAGCCCTCCCTGACCCCTACGCCTCCCTGATCCTCACCCCGCCCCGGTCCTCAGCTCTCCCCGGTCCTCAGCCCTCCTTGATGAACCCCTCGTCGACCAGCCACTTCTTGGCGACGTCGTGCGGGTCCCTGCCCTCCACGTCGACCTTGCGGTTGAGCGACTGGGCGACGGTGTTGTCCAGCGCCCGGGTCACCGGCGCCAGTACCCCGGCGATCTGCGGGTACTTCGCCAGCGTCCTGGCGTTGATCTCCGGCGCCGCGTTGTAGTTCGGGAAGAAGTGCTTGTCGTCGTCGAGCACGGTCAGGCCCATCACCTTGATCCGCCCGTCGGTGGTGAAGACCTCGCCGAAGGTGCAGGACTTCCCCTGGGACGCCTCGGTGTAGACCACGCCGCCGGTCATCTTGCGGATGTTGCCGGACGGGATGTTCATGCCGTACGCCCGCGCCATGCCGGGCAGCCCGTCGTTGCGGGTGGCGAACTCGTTCTCCACGCACAGGGTGACCGCGCCCGGGTCCCGCTTCAGCAGCGCGGCGACGTCGGAGAGGGTACGGACCCGGTACTTCCGGTCGTGGGCGGCGTTCAGCGCCAGCGCGTAGGTGTTGTTGAGCCGCGACTGCGGCAGCCACACGATGCCGTTCCTCCGGTCCGCGTCCCGTACGGCCTCCCACTGCTTCTGCACGTCGGGGATCGGCCTGGTGTGACCGAGGTGGGTGATCCAGCCGGTGCCGGTGTACTCGTACATGCCGTCCGCGGTGCCGGTGCGCACCGCCTCGCGGGCGCCGATGGTGCCCTGGATGTTGGTCTTGTCGACGACCGTGGCGCCGGCCGCCTTGAAGACCAGGCCCATGATCTGGCCGAGGATGATCTGTTCGGTGAACTCCTTGGAGGTGACGGTGAGTTGGGCGTCCTTGAGGGGCAGGCCCCGGCCGACCGTACCGGGTTTGACGTCGTCGGACATCGGGCTGCCGCTGACCAGTCCGCAGCCGGCCGGCGCGGCCAGCGCCAGCAGTAGCGCGCAGACCGGCGCCAGGGCGCGCCCCCGCCGGCGGGCACCGCGGCGCGCCATCAGGCCGTCACCTCCAGCCCGCGGGGCCGCAGCAGCAGCTCGGCCAGCGACGCCAGCCATTCGACGAGCAGTGCCAGCGCCACGGTCAGTACCGACCCGAGGACGAGTACCGGCATCCGCTGGGTGATGATGCCCGCCGAGATCAGGTCGCCCAGCCCGCCGCCCCCGCCGAAGGTGGCCAGCGTCGCGGTGCCCACGTTCAGCACCAGCGCGGTCCGCACCCCGGCCAGGATCAGCGGTACGGCCAGCGGGAGTTCGACCCGGCCCAGGACGCCCATGGGGGACATCCCGATGCCCCGGGCGGCCTCGGTCAGCGTCGGGTCGATCCCGCGCAGCCCGGCGATGGTGTTGGCCAGCACCGGCAGCACGGCGTAGATCACCATGCCCACGATCGCCGAACGGGCCCCGATGCCCAGCCAGATGACCAGCAGCACCAGCAGGCCCAGCGCCGGCACCGCCTGCCCCAGGTTGGCGAAGGCCATCGCGAACGGCGTGAGCCGGCGCAGCCGGGCCCGGGTCAGCGCGATGCCCAGCGGGATCGCGATGACCAGGACGAAGAAGGTGGAGACGGCGGTGAGTTGGATGTGCTGGCGCAGCGCCAGCCACACCTTGCCGTGGTCGACCGCCTGGTGGGCGATGGAGTCCAGCCCGGCGCCGCGGAACCACAGCCAGGTGGCGAGCAGCGCGAGGACGAGGAAGGACGGCATGAACGTCCACTTCTGCCAGCTGATCCGGCGCTCCCCACCGGCCGCCGAGGGTGCGGGCGTCTCTCCGGCCGCCAGCTCGCGGTCCGCCGCCTCCTCCTTGTCGGGCAGCGCCATCGCGGGCCGCTCGCCGCCCCGCGGTGGCTCCCGGCGGGCCCCGCCGCCGGCGCCCGCCGTCATGCCCGGCCTCCCGCGCCGCCCTCGGGCCCGCCCGCGCCGTTGAGGCCCTCCTGGGCGAGCTGGGTGCGGTGGGCGCGCTGGAGCTGGAGCTCGTGCTGGTGCTCCATGGCCTCCAGGCGGTCCGCCTCCAGCAGTTCATGGACGTTGTTCATCAGCGTCTCCATGTCGACCACACCGATGTACTCGCCGCGCCGCCCGGTGACCGCGACCCGGCCCGCGTTGTCGGTCAGCACCGCCTCCAGCGCGTCCCGCAGCGTCGCGTCCCGGGTGACCGTGTCGGCGACCAGGGTCCCGGCCCGCGCCAGCGACTGCTTGGCCCGCGAGAGGTCGCCGCGGCGCAGCCACTTGTACGGGCGGCTGTGCCGGTCCAGCAGCAGCAGTTCGTTGGTGGTGCCGTCGCGCAGCAGATCGAAGATCGACTGGAGCGGGTCGTCGATCCGGGCGGTGGGGAAGTCGACGACGCCCACGTCCCGGACCCGGGTCAGGTTCAGCCGCTTGAGCGCCGCCCCGGCGCCCACGAACCCGGAGACGAAGTCGTCCGCCGGGTTGGTGAGGATCGCCTCGGGGGTGTCGAACTGGGCGATGTGCGAGCGCTCGCGGAGCACCGCGATCCGGTCGCCGAGCTTGATCGCCTCGTCGAAGTCATGGGTGACGAAGACGATGGTCTTGTGCAGCTCGTGCTGGAGCCGGATCAGTTCGTCCTGGAGGTGGTCGCGGGTGATCGGGTCGACCGCGCCGAACGGCTCGTCCATCAGCAGCACCGGCGGGTCGGCGGCCAGCGCCCGGGCCACCCCGACGCGCTGCTGCTGCCCGCCGGAGAGCTGCCGCGGGTAGCGCCCGTGGAACTCTCCGGGGTCCAGGCCGACCAGGTCGAGCATCTCCTCGACCCGCTTCTTCGTCCGCGCCGCGGACCAGCCGATCATCTTCGGTACCAGGGCGATGTTCTGCGCGACCGTCATGTGCGGGAACAGGCCGGACGCCTGGATCGCGTAGCCGACCTTGCGGCGCAGCTTGACCGGGTCGATGTCGGTGACGTCCTCGTCGCCGATCCGGATCCGCCCGGAGGTCGGCTCGATCAGCCGGTTGATCATCTTGAGCGTGGTGGACTTCCCGCAGCCGGACGGCCCGACGAAGATCACCGTCTCGCCGGCCCTGATGTCCAGGGTGACGTTGTCGACGGCCGGCCCCGCGGTGCCCGGATAGACCTTGGTGAGGTTCTCCAGCCGGATGCCGGCGCCCGCGGTGGCCGGCTTCGGCGCCGGTGCCGCGGGTTCCGTGGTGCTGCCGTTCCCGTACGACTCAGGCACGGATCCCCCTGGGGATGGTCAGGCGTCCGATCAGGACGTAGGCGGCGTCGAAGAGGAGGGCGAGGACGGCGATCCCGAGCGTTCCGGAGAGCACCTGGTTGAGCGAGTTGGCGCTGCCCAGCGAGGCGATGCCGCGGAAGATCTCGTTGCCGAGGCCGGGGCCGGAGGCGAACGCGGCGATGGCCGCGATGCCCATCAGCATCTGCGTGGCGACCCGGATGCCGGTGAGGATCGGCGGCCAGGCCAGCGGGAGTTCGACGCGGAAGAGCCGGGCGGCGCGGGACATCCCGATGCCCTTGGCCGCGTCGACCAGCGCCGGATCCACCCCGCGCAGCCCCACGATGGCGTTCCGGACGACCGGCAGCAGTCCGTACAGCGTCAGCGCGACGACGGTCGGCGCGACGCCGAGGCCGACGATCGGGATCAGCAGACCGATCAGGGCCAGCGACGGGATGGTCAGGATCGTGGCGGTGGCGGTGGTGGCGAGCGCGCCGGCCCATTCGCTGCGGTAGGTGGCGACACCGATGGCCACGCCCAGCACGGTCGCGATCACCATGCACTGGAAGACCGCGCTGGCGTGCTGATACGTGTCCGTCAGCAGCTGGACGTGCCGGCTGCCGACGTACTCCCAGAAGCTCACCCGTCGCCTCCTCGGTCGCTCGCCCCGCTCCGGCCCGCCCGCCGCGCCCGGTCGCCGCCCGCCGCCGCTCAGTCCCCCGCCGCCTGCTGCACCAGCGGGATGATCCGCAGCGGAACGGGATTTTCCATCACAATCGCCGTCGAAGCCCGCACGATGCCATCAAAGCCCACAACCCGGTCGATCACCCGCTGCAGATCGGCGTTCGAGCGCGCTACGAGCCTGCAGAGCATGTCCCCGTGTCCCGTCGTTGTATGCAGCTCCAGTACTTCCGGTACGGTCGCCAAGTGGGCCCGGATGGCGCTGCCCTGGCCCTGTTTGATCTCCAGCGTCGCGAACGCGGTCACCGGATAGCCCAGCGCCGCCGGGTCCACGTCCGGCCCGAAGCCCCTGATCACTCCATTCGACTGAAGGCGGTCCAGCCGCGCCTGCACCGTCCCGCGGGCCACCCCCAGCCGCCGGGACGCCTCCAGGACGCCGATCCGCGGCTCCCGGGCGAGCAGCTCCAGCAGGGCCCCGTCCAAATGATCGATCGCCATGGCCGCAGCCTCCGATTTCGATGGTCATCATGTGCAGATCGCCCGGTGCTACCGCCCGATCGCTATGCATAATGCCCAGCCAATACACAAAGTATTGCGCACCTTGCGGATCGGAGGGACTCTGCGGCCATGGCAGACACCACGATGCACACCCAGCCCACCATCCCCGGCACGGCCCGGCAGGCGGACCCCTTCCCGGTCAAGGGGATGGACGCGGTCGTCTTCGCCGTCGGCAACGCCAAGCAGGCCGCGCACTACTACTCCACCGCCTTCGGCATGAAGCGCGTCGCCTACCGCGGACCGGAGAACGGCAGCCGCGAGACGGCCAGTTACGTGCTCGAATCCGGCGGTGCCCGGTTCGTGTTCACCTCCGTCGTCAAGCCCACCACCGACTGGGGCCGCTTCCTCGCGGACCATGTGGCGGCGCACGGCGACGGCGTCGTCGACCTCGCCATCGAGGTACCGGACGCCCGCGCCGCGTACGCCTACGCCGTCGAGCACGGCGCGCGGGGCCTTACGGAGCCGTACGAGACCAAGGACGAGCACGGCACCGTCGTGCGGGCCGCGATCGCCACCTATGGCCGGACCCGGCACACCCTCGTCGAGCGCTCCGGCTACGACGGCCCGTACCTGCCGGGTTACGTCGCCGCCGACCCGGTCGTCGCCCCTCCGGCGAAGCGCTTCTTCCACACGATCGACCACTGCGTCGGCAATGTCGAGCTCGGCCGGATGAACGAGTGGGTCGCCTTCTACAACAAGGTCATGGGCTTCACCAACATGAAGGAGTTCGTCGGCGACGACATCGCCACCGAGTACTCCGCCCTGATGTCCAAGGTGGTCGCGGACGGCACCAAGAAGGTCAAGTTCCCGATCAACGAGCCCGCCATCGCCAAGAAGAAGTCGCAGATCGACGAGTACCTGGAGTTCTACGGCGGCCCCGGCGTCCAGCACATCGCGCTGGCCACCAACGACATCGTCTCGACGGTCCGTCAGATGCGGGCGGCGGGCGTGGAGTTCCTCGACGTGCCCGACTCGTACTACGACACCCTCGGCGAGTGGGTCGGCGAGACCCGCGTCCCCCTCGACGAGCTGCGCGAGCTGAAGATCCTCGCCGACCGCGACGAGGACGGCTACCTGCTCCAGATCTTCACCAAGCCGGTCCAGGACCGCCCGACCGTCTTCTTCGAGATGATCGAGCGGCACGGCTCCCTCGGCTTCGGCAAGGGCAACTTCAAGGCGCTCTTCGAGGCCATCGAGCGCGAGCAGGACCGGCGCGGCAACCTCTGACCCGGCTCCGGGCGGCGCCGTCCCGCCGCCGGGCCGGCCCGCTCCGTGGGCCGTACACGATCTTCCGTGTACGGCCCACGGATGCGACGCTGAGCACATGGACCTCATCGAACGCCTGCGCACCGGGCTCCCCGACGAAGCCTTGCTCACCGACCCCGACGTCACCGCCTCCTACGCCCGGGACACCGCCAACTTCTGCGCGGCCGGCGCGCCCGCCGCCGTCGTCCTGCCGCGCACCGTCGAACAGGTCCAGCACGTGATGCGCACCGCGACCGCGCTGCGCGTCCCGGTCGTCCCGCAGGGCGCCCGCACCGGCGTCTCCGGCGCCGCCAACGCCACCGACGGCTGCGTCGTCCTCTCCCTCGTCAAGATGGACCGCATCCTGGAGATCAACCCCGTCGACCGGATAGCGGTCGTCGAGCCCGGCGTCGTCAACGCCGTCCTCTCCCGCGCCGTGGCCGAGCACGGCCTGTACTACCCGCCGGACCCCTCCAGCTGGGAGATGTGCACCATCGGCGGCAACATCGGCACCGCGGCCGGCGGCCTGTGCTGCGTGAAATACGGGGTCACCGCCGAGTACGTCCTCGGTCTGGACGTCGTCCTCGCCGACGGCCGGCTGATCACCACCGGCCGCCGCACCGCCAAGGGCGTCGCCGGCTACGACCTGACCCGCCTCTTCGTCGGCTCCGAGGGCAGCCTCGGCGTCGTCGTCCGCGCCACCCTGGCCTTGCGGCCCACCCCGCCCCAACAGCTCGCCATGGTCGCCGAGTTCGCCTCCGTCTCCGCCGCCGGCGAGGCGGTCTGCGCCATCATGGCCGGCGGCCACACCCCCTCCCTCCTGGAGCTGATGGACCGCACCAGCATCCGCGCGGTCAACGCCATGGCGCAGATGGGGCTGCCGGAGACCACCGAGGTACTGCTGCTGGCCGCCTTCGACACCCCGGACCCGGCCGCCGACCTCGCCGCCGTCGGCGCCCTGTGCGAGGCGGCCGGCGCCACCCAGGTAGTCCCCGCCGAGGACCCCGCGGAGTCCGAACTCCTCCTCCAGGCCCGCCGGTTGACCTTCACCGCCCTGGAGCGGATCAAGCCCGCGATGCTCATCGACGACGTCTGCGTACCGCGCTCCCAGCTCGCCGCCATGCTCGACGGCACCACCGCCATCGCCGAGAAGTACGACCTGACCATCGGCGTCTGCGCCCACGCCGGCGACGGCAACACCCACCCCCTGGTCTGCTTCGACCCCGCCGACCCCGATGAGGAACGGCGCGCCCGCGAGTCCTTCGACGAGATCATGGCCCTCGGCCTTCGCCTGGGCGGCACCATCACCGGCGAACACGGCGTGGGCGTCCTCAAGAAGGACTGGCTCGCCCGCGAACTGGGCCCGGACGGCATCGCGTTGCACCGCGGCATCAAGCAGGTCTTCGACCCGCTGGGGATTCTTAATCCGGGGAAGTTGTTCTAGGTTCCAGGGGCCGTCCGACGGGTCAGGGGGACCGGCGGTCCACCGCCCGAACCGCGTGGGCACGTCTCCCCGGCGGGACGCCGGTCCGCCGACGGACGAGGATGCCGTTGGTCACCCTTGGTGGCTCTCCCGCCCGTCCGGCACCCCCCGGGGTCACAATGCCCCCATGACCGATGACCAGTCCCGAATTCCCGCCCGTCCGCTGCTGCGTCGCCCCCGGGACGGTGAGCTCATAGACGTCGCCGGTGTCGCGCACTTCTTCCGGTTGACCGGCGAGCACACGGGCGGGCACTTCGCCTTCGAGGAGTTCAGTCTCGCCCCGGGAGTGATGGGTGCCAGACCGCACGTGCACGAGGGGCACGACGAGTACTTCTACGTCCTTGAGGGAGAGTTGACGCTCCACACCGGGGACGGCGAGGTAACGGCCGGCCCCGGGGATCTGCTCGCCGCGACCCGTGGCACCCCGCACGGCTTCCGCAATGCGGGCTCGGTCCTCGCACGCGCCCTGTGTCTCTACACTCCCGCCGGCTACGAGAACTACTTCCGTGACGTCCACGCCGCGGTGAGCGCCGGGGCCGAAGTGACCGATGAGCTGCTGGCCGAATTCCGCAGCCGCTACCGGACCGGTTCCTACCAGGTTCCCCCGGGCAATCCGTAGGCCGACGGGGGCGGTTGGCTGCCGTGGCGTCCCTCACCGCCCGGAGGCGGCACCCCGCGTACGGGGGCGGACGGGGCGGGACGGGGCCGGCATCCGGCTGTCGCGCCGCCGTGCCGTCGTCGCGCTGCTTCCCGTCGGGGGGCGCCACACCGGTTCACCGGGTGACCGGTGAGCCGGGGTTCGCGCTGGCGCGCTGCATGTCGCCGCCGTCCGCGTCGCCGTCGATCTCGCCGTCGATGTCGTCGCCGGCTACGGGCAGACGTGCGCCGCGGCTCTCCGCGACCCGTCGCACGGTGTCGAGCGATTCGGTCAACTCGACTGCAAGTAGGTGCAGTTCACCGGACGTCCAGGCCCGTCCGTGCAGCAGCTTCCGCGCCTCCTCGATGAGTACGGCGGCCAGGCCGAGCTGCTCCGTCTCCACCCGGTCGGCGAGCCGGGAGACGTACCCGGTCCCGTCCCCGGGGAGGAGAAAGCACGGCTTTCCTTCCGGACTCGCCCAGGGGAGCAGCCGCGGGACGTTGTTCGTGTGACCCGTCATGCGGCGCACACCTCCGCTCGGTGGGTGTGGTGGGGGCAGATGTCGACACCGTGCACGGCCAGCCACAGGGCGCGGCGTCGTCCGGGTCGCAACCGCCGCTCCCGGCGCTCCGTTTCGGTGAGGACGTATGGACGGAGGAGGGGGCTCTCCGCGCTCCGCAGGAGCACCGGCGGACGGAGGGTGGCGGTGGGCAGCGCACGTGCCGTCGGTGTGCCTCGGCGGTACGCGGCGAAGGGCGGCGGGATGGGTGCCCGGTGCCGTCCGGGGGCCGGAAATAACAGCCGCAGCAGCGGCAGGAACAGGCTCGCGATACGGTGCATCACGTCGTCAACTCCGTTGCGGTTGATGGCCACGCCCCCGGACCGGTCGCTCGGTCGCGGGGGTCTTCTGTGAATGGCGGATGGCTCCGCCCTGGGCCCATTACGTTGGGTGGGTACAGCGTTGCTCTGCGGAGTGCCGGGGTGCAATGCATGACGCGTGCCACTCATCGACTGTCACAAAGGGGGATGCGTGAGCCGACGCAATGCCACAGGGGGAACGGCAGCCACCAACGCCGCCGTGTTCGGGGAGGTGCTGAAGCACTTCCGGGAGGCGGCGGGACTCACCCAGGAGGAACTGGCGAGGAAGATTCCGTGCGACCGGTCGCATGTGGCAAGGGTCGAGCGGGGAACGCGGGTTCCGCACGAGACCTACGCCGAGAAGTGCGACGAACTACTGGGAACTGGTGGGGTGTTGAAAAGGCTGTGGGGTCGGATCGACTGGTACCCCGAGGTCGCGCACCCTGATTGGTTCCAGCGTCGTGCCGACATGGACGCGATGGCGGTTGCCCTGCGGGAGTACCAGACCCAAGTCATGCCAGGTCTGTTGCAGACGGAGGAGTATGCGCATGCGCTGTTCTCCCGCGTCACGACAGGCGACGAAGTGACGGAGCGCGTCAGGGCGCGACTGAGTCGACAGCAACGGTTTCTCGCCCCGGACGGCCCCCTCTACGTCGTCGTGCTGGACGAGAGCTGCCTGCGCAATGTCGTGGGGGGGCCGGAGACCATGTACGGCCAGTGCGTACATCTACTGGCCGTAGGGGAACGGCCCAACGTCCGGGTGCAGATCGCCCCTTCAGGTCGCGCCGGGCTCGTGCGCCCCAACACGTCCATGTCGTTGATCACGCTGCCTGACGGGCATGACTGGGTCTACTCGGAATCGCTGGACCGTGGACATTTCAACGACGATCCGGCCGTCTACGCCCGCCACGGCCAGACTTATGATGTCCTCAGGGCCGACGCACTGTCAGCCCATGAGTCTGCCGCTCTGATCGAAGAAGCGATGGAAGGGTACGGACACCGTGGACAGGCACGAGTTCAACTCTGCGACGTGGATCAGGAGCAGCTACAGCGGAGACAACGGCGGCAACTGCGTAGAGGTGGCCCCCGGTTTCCCCGGCGTCGTCCCCGTCCGTGACTCGAAGGACCCAGGCGGCCCCGCGCTGATGGTTCCGGCGGCCGGCTGGGCCTCCTTGGTCGCCGCCGTCAAGGGCGGGCAGTTGACCGCCTGAGGTCGGTACGCGGTCGCTCCACTCCAGAGGGAAGGACACCGGCACCATGGATGCGCACGAGTTCAACTCCGCGGCGTGGATCAGGAGCAGCTACAGCGACCGCGACGGCGGCAACTGCGTCGAAGTGGCCCCCGGTATCCCCCGCGTCGTCCCCGTCCGTGACAGCAAGGTCCCGCACGGCCCGGCGATCGCCTTCCCGCAGGCCGGCTGGGCCTCCTTCCTCGCCGCCGTCAAGAGCGGCGCGTTGACCACCTGGACCACCTGACGTCGGCGCGTGGCCGGCCGTCGCGGGCCATAGGATTCCCGGCATGGACACGCTCACTCCCCTTGCCGTTTTCGTGCTTGCCGCCGCCGTGGTCGGCTCCACCGTTACCTCCGGCCGCAACAAACCGCTGGAGCGGCGTCTGGCGCGGCTGGAGGAGAAGGTGGACCGGCTGCTGAAGCACGCCGGTGTGGAGGCGCCGCAGGGCCCCCGTATGGCGCAGCTCGACGAGCTGCTGGCGCAGGGCAAGCAGATCCAGGCGATCAAGCTGTACCGGGAGATCACCGGCGCCGGTCTCGCCGAGGCGAAGGAAGCGGTCGACCGCCGGATGCGCTGAGCGCGCCGCGGGCAGAGGATGGCGGGACAGGGCCTCGGGGCAGCGCGCCCCGGCCCACCTCATGCCCAGCAGGGGAGTGAGCGCCGATGGCAGCGAGCGAAGCGACGGGGCCGGACCGGGCCGCCGGGACCGATGACGAGTGCGACGAGTGCTACGACGTGATCGTGCTGGGCGGCGGGCCCACCGGCGAGAACGTGGCCGAACGGGTGCACGCCGCCGGGCTGAGCGCGGTCCTCGTGGAGAGCGAACTGCTCGGCGGCGAATGCTCCTACTGGGCCTGCATGCCCAGCAAGGCCCTGCTCCGGCCGGTCACCGCCCGCTCCGAGGCGCGCCGGGTGCCCGGTCTGGCCGAGGCGGTCGGCGGGCCGCTGGATCCGCCCGCGGTGCTCGCCCACCGCGACGCGTTCGCCTCGTACTGGAAGGACGACGGGCAGGTCCGCTGGCTGGACTCGGTCGGCGTCGACCTCGTACGGGGGCACGGGCGGCTGGCCGGGCCACGTCGGGTGACGGTCGACGGCGGGCGGACGCTGACCGCCCGGCACGCGGTCGCGGTGTGTACCGGCAGCCGCCCGATGCTGCCCGGTATCCCCGGCCTGGCCGAGGCGAAGCCGTGGGTCAGCCGGGACGCCACCAGCGCGCAGACCGTCCCGGGCCGGCTGGTGATCGTCGGCGGCGGGGTGGTGGGCGTCGAGATGGCGACCGCCTGGCGGGCGCTGGGTTCCTCCGTGACACTGCTGGTCCGCGGTGACGGGCTGCTGCCCCGTATGGAGCCGTTCGCCGGGCACCTGGTCGCCGAATCCCTGGCCGAGGCGGGGGTGTTCCTCCGTACCGGGGTCGAGGTGCGCGAGGTGCGGCGGGAGGCGCCGGGCGGGCCGGTCACCGTCGTGCTGGACGGCGGGGAAGAGGGCGAGATCGTCGCGGACGAGCTGCTGATCGCCACCGGGCGCGCCCCGCGCACCGACGACCTGGGACTGGAGACGGTCGGCCTCGCGCCCGGCAGCTGGCTGGACGTCGACGACAGCTGCCGGGTCAAGGCCGTGGACGACGGCTGGCTCTACGGCGTCGGCGACGTCAACCACCGTGCCCTCCTCACCCATCAGGGCAAGTACCAGGCCCGGATCGCCGGCGCCGCGATCGCCGCGCGCGCCCGTGGCGTCCCCCTCCTGGAGACCGACCGCTGGGGCGCACACTCCGCCACCGCCGACACCGACGCCGTCCCGCAGGTCGTCTTCAGCGACCCCGAGGCCGCCGCGGTGGGACTGAGCGCCGCCGAGGCGGAACGCGCCGGGTACCGCATCCGCGTCGTCGACCAGGACCTGGGCGCGGTGGCCGGCGCGTCCCTGTACGCCGAGGGCTACCGCGGCCGGGCCCGGATCGTCGTCGACCTGAGCCGCGAGGTGCTGCTCGGGGCCACCTTCGTCGGGCCCGGCGTCGGTGAACTGCTGCACTCCGCCACCGTCGCGGTCGCCGGGGAGGTCCCCGTCGAACGCCTCTGGCACGCGGTGCCCGCCTACCCGACGATCAGCGAGGTCTGGCTGCGCCTGCTGGAGGCGTACCGCGGCGACTGAACGGGGGCGTAAGCGGCGTGAACGGGGGCGTAAGGCGCGGACCGGCACCCCCTTACGCCCCGGGCTCCGGGGACTCGTCCGACGGCCACGGCGCGTCCGGCCGGGCATCGTCCCGCGAGGCCAGCGCGAGCAGTTCGCTCAGCCCTTTGTCGAGGCCCAGGTGCGTGTGCTCGGACCCCGGCGGCACGATCCGCAGGGTGCGCTCCAGCCACGCCGAGACCGCCGCGGCCGGTGCCTCCAGCAGCGCGTCGCCGTCCGGGGAGGCCAGCGCCATGCAGACCAGAGTGCGGCCGTCCAGCTTCGTCGGCCAGACCCGTACGTCGCCCTCGCCGGTCGGCCGGAAGACGCCCTCGACGAGCAGTTCGCGGGCGAACGTCCAGTTGACGGGGGAGTCCGAACCGACATGGAAGGTGACATGGACGGCATAGGGGTCGTCCGTCCGGTAGGTCAGCCGCGCGGGCACCGGAATTCTCCGCTCCGGCGACAGCACCATGCCCAGTTCCAGCTCTCGTTCCACCACGGTGTGCATAGGTTCCGCCTCTCTCCAATTCCCTGTGCGCGACCCGTCAGCGGGCCCGCCACAGGAGAGAGGCGGTGGGCGCCGAACCCTTACACGAGTTCGTACAACTTTTTTCCGGGGTCTCTTCCAGGTGGTGGGACCGGGCACGGGCACCCGTGCGAGCCGGGGTCTGATAGATGTGGACGCCGCGTTGCGGCAGACTGCACCCCGACACCCACCAGGCCGAGAACAGATACGGGACTTCGGACATGAGCGCCCCTACCTCAGGATCCGCCGGCGGCAGCCCCACGCCAGGCTTCTACCCGGACCCGTCCATCCCCGGCTACATCCGGTACTGGAACGGTGCCGCATGGGTGCCGGGCACCAGCCGCCCGGCCCCGGCCGAGGGCGAGGCGATGCCCGCACCGCCGCCCGGCGCGACCCCGGCCCCGACCCCCGCGCCGGCCTCCGTCGAGGAGACCGGCCCGGTCTTCCTGGACGAGGCGGACCCGGAGAGCGGCGCCGCGACCTCGGTGGTGCGTCCCCGCGGCGAGGTCGAGGCCCCCGGCCCCGCCTGGGACGACCCGGCCCGGCTGCACGGCTCCGGCCCGGAACCGGCCGCCTCCTGGCACGCCGATGCCTCCCGGCAGAGCGGTTTCGGCGAGGACGGCCGGGTCTCCTGGGGCTCGCCCGACCAGGCCCCGGCCGGGACGCCGGCCGGCGGCGCCTCCTGGGCCCCCCCCCCGCCGCAGCGCGGGGCCGACACCGGCGAGGGCGCGCCCGGTGAAGGCCCCGGCACCCCGCCGTCCGCCAACCCGGCCCCGGACGCGCCGCGCACGCCCGACGCTCCCGCCGACGGGACGGTCGCCATCCGCGCCGTCAACCCGGGGGCCCGCCCCCGCTCCGGCGACCAGGGCACCACCGCCATCCGCGCGGTGCGGCCCGGTGCCGGCCAGCCGTCCGGCGACCAGGGCACCACCGCGTTCCGCGCCGTACGGCCGGACGCCGGCGGCAAGCCCGCCGCCAAGAGCGAGACGATGGCCTTCCGGCTCCCGTCCAAGGGGCAGCCCAACTCCGCGCCGCCCGCCGGTGGTACGCCCCAGTCGCTGCCGTCCGTCGGTACCCCCGACCGGCCCGCGGCCCAGCAGTCGCCCGTGCAGCAGTCGCCCGCCCAGCAGTCCCCGGCCGCGCCGTCCGCCGGCTTCCCGCCGCAGAGCGGTCCGGGTGCCGGTGCTCCCGGCGACGACGGGGTGATCCCCTGGAAGCCGCCGTCCTCGGACGTCTTCTTCGCCGCGGCGCAGGCGCAGCAGGGCCACCCGGCGCCCCTCGGCCGCCGGTTCGCGGCCCGGCTGGTCGACACCCTGGTGCTGGCCGTGCTCACCCTGGCGGTGGCGCTGCCCATGTGGTCCACGGTCACCGACCACATCCACGCCAAGGTCGAGGCGGCCAAGCAGTCCGGCCAGACGGTGACGGTGTATCTGATCGACGGCACCACCGCCCCGGTCTTCCTCACGATCCTGGCCGTCTTCCTGATCGGCGGCGGTCTCCTGGAGATCCTGCCGACCCTCAAGTGGGGCCGCTCGCTGGGCAAGAAGCTGTGCGGCGTAAGGGTGTTGGACATCGAGAGCCACGACACCCCGGAGCTCGGCCAGGCGATCAAGCGCTGGCTGCTCTACGGCGTGCTCGGGGTGCTGGGCGTCGGCGTGATCAATGTCGTCTGGTGCCTGTTCGACCAGCCGTGGCGGCAGTGCTGGCACGACAAGGTCGCCCGCACCTTCGTCGCCGACCGGCCGGCATCCGGCTGACCTTCGCCTTCCTTCGCCGGGTTCCCGCTCCGTGCGAGCGGGGAGCCCCTCACCCGGCCCGACCGACGTCACCCGGCCTGTCACCCGGCCCGGCGGCCCGGCTCCGCCGAACGGACGTGGCCGGATGCGGCGGTCGTCCGCAGGGGGTCGACTCGGGCCATGAGTACCGACCAGCCCGGGCCCGGCCCCGGTGAACCGCCGGAGAACGAACCGTTCCTGAAGCGCCCGCCGGAGCCCCCGGCGGACGGCGCTCCGAGCGGCGCACCGCGCAACGGCTCCGCGCCGGGCGCCGGTCCGGGCGGCGAGGGCGGCCCCCCGCCACCCCCCGGCGGAACCCCGCCTCCCGGGGGCCCGCCGC
>NZ_KN708638.1:3050903-3076795 GCF_000805335.1 Streptomyces sp. CT34 | reverse complement strand
CCCCCGGGCGCCCCCCCCGCCGGCGGCCCCTACGGGGCGGGGGAGTACGGGGCCGATCCGCTGGCCGGGATGCCGCCGCTCGCGAACCGCGGCAAGCGGCTGGTCGCCCGCATCATCGACGCGATCATCATCGGCGTACCGGTCACCCTGATCATGAACGCGATCGTCGGCTGGGTGGACTACTTCAGCACCAGCAACGTCGAGGCCAGCAAGCAGGCGACGGTCTCCGGCGTGACGATGCTGGTGTATCTGATCTACGAGGGGCTGATGCTGACCAGCCGCGGGCAGACCGTCGGCAAGATGGCGATGAAGATCCGGGTCGCGATGCTCTCCAACGGGTCGGTGCCGACCACGCAGGCCGGCTGGACCCGGGCCGCGGTCTACACGCTTCCGGAGATCGTGCCGTGCTGCGGCTTCGTCTTCTGGCTGCTCAACGTCCTGTGGTGCACCTGGGACAAGCCGTACCAGCAGTGCCTGCACGACAAGGCGGCCCGGACCGTGGTGGTGGCCACGGACTGAGCGGGCGCGGTCGCCGGGTCAGCGGGAGTGCTCGCCGACCCGGGCCGCGGCGCGCGGACGCGGCGCCGCGAAGTGCTCGGCCGGGGCCGGTGCCGCCGTCAACGGGGCAGGCGCGGCAGGGGACTTGGCGCGGGCGGCGTGCCGGCGGACCACCCGGGACATGCCGGGCATCGGGACCGTCATCGCCACCAGCAGCCCGAGCCCCAGCCCGGCGATGGCAATGACCGCGACCCCGATCCCGGTCTGCGTCTGGGAGAGCAGCAGCATCGCGAGGGTGGAGAGAAAGACGGTGGCCGAACCGTAGACGAGCTGGGTGGCAGTCGGACGAGGCATGGCGGGATCCGTCCTCGGAGGGTCAGCAGGGGGTGTCGGCTCAAGGGCGCGCCATCGGGCGAGCCTAAGGTCCCTCCTGCCCGAGCGGAACGCCAGGTAAGCGTGACCTTACCCACGGGTCGGAAGCACAGGGGGCGCACGAGCTCGTTGCAGGTTTGCCCGACAAGAAACCCCCAATGGTGTCATGCCTGTTGAGAGCGGGGGCGCATGCCCGGCAGGCATATACCCCGTTCGCCGTCGGGCCCCTCGCTCCGTCCCACAGAGGGGAAAATTTTCCGGTGGGCGGTGTCCGATATCCGTAACAGGCAGGCCGGGCAAGGCACTTGACCAAGTGGGGCGCCACGGAGGGGTGTTGGGGCCGGAGGCTCCGCTTCCGGCCGTCGGCGCCCTCACGTACCGAAGAGGCGTACCGAAGCGGCGTACCGAAGCGGTGTACGGAAATGGTGTGCCGAACCGGTTCCGGGGTGCCTCGTGCGCGGTCGTCCTCGGCGGCCGGCGCGGTGTCGGCCGCGGCTCGGTGAACCGGACCGCGGCCCGTCCGTTCCTGACACCGGCACCCGGATCGCGATCGCCGAGGAGGCGGAGGCCGGCCCGGCGAGGGCGCTCCATATGGGTCCCGTAGGTAAATGAAAAATAAAAATCGCAGGTCGTGGCCCTATCTCTCGGTATCCCCTAGCGGGCGGCGGTCGACTCGCGTTTAGATGCGTCCTACAGTTCCTTGTTGACGCCGAGTCTCACGGGGGAGATATGACGATGACCCGAGGCGGCTTCATCAGGCTTCCAGGCGGAAGCGTGGTGGTCGCCCTCTCACTGCCCAGACCGGACCACGGACCGCTCTGCGGGCCCTACGACGGCGGCTGCCGTATCCGGGTCCTGGTGCACGCCGTGAACCGCCAGCGCGCCCTGACCAGGCTGCGCAACCTCGGTCTGCGGTCGGTCTACCTGCGCGGCAACACCCAGCCGCCGACACCGGACGAGGTCACCGCCGTCCTGCACCACCCGGACGGTCTGGTCTGGCGCGAGGCGCCCGAGGACGAGACGGAGTCCTGGCACCCGATACGCGCGCTGCTGCGGCCCGCCGCCCACCAGGCCGCGGGCGCCTGACGGGGCCGCGCCCGGCCGCCCCGCCGCCCGGCCGTCCGGCCGGTCAGCCGCCGAGGACCACCGGCTTGCCGCTGAGCTCCGCGCCCGCCGCGCGCAGTTCCGCCAGCGCCCGCTCGGTGGTCCCGGCGGCCACCCCGGCCGTCAGGTCCAGCAGCACATGGGTGCGCAGCCCGGCGGCGAGTGCGTCCAGGGCGGTGGCCCGTACGCAGTGGTCGGTGGCGAGACCGACCACGTCCACCTCGGTGACGTCGCGCTCGCGCAGCCAGTCCGCGAGCGGGGTGCCGTTCTCGTCGACGCCCTCGAAACCGCTGTACGCGGCCGTGTGCTCACCCTTCGAGAACACCGCGTCGATCGCCCCGGAGGCGATGGCCGGCGCGAAGTTCGGGTGGAAGCCGCTGCCCTCGGTGCCCGCCACGCAGTGCGGGGGCCAGGAGTCCCGGAAGTCGGGGTGATCGGAGAAGTGGTCGCCGGGGTCGATGTGGTGGTCGCGGGTGGCCACCACGTGGCGGTAGCAGCCGCCGGCCGCCTGGCCGATCAGATCGGTGATGGCCGCCGCGACATCCGCGCCCCCCGCCACCGCGAGGCTGCCGCCCTCGCAGAAGTCGTTCTGTACGTCGACGACGATGAGTGCCCGGTGCATGGTGCGTGCCTTCCGGCTCGGATCGAGAGGCGCTGATTTCTCGCGGCGCCGCATTTCTGGCCGCGCTGATTTCTCGCGTGCGGAGGGGTGCGGGGAGTGCGGAGGAGCATCGAGGAGTGGTGTGACCGAGGGTAGCCACTGCGGGCGCGGTAGGGGAGGGCCCGGCGGCCCCGTGCCGTTCCGGGACCGCCCCTGTGGCGTACGCGGGGCCGCTCAGTGGACCTCGGTGGCGAGCACCGGCTCCCCGCGCGAGAGCTGGGTCGCCGACAGCGGCAGCCCGGCGCGGGCCGCGATGTGCCGGGCCCGGGCGGCGTCCAGCGGCTCCCGGGCCACCACCTTGCCGCCGCTGACCAGCGGCACCTGGAGCTGCCGGTCGGCCAGCCCGGCCGGAACCGGACCGGTGCCGATCACCTCGGCCTCGGCCACCCCGGCCTCGTCGAGCCGGCGGGCCGCCCACTTGCGCCCGCCGGTCGAGGACTTGGCGCCCATCGACTTCTTCGCCACCGGCCGCAGCGGCGCGCCCGGCTTCTCGGTGTCCGCGCGGGCCACCAGCTTGTAGACCATCGAGCAGGTCGGGTGCCCGCTGCCGGTCACCACCTGGGTGCCGACCCCGTACGCGTCCACCGGCGCCGCGGCGAGCGAGGCGATGGCGTACTCGTCCAGGTCGCTGGTGACCACGATCTTGGTCTTGGTGGCGCCCAGCTCGTCCAGCTGCTGGCGTACCCGGTGCGCGATCAGCAGCAGGTCGCCGGAGTCGATCCGTACCGCGCCCAGGCCGGTGCCGGCCACCTCGACCGCGGTGCGCACCGCCGCGGTGACGTCGAAGGTGTCCACCAGCAGTGTGGTGCCGCTGCCGAGGGTCTCGACCTGCGCGGCGAAGGCGTCCCGCTCGGTGTCGTGCAGCAGGGTGAAGGCGTGCGCGCTGGTGCCGACGGTGGGGATGTTGTAGCGGAAGCCGGCCGCCAGGTCCGAGGTGACGTGGAAGCCGCCGACGTACGCGGCGCGGGCCGCGGCCACCGCCGACAGCTCGTGGGTGCGCCGGGCGCCCATCTCCAGCAGCGGCCGGTCGCCGGCCGCCACCGCCATCCGGGAGGCCGCGGCGGCCACCGCCGAGTCGTGGTTGAGGATCGAGAGGATCACCGTCTCCAGCACCACCGCCTCGGCGAAGGTGCCCTCGACGCGCATGATCGGTGAGCCGGGGAAGTAGACCTCGCCCTCCGGGTAGCCCCAGATGTCGCCGCGGAAGCGGTATTCGGCAAGCCACTTGAGCGTCTGCTCGTCGAGTATGCCGCGCTCCCGTAGGAAGCCGAGGATGGTCTCGTCGAAGCGGAAGTTCTCCACCGCGTCGAGCACCCGCCCGGTCCCCGCCACCACGCCGTAGCGGCGGCCCTCGGGGAGCCGCCGGGTGAAGACCTCGAAGACCGACCGGCGGTGGGCGCTGCCGGACCGCAACGCGGCCTGGAGCATGGTGAGTTCGTACTGGTCGGTGAAGAGCGCGGTCGACGGCACGGCCACCGGCAGTCCCAGGTCCGCTGTGTTCACTTCGGCATACCTCGCAATTCTCTCCCTGCGCGCCGTATGGGGCACCGGCCGGGGTCCGGGAGCCCGCGGCGGCAGCCGCAGTCGTCACAGCCCCCGCAGCGGCGGCATGGAGACGATGCTACCCCCATTACTCGTCACTCTGACGATAGTGGGTAGCGGCCGGACCGGGGCCCGTGCGCCGCGCCGACGCGGCCCGCACAGGGGGCATTTGTGCACCACCGCCCCCCTGGTGGCAGCATGGGCCCTGTGAGCGCCCACCCGTCACCCACGATCACTCCCCGGCCGCACCGCTGCACCCTCAGTGTTCCGGTCGAGATCGAGCGTCCCGAGTCGAGCGAGGCCCCCTTCGAGGTGCCGGAGCCGGACGTCCCGTGGGTCACGATCGTTCACAACGACCCCGTGAACCTCATGAGCTATGTCTCGTACGTCTTCCAGTCGTACTTCGGCTACTCCAAGGACAAGGCGCACCAGCTGATGCTCGACGTCCACCACAAAGGCCGCGCGATCGTCTCCAGCGGCACCCGCGAGGAAATGGAGCGCGACGTGCAGGCCATGCACGGCTACGGCCTGTGGGCGACCCTCCAGCAGGACCGCCGATGACCGGCCAGTTCGAGCCGCTGCCCGACGGCGGCGCCGCCGTACCGCTCGACGAGGTCGAGGTCTCCATCCTGCGCAGCCTCGCCGTCCAGCTCCTGGAGCTGATCGGCCCGGGCGCGGAGCCCGCCGAGGGCGACAGTGGCGACAGCGACGACCTGCTGGCGTCGATCTTCAGCGACGGCCCCAGCGAGCCGCCCGCCGACCCGGTCCTGGCGCGCCTCTTCCCCGACGCGTACGGCGGACCGGACCTGGTCCCCGACGACGATGTCCGCGCCGCCTCCGCCGAGTTCCGCCGCTACACGGAGAACGACCTGCGGGCCCGCAAGCGGGAGGACGCCCTCGCGCTGATCCGCGCGCTGGACACGCTGGGCCCCGCGAAGGGCGGCGCCGTGCTGCGGCTGAAGCCCGACGAGTGCCGGCACTGGCTCGGCGGGCTCAACGACCTCCGGCTGGCCATCGGCACGCGGCTGGAGGTCACCGACGAGGACGACGGCGGCGAGCTGCTGCGGCTTCCGGACAGCGATCCGCGCAAGCCGATGGTGCTGGCCTACCTCTGGCTCGGCGGGCTCCAGGAGACTCTGGTCGAAGCGCTCACCGGGTGATATCCGGGGGGAAAGTCGGGCGTACCACCGCGATTGCCCACCGGGCGTTCGCTCAGCGGAGCCTCAAATCCGGATAACGATCGCGTCACCGCCACCAGGTGGTGTGCCGTCGCTTCCGAAGTTTGTCCGGATTTCTCTGTGGTCCTGGTCACTTTTCCCCTAGGCGATCTCCGGCAGCTCGTGATAAAAGTTCTCGACCTGCCGTGAGTGACGCCACCCCTGTCGCTGCGGGAGCGCTGAGCCGGCCGACCGTCGGCGTGCAGGAACTCCATCCGGGGGGATCGGGACCCGATCCGGACAGACCGGGTCGGAATGGAGAAAGGCGCACCACTCATGACCTCTGTGCAGGTCGACAAGCATCGCGACGGCAACGAGGCCGCTGGCAACGCCCCCGAAGAGGGCTACCAGCGGGGTCTGGGCAATCGCCAGATCCAGATGATCGCCATTGGTGGCGCCATCGGAACCGGTCTGTTCCTCGGGGCGGGCAAAGCGATCTCGAAAGCCGGACCGAGCATCATCCTGGCCTACGCCATCGTCGGCCTGGTCATCTTCTTCATCATGCGGGCGCTCGGCGAACTGCTGATGTACCGGCCCGTTTCCGGCTCGTTCTCCGAATACGGCCGGGAATTCCTCGGCCCCTTCATCGGCTTTGTGACCGGCTGGACGTACTGGCTTTTCTGGGTCGTCACCGGCATCACCGAAGTGACCGCCGCGGCCACCTATATCCAGTACTGGGACAAGGGCATACCGCAATGGGTGTCGGCGCTGGTCTTCACCGTCGCGCTCTTCGGTATCAACCTCATCTCCGTGAAGATCTTCGGTGAACTGGAATTCTGGTTCTCGATGGTCAAGGTCACCGCGATCGTCGGCATGATCCTGATCGGCCTCGGCGTCATCACCCTCGGTTTCTCCAAGGCCGGTGACACCGCGTCGTTCAGCCTGCTGTGGAGCCACGGCGGTTTCTTCCCCAAGGGCATCGGCGGCACGCTGATGACGCTGCAGATCGTGATGTTCGCCTTCCTCGCCGTCGAACTCGTCGGCGTCACCGCGGGCGAGGCGAACGACCCGAAGAAGGTGCTCCCCAAGGCCATCAACACCGTGCCGTGGCGGATCGGCCTCTTCTACATCGGTGCGCTCGTCATCATCCTGTCCGTCGTCAGCTGGACGTACTTCAAGCCGGGCGTCAGCCCGTTCGTCGCCGCCTTCCAGCAGATCGGCCTGCCGGCCGGCGCGGGCATCGTCAACTTCGTCGTGCTGACCGCGGCGCTGTCCTCGGCCAACTCCGGTATGTACTCCACCGGCCGGATGCTGCGCGACCTGGCGCTCAACGGCCAGGGCCCCAAGATCTTCACCAGGCTCAGCAAGACCGGGCTGCCCACCTGGGGTACCGGCGTCTCGGTCGCGCTGATGCTGTTCGGCGTCTACATCAACTACCAGTGGCCCGGCGACGCGTTCAACTACGTCGTCTCCTTCGCCACCATCTCCGGTATGTGGGCGTGGATCGTCATCCTCTTCTCGCAGCTGCGCTACCGGGCCAAGGCGAACCGCGGCGAACTGCCGCAGTCCGACTTCAAGGCCCCCGGCGCCCCCTTCACCTCGATCTTCGCGCTGGCCTTCATCGGCATGGTGATCGTGATGATGGGCGTCGACCCGGACGCCCGGATCTCGCTCTACGCGGCTCCCGTGTGGGCGGTCATCCTGGGCGTGGGCTACCTCGCCATCAGGCGCCGGGGCGCCGCCGCCGTCGGAGCCGCCGAGAAGTGACCCCGCGGCCGGGCCGGGCCCGCACCGCCCCGCCCGTCCGGCATTCGGGCCCGTACGTACCACCCTTCGGTACGTACGGGCCCTCCGCTTGCCCACCCGTCGCCCGCCGCCACCCTTGCACGAGTGCTTCGCACGCCCCTCTTATTCTTGGCCGCATGCTGACCCTCACCAAGGCCCTCCACGACCGGATCGTCGAGCACGCCCGCCAGGACCACCCCGACGAGGCGTGCGGCGTGATCGCGGGTCCGGCCGGCAGCGGGCGCCCCGAGCGGTTCATCCCGATGCTGAACGCCGCCCGCTCGCCCACCTTCTACGAGTTCGACTCCGTCGACCTGCTCAAGCTCTACCGCGAGATGGACGACCGGGACGAGGAACCGGTGATCATCTACCACTCGCACACCGCCACCGAGGCCTACCCCTCGCGCACCGACATCTCCTACGCCAACGAGCCCGGCGCGCACTACGTCCTCGTCTCCACCGCCGACACCGACGGCGCCAGGCCCTTCCAGTTCCGCTCGTTCCGCATCGTGGACGGCGAGATCACCGAGGAAGAGATCGAGATCGTCGAGGCGTACGCCTGAGCCGTGGCCGACCTCATGCCGGGGCCGGGCGACGGGTGTGACCTGGGGGTTCGCCCCCCGATGCGGTGTGCCCGGACGGCCCCTCGGGACCCGCGTCCCACCTGTCGTACAGCAAACGTCCGCATCATGGGACGAGGTTCCAATACCCGGACCGGGAATCGCTACGATGACCGCATGGTTGACCGGACCGTGGGCGTAGCGCACGTAGCGAGCGAGCAGAGGCCGGGCATGCTGACGCATGCCCCGCTCGCCACGCGCCGCTCCGCATCCGCCCTCCTGGGCGCCTTCGGCTGCGGAGCCGCACGGCTGCACGTCGACCTGTGCCGCCTCTCCAGCGCCATCTGTCCGCGCCGCGCCGCCGGCTGACCCGGCCCCGCCCGCCCCCCGGCCGCCGCCGGGGGTGCCCGCAGCCCGCGGCCCCCCGTCGCCCCCGCCCCCGCGCGGGTCCCGCGCCACCCGGCGCACCCGCTTCCCCCGTCCGGCCGCCGCGCGGCCGGGCGCCCCGCACGCAGCGCACGTCCCGCATCCCGCCACCGCACTCCGACAGGAGCAGTCCCCATGGCCATCGAGGTCCGCATCCCGACCATCCTGCGCACTTACACCGACAGCCGGAAAGCCGTCGAGGGCAGCGGTGCCACTCTCGACGAACTCTTCAAGGACCTGGACGGCCGGCACTCCGGGATCCGCGAGCGCCTGGTCGACGAGAGTGGAGAGCTGCGCCGCTTCGTGAACGTCTACCTCAACGACGAGGACGTGCGCTTCCTCCAGGGCATCTCCACCGAGCTGGCCGACGGCGACAGCATCACGATCCTCCCGGCGGTGGCCGGCGGAATGGACTGACGTTGCGGTACGACTCCCCGCTGGCGGCGGTCGGGAACACCCCTCTCGTCCGCCTCCCGCGCCTCTCGCCCTCCGACGACGTCCGCATCTGGGCGAAGCTGGAGGACCGCAACCCCACGGGCTCCGTCAAGGACCGGCCCGCGCTCCACATGATCGAGCAGGCCGAGAAGGCCGGCCGGCTCACCCCCGGCTGCACGATCCTGGAGCCCACCAGCGGCAACACCGGCATCTCGCTCGCCATGGCGGCCAAGCTCAAGGGCTACCGCATCGTCTGCGTGATGCCCGAGAACACCTCCTCGGAACGGCGCGAACTGCTCGCCATGTGGGGCGCCGAGATCATCTCCTCGCCCGCGGCCGGCGGCTCCAACACCGCCGTCCGGGTCGCCAAGGAACTCGCCGCCGAGCACCCCGACTGGGTGATGCTCTACCAGTACGGGAACCCCGACAACGCCGGTGCCCACTACGCCACCACCGGCCCCGAGATCCTCGCCGACCTCCCCTCCGTGACCCACTTCGTGGCCGGCCTCGGCACCACCGGCACCCTGATGGGCGTCGGCCGCTATCTGCGCGAGCACGTCCCCGGTGTGCAGATCGTCGCCGCCGAACCCCGCTACGACGACGTCGTCTACGGGCTGCGCAACCTCGACGAGGGCTTCATCCCCGAGCTCTACGACGAGTCCGTGCTCACCACCCGCTTCTCCGTCGGCTCCGAGGACGCGGTCCGCCGCACCCGCGAACTCCTCGCGACGGAAGGCATCTTCGCCGGCATCTCCACCGGCGCGGCCCTGCACGCCGCCATCGGCGTCGGCAGGAAGGCGGTGCGGGCCGGCGAGTCCGCCGACATCGTCTTCGTCGTCGCGGACGGCGGCTGGAAATACCTTTCGACCGGCGTCTACACGGCCGAGTCGACGGAAGCGGCCATCGCGACGCTGCACGGCCAGCTCTGGGCGTAGCCACTCCGGGGGGCGGGGGTGCCAGGCGGCGGCAGCCGGGCGGCACCCCCGCCCCCCGGACTGGTGATTCCGCCCACAGCTCGCCCCACCAAAGGCGCCACAGCACCTTTCGCGCCTTACGCTCGTGGGCACCGCACAGACCGCCAAGGACCCGGCAGAACCCGGTACGGCCCCACCGGGACGACCCGCACGGGCACAGCCGGCCGCCGCCCCCGCCCACGGAGGTTCACGCCCGCATGAAGCTCACCGTCGTCGGATGCTCGGGGTCGTTCCCCTCCACGGAATCGCCCTGTTCGAGCTACCTCCTGGAGGCCGACGGCTTCAGGCTGCTCCTCGACATGGGCAACGGCGCCCTCGGCGAGTTGCAGCGCCACTGCGGTCTCTACGACCTGGACGCGGTACTCCTGTCGCACCTGCACGCCGACCACTGCATCGACCTGTGCGGCTACTTCGTCGTCCGCTACTACCGCCCGGACGGCGGCCGTTGTGCGCCGATGCCGGTCTACGGCCCGGCCGGCACCGAGCGCCGGCTGACCGACGCGCACGCCGACCTGCCGCACGACAAGGCGATGAGCGAGGTCTTCGACTTCCGCACGCTGACCCCGGGCACCGTCGCCATCGGCCCGTTCACCATCCGCTCCGAACTGGTCCGCCACCCCGTCGAGGCGTACGGCTTCCGCATCGAGCACGGCGGCAGGTCGCTGACGTACTCCGGCGACACCGGCCCCTGCGAGGCGCTGGACAGCCTCGCCGAGGGCACCGACTTCTTCCTGTGCGAGGCGTCCTTCACGCACGGCAAGGAGGACATCCCCGACCTCCACCTCAACGGCCGGGAGGCCGGCGAGCACGCCCAGCGGGCCGGCGCGGGCCGGCTGGTGCTCACCCACATCCCGCCGTGGACCGACCCGGACATCAGCGTCCGCGACGCCCAGAAGGTCTACGACGGGCCGGTCGAGGTCGCCCGCGCCGGCGTGGCCTACGAGATCTGACCGCGGCGCCGCCCGGCGGCCCCGTACGGGCGCGCACCGGCACCCCGGCACAACAGGGGCACCGGCACACGGAAAGGGCCCCGGAACCGCGGTGACGGTTCCGGGGCCCTCCCGGTGCGCTGCGGACCGGCCGGCTACGCCTTCGTCAGGTCCTCGATCTCCTCCTCGGGCTCGCGGCCCGGGGTGGTGAGGTTGAACTTGGTGATCGCGAAGCGGAACAGCAGGTAGTAGACGACCGCGACGGCCAGGCCGATCGGGATGATCAGCCACGGCTTGCTCGCCAGGTGCCAGTTCAGCACGAAGTCGATGAAGCCGGCGGAGAAGGTGAAGCCGTCGTGCACGCCGAGCGCCCAGGTGACGGCCATCGAGACGGCGGTCAGCACCGCGTGGATCGCGTACAGCACCGGCGCGATGAACATGAACGAGAACTCGATCGGCTCGGTGATACCGCAGACGAACGAGGTCAGCGCGAGCGAGAGCATCATGCCCAGGACGGCCTTGCGGCGCTCCGGGCGGGCGCAGTGCGCGATGGCCAGCGCGGCGGCCGGCAGCCCGAACATCATGATCGGGAAGAAGCCGGACATGAACTGCCCGGCGGACGGGTCGCCGGCGAAGAAGCGGGCGATGTCGCCGTGCACGACCTTGCCCGAGGGGTCGGTGTAGTCACCGAGCTGGAACCACGACACGACGTTGACGAACTGGTGCATACCGATCGGCAGCAGCCCGCGGTTGATCAGGCCGAAGAGGCCGGCGCCGGCCGCGCCCAGGCCCGTCATCCACTCGCCGAAGCTGGAGATGGCGTTGCCGACGGGCTCCCAGATCAGCAGGAACAGCACGCCGACCGCGGTGCCGACGAAGGCCATGATGATCGGGACGAGCCGGCGGCCGTTGAAGAAGCCCAGCCAGTCCACCAGCTTCTTGCGGTGGTAGCGCTGCCACAGGACCGCGGCGAGCAGACCGATCACGATGCCGCCGAGGACACCGGGGTTGTTCACGACCGGCTCGACCCACTTGCCGTCCTCGATGTGCCCGTCCTTGACCGGGAACGCCTTGAGGACGTTGCTGTAGACCAGGAATCCGACCAGGGCGGCGAGTGCCGTGGAGCCATCGGCCTTCTTCGCGAAGCCGATGGCGACGCCTATGCAGAACAGCAGCGGCAGATTGTCGAAGACCGCACCGCCGGCGGCGACGAAGACCTTGCTGACCGCGATCCAGTGCAGTCCCTTTTCGCCGAAGACGTCCGGCTGGCCGAGACGGTTGAGGATGCCCGCTGCGGGCAGGACGGCGATCGGCAGCTGGAGGCTGCGGCCGATCTTCTGCAGGCCCTGGAAAAGGCCGGAGCCCCGCTTCTTCGCGGGGGCCGCCTTCGCGGCGGTGGCCGTGCTCATCGGATTCCTCCTGGTGAGGCGGGCCCGGGGAAAGAGGGACGGCCCGCTGGTGGTCTACGCCTTGGTCTACACCTCTGGTGGTTTAGACCATTCTTAGCACGTAGCCCCGAGATAAAGGAATCCATTCTTCCCAGTGGTGTGGACCACATGACTGCCGCCCCTCGGACCCACGGATCCAGAAGCCGGCCGGCGCCCGACGGAAGGCCAGGTGGGACGGGCATCCCCCGCCCCCCGAGGGCTATTTGACGTTGTCCCGCTCCATCGCGTCACCCACCTCGGCCGGCTCCCGGCCCGGCGTCGCCAGATCGAATTTCGTGATCACGAAACGGAAGAGGGCGTAGTAGACGACGGCGAAACACAACCCGATCGGAATGATCAGCCACGGTTTCGTCGCCAGCCCCCAGTTGATGACGTAGTCGATCAGCCCCGCCGAGAAACTGAAGCTGTCGTGCACGCCCAGCCCCCAGCACACCGCCATCGACACACCCGTCAGCACCGCGTGAATCCCGAACAGCACCGGCGCGATGAACAGGAACGCGTACTCCACCGGCTCGGTCACCCCCGTCACGAACGAGGTCAGCCCCACCGACAGCATCATCCCCGCCACCTCCTTGCGGCGATGCGGCTTCGCACAGTGCGCGATCGCCAGCGCCGCCGCCGGCAGCGCGAACATCATGATCGGGAAGAACCCCGTGGTGAACTGCCCCGCCGACGGATCACCCGCCAGGAACCGGTTGATGTCACCGTGCACCACCGTCCCGTCCGGCTTGGTGAAACTGCCGAACTGGAACCACACGAACGTATTCAGGAACTGGTGCAGCCCCACCACCAGCAGCGCACGGTTCGCCACCCCGAAAAATCCCGCACCCCACGAACCGAGCGCCGACAGCCACTGACTGAAACTCGTCAGACCGTCACCGACCGGCGGCCACACCCACAGGCACACCACCGCGAACGCCAGCCCCACGAAGGCCATCACGATCGGCACCAGCCGCCGCCCGTTGAAGAACCCCAGCCAGTCCACCAGCTTCACCCGGTGCAGCCGCTGCCAGCACCACGCCGACAGAAAACCCATCACGATGCCGCCGAAAATCCCCGGATTCTGGAACGTCGCCTGCGTCGCCTTCCCCGCCCGGTCGACACACACCCCCGACCACAGCCCCGCCTGCGTGAACGACTGCCCCGGCGGGCACGCCACCGGGAATTGATGCAGCACCGAGAAATAGACGAGAAAACCGACCACCGCCGCCAGCGCCGTCGACCCGTCCGACTTCTTCGCCATCCCGATCGCCACACCGACGCTGAACAACAGCGGCAGCCCCAGCCCCGAATCCAGCAGCGCCCCGCCCGCCCCCGCGAACACCTTCGCCACATTCCCCCAGTCCAGCCCCTTGTCGCCGAACACATCCGGCTGGCCCAGGCGATTGAGAATGCCCGCCGCGGGCAGCACCGCGATCGGCAGCTGGAGACTGCGGCCCATCTTCTGCAACCCCTGGAAAAGCCCCGCCGCCCGGCTCCTCGCCGGCCCCTTCCCCGGCGCCGTGCTCGATGCACCTGCCGCGTCCGATGTCATCCGCGCCCTCCGCGTGCTCCCGGCGTCGACCGGGCGGCAACCCGCCCACCGCTTGCCCCATACTGGTGGTGTAGACCATTCGTCGGCGTGCGTTCGGCGCGCACCGCGATGACCGCCATCCTTCGCCAGATAGCGGTCAAACGCCCACGTAGCTGGGCTGAACGTGCGTTACCGTGTGAAAACCGCGCGGCGGAACCGCCAGCGGCCGAGACAAGCAGGAGTGCACATGGCCACCAAGGCTGAGAAGATCGTCGCCGGGCTCGGCGGACTCGACAACATCGAGGAGGTCGAGGGCTGCATCACCCGCCTCCGCACCGAGGTCAACGACGCCTCCCTCGTCGACGAGGACGCCCTCAAGGCCGCCGGCGCCCACGGCGTCGTCAAGATGGGCACCGCGATCCAGGTCGTCATCGGCACCGACGCCGACCCCATCGCCGCCGAAATCGAAGACATGATGTGAGCACCCGCTCCTGACGAGGGCCTCGTTCCCGGCAGCTCCCGGAGTTCCCGCGCCATCGGCGCTCCGGCACCGGAACGAGGCCCTCAGCACAGCCGATAGGGTCTGAGCCATGTCTCGCATCGACGGCCGCACCCCCGAACAGCTCCGCCCCGTCACCATCGAACGCGGCTGGAGCAAGCACGCCGAAGGCTCCGTCCTCGTCTCCTTCGGCGACACCAAAGTCTTCTGCACCGCCTCCGTCACCGAAGGCGTACCCCGCTGGCGCAAGGGCACCGGCGAAGGCTGGGTCACCGCCGAATACGCGATGCTGCCCCGCTCCACCAACACCCGCGGCGACCGCGAATCCGTCCGCGGCAAGATCGGCGGACGCACCCACGAGATCAGCCGCCTCATCGGCCGCTCACTGCGCGCCGTCATCGACTTCAAGGCCCTCGGCGAGAACACCATCGTCCTCGACTGCGACGTCCTCCAGGCCGACGGCGGCACCCGCACCGCCGCCATCACCGGCGCCTACGTCGCCCTCGCCGACTCCATCACCTGGGCCCAGGGCAAGAAGCTCATCAAGCACGGCCGCCAGCCCCTCACCGGCACCGTCAGCGCCGTCAGCGTCGGCATCGTCGACGGCGTCCCGCTCCTCGACCTCTGCTACGAGGAAGACGTCCGCGCCGAGACCGACATGAACGTCGTCTGCACCGGCGACGGCCGCTTCGTCGAGGTCCAGGGCACCGCCGAGGCCGAGCCCTTCGCCCGCGACGAACTCGACTCCCTCCTCGACCTCGCCGTCACCGGCTGCGCCGCCCTCGACACCGCCCAGCGCGAAGCCCTCGCACGCACCCTCTGACCCCGGCGCGGGCGGCGCACCCGGCCCCGCCGCCCGCCCTGGCCGATCTCCGCCCCCGCCCGCCGCACCCCGGCAACCCCCGCCCACCACCCCGCGTTTCCCCCCTTGCCCGAGCTACGCACCCCCGTACGCCGCAAGGGAAGGAAGCCCCATGGCCCGCCCCCACCGCCGCCGCACCGCAGCCCCCGCACTCGCCGCCTTAGCCGCCGCCGCCCTCGCGACACCGCTCCTCGCCGGCTGCGGCGCCGTCCAGAAGGCCATGGATTGCGCCAAAACCGCCACCGCCGTCGTCAACGGCGTCGACAAGCTCCAGAAAGCCGCCGACAACGCCCTCGACGACCCCCGGGAAGCCAACAAGGCCCTCGACGAGATCGACACCAACCTCAAGAAGGTCGGCAACTCCGCGCACGACCCCGACCTCGCCAAGGCCATCGACAAGATGAACACCGGCATCAAGAACGCCCGCACATCCATCAACGCCAACAAGGCCCCCGACCTCGCACCCATCGGCGAGGCGGCCCACCAGATGACGGCGATCTGCACCCCCGGCCACACGGGATAATCACTCCCCATGCAGTCACAAACCGCCGGGCACCCCGCACCCCCGCACCGCCTCGTCCTCGCCACCCGCAACGCCGGCAAGATCTCCGAACTCCGCGCCATCCTGGAAGCGGCCGGCCTCGGCGTCGAACTCGTCGGCGCCGACGCCTACCCCGACGTCCCCGACGTCAAGGAGACCGGCGTCACCTTCGCCGAGAACGCGCTCCTCAAGGCGCACGCCCTCGCACAGGCCACCGGCCACCCGGCCGTCGCCGACGACTCCGGCCTCTGCGTCGACGTCCTCGGCGGCGCCCCCGGCATCTTCTCCGCCCGCTGGGCCGGCCGGCACGGCGACGACCGGGCCAACCTCGACCTGCTCCTCGCCCAGCTCTCCGACATCGACGACGAGCACCGCACCGCCCACTTCGCCTGCGCCGCGGCCCTCGCCCTCCCCGACGGCACCGAGCGCGTCGTCGAGGGCACCCTCGAGGGCACCCTCCGCCACACCCCCGCCGGCACCGGCGGCTTCGGCTACGACCCCATCCTCCAGCCCCTCGGCGAAACCCGTACCTGCGCCGAACTGACCCCCGCCGAGAAAAACGCCATCAGCCACCGCGGCAAGGCGTTCCGGGCTCTGGCGGGGGTGGTGGGGGAGTTGCTGGGCTGAGGCCGCACCAGGAGGTACGGCGAAGGCCCGGCCCGCGCTCTCGCGGGACCGGGCCTTCGAATCGAAGGTGGTACGGCCGGTGGGACTCGAACCCACACGCCTCGAAGGCACTGGTACCTAAAACCAGCCTGTCTTGCCAATTCCAGCACGGCCGCTTGCCACGGCCATAGTACTTGCTGCGCGCCGATGAGGCAGGGCTACCGTCGGCCTCGGCCACCCCGGCATCAAGTGTCCGTCACCGCATGGCAATTGGGGCAGAGCAGCCGCAGGTTCTCCCGTCGGTCATCGCTCCAGTCGCCGTTGATATGGTCGATCTCCAGGGTCATGGGCCTGCCCAGCCACACGGGGCCGGTGCCGCATTCGGCACATCGCTCAGGGACACCGATCTGCCGAAGGGCCCGGCGCAGCATCACGGTTCGTGCCCGACGCTGCCCGCTGTGCCTGACGAGGATCTGCTCGGGGGGCCTGACCGGCGTGGTCCCGGGCTTTCCGCGCCCATGGGCCTGTCCCAGGAAGTGATCTGTGCTGATGGCGTGCTCAGATACCCACTGCGCGAACAGCGCACGGTTGCGGGTGGTGACGGGGTGCCCGAGCTGCCGTAGCGCGGCCGCGACGGAAATCGATGCGTCGACGGCCTGGTGGAGCGCCTCTTTCGTGGGGCACGGGCAAGCGGTATGCCGTGTGACCCGTTGGAAGTGAGATACGTCGATCCCGAAGTGGGCGAAGCGCCTCAGCAGATGTCGCCGCACTTGGTGATAGGAACGGCCGCCGCAGAACGCGATGACGCCATCGATGTCCGTGCAGTGAGCTGCTGCTTCCGTCAGCAGTTCCCTGGTGTAGCGGACGCCGCGGCTCATTGCTCCCCCTCCGTGCGTCCGCTGTGCTTCCGTTTGCCGCGACCGCGGTACGAGTCCGTTGTCGCGTGACAGTTCGGGCAGAGAAAGCGGAGGTTGCCCCGGCGATTGTCCCGCCAGTCTCCATTGGCGTGGTCCACTTCGAGCGGCAATGGGCGGTGGCGCCAAGAGGGTTCCGTGCCGCACGGTGCGCAGCGTTCCTCCGCTCCGGACGCCAGCATGGCAACTCTCAGACGGCTGCTCGGTACGCGGCGGATCAAGGTTTCCGTCTTGACGAGGAGTTCTTCGGGGCTGAGTCGCCGCCGGGCCCCGGGATTTCTCCGGCCCTCAGGTGAGAAGTGGGACGTATCGATCCCCAGGCTCCGGATCCGGCGGCCGATGTGAGTGTGGTGGCCACCCACCGGATCGAGGCCGAGCCGCCGTACCACCTCCGCCACGCTCCGCGAGCAGGCGACCAGTTCGCGGAGGCGGGCCTCGGTGTGGCGTACGCCCTGGGGTGTGAAGTGGGAGGTGTCGATGCCCGCTTCGCGCAGCTTGGCCCGTAGATAGCGGCGGTTGCCGGGAGTTGGTGTGCCACCGAGCCTGCGGACCATCTCGTCGTATGACGACGAGGCGTGTGCGGCTGCCGCGAGTCGCTCGCGGGTGTATGTGAGTGCCATGCTGCCCCCGTTGTCGCGTTCCGTGCGGGGGGGGGATTCCTCAGACCCCCGCACCCGATCGAACTGGTCAATGATCGAACGCGGGAGCGGTCACGCGGAGTTGGGCGGGTTCGTGGGCGGGTTCAGAAGCGCGGCTCGGGGGTTCGGGCGGCGACGAGGTCGATGGCTTCCTGGTGGGTGGCGACGGAGGGCGGGGAGCCGTCGAGGGGGCGTCGGGCGGTTTCCTTCATGCAGGCGACGGCGACGACGCCGACGAGCGCGGCGCCCATCGTGTAGTAGGCCGGGACCATCACGTTGTTGTGGAAGGCGTGCATGAGGGCGGTGTTGACCAGCGGGGTGGTGCCGCCGAAGAGGGAGACGGCGAGGTTGTAGCCGATGGAGAGGGAGCCGTAGCGGACGCTGGTGGGGAACAGGGCGGGGAGGGCGGCCGACATGGTGCCGAGCAGGCAGAGGAGGGAGAGGCCGAGGAGTGCCATGCCGAGGGAGACGGTGAGCGGGGAGCCCTGTTTGACGAGCAGGAAGGCCGGGATCGCGAGGACGAGGAAGCCCAGCATGCCGGTGGTGAGGAGGGGTTTGCGGCCGTAGCGGTCGTTGAGCCTGCCGATGGTGGGGAGGAGGCAGATGAGGACGGCCATGGTGGCCAGGAGGATCAGCAGGCCGTGGGACTCGCTGTACTTGAGGGTGTCCGTCAGGTAGGTCGGCATGTAGGAGAGCAGCATGTAGTCGGTGATGTTGTAGGCGCCGACCAGGGCGATGCAGAGGATGAGGGCGGGCCACTGCCGGGTGAGGATTTCGCCGAGCGTGGTCCCGGGGGCGGGGGAGGGGTGGTGCGGGGATTCCTCGCGGGTGGTGTGGGTGGTGTTGGGGTTGGGGTGGGCGCCGGCGATTTTCTGGAAGGCGGGGGTCTCGTCGAGCTTGAGCCGGAGGTAGAGGCCGACCAGGCCCAGCGGGCCGGCGACGAGGAAGGGGATGCGCCAGCCCCAGGAGACCATCGCGTCCGGGCCCAGTGCGGTGTTCAGGGCGAGGACGATGCCGGCGGCGCCGGTGTAGCCGATGAGGGTGCCCATTTCGAGGAAGCTGCAGAAGTAGCCGCGCTTCTTGTCGGGGGCGTATTCGGCGATGAAGGTCGAGGCGCCGCCGTATTCGCCGCCGGTGGAGAAGCCCTGGAGGAGGCGGAAGAGGATGAGCAGGGCGGGGGAGAGCATGCCGATGGCGGAGTAGGACGGGATGAGGCCGATGCAGAGGGTGCCCACGGCCATCATGATCATGGTGAGGGCGAGCACCTTCTTGCGGCCGATGCGGTCGCCCAGCGGCCCGAAGTAGGCGCCGCCCAGGGGCCGTACGAAGAAGGCGACGGCGAAGAGGGCGAAGGAGGACAGCAGGCTGGTGGTGGGGTTGCCGGTGGGGAAGAAGACCTTGCCGATGGTGATGGCCAGGTAGCTGTAGATGCCGAAGTCGAACCATTCCATGGCGTTGCCGAGGGCGGCTGCCTTGACCGCGCGTTTGACGGTCCGTTCGTCGGTGACGGTGATGTCGGTGCGGCGGAGCGGGGGGTTGCGGCGGCGGTCGACGGCGCGGAAGAGCACGCGGTGGCGGCGGAGCGCCCCGGGGTCCTGGTCGGGGGAGTCCGGGTGGGGCTCGGTGGTGCGGATCGGCACGCGGTGGTCCTCTCGTGGGGTCGGCGCGGATGCGGGCGCGCGGGCGGGCAGGGGCACGACGGGTGCGCCTGCGCGGTCGGAGGCGGGTCGAAACGCCATCGGCGGTGGACGAGACCTGTGTCACTCAGGGTGGGGCGTCCGGAGCTGCGCGCGGTAGGGGACGTCGGGTGGCGCACCGGGCCTTGTTACACGACTGGTACAAAGCCGAGCGGTCACCGCAGCATTCGGGCAATCAGCCTGTGTCCGGGGGAGGGGAGAGTGGCGATGGCGAAACTGCACCTTTCCGGCGAAGGTCCGTCGATGGGTGTCTTTCACTGCGTGGTGCCGGTGTGCGGTGGCGAGGTGCCGGGGTCGGTGCGGAGCGGCCTTGGCGGTCGTGTTTGCTGGTGGGGGTAACGGGGCGAGGGTGCCCCGGGAGGAGTGTGCGATGACCGACCGCGAAGGGTCGCGCTGGAGGCGCGGGCGGACCGCTCTGGTGGCCTTTGTCGTGGTGACCGCGCTGGCCGCCGGCGGGGTCTGGTTCAGCCAGGCGTCGGAGCGCGCCTCGGCGGTCGACGCCGCACCGAAGACCTCGGCCGTACAGGGCGTGAAGTCGGACGGGCAGCCGACGGCGGGGTTGCCGGGGGTGCGGGACTGCGGGATCGGCGAGCCGGAGATCAAGCCCCGGGTGATCACGCTGACCTGTGCGGACGCGGGCATGGTGGCGACCGGGATCACCTGGACCCGTTATGACTCCGAGGAAGCGGAGGGCAAGGGCGTGGTGCAGGTCGAGAAGACCGCGGCGGGGGTGGGGACGGACGCCGGCTATCGGGCGAGGTTCCGGCTCTACGGCGCCAAGGAGGTCGACGGCGCGCGGGCCTTCACGGGCCTGGAGGTGACCTACGAGGGCTCGACGCCGCTCGGTGACACGACGGAGATGTACAACCTCGCGTGATGGGCATTCGAGGCCGGATCGCCCTGGCCATTTCGTGTATGACGGCACTGGCCGTTGTGGTGCTCGGGTTCGCCGTGCACCACATCGCCGGCAACGAGCGGGAGCGGTCGGCCCGCGCGTATCAGGACGAGCGGCTGAGTTCGGCGCTGCAGATCTACGAGCGGGACGGGACGCTGGCGCTGGGTGCGCAGCTGGACGACGCGGCGCTGCCGCCGCCGTTGCGGGCGGCGGTGTTCCACAACCGTTCGGGGACGTATCTGAGCGGTGGGGATGATCCGCGGGTGTGGGCGGCGACCGGGGTCGGCGGGGACGGGGCCCGGCCGGCGCGGTCGCTGTCGGTGTCGGCGGCGTATCCGTCGGACGATCCGGCGCAGGTGGCGCTGGACCGGGCGCTGCTGATCGCCGGGTGCGGCACGGTGGTGCTGATGGCGGGGGTGTCGTGGTTCGTGGCGCAGCGGCTGTCGCGGCGGCTGCGGCTGAGTGCGGCGGCGGCGCGGCGGATCGCGGCCGGTGCGCCGCCGGACGCGGACGCGCTGGCCAGCAACGGCCGGGACGAGGTGGCCGAGCTGGGCCGCAGCGTGCATCACATGGCGACGTCGCTGGCCGCGCGGGTGGAGGCGGAGCGGGAGTTCACCGCGGATGTGGCGCATGAGCTGCGGACGCCGGTGGCCGGGCTGGTGGCGGCGGCGGAGCTGCTGCCACAGCCGCGTGCGGTGGAGATGGTGCAGGACCGGGCGCAGGCGATGCGGCGGCTGGTGGAGGACCTGCTGGAGGTGTCGCGGCTGGACGCGGGGGTGGAGCGGGCGGATCTGGACGCCTGTGAGCTGCCGTCGCTGGTGCGCGGGATCGTGACGCGGGCGGCGCGGCAGCGCGGGGTGGACGATCTGTCGGTGTCGGTGACGGTCGAGGGGGAGCCGCGGATCGTGGAGACGGACCGGCGCCGGGTGGAGCGGGTGCTGGTGAATCTGCTGGCGAACGCGGCCAAGCACGGCAAGCCGCCGATCGAGGTGGTGGTGGCGGGCTCGCGGATCGTGGTGCGCGACCACGGTCCGGGGTATCCGGCGGAGCTGTGCGCGGAGGGGCCGCGGCGGTTCCGTACGGCGGCGCCGGAGCGCGGTACGGGGCACGGGCTGGGGCTGACGATCGCGGCCGGCCAGGCGGAAGTGCTGGGCGCGCGGCTGGAGTTCGGGGCCGCCGCGGAGGGCGGCGCGGAGGCGGTGCTGGAGCTGCCGGACCGCGCGGTGGTGGCACCGGAGCCGGCGGCGACGCCGTAGCCGGGCCCCTGATCCGTCGGACGGGCCCTCGGGGCCGGCGCCGTGGGGCAGGGGCACGACGGCCCCTGCCGCGGCGGCTGTTACGGCGCTACGGAGCGCCGGTGCTGTGGTGTGACGGCGTCACAGTGTCACGCCGACGCAGCGTTACGGCGTTACACCGCCACACCGCCACACCGCCACACCGCCACACCGTTACGGTGTCACACCGTCACAGTCCCAGATCCTTGATGATCTTGGCGACGTGCCCGGTGGCCTTGACGTTGTACAGCGCGCGCTCGACCTTGCCGTCCTCGTCGAGGATGACGGTGGAGCGGATCACGCCGGTGACGGTCTTGCCGTAGAGCTTCTTCTCGCCGAAGGCGCCGTAGGCGGTGAGGACTTCCTTCTCGGGGTCGCCGAGCAGGGTGACCTTGAGGTCTTCCTTCTCGCGGAACTTGGCGAGCTTCTCCGGCTTGTCGGGCGAGATGCCGATGACGTCGTAGCCGTGGCCGGCGAGGAAGTCGAGGTTGTCGGTGAAGTCGCACGCCTGCTTGGTGCAGCCGGGGGTGAGCGCGGCCGGGTAGAAGTAGACGATGACCTTGCGGCCCTTGTGGTCGGCGAGCGAGACCTGCTTGCCGTCGGCGTCGGGCAGGGTGAAGGCGGGCGCGGTGTCGCCGGGCTGGAGTCGCTCGCTCATGCCGCGACCTCGCTCCGCGTGCTGTGCTCCCTCATGGTGGCCTCCGTCTCCTCGCGGGTGGTTCGTACCCTCCGCACCCTAGCCAGGCGGGGGCCGGGACGGCGGACGGGGCGGTGCGGCTGCCCGAAACGGGGGTGCTGTGGGGCGTGCGGACGTGCGAGCTGACAGACTGTCCCTGACGAATCGGTGCACGGAGCGTGGTGGCCGGTTCCCCACGGGGCTCGGTGGCCGGCCCTTGGACGCATCGGCACGAGATGACGGAGGCAGCGCGGTGTCGGAAGCCAGGACCCCTGCGCAGATCGAGGCGGACATCGTCCGCAGGCGGCAGGCTCTCGCCGTGACGCTCGACGAGATCGGTGTGCGGTTGCACCCGAAGACGATCGTGGGCGATGCGAAGGCGAAGGCGGCACAGGCCGTGGACCGTACGGCGGGGCGGGCCTATGTGGCCGCCCACCGCGCGCTGTCGGACGTGCGGGGCCAGCTGGTGTCGGAGGACGGCGCACCGCGTCTGGAGCGGATCATTCCGGTCGCCATGATCGGGGTGGCCGTGGTGGGTCTGCTGGCGCTGGGTTCCAGGAAGCGGCGGCGCGACTAGGGGCTGTCCGACGCCCGTCCGACGCCTGTCCGGTGCCGTTCCGGCGTCTGTCCGATGGCTTCGGGTGCCGTCCCGGGGCCACGGAACCGGCCCGCGGTGCATGATCACCGTCACCGGGCAGGTACCGTCATGCCGTGAGCCCGAATAACACCCAGGACACCCACGACAAGCTGCCGATCCGGATGCTGCACGACCGCGTGCTGGTCCGGACGGACATCCCCGAGGGCGAGCGCCGCTCGACCGGGGGCATCGTCATCCCCGCGACCGCGGCGGTCGGCCGCCGCCTGGCCTGGGCCGAGGTGGTCGCGGTCGGGCAGAACGTACGGACCGTCGAGGTGGGCGACCGGGTGCTGTACGACCCGGAGGACCGGGCCGAGGTCGAGGTGCGCGGGGTGGCGTACGTGCTGATGCGCGAGCGCGATCTGCACGCGGTGGCCGCGGAGCGGCTGGAGGGCGCGGACGACGCGACCGGGCTGTACCTGTAGGACTCGCCGCACCCGTAGGACTCCCTGTAGGACTCGCTGTACCTGTAGGACTCCCGGCTCCCCCGGGGGCGGTGACCTGGCGCACCACCCCCGGAGGGGCCTTTTGCTAGCCTCGGGAAACCCGACGAGACGCGCCGTACCGGGTCAGGACAAGACGACGCACCCCTGTTGAAGCCCTGTTCACGGAGGTGCCGTCATGGCGTGGATCCTGCTTGCCGTCGCCGGTCTGCTGGAGGTCGGCTGGTCGATCGGGATGAAGTTCACCGACGGTTTCACCCGGCTGTGGCCCAGCGTGTTCACCGGCGCGGGCATCGTCGCCAGCATGCTGCTGCTCTCGTACGCGGCCCGGACGCTGCCGATCGGCACGGCGTACGGGGTGTGGGTGGGCATCGGGGCGGCCGGCGCGGCGGTCGTCGGGATGCTGGTGCTCGGCGAGCCGGCGACCGCGGCGCGGATCTTCTTCATCTGCCTGCTGCTGGTGGCGGTGGTGGGTCTGAAGGCGACGTCCGGCCACTGATTGCGGCTGGGGGTCCGGGGGTTGTCCCCCGGGGGTTGCGGTATCTGCCTGCTGCTGGTGGCGGTGGTGGTCGGGGTTGCAGGCGACGTCGGGACACCGAGGCGACAATCCGGACACTGATCAGGGCCCGGGACCGTGGGAGTTCAGTCCCCGGGATACGCGGCCAGGTCGTCGGGGTTCGCGCCGATGGTCGGGAACCCCACGGTGGGCGCGGGCGGGCCTCCGGTCGGGAAGGTCGGTGGGGTCGGTGCGCCGGTCGGTCCGGTGGGGGTGCCGGTCCCGGGCGGCGCGGTGGTGTTCGTGGGGCTGCCGGTGCCGGACGGGCCGGCGGTCGGCGAGGCCGTTCCGCTCGGCGACTGACCGGCGCCGCCGGACGGTGTGGGGGACGTGCTCTGCTCGGCGCCGGGCTCCAGTCGCAGGTCGAAGGTGCGTACCGGGCGGCCGTTGAGGGCGGCGGCGGTGTAGTCGGCCCAGATCTGGGCGGGGAAGTCGCCGCCGTTGAGCCGGGGTTGGCCGGCCGCGCCGTACAGCGGCTCCTGGGCGGCGGTGTCCGGGTTCTGGCCCAGTACGGCGACGACGGTGGCGAGTTCGGGGGTGTAGCCGGCGAACCAGGCGGCCTTGTCGTCCTCCGCGGTGCCGGTCTTGCCGGCCGCCGGGCGCCCGGCGGCCTGGGCGGCCTGGGCGGTGCCGCCGTCGACGACGCTCTGGAGGATCTGGGTGGTGGTGTCGGCGGCGGCCCGGCTGATGGCGGTGGTCCGCTCGCGCTCCGGGAGTTCGACGTCCTCGCCGCCCTTGGTGACCGAGTCGACCAGGGTGTACGGGCGTTGGCTGCCGTGCCGGGCGAGGGTCGCGTAGACCTGCGTCATGTCGAGGACGCTGGGGGTGGCGGTGCCCAGCGAGACGGCGCCCCGGGAGGAGGCCAGGCTGGGCGTCCTGGCGGGGATGCCGAGGGCGATGGCGGTGTTCTTGACGGTGTCCGGGCCGACGTCGATGCCCATCTGGGCGTAGACGGAGTTGACGGACTTGTCGGTGGCCTCGGTGACGGTGATCGGCCCGTAGGAGCGGTCGTCCTCGTTGGCGGGCGCGAAGCCGGTGGGGTGGCCGTGGCTGACGGTCATGCGCTTGTTCGTGCCGTCGTAGACGGTGTTGGGGGTGATCGGGGTGCCGTCCTGGGTGGTGGAGTTGTTCTGCACGGCGGCGGCGAAGACCAGCGGCTTGAAGGTGGAGCCGACCTGGTAGTCGTGGCGGGTGGCGCCGTTGACGTACTGCCTGGCGTAGTCGATGCCGCCGTAGAGGGCGACGACCCGGCCGGTGCCGGGGGCGATGGAGGCGCCTCCGGCGCGCACGTACCGGTCGACCTTGCGGCTGTCGCTGAGCTTGTCCATGAGCTGGGTGTTGACGGCCCTGACGAGAGCGTTCTGGCGCTTGCGGTCGATGGTGGTGGTGATGCGGTAGCCGCCGGACCGCAGGGTGTTCTCGTCGAGGATGCCGTGGTCGGTCAGATAGTCCTTGACGGCCTCGACGAGGTAGCCGCGCTGGCCGGAGAGCCCGGCGGACGCCTTGGCCTTGCCGAGGGAGGGGAAGGTCATCGCGGCCCGCTCGGCGCGGCTGAGCCACTTCTTCTTGACCATGCCGTCCAGGACGTAGTTCCAGCGGGCCACCGCGCGCGGCTTGTTCTCCGGGTGGGCGGTGATGTCGTACGCGCTGGGGGCGTTGAGGAGGGCGGCGAGGTAGGCGCCCTCGGCGGTGGTGAGCTTGTCGGAGTTCTTGGAGTAGTACGCCTGGGCGGCGGCCTGGATGCCGTAGGCGTTGCGGCCGTAGTAGCTGGTGTTGAGGTAGCCCTGGAGGATCTTGTCCTTGCTGACCTCGCGGTCCAGCTTGATCGCGATGAAGAACTCCTTGGCCTTGCGGGTGAGGGTCTGCTCCTGGCCGAGGTAGTAGTTCTTCACGTACTGCTGGGTGATGGTGGAGCCGGACTGCTTGCCCTTGCCGGTCACGGTGTTCCAGGCGGCCCGGACCATCGCGGCCGGGTCGACGGCGGACTCGGAGTAGAAGTCCCGGTCCTCGGCGGCCAGTACGGCCCGCTGGACGGTTCTGGGGACGTGGCTGAGCGGGACGTTCTCGCGGTTGACGTCGCCGTCGCGGGCGAGTTCGGAGCCGTCGGAGTAGAGGTAGACGTTGCTCTGTGCCTTGGCGGCGCTGTTGGCGGGCGGGATGCCGACGAGCAGGTACCCGGCGACCAGCCCGCCCACGATCAGCAGCAGGAAGAGCAGGACGGTGCCCGCCACCATGCGCCAGGTGGGGATG
>NZ_KN708638.1:3043818-3050893 GCF_000805335.1 Streptomyces sp. CT34 | reverse complement strand
ACCATGCGCCGGGTGGGGATGCCCCGGCGCCAGCCGGTGCGCCGGGGGCGGGCCTCGGAGCCCGCGCCGTCGGCTTGCGGATCGTCGCTCATGTCTGTGTGACTCCTAGGCCGCCGCCGATGGTTGTGCCGCGGCGGATCGGTGTCGTATCAGGACGGTGTCGCACGGGGTGGTGCCGTACGGGGTGGTGTGCGGTGTACCTGCGCGGTGCCGGGGCGGCGGCGGACACCCGAGAGGAACTTTCGCATCCTGCGTCCCCGCCCTCGGGGGTGGCGCACACCCGAGTCCGCCCTCTGACCGGCTGAATGGCGCCCCTGACTCACCCGCAAGGGTGATAAATCGATGGTGCCCGGCGTGGGCAGACCTTAGGCTCCGGTGTTTTGCCGTCCGGACCTCGCAGGGCCCCGACCGCGGACGGCGCACGACGACCACGGCCGGGCGGCCGAGGACCGACGACCCGGCCGGGCGGCCAAGAACAGGGGGAGCGGGGCGTGTTGTACGTGGCCGTGGTGGCCGGCAGCTTCCGGCGGTACGCCACCTATCGCGTCGCCACCGCGGCGGGAGTGGTCACCAACACCGCCTTCGGCTTCATCATCGCCTACACCTATCTCGCCCTGTGGAGCCAGCGCCCGCATCTGGGCGGCTACGACCGGGCGCAGGCGCTGACCTTCGTCTGGGCCGGGCAGGCGCTGTTCGCGCTGATCGCGTACGGCGGTCTGGACGAGCTCCAGGACCGGATCCGCAGCGGCGACGTCGCGGTGGACCTCTACCGGCCGGCCGACCTCCAACTGTGGTGGCTGGCCATCGAGCTGGGGCGGTCCGGGCTCCAGCTGATCGGCCGCGGGGTGGTGCCGATGGCGGTGGGCGCGCTGGCGTTCCCGCTGGCGCTGCCCGGCAGCGTGCTGACCTGGGGCTGGTTCCTGCTGTCGGTGGTGCTGGGGGTGGTGGTCAGCTTCGCGCTGCGGTATCTCGTCGCGCTGGCGTCGTTCTGGCTGCTGGACAGCTCGGGGCTGGCCATGGTCAGCACGCTGTCGTGCATGTTCTTTTCGGGGCTGGTGCTGCCGCTGCGGGTCTTCCCGGGCGCGCTGGCCGATCTCGCGCAGCTGCTGCCGTGGGCGGCGCTGCTCCAGGTGCCGGCCGATGTGCTGATGGGCGCCCGGACGGGCGGCGCGCTGCTGCGCGGGCTGGCGTTCCAGGCGGCCTGGGCGGCGGCGCTGCTGGCGCTGGGGCGGCTGGTGCAGTCGGCGGCCACCCGCAAGGTGGTGGTGCAGGGTGGTTAGGGCCTGGCCGACGGGGCATGGCCGGGACCGCGCGGCTGCCGTGCGGCAGGGGCTGGGCGCGTACGGGCTGCTGGTGTGGATGTGGGTGCGCGCGACGCTCGCCTACCGGACGTCGTTCCTGCTGACCGCGCTGGGGAACTTCGCGGCCGGCGGGCTGGACTTCGTGGCGATCCTGCTGATGTTCTCCCGGGTCCGCGCGCTCGGCGGCTTCTCGCTGCCCGAGGTCGCGTTCCTCTACGGCACGTGCAGCCTGGCGCTGGGCCTGTCGGACCTGCTGCTCGGCAATCTGAGCCGGCTCGGTGCGCGGATCCGCGACGGCACCCTGGACACCCTGCTGCTGCGGCCCGCGCCGGTCCTGGTGCAGATCGCCGCCGACCGGTTCGCGCTGCGCCGCCTGGGCCGCACCTTCCAGGCGCTGCTGGTGCTGGGCTGGGCGCTGGGGCGGATCGACGTGGACTGGACGGTGGGCCGGGTCCTGATGGTGCCGCTGATGGCGGTGTGCGGTACGGCGATCTTCGGGGCGGTGTACACCGCCGGGGCGGCCTTCCAGTTCTGGGCGCAGGACGCCGCCGAGCTCCAGAACTCGCTGACCTACGGCGGCAATGCGCTGCTCCAGTACCCGCCGACGGTGTTCGCCCGGGACCTGGTGCGCGGGGTGACCTTCATCGTTCCGCTGGCCTTTGTGAACTGGCTGCCCGCGCTGTGGCTGCTGGGCCGCCCCGACCCGCTGGGGCTGCCGGGCTGGGTGGCGTTCCTGGGGCCGGCGGTGGCGGCGCTGATGTGCGCGGGCGCCGGGCTGGCCTGGCGGCGCGGAGTCCGCGCGTACCGCAGCACCGGCAGCTGAGTGTGCCTCAAATAACGGCGATGGAGAGGGAGTTACCGGTGGTGCCAGGGGATCCGCTGATCGAGCTGGACGGGGTCGAGAAGGTCTTCACCGTACGGCGCCGGGCGGGCCGGCTGCGGCGCACCAAGCACGAGGTGCGGGCCGTGGACGGCATCACCTTCCGGGTGCCGCGCGGCGAGATGGTCGGCTACATCGGGCCCAACGGCGCCGGGAAGTCCACCACCATCAAGATGCTGACGGGCATTCTGGTGCCCAGCGGCGGGCGGCTGCGGGTGGCCGGCATCGACCCGGCGCGGGAGCGGACCCGGCTCGCCCGCCGGATCGGGGTGGTCTTCGGGCAGCGCACCACCCTGTGGTGGGACCTGCCGCTGAAGGACTCCTACGAGCTGGTGCGCCGGATGTACCGGGTCCCGGACGCCGTCTACCGCGCCAACCTGGCGCGCTGCGTCGAACTGCTGGAACTGGCCCCGCTGTTGGACGTCCCGGTCCGGCAGCTGTCGCTGGGCCAGCGGATGCGCGGCGACATCGCGGCGGCGCTGCTGCACGACCCCGAGGTGCTCTACCTGGACGAGCCGACGATCGGCCTGGACGTCGTCAGCAAGGCGAAGGTCCGCTCCTTCCTGCGCGAGGTGAACGCCGACCGCGGTACCACGGTCCTGCTGACCACCCACGACCTGACCGACATCGAGCAGCTGTGCCGCCGGGTGATGGTCATCGACCACGGCCGGCTGGTCCACGACGGGGACCTGGCGGGGCTGCGGGCGGCGGCGGACGGCGAGCGGATGCTGGTGGTGGACCTGGCGCGGGAACTGCCGCCCATCGAGGGCGTCCCGGGTGCCCGTACGGTCAAGGTGGAGGGCCCGCGGCAGTGGCTGGCGTTCCCGGCGACCGGGAGCGCGGCGCCGCTGGTCGCCGCGGTCGCCGACCGCTATCCGCTGGTCGACCTGTCCGTACGGGAGCCGGACATCGAGGCGTTGATCGCCGAGCTGTACGCGGGCGGCGGCGCGGCCCGCCGCGAGCCGGGAGACGGGGATCCGGCCGCGCCCTAGTCTGTCCGTATGACTGACGAACGGCTCCCCCAGCTGCGTGCCTCCGACGCCGACCGCGAGCGGGTCGCCGAGATCCTGCGGGACGCGCTCGCCGAGGGGCGGCTGGACATGGCGGAGTTCGACGAGCGGTTCGACGCCACGTACCGGGCCCGTACGTACGGGGAGTTGGAGCGGATCACCGCCGACCTGCCGGCCGGGGCACCGGCGCCGGCGCCGCCCTCGCTCCGCAAGGAGCCGGCGGCCGGCGGCGCGACCGGCGCGGTCACCGCATGGTCCGAGCGCATCCGTCCGGACGTCCGGGGATCCACCTCCGGTGTCGGGATCCTGGGCGGGTTCGAGCGCAAGGGCCGGTGGACGATCGGGCGCCGGTTCACCGCGGTCTGCTGCATGGGCGGCGGTGAACTCGACCTGCGCGAGGCCAACTTCGCGGCGCCGGAGGTCGAGATCAGCGTCTGGGCGCTGATGGGCGGCGTCAATGTCGTCGTGCCGCCGGGCGTCGAGGTCGAGACGCGCGGGCTGGGCATCATGGGCGGCTTCGACTCCCAGGAGGACGGCACTCCGGGGGAGCCCGGCGCGCCCCGGGTGATCGTGACCGGTGTGGCCGTGATGGGCGGCGTCGGGGTGGAGCGCAAGCTGCCCAAGGAGGAGCGGCTCCGCCTCAAGGCCGAGCGCCGGGAGGAGCGGCGACGGCTGCGGGACGAGCGCCGCGGGCGCCGCGAGCTGGAGTGAGCGCGCGAGCGCCGGCCGCGGTCGGCTACCGGTCGCCTCCCGTCACAGCGCCTCCGGCGCGCGCTGCCGGAGGCTGTCCAGGTCGACGGCGTCGGCCAGCGCGCGGTAGCCCCGGTCGCTGGGGTGCAGATGGTCGCCGGAGTCGTACGAGGGGCGCAGCTGCTCCGGCTCGTCGGGGTCGCGGAGCGCCGCGTCGAAGTCGACGACGTCGTCGTAGACGGTGCCGGAGCGGATGAGCCGGTTGACCCGTTCGCGTACCGCGTTCAGCCGGTCGGTGTAGCCGCGGTGCTCGCCGAAGGGGGTCAGGGTGCTGCCGATGACCCGCACCCCGCGGGCGTGCGCCTCGCGGACGAGGCGCCGTATCCCGGCCACCACCTTGTCCGGGTCGAGCTGGCGCGGGGACTTGAACAGGTCGTTCAGGCCGATCTCGACGATCACCGCCTTCACGCTCGCACGGGAGAGCGCGTCGCGGTCCAGGCGGGCCAGGACGCTGGGCCCGTTGGTGGGCGAGTAGCGGCTGCCGTTGATCAGCAGGCGGTTGCCGCTGATGCCCTCGTTGAGGACGCCGTAGCGGGGCGCGCCCGGCTCGTCGCGGAGCCGGGCGGCGAGGAAGTCGGTCCAGCGGTGGTTGGCGCCCGGGGTGGAGGTGATGCCGTCGGTGATCGAGTCGCCGAGGGCCACCACCGTGCCGTCCGCCCGGGCGCTCCACACGTCCACCCCGGTCAGATAGCGCCAGTACGGGCTCTGCTCGGTGTAGGCGGTGCCGGTGGCGTCCTCGGTGCGGTCGCCGCGCGCCAGGTAGGACGTCTGGCGGGCGTACGGGTGGTAGGTGGCGGGGCCCGAGGGGGCGGGGGAGTAGGTGGTGACCAGCAGGTCGGCGTCGCCGGGGACGGCCAGCCGGACCGGGTCGCTGGTGATCTGGCCGCCGATCGGGATGGTCACCGAGGGTTTGCCGTCGAACGACAGCCGGCGCATGGTGCCGGCCGCGGCGGTCGGGTCGCCGGTGCCCGCGGCCAGCGCCAGCGAGGCGTGGCTGAAGGTCAGCGGCCGGGTGCCGAACAGGTTGGACAGCTGGATGCGGGCGCCGGTGCCGCCGACGCTGGTGTGCACGACGTTCCGTATCGACATCTGCGCATAGCCGTCCTGGGTGCCCGGCTCGGCCGATGCGGCGGCTGCCGACCAGGTGCCGACCCACCGCCCGGAGGCCGCGGGGTTGGCCGGGGGGTGCGGGGAGTGCGGGGCGCTGCCCGGGGTGCCGCGCTCGCCGTCGAAGCCGGCGAATATCGCGGCCGAGATCAGCACCACCGCCGCCGCCATACCGGCGAGCAGCGTGTAACCCACACGTCTGTTCATGCGGGAGTGGTCTCCTGGGGCTGGCGGAGCTGCGTGCTCCGGGCGGGCAGGGGCAGCTGGACGCGTACGGCACCCGCGTCCCGTGGCCGGCGGCAACCGTGGCCGTCCGGCGGGCGTCCATGGTCCCACGGTCCACCGGGGGCCGCCCGGCGCACCGGGAACTCGTGCGGGGTTCCGGGAGTAGGGCACTGTGGGACATACGGGCGTACGGACGGGGTGCGCGGGACGGACGGAACAGGTGGTACGGACGCCGCGCGCGGTGCGGGCGTACGGATGGCGGGCGGGGGCAACGGTGGGAACGGTGGAGCGGATGGACGACACGAAGGCTCAGGCGGCGCCGGCCGCGGCGCCGGTGGCGGTGGCGGGCGGCGCAGCGGCCGGGCGGGCGGCGGGACCCGGCGGCTTCCGGTACAGCGCCGCCGACGAGGAGAAGCGGCGGGCCGTGCGCCGGATGAAGACCCTGGCGACCTGCCTGCTGCTGGCCGTCGCGCTGGTCTACGTCCTGGCGAGGTGGGCCGGCGCGTCCGGGGCGGGCGGCTGGACGGGGTTCGTCGCGGCGGCGGCGGAAGCCGGGATGGTCGGCGCGCTGGCCGACTGGTTCGCGGTCACCGCGCTGTTCAAGCGGCCCCTGGGACTGCCGATCCCGCACACCGCCATCATCCCCACCAAGAAGGACCAACTCGGCCGGAGCCTGGGGGACTTCGTCGGGGAGAACTTCCTGTCCGGCGAGGTGGTCCGCCGCCGGCTGCGCTCCGTCGGCATCGGCGCCCGGCTGGGCCGCTGGCTCGCCGAGCCGCACAACGCCGACCGGGTCACCGCCGAGCTGTCCGCCGCGCTGCGCGGGGCGCTGACGGTGCTGCGCGACTCCGACGTCCAGGCGGTGGTCGGCGAGGCCATCACCCGGCGCGCGGACGCCCAGGAGATCGCGCCCGGCCTCGGCGCCCTGCTGGAGAAGGTCGTCGCCGAGGGCGGCCACACCCGGGTGGTGGACCTGGTCTGCGCCCGCGCCCACGACTGGCTGGTCGAGCACGGCGACTCGGTCATGGCGGCGGTCTCCGGCGGCGCCCCCGGATGGACGCCGCGCTTCGTCGACCGCAGGGTGGGCGACCGGGTCTACAAGGAGCTGCTCCGCTTCGTCACCGAGATGCGGGACATGCCCGAACACCCGGCGCGCGGTGCGGTGGACCGCTTCCTCAAGGACTTCGCGGGCGACCTGCAGTCCGACCCCGGCACCCGCGAGAAGGTCGAACGGCTCAAGTCGCAGGTGCTGGGCCGCAGTGAGGTGCAGGACCTGATCGCCTCCGCCTGGGGCTCGGTCCGCGCCATGATCGTGGCCGCCGCCGAGGACGAGCGCAGCGAACTGCGGCTGCGGGTGCGAGCCGCGCTGCTGTCCCTGGGGCAGCGGATGTCCGCCGACGGGCGGCTCCGGGGCAAGGTCGACGGCTGGCTGGAGGGCGCCGCGGTCTATGTGGTGACGACGTATCAGGGCGAGATCACCTCCCTGATCACTGACACCGTCGCCGGCTGGGACGCCGAACACACCTCGAAGAAGATCGAGGCGCACATCGGCCGCGACCTCCAGTTCATCCGTATCAACGGCACGGTCGTGGGGGCACTGGCGGGGCTGTGCATCTACGCGGTGACGCGGGCGCTTGGCTGAGGCCTTTCCGCTGCGCTTTGCCTGCGCCCGACGTTGTCGGCTTTCCCGCCGTGGGGGTTGTTCGCCGTTGCGCCCTTCCGCTGCGCTTTGCCTCACCCGACGTTTTTGGTTTCTCGCCGTGGCGCCTGCGGCGGGCGGGTCCGCTGCGCGGGGCTGTCGG
>NZ_KN708638.1:3029130-3043808 GCF_000805335.1 Streptomyces sp. CT34 | reverse complement strand
GCTTTACGTCCGGACACCCTGCCCCTCCGGCCCGCCCCCTCCCGTGAAGGGGTGGAAACCAGGTAGTCGGTGGTTGACGTAAGTGGGTCAGCGTGCCTTGTGAGTTGAGGGGTGGCCGACCATACGTCATCGGCCGTTGGGGGACCAGCGACCTCAGCCCCCACCCACCGGTTTTTCCCCACCCCCCACGGGAGGGGACGGGCCGGAGGGGGCGGTGTGCCGGACGTAAAGCGAAGCAGTCCGGCACACCACCCCCGCAGGGCCGTCACCGCACCCGACAGCCCCGCGCAGCGGCACCGCCCGCCGCAGGCGCAACGGCGAACAACCCCCACGGCGGGAAAGCCGACAACGTGGGAAGCCGGCCAAGCGCAGCGGAACGGCGGGACGGCCGACAACGTGGGAAGCCAGCCAGGCACGCAACGGCTAGGCTCTCGCGACGTGCGAAAACGGACCTACGGCGGGACAGCCGAATACGTGGGGCGCGGCATAGCGCAGCGAAGCGGCATAGCGCAGCGAACCGGCAAAGCGCAGCGAACCGGCGCAGCGTGGTGGTTGCTGGTGCCGTACGTGCTGTTCCTGGCCGTGCTGCCGCTCGTCAACCGGGTGGTGCCGACCGTCGCCGGGCTGCCGTTCCTTTTCTTCTGGATGCTGCTGGCGACGCTGCTGACGCCGGTCGCGGTGTGGCTGGCGCACCGCGGCGGCCTGCGGCGCGCCCGGTCGCAGGCCCCCGGTCCGGCGGACGAGCGGGGGCGGGGATGAACGCCACCATCGCGACCGCCGTCTTCGCCGCCTTCATGGTGCTGACCGTCGTCCTCGGCCTGCTGGCGGTCCGCGGCCGGGGAGCCGCAACGGAGGGGCAGCCCGAAGGGCTTCCAGGGAAGGGCGGTGGTGGGCGACGGGCGGGCGGGTTGGCGGAATGGTCGGTGGGCGGGCGCAGCCTCGGCACCGTCTTCATCTGGGTGCTGATGGCCGGCGAGAGCTACACCAGCTTCAGCTATCTGGGCGCGGCGGGCTGGGGTTACAACTTCGGCGCGCCGGTGCTCTACGTGCCGGCCTACATGTCGTGCGGCTACGCGATCGGATATGTCGTCGGCCCGATGCTGTGGGCGTACGCCCGCCGGCACGGTCTGGTCGGCATCACCGACATCGTCGCGCACCGCTACCGGCGGCCCTGGCTCGGCGCCGCCGTCGCGGTGCTCGCCACCGTCTGCCTGCTGCCGTACATCCAGCTCCAGATCACCGGCATGGGCGTGGTGGTCTCCACCATCTCCTACGGCGCGATCAGCCTGAACTGGGCCTATTTCATCGGCTTCGCGGTCACCACCGGCTTCGTCGTCGTCAGCGGGCTGCGCGGCAGCGCGTGGGTGTCGGTGCTCAAGGACCTCCTCGTCATCGTGACGCTGGGCTTCCTGGCGATCTACGTGCCGCTGCACTACTTCGGCGGCTACGGCCCGCTCCTGCACCGCATCGTCGCCGAGAAGCCGCAGTGGCTGACCTTCCCGGGCCACCGGTCGGGCGGGCTGGGCCAGGTCTGGTTCATCACCACCACATTCGTCAACTCCCTGACGGTGGTGGTCTTCCCGACGACCGTCGTGGGCTATCTCGGTGCCCGCAACGCCGATGCGCTGCGCCGCAACGCGATCTACCTCCCCTTCTACAACGTCCTGCTGTTCGTGCCGATGCTGCTGGGGCTGGCGGCGCTGTTCGTGGTGCCGGGGCTGACCGGCGCCGACTCCAACCTGGCGCTGTTCAAGCTGGTGGTGGACTCCCTTCCGGCCTGGGCGGTGGGCGTCATCGGGGTGGCCGCGGCGCTCTCCTCCATCGTGCCGATGGCCGTGTTCATGCTGGTCATCGGCACGATGTGGGGGAGGAGTGTGCTGGGTGCGATCCCCCGGCTGGCGTCCCGTCAGAAGCTGTGGTCGCAGCTCGTCGTGGTCGCCGCCGGGGGGCTCGCGCTGCTGCTCACCTACACCGCCCCCACCACCCTCGTACGGCTGTCCCTGATCTCGTACGAGGGGATGGCGCAGCTGGTGCCGATACTGCTGCTGGGGCTGGTGTGGCGCCGGCTGACGGTGTACGCGGCGGTGAGCGGCCTGGCGGCGGGCTTCGCGCTGGTGTGTGTCCTGGTCTTCGGGGGACATGATCCGGTGTGGGGGATGAATGCGGGCATCGTCGGCCTCGCGCTGAACGTGGCGGTGGCGTTGGCGGTGACCTGGCTGGGTCCGCGGGAGGCGGGCGACGACCGCCCGGACGGCGAGGTCCTGGCGCTGGACGGCGAGTTCCCGCGGGGCGGGGTGCCGGCACCGGGCGGTCCGCTCAGTACGCCGGTGAAGCGGTGACGTCCGAACTCGGCGCGCCGCTGCCCGCCGCGCCGCTGCCCGCCGCGCCGCTCACGGACTTGGTGTTCTTCTTGCCGTTCTCGGAGACCGCGAACCACAGGCCCATCTTGCCCTGGCCGTTGATGTCGCCGGGCTGCTTGTCGCCGGTGAACCAGTAGACCGGCCAGCAGTCGATGGCGAGCTGGCGGGTGCCGTCGGGCCGGGTGACGGTGGAGACGAGGTGCGGGGCGATGCCGTTGAGCTTGGAGCGGTCGGCGGGCTTGGCGGGCTTCCAGGTGTCCAGGCAGGTGCCGGTGCAGCCGAACTTCATCGGCCAGGCGCTGTCCTTGTTGAAGCGGTAGAGGGTGCGGCCCATGCCGTCGACCAGGATCCGGCCGAGCTGCGGCTGGGCGAACACCCCGACGTCGCCGGGCTGCTGGGCGCCCGCCTTGGTGCCGTCGGAGGCCAGCGCGTGCCAGGTGCCGCCCACGCCGTGACCCTTGGTGTCGCCGGGCTTGGTGTCCTTGGCGTAGCGGTAGGCGGGCCAGCCGTTGACGGTGAGCTGCTTGGTGCCGTCGGCGCGGGTGACCGAGCCGAGGGCGTCGGGGGCGATCCCGGCGGGGGCGGTGGCGCCGTCGGCGGGGACCGGCGGCCAGGTGGTCGCGCAGTCGCCGGAGCAGTTGGACATGGGGGGTTTCGCGGTGTCCTTGTCGAAGCGGTAGAGGGTCATGCCCTGGGCGTCGGTGACGACCGGGCCGAGGGTGGCGGACTGGTGCAGGGCGAGGGCGCCGGCGGGTTTGCCGGCCGCGGCGGGCTTGCCGCTGTCGCCGCCGGCCTGGCCGCCGTAGCCGCCGCCGGTGGTGCTGCCATAGCCGCCGCCGTAGTCGCTGGTGCCCTGGCCGGCGGGCTGGACGCTGTCGGTGCCGCTGCCGCTACCGGCGGCGTGTCCGCTGCCGCCGCTGCCGCAGGCGGTGGTGAGGGTGAGGGCGGCGGCGAGGGCGGTGACGGCGAGGACGGCGTGCCGCCGGGCCGCGGACCCGGCCGAGGGGGCAGAAGGGGCTGAGGGGGTCGAGGGGGGTGTTGTGACGGGCATGGCGATTCTCCTTGGGTGGGGGTGGGTGGGTCGGGTCGGGGGTGAGGGGGAGTGGGGGATGGGGGACGGTCCGCGGGGTGAGTGCTTCCCGGGGCGTATGGGGCAACAGGCGGTAGGTGTGGGTCAGTTGCCGCTCTGGATCCGCAGTGCGAGGGCCGGGCAGCGGCGCACCGCGAGCTGGGCGCGGCGCCGCATACGGGCCGGCAGCGGCATACCGGCCGTCTCGGGGTAGCCGTCCGGGCCGAGCCGGATCATCGCCGGGAGCACCTCCGCGCACAGGCCGTGGCCGCGGCACAGCGTCCAGTCGACCAGCAGGCGTTCGGGCGGCGGGGGCGGTGGGGCCGGGGGGTACGGGGGCACCGGAGGGATCCGCGGTGGGGCGGGGAGCTGCGGCCGGTGCCCGGTGACCGGGAGCGCTCCGGTCACCGGACGGCCGCACCCGAACCCGTGCGCGTGGCGGTCGAACTCCTCGGGGAAGGCGGCAAGGGCCGACGCCACGAAGCGCGCGGTACCGTCCGGGTGGCTGCATGCGCCGCGACCGCGCACCGCCCGCAGGCGGGCGTGCACGGACTCCAGGGCGGCGTCCCCGCCACCCCGTACGGCGCGGTCGAGTTGGTCGGCGAGGGCGGGCAGCCCCAGTACGCAGGGCCCGCACTGCCCGGCGGACTCGGCGGCCAGCCAGCGCGCGACCCGTACGGTCTCGCCCGCCGGGCAGGTGTCGTGGGGCAGCGGCAGGACCGCCCCGGCGCCCAGCACCGCGCCGTGGGCGGCCAGCGCGTCGCGGGAGAGGGTCGCGGTCCGGGCGGCGCCGGGGGAGAGCCAGGTGCCGTGGTAGCCGCCGAGGAGGACGCCCTGCCCGGCGTCGGTGCCGCAGTGCGTGAGGACCTGGAGCAGCGGCGTCCCGTAGGGGGCCTCCACGACCTGCCGGCCGGCGACGGTCAGCAGCAGGGTGCCGGGCTCGGTGGGCAGGCCAGCGGTGCGGTAGCCGAGGGCGCCGAGCCGTGCGGCCACGGCGAGTTGGGCGTAGGTCTCGGCGTTGGACAGCAGGGTGGGCAGGCCGTCCAGACCGCGTTCGCTGGAGCGGATCCGGCGGCCCGAGGGCAGTGCGGGGCCGCCGGACAGGCCGCCGGTGAGCGCGGTGCCCTCGCCGGTGACGAACCGCTCGGGCAGCCGGGTGACCCGTAACGGCGGCCGGACCGGGCCGCGTTCGGCGATGGCGCGGCGCACCGAGTCCGCCACGTCCGGACGGGTCACCCCGATCGCGATCTGCCGGGCGCCGATCGCGCCGGCGGCCAGCAGCGCGCCGTCCAGCACCAGATGCGGTACGTGCAGCAGCAGTGCGGCGTCCTTGAGGCAACTCGGCTCGCCCTCACTGCCGTTGACGACCACCGCGGCCTTGCCGTCGGCGCGGCGGATGCCGTCCAGGACGGCGGTCACCTTCCGGGCGAACGGGAAGCCGGCGCCGCCCCGGCCGCGCAGATCGGTGTCCTCGGCCAGCGCCACCAGCTCCTGCGCGGTCAGCCGGGGCGGCTGGTCGTGCAGCGTCAGATGGGCGACCCGGTCGAGCCGGGGCAGTTCGTCGAGCCCGGCCAGCAGCCGCGGCGGCCCCACGGACGTCACGGCGGGGAGCGGGGTGGCAACTCCGGGCACGCCGGCGGCGGTTGCGAGGACCGGCAGCTGCGCGGTGTCCGCGGCGGACGGCAGCGGGTGGGCGGGTGCCGGGGCGGTCATCGGGGCTCACCTCCCGTGGTGCGGCGCGGGCCGCGCAGCCGCAGGGCGAGCCGTACGGCCACCCCGGCGAGCGCGATCCCGTATCCCGCCATCGCCCAACCGGACGCGGCCCGGCCGGACTTGAGGCCGTGCAGCAGGGCCAGCGCCCAGGCGGGGTAGGCGACCGTGTGCAGCACCCGCCACCAGCGCGCGGAGGTGCGGCCGGTGAACGCGCCGCGCACCGCCCCGCTCACCGCGACCGCCACGAACCCGTACGCGGCGAGCGTGCCGCAGCCGATGAGCGCCGGCCGCACGCCGTCGGTGAACGGCACCGCGGCGGCGCTCGCCCCGGTCTGCCCCTGGGCGACCTTCACCCAGATGTGCAGGCCCAGGAAGCCCAGGCCCGCGATGCCGGTGCCGCGGTGCACGGCCTGCGCGAGCAGCCGGTGCGGGGTGTGCAGCACCATCCGGTCGGTGGCAGCCAGCCCCCACAGGACCGTGGCGGAGAGCGAGACCAGGGCCAGGACCCCGGCGCCGTAGTCCAGGAAGTGCACCGTGCTGTCCATCGCGCCGGAGTGCAGGGTGACGGCGAGGAAGAGCAGCAGCGCGGCCGGAAGTGCCGGGCGCAGCAGGGCGGTTGGGGCGGGGCGTGGGGGCGGGGCGGGCATCAGACCTCCCGAGAGCGGGACGTAGCAGGTTGCCATACGCAAATTCCGGCGATTTATCCCGGCAGTGGTATTCATTCCGAGGGGCTCCGGGGTATTTGTCCGGACCACTTTTCGTGTGACCCCCGGTAACACTCAACATTCCGTGACCGGCCGGATACTCGCGGCCGTAATCCGGATGACCAAAAGCATCACCGAACCTCCGCTGGATTTCCTGATGTTTAGCGCGCTGTGACAAATTCCTGCACGTGCGTCGCGGACCTCGGGGAGGACTCCGGATGATGCCGACTCAGGCGCACGCAGGGGCGCCAAGCCCCTGTCTCAGCCGCATCCCCGCCAGGATCGAGGTAGCGATGTGTGATCTCCTGAACCGCCTCTGGTCGCGCCCCCGCGGCGAGTGGAACCGGGTCGTGAGAAATGAACTTCCGGACCTTGTGGAGAAGGTGGTCGCGGAGTTGCAGCGCGGATTTCCGGCAATGGCCGCACTTCTCGGTGACACGCCCGTGGAAGAGGCCCAATGGGCACTGGAACAGGCTCTGCTGACCGTTCTCGGGTACCAGAAATCATCGCAAAGCAAGCGCCCGCCGGTGGCGTCCGTCGTGACGCCGATGCCGGTGGCGCGGGCCCGTCAGGACCTCTTCGACGTCCTCGCCGGACAGCGGGAGACCCCGGAGGGCGGCCTCGGTGAACTCGCCCGGGCGGCCGGCTGGCCGGTCCCCGACACCGTCCAGGCCGTGGTTCTCGCCACCCCCGCCGAGGCCCCCCAACTGGCCGCCGCCCTCGGGCACGCCCTCATCGGCAGCGTCGAGGGCCACACCGCACTCTTCGTGCCCGACCCGGCCACCCAGACCAGAGCCCGCCTGGAAGCCGCCCTCAAGGGCCGCGCCGCCGCCGTCGGCCACGCCGTCCCCGCCGCGGACGCCGCCTCCTCGCTGCGCTGGGCGCGCTATCTGCTGTCCCTGGCCCCCGGCGGGGGCGGCCCCGAGGCGCGTCCGGCGTTCGTCGACGACCACCTCTCGGCGCTGCTGCTCCTCCAGGACGAGTCGCTGGCCGACGCCCTGACGTCCCGCTGGCTGGGCCCGCTCTCGGAGTTGACGCCACGTCAGAACGAGCGGCTGGAGGTCACCCTGCTGGCATGGCTGGAGGGCGGCGGTGCCCCCGAGGCGGCCAAGCTGCTGCACGTTCATCCGCAGACCGTCCGCTACCGGTTGCGGCAGATCGAGAAGCTCTTCGGCCCGGCGCTGCGCGATCCGCGGACCCGCTTCGAGCTGGAAATGGCCCTCCGCAGCCGCCGTCTGATGGCCCATGTCCGCAACCGGCGGGCGCGCGCCGGCCGCCGGGCCCGCGCGGTGGCGTCCAGTATCCGGCCCCTCGGCATGGCCAGGGAGGCCCGGGTCAACGGCCTGTGACGCGCCGCCGCCCGGACATGCCGCCGGCCGCCGTCCCCACTCCTTCGCGGAGCGGGGGCGGCGGCCGACTGCCGTGCGGGGGCGGAGTCAGGAGCAGCTGCGCCCGCCGTTGATGCACCCGACCGCCCGGTTCATCAGCCCGTCCGGCATCACGTCGATGAAGTCACCGTGGTCCGTCACCGGTTTGCGCAGCTGCTCGGGGAAGCTGTCCACCGCGAAGCTGTCGCCCGGCGGGACGTCGTACGTCAGGCGCTCGACGAGCTGCGGCACCGCCGTGAAGCCCTGCGGGCAGCCGCCGTTCCGGTCGGCGAAGGCCATGTGGTCGCGGTGGTTGCCGCTGTCCGTGGTGCGGCCGTTCCAGCAGCCGGGGAAGGCCAGTGTGCGGACCACCTGCGAACCCCTGGGGCACAGCGGGTACTTGTCCGCCAGCTGCCGGTTCTCGAAGCCGGTGCAGCTCCAGGAGGCGTGGGCGTTCTTCGGCCCGTTGGTGAACGCCTTGGCGTCGCCGGTGATCACCCGCAGGAAGCGCGGCATCGCCCGGACACCGCCCGACTGGCTGCCGTGGTAGGTCAGCGTCACCGAGGCCGGGGTCAGCACCGAGCCGGCGTTGCCGTCGCTTCCGGCGCCCGGTTGCGGCGAGTTGGTGCCGTCCAGCTTGCGCAGCACCGGCCAGTAGTACGTGGACAGATCGCCGTTGGAGCAGGTGGTGCCGGACGCGGCCAGCGACTGGTCGGTGGAGAAGGCGTCGGTGGTCTTGTTGCCGACGTAGTCGTGGGTGTGGTGGGCGCCGTTGGTCACGCCCGGGGTCACGATGACGTTGTCGGAGTTGAAGTGGCCGTTCTTCTCGTTGCGCCCGCACGCGCTGGTGAAGGTGCCGGTGGACGCGCCCCGGCCTCTGGGGGTGACGAACGGCGGGTTGCCGGTGCCCGGCGCGACGGTGGTGATGTCCGCGAAGTCGTCCCGCGAGGGCCCGGTCTGCTGGTGGTGCTGGCCCTGCCCCTGGCCTTGGCCCTGCCCCTGACCTTGCCCTTGCCTCTGGTTCCCGCCCCGGCCGCGGCCCTGACGCCGGCTCAGGTCGTGGTCGGGGGCCGTCCCGGTGGGCTTGGTGGTGCAGGCGCTCATCCGCATCAGGTCGTCCGGGCGTGCGGCGCCGCCGCGGGCGATCGCGTCCGCCATCGTCCCGATGGTCTGCCGGCGCTGCCGCTCCAGTGTGCCGAGCGGCGAACCGCTGTTGCCGCCCGCCGTCATCGCCCGGTACGCGTCCGACACCTGGCGGTCGAGGGAGGCCAGCCCCTGGGAGACCTGGAGCCGGGCGCCGCTCGGTACCGCCCGCAGGTTCTCGCCGACGTCGGGGCAGGAGATGGTGGCGGCGGTCGCGGTGAGGTGCTGATGGCCCGGTACGGGGTCCGGGCCGGAGTTGCGGGCCAGTGCGGTGCTGGCGATGGCCGTGAGCGCGCCGCCGCCCAGCAGGAGGGCCATCGCGGCGACCGTCATACGGGTGCTCAACCGCGAACGTTTGTGGGCCTGTTGGCGTTGCTGATGGCGTTGCTGGTGGCGCTGTGGATGGGTCCGTCGGCTCATGAGGGCATCACTTCGCTTCGTCCGGTGGGGGAAGGGGGGCGCTGGACAGGTGCTGGTGCGGAAAGCGCACAGGGGAGGGGCAGGGAGGACCGGGGGTAGGTGTGCCGGGGCCGGCCGCTCGGCCGGATCTCCGTCAGTTGCCGTGCAGGGTGCCGAAGTCGACCTGGCCGGTCTGCTCCAGGACCGTGATGTGGTCCAGGACGACGGCGTTGGCCCGGTCGGCCAGGGCGCGGACGACCGAGTTGCGGGTCTGGTCGCGGACGAGTGCGACCAGGCCGAAGACCTTGCCGTGGGAGCGGCGCAGCAGCTCCGCGAAGAGCGGGCCGAAGGCGTCGTCCGAGGCGGCGCCGAGCTGGTCGAGCCAGCCCTGCTGCTCGGCGGTGGGCCGGTTGGGCAGCGCGATGCCGAGCTGCTGCGCGGCCTCCCGTGATCGACGGTCCAACTCGGTGTGGCCGGCCACGAGATGGTCGCCCGCGGTGCGGACGGCGGCGGTCCGGCCGCGCGCCTGCGCCTGCCGGCCGGCGGGCAGCTCCCACAGGCCGGCCAGCCGGACCTTGCGGACGAAGTCCCGGTCCATCGCGCTCAGCGGGCCGTGGCGGGTGTTCACGGTGCCCCCGCCGTCGTCGTCGTAGCCCACCGTGCTGGTGGCCGCGGACGCGCTCTCGCCGAAGAGCTGCACGGGCAGCAGCAGCGCCGCGAGCGTGGCCAGCAGTGCGCAGACCACCAGGCCGGTGGCGATGGCCCGCCCGGAGACGGGGGACTTCTTCCTGGTGCCGGGGATCGACCGCATGACCGGGACGCTAGGCGCCGCGGGGGCCGCCCGGCGCCGGATCCTCACCCCTGGACAAATACCGGTCCACGCCGCCGCGGCCCTGCTACGGTCCCCGTGTGCGGTGCGGGTACGCGCTGGTCAGCCCGCGTACAGCGCGTCGATCTCGGCCGCGTACGCCCGGACGATCGCCGCCCGGCGCAGCTTCAGCGACGGCGTCACCAGCCCCGCCTGCTGGCTGAACTCGCCCGGCAGCACCCGGAACGCGCGGATCGACTCGGCGCGCGAGACCGCGGCGTTCGCGCGGGCCACCGCCCGCCGCACCTCGGCCCGCAGCTGCTCCTCAGGCGACGGCACCCGCGGCGCGGCGCCGGAGCCGTCCGGGTCGCCGTCGCCGGCCGCCGCCTCGCAGCGCAGCCGCCGCCAGTGCGCCAGCGCCTCCGGGTCCAGGGTGATCAGCGCGGCCACGTACGGGCGGTCGTCGCCGACCACCACGCACTGGGAGATCAGCGGATGGGCGCACAGCCGCTGCTCCAGCGCCTGCGGGACGACGCTGGAGCCGCTGCTGGTGATGATGACGTCCTTCTTGCGGCCGGTGATGACGAGATAGCCGTCCTCGTCCAGCCGGCCGAGATCGCCGGTCGGCAGCCAACCGCCGTACAGGCCAGGGGTGTTGCCGCGGTAGCCGCCGCCGGTCGGCTCCGTGTCGTCGAGGTAGCCGGCGAACACCACCGCCCCGCGCACCCACACCTCCCCGTCCGGCGCCAGGTGCACCGCGCTGCCCGGCAGCGGGCGGCCCACCGTCCCGAACCGCACCCGGCCCGGCGGCTGCGCGGTGATCGCCCCGCTGGTCTCGGTCAGTCCGTAGCCGTCGTAGACGGTGATGCCGGCGCCGGCGTACCGCAGGCCCAGCTCCCGGCGCAGCGGTGAGCCGCCGGAGACCGCGGTCCGCACCCGGCCGCCCAGCAGCGCGCGGAGCCGGGCGTACACCAAGCGGTCGTAGAGCGCGTGCCGGGCCCGCAGCCACGGGCTGGGGCCGGGCCCGGCGCCCCGCGCCCGCGCCGCCTGCGCCTCGGCGTGGCGCTCCGCCACCGCCATCGCCGCGTCGAACACCCGCCCCCGGCCGGCCTGTTCGGCGGCCAGCCGGGCGCGGCTGGTGAGCTTCTCGAAGACGTACGGCACCGCGAAGAGGAACGTCGGCCGGAACGACGCCAGCGCCGGCAGCAGTTCGTCCGACGCCCATTCCGGCTGGTGGCCGAGGAGCACCCCGCCGCGCAGGCACGCCACCTGCACCATCAGCCCGTAGATGTGCGCGAACGGCAGGAACGCCAGCAGCGAGGGGCGTTCGCCGGGCGCGGCCAGCAGGCCGCCCCAGCCGGCGAGGAGGGTGTCGCACTCGGCGGCGAGGTTGGCGTGGGTGATCACGCAGCCGCGCGGCCGGCCGGTGGTCCCCGAGGTGTGCACGATCGCGGCGGCGCTGTGCGGGGCGACCGCATGGCGCAGCCGGTGCACCTCCGCCTCGGGCAGCCGGGCGCCCTCCTCCGTCAGCCGCCGTACGCAGTCCCGGTCCAGCTGCCAGATGCGCCGCAGCGCCGGGTTCCGGTCGGTCGCGTCGCACGCCTCGGCCACGGTCATCGCCTGCGCCTCGTTCTCGACGACGATGGCCGCCACCCGCGCCCCGGTCAGGATGCACCGCAACTGCTCGGCCGACGCGGTCGGGTAGACCGGCACCAGCTGCCCGCCGACCGCCCAGAGCGCATAGCTGAACAGCGTCCACTCGTACCGCGTACGGGACATCACCGCGACCCTGGTCCCCGGCCGGACGCCGTCCGCCAGCAGCCCTCTGGCCAGTCCGGTCACCTCGTCGCGGAACACCGCCGCGGACACCTCGCGCCAGCCTCTGGGGGCATCGGCGTCGCGGCGGGCGAGCTGGGCGAACTCCGGGCGGTGCGCGGCCGTGTCGAAGACGGAGTCGGCGAGGCCGCCGGTCCGCAGTGGAGCCGCCAGGGCCGGGACGCTGATGTCGCGCATGGGACCTCCCTCGGGGGAGGGAAGTTACCGGCAGGTTTCCCACCTGCCCAGGAGTATGGCTACTCTTGAGCGGAAGACGACAAGTCTTTGTCGGGGAACGAGCCCTTGTGACCACATGCTGGACATGAACGGTCCACCGGGCCACGGGAAGAGGAGAGGACGCCGGATGTACCGCATCGCCGATGCCTGGCGGCTCTACACCTCCGCGCTGTTCTTCCTCCTCGCCGGACTCCTGCTCGCCCAGACCGGTCTGACGACCGCGCTGACCGCCGCGGCGACCACCGCCGCGCTCCTGCTGCTGTGCAGCGCCCTCGCCCTGGCGGCCACCGCCCGCCCGGTGCCGCCGGGCCGGATCCGCACGGCCATCCGCGACCGCGAGCGCCGTACGGCGTTCCTGCCGCAGCGCGATCCCGACGCCGCCGGCCGGCCGCGCCCGCGAGCACCGGGCCGCGCCCTCCCGACGGCCGCGTAGACGCCCCGGCACCCCCGGCGCAACTCCCGGGCATTCCCCGGTAATCAACGGGCATTCGCGAACATTCAGAGCTATTGACGGGCATTCACGGCGCCTTCCGGCGGCAGCTCCGCTGCCCCCCCGGCATGCCCGCCCGCTCCAGCTCCCGCTCCCTTGCCCCGCCCCGGTGCCGGTGCGCGTCCACGCCGCTCGTCACGCCGATCCCGTTCCGGCACGACGAGACCCGTGGAGGGCTCACCCATGTCCGTTTTCGACGTCCTCGGCGATGCGCTGGTGCGCGGCGCCGACACCCTCGCCCCGCTCTTCGGTGCCTCGGCCACGGCCGTCGCCATCGTCCTGTTCACCCTCGGCGTGCGCGCCGCGCTGCACCCGCTGGCCCGTGCCGCGGCCCGCGGCGAGAAGGCCCGCGCCGCACTCGCCCCGCAGATCGCCGTGCTCCAGCGCCGGCACGGCGGCGACCGCGAACGGCTCCAGCGGGCGATGTCCGAGCTGTACGCCAAGACCGGCGCCTCGCCGCTGGCCGGCTGCCTGCCGTCGCTGCTCCAACTGCCGGTCTTCTTCGTGATGTACCGCCTCTTCACCACCGGGAACGGCACCCTGCTCGGCCATACGCTGCTGGGCGCGCCGCTCGGCGGCAACTGGCGCCGGGCGCTCGCCGACGGCGGGGTGTTCGGGCCGCAAGGACTGGTCTACCTCGGGCTGTTCGCGCTGATCGGCGCGGTCGCCACCTGGAACTACCGGCGGGCGCGGGCCACGGCGGCGGCCAACCCGGCCCCGGCGGTGGGTCCCGGCGGTGCGCCGGCACCCGGTATGGGCACTCTGGCCAAGCTGATGCCGCTGCTGTCCTTCGGCACGCTGATCACCGTGGCGGTGACGCCGCTGGCGGCCGGGCTCTATCTCGTGACCACGACGACCTGGACCGCGTGCGAACGGGCGCTGCTGCACCGGGACCGCAAGCCGGGCCGGAAGCCGGAGGGGGAGCGGCAGCCGGAGCGGGAGACGGAGAACGGGACGGGCCGCGGCGGGGAGCGGGCGAAGGGCGCGGACGGCGCGGAGCGGCCGGGCCGCACCCCGTCCGGCGGCGGTGCGCGCAAGCGGGCACCCAGGACGCGGGCGGCCCGGCAGCAGGCCGCCCGGGCACGGGCGAACGCCGCCGCGCGGGCCGACCGGGCCGGGCGGCGGAACTCCCGGAAGCCGGACGACGTCCCGGCCGCCGCCCGGCCCGAACCGGCTGCACCGGATGAACCGGCTGCCCCCGCACAACCGGCACAGCCGCCGTCCGGATCCTCCCCTTCCGGCCGGGCCGCCACTACCCCTCGGTAACGGTCCACTCCGTGGACGGGGGTCTTGCGGACCGGACCGCGTTCTTGGAGGATCGGCCAAACGCTCGATGGCCGTCCCCCATCGGCCGGCCCGGAAGATCCCTTCGGGGCCGACCCTTCGACCACGGGAGTTGTGACGATGAAGCTGCTGCGCGTCGGAACGGTGGGGGCGGAACGCCCGGCGCTGCTCGACGACACCGGCGTCCTGCGGGACCTGTCGGACACGGTGCCGGACATCGACGGCGCACTGCTCGCGGACGACGCGGCGCTGGCCCGGATACGGGCCGCCGCCGCGTCCGGCGGACTGCCCGCGCTGGACGCCGACGGGCTGCGCACCGGCCCGCCGGTCGCCCGGATCGGCAAGGTGGTGTGCATCGGGCTGAACTACCACGACCACGCCCGGGAGACGGGGGCCGCGACCCCCGAGGAGCCGATCATCTTCATGAAGGCGCCGGACACCGTCGTCGGCCCCGATGACCCGGTCCTGGTGCCGCGCGGCAGCGTGAAGACCGACTGGGAGGTGGAGCTGGCCGTCGTCATCGGCCGCACCGCCCGCTACCTGGAGACCGACGAGCAGGCGCTGGCGGCGGTGGCCGGGTACGCGGTGGCGCACGACGTCTCCGAGCGCGCCTTCCAGATCGAGCGCGGTGGCCAGTGGGACAAGGGCAAGAACTGCGAGACGTTCAACCCCCTGGGCCCGTGGCTGGTGACCGCCGACGAGGTGCCCGACCCGCAGGCCCTGGGAATCCGGCTGTGGGTCAACGGGGAGCTGAAGCAGGACGGCACGACCGCCGAGCAGATCTTCCCGGTGGCCGAAGTGGTCCGCTACGTCAGCCGGTTCATGACGCTCTACCCCGGCGACATCATCAACACCGGCACGCCGGCCGGGGTCGCGATGGGGCAGCCCGAGCCGAAGCCGTATCTGCGGGCCGGCGATGTGGTGGAGCTGGAGATCGACGGCCTGGGCCGCCAGCGGCAGGAGCTGCGCTCGGCCTGACGCTGCGCTTGGCGGGCGTCCCACGTTGTCGGCTTCCCCGCCGTAGGGGTGCGGCGCCGTTGCGCCTGCGGCGGGCGGGGTCCGCTGCGCGGGGCTTTCGGGGTGCGGTGACGGCCCTGCGGGGGTGGTGTGCCGGACTGCTTCGCTTTACGTCCGGCACACCACCCCCTCCGGCCCGTCCCCTCCCGTTGGGGGTGGGGAAAAAACCGGTGGGTGGGGCTGAGGTCGCTGGTCCCCCAACGGCCGATGACCTATGGCCGGCCACCCTCAACTCACCACACGCACCAGCCCACTTACCCCAACCACCAACC
>NZ_KN708638.1:2976904-3029120 GCF_000805335.1 Streptomyces sp. CT34 | reverse complement strand
GGGCAGGGTGTCCGGACGTAAAGCGAAGCAGTCCGGACACCCTGCCCCTCCGGCCCGTCACCGCACCCGACAGCCCCGCGCAGCGGCACCGCCCGCCGCAGGCGCAACGGTGCCGCACCCGGCAACGTGGGCAGCAGGCAAAGCGCAGCGGAACGGCGGGAAAGCCGACAACGTGGGAAGCCCGCCAAGCGCAGCGTCAGGCCGCCGCCCCGATCCGGACCGTCCGGCCCTCGGCCGCGGAGATCCGGGCGGCCTCCAGGACGCGCAGTGCCGCCGCGGCCTCGGTGGCGGTCACCGGCGGCTCGCCGCCCTCCCGCAGGGCCCGTTCGATCGCGGCGTAGTAGGCGGGGTAGTCGCCCGGCAGCGTCTCCACCGGATCGCCGCCGCCGCTCCGGGGGGACGCCCCGGCGCCGAGGCGGCCCCAGCCGGTCCGCTTCTCCACGCCCCACTCCACGCCCTCGTCGCCGGGGCGTTGGCCCTCGCGCAGCGCGGCCTCCTGCGGGTCCAGGCCGTGCTTGGTGTAGCCGGCCCGGTCTCCCAGCACCCGGAAACGGGGGCCCAGGAGGGGAGCGATGGCGCTCATCCACAGGTGGGAGCGGACGCCGTTGGCATGGGTGATGGCGATGAAGGTGTCGTCGTCGGCCTCCGCGCCCGGACGGCGGATGTCGGCCTCGGCGTACACGGAGGCGGCCGGGCCGAAGAGGGTCAGTGCCTGGTCGGCGAGGTGGCTGCCGAGGTCGTAGAGCAGCCCGCCGAGCTCGGCCGGGTCGCCGGACTCGCGCCAGCCGCCCTTGGGTCGGGGCCGCCAGCGCTCGAAGCGGGACTCGAAGCGCCGCACCTCGCCGAGCGCCCCGTCCGCGATCAGCTTGCGCACGGTCAGGAAGTCGTTGTCCCAGCGGCGGTTCTGGAAGACGGAGAGCAGCAGCCCGCGGTCGGCGGCGAGCGCGGCGAGCTTCTCGGCCTCGGCGGCGGTGGCGGCCAGCGGCTTGTCGACGACGACCGGGACACCGGCCTCCAGCGCGGCGGTGGCGAGCGGGACGTGCGTCCTGTTCGGGCTCGCCAGCACGATCAGGTCCAGCGCGCCGGCGGCGGCCCGGTCCAGCACGGCCTCGGCGGTGGCCACCGTACGGACCTGCGGGTGCTCGGCGCGGGCCTGTGCCTGCCGCTCGGGGTCGGAGGTCGAGACGGTGTCGAGCAGCAGCCCTTCGGTGACGGCGATCAGCGGGGCGTGGAAGACCGACCCCGCCAGGCCGTATCCGACGAGGCCGACACGGAAGGGCGGGCGGGGGGAGTGGGGGGTGCCCAGGGGGTCACCCAGGGGGGCATTCATGCCGTCCACTTTCGCAACGCTGTTGCCAAAGCGCAAGCAGCACGGACAATGGGGGTGTGAGCAGCAACGATCCCGGCCCCCCGGCCACCGCCCCCACGACACCCGCCGCCGGCCCCGGCGCGAACCTCCTCGCCCTGCGGGGACACAACGCCGCGCTGCTGCTCGGTCTGCTGCGCGCGGCGGGCGAGGCGGGGGCCAGCCGCCCGGAGCTGGCCGAGCGCACCGGCCTCACCCCGCAGGCGGTCAGCAAGATCACCGCCCGGCTGCGGGCCGACGGCCTGGCCGGGGAAGCCGGCCGCCGGGCCTCCACCGGCGGTAAACCGCGCACCGTACTGCGCCTGGTCCCCGGCGCCCGGTACGCCGTCGGCCTGCACCTGGACCGCGACGAGATCCGCTGCGTGCTGGCGGACCTCGCCGGCCGGCCGGTCGCGGAGCGCCGGGCACCGCTGGACCTCGGCGCCGGCGCCGAGGCGGTGCTGGCCGCCGCCGCACGGGAGGTCGCGGCGCTGCGGGACGCGGCGGGCGGGCCGCCGGTGCTCGGCGCCGGGGTGGCCTGCCCGGGGCCGCTCGACCACGAGAGCGGCGTGCTGCGCCAGGTCACCGGCCTCCCGCAGTGGGACGGCTTCCCGCTGCGGGACGCGCTCGCCGCCCGCCTCGGCCTGCCCGTCGTCCTCGACAAGGACACCAACGCGGCGGCGCTCGGCATCGGCCGCGCACCGGAGGAGGCCGGCGCCTCCTTCGCCTACCTCCACCTCGGCACCGGGCTGGGCGCCGGGCTCGTCCTGGGCGGCGCCCTCTACCGCGGCCCGCACACCGGCGCCGGCGAATTCGGCCACCAGGTGGTGCAGTTGGACGGTCCGCGGTGCGGCTGCGGGCGGCACGGCTGCGTGGAGGCGCTGTGCCTGGCGGCGGTGGCCCGCGGCGATCTCCCGGCGGCGGCCCGGGTGCTGGGCGTGGCCGCGGCCAACCTCGTCGAACTGCTGGACATCGACCGGGTGCTGCTCGGGGGCCGCACCGTACGGGAGCACCCCGAGGCGTTCCGGAGCGGCGTGGCCCGGGAGCTCGCCGGGCACGCGGCGCTGCGCGGCCGGCCGCGGGCGGCACCCGGCGGCGGCCCCGGGGCCGCGCCCGCGGTGGCCCTGGCCCGCGGCGGGGCCCGGACCGTCGCGGACGGCGCCGCCGAGCTGGTGCTGACGGGGCTGTTCCGCTAGGCCCTGTCGTCACACTCCCGTCGTCCGCCCGTAGGGCGTGCCGGGCGGCGTCCGGTGCGGCGAAGGGGGCCCCGCCCGAGCCGTGCGAAGCCGTTCGAGGGTGGGGGCGCGTGCCGGACGCCGCCCGGCAGGCGGGAGTTCGACGACAGGGCCTGGAGCCGGTCCCCGACGGGGTCGGGATCGGAAGGGGCCCGGCCGTTCCCCGAGGGGCGTGGCCCCCCGCCCCCGCCGTCGGTGCGAAGATCCCCGGGTGGAGTTCCCGTACGGCCAGGAACCTGGCGCACCCATCCGGTCCGGCATCCCCGAGCACGGACGCATCCCCAAGTACTACGCGGCGAAGGTCGAAATCGCCGCCCTGCTCTCGGAGTTGGGCGAAGGCGAACCGCTGCCCGCGGAGCGCGAACTGGCCCTGCGGTTCGCGGTCTCGCGGGAGACGCTGCGCCAGGCCCTGCGGGAGCTGGTGCTGGAGGGGCGGCTGAAGCGGCTGGGGCGCGGCACGGTCGTCGCCGGGCCCAAGATGGAGCAGCCGCTGTCCCTCGCCAGCTACACCGAGGGCGTACGCCGCCAGGGCCGCACCCCCGGCCGGCACCTGGTCTCGCTGGACCGCTTCCGCTGCCCGCCGGCGCTCGCCGCCGACCTCGCGGTGACGGCGGGCGACCCGGTCTGGCACATGGAGCGGGTGCTGCTCGCCGACGACGAGCGGGTCGGGCTGGAGAGCACCTACGTCGCGGTGGCCCGGGTCCCGGACCTGGCGGACGACTTCGCGCCGGACTCCTCCTTCTACGCCTACCTCCACGACCGGTTGGGCATCGGCTTCGGGGACGCGGACGAACGACTGGAGACGGTGCTGGCCACCCCGCGTGAGGCGCTGCTGATCGGCACCCCCGGCGCGCTGCCGATGCTGCTGATCCACCGCCTGTCGCGGGACACCGAGGGCCGCCCGCTGGAGCGGGTGCGGTCGCTCTACCGCGGGGACCGGTTCTCGTTCACCACGCACCTGGGCACCCGGCCCGGGAATCCGTAGCGGCCGGCCGCCCTGACCGCAACGCCCGCAACGGCCGCAACGGCCGCCCCGGATACGGACGTTGGCCGGTGGCGCGACCTCTTCGCCAAGATAACGGAACGATAACGGGTCTAGGCCAACTTTGGACCCCTGTTCACCGTCCCGTTGCCGAACCGTCCCCCGCGGGTCATCCGCCGCCGCGACCGTCTGGGGCATGCGAGTCATAGTCGTCGGAGCCGGCGTACTGGGAACCATGCACGCCTGGCACGCAGTTGAACGAGGTCACGAGGTCCGGCACATCGAGCGGGAGGCCGAGGCCCGCGGCGCCTCGGTCCGCAACTTCGGGCAGATCTGGGTCAGCGGCCGGGCCGGCGGCGAGGAGCTGGCCACCGCCCTCCGCGCCCGCGAACTCTGGGAAGGCATCGGCGCACGCGTCCCCGGCCTGGGCTTCCGTGCCACCGGATCGCTGACCGTCGTCCGCAACGACGCCGAACGCGCGGTCGCCGAGGCCGCCACCCGCCGCCCCGACGCCGCCGCCCGCGGCTACCGCCTCCTCGACGCCGAGCGGGCCCGCGCCGTCAACCCCGCCCTGCGCGGCGACTTCACCGGCGCCCTGTGGTGCGAGCGGGACGCCGCCGTGGAACCCCGCGTCGCCCAACTCGCTCTGAAGGAAGCACTGCTGGCATCCGGCCGGTACACCTACCTCGGCGGGCGCGAGGTCCGCGAGGTGGTCGGCGGGCGTGCGGTCCGCGACGACCACGGCGAGACCCACCACGGCGACGCGGTGATCCTGTGCACCGGCGCCTGGCTCGGTGGCCTGGTCCGGGAACTCGCCCCCGACCTGCCGGTGCGCCGGGTACGCCTCCAGATGATGCAGACCGACCCGCTCGGCGAGCCGCTGCCCACCTCCGTCGCCGACGCCGACAGCTTCCGCTACTACCCCGCCTACCGCGGCGACGCCCTGGACGCCCTCGACGCCGGCCAGGCCCAGGCCCCGACCGCCGCCGCGCACAAGATGCAGCTGCTGATGGTCCAGCGGGCCGACGGCGGACTGACCATAGGCGACACCCACGAATACCGGGCGCCGTTCGCCTTCGACACCGTCGAGGAGCCCTACGAGCACCTCACCGGCGTCGTCGAGGCGATCCTCGGCCGCCCGCTGCCGCGCATCCGCCGCCGCTGGGCCGGGGTCTACGCCCAGTGCACCGACACCGCCCGCGTCGTCCATCGCCGGCAGGTCCGCGACGGTGTCTGGCTGGTCACCGGACCCGGCGGACGCGGTATGACCTGCGCCCCGGCCATCGCCGAAACCACCGCGAACGAACTGGGATGGTGAGCCAGTTGACACCCCGTCCGACCCCCGCCCGGCACGACCGGGACGCCATCCGGCTGGCCGTCCTCGACATGGCCGGCACCACCGTCGCCGACGACGGCCTGGTGGAGCGGGCGTTCGACGCCGCCGCCCGGCACATGGGCGTCGAGCCCGGCAGCCCCGCCCACGCCGAGCAACTCGCCTACGTACGGGCCACCATGGGCGCGTCCAAGATCTCCGTCTTCCGGCACCTGTTCGCCGCCCCCGACGGCGACCCCGCCGCCACCGAGGACGCGGCCCGCCGCGCCAACCGCGCCTTCGAGACGGCCTACGCCGACCTGGTCGACGACGGCAGGATCACCCCCGTCCCCGGCGCCCGCGAGGCCATCGAGGCCCTCCAACAGGCCGGCCGCACGGTCGTGTTGACCACCGGCTTCGCCCGCGTCACCCAGGACGCCGTCCTCGACGCCCTCGGCTGGCGCGACCTGGCCGCGCTGACCCTGTGCCCGGCCGACGCCGGCGGCCGGGGCCGCCCCTACCCCGACATGGTCCTCACCGCCCTGCTCCGCACCGGCGCCGCCGCCGACGTACGGCAGATCGCGGTGGCCGGCGACACCTCCTCCGACATGACCGCCGGGCGGCGCAGCGGCGCCTCGGTCGTCGCCGGCGTGCTCACCGGGGTCCACGGGGCGGCAGCGCTGGAGGCCGCCGGCGCCACCCACGTCCTCGGGTCGGTCGCCGAACTGCCCGCGCTGCTGGGGGTGGTGTGAGATGCCGGCGCCCGCCGCCGCCCCCGCCCGCACCGGCGCGCCCGCATCCCCCGCCCCGCCCTGCGGCATCCGCTTCGACGACGTCACCGTCGCCTACGGCAAACACGGCGGGCACGGTGCGAACACTGTCCTGGACTCCTTCGACCTCACCGTCGAACCCGGCGAGGTGATGGCCCTGCTCGGCCCGTCCGGCTCCGGCAAGACCACCGCGCTGCGGGCGGTCGCCGGCTTCGTCCGGCCGGTGCGCGGCCGGGTGCTGATCGGCGGCCGGGACGTCACCGACCTCCCGCCGTACCAGCGCGGCATCGGCATGGTCGTCCAGCAGTACGCGCTGTTCCCGCACATGAAGGTCGCCGAGAACGTCGCCTTCGGACTCCGGGCACAGAAGGCGCCACGCGACGGGATCCCCGGCCGGGTCGCCGAGGCGCTGGAGATGACCGGCATGGCCGGCTACGCCGACCGGCACCCCCGGGAGCTGTCCGGCGGTCAGCAGCAGCGCGTCGCCCTCGCCCGCGCGCTCGCCATCCGCCCCCGCGTCCTGCTGCTGGACGAACCGCTGTCCGCGCTCGACGCCCGGCTCCGCTCCGGAATGCTCGCCGAACTCGCCCGGCTGCACCGCGAGTTGCCCGATGTCACCATCCTCTACGTCACCCACGACCAGGTCGAGGCGCTGACCCTGGCCGACCGGATCGCCGTCCTGGACAACGCCCGGCTGCGCGACTGCGGCACCCCGCAGCAGCTCTACCGCAGCCCGCGCACCGCCTTCACCGCGTCGTTCGTGGGACCGCCAACCTGCTGCCGGTGACCGTACGCGAGGGCGGGGCGGACTTCGCCGGCCGGCCGCTGACCGTACCCGTCGGCGGGGCCGCCCCTGGAGCCACCGCCACCCTCTGCGTCCGCCCGCACCTCATCGGCCTCGGTGAGAGCCCGGCGCCCGGCGGCAACACCCTGCACGGCACGGTCGCCGAGATCCAGTGGCGCGGTGCCACCCACCGGCTGTACGTGGCGGCCGGCGGCCACCGGATCATGGTCGACGTCCGCGAACTGCGCGAACCCCCGGCCCTCGGCACCGAGATCGCCCTGCACTTCGCCCCGGAGGACGCCGTCCTCATCCCGGCGGGCCTCGCGGCGGACGGGGCGCCGCATGCCTGACCGGGAGCCCCGCACCCGCCCCCGCCGCACCGCCGCCCTCTGGGCGCTGCCGCCGGCCGCCGCCCTCGGCCTGGTCTTCCTCTACCCGCTCGCCCTGGTGGTGGCCCGGTCCGTCACCCCCGAGAACGGCCAAGGGGCCTCCATCGCCCCCTACGCCGCGGTCCTCGCCGCCGCCTCCTTCCAGGGCGCGCTCACCACCACCGCGCTCCTCGCGGCCGGCGCCACCCTCGGCGCCCTGCTGCTCGGCCTCGCGCTCTCCCTCGTCATCGCCTTCGTCCCGTTCCCCGGCGGCCGGGCCCTGGCCCGCTTCATCGACATCTTCCTGGCCTTCCCGTCCTTCCTGATCACCCTCGCCCTGCTGTTCCTCTACGGCACCGCCGGCATCGCCAACGGCCTCTGGACGGACCTCACCGGCGCCGCCCACGGCCCGCTGGACTTCCTGCACACCCCCTGGGGCGTCCTGCTGGCCGAGGTCACCTACTTCACACCGTTCGTGATGCGCCCCCTGCTCGCCGCGTTCTCCCAGGTGGAGACCGGCCAGCTGGAGGCCGCCGCCTCCCTGGGCGCCCGGCCGTGGCGCATCGTGCGGACGGTGATCCTCCCGGAGGCGCTGCCCTCGCTCGCGGCCGGCGGGGCACTCGTCCTCGTCCTGAGCCTCAACGAGTTCGGGATCGTCCTGTTCACCGGCGCCAAGGACGTCGTCACCCTGCCGGTGCTCGTCTACGGCAAGGCGATCCTCGACGGCGACTACACCGGCGCCTGCGTCGTCGCGGTCGTCGACGTCGCGCTGTCCGCCGCGCTCTACGCCCTCTACCGGACCGTCATGTCCCGTACCGCGGCCGGCCGCGGCACCGCCCGTACCGCCCGGCCCGGCGCCGACCCGGACGGAGCCCCCGGCGGCACCACCCCCACCGGCCACCCCCGCAACGACACCCCGACCCGCACCGGAGCCGCCCACCATGCTCGTGCATAGCGCGTCCGCCCGACGGGCCACCTGGGCGGCCTTCTTCCTCCTCTTCCTGCCCGTCTTCGCCCTCCCGCTCCTGGTGATCGCCGCCGCCTCCTTCGCCACCGGCTGGAGCGGCGCCCTCCCCTCCCACCTCACCCTGACGCACTACCAGGACAGCGCACGGGGCAGCGCCCCCGCCGCCCTGTTCACCAGCGTCCTGACCGCCCTCGCGGCCAGTGCCGCCGCCCTCGTCACCGGCACCTGGGCCGCGCTCGCCGCCGAGAAGCTCGGCCGCCGCGCCCGCCGCCTGCTCGACACCCTCTTCCTCCTCCCCGTCGCCGTCCCCTCCGTCGTCGTCGGCCTCTCCCTCCTCGTCGCCTTCTCCCGGCCCCCGTTCCTCCTCAACGGCACCCCGCAGATCGTGATCACCGCCCACACCGTGCTGGTCACCGCCTTCGCCCACCAGTCCGTGAGCGCCGCGCTCGGCCGCCTCGACCCCGCGTACGAACAGAGCGCCGCCGGCCTCGCCCCCCGCCCCGCGTACGTCCTGTGGCGGGTCAAGCTGCCGCTGCTGCTGCCGTCCCTCACCGCAGCCGCCGGCCTGTGCTTCGCCCTCTCCATGGGCGAGTTGAGCGCCACGATGATGCTCTACCCGCCGGACTGGATGCCGCTGCCGGTCCAGATCTTCGCCGCCACCGACCGCGGCTCCCTCTTCACCGGCGCCGCGCTGGCCGTCGCCCTGATGGCCACCACCCTGCTCGTCCTCGCCGGCGTCGCCCGCATCCGCACCAGGGCCGGCTACCGCTGACCCCGGCCACCCACGCCCCCAACTCCCCTCCCCACCACAGGAGTCACCCACACCATGCGCCCCCGCCCCCGCACCGTCCGCCCCGCCCTCGCCGCCTGCACCGCCGCCCTCGTCCTCGCCGGCACCCTCACCGCCTGCGGCACCGCCTCCTCCGCCGACCCCAACGCCAGGGAGATCACCGTCTACAGCGCCGACGGCCTCAAGAGCGAAAAGGGCGACGGCTTCTACGACAAGGTCTTCAAGGACTTCGAGAAGCAGACCGGCATCAAGGTCAACTACGTCGAGTCCGGCTCCGGCGCCGCCGTCCAGCGCCTGGCCCGCGAGCGCTCCAACACCCAGGCCGATGTCATCGTCACCCTGCCGCCGTTCATCCAACAGGCCGACGACAAGGGCCTGTTGGACATCTACCGCCCGCACGGCTCCGAACAGGTCGCCGCCGCCGACAAGGACCCCAACGGCAAATGGGTCTCCATCGTCAACAACTACTTCTGCTTCATCTACAACAAGAAGGAAGTCGGGCAACCCCCGGCCACCTGGCAGGACCTCACCGACCACCGCTTCGCCGGCAAACTCCAGTACTCCACCCCCGGCGTCGCCGGCGACGGCACCGCCGTCGTCATCAAGGCCCTGCACGACTTCGGCGGCCAGGGCCCGGCCATGAGCTTCCTCAAGAAGCTCCAGGCCAACAACGTCGGCCCGTCCTCCTCCACCGGCCAGCTCGCCCCCAAGACCGACAAGGGCGAACTCCTGATCGCCAACGGCGATGTGCAGATGAACTACGCCAACATGAAGTCCATGCCGAACCAGGGCATCTTCTTCCCCGCCCCGAAGCCCGGCGCCCGCCCCACCACCTTCGCCCTCCCCTACGCCGCCGGCCTGGTCAAGGACGCCCCGCACGTCGCCAACGCCCGGAAGTTCCTCGACTACCTGATCAGCAAGCCCGTCCAGGAACAGGTCTCGGCCACCGGCGGCGGCTTCACCTCCCGCAAGGACGTCAAGGCCACCGACCCCAACGCCACCGCCCTCGCCAAGATCATGAACGGCGTGCAGATCTTCCAGCCCGACTGGAACGGCATCGACGAGAACCTCGACACCTACGTCAACGCCTGGAAGACCGCCACCGGCAGCTGACGACCACCCTCGCGCCCACCACATCCCCGGTGATCACCACATCCCGGTGATCGCCGGGGTCACCCGGCCGCCCGCTGACTTAGGCTGGGGCCTGTCGGCCATCCGTACGAGACATACCTCACGTCACCGCGCACCCCCGCCGCGTCACCCCGCGACCGGCGGCCCGTGAACCGTGACCGTACCCCGCCCGCGGATCCCGGCCGACGCCCTGGCCAACCGGCCAGCCCTGATCAACACGCACGGCAGGAGTCCGGAAGTGGCAGAGCGCAAGCCGATCGAGTCATGGCTCACCGACATGGACGGCGTCCTGATGCACGAAGGCGTCCCCGTCCCCGGCGCCGACGCCTTCATCAAGCGGCTCCGCGAATCGGGCAAGCCCTTCCTCGTTCTGACCAACAACTCCATCTACACCCCGCGCGACCTGCAAGCCCGCCTCAACCGCATCGGCCTCGACGTCCCCTGGGAGTCCATCTGGACCTCCGCACTGGCCACCGCCCAGTTCCTCGACGACCAGCGCTCCGGCGGCACCGCCTACGTCATCGGCGAGGCCGGCCTCACCACCGCCCTGCACGACATCGGCTACATCCTCACCGACCACGCACCCGACTACGTCGTCCTCGGCGAGACCCGCACCTACAGCTTCGAGTCCCTCACCAAGGCGATCCGGCTGATCGACAACGGCGCCCGCTTCATCGCCACCAACCCCGACGAGACCGGCCCGTCGCGGGAGGGCGCGCTGCCCGCGACCGGGTCGGTGGCCGCCCTGATCACCAAGGCCACCGGCGTCGAACCGTACTTCGTCGGCAAGCCCAACCCGCTGATGATGCGCCACGCCCTCAACGCCATCGGCGCCCACTCCGAGACCTCCGCCATGATCGGCGACCGTATGGACACCGACGTCGTCGCCGGCCTGGAAGCGGGCATGGAGACCTTCCTCGTCCTCACCGGCCTCACCCGCCCCGAGGACGTCGAGCGGCACCCCTACCGCCCCTCCCGCGTCGTCGACTCGATCGCGAGCCTGGTGGACCTGGTCTGACCCGGCCGGGCCGGAGCGGGGCAGGAGCCGGGCCCGGCGCGCCCCCGCCCGGCGGGCGGCACCGCCCGAACGGCGCACCACCGCCCCGCCCCGGATGCGCCCGGCCGCGCACGGGCGGACCTTCGGAGTATCCGGAGGTGCACCATGCGCTCACCGCAACTCACCCTCTGTGCCGCGCTCGCCGCATGCGCGGTGACGACGGCGCCCGCGCACGTCGACGACGAACGCGGCACCGGGACCGCCCAGGTCGCCGTCGCCCCCGCCCCGGCCGCGCGCCCGGCCCGCGCTCCCGCCACCACCCCGGCCCACCCGGCCGAGGACCCGGCGCTCCGGCCCCACCCGGCCACCGCCCCCGGCGGCCGGCCCGCCGCCGCGCACCGTGAACTCAGCAGCACCTCCGCCGTCGCCCTGGTCCTGGCCGGCGGCGCGATCCTCGTCGTCGCCGGCCAACTGCTGCGCCTGCGGCTCCGCCTGCGACGCGAACGCCAGGGGAGCAGCGGTGGCGACGAGTGAGACGACACGCCGGGAGCCCGGGGAAGAACGGGCCGGCCGGGGGCCCCGGGAGGTACGGGGGAGCCGGGAGAGCCCAGCGGGCCGGGCGGGCCGGGACAGCCGGGCGAGCCGGGAGGACGGGAAGCGGGAGCGCCGGAACCGGGCGCACGGGAAACCGGAGGACAGACAGCAGGTGCACGGGAAGCCGGAGCACCGGAAGACCCCCGGCCAGGGCATCCGCCCCAACCTCCTCATCGGCGCCACCTGGGCCGCGCTGCTGCTGACGCTCTGGCTCTGCGACGGCCGCGATCTCGCCGGCGGCAGCATGGCCCAGCTCCCCACCACCGGAGACATCGCCGCCGTCGGCCGCCCCCACCCGCGGCCCCCGGTACCCGATCACCACCGGGTCGCCGCCGCCCGCACCGCGCGCACCGCCGAACCCACCCGGATCACCATCGCCGCCCTCGGCCTCCGGGCCGCCATCGCGACCCGCGGCCGGGACGGGAACGGCACGCCGACCCCGGCGGCCCCGTCCCCGCCCGGCGCACCCGGCCACGTCGACCCACCCGCCCCCATCAGCTGGTACGCCGCCGGCCCCCGCCCCGGCGAACCCGGCGCCGCCGTCCTCACGACCGGCCCGGACCCCCGTACCACCGCCCCCGCCGGCCACCCGCACGGCACCCCGCGGGCCGCCCGGCACCGGCTGACCGGCATCAGACCCGGGGACCGTATCGACATCCAGCGCTCCGACGGCACCACCGCCCGGTTCACCGTCGAAGAGATCCAGGTCTACGACCGCGACCGCCTCACCGCCCGCACGGCATACGCCGCCCACCGGCCCGGCCGCTCCGAACTCCGGCTGATCACCCACGTCCCCGCCGGCGACCATGAGCGCGGCCACCCCGCCCCGGTCGTGATCTCGGCCTACCTCTCCGGTATCCGCCCCGCCCGCCACACGTAACCGGCCCGCCCTACAACCCACTGAGCACAAACCGACCCAACGAGCACAAAACAACCCACAGGGCACAAAAAACTGAGGCCCCCCGCGATGCGAGGGACCTCAGTCCTACGTGCGCCGCCAGGGACTCGAACCCCGGACCCGCTGATTAAGAGTCAGCTGCTCTAACCAACTGAGCTAGCGGCGCGCGCTGACCTGAGGAACTCTACACGAACTCCGGGGGTGGTCCGTACCCGAGAAGTCGCCCCTCACGCACCGGCCCCCTGTGATCGCCGCCACTCCCACCAACCGCTCCCGTCGCTCCTCCCGCTTCCGCCGCGCCCCGCGGTCGCCCCTTCTCCAGCCCCTACTTCGCCGGGATCGCCCGGCGCCCGGGTCGAAGGTCCCGCGATCTCGGGACCTTCTTCCGGTAGTTCGTCCACATTCGCCAGTGAAGATCGAGTTCGTGGTCGTAGCGCAGCAGTTGCGCAGTCAACATGCGGTAACTCCTGCCAGTTGAGAGGCTGAGGCGAACGCCGAGGCGCACCAACGGAACGAGCAGCCCAGCCCGGAGGAGAACGCATGACAGCCCGGGACATCCCGCCGTACGCGGCCGTGACGGCGCCGCCGCCCCCACGGCGTCGCCCCGGAGCCGCCCGCGCCCGCGCCCGCGATCACCATGCCGCCGCCACCCGCGCCCGGCCCCGCCCTCGCCGGCACACCGGACGCGCCCCGCCCCCGCCCCCGGCACCCCGCCGATCATGGCGTCCATCACTACTCCCCGGTCATCTGCAACCCCATGCCGAAAGCCGACGTCTGCTAGAACGCGAGCCCCGGCCCCGGGGCCCAGGGACTCGCCCCTTCGTCCGGAAAGGTTGATCGTCATGGTGTCGACAGCCAAGCGCACCCTTGAGATGCAGCTCCTCCTGGGGCCGGACGGATCGGTCCCGCTGGCCGGCCGGTTCAGCTACCGGAGCGACCGCCCCTACGAGGTCGAGGTCGCCTTCATCAGCCGCGGCGAGACCGTCGCCACCTGGCTGTTCGCCCGCGACCTGCTGCTCGGCGGACTCTGCTGCGAGACCGGGGAGGGCGACGTACGGGTATGGCCCGCAGGCCGCCCCGGCGGAACCCACCGCGTCCATATCGAGCTCACCACCGACGACAGCATCTGCGAGATGTCGGTACGCGCGAGCGAACTCACCGCCTGGCTGGAGCAGACCGCGGCCATCGTGCCGCCCGGCCACGAGGCCCGCTATCTCGATATCGACGCCCATCTGGCCCGCCTGCTGGCGGGGAAGTGCTGATGACTCCCATGACGACGACATCCGACACCCGCCTCGCCATACGCGCGACCGCCCCGCCCGCCACCGCCCCCCGTACCGCGGCCGGTGCCCCCGGAGCGCAGCCGCGCACCCCCGCCGACCCCGCCGTCCGGATACCGGCCCAGGCCGTCCCCGCGGACGTCCACACCGACTCCGCGGTCGACCCCGACGGCGCACCGGCCCCGCACGACCCCTGCGCGCACGGCTTCCTCCCCGAGCGACCCCCCGTGCGCTCCATGATCGGAACCTGGACCCGGCTCGACGCCATGGCGCGCACCGCCGCGGTCGCCCCCGACCACGAAACCGCCATCGCCGTCGTCGAACGCGCCCACCGCGCCGACGAGTTGAGCGCCCTCCGGCAGCGCGTCTCCCGCCTCTCACCGCGCAACGCGGAGGCCGCCGCGATGCGCGTCGCGGTCATCGCGGTGTCCTGCGGCTGGAGTGCCCTCGACCCGCAGGCCCCGGCCGCCCGCGAGGTCGCCAACGACGGCTTCCTGGAACTCTGGGCCGCCATCGCGCACCGCATCGACCACGACCAGTTCGTCGCCCTGCCCACCCTCGCCCTCCACAACTGGGCCCCCGAACGCAAACCCCGCCGCCACATCCCCATCGACCAACTCGCCCGCACCGAACAGCTCGTCCCCATCGTGCGCTGGGCCCCCGAAGGCCAGCCGCTCAGCCGCCTGGACCGGCTGATGCTCGCCGCGACCCGGCTGGAGGCGCACGGCATCTGGCTGTTCCGCCTCGCCGACACCCTCGCCGGCCGCGCCCCCGACGACTCCTCCACCCCGACGGCGCTGCGCCGCCTGGTCCGCATCCAGCACGCGCTGCGCGCCCAACTCCACTCCGAGGCCACGGAACTGGCGGCGGCCCCGGTCACCGACCAGCAGCGCACCGTCCTCGGCGCGCTCGCCGAACAGGGCGCCCTTGAGCCGCCCGTCCTCCAGGCCGCGGACGCCGTACTGGGCATCGGTGGCCGCCGCACGGGCGACGGCCGCCGCCAGCTCCTGCGCCGCCACCTCCCGGCCCAGCACCGCGCCTGGCTCAGCGCCATGGACCGCCACTGCGCCCCCGTACGCACCCTCGCCCACCGCGGCGGCCCCGACGCCGCCGTCTACCGCGAGGCCCAGGAATCCCTCATCGCCCTGCGCCGCACCTACACCGCCCTGGTCCACACCGCCGCCGCCCCCACCACCGGCCCCCTCCCCACCGCGGCCTGACCGGAGACCGGGGCATGGTCGCCCTCGCACTGCGCGGGGGCGCGGCGGGCCGGTTTCCGCTGCCCCGAGCCGGTGTGGTGGTCGCCGCGGAGAGCCCCCGGTGCCCCCCCGGTACCGGCGCGGCCCCGGCGGGCAGCGGCCACCGCCCCTTCCCCGTCCCGTGCTACCGCCCGATCACGGACCAGGACCGGACGGCCCTCATGGCGTCGTAGTACCGCGATCACGACCGCGGCCATCTTCTGACCGCGGCCATCTTCTGGACCGGTGGGCGAGGGAAAAGGTGAGAGGGGGGAGCGGAGAGGCGAGAGGGAGCCCGTGGGCAGTGGCCGAACACAACGAAGTGGGCGTTCCCGATACTTCGGAAACGCCCACTTCCTACGTGCGCCGCCAGGGACTCGAACCCCGGACCCGCTGATTAAGAGTCAGCTGCTCTAACCAACTGAGCTAGCGGCGCGCGCTGACGAAAGAAATACTACCTGGTCGAGAGGGGTGCTCATGACCACGCCCGGAGCGGCCCCCGGACCGCGCGGCCCGCACCGCCTCAGATCGCCAGCGACAGCAGCACCGGCGCCGCCTTGCGGTTGAGGGTGTCGGCGGCCTGCCGCAGCCGGTGGGCGTGCTCCAGCGGCATCGACAGCGCGAGGCAGCCGACCGTCGCACCGGCCGTGATCGGTACGGCGGCGCAGACCGTGCCGACCGCGTACTCCTGGAGGTCCAGCACGGGGACCGTCGGCGGCTGGCTGTCGAGCTTGTGGAACAGCACCTTCTCGTTGGTGATCGTCCGGGACGTGAGCCGGGCGGTCTTGTGGCGCGAGAGGTGGTCCATCCGGCCGTCGTAGTCGAGCTGGGCGAGCAGGCATTTGCCGACCGCGCTGGCGTGTGCCGTGCGGCGGAACTCGGCCCACTCGTTGACCTTGGGCGCCAGCGGCCCGTCGGCGTAGTGGAGGATCTTCACCTCGCCGTCGATGTAGCGGCTGATGTAGACCGCCGCGCCGACCGAGTCGCGCAGCTGGTCCAGGGTGAGCTGGAGCTTGTCCCGCAGGGCGCGGTCGCGGTCGCCGCCCGAGCCCAGCAGGAGCAGTGCCTCACCGACGACATACGCGCCGTCGGCGAGCTGCTCGGTGTATCCCTCGCGCCGGAGCATCGCCAGCATGGAGGCGAGGTGGCCTGTTGGCAGGCCCGTTTCGCGTGCGATCTGTACGTCGGTCACGCCGCCGGCGTGCCTGGAGATGGTTTCGAGTACGCGAAGCGCGTACTGCACCGAATGGAACGGCGCGGTCGGCTCGGGCTTCAGCGCCACGGTGTCCCCCTAGCAGGTTGGTACCGCTTGCGTCGTGACCGTCGTTGGGGGCACGGTCGCGCGTTCGCGGACCGCTTCCGGCAACGGGGCTTGTATCACGATAGCGGCCAACGAGCCTCGATGGAGGGGGTCTTGACCGAAAACCGGACCGGTTCACGCGTCTGTGCAGGGGCCATGCACCCTGGCATATGCCCAGGTCATGGGATCGCGCACCGACCGGCAGTAACGGCTGGTGAGGGATGCGGAGGCGGGCGGCTGACGGGCGGCTGTCGGGCGGCTGACGACGGGCGTTGACGTCCGATGGTGACGATCGGAGTTGACGGTTCGTCGGCCGGATCCGACCGTAGGGGCGCGAGTCCGGCCCGGGAGCCGGACTCGCGCCGGTGCCGCACGGCTGACGGCCGGCGGACCGTGCTGGGGGAACCGCGCTAGAGAACCGCGCTCAGGAACTCGCGGGTCCGCTCGTGCGCCGGCTCCGTGAAGATCTGCTCCGGCGGGCCGTACTCGATGACCCGGCCGGCGTCGAACATCATCACGCAGTCGGAGATGTCCCGGGCGAAGTTCATCTCGTGCGTCACACAGAGCATGGTGATGTCCGTGGTGTGTGCGATGTCCCGCAGCACGTCCAGGACGCCGGCCACCAGTTCCGGGTCGAGCGCCGAGGTCACCTCGTCCAGCAGCAGGACCTGCGGGCGCATGGCCAGGGCGCGGGCGATGGCGACCCGCTGCTGCTGGCCGCCGGAGAGCTGGGTGGGGTACTTGTCGAGATGGGCGGTGAGGCCGACGAGTTCGAGGAGTTCGCGGGCGCGCTCCTCGGCGGCGTCCTTGTCGAGGCCGAGTACGTGCACCGGGGCCTCGGTGATGTTCCGCAGCACCTTCATGTTGGGGAAGAGGTTGAACTGCTGGAAGACCATGCCGATGTTCTTGCGGACCTCGCGGCTGTAGCGGTCGCTCGCCGGGACGAGCTTGCCGCCCTTCTCCTCGTGGGTGAGGTACCGGTCGCCGAGCTTGATGGTGCCCTCGTCCGGTTTGAGCAGCGTCATCATCAGCCGCAGGATCGTCGTCTTGCCGGAGCCGGACGGGCCGATCAGCGTGACGTGCTTGCCGGTGTAGACCTTCATGTCGAGCGCGTCGAGGACGGTGTGCGCGCCGAACCGCTTGGTGACCTTGTCGAAGCGGATCAGTTCGGTGCCCTCGGCGGGTGCCGCGGCCTCGCCGGGCCGCGGGGCGTCCGGCCCGCCGTCGGCGTGCTGCGCGGGCTGTGTGTTCGGGGTGTCGCGGTCAGCGGACAAGGCGGCGCTCCAGGGCTCGCAGGAGAAGAGAAGCGGGGTAGGCGATGAGGATGAAGGCGACGCCGACGACCGTGTACGGCTCGACGGTCTGGAAGGTCTGGGACGAGAACTGCCGTGCCTGGCCGAGCATTTCCAGCACGCCGATGGCGAACAGCATCGGCGAGTCCTTCAGCATCGCGATGACGTAGTTGCCGAGCGCCGGGGCGACCCGGCGGATCGCCTGCGGCAGGATCACCGCGGTCCAGGTGCGGCGGCGCGGCAGGCTCAGCGCGACGGCCGCCTCCCACTGGCCGGCCGGGACGCCGTCGATGCCGGCGCGGTAGACCTCGGCGGTGTACGTCGAGTAGTGCAGGCCCAGGCCGATCACGCCGGTGGCCAGGGCGCTGAGGGTGACACCCCATTCCGGCATCACGTAGAACAGGAAGAACAGCTGCACCAGCAGCGGGGTGTTGCGCACGAACTCGGTGATCGCGGTCACCGGCCAGCGCACCGCCTTGAGGGAGGAGCGCTGCGCCAGCGCCCACACCAGGCCGAGCGCGAACGCGATCAGCGAGCCCAGGACCAGGGCCTGGAGGGTGACGACGACGCCCTTCCAGAACGTCGGCATGAAGTGGCCGACCGCGGACCAGTCGAATGTCATCGTGCCTCACCTTCCGCGGCGGCGCCGGCGCCCGTGGCGGCCGGGCCGGTGCTCAGCCGGCTCCTCAGCGAGGGTCGGGCGGCCGGGGCCTGGCCGACGCCCGCCTTGGCCTGGCGCTCCACCATCCGCATCCCGCGGGTCAGGAGGAACGCCAGGGCGAAGTACATGACCAGGATGATCGTGTAGACCGGGGCGCTGTGGGCGGTCGCGTTGCGGACCAGGGAGGCCCCGAACGCTATGTCGCCGACGCCCAGGATCGACACCAGCGCGGTGCCCTTGAGCAGTTCGATCAGCAGGTTGTTGAACGGAGGGATCATGCCGGGCCAGGCCTGCGGCAGGACGATCTTCCGCAGCTGCTGGCCGGGCGAGAAGCTGAGCGCCACGCCCGCCTCCCGCTGCTCCACGGGCACCGCCGCGATCGCGCCCCGCACGACCTCGGACCCGTACGCCCCGTAGGTCAGGCCCAGGGTGAGGACCGCGGCCCACATCGGGACCAGCTGCCAGCCGAAGCCCATCGGCAGCACGAAGAACATCCAGAACATCAGGATCAGCGCGGAGGTGCCGCGGAAGATCTCGAAATAGGCCCCGGAAAGGAACCGCACGATCCACAGCCGGTGGGTGCGTGCTATCCCGATGCCGAATGCCACCACGGCGCCCAGCGCCGCGCTGTAGACGGTCAGTTGGACGGTGATCCAGACCCCTTTGAACAGGAGTTGCCACAGCCCCCAGGTGATGTCGCTCATGCCGAGACCTCGCTTCGCTCGCCCTCGCATTCGCGAGGCGCGCACCCCCTGATGATTCTCCCCCAGCCTCCGGCCGGGGGGACCCCCATGCTGTGCTCGCTCATGCCGGCACCCCGCTTCGCCCGCCCCCGTATGCGCAAGACGCGCTCATGTCAAAGATTCGCTCGCTCATGGCCGGCACTTCTCCTTGGCGGTGATCTCCGTCATCTGATGCTCGGTGAAGCCGAAGGGCCGCATGAGGTCCAGGAGTTCCCCGGACTTCTTCATCTTGTGCAGCTCGCGGTTGAAGGCGTCGCGCAGATTGGTCTCCGGTGTGCGGAACGCGAAGGCGCCGACGTCGATGACCGGCTTGCCCTTCATGAACGGTGTGACCTCGGGCGTCGCCTCCGCCTTCGTGGTCCCCGACTGCCGTACGACGTTGCGCACCGTCACGGCCGTGCCGACGAAGACGTCCACCCGGCCCTGCTCGACGGCCAGCAGCCCCGCCAACTGGTCCGGCAGCGTGGTGATGCCGGTGACGCCGGCTTCCTTGGCGTAGCCGAGTTCGGCGTAACCGACACCGGTGGCCATCCGCGCGCCGGTCCGCGCGATGTCCTTGTAGGTGTGCAGCTTTTTCGGATTTCCCTTGGGGACGAGGAAGGCGTCCAGCATCTGGTATTCGGGGTCGGCGAAGATGACCTGGGCGCAGCGCTCGGGATTGATGTACATCCCGGCCGCGACCACGTCGAACTGCTGGGAGTTCAGCCCGACGATCAGCGAGCCGAAATCCGTCGGAAAGGGCTCGACGCGCGGGACGCCGAGCCGCCGGAAGACGGTCCGGGCGATGGTGGGGGAGGAGCCGGTCATCTTGCCGTCGGTGCCGATGTAGCCGTAGGGCTGCTCGCCCGCCAGTCCCAGCGTGACCGACCCCTTCTTGCGCAGCCGCTCCAGCAGATGCCCGCCGCCCGCGGCGTCGGCGGCCGGCACCCTGCTGCAGGCGCTGACCGCTCCCATGGCACCCGCAGCGCCGAGCGCCGCTACCCCCGCGAGCAGCGAGCGGCGGCGGATGCCGCTGGTTCGTTGTCCTTGGTTTTCTGAGGTCTTCCCCTGTGGTGGAGCCATGGGCGCGCGGCTACCCGAACCCTTCACACTTATGCCGATCGTTTCCGGCCCGTCACGTAGGTGCCGGGAGATGTTCCGTACGCCGGTATTGCCCCCTACGCTCGGGATATGACCGATCGCTTCATCGAAGTCTCCCTGGACAAGCGCGGCGTGAGCTGCACGGCCAAGTTGCTCGACGACCGCGCTCCGATCACCTGCAACGCCGTCTGGGATGCGCTCCCTCTCGGCGGCGATGTCTACCACGCCAAGTACGCGCGCAACGAGATCTACGCGCTTGTTCCGCCGTTCGCGCCGCAGGAGCCGCCGCTGGAGAACCCGACGATCACCCCGATCCCCGGCGACCTGTGCTACTTCACCTTCAGCGACACCCAGTTGGGCACCGCGTCGTACGGCTACGAGCGCGAGGCCAAGCACCAGGGCCGCGCCACCGTCGTCGACCTCGCGCTGTTCTACGAGCGCAACAACCTGCTGATCAACGGCGACGCGGGCTGGGTGCCGGGCATCGTCTGGGGCGCGGTCGTCGACGGCCTGGACCGGATGGCCGACGCCTGCCAGGACCTGTGGCGGGCCGGGGCCCTGGGGGAGACCCTGAGCTTCCGCCGGGCCTGAGGAACCCCGGTGCTACGCGGCCGGGGGCGGCGGGATCCGCGCGACCCCGGCCTCGTACAGCGCGTGCGCGACGCGCAGCACCAGCGCGTCCGCGTGCCGCGCGCCCACCAGTTGGACCCCGATCGGCAGCCCGTCGCCGTCCACTCCGCAGGGCAGTGTCGCGGCGGGCTGCTGGGTGAGGTTGAAGGGGTAGGTGAACGGCGTCCAGCCGGTCCAGCGGGTGTGGCCGGAGCCGGGCGGCCCTTCGGCCCCCGCCTCGAAGGCGGTGATCGGCTCGGTCGGCGTCACCAGCAGGTCGTAGCCGCTGTGGAAGCCGCCCATCGCCCGCCCCAGCGCCATCCGCACGTCGACCGCGGCCAGATACTCCAGCGCGCTGTAGCGGGCGCCCTGCTCGCAGATCTCCCGCAGGCCCGGGTCCAGCAGCGCCCGCTCCGCGTCCCCGAGCGGCTGCACCAGCCGGGCCGCGCCGCTGAACCACAGCGTGTGGAACGCCTCCACGGGATCCTCGATGCCCGGGTCGGCCTCCTCGACGTGCGCGCCGAGCCCGGCCAGCCGGTCCGCGACCCCGCGCACCGCCGCGGCGACCTCCGGGGCCACCGGGACGTCCCAGCCCAGCGACGGGCTGTAGGCCACCCGCAGTCCGGACACCGGGCCGGCCAGCGCCTCCCGGAACGAGCCGGCCACCGGCCCCAGCTGCGACCAGTCCCGCCAGTCGGGGCGGCAGATCACGTCCATCATCAGCGCCGCGTCCGCCGCGTCGCGGGTCATCGGCCCGACGTGCGCCAGCGTCCCGAACGGGCTCGCCGGATAGTGCGGCACCCGCCCGTACGTCGCCTTGAGCGCGAAGATCCCGCAGAACGACGCCGGGATCCGCACCGAGCCGCCGCCGTCCGTGCCCAGGCTCAGCGGCCCCGCCCCCAGCGCCACCGCCGCCGCGCTGCCGCCGCTGGAGCCGCCCGCGGTGCGCCGCGGATCGTACGGATTGCCCGTCACCCCGTGCCGCGGACTGTCGGTGACACCCTTCCAGCCGAACTCCGGCGTGGTCGTCTTGCCCACGAACACCGCACCCGACTCCCGCAGCCGGGCCACCGACGGCGTGTCCTCGTCCCACACCGCGCCCTCGGTCCGCACCGTCCGCGAGCCGCGCAGCGTCGGCGTGCCGCGGGTCAGCAGAAGGTCCTTGACGGTCACCGGCACCCCGTCCACCGGCCCGGCCGGCTCCCCGCGCAGCCAGCGCTTCGCCGACTCCCCGGCGGCGGCCAGCGCCTCGTCCGCGGTGATCAGGGTGAAGGAGTTGGTGGCCGCCTGGGCCGCCGCGGCGCGCTCCAGTACGGCCGCGGTGGCCTCCACGGGGGAGAACTCGCCGGCCGCGTAGCCGGCCGTCAGACGGGTGGCGGTGAGATCGGCGAGGTGGGTCGGTCCGTGCGTCATGCGTCCTCCGGGCGTCGGTGGCCCCAGGCGGGGCGGGCGGGGGCGGGGCCGCGGCGGCCCGCGGCGTCACATCGCCGGTGCCTCACGTCACCGGTACGTACCCGAGCTGCTTGTCGACCACGTTGAGCAGCGGCTCGCCGGCCGCCCACCGGTCGAAGTTGTCCTGGAACTGCTCGGCGAGCGCGTCCCGCCAGCCCAGGGTGTCGCCGCTCATGTGCGGCGAGACGATCAGATGCGGTACGTCCCACAGCGGGCTGTCCGCGCCCAGCGGCTCGCGCTCGAAGACGTCCAGCGCCGCCGCCGCGATCCGCCACCCGCGCAGCGCCGCCTCCAGCGCCGCCTCGTCGACCAGCGGCCCGCGCCCGACGTTGATGAACCGGGCGCGGCGCGGCATCCGCGCGAACGCCGCCGCGTCGAACATGCCGCGGTTCTCCTCCGTCAGCGGCGCCGCGCAGACCACCCAATCCGCCTGCGGCAGCAGCCCGTTCAGCGCGCCGGCGGCATGGACCCGGCCGAATTGCGGATCGCCGGGCCGCTCCCGCCGGCCGACCAGATCCACCGTGACACCCAGTGCCAGCAGGGTGGCGCCGATGGCCCGGCCGATCGGCCCGGAGCCCACCACGACGGCGCGGGTGCCGGCCAGCCGCAGTGTGTCGCGGTGCTGCCAGCGCCGCTGCCGTTGCAGCTCCCAACTGCCGTAGAAGTCCTTGGCCATGGCGATCACCAGCCCGGCGACGTACTCGGCGATCGGCTGCTCGAAGACCCCGCGGGCGTTGGTGACGACGACGCTGTCGTCGGCGATCAGCGCCGGGCTCAGGAGCCGGTCCACGCCGGCGCTCGCGGTGTGCACCCAACGGGGGCGGGGGCCGCTTTCCGGCCACCGCTCACGGATCGCGTCGGAGGTGAAATCCCAGGCCAACAGCACGTCGGCGGTGGGGAGTCGATCGGTCAGCGACGTCTCGTCGGCGAAGACCACGCGGGCCCGGCCGGCGAGCCGGTCCAGCTTCGGGGGCGGGTCGGAGCCGAGGACGAGAACGGTGAAGTCGGTGCGTGCGGACATAGGCCAGAAACCGTTCTGAAACGTGTGCCCCGTATGCAGGAAAAGGGCGCCGACAGATGCCTGAGATGCGAGGATTGACCACGCTAGGAAGTCGTATCTACCGTGTCAACAACGGCTCTGTCCCGACGTCCCGGCTTGTCCGGCTGCACCACCTCCTCCGGCCACTGGCCTGGCCAATCCAGCCCTTCGTGTCTTCTAGGGGCCTTCATGGACGTCTCTTTCCTGGGTGGCCCACAGCCTCAGCTCGGCGTGGGCGTCGTCGCACCCTTCGACTTCGCGCTCGATCGGGAGTTGTGGCGCTGGGTCCCCGACGACGTGTCCCTCCACCTCACCCGTACGCCCTTCGTGCCCGTCGAGGTCAGTCTCGACCTGGCCCGTCTGGTCAGCGAGCACGAAACGCTGCACGCCGCCGTCGAGGCGCTGTGCGCGGTATCGCCACAGGTCATCGCCTATGCGTGCACGTCCGGCAGCTTCGTCGGCGGTATGGCGGGCGAACGGGCGATGTGCGCGGCCATGACGCAGGCGGGCGAGGTCCCCTCGCTCACCACCTCGGGTGCGATCATCGAAGCACTCCGCGAGATCGACGCCCATCACGTTGCCGTCGTCACGCCCTACACCAAATCGGTCACCGATTCCCTGGAGGACTATCTCGGCGAGGCCGGCATCACGGTCACCGGCCGCGCCTACCTCGGACTCACCCGGCACATCTGGAAGGTCCCCTACCGCGACGTCGTCGACATGGCCCGCGCGGCCGTTGTCGGCGGCCCCGAGGCGCTGTTCATCAGCTGCACGAACCTGCCCACCTACGACGTCATCCCGCAGCTGGAAGCCGAGCTGCGGATGCCGGTCCTGTCCGCCAATCAGGTGACGATGTGGGCCGCGCTGCGCGCCATCGGCGTACCGGCCGTCGGCGCCTACCAGGCGCTGGTCGATCCGGTCGCGCGGCGCGGGCCGGCGGCCATGACCGGGACGACCGGCATCCCCGGCATGACCGGCACTCAGCCGCCGCCCGACGGCGGACCGGGCGCCACCCCCGAGGCCGCCTTCGCCGGACCGCCGGCCCCGCCGCCCGAGGCGGATCCCGGTGACGGCACCGAACCGCCCCCGTACCTGCCCGACGACCCCGGACCTCAGCCCCCCGTGTGAGGCCGGTCCGGCTCCGCCCCGCCCGCCCGCTGCCGGCGCCCCCGCCGGCAGCCCGCTTCCCGCACCGCACCCCGTACGCGCACCCGCAAGGGAGATCTGCATGGCATCGGTCGGCTTCCTCTACCCCGGCCACTCCGCCGAGGACGACTACCCCCGGCTCGAAACGCTCCTGGGCGGCACCGTCCGCCTGCCGCTCGTCCACACCGACATCGGCGAGGACGCCCATCGCGTCGACGCCCTCCTGGAGATGGGCGCCGCGCCCCGGCTCGCCGCCGGCGTCGCCGAGCTCAGGGCGCGCGGCGCCGAGGCCGTCGTGTGGGCCTGCACCAGCGCCAGCTTCGTCTACGGCTGGGAAGGCGCCCAGCAGCAGGTGCGGGAGCTGTCGGCCACCGCCGGGCTGCCGGCCTCCAGCACGTCCTTCGCCTTCGCGCACGCCGTCCGCGAGGTCGGCGCCCGACGGGTCGCGATCGCCGCGACCTATCCCGACGATGTCGCCGAGTACTTCCACGCGTTCCTGAAATCCGCCGGCACGGAGGTCGTCGCGACCCGCGGCAGCGGCATCATCACCGCCGCCGAGGTCGGCACCTGGGGCCGCGACGAGGTGCTGGCCCTGGCCCGCGCCGGCGACCATCCCGACGCGGACGCCGTCCTGCTGCCCGACACCGCCCTGCACACCGCCGCCCATCTGCCCGCCCTCGAAGCGGCGCTCGGCAAACCGGTCCTCACCGCCAATCAGGTGACGGTCTGGGAGGGCCTGCGGCTGCTCGGACGCACGCTCGCCTGCCCGGAACTGGGCACACTCTTCTCCCGGGCCGCCCGCGACTGACCGCGACCGGCCCCGACGGGCACCGCCGGAATCGGGAATAAACCACCACTCCACCCGGGAACAGACCGCCACCCCACCCGGGAATAACCGGAGAATTACTCCGGTTGTCCTCCTCGCAGACCCGTCACGGCAGCCCCGTGACGGGGTCGTGACGGCAGATCAGCGACGCGAGGAGGACCCGCACCGTGAGCGGTGAAGACCAGCAGGCCCCCGGCAACGAACGCGCGGGCAGCGGCGACGCCCCCCTGGGCGACGGGATCCGGGGCACCGCCCTGGGCACCGCGCCCGTCCCCCTGTCCGTGCTCGACCTGGTGACGGTCGGCGCCGGCAGCACCGCGACCGCCGCGGTCCGCACCGCCGTCGACATCGCCCGCACCGCCGAGCGCCGCGGCTACCACCGCTACTGGGTCGCCGAGCACCACTCCATGCCCGGCGTCGCCTCCTCCTCGCCGGCGGTGCTGCTCGCCCACCTCGCCGCGCACACCGACCGCATCCGGCTCGGCTCCGGCGGCGTCATGCTGCCCAACCACGCCCCCCTGGTCATCGCCGAGCAGTTCGGGACCCTGGAGGCGATGGCCCCCGGCCGCGTCGACCTGGGCCTGGGCCGCGCCCCCGGCACCGACGGCGCCACCGCCGCCGCCCTCCGCCGCACCGACCGGCTGGACGAAGGCGTATTGGGGTCTCCCCTGCTCGAGCGGAGCCGAGAGCTTGGGGAACAATTCCCGCAGCAGCTCGCCGAGTTGACCCGCTTCCTCGACGACTCCTTCCCCGACGGCCACCCGTACGCCCGGATCCACGCCGTCCCCGGCCCCGTCCAGGCGACCTCGCCCGGTGGCGTGCAGTCCCCGCACCGCCCGCCCCTGTGGCTGCTCGGCTCGTCCGGTTTCAGCGCCCGGCTCGCCGGCACCCTCGGCCTGCCGTTCGCCTTCGCCCACCACTTCTCCGCGGCCAACACCGTTCCCTCCCTCGACCTGTACCGCGCCTCCTTCCGCCCCTCCGAGGTCCTCGCCGAGCCCTACGCCCTGATCGGCGTCTCCGCGCTGGCCGCCGAGGACGAGCGGGAGGCCCGCCGCCAGGTCCGCACCGGCGCACTGGCCATGCTCCGGCTGCGCACCGGCCGCCCCGGCCTGGTCCCCACCCCCGACGAGGCCGCCGCCCACTCCTTCAGCGACATCGAGCGCGACTTCGTCGACAACTGGCTCGGCAACGTCGTCCACGGCACCCCCGACGCGGTCCGCCAGGGCCTCGACGACCTCGCCAAGCGCACCGGCGCCGACGAGCTGATGCTCACCGCCAACGCCCACACCGGGGCGGTCCGGCGCCGCTCGTACGACCTCATAGCCGACGCCTACGGACTCCCGCGGGGCTGACGCAGGCCGCCCGGCGCGGGGCGCGCGGCTCAGCCGCAGGCGCGCCCCGCGTCCAGCAGCGCCTCCACCCGGTCCGGTGCCACCGGCCGGGAGTAGAGCCACCCCTGCCCGGTGTCGCAGCCGATCCGGCGCAGCCGCTCGGCCTGCTCGGCGCTCTCCACACACTCCGCCGTCACCGTCAGCCCCAGCCGGTGCGCCAGCGCGACCAGCGCCTCCACGATCATCTCGTCCGCCGGGTTCGGGTGCTCCTGCGACCGGAAGCCGTGCACGAACGACCCGTCCAGCTTCAGTACGGACACCGGCAGCCGGCTGAGATAGGCGAGGTTGGAGTAGCCGGTGCCGAAGTCGTCGATGGCGATCCGTACGCCCATGTCGCTGAGCGCCTGGAGCGCCTGGAGCGGCCGGCCGGCCGAGCCCATCACCGCCGACTCGGTCAGCTCCAGCTGGAGCAGCCGCGGCGGCAGCCCGGTCTCCGCCAGGATCCCGGCGACGTCGGCGACCAGGTCGGAGTCCCACACCTGACGTACCGCCACATTCACGCTGACGAACAGCGGCTGGCCGCCGGGGTGCGCCAGCTGCCAGGCGCGCGCCTGATAGCAGGCCCGTTCCAGTACCCAGCGCCCCAGTTCGACGATCGCGCCGTTCTCCTCCGCCAGCGCGATGAACCGATTCGGCGACAGCACCCCGAACTGCGGGTGCCGCCACCGCACCAGCGCCTCCACTCCCTGCGCCCGGCCGTCCCCCAGCCCGACCAGCGGCTGGTACTCCAGGGTGAACTCGCCGCGGTCCACGGCCGGCCGCAGCGTGCTGGACAGAGCCTGCCGGGTCATCCGGTGGGCGTTGCGCTCCGGGTCGAAGAGCGTCCAGCGGGCCTTGCCGTCCTCCTTGGCCCAGTACAGCGTGGTGTCCGCGGCCTGCATCAGCCCCGTCGCGGTGGTGCCGCTCGCGGTCCGCTCCACGACGCCGATGCTCGCCGACACCGACAGTCGCTGCCCGGCCAGGTCGAAGGGCCGCTGGAGCGCGTCCAGGACGCACTGTGCCAGCTCGGCCACCTGGTCGGTGCCGGTGGAGTCCTCGACCAGCAGCGCGAACTCGTCGCCGCCCAGCCGCGCCACCAGATGCCCGCCGCGGCCCGGACCGCGGTCCGGGCCGCTCTCCGCGCAGCGCGTCAGCCGCTGCGCCACGGCGCTCAGCAGCCGGTCGCCGACCCGGTGCCCGAGGGTGTCGTTGACGGCCTTGAAGCCGTCCAGGTCGAGATAGCACAGCCCGATGCGGCCGGTGCCGGACGGCTCGAAGGAGGCCGTCTCCAGGGCCGCGGCGAGCCGCTCGAAGAACAGCGCGCGGTTCGGCAGCCGGGTCACCGGATCGTGCATCTGCAAATGCCGCAGTCGGGCCAGCAGATCGTGCCGGTCGCTGATGTCCGAGACCGACAGCAGCACCCGCTCCTCGCCTCCCGGCATCCCGTCGGTGACCGGCTCGACGGTCACCTCCACCCATACGGAGTTCCCGTCGGACTGTTTGAGCCGGCGGGTGCAGCGCAGCCGGTCGCTGCGACCGCACAGCACCTCGCGGTAGGCGGTCCACACCCGGGGGTCGGCCCCGAGGTCGGTGAGGTCGGCGGCGGTGGCCGCGACCAGGTCGTCCGGGTCGGCGCCGACCAGCTCGCCGAAGGCCGGGTTGGCGGCCAGCACCAGCCCGTCGCGGTTGAGGACCGCCATCGGGTGCCGGGAGGCATGGAAGGCGGCGCGGTAGTCGCCGAGTGAGGCGGCGGTGTCGTCGCAGCGCGCCGAACCGTCGCAGGGCGCCGCCGGAGTGGTCCGGGCGGCGCCGGTTTCTTTGGTCGTACCATCACGCTCGGTCACCGAGGGCAGCGTCGCTCCCGGCGTGCGGCCCGTACCGTCGGGGTGTCCGCTCACTGCTCGCTCCCGCATGGCGCTTGTCTCGTGATGGAGGGGGGACCTCGCGCTGGAAAGTGTGGCGATCATAGAGGCTGGCGCAACGGCCGATCCAGCGACGTAGCCGTGACCATCCGCACGCATGACGGAACTTCAGCCAATTCTGCCCGGCTCTGTTCGCACCGTTTGCCCCGTTGGTCGCTTGTGACTTTCCGTTACGGGACACGGGGGACTCGCCGGTCACTCATATGGGGTTCCAGAACAGGACGAATAGCATTAAATCGCCTCAGGGTAGGTGGGTGTCCCGAATCCGTCCCTGGAGGTCCATGTGCTGCGCCGCCACACCCCCCGGGGGGTGGACAGCCGCCAACTGCGGCGCGTAGCAGCCGTTCTCACCTCCTTGACCGCACTGATCGCGACCTCCATCGTGGCCGGTCCGGCCACTGCTTCCGAGGCTTCCCTCTCCTGCGCCCTGGGACGCACCGATGCCCATCACTCCGAAGGCGTGGACGGTTGGAACGATGCTTACCCGCGCCCGAATCGCACCCTTGACGCGGTGATGATTTTTCTGTCGTTTCCGGACGCCCACCCCACCACCACCCCGCAGCGGCTCTCCGGGGACTACTTTCCCGCCACGTCCCGCTTCTTCGACCGCGCCTCCTACGGCACCTTCACGTTGCGCCCGCACATCCAGAAACACTGGGTCCGGATGCCGCACCCGTCCACCGCGTACGGGATACAGCGCGACTGGGACTCCGGCCGGCGCGCCGGCTACCTCCGCGACGCGGTCGCCGCCGCGCACCGCTCGGTCGACTTCAGCCGCTACGACCTGATCTACCTCGTCGCCGACCCGAGCGCCCCCGGCGTCGACTCGGACGCCACCAAGGTCGTCAACCTCGACGAGCCGATGCACGTGGACGGCGTCGAGCTGCGCCGCTTCGTCACCGTCTTCGAGCACAGCCCGCCCGACCGCAACGTCCTCGCCCACGAGACCGGCCACGTCTTCGACCTGCCCGACCTCTACCACCGCCCCGAGGAGGGCAAGGGCAACTGGGACACCTATGTGGGGGACTGGGACCTCATGGGCAGCCAGTTCGGGCTGGCCCCCGACCCCTTCGCCTGGCACAAGTGGCGCCTCGGCTGGATCGCCGACAGCCAGGTCGACTGCGTCGAGCTGTCCCACCCCACCGTGCACGCGCTGCGCACCCTGTCCGCCCCCGACGAACCCGGCGAGCGCCGCCGCACCCGCCTCCTGGTCGTCCGCACCGGCCGGGACACCGCGCTCGCCATGGAGGCCCGCGGCGCCGTCGGCAACGACCGCAACATCTGCACCGAGGGCATCCTCGTCTACCGCGTGCGCAGCGGGACCGCGTCCGGGTCCGGCCCGGTCCGGGTACTGGACGGCCACCCCGGCACCTCCGCCTGCTGGGGCGCCTCCGTCTACCCGCCGCTCGCCGACGCCCCTCTGGGAGTCGGGGAGAGCATGAACGACACGGAGGACGGCGTACGCATCCAGGTCCAGGGGCGGGCGGCCGGCGGGGACTGGGTGGTCAAGGTGAGCCACAGCTCCTGACCGGCGCGGCGTGGGCACGACGACGGGAACGGATGGGATGACGGGAACGGGCACGATCAAGGGGACGGACACGACGAAGGCCCCCACCGGAGTGGGGGCCTTCGCCTGTCGGTGCGCCGCCAGGGACTCGAACCCCGGACCCGCTGATTAAGAGTCAGCTGCTCTAACCAACTGAGCTAGCGGCGCCTGCTGACGGGGAAAACATTAGCATCCTGGCCGGGGAGGGCAAAAATCGATTCCCCTCAGCCCCGCGTGACCGCGGTATCCAAGGGCTGAGCAGCGCTTTCGTGGTGCGGACGGGCGCCTTCCCGGTCGGCCGCGAGCTCGCTCCGCGCCGCCCCCACACAGGCCCACAGCAGGACGTCCGGACCGGGCAGCCAGGGGTTGCGCACATCGGGGGCGACCAGCCAGCGGGACGCGGTGGCACCCGCCGGGTCGTCCTCGGCGGCGGCGCCGGACGTACGGGGGCGGGGGTACAGCGCCGGGACCGTCACCGCGTCGCCGCCGCCGTGGCACAGCAGCGGCGGCACCGCCGCGGCCCACTCCTCCCAGGCCAGCAGCGCGGGCAGCCGCTGGGCGGTGCCCGGCGCGGCGAACAACAGCAGCCGCCCGCGGTGCACCGCCACCGGTCCCGAGCCCGGCCCCGCCGACCACAGCCGGTCCACCATGCGCCGCCCGAAGAGCACCGGCGCGTTGATCACGTCGAAGACGGCGCCGCACGGCAGCACGCTCGGCGCCGTGGGCCGCTCCGCCCACAGGGTGTGCACGCTGTCCGGATGCGGGCTCGCGGAGGCCAGCCAGTCGGCGCCGGCGAGCGTGACGTACGCGGCGGCGGGGAAGGCCGGGGGCCGGGAAACGGTGGGCAGCCGGTCGCGCAGGCCGGGCTCTCCCGGCCTCCGGCCCGGGGTACGCCCGTGCTCCGCTCGCCCTCGCCTGCGCGCGGCACGCACCTCATGGTTGATCGGCTCGCTGTGCTCGCTCATGCGGACAGGTCTAGCGATACGCCGGGTACCGGCAGACCTGATTGGCGGAAACCGGGACAGGGCGATGGGGCAGGGAGTATCTTCCGTCCCCGCATATGCCAGCGGCTCATGATCTTGGACCGTGAGCCGTCGTGGGGTGGGTGGGGTCGGTGTGCCTCCTGGGGCCGGTCCCCGGGGTCAGTCCATGTCGCCCAGCACCGCGCTGCCGCTGCGCATCAGGCTGCGGCCGAACTCGACCATCTTCCGCGCGTAGTCCTCGGTCCACTCCGCCCGCTCGGCGAGCACCGACAGCGGCAGCCGGTCGAAGCGGCGGGGGTCGGTCAGCTGGGCGGCGGCGAGCGCCTGGAACTCCGTGGCGCGGTCGGCCGCCGCCCGGAACGCGAGCGTGAGCTCGGTCGCCCGGCCCAGCAGCGCGCCGGGATCCTCCATCGACTCCAGACCGAAGAAGTGCTCGGGGTCGGCGGTGGCTTCGGGCGGCTCGAAGAGCAGCTGCGCGGGCTTCATGCGCCGGGAGCCGGGCGCCGTACCGCGGGGATCGGGAGCCGGTCGCGGCTCGGACATGTACCTACCTCCAGGGTTGTCTGCCGCATTCCATTGTCCCGCCGTGCGCAAGTAGGCCCCCAGGTGAGGGATCCGCCCGCCCCCGTCACCGGCCGCCACCCACCGGCCGCCACCCACCGGCCGGGCGCCGGCCGGGCGGCCCGGCCGCGCCGGGCCCGCTGCCCACGGGCCGGGTGTCCGCGGGGTGGTCACGGGCGCCAGGTGATCCGGTGTTCCGCGAGGTGATCATGTCGCGGACGTCGTGGTGGGCCTTCCGGCCCAGTTCGTCCGCGATGCGGTCGGCGGCGGGACTGGGTCCGGGGTCTGGGGGCGGCGGTCCGCGGCGCTACGTCCGCCAGGTCACCCGGTGTTCCGCGAGGTGGGCGAGGACGGTACCGCGTGGTTGGCCTCCCAGCCGTCCGGGTGGTGTCCACGGGCCGCCGCCCGGCGGCGTGCCGCGGTATCGAGATGCCGCTGCCGCGGCGGGCGTCCGGCGAAGTGGCGGCGGCGAGGTCGGCGCTCGTCGGCCAGGCGCCGGGGCGCCGGTCAGGGCCGCCAGACCACCCGGTGTTCAGACCAGCGATCCCATGTGGACATCATTGCCTCCCAGCCGTCCGGGAACTTGACCGTGACGCCGAGCTGGACCGGCTCCGTCGAGGGGTGCTCGTCCAGGAGGTCGGCGACCCCCGCGCGGCAGACGACGAGGCAGGCGTGGCGGTGGCGGGAGGCGAGCACGCAGAGCCGGCCGGTCTCCAGGTGGAAGGCGGTGGCGTCGGGGCGCCCGGAGAGCGGGTGCAGGACGACCGTGACGTCGAACTCGCGGCCCTGGAGTCGGTTGGCGGTGTCCACCGCGACACCGGTCACGCCCAGCCCGGCGAGCGCCGCGCGGACCGCCGCGGCCTGGTCCCGGTGCGCGGTCCCGACGGCGATCCGGGCGGCGGTGAGCGGTGCCGGATCGGCGGAGGTCTCGCTGGTGGCGGCGCCGCCGCGGTCCAGGAGGCGGCGCACGGCGAGCGCGACCGCCCGGACCGCCTCCGGGTCCGTACGGGGCGTGTGGCGGGCGGGGAGTTCGAGCAGCCCCCAGCCCGTCTCGGCCGCCTCGTCCAGGACGCGGTCCACGGCCGACCCGTCGCCCGGCACGCCGAACGCCAGCCGCCGGTCGCCGTGGCCGGTGCCGCTGCGGAACGGCGTGTACGGGTAGAAGGCACGAGAGACCAGGGGCGCGGCGGAGGCCGGCAGCCGCCAGGAGACCGGGAGGCGGTGCTGGGGCAGGTCGGGGTTGTGGGCGAGGAGGGTGGAGACGGCGCTGGCGGAGGGGTCGTAGGCGAGACCGGCCCACTGTTCGGCGCCCACGATGCTGAACGGGTCCAGCTGGCCCGGGTCGCCGACGAACAGCGCGCGCTCGAAGAGCCCGGCGACGTTCAGCAGCGCGTCGGAGCGCATCTGGTACGCCTCGTCGACGATGGCGTGCCGCCAGGGCTCGTCGACCTTGGTGTAGGCCCATTTCGCGGCGGTGGAGACGACGATGTCCATACCGGCGAGGTCGGCGATCCGGGCGGAGGTGCGCACGGCGGGGAGGCCGGCGAGCGCGGGGTCGAAGGAGCCCGGCTCGCTGCCGTGCAGACGGCCCACGGGGAGGTCGGGGTCCTTGCCGGCCAGCCGGAGCACCAGGTCGTCGACCTGGGAGTTGGTCTGCGCGACGACCATCAACGGGCGGCCCGCGGCGGCCAGTTCGCGGGCGGCGCGGACCACGAGGGTGGACTTCCCGGCGCCCGGCGGGGAGTCCACCACGACGCCGCGGTGGGTGCTGTGGAGGGTGTCGTGCAGGATCGCGTCGGTCGCCCGGCCGGCCGCGGCGCCGGGGTCGAAGGGCTGCCGGGCGCCGCCCGGCCGGTCGTGGTGAAGGTCTGTCATGCTGCGGCGCCTGCCGGGGAGTCGGCGGAACGGGGCATCACAGGAAGTCCTCCGCGGTGACGGTGTCGGGGGCGGGATACGGGGTGGTGGGCGGGGGATACGGAGTGGGGGGTGGGAGATTCGGGGCGGTGCCGGCGGCGTCGGGGGGTGTGGCGCCGGCCGCCCCGAGGGGGGTGGCGTCGGCCGTTCCGGGTGGTGGGCCGCCGTGGGTCCAGGGGGTGTCCTCCGGGTCCGGCAGGCCGGGGCCGCCGCGCGGGGCGTGCTCGAAGAGCGTCCAGCACACCGCGTCGCCCGGCTCCGGGACCGACCCGGGCTCGGGCGTCCTGCCGCGGCCCATGCCGCCGGTGAGCCGCACCACCAGGGTCCCCGGCTCCCCGGCCCCGTACGCCACGAACTCGGCGGTCTGGGTGCGGCCGTCGGCGAGCGCGCGGTAGAGCTTGGCGTTCCCGTCCAGCTGGGGGCGGTCGCCGGTGCGCAGCGTCACCAGGGGGCGCGGCATCGGCCGCCTGCCCTCGGAGTGGGCCGTCTCGACGGCGGTGACCGTGCCGTGCAGCGCCTCCCCGGCCAGCCGGCGGGCGGCCATCACCAGGGGGTCGTCCAGGGCCTCCTGGGCGTCGAGTTGGGCCTGTGCGCTCTCCCGGGTGGACAGCTTCCGGGCGGCGGTGACGGCGTCGTCCTGCCGGGGCTGCGGCGGTTCCCCGGCGCGGATCCGGTCGCGGTGCGCGGTGTACGACCAGCGGTCGCGCTTCCAGCGGTCGGCGACCCGGGCGCCCTCCGGGAGGCCGCGCAGCAGGTCGATGCCCTGCCACACGGCGTCCCAGGTGGGCCGGAGCCGGCTCTCGACGAGGGCGCGGACCTCTTCCGCGGCGCCGGGCAGGCCGGCGTCGTAGCGGGCCATCGCGGGGGCGAGCAGCCGGTTGTCGAACGCCGGGTCGGTGGCCGGCCCGGCCGGTGGGCACCGCAGCTGGCCGCCGGCGTCGCGCGCCGCCTCCGCGTACTCGGCCGCGTCCTGGCCCCGTACGCCCGGCGGCGGGGCGATCCAGGCGAGCAGCGCGCCCAGGTGCTGGTCCTCCAGGACGCTCTGGCCGGTCGCCCAATGGCGGGTCAGCAGACCCGTCATGGACAGCAGCAGACAGGCGCCCGGCACCCGCGCCCGCTCCCCGAAGTGGGTGAACCAGCGGCCCAGCAGCGGGACATGGGGCGGTGCGGGATGCGGCGCCGCCGGCTCCTGCTCGGCCGTCCGCCGGAACCGCATCGAGCGGCCCAGGAGCCGTACGTACTCGATGCCGGCGCTGCTCGGAACGATCAACTGCGGTGCGTCCGCGCACAGTTCGACCTGCACCGGGACCTTCTTGCCGGTCTCCGGGTCGGTCTCCCTGCGCTCCTCCCGCTCGACGTCGTCGGCGAAGCCGTCCACGTACGGCAGCACCGACTCGGCCAGTTCGGCCAGGAAGGCGAACCGCAGATCGCGGTCGCGCGGCTGCGGCACGGTCAGCAGCAGCGGCTTCTCCCGGTCCGTGCCGACCAGCGCGCCCAGGGGAGCGCCGGCCTCACCGGCGGTGGTCAACGGGACGAACACCAGCGGGCGTTCGGCGAGATGGCGGTGGCGGACCGTGGTCAGCGGCTGGGCGCGGCCCGCGGCCACCGCCTCCATCCGGGCCAGCGTCTCGATCAGCGACATCCCGGCTCCCCGTCTCGCGGGGCCGGTACGGCGGCGCCGGCCAGCGCCTCGGCGCGCAGCGCGGCGGCCCGGCGCAGGGCGGCCACGGCCGGATCGTCGAGGTCGTCGGGGGCGTCGGAGCCGTCGGGGCCGCTCGCGGCGGCCAGTACCTCCTCGATGGTGCGCAGGCCGCCCAACTCGCCCCGTACGCCCCGGCCCAGGGCTGCGACCGAGCCCTCCTGGCGGGACCGCTTGCGGCAGTGGAAGGCCAGTTCGCAGGCGGCCAGGCACTCCGGGGCGTAGGCCGCGCCGACCGCCTCGACGGCCGCGGCCAGCTCCTCGGGCGGGCGGGTCGGGGTGCCGTCGTCGGTCGTCCGGAGGTCGAAGGTGGTGCCTGGGGGGAGCGCGGCGGCGATCTCCTCGACGCGGGTCAGCCGGCCCAGCTGGCGGCGGGTGGTGGCCAGCTGCTTGCGGACGTCGACGGCCGCGCCCGCGGGGAGGTTGGAGAAGTCCTTGGGGCAGACCAGCAGCACCCGGTCGCGGACCCGGGCGGGGCGGCCGGTGCGTGCCGCGACATGCCCGGCGACCGCCTCCAGGGCGAGGACGTACACCGCCGCCTGCCGGGCCGCGGCGCCCACCTTGGCGGCGTCCGCGGCACCGTCGATCATCGGGAAGGACTTGATCTCCACGACCGTCCAGCCGCCGTCCGGATGCACCACCACCGCATCCGGCTCCACGTAGGCCGGCGACCCGGCCACCTCCAGGGCCAGCATCGGGTGGTCCAGCAGCGCCCAGCCGCCGGCCGCGGTCGCCTCGCGCAGCGCCAGCGCGGTACGCGCCGCCCGGCCCTCGGGCCCGGCCGCGGACAGATCGGGCCGGGCGACCGCGTCGGCCTCCGGCGCCGGGCCGTCCGGCGCGAGCCGCTCGCACACCAACCGCAGCAGCTCCGCGCCGCCGTCCGCCTTCACCCGCGCCTCGAAGGAGTTGCCGCGCACCAGGGCGAACTGCGACTGCCCGTACGCCGCGGGGGAGCCCAGCGCGCGGGCCAGCGCGGCCTTGTCGACGCCCGCGCCGTCCAGCAGCGCGCGGCGCCGGCAGCCGGGGTTGGCGGCGAGCGCGGCCAGCGCGCGGGCGTCCAGCGACCGGGGGAGCACCCCGGGTCCGCGCAGCGCGCTCAGACTCCGCCGCAGGCCGGTGGCCGGCCCGGCCGGCGCGGGCGCCGCGCCCCCTGCTCCGGCCGCCGGGGGTCGACTCTCGCGGGAAACGTTCACCCGCCGAAGTCTGGCATCCGCCGCCCCCGCCGCGGGCAGCGGCTCCACCGTAACGGCCGGCGCCGTGCCCCTCACCGGGGCCGCCCGGTGCCGTCCGGCGCGGTGCGCGATGATGGAGGGCCCGCGGTCAACGCCGCCCGCGCCGACACACGCACGACGAGAAGCCGGGAAACCGGCGAGAGGTACGACCCATGGCAGCGCGCATTCTCCTGGCCAGGCACGGGCAGACGGAGTGGTCCCTTTCCGGCAGGCACACCGGGCGGACCGACATTCCGCTGCTGGACGAGGGGCGGCGTGGCGCCAAGCTGCTGGGCGAGCGGCTGCACCGCGCGCCGTGGGACGGGCTGCCGGGCGTCGAGGTCCGCACCAGCCCGCTGGTGCGCGCCAGGGAGACCTGCGAACTGGCCGGTTTCGGCGAGCGCGCCGAGGACTGGGACGCGCTGCTGGAGGTCGACTACGGCGCCTACGAGGGGCTGACACCGGCCGAGATCAAGGCCGGGCGGCCGGACTGGCTGCTGTGGCGGGACGGGGTGCCGGAGGGCGAGACGCTCGCCGACGTCGCCGCGCGGGCGGACGAGGTGGTCGCCTGGGCGCGGTCCGCCGACCGCGATGTGCTGGTCTTCGCGCACGGCCACATCCTGCGCGCCCTGGGCGCCCGCTGGCTGGGGCTGGACATCGCGTTCGGGGCCCGCATCCGGCTGGACCCGACGTCCCTGTCGGTCCTCGGCTGGGCGTACGGCGAGCCGGCGATCGAGCGGTGGAACGACACCGGGCACCTCGGCTGACCGGCCGCGGCGGGCCTCAGGCCGGCTGCCGCCCCGCCGACGCCGCGTGCTGCTCCAGGAATTCCGGGACCGGGCGGCAGCTGCGGTAGGGGCGGAGCTTGCGGGCGGTGCTGTCCAGCATCGCCCGGATACGCGCCGAGCGGACCTGCTCCAGCAGCGCGAGCGCCCGGATGCCCGCCGCGGCGGCCTCCTCGGGGGCACCGCCGGCCGCGAGGTTGCCGGCCAGCTCCGCGGTGAACAGGGCGATGTTGCGGGTGAAATGAGGATCCTGCAGAGCGACCGCCCGGCGCGCGTGCTCCGCCGCGCGCCCCGTCTCGCCCAGCGCCGACCAGCACTGCGCCTCCAGGCCCGCCAGCTCGGCCTCGCCGTAGAAGGTCATCCACTCCGGGTCGCGCTCGCCCGGCCCGGCCGCGAACAGCCGCTCGGCCCGCGCCAGCGCCTGCTCGCAGCCCGTACGGTCCCCGAGCCCGGCCCGGCCGCCGGCCTCGCGCAGCGCCAGCAGCGACCGCAGCCGCGGCGAGTGGAGCTGCTTGGCGGCCTGCTGTGCGGCCTGCGCGGCGCGTACCGCCTCGCGCGGGCGCCCGGCGTCGCGGGCCAGGAACGCGGTGTTGCAGAAGGCGTGCGCCTCCAGGGCGGCATCGCCGCAGACCCGCGCCGTGGACAGCGCCTCGGCGTAGTGCGAGCGGGCGTCGTCGAAGCGGCCGGAGTCGTGCGCCAACCAGCCCACGGAGATGGCGAGTTCGCCCGCGCCGGCCTGCAGCCGGTCGTAGACCGCGCGGCGCTGGACGCCGGAGTCCAGCAGTTCGTAGGCGGCGCGCAGCGGCTGGGTGGCGCGGGGGTAGAGGCCGTCGGCGCCGTGCCGGTCGTCCAGCAGGCGGATCCGGCGGACGGCTTCCTCGACGGCGGTGGCCTCGGTGGCGCCGGCCCGGCCGCCGATCGGTGTACGGGGGCCGGGGACGGCGGGGACCGCGGCTGAGCCGTAGGGGCCGTCGGGGCCGAAGGGGTCGCCGGGCCAGAGGCCGGCCAGGCCCAGGGCGGCTGCCGGGCCGCCGGTGATGAACGCGCGACGCAGCACGTCGCTCTCCTCGCAGATCTGGATACGGGTATCGCGGTGGTCGGGGTCGGTTGCCAGGGGCGCGGCGCTGACCGCCGCCGTACGCGCCCCCCGTCCGCGTACCGTCTCCCGCGGCGTGAACCCCATGTCGGGCAGTGTCAGTCCCGGGAACATGTGCCGGAACACCCGCTCGTAGGCGTAGTTCGGACACCGGATCTCCCCGGACTCGACGCGGCCCACATAGCGGGCGTCGCACGAGACCTGCTCGCCGATCTCACGGGCGGCCCGTCGGACCGCCGCCGCGAACTCACCGGGCGACAGCCGGCCGCGCAGCTGCCGGAAGGCGGTGTTCGGGCGGACGGGTACGGTGCGGGACGACGCTGATCGTGCGGCTGGCGACGTCATGGCGGACCCTCTCCGTGCCCTCTCCGTGCCATCTTGTGGCGATGCCGCATCCTGGCGGTGCGGCGGGACGACCGTACCGGCTGTGACGGGTTCGGCACTCAGGGTTTGGCTACAAACCGGATATCTCACCCACGATCCGCCATGAAGTGCCATCCTTTGCAGCGTTCCGCCGCCGTAGCTGTTGACGCGTCCGGCCGTTGAAGACGGTGTAAAGGGTGTGGCGCGTGCATTGAGGAGGGGTTCTCCGTGTGGGAGACCGGCGTGAGCAGGGGCGGCAAGGAGCCCGCGGGCCAGGCCGCCGGGCGTGGCGGGCGCGCCGCGCCCGGCGGCGTACCGTCCCAGCCCTGCGACCTCGTCACGGTGCCGGCCCGGCAGGGCCTGGAGGCGGTCGACATCCTGCGGCTGAGGGACGGCGTCGGCCCGGTCCTGCACGACGGTGCCTGCGACACCCTGGGTTTCCTGGTCCCGCCGGGGACCGCCGACGGCTGGGACGTGCCGGGCAGCGCCTGCACGCAGACCTGTGCCCGCGGTGTCGCGCCGGGCGGCGGCGAGGGCGCGGTTTTCGACCCGCCGGTGACCGGGACGGGCTGGCTGGTGCCGCCGGAGGGGGCGTACGCGGACGCCACCGACCCGGTGGTGCTGCGGGCGGCGCTGGGCGAGGCGGCGCGCACCATCGAAGCGGTCGACCGCTGCCAGTGAGGCGGGGATGCGGGGCCGCCGGCCGATGCCGGGCGGCCCCTTCGGCGTACCCGGGGCGGGCCGGGGCGGTGGCCGGCGGAGGCGGTGCGCCGCGCGGCGGCCGGGCCGCGCACGGATCGCGTACGGAACGCGCGGGGGCCGGCGGCGCCGGGGGTTACCGGGAGGCGGTCCGGCGGGCCGGCGACGGGGCCGGGGAGGGGTCCGGCAGCGAGACGCCCGGGGGCAGGACGGCCGGCTGCGGGGTGGGCACCGGCGCGGGGCGGCTCCGGCGGCGCGCCGAGGCGATCGCCGCTTCGTAGACGGCCATCAGGTCCTGGGCGCTGCGCGCGACGTCGTAGCGCCGCACCACCGGGGGCACCGGCAGCCGGCCCGGTCCGGTGCGCCTCAACTCCCGCAGCTCTGCGGTGAGTTCGTGGACGCCGGGGCTGACGCGGCGGGCACCGGGGGCCTGGTCTTCCGGCAGGTCCTCGACGGCCGGGCAGCTACCGTAGAGCACATGCAGCCCGGACGCCAGCGCCTCGACGGCGGCCAGCCCGAACGCCTCGTCCGGGGACGGCGAGACGAAGACGTCGATGGCCGACAGCAGACCGGGGATGCTCGGGGCTTCGCCGGCGGGCGGCTCCTCCGCCCCTTCGCGGGCGCCCAGCAGCCGGATCCGGTCGCCGGAGCCGAACTGCTCCGCCAGACGCCGCAGCGGCTCCCGCTCCGGCCCGTCCCCCGCCAGCAGCAGCTGTACGCCCGGGAGCCGGGTGACCGCCCGCACCAGGACGTCGAACCGCTTGCCCGGCACCAGCCGGCCGACCCCGCCGACCACGAACGCGTCGGGGGGCAGGCCGAGCCGGGCGCGCACGGTGGCCCGGACGGCCGGGTCGTACGCGAAGCGGTGCGCCTCGACGCCGTTGGGGATGACGTGGATCCGCCGCTCGGGCACGCCCCAGCGGCGCAGCCGGGCGGCCACGGTGTCCGAGACGGCGACCGTCGCCGATCCCAGCCGCTCGGTGGCCCGGTAGAGCGCGCGCACGCCCCGGGTCAGCCGGCGGCCCTCGATGACCGCGTCGCCCAGGGAGTGCTCGGTGGCGACCACCGCCCGAACGCCCGCCAGCCGCGCGGCGATCCGGCCGTAGACGCAGGCCCGGTAGAGGTGGGTGTGGACGACGTCGTAGCCGCCGGCGCGGATCAGTGCGGCCAGGCGGGGGATGGCGCTCAGATCGCGGTTGTCGGTCATGCCGAGGTGAGTGACGGGGATGCCGTCCGCCTCGATGGCCGCGGCGAGCGGGCCGGGGGTGGTCAGGGTGATGACCTCGCAGCGGGCGGGCAGCCGGCGCAGCAGCAGACGCAACTGCAGTTCGGCGCCGCCCACTTCGAGGCCGGTGATGACATGCAGGACTTTCACCGGATGCCTCCAGAGGGTGCGGCCAGGGTGGTCTCGTCAGCGGCCGGAGTGGCCGGATCGGTGGGCGGATCGGTGGGCGGAGCGGTGGCGGGGGCGGCCGGCGGCACCGCCGCGGTCCCGGCGGGCGGGTTCACCGCCGCCGCCGGTGGAGCAGCAGGCCCGCCGTCCGCAGCAGGATCCGGACGTCCTGCCACGGCGACCAGCGGTCGATGTAGAGGTTGTCGAAGCGCGTGCGCTCCTCAAGGGAGGCGTCGTCGCCCAGCCCGTGCCCCCGCGCCGGCCCGATGATGCCGGGCCGCATCCGGTGCCGGGCCGGGTAGTCGGGGCAGCGATGGGTGAACTGCTCGGCACGGACGGGGTGTTCGGGACGCGGCCCGACCAGGCTGAGGTCGCCGCGCAGGACGTTCCACAGCTGCGGCAGCCCGTCCAGCGACGTGCGCCGCAGCAGCCGGCCGACGGAACTCGTCCCGGGGTGGCCGGCGGCGTCCCCCCAGGCCGCTGGTTCCGCCGCGTCACCGGGCCCGAGGGTGCGGAACGTGAGGAGGGTGAAGGGGCGCCCGCCCCTTCCGAGGCGCTCGCGCCGGCAGAGCACCCCGGGCCCGTCCAGCAGCCGTACGGCCAGCGCGCAGCCCGCCAGAAGCGGAGCCGCCGCCACCAGCGCCACCGCGGCCGGCGTGAGGCCCAGCAGCCGCTTCGGCAGGCCGCCGGGCCGCCGCTTCGCGGTCTCCCACGGCCGGCAGGCGAAGCCCCACAGATGCCCGGTGCCCGGCTCCGGCGGCCGGCCGTCGCGGACCGCCCCGGCCCCGGCCAGCCAGACCGCCGAGCCCTGAGCCAGGAACCCGCGCAGCAGCGCCGCGGTGTGCGGGTCGCGCTCCGGCGGCACCAGGAACACCGCGTCGCGCACCGTGTGCCGGATGACGGCCCGGGTGATCTCCTCGGGGGAGCCGAGCCACGGCAGGGTGGCGTGCGGCCCGCCGTGCGGTACCGGGCCGCATGCCACCAGGCCCACCGGGCGCAGCCCGTACTCCGGGTGCGCGGTGAGCGCGGCGGCGAGCTGCCGGGCGGCCGGGTCCGGGCCGACGAGCAGGGCGGCGCGCGGCCGGCGCCGGAGGACGGCGCGGCGCCGCCGGTACACCGCCGCCCGGCCGGCGCACGCCAGCACCGCCTGCACCGCCACCGCGCCCAGCAGTACCGCCGGATGCGGCGGCTGTTCCGGGCGCAGCGCGACCACCGCGCACCAGCCGGCGGCGGCCCGGACCAGCAGCGGCGGCAGGTCGTCCAGCGCGGCCCGGGACGGTCCGGGACGGTAGAGCCCGGCGCGGGCGTGGAGCAGCAGCAGTCCGGTCGCCAGCGCGCCGAGCAGCGCCGGCGCCGGCGCCGGGCCGGGCAGCAGGAGGGCCGCCCCGGCGGCGGCCAGCAGGTCGGCGGCCATCAGCAGGGCGGTGGTGGCCCGTTGCCGTACGCCGCCGCCGGGGCGTACCGGCGGCAGCGGGCCGGGCGCCGGGCGGCGGGGCGGGTGGACCGCGGCGGCCGGGGGCCCGACGGGCGGCGGGGGCCCGGCGGGCAGCGGGGGCAGGGGCCGGGGACGGGGCGCGTCCGCCCGCTCCGTCGTCATGGCCGGACCCGCTCCGCGGCCGGCGGGCGCGGTACGGCGAACAGTTCGCGGTAGACGTTCAGCACCGCGCCCGCCGTCCGCCGTACGTCATGGGCCGCCCGGACGTGCGCCCGGCACCGCTCGGCCAGCGCCTGCCGCCGCTCGTCGTCGGCGAGCAGGCCGCGTACCGCCCGGGCCAGCGCGGCCGGCTCGTCCGGCGGCACCAGGCAGTCGTCCGCGGCCCCGGGCGGCAGGCACTCCCGGGCCCCGCCGACGTCGGTGACGACCACGGCCCGGCCGCAGGCCATCGCCTCCAGAGGGGCCAGCGCCATGCCCTCCCAGCGCGACGGCAGCACGACCAGGTCCGCCGCCCGGTACCAGGGGACGGCGCTGTCGGCGGCGCCCGCGAAGACGACCCCGCGCGGCGCGGCCCGGCGCAGCGCCGCCCGGTCCGGCCCGTCGCCGACCAGCACCAGCCGGGCGCCCGGCACCGCCGCGACCACTTCGGGCCAGGCCCGCAGCAGCGTCAGCTGGCCCTTCTGCGGGCAGAGCCGGGCCATGCACACCACCAGCGGCGCCCCGGCCGGGAGCGCCGGCTCCCGCAGCGCGGGCAGCGACGTCCGCAGCGTCTGCCGGGTCTCCTCGTCCTCGTCGGCCGCCGGCGAGAACCGGTGCAGATCCACCCCGTTGGGGACCACCACCCACCGGCCCGGCACCCCCGCCGCCACCCCGCGCGCCCGCTCCGCCTCGCTGACGCACAGCACCCGGTGCGACCAGCGCGCCGCGTACCGCTCCCAGCCCAGCGCCGACCGGGCCACCGCCCCGCCGGCCGCCTCGAAGGACCAGGCGTGCGGCTGGTGCACCGTCGGGATCCGCCCCCGTACGGCCAGCCGGGCGGCGAGCCCGGCCTTGGCGCTGTGGGTGTGGACGAGGTGCGGGCCGGTACGCCGGATCACCCGGGCCAGCCGCCGCAGTTCACCGGAGAGCGCGGGCCCGGCGCCGCGGCGCGCCGACCACAGCACCACCTCCGCGCCCGTCGTGGCGGCCTCCGCGTGCAGCGCCCCGCCGGGCGGCGAGGCCACCACGACCCGCAGCCCGGCCGCCACCTGGGCCCGCACCAGGTCGGCGACGACCCGGGCGACCCCGCCGTCCACCGGCTGGGACACATGCAGAACCGTGGGCCGCTCCTGGGACGGCGGTTCCTGTCGCAGCACGCGCACTGCTCCCCTGATTACCGAGCTGACAGAACTCCGCGGGAATTACCGCCGGCGTCGCTCAATGCCCCGGATCGGTCTGGACGAAGAGCGCGCCGAGCAGATATCCCGTATTGCGGGTGGTGAAGCGGAATGTGAGCGGGTCGCCGCCGGACTGCAGCGCCGGCGTCAGGTCGTAGACATCCGAATGGAATCCGGGAGCGTTCCCGCGGACCGCCGTACGGGCGGTCTTCCGGTCGAAATCGGTGTGGTTCTGGTTGCTTGTGCCGGGCGCCGGTTTTACGGAATCCCCGAGCACCACCGGCGGTTGCTTCCCGGTACTTACCGCGATCTGGTTGTTTTGGTTCCCGGCCTCGCCGCCGTATGCCACGACACCGGCCGTGCCCCGCGAATGCGCCGGAATCCGCAGGCCCTTGAGCCGCACCGAGAGTTCCTTGCGGTCGGCGCCCAGCACCTCGAATCCGTCCCACAGCGCGAGCCGGCGCAGCGGTTCCTTCTTGTTCTCGTAGACGGCCACCAGCGTCCAGCCGTCCGGCGCCGCGGCCCGGGATCGCCCGGTGGCCGCGCCCGCCCGGGTCACGGTGTAGCCGCCCGGACCGCTCCGCCGCACCAGCGCGGTCACGTCCGCGGACGCCTGGTAGCCGTCGAACCGGGGCAGGTGGCGGTGGCCGATCGTGCTGTCCGCGCGGACCTCGTTGTGCAGGCCACCGGGCCCGGCGAGCAGCACCCGGCCACCGTCCCCGGCCGAGGGGTGCCCGCCGGCCCGCAGGCCGCCGCCCCAGTACAGCCGGGCGTAGCTCACCCGGGAGCCGGCCGGCAGCCGCAGCCGGGCACTGTCGGCCTGCGGGGCGCAGGACGGACCGGCCCGGTGCACCGCCGGGCGGCAGCCGGCCGCCGAAACCGGGGAATTGGCCGCGCGCGCGATACCGCCGTGCTGCGTCGCATGGAACCGTTCGCCGAAAGGAATTCGGGAGGACTCCTTCGGCACCGGTGCCGCTGCCGCCGAAGTCAGCGCGGCCGACAATCCCAGGGCCGCGAGCGCGCATACCGCGCCGCGCCCGGTGCGGTCCATCGACTTCCGCATGACTTCCTCTCCGACTTCTAGTCAGTCAAACAGGAGAGCACTCTGACAGAAATCATGTTGGAAATCGCGGCAGGCACGCCGCACGGCCGGTACGGATTCCGATCAGCCGAATACCAGCCAGACAGCCCAACGCTTTCCCGTAAGGGGGAACGCCCGCATCCCCCGTTCCCATTGTTCGTTGTGTCCGATGCCCCATTCGCGAACTGAAAGGAGAATGGGATGAAGCGGTTCATCAAGACCGCCGCTATGGCTGCCGTTGCCTCCACGCTGGTGCTGGGTGGCGCGGGCATCGCATCCGCCACTGATGGCGGCGGGCACGGCCACCACGGCCGCGGCTTCGAACACCGCCGGGGCGCGACCGCGGTCGGGTTCGCCAAGCACTCGCCGGGTGTCGTCAGCGGGAACGTCATCCAGGTTCCGATCGACATCCCGATCAATGTGTGCGGCAACAGCGTCGACGTCCTCGCGCTGCTGGACCCGGCATTCGGCAACGTCTGCATCAACAAGTGACCGGCCGCCGGCCCGGAGGGACACCGGACCGGCACGGTTCACGGCATGAAGTGGCGTGCCGCCCACGGCTCCGGCCGCGGGCGGCACGCCACCCGGCTCGGCCGGACACCTCGGTCCGGCCGGGCCATAGCCGCTGACCAGCGGATACGGCCCCGCACCGGCACGCCATACTGAAGGCATGGCGAAGAGCAGGCGGGGGCGCGGCGGCCCGGAGTCCGTCACCGAGACGGTCGGCGGCGGCGTCGCGGAACTGCGGCCCGACCGGGACCGGCCGCGCGGCTGGACGCTGCTCATCGACGGCGCCCCGCAGTCCCATGTGGACCTGGACGACCCGGCGCACCTGGAGTTCTCCTACCAGCGGCGGCTCGGCCACATCGCCGACCTGGCCGCCCCGCCCGGCGCGCCGCTGCGCGCGGTCCATCTGGGCGGCGGTGCGCTGACGTTGGCGCGCTACATCGCCGCCACCCGCCCGCGCTCCACCCAGCAGGTCGTGGAGATCGACGCCCCGCTGGTCCAACTCGTCCGCAGCCGGCTTCCGTTGGAGAGCGGCTGGCGGATCCGGGTGCGGGGCGCGGACGCCCGCGCGGGGCTGGCGCGGATCCCGGACGGCTGGGCGGACCTGATCATCGCCGACGTCTTCGGCGGGGCCCGTACGCCCGCGCATCTGACCAGTACGGAATTCGTGGCGGAGGTGCGGCGGGCGCTGCGCCCCGGGGGCTGCTACGCGGCCAACGTCGCGGACGGGCCGCCGCTGCGGTTCCTGCGCGGCCAGATAGCCACCGTCCGCACGGTCTTCCCCGAGCTCGCGCTGACCGCCGACCCGGCGGTGCTGCGCGGCAAGCGGTTCGGCAACGCCGTGCTGCTCGCCGCCGACCGGGAGCTGCCGGTCGCCGAGCTGACCCGGCGGGCGGCCGGCGACCCGCACGCCGGCCGGGTCGAACACGGCCGCGGCCTGCTGGACTTCACCGGCGGCGCGGCCCCGGTCACCGACGCCACCGCCGTCGCCTCGCCGGCCCCGCCCGCCGGCGCCTTCGACTGACGAACCGGCACGGGGATCCCAACTGCCCTTTGTCTAGGCGGCGTTGTTGCTGGTCTGCACGGTCGGGGTATGGCCGTTCCAGGTACAGATGACGGAGCTGCGCGCGCCACCGCCGGTGAAGTCGACGCGGATCCACTGGTTCTGCTTCCACACCTGCATGTCCCAGCCCGCGTTGGGGGTGGCCGAGACCAACTCGGCGGAGGACGGGCCGAGGTCGAAGACGACCCGGCCGCCGGAGGTCGCGTAGCTGCGGATCCGACTGCCGGTGGCCGGCCCGGAGCCGCCGCCCGGGGCGGCGGAGGGGGAGTGCGGCGCACCGCCGCCGGTACGGGACGGGACGGCGGTCCGCGGCGTCCCGCTGTCGGAGGGGGAGGGGCTCGCGGTGGCCGAATCCGACGGTTTGGGGCGGTGGGTGGAGGACGCCTGAGGCGTGGCCGAGGAGGCCACCTGGTCCGACAGCGGCAGCGCGCGCGGCGGGTCGTACGCCGTGCCGGACAGCACGGTGTGCACGCCGAACCACGACAGGGTGACCGCGGCGCCGGTCGCCAGCGTCCAGGCCGCCGCATGAACCAGTCCTCGTTGCATTTGGCTCATACTGCACCACCCGCCCGCCCGGTCGCAGCCCTCCCGCGGTCGGGGTCACCGCCCTCCAGGAGTCAACCGCGGGCCGGAAAACCCGCCCGTATGGCGTACGGTGCCGCCCATGGCAAGTGTGCTCGTGGTCGAGGACGACCAGTTCGTACGCTCGGCCCTCATCCGGCATCTGACCGAGGCCGGCCACACGGTGCGCAGCGTCGGGACCGCCCTGGAAGCGCTGCGCGAGGTGGCGCACGTCGGCTTCGACGTCGTCATCCTCGACCTCGGTCTGCCCGACCTGGACGGGGGCGAGGCGCTGAAGATGCTGCGCGGGATCACCGACGTGCCCGTGATCATCGCCACCGCGCGGGACGACGAGGCCGAAATCGTACGGCTGTTGAACGACGGCGCCGACGACTACCTCACCAAGCCCTTCTCGGTCGAACACCTCTCCGCGCGGATGGCGGCCGTCCTGCGCCGCTCCCGCGCCGCCGCGGCCGGGGCGGAACCGCCCTCACGAGTGATCCGGGTCGGCGGCCTGTCCATCGACCCGCTGCGCCGCCAGGCCGAGCTGGACGGCACCGCGCTCGACCTCACCCGCCGGGAGTTCGACCTGCTGGCCTTCCTCGCCGGGCGCCCCGGCGTCGTCGTCCCGCGCAGGGAACTGCTCGCCGAGGTCTGGCAGCAGTCCTACGGGGACGACCAGACCATCGACGTCCATCTGTCCTGGCTCCGCCGCAAACTGGGCGAAACCGCCGCCCGGCCACGGTATTTGCACACCCTGCGCGGCGTCGGCGTGAAGCTGGAGCCACCCCGGTGAGCCGGGGGAACCTTCCGGCGGCGGCCGGGGGAGCGGGCGAGGCCGCTCGGTCGCGGACGGCGGTGACAGCCGCGCCTCGGCGCCTCGTGGGCGGAGCGGCGAAGGACCGGACGCCGTGAGATGGGCCCTGGTCAAGGTGGCGCTGGCGGTCACCACGATGGTCGTGGTGGCGTTCGCGGTGCCGCTCGGGCTGGTCGTCAAGGAGATGGCCGGCGACCGCGCGTACTCCAACGCCGAGCGGCAGGCCGCCACCATCGGCCCGGTGCTCGCCATCACCACCGACCGCACCCAGCTGGAGCGGGCCGTCGCCAGCGCCGAGACCGGACCCGGCGGCCGGATCGGCGTCCACGTCCCGGCCGCCGCCAAGGGCGGTGCGCCCGTCGAGATCGGCACCCGCCGGGCCTCCCCGGCGGACGTGGCCGCCGCCGTCAAGCTCGGCCGGGCCTCCATCGCCCCGGTCCCCGGCGGCACCTCGCTGCTCCAGCCGACCGCCGTGGCCTCCGGCATCGCGGTCGTCGAGGTGTACGTGCCCGACGACGCGCTCACCAACGGCGTGACCACCTCCTGGGCGGTGCTGGCCGGCGTCGGCCTGGCGCTGGTCATCGGCTCGGTCGCGGTCGCCGACCGGCTCGGCACCCGCATGGTCCGCCCCGCCGAACGGCTGGCCGCCGCCGCCCACGACCTCGGTCGGGGCCGGCTCGGCGTCCGCGTCCAGGAGGACGGCCCCAGGGAACTGCGGTCCGCGGCCAGCGCCTTCAACTCCATGGCCGACCAGGTCGTCCAGCTGCTCGCCAACGAGCGCGAGCTGGCCGCCGACCTCTCGCACCGGCTGCGCACCCCGCTGACCGTGCTGCGGCTGAACACCGCCTCGCTCGGCGACGGCCCGGCCGCCGAGCAGACCCGGGCGGCCGTCGAGCAGCTGGAGCGCGAGGTCGACCAGATCATCCGCACCGCGCGCGCCCAGAAGGCGCACCCCCAGCAGGCGGTCGCCGCGGCCGGCTGCGACGCCGCCGAGGTGATCCGCGAGCGGATGGACTTCTGGTCGGCGCTCGCCGAGGACGAGGACCGTACGGTCCGGGTCGCCGGCGCGGACCGCCCGGCCCGTGTCCCGGTCGCCCGCTCCGAACTCGCCGCCGCCCTGGACGCGATGCTCGGCAACGTCTTCCGGCACACCCCCGAGGGCACCGCCTTCGCGGTGGACGTGCACCACGCCGACGAGGCGGTCATCGTGCTGGTCTCGGACGCCGGCCCGGGCATCGCCGACCCGGACGCGGCGCTGCGCCGCGGCTGGTCGGGCGGCGGCTGGGGGCACCCCCCCCCAGCGGTAGCGGGGGCAGGCTCCACCGGCCTCGGCCTCGACATCGTGCGCCGGCTGGCCGAGTCCACCGGCGGCGACGTCCGGATCGGCCGCTCCGTGCTGGGCGGCACGGAGGTACGGGTCTGGCTGGCGCTGGACGGCCGGCGCGCCCACCACGGCGGGCGCCGCGGCCACCGGCTGCGCCGCAGGCTCGGCGGCCGGGGCTTCGCCGCCCGCGGGCGGCGGGCCGCGCGTACCGGTTCGCGGGGCACCGGTACGCCCGACGCCGGCGCGTGACGGCGCGCGGCGGGACGCACGGAGCAGCGCAAGGAGGGAACGCAAGGGGGGACGCAACGCAGGAAGGCATCGGAGGTTCACGACGGAGGGCGGCGGGGCCGCTCTTAACCGGCCCCTTCCGCTTCCTTAAGGCGGCCATAATTCCGCCAACCGCCGTACGGATCCCGGCATTTGTCCGTTTCGCTGCCGCTAGCGTGCGGGACGCACCACGGTGCTCCCCCCTCCACCCCCCACGTGAGACAGGCAGGCATGAGATGAGTTCCTCGGCACACCGCCGGCGTACGAGCCGCACGGCCAAGCTGATCGGGACGGCGGTGGCCGGCACGCTGGCGGCCGGCGGCGCGTTCGCCGTCGCCGGCTCCGCGATGGCCACCAAGGCACCGCGGCCGGCCGCCGCCGCGAAGGCCGGCTTCGCCCCGTTCGTCGACCCCTCCCTCCCCCCCGCCTACGACCTCGCCGACACCGCCAAGAAGACCGGGGTGAAGAACTTCAACCTCGCCTTCATCACCTCCGGCGGCGGCTGCGTCCCCAAGTGGGGCGGCTCCGGCGACCTCGGCAGCGACGCGGTGGCCAAGCAGATTCCGGAGCTGCGCAAGGCCGGCGGCGACGTCCGGGTCTCCTTCGGCGGCGCCAACGGCACCGAGCTGGGCGCCGCCTGCTCCTCCGCCGCACAGCTGGCCGCCGCATACGGCAAGGTCATCGACCAGTACAAGATCACCAAGGTCGACTTCGACATCGAGGGCGGCGCGCTGCCCAACACCGCCGCCAACACCCGCCGCGACCAGGCCATCGCCCAGCTCCAGAAGCAGCACCCCGGCCTGGACGTCTCCTTCACCCTCCCGGTCATGCCCGAGGGCCTCACCCAGGACGGCGTCACGCTGCTAACCGGCGCCAAGAAGGACGGCGTCAAGATCTCCGCCGTCAACATCATGGCGATGGACTACGGCTCCTCCTACACCGGCAGCATGGGCGGCTACGCCACCCAGGCCGCCACCGCCACCCAGGCCCAGCTCAAGAAGGCCCTCGGGCTGAGCGACGCGGACGCCTGGAAGAGCGTCGCGGTGACCCCGATGATCGGCGTCAACGACGTCCAGAACGAGGTCTTCAAGCCCGCCGACGCCGCCGCGCTGGTCAAGTTCGCCCAGAGCAAGCACCTGGCCTGGCTGTCCATGTGGTCCGGCAACCGCGACAAGCCGTGCCCCGGCGGTTCGTCCAACTCCGCCCAGCCGACGTGCAGTTCCATCGCCCAGTCGCCGCTGGACTTCACCAAGGCGCTCGGCGCCTACACCGGCTGATCCGACCCCCCACACCGGTCCGGGCCCGTGTCCCGGCCCGCCCCGGCGGGGCGCGGCGGTTCCCCCCACCCGCTGCGCCCCGCCACCACGGGCCCACCCGACCGGAGAAGGTCAGGGCCCGTCCGACCCTGACCCATCGGACAGGCCCGGGCTCCCTCCCCGTACGGCGGCCCGGAACGCGATCGGTGTCGTCCCGGCCTGCCGCTGGAAGAACTTGCTGAAGTTGGTGGCGTCCGCGAACCCCAGCCGGTCCGCGATCCGGGCCGCCGGCTGGTCCCCGTGCGCCAGCAGCCGCTTGGCCTCCAGGACCACCCGGCGGTCGATGAACTCCTTCGCCCCGACCCCGGCCGCCGCCTCGGTGGCCCGGGACAGGGTGCGCGGCGCATAGCCCAGCGAGCGGGCGTAGTCGCCGACCCGGCGGCTGCGGGTGAACTCCCGCTCCACCGCGTCCCGGAACCGCAGATACGTCTCGCTCGCCTCGCAGTTCTCCGCGCCGCCCGCCCCGTCCGCCGCCCCGCCCGGATACGCGGCCCGCAGCACCAGGACGGCCAGCAGATGCCGCAGCACCTCCAGGTGCACCTCCAGCGGCAGCCCGCCCAGCGCCGCGAACTCCCGGTGCAGCTGCCCCAGCGCCTCGTCCAGCGCCCGCGCCGCCGCGCCCTCCGGATGCCGTACGGCGGGCCCGTACCAGTCCTCGATCCGGGCCGCGGCGGCGGTCGCCGGGTCCAGGAAGCCGGACTCGAAGAGCACCAGCCGCCCCTCGGCGCCCGTCAGGTCCCCGAAGTGCTGCACCTGCCCGGGGCGCGACCACAGCAGGTCCCCCGGCGCGAGGACGTGCTCCCGGAAGTCGACGCTGTGCACCAGCCGCCCGCGGTCGACGGTCAGCAGATGGTGGAACCCGGGGCGGTGCGGGGTCGACAGCCGGCACGCCGCGGCCCGCCCGCGCAGCTCGGCGAGGGTCATCACCTCCACCCCGGCGGGCCGGCCGGCCGGTGCGGAGAACGCCACCTCGCGGATCTCCCCTTCACCCTCCTGTCGGTTTTTCACCATCACCCGTCGCCTCGTTACCCCGGAATGTCCCGCTGATACCCCTAGCGTAGAAGACGTCAGCACGACATATGACGGAAAACGGCAGCCGGGAAGCGGCCGGCCGAACCAGACGTCCGCACCCGGACGCACGCACAGCTGGGAGAACGCACCATGTCCAAGATCGCTCTCTTCGGGGCCACCGGCACCATCGGCAGCCGCATCCTCGACGAGGCGCTGCGCCGCGGCCACCAGGTCACCGCGGTCGTCCGCGACCCCGCGAAGGTCACCACCACCCACCCCGCCCTCACCGTGACCTACGGCGACGTGCTCGACCCGGAGTCCGTCGCCGAGGTCGCCAAGGGCCAGGACGTCGTGGTCAGCGCGGTCGGCGGCGGCGACGGCCCGGGCCACATCGCCACCATCCGGCCCGCCGCCGAGGCGCTGGTCGAGGGCCTGCGCACGCTGGGCGGGGACGCGCCCCGGCTGATCTCCGTCGGCGGCGCCGGCTCGCTCCGCAAGCCCGACGGCAGCCAGGTCTGGGACGCCGAGGGCCTCCCCGTCTTCCTGCTCCAGATCATGCACGCGCACGGCGACGCGCTCGACTACTACCGCACCGTCTCCGATGTCCGCTGGACCAACATCAGCCCGAGCGCGTCCATCGAGCCCGGCGAGCGCACCGGCACCTACCGCACCGCCGCCGACGACCTGATCACCGCCGCCGACGGCAGCAGCCGCATCTCCGCCGAGGACTACGCCGTCGCCCTCCTCGACGAGGTCGAGCAGCCCCGCCACATCGGCGAGCGCTTCACCGTCGGCTACTGAACCGTCGGCTGCTACCGAGCGCCAACGCCCGCGCCCGGCCCGGGAAGCGCTCCTGGAAAACGCCGCTCACGGAAAACGCGCAAGGCCCCCGATCCGAAGATCGGGGGCCTTGCTGCTGGGGTGAGTAACGGGACTCGAACCCGCGACATCCTGGACCACAACCAGGTGCTCTACCAGCTGAGCTATACCCACCAAGACCGGTGCTGTGTGGTTCCTTTTCCCCACCGGCTGAGAAAAAGTGTACAGGCTCCGGAGGGGTGCTCGCTCCCGGGTTTC
>NZ_KN708638.1:2967903-2976894 GCF_000805335.1 Streptomyces sp. CT34 | reverse complement strand
CGACTCCGGATCGGCGGGCGGCCGGTGCTTGGCCGCGATGGCCCTCGCGGTCTCCGAATCGGGACCCGGCGGCGGCACGAAGACGGCCTCCCGGTAGTAGCGCAGTTCCGCGATGGATTCCCGGATGTCCGCCAGTGCCCGGTGATTGCCGTTCTTGTCCGGACTGTTGAAGTACGCCCGCGGGAACCAGCGCCGGGCCAGTTCCTTCACGGACGAGACATCGACGATCCGGTAGTGCAGATAGCTCTCCAGCGTCGGCATATCGCGCAGCAGGAAGCCGCGGTCGGTACCGACGGAGTTTCCGCACAGCGGCGCCTTCCCCGGCTCCGGCACATGCTGCTTGATGTACTCCAGCACCTGTGCCTCGGCCGCTTCCAGCGTCGTGCCGCCGTCCAGCTCGGCCAGCAGCCCGGAGGCGGTGTGCATCTGCCGCACCACCTCCGGCATGGTGGTCAGCGCCTCGGCCGGGGGGCGGATCACCACATCCACCCCGTCACCCAGCACGTTCAGTTCCGAGTCGGTGACCAGGGCGGCCACCTCGATAAGCGCGTCACTCGCCAGCGAGAGTCCGGTCATCTCGCAGTCGATCCACACCATGCGATCGTTCATACGTCTCACCCTACGGGGCGCTCCCGCTGGCCGGGGAGCACGGGGCGGGCGGCCCCGCGGCCGACCGGGGTCTCCGGCAGCCGTGCGACGTAGGCGTCGGGCTGCGGCCTGCCCGGGTCCGCCGCCTCGGCGGTGAGCCCGTGCCCGGCCAGCGCGGCGGCGGCGAACCGCTCCGCGCTCCCGGCCGCCAGCGCGGCCCGCTCGCGCTCCGGCCGCTCGGCCCGCTCCGGGCGCTCCGGCCGCAGAGCGGGCTCGGGTGCGCCGTTCTGCGGCCGGCGCGCGCGGTAGGCCGCGCGGTAGGCCGCCGGCGAGGCGCCCAGCTGCCGCCGGAAGTGGCCGCGCAGCGCCACCGGCGAGCGGAACCCGCAGCGCCCGGCGACCTACCTCGTCCACCGAATAGTCGGAGGTCTCCAGCAGCCGCTGGGCCTGCAGCACCCGCTGGGTGATCAGCCACTGGAGCGGAGCGCTCCCCGTGAGAGAACGGAAGCGCCGGTCGAAGGTGCGCCGGCTCATGTACGCGCGGGCCGCCAGCGTCTCCACGTCGAACTGCTCGTGAAGGTGCTCCAGCGCCCAGGCGACGACCTCGGCGAGCGGGTCGGCGCCGATCTCCTCAGGTAACGACCTGTCCAGGTAGCGCTGGTGCCCCATGTCCGAGGCGGTCCGGCGCGGCGGTACGACCAGCCGTCGGGCCAGCGCGTTGGCCGCGTCGGCGCCGTGGTCGGTGCGCACGATGTGCAGACACAGGTCGATCCCGGCGGCCGTCCCCGCGGAGGTGAGCACATCGCCGTCGTCGACGAAGAGCTCGCGCGGGTCCACATGGACGGACGGATAACGCTTGGCGAGCGTCGGCGCGTACATCCAGTGGGTCGTGGCCGGCCGGCCGTCGAGCAGTCCGGCCGCGGCGAGGACGAACGCCCCCGTGCACAGCCCGACGATCCGGGCCCCCTCTTCATGCGCGCGGCGCAGCGCGTCGAGCGCCGCGGGCGGTGGGGCCTGGGTGATGGAACGCCAGGCCGGTACGACGACCGTCCCGGCACGGGAGATCGCCTCCAGCCCGTAGGGGGCTGACAGTTCGAGCCCCCCGGTCGTGCGCAAAGGCGCATCTTCGCCCGCGCACACAAGAAGCCGGTACCTCGGAACGCCTGCGTCTTGGCGGTCGATGCCGAAGACCGAGAGCGGAATGGAGCTCTCGAAAATGGGGCCGCCGCTGAAGAGGAGCACCGCGACTATTTCGCGGCGTCGTCGGGCGGCGAGCTTGCGTGCGGCATCTGGTACGGCAGCGGAGTCCTGGCTCATGGCACTTAAGCCCCCCTCGGTCGTCTCGCCCTCGCGGTCCTGCACAGTTCCCCCGCCGTAGCTACCAAGATCGAATCTACTGTGTCCCGTGAGGATGGATGGCCAAGTTCACCACCCACTGGTATGTCGATATGGCAACTTGGCGCGAAGCATTCGATCACGAAGCGTTCCACTCGTCGGGCCTGCATGGGAAGTACGCGTCTCGGCTCTGCCCGTTCGCAGTAGGGCACAACCATGCCGAGCGGTCCTTTCCGCCCTGCTCACACCAGGGTTGAGGGGGGTCGGGGGCAAGGGGTCGGTCTCGGCTGGAAGTTGGCTGAAAACGGTCGTGCGCAGACTTGCGGGCGCCTCAATCGACCGGCGTACGCCTTTCGGAGTGCCGGCCGCCGCCATGTGCTCCTGCCCCGTTACGTCCTCTTCTGTCCCTTCGGCGTCCACCACCCGCCGTACGGACTCCGGCCGCGGTGCGTTCGGATCGCCGCAGCAGCGCGCGGCAGACGCAGGTGATCGCGGCGAGGCCGGCCGCGGTGCCCGCCGCGCCGGCCCACGAGGCGCCGCTCACGATCAGGACGACGGGGACCAGGGCGCAACTGAAGGCGCCCCAGCGCGCGACATCGCTCACTGGGTCGGGTGATCTACGGGACGGCACCGGCACCGCTGGCTCCCCTCGGACGGGCAGCTACTACAACGCTGCCGTCGATCTTGGGTCACCGCCGGGGGGTACGTACGGGGCAGGGCGGGGCATTGCCATCCGCGCCACGCTCCGGCATGCTCCGGGGAACGTTCGAGCCGTGGGCCGCCTGTGCGGGCTCCCGGTGGCCCGTTCGTGCCCTGGGCAGTGGAGGAGTAGCGCCGTACTCTTGGGGTATCGGCTTGGAAAGATGATTCCCAGTCGTATCGTTCCCCTTTGAACTATGACTCCTGCTCCTTGACCGAGCCGTTCGGTCAACTGCCGGATCAAGTCAATCGCCGTTCCCGTTCGCCCCTCCGCCAGAGGACGTTCTCGCCGAGACCCCCATGACCGGTCACGAAACCCCTGAACCCGCGGACCGCAAGCAGGTCGCCGATCCGATGGCGGACCTCGAAGCGGCGGAACAGAAGCGCCATTCCTGCGATCCCGCCTTCCGGCACGGCGTCGTGGTGGGCTTCGACGGCTCCATGTCGAGCGAACGCGCGTTGGCGTATGCAATCGGTATGGCCCGGCGCCTCGGCTCCGGATTGATCATCGTCCATGTGGCCAACCGGCTGCCGACGACGGTCTGGGCGGGCTGCGAGCCGCCGGTCTTCGTGGACGTGCCGGACCACCGCACCGAAGTGCTCGGGCTGGAGCTCGCGTGCGCCGACCATCTCTCCGAGGTCCCCTGGATCCTCGTCGAGCGCGGCGGCGACATCTGCCACGAACTGGAGGAGGTCGGCCGGGAGTACGAGGCCGACGCCATCGTGGTGGGCTCCACGCACGGCATCGTGGGCCGGATCTTCGGCTCCGTCGCCGGCCGGCTGGCGCGGCGCGCGCAGCGGCCCGTGATGGTCATTCCCTGACGCGGCCCGGTGCCGCGTTTTCGTGAACTCCCCTACGGGGACCGCCGCGTGATCGGTTCTCCTCGGTGTCGCCACACTTGAGGGGGCGTCATGGGGATTGTGGGCAATGCGGAGTCCGGCTGGTTCTCCCAGGTTGGTTGTGCGCTTGTGATGGGTAGAAAACGGTCACAACGGCGTGCTGCCGACCGGGAGGTGACGGATCCCGGGGCGGCGGCACCCCGCCGGCGTAATGGGCGACGCCGGCAAAGGGGAGGCGGCGGCTTCGCGCGAATGGTGGCTCGCGCGAAGCCGCTTGCCTTTGCGGCTGAACCGCCGCCCGCTCTCGCGGAGGGGGTTGCTCGCCGCGGGGGTTGCTCAATTGTCGCTTCGGTGGAAAGGGCCTCGTTCGACGGAAGAGACGGGATCCACGAAGAGGCGGGACCTACTCCACGGTGACCGACTTCGCGAGGTTCCGCGGCTTGTCGATGTCCCGGCCCAGGGCCAACGCCGTGTGGTAGGCGAGGAGTTGGAGCGGGATGCCCATCAGGATCGGGTCCAGCTCGGGCTCGTTCTTCGGCACGACGATGGTGTGGTCGGCCTTCTCCTGCTCCTCGTGGGCGACGGCGAGGATCCGGCCGCTGCGGGCCTTGATCTCCTCCATCGCGGCCCGGTTCTTCTCCAGCAGCTCGTCGTCCGGCACGATCGCCACGGTCGGCATCGCGGGCTCGATGAGGGCCAGCGGGCCGTGCTTGAGCTCCGAGGCCGGGTACGCCTCGGCGTGGATGTACGAGACCTCCTTGAGCTTGAGGGACGCCTCGCGGGCCACCGGGTAGCCGCGGACCCGGCCGACGAACATCATCGACTTGGCGTCCGCGTACTGCGCCGACAGCTTCTTGATCTCCTCCTCGCCCTTGAGGATCTCGTCGATCTGGCCGGGCAGCCTGCGCAGGCCGTCGATGATCCGCTTGCCGTCCGCGACGGACAGGTCGCGGATCCGGCCCAGGTGCAGGGCGAGCAGCGCGAAGGAGACCACCATGTTGGTGAAGCACTTGGTGGAGACCACGCAGACCTCGGGTCCTGCGTGCACGTAGATGCCGCCGTCGGTCTCCCGGGCGATCGCCGAGCCGACCACGTTCACCAGGCCCAGCACCCGCGCGCCCTTGCGCTTGAGCTCCTGGACGGCGGCCAGCACGTCGTAGGTCTCACCGGACTGGGAGACGGCGACGTAGAGGGTGTCGGGGTCCACGACCGGGTTGCGGTAGCGGAACTCGGAGGCCGGCTCGGCGTCCGAGGGGATGCGGGCCAGCTCCTCGATCATCTGGGCGCCGATCTGGCCCGCGTGGTAAGAGGTGCCGCAGCCCAGGATCTTGACCCGGCGCACCCCGCGCGCCGCGCGGGCGTCCAGGTTCAGACCGCCGAGGTGGACGGTGGAGAAGCGGTCGTCGATCCGGCCGCGCAGCGCCCGGTCCACCGCCTCCGCCTGCTCGGAGATCTCCTTGTGCATGTAGGTGTCGTGGCCGCCCAGGTCGTACGACTCGGCCGCGTACTCGACGGTCTCCGGCGTCGCCGTCGTGCGCGAGCCCTCGGTGGTGTACGTGCGGTAGTCGTCGGCCTTGAGGGTGGCCATCTCGCCGTCGTCCAGGGTGACGACCTGGCGGGTGTGCGAGACCAGCGCGGCGACGTCGGAGGAGACGAACATCTCGTGCTCGCCGATGCCCAGGACGACCGGCGAGCCGTTGCGGGCGACGACGATGCGGTCGGCGAAGTCGGCGTGCAGGACGGCGATGCCGTAGGTGCCCTCGATGTGGCGGAGCGCCTCGCGGACCTTCTCCTCCAGCGTCGGGGCGGTGGAGCGGCCGATGAGGTGGGTCAGTACCTCGGTGTCGGTCTCGGAGGCGAACACGACGCCCTCGGCGGTCAGCCGGGCGCGCAGGTCGGCGGCGTTGTCGATGATGCCGTTGTGGACCACCGCGACCTTGCCCTCGGTGTCGAGGTGCGGGTGGGCGTTCTCGTCGGTGGGGGCGCCGTGGGTGGCCCAGCGGGTGTGCGCGATGCCGGTGGAGCCGGCGAAGCGCTTCGGCAGCCGCGACTCCAGCTCCCGGACCCGGCCCTTGGCCTTGGCGGTCTTCAGACCGCCCGCGGCCTTGCCGGTGCCCTTGGCGTGGATGGCGATGCCGGCCGAGTCGTAGCCGCGGTACTCCAGGCGCTGGAGGCCCTCAAGGAGCAGCGGAGCGACGTCGCGCTTGCCGATGTATCCGACGATCCCGCACATACGGTGACCCTTCTGGTTGAGCGTCTTGTCGATCGTTCACGGGTGCCCGCCGTCCGCGGGGCCCGGCTTCAGCCGTAGACGAGGCGGCGCAGCTGGCGTATCGACAGGGGCGGAGGGGACACGGCGCGGTGCGGCAGCTCGTGGGAGATCCGCTCGAAGATCGCCTCGTTCCGCAGCCCCTGGGACTGCAGCTCGCGGTGTCTGCGGCGGACGAACCCCTCCGTGGTCTCGTCGAAGTACGCGAGCACGTCCAGCACCACCCTGGCCGCCTCGCCGCGCTGGAGCGGCGTGCTGCGTACCAGGTGGTCGATGAGGTCCTCGTGGGACGGACGGCGTTCGAGCACCCGTCGATACTGATGGGCGCCGCGGAGATTCGCAAGAAATCTGCCCGATATCGGGCAGGTCGCCGGGATTGCGGGCGGATACTGGTCTACACCTTGACCGGGTCCGGGGCGCGCGGTACGCATGGTCACCGTTCGGTCGCTCCATGCCGTGCCGCTGTGCCGCTTGCAGAAACGTGCCGCTGACGAAGCTCGCCGAAGGGACCGTCCATGAGACGACACAGGCTTCTGTTCTCGTTATTGCTGGTCGCGGCGGCCGGGACGGTGACCGCAGCCGTCCCGTCGGCCGGTGCCGCCGCCCCGGCCGCCGCGCCGCTGGACCGGGTGATCCCCGCTCCCGCCTCCGTGCGCCCGGCCCAGGGCGCGTACACGCTCGGCGAGCGGACCCGGATCCGGGTGCCCGGCGGCTCCGGCGAGGCCCGCCGGATCGCCGGCTATCTGGCCGGACTTCTGCGGCCCGCCACCGGCTTCCGGCTGCCGGTCACCTCCGAGGGCGGCCCGGACGGCATCGTCCTCCGGCTCGGCGGCCAGGACGCCCACGGGCTCGGCGCCGAGGGCTACCGGCTGACGTCCGGCGGCCGGGCGGTCACCATCAGCGCGGCCCACCCCGCCGGCCTCTTCCACGGCGTCCAGACGCTCCGCCAGCTGCTGCCCGCCGCGGTGGAGAAGCACACCCCGCAGCCCGGCCCCTGGCGGATCGCCGGCGGCACGATCGCGGACACCCCGCGCTACGCCTACCGCGGCGCGATGCTGGACGTCTCGCGGCACTTCTTCACCGTCGGCCAGGTCAAGCGCTATATCGACCAGCTGGCGGCCTACAAGATCAACACGCTGCATCTGCACCTCTCCGACGACCAGGGTTGGCGGATCGCCATCGCCTCCTGGCCGCGGCTGGCGTCCTACGGCGGCAGCACCCAGGTCGGCGGCGGGCGCGGCGGCTACTACACCAAGGACGACTACCGCGAGATCGTCCGCTACGCCGCGAGCCGCTACCTGACGGTGGTCCCGGAACTCGACATGCCCGGCCACAGCAACGCCGCACTGGCCTCCTACGCCCGGCTGAACTGTAACGGCGTGGCACCGCCGCTCTACACCGGCACCAACGTCGGCTTCAGCTCGCTGTGCGTGCCCAAGAAGGTGACGTACGACTTCGTCGACGACGTCATCCGGGAGATCGCGGAGCTCACCCCCGGCCCCTACCTCCACATCGGCGGCGACGAGGCGCACGCCACCAGCCGCGCGGACTACGTCGCCTTCATGGACAAGGTGCAGCCGGTGGTCGCCAAGTACGGCAAGACCGTGATCGGCTGGCACCAGCTGACCGGGGCACACCCCGCCAAGGGCGCCGTCGCCGAGTACTGGGGCTACGACGCCACCGGCCCCGCCGAACGCAAGCAGGTCACCGACGCGGCCCGCAGGGGCACCCGGCTCGTCCTGTCGCCCGCCGACCGCGCCTACCTCGACATGAAGTACGACAAGGACACCCCGCTCGGCCTGAACTGGGCGGGCTACGTGAACGTCCGGCGCGCCTACGACTGGGACCCCGGCGGCTACCTGAAGGACGCACCGCCCGCCTCGGTGCTCGGCGTCGAGGGGTCCCTGTGGTCGGAGACGCTCACCACCTCGGCGAACATCGAGTACATGACCTTCCCCCGGCTCCCCGGCATCGCCGAACTGGGCTGGTCCCCGGCCCGTACGCACGACTGGGACGCCTACCGGGAGCGACTGGCCGCCCAGGGGCCCCGCTGGGACGCACAGGGCATCGACTACTTCCGGGCGCCGGAGGTGCCGTGGCCGGGGCGGTGAGGCGCCGCGGACGCCGGCCGCCCGCGTGGTGGCCACCCACCCGCCGCGGACCCGGGAACAGCCTTTTGGGCCCGCCGCGTTGGGGCCTGCAGGGGGTGCCGGCATCCCCTACGGGATCTGTTCGCCCGCCCCCTACACGCCGGCGACCAGGTAGCGAAGTCACTGCCGGCGGCCTACGTTCACCCGAGCACGGTGTTCGGACGGGCGAACGTCGACTTCCACGGGGTCTCGGTGGCCACCGACCTCCGCAAGTCCGGGCAAGCCCTGAGCAGGGCCGACAACATCGACCCGGATGTCATGCCCTCGGTTGAACGGCGCTCCCGGCTCTGGGTCGAAGTGGCGCGCGGGCACCTGCAACGTGGTGATCGCACGGCGGCCCTCCATGTGATGGGGGTCGCCTGCAAGATCAGTCACGAGACCGTTGCGTACACCCCATCGGCCCGCGAGGTCGCGGCCGACCTGTGGCGTAAGGCTCCACGCGCCTTCCGCGACGAGGCAGCCCGACTCGCTGAGAAGGTGGGAGTCACGGGTCCATAGGACAACTTGCCTCAGGGGGACACCCTGTCCCCCTGAGGGGCACTCAACCCTCCTACGGTCACAGCCTCTTGATCGCGTACAACCGTAGGAGTGAGCGATGGCGACTGTCAGCGGGTTGCATGCCTCGGCCCGCCGAGGGGCGTCCACATCCGGCACCGGCGACACCGGCGAAGTCCGCGTGCCACTGGCGCTGTACCGGGTGGACCAGCATCAGGGCGACATCGATCTGGTGCTGTCCCGCGGCGAGGCGGAAGCGCTGCACATGGCCCTCGCCGGTCACCTCGGCCTCGCCAAGAAGCCCACGGACGCCCGGTGAACGACGAACGCCCCGGCACGCCGACGGCACCGGACGCCATCGACGCAGACACGATCAGTGAGACGATCCGCCGAGCGCTCCGCTTCGGTGCGACTCGGCCGGCGCGCGATGTTCTGGCGGGTGCGGACGCGGTTCTGCGCGGGCACGTCGGACTGCTTCTCGATGACGTCCGAGAAGCGGCGAGTCGGCAGCCCCACAGCTTCGAGACGTTGCGGCTGACGAAGCGGATGGATCGGATCGAGCAGCAACTGGCGCACCCCTTCGGACAGGGGGTCCTGCCTCCGCGTGCCGAGGTG
>NZ_KN708638.1:2963101-2967893 GCF_000805335.1 Streptomyces sp. CT34 | reverse complement strand
GGCTCCCCCCCCACCACACCGCGAGGGTCGGCTGGTGACCGTGCACTCGGACTCGTGCCTGTCGACCGAACCTCGACAGGCACTGGCGCGCCCGCCCGTCCGCGTTGGAGGGCAGTGGCCGTCGGGCGGCCGGACACGTACCGAACCACAAGGAGGAACTGCGGTGTTCATGGTTCTCGGCAACAGCGGCGGCGACAAGCTCCCCGGCGAGCCCTACCCCGGCCCCCACCCGGCGCCGACCCCCGACGGCGGGCCCGGCGTTCCCAACCCGTCCAAGGCCGCCTGAACATGACGGACGCAGGCCAGGGGCGCTCCGGCCGCACCGAGCTGGGGCGCGCTCTCCTAGCCGGCGGGGCCCTGTCCGCCGACTGGGTCCCGGCGTTCGCGGCGGTTCCCCGTTCCGCCTTCCTGCCGGATCTCATCTGGCCGTGGGACATGGCAGCCGGGAAGACCGTGGCCGTCTCCCGTGCGGACGATCCGAAGGCATGGCAGGCGTACGCCGACTCGGACTGTCCGGTCGTCACGCAGTGGGACGACGGCGATCACTCCGGCACGGAACCCGGCAGGGTCTCCACCAGCTCCGCGTCGATGCCGTCCGTGGTGTTCCGCATGCTCCGGGATCTGGACCTCCGCCGCGGACATCGCGTCTTGGAGATCGGTACGGGCACAGGCTGGAACGCGGCCCTCCTGGCTCACCGCGTCGGCCCGGAGAACGTGGTGACGGTCGAGGTGGACGAGGCGGTGTCCACGGCCGCCGGAGTGGCGTTGGAGCGGTTCGGCCCGGGTGTTCGCGTCGTGCACGGCGACGGCTTCATGGGCTACGAGCCAGGGGCGCCGTACGACCGGATCACCGCGACGTGTGGGCTGCGGTCCATCCCCCACGCCTGGGTGCGGCAATGCCGGCCGGGCGGGATCATCGTCAGCCCTTGGGGCACCCACTACAGCAACAGCGACGCCGTGGCCCGTCTTGAAGTCGCCCGTGACGGCACGAGTGCAACGGGGCGGTTCACCGGGCCGGTGGAGTTCATGAAGCTTCGCTCGCAGCGGCTGCCACCGGTCGCACATCGCGAGTATGTTCCCGGCAGCGTGGCCGATGGTGAGGAGACCTCCACCGGCCTCACGGAGGAGGAGTTCGTCGGCGGGCCGTTCAGCGCGCACCGCTTCGCCTTGGGGCTGCGTGTGCCGCACTGCCTCCAGGTCGTCGCCGAGAAGCGGGACGGAGCACGGCCCGTGTGGCTCTACGGCCTCGCCGAACGGTCGTGGGCCTGCGTACAGTTCCGCGACGGTGAGGCGGCGCGGGTCTGGCAGCACGGCCGCCGGCGGCTCTGGGACGAGGCGGAGGCCGCCTACCGCTGGTGGGACGAGAACGACCGACCCGACCACGACCGGTTCGGCCTGACCGTCACCCGCGACGGGCAACGCGCATGGCTGGACGACCCGGCGAACGACTGGCCGGTGTGAAGGAGTGGTGGGGGTGGGCGTCGTTGAGGTGATGACGCATGCGCGGCGGGACCGGGAATATCCTTTCGGGCCCGCCGCGTTATGGCCCGCAGGGGGAGCTTGGCACCCCTACGGGATCCGTTCGCCTGCCCCCGAGGGGGAGCCCCTGGAAGAGACGAGGGCGTCCCTTAGAACCCCAACTCCCGTGCGATCAGCATTCGTTGGACCTCGCTGGTGCCCTCGCCGATTTCCAGGATCTTGGCGTCGCGCCACATCCGGGCGACCGGGTACTCGTTCATGAAGCCGTAGCCGCCGTGGATCTGGGTGGCCTCGCGGGCGTTGTCCACCGCGATCTCGGAGGAGTAGAGCTTGGCGAGTGCGGCCTCCTTCTTGAACGGCTCGCCGTGGACGAGGCGGGAGGCGGCGTCGCGCCAGGCCAGCCGGGAGGTGTGGGCGCGCATCTCCATGTCGGCGAGCTTGAACTGGATGGCCTGGTTGGCGCCGATGGGGCGGCCGAAGGCGTGCCGCTCCCTGGCGTAGCGCACCGACTCGTCGACGCAGCCCTGGGCGAGGCCGGTGGCCAGTGCCGCGATGGCGATCCGGCCCTCGTCGAGGATGCGCAGGAACTGGGCGTAGCCGCGGCCCTCCTCGCCCAGCAGGTTGGCGGCCGGGACGCGGACGTCGGAGAAGGACAGTTCGCGGGTGTCCGAGGCGTTCCAGCCGACCTTGGAGTAGGGGGCGGCGACCGTGAAGCCGGGGGTGCCGGCCGGGATGATGATCGAGGAGATCTGCGGGGCGCCGTCGGGGGCGCGGCCGGTGACCGCGGTGACCGTCACCAGGCCGGTGATGTCCGTACCGGAGTTGGTGATGAAGCACTTGCTGCCGTTGATCACCCAGGAGTCGCCGTCCCGGACCGCGGTGGTGCGGGTGGCGCCGGCGTCCGAGCCGCCGTCCGGCTCGGTGAGGCCGAACGCGCCCAGCAGCTCGCCGGAGCACAGCTTCGGCAGCCAGGCGCGCTTCTGCTCCTCGGTGCCGAAGCGGTAGATGGGCATGGCGCCGAGCGAGACACCGGCCTCCAGGGTGATGGCCACCGAGGAGTCGACCCGGGCCAGTTCCTCCAGGGCGATGCCGAGCGCCAGGTAGTCGCCGCCCATCCCGCCGTACTCCTCGGGGAACGGCAGGCCGAACAGGCCCATCTGGCCCATCTGCCGCACGATGTCGTACGGGAACGCGTGCTGCTCGTAGTAGCCGCCGATCTGCGGGGCGACGACGTCGTGCGCGAACGCCTCGACCGTGCGCCGGAGTTCCTCCAGCTCGTCGGGCAGGCGGTGGTCCAGGGACATGGTCACTCCTTGGGGGACTGTGCCGGCATGCGTGCGCGGACGGTGCGCGAGGGGCTGGGGCGGCCCAGGACTCCGGCCAGCCAGACGCTGGTCTCGGTCAGCCGGTCCAGGTCGACGCCGGTCTCGATGCCGAGGCCGTGCAGCATCCACACGAGGTCTTCGGTGGCGAGGTTGCCGGTGGCGCTCTTGGCGTACGGGCAGCCGCCGAGGCCGCCCGCCGAGGCGTCGACGGTGGTGACGCCGTGCTGGAGCGCGGCGAAGGTGTTGGCGAGGGCCTGCCCGTAGGTGTCGTGGAAGTGGACGCCCAGCCGGGAGGTGGGCACGCCCGCCTCGTTGAGGGCGGCGAGCAGGTGCTGGACGTGGCCGGGGGTGGCGACGCCGATGGTGTCGCCCAGGCTCAGCTCGTCGCAGCCCAGGTCGAGCAGTGCCCGGCAGACCCGGACGACCTGGGCGATGGGCACCGGGCCCTCCCAGGGGTCGCCGAAGCACATGGAGAGGTAGCCGCGGACGTGGACCTTCTCGTCCCGGGCGCGCTGGACGACCGGGGCGAACATCGCCAGCGCCTCGTCGACCGTGCGGTTGAGGTTGGCCCTGGCGAACGACTCGGTGGCGCTGCCGAACACCGCGATCCGGCGGGCGCCCAGCGCCAGCGCCCGTTCCAGGCCCCGCTCGTTGGGCACCAGCACCGGGAGCCGGTGCGGGTCGAGATCGTCCAGCAGCGGGAACAGCCGCTCGGCGTCGGCGAGTTGGGGCACCCACTTGGGGTGGACGAAGCTGGTCGCCTCCACCAGTGGCAGCCCGGCGGCGGCCAGCCGGTGGATGAACTCGGCCTTGGTCTCGGTGGGGATCACCGCCGATTCGTTCTGCAGCCCGTCCCGGGCGCCGACCTCGTGGATCCGTACGCGGGTGGGCAGGCCCTCCGCCTGCACCGCCATCGGCAGTCCGGCCGCGGTCATGACGCGTCCTCCTCGTCCGTGCCCGGGGAGGCGTCCCCGGCGTCCTTGGCGTCCGTGGCGCTCTCGTGCGGGGCGACCACCGCCAGGACCTGGTCCATGGCGACGGTGGCGCCCGCGGTGACGTCCAGCTCGGTGACGGTCCCGGCGTGCGGCGCGGAGATGACGTGCTCCATCTTCATCGCCTCCACCACCAGCAGCCCCTGGCCCGCGACCACGTCGTCGCCGACGGCCACCTTGACGACGGTGACGGTGCCCGGCATCGGGGCGGCGAGGGTGTCCGCGCCGTGCGCCCCGGCGGCGCCGCGCAGCGCCTCGGCCACCGGGTCGTACGGGGTGACGTGCCAGGAGTCGCCGTCCCGGCCGAGCCAGTCGCCGCTGCGGTGGAAGGTGTGCAGCACCCCGTCCACGGTGATCCGGACCCGGTCCGCGGTGACCTCCCGGACGTTCTCGGGGGCGCCGGGCCGGACGTCGTACGCCACCGGGTCGTGGCCGGGGACGCGCAGCCAGTGGCGGACCGGCGCGGGCTCGCCGCCGAGTCGGAAGCCGGTGGGGGCGGCGAACGGGTCGCGCCAGCCGCCCTCGGGCACCGCCGGCTCCAGCGCGGCCTGCCGGACCGCGCCGGCCGCCGCGTACACCTCGTCCGGCACCGTGCCGTCGACCAGGCCGGCCGCGGCCCGCTCCACCAGCCCGGTGTCCAGGTCGCCCGAGACCACGTCCGGGTGGGCCAGCAGGCGGCGCAGGAACCCGGCGTTGGTGGTCACCCCGAGCGTGACGGTGGCGGCCAGCGCGGCCCGCAGCGTGCGCAGGGCGGTGGCGCGGTCCGGGCCGTGGGCGATGACCTTGGAGAGCATCGGGTCGTAGCGGCTGCCGACCTCCGCGCCCGGCGAGAGACCGGAGTCGGTGCGGACCGTCCCGGTCCCGCGGCCCTTCTCGGGGAGGGGGGAGTCCCAGGCGCCGTTGACCTCGTGCAGCGCGAGCACCGTGCCGCCGGTCGGCAGGAAGTCGCGGGCCGGGTCCTCGGCGCAGATCCGGGCCTCCACGGCGTGCCCGGTG
>NZ_KN708638.1:2948952-2963091 GCF_000805335.1 Streptomyces sp. CT34 | reverse complement strand
CGGGGGCGCCCCGCCCCTGCCACTCCACCAGGTCGAGGCCGGTGACCAGTTCGGTGACCGGGTGCTCCACCTGGAGGCGGGTGTTCATCTCCATGAAGAAGTACGAGGACGGGTCCTTGCCGGGGACGATGAACTCGACCGTGCCGGCGCCCCGGTAGCCGCAGGAGCGGGCCGCCTGGACGGCCGCGGCGCCCATCGCGGCGCGGGTGGCGTCGTCCAGCAGGACCGACGGGGCCTCCTCGATGATCTTCTGGTGGCGCCGCTGGAGGGAGCACTCGCGCTCGCCGAGGTGCAGGACGGTGCCGTGGCCGTCGGCCAGGACCTGGATCTCGATGTGCCGGGGGCGGTCGATCCAGCGCTCCACGAGCAGCGTGTCGTCGCCGAAGGAGGCGCGGGCCTCGCGGCGGGCGGCGGCGATCCCGTCGGCCAGCAGGGCCGCGTCCCGGACCAGCCGCATGCCCTTGCCGCCGCCCCCGGCGGACGGCTTGAGGAGGACCGGGGTGCCGATCTCCCGTGCGGCGGCGGCCAGTTGGCCGTCGTCCAGGCCGCTGCCGGAGGAGCCGGGGACGACCGGGACGCCGGCCGTGCGCACCGTCTCCTTGGCGCGGATCTTGTCGCCCATGAGGGCGATGGCGTCGGCGGGCGGCCCGATGAAGACCAGCCCGGCGGCGGCGCAGGCGCGCGCGAAGTCGGCGTTCTCGGCGAGGAAGCCGTAGCCGGGGTGGATCGCCTGGGCGCCGGTGCGGGCGGCGGCGGCCAGCAGCCGGTCCGCCGACAGATAGCTCTCGGCGGCGGGGGCCGGGCCGATCCGTACCGCCGTGTCGGCCTCGCGGACGTGCCGGGCGCCGGCGTCCGCGTCGCTGTGGACGGCCACCGAGCGGATGCCCAGCGCGCGCAGTGTGCGGATGACGCGGACCGCGATCTCCCCGCGGTTGGCGACCAGGACGGTGTCGAAGCGGCCGGTGTCGAAGGTGCTCATAGGTCCTCTCACATCCGGAAGACGCCGAAGCGCGGTGCTGCGCTGTCCCGTTGGGGGAGCGGGGCGTTGGCACAGGCGGTCAGCGCCAGGCCCAGGACCTGGCGGGTCTCCAGCGGGTCGATGACCCCGTCGTCCCACAGCCGCGCGGTCGCGTAGTAGGCGTTGCCCTGGGTCTCGTACTGCTCGCGGATCGGCGCCTTGAAGGCGTCCTCGTCCGCGGCGCTCCACTCCTCGCCGCGCGCCTCCAACTGGTCGCGCTTGACGGTCGCGAGGACGGAGGCGGCCTGCTCGCCGCCCATCACGGAGATCTTGGCGTTGGGCCACATCCACAGGAAGCGGGGGGAGTAGGCCCGGCCGCACATCGAGTAGTTGCCCGCGCCGTAGGAGCCGCCGATGACGACGGTCAGCTTGGGGACCCGGGTGCAGGCCACGGCCGTGACCATCTTGGCGCCGTGCTTGGCGATGCCGCCCGCCTCGTAGTCGCGGCCGACCATGAAGCCGGAGATGTTCTGGAGGAAGAGCAGCGGGATGCCGCGCTGGTCGCACAGCTCGATGAAGTGGGCGCCCTTCTGGGCGGATTCGGAGAACAGGATGCCGTTGTTGGCGATCACGCCGACCGGGTGGCCGTGCAGGTGCGCGAAGCCGGTGACCAGGGTCGTGCCGTACTCCGCCTTGAACTCGGCGAAGCGGGAGCCGTCGACGAGCCGGGCGATCACCTCGCGGACGTCGTAGGGCGTACGCGAGTCGGTGGGCACCATGCCGTAGAGCCCGGCCGGGTCGACCTTGGGCTCCTCGACGGGTCGTACGGACCAGGGGAGCGGGGCGCGGTCGCCGAGGGTGGAGACGATGGTGCGCACGATGCGCAGCGCGTGCGCGTCGTCCTCGGCGAGGTGGTCGGTGACCCCGGAGGTGCGGGCGTGCACCGCGCCGCCGCCCAGTTCCTCGGCGGTGACCACCTCGCCGGTGGCCGCCTTCACCAGCGGCGGGCCGCCCAGGAAGATCGTGCCCTGGTCGCGGACGATCACCGCCTCGTCGCTCATGGCGGGGACGTAGGCGCCGCCCGCCGTGCAGGAGCCGAGCACGGCGGCGATCTGCGGGATCCCGGCGCCGGACATCCGCGCCTGGTTGTAGAAGATCCGCCCGAAGTGCTCGCGGTCCGGGAAGACCTCGTCCTGCTTGGGCAGGAAGGCGCCGCCGGAGTCGACGAGATACAGGCACGGGAGGCGGTTCTCCAGCGCGACCTCCTGGGCGCGCAGATGCTTCTTGACCGTCATCGGGTAGTACGTACCGCCCTTGACCGTCGCGTCGTTGGCGACGATGACGGTCTCCCGGCCGCTCACCCGGCCGATCCCGGCGATCACCCCGGCGGCCGGCGCGTCCCCGCCGTACATCCCGTCCGCGGCCAGCGGCGCCAGCTCCAGGAAGGGCGAGCCGGGGTCCAGCAGGGCGTCCACCCGGTCGCGGGGCAGCAGCTTGCCGCGTGCGGTGTGCCGCGCCCGGGCCTTCTCGCCGCCGCCCAGGCGGGCCGCGGCGAGCTTCGCGCGCAACCGGCCGGCCAGCTCGCGGTGCGCGGCCTCGTTGGCCCGCCAGGAGTCGGACGCCGGATCGTCCCCCACGCTCGACTGCTCCCCCACTCTCAACTCTGTTCGAGCGGGGGGACCCCCATGCGCGGGGGGACCCCCACCACTCCCCAGCACCGGTGCCTGCTCGATGCCGTCCATCGCCATGAGCCCCCTTGCTCGGTCGGCTGCCCGCCGGGCGCCCGCGGGGTGTGCGCCGGAGCCAGGCGGGTTAATGGGCGTTAACCTCATTTCCTTCAGGTTAACGAGCACTAACCCGGCTGTCTACAATTGACGGCATGAGTAATACGCAGGCCCCCGCCCCTACCAGCCGCCGCGAGCAGATCCTCAAGGAGGCCGCCCGGCTCTTCGCGGAGCGCGGGTTCCACGGCGTCGGCGTGGACGAGATAGGGGCGGCCGTGGGCATCTCGGGGCCCGGCCTCTACCGGCACTTCGCCGGCAAGGACGCGATGCTCGCCGAGCTGCTGGTGGGGATCAGCGAGCGGCTGCTGGCGGGCGGCCGGATGCGGGTCGAGGAGGGCGGCGACAGCCCCGAGGCGGTGCTGGACGCGCTGATCGACGGGCACATCGACTTCGCCCTGGACGACCGTCCGCTGATCACCCTGCACGACCGCGAGCTGGACCGGCTGCGGGAGGCCGACCGCAAGCGGGTGCGGCAGCTCCAGCGGCAGTACGTGGAACTGTGGGTCGAGGTCGTCCGCCGGGTCCACCCCGGGCCGTCCGAATCCCAGGCGCGGGCGGCGGTGCACGCGGTCTTCGGCCTGCTGAACTCCACCCCGCACCTCGGCCGGCCCGGCTCGCTGCCCGGCCGCACGGAGATGGCGCGGCTGCTGCACCGGCTGGCATTGGGGGCGTTCGGGGCGGTGGAGGAGGAGCCGGCAGTGGCGGTCCCGGCCGCCGGATAGGAGCGGACGCCGCCGCTGGGCAGCCACCGGGCAGCCACCGGGCAACCTCTGGACAGCTTCAGCGACCCGCGGGTAGCTTTCGCTGAGCAAACGCTTAGCCAGGCATGGCGGTGAAGGAGGCCGAGGCATGCGCCGGACGGTGTTCAACGAGGATCACGAGGCGTTCCGGGAGACCATACGCGCCTTCATCGAGGCCGAGGTCGTACCCGTCTACGACGACTGGTACGCCGCCGGCCAGGTCCCCCGCGACTTCTACCACCAGCTCGCCGAACTGGGCGTCTTCGGCATCCGCGTCCCCGAGGAGTACGGCGGCGCCGGCATCGACTCGCACAAGTTCGAGGCCGTGATGTACGAGGAGACCGCCCGCGCCGGCGTCACCTTCGGCGGCTCCGGCGTCCACGTGCTGCTCGGCCTGCCGTACATCGAGATGCTCGCCACCGAGGAGCAGAAGAAGCGCTACCTGCCCAAGTTCGTCTCCGGCGAGGAGATGTGGGCCCTGGCGATGACCGAGCCGGGCACCGGCTCCGACCTCGCCGGCATGAAGACCACCGCCAGGCTCTCCGCCGACGGCACCCACTACGTCCTCAACGGCGCCAAGACCTTCATCACCGGCGGCGTGCACGCCGACCGCGTCATCGTCTGCGCCCGCACCTCCGCTCCGCGCGAGGACGACCGCCGCCACGGCATCTCCCTCTTCGCCGTCGACACCACGTCCGAGGGCTACTCGGTCGGCCGCAAGCTCGACAAGCTCGGCCTGAAGGTCTCCGACACCGCCGAACTGGCCTTCGTCGACGTCAAGGTGCCCGTCGAGGACCTGCTCGGCGAGGAGAACAAGGGCTTTGCCTACCTCGGCCGGAACCTGCCCTCCGAGCGCTGGGGCATCGCCTTCGGCGCCTACGCGCAGGCCAAGGCCGCCGTCCGGTTCGCGCAGCAGTACGTGCAGGAGCGCACCGTCTTCGGCAAGGCCGTCGCCTCCTTCCAGAACACCAAGTTCGAACTGGCCGCCTGCCAGGCCGAGGTGGACGCCGCCGAGGCCGTCGCCGACCGGGCGCTCGAGGCCCTGGACGCCGGCGAACTGACCGCCGCCGAGGCCGCCTCCGCGAAGCTCTTCTGCACCGAGGTCGCCCACCGCGTCATCGACCGCTGCCTCCAACTCCACGGCGGCTACGGCTTCATGAACGAGTACCCGATCGCCCGCCTCTACGCCGACAACCGCGTCAACCGCATCTACGGCGGCACCAGCGAGGTCATGAAGTCCATCATCGCCAAGTCCATGGGCCTGTAAGGGCGTCAGGGCCGCACGCACGTGAACGACGCACTGAAGTCGCTGCTCGATCTGCTCGCCCTGGAGCGGATCGAGCAGGACATCTTCTGCGGCGAGAGCCGCTCCTCGGTTGTCCCCCGGGTCTTCGGCGGTCAGGTCGCCGCCCAGGCGCTGGTGGCGGCCGGCCGGACCGTTCCGGAGGACCGGCCGCCGCACTCGCTGCACGCCTACTTCCTGCGCCCCGGTGACCCCGGCGCACCCATCGTCTACACCGTCGACCGGATCCGCGACGGGCGGTCCTTCACCACCCGGCGGGTGGTCGCCGTCCAGCACGGCAAGCCGATCTTCCACCTCACCGCGTCCTTCCACGCACATGAGGAGGCGACGCTGGAGCACCAGGAGCCGATGCCGGCCGCGCCGGATCCGCTGGAACTGCCCACCGCCGCCGAGGTGTTGCCCCGCCACGCCGAGCGGTACCTCCCCCCGGGCGTCGCCGAGCGGCTGCTGGAGGCCCGCGCCGCGATCGACCTGCGGTACGTCGACGAGCCGCCCTACGTCACCGTCGGGCAGCCGCGCGACCCCCGGTCCCAGGTCTGGTTCCGCACCCACGGCAAGCTCGACGGCGGCGGCGAGATCCCCCGCCCGCTGCTCGACGTCTGCCTGGTCACCTACGTCTCCGACATGACCCTGCTGGACTCGATCCTGCTGGCGCACGGCCGCGGCGGCTGGGCGGTCGGCGACGTGGTCGGCGCGAGCCTGGACCACGCGATGTGGTTCCACCGCCCGCTGCGCGCCGACGAATGGCTCCTCTACGACCAGGAGTCGCCCACCGCCCAGGGCGGCCGGGGCCTGGGCCAGGGCCGCATCTTCACCGCCGACGGCCAGCTGGTGGTGTCGGTGATCCAGGAGGGCGTCGTCCGGGTGCCGTGGGACGGCTGACGCCGGCCGTCCCGGCCCTCCGGGGTCAGCGCAGGTCGGCCGCCGCCAGCAGGTAGCCGGTCAGCGGGTCGTAGTGGCGCGGGCTCGCGACATGGTCGTCCAGCGGCACGGTCACCTGGAGCGTGCCCTCGGCCTCGGCCAGGAAGAGCGCCGGGTCGTTGCAGTCCGCGAAGCCGATGGTGGCGATGGAGCGCTGGCCCGCGCAGCCCGCCCAGCCGTGATCGGCCATCACCAGGTCCGGCAGCGGGCGGCCGGCGCGCTCCAGGCCGTCGAGGACGGCGGCCATCGGCGCGGGGGAGTGGGTGTGCCACAGCGTCGCACCGCGCTCCAGCATCGCCACGTCGCCGAACTGGAAGACCATGCCGTCATCGGCCCGGAGCCCGTCCGGGACGACCACGATCTCGCAGCCGCGTTCGCGCAGCGCCTGCGCGGTGGCGCGGTGCACGTCCAGCAGGCCGCCGGGGTGGCCGGTGGCGAACAGCACCCGCTGGCGGTCCGCGGCTGCCTTGCGCAGCACCGTGGCGGCGCGGTCCAGGGCGTCCACCGTGCGCTCGGGGTCGATGGTGTCCTGGCCCTGCCGGTGGTGCGGGTCGTCGCTGACGCCGCAGCGTTCCGCCATCACGGCCAGCACGTCCTGCTCGTCCGTCCAGCGGTCGCCCAGCTCCAGGCCGAACCAGTAGTGGCGGTCGCCGTTCGCGAGCCTGCGGTAGTGGAGGAGGTTGTTCTCGCGCGGGGTGGCGACGTCCCCCGCGATCCGGGTCCGGACGAGCTGGTCGATGAGTTCGGCACGCGAGGGGGCCGTAGCGGCTATCGGCATAGCGCCATTGTGCCCGGACGGCTCCGAAGGGGCCGGGGCTTCCGCAGAGTGGTCACCGGCGCGGTCACCGCCCCGCACCGCATGGACAGAAAGTCGAACGGCGACTGTCCGATCCGCGCAAATGTCCATGTGCCGGGCTCCCGGCCGACCCTACCCTCACCCTCATGACCACCGCATCGCACGAGCCCGTGGGCCCCGTCGACTCCTCCCGTATCCCGCGCTACGCCGGGCCGGCGACCTTCGCCCGGCTGCCCCGCCTCGACGAGGTCGGCGGGCGGGCCGATGTCGCCGTCGTCGGCGTCCCCTTCGACTCCGGCGTCTCCTACCGGCCCGGCGCCCGCTTCGGCGGCAACGCCATCCGCGAGGCGTCGCGCCTGCTGCGCCCCTACAACCCGGCGCAGGACGCCTCCCCGTTCGCACTGGCCCAGGTCGCGGACGCCGGCGACATCGCCGCCAACCCGTTCGACATCAACGAGGCCGTCGAGACGGTCGAGGCCGCCGCGGACGACATCCTCGCCACCGGCGCCCGCATGATGACGCTGGGCGGCGACCACACCATCGCCCTGCCCCTGCTCCGCTCGGTCGCCAAGAAGCACGGCCCGGTCGCCCTGCTGCACTTCGACGCCCACCTGGACACCTGGGACACCTACTTCGGCGCCGAGTACACCCACGGCACCCCCTTCCGCCGAGCCGTCGAGGAGGGCGTCCTCGACACCTCCGCGCTCTCCCACGTCGGCACCCGCGGCCCGCTCTACGGCAGGAAGGACCTCACCGACGACGAGAAGATGGGCTTCGGCATCGTCACCTCGGCGGACATCTACCGCCGCGGCGCCGACGAGGTCGCCGACCAGCTCCGCCAGCGCGTCGGCGACCGGCCGCTCTACATCTCCATCGACATCGACTGCCTCGACCCGGCCCACGCCCCGGGCACCGGCACGCCGGAGGCGGGCGGTATGACCTCCCGCGAACTCCTGGAGATCCTGCGCGGCCTGGCGTCCTGCAACCTGGTCTCCGCCGACGTCGTCGAGGTCGCGCCCGCCTACGACCACGCCGAGATCACCGCCGTCGCCGCCTCGCACACGGCGTACGAGCTGACCACGATCATGTCGCGGCAGATCGCGGACGGGCGGGGCTGACCGGTAGCGCATACCGGACCGCCGGCGGGCGCGGGGCCCGCCGGCGGTTTCCGTTTCCGGGCGCCTACTCGTTGTGCAGCGGGTACGTCCAGGCGCCTGCGGTGGCGCCGTGCCAGTCGACGGTCCACAGGGCGTCGTCGATGTGCTGGCGCAGGAGGTGGGCCTCGTCGCTGTTCTCGACGTCGGCGAGGATGCGGCGGCCGGTGAGCCAGAGGGCGGCCATGGTCAGGAAGTTGTCCAGGCCGGTGGCGACCAGGACGCCGCCCTCCGCGGTGGGGTCGTCGATGCCGCCCGGGCGGCGCAGGATGTGGCCGGTCGGTCCGTCGATGAGGATTTCGCCGCCCATCCACATGCCGATCTGGAAGAACGGGCCGGTTTCCGTGGGCTGTTGCGGGTGCCCTTCCGGCCACGGGATCTCCCACAGGAAGCGTTCGTAGGACGGTTCGAAGCGGAGTCCCCGGTCGGTGATGTCGGGGAGTCCGGTCCCGGTGAGGACGCGGCGGGCGGTGGGGTCGGTCAGGCCCTCCGGGAGGTCTTCGGTGGCGGTGGTGACCCACACCTCGGCGCCGTGCAGAGCGGTCAGGTCCTGCGGCGAGGGGTCGGGGGCGTCGGCGGGCCGGGCCGCGCCGGCCGCCGTGGTGGCGCCGAGCAGGGGACTCGCGTCGGGGCTGCGGAGCCCGGCGGCATCCTCACCCGGCTCCGGCCGTACGGCGAAGAGGCCGCCGGCGCCGGCCACGACGATGGTGGGATCGGGGGCGTCGGCGGTCAGCGAGACGAAGAGGATTTCCTCCAGGGCGCCTTCCCAGTCGTCCGCGGCGGGCGCTGCGCCGCGGAGTTCGCGGAGGGCCGCCGGGCCGGGGGTGTCGTGGTCGCCGGCGGCCCAGGTCAGGGCCGGCCGGGCCGCGGCGGGGAAGTCCTCGCCGGTGGCCCAGGGACCGGCGAGGAGTTCGCCGGAGGCCGGGTCCCATACGCGGATGCCGTTGCCGCGTCCGCCGTCGGAGAGCACGGCGGGGCGGCCCTGCCACCGTACGGAGAACAGATTGCCGATCGAGCCGGGGCGGAGGTAGGTGTGGTGGTAGCCGCCCGGCGGGCGCCAGTGGGTCCAGAGGGTCCGCCAGGGGAGCCGGATGCCCGAGCGCTCGACGGCGCCGGCGAACGCGGTGTCGTTGCGGGCGGTGGCCATGAGGTGCAGCCATGCCGCCCAGGTCGGCTGGTCGGTCCGTGCCAGGCCGTACATCTGGAGGTGGACGGCGTCGGCGGCGGGGTTGTTGCCGGGAAGGGAGCCGTCATAGGCGCAGTGCGCGGCGTCGAGGAGGGCGGCCTGGGGGAGGTGCGCGACGACGGTGCCGTCGGCGAGCAGTTCCGCGAAGAGGCCGGCCTGGACGGCGTGCATGGCGATGCCCTCGGCGGCGTAGCGGCCGATGCCGCCGGAGGCGGCCCAGCCGTCCGGGTGCCGGAAGCCGGCCGCCCGCTCCCGCAGCCAGCTGACCATGTGGCGCCCGACGGCGCCGAGGAGTTCCGGGCCGTGTGCCCGGCGGATCGCGTCGGCGGTGCCGTCGTCGCGGAAGCTGACCCGGCCGTCCGCGTAGCGGAGGTGGTCGGCGAACTGCTCTGCCAGGGAGGCCAGTTCGGCATCGTCGGCGGGCGGCCCGGGGGTGTATGCGGGGGCGGGTGCGGTGAGACCGGCGGCGGTGACCGCCACGATCAGCTCGCGCCATACGGCCGGCGGGACCTGCCGGGGTTCCGAGAACGCGAGCGCCTGCACGGGCAGCGGCAGCTCTTCGGACCCCGCCTCGGCCGGGGCGTCGAGGCACAGGGTGACGCTTCCGGTCCGCTGCCGGTGGTCCGCGGGCACGGCGAGGACCACGCCGAGGCCGTCGGTGATGCCGAGCCGAACGGCCAGCTGATTCACCAACTGCTCGGGCTGGGCGGAACGCCGGGTGGGACCGGCGGACGGGGCGTGGCTGATCAGGACCAGGTGGTCCTCGCCCAGTTCTTCGACGGCTTCGTCCCAATCCCACGGCGAGCGGGCGGACTCCGGGACGCCGATGCTCTCCAGCAGCTCCTGGAGCAGCTCCTCCGCCGTCCTGCCGGTGGCGTCGAGCAACACACTGCCCGGGACGTTCTGATGCACCCGCCGCACCACGGTCTCGACGGCCGGGCCGTCCCGTTCCGCGGCGAGCTGTACCCTGCCCGCGTCGTCGCGGCCGTTCTCCCACCAGTCGAGGACGCGGGCAACGGCCTCTTCGGCGGTGTGGCGGGGGTGGTCGGGGGTCGGTTCGGTCACGCGTCGCTCGCTTGCGGCTGAACGATGTGCAGCATCGACTTGGCCCAGATCGCGCCCACGGCCGACAGATGCTTGTCCATCTCGGCTTCCATCTTCCTCTCCGGCTGCGACCTTACCTTGCCCACCTGGTTGTTGATGTTCTTGCTGATCGTCCTCAGGGCATCGCGGCGCTGCTTTTCGTCGGGAATCTGCTTCGCCTTGTCGATCTCGGCGGCGTACTGCTGATGCAGCTTCTCGCGCTCCTGCTTGCGGGCCTCCACACCGGCCGGGTCGGTGCGGTACGTCGTGCTGTAGTACACCGGCTTGCCGTGCATGGACTCGTGGCTTTCGAGCAGCTTGGAGCAGTGCGCATGCCCCTGGCCCGAACCGCAGGGCTCGCGTTCCGTGTACAGGCTGGCGACCGTGTACTTCTTCCCGTCGGGCTGTAGCGAATTCTGCCGGTCCACCCAGTCCAGCAGGTGCTTTTCGGAGTGCCTGGGCGTCACGGCCTGGGAACCGGCGGGGACCGACGAATCCACGATGTACGTGGTCTTGCCCTCGTGGTCCTTCACCTCGACCACCGCGTAATTCTTCCCGGAGAAGTCGGGCTTGTGCCGGTCGACGGAATCGACGATCGCATTGACCTCGTCCGAATTCGGCCGGGCCTTCTTGCTGCCGGTGAGCTGTTCGTGCAGGGACGCGATGTCTTTTCGGGTATCGGCGTCCCGGCGGTACTTGGTCGGGAAGTTGGAATTGGCGTCCTCGCGGGCCTCGGCACTTACGGACCGGTCATACGCCTTGGCCGGGTCCGGGGTTCCGTCGGCGCGGTTGCCGGCGTTCGCGTACGGCTGGGAGTCGTGGTGCGGGTTGTGACCCACGCCCTGGCTCTCGTGGTAGTCGCTGCTGACGCGGGCGAGCGTGGCGACGACGGCCATCCGCTCGCCGTCGTTCATCCGCCGGAACTCGTCGCCGAGGTGGTGCTCCAACTCCTGGTGACTGAAGGCGGTCGGCGGGACTTCCTCACCGTCCTTGAGCGCCTTGCGCTCCGCCTCCAGACGGCGGTGGGACTCCTCCAGGAGACCGGACAGCCGGCCGTCCTCCGCCCAGTGACGCATCTGGTCGTGGACATGGTCCAGCTCGATGCGGTGGACGGGCGACTCCTCGCGCAGGGAGTGCTGTTCCGCGTCCGGTTCCAGGCCGTGCTGCTTGGCGTCGGGCGCTTCCCTGTCCGGCATCGGGCGCCGGTCATGGTCGTGCCCGGCGTCCGGCATGGGCTCGTCGTGATCGCCGTGGTGGTCCACCTTGGGCTGCTTGTGCGCCGGCCCTTCCCCGTCGATCTCCATGGGTTCCGGGGAGAGCGGGTGCTTCTGTCCCTGGTGCTGCGGACCGGACGGATCGGGCGGCGGCAGCGCACCGGGCCGGCGGGGCACCGGAGCCTCGTGCGGTTGGCCGGAGTTATGGCCGGAGTTGCCGTGCGCCGGTGAGTGCTCCGCGTTCGGGTGGTGCTCGGAGTTCGCGTGCTCCGGGGCGGTGTGGTGCTCCGAGTCCGTGTGGTGTTCCGGGGTGGTGTGGTGGTCCGGGTGCGTCGGGTCGGAGTGGTGCGGGGCGGGCTCCTGCGCGGGGTCGTTGGCGTGGTGTGCCCCGTTGCCGTCGTGAGTGCTGTTGCCGTGGTGAGTACTGTGCGCGCCGTCACCGTCGTGGGCGGTGTGGGCGTCGTGAGCGCTGTGGGCGCTCGGTGTGTCGTGGTGCGGGTTCGGGGTGCCGTGCGGCGTTTCGGTGTGGTGGGTGTCGTTCTTGCCGGCGGGGGTGTGGTGCGTGTCGGGCGTACCCGCCGGGTGCTGGGTGCCGCCACCGTGCTGCTGGTAGGGGTTGTGCTGCTGCGGGTGCTGCTGCTGCGGGTGCTGCTGATGCGGTGCGGGTGCCTGCTGCTGCGGGTGCTGCGGCTGGCCCTGGTGCGGCTGTTGGTACGGGTGGTGGGGTTGCTGGCCCTGGTGCTGCTGGTAGGGGTTCTGCGGCTGGTGTGGCTGGTGTTGCTGGTACGGGTTCTGGGGCTGGTGTGGCTGGGCCTGCTGGTAGGGGTTGTGCTGCTGGTGCTGGCCGTACTGGTGCTGCTGCGGCTGGCCTTGGCCCTGGTGCTGCTGCGGCTGGTGTTGAGGCTGTGGTGCCTGCTGGTGCTGCGGCTGCTGGTTGTGCGGCTGCTGCGGCTGGGGCTGGTGGGTCTGAGGCTGCTGCTGCGGCTGGTTCTGGTGCTGCTGTGCCTGGTTCTGCTGAGGGGGCTGGTGCTGGTTCTGCTGGGGGTGTTGGGCCTGAGCCTGTTGTTGGTGTTGGGCCTGGGCCTGGTGTTGGGCCTGGTTGGGCTGCTGGTTCTGGTGGGCCGCGGGGTCGTACGGGTTGCGGTTGGCGTCGAGGGTCAGGTGCCAGACGCCCTCGGCGTGGGTGTGGATGGGCTGGTGGCTGATCTGGCCGGTCTGGCTGTCCACCCATACGACGCGACCGTTGTGGTTGACCGCGTTGAAGACGTGCGCACCGCCGCCGCTGCCGTCGGGGTTCTTCGGCCAGGTGACGAGGACGGCCGACGCGGAACCGTGCCCGGACTGCTGGAGTTCGTGGGCGATGTTCTGGTATGCGTCGTGCGAATTCTGGCCGGAGTTCCGGAAGGTGGTGCCTGCCCACTTCTGGATGTTGTTGGTGCCGTCGCGCTCACCGCTGACGCGGTCCAGGCCGCCGTGCCCGTCGTTGTCGTACGTACGGACCGCGGAGACCTGGGGGTTGCCGTACCAGGACTCCATGAACGAGCGGGTGCAGTCGGCGCAGTTGTTGGAGCGGCCGGGGACGGACGGTCCGCCGTCGTTCTGGTAGCGGGCCCACGGCTGGAACGGGTCGGCATGGACCTGCGGGGTGCCGTCCGGGTTGCGCGGGAAGTGGTGTTCCAGCGCCTGCTGGTCGTGCGGGAAGGGTGAATACAGGCCGCTGGGCTGGTGGTTGAGGCTCGCCCGGATGTCGTTGAGGTTCGGCCGCGGGGGGTGGTTGGGCTGCTGGTCGTGGTGCTGCTGCGGGTGTTGTGGCTGCTGGTGGTGGTCCTGGGGCTGCTGCTGGTTCTGGGCGTGCTGCTGGTTCGGGTTCTGGTGCTGGGGCTGCTGCGGGTGCTGTTGGTTCTGCGGGTGGTGCTGGTTCTGGGGGTTGTGCTGCTGGTTCGTCGGCTGCTGGTGCTGGCTCTGGGGCGTGGGCTGCTGACGGGGGTCCGGGCGGTGCGGCTGCTGCTGAGGGTGCTGCTGCCGCGGGTCCGGGTGGTGGGGCTGCGGCTGGTTCTGGTTGGGGTGCTGCTGCTGTTGCGGGTGCGGCTGGTTCTGCGGGTGCTGTTGCGGCTGCTGCTGGTTGGGATCGTGCGGGCGCTGCTCCTGCGGGCGCGGCTGCTGGGCATCCGGGCGGGGACGCGGCGTGTCCGGACGGGTGGCGTCGGGGCGACGCGTGTCCGGCCGGGTGTTCTCCGGGCGCGGCTGAGTGTTCTCCGGGCGTGGGGTGTTGGGGTGTTGGGTGTCCGGGTGGGTGTTTTCGGGCCGGGGAATGTCCGGTCGGGTGTTCTGGGGGCGCGGGGTGTCCGGGCGGGGCTGGGCCTGGTCAGGACGCGGCTGCTGACGCGGGTCGGGGTGCCCGTTCTGCGGGTGGTTGCGGGGGTCGTCCGGATGTGGGGCGTCCGGGCGGGGGCGCGGTGTGTCCGGGTGCGTGGCCTCGGGGCGCGGGGTGTTCGGGTGCGCGTTGTCCGGGTGGGTGGTGTCCGGACGCGGCACGTCCGGCCGGGTGTTCTCCGGGCGCGGCTGCGCGTTCTCCGGGCGTGGGGTGTTGGGGTGTTGGGCGTCCGGGTGGGTGTTCTCCGGGCGCGGCTGGGTGTTCTCCGGCCGGGGAACGTCGGGCCGGGTGTTCTCGGGGCGGGGGACGTCGGGCCGGGTGTTCTCGGGGCGCGGGTGGGTGGCGTCCGGGCGCGGCTGGTTGGTCTCCGGACGCTGGTTGTGCGGGCCCTGCTGATCCGGCCGTACGGGTTGGGTCTGCTCGGGGTGGGTGTTCTCCGGGCGTATGGGCTGGGTCTGTTCGGGGTGCGCGGTGTTGGGGCGGATCGGCTGGGTCTGCTCCGGGCGCGCGTTTTCCGGGCGTACGGGTTGGGTCTGCTCGGGGCGGGTGTTTTCCGGGCGGACGGGCTGCGTCTGCTCGGGGCGGGTGGCGGTCGGGGGGACCGGCTGGGTCTGGTCCGGGTGTTG
>NZ_KN708638.1:2948476-2948942 GCF_000805335.1 Streptomyces sp. CT34 | reverse complement strand
GGGGGGGGGGTGGGGGGGGGGGGGGGGGATTCCGGCCGGCGGGTGGGCCCCGGGTTGCTGGGTGCGGCGGTGGGCCGCGGTGCGGACGGCTGGCGGTCCTGGGCGCGCTGCTGGGGGATGTCGCGGGTGGGCGAGGCGGCGTCCGGGCGGCGCTGGGGCTGGGAGGGGGTGTCGCCGGTCGTACGTGGCGCGTTGGTGGAGGGTGCGCTGGTGGTCGGCGTGCTGGGGGCCGAGGTGGTGGGCGCGCCGTGGGTGGGCACGGCCGTGGGCACGGCGGTGGGCATGCCCGTCATCGGGGTGCCGCTCTGGGCGCCTTGCTGCGGACCCTGATGCGGGGTAGGGGAGTTGGGGACGCTGTCCGCCGTGTGCTGGGTGGGCTGGGGCGCGGTCATGGTGTCGGCGGACTGGGTGCGAACGGTGGTGTCGTTCTCGTCGCCGGCGTGGTGGACCGGGCCGCCCGAGGAGG
>NZ_KN708638.1:2929694-2948445 GCF_000805335.1 Streptomyces sp. CT34 | reverse complement strand
CGCGGGGCCCGCCCCCCCCGCCGCTGCCATAGCTGGAGTGGTCGGTGTTGGTGGGCGGGTTGCCGGCGCCGGAGTCGTGGGACGGTGACGGCGACGGCTGCGGGGCGGACGCCTGGTCGCTGTGCGAAGTTCCCTCGTGGGAGGGGGAGTTGGACGGCGGGGCGGCGTGCTCCGGGGCGGGGGGAGCGCTGTGCTCCGGGGCCGGCGGAGCGGCGTGCTCCGGGGCGGGCTGGGTGCTGACCGGGTCCGGCGTGTGGTTCTGGGCTGGGTGCGTACTGACGGGCTCGGTCGGAGCCGACTCCGGCGTGGGGTGCGTACTGACCGAGTCGGGGTGGGCCGCCTCGGGGGTGGGGTGTGTGCTGACCGGGTCGGGAGTGTGCTGGGCGGTCGGCTGGGTGCTGATGGAGTCCGGGTGCGGCGAGTTCGGGGTGGACTCGGCGGTGGGGTGGGTGCTCACCGCGTCCGGGTGCGGGGAGTTCGGGGCGTGGCCCGAGTCGGGCGACGATCCCGAGTCCGGGGAGTGGACTCCCTCGTACGGGTTGTTGTGGCCGCCCTGGTAGCCCTCGTCGAAGGGAGAGCGGTGCTCCGGGGGCGGGAGGGGCTGGGCGGTGGGGGTGGGGTGGCTGGGGTCGGAGCCCGAGTTGGTGTGCTCGGGGGTCGTGGACGGGCTGCTGCCGCCGTTTTCGCCGGGGCGCGGGGTGTGGGACGCGCCGCCCGATCCGGAACCCGAGCCGGAGCCGGAGCCCGACCCCGAACCGCTGCCGGAGTGGCCCTCGGAGCCGCTGCCCGAGCCGGCACCGGAACCGGAACCGGAGTCCGACCCGCTGTGCTCGCCGGATCCGCTCCCCGACCCGCTGTGCTCGCCGGATCCGCTTCCGGACCCGCCGTGTTCGCCGGAGCCGCTCCCCGAGCCACCGTGTTCGCCGGAGCCGCCACCTTCGCTTCCGTGGTCGCTTCCGTGGTCGTTTCCGTGCTCGCCGCCGCCGTGCTCACCGCCGTGACCGGCCGCGTGATCCAGTGCCCCCTTGGCGTGGTGGCCTGCTTTGCCGCCCAGGGAGTCGCGGAAGTTCGTGGCGAAGTTCTGGCCGGAGTTCTTGACCGAGTCCTCGGCCGCCTTGGCGCCGGTCTTGAGGCTGCGGTTGACGTCGAAGCCGTTCTGGGCCCCGAACTCCATGTTGACGCCCTGGGCGATGGCGTCGGAGATCATCTTCTGCAGCGCGTCCATGGCCGGCTGCTTGGCGGTGTTCACGATCGCGTCGACGAGCGATTCGGCCGCTTCCTTGAGGATGCGGCGCACGATGAGGCGGGTGGCCTGGGTGGCACCCGCCGCACCTATTTCGGATAGCCCGAGTGTGAACGGTGCCGCCGCCTGGGCCGCGATGATCTCCGCCGCGAGGATCGCCAACTGGGCGATCACCGCGACTTTCATGCCGACGATCACCACGGATCCCGCGTCCATGGCGAAGGCGATGACCTCGGCGGCCTCGCGGGCGTCGTTCAGGTAGCCGTTGCCGCCGTTGGCGGAGAACTTCTCCCAGTTCTTCTGGAAGCCGTCGATGCTGTCGCCGTGGTTCGCCGACAGCACGTTGCCGGCTGCCGTGACGCCCTCGGACTGGAGCTGCTCGACGGCGTTCGCGACCCCCCGCCAGTGGCTGGCGGACTCGTTCATCTTGTCCTCGTCGCCCGTCGGCCAGTCGTAGCCGAGCATCTGAAGGACCCACTCCAGCCAGCCCGGCAGCATGAGTGACATAGCGGTAATCCCCCGTAGGACAGCGAAGCGGCGATGGAGAAAACGGAGAAACGAGGAGAGGGGCGGGGAGCCCTGCGGGTGCGGACTCCGGGGTCAGGGGCCGGGAGAGCGGCCCCTTGAGGTGCTTGAGGAGCCTGAGGCACTTGAGGCGGCGAGCGGACAGGCGCCTGCCGCCTCGTGCTCAGGCTGACGCGTTGGGCGCCTTGACCTTGCTGATCAGCTGGCTCTCGGCCTCGGCGTTGGCGACGTGCTGCTGCATCAAGGAGTGGTTGAAGTCCTCGTTGCTCTCGTGGTTGTTGGCCATGGTGGTCAGCGCGCCGCCGATTTCCTGGAGCTTGGCGGCGAGATGCCCCATCGACTCGTACATACCGTCACGCAGGCCCTCGTAGACGACACCGAACTTCTGGCCGATGTTGTCGTCGCCCCACGGCGGGGTGCCATTGCCCTCCAGGTCGGTCAGCCCGTTCTTCAGCTTGTCGACCGCGGATTGGTAGCGCTCCCCGATGTTGGTGAAGGCGCTCCCCCCGGACTTCAGCGAAGGCACGTCGGCTTGCAGCCCATCTCCGGCCATGTGGTCCCCCCGTTCCGGGCTCGCTCGTCACCTGCTGCTCACCTACTGCACAGCGTTCAACAAAGTTTAGTCGCGCCTACCGACAACTCATCAAGATGCCTGCTGTCACAGGGCTGTCACCGATGTGCGCCGGATCACCATCCGGATCACCGTCCGGATCGCCGTCAACGGACGGCTCGCCACCCGATGGGTCCGAACCATCCGATCCATCCGAACCCTCCGATCCGTCCGGCCTGTCCGGGTCTTACGGACGGGCCGGGTCTTACCGACGGGCCGGGTCTTGCGGACGGGCCGGACCGTCCGATCGGTCAGGACGTCCCTGGGTGGCGGATGCGGCGGTAGAGCTCGATGGCCGGTTCCGGCGGGAAGTTCGGTACGTACGTCACTTCGCCGTCGCTCTTGGCGATGACGATGTTGGCGCCGCCCGGACTGGACGGCAGGGCGGTCGGGTCCTCGGGGGCCGGCCAGCCGGCCTGGACGAGGTAGCCCTCGTCGAATTCGTGGACGAGGATCGAGACCGGGCCGTCCGGGGAGCCGACCGGCGGGAAGTAGGCGCGGCCGATGTCCCGGGCGTGTTCGGCGGAGGTCGGGACCACCTGCTGTACGGGGCCGCCGGAGGGCTGCTGACCCGGGACGGCGCCGGGCGGGTAGGGCGGCGGCAGCGGCGGCTGGGCGGGTGCGGCCTTCGGCGGACTGCCCGCTGCCGGATTGCCCGCTGTGTCGCCCGGCGGACTGCCCGCTGCCTCGCCCGGCTGACCGCCCGCCGTATTGCCCGAGGTGGCGCCTCCCGTGGTTCCCTGTGGGCTCGCCCCGGGGCCTCCGGTGTTCCCCTGCGGGCTCGCCCCGGGGGTGTCGCCCGTGGCGCCGCCGGGGCCGCCGGATGCGGAGTCCGTCATGGAGGTCCCTCCCGTACTACTCGGTTACTCGGTTACTCGGTCATGTCGGCTGTCACGTCGTCTGTCATGACGTGTGCTCAAGCCGGAGTCAAGATCGTGTCGGGATCGGGGGTACGGCGAGCGGACCCGATCCGCGATCCAACCTGACGTCCGGTTTTATGGGTCCCGGTCAACCTAACTGACGTTGCGGGGGCGTGGGCGGTTCGCTGCCGCAGTCGGCACCCGGGTTCATGAGCCTTGGACCCAGAGTGCGTTGTTTGGGTCGGATGCGTAGCTTGTGGCGAATAAGTGGTTTGCTGCTGACAATCCGCTGGTGTGTCGCTGACGTTCGACTTGCCGTAGGTATGCGGTTGTTGTCCTTGATGTAGCGAGGGTCGGGGTGTGGACACGTACACGTAGACGTACACGTACACGTAGATGTACGTGGGTGTGGGCGTGGGTGTGGCTGCGGGAGTGGTGGTGCGGGCGCGTTTCCTGGTGGAGGTACCTCCCGTGTCCGGGGAGGGCTCGTGTCGGGGCGCGACGTTCACGCCGGTGGTGGGTCGCGGTCCAGCGATCGGAGGGCGAACCACAGTTCCATACGGATGTCCGGGTCGTCCAGGTCGGTGTCCAGAAGGGTCGCGATGCGCGTGATGCGCTGGCGGACGGTGTTGCGGTGGATGCCCATGGAGGTAGCGGTGCGATCCCAACTGCGTGCAGCGATAGCCAGTTGTGCAGCGTGTCGAGGAGCGGTGGCGAGTCGGTGAGCGGGGCGAGCAGGGCCTGGGCGTGCTGCCGGGCTTCCGCGGGGGAGACGAGGGAGGTGAGGGCGTGCGGGCCGGCGGCGCGCCCGTCCGCGGTGGCCGCGGCATGGGAGTCGGCGACGGGCGCCCCGCACGGCCCGGTGTGGCTGGAGATCCCGCAGGACGTGCTCCTGGCGCCGGCCGACGTCCCGCCGGTGACCGAACTGGTTGCCGTACCACGCCCGTTGGTGCCCCGCCCCGAACTGATCGCCGAAGCGGCGCGGCGGCTGGCCGAGGCCCGTCGGCCGGTGATCCTGGCCGGTGGCGGCGTCGTACGGGCGGGCGCCGAGCCGGAGCTGCGGGCGCTGGCCGAGCGGCTGCGGGCGCCGGTGGCGACCACCTTCGGGGGCAAGGGCGCCTTCCCGTGGGAGCACCCGCTCTCCCTCCAGTCCTGGTTGGAGGACCGGTACACCACCGACTTCCTGGAGGACGCGGACACCCTCCTGGTCGTCGGCTCCGGACTCGGTGAACTCTCCTCCAACTACCACACGTTCCGCCCGCGCGGCCGGGTCGTACAGATCGAGGCGGACCTCGGAAAACTGGAGTCGAACCATCCGGGGCTCGGCATCCACGCCGACGCGAAACTGTCGCTGGCCGCGCTCATCAGGGAGGTCGACACCCGGACCCCGGCACCGGGAGGAACGGTGTCCGGGGGAGCGGCACCCGGAGGTACGGCGTCCGAGGGAACGACACTCGGGGGAACGACACCCGGGGGAACGGTGCCCGCAGGACAGGCCCCCGAGATCGCCGAAGCCCGCGAAGCGCACGAAGCCCGAGAGGCCCCCGAGGTCGCCGAAGCCCACGAAGCCCGCGAAGCCCGAGAGACCCCCGGGGCCCCCGGAGTCCGCGAGGCGCCGGAGGCCGCCGTCGCCGCCCTCCTCGCCCGTGTCCGCGACCGGCTCGACGGCCAGCACCTCGATCTGGAGCGGCAGTTGCTCGCCACGGTCCGTGAGGCGCTGCCCGACGACGCGGTCAGCTGCTGGGACATGACGATCCTCGCCTACTGGGCGTGGTCCGCCTTCGACCCGCGGCGGGCGAACGCGCTGCACTCCGCCCAGGGCGCCGGCGGCCTCGGCTACGGCTTCCCGGCGGCGCTGGGCGTGGCCGTCGCCGACCCGGGCCGCCCGGTGCTGGCGGTCTCCGGCGACGGCGGTGCGATGTACTCGACCGCCGAACTGGCCACCGCCCGCCAGTACGACCTGCCGGTGACCTGGCTCATCGTGGACGACGGCGGCTACGGCATCCTGCGCGCGTACATGACCGACGCGTTCGGGGAGAGCACGGCCGCCGCCACCGAGCTGACCCGCCCGGATTTCGTCGCGCTCGCCGAGTCGTTCGGCGTCCCCGCGGTCCGTACGTCCCCGGAGCGCCTCACCGCGGACCTCGCGGCGTCCCTGGCCGCGCCCGGCCCCTCGGTCGTCGTCCTCCCGGCCCGGCTGCGGATGTTCGCCGCCACACACCTGGATTGACGTCGCGTCAGCCAACGCATCAGACGGCACATCAGCCTTCCGATCCGGTGGGGCGGCCCGAACCGGGGCAGCGGCGCGAGCCGGGGCATACGAGGCGACGAACCTCAGGTGCCGCCGGGGGACGGGCCGTGCGGGCCCCCGGACAGGGCCTCTGGGCGGGCCCCCAGGCTGTTGGCCCCCGGACTGTTGGCCCCGGGCCGTTGGCCCCGGGCTGGTGAGCCCTAGGCGGCCGTCCCCACCCTCCCCTGCACCAGGTGGGAGAGCGCCGCGTGGACCTCCTCCACCGAGCGCTCCGGCTGGAAGGACTGCCAGTCCAGGGCCGCGACCAGCACCATGCCGAGCAGCGCGGAGGCGGTCAGCGGGACGTCGAGTTCGTCGCTGAGCTCGCCGGCCCGTACGGCGTCCTGAAGGACCGACTCGACGACGGTCAGGGCGCGGCCCCGTACGGACGTCAGGGTCGCGCGCCAGGTGCGGTTGGTGCGCCAGAGTTCGGCTACGTAGAGCTGGGTGAGGGCGGGGGCGCCGGCGATGAAGTCCAGGCCGGCGCGGATCATCGCGTCCAGTGCGTCGATCCGGGTGCCGCCCCGGGAGGTGACCTCGTCGGCGGCGGTCCGCAGGGAGGCCGCGAGGAGGTCGATGCCGTCCTGGAGGAGTTCCTCGTACAGGACGCTCTTGCTGGTGAAGTTGTAGTAGACGGTGCCCTTGGCGACACCGGCCCGTTCGGCGATCTCGTCCACCGTGGTGGCGGAGAAGCCCTGTTCGGCGATGAGCGTGACGGCGGCCTCGAAGAGCCGGCGCCGGGTCGAGGCACGGCGGGGGGCGGCGCCGGTGACGGCGCCGCCCCCGTTGCCGGAGCGGGTGCTCACAGGCTGAGCTCCGGGTGCAGGTCCTTCATCCGTACGACCTGCCGGCTGCGGGCCGCGAGGGAGGTGAGGGCCAGCGCGCCCAGCGTGAACGCGGCGAGCACCACACTGCCCTGCCAGACGATGGCCAGGTCGCCGCCGGTGATCAGCCGGCGCAGGCCGTCGACGACGTAACTCATCGGCAGGAACGGGTGGATGACCGAGAAGAAGCCGGGGCTGGTCTGCACCGGGTAGGTGCCGCCCGCCGAGGTCAGCTGGAGCATCAGGATGACCAGCGTCAGCACCCGGCCGGCCGGCCCGAAGAAGGCGCTCAGCAGCTGGATGACGGCGGTGAAGCAGGCGGTGGCCAGCAGCAGGAACCCGATGGTGGCGCCGGCGCGGGCCATCTCCAGGCCGAGGGCCCAGTGCAGTACGGCCATCAGGGCCAGCACCTGGACGACGCCGATGGCGAAGGCCGGCAGCCACGAGCCGAGCGCGATCCGCCAACCGGGCGCGCCGGCGGCCAGCGCCCGCTTGCCCAGCGGCTGGAGCAGCATGTACGCGACCATCGCGCCGACCCAGAGGGAGAGCGGGATGAAGTACGGGGCCAGTCCGGTGCCGTAGTTGGGCGCCTTGTGCATCGACTTGGCGGCGAGGGCCACCGGGTCGGACATCACGCCGGTGCGGGTGTCGCGGTCCTTCTTGTCGTAGTCGGGGATCTTGGCGACGCCGCTGTGCAGACCGGTGGCCAGCTGGTTGGCACCGTCCTTGAGCTTGTACAGACCGCCGCTGATCTTCTCGGCACCGTCCTGTGCGGTACCGAGACCGTTGTGCAACTGCCCGGCGCCGTCGGCGAGCTGGCCGGCGCCGTTGTGGAGCTGGCCGGCGCCGTTGGCGAGGTCTCCGGCGCCGTTGTGGAGTTGACCGGCGCCGTTGTGGAGCTGGTCGGCACCGTTGTGGAGCTGTCCCGCGCCGTTGGCGAGGTCGCCGGCGCCGTTGGCGAGGTCGCCGAGACCGTTTGCGAACTGGCCCGCGCCCTGGGAGAGCTTGTGCGCGCCGGCGTTGAGCTCGTTGAGCTTGCTGAGGTCGCCGTCCGCGTTCTTCACGAGGTCCGGCACCTGGTCGGCGACCATCTGGGCGCCCTGGTGCACCTCGCGCAGCTTGGCGCGCAGCTGGCCGAAGTCGGTACGGGCGATGGTGTCGTTGACCTTCTCCGCCAGGTCGGCCCCGGCCTTCGCACCGGCCGCGTTCCCCTTCATGCTTGCGCAGTCGGGGTCGGTATTCCCGCCCGTGCACCGCTTCTCGTAGAGCGCCTGGGCGTCATCGGCGGTCTTGCGCGTCTGCGTGGCGGACGCCGCCGAGTTCGCGGGCAACTTGGAGAGCAGGTCGTCCAGGTCCTGGGTCACGGTGGCGACGAACTGCGCGCTGTCCGCGATCTCCTTGCCGTGCTTCTTGAGGTAGGGCAGGTCCTGCTGGGCGAGGCCGCCGACCTTGTCGACGAGCTGCTGGGTGCCGTCCGCGACCTGGTTCGCGCCCTGGCTGAGCTCCTTGGCCTTGGCGGCGGCCTGCGCCGCGCCGTTGCTGAGGTCGCCTGCGCCCTTGTCGAGCTTGCCGGCGCCGTTGCTGAGGTCGCCTGCGCCCTTGTCGAGCTTGCCGGCGCCGTTGCTGAGGTCGCCCGCGCCCTTGTCGAGCTTGCCCGCGCCGTTGCTCAGGTCCCCGGCCCCCTTGCTCAGATCCCCCGCGCCCTTGCCCAACTTGCCCAGGCCGTCGGCCAGTTCGCCGGTCTTCTTCTTGGCGGTGCCGAGGCCGTCGTCGACCTTGCCGGCGCCGTCGGCGGCCTTGGCGGTCTGGTCGTGCAGGTCCGAGAACGACACGAAGATCTTGTCGAGGAAGGCCCGGGAGGACTTCGCCGACGTCTTGGCGCGGATCTCCGAGAACACCGTCTTGGAGATCGAGCCGACGATGTAGTTGTTGGCGTCGTTGGTGCGGACCTGGAGGGCGCCGGTCTGCGGGTCGTCACCGGAACTGGAGGCGATCCGCCGGCTGAAGTCCTGCGGGACGGTCAGCGAGAGGTAGTACTTGCCCTGCTCCAGGCCCTTGTTGGCGTCCTTGGCGCCGACCTCCTTCCAGTCGAAGGTCTTGCTGTCCTTGACGTTCCTGGCCAGATCGGCGCCGGCGGTCAGCTTCTTGCCGTCGGCGGTGGCGCCCTGGTCCTCGTTGACCAGCGCCACCGGGATCTTGTCCAGGCGGCTGTAGGGGTCCCAGAAGGAGCAGAGGTAGAGAGCTCCGTACAGCAGCGGGATGAGCATCAGGGCGACCAGGCCCAGCCGGGGGAGCTTCCCCCTGCCGAACCGCCGGAGCTCAAGCGCGGCCAGTCTCGGCGAACGCATGCGCCGCTTCCTCCTCGTGGGTGTCGGGTGTGGTGGTGGCCGGGGCGGTGGAGACGATCAGCGCGTCCGCGGGGGCGTCGCTGCCGGCGGCCACCACGGTGGTGCCCTCCAGCGCGAGGTCCCGGAGCAACTGCCAGGCCAGGGCGCGCTCTTCGGGGGACAGCTTGAGGTCGACGTCGTCGACGGCCAGCAGCCGCGGCCGGTGCATCACCGCCAGTGCGATGGACAGCCGCAGCGCTTCGAGCCGTTCGAGGTCGCGTACGCAGGTCCGCAGGCCCTTGGGCAGCGTGTCGGGGTCGAGCCGGGCAGCCGCCAGCGCGGCGTCGATCCGGGCCCGGGTGGCTTCCTTGTGGCGGCGGCCCCAGGGGAGCGCGGCGGCCGGGGAGCCCTGGAGGCGGTGGCCCAACAGGGCCTGCTCGTGGAGGTGTTCGGCGGCGGTGAGGGCCGGTTCGAGGTCGGCGACGCCCGGTACGTGCGCGATGGCGGTACGGCCGCGGACCGTCCCCATCCGCTTGGGCAGCGGGAACCCGGCGACCGTGGCATGGCCTTCGGTGATCCGCATCCGGCCGGTGAGCGCGAGCAGCAGGCAGGTGCGCCCGGAGCCGGACGGGCCCTGGACCGCGATCAGCGAGCCCGGTTCCGCGGTGATGTCGACACCTCTGAAGACCCATCCCCGTGGGCCCTGCACTCCGATTCCCCTGGCGTTGACGGCCGCCCCCTGACGGGTGGTGTCCACAACCCCTCCTTTGTTCTGACTGGTCAGTCTAAAAGTGTGCCGCATGTGTGGCCGTATTGACCAATCGGGGGGCTTTCGGCGCCAGGGTGGCCGAAATCAGTCGGTGCACAACGGGTGACCTCGGGAGGTCCGGCGCCATAGGGTGCGCAGGTGTTGGCGGGGGTCGACGCTGAGTTTGTGCCGTCATGCGCGGTACTGCGCGTTACGGCAACGACGGAGAACCATGGAACACACGGACAGGGATCAGTGCGGCCGCAACGGCCGCACCAGCCACACGGGCCACGGGGATAACGAGGACCGCACCGGCCAGGAGGGGGAGATAGGCAGCGGGGGGAGCGCTCACCGCGCGGGCCCGACAGACCGTACGGACCGGACGGGCCACATGGATCGGGCAGACCGTACGGACCGGACAGGCCGCACAGATCGCGGGGACCGCCGGGCGGCCCGCCGCTCCCGGGGGGCGCTCGCCGCGCTGCTCGCGGGCTCGCTGGTCGCGGCCCTGGCGCCCGCCGCCTCCGCGGCCACGGCGGCGGCCCCGGCCGGGGACCACCAGCCGTCCTGTACGGGCGACGGCTGGGCCGCCACCGCCACCGCCATCGACCCCAAGGACAGCCACCACGCCTACGTGGGCAACGGCTACCTGGGGCAGCGCGTCCCGCCCAACGGCACCGGATACGCCGCCCCTGGAGGAACCACCGGCTGGCCCCTCAAGACCCCCGAATACGACGGGTCGTTCGTCTCCGGGCTCTACGCCAAGGGCCCCAAGGACCTCCAGGGCCGCCAGGCCATCGCCGCGCTCCCCACCTGGACGACGCTCGACGTCACCACCGGGGGCGCGCACGGCGAGACCTTCTCCTCCGCCACGCAACCGGGGCGCATCACCCACTACCGCCAGACGCTGTCGCTGCGCTGCGGCTTCGTGCGGACGTCGCTGACCTGGACCGCCGCCGACGGCCGGGCCACCGACCTGGTCTACGACGTCCTCGCCGACCGGGCCGACGCGCACACCGGCGCGGTACGGCTGCGGATGACGCCCCACTGGAGCGGCCGGGCGACCGTCACCGACACCCTCGACGGCCGCGGCGCCCGCCGGATGCAGCCCTCCGGCACGCCGGGCGCCGGACCGGACGGCACCATGGCCGTCGGCTTCCGTACGGACGGCACCGGCACCGAGGGCGCGGTGGCCTCCACCCTGCGCGCGGGCTCCGGCGTCCGCGCCGGAGCCCCCCGGCCGCAGTCGCCCCCCGGGCAGCCGCAGAACGGTTCCGCCGCATCCGCCGCACCATCCGGATCGGACACATCCGCCGCATCGGCCGCGAAGTTGAGCAGCAGCCAGCAGCTGGCCTTCCCGGTCCGTCGCGATCGCTCCTACGAGCTGACCAAGTACGTCGGGGTGGACACCGCGCTCACCTCCCGCGCCCCGCGCGCCGCCGCCGAGGCCGCCTCGCGTCGCGCCGCGGACGGCGGCTGGCGCGCCCTGTTCACCCGGCACAGCGCCGCCTGGCAGCAGCTGTGGCGCAGCGACATCGAGGTGGCCGGGCAGCCCCAGCTCCAGTCCTGGGTCCGCTCGGCGGAGTACGGACTGCTGGCCGCCACCCGCGCCGGCAGCGCCAACAGCATCGGCCCCACCGGCCTGACCAGCGACAACTACGCCGGCGAGATCTTCTGGGACGCCGAGACCTGGATGTACCCGGGCCTGCTCGCCGCCCACCCGGATCTCGCCCGGTCCATCGTCGACTACCGCTACCGCACCCGCGACGCCGCCCGCGCCAACGCCCGGCGGCTCGGCTACCAGGGCCTGTTCTACTCCTGGACCAGCGGCAGCAAGGGCGACCTGTGGACCGAGTGCCACAGCTGGGACCCGCCGCACTGCAAGACCCAGAACCACCTCATGGGCGACATCTCCCTCGCCACCTGGCAGTACTACCTCGCCACCAAGGACACCGCCTGGCTGCGCTCCCGCGGCTGGCCGGTCCTCAAGGGCATCGCCGAATTCTGGGCCTCCCGGGCCACCCGCAACGCCGACGGCAGCTACTCGATCAAGAACGTCGCCGGGCCGGACGAGTACAGCAACGGCGTCGACGACGCGGTCTTCACCAACGCCGGCGCCGCCACCGCCCTGCGGCACGCCGCCCGCGTCGCCACTCTCCTGGGCGAACGGGCCCCGGCTTCCTGGACGACCGTCGCCGACAAGCTGCGGATCCCCTACGACAGCGGCAAGAAGGTCTTCGAGCAGTACGCCGGGTACAAGGGGACGACCATCAAGCAGGCCGACACGGTGCTGCTGATGTACCCCCTGGAATGGCCCATGAGCCGGCAGCAGGCGGCGAGCACCCTCGACTACTACGCCTCCCACACCGACCCCGACGGCCCGGCCATGACGGACTCGGTGCACGCCATCGACGCCGCCGCCATCGGTGAGCCCGGCTGCGCCACGTACAGCTATCTGCTGCGCGCCATCAAGCCGTTCGTCCGTGGGCCGTTCGCGGAGTTCTCCGAGGCCCGCGGCGAGAAGGCCGGCGCCCAGGACCCGCACGCCGGCAAGCCCGCCCAGGACTTCCTCACCGGCAAGGGCGGCTTCCTCCAGACCTTCACCAACGGGCTGACCGGCCTGCGGCTGCGCGAGGACCGGGTGCACCTGGACCCGATGCTGCCGCCGCAGCTGTCCGCCGGTGTCACCCTGCGCGGGATGCACTGGCAGGGCAGGACGTATGACATCGCGATCGGTGCGCACGGGACGACGGTCCGGCTGACCTCCGGGGCGCCGATGCGGATCGAGACGCCCGAGGGCGACAAGGTGGTCAGCCGCGGTGTCCCGGCGGTCGTCAAGACCCGCCGCCCCGATCTGGCCCCGACCTCGAACGTCGCCCGGTGCGCCACCGCCACCGCGACCTCCGAGGAGCCGGGCATGTACGCGGGCAACGCGGTGGACGGCAACGCCACCACCGCCTGGGTCCCGGACGCCGCCGACGGCACCCTCACCGTCGACCTCGGCCGCACCACGGCCATCGGGCAGATCACCCCGCACTGGACCGCCACCCGGCCCAGGTCGTACGCCGTCCAGATCTCGCGGGACGGCAAGCACTGGACCGGGGCCGGCAACGCGGGCCGCAGTCAGGCCCGCTACGTCCGGGTCGTGGTGCACGGCGAGCCGGGCACCGGGCCCGACGGCAAGCCGAAGCCGCGCCCGGGAATCACGGAGCTGACGGTGCAGCGGGCGCGGTGACGCCGTAGCCGGGAAGTAGAGAAGAGAACCGGGAAGAGACGAAGAGAACCGGGAAGTAGAGAAGAGAAGCAGAGGGGAAGGGCAGGTCCGGGGGCCACTGTGGAGATCCGCGGTGGCCCCCGGGGCGTGTCCCGGCGGAATGCCGCGACCCGGCGGAATGCCGCGACCCGGCGGAATGCCGCGACCCGGCGGGAAGCCGTGTGACGGCGGAATGCCGTGTGACGGCGGGTGCTTTGTTACGGCGGGATGAAATCCGCCGCCCGCGGTGTTGGTGCCATGCGGTGGACGACGCATGGGAGGCATCGGGTGGCGGGGACGGGTACGGCACGAGGGGGCTGGGCGCGGCGGCTGACGCGTGACTGCCGGCGGTACCGCAAGGACGTCCTGCTGGCGCTCGGCGCCTCGCTGGCCGGGATGGGGGTGATGGCGCTCGTCCCGCTCATCCCGAAGCTGATCATCGACGACGTGATCGTCCGGCACGACCGGGCCCTCGCCCCCTGGGCCACCCTCCTGATCGCCGCCGCCGTCGTCGTGTACGTCCTCGCCTCCCTCCGCCGCTTCTACGGCGGCCGGCTCGCCCTGGACGTCCAGCACGACCTGCGCACCCGGATGTACGACGCGATAGCCCGGCTCGACGGCCGGCGGCAGGACGAGCTGAGCACCGGCCAGGTCGTCGGCCGCGCCACCAGCGACCTCCAGCTGATCCAGAGCCTGCTGTTCATGCTCCCGATGATGATCGGGAACGTCCTGCTGTTCGCGGTCTCGCTGGCCGTGATGGCGGTGCTGTCGCCGCTGCTGACCGTCGTCGCGCTGGCCGTCGCCCCGGCCCTCTGGTTCATCGCCCGGCGCAGCCGCGCCCGGCTCTTCCCAGCCACCTGGTACGCCCAGGGCCAGGCCGCCGCGGTGGCGTCCGTCGTCGACGGCGCGGTCTCCGGCGTCCGGGTCGTCAAGGGGTTCGGGCAGGAGGAGCAGGAGACCGGCAAGCTGCGCGAGGCCGGCCGCCGGCTGTTCGCCGGCCGGCTGCGCACGGTCCGCCTCAACGCCCGGTACACCCCCGCCCTCCAGGCCGTCCCGGCCCTGGGCCAGGTCGCGATGCTGGCGCTCGGCGGCTGGATGGCCACCCAGGGCCACATCACCCTCGGCACCTTCGTCGCGTTCTCCACGTATCTCGCCCAACTGGTCGGGCCGGTCCGGATGCTGGCGATGATGTTGACCGTCGGCCAGCAGGCGCGCGCCGGCGTGGAGCGGGTCTACGAGCTCATCGACACCGAACCGACCATCGAGGAGCGCGCCGACGCCCACGAGCTGCCCGCGGACGCCCCGGCGACCGTGGTCTTCGACAAGGTGACGTTCGGCTACGCACCCGGCGGCGCCTCCCCCGAGGAGGACGGCGCCCCCGCCCTCCGCCCCGTCCTGGAGGACTTCTCGCTCCGCATCGAAGCCGGTGAGACCGTCGCCGTCGTCGGCACCTCCGGCAGCGGAAAGTCGACCGTCTCGCTGCTGCTGCCGCGCTTCTACGACGTCTCCGCGGGCCGCGTCCTGGTCGGCGGCCACGACGTCCGCGAGCTGACCCTGGAGTCGCTGCGCGCCGCCATCGGCCTGGTCCCCGAGAGCAGCTTCCTGTTCTCCGACGCGATCCGCGACAACATCGCCTACGGCCATCCCGAGGCCACCGACGAGCAGATCCGGGCCGCCGCCCGCGCCGCCCAGGCCGACGGCTTCATATCCGAGCTCCCCGAGGGCTACGACACCACGGTCGGCGAACAGGGCCTGACCCTGTCCGGCGGCCAGCGCCAGCGGGTCGCGCTGGCCCGCGCCATCCTCACCGACCCCCGCCTGCTGGTCCTGGACGACGCCACCTCCGCGGTCGACGCCCGGGTCGAGCACGAGATCCACGAGGCGCTGCGCGGGGTGATGGCGGGCCGTACGACGCTGCTGATCGCCCACCGCGCCTCCACCCTGGCGCTCGCCGACCGGGTCGCCGTCCTCGACGGCGGACGGCTGGTGGACATCGGCACCCAGGAGGAACTGGCCGAGCGCTGCGCCCTGTACCGCAGGCTGCTGACCGACCCGGAGGAACTGGCCGGTATCGAGCACGACCCGGCGGGCGCGGACTGGGGCGCCCTCGGAGCCGAGGGTTCGGAGATGGGGGCCTTCGCAGGCGGGTTCGCCGCCGGCGGGACCAGCGGAGTGCCGGGAGCGCCGGTCGGCGGCGCCCTGCGGCCCGGCGGCCTGGTCGACGGCGCCCCCGGCGACTCGGCCGACCGCGCCGCCGAACGCGAGGCCGGGGCCGCGGCGGTCGGCGGGATCACCCCCGAACTGTGGGTCCGCCGCGAGCAGGAGGCCGAGGCGGGCGCGGCCGGCCCGGCACCCCGGGCATCCGGCGCCGCCGGACCGGGCATCGCCGGCGCGCCGGCCGGTATGCCTTCCCCCACTCCCAACTCCGTTCGAGCGGGGGGACCCCCACCCCCCGAACTCCTCGACCGGGTCGCCGCGTTGCCCCCGGCCACCGACACCCCGGACATCGACGAGGCCGCCGCCGTCCGCCCCGAGACCGCCTACGGCCTGCGCCGGCTGCTGCGCGGCTTCGGCGGCCCGCTCGCCGTCGCCCTCGCCCTGGTCGCGGTGGACGCGATCGCCTCCCTGCTGGTGCCGGTCCTCATCCGGCAGGGCATCGACGAGGGCGTACGCCGCGGCATCCTGGCCGGCGTCTGGACCGCCGCGGGCCTCGCCCTCTTCGTCGTCCTCGCCCAATGGGCCGCCCAGATCGGCTCCAACCGCATGACCGGCCGCACCGGCGAGCGGGTCCTGTACTCCCTCCGCGTCAAGATCTTCGCGCACCTCCAGCGCCTCGGCCTGGACTACTACGAGCGCGAGCTCACCGGAAAGATCATGACCCGGATGACCACGGACGTGGACGCGCTGTCCACCTTCCTCCAGACCGGGCTGGTCACCGCCGTCGTCTCGCTGCTGACCTTCTTCGGCATCCTCGTCGCCCTGCTCGCCATCGACGTCCAGCTCGCCCTGGTCGTCTTCGTCACCCTCCCGCCGCTGATCGCCGCCACCTACGTCTTCCGCAGGCAGAGCGTGAAGGCGTACGAACTCGCCCGCGAGCGGATCAGTGTCGTCAACGGCGACCTCCAGGAGAGCGTCGCCGGACTCCGCATCGTCCAGGCGTTCCGCCGCGAGGGCCACGGCTCCGAGCGGTACGCCACCCGCAGCGACGCCTACCGCCGGGCCCGGGTGCGCGGCCAGTTCCTGATATCCGTCTACTTCCCCTTCGTCCAGCTGCTGTCGTCCGTGGCGGCGGCCCTGGTGCTGATCGTCGGCGCCGACCGGGTGGGCGCACACACCCTCACCGCCGGCGCCCTGGTCGCGTATCTGCTGTACATCGACCTGTTCTTCGCGCCCGTGCAGCAACTCTCCCAGGTCTTCGACGGCTACCAGCAGGCGTCCGTCTCGCTGCGCCGCATAGGCGAGCTGCTCGGCGAGCGGACCTCCACCCCGGCCGCCGCGCAGCCCCGCCCGGTTCCCTCGCTGCGCGGCGACATCGCCTTCGACGCCGTGCACTTCCACTACGGCCGGCACGACGAGCAGGCGCTGTCCGGTATCGACCTCACCATCCCCGCGGGCCAGACGGTGGCCTTCGTCGGAGAGACCGGCGCCGGCAAGTCCACCCTCGTCAAGCTGGTCGCCCGCTTCTACGACCCGACCTCGGGCGCCGTCCGTGTCGACGGCACCGACCTGCGCGAGCTGGACCTGACCGGCTACCGCCGCCGGCTCGGCATCGTCCCCCAGGAGTCCTACCTCTTCGCCGGCACGGTCCGCGACGCCATCGCCTACGGCCGTCCGGACGCCACCGACGCCGAGGTGGAGGCCGCCGCGCGGGCCGTCGGCGCCCACACCATGATCGCCACCCTGGACGGCGGCTACCTCCACGAGGTCGCCGAGCGGGGCCGCAACCTCTCCGCCGGCCAGCGTCAGCTGCTCGCCCTGGCCCGCGCCGAACTCGTCGACCCCGACGTGCTGTTGCTCGACGAGGCGACCGCCGCCCTGGACCTGGCCACCGAAGCCGTCGTCAACCGGGCCACCGACCGCCTCACAGGCCGCCGCACCGCCCACCCGTCGCCCGACCTTCCCCAAGCTCTCAACTCCTCCCCCGAGCTCTCGACTCCGCTCGAGCAGGGGGGACCCCCATGCACAGGGGAGACCCCAATCCCCTCATCGAGCTCCCCCAGACTCCGTCCGGGGGGACCCCCGGCGCGCCGCACCACCTTGATCGTCGCCCACCGCCTCACCACCGCCGCCCGCGCCGACCGGGTCGTGGTGCTGGACCACGGCCGGATCGTCGAGGACGGCACCCACGCCCAGCTGCTCGCCCGCGACGGCCGCTACGCGGAGCTGTGGCGCACGTTCACCGGCGAGGAAGAGCCGCTGGCCGTGTAGGGCCTGTCCGGCGGGTGCGGGCCGGACCGGCCCCGGCCCCGCGCCCGCGGCACCGACGGGATCAGGCCACCCGAGCGCCACCCTCGCCGCAATGGAGGCTGGTGGCGCCCCCTCCCCACGGATAGGTTCGGCCCGACCTTTGCTATCCCAAGGGGAGGGCGCATGCAGAAGGCCAGCAGATGGCTGCTGTCGCTCGCCGTGCTCATAGGCACGGCCACCGCCGGCAGCACCTCGGCAGGAGCGGCCACCGCCGCCGAGCCGAACGGCGACGGCGTCCGGCACGCCGGCGCCGCCACCGCGCGCGGCGACGACGCCGGCCGGGACATCAAGGACCGGATCCTCGCGATCCCCGGTATGAGCCTGATCGAGGAGAAGCCGGTCGACGGCTACCGCTACTTCGTCCTCGACTACACCCAGCCCATCGACCACCGGCACCCGGAGCGGGGCACCTTCCAGCAGCGGCTGACCGTGCTGCACAGGTCGGTGGACCGCCCGACGGTGTTCTTCACCTCCGGCTACAACGTCAGCACCACACCGTCCCGCAGCGAACCCACCAAGATCATCGACGGTAACCAGGTCTCCCTGGAATACCGCTACTTCACGCCGTCGCGCCCCACCCCCACCGACTGGAAGAAGCTGGACATCCGGCAGGCGGCCACCGACCAGCACCGCATCTTCCGGGCGCTGCACGCCCTCTACCCCAGGCACTGGATCGCCACCGGCGGCAGCAAGGGCGGCATGACGGCCACGTACTACCGCCGCTTCTTCCCGCACGACATGAACGGCACCGTCGCCTACGTCGCCCCGAACGACACCAACCGCGCCGACACCGCGCCCTACGACCGCTTCTTCGCCACCGTCGGCAGCGCCCGGTGCCGCGCCGACGTCGCCACCGTCGAGCGGGCGGCGCTGCTGCGCCGCGACGAGATCGTCAACCGCTACGAGAAGTGGGCCGGCGAGAACAAGCGCACCTTCACCCTGATCGGCAACGCCGACCGGGCCTACGAAGTCCTCGTCACGGACCTGGTGTTCGGCTTCTGGCAGTACCAGCCCGCCGAGACCGCCTGCGCCACGATCCCCAAGGCCGACGCCTCGACCGACGTGCTGTACCGGTGGATCGACAAGGTCGGCGGCTTCGACTCCTACACCGACCAGGGCCTGGAGAAGTACCTGCCGTACTACTACCAGGCGGGCACCCAGCTCGGTGAGCCCAAGTACCACTACCCCAACATCCGGGACCTGCTGCGCTACCCCGGCATCAACGACTCCCGCACGTTCGTGCCGCGCGAGATCCCCATGGCGTTCGACAGACGCGCCATGCCGGACGTGGACCGCTGGGTGCGCCACCACGCCCGGCACATGATGTTCGTCAACGGGCAGTACGACCCGTGGAGCGCCAAGCACTTCGAGCTCGGCAAGGGCGCCCGGGACTCGTTCGTCTTCACCGTCGCCGGCGGCAACCACGGCGCCGACATCGCCAGGCTGAAGGACGCCGACCGCACCAAGGCCACCGCCGAACTCCTCTCCTGGGCCGGGCTCCCGGTCCCCGCGAACGGCCGGGTCACCGACCGGGCCCCGTACGACAGGAACCTGGACGGGGCGGAGCTGCACCGGATGACGACGCTGCGACCGTGACCGCACGG
>NZ_KN708638.1:2927873-2929684 GCF_000805335.1 Streptomyces sp. CT34 | reverse complement strand
CCGCGACCGGCCACCGGCAGCCGGTCGCGGGGAGCCGGCGGTCGCGGGGGGCCGGCCGCAACGGCCCTGCCCGGCTCAGTACTTCAGCCCGTGGCCGATCGGGTACAGCACGGTCCGCGGCGCGTCCGCGCGCATGATCGCCACCGGCAGCCGGCCCACCGGATCCCGCCGGCCGGCGATCACCCGGGCCGCCGCCCGCAGCTCCACATCCGTCCACGCATAGCTCGCCAGCCCCGCCCTGACCCCGTCCAACTGCGCGATGTCGTAAGGATTGCGGACCGCCAGCTGCACCACCGGCTTCCCGGTGGCCAGCAGCGCGGCGACCAGATCCCGCTGCGGCGACGACGCGGTGACGTCGTACGTGGCCACCACCACCGCGTCCCGCTCCGCCAGCGCCGCCGTCGCCCGGTCGATCTGCGGCCGGGTCGGCGCCGTCCCGGTGGGCAGCGCGGTGGCCGTGAACCCGAGCCCGGTCAGTGCCTGTGCCAGGACCCTGGTGGGCGGGCCCCCGGTCCCGGTCGGCGCGGCCGGGTCCGCGCCCACCACCAGCAACCGGCCCGCCCGCCGCGGGGACAGCGGCAGCACCCCGCCGTCGTTGCGCAGCAGTGTGGTGGTGCGGTCCGCGATCCGGTCCGCGGTGGCCAGATGGCCGCGGGTCCCCACCACCCGGTCGACCGCCCGGTGAGTGGTGTACGGGTCGGCGAACAGCCCGCGGCGCTCCTTGAGCAGCAGGATCCGCAGCACCTTGGCGTCGATCTCCCGCCCGCTCAGCTCCCCGCCCGCCAGCGCCCGCAGGACGGCGCGGTACGCCAGCGGCAGATCCGGCGGGTTCAGCAGCTGGTCGGCCCCGGCCCGCAGCGCCAGCACCGGTACCCGGGCGTCCCCGTACTTCTCCCGTACGCCCTCCATGCCCAGCGAATCCGTCACCACCACCCCGTCGTAGCCGAGGCGTTCGCGCAGGATGCCGGTGAGGATCGGACGGGAGAGGGTGGCCGGGTCCCCGCTGGGGTCGAAGGCGGGCACGACGATGTGCGCCGTCATGATCGTGTCGATGCCGGCGGCGATCGCGGCCCGGAACGGCGGCGCGTCCAGCCGCTCCCACTCGTGCGCGGAGTGGTGGATGTACGGCAGCCCGACGTGGCTGTCGGTGTCCGTGTCGCCGTGCCCGGGGAAGTGCTTGGCGCAGGCCGCGACCCCCGCCGCCTGATAGCCGCGCACCTGCGCGGCGACCATACCGGACACCGCGTGCGGATCGGCACCGAAGGACCGTACGCCGATCACCGGGTTGGCCGGGTTCACATTGACGTCCGCGTCCGGCGCGTAGTCCTGCCGGATGCCCATCGCGCGCAGCTCCCGGCCGGAGATCCGCCCCACCGTACGGGCGTCCTGCCGGGACCCGGACGCGCCGAGCGCCATCGCCCCGGGGAACAGCGTCGCCGGCGCGCCGATCCGGGCCACCGCGCCGTGCTCCTGGTCCGTGGCGATCAGCACCGGTACGGGGACGCGCAGCGCGGCGGCGGCCTGCTGGATGCCGTTGGAGAGGTCGGCGATCTGGTGCGGGTCACGGATGTTGTGCGCCCAGCCGAAGTAGATGATGCCGCCGACCCGGTACCTGGCGATGAGTTCGGCGGCGTCCGAGACCCCGATCTCCTTGCGGTTGGCCGCCGCGTCGGCCGGGTCCGGGTCGGTCGCGGAGTGCCCGTACACCCGCATCACGAAGAGCTGCCCCACCTTCTCCTCGGGCGTCATACGGGAGACGATCCGGCGCAGCCGGTCCAGGGCGGCGGGGGACACCGGGCGGGTGAGAGAGG
>NZ_KN708638.1:2911777-2927863 GCF_000805335.1 Streptomyces sp. CT34 | reverse complement strand
GGGGGGGGGGGGGGGGGGGCCGGGGTTCGACGGCGTGCGCGGGCCGGTCGCCGAGTGCGGCTGCGGCGGCTGCCGCGGCGGCGGTGGTCAGGACGGTACGTCTGGAGTGCATCTGCGCTCCTTCCGGAGGGCTTCCTCGAACATGTGAAGGAAACGTCCAAGGAGACACGGATAGCCGGAATCCCAGGGCCGGTCAACGACCCACGAACCCTGTGCCGCCCAGGGATTGCGGGGCGCGCGGGGGTGTGGTGGGGCGGGCCGGCGGGCGCTCCGACGGCCGGCGCGCCCCCCCGGTCAGCTACCCGTCGGAGCGCCGGCGCCGGGCCGCCCGCCGGCCCCGTCCAGCAGCCGCTCCAGATGCTCGCGGCCCCGGGCCAGCAGCCCGGGGAGCCCGGCCGCCCGCGGATACCAGCGCCGCTCGTACTCCCAGCAGAGCCAGCCGCCGGCCTCCCGGCCGAGCGCCACCACGGCGGGCAGCGGCAGCACCCCGGCCCCCAGCGGAAGCGGCGTCAGATCGTCCGCCGAGGCGACGTCCTTGACCTGCACATACCCCAGATACGGCGCCAGCGCGGCATATGTCTCGGCGGGCGCCTCCCCGCCCAGCCAGCAGTGCAGCACGTCCCACAGCGCCCCTGCCTGCCGCCGCCCCACCGCGCCCAGGATCCCGGCGGCCGACGCCCCGGTGCGATGCGAGTCATGGGTCTCCAGCAGCACCCGCACCCCGCGCTCCGCGGCGAGCGGCGCCACCGCCCGCAGCCGCCGCACCGCATCCGCACGGGCCGCCCGCTCCGGCCGCGCACCGCCACCGGGGAAGACCCGTACATACGGCGCCCCCAGATCGGCGGCCAGCAGCACCAGTTCGGACAGCTCCCGCGCCAGCTCGGCCTCACCCGCGGCATCCCGGACCGCCGCCGCGACCCGGGCGTACCCGGCGACGGCCAGGACCGCCACCCCCGCCTCCGCGAACTGCCCGCGCACCGCGGCCCGTTCACGAGCACCGAGCAGCGGATGCACCGGCTCCTCCGGATGCGCCCGCAGCTCCACCCCCTGATACCCGGCACCAACCGCCAGCCGCAGCACCTCGGCCACCGGCATCCCCGGCACCCCCAGCGTCGAGAACGCGAACCGCGCCCGCGCCGAGCCGCCCCCGCCGCCCATCGCGCCTCCCGTACCGTCCGCGTCCGTACCACCCGCGCCGGCGGTTCGGCCGGCCCGGCCACCGCCCCTACCGGACGGACCGCCGCGCCGTCCGCTACGTCAGCGCCAGTCGCCAGTCCTGCCCGACCAGGTCCTGCCCGAAACTGTGGTGCGGCTCCTCGGCGGCCGGCCCGAACCCGGCCCGCTGAGAGATCCTCGCGGGATGCGCTTCACCACCGCCCTGAAGGCGGTGCACTGCGCAAGGTCGGAGGCCGCTTCGCCCAGCGCCCCGCCGCCCGTGGTGCCCTCTTGTCCCCGCCGCGCCGCGCAGGCTAGCTTCACCCGCGACGGGAAGCGCCGCCGGCCAACCCACCCCACCCACGCACCCCACGCGACCGAACGACCTGCCGCGAGCGAGAGGGGCCGGACCGTGACACGCACGACCGTACGCATCGCCATGAACGGCGTGACCGGGCGCATGGGGCACCACCAGCACCTGGTCCGCTCCCTCCTCGCACTGCGCGAGGAAGGCGGCCTCGACCTGGGCGACGGAACGGTGATCTGGCCGGAGCCGGTGCTCGTCGGCCGCTCCGGGCACAAGGTCCGGGCGCTCGCCGAACGCCACGGCCTGGAGCACTGGAGCGACGACCTCGACGCCGTACTGGCCGACGACACCATCGCCGTCTACTTCGACGCGCAGATCACCGCCGCCCGCACCGACGCCGTCAAGAAGGCGATCGCCGCCGGCAAGCACCTCTACGTGGAGAAGCCCACCGCCACCGACCTGGCGGGCGCACTGGAACTGGCCCGGCTGGCCGACGCCGCCGGCGTCAAACACGGCGTCGTCCAGGACAAGCTCTTCCTGCCCGGACTGCGCAAGCTGCGCCGCCTGGTGGACGGCGGCTTCTTCGGCCGCATCCTGTCCGTACGGGGCGAGTTCGGCTACTGGGTCTTCGAGGGCGACTGGCAGCAGGCGCAGCGCCCCTCCTGGAACTACCGCGCCGAGGACGGCGGCGGCATCGCGGCCGACATGTTCCCCCACTGGGAATACGTCCTGCACGAGCTGTTCGGCACGGTCCGGTCCGTCCAGGCGCGGGTCACCACGCACATCCCGCGCCGCTGGGACGAGTCCGGCACACCCTACGAGGCCACCGCCGGCGACGCCGCCTACGGCATCTTCGAACTGGACGGCGGCATCACCGCCCAGATCAACTCCTCCTGGGCGGTGCGGGTCCACCGCGACGAACTGCTGGAGTTCCAGGTCGACGGCACCGAGGGATCGGCCGTCGCCGGGCTGCGCCGCTGCCGTGTCCAGCACCGCGCCGGCACCCCCAGACCCGTCTGGAATCCCGACATCCCCGACAGCACCGCCACCGGTTCCTACCGCGGACAGTGGCAAGAGGTCCCGGACAACGCCGACTTCGGCAACGCGTTCAAGGCCCAGTGGGAGCTCTTCCTGCGCCACGTGGTGCGCGACGAGCCCTGGCACCGGGACCTGACGGCCGGCGCCCGCGGCGTCCAGCTCGCCGAACTGGGCCTGCGCTCCTCGAAGGAGGGCCGCCGGCTCCCCGTACCGGAGCTGCCCCGGTGACCGCCCCCGGGGCCGCCGCGGCCACCACCGGGCAGCCCCCGCCGCGCTCCCGCACCGTCTTCGCCGCCGCCCACGTGGTCGCCGATCCGCACGCCGACACCACCCCGGACGGCCCGGCCGCCCTGGACTGGGACGCCACCCTCGCCTTCCGCCGCCACCTCTGGGCACACGGCCTGGGCGTCGCCGAGGCGATGGACACCGCACAGCGCGGCATGGGCCTGGACTGGAGCGGCGCGGCCGAGCTGATCCGCCGCTCCGCCGCCGAGGCCAGAGCCACCGGCGGCCGGATCGCCTGCGGCACCGGCACCGACCAACTCCCGCCGCACGGAGGTACATTGGCAGACGTCCGCGCCGCCTACGAGGAACAGCTCACCCTCGCCGAGGAGGCCGGCGCCCAGCCCGTCCTGATGGCCTCCCGCCAACTGGCCGCGCTCGCCGGCGGCCCCGACACCTACCGCGACCTCTACGGGCACCTGCTGCGCCAGACCACCCGCCCGGTGATCCTGCACTGGCTCGGCCCGATGTTCGACCCGGCACTGACCGGCTACTGGGGCAGCCGGGACCTGGAGACGGCCACGGAGACGCTGCTGCACATCATCGCCGACCACCCCGCCAAGGTGGACGGCGTCAAGGTCTCCCTCCTGGACGCCCCACGGGAAGTGGCACTGCGCCGCCGCCTCCCGAAGGGCGTGCGCTGCTATACGGGCGACGACTTCCACTACCCCGAGCTGATCGCCGGCGACGCCCACGGCTTCAGCGACGCCCTGCTCGGCGTCTTCGACCCGCTCGCCCCCCTGGCCGCCGGGGCCCTCCGCCTCCTGGACACCGGGGACACGGCCGCCTTCCGCGCCACCCTGGACCCGACCGTGCCACTCGCCCGCCACCTCTTCCGGGCACCCACCCGCTACTACAAGACCGGCGTGGTGCTGCTCGCCTGGCTCGCCGGCCACCAGTCGCACTTCACCATGGTCGGCGGCCTCCAGTCGGCCCGCTCCCTGCCCCACCTGCGCCGCGCCTACGAACTGGCCGACGGTCTCGGCCTGTTCCCCGACCCGGAACTGGCCGCCACCAGAATACGCACCCTGCTGACGGTGTACGGCGCAGCGGAACCGCAGCCGCAGCCGGCGGCAACGGCGCGGTACGGCGCGCCGGCACGGCCGACGGAGCGGGACACGTGACGGGCGGCGCGACGGCTGCGACGGGCACGGGCGACACCGGGGGCATGGGGGGACTGGGGGGACTGGTGGGAGAGGGATGCGCCGGCGGGGGCGGTACGCACCACGACTCCGACCCCACCTCTGCCTCCACATCCACCCCCGCCGACTCCGCCCTCCTCGCCCGCCTGAGCCTCAATCAGGAGACCCTCCGGCAGTGGTCGCTGCCCGACCTGGTGGACGGCTGCGCACGGGCGGGCGTACGGGGCGTGGGCCTGTGGCGCGCGCCGGTTCGGCAATACGGGACCGCGGCGGCTGCCCGGCTCGTACGGGATGCCGGGATCGCGGTCACCAGCCTGTGCCGGGGCGGGTTCTTCACCGCCGAGGACCCCGGGGAGCGGCGTACCGCCCTCGCGGACAACCGAGCCGCCATCGAGGAGGCCGCGGCCCTCGGCACCACCACCCTGGTCCTGGTCTCCGGCGGACTGCCGCCCGGCAGCCGAGACCTGGCCGGCGCCCGGGAGCGGATCGCCGACGCACTCGCCGAGTTGGCCCCGTACGCCGCCGAGCGGGGCGTACGGCTGGCCCTGGAACCCCTGCACCCGATGTACGCCGCCGACCGGTGCGTGGTCTCCACGCTCGCCCAGGCCCTCGACCTCGCCGAGCGGTTCCCCGCGGACCGGGTGGGCGTGGTCGTGGACACCTACCACCTGTGGTGGGACGACACGGTGGGCACCCAGATCGCCCGCGCGGGCGGTACCGGCAGTGCGGGGGGTGCCGGTGGTGCGGATGGTGCCGGTGGCGTGGGAGGTGCCGGTGGCGCCGGAAGTACCGGCGTCACCGGTGGTGCGGGCGGTGCTGGTGGCGTGGGAGGTATCGGCGTCACTGGTGGTGCGAGAGGTACCGGTGGCGCGGGAAGTACCGGCGTCACCGGTGGTGCGAGAAGTACCGGAGCTACCGGAGTTACCGGCGGCTCGGAGGGTATCGGCGGCGCCGTGTCGCGGATCGCCGCCTTCCAGCTCGCCGACTGGATCACACCGCTGCCGGCGGGTGTCCTGCTGGGGCGCGGGCAGTTGGGCGACGGCTCGGTGGACCTGCGGTGGTTCCGGCAGCAGGTGGACGCGACCGGCTACCGGGGCCCCATCGAGGTCGAGATCTTCAACCCGGCCTTGTGGGCGCGCGACGGCACGGAGGTCCTGGCCGAGGTCGTGCAACGCTTCACCACACACGTCGGCTGAGGGCGCGCACGGAGCTCTCACCTTCTCCCCCCCCCCCCCCCCCCCCCCCCCCCCCCCCCGGGGGGGGGGGGGGGGGGGGGGGGGGGGGGGGGGGGGCGGGGGAAGCCCCCAGCCCCCCAGCCCGGAGGCCCCCAGCCCTGGAGGCCCCCACCCGGCAAGCCCACCCCGGGCAAGGCCCCCCTCCTCCGGGCAAGCCCCGCTCCTCCCCGGCCGGGGAACCGCCCCACCCGCCACCCCCTGTCACACCCCGGCGGTACCGTCGAGTCATGGTCAACGCAGCCGTGGTGGAAGGGGTCCTGGAGCGGATCACCTATGCCAATGAGGAGAGCGGCTATACGGTCGCGCGCGTCGATACGGGCCGCGGCTCGGGCGATCTGCTGACCGTCGTCGGGGCCCTGCTGGGCGCGCAGCCGGGGGAGTCGCTCCGTATGGAGGGCCGTTGGGGCTCCCACCCCCAGTACGGCAAGCAGTTCACGGTCGAGAACTACACCACGGTCCTGCCCGCCACCGTCCAGGGCATCCGCCGCTATCTGGGCTCCGGCCTGATCAAGGGCATCGGCCCGCGGATCGCCGACCGCATCACCGAGCACTTCGGCATCGACACCCTCGACGTGATCGAGTCCGACCCCGGGCGCCTCATCGAGGTGCCCGGCCTGGGCCCCAAGCGCACGAAGCTGATCGGCGCGGCCTGGGAGGAGCAGAAGGCCATCAAGGAGGTCATGGTCTTCCTCCAGGGTGTCGGGGTGTCCACGTCCATCGCGGTGCGGATCTACAAGAAGTACGGCGACGCCTCCATCTCCGTGGTGCGGAACCATCCCTATCGCCTCGCCGCCGACGTCTGGGGCATCGGCTTCCTCACCGCCGACCGGATCGCGCAGGCGGTCGGCATTCCGCACGACAGCCCGGACCGGGTCAAGGCGGGCCTCCAGTACGCCCTGTCGCAGTCGACGGACCAGGGTCACTGCTTCCTGCCCGAGGAGCAACTGATCGCGGACGCGGTGAAGTTGCTCCAGGTGGACACCGGCCTGGTCATCGACTGCCTCGCCGAACTGGCCGCCGACCCGGAGGGCGTGGTCCGCGAGAAGGTGCCGGGCGCGGAGGACGGCAGTCCGGTCACCGCGGTCTATCTGGTGCCGTTCCACCGCGCCGAGATCTCGCTGGCCGGCCGGCTGACCCGGCTGCTGCGTACGGACGAGGACCGGATGCCCGCGTTCCGGGACGTGGTCTGGGACAAGGCGCTGGCCTGGCTGGCCCGGCGTACGGGCGCGGAGCTGGCGCCCGAGCAACAGGCGGCGGTCCGGCTGGCGCTGACCCGCAAGGTCGCGGTGCTCACGGGCGGGCCGGGCTGCGGCAAGTCGTTCACGGTCCGCTCGGTGGTCGAGCTGGCCCGCGCCAAGCAGGCCAAGGTGGTGCTGGCGGCGCCCACGGGCCGGGCGGCCAAGCGGCTCGCGGAGCTGACCGGAGCGGACGCGTCCACCGTCCACCGCCTCCTGGAGCTCAAGCCGGGCGGGGACGCCGCCTATGACGCGGACCGCCCGCTGGACGCCGATCTGGTGGTGGTCGACGAGGCGTCGATGCTCGACCTGCTGCTGGCCAACAAGCTGGTCAAGGCGGTCCCGCCGGGCGCCCATCTGCTGCTGGTGGGGGACGTCGACCAGCTGCCGTCGGTCGGCGCCGGCGAGGTGCTGCGGGATCTGCTGGCCGAGCCGGGCCCCGTGCCGGCGGTACGGCTGACCAGGATCTTCCGCCAGGCCCAGCAGTCCGGGGTGGTCACCAACGCGCACCGCATCAACTCCGGAGTGCCGCCGCTGACCACCGGCCTGCGGGACTTCTTCCTGTTCGCCGAGGAGGACGCGGAGGAGGCGGCCCGGCTGACGGTCGACGTGGTGGCGCGCCGGATCCCGGCGAAGTTCGGCCTGGACCCGCGCCGGGACGTCCAGGTGCTGGCCCCGATGCACCGCGGCCCGGCCGGTGCGGGGGCGCTCAACGGCCTCCTCCAGCAGGCGGTGACCCCGGCCCGCCCGGACCTTCCCGAGCGCCGCTTCGGCGGCCGGGTCTTCCGCGTCGGGGACAAGGTCACCCAGATCCGGAACAACTACGAGAAGGGCCGCAACGGCGTCTTCAACGGCACGGTGGGGGTGGTCACCGCCCTCGACCCCGACGAGCAGCGGCTGACGGTCCTCACGGACGAGGACGAGGAGGTTCCGTACGACTTCGACGAGCTCGACGAACTCGCCCATGCCTACGCGGTGACGATCCATCGCTCCCAGGGGAGCGAGTATCCGGCGGTGGTGATTCCCGTCACCACCAGTGCCTGGATGATGCTTCAGCGCAATCTGCTCTATACGGCCGTGACACGGGCGAAACGACTCGTGGTGCTGGTCGGCTCCCGGAGGGCCCTGGGGCAGGCCGTACGGACCGTATCCGCCGGTCGGCGGCATACGGCGCTCGATCACCGGCTCGTCGGAGCGATGTGATGTCGCTCCTCTTTCCCAATCGGGGCGAAGGGGAGCAGGATGGACACCAACGCGGCACTGAGTGCCGTAATGAGGCCCTATGGCCGACCCCGAGTGCACATCCAACGTCCAAATGGGGGAAGGTATAGGCAGTCAGGGCACCTCGAAGAAGAGGCACAACGTCGGTGAGGGATGACGTGAGCGACAACTCTGTAGTACTGCGTTACGGGGACGGCGAATACAGCTACCCGGTCGTCGACAGCAGTGTCGGCGACAAGGGCTTCGACATCTCGAAGCTGCGCGCCCAGACCGGTCTGGTGACCCTGGATTCCGGTTATGGCAACACCGCGGCGTATAAATCCGCGATCACCTATCTAGACGGTGAACAGGGCATCCTTCGTTACCGCGGTTACCCGATCGAACAGCTCGCGGAGCGCAGCACGTTCGTCGAGACCGCCTACCTCCTCATCAACGGTGAGCTGCCCACCGTCGATGAGCTGGCGAACTTCAAGCAGGACATCACCTACCACACGCTGCTCCACGAGGACGTCAAGCGTTTCTTCGACGGCTTCCCGCGGGACGCCCACCCGATGGCCATGCTGTCGTCGGTGGTCAGCGCGCTGTCGACGTTCTACCAGGACAGCCACAACCCGTTCGACGAGCGGCAGCGAACCATCTCCACGATCCGGCTGCTGGCCAAGCTGCCGACCATCGCGGCGTACGCGTACAAGAAGTCGGTCGGCCACCCGGTCGTCTACCCGAGCAACGACCTCGGGTACGTGGAGAACTTCCTGCGGATGACCTTCTCGGTCCCCGCCGCCGAGTACGACCTGGACCCGGTCGTGGTCAGCGCGCTCGACAAGCTGCTGATCCTGCACGCGGACCACGAGCAGAACTGCTCGACCTCCACCGTGCGCCTGGTGGGCTCCTCGCAGGCGAACCTCTTCGCCTCGATCTCGGCCGGTATCAACGCCCTGTGGGGCCCCCTGCACGGCGGCGCCAACCAGTCGGTGCTGGAGATGCTGGAGGGCATCCAGGCCACCGGCGGCGACGTCGACTCCTTCATCCGCAAGGTGAAGAACAAGGAAGACGGCGTGAAGCTGATGGGCTTCGGGCACCGCGTCTACAAGAACTTCGACCCCCGGGCGAAGATCATCAAGGCGGCGGCGCACGATGTCCTCTCGGCGCTCGGCAAGTCGGACGAACTGCTGGACATCGCCCTCAAGCTGGAGGAGCACGCGCTCTCCGACGACTACTTCGTCGAGCGCAAGCTCTACCCGAACGTCGACTTCTACACCGGTCTGATCTACCGGGCGATGGGCTTCCCGACCGAGATGTTCACGGTGCTCTTCGCGCTCGGCCGGCTGCCCGGCTGGATCGCCCAGTGGCACGAGATGATCAAGGAGCCGGGCTCCCGGATCGGCCGTCCGCGGCAGATCTACACCGGCATCGTCGAGCGCGACTTCGTGCCCGTCCAGGAGCGCTGAGCCGGACCATCGGGTATCGGACGGCGCGGTACCGGCCGATACACACTGGTGATCGATAATCGCGCAAGCGGCACAGAGCGGCTGGTGGCCGGCCGTCAGCGGGCATACGAAAGCGCCCCGCCTCCGGATCCCCCCACGGGTCCAGAGTGCGGGGCGCTTCCCATGTCCCGGTGCGGATTCCCCCCACGGGATCCGGCCGGGCGTTCCGGGTTGTACCGCGCTCTGCCGGGACGCGCACATACGGGAGGGCCGCTCAAAGCTCCCCGGGCGCGTCGCCCCGGCTACGCGTAGCCGGGCGCGATCCCCCAAGACCGGCACGGCTGTTGCGGTGCAAGCCCCGCCGGGGTGCCTGCACTGCCCGGTTAGACTCGCGACCCCCCTCAATGGTTACGTTCCGATGAGTGTGATCTGGGTCTCTTGCCATATGGGGGCGAATCTGGTCAAGGGTTGCGATCTGGAGATCGAGGCCCGTAGGTATGGGTGTTGTGTCAGTTGTAAGAGATATGTGAAAGTTCGTGAGTCGCGGGCTGGTGGTGGCACCGAAGTCCGGCGTGTGGAACGAAAGACCCGATTCGGTCACCGCGTCCCCGGCCGACCGGTCGGCTGCCCGCCCGATGCGGCAACCCGGACTCCGGACCCCGATACGCACGAGGCGCAGACCGTCCCGCCGGCGGCGGGCTCGATCTGCGCCCGTGTGGCGGAGCGGCTACCCGGTCAGACCCGGCCGACGAGCTCGTAGCCCGCCTCGTCGACTGCGGCGCGCACGGCCTCCTCGTCCAGCGGGGCCTTCGAGGTCACGGTCACCAGGCCGGTGGCGGCGACCGCCTGCACCGAGCTGACCCCGGCCAGCTCGCCGATCTCGGCCGACACCGCGCCCTCGCAGTGGCCGCAGGTCATGCCGGTGACCTGATACGTGGCGGTCACCTCGCCGGCCTGGACGGCGGTGCCGCCGGAGTGGCAGGAGCCTTCAGGGGTGCAGCAGGAGCTGTTCTCGGCCATGGGTTTCTCCTCGTGATGCCGATATGTCGGTGGCGCTGCGTGTGCGTGGACGCGCGGGCGCCGCTGTGGGGCGAGATGTCCAGTGTGGGGCCCACGTGCCGCAAGGGGCGCCGGTGGCGCCCGGTGTCCCTCCCGACGGCAGTGATTTTATACCCCCTGGGGGTATCAGTCCAATCTCCGGGCGCCCGCGTTGCCGCGCACCCGGCCACGCGTCAGCCTTGGGGTACGGAACTCGGGGAGCGGAACCGAGGAGGCGGCCGGATGGACGTACCCGCCCTCTACGGCCTGCTGGCGCTCACCACCCTGCCGCCACTGGTCCCCAACTCCGCGCTGCTCGTCTCCGCCGGCGTCCTCGCCTCCGAAGGCCGCGCGATCCTGCCCCTGATCCTCGCGATCGTCGCCGGCAGCGCGCTCCTCGGTGACGTCCTGATGTACCTCGCCGCCCGCCGGTTCGGCGGCCCCGTACGCACCTGGATGCTGCGCCGCCCGCGCCGCCGGGTCGCACTGGACTGGACCTCGCGGCGCATCCAGCGCTACGGACTGCCCTTCGTGATCGCCGTACGGTTCCTGCCCAGCGGCCGGATCGCCGGCGCCCTGGCCTCCGGAGTGCTGCGCTATCCGCGGCGCAAATACGTCATCGGCGCCGCCGTCGCCGAGACGATGTGGGCCACCTACTCCGTCGGCCTCGGCTACCTGGGCAGCGCCGCCGCCGGCAACCCCCTCTACGCCGCCGGCATCGGCCTCGGCGTCTCCTCCGTCGTCGCCGCCACCGGCACCGCCGTCCAATGGGCCTCGCGCCGCCGCGCACTGCACGCCGAACCCGGCACGAGCGGCGACGGCGAAACCCCGCACGGCGATGGCGACACCCGGCGCGGCGACGGCGACACCCGGCGCGGCGACGGCGAAGAGGGCAGTGACCAGGCGTCTTCCACCACCGCGGCGTGATTGTCAGTGCCGGCACCTACCGTGGGGTCATGACGCATGAGACTGCGGAACCGGACGTACGGATCGAGCCGTGGACGGTGGCCGACCTCTCCCTGCTGCACGAGGCCAACACCCCCGCGATGACGCGGCACTTGGGCGGCCCGGAGACCGACGAGCAGATAGCCATGCGCCACCGCCGGTACCTCGACGGCGAGGGAGCGGGGCAGATGTTCCGCGTGGTGCTGCTGCCCGAAGGGGCGGCGGTCGGCACGACCGGCTTCTGGGAGACGACCTGGCGCGGTGAGCAGGTCTACGAGGCGGGTTGGAGCGTGCTCCCCTCCTATCAGGGCCGCGGTATCGCCACGGCCGCGGCGTGCGCGGTCATCGCGGCGGCCCGCGCCGAAGGCCGGCGCCGCACGCTCCACGCCTTCCCCTCGGTGGCCAACGCCGCCTCCAACGCGGTCTGCCGCAAAGCCGGGTTCGCTCTCGTAGGGGAGTGCGAGGTCGAGTATCCGAAAGGGCATCTGATACGGGCCCACGAGTGGCGGGTGGAGCCCGCAGCGGCTCCGTCCGGCGTCGGCCCGCTCAGCGCAGCAGACCGACGCTGGAGAGCGCCGTGAAGACCAGCACCAGTCGCTCGAAGACCGCCTGATCGACCCGTTGCACGAGAGCCCGCCCCAGGAACGCACCGGCCACCACGGCCGGCGCCAGCAGCCCGTCCAGGGCGAGCGCGCCGGGCGTGACCAGCCCCAGCCCGATGCTGAACGGCAATTTGACGAGATTGACGATCAGGAAGAACCACGCCCCGGTGCCCAGGAAACCGAGCACCCCGAAGCCGGCCGAGAGGAGGTACAACGACATCGCCGGACCACCGGCATTGGCAACCATCGTGGCGAAACCGGCGATCAGCCCGAAGAGCGACGCCCGCACCTGGCGTTGCCGGACCGCCCGCACTGGGTGTTGACGGGCCGCGCGCCCCTGGCGCGGACGAGCCGCCTGCCCCTGGCGTGGACGGACCGCACGGACGGCCAGGGCCGCCCGGAGCGTCCGGGCCGCCCCGGCGGTCGGGACCGGCGACGGGTCCGCGCCGGCCACCACCGGGGCCGCGTCCCCGCCGGGCCCGGCGCACGGCTCCCCGGCGCACGGCTCCCGGTCGGCGGCCCGCGCCCGCGGCTCCCGCCCACCGCCCGACGCCGGTTCGGCCGACGGCGGTTCGCCTGCCGCTGGTCCGGCCGACGCCGGTCCGGCGCGGTGCCGGCGCGCCCGCTGCCACAGATGGTGCAGCACGATCGTCAGCAGCAGCGCGCCGATCGTGCGCCGCATGACGGCGTCATCGGTCCGGGCGACGAAGACGACACCGAGCAGGATGCCGACCGTGACGGACGGCAGCAGCCGCAGCAGCGCGGGCCAGTCGGTGTGCCTGCGATAGGCACGGACGGCCAGCACATCGCCCACGAGCAGCAGAGGAAGGAGGGCCCCGGTGGATTCCCGGGCGGGGACCACGGCCGCGAACAGCGCGACGCTCAGCGCGCCGACGCCGCTGACGGCGGTCTTGGAGACCCCCACCAGCAGCGCGGCGAGCACCAGCGCGGCCGACGGCAGCACGCCGAGGTGCGCCAGGACGCCGGGAACCGTCACGCCCCGGGCACCGAACCGCCGTTGCCCGCGCCGGCGCGCACCTCCGCGACCGCGACCGGCTGCCCGGTCCGGCGGGAACGCTCGCACGCCTCCGCGACGTACAGCGCCTCCAGCGCCTCGGCCGGTGAACAGGGGCTGGGTGTACGGCCCGCGGCCACCTGGACGAAGACCCCGAGCTCGGTGACGTACGCGTCGTGGAACCGCTCCATGAAGGTGGCGTACGGGGCATCCGCCCGCTGCCAGGACAGCTTCGGCTCGGCGGACGGCAGCGGCGCACGGTCGTCCAGCCCGACGAACCGGGCGCCCTGCGAACCGCACACCTCCAGCCGCACGTCGTGGCCCGCGCCGTTGTAGCGGGTCGCGGTGACCGTGGCCAGCGAGTCGTCGTCGAAGCGCAGCAGCGCCGCGCAGGTGTCGACGTCACCCCCCTCGGTGAAGAAGTCCGCTCCGCGGTTGGCGCCTTGGGCGTAGACCGAGACCACCTCGCGGCCGGTGAGCCAGCGCAGGATGTCGAAGTCGTGGATGCTGCAGTCCCGGAACAGCCCGCCCGAGGTGGGGATGAACGCCGCCGGCGGGGGCGTCCGGTCGCTGGTGCAGGCGCGCAGGGTGTGCACCCACCCCAGCTCACCGGAGCGCAGCGCCTCCCGCGCGGCGCGGTACCCGGCGTCGAACCGCCGCTGGAAACCGATCTGCACGGGGACACTGCCGGCCTCCGCCCGCGCCACCACCTCGACGGTGCCCGGTACGTCCAGCGCCACCGGCTTCTCGCAGAACACCGGCACGCCGGCGTCCAGCGCCTGATGGATCAGTGCGGCATGCGCACTGGTCGCGGCGGTGATCACCACCGCGTCCGGGCCCTGCGCGTACATCTCCTCGATGCTGCCGGCGGCCCGTACGCCGAGGCTGTCCGCCAGCGCGGCGGCGCGTGCGGAGTCCGCGTCGGCGACCACGAGGCCGGTGACGCCCGGGACGTTCTGCAGGGTCGCGGCGTGGAACGCGCCGATGCGCCCGGTGCCGATCAGGCCGATCTTCATGCGGTGTTCCCTTCCGGGGAGGGGCGGGTGGGGTGGGCGGTGGGTGCCGAACGGAGTGTCAAGCGGGCCGCCGAGCGAACCGCTGGGCGCCCCGCCGGGTCGTACTGGCCGAGGACGGTACGGCTGGGCCGTGGTCGTGATGCCGGTGGCCGTGACGGCGCTGGACACGGTGACCGCGGACGCGATGGCTGCGGAGCGGAGGCTGCGGACTCCGTGGCCGCGGATCCCGCAGCCGCGCACTTCAACAGCCGCGGGCTCGATGGATATTGGGGCTCGACGATGGGCATTGGAACGGTCCAAAAACTTCCGTCCCGGGAACCCTGCATGTCCGTATGTCGGCATGTCAAGGCTTGCGCAGGGGTGTTGAGCGCTGCGGCATGGTGCCGCGAGGCGGAGTACGGCACGGCGAGGTGGGGTGTGATGGGGTGCGGCACGGTGTGGACCCGGGCGGTGCAAGGGATGCGTTGACGCCGATCCGGCCCGATGGAAGGATCTCCGCCCATGGAACGGTCCAATAAGCGATCGGCCGGGAGAACCACCGCGAGGGCGACTGAGGCAACCGCCGAGACGACGGCTGAGGTGCCCGCCGAGACGATGGCTGCGGTACCGGTTGAGGCGACGACCGAGAAGGCGGCCCAGTACAGGCCGGGGCCCCGGGACACGTCCGGCCCGCACCGCCCCCCGACCATCCGCGGCGTCGCCGAGCGCGCCGGCGTGTCCAAATCCCTGGTCTCGCTCGTCCTCCAGGGCTCACCGCGCGTCAGCGACGCCAAGCGGCAGGCCGTACTGGGCGCCATCGAGGAGCTGGGTTACCGGCCCAACGCCGCCGCCCGCAGCCTGGTCGCCCGCCGTACGCACACCGTCGGCGTGCTGCTGAACGACATGCGCAACCCCTGGTACGCCGACGTCCTCGACGGCCTCAACTCCCTTCTGCACGCGCACGGTCTGCGGATGCTGATGGCCGACGGCCGACTGGACCGGCGGACCGGTCAGGAGTTCGCCCGCACCTTCCAGGAACTGCGGGTCGACGGCCTGGTCGTCGTCGGTACCCTCCCGGACACCACCGGACTCGCCGAGGTCGCCGAGCGGCTGCCGACCGTCATCGCGGGAAACCACGAACCCCGGCTGCCGCGGGTCGACATCGTCGCCAACGACGACGAGCGCGGCGCCCGCCTCGCCACCGAACACCTCATCCGCCTCGGCCACCGGCGGATCGCCCACATCGCCGGACAGGGCCTGGCGGGCGAACTGCGCCGGCGCGGATTCGAGGCCGCGATGGCCGCCCACGGGCTGACCGGGAGCGCCGTGGTGGAGAGCGGCGACGGCACCGAGGAGGGCGGCTACCGCGCCGCCGTACGGCTCCTGAGCCCGGCGCGCGGCCGGATCCGCCCCACCGCCGTCTTCGCCTACAACGACATCTCCGGCGTCGGCGCACTGTCCGCCGCCGGGGAACTGGACCTGGCCGTCCCCGCCGATCTCTCCCTCGTCGGCTACGACAACACCTACCTCGCCCGCATCCGGCACCTCTGGCTCAACTCCGTCAACAACTCCAGCCACGAGGTCGGCCACCGGGCCGCCCGCTGTCTCCTGGACCGGATGGCACGCCCCGACGCCCCCGCCGACCGGCAACTCGTCGCCCCGGAACTGGAGATCAGGGGCTCCACGGCACCACCGCCGGAGGCACCGTGAGACGCGTCCGCGAGCGAGCCCGGGCAAGGGCGGGAGCGAACCCCGGAGCGAACGCCGGTGCGTCAACGAACCCGGGGGCGTCGCACAGGAGCCCGGCGGGGTGACACCGGCGCGGGGGCGAGGCGACAACCTCCGGCCGGGGCCGGCACGTTGTCGGCTGTGGCCCGACGCCGTACGGACACCGGGCCACAGCCCCAAGCCCTCGTCGGTGGCGCCGCCGCCCGTTCAGCGCCGTCCGCGCTGTCCGGGCCGCTGCGCCACCCACGCTCTGATCGTGTCCGCGTACCAGAAGGGTTTTCCGCCCTCCACCAGGTCCGGGTCGGGGAGCAAACCGTGCTTGCGGTACGAGCGCACGGTGTCCGGCTGCACCTGGATATGGGCGGCGATTTCCTTGTACGACCAGAGCCTTCGTTCGGTCATCTCTGCGCACCTCCTAGGCGCCGCGCGCAGGGTCGGCCCGGGGAGCCGGCGGGGGGCTGCGCACGGCGGGATGATCACTCACCTTGTGCTCGGACAACGACTGTGCGTGACCACCGGCGAGGGCCTGTCGTACGGCTGTGACGGAAGGCCCGCGCAACGGTGACAGCCGTGACGATCACAGGACGGCTGTGACGGGGGCGGGACAGTCGGATATCCGGGAGGTGGGACAGACGCACGCCATGGAGGCGGGACAGATGCCGCGGACGTGGGGCAGACGCCACGGACGTGGGGCAGACGCCACGGACGTGGGGCAGACGCC
>NZ_KN708638.1:2906917-2911767 GCF_000805335.1 Streptomyces sp. CT34 | reverse complement strand
CGGCCGCCGGGGCCGGGGGACGGTCCTCGCGGAGTGATGGCAGAGGCGGGATCGGACGGCCGTAACGGGTCCGGGACACCGCCCGGTCTCAGCCCCGCCCGGCCCGCGCGGTCTCGCCGGCCCCCGGCCCCTGGGCCGCCTTCCGCAGCTCCTGCTCCAGGTCCTCCAGGGCCAGCCCCTTCGTCTCCGGTGCGTACCGCTTGCAGAAGAGCAGCGAGAGGACGCACATCAGGCCGAAGAGCCAGAACGTGATGCCCGCGCCGACCGCGTCGAGCAGCACCGGGAAGGCCAGCGCCACACCGAAGTTGACCAGCCACATCACGAACACCGCGGCGCCCATGGCCAGTCCGCGCACCTTCAGCGGGAACATCTCGGCGAGCAGCAGCCAGACACCGGTGTTCAGCGTGGCCTGCATGAACCCCATGTAGAGGACCATCAACGCGAGGACGAGGCAGCTGACGGCGGTGGAGTGCGGAAGGTGGAAGGCCGCGCCGAGCAGCCCCAGGGAGAGCGCCATACCGGACAGGCCGGCCAGCAGCATGGGGCGCCGCCCGACCCGGTCGATCAGCGACATGCCGATCGCGGTGGCGATGACCGAGATGGCGCCCACCGCGATGGTGGCGGTGATCGCGGCATTGGTGCCCAGACCGGTCGTCGCGAGGATCTTGGGGGCGAAGTAGATCACCGCGTTGACGCCGGTGATCTGTTGGACGATCGCCAGCCCGACGCCGACCAGCAGCAGCCGCCGCACCCACGGCGTACGCAGTTCCCGCCAAGCGCCGCGCTGCGCATCGGCCTCCAGGCTGCGGGCGTGGTCGATACGGCGCAGCTCGGCGGGGACGTCGTCGGCGGGCAGCGTACGGCGCAGCACCTCGGCGGCCTCGGCCTGCCGTCCCCGGCTGATGTACCAGCGCGGCGTATCGGGCAGGAAGAGGACACCGAGGAACAGCGCCACCGCCGGCAGCGCGGCCAGTCCCAGCATCCAGCGCCACGCCTCCCAGTGGGCCAGTACGGCGTTGATGAGGTACGCGAGCAGTTGACCGCTGACGATCATCAGGGAGTTGAAGGAGACCAGCCGGCCGCGGATGTGCGGGGGCGCGATCTCGGAGAGGTAGAGCGGCGTGATGACGGAGGCGCTGCCCACGGCGAGACCCAGTACGAACCGGGCCACGGCCATGAACGGTACGGTCGGCGCCAGCGCGACGGCCAGCGCCCCGCCGATGAACACCGCGCCCGCCCACAGCAGGGAGTTGCGCCGGCCCAGTGCGTCGGACATCCGGCCGCCGGCCAGCGAGCCGAAGGCCGCGCCGATCAGCAGTGCGCTGGTGATGATGCCCTCGCCGAGCGAGGTGAGGCCGAAGTGCCGCTCCATGAAGGGGAGGGCGCCGGAGACCACTCCGGTGTCGTAGCCGAACAGGGCGCCGCCGAGGGCGGCGATGGCAGCGATGCCGACGATGAAGCGCTTGGCACTGCGGGCCCCGGAGCGAGACCCGGAGCGGGCCCCGGAGGCGTCGCGGGAGTCGCCGTCCGGACCGCCGGAGGAGCCGGCTTCGGCCCCGGTGGGTGCCGTCTTGCTGGTCGGAGCCGCCATGGTCAGCTCCAGTCGGGCGTACGGGCTGGTGGTGGGGCTATACGGGACGCGTGGGGGAGTGGGGCGGTACACATGGTGCGGCCTTTCGCCGGTCGGAGGGGGCGGGGAGGAGTGAGGGGAGGGAGGGAAGGAACGGGAAGGGAAGGGGGGAGGCGAGATCAGGGGATCAGGGAATCAGGGGGGCAGGGGACCGGAGGGACCGGAGGGAACGGAGGGAACGGAGGGAACGGGGGATCAGCGGACCAGGGAGAAACGGGGCGAACAGAGAAGGGGAACACGGGGGACGGCTGTCGGCAAAAGGGGACGTGGCCTCAGGGGGCGCGACCCCAGGGGACGCGACCTTAGGAGACATGGCCTCAGGGGTCGCGACCTCAGGAGACGTGGCCTCAGCGGTAGAGCGCCGGGCGGTCGATCAGCTCGACGGCGACCCGCTCGCCGGTGGCCTGCGCGAGTACCCCGGCCTCGCACACCGCAGCCGCCGCATAGCCGTCCCAGCAACTGGGGCCCTCGACCTCGCCGCGTCGGGTGGCGTCCACCCAGCGCTGCACCTGCCGGTCGTACGCCTCCTCGAAGCGCTCCACGAAACCGGGGGTGATGGTGCCGCCCCACCGGCCCGACGTGTTGACGAAGACGCCGTGGTCGTCGCCGATCCGGGCGGTGCCGCTCTCGCAGACCGCCTCGCAGCTGACCTGGTAGCCGAAGCCGCAGTTGACGAAGAGCTCGGTGTCCACGACCTGCCCGCCGGCCGTCTCGAAAAGGATCAGCTGCGGGTCGCTGAGCCCGTCGGGAGCGTTGCCGCTGGGGGCCGGGCGCAGGACGCGGACGGCGGTGATCTCGTCGTCCAGCAGCCAGCGCGTCACATCGATCTCGTGCACCACCGAGTCGTTGATCATCATCGCGTTGGTGAAGCCGGGCGGGGTGTCGGCGTTGCGGTGCTTGTTGTGCAGCATCAGCGGACGGCCGTAAGTCCCCTGCTCCAGTAGGGACTTGAGGGTGCGGTAGCCGGCGTCGTAACGTCGCATGAAGCCCACCTGGACGCGCCGGTGGCCCAGCTTCTGCTCCGCCTCCAGGACCCGCAGCGCGGAGGCCGCGTCGGGGGTGAGCGGCTTCTCGCACAGGACCGGCAGATCCCGTGCGAACGCGTCGAGCAGCGCCGCCTCGTGCGCCGGCCCCGGCGAGGCGATCAGCACGGCGTCCACCGCGGGGTCGTCCATGGCGGCGGCCGGGTCGCTGTACGCGGCGGCCCCGTCGATGCCGTCGGCGAGGTGCTTGGCCCGGTCGGCATCGATATCGGCCACCGCAGCCACCCGGGCGCCACTGATCACCTCGTCGATCCGGCGCACATGGTCGGCCCCCATCCGCCCGGTACCGATGACCGCCACACCCAACATCCCGTACGAACTCATCCCGTCCAACCCTTCATCTCATCTCGCTCTGCACCTGCATCCGCACCCGCAACCGCATCCGCACCTACATCCGCGGCTGCGCATCCATCCACGGCTACGCCCACGGGCCTACGGCTACGCCTACGTATGCGTCCATGCGCGCGCCTGCGCGCGCATGGACTGCGGCCTGCCCGGCTCCCCTGGCCTCTCGCGCATCCGGGCCATCTCACCCGCTCCGCCCGGGCCACCTGACCCCATCTCGCCCTCCTCTCCCTTCATCCTTGTTCCGCAGCTCCAACCCCCATCCCCCTCCATCCCTTCCACTCCCATCTCTTCCACCCTCCACCCTCGCCTCTCCACTCCCTCTCCTTCACTTCTCACGGACTGTGAAATACCCTGGGAACTGATTACTCTCTGTAATCGTTGCCGGAGTATGAGGAGGCGCGCAAGGCACTCACGCGAGTCATGCACGGGAGGAAGTAGGCATGCATGCACATGCCGCGAGGGTGGAGGTGTGCGGGAAGGAGGGGAGGTACGGGGCGCGCACGAGGAGGCGAGTGGCGCGCGAAGCGGGGCATGAGCGCACGAGGGGGGGATCCCATCAGGCGCGGTCACCGTCGCGGTCGCGGTCGCTACGCGGTCACGGTCGCGGTCGCTTATGCGCTCGCGCTGCTGACTGACGCACTCGCGCTGCTTACGTGCTCGAGCCCCGCGGGCTCAGGCTGCACGCGCTCCCTCTGAGTTTTCCGCTCCCTCCGCGTCCTCCGCCCCTCCGCGTCCTCCGCCCCTCCGCGTCCTCCGCCCCTCCGGGGCCTACGCGCGCTCGTGCTGCGCTCACGCGCCGCAGGAGCGCAGGAAGCGCCGTGTGCGCTCGGCGATCGGGAAGGGCTGGTCGGGCGGGCAGGGGTACATGTCCTGCTCGACGATGGCGAAGAGGTCGACGTTCAGTTCCTGGGCGGCTTCCAGGACGGGAGGTAGCGCCGGTACACCCAGCGGCGGCTCGCACATCACGCCCTGCTGGACGGCCGGGCCGAAGGGTGTGCCCTTCGCGACGACGTCGCTGAGGATGTCCGGGTCGACCTGCTTGAGGTGGAGGTAGCCGATCCGCTCGCCGTAGGTGCGGATCAGTTTGACGCTGTCACCGCCGCAGTAGGCGTAGTGGCCGGTGTCCAGGCAGAGGTTGACGAGGTCGGAGTCGGTGACGTCGAGGAAGCGCTCGACGTGCTCCTCCGTGTCGATGTGGGTGTCGGCGTGCGGGTGGACGACGATGTCCAGGCCGAACTCGTCGCGTACCCGCTTGCCGAGGCGTTCCATGCCGGAGGTGAGGTGCTTCCACTGTTCGACGGTCAGCTCACGGGGTTCGAGCTCCTCGGCGGTCTTGTCGTCCCGCCAGAAGGAGGGGATGACGACGAGGTGCTTGGCGCCCATCGCCTGGGTGAGGGTGGCGACTTCGGAGACGTGGGCCCAGGTCTTGTCCCAGACGGACGGGCCGTGGTGGAGCGAGGTGAAGATGGTGCCGGCCGAGACCTTGAGGCTGCGGCGGGTGATCTCTTCGTGGAGTACGGCCGAGTCGGTGGGTAGATAGCCGTAGGGGCCGAGTTCGATCCACTCGTAGCCGGCCTCGGCGACCTCGTCCAGGAAGCGCTGCCAGGGGACCTGCTGGTCGTCGTCGGGGAACCAGACGCCCCAGGAATCGGGGGCGGAACCGACGCGGATGCGGTCCAGAACGGGCGCGGCGGCACGGGGTGTGGACATGCTGCGGCTCTCCTCTCGCCGGTCGGCGGTGACCGGGAGGCGCTGGTGCGGTTTGTGGGGCACAGCCTCTCTGCCGCCCCGGGGAGTGTCAAGACTTCGTCCTGACATAAGGACTTAAG
>NZ_KN708638.1:2899045-2906907 GCF_000805335.1 Streptomyces sp. CT34 | reverse complement strand
GATGGGTTGGTGGGCGGGTTGGAGGTTGGTGTGTCGGGTCTGGGGGTGTTGGGGTGGGGGGGCTCGGGTGGGATTTTGGGGATTTTGTGGGGCGGGTGGGTCGGCTCGGCAAGGATGGACGTCAGAATGTAAGGACAAAGTGTTGACAGGGATTGAGGATGGCGGTTAGACCTTTGGGCGGAGCTGAAGCCGGCTGAGAGGGCCGGTGCCGATCGACCCGCCGCGCCGGGCGACCCGAAGGGGCGTATATGACCGAGCCGTACGACCTGATCACCATGGGGCGCATCGGGGTGGACATCTATCCGTTGCAGGTCGGTGTGCCGCTCGCGCAGGTGGAGACGTTCGGGAAGTTTCTCGGCGGGTCCGCCACCAATGTGGCGGTGGCGGCTGCCCGGCTCGGGCGGCGGAGCGCCGTCATCAGCCGTACCGGGCGGGACCCGTTCGGGGACTACATCCATCAGGCGCTGCGCGACTTCGGTGTGGACGACCGCTGGGTGAGCGCGGTGGACGACTACCCGACACCGGTGACCTTCTGCGAGATCTTTCCGCCGGATGACTTCCCGCTCTACTTCTACCGCCGGCCCAAGGCCCCTGACCTGGTGATTCATTCGGGCGAGCTGGACCTGGAGGCCATCGCGGCGGCCCGGATCTTCTGGATCACGGGTACCGGGCTCTGCGAAGAGCCCAGCCGCGGTGCGACGTTGGCCGCGCTGGAGGCGCGGGAGCGGCGCGGCACCACGGTCTTCGACCTCGACTGGCGCCCGATGTTCTGGGGCGGGGAGGGCGGCGCCTCCGGGGACGGCGGGGTGTCCGGTGCCGCGGCGATGGCGTCCGCCCGGCCGTACTACGAGGCCGCGTTGAAGCATGCGACGGTCGCGGTGGGAAATGTCGACGAGGCCGAGGTCGCCACCGGACTGCGGGACCCGAAAGCGTGTGCCCAGGCGCTCCTCGACATGGGTGTGGAGCTCGCCGTCATCAAGCAGGGGCCGAAGGGGGTGCTGGCCGTCCATCGCGACGGGCGTACCGCCGAGGTTCCGCCGACCCCCGTCGAGGTCGTCAACGGGCTCGGTGCCGGGGATTCGTTCGGCGGGGCGTTGTGCCACGGGCTGCTCTCCGGCTGGGAGTTGGCGCCGATGATGCGCTACGCCAATGCCGCCGGGGCCATTGTCGCCTCGCGGCTGGCCTGTTCTTCCGCGATGCCGACGGCGGACGAGGTCGAGGCGTTTCTCGCGGATCGGTGAGGGAGGGCCCTGATCCGGTCCCGGGGCGGCTCGGTACGAGTCCCGTTCGTCCCGCTGTCCGACCCGCCCGTCGTCCGACCGCCCGGCCGTCCCGCGGTCCTCCTGTTCCCCCCTCCCCGCCTCGGGGCGAGGTCTCGTGCTTCCCCGCTGCTGTGCGGCCTCCCGTCTCACGCGGCTCCGCCCCGGCCCGTCCCGTCCCGCCGCAGCCCGTCCCGGCCCGCTGCAGCCCGGTCCGTCCAGCTGCCCCACCCCCACCCTCAAGAAGGTGAGTTGAGCCTTGACCCCTCGGATCAGTGACCTCGCGACGCTGCGGGCGCGGCATCCCCGAGCCGTTGCGGAGGCCGCCGCCCGCCGTACCCGCCGTCCGTTGCTGGGCGACAGCGGCCGGCTGATGATCGTCGCCGCCGACCATCCGGCCCGGGGCGCGCTCGCCGTCGGTGACCGCCAACTGGCCATGGCCAACCGCCTCGACCTGCTCGAACGGCTGGTCCTGGCGCTGTCCCGGCCCGGGGTGGACGGGGTGCTGGCGACCGCCGACATCCTGGAGGACCTGCTGCTGCTCGGCGCCCTCGAAGGCAAGGTCGTCATGGGCTCCATGAACCGTGGCGGCATCGCGGGCGCCGCCTTCGAGATGGACGACCGGTTCACCGGGCACCGCCCCCAGGACATCGCGCGGCTGCGCTTCGACGCCGGCAAGCTGCTGCTGCGCATCGATTACGACGATCCGGGATCGCTGACCACTCTGGAGAGCACCGCTCGCGCCATCGACGCGATGGCCGAACGCGAACTGCCCGTATTCGTGGAGCCGTTCCTCTCCCGCCGGATAGACGGCCGGGTCCGCAACGACCTGAGCCCCGAAGCCGTCACCCGCTCCGTGGCCATCGCCTCCGGCCTCGGCGGCACCTCCGCCTACACCTGGCTGAAGCTCCCGGTCACCGACGACCCCGACGCGATGGCCCGGGTCTGCGAGACCTCCACCCTGCCCACCGTCCTCCTGGGCGGCGACATCGGTGGGACCGTACGGGACCAGGAAGCCGCGTACGAGAAGTGGCGCAAGGCGCTGCGGCTGCCGACCGTGCACGGGCTGGTCGTCGGCCGTTCGCTTCTCTATCCGGCGGACGGCGATGTGGCGGCGGCGGTCGACACGGCGGTGGGGCTGCTCTAGTCCTGTCCCCGCAGGTGTGTTCCGGGAAGGTGTGCCCCCGGCAGGTGGCTTCAGGGCCCGGGTCCGGCGCCGCGTGGCGCCGCGCCACGACCGCCTCGCGCCGCCCCCTTGGCTGCTGGCACGCCCGCCGCCCGACGCGCTCCCGGCCCCCGCCGAGCCGTCTCGCCCCGCCTCCACAGCGTCGAGATGTTCACTGTCAGTGGTGAGTAGGAGACTTGTTGTCATGAGTGCTGAGATCACAGATTCCCGTTCCGCTGACGGGCCTGACGGGTCTGACGCGTCCGGTGGGTCCGGCGGCCCCGGCGGGTCCGGAGGCGTCGGCGGCACCGGCGGACCTCGCGAGCCCGGTGTGCCCGCCCGGCTCCCGGCGTCCGGCGCCGCACCCGCCTCCCCGGCGTCCGGCACCGCCCCGGCCGCCTCCGCCTCCCCGGCCGCCTCCGGTTTCCACATCCCGGCGGGTCGCGGTGCCGACGGCCCGTACGCCCTCGACATCAGCCCGGAGAAGGCCGGTTGGGGGTATTCCTCGCTGCGGATCCTCGATCTGCCGCCGGGTGGGCACCACTCCTTCGCCACCGGAGACAGCGAGTGGATCGTGCTGCCGCTCTCCGGTGGCTGCACGGTCGTGACGGACAGTCCCGACGCGGACGGCCCCGGCACGGAGGACACCGGCACGGACGCCCCCGACGCGGCGAGTTTTGAACTGGCCGGACGGGAGAGCGTGTTCAGCGGGGTGACGGATTTCGCCTACGTACCGCGGGACGCGCGGGTGCGGATCGCCAGTGGTGCCGGCGGGCGGTTCGCGCTCACGGGGGCGCGCTGCGAGCGCCGGCTGCCGGCCCGCTACGGTGCCGCGTCCGACGTCCCGGTGGAGCTGCGGGGCACCGGCACCTGTTCGCGGCAGGTCAACAATTTCGGTGCGGCGGGCGTGTTCGCGTGTGACCGGCTGATCGCCGTGGAAGTGCTCACCCCCGGGGGCAACTGGTCGTCGTATCCGCCGCACAAGCACGATGAGTGCCGTCCGGGGGAGGAGGCCGAGCTGGAGGAGATCTACTACTTCGAGATCGCCGCCGCCCACGGTACGCAGGGGCTCGGCTATCAGCGCGTGACGCCGTCCGGGCGCGGTCGCGGTACGGACGTCCTCGCCGAGGTCCGCGGCGGCGACGCGGTGCTGATTCCGGACGGGTGGCACGGCCCGTCCATCGCGGCCCCCGGGCACGACATGTACTACCTCAACGTCATGGCGGGGCCCGGGGAGACCCGTGAGTGGCTGATCTGCGACCACCCGGATCACGGCTGGATCCGCGGTACGTGGCCCGACCAGCCCGTCGACCCCCGCCTCCCCCTCTACCAAGCACCCTCAGGAGACCCCCGATGAGCGACCGGACGACGACCGGCCCGGACAGCGCCCCGGCGGGCACCCGTCATCTGACGGTCGCCCAGGCCCTGGTCGAGTTCCTGGCCCACCAGTACACCGAGCGGGACGGCCGCCGGCACCGCCTGATCAGCGCCTGCTGGGGCATCTTCGGGCACGGCAATGTCGCCGGTATCGGGCAGGCGCTGCTGGAGTCCGGCAGCGCGGCTCCCGACGGGGCGGGCGGCGGGGCCCCGAAGCTGCCGTATTTCCAGGGGCGCAACGAACAGGCCATGGTGCACGCGGCCGTCGGTTACGCCCGGCAGTGCGACCGGCTCTCCGCGCAGGCCGTGACCACCTCCATCGGGCCCGGGGCCACCAACCTCGTCACGGGCGCCGCGCTCGCCACCGTGAACCGCCTCCCGGTGCTCCTGCTGCCCGGCGACGTGTTCGCCACCCGGCCCGCCGATCCGGTCCTCCAGCAGCTCGAAGTGCCGTCCGCGGGCGATGTGTCGGTCAATGACGCGCTGCGCCCGGTCTCCCGCTACTTCGACCGGGTCACCCGGCCCGAGGCGCTGATCCCGGCCGCCCTCCAGGCGATGCGGGTGCTCGCCGACCCGGTGGAGACCGGTGCGGTCACCCTGGCCCTGCCGCAGGACGTGCAGGCCGAGGCGTACGACTGGCCGGAGGAGTTCTTCGCCGACCGGGTCTGGCGGGTCCCGCGGCCCGCCCCGGACGCCGCCGCGCTGGCTGCCGCGGTGCGCGCCGTCCGGGAGGCCCGCCGGCCGCTGGTCATCGCGGGCGGCGGTGTGCACCACAGCGAGGCGGAGGACGCGCTCCGGGAGTTCGCCGACGCGACCGGTATCCCGGTGGCGTCCACCCAGGCGGGCAAGGGTTCGCTGCGCCACGACCACCCGGCCGATGTCGGCGGGATCGGGCACACGGGCACCGCGACCGCCGACGCGCTGGCCCGCCGGGCCGATCTGGTCATCGGGGTCGGCACCCGGTACTCGGACTTCACCACCGCCTCGGCGACGCTCTTCGCCGAGCCCGGCGTCCGCTTCGTCAACCTCAACATCGCCGGCTTCGACTCCCACAAGCTCGGTGCGCTCGCCCTGGTCGCCGACGCCCGCGCCGGACTCGAAGCGCTCACCGCCGCGCTGTCCGGCCACCGCGTCGACGCGGCGTACGGGGCGGAGTACGGGGCGGCGAGGGCGGACTGGGAGCGCCGGGTGGATGCCGCGTTCGGGGCCGGGGATCCGTCCGCGCGGCCGTCCCAGACGCAGGTGCTGGGGGCGCTGGACGCGCTCGTCGACGACTCCGACATCGTGATCAACGCGGCCGGTTCGCTCCCCGGTGACCTGCACAAACTCTGGCGCGCCCGGTCCCGCCGGCAGTACCACCTCGAATACGGCTACTCCTGCATGGGCTATGAGATCCCGGCCGCGATCGGGGTGCGGATGGCCGCTCCCGACCGTCCGGTGTGGGCGCTCGTCGGCGACGGTACATACCTGATGAACCCCACCGAAATCGTCACCGCGGTGCAGGAGGGCATCGGCATCACCATCGTCCTCATCCAGAACCACGGGTACGCCTCCATCGGCGGCCTCTCCCAGGAGACCGGCGGCGAGCGCTTCGGCACCGACTACCGCTTCCGCGCCGCGGACGGCACGTATACGGGCGAGCCGCTGCCCGTCGATCTCGCCGCCAACGCCGCCTCCCTGGGCATGCGGGTGCTGCGCGCCGCGACGGTCGCCGAGCTGCGTGCCGCGCTCGCCGAGGCGCGTGGCGCGAAAGCGCCCACATGTGTCTATGTCGAGACCGGAACGACCGACACTGTGCCGGGCGCGCCGCCCGCCCAGGCCTGGTGGGATGTACCCGTTGCCGAGACCGCGACGCGGCCGGCGGCGGTCGCCGCCCGCGCGGCCTACGACCGGCAGGTCGCCGCCCGCCGTCGCCACCTCTGAACATCCGCTCGCTGTCGCACCGTACGAAAGGCCCCTCGCATGAAGACCATCAACCACTGGATCGGCGGGAAGCCCGTCGAGGGCGTCTCCGGCAACTACGGCCCGGTCTACAACCCGGCCACCGGCGCCCAGGAGAAGCAGGTCGCCTTCGCGACCGCCGACGAGGTCGACGCCGCGGTCCGCGCCGCCCGGGAGGCGTTCGGCACCTGGGGCACCAGCTCCCTCGCCAAGCGCACCGCCGTGCTGTTCAAGTACCGCGAGCTGATCGACGCGCACCGGGACGAGATCGCCCGGCTGATCACCGCCGAGCACGGCAAGGTGCACTCGGACGCGCTCGGTGAGGTCGCCCGTGGCCTGGAGATCGTCGAGCTGGCCTGCGGTATCCCGGAGAAGCTCAAGGGCGAGCTGTCCACCCAGGTCTCCACCAGGGTGGACGTGGCCGCGATCCGGCAGCCCCTCGGTGTCGTGGCCGGCATCACGCCGTTCAACTTCCCGGCCATGGTGCCGATGTGGATGTTCCCGATCGCCGTCGCCTGCGGCAACACCTTCGTCCTCAAGCCCAGCGAGAAGGTGCCCAGCGCCGCCCTCAAGCTCGCCGAGCTGGCCGCCGAGGCGGGCCTGCCCGACGGCGTGCTGAACATCGTCAACGGCGACAAGGTGGCCGTCGACGCCATCCTGGAGCACCCCGGTGTCGCCGCCGTCTCCTTCGTCGGCTCCACCCCCATCGCCCGTTACATCCACACCACCGGCACCGCCCACGGCAAGCGCGTCCAGGCGCTGGGCGGCGCCAAGAACCACATGCTGGTCCTCCCGGACGCCGACCTCGACCTGGCCGCCGACTCCGCGATCAACGCCGCGTACGGCTCGGCCGGTGAGCGCTGCATGGCGGTCTCCGTGGTGGTCGCTGTCGGCGACACCGCCGACCCGCTGATCGGCAAGATCAAGGAGCGCGCCGGCGAGCTGCGGATCGGCCCCGGCGACGACCCGGCCTCGGAGATGGGCCCGCTGATCACCAAGGCGCACCGCGACCGGGTCGCCTCGTACGTCGCCGGTGCCGCGGCCCAGGGCGCCGACGTCGTCATCGACGGCACCGGCTACACCGTCGAGGGCTACGAGGACGGCCACTGGATCGGCATCTCGCTGCTCGACAACGTCACCCCGGAGATGGACGCCTACCGCGACGAGATCTTCGGCCCGGTGCTCTCGGTGGTCCGTGTGGAGACGTACGAGGAGGCCATCGAGCTGATGAACTCCTCGCCGTGGGGCAACGGCACCGCGATCTTCACCCGGGACGGCGGCGCGGCCCGCCGCTTCCAGCTGGAGGTCGAGGCCGGCATGGTCGGGGTGAACGTGCCGATCCCGGTCCCGGTGGGCTACCACTCCTTCGGTGGCTGGAAGGACTCGCTCTTCGGCGACCACCACATCTACGGCAACGACGGCGTGCACTTCTACACCCGCGGCAAGGTCGTCACCACCCGCTGGCCCGACCCGTCCGACGGTGGTATCAACCTGGGCTTCCCCCGCAACCACTGACGGTCCGCCGACCGGCCGTGCGTCGGCCGTCCCCCGGGGCGGTCGGCGCACGGCCGCGGGTCAGGGGCAGACCCCGCAACGTGCGTGGCTGCGGTGCTCTCCGCGTCGCGGCACCGACACAACCGGGGGATGTCATGCCACGCAGTACCGCGCTCGCCAAGGGCGCCCGGATCACCGGCGGGCTCTTGTGCCTGCTGTTCTTCCTGTTCAGCGCGTACTGGCCGGCGGTCGACATCGGCCAGTTCGGCATCGTGGGCGTCTGGGACAGCTGGACCGGATCCCGTGCGCCCGGCCCCAACGAGGTCGGCAACCCCGTCCAACTGGGCGTCCTGCTGCTTCAGTTGACGGCCGTCATCGCGGCCTTCGCGAGCCGCCGGGCGGCCGGCTGGCTGTCGGCCGTCGCCACCGCCCTCACCTTCGCCACCGCCCTCCAGGCCCCGGTGAGCGTCGGCAGCCACACCGCCGACGACCGCTGGTTCGTGCACGCCGAGACCGGCCCCCTGGACCTTCGACGGCGTCTTCCTCAGCGGCCTCGCGCTGTTCCTGCTGTCCGTGGTCGCCGGCATCGTGCTGCTGGCCGGGGTGCGCTCCTGGCCGCGGGCGAC
>NZ_KN708638.1:2898827-2899035 GCF_000805335.1 Streptomyces sp. CT34 | reverse complement strand
CGCCCCCCCGCCGCTCCCGCAGGGCGGTTACGGTCCGCCGGCGTACTGACCGGCGGCGGCACGCCCCGCGCGGCCCCAGGGGACAGGTGCCGCCGCCGGCCCGTACGACGCATGCGGTACGCGGCCGGCCGGCGCTACTGCCCCGGTAGGGCGGCGGGTTCCGACCCGGGGACGGGCCGCGCGCCGCGGGCGTCCCACCCGGTCACGC
>NZ_KN708638.1:2825397-2898817 GCF_000805335.1 Streptomyces sp. CT34 | reverse complement strand
GCGGGCGCCCGCCGTACGCGAAAGGGGCGACCACCGCGACCGGTCCCGGTCGCCGTGGCCGCCCCTGGGCGAGCCGTCGTGCTAGGCGGTCGGCCCCTGCATGTGCGCGCTCACCCACTGCATCGTGCCCATGCCCAGGCCCGTGACGTAGGTCGCGCCGCTGTGCGTGCCGTTCGGCACGATCTGCAGGCGCGTCTTCACCGGGCCGCGGCCGTACTGCCGGATGAATTTGTGGACCTTCGGCAGGACCGTGTTCTCCTTGGCGCCGTCCTGGAAGGCGAGGTAGACGTCGGGCCCGCCGCGGGCGATCAGCCGGTGGGCCAGCACCTCGGGGTTGTTCTCGCGCTCCGCCGCGGCGTGGCCGTTCCACAGCGGGGAGTCCGGGACGATGTCCGGGCCGTTGGGGATGGCGACCTTGAAGTCGTTGGGGTTCTGGAGCACGTTCTTCAGCGCCGAGAAGCCACCCGACGAGGAGCCCATGATGCACCAGGCGTTGCGGGTCTTGAGGGTGCGGAAGTTCTCCCGGACGAGCTCGGGCACGTCCTTGCTGAGCCAGGTGCCGATCTTCGGCTGGCCGGGGATGTCACTGCCGTCGTAGTACTGCTTGTCGTTCGGGTTGAGCACCGGCATCACGACGATGAACGGGAGGCTCTTGCCGGCCTTGGACCAGGAGGCCAGGCTCTCCTCCAGCTTGAGGTCGGAACCGATCCAGTAGTTCACCGGGTAGCCGTAGGCGCCGGGCAGGGCCTCCATGACCGGGAAGCCCTTGTTCGCGTTCTTCTTGTCGTAGTACTCCGGCGGCGCCCAGACCCACACCTTTCCGGTGAAACCGGACTTCTTGCCGTGATAGGTGGTCACGGCTATCGGAGTGTTGTCGCCGGCCCCGCCGACCTTGCTCGTCTCCTGGAAATTGATGGGGTGGGTCGGCTGCTGCACCAGCCCCTTGCTCGACGGCTCGGTCTGCATGGCAGCGCCCGGCTTCGGCCCGCCAAACCGGACGGGCGTGTTCTGGGAGTCGTCGCTCGAGCCGCAGCCTGCCGTCGTTCCGAGTACGGTCAGGGCGATCAACGCGATCACCGGCTTGAAAAGGGATTTGCGCACGGGGCCTTCTCCTTGGCGGACGGGCCGGGAGATGTCCCGACCGGCCAGCAAGAGGGGACGGGACGGGAACAGGTTTCCCCTTCGGCGTGTCAGCTTGCTCGCACCGTCCCCGCCCGAATCCCGCTACCCGCCTCTGACCTGTGGTGTTTACGCTCAGCGGAGATCGGGTTTACCGTGATTTTCCCGGTGGGGGCGCAACGCGGACCCCGAAATCCGTCCCCGCGCGCCCCCTCGGAGGCACCCGGGGGACCCGTATGCGCCGCCGGCTCACTCCGCCACGCACCGGCGGCCGGGCGGCGAAGTCCCCGGCCGGACACGCCGTCACCCCAGGTCCCGGACCGTATCCTCGACGCCATGACCTGGTCGCGAGCGCTGAAGGAAGCCGCCCGCTCCGGGCTGGCCGTCGAGCGCGCCAAGCTCACCCCGCTGATCGCGGTCCGCGGCGCCACCGGTGTGGCCATCGTCATCGGCCTGTGCCTGTGGCGCGGCAGCCCGGAACTGGCGGTCTCCTCCGCCTTCGGCGCCTTCTCCTCGGGCATCGTCACCTTCCAGCGCAGCATGCGGCCCCGCCCGGTCCTGGCGCTAGCCGTCGCCGGTGCGCTGGCGGTCTCCACCTTCCTTGGCTACCTGGCCGCCTTCCACGTCGCCGCCTTCGTCCTGCTGCTCACCGGCTGGACGCTGCTGGCCGGCATGGCCTGGGCGATCGGCCCGGTCTCCGGGCTGGCCGGCACCCAGACCGTGGCGATCATGCTGGTCACCGTCACCCTCCCGACCTCCGTCCCGGGTGCCCTCCAGCACGCCGCCCTGATCTTCTTCGGCGGCCTCGTCCAGGCCGCCCTCATCGTCGTCTTCCCGGTACGCCCCTGGGGTACCCAGCGCGACGCGCTGGCCGACGCGCTCGCCGCCGAGGCCGACTACGCCCGCCGGCTGCGCCACGACCCGGTGGCCCCCTTCGACCCCGCGCCCCTCATGGACGCCCGGCTCGCCTCCACCGTCACGGCCCGCCAGGCCAGACGCCGCCCCGCCCAGCTGCACGGTCCCCGCGGCCTGGCCGAACGCGTCCGCCCGGTCCTCGCCTCGCTCGCCGACCCGGTCGTCGGCGCCCCCCTGGAAGGACCCGAACGCGACCGCGCCCGCGAACTGCTGGGCGCCGCCGCCACCGTCCTGGACGCCGTCGCGCACGCCGTCCGGCACGCCAGGCCGGTCCGGCTGCCGCCCGAGGCGATGGCCGCCCTCGAAGTCCCCGCCACCGGCCCGATGCTGCACGGCCCCGCCCGCCGCGCCGCCTACCGGCTGATCTCCCTCCTGGCCGACGCCGTCGAACTCACCGACGAGCCCGTCCAGGCCACCCGCCCCACCACCGAAGCCGAACGCGGCCACCTGCTCCGCCCCAGCGTCCCCAGGCTCGTCCCCGTCGCCCTGCGGGCGGTGCGCCGCGAGGCGCGCTGGTCCTCGCACATCTTCCGGCACGCACTGCGGGTCGCCGCGGTCGCCGCCGCCGGCTATCTGCTGGGCACCGCCCTCCCGTTCGGCCACGGCTACTGGGCGCCGCTGACCTCCGTCATGGTCATGCGCCCCGACTTCGCCCAGACCTACTCCCGCGGCTTCGCCCGCTTCGGGGGCACCGTCGTCGGCGTCGCCGTCGGCGGCGGCCTGATGGCGCTCACCCACCCCGGTTCCTCCGTCAGCGCCGCCCTGGCCGTGTTCTGCGTGTTCCTGATGTACCTGCTGATGCGCACCGGCTTCACGGTGACCTCGGCCTGCGTCGCCGCCTACGTCGTCTTCCTCCTCGGCATCATCGGCGCGGGCTGGCAGCAGACCGTCGAGGGACGCGTGGTGCTCACCCTCGTCGGCGGACTGCTCGCGATGCTGTCGTACGCCCTCTTCCCGGCCTGGGAGACGCCCAGGCTCCGCGACCGCCTCGCCGACTGGCTGCTGACCAACGGCCGTTACGCCCGCGCCGTCTTCGACGGCCACGGCCGGCCCGCCGAGCGCCGCCCCCGCCAGGTCCGCGAGACCCTCCTGGACGCCCGGGCCGCCCGCGTCGCCTGGGAGGAGAGCGCGGCCCGCGCCCAGAAGGAGCCGGTCCGCCACCGCGGCCTCTCGCTCCGCGCGGCGACCGCCGCCGGCGCCGCGCTCGCCACGATGGGCCGGGTCACGATGATCGGGGAGGCCCACCTCCCCGCCAAGGACGCCGAACCCTCGCCCGGCGCCGCCGCGTTCGCCGCCGCGCTGGAACCCGCCCTGGAGAACGCCGCCCGTGCGGTACGCGACGGCGCACCGCTCGACTGGAGCGGACCGCGCGCCGTCTGGGAGCGGTGGAACGCCGAGGGCGGCCACGAAGGCGTCGCCGTACGCGCCGCCGAACTGCTGCTGGACGCCCTCGACGACCTCGCCGAGGCGCTCTCCGGCGGCCCCGGCGGCCGGAACGATACGGACCGCGCCGCCCCCGGAGGCGCCGGGCGCTGACCCGCCGCGACAGCTTCACCACGCCCCCGCAGGAACCATTCACCGCCCCCAGTAGTCTAGATAATTGCCCGCAATTAGCGTCATTGGTAGGCTAATGACGCTCTCTGCGGCGCAATGTCCTCCCGAGAGAGAGCAAGCGAACTCCCCATGGCGTCCAGCACTTCGTCCGGTACGTACGACATAGGCATCGACCTCGGCACCGCCAACACCCTCGTCTACGCCCGCGGCAAGGGCGTGGTGCTGAACGAACCGTCCGTGGTGGCCGTCAACGCCACCGGCGACATCATCGCCGTCGGCTCCGAGGCCAAACGCACCATCGGCCGCACGCCCTCCGGGATCACCGCGATGCGCCCTCTGCGGGAGGGCGTCATCGCGGACTTCGACGCCGCCGAGCAGATGCTGCGCGCCCTGATGAAGAAGGCGCTGCCCAACCGCCGCTTCTCCCGCCCCCGGGTCGTCATCTGCGTCCCCTCCGGCATCACGGGCGTCGAACGGCGCGCGGTCATCGACTCCGCGCGCGGCGCCGGTGCCCGCGAAGTCCACCTCATAGAGGAGCCGATGGCCGCCGCGATCGGTGCGGGCCTCCCGGTGGACGAGCCCGTGGGCTGCATGGTGGTCGACATCGGCGGCGGCACCACGGAGGTCGCCGTCGTCTCCATGGGCGGCCTGGTCACCGCCCAGTCCGTACGGGTCGCCGGGGACGCGCTGGACGCCGCGATCGCCACGTACGTCAAGAAGCAGCACTCCCTCGCCATCGGCGAGCGCACCGCCGAGGAGATCAAGATCGCCATCGGATCGGCGGCCTGGACGCCGGCGGAGGGCCACGCCGAGGCTGCCGCCGCGTACCCCGAGGACGCCGGGGACGCCGCGGGCGCCGACGGGCCGGACGCCGCATCGGCCCGCCCCACCTCCTACACGGTCCGCGGGCGCGACCACCTCAGCGGCCTGCCCCGCATCCAGGAGATCACCGCCGAGGAGATCCGCGACGCCCTGGCCGAACCGGTCGACGCCATCGTCGGCGCCGTCCACCGCACCCTCGACGAATGCCCGCCGGAGCTCTCCGGCGACATCATCGAACGCGGCATCGCCCTCACCGGCGGCGGCGCGCTCCTCCGTGGCCTCGACCGCCGCCTCCGCCTGGAGACGGGCGTGCCGGTGGTGGTCGCCGACGCGCCCCTGGACTGCGTGGTCAACGGCACTGCCAAGTGCGTCGACGAATTCGCCACCCTGCACGGCCTCCTGACGGGCGCGAAGGGGCAGCCCCGGAAGGCGGTGCGGCTGTAGCGGGGCGCCTGCCCGGGAGGTCCGGGCAGGCGGACGTCGGGCGCCGGCGGTGGAGGTGCTTGCGGCCGGCCGCCGTGGGGCGGCAGGGGACCGGCGCCCTGGGCCCGAGCTCTTGCGGGCTCGGGGCGGGCGCGCCCCACCGGGCCTACTCTTCCCGCGCCGTCGCCCCGCCGCCCCGCGGCATGTACGCCGCCAGCCCGTCCAGGATCCGCTCCAGCCCGAACTCCCACGCCTGATCGCGGGATTCGCCGGCCTCCGTGGCCGCCACCGCCGCCGCCACCGCCGGGAACCGCTCCGACCGCCCGACGAGCAACTCGTTCAGCGCCGCGCTCATCACGGCCTCCGGCTCCTTCGCCCGGGCGCTGCCCAGGCCCATCGAGGCCGACACCTGGGCGATGTTCCGGATGTGCCCGCTCACCAGCACCACGGCATCCAGCTGCTCACCGCCGGTCAGCCCGCTCTCGGCGAGGGCGGTCAGCGCGGTCTCCGTCCAGCCCAGTTCGTTGGGCCCCATGACGCGCGGCCCGACGGCGGCGGTCAGCAGCCACGGGTGCCGGCGGAAGACCGCGGCAAGCGCCTTCGCCCACTCCCGCAGCGCTTCCCGCCAGTCGCCGGCCGCGGCAGCCGCCGGCCGCGGCGGTTCCCCCATCGCCATGTCGATCATGAGCGCGACCAGCTCCGTCTTGCCCGGGACGTACCGGTACAAGGACATCTTGGTGAAGTCCAGCTCCGCCGCGACCCGTTGCATGGACACCGCGCCGAGCCCCCCGACATCGGCGAGCGCGAGGGCCGCCCGCGTGATCTGCTCCAGGCTCAGTGCCGGTTTGGGGCCGCGGCTCGGCCGCTCGCGTCCGCCCCACAGCAGCTCGACGCTGCCCGCCTGCTTCCCGAACGCACTGCTCTTCTCGTCTCCAGCCACCCTCGAATCCTAAAACTGCGTCCGGGGGTATACATTTCTGCGTCCGGTGGATACAGTTGTTGTGTCGCCATGACGGACCGACCCGACGGGGGAGCATCAATGACGTACGAAGCAACGACCACGAGCGGCGCGACCGGCGGCGGGGCCGCGCCCACGGTGCTGATCTCCGGCGCCAGCGTCGCCGGCCCGGCCCTCGCCTACTGGCTCGCCCGGTACGGCTGCCGCCCCACCGTGATCGAGCTGGCCCCCGCACTCCGGGGCGGCGGCTTCGCGGTGGACTTCCGGGGTGCCGCACATCTGACGGTGCTGGGGCGGATGGGCGTCCTCGACGAGATCAAGCGGCGCCGCACCGCCGGCAGCCCCATGGCCTTCATCGACGACCAGGGGCGCCAACTGGCCACGATGCCGGCGGAGTTCGCCGGCGGCGAGGTGGAAATCCTCCGCTCCGAACTCTCCCGCATCCTCTACACGCACTCCCGCCCCGCAGGCGAAGGCACCCCCGAAGCCACGGGAACAGCCGGCGCAACCAGCACCATCGGCGAACCCGGCTCTGCCGGCACCCCGGGCACCACCGCCTACCTCTTCGGCAACTCCATCCGCTCCCTCACCGAAACCGCCGACGGCGTCCAGGTCGCCTTCGAGCACGGCGCGCCCCGCACCTTCGACCTCGTGATCGGCGCAGACGGCCTGCACTCCACCGTGCGCCGGCTCGCCTTCGGCCCCGAAGAGGAATTCGTCAGCCACCTCGGCTACTACGTCGCCGGCTGGGACCTGCCCCCGGGCGCCGCCCCGGATCTCGCCGCCCGCCCGGTGGGCTACGGCGAACCGGGCCGGCTGGCGACCGTGGGCCGTGTGCCCCGCCGCGCCGGCGAACCGGGCTACCGGGGCGAGACGTTCTGCGTCTTCGCCTCCGACGTCCTGGCCTACGACCGACGCGACCCGTGGTCCCAGAAGGAGGCGATCATCCGGGCGTACCAGGGAGCGGGCTGGCGGACCCCGGAGCTGATCGGGACCGTCCGGGATGCCGACGAGTTCTACTTCGACGCCATCAGCCGCGTCGATGTGCCGAGTTGGTCGACGGGCCGAATAGCCCTCCTCGGCGATGCGGCCTACGGCGCCACGGTCGGCGGCATGGGCACCGGGTCGGCGATCGTCGGCGCCTATGTCCTCGCCGGCGAACTCGCCGCCGCCCGCGGCGACCACCGGGTGGCCTTCGCCCGCTACGAGCAGAAGCTGCGGCCGTACGTGACGCGGTGCCAGGAAGGCGGACGCGGGACCGGCGAATTCCTGGCCCCGCGCACCCAGGAGGCGATGGACGCCCGCAACGCGGCCCTCAACGACCCGGCCGCCCTGGCCGCCTTCCTGGGCCAGGCCCACGAGATCTCCGCCGACATCACCCTCGATGACTACGGCCGGCCGGCAGCCCTGTCCGGGGCCTCGGTGCCCGCCCGGGGCGGCGGCCCGGTCGGGCACCGGCAAGCCGTGGGTGACCGTCCGCAAGGGCGGGGCTGACCCGATTGCGCTCTGGTCGGGTCGGGTGGGGGAGGTTAGTTTCCCCGTAGCCCAACTCGCCCTTCGGCCCCGCCTGTTCCTCTCGTCGCTTTCGCTCTCCGTGGTTCTGCTGGTGCACCCGTCGGCAAACTCGGCAACCAAAAGGACGTCCAGACATATGGCGACCATGCAAGACAGTTCGGCCACGCAGGTCAGTTCAGCGGTGATGACGCATCCGCGGCGCAGGGAGCGCGCCGAGGGGCTGGCGCGCCGGCTCGGCCTCGACGCCGTGGTGGTGGACCCCTCGCCGGATGAGGCGCCCTCTGCGCTGCGTACGGCCGTGCGCGCGTGGCAGGCGATCGGACCGGGTGCCTCGCACCACCTGGTGGTGCAGGACGACGTGAGCGCGTCGGCGGGTTTCCTGTCCCAGGTGGCCGGTGCGGTGGCGGGGCACCCCACCGAGGCCCTCGCCTTCTACACGCACTGGAACTCGCGCAACGGCGCGGCGGTCCGGCTCGCCGCCCTGGCCGGGGCCGCCTGGGTCCGCGGGGTCCCGGAGGAGTTCACCCCCACGCAGGCGGTCTGCCTGCCCGCCGCGCAGGCCGAGGCGTTCCACCGCTACGCCCGCGGAAGCACGGAGGTCCACGACGACGAGATCCTCTCCGAACTCCTGCGCAGGGCGGGGAGGATGAGCCTGCTGGCGGTGCCCAACGTCGTGGAGCACCTGGACACCGACAGCATCTCCGGCCACGCGTGGCACGGTGTGCGGCGCTCGGCGTGCCTGGTGGACGCCGCCGGGGTCGGGGACCTGCTCGGCTCGGGGCGCGTCCTCGAATCCGTGGACTGCCTGCCGTATATGCGGCGCGGTGCGGCACATCTGCGGGTGGAGGGGCCGGACGGCGTCCTCGGCACCCGCGGCCACGCCCGGTGGCGCGACGCCCTCCCCGCCACCGGTCTCGCCCCGGAACAGCTGCGGGAGCTGGTCCGCGGCCACCGTCCGGCGGACACCGCAGCGGCCGTGGCGCGGCACTTCGGCGCCCCGTACGCGGACGAACTGTGGATCCACTGCCTCCTGCTGGGGTGGCGTGCCGCCTGTCTGGCACCGCGGTTCGCCCCGCCCGCCGGGCAGGATCCGCTCGGCGGGCTCGGCGAGCGCATCAGGGACACCGCGGTGTCCACCATCGGCGTGGGCGGCCTGCCGCCGGACGTCCGGCACCTCGTTCCGTCGGACGGGTCGCGGCTGTTGACGGAGTACGCCTGGACGGGGGTGCGGGCCGGCCGCACCCTGGCGGGACCGGCGCCGCGCAGCACCCGGAGCGCTGCCGCGCCCGCGCCGGCCGGTCACACCACCTTGCGGCCGTGATCCCGCCGGGCCGCCAGATCCTCCTCGATCGCGGCGTCCGCGCCCGCCGCGGCCCGCCGGGCGTAGAGGGCGTCGTTGGCTCGCCACTCCGGCGACGGCGCCTCGCCGTACGACAACCGGTGCTCGAAGTGGAGGCAGGCGAGGGAGGGATCGGCGCGCCAGCCGCGCACGACGCCGCCGCGCGCCCCGGCCTTCATGAGCAGATCATCGTCCTCTCGTCCCCAGCCGAAATACCGCGGGCAGTAGCCCCCCACCTCCAGGAAGGTCCGCCGGGCGAGCAGCAGCCCACCCCAGTGGTACGGCGCCCGCCACTGGTAGTCGTCGTGCATGCCCGGGTCCAGCCCGGCGGCCGGCGGGAAGACCATCGGGGTCGGGTACCGCTGTGCGCCGTAGGACCGCTCCTCCCAGACGAACCGTTCGCCGTCGCACGCCCGCAGCGACCCGTCGGAAGCGGCCGTCACGAAGCAGAACGGGTCGTTGCCGTCGGGCCGTTGGTCCACCGGCCCGTGCGGACCCGGTTCCGGCAGGTCGCCCGGCAGCCGGTGCATCCACGGCTGGGCGAAGGCCCGGCCGGCCGCCGCCGGCCGCAGTGCCCGGCGCAGATAGTCGCGGCCCAGCGGAGCGATATCGGCGTCGGAGAGGTAGAGCATGGGCGAACGGGCCTGCGTGGCACCGGCGTTGCGCAGCAGCCCCGGTGCCCGGAGCGCCGCACCGGCCCGCACCACGCGTACCCTGCGGTGCGCGTCGCGATCCTCCGCGACCGCGACCGGGATCTCGCCCGCGGTGGCCACGACGACCTCGCACGGCACGTCCTGGGCCAGCCAGGCCGCGGTGACCGCGCGAAGGCTGCTGCGGCCCTCGTGTGTTCCGTACAGCGGAATGACGACCGTCACGTCAGGCATGCGCGTTCTCCCTGGAATCGGAGCCGCGACCAGGCATCGAGGACCTTCCGGTAGCGGCCGAACTGCCACTGGACGACGCTGTGCAGGTTCTCCCCCGGACGTGCTCCGAGCAGCAGCTCCCGGATCAGCCGGATGTCGTTGGCCAGCATGAGGACGTAGACGGCCCGCTCGTCAACGGTGCGCCCGGTGCCGCGGCGGTAACCGGTCACCGCGGACGCGAGCGCCGTGACGCCGTCGATACCGTCGTCCTCGTGGTGCGAGAACGCGGACAGGCCGATGCACCCCAGGTCGTGTTCCACCGGCCCCACGGATGCCGCCTCCAGGTCCAGGACGGCGACCAGCTCCCGACCGGCCGGATCCACCCGGAGGTTCGGCAGCCCCGGATCGCCGTGCAGCAACTGCCGCGGCGCCGCCCGCAGGCACGCCAGGCCGTCCGCGACGACCCGCAGGCCGACGGCCAGGCGGTCCAGGTCCTCCGCCGCCAGCTCCGGCAGTTCCGCGGGCCCGGGGACGCCGCGGGCGACCTGCCACTCGGCGAGGTCGACCGGACCGCGGGCCTGCACGGCGGTGTGCGGGTCCAGTTCGGCCAGGCAGCCGTGCAGCCTGGCCAGGCCCTCGCCGGCCCGCGGGTAGTCGGCCTCGTGGAATCCGGTGGGCGTCTCGCCGGGGAGTTCCTCCGTCAGCCGCCACACATGGCCGCGCGCCTCGGCGCACAGAGCTCCCGCCGACGCGGGTACGGCGACCGGCGCCCGCACCCCGGACACCGGGGCGCAGTCGTTCAGCCGCCCGAACAGCTCGGTCTCCCGCCGGAACGCGGCGCCTTCCGCCACCGGGCGGCAGGTGAGCCAGAAGCCGCCGGCCCGCCAGGTGTGGTTCCAGCCCGTGGCCGCCGCGACCGGCCGGGCCCGCACCCCCCACTCCCGGCGGAGCACCTCGGCCGCCGTCGCCTCCCAGCGCCGTGCCTCGGCGGCACTCGGCACCAGCAGCATCGCCCGTCTCCCTCCGCATCGTCGAACCGGCGCACATCACCGCACACACACCACGGCACACACACCACCACCCACACCACCGCACACGCCGTACGTACCAGCCGTGCACAGCGGCGGCCACCGGGGAGAGCCGGGTGGCCGCCGCCGGGGTGTCTCAGCTGCGCCGGACCACGTACGGCGGCATCACCAGCAGGTCGATGTCCGCGCACCCGGCCATCAGGCCGAGGGCCTGGTCCGGGCCGAGGGCCATGGGCTCCCCCTTGGTGTTGAGCGAGGTGTTGATGACCGCCGGGAGCCCGGTCTCCTCGCCGACCGCGCCGAGCAGGGCGCCGAAGCCGTCGCCGCCGTCCGGGACGTACTGCGCCCGCGTCGTGTGGTCGACATGGACGCCGGCCACCGCCCGCGCGACGCCCGCCTCGCCGACACGATGGGTGCACAGCATGTAGTCGCTCAGGCCGCTCACCGGTGGCTCCATGCCCAGCAGTTCGAAGCCCTGCCCGGTGAGCGACAGCGCGGCCGGGCGCCAGGGCTGACGGCTCTTCACCCGGTTCAGCCGGTCGAGCGTGGCCCGGTCGCGCGGCGACGCGAGCAGGCTGCGGGCCCCCAGCGCCCGCGGGCCGAACTCGTTGCGGCCGTCGAACCAGGCCACCACCTGCCCGCGGTCGACGGCCCCGGCGACCTCCGCCCGCAGGGCACCCGGCTCCCGCGCCTGCGCCGTCACGCCGCTCCGGCCCAGCGCCTCCTCGATGGCCTTCGTGGACACCTCCGGCCCGAAGAAGATGGGCGGCTCCTCGTCGGCGGACAGCGGCTCGGGCGCCTTCCCCAGCAGGGCCTCGGCCAGCATCGCCGCGCCGAAGACCGTCCCGCCGTCGTTGGGGGCGACGGTGCCGGACACCCGCGCGTACCCGCTCTCGCGGGCCAGTCGGCGGTTCATGTGCGCGTTGAGCGCGACGCCACCGGACAGCAGGAGCGTGTCCTCACCGGACAGCCGGCGCAGCCTCCGGGCCAGGCCCAGGCCGAGTTCCTCGACCGTGAGCTGCACATCGGCGGCGAACGGCGCGTAGTCGAAGGCGTTCCCCGAGGAGTCCGTGTGCGGGAAGCAGCCCGCCGCGAAGGTCTCCAGCCACTGGTCGCCGAGCCGTTCCCAGTCACGGCCCGTCGCCAGCGCGCCCTTCAGCCGGCGGTCGAGGCGGAACGAGGCGTCCGCGGGGTCGAACGTCATGAATCGCAGGTCGCTGGTGCGCCCGTAGGAGCTGAGCCCCATCAACTTGCCCGCGCCCCACCAGCCGAGGTTGGCATACGCCGAAGCGGCGCCGTAGAACACGCCGAGCGACCAGCACCGGTCGTACCGCTCCAGCAGCCGGAACCGGCCGTCCTGCACATGGAACAGCGAGGTCGACCCGTCCCCGCCCCACCCGTCGGCCACCAGGACGTCGGCCGTCCGGTACGGGTTGAGGTAGTACGCCTGCGCCGCATGGCACAGGTGGTGGTCGAAGAAGATGATGTCCCGGGTGCCGAGTTCACCGGCGAGCCCGGGCAGGACGGTGTCCGTCAGCCGGTCGCTCACGTGCACCCCGCAGGGGATGTCGGTCTCCGGCGTCAGCGCCCCCTCCGGTGCGTCGGCCCATGCGTAGCCGATGGCCTGGACCTCCGAGGGGTGGACGCCGTGGGCATCGAGCAGGGCCCGAACCGCACCCTCCGGACCCTCGCCCTCCGCATGCCGGCGGCGGCTGACCCGCTCCTGCTCCAGTGCCCCGACCACCTTGCCGTCGATGACGAGACATGCCGCGGCATCGTGGCACTCCGGCACGTCGGGGCGGCCCACCAAACCGAGAACTATCACGTACGCCTCCGGTCGTAATGATGAAGACAGAGCGTGCTCATGACGGTTTTTCGCGTGCTCGGAGCGACTGGGCGCGGCACGTCACGGCGGGTCCCGCGTCCGCGCATTCGGCGAGACGACGCCCGGGCAGTGGAAGGACGTGATTCCGTACGGGATCCGGCCGGCCGGATCCGGAAACGAAAGGGAGCCTGCCCTGGAGAATGACCGTCACGGGGGTGCGGATCGGAAAATTTCAGTCAGCCGCCGGGGCGCAGCGCCCGCGCCAATTTCCCGATCCCCTGGCGGAGATCGGCCGGATTGCGCCAAAGCGCGCGTACAGCACCCGAGTTCATCGGACCCGTGGTCGCAACCGCAGCCGTAACCGCAGCCGCAGCCGCCAGCGCCGCCATTGACGCTGCCGGGCCAACGCCTGTCGCGTAATTCCCGGATCTCGGCCATGCGAGCCTGCCGGAATGCGCCGTCACGGAATGCGCCGTCACCGTCCGCCGCCGCCCGGCACAACAGGGGCAAGCCCCCAGTCCCCAGGGTCAGTTCACGTAAACGCGCCTTTCGCTCCAACGGGTCTCCTGAAGCCGGTGATCCAGTCGAAGTGCCGTGATCCAGTCGAACGACGTCCCGCCAAGCTACCCCTGGCCCTCAGCCGTAGTCCACGGTGCCCGACACTGGCCAGATCCCGTGCCGCGATGGCCGGATCCCGAATGGCCGGATCCCGAATTCCCGCATCTTCCGGCATCGCGACCAGAGTTGAGCCGGATCCGAACAACCGGATCACCGAGCGCTGTCTCACGCAGCTGTCTCACGCAAAAACAGCGTCCTTGGCTCCTGGCTGATATCGGCATGCAACGGCTTGTAGGCGCCCACCAGTTCAGCAGTCCACGCACCCTGCCCTGTTCACAGGGGCCGGCTGCCACGTCCCGCCTCACCTCACCTCACTCGGCTTCACTTCGCTCCGCTTCACTCCACTTGGCTCCACTTCGCTCCACTTGGCTTCGCTTCACTTCACTACGACAGTGCCGTGCATGAACGGGTGAATCTTGCAGTAGTAGCTGAACGTGCCGGTGGACTTGAACGTGAAGGTGTAGGAACCGCCCTTTCGTAGCACCGGGGAATTCAGCGAGCCCGAGCCGCTGCTGGTCACCGTGTGCGGAGCCCTGTCGTGGTTGGTCCAGGTCACCGTGGTGCCCTTGCGGACGGTCAAGGACGACGGCATGGCGGCCGAACCGTCCAGGACGCGCGGCGAAGTGAGCGGGACAGGTACCACTCGTGGTCCTCCTCATGAGGCCGAACCGGGCGGGACGGGCCTGCCACGGAAATCCGTGTTCTCCGTGGAGGGCGGAGACGGAACAGCCTTGGCTTCACGCCGTCATGAGTACCCGTCAACTGCGCTGTTTCGCCAGCCGCGAGCGTGCCCCGCCACCATCGCCGGGCCGCTCGGGTCGGTGATGCGCAGCTCGATGCTTTCCCGCGCGCTCACCCGGTCCCGCGGCTGAACAGGATTCGGGGTCGGTTCGGTCTGCTTGACGGTCCCAACCTTCTGCGCCTTTCCCCCGGTTCCCCGTTTCTCGGGGCACCAATGACGCTATGACGCCGGTATGACGCCGGGGCGGCGTTCCCCCGGTTGAACGGGAAGTTCACAGGTCGCTTGATCGGTTGTCCATGGTTCACCGGCCTGATCTGGAATCGGAATTGGGCCGACTCCTGATCAATCACGCCTCATTCCGTATCGGAGGTCGCACTCGCGGTGAACCGGAAGCTGTGCTTCCGAGGAATGTTGCCCGATGCGCATCCGTTGGTGAGAATGAGCGACCATGGGGCATCTTGAGGCAGCACATCTTGAGTACTACTTGCCGGACGGGCGGGCACTGCTCGGCGATGTCTCGTTCCGGGTCGCGGAGGGTGCCACCATCGCCCTGGTCGGCCCCAACGGTGCGGGCAAGACGACGTTGCTGCGACTGATCGCAGGGGAACTGACCCCGCATGGTGGCACCGTGACGGTCAGCGGCGGACTCGGCGTGATGCCGCAGTTCGTCGGCAGCGTCCGGGACGAGAGGACGGTGCGCGACCTCCTCGTCGCGGTGGCGCCGTCGCGCATCCGGGAAGCCGCGAAGGCCGTTGACGACGCCGAGCACGCCATCATGACCGTCGACGACGAGGCGGCACAGCTCCAGTACGCGCAGGCGCTCGCCGACTGGGCCGAGGTGCAGGGGTACGAGGCCGAGACCGTTTGGGACATGTGCACCATGGCCGCACTGGGCCTGCCCTACGAGAAGGCACAGTGGCGGCAGGTGCGCACCCTTTCGGGCGGGGAGCAGAAGCGGCTGGTTCTGGAGTCGTTGCTGCGCGGCCACGACGAGGTGCTGCTGCTCGACGAACCGGACAACTACCTTGACGTGCCCGGCAAGCGCTGGCTTGAGGGGCAACTCCAGCAGACCCGTAAGACGGTGCTCTTCGTCTCCCATGACCGCGAACTCCTCGCCCGCGCGGCACAGAAGATCATCAGCGTGGAGCCGGGCCCGGCCGGCGCCGATGTGTGGGTACACGGCGGCGGCTTCGGTACGTATCACGAAGCACGCGCGGAGCGGTTCGCCCGCTTCGAGGAGCTGCGGCGGCGCTGGGACGAGAAGCACGCACAGTTGAGAAAGCTGGTGACCACGCTGCAACAGGCAGCGGCGGTCAGCCATGACATGGCCTCACGGTATGCAGCCGCGCAGACCCGGCTGCGCAGGTTCGAGGAAGCCGGACCGCCACCGGAGCCGCCCAAGGAGCAGGACATCCGGATGCGCCTGCGCGGCGGACGGACCGGCGTCCGCGCGATCGCCTGCCAGGGGCTGGAGCTCAGCGGGCTGATGAAGCCGTTCGACCTGGAGGTGTTCTACGGCGAGCGGATCGGCGTACTGGGCTCCAACGGCTCCGGCAAGTCGCATTTCCTGCGGCTGCTCGCAGGCGAGGAGGTTTCGCACACCGGGTCGTGGAAGCTCGGCGCGCGGGTCGTCGCAGGGCATTTCGCGCAGACGCACGCCCACCCGGAACTGGAGGGGCGGACACTGCTCGACACCCTGTGGAGTGAGCACTCCCGGGACCGGGGCACCGCGATGCCCGTCCTGCGCCGGTACGGACTGGCCCAGCAGGCCGAGCAGCGCTTCGAACGCCTTTCGGGCGGACAGCAGGCGCGCTTCCACATCCTGCTCCTCGAACTTGCGGGAACCACGGCCCTGCTCCTGGACGAACCGACCGACAACCTCGACCTGGAGAGCGCCGAGGCGCTGCAGGAAGCCCTGGAGGAGTACGACGGCACCGTGCTGGCCGTCACGCACGACCGGTGGTTCGCCCGCTCCTTCGACCGCTTCCTGGTCTTCGGTTCCGACGGTCGGCTGCGCGAATCAGCCGATCCGGTGTGGGACGAGCGACGCGTCGAGCGTACGCGCTGATACCTGGCCGCCTGCCTCCGGCGGACGGGGGCACTCCTTCCACTACGGCCCTACGAAGTCCTCTGGGAAGAGCGAGTTCAGACGCGCTGACTACATCCGGAACATTCCATTGCTGATCCGTTACGGTTCCTTGACCCCTGTCTGATGGGCTGTTACTTCGGTAGTGCCGAGGGGGGATCGCAATGGCGATTGAACTGCCTGATGAGGTGGTGTCGTTCCTTCAGTTCATCGGGGTGAACTGGCCGAACGTCAATGAGGACAAAGTCCGTGAATTCGCCTCCCACGTAAGGGATTTCGCACAGAAGCTGGACGACACCCACAAGGACTCCACCTCGACGATCCACCAGCTGGCCGAGGTGTATCAGGGTGCGTCGTACGAGGCGTTGCTGGCCAAGTGGGGGCAGCTGTCGAACGGTCACATGACGGAACTGGTCAACGCCTGCCACACGGTGGCCACCGCGCTCGATATCGCGGCCGACACGATCGTGGCGATGAAGGTGGAGGCGATCGGTGAACTGATCGTGCTGGCCATCACGTTCGTGGCCGATCAGGCTGCCGCGGCCGTCACCCTGGGGATCGCGGAGGCGGCCGAGGCGCTGGTCATAGCGGCGGGCAAGAAGCTGGTGAACTTCCTTGAGCAGCAGTTGGAGCAGTACATCATCGGGCAGGTCATCGAGGCCGCGATCAATCCCTTGGTGGAGGTGGTCGGCAAGGCGGTGAGCGGCATGGTCTTCCAGGCCGCCGAGTCCGCGCTCGGCGTCTCCGGCGGTGGTGGGGGCGGGGGTGGTGCGGGGGAGAGTTTCTCCATCCACCCGGAGGAGTTGCACAAGCGCGCCGAGGTGCTGCGCGGGCATGCGCAGACCGTGGCGTCGCACGCCGCGGAATTCGAATCGAAGGCCGCGGGGGTGAGCTTCGAGTGAGCAACCGGATCGTCAAGGCGCTGGAGCACGGCGCGGAGAAACTGGGCAAGACCCTGGCCAAGGACGCGAGCAAGGCCGTCCAGGACCTGTACCACGATGCCGGGGGTCGGCTGAAGAAGGTCGCCACCAACCACGCCGAGAACGACGCCAAACACGCCGCGGAACTCGACAAGCTCCTCAAGGGCAACAAGCACGACATGCCACGCGCCCCGCACGCCACGAGCGGCGGCGGCCGGCGCGGCGACGGTGGCACCTCCCGCGGTGCCCGTGGCGCAGCCGAATCCGGCCACCCCAACAACCACACCCGCCCTGAGGGATCCATCAACGGCTGTGGCGACCCCGTGGACGTCGCCACGGGGCACGTCTATCTGCAGGCCACCGACATCGCACTTCCCGGTGCCCTTCCCCTGGTCTTCACGCGGAGATTCGAGTCGTCCTACCGGGTAGGAGGCCAGGTGGGCCCCTCGTGGTCCTCGACGGCCGAGCAGCGCCTCGAAATCGACGATCACGGCGTCGTCTTCGTCACCGAAGACGGCATGCTCCTGTCCTACGACACCCCTCAGCCAGGCGAGCGCTCCCTGCCCGCCCACGGCCCCCGCTGGCCGCTGACACGGACTCTCGAAGGCGACTGGGCCGTCCACGACCCCGAAAACGGCCACACCCGCCACTTCTCCCCGGCCCCCCGCACCCCGGGCTGGGCACTGCTGGACGAGATAGCCGACGGCAAAGGCCACTTCATCACCTTCGACTACGACGACCACAGCGAAGCCCTGGTCGCCATCCGCCACTCGGCCGGTCACCTCCTCAGAGCCAGCAGCGACGAGCACGGCAGGATCACTGCCCTACGCCTGGCCGACACCGGCGAAGAGGGCGTCGAGACCCACGTGGTGTCCTACGGACACGACCCCGACGGCAACCTCACCACCGTCACCAACTCCTCCGGCGGCACGACCCGGTTCGAGTACGACGACCAGCACCGGATGACAGCCTGGGTCGACTCGAACGACAGCCGCTACGAGTACCGCTACGACCACGCCAGCCGCTGCATATCCCAGGGGGGAACCGAAGGGCACCTGCGCTACCGCTACGACTACGAGCAGCCCGCCGCAGAGCCCGGATACCGCGTCACCGCCGCCACCAACTCCCTCGGCCACACCACGCACTACCTCATCAACGACCGCCTGCAGATCGCCGCCCGGACCGACCCCCTGGGCCGCACCACACGCACCGAGTACGACGAGTTCGACAAGGTCGTTGCCACCACCGACCCCCTGGGCCGCACACTCCGCCTCGCCTACGACACCTCCGGGCGCCTGACGACCGTCACCCGTCCCGACGGAGCACAGTCCCTCCTCGCCTACAACGACCGCGGTCTGCTGACCGACCTCACCGGCCCAGACGGCCGCCACTGGCACCACGAATACGACGACGCCGGCAACCGCACCGCACTGACCGACCCGGCCGGCACGACCACCCGCTACACCTACGACCAGCGCGGCCACGTCACCTCGGTCACCGACGCGCTCGGCAACACCACACGAATAACCAGCAACGACGCCGGGCTCCCTCTCACCTTCACCAACCCCCTCGGCGCCGTCACCCGATACCGCTACGACGCCTTCGGCCGGCTCACCGCCATCACCAACCCCCTCGGCGCGACCACACACCTGACGTGGACGGTCGAAGGCCGACTGGCCGGTCGCACCAACCCCGACGGAACCACCGAAGAGTGGACCTACGACGGCGAGGGCAACTGCACGAGCCATACCGACCCCCAAGGCAGGACCACCCACTACGCCTACACCCACTTCGACCGGTCCAAGGCCCGCAGCACACCCGACGGGGCGCACCACACCTTCGTCCACGACACCGAACTGCGCCTCACCCAGGTCACCAACGCCCAAGGTCTGACCTGGAACTACACCTACGACGCAGCCGGACAGCTGGTCTCGGAAACCGACTTCGACGGACACACCGTCACCTACACCTACGACGACGCCGGACAACTGGCCACCCGCGTCAACGCCCTCGGACAGACCATCACCTACGCCCACGACGACCTGGGCAACCTCGCCGAGAAGACCGCGGACGGCCACACGACCACCTACACCTACGATCCCGTCGGCAGGCTTCTCCACGCCGCCGGCCCCGGAGCCGTCCTCACCTACGATTACGACCCTCTCGGCCGCGTCATCGCCGAGACCGTCAACGGCCGCACCGTCGCCACCACATGCGATGCCCTGGGCCGCCGCACCTCCCGCACCACACCTACCGGCGCCACCACCACCTACACCTACGACGCCGCAGGTAACCGCACAACCCTCACCGCCTCCGGCCGCACCCTCACCTCCGACTACGACGCCATCGGCAGGGAGACCACCCGCCGACTCGGCGACGCCTTCGCCCTCGAACGCACCATGGACGCCATGGGCCGGCTGGCCCGGCAGACCCTCAGCGCACCCCACACGCCGGAACCCCTCCAGCGCCGCACCTACACCTACCGACCGGACGGCCATCTCACCGACATCGACGACCAACTCGACGGCCTCCGCCACTTCGACCTCGACACCGCAGGGCGGGTAACCGCCGTCCGCGCCGACAACTGGACCGAGACCTACGCATACGACCAGGACGGCAACCAAACCCACGCCAGCTGGCCAGGACGCCACCCCAACCCCGAAGCCCGCGGCGAACGCACCTACACCGGCACCCGCATCAACCACGCCGGCAACATCCGTTACGAGCACGACGCCCAAGGCCGCGTCACACTCCGGCAAAAGACCCGCCTGTCCCGCAAACCCGACACCTGGCACTACACCTGGGACGCCGAAGACCGCCTCACCCACGTCACCACCCCCGACGGCACGCGATGGCGCTACCTCTACGACCCACTGGGTCGACGCATGGCCAAACAACGCCTGGCCGCCGACCGGCAGACCGTCCTGGAAGAGACCCGCTTCGCCTGGGACGGCAGCACCCTCACAGAACAGAGCACCTACCTCCACGACGCACCCGAAGCCCTCACCCTCACCTGGGACCACGACGGCCTGGTACCGCTTGCCCAGACCGAACGCAAAACCCTGGCCGAGGCGCCTCAGTACATCGTCGACCAGCGCTTCTTCGCCATCGTCACCGACCTCATCGGCACCCCCACCGAACTCGTCGACGAGAGCGGCCGCATCGCCTGGCACGCCCGGTCGACCGTGTGGGGCACCACGAGCTGGAACCACTCCGCCAGCGCGTACACCCCACTGCGTTTTCCCGGCCAGTACTTCGACCCGGAGACCCAACTCCACTACAACTATTTCCGCCACTACGACCCCGAAGCCGCCCGCTACCTCACCCTCGATCCCCTCGGCCTCGCCCCGGCGCCCAACCCCGCCGCCTATGTGCCCAACCCCCTCACCTGGTCCGACCCCCTCGGCCTCGCAGCATGCAACGAGCCGACGGACACCTCCTGGGGCGGGCGGGTCCGCTATGGAGAGCCGGACGAACACGGTCGTCCCACCGCTATGCACGCCACCCTGGGGGCGGACATGATGGGCAAACACACCACCGACCCCCATGGCGACCCGCCCGGTTGGGAAAAAGACAAGGGATACAATCGAGCCCACCTGCTCGGCGCGCAGCTCGGCGGATCAAACAGAGACCCGCGGAACTTCGTCACCATGCACGCCTACGCGAACTCTCCCGTCATGCGGCACATAGAAAACCAGGTCCGAGCCGCGGCAGAGAAGGGCGAGACCATCCAGTACAGCGTGACCCCGGTCTACGAGGGAAGCCATCCGGTACCCAAGGGCGTCACTGTCGAGGCTCATGGATCCAACGGATTCCAATTCACACAGCACAAGAGCACCGGAATCAGCGGCTCGCACAACTCCGCATTCATACCGAACAAGAAGAGGGGAACCTGAGGTGGTGCGCTCGTAACGCCTCGATCAATCCTGAACCGATCAACCTCCGCACAGAGTAAGGAAATTCGGTGAACTCATCCGTCGATCGTCTCACTCGGCTGCTCCCGCCCCCTCCGGAGTCCAGGGAGAAGGACTGGGGGCCGGTGGAACAGGCGCTCGGTGTCGAGCTGCCGTCGGACTACAAGGAGCTCATCCACCTCTACGGAGGGAGCAACTGGGACGACTATCTCTATGTGCTGGAGCCTGGTTGCCCCAACGACAACTACGACCTCATCCAGTGGGAAGAACAGCAGACCGAGGACTTGGACGGCCTCTGGGAATTCGAGAAGAAGCCCGCCGAACTGGAGGAGGAAGGGGCCCGTGTCATCCCCTGGGCAACCACTGACAACGGGGAGTGCCTCTACTGGCTCGTCCGCCCGGACCAGGAACCGGACCAATGGACTGTCATGGTGAACGAAGCCCGTGGCGACCGCTGGGAGCACTTCCCCATCACCAGCACAGAGTTCCTGGCGTCAGCTCTGACAGGTGACCTGCGCTCCACCATCCTCTCGTCACGATTCCCCCTCGCCGTGCATGAGTTCCGGCAGCTCCAGCCCGTATAACAGCTGCCTTTCTGGCGAGGCATCCAGCGAGTTTGGATAGCGTCATCCGGAAAGAAGTCATCCGGGAAGAATCTGCGCTGAGGTGACAGCAGGCGGGGTGAATCCCATGCGGTCCGGACATATCGCACAGTTGGCAAACCAGAGTTTCGCCCTATGCGATTCCACCCGATCCTACGTAAGTCGGCGATGCTGGCGGTGGGTTGCTGCAGACGCAGCAGTCGGGCTGACAGCTGCCGGGGATGCACATCAGGCAGGTCGGCTGACGAGACCGAGGGCGCAGAAGAACGCACCGGCGCAGATCCTTCCCGAACGCGGGAAACGGGGCAGCGGACAGCCCACGTGACCAAGCTGCAGCATGTTGCCGTCATCCGCTCGGAGGGCTGAGGGTCGCCGGCTCGCCCTGCGGCGGCGGCAAGTGCCCTCTGTGCGCACACTATTGGTACCTGGCCACGCTCACCGACTGGGCCTCCCGGCAGGGCGTTCCCTCCGAGGATGCGGACCGCTACGTGCGCAGCCTCTTCCAGGGCGTCGAGCGCGCGTTGGGCGACGAAACACGCTCCCTGCATCGGCTCGCGGGGGACCACGAGACACCGAACGGAATCAACGAGCGCATCCGCACCACCTGGTTCGACGCGGCCAATTCCGAGGCGCTGGTCACAGCACTCGACGCGCTCCTCTCCGACCTCAAGTAGCCACGCCGGCACAGGCCCCCACCTCCCTCCTCGTATCCACTGGACCAGCCGGCAGAGTGAGCGCAGGCGTCGCCGGCAGATCGGTCGCATCCGAGGGTGAGGAAGGCTTCGTGGACGTCGTCGCGGATCTCCCACGATGCAGCTGCGGGTGCGCGCCGTCCTGCGGGCCGCACACCCGGACCGGCCCGTACCGCTGACCCGCGTGCTCGGACACCACGCCCAGGTGTCACGTCATGCAGGCGCGCGACCGGCCGACCCCGAACAGCGGTTCCGGGTCTACCTCGGGAAGGGAAGCAGCGGGGCTACGCGCCGGCCTACCAGGCGCCTCCGCTCGCGCCCGGACCCGCGCTACATCGTCGTCACTGCGGTCGCGGTCCTTCCCGCCGAGGACGGCCGCCCGGTCGAGCGGCTTGACCGTGTCCATGTTCAGGTGCCCGGCGCTCCCCCCCCCGCGGCGAGTTCCCGCGCCGCCTCCGCCGCGACCAGGTTCGGCTACGGACCGGTGGCGATGAACAGCACCCGGCCCGGCTCCCGCAGGACGCGTGCCCCGTCCAGGACGAACTCGCCGCGCTCGTCGCACAGCGTCGGTGTGGCCAACCGGCCCAGGCGCAGGTACGCGGGACCGGGTTCGTGTGCCACGGACACCGGGGCCTGGGCGGCCTCCCGGGCGGCCTCCCAGGCGTCGCCCGGCACCACCCGGTCGTGTTCGGCAGCATCCGGCTTACGCCGATGCCTTCCCGCGAATGACGGGTGGAGCCGTGATGTCCCGATGCGAGGCCCGCGTGCGTTCCCACGATCTCGACCGGCAGGTTCGCGCCGGCCACATCGATCTCGATCTGCTCGAAGGCGCGGGCGATGGCGAACGGGCTCATGCCGTTGGCGAACACCGGACAAACGGCCACCGTCATTCCGGCGGCGACACTGACCATGTTCTGCTCGGCGATACCGAGGTCCACGTTGCCGGGCTTCGGCCTGTGGCAGGTCCTGCCTTTGGAGAGCGGCAAAACGGGGTCCGCCGCTCCACGCAGGTATGCGGACCCCGTGGCTCGCGGGAGTCAGCGGCGCTGCCACCACCTGGCTACGGCACCAGCGGCGACTGCTGTGCCCAGGCCCAATCCCCAGCCGGCCCAGCCGCCCACCGTCCCGGTCGCTGTAATCGTGGCAGTGGCTCCTATCACGACGGCGGCGGTCCACGCGTCACCACGTCGATTTACCTGCGCAGGCATTGACGACCCCTTTCCTCAGTACGCCCGGTGGCTCCGCGCAGTGATCGTACTTAGCAATCGATTGCACCGTCAGCCGCTCCATAGGCGCCGCCCCCAGCGGCCCAGCCAATGCGCCGGGGGCGCAGCCGGTCTCCAGATCGGCGACGCAGTCTCCGGCAGCGCCACCGATCAGGCCGTCCTTCCTGCACAAGTACCCGCCGCCCCGGCCCAATCGAGCCGACACCACCAAGCACCGCTGGGCCGCCTCTGCGGTCCGCTCCATCCTGGAAAGCCCCAAGTACACCGGCTACCAGGTCTGGAACCGCAAAGCCCGCAAGAAACGCGGCAACCGCGCCAACCCCGTCAGCTAATGGATCTGGTCACCCAACCCCCACCCACGAACCACTCGTCTCCCGTCAACTCTTCGCCTCCGCCTGGCTCGCAGTCTCCGCCCACCCCGGCGTCAAAAAGGAACGGGCGGCCCGCGCCGCCGCACCCTCCGCGGACCGCTCCTATGTCCTTCGCTCCTACCTCTTCTGCACGCTTTGCGACCACCGGATATACGGCAAGGCCAGCGAGGCCAGCAAGGGGCACTCCTACTACGCCTGCCAGCCCAAGAAGGACCAGCACCAGGACGCCGACCCGTACGCCGCCCACCCCGGGGTCGTGTGGATCGGCGAGCGCGTCATGCTCGAAGCCATCCACACCTTCTTCGAAGACCGCGTCTTCGGCCCCCAGCGCCGCCCACTCCTCGAAGCGGCCATGACCACGACAGCGACATCCACCGGCCCCGACCGGTCAAACGACATCCAGCGCCTCCAGAACGAGGCGGACAGCCTCGCCCGCCGCAAGGAACTCCTCCTCGACCAGCTTGCGAGCCCGGACGAGGGTGATGGCGACCCCGAAACCGCCGCCGAATTCCGCAGAGGCATCCGGAAACGCTTCGACGCACTGGAGCACGAGCGCCGGGAGATCCTTGCCCGACTGGAGACCTTCCGCGCGGAAGTGGCGCCGGAAGGGCCGGGCGACCTCGGTCTCCTCGATGTGATCCCGCAGCTCGGTTTCCGGTTCGCCACGCTCCCGACGGTGTCAGGGTTTCAGTTCGTGGGTTTCCAGCCAGCTGTTGAGCTGCAGCATGAATTCCAGCCCGGTGCGGGACGGCCAGCCGTCCGTATTCTGCTGACGGACACCGCCGTGATCGATGAGAGAATGCACCGGTGCGCTGGGGTCGGCGGTCAGTCGATCGAATTCGGCGCGCAGCGCGGCATCGTAGCGTGGATCGTGGCTTATCGGGTATGCGCTCTTCTTGCGTTCCACGATGCTGCTCGGGAGCAGATCGCGGGTCGCCGCCCGCAACAGACTCTTTTCTCTTCCGTCGAAGGTCTTCATCGACCATGGCGCGTTGAAGGTGTATTCGACGAGCCGGTGGTCGCAGAACGGCACGCGCACCTCGAGGCCGACCGCCATGCTCATCCGATCCTTCCGGTCGAGCAGGAAAGGAACGAAGCGGGTGATGCTGAGATAGCTCACCTCCCGAATTCGCCGCTCCATCGCATCTTCACCTGGCAGTACCGGCACCTCGGCCAGCGCTTCCGAATACCGCTGGGCACGGTAGCCTTCGATGTCCAGCTCGGCGATCAGTCCCGGATCCAACAGCCCGGAGAGCATGGGCATCAGGTCGTATCCGGCGGCCACCCAGGGGAAAGTGTTCGCATCGCGCAGCTCGGGATCGTGGAACCACACATAGCCCCCGAACAGTTCGTCGGCCGCCTCTCCGGACAGGGCGACCGTTGACCGTTCGCGAATCGCCCGGAACAGCAGGTACAGCGAGGCGTATCCGTCACCGAGCGTCGCAGCGGGTGAATCGTACGCCTTCGGCACCATGGCCCGGATACGCGGGTCGGTGAGCTCTTCCAGGCCGAGCACCAGATTGGTGTGGTCAGCGGCCACATGGCCGGCCATCTCGGCGGCGAATGGGGCGTCCGGGGAATTGTGTACCACGTTCGCGCTGAAATCCCGCTCGTTCCCGGCGAAGTCGACGGAGAACGAACGAACCGGCCCGGCCCCGCGTTCGGCGAGCGAACGGGAGGCAAGGGCGGTCACGGCGCTGGAATCCAGCCCACCGGAAAGCAGGGTGCAGAGCGGGACATCGGCGATGAGCTGGTGCTCGATGATGTCTTCGAGCAGCGTGCGCACCGTCCGCACGGTGGTGTCCACATCATCGGTGTGTTCGCGCGCCTCGAGCGCCCAATAGCGCTGGATACGCAATCCCGTGCGGCCGAAGCGGAGCAGGTGGCCGGGGCGGAGTTCATACATGCCATGGAAGATCGCGTGCTCCGGGGTTTTGACGCCCGCCAGCAGTTCGCGCAGCCCGTCCTGGTCCACGACCGGGCGCACCTCAGGATGCGCGAGTATCGATTTTGCCTCCGAGCCGAACAGCAGCCCGCGCTCTGTGGGGTAGTAGTACAGCGGTTTGATGCCGAGCCGGTCGCGCACGAGCACCAGCTCGTCGGTGCGGGCGTCCCAGATCCCGAACGCGAACATCCCGTTCAGCTTGTCCGCCATGGCCGCACCCCATTGCAGATAGGCGTGCAGGACGACCTCGGTATCGCTTTCGGTGCGGAAACGGTGCCCGAGCGTGCGCAACTCCGCACGTAACTCACGGTAGTTGTACACCTCGCCGCTGTAGGTGAGAGCCGCCAGTGTGCGGCCGTCGTGCTCGACGGTCATCGGCTGGACCCCGCCTTCCAGATCGATCACCGCAAGGCGCCGGTGGCCCAGGCCGATATGGGTGCCTGTCCAGTACCCCTGCGCGTCCGGTCCCCGGCAGGCCATCGTGTCGGCCATGTCCCGCAGTACACCCTGCGCGCTGCTCATATCGCGTTCGAAGTCTACCCAGCCCGTTATGCCGCACATGAAATCTTCGCTCTCTCCTCGGTTCAGGTCAGGCCAGCCGGTGTTGAATCGCCGGAGAACAGCGGCGAAGCCTTGTCCGGTCGGAAATGTATGGTTCGAAGGTCGCGGGAGATTACCAGGTGACCGGGAATTCGTGGATGCCGTAGATGTCCGCATCGCTCTTGAACGGCAAATCCTCGGTCGGTATTGCGGAGCGCAGTGTGGGGATGCGCCGGAGCAGGGTCGAGTAGACGATTTCCAGCTCCATCCGGGCAAGGTTCTGCCCGAGGCATTGGTGTGCTCCGTAACCGAACGCCAGTTGATGACGCGCCCCGCGCTGTATGTCCAGGTCGTTACCGCCGGGAAAAACCGCGGGATCGCGGTTGGCTACGTTGCAGAGTGCGACAAGGACATCTCCTGCCTTGATCAGGGTGCCGCCGAGCTCGACGTCCTCGGTCGCCACGCGGGTGGGAATGAACTCGGCGATGGTGAAGTAGCGCAGGAGCTCTTCCACGGCGGCCGGGATCTTCCCCGGATTCGCGCGCAGGACTTCCGCGTCGGCCGGGCGGTCGATCAAGATCATGGCGCCGAGTGAGATCATGTTCGCGGTGGTCTCGTGCCCGGCTACGAGGAGAAGGAACGCCATGCGTACCAGATCTCTGTGCCGGTATGTGCCCGCTTCGCGCAATTTCACGATCTGGCGTCCGAGCAGATCGTCGGTCGGCTCGGCCTCTTTCTTGGTGATGAGATCGCTGAGGAATTCAAGGAGTTCATCGAGTGCACGCAGGCGCTCCTCGGCCGAAGCGTCGCGCAGCAGCAGCTTGTTGGAGCGGGCCTGGAAGAACTCATGGCCTTCGTAGGGCACGCCGAGTTGCTCGCAGATCACCAGAGAGGGAACGGGCAGTGAAAGCGCGTCGACCAGATCCACCGGCTTCGGGCCGGCCAGCATCACGTCAATGCGGTCGTCCACAATCTGCTGAATGCGTGGCTGCAATGCTTTCATGCGTTTCAGGGTGAATTCGCCGGTCACTGAACGGCGGACGTCCCGGTGTTCCGTCCCGTCCATGGAGATCATCGTGCGGCGGAAATTTCCCGGTTGTCCGTCGACCTGGAACGGAAAACCCTGCTTCTCCCGGTCGGCGCTGAACCGGCTGTCGGTGAGCATGGTGCGGATATCGTCGTGGCTGCTCACCGCCCAGACCGGTGCACCAGGCGTCAGGGCCGCCAAGGTGACCTTGACGGGGCGGCCCTGCTGCTGGAACTCGATGTGCTGCGCATTTGGGGAGTGCGGGCAACTGCGGGATATTTCCAGTTCTTGAACGGGCGCTGTCGAGGCAGGTTCCGCAGTGGTCACAGGCTTCCCTTTCTCAGGTACGTACGTCGAGGACACAACGCGGCGGACTCAGGATCGGCCGGCCGGCTCACCATGGCCCTGCCACGGCCGGGCGAGGGTGAGCAGAGCCACCGCGGAGAGGAGAACGGAGCCCAGTACCACGACCGCCGTCGACATGGCGGTGGTGTTGCCCAGAACGCCGGGCAGAGGTGCGGCCGCGGCGCCGAGCACGAACTGGGCGCCCCCGAGCATGCCGGAGGCGGCACCGGGGGCATCGCTGCCGACCGCGAGGATGATGGTGGTCGACGCGGGCAGCAGGAGCCCGAACCCGAATGTGAAGCCGAACAGACAGGCCCATGTGGTGGGGAACGTACTGATGCCGACGGCGAGCAGGGTCACCAGCGCGACCAGGGAGACGACGGTGACGGCCACGCCGGTGGCGAGCAGGGAGTTGAGACGTACGAGCTCGGCCAGCCGTCCGAATATCGCGCCGGCCACCACGGTGCCGACGGCGTTCGTGGCGAAGACGAGGCTGTACGCAGTGGGTGACAGGCCGTAGGCGCCTTCGAAGACGAAGGGCGAGCCGGTGATGTACGCGAACAGGGCGGCCAGTCCACACCCCATGACGAGGAGGTAGCCGACCATTTCGCGCCGCCGGAGCAGTCCGCCCATCGCGGCGAGTACGGACCGCAGACCGCCCGTCCGGCGCCGCTCGACGGGCAGCGATTCGGGAACCCACGCCCAGACCGCGGTCATCAACAGCAGCCCGGTCACGGCCAGCGCCACGAACACCAGGCGCCATGAGCCGACGTCGAGAAGGAGGCCGCCGGCCACCGGCGCCAGAATCGGCGCGGTCGACCCGATCACGCTCAGCGTCGTGAGCTGGCGGGCTGCGCGGGTGCCGGTGAACCGGTCGCTGACGACCGCCCGCCCGATGACGATCCCCGCGCTGCCGGCGATTCCCTGCAGCAGCCGGGCCACGTCGAACACGGCGATGGACGGGGCGAGCGCGCAGACCAGGGACAACACGGTGAACATGCCGCAGCCGGCCAGGAGCAGGCGTCGCCGCCCCATCGCGTCGCTGGCCGGGCCGAGCACGACCTGGCCGACGGCGAGCCCGACGAGGCAGGCCGTCAGGGAGAGTTGGACGGCCGTTTTCGAGGTTCCGAACGAGGTGACGATCTCGGGGAAGCCGGGCGCGTACATGTCGATGGCGAACGGTGATACCGCCGAGAGCGCGCCAAGGACGGTGATCAAACGGCCCGTTCCGGTCCGGGGGGTCGCGGTGTCGATGCTGACGGTCATCGGTCTCCAACCGTGGGTCCTGCTGTGAGGGAAACCTGAGCGTGCGGGAAGGCCGCCCTTTGTCGTGTCGCAGCGGTCGACTTGTCGTGTCGCGGCTGCCGACGTGGCCGCGCAGAGGGCGTCGCCGTCAGCGACCGGCGACCGCTACGCGTCACATCGTCGGCGCCGGCGGCGTGCCGCGGTGTGGAGCGAGGGGCCCGGGGATGTGGAGCGCGGTGCCTCCCCGGCGGGCGTCAGGAGTGCGCCCGCCTGAACCGGGCGGGGGAGGTGCCCCGGTCGCGCCGGAAGGCGTAGCCGAAATTGGTGGGCGAGGCGTAGCCGACCTCGTGCCCGATCCGGGCCACCGGCCAGTCGGTCTCAACGAGCAGGGCCGCGGCCCGGTCGAGGCAGCGGCGCCGGTGGTACTCCATCACCGATGTCCCGTACAGCGCGCGGAACCCGGTGGTGAGGCGCCGGACCGACATCGACGACGCGCGGGCCAGGTCGGCCAGTGCCGGCGGTGCGTGGCGTTGCTGCCAGAGCAGTTCGGGGACACGGCGCAGCGCGGCCACCTCGTGGTCATCCAGGGCACGGTCCCGGGCGTCCGCGGACGGCCCGGTGACCGCGAGCCCGTCGATCAGTGCGGCCAACGCCGCCACCAGCCGTGATTCCATGAACAGCAGGCGCCCCGGATTCGCGCGTCGGTGCAGGAAGATCTCCTCGAGGGGACCGGCCACGGGGTGCAGTGCGGCGGACCGGCCCAGGTAGCGCTCGCGCGCGATGTTCTCCGGTCCGGTGGCGGGGAGGGCGCCCGCACCCAGACCTCCGAGGTAGGACTCCAGCCCGGTCCAGGTCCCGGTGATCGACACCGCTCGGTACCGCTCGCCGTCGCCGTGTGCGATGACACCCTCGGTGGCGCACCGGGGGCTCAGCGACACCGAGCCGGCGTGCAGGGCGCCGGTGCCGGCGTCGGCCTCGCTGACCTGCATGTGCCCGTCGACACAGTGCTCCAGCTCGAAGTGGTCGTCCGGGAAGGTGTATCCGACCTGGTGTCCTCCGGCGAACGCGACGTCGTAGCGGACGATGTGGAACCCGCTCCGCAACGACGTCACCTCGATCGTGCCGTCGCCGACCTCCGGACGGAGCCGGTGCCGGACGGTGCCGTCCCGGCTCTCGTCGACCTGGGCGATCGACGTGTAGTACGCCGCGTACGTCGCGTCCAACGCGGTGGGACCGGCCGCGCCGACGAGTTGGTGAAACCGGGTCATAGTTCGCAGGTTAGCCTTCCCTCAGTGCCGTGAACATCTCCTTCTCTGTCAGGCGATGTGCGGCCAGGCGCCGGTGAGTGACGTGGTGAGCGAGTCGTAGACCTGCGCCATGCCGTGGTGGCTGAGGCTGGGCTCCGGGTTCCACGGGCCGATCTGGCCGGCGCGGACGGCGGGGAGGCTTTGCCACAGACCGTTGCCGCTCAGATCCGCCGGCTGAAGGCTGCTGGAGCGCACGTCGAGGAGGATGAGGTCGGCCGGATAACGGTCGACCAGCTCCCAGGAGAGCTTTTCCATGTAGCGGGTGCCGCCGGTGGGTCTGACGACGTCCAGGCCGAGGCCCGCGAAGTCGCCGATCGACGGGAATCCCGCCTTGCTGATCCTGATGCCGTCCTGGTCGGCCGAGGCGAACAGGACCCGTAGCCCGGGTTTGCCGGTGATGGCCCGGCGGGCCCGATCGCGGGCGGCGGTGTAGGCGGCCTTCCCGCGCCGCAGCTCCGGTGCGGTGAAGTCGGCTCCGAGGGCGGCGGCGAGGTCGGCGTATCGCCGCACGGCGGTGTCGACCCTGGCTCCGTAGACCTCTATGGACACCACGGGGGCCAGCTTTTCGGTGAGTTCGAGGCTGCTCCGGTCGATCTGGGGCGCACCGTACTGGAGCGGGTCGACGACGAGATCCGGGTGCAGCCTCCCCAGCCGCTCGGCACTGATATGGCCCCAGGTGCCGCCGACCGTGGCCACACGGCTCAGATCCACCTGGCCGAGTACGGTGCCGTCCTTGCCGCCGCCCTGCTTCCGTAAGGCGCCGTAGACGCCGACCGGGCGGATCCCGTAGTCCCACAGGGCCGCGGCCGCGGTGGCATAGGCCACGATGTGCCGTGGGCGGCTCCCCAGCCGGACCGTCCGCCGGGTGTCATCGGTGAAGCTCCAGGCACATGCGTCACCCGGGGCGGCAGGTCTGCGGCCGGCCTCCGGGGGCGAGCAGCCCGCCGCGCCGAGCGCGACGAGTCCGAGGGCACCGGCGGTCAGGAACCGTCGACGGTCGGGCAGGAGCGACATCAGTCTCCTCAGGGGCCACGGGGTGTTCAAGGCTTGGGGTGTTCGGGGATTCGAGCGCCGACTCGACTCGAAAGTTAACTAAGGTTAGCCTTACAGAAGTTGGAGATACCACGTACATCGTGATGTCGCGAACAGCCAGCGGGAACGGGGGAACCGGAGATGAGGAGCAGCCGCGCCAAGCTGTTGTCCGGCTTAGGTGTCGCGCTGTTCGCCCTCGTGGTGGCCGCGGCCGTCAGTACGGGCGTGGGCACGCGCGCCGTCCCGCTGAGCACCGTCGCTGATGCGCTGCTCCACTTCGATCCGCACGACGTGAACCACGTGGCCATATGGGAGTTACGGCTCCCCCGCACCGCCCTCGGCGTGCTGGCGGGGGCGGCGCTGGGACTGGCGGGTGCGGTGATGCAGGGGGTGACCCGCAATCCGCTGGCCGACCCCGGCATCCTCGGGGTGAACGCCGGTGCCGCGCTCTTCGTCGTCGTCGGTATCGACCTCTTCGGCATCACCGCCCTGTCCGGCTATCTGTGGTTCGGCCTCGCGGGCGCAGCACTGGCGGCCTGCCTTGTCCACGGGGTGAGTTCGCTGGGCCGCGGCGGAGCCACCCCCGTCAAACTCGCGCTCTCCGGGGCCGCGGTGAGCGCCGCCCTGACCTCGCTGGTCACCGCGCTCCTGCTGATCGACGCGGACACCTTCGACCAGTTCAGGTTCTGGCGGGTCGGCTCGCTGGCCGGCCGGGACGGTGCGGTCATAGGGCAGGCGCTGCCCTTCCTCGCCGCCGGCGCGGTGCTGGCGCTCGCTTCGGGGCGGCTGCTCAACGCGCTCGCGCTCGGTGAGGACACCGCGCGCTCCCTGGGCCGGCACCTCGGCCGTGGCCGCACGCTGGCGGCACTCTCCGTGGTCCTGCTGTGTGGGGCCGCCACCGCGATGTGCGGGCCCATCGCCTTCATCGGCCTGACCGTGCCGCACCTGGCGCGCCTGATCACCGGCCCCGACTACCGCTGGATACTGCCCTATTCGATGCTGCTGGCGCCCCTCGTGCTGCTTGTGGCCGACGTCGCGGGCCGGCTGGCGGTACGCCCCTCCGAGCTGCAGGTCGGGCTGATGACTCCGGTCATCGGCGCCCCGGTGTTCGTCATGCTGGTGCGCAGGCGCACGCTCGTGGAGCTGTGATGAGCGGCGACACCGCGACCGCACGGGTCGCAGCGGGGGAGCGGGAGACGGCCGCCCGGGAAGCCGCACGGCGGACCGTGGCCGCGGTGCGCCGCCGGGACAGACGACGTACGGGTGCCGTGACCGCCGCCCTGGTGCTCGCCGTGCTGGCCGTGTTCACCGCCGCGCTGGCGCTGGGCGAGTTCGGCGTACCGGTACCGGAGGTCGTCCGGTCGCTCGCCGGTCCGCTCTTCGGCAGGGCCGCGTGGGAGAGCGAGTTCTTCGTCCTCGACGTACGGCTCCCGCGGGTGCTGACGGGCGTACTGACCGGAGCGGCGTTCGGTCTGTCCGGCGCGCTCTTCCAGAGTCTGATACGCAACCCGCTGGCCAGCCCGGACATCATCGGCATCACCTCGGGCGCGAGCGCGGCGGCCGTGGTGTGCGTGCTGCCCCTCGGGCTGAGCGGAATGGCGGTCTCCTGCGGTGCGCTCGCGGGTGCGCTGGTCACGGCCGCCCTCATCTATCTGCTCGCGTGGCGGAGAGGGGTGAGCGGCTACCGCCTCGTCCTCGTCGGTATCGGGATCGCGGCGGTGCTGTCCAGCCTGATCTCGTACCTGATGACCACCACGCAGGTCAGCGACGCCCAGCGGGCCCTGGAGTGGCTGACGGGAAGTCTGGACGGACGCGGCTGGCCGCACGCCGGCACCCTCGCGCTGTGCCTGGTTCCGCTGCTGCCCGCGACGGCGCTGCTGTCCCGCTCGCTGCGGGTGCTGCGGTTCGGTGATGACACCGCCGCCGGGCTCGGTGTGCGGGTGGAGTCCCGCCGGCTCGCGCTGCTGGCGGTGGCGGTGGCACTGGCCGCGGTGGCGACCGCTGCGGCCGGCCCGGTCCCGTTCGTGGCCCTGGTCAGTGCGCCGATCGCACGCGGGCTGCAGCGCGGGCGCGGAGCCGCCCTGACGGCGGCGGCGCTGGTGGGCGCGGTGCTGATGCCCGCGTCCGACTTCCTCGGCCGGCATCTGTTCGGCTCCACGGAGCTACCGGTCGGTGTGGTGACCGGTGTCGTGGGAGCCCCGTATCTGCTTCTCACACTGGCCACCACCAACCGCTCGGGACACGGCGGTTGACCATCGACGGCAGGAGCCGGAGGACCGGGACGGATGAGCGAACGGCACATGCTGCGCGCCGAGGAGATCAGGCTGGGCTACAACGGGCGGGAGGTCCTCGGCGGGCTGTCGTTCGAGGTCCCGCCGGGCGAGGTCACGGTGATCGTGGGCCCGAACGGCTGCGGCAAGTCCACCTTGCTGCGCACACTGGCGCGGCTGCTGCGTCCCGCCTCGGGAACGGTGTGCCTGGACGGCAGGGACATCCACACGATGCCGACCCGGAAGGTCGCCGCCGTCCTCGGCATCCTGCCGCAGACCCCCGTCGCGCCGGCCGGGATACGCGTCAGCGAGCTGGTGGGGCAGGGCCGTTACCCCCATCAGGGCCGGCTGCGGCGGTGGGGGGTTGAGGACGAGGACGCGGTGGCGCAGGCGCTGCTCGCCACCGACGCCCTGGAGCTCGCCGAGCGCCCGGTGGACGAGCTCTCCGGCGGGCAGCGGCAGCGCGTCTGGATCGCGATGGCGCTCGCCCAGCGCACCGGCCTGCTGCTGCTGGACGAGCCGACGACCTTCCTCGACGTACCGCACCAGGTCGAGGTGCTGGATCTGCTGACCGACCTCAACCGCAGGGAGGGCACCACCGTCGTCGCGGTGCTGCACGACCTCAACCTCGCCTGCCGCTACGCCGACCGCATCGTCGTGATGAACGGCGGCACGATCGTCGCCGAGGGTTCGCCGTCGCGGATCGTGGGCGAAGAACTGATGCGCACGGTTTTCGGCATGGACTGCCGGGTCATCGCGGACCCGGTCTCGGACACCCCGCTGATCGTACCCATCGGGCGCCACCACTGCACGGCCGCGAGGACCGGGCCGGCGGCCGGCGCGGTCAGTCCCCGATGAAGTCGATCTCCGGCGCGAGCAGGACGCCGGTGCGGTCGAGCACCTGCCGCAGCACGATGTCGACCGCCTCGCGGAAGCCGGCCGCGCTGGCCCCGTCGTCGGCGACGAGGGTGTAGTGCACGGAGGAGATCCGGACGCCGCGGGTGAGGGAGGTGTTGAGGGCGAAGCCCGCCTGCCGGATGAGCCAACTCGCGGTGACCCGTGTGGAGCCGTCCGGGAAGTGGGCCACCGGCGCGCCGAGATCGCGCAGCTTCGAGGCCATCGGGTCACCGACCTCGGGGCTGAAGAAGACACTGCCGATGGAACGGCGGTCGTTCTCGCAGGAGTCCAGCACCATGCCCTTCCTGCGGCGCACCGCCAGGACCGCCTGGGCGGCCTCGGCCGGGGGCACCTGGCTGCCCAGCGGTACGTCCAGTTCGTCGGCCACGCTGCGGTAGGTCACCGGACCGCTCAACTCGGCCCGGCGCAGGGCGAAGAGGAGGGTCAGTACGGTCCAGCGTCTGGACTTCTTGAACATGCTGGTGCGGTGGCCCAGTGCGCATTCGGCCGCGTCCAGGGTGACACGGCGGCCCAGTTCCCAGTCCCACACCTCCACGCTGCGCAGGGTGTCGGAGACCTCCTGCCCGTACGCTCCCACGTTCTGCACCGGCGTCGCGCCGGTGGTGCCGGGGATGCCGGCCAGCATCTCCATCCCGGCCAGCCCTTCGGCGATCAGCGTCTCCACCAGTTCCCACAGCGGGTGCCCGGCCTGCACCTCGACCAGTACCCGGCCGTCGTCGGCCGCTCCCAGCACCCGTATGCCCCGGGTGGCGATCCGCAGGACGGGGAGGGCGCACCCCCGGTCGCCGACGAGGACGTTGCTGCCCTCTCCCAGGCATACCGGAGGGGCGGTGCAGTGGCGTACCTCCTGGACGAAGTCCGGGAATTCGGCGGGGTCGTGGAGTTCGGCCAGGGACGCGGCCGGTCCGCCGATGCCGAGGGTCGTCAACGGGGCGAGCGGCACCCCGTAGCTGACGTGCATAGTGGACTCCTCAGGGACAGTCCTGGAGATCACGAACGTGAGCGCTTTCACCGCTGAGAGTGCTCTTCGGCCCGTACGGCAGCGGACTCGCGGCGCGTACCGGCCAGTATCGTCCGTCATTTCCTTGTTTGTCGAAGGAACGTGGGCGGTGCTGTCACGGTACGTTCGGTATCCTCCGGCCGCCCGGCCCCGGCCCGCTCAGGAGCCGGGCCGCTGTCCCCCGCAGGACCGGCCGGGGTTCATCCGCACGTGCGGCCCAGCACGTCGTCGGTGAGCTCGACGATCCGCCGGGCGTCGGCGGCGTTGTGGCGCTGGAACCGCCGGCGCAGATCGGTCAGGCGGGCCTGGCCGCGTGCCGAGGGCACCTGGACGGCGAGGTCCAGTGCCGCCTCGGCGGCCTGGGCCGCACCGTCGAACTCGCCCAGCGACAGCTGCGCTTCGGCGAGCGAGGTCTGGTGCAGCAGGCGGTTGCGGGGCTGGCTGTCGTCGAACAGTTCCAGACCGCGGGCCAGGTCGAGGGCTGCCTGGCCGGGCCTGCCGATCTCCAGCCGGGCCCGGCCGGCGTCGCCCACCAGCACGGCTGGGGTGACCCAATAGGCCCAGGGCTCCTGACCCCGGAACTCGGCCGTCCCCTGTGTGCAGCCGATGGCCTCGCGGATGGTGGCGGTTTCCTCCAGCGCGCGTTCGCAGCCGGCCAGGTCCCCGAGGCTGGCGTGGGCCCTGGCCTGACGACTGGCCAGCAGTGCCTGTCCGGGGCTCGGGGCCTGGTCGGCGGTGCCCTTGCGGGCGATCTGGATCAGCCGCAGGGCCTCTTCTCCGCGGCCGTGCCACGCGGCCTGGTAGCTCAGACAGGAGATGATGTGCGCGGCCAGCGCGCGGTCGCCCGCGGCGCGTGCGGAGCGCAGGGCCTGGAGCAGGTAGCGCCTGCCGTGGGCCTCGTCACCGAGGTCGGCGGCCATCCAGCCGACGACCTGGCCGAGTTCGGCCACCAGTCGGTGCAGCCGAATGCCGGTATCCCGGTCGTAGGAGCTGGAGTCGACGAGCCTGATGGCCCACCGCAGGTCCTGGGCCGCCCAGTCCAGCAGCATCCTGCCCCCGCGGTCGTCGTCGAGCCGGCGGAACTGGGCGATGCGTTCACCGATCAGGTCCAGCACCACGGTGTCGAGACCCTCGCCGCGGAGTTGGGCGGCGGGTGGGGCATCGGCGTTGAGCAGCCAGTCCAGGGCCACGGTGACCGGGTCCTGGGCCCCCGTCGTGGTGAGCGGCTCGGCCCGGCCCCGCCGTCCCGGCGGGGACGGGCATCCGAGGAGGCAGGGCGCCGACGGCGTCCCCGGTAACCGGTCCTGGCCGGGCCCTGGTGCCGGGGGCGGGAATTTGCCGGGCCACAGCATATGGAGCGGCACCGGCTCCCCCAGCCGTTCGGTGAGTATCTCGGAGACCACACGGGGCAGTCCGTGACGCGGACACGATCCCTTGAGCCAGTTGTACGGCGCCTTGGCGCTGATGGTGCCCGCACCGCACACCCTGTTGATCTCCCGGGCCAGCCGGTCCGGGGACCAGGACAGCCGGCGCAGGCACTCGGCCAATACCGAGGTGTTGTTCATTCGCTTACGTCCCCCGTCTCGATCTGAACAGTGTTCGGTGGTAAACGCACTCCGTCCCATCGTCCTATCGGGAGTGCCCGATACTCAAACGAAAAAGGACGGGATCGAGTTGCCGAAGTGGTGTGGGACATGCCACGAACCGGCCGGTATGGACACACGGATTTTGGCCGCGAGTTGGCCGAGAATCGGAACGGAAATTAGTTGAATACTTTGCTGACTTCGGTGGTGTGGGCAGCGGGCGAGCGCTCTGCCCGTAGCGCCGGCCAATAGAGCAGGCCACCGGCAATCAACACGGTGACTGCGAACACAAAAGGCGCGCCGAATGAACCTGTGATTTCGGCCAGCCAGCCGGTCAGTAACACCCCTCCGGTGGTGGCCGCCGTATTGGCGAAGTTCATCAGCCCGCCGACCGCGCCGACCGCGTGCGGCGGGGCCAGCAGCCCCGGCAGGCTCCAGGCCACCGGCGCGGCCACGGCGAGCCCGCCGAGCGAGAGGGACATCCAGAGGACCGCGCCGAGCGGCGAGCCGGCCCACCCGGCGCAGCCGATGGTGGCGCCCAGCGCCAGACCGCCCAGCAGCACCGGCCTGCGGGCCGCGACGGCGTCCCGGCCGCCGCGCACCATGCGGTCGACCAGCCATCCCCCGAAGGCGAACTCGGCCACGGCCGCCACCAACCACGGCACCATGGCGTACAGGCCGGCCCGGCCCAGTGCCACGCCGAACTGCCGCTGGAAGAAGACCGGCATCCAGGTCAGCACCACGTTGATGGTGTAGCCGTAGCAGGCGAAGCCCAGTGATATCGCCCAGATACGGCGGGAGCGCAGTACGCCGCGCCATACGCCCGGCGCGCCGTTGGCGCCCCGCGCACCGCCGCCGCGGACCTCCGGGCGCTCCGTGGCGCGCGGCCGGGGGTGCCCGGCCGGTTCGCGGTAGCCCCACCACCACGCCACGGCGAACAGCAGGCTCAGTACGCCGGTGAACAGGAACCCGGCCCGCCAACCCCACATGCTGATCACCCACGCCAGCACGGGGAAGGCGAGCACGTTGGCCAGCTTCGTGGCGCCGTCGAACAGCGCGGTGGCCCGGCCCCGTTCAACGGCGGGGAACCACGCCGCGGTCGCCTTCGAGGCGCCGACCATCGACGGCCCCTCGGCCACTCCCAGCAGCAGCCGGGCCAGGATGACGAGCCCCAGACCGGAGGCCACGGCCGTCAGGAGACTCGCCAGGGCCCACAACGGAACGGCGATACGGTTCAGCCATTGCACCCCGATCCGGTCGGCCAACAGGCCGGAGGGAAACTGGACCAGGCAGTAGGACCAGTTGAAAGCGGCCAGTACCAGACCGAGTTCGCCGAGGCTCAACCCGAATTCCTCGGCGAGCGGCGTACTGGCCACCGATAAAACCGTACGGTCGAAGAAGTTGACGACGATTCCACCGGCCAGCAGTGAGCCGATGGCCCAGCGGGCGCGGCCAGGGGGTGTCATGGGATGGGGTAAATCCTTCATCGGGGCTGTGCAGGTCACCGTGGTACCGGTGACTCCGACAAAGACCACCCTATATTCCGCCCCGGCCGCCCCTGCCTTGCACGGGCGTTTACCGGCCAACTGCCCTGTGGAGCCGGCGTTGTTCAGGCGCTGTCCGCCCGGGAGATGTCCGCCTTTTTCCGGGGGCGGGCGACGGTGGGCTCACCCATGATGCGGCGGCCGGGCGCCACATCGTCGAGCACCAGGGCGTGCGCACCGATCAGGGCGTCGTCGCCGATGGTCAGCGGCCCGAGAACAGTGGCGTTCACGCCGAGCGTGACACGGTCGCCGACCTTCGGGTGGCGCCGGTCGCCGCGGGGCCGCAGCGTGTCCCGCCACCACCCGACGGCGCCCAGCGTGACCTGCTGGTAGATGGTGACGTCGTCGCCCACCACGGCGGTCTCGCCGATCACCACGCCGGTGCCGTGGTCGATGAACAGCCGCCGGCCGATCCGGGCCCCCGGGTGGATCTCGATGCCGGTCAGCACCCGTGCGCAGCTGGTCATGACGCGGGCGGCGATCCGGTGCCGCCGGCCGTACAGGTGGTGCGCGACGCGGTAGATCCACAGCGCGGGCAGTGTGGAGTGGAACACCGCCTCCGCCCGGGAGGCGATCGAGGGGTCGCGGGCCAGCGTCGTGTCGATGTCCTCGAGCATCCGCGACAGCGGGCCGTCCCCCGTGCGCCGGCCGCCGAACGGCACGCCGGCCGCGCCCGGTTCCCGGTCGGGTTTCGACTGGAGCATGACTCAGTTCCCCATGCTTTCTGCCTTCTCCCAGTCCTCCTTCGAGCCGGAGTCCGCGAAGACCGTGACCACGAGGTCGTCGGGGCCGAGGTTCTTCGCCTTCTCCCGCGCGATCAGCCAGCTGGCGCCGGCCGAGGAGCCGATCCTGGTGCCGGTCTCCTGCCAGAAGTCGTACATCGCCCGGAACGCCTCGGGGTGCGAGACCTGGGCGCTCTCGAACTCCGGGAGCAGCTTCTCCACGAACGGCTGGCGCATCCCGTAGGTCATTCCGCCGGCACCGGCGAACTTCGGCCGGGCGTTGGGGGGTTCGGGCGTCCCGTACGGAAGCTCGGCGGGCGTCACGCCGACGACCGAGAGGCCGGGGGCGATACCCCGCAACGCCCGGGTCACCCCGGCGAGCATGCCGCCGCTGCCCACCGCCGCCACCACGGCACTGGGGCGGGCGCCGTCGAGCTGGCCCACGATCTCCCGGCCGGTGAAGAACTGGTGCGCGGCGACATTCGCCATGTTCCGGTGCTGCGCCAGCAGCGTCCAGCTCGGGTCCTCCTCCGCGATCTCCGAGGCGCGCCGCATGATGGCGAGCGGGAACTCGGACGCGGGCACCAGGTCGATGACGGTTCCCCCCTCGGAGAGGTGGGTCAGCAGGCTCTGCGGTACCGAATCGGGCATCACGGCCCGGACCGGGATCCCGGTGACCTTGTTGAGTCCCGTCAGCGCGCGGGCCATGTTGCCGCCCGAGCAGTCCACGACCTTCAACGGGCCCTCCTTGCCCGCGTGTTCGTTGATGGCACGGCAGAGCATGGAGTACGCCGGGCGGTCCTTGGCGGAGCCGGACGGGTTCCGGAGCTCGTACTTGGCCATGATCTTCGCCCCGCCGGGCGGGCCGGGCACCTCGACGAGCGGTGTACCGCCCAGGGTGGCCCGGAATTCGCGCAGCCCCGGATACAGGGCGAGCGCGTTGGTCTCGTCGACTGCCGCGTCCAGCGGCTCGGTCACGGAGAGTTCGATCTGAGGCGGTTGTGTTGCCATCGGGCTCAGGTCCCTTCGCCGGTTAGCGGTCTGCGCGGCCAGTTCCGCGCGGCGTCGCGCTCTTCGCGCATACGGACGACCGGATAGATCGTCAGCGAGCCCGTGAGAGGTGTCAACGAAACCCGGGTGTTCAAGGAAGGGGTCTCAACGCCCCTGCGGGGCAAGCAGGTTGGTGCCCGGCACCCGGAGCTCCGGGTGCCGGGCACCGATACTGCGGGCAGCCCTAGGCCGGCTGGACGGCGGGGCGCCGTGCCTTGAGCAGCCAGAGCGCGAGCAGCCCGCTCACCAGCCCGACGGCGCCCGCTACCACGAATACCGCGGACAGCCCGTTCGCGTACTCCGCGTGCAGGTCGGCGCCGCCCGTGCCGGAGGAGAACTGGTGGAATACGGAGCCGAGTACGGCGATGCCCAGCGCCAGGCCGAGCTGGCGCGCACAGTTGGCCGCGGCGGAGGCGACCCCGCTCTGCGCCGCGGGTGCGGCGGACATGGCGATGGCGGGCAGCACGGGGGAGACGATGCCCGCGCCGATACCAGTGAGGAGCAGTCCGGGTATCAGCGCCGACCAGGACGAGCCCGCGTCGACCGTCAGCATGAGGACGTTGCCCACGCCCACTGCCACCGTGCCGCCGCCGAGCGTCCAGTGCGAGGGAAGCCGGTGCAGTGCGCTGCCGACCACGGCGGAGGTGGCGAAGAACGCCACCGGCTGCACCGTGATGACCAGGGCCGTGGGCAGCGAGGTGAGTCCCACGCTGTCCTGCAGCCAGATCGACATGACCGGCAGTGCCCCGAATCCGGCGAGGTAGTACCCCATGGCCGCGACCAGCGTTCCGTTGAACTCCCGCTTGCGGAACAGTTCCAGCGAGAGCATCGGGTTGCTGCTGGCCCGCTCGACGAGGACGAACGCGATGAGCATCACCACGCCGGCGGCGAGGCCGAGCACTGCGGAGGTGGCGCCCCACCCCTGCTCGCCGCCGCGGATGATGCCGAAGGTGACGCCGATCGCCGCCAGCGTGAAGGTGGCGATGCCCGGGTAGTCGATGCGGGTCGCGGTGCTGGTGTCGTCGATCAGCACCGCGGCGGACAGCGCCACCGTGATCACGCAGACCGGCACCCCGCCGAAGAAGATCCACTGCCAGGACAGGAACTGCGTCAGGACCCCGCCCGCGACGTTGCCGATACCGGCGGCGGCACCGGCGACCGCGCCCCAGACCGCGAAGGCCACACCCTTGTCGCGTCCGGTGTAGGTGAGCCCGATCAGGGGCAGCAGGGTCGAGAACATCGCGGCACCGGCGAGGCCCTGTACCGCACGCGCGGCGATCAGCACGCTGACGTCGCCGGCCAGTCCGCAGATAAGTGTGGAGACTCCGAAGACCCCCAGGCCGGCCAGGTAGAGGCGTTTGCGCCCGAGGTTGTCGCCGAGCGATCCCATGCCGAGCAGCAGCCCGGCCAGGGCGAGGGTGTAGACGTCGACGATCCACTGCAGGGAGCCGAAGCTCGCGTGCAGGTCGCGGGCCACGCTGGGGATTGCCACCGTCACGATCGTCGAGTAGACGAGCAGCATGAACGTTCCCAAGCAGGTGGCGACGAGTGGCAGCCATTTGCGCATCGATGTGCTTCCTTCCGGGGCCTGGAGCCTTCCGGAACAAGCCTGCTGTAATGGTCTTATGCAACAGAACCCTTACGGGGAAGATCCCGTACGGCTCATCCTGGACCTCGCGGCCACGCCGCCGTGCTCCCCCGGGGAATTCGCCGAACGCTGCGTCGCGGCCGGGATGGTGATCGACCGTCCGGTGGGTGACGAGGACCTGGCGGAGATCCTGGAGTTCATCCCGCGCTGGCTCGCGGTGGTCGACGCCGGCACCCCCGAGCGGCGGGCCGCCCTGCTCAATGAGCTGCTGACGAGCTCGTCCACACACCCCCGGCTCACCGACCACGCCGACGGCGGCTGGCACATCCACTACCGCGCCGACGGCCTGGGCCTGGCCAGTGTGGTGCGGGCGGTGGTCAGCGTGGGCACCGCCCTGCACCTGACCGGGCGCGGTATGGACCGCCTCAGCCGCTGCGCCCTGGCCGAATGCGGCCGCGCCTACGGCGACTTCACACGGGGCGGCCGGCAACGCTACTGCTCCCATGCCTGCGCGAACCGCGACGCCGTGCGCCGCTTCCGGGCCAGGCGGGCGGCACAGCACCCGTGAGACCGGCGGCGAGGGGGGACCGCCGGCCCCACGGGCTGTCGCAGTGGCTCTCTAGGGTGATTCGGCCGCCGCCCGGGCCGCCACGGCGGCCGTGACGACCGCAGCGAGCTGTGCGGGCGTCGGGTGCGACAGCAGCTCCCGCAGGGACACCGTCACACCCAGTGTGTCCGGCATCCGGTTCACCAACTGGGTGCCCAGCAGGGAGTGCCCGCCCAGTTCGAAGAAGTCGTCGTGGACGCCTATGCCCTCGAACCCGAGGAACTCCTCCCACAGTGCCACGATCCGCTTCTCGGTCTCGTCGCGCGGGGCGGTGTAGCCGGACCGCAGGCCGGCGGGGCGCGTCGAGCGCTCCTCGGCGCGGTTTCCCTTGTTTTCCTTCGGCTCCGGGGGCGCGGGCCGCACGCCGGCGGCTTCCGCGGGCGTGCCCGCCGTCCCCTGCCCGCCGCCCGGCCCGATCCAGTGGCGCTCCCGCTGGAACGGATAGCCGGGCAGCGTGGCCCGGCGCCGCGGCCCGTCGTGCAGCGCCCGCCATCGCACCTCGCCGCCCGCCAGCCACAGGTCCCCGACCCCGAGCAGCAGCGTCTCCAGGTCGTCGCCCGCCTCACCGGGCCGGCGCATCGTGCGGACCGCGGAGATCCCCCGCCGGCCGGCCAGGGCCGCCCTGGAGAGAGTGGACAGCGCGGTACCGGGCCCGACCTCGACGAGCACGGTACGGCCCTTGGACGCCGCGGTGCGGACCGCGTCGGCGAAACGCACCGGCCGGCGGGCGTGGGCGCCCCAGTAAGCCGGGTCGGTGGCCTGCTCGGGGGTGATCGGCTCCCCGGTCACCCCGGAGACGAACGGCCGCTCGCCCGGGGAGAGGGCGGCGCCGCGTACCGCCTCGGTCAGCGGGCCGACCACCGGGTCCATCATCGCCGAGTGGAAGGCGTGCGAGGTGTGCAGCCGCCGCGCCGCCACCCCCGCGTCGGCCAGTGCGCGCTCCAGCGTGGCCACGCCCTCCTCGGGCCCGGCGGCCACGCACAGGGCGGGAGCGTTGACCGCGGCGACGGACACCCCCGGCGGCAGCAGCGGTACGACCGCCTCCTCGGCGGCCTCGACCGACAGCATCGCTCCCGGCGGCTGCTCGCGCATCAGCCGTCCGCGCAGCGCGACCAGGCGCAGCGCGTCCTCCAGCGGCAGCACCCCGGCCACGCACGCGGCGGTGAGCTCGCCGACGCTGTGGCCCACCATGTCGTCGGGCGCCACACCCCAGCGCAGCAGCAGCTGCGCCAGCGCGTACTCGGTGGCGAACAGCGCGGGTTGCGCCACCTCCGTCGACGTCAGCCGTTCCGCATCGGCGGCCGTGCCGTACAGCACCTCGCGCAGATCGAGGCCGAGTTCGGCGCGCAGCAGCCGGGCCGAGCGGTCGATGTCGGCGGCGAAGCCCGGATCCGCCCGGTACAGGCCGTGGCCCATCGCGGGGTACTGCGTGCCCTGGCCGGGGAAGAGGAACACCGTGCGCGGAAGCCCGGTGCCCGCGTCCCCCTGGCGTGAGCGGCCGGGGTCCGCGCCGCCGAGCAGCGCCGCGGCCCGTGCCGGGTCGGGCGGGACGAGGACCGTGCGGCGGTGGCGCATCGGCTGCCTGCCGGTCTGCAGGGTGTATGCGGCGTCGGCGGCCTCCGGGGCGTCGGGCCCGGCGAACCGCCCGGCCAGCCGGTCCGTCGCCGCCTCCAGCGCCTGCGGCGTCCTGGCGGAGAGCAGGAGGAGCTGTGGCCGGTCCGAGGCGGGGTCGCCTGCCGCCGGCCCGGGAGCCGGGCGGGCGTCCGGGGCCTCTTCTAGGACCACATGGGCGTTGGTGCCGCCGATACCGAAGGAACTGACACCGATGCGGCGCGGGGTGCCGCCCGGCTCCCAGGCGACCCGCCGGGTGGTCACCCGGAACGGTGTCGCGTCGAAGTCGATCCGGGGGTTGGGCGTACGGAAGTGCAGACTGGGCGCCAACTCGCGGTGTTGCAGCTGCAGTACGGCCTTGATCAGACTCGCGATACCGGCCGCCGTCTCCAGGTGCCCGATATTGGACTTCACCGAGCCGATGGCGCAGTAGCCGGTGTCCTCGGTGAAGTGCCGGTGGGCGCGGGTCAGCGCCTTGATCTCGATGGGGTCGCCGATGGGAGTGGCGGTGCCGTGCGCCTCGACGGCGGTGACGGTACGGGCGTCCACCCCGCCGGAGCGCAGCGCCTGAAGGACCACCCGCTCCTGTCCGGTGACGCCGGGGGAGGTGTAACCGACCTTGTCGGAACCGTCGTTGTTGACCGCGGAGCCCTTGAGCACGGCCAGTACCCGGTCGCCGTCGGCCACCGCGTCGGCGAGCCGCTTCAGTGCGACCACGCCGGCACCGCTGCCGAAGACGGTGCCCCGGGCCTCGGCGTCGAATGGGCGGCAGCGCCCGTCCGGCGAGTAGATCAGACCGCGCTCGTAGCGGTATCCCACCCGGTGCGGCACCCGCACGCAGACCCCGCCGGCGAGGGCGAGATCGCAGACCCCGGTGCGCAGCGACTGCGCCGCCTCGTGCACCGCGACCAGCGACGTGGAACAGGCGGTCTGCACCGACAGCGCGGGCCCGGTGAAGCCCAGCTGATGGGCGGTGCGGGTCGCCAAGTAGTCCTTGTCGTTGTGGATCTGCAGCTCGAAGACGGACGGGTCGAGCACGATCCGCCGGCCGCCCAGCAGGTTGGACATCAGGTATGCGGGCATGTTGGCGCCCGCGAAAACCCCGCCGGAACGCACCGTCGCCGGGTCGATGCCGGCATGTTCCAGGGCGTGCCAGGCGCACTCCAGGAACAGGCGCTGCTGCGGGTCCAGGAGAGCCGCCTCCCGCGGGCTGAAGCCGAAGAACCGCGCGTCGAAGAGGTCCACACCGTCCAGGAGCGGCGCGGCCCGCACATATTCCGGCCGCTCGAACTCCGCCCGCTCGATGCCCTCGGCGAGCAGTTCGTCCTCCTCCAGCCGCGTGATGGACTCGATGCCGTCCCGCAGATTGCGCCAGTAGGCGTCGATGTCCCCGGCGCCGGGGAAGCGGCCCGCCATCCCGACGACGGCGATGCCGCCGTCAGCCGGGTCCGTGGTGAGGCTTCGGTCGTGCAAGGTCATGCGACGATCCCGGACGACTCGGAGGGGACGAGGGCATGCCGGCCGATGTCGTACGCGGTGGTCCCGTCGAGGGCGAGATCGGCGCAGATCTTCCCCCACAGCGGGGTGAACTTGAAGCCCCAGCCGGCCACGGACACCACGACGTTCTCGCCGCCGTCCACCAGGGCGCCGGCGTCGCCCAGGAAGAACTGCCGGGCCGGGTTCCCGGGCAGCATCGCCAGGCAGGTGGACAGCTCCGCCGGCCGAGGATCGGTCCACGGCATGTGCGCGGTCGCCCAGTCGGTCACCCGCTCCACCGGCCGCGGGGCCGGTACGCCCTTGGCGTCGTCGGCGTGCGCCAGCGCGTCGACCTCGAAGACCGGGCCGAGCCGGATGTCGTCGCTGGTCGACCACGGGTTGGGCGGGAATCCGTAGAACAGGTTGGTGTCCTCCTCCGTGGGCTGCTGGAAGGCGAACCAGAAGGGCCGTCCGGGCTCGGCCCGGCGCTGGCGGAGGGTGACCAGCGGCAGTTCGTACAGGCCCACGTCCAGCTTCGAACCCCACGCCTCCACAAGCTCGTTGGCGTGGGCGCCGTTCGTGAGCACGACCTTGTCCGAGCGGTAGGTGCGCTCCTCCGTCCGCACGGTGACGCCGTCGGGATCCGGGTCCACCGCCAGCACCCGCTCGTTGCCGCGCAGCACCGCACCGTGCTGCTGGGAGAGCTGGAAGACCGCGCCGACCGTGCCGCGTACGTCGATGGCGCCGCCGTCCCGCTGGAGGAAGCCCTCGTAGTGGGCCGGCAGGCCGGTGAAGCCGTAGCGGCGCTCGATCTCCCGGGCGGTCAGCCACTCGTAGGGCACGTCCAGTGCGTCCATGGCACGCGCGGTCCCGGAGATCTGGCCCTCGTTGGTCTTCACCTCGGTGTCGCCGAACCACAGGCTGCCCACCTCGTGGAGAAGCTTGCGGCCGGTCAGCGACTCCAGCTCCCGCCACATCGGCAGGGCCTCGAGGGTCAGCGCGAAGATGTCCCGCTCGGTGTACTGGAGACGCCAGTGCCGCTCGGCGCCGCTCGTCCCGCCCCGCTCGTTCATGAAGCCGTACCGCTCCAGGACGAGTACTCTGCGGCCGCCGCGCCGCGCGGCCTGCCAGGCCGTGGACAGGCCGATCGGCCCGCCGCCTATCACGATGAGGTCGTAGTGCGTGGTGCTGTCGCTCATGTGCGTCACTCATTTCTTCACAGGGAGGCGTGCCCTGGGGGAGGGCGGGGAGGTCAACGGGCGGGCCGTGCGAGCAGCTCGGAGACCGCGGCCACGGTCTCGGAGAGCCGTTCGCGGGGGTAGAAGTGCCCGCCGTCGAAGATCCGTTCGGTGAAGCCGGCCCGGGTGAACGCGGCCCATTCGCGGATGTCCCGCGGTGTCACCGCCGGGTCGTCCGCACCGCAGAACGCGGTGACGGGCAGGTCCAGCGCCGGGGCGTCGGCACCGAACCGGCAGGAGTCCAGCACCTGGTAGTCGTTGCGCACGACCGACACGATCAGCTGTACCAGCTCTGGGCTCTCGCGCACGCTCCCGGGGACGCCGCCCAGCCGGACGAGCTCGTCGAGGACCCCCTCGTCGTCGTGGCGCAGCAGGTCACCGGCGTGGATCCGGGGCGGGGCGAACTGACTGGAGACGATCAGCCGGTCCGGCACCGGGAAGCCCGACTCCGCCCACCTGCGGGTGATCTCGTACCCGACCGCGGCCCCCATGCTGTGGCCGAAGAACGTGAACGGCAGATCCAGCAGCGGGGCGAGCTCGGCGGCGAGCAGCTCGGCGAGCTCGCCCATGTCGTCGATCAGCGGATCGTCGATGCGCTCCTCACGGCCGGGGTACTGCACCGCCAACAGGTCGATGTCCGGCGGGAGTTCGTCCCGCCAGGGGCGGTAGAAGGAGGCGCCGCCGCCCGCGTACGGGAAGCAGACGAGCTGGTGGCGGGGTGGTGCGGCACCGGGGGCGTGCTTGATCAGCGGGGTCGTTCGCCCCAGATACATGGATTCACCTCACGACGGTGTTGGAGGGCGGGTGCGGCGGCGGGTGCGTGCCGCGTGGGCGGGTTCAGGGCGTCCCGGCCGCGAGCCGGCCGGCGATGTCCTCCCGCAGGGCCTTCTTGTCGATCTTCCCGATGCCGGTCAGCGGCAGGGCGTCCACGATCTCCAGCCGCTCGGGGAACTTGAACGCGGCCAGACCCTGCTGCTCCAGGAAGCGGCGCAGTTCCCTCAGCCCGAGCGGGCCCCCGCCGTCGAGGACGGCGTACAGGCACACCGCCTCGCCGTAGAGTTCGTGCGCCATGGCGACCCCGGCCGCCTGGACGATCCGTGGGTGGCGCTGGGCGATGGACTCCAGCTCCTCCGCGGAGATCTTCTCGCCGCCGCGGTTGATGGAGTCCCGTACCCGCCCTTCCAGGACGACGTTGCCGACGGGGTCCAGGCGCACCAGGTCGCCGGTGCGGTAGAACCCGTCCGGTGTGAACGCCGCGGCGGTGGCCTCGGGATTGCGGTAGTAGCCGGCCACGGTATAGGGGCCACGGGTCAGCAGCTCACCCATCTCCCCCTGGGCCACGGGCCTGCCGTCGGCGCCGACGACCCGGAACTCGTCCGCCGCACTGGCCGCGCTGCCCTGGGTGGTGTGGACGGTCTCGTCGAGGTCGTCGAGGCGGGTGAAGCACAGCAGTCCCTCACTCATGCCGTAGCACTGCTGGAGCGTGGCGCCCAGCTCCGTGCGGACCCGGGCGGCCGCTTCGGCGCCGGGCCGGGCACCGCCGACCTGGATCACCTCCAGGCTGCTCAGATCGGCCCCGGACCCCGGCGCGGCGGCCAGCCACTGGAGCATCAGGGTCGGCACCAGCGTGCAGTGGGTCACCCGCTCCCGCTCGATCAACTCGAAGGCGCCAGCAGGGCTGTTGGGGTTGGCGAGCACCACCCGGCCGCCCGCGATCAGCGTGCCGAGCACCCCCGGACAGTTCATGACGAAGCCGTGGGCGGCGGGCATGACCGCCAGCGTGACCGACTTCGAGGTGATTCCCGCGATGCCGACAGCGGTACGGATCATGTAGCCGTACCCCTCGTGGGTCCGCGGGATCGCCTTCGGCAGCCCGGTGGTACCGCCGGAGAGGAGGAAGACGGCGGCGTCATGGGGAGCGGCACCGGCTGCGGCCGCGCCGGTGCGGCGGGTGCCCGGCGCCGTGCCGCCGGGCCCGGGCCGGCACAGCTGCGCCAGATCCGTCTCTCCCTCGGCGAGCCGGTCCGCTCCCCGTACGAGCAGATGACGCAGGCCGGGGTGGCGGTCCCGCAGCGTGCGGGCCAGTCCGTGTTGGTCGAAGCGCCGGGTTCCGCTGTCCACCGCGAGGGCCACGGGCCGGGTGACGGACACGATGTGGTTGAGCTCGTGCTCCCGGAACGCCGGAAGGATCAGCACCGGCGGCGCACCGACGTGCTGCAGGGCCAGCACCAGGACGACGTACTCCAGGCAGTTGGGCAGCTGTACGCAGACTCGGTCGCCCGGGGCGATGCCCAGGGTGCGCAGCCGGCCTGCCGCCTCGTGCACCGCCCGCGCCAGTTCCGCGTACGTCATCCGGCGGTCGCCGTCGACGACGGCACAGCGATCGGGCTGGGCACGGCACCGGTCGAGCACCAGGTCGCTCACCAGCTCCTGCCGCCACAGCCCCGCGTCGCGGTAGGCGGCGGCACGGTCGGCGGCGATCGCGACCACCTCCGGATCCAGCGCGGCGCGCTCGCGCACCGGCGCCGTCATGACCCGCTCCGCTGCTCGGCGATGAGCTCGGCCAGCCGTCCCAGCGTGTAGTCGTCCTGGTCCCAGAGGTCGACCGTCACGGCGAACCGCTGCTTGAGCGCGAGCTGCAGCTCGGTGGTCTCCACCGAGCTGAGCCCCAGCTCGGCACGGAGCTTCCAGTCCTCGCCGGCCTCCGCCAACTCACCTTCGTCAAAGCCGATTTCGACCAGGGTTTCGGTCACCGCGCGCAGCAGGTCGGCTGTTTCATCTGTCGACAAGGGAAAAACCTCCAACTTCGACGTCTTCCGGGGTACTCCGGGCTACGAGAGCGCCCTGCGATACCGGCGTACGAGGGCGCCCGGGGCGGGGCCGGCCTTCGGGTTCAGCGTTCCGGGGCGCGTCCGGCCATCTCGCGCGCGAACTCCTGCCAGATGCGTGCGCACTCGCCCGCGATGTCGGCCACCGCCCGCGCGCAGTGCGGCGGGACCCCGCCGACGAATGCCTGCCAATGGGCGAGCGGGATCTCGTGGGAGCTGAGCATCCGCAGCAGCGCGCGCCCCATGTCGGTCGAGCGCAGCGCCGGGTCCTGCTTCAGGGCTCGCAGCCGCTCCGGCAACGGCGGACGCCGCTCACCCGGGCCGGCACCCCGGCGCAGCGGCCCCGGGCGGTCATCCCCGGCACCGTCACCGACACCACCGACTTCGCCGGAGCCGCCGCTGCCCCCCGCCCCGTCCTCGATACGCCGTGAGACGACCGGGGTGCGGGGAGCGGCGCCGGCTGTCCGGTGCGCTCCGCCGCGCGGCGCGGGCACCGGATCCTGACCGTTCTCCAGCCGTTTGCGGACGTCCTGGGCGGTGCCCAGGGAGATCCCCGCGGAACTGGCGATCTCCCGTAGGGAGGCGTGCGGCCGCTCGCTGATCAACTTGCTGGCGTACAGCCGACCTTCGGCCACGCTCGCCGGGTGCGTACGGCCGTCCCGGCCCATCCTGCCCACCTCGTTCAGCCGAGGATCTTCCTCGGCTGAACGCCGCCGGATGACGCCCACGGTCTTCGGGGACAGCCCCGACACCGAGCCGATCGACCGGTCGGACCACACCGGGTAGGCGCGGAGTATGCGGGTGGCCGCCGCCTTGCGGTCGCCCAGTGACAGCGGGAGTCCGTGGGCGACGTTCGAGCGGACCGCCAGGACGAAGCTCTCCTCCTCCGTGCCCTCGCAGAACTCCACACGGATCTGCGTGCCGCCGCGCAGGAGTTCGGCCCGCACCCGGTGCATCCCGTCGAGTACGCGCATCGTCGGCCGGTGAACCAGGACAGGCGGCAGCAGCGAGGGGTCCAGCATGGCCAGCGCCCTGACGTGTTCCGGATCCTGGCCGCTGCTGCGCAGCGGGCGGGAGAGGTCCAGGGCACTGATCGGCACGGTTACGGCCCGGCCCCGCCGCACGGCACCGGGGCCGGGGGCGGCCTCCGGTGCCGGTAACGCCGTCTCGACGGTCATCCCACCACTCACGTTCATCCGTGGACGTCAGCCGGCCGCCAGCGCGGCGGGCCGTCCGGCCGTACCGCCCGCCACGGCCTGGACCTCGGCCAGCGACTCGTCCAGCGCCTCGACGAGGTAGTCCAGCTGCGAAGGCCGCAGCCCCGGATGGCAGGGGAGGTTGAGGTGCTGGTCGAACCACATGCTCTCGGCGACCGGGCACTCACCACGGCCGTGGCCGCGGTGCCGCCACTCCGGGGTCAGGTGCAGCGGGAAGTAGCGCAGCTGGATCTCCACCCCCCGCCGGTCCAGGGCCAGCAGCAGCTGGTCGCGCAGACCGCGGCTCTCCGCGAAGCAGGTGTAGAGGTGATAGGCGTGGCCGCTGTGCGCGGGTGCCTGCTGGGGACGTACGAACGGATAGCGGTCCAGCACCCCGTCGAGCCGGGCCGCGATCGAGCGCCGGGCCTTCTGAAGGGTGTCCAGCCTGCCGAGTTGCGCCAGGCCGACGGCCGCCGCGGCCTCGGACATCGTGGCGTTGGTGCCGGCCCGCCGGATCCGGGTGACCCGGCTGCTGTAGACCGCGGCGGAGTACTTCATCCACGGCAGCACCAGCGGCTCGTCGGGATCGATCCGCTCCTCCGGCTCGATCTGCGCGTCGACGTCGTTGCCACGTAACCGCTCCAGACGCACGGCCCAGTCGTCACGGTCGAACGTGACCATGCCCCCCTCGCCGAGCGTGGTGATGTTCTTGGCGTTCTGAAAGCTGAAACAGCCGATGTCGGCGAGCGAACCCGGCCTGCGTCCACGGTAGTCGGCGCCGAGCGCGTGCGCGCAGTCCTCGACGACGAGGATGCCGTGACGGCGGGCGGTCGCCATGATCTCGTCCATCTCGGCCGGGCAGCCGCCGTAGTGCACCAGCAGCAGCGCCTTGGTACGCGGGGTGATCAGCGCCTCGACCGCGGTCGGGTCGATGTTGAGCGTCGTCGGATCGATGTCACAGAAACGGACCGTCACCTCGCGGTCCAGCAACGGCATGACGGTGGCCTGATAGGTCTGGGGGGTGGCGATGACCTCGTCGCCGGGCCGCAGGTCGAGGAGCTGGATGGCCAGTTCCAGCGAGACGGTTCCACTGGTCGTCGTCATCGCGTACCGGCTGCCGACCAGCTGGGCGAACGCCCGCTCGAACCGGTCGCGCCAGGTACCCATCGACAGCGGGGCATCGCCCTGCACCAGTTCGGCGAGCGCCCTGACCTCGACCTCGCCCAGTACACTGCCCCGTTTCGCACAGGGCACTACGTAGCTCCTGTCCAACATGCGTCCCATCAAAGCCGGACCGCCCGAACGGTGTAAGGGCCGACAGCGGTCAGCTTGGTCAGGACGCGGTCAGAATGGTCAGACCCACTGGTGACGACACCCGCGCCGCTCAGCGACTGCCGGCTTCGCCCATGTTCACGCCTGGTGAGCAGGGCCGCGGGCCCGCTGGGTCGCTGGGGCCGTTCCGGGACACACGGCTGCCGAAGCGGGCGGCGGTAGCCGGGCCGATCTGAACGCCGACCGCGCCCGCCGGATCAACCGTCTTCGTGGTCAACTCGCCAGCATTTTCCCCGCGTTGGAGCGGAGCTTGGACCTGGGAAACGTCGGCCCGCTCATCCTGCTGACCGGCTACCAGACCCCAGCCGCTTGCGCCGCACCGGCCGCAAGCGGCTGGAGACCTGGCTGCGCAACCGCCACGTCCGCAGCCTTGATGCCCTCGCTACAGCCGCCCTGGAAGCAGCCGAGCGCCAGCACACCGCCGTCTCCGGGGAGAAGATCACCGCGCAAGTGGTCTACACCCTCGCGAAGGAGGTGATGGGCCTCAACGAGCAGATGACCGAGATCGACAAGCTCATTGCGGCCCGGTTTTGCGACCATGAACTCGCCGAAGTGATCTCCAGCATGCCCGGCATCGGCCCGCTGCTGGGCGCCGAATTCCTCGCCACCGCCGGCGACATGAGCCGCGACGGCATCGCCGCCCCAGGCGCTACCACCGCGGCCTGCAACGTGTCTTCCATACCTCCGCGCTGATCAGTATCCGCAGCCGCGACGCGTCGCGGCGCTTCTACGAACGCAAGCGCGCCGAAGGCAAGCGGCACACCCAAGCCGTCCTCGCGCTGGCCCGGCGAAGAGCCAACGTTCTGTGGGCCTTGATACGTGACGGACGGTGCTTCCAGGGCGAACTCTCTGTCACGAACGCAGCTTGGCAACAGCATTAGGAGGTGTGATGTTCCCGGTCGGTCTTCTGTCGGCCGGCTACGTCAGTTGCTCCAAGAAGCATCGCCGCACCGTCGGTCACGAACTCCCGCCACATGACGGCCCATCAGTTCACTGCACTCAGAAACGGGCTCCTGACCAGCAGGGTTAGCTTCCACAGTCGACAAACGGTCGTTGCTCAACCCGACGCAGACCGGGACCTGCTCGGCTGGGTGTGGCGTCGTCCTCGCGGTGGACAACGGCTCATGCGTTCTTCGCCGCGATCCACTACGCCGAGCCTCGGCCGGAAGAAGTGGTCGCATTGCGCGTCCAGGACGTCCGCCTGCCCGATGAGAACGCCGCGGACCAGTGGGGCGAGATGCTGCTCCACACCGCACAGCCGGAAGTCGGCAAGCAGTGGACCGACACCGGAAGCATCCACGGAAAGCGGGGACTCAAGGGAAGAGCGCCGGACGACGCGGGCAACAGCGTGCCGGTGCTGCTGACGACGTACGCCCGGTGCATCTCCGGGCAGCTCAAGGACCTCCAGAAACGCATCGAGGCCGGGGACCATCTTCCCGACCCCTCGGCGGAGGGTCGACCAGGCCCCGAGGAACTTCGCCACGTATTTGCCGCGGCCGCCCGCAGAAACCCGGTGACAGCCGGACAGCGCCGGACCCTCCCCGCGACCATCAGAGGAGGGTCCGGCGCTTTTCTGCGAGTGGCCACACGCGCTCTGACCAGCAAACAGACCCTCCCAACGGGAGGGTCTGTTCGGGCGCCCCCGGCGGGAGCCGCGGACAAGGGCTGGTCGTGCCGCAGCCCCTGTGAGCTGCGGAGATTCGCTTGTCGTGACGATGTCGGCGCTTCTGCCGAAGACGCGAGTCGGTTGAAGTGGCGATCACGCTTCTCTGGCGCTTCACACGCTGCGCAGGTTCTGGTCCTCGGCCAGATGGTTGTCCGGCTGAAGGGGTAGACGGCCGACGCTTGGCCACAGGTTCTGGTCTCGATGCTTTCGTGGAATGCCCGCCCCTTCTGGAATGCCCGCTCCGCTGGGGAAGCCCAGCGAGACGGGTAGCCACCCGGCCCCCGTACCCCTCCGGTTGGAGGGGGCCTGTTCCGCCTTGAGGTGCACGAGAGTACGTTCTGCCGATGCTTACGGTTCCGGCATGTGGCAGCTCAACGAATTTCTCATGACACAGAAGATCACCCCGCTCGTGTACCGGTACGTGTTCACGCTTCCGGAAAGCGGTGAGGTCGTCGCCTTCGCGGAGCAGAAGCGGTTCGCGTTGCAAGAGGAGCTGACCTTGTGGACCGGTGAGGATCGTTCCCGGGAACTCGGCGGATTCAAGGCGCGGGAGGCGATCGACCTCGGGGCCACGTACGACGTGACGGGGCATGGCGGGGATCTCATCGGCAGCTTCCGCAAGGATTTCAAGGCGTCTTTTCTGCGGTCCACTTGGCATCTGACACAGGGGGACCAGGCCGCCGCCGTCGGCAAGGAGCGGCGTGTCAGTGTGGCGCTCGCGCGACGGGTGTGGGACCTCGCCGATCTCGTCGTGCCGGTCATCACGTTGCCGCCTGTGCCGTTCGTCTACCACTTCGACTTCGTCCGGGACGGGCAGCCTGTCCTGGCGGTCGAGCGGAAGTGGGGGATACGGGACCGGTACATCATCCGTGTCCAGGATCCGGGACTGGACCGGACTCTCGCGCTCTGCATGGCAGTTGGGCTGGACGCCCTGCAGGGGCGCTGACGGCCGGGACCCGGACAGCCGGGCGGACCGCCCCTCCACATGGCGGGGGAAGAATTGGAAGGTCGGCGGGTTCAAGAGTGCCCTCAGTCTCATTAAATTCATCCCCTGGCCGCTTCAGGAACCTCTTTGGAAGTCCCTTCCTTGTTTCCTTGGTGGGCGGTCGGTTTTACGAAATGAAAGGTGCTGTTAAATTCATGGACGAGTTCGACCTTGACGCTCGCGTGATCGTTTCCGCCGACCCGGCTCAGACGTCGCTTTCCCCGGTTGCCAGCGTTGCCTCGCGCGTCGCCAGCAAGTGGGCCATCAAGCAGACCATCCGGAAGACGATCAAGATGACGGCTGCCTGCGCCGCCGTCCGCACGAACGGCAAGTGCTGACCGCACTGCCCGATCGCGTCTGATCACCATGGTGGGGTCCTCCGGCAGGTATCGGAGGGCCCCCTCCGGAGAGCCTGCAGAGCCCGCACATGCACCCCAGTCCCCTCCTGTCGACCGGACTTGCCGCGCGCGCGAACGCCGTCGCGAGCTTGATCCGGGAACGCCTCGACAGCCCCGCAAGCGCCGATGCGCACGCTGCACATGCCGTCGGGCAGAGCGACGTGTCCTTCTGGAACGGCGCTTCCCTCAGCGAGGGGCATGCCGGGCTGGCGCTCCTCCACCTCCACGCCGCCCACACCGCGGAGAGGGGTGAGGAAGGGAAGCGGTCGCGCGACCGGGCCTTCTCCTTCGTACGCGCTGCCTTTGCCGCCACCCAAGAGAATGCGCTCACGCATCCAGGGCTCTTCGACGGCACGGCCGGCCTCGCCTTCGTGCTACGCGCGGTCTCGGACGACGAGCCCCGTTTTCTGCCCAGCCTTGCCGCGCTGGACGAACAGCTGTCCCGGCAAGTCCTGGCCATGGAGCTGCCCCGCCATCCCGGTGTCGTCGCCGATCACCACTACGACCTCGTCTATGGATGCGCGGGCATCCTTGCCCACCTGTGTCACGTCCGCCCCGCGAGCCCGCTCGTCGAGCAGGCACTTCAGCGGTGCCTCCGGTACCTCCTGTGGGTCGGCGCCGATCGGCGGTGGGCCGTCGAAGGGCGTCTCGACACCGGCATGTCCCACGGCGCAGCAGGCATCGCCGCCGCCCTCGCCACGGCCTGGCGGCACGGTCACCGGCTGCCCGGACAACGCCTCGTCCTGGACCAGCTCGTGGCGTGGCTGCTGGAGGTCGGCAGCAGTGGAGGTCGGCAGCTTCAGTGGCCGCGGTCCGTCCCTGCGACCCCGCACCTTGATGCTGGAGACGAAGCCGTACCCGCCTGGTGCCACGGGACCGGGGGAGTGGCCGCCGGGCTGCTCACCGTCGCCGGCGCGACCGGCGACCGGGCCTTGGAGACGCGGGCGTTCGCCGCGCTTGACGGGCTGCTCGACCGGGTCGCTGCCGGGGACGTGCCGCGCTCACCCACCGTGTGCCACGGCCTTGCCGGGCTCGTCGCGCTCGCCTACGAGTTCGCCGTGCGGGGCAGCGAGGGGGCTGCTCGTGGACTTGCCTGGCTTGTAGCGGATCTGCTCGATGCTGCCGAGCCCGAGCAGGCCCTCGTCTACCGCGACCGCGAGACCACCGGGCACATTGTCGACAATCCCGGGCTCCTCACCGGCGCGGCCGGTGTCGCCCTCACCCTCCGCGCCATAGCTACCGGCCATAGGCCCAGTTGGTGGCAGGTGCTCTTTCTCCGATGAACGTAATCGACAAGGACCTGACACGCTCTATGCCGCGGTACGAAGCCCTCGACTTCCCCCTCCTCCGGGCACCCGCCCTGCCGGTCGAGGTCTGGCGGGAGACGCTCGCCGACCGCGACCTCGCCCGCACCCGCGCCCGGTTGCGCGCCATGGCCGACAACCCCCATGTACGCCACGGGCTCGTCGCTGCCGGCAGCGGACTGCTCGAGGGGCTCGCCAAGGTCGAGGGCGCGGAGGGACGCGCGAGCGGCAAGGAGGTGCGGCGCGTTCACTCCCGAGCCCTGCGCTACCTCACCCGCATGAGCACCCGCCCCACCCCCTTCGGGGCCTTTGCCGGTGTCGCACTCGGCTCCTTCGGCGCGACCACCACCGCCCGGCTCGGCGATGTCCCCCTCGTGTCCGCTCGTGTGCGGGCCGACATGGGTTGGCTGCTCGCTCTGGTGAAGAGCCTGGAGGGCGAGCCGGAGGTGCTCGGGCGGCTCAGCGTGTCCATGAACGCCATGGCGTATCGGGTGGGTGACCGTCTCGTCCTGCCTGCTTCGGATGTGCACGGCAACTCCGATCGGCGGTCGGTGCGGGTACGGCACACCACGCCGCTCAGCCGTATCCGGCGCCTCGCCCCGGCCGCCGCGCCCGTCCCTTATGCCGATGTGGTCGCCGAACTGACCGACCGGTTCCCGGATGTCGGGCATGAGCGGATCTCCGCGTTCGTCACCGAACTGGTCGGCCTGGGGCTGCTCGTCACCGACCTGCGGCCGCCCGTTACGGAGCCCCGCCCGGAGGCGTACGTCCTCGACCGGCTCACTGCCGCCGGGGTGGAGCACCCCGCCGTTGCCGGCCTGCGCGAGGTCGTCGACCTGACCCGGACCGCCGCCCACGACGACACGGGCGCGCTCGAAAAGCTGCGTCTCACCCAGCGCACCCTCGTCCCCGGGTACCGGCACCAGCCCTTCCAGATCGACTCCGCGCTCGGCCTTGCCGATACAGCCATCAACCGCCAGGTTGCCGAGGAGGTCGCCGACGCCGTCGGCTGCCTGGCCCGGCTGAGCCAGGCGGCGCCCAGCGGATACGACCACCTCGCGCCGTATCACGAGGCGTTCATGGAGCGGTACGGAACCGACGCGCTCGTCCCCGTCCTCGAACTCCTCAGCGCCGAGCGCGGCCTCGACGCCCCCAACAGCTACCTCAATCCACCTCGTGCCATGGTCATGCACCAGACCGGAAGCGAAGGAGACCCGCAGACCGCGCGGGCCCTGGTCGCCCTGGCCTCCGAGGCGTGGCGGTGCGGTGCCGACGAGGTCGAGCTGAGCGATGAGGTGCTGCGCAGGCTCGTCCCCACAAACGAGGGTGAGAGCCGGCTCACGTGCCCCGGCGTCGACGCGTACGTCCAGATCGCCGCATCCAGCCCCCGTGCTATCGACGACGGCAACTGGCGTGCCGTGCTCAACAGCGACGGGCTCGGGGAAGGCGGACGCACCTTCGGACGGTTCTTCCATCTCCTTGAACCCTCCGCTACGGAACGCCTCCGCTCCTACGCCCGTGCCCGGGAAGACCTGGAGCCCGACGTCGTCGTCGCCGAGCTGGCGTATCTCCCCGGCAACGGGCGCGGCGCCAACGTGGCGATACGGCCCGCCGTCCACGGATGCGAGATTCCCGTCAACGTCGCGCCCTCCGCCGCTCCGGACCGGATCATCGACCTCTCCGACATCCATGTGGGCGCCACCGATGATGGTCTGCGGCTCTACTCGGCACGGCTCGGGCGCGAGCTGGTGGTCGTCCAGAACCACATGCTCAGCCCGCTCGGCGCCCCCAACGTCTGCCGCTTCCTGCTTGAGGTTTCGCGAGCCCGGTATGCGATCCCCACCGGCTTCACCTGGGGCCCGGTCGAAGGCGCCCCGTACCTGCCGCGCGTCGTGCGTGGCAGGGTCGTCGTACGGGCTGCCGAGTGGAACCTGTACCCGGCCGGCGCCCGGGCCCCGCTGGACACCGCTCCCGTCCCGGTACCGCGCACGGCCGCGGAACTGACGGAGTGGCGCCGCACCTGGGCCGTCCCCCGCCACGTCTACCTGGCCGACGACGACAACCGGCTGCTCCTGGACCTCGACCACCCGGTCTGCGTGGACGAGCTACTGGCCGATCTGCGTGCGGCCGACGAGCGGGTCACGCTCCAGGAGGCGCTGCCGGATCCCGGCCAGACCTGGCTGCGCGACAGCGCCGGACGCGGACACCTGTCCGAGGTCGTCATCCCGCTCCTGGCTGCTGCCTCCCTCACCGAGGCAGCGCCGCAACCGCGGACCACTGCGGCTCGCGAGGCCGCCGCGGAGGGGATACGGCGCAAGGCCCACCCCTCCGCCCACCCCAGCTATCTGCCCGGCTCCGAGTGGTCGTACCTGAAGCTGTACGCCGCCCGTGACCTGCACGACGAGATCGCCGCAATCGAACTGGCCGGACTCATCGAGGAGATACGGGGCGCAGGCATCGACCTCGAGCGGTGGTTCTACATCCGGTATGCCGACCCCGACGCGCACCTGCGCATCAGGACCCGGACACCGGCCGGCGCCACGTCCGCCCTGGAACCGCTCCTGGACTGGGGGCGCTCCCTCGTCCAACGGGGGATCGCCGAGCGCCTCGAGGTCGCCACGTACCACCCCGAGGTGAGCCGGTACGGCGGTCCCGCCGTGTACGACCACATCGAGGAGTTGTTCGCGGCGAACAGTGCCGTCTCCGTCCAACTGCTCCGTCTTCTCTGGGACAAGGAGCCCGGACTCATGGCCGAAGCGGTCACCCTGGCCGCCGTCGACGCGCTGTACGCCCAGTGGGGCCTCGACGTCCGCGAGCGCCTTGCCGCCATGCCTCGACCTGCCGAGGACAACGGAGCCCGCGAGCAGTACAAGAAGGACCGCGACTATCTGTGCGAGCTGCTCGCACCCTGGCACCGCCGCCCGCACCTCCAGGGCCGCGCCCACCACGAGCGCCTTGCCGCAGTTCTCGCAGGCCAGGCCGACGCCGTCCGCCGAGCTTCGCAAGCCGTCGCGGAAGCGGAGGCAGCCGGAACGCTGTGGGGCACGCGGGACGCCATCCTGGCCAGCCTTGCGCACATGCAGGTGAACCGGCTGCTGCCCATGGACCGCCCCGCCGAGGACCGCTGCTACCTGGTGTGGGGGCACGTCCTGAACTGTCTGCGAGGGAGGCCCCGTGGCTGATCAGGAAGCGATGAGCCAGGCCGTGCCCGAGGAGCACCGGCGCCTCTCCCGGGACCTGCGCTACTGGTGGCTTGTCCTGCGTACGTTCTGGGGACTGAGCCCCCTGCGGGTCTCCGCGCTCGCCGTGGCCACGGCACTCACCGCCGCCGTGCCGGCCACTGGGATCTGGCTGACCGCCAAGGCCGTGCAGGCCGTCGTCGACGCCGTCATGCATGTGCCGGACGCCATGGCCCGGCTCACCTACGCCGCGGCCGGTCTTGTCGCGCTTTCGGTGGCGGAGCACGTCCTGACGTCACTCTCGCACTACCTGAACTCCCTGCTCCAGCTTGAGTTCACCGCCAAGATCGGCGAGCGGGTCATGGTCAAGGGCACCTGCATGGAGCTCAGCGCCTACGAGGACCCCGAGACGTACGACCGGCTGCAGCGCGCGCTGCGGGAGAGCGGCAGCGGTACGGCCTTCGAGGTGTTCGAGGAGATGATGCGCACGCTCACCGCGCTGGCCTCGTTGGGGCTGGTCAGCTGGGTTCTGTTCTCCTGGAACGTCTGGATCGCCCTGGCCATCCTGCTGGCGCCGTTGCCCGCGCTCGCCGCGCACGTCGTGTTCAGCAAGCAGGGCTACGCGATCGAGTACCACCGCGCGCAGGACCGGCGCCGTGCCTTCTACTACCAGGACCTGACGACGACAGACTCCTCCTACAAGGAGGTGAAGCTGTACCAGCTCGGCCCTTACCTGGTAGGCCGCTACCGGTCGCTCGTGCAGGAGTTCTTCCGCGTCGACCGGGCGCTGGCACGCCGCAGGCACGGCTGGTCGGCAGCGCTCGGCCTGGTCAGCGTGGGCTGCTCGGCGGGCGCACTGGTCTTCGCGCTCAGATCCACGGCGGAGAACGGGCAACTCGGGGAGCTGGCCGGGTACCTGCAGGCGCTGGGAGCGGTGCACGCGGCGGCGACCGGGCTGCTCCTCGGCGTGGCCACCCTGTACCAGAACACGCTGTTCACGGGGAACCTCTTCGACTATCTAACGCTGCCCGAGGGGCGCATCACGGGCGGCACCCGGCCGTTCCCGCGGCGTCTCACGCACGGCATCGAGTTCCAGGACGTCACCTTCCGATACCCCGGCACCACGACCACCGCCCTCGACCGGTTCAGCTGCTTCATCCCCGCCGACACCTGCTGCGCGATCGTCGGCGCGAACGGCGCGGGCAAGAGCACCATCGTCAAACTGCTCTCCCGCCTCTACGAGCCGACCAGCGGCCGCATCCTCATCGACGGCGTGCCCATCGAGGAATACGACACCGACAACCTCCAGCGGAACATCGGAGTCGTCTTCCAGGACTTCATCCGCTACGAGATGCCCGTGCGGCACAACATCGGCTTCGGCCGCCTCGAACACCTCGACGACGATGCCCGCATCCGCACAGCAGCCGAGTCCAGCGGTGCCGCCGAGTTCATCGACCGTCTCGCGAACACATACGACAGCACGCTGGGGCGGCACTTCGAGGGCGGACACCAGCTGTCCGGCGGTCAGTGGCAGAAGATCGCCCTGGCGCGGGCCTTCCTGCGGGACGCTCCGATCGCGATCCTTGACGAGCCGACCGCCGCGATCGACCCCGAGGCCGAGGCCGACATCTTCGGCCGGCTGCGCACGATCTGCTCCCAGGCGACATCCCTGGTGGTCTCCCACCGCTTCTCCACCGTCCGCATCGCCGACAAGATCCTGGTCGTGGAAGGCGGTTCGCTCATCGAAGAGGGCACCCATGAGGAACTGCTCGCACTCGGCGGGACGTACGCCCACCTCTTCCGACTCCAGGCCGACGCCTACCTGCCGGAGACCTCCGCATGACCGCCGCACAGGAAGCACTCATGACCCGAACACCGCCGCTGTCCCTCATGTACCCGCTCATGGCGTACGACCTGGACCACCTCACCGCCTTCGGCGAAGTCGTCCGGGAGCTGTCCCTGGAGCGGCTCTACATGGGACAGTCGGTGCTGGTCGACACCCACCAGGCCTTCGCGCATCTCGCCGGGCGCGGCATCCGCGTGCCAGTCGGCACGAGCGTGGCCCTCACTGCTCTGCGCCACCCGCTGGACGCGGCGATACAGGCCAGGTCGCTGGCCCTGCTGACCGGCACCGAAGTCGTCGCCGGTTACAGCACCGGCGACCCGGAGTTTGTCACGGCGCTGCGCGGCGCACCGTACGAAAGTCCGCGCACCGCGGTCGCCGAGTACCTGACCGTCATGCGACGGCTCCTGGACGGCGAGGTGGTGGACTTCCAGGGGCGCTACGTACGCGTGGACGAGGGGCTCCCCCAGGTGCCCCACCCTCCCGTCTCCCTCGGTGTCGGCGTGCTGCGGCCGCGCATGGCGTACACGGCGGGCCAGGTCGCCGACGTGGCGATCACTCTGCTGACGCCGGCCACCCACCTCAAGGACCAGATCGTGCCTGCTCTCGCACGCGGCGCCGCCTCCCGGGACCGGGGGTTGCCCAGGGTGACGTCGATCGTGCCGTGCGCGGTGCGCAAGCCCGGCCGGGATCCGCGGAAGCTCGCGTTCGCGGCGCACGAGCTGCATCTGGGCGGCGAGCACTACGCGGCGATGCTCCGCTCGGCGGGCCTTTGCGTGGACGTGGCCGACCCGTGGGCCGGGGCCGGCGCGCTGGTCGAGGGCGGGGTCTTCGCCTACGGCACCCCTGACGAGCTGGCGGACCGGCTCACCGGTTACGGTGAGGCGGGGGCCACGGAGATCGCGCTGAGCTGCGCGGGGGTCCTGCTGACCGAAGGGCTCGACGCCGCGCTGGCCGATGTGCGGGCCATCGTGGAGGCGATGCGGGACCGGGCCGCACCCCGGGCCGATGACGGCGCCGGGTTTGTACGAGCAGCCATCCTAAGTTGAGTTGAGGGGCAATCACATGCTTCTGGAATTCGTCCTGTTTTCCTTGATGGACACGGTGTTCTGGATAGGCGGCAAGAGTCTTGACAGAGTACGTTCAGCGCGTCGCATTGCTGCTTTCCGGCGCGGTGAACGGATCACGCTGCGCTGCCGGTTCCGCATTCGGGCGCAAGGACCCGGCATGCATTGCGGGAGAATCGTCGTGAGCTCGTCCGGGGTTGTCCTGGACGGGCCCGGACCAAGGGGATCGGCGCTTTCCGGCCCGGCCACCGCGGCAACCGGTGGTGGGCGTTTCGGAACAGCCCTGGACTGCACCGTGACAGCCGAAGACGGCTCCGCGAAGAAGATCGAACTGCTCGTCTCCACCTGGGACGCGAAGCTGGTGAAGCTCATCACGGAGAGTGTGTCCGGGCCCGCCTGATCGGCGCTGCAGAATCGGATCGAAAACGATTTCCATCGCGCTCCCTTTCTGACCCGCGATATCGAATCCCTTGCGCGGTTGATACCTTGAACGGGGTTTGACCGATTAGGGCCGCTGTGACGGGGGATGTGGATGATCCGCGTGATGATCGTCGACGACGAAATTCTGCTGCGGTCATGCATGCAGCGCATTCTGGAGAGCGAAGCGGACATCGAAGTGCCATTCGCTTGTGACGGGCGGGAGGTCCGCGAAGCTGTAGAGGCCCACCAGCCAGACGTGGTCCTGCTCGACCTGCGCATGCCGGAGGTCGACGGACTCACAGCCCTCGATTGGATCCGGGCCCACCAGGACCCGCCCGCAGTCGCCGTCCTCACGACGTTCCTGAGAGACGAGGACATCGCGGCCGCGCTGCGCTCCGGTGCGGCGGGCTTCCTGCTGAAGGACGCGACGCCGCAGGAACTCGCCGACGCGGTAAGGGTTTTGGCCTCGGGCGGAACCGTGCTGTCCCCGGCAGCAGCGCGCATCGTCGTCGACGGTTACCTTGGCACCGGCCCGCGCCACGGCGAGCGGGACCCGCGCCTGGACACGCTCACCGAGCGGGAGCACCAGGTGCTTGAACTGCTGGGAGAGGGGCTGACCAACGCGGATATCGGGCGCCGACTGCTGCTGAGCGCGTCGACGGCAAAGGAGCACGTCAGCTCGATCCTGACGAAACTGGGGCTGGCCAATCGCGTCCAGGCCGCCGTGGTGGCACACCGCGCCGCAGCGGAAGGCCACCTACGTCCGCCGGCCCCGGCCGGGACCCGCTGAGCGCCTGAACGGCGGCGGGCCGGCTTCCGACATCTCTCACCCCTGCCCGGCTACCACGCCGTTTGGAGTTGAACCACCATGGCCCTCGGCAACGCGCTCTACGACCAGAAGCTGGCGAGCGTCTACGACCGCATGTATCCGATCGACTACGACACCGCCCAGGCGGTCGAGTTCATCGCCGACCTCACGCCGCCCGGCGGGCGCATCCTGGAGCTGGGCGTCGGCACCGGTCGGATCGCGGTTCCGCTCGCCGAGCGCGGTTTTCGGGTGCACGGCATCGACGGCTCCGAGGCCATGCTGGACGAGCTGCACAAGCAGAACCCGCAGACCGCGGTGAGCACCCAGTTCGGTGACTTCACCGAAGAAGGCACGGGACGAGCCTTCGACACCGTGACCCTCCTGCTCAACACGTTCTTCGTCGCGGTCACCAAAGAACAGCAGCTCGGATGTCTGCGACGGGTCCGCGATCAGCTCGCGCCCGAGGGCCGGTTCGTCCTGGAGGCATTCGACCCGGCGCCCTACCACCACCTGGAGAAGCCGGACTTCTCGATGCGCCACCTCGACGAGCAGGCCATCATGCTGGACACGCTCTCCGTGGACCGCTCGCAACAGCTCATGCTGTCGACGCACACCATCATCGACGGCGGCGCCCCGACCACCCGTGAGCACGTACTGCGCTACGCCTTCCCCTTCGAGATCGACCTGCTGGCCGAGTTGTCCGGGCTACGGCTCGTCGAGCGTGCGGAGGACTGGTGCGGCAGCCCGTACACCTCCTCCAGCCTGCGGCACGTGTCGGTTTACGAGCGGGACCCCGACTCGCCCTGGGCAGCCGTGGCAGGCTGACGGCCCGGCGCCGGCTCCGACGCGAGGGGAGCGGTAGGTCCGAGCGGCAGCTCGGCACGTACCACGAACCCGCCGTCCGCAGTGGCCTCCGCTCGGAACGCGCCGCCGACGAGCGTGACGCGTTCCGTCAGCCCGGCGAGGCCGTAGCCGCTCGCGGGCACGTCGAGCACGGGGGCGGCCGACGGAGGGGTGCTGGGTGCCGGCTGGTTGCGGACCTCGACGACGAGGACGTCGCCACGGGCCGATGGGCGTACGGAGACGATGACCGGGGCACCGGGGGCATGCTTGCGGACGTTGGTGAGCGCTTCCTGAACCGTCCGGTAAGCGGCTCGTTCCACGGAGGGAACGATGGCGTGGGCCTCCAGAGAACCACAGTCGAGCGTCGCGTCCAGGCGGGCTTCCTCCACCAGGGTTCGCAAGTTGCGGAGCCGAGCGTCCGTTTCGTCCGCCCGGCTCGGCCCATGGCGCAGAACGCCGACGATCTCACGGAGCTCCGCCATCGCGTCGGCGCTGTGGCGGCGTATGGTCTCGGCATCCCGCCGGACGGTGTCGTCGGGGGCGGTCGCCCACAGGGCGCCGGACTGGGCGGCGATGATGCCCAGGTGGTACGAAACGCTGTCGTGCATCTCGCGGGCCATACGGGTGCGCTCCTCCGCTACGGCCCGCTCGGCCTCCAGGCGGCGGCTGTGTGCCTGCGAGGCGATGAGGTCCGCGAGCCTGGCCCGCAGCTCGGAGCGGGTGCGAAAGAGAAGCCCGAGCCCCGCGGGGCCCACGCTAAACATGAGAGCCACCTCGACCACGAACAGATGGTGGCTCCAGTCCACGGCCTCGCCCTCGAGGTCGTACCCGGACCACATGGTCGCCGCGAAGAGCGCGGCCGTCGCGACGCCGACGATGGGACGGCGGGCGGTCCTGGACGCCACCGTGAACATGGCGATCATGGGAGCCAGCCACATGTGGCCCGTGGCCATGGACGGCAAGGTGGCGAACAACACGGCCACGGGGAAGCGGCGGCGCAGCACCAGAGCGAAGAGCGACGGCGGGCAGACCATTGCCGAGACGGCGTTGAGGGCGCCGTAGAGGGTGAGCAGCTCCGCAGCGGCCGCCGCGATGACCAACCCGTCGACCGCGAGGGCGGAACGGCGGGAGGCCCGGTTGCCGCTAACACGGAAGAAGGGCCTGGGCCTGGTACTGCTCATTGGTGCTCACCGATTTCACGGGCTCGGGACATCTAGATTCACGGTTTTCGGCATGTCATTGCCTATGCCCATGCCCGCGGGCCGCCGGAAGAGCCGGGACGGTCCCGGGAACCCCGAAGATCTTCCAACCCGCATTCTAGAAGGTCGCTCAAATCCTTCAGGTTCTGGCCTCACCCAGTCCGGTGTGGGGCCAGACAGTTGTGTGTGCAGGGGGAATGGGGCGGGGAGCTGGTCGGGCCGGATGTGTGGGGGACCTGCCGGGGGCTGTTCGCGGTGGGGAGCGTGTTCGTGTGCAGCTTCCGCGACCTGATGCACACCGGTAGCGTCTGCTGCCCCGGACCAGCAGCAGTTCGGCTCAAGTGCCGCGCCTGGTCCGCCGTCCGAGCGGACCATTCTGGTCATGACTGATGAAAAGCCGAGAGGGCGGCGACCCGAACCGGCTGGCGAAGCGCTGCAGAGCTATCAAGCGTGAGCGATTCCCCGGTGCGCTCCAGCGGCTCGTTGACCACCCCGAGGGCGTACGGCAGGGAGACGGGAGCGAGTGAGCCGGCCCTTTAGAGAGCGTCGCGGTAGGACATGAACCTGCGGCTTGCCCACAGTCGTTTCACGGGGCCGGTCACGTTCGGTTGACCTGCCGTTTTTTGACGGGCAACGGGCCAAGCGAATGGCATGTACGCGATGTGCGTGCCCTATGGGCGCGCACGCCGCGACGCTGCGCTAGCCGCTCGGACCGGCTACGACCTGCGCGTTTCCGCGCAGAATCAAGCCGCAGGTTGGGCGCCCCCGGCAGGACTCGAACCTGCGGCCAAGTGCTTAGAAGGCACCTGCTCTATCCACTGAGCTACGGGGGCCGGGTGGTGGGTGTGGATCACGGACCGCGGACCAGGATAGAGGTCCGGGTACCTCGTCCCGGTTGCTTCACCTCCGTGGCACGTTGTGGAGGTTCGGTGAAGCGATCCCGATAATCGCAGGCGGGTACGAATCCTGCACGGCTTTTGCCGTCTCGCGCGGCGGGTGTTGTGCACTCGTTATGCCTGCGTCTCAGTTGTCCCGAACGTCCCGTGTGTTACTCGTCCCGTTCTGTGTGGGTTCTTGCGGCGCGCACAAGGGGTTATACGCTTCAAAAACCCATCGAAATTGGGCATTCTGCACATGTGGCGACCTTGGACGTAGGACCCCGACTGATCGACGCCCTGTCCGTTCTGCGTGACCGCGTCGACGCCGCACGCTTTCCACTGCCGCTTCGGGGCGCCGCCCGCGCCCGGTGCAACCGGGCCGAGCTGCTCGCCCAGCTCGACGACTATGTGATTCCCCGTCTTCGCGCCCCTAAGGCCCCCCTCCTCGCCGTCGTCGGCGGCTCCACCGGGGCGGGCAAGTCCACGCTGGTCAATTCGCTGGTCGGCCGGCGGGTGTCGGAGGCGGGGGTGCTGCGGCCGACGACGCGTACGCCGGTGCTGGTGTGCCATCCCGACGATCACCGGTGGTTCGCCGGGCAGCGGGTGCTGCCGGGGCTCACCCGGGTGTGGGTGCCGGAGCAGGACGGAGGGGAAGGGGGCGGGCGGGGGTCCTACGAGGGCGCCGGGAGCGGTGGCGGTGCCGGCGAGCCGGGGATGGCGACCGTGCGGATCGAGACGGACCCGGCGCTGCCCAGCGGGCTGGCGCTGCTGGACGCCCCGGACATCGACTCGCTGGTCGCCGGCAACCGGGAGCTGGCCGCCGAGCTGATCTGCGCGGCCGACGTCTGGGTGCTGGTCACCACGGCCGCCCGTTATGCCGACGCGGTGCCCTGGCATCTGCTCCGGACGGCCAAGGAGTACGACGTCACGCTGGTGACCGTGCTGGACCGGGTGCCGCACCAGATCGCCCCCGACATCTCCGCGCGGTACGCGGAACTGCTCCAGCGGGCCGGGCTCGGCCACGTTCCCCGCTTCACCATTCCCGAGCTGCCCGAATCCGCCGGCGGGGGACGCGGACTGCTGCCCGCCACCGCGGTCGCCGGGCTGCGGGAGTGGCTGGAGCGGCACGCCCAGGACCCCGTCGCCCGTACTGCCGCCGCGGACCGCACGGCGTCCGGCGCGCTCGCCTCGCTGCGCAGCCGGCTCCCTGCGCTCGCCGGGGCCGCCGCCGCGCAGCACGCCGCGGCGCTGCGGCTGGCCGGCCGGGTCGAGGAGGCGTACGAGTCGGCCGCGGAGCGGGTGCGGCGGGAGGTCGCGGCCGGGGAGGTGCTGGCCGGGGACGCGCGCGCCCACTGGCAGGAGCACCCGCGCGGCGGCCGGGCCGACGAACTGCTGGACGCGCTGACCCACGGGCTGACGGCGCTGCTGGCGTGCGCCGTCGCGGAGGCGGACGAGCGGGCCGCGGACGCCTGGCGGCGCGACCCCGCGGCGGCGGAGGTCCCGCTGGCGGCGGCGGGCGCCACCGGGGCGGACGGGCGGCTCGGGGTGGTCATCCGGCGCTGGCGGCGCTGCCTGGAGGAGCTCGCCGAGGAGGAGACCCGCGAGGCGCGCGGCGGCCAGGCCGGTGAACGGGCCGGTTCGGTGGCGGCGGAGGAGTCGGCGGCGCTGCTGGCCACCGCGCTGCTCGGCGGTCGCCGCGCCCGTACGGCGGGCGAGAACCTCGCCGACCTCCTGGGGGCGCAGACCGCGCTGCGGCTGTGCGACCGGGGCAGCCGGCTGCTGACCACGTATCTGGAGCGCGCCCTGTCCGGCGAACGGGAGCGGCGGCTGGCCCCCCTGGACGGGCTGACCGTGCCCCCGGACCAGCAGGCCGGACTGATCGCCGCGCTGTCCGTCGTGCAGAGGGAGAGAACGCAGAAGGAGAAGAAGGAGCGGAGGGAGCAGGAGGGGAAGGACGGACCTGCGGACCACGAGGGCCGGCGGGACTACCGGGATCTCGGGGATCCCCAGGACAGGGCGGTCGTGTGCGAGCGGGAGGCGGTGACGGGGTGACGGAGTCCGAGGAGCGGCGGGCGGCGGGCGGGGACGGGGCGGGGGAGGCGTGGGACGACGGGGTGATCGCGCGGCGGGTACGCGGCGGGGACGCGCGGGAGGCGGACCCCGCCGTCCCGGAGGCCCGCCCGGCGGCCGGGCCGGACGCCGCGGAGGTACCGGAAGCGATGGTTCCGGCGGACCTCCGGGAGGACGTGCTCGGCGTGGGCGGCCGGGTCGAGCGCGATACCGGGGCCGTCGGGTACAAGTGGGTGCCCGGCGGGGCGCGGCGGGTGGCGTCGGCGGGGTTGCAGCCCCGCTTGGAGGCGCTGCGCGAGCTGATCGCGCTGTCCCGGACCCGGCTGGACGGGGCGGTGCTGGGCGAGGCGGGGCGGGTCCTGGAGGCGGCCGACGAGCGCTACCGGCTGTCCGGCGAGCACACCGTGGTCGCCATCGCGGGGGCGACCGGCAGCGGCAAGTCCTCGCTCTTCAACGCGCTGGCCGGGGCGAACCGTTCGCAGGTCGGCGCCCGCCGGCCGACGACCGGTGAACCGGTGGCCTGCGTCTGGTCGGGCGGCAGGCCCGGGGCTGACGGGCTGCTGGAGCGGCTGGGGGTTCCGGCGCACCGCCGGCACGTCCCCGGGGAGGGCGCACCGGAACTGCGCGGCCTGGTGCTGCTCGACCTTCCCGACCATGACTCCGCGGACACCGCGAACCGCGAACAGGTCGACCGGATGCTGGAGTTGGTGGACGCGGTGATCTGGGTGGTGGACCCGGAGAAATACGCGGACGCGGTGCTGCACGAGCGGTATCTGCGGCCCCTGGCGGGCTACGCCGAGGTCACGTTCGTGGTGCTCAACCAGGTGGACCGGCTGCCCGGGGACGCCGCCGACCAGGTCGTGGACGATCTGCGCCGGCTGCTGGACGAGGACGGGCTGGCCCTCGGCGAGCACGGCGAGCCCGGCGCGGCGGTGCTGGCGCTGTCCGCGGCTACCGGCGAGGGGGTGGCGGAACTACGGGAGGCCCTGGGCCAGTTCGTCGCCGAACGGGGCGCGGCGGACCGCCGGCTGACCGCCGACGTGGACGCGGCGGCCGAACGGCTGCGGTCGGTGTACGTGGCGGAGCGCCGGGTCGGGCTGACCGAACGGGCCCGCGAGGAGTTCGACGGCCGGCTGGCCGAGGCGGTGGGCGCGGCGGCCACCGGGCGCGCCGCGGAACGGGACTGGCTGCGGCACGCGGAACGGGCCTGCGGGTCGCCGTGGTCGCGGCTGCGCGGTCGTCGGCGCGCCCCGGGGAGCGGCCGGAAGCGGGGTTCCGGGCCCGGGCGGAAGGACCGGCAGAAGGATCAGCAGAAGGAGGCGGTGACCGGGGCCGGCGGACCGCGCACGGGCACGCGTACCGGCGCGGGTACCGCCACTTCGGTTCCCGCTCCTTCGGGGGCCGCCTCGGGGCGGGCGGCCGGCGGGCGCGCCGAGGCGGTACGGGGCGAGGCGGTACGGGGCGGTCCCGCTCGTGGCGGTGCCGTACGGCGTGGCCTCGCGGGGACCGGGGGTGTGCGGACCGGTGACGGCCGGGCCGCCGCGCGGCCGGTGGTGGAGCAGGCGGTGCGGGCCGTGGCGGAGGACGCCGCGCGGGGGCTGCCGACGCCCTGGGCGCAGGCGGTGCGGGAGGCGGCGGTGCGGGGCGCGGGCGGGCTGCCGGAGGCGCTGGACGCGGTGGCGGCGGGGGCCGAGGAGTCGATGCGGCAGGGGCCGGCCGTGAAGCCCCGGTGGTGGACGGTGGCGGCGGCGGTGCAGGGGCTGCTGTTCGTGCTGCAAGTGGTGGGAGTGCTCTGGCTGCTGGGGGCGGTGACGGGGGTGGTGAGCGCCGCCGGGTGGCTGCCCGGGCTGCTGCCCGCCGCCGTCGGGTCGGTGGGCGGTCCGGCGCTGACCTGGCTGTGCGGGGCGGTGGCGCGCGGTCCGGCCAGGCGGTACGGGCAGGAGGCCGAGCGGCGGCTGCGGAGCGCGGCGGCCGGGTGCGGGCGGGCCCGGGTGCTGGAGCCGGTCGCGGCCGAACTGCTGCGGTACCGCGAGGTGCGGGAGCAGTACGCGGTGGCGTCGGGCGTGTGACGCACGGCGGGAGGGGGCGCTGCCGCGCCGGGCGCGACCTCGGCGGTCCGCCCCCTCCCGGGTGACGGAGTTGTCCACACCCGGCCCGTCGTCCACAGCCCGCAGCGGCCGAAGCCACGGCGGTGCAGCATGAGTTCAACGCAAGGCGGCGCGAGCACCACAGCGTGAGGCTCCACAGCGCGACGCGGCGCATGCGGTGCGGCGCGTCCGGAGACCCGGCAACCGGGAACCCGGCGCACCGGGACCTGAACACGACGTCTGAACACGAGAACTGACATTCGCAGTTGTGGCATCCGGAGAGAGGGCTGACGGCGGAGCCACACAGATACGCCCTACAGGGCGGACGGGGGGAACCTTCCATGAACGACACGATGGTGACGCTGGTGGGGAACGCGGCGACGGCGGTGGAGCACCGGGAGACCGCCGCGGGGGTGCCGGTGGCGCGATTCCGGATGGCGGCGACCTCGCGGCGCTGGGACAAGGCCCGGGAGTGCTGGACCGACGGGGAGACGAGTTTCTACACGGTGCGGTCCTGGCGCGCGCTCGCCGACAATGTGGCCGCGTCGGTGGCGGTGGGCGAACCCCTCGTCGTCCAGGGGAGGTTGCGGCTGCGGGAGGGTGAGCAACCGCCGGAGAAGGGGGGACAGCGGTGGTTCGCGGCGGAGATCGATGCCGTCGCCATCGGCCACGACCTCTCGCGAGGGACCGCCGCGTTCCGCCGGGTGGTAAGGGTGCGCCAGGAACCCGTGCCGTCCCAACGGCCGGTGGACGGTCCCGAGTTCAGAGAAGTTGACGCGGCATCGAAGGCGGCAACGAAGGCGGCGATGAAAGAGGTAGCGACAACCTCGACGAAATCGCCGGTGGGTGGACGGGTGGAGCCGCCGCCGAGGCCATCGGGAGAAACGGGCAATTCGCAGCAGAAAGCATCAGTAGCCTGAAAACACCCGGGGATTTATCGATAATGCCAGGTCAGGGTGCCTGTGGTCGATAACGATTGCGATTCGGATCGCTTATAGGGGGTCATTACTGGGGACGGCGATGCGCCTGCTCCATAGGATCCGACCAGTACTCACGGGGGCTGACCAGGCTGACCAGTTCGGCCGTTGAGTTCTTGGGATCTTTCCGGCGAGGCAACCTCTCCAGCCGACCGCCTCGCCCAGAGGGGAAATCATGCTTTCGATGAAAGGGCGGGGCGCAGCCCGCCTTGCCGCCGCGGTCGTGGCCTCGGGCCTCGTCGCGGCGGGTGCGATAGCCACCGCGGGGACCGCAGTGGCCGACGACACGACCACCTCGAACGGGGGCGCCACCGCGACGCTCGAAGGTCTGAAGACCTTCGACCAGGCAGTGGTGCACGGCACCGGAGGGGACCAGCGTGTGGGCGCCGGGCTCTTCGAGATGTCGGTCGACAACGGCGGCACGCTGCAGACGTACTGCATCGACATCCACAACCCGACGCAGCAGCAGGCGCGTTACCAGGAAGTGCCCTGGAGCGCCTCGTCGCTGCACGACAACGCGGACGCGGGCAAGATCCGCTGGATTCTGCAGAACTCCTACCCGCAGGTGAACGACCTGGCCGCGCTCGCCGCCAAGTCCGGTGCCGGGAGCCTCACCGAGAAGACCGCCGCGGCGGGTACCCAGGTCGCGATCTGGCGCTTCTCCGACCACGCCAAGGTCGACGCGGTCGACCCGGCGGCCGAGAAGCTCGCCGCCTACCTGGAGAAGAGCGCGCAGAACGTCGGCGAGCCCAAGGCGTCGCTCACGCTGGACCCGCCGGCCGTCTCCGGCAAGTCCGGCGGCAAGCTCGGCCCGGTCACCGTGCACACCAACGCCGACAGCGTCACGATCTCCCCCGCTGCCGACGTGCCCTCCGGCGTCAAGGTCGTGGGCAAGGACGGCAAGCCGGTCACCAGCGCCACCGACGGCAGCCAGCTGTTCTTCGACGTGCCCAAGGGGACCAAGGACGGCAGCACCTCGCTGACCGCGCAGGCCGCCACCAAGGTTCCGGTCGGCCGCGCCTTCACCGGCATCGGTGAGCACGCCAGGAGCCAGACCCAGATCCTGGCCGGGTCCAGTGAGTCCACCGTCTCCGCGGCGGCCACGGTCTCCTGGAAGAAGCAGGGCGCGATCCCGGCGATCACCGCGCGGAAGGACTGCGCCAAGGGCGGCGTGGACGTCACCGCGACCAACAAGGGCGATGAGGCGTTCCGCTTCCGGCTGGCCGGCAAGGACTACTCGGTCGCGCCGGGTGCGTCGCGGACCGTGACCGTCCCGGTGGGCGAGAAGCAGGGGTACCAGATCACGATCACGGGTGCGGGCGGCTTCAAGAAGACCTTCTCCGGTGTTCTGAACTGCAAGACCGTGGGCAACGGCGGCACGCCCTCCCCGCACCCCAGCCCGGCCTCGGTCGGCGGCACCACGGGCGGCGGCCACGGCCATGACCTCGCCGAGACCGGCTCCAGCAGCGCCACCCCGGTGATAGCCGGTGTCGCGGCCGTCCTCGTCGTGGTCGGCGGCGCGGCGGTGTTCTTCCTGCGGAAGAAGAAGTCCAACCCGTCCGCGTGACGGCCACCGCACGGCGGCCGTCGGTACAGCGGCCGTCAGCACGGTGACCGGAACGGCACCACGGGAACGGCCACACGAGAACAGCAACACCAGTAACAACGGCAACACCAGCGGCGTCGCCGTGGGTGCCGGTGCCGGCGGGGACGCCGGCACCGGTGACACGGCGGTGACGCTCGGCGACCGCACCGCTCGT
>NZ_KN708638.1:2779311-2825387 GCF_000805335.1 Streptomyces sp. CT34 | reverse complement strand
TCGGGGCCCGCGGCCGTCCGCCCCGCGGAACCCGTTTCCGTCCGGGGACGGCAGTACGGCAAGATGGGTGTATCTGCCCTCGCGCGGCCACGCCGCACCATGGCCCAGGCGGCGGAGCCGCACAGACCACCTGATAGATCCAGACTGCCGGACGGTTTCTCTTGGCTGAGTACATCTACACGATGCGCAAGGCGCGCAAGGCGCACGGCGACAAGGTCATCCTCGATGACGTGACGCTGAGCTTCCTGCCGGGCGCGAAGATCGGCGTCGTGGGTCCCAACGGCGCCGGTAAGTCCACGGTGCTGAAGATCATGGCTGGTCTTGAGCAGCCGTCGAACGGCGACGCTTTCCTCTCTCCCGGCTACACGGTCGGCATGCTCCTGCAGGAGCCGCCGCTGGACGAGTCCAAGACGGTGCTGCAGAACGTGCAGGACGGCGCCGCCGAGATCATGGGCAAGCTCCACCGCTTCAACGAGGTCGCGGAGCTGATGGCCACCGACTACTCCGACGAGCTCATGGAGGAGATGGGCAAGCTCCAGGAGGACCTCGACCACGCCAACGCCTGGGATCTCGACACCCAGCTCGAACAGGCCATGGACGCGCTCGGCTGCCCGCCCGGCGACTGGCCGGTCACCACCCTCTCCGGTGGTGAGCGCCGCCGCGTCGCACTGTGCAAGCTGCTGCTGGAGGCCCCCGACCTGCTGCTCCTCGACGAGCCCACCAACCACCTGGACGCCGAGTCCGTGCAGTGGCTGGAGCAGCACCTGGCCAAGTACCCCGGCACCGTCGTCGCCGTCACCCACGACCGGTACTTCCTCGACAACGTCGCCGAGTGGATCCTGGAGCTCGACCGCGGCCGCGCCCACCCCTACCCGGGCAACTACTCCACCTACCTCGACACCAAGGCGACCCGTCTGAAGGTCGAGGGCCAGAAGGACGCCAAGCGCGCCAAGCGCCTCAAGGAAGAGCTGGAGTGGGTGCGCTCCAACGCCAAGGGGCGGCAGGCCAAGTCCAAGTCGCGACTGGCGCGTTACGAGGAGATGGCCGCCGAGGCCGACAAGATGCGGAAGCTGGACTTCGAGGAGATCCAGATCCCGCCGGGCCCGCGCCTGGGCAACGTCGTCGTCGAGGTCGACAAGCTCAACAAGGCGTTCGGCGACAAGGTCCTGATCGAGGACCTGAGCTTCACCCTGCCGCGCAACGGCATCGTCGGCGTCATCGGCCCCAACGGCGCCGGCAAGACCACCCTGTTCAAGATGCTCCAGGGCCTGGAGACGCCGGACTCCGGCGAGATCAAGGTCGGCGAGACCGTCCGGATCTCCTACGTCGACCAGAGCCGCGAGAACATCGACCCCAAGAAGACCCTGTGGGCCGTGGTCTCCGACGAGCTGGACTACATCAACGTCGGCCAGGTCGAGATGCCCTCGCGGGCCTATGTCTCTGCGTTCGGCTTCAAGGGCCCGGACCAGCAGAAGCCGGCCGGGGTCCTCTCCGGCGGTGAGCGCAACCGCCTCAACCTGGCGCTCACCCTCAAGCAGGGCGGCAACCTGCTGCTCCTCGACGAGCCGACCAACGACCTCGACGTCGAGACGCTGTCCTCCCTGGAGAACGCGCTGCTGGAGTTCCCCGGCTGCGCCGTGGTCGTCTCCCACGACCGCTGGTTCCTCGACCGCGTCGCCACGCACATCCTGGCGTACGAGGGCGACTCCAAGTGGTTCTGGTTCGAGGGCAACTTCGAGTCGTACGAGAAGAACAAGGTCGAGCGCCTGGGCGCCGAGGCGGCCCGTCCGCACCGTGCGACGTACAAGAAGCTGACCCGGGGCTGACCGTCGTGCGACACCTCTACCCCTGCCCCCTGCGCTGGTCGGACATGGACGCCAACGGCCATGTCAACAACGCGGTGTTCATCCGCTACCTCGAAGAGGCGCGGATCGACTTCATGCGCCGGCTGGCGCCGGGGGGCGGCAGCCCGTCGTTCACGGGCGGCTCGGTCGTCGCCCGGCACGAGATCGACTACGTACGGCAGTTGGTGCACCGGCCCGAGCCGGTGACCGTCGAGCTGTGGGTGACGAAGATCAGCGCCGCGTCGATGACGGTGGGGTACGAGGTCAGGGACGAGGAGACGGTCTACGTCCGGGCCTCGACCGTCGTCGTTCCGTACGACTTCGCGGAGGGGCGCCCGCGCCGGATCACCGCGGAGGAGAAGGCGATCCTCAAGGAGTACCTGGACGACGCCGCGCACCAGGAGGGGGCCGTCTCCGCATGACGGCGCTGCACCTGGCCGATGCCGGGGAGGCGGCGGACCTCGCCGCCTTCCTCGCCCGGCTGATCCACTACGACCGCGCGGCGGCGGTGCGGCTGCAGGCCGGCGGCGGGGTGCTGGCGGTGTTCGGCCGACCGCCGTCCTTCGAGGTGCTGGCGATCCGCACGGCGCGGCTGGCGCAGGACCTCACGCTGGATGTGACCGTGTCCGCGGGTGAACTCCTCGAAGGTGTCCAGGAGTCGGCGGACCGGGTGACCGTGCCCGCCGCGGTCACCGGCCCGCCGTGGGCCGGGGTGCTGCCGCCGCGCGGCGGCTGGACGCGGGTGCCGGGACTGCCGTCGCCCGAGACACTGACGCGCGCGGTGGCCGCGGCGGTCGCCGAATTCCGGGCGCGGGACGAGGCGTTGCCGCCGCAGCGGCGTACCCGGAGCGAGCGCGACCGGATCGGGCGGGAGATCTGGTCCCGGACGCTCGGTGACACCCGTCTGCCGCTGCGGGCGGTGCATGCGGCGCAGGCGCTCGGGTTCCTGCGGCCGGTCCGGACCGGCGCGGGGGCGTTGGCGGGGAGTGCCGACGGCGGCGTCGGTGCCGCGGCCGGCGGTGGCCCGGGCGGCGCGGTGCCGCCGGGGCCGGTGTTGCTGGCCGCCGGGGGATGGCTGCGGCTGAGCACGCCGTACGGGTCGATCGCGGTACGGACCGTGGGGCCGGCGGGACTTGCCGGACTGCCGGGGCTGACCGTCTCGCCGGTCTGAGACGAGGCCGGAGACGGGTTCGCGGCGGTGGGTGGTTCCCGTGGACCGCCGCGCGCCCTGGACCGGACCCGTGCCTTCCCGGAACTGCCGCTTCCCGGAGCCGGAGCCCGAGCCGGGCCGGCCGTGGCCGCTTGTCGTGGACCTTTGCCGCGGCCCCCGTTGATCGGCCCTCGGGGCCCGTCCCGTCCTCAACTGCCGGACCGGCCGGGGGAGTGCTTCACCGGCGGCCCTGACCGGCCGGTCGCGGCACGGGCGCATCAAGGGCGGTGCGCCGGCCCCGGTGTGACGGGTCTCTCACTCCGCCGTGTTGATCATCGTCGCCGCCGCATACGTGAGGTAGTTCCACAGCTGCGTCTCGTGTTCCTCGGCCAGCCCGAGGGAGTCCACCGCGTCCCGCATGTGCCGCAGCCACGCGTCGTGCGCGGCCCGGTCGACGGTGAACGGGGCGTGCCGCATCCGCAGCCGCGGGTGGCCGCGGCCCTCGCTGTACGTACGGGGGCCGCCCCAGTACTGCATGAGGAAGAGGGAGAGCCGCTCCTCGGCCGGACCCAGGTCCTCCTCCGGGTACATCGGCCGCAGCAGCGGGTCCTCGGCGACTCCCTGGTAGAAGCGGTGCACCAGGCGGCGGAAGGTGTCCTCGCCACCGACCTGCTCGTAGAAGGTCTGCTCCTGAATCGTGCCGCGCGGAATCTCGTTCACCGGTCCATGGTGGCAGACGTCGCGGCCGAGGACTTCGGTCGTAGGACGGCGGGCGGCCGGACATGACTCCGGGGCGCGATCGGCCGATCACGCCCCGGAGTTGGGGTGCTGCTGCCGGGTGCGGTCAGCCCCGGCGGATGGTCAGGGTCGTCCAGGCGCCGACGTGCACCCGGTCGCCCTCGTGGAGCGGCACCGGCACATAGGGCTGGATCGGCTCCTCGGCGAGGTTGATCGTCGTGCCGTTGGTGGAGTTCTGGTCGACCACCGCCCAGCTGCCGTCCTGCTGCTGGACGAGCAGGGCGTGCTGGTGCGAGACGCCCGGGTCCTCCGGCGGGCGGCCCAGGTCGACGTCGGGCGACTCACCGGTGCTGTTCCGGCGGCGGCCGACCGCGATCTGACCGTTGGCGAGCGGCAGCACCTGCTCGGGGGAGTACGAGGGGAGGTTGAGCCCCGCCGCCTCCGGGCCGCTGCGGGCCATCATCGCCATGAAGTACTCGCGGTCCGGCGCGATGGCCACCACCCAGCCGTCGCCGACGACCGGCGGCGGACCCTGCGGCGGTGCCGCCGGGCCCGGGCCGGGAGCGCCGTTCCACTGCCCGTCGGGTCCCGGCTGCTGCTCGTACGGTCCCGGCTGCTGCGGCGGTTGCGGCTGCTGCGGGAACGGCGCGGGCTGCTGCTGCTCGTACGGGGCCTGCGGGCCGGGGGCGGGCGGCGCGGGGGCCATCGGCGGGGCCGCGTGCTGGGCGGCCGGCGGGTTCAGCGTCCAGTCGTCGCCGCCCTGCTGCGGGGGCGGGGGACCGGGCTGACCGGCGGGACCGGGGCCGGGGCCGGGCATGCCGGGGGGCGGGCCGGGCTGTCCCGGGAAGCCGCCGGGGCCGGGCATACCGGGCGGCGGACCCTGCTGCGGCGGCGGGAAGCCGTAGCCGTCCTGTCCGCCCTGCGGACCGGGACCGGGGGAACCTGGACCGGGGGCACCGGGGCCGCCGGCCGTGCCCGGTGCGGGCTGCGGGAAGCCGTAGCCGCCCTGGCCGCCCTGCGGGCCGGGTGCGGGGGCGCCGGGCGGCGGGGCGAACGAAGTCGGCGAGTTGGTGAGGAAGTTGTAGCGGCACTCGTCGCAGAACGGTGCCATCGCCTGGCGCGGCGTACGGCACTGCGGGCACAGCTCGGGTTGTCCAGGCTGGGCCGGCGCTGCCGCCGGGGCCGGCTGACCGGGCTGCTCGGCACCGGGGGCCGGGAACGGCGCGGGGGCGGCGGGCGGCGGGGTGCCCGGTGGCGGGGTGTCCTGCGGGGGCAGGCCGTGCGGCGGCGTACCGGAGGCGTCGGGGCCACCGGGGGCGGGCGCGCCGGGGAACGGCGCGGGGGCGCCGGGGCCGCCCGGACCGCCCGGTGCGGGGACCGGCGGCGGGAAGCCGTAACCGCCCTGCGGGCCGGTGTCTCCGGGGCCGGGAGTGCCGTAGCCACCGGGACCGCCCGGACCGCCGTGGGCCGGGGCGGCGGGTGCGGGGGCACCGGGGCCGCCGCCCGTGCCCGGTGCGGGCGGCGGGAAGCCGTAGCCGCCCTGGCTGCCCTGGCCGCCCTGCGGGCCGGGGGCTGGTGCGGGGGCGCCGGGCGGTGGGCCGGCGGCGTGCGCTCCGGGGCCGCCGGCCGGCGGCGGGCCGGGCTGTGACGGGGGCGGTGCCGCGGGGCCGGTCGGCTCGGCGGGCGGCGGGCCGGTGGGCTCGGCGGGCGGCGGGGTGTTCAGGAACCCCGCGGGCAGAGAGGGCGGCGGGGGGACAGCGCCCGCCATCCGCTGGCCGCACACCTCGCACCAGTCTTCGGCCACCGACTGGTGGCCGTTCGGGCAGGTCGGCATGTCGGTTCTTCCCCCTCCGTACCGTTACTTCCGGGCGGTACTGATTCGGTGCTGATGGTGGTTTTCCGTGGCTGTTTCGGTGGCTGTTGCTCAGCTGTTGCTATGGCTGTTCCGGGGTGTGGGCGGTGGCCGTGGAGCGCGTTTCGGGAGTCCTCCCGTCGGCCCCGGCGACCTTCGTCCGCAGTCGCACAGTACCGGTCGCGGCATCGGCGACGTCCACCACCTTCGCAAGCAGTTTCGCAGTGTCCTCGTTCCCGGTGGCGCGGGCCAGCTGCATCGCCCGACCCAGCAGCGCCGCGGCGCGGGCGCCATCTCCTGACTTGCGGGCATCCAGGCCCTGTTGGATGACTTGTGCCAGTTCCGCCTGTCCTGTGTAGTGCGCGACCTGTGGGTCGATCGCCGCCGCGGCGGCCGGATCGTCGGTCCAGACGGCCTTGACGAACGCCTGCGACAGGATCCGCGGAGCGGAGCCGTCCGGTCCGGAGAGCACCAGCGAGACCCGGGCGGCCAGCATCCGCCGGCCGAGTCCGGCGTCCGGGACCCGTAAGCGGAGGTGGTAGTCGCGCGACTCGTCACCCCACGAGCCGGTCGGGTAGTCCCCGCAGCGGGGGCCCGACGCCCGTCGCCGGGCGGTCAGGTCCTCGACGGCGGGCGCCACTTGCCGGAGGCGGGCGACCTCGGCGCCGCGCGGCGTCCACACCCGCAGCCCGACACCGGCGGCGAGTTCCGCAGCGGCGTCCGGCCGCGCCGGGACCGGCCCGTCCGGGCCCGGCCGCGGCGCCGGCACCGGGCGACCGCCGGTCGTCCCGCCCCCGGTCGCGGTGACCGTGACGACGGCGTGCACCTCCCGCCCGCCCTCGGGAAGGCAGGGGTTCTGGTGCACCTCGGCGGAGAAGCGCGGCACCTGCGACTTGGCGAAGTTGGCCATCTGGTCCGCTCCTTGGGCCCCGTGCCGCCGGCCGGCCCGGGGCGGACGGCCGCCGCGGCGGGAGGGGCCGGTCGCCCGACGGATGAGGCTGGGGAAGCTCAGGCCGATCCTGCCCCTCCCGCGGACGCGGGGAACGGCACCAGCGCGACCGTTACGTTGTCGTGCCCGCCGCCGCCGAGGGCGTGTGCGACCAGCGTGCGGGCGCCGTGCAGCGGCCGTACCGGTGCGTCGAGGGGCAGCACCGCGGCCATCGCGTCCGCCGACTCGGCGTAGTTCCACAGTCCGTCCGTGCACACCACCACGACGCCGGGGCCGTCCGGTTTGAACACCGCGGTGTGCGGCTCGACCTCGTACGCGTCCGCGCCCAGCCAGCCGGTGATGGCGTGCGCCCGCTCGTCGGCGTTCGCCTCGGCCTCGGTCATCAGGTTGTTGGCGACCATCTGGGCGGCCCAGGAGTCGTCCTCGGTGAGCCGGACGGGCGGCGCCGTGCGGTCGTCCGGGATCCAGTAGGCGCGGCTGTCGCCGACCCAGCCGACGGTCAGCAGCTCGCCGCCGACCACCGCGCCGACGAAGGTGCAGGCCGGGGCGTTCTGCTGGCGGTACTCGTCGTGTGCCATCGAGGGGTCGGCGGCCAGCGCGTCGACCGCCGCGGAGGCCGCCATGATGGCTTCGTGCATGGCCTGCTGGGGGTGCGTACCGCGCGCCAGCGACAGCCGCAGGGCGGTACCCGCCGTCTCGGACGCCGCCTTGGACGCGTCGTCCGGGCGGGTCGCCGAGGAGACCCCGTCGCAGACCACCGCGACCACGGCGGACGAACCGTCCGGCAGCTCGGTGGCGGCCAGCGCGTAGAAGTCCTCGTTGCGGTGGTGGCGGTGGCCGCGGTCGCTGACCGCCGCGATGCCCGCCAACTCGCTCTCCAGGTGATCGCGTTGCGGACCGGACGCCGGCTGCCCGGGGGAGGGGGCTGAGGGGGCGGAGGCCACAGCGGGGGCGGCATCGGCGCCCGTACCGGCGCCCGCACCGGTGTCCGTACCGGCGGCCACCGGGCCTCCGGGGGCGGATTCCCCTTCTCGTTCCGCTTCCCGTTCCCCTTCTTCCCGTTCCTCTCCCCCTGTCCCTGGCACTGCTGCTTCCGCTTCGGCTTCTCCTGTCGCCTCCGCTTCTGCCGGTGCCCCTGCTCGTGCCGCTGCTTCGCCGTCCGCTCGGGGCGCCGCTCCGGCCGACCCCCGCGCTCCGGTGCCTTCCCCGGCCGCGCTCCGCGCCCGGCCCGGCGCTGCCACCACCGCTTCCCCTTCCCGGTACCTTTCCCCGTCCCTTTCCTCTTCCTCTTTCTTTTCTTTGTTCCCCTCTTCCTTGTTCCCCTTCGTGTCCGCCTCCCCCTCCGCTTCCGTCCCCGCCGGTGCCTCCGCTCCCGCCGCGGCGTCGGCGACGGCCTCGTATCCGACGACGCGAGGGTCGGCGGGCCTGGTGCCGAGCGCGGCGGGCAGCTGTCCCGGCACCGGCGGCGCGCCGGTATCCCCGTACGGGATACGGGTCTTGGGGTCGGGCGGCGGTGGCCCCGCCGGGGCGGTGGCCCCGGTGGGCGACCCGAATCCGGCCGGCGCCCCGTACGCTGCCGCCGTCGCCGGCGCGGCCCCGCGGCCCGCCGGCGCGCCGTGGCCGCCGGCCGTCACCACCGGCGGCCCGGCCGGCCTTCCGTCCCCCGTCGCGGCCGGCGTCAGGAGCTCGGCGCCGCACCGCCCGCAGAAGTTGTCCCCCGTATCGAGCGGCTCATCGCAGCTCCGGCACCGGGACGGCCCAGTCACACCCATGTCACACCCACGTCCTGGGGCGGAAGCGGTTGGCCCGTTCCACCAGCTCGATCCTTTCCTCGCCACGCTGCGCAAGGCGCGCCAGCAGGCGGTACGACCGCTCCAGCCCGAACCGCAGGCCGCGTTCGTCCAGCGTGCTGCCGAGCAGCGGTGGCCGCTGCGCCGGTATGGGCGGCGCGGCGGCTCCCTCCGGCCGTTCGCCGTCGGGCCGTTCGCCGTCCGGTGGTTCACCCGGGCGGGCACCGTCCGGCGGCCGGCCGTCCGGCCCGTCGCCGTGGCTCCCGGAGAGTACCCAGTCCAGGGCGCTGCCCAGTACCTCGGTGGCGAGCTGGGCCCGGCGCCGGTCGTCCAGCCCGAAGTCCGCGAGGGCCTCGACCTGTTCGGCCGCGGCCCGCAGATCAGGCAGCAGTGCCTCGTGCGGTGAGCGGTCCCGCAGCCGGGCGCGGACCGTGGCGACCCGGGCGGCCGTGTAGTGGATGGACGACTCCGGTACCGACTCCAGGGCCTCGACGGCGCCCGCCCGGTCGCCGGCCGCCAGCCGCACCCTGGCCAGCCCGAACGCGGCGCTGACGTAGCCGCGGTCGGCGGCCCACACCAGGCGGTAGTACTCGGCGGCGTTCTCCAACTGCCCCAGCAGCTCCGCGCTGATGCCCAGTGCCAGCTTCGGTGCCGGCTCGCCCGGGAAGGCGTCGTAGACCGCGTCGAAGGCCAGCGCGGCCCCCTCCCGGTCGCCGGTCGCCAGCGCCACCAGCCCGCGGTGCCACACCGTCCGCCAGTCCGCGTCCGCCCCCTGCTTCCCGGCGTCCCACCACGCGTCGTCGTGGCCGGTATCCGCCCCGGTGGGCTCCAGGGCCGCCGACGCCGCCGCGCCGTCGCCCAGCTCCAGATGGGCCCGCAGCGTACGGAACCGGACCTCGGGGGAGTCGGCGGGTGCCGCGCGCAGGGCCGCCAGCAGCTCGGTCGGGGCGGCGTGCAGCCCGGCCAGGAAACCGGCGTTGGGGTCGTCGGGGTCCACTCGCGGCACCGGCAGCGCCAGCGCGGCCCCGGCCGTGTCGAGCGGTCGCAGCACGGGACCGGCGAACGCGCCCGCCGGCTCCTCGGCCGCGCCGGCCGGGGGCGCCCCGCGGGCGCCCAGCCGCGACCCGTCGCCCGCCGCCGGCGCCAGCAACTCGGTGTCCACGACGCGCAGTTCCGGCCCGAAGAGGGTGGACAGCGCCGGCCGCTGCTCACCGGTCCGGAGCGCCACCACCTCGCGCAGTACGCCGGTCAGCTGCTCGGCCATCTCCTCCGCGGACCTGAACCGGCGGTCCCGGTCCGGGTCGGTGGCGCGCACCAGCAGCCGGTAGAACGACTCGTACGTCCGGAACACCTCGATGTTGTCGGGGTCCGGCAGCGAGTCCGCGAAGACGTTGGTGTAGCCCTGGAAGTCGAAGGTGAGGACGGCGAGGGTACGCGCGACGGTGTACAGGTCGGAGGCGACGGACGGGCCCTGTTCGGCGACCTCGGGCGCCTGGTAGCCGATCGTGCCGTAGATGGGGCTCTCGTGATCGTCCATCCGGCGCACCGCGCCCAGGTCGATCAGCTTGAGCTGGTCGTTCTGCTGGATGGCGTTGTCGACCTTGAAATCGCAGTACAGCAGCCTGCGGCTGTGCAGATGCCCGAGCGCCTCCAGGGCCTCGATGCCGTACGCGCACGCCTGCTCGACCGGCAGCGGATCGCGCCTCCCCTGGGGCGTGCGCCGCTCGTTGGCGAGGTCCTTGAGCGACTTGCCGCCGACGTACTCCATGACGATGTAGCCGTCCCGGCTGCCGGTCGCCCGGTCCAGGTGCTCCACGAAGTTGTAGATCCGCACGATGTTGGAGTGCTCGATCGCGGCGAGGAACCGCCGCTCGGACACCGCCGCCGCCAGCGCCTCCTCGTCGCCGGTGTCCAGCAGGCCCTTGAGCACCACCCACCGGTCGTCGACCGCGTGGTCCATCGCCAGGTAGATCCAGCCCAGTCCGCCGTGCGCGAGGCAGCCCACGACCTCGTACTGGTCGTGGACGACGTCCCCGGGACGCAACTTGGGTACGAAGCTGTACGGATGGCCGCACTTGGTGCAGAACCCCTCCGTCGACCCCGGCTCGCCGCCCCGGCCCCGGCCCACCGGCGCCCCGCACTCACCGCGGCTGCAGAACCGCTTCCGCTCGGGGACCTCGGGGTGCGCCAGCACCGCCGACCGGGGATCGGGCCGCGGCACCACGGGGACCGCCACCAGGCCGGCCCCCAGCCGCCCCCGCGCCGACCCGGAACCGGAACCGGTGCCCGCGCCACCGCCCGGACCCGAACCGCGCGCCGACACCGCGGATCCCTCCCGGGCCGCATCACCGCCCGTGAGGGCGGGCGAGCGGCGCCCGGCGCCGGACCGCCCGGATGCCGCCAAGGCACCGCCGCCGTCCCTGCCGTAGGCGTCACCGCCGCGGTCGCCGGCCGCGTGGGTGCCGGCCGTCCCGGGGGAGCGCACCCCCGTCGGCGGGGGCGCCGCGACCGTCGCCGCACCCCCGATCAGCGCCCGCGCCGTCACACTCGTGGCCGGCGACGACAGCAGCCCCTCGGGCGAGACCACCGGCGCCAACCCGCAGACGTCGCAGTACAGTTCGCCGCCGCCGACGTCCTCGTACCGCCCCTCGCAGTCCCGCCGCTGGCACCGCGCCCCGTCCCGCTCCGTCACGACTCCCCCTTGCCGTCCACCTGTTCCGGGGTCAGCGCCTCCGCCGCCGCCTCCTGATACCGCCACACCGCCTGCTCGGCCGCCCGCAGGTCGCACGGCGCGCTCCACAGCATCCGCCGCGCCACGTCGTACCGCTCGACCAGCAGCGGATCCTCCGCCAGCCCGTGCCGCGCCACCCTCGCCCGGTACGCGTCCAGCCTGCCGCGCAGCTCGGCGCGCACCGCCAGCGGGGCGGTCACCGCCGTCAACGACTCGCGGGCCCGCTGGAGTTCGTCCTCGGCCCGCTCCTCCAGGCTGTCCAGCAGCGGCGACAGCCGGTGCCACTGCGCCCGGCGGCGGTACTCCGCAGCCGCCGCCAGCTGCTCGTGCAGCACCGTCGACGGGCCGCTGACCGCCGGCACCTCCGACGCGGCGATCTTCGCCAGCACCTCGCCGCGGGCCTGCCGTGCCTCGGTCAGCGTCCGGTCCGCCCGCGACAGCACGTCCCGCAGCAGCATCAGCCGCCGCTCCGCGTCCTGCCGCACGTCCAGCACCGCCGCCACCTCGCGCCGGATGTCCTCCAGCGCCCGCGCCGCCCGGTCGTAGCGGGTGGTGTCCGGACGGCCGCCGCCGGGCGCCGAACTCCCCGTCGACGACGACACCCAGAAGGCCAGCGGATCCGCGATCACCTGGGCACGCAGCCGCACCAGCTCGTCCGTGATCCGCTCCAGATCGTCGCCGGCCGGATGCTCCCCGGGGCGCACCCCCACCGAGTGCGCCAGCGACCGCGTCCGCTGCAACTCGGCGGCCAGCAGGTCTATACGGGCCGGCAGCGCCGACCACACCGCGTCCGCCGCCACGATCACGTCCAGCGAGCGCGCGTACAGCCCGTTCATCCGCTCGACCAGCTCCTCCAGGCGCAGCCGCTCGCCCGGCGCCTCCGGCCCGCCCTCCGGACTGCCGGCCACCGCACCCGGCACCGTCACCTCGCCGCCCCGCAGCAGCTCCGTCAGCTCCGCGAGATCCTCCGCCGACGGCCAGCGCCGCCGGGCGCGCAGCTCACGGGCCGCCGTCAGCACCGCCGTATAGGCGTCGAACAGCGACCACAGCACCGTGATGGACCGCTCCGTGGCGGCCCAGCGCTCCTTGGTGGTGCCCGACAGATCGGCGCCCTCCAGGAGCCGCCGGCCGGCATGGTCCTGCAACGCCAGCAGCGACGTCTCGATCGCCTCGTACTCCGCGCCGAGCCGCGCCAGCGCGCGGTCCACCTCCTCCCGGTCCAGCACCGGGGCATCGGGCCTCCCCGCCGAGCCGGGGAAGGGTCCAGGGACCCCCATCGATCACCTCTCCAATACGCGTACGGTGCACGGCGGTTGGTGCGCCTGGGTCGCTCGTCGGTCCTGCCGCTCCCTCTCCCCCGCTCCAGCCCCTCCATAGTGACCCCCTCGGCCGCTCCGTGGGGCGATCAGCCGCGGCCGGCGGCCGTCGCCGGTACCCTGCCCACCCTTCGCGCCCCCGCACACCCGCCGGCCGCCGCCCTCCGGGCCCGCCGTCAGTCGCTGTACTCCGGCGACGGCGGTCCCGATATCCCCGGCAGATCGGCCTTCAGCCACGTGCGGTACGCCCGCATCCAGGGGCTGTTGGCACCACCGCCCCGGTAGTCGTCCAGGACCTTGTTGACCCGGCGCACCAGATCCGTGTCGTCCTTGTTCATCGCCACGCCGTACGACTCGTCCGTGAACGGCTTGCCCTTCAACTCGACCGTCGGATCCTGCGCCGCCTGCGCCGCGGCCAGCGCACTGTCGGTGACCACCGCGTCTGCCTCGCCGAGCTGCAGCCGCACCAGGCAGTCGAGTTGGTTGGGCACCCGCAGCACCTTCGCGCCGTGGCTCTGCGCCGCCAGCGCCGCCTCACCCGTCGAACCGGCCGCCGTGCACACCCGCTTGCCGCGCAGCGAATCGTCGAACGCCCGCACCGGCGACGCCTTGGGCGCCAGCACCTGCTGCCCCGCCTGGAAGTACGCCGTCGAGAACGCCACCTGCTCCTTGCGCGCGCAGTTGATCGTCATCGTCCGCACCACCATGTCGACGGTGCGCTTCTGCACCGCCGGGATCCGCTGGTTGGTCGGCACCGCCTGGAACACGACCTTGGCGTCCGGCCCCAGGATGTCCTTGGCTATCGCCCGCGCCAGATCGATGTCGAAACCCTCCAGCTGGCCCGTACCGGGGTCGCGGTAGCCCCACCGGTAGGTGTTCTGGTCGACGCCGACGACCAACTGGCCCTTCTGCTTGATCCGTTCCACCGCCGGACCGTCGTCCGCCGCCGGCCGCAGGCTCTCCGCGGCATTGCCCGTCGTGCACTTCGCCGCCGCCGGCCGGGCCGCCGGCGTACCCGGCCCGTAGGCGTGATGCACCGCCGGGGGGCCGGGCACCCCGTCCGGAGCGCCCGGCCGGGCGTCCCGGCCCAGCGCCGGCACCAGAACGGCCGCGGCCACCGCCATCACCGACATCCCGGCCGCGACCGGCGCCAGGACGGCACGCAGATTCCCGAGCCCTCGCGCGCGCATCCTCATGTCCCTCCCACCCGGCTCACCCGCCCTCATCACCGGTACTCCGACAGCCGGCGCCCGATACCCAGCACCGCACCCGCCGCGGCCAGAACTGCCAGCACCCCGGCCCCCACCGCCAGTCCGCCGAACGCCCCGCGTCCGCCGTCCGCCGCCGACCGGAACCTGTCCTGCTCATGCACCAGCGCCTGCTGGAGCCCGGCGTCGACCCGGTCGAACGACGCCCCCGTCGAGGCGTCCGAGCCGATCACCTTCGCCAGCGCCCGCCCGTAATCCCCCTTGTCGTCCGCCTCCCGCGCCGCGGCGTGCCGCGCCTGCCACTCCCGCACGGCCGCCACCGCGTCGCGTACCGGCCGCCGCCCGGCGTCGTCGCCCGCCAGCGCCAGCGCCGCCCCCAGCCGGCCGCCGGCCGCCGGCCCGCCGGCGCCCGCCAGATCCCGCATCCCGGCACGGAAGCCGACCTCGTAGAAGTCCTTCTGGTCGCCGGTCAGCACCGCACCGCGCGCCACCAGCGTCAGATTCTCGTCCCCGCGCGCCTGAAGGGCGTCGATCCGCGCCTCGTTGAGCACCCGCAGCGACCGGGCACCGTGCTCGTACGAACGCGTCAGCTCCGCACGCGCCACTGCATGCCCCGCCACCAGCCACAGCAGCACCGCCGCCGACGCCGCGGTGGCCGCCAGCAGACCGCGGTTGAACACCCTGTTGGTGCGCCGGTAGTTCCGCCGCTGCGCCCACACCAGCGCACCGATGGCCACCACCCCCGCGGCCAGCGCGAACCACGGCCAGTCCTTCGCCCGCCCGTAATCGGCCGACAGCCGTGCCGTCTCCGCGTCGTACAACGCCTGGGCCGCCGGGAGGAGTTCCTTGCGCATCTGGTCGTTCGCATACCGCAGATACGCGCCGCCCAGCGGCAGCCCCAGCCGGTTGTTCGCCCGCGCCGTCTCGACCAGCCCCGTATAGCGCGGCAGCAGCTTGCTGAGCGTGGCGATCTGCACCCCGGCCGCATCCGGCGAACCCGAACCCCGGGTGTTCGCCGACGCCTTGACCAGCAGGTTCGACGCCGTCGTGATGTCCGCCGCATACCGCGCACGGCTCGCCGCGCTGCCCGCGCCGCCCGCCAGGAACCCCCCGGCGGCCGTCGTGTCCGCGTCCGCCAGCGACCGGTAGATGCTCGCCGCGTCCGCGGTCAGCGGCTGGCTCCGCTCCACCACGTCGTCGGCCGCCGCCGACCGGTCCGACACCTGCCAGGCCGTGGCCGTCCCGAACAACAGCACCAGCAGCGCCAGCACCGCCCCGATCGCCCGCAGCCGGCCCGGCTCCGTGACCGCCGCGGCCCGCAGCCGGTCCAGACCCTCCGCCCACGCGCTGCGCCGCCGCACGGCGGAGCCCGGGGCGCCGCCGGCCGGCGCGGGCACCGCGGACGGCACCGCGGAAACCGACGTCACGGACGATGTGGACGACACCGACGAACCACCCCCTAGGTCGCTGACTGCGGGCCCGGCCCCCGCCCCGGCACCCGCGAGAGCGCTCACGGGCACGGGTGCACGGCCGTCAGTATGTCCTCCGCCACTGACAACCACACCGGTCTTGACCCGATCTTGCTCGGATTGCCATCCGCCCCACAACCCACCCGGCCCGCCCGCTCACCCCTCACCACGCGCACCCGCCGGGCGCGGTTCCACGGCCGGGGGCGGTCGGAAGCGGAGGATGACCTTCTGGTGGGTCCGCACCTCGATCCGATCGCCGTCCGCCGGGTGCGGGCACGCTTCCCTCATACCTGTGCCCGCACCCGCACCCGCGCCCGCACTCGCGCCTGCGCCGGTGCCTGCATCCGCTGTCCGCCCCCGGCCGTCGCTGTGGCTGGCCGTCCCCGCACGGGTCGCCCGGCCAAGGGGCGCGCAACTCACCCTCCACGCCCCTCAATTCACTCCCGCGCGCCGATGACGCCCACCCCTCCACCGACTACGCTGAGTAACGAAAGGTGGTCGCCAGGCCACCCGACCCACTCATCGGAGACACGACCATGCGCTACTGGAACAAACTCCTCGCCCCGCTCGCCAAGTCCCCCGCCGGGCTCCCGGCAACCCCCGAACCCACCCCAACGGCCAGCGGTTTCCTCACCGTCGGGACCACGACCTACATCAACCCGACCGGCACGTACCCCATCTTTCACGCCGCCGACGGCACTCTCACCACCATCATCAACGACACCGACCACCACATCACCATCGTCACGGAACGCGAGCACTCCCCGCCACCCACCGACATCGTCCTGGCCCCCGGCGAACGCACGGAGACGGGCCGAGGGGACTGCGTCCATGTCGGCTGAGGCGGGCACCGGCCGACCGGACCCGGGCGGCAGGCGCAGCCGTCCCGCGCCCCGGCCCGAGACCTGGACCCGAGGGAGCTGCCTACGCCCAGGCCCCCCGCAACCGCTCATAGGCCCCTGACTCCTTCCGCACCCCTGCCCGGTCCAGGGCGTCGAGCGCCGCGCCGAGCACGGGTGGGGCGGTGACGACCTGGGGGACGGCCTTCGGTGCCCGCTCCGCGAGCAGGTGGGTGAGGTGATCGTGGAGGAGGGGATGGCGGGCCGCCAGCACGCTGCCGCCGAGGATCACCGGGACGGGTTCGGAAAGGAGGTCGAGGCGCCGCAGGGCGACGACGGCCAGGAGGGCGATCTCTTCCGCCTGGCGGGCCACGATCCCGCGGGCGAGGGAGTCGCCGGCCGAGGCGACATCGAAGAGAACGGGGGGCAGTTCGTGGCGCCGGGTGTCGGGGATCCGCCGGAGATGCAGGGCCTCGATCAGCTCCGGCATGGTGCGCAGGCGGAAGTGCGCGGGGAGCGCGCGGGCGAGTTCGGTCGGGGCGCCCCGACCGTCCTCGGCGCGGGCCGCGTGCCACAGCGCCTCCTCGGCGAGAAAGGAGCCGCCGCCCCAGTCGCCGGAGATCCGGCCGACCGACGGGAAGCGGGCGGTGGCCCCGTCGCGGCCCAGGCCGGCGCAGTTGATGCCCGCGCCGCAGACCACCGCGACGCCCAGCCGTTCGCCGTCGTCCGGGAGTCCGGCCCGTAGCAGGGCGAAGGTGTCGTTGCGGACGGCGACGGTGCCGGCCCAGCCGCGGCGGGCGATCTCGGCGGTCAGGTCGGTCACCTCGTCCGGGAGGTCGGCGTTGGCGAGGAAGGCGGAGATGTGGTCGACGGGGCCGCTGCCGGTCGGCCCGGCCTGCGCGAGTGCCGATGCCACCAGTGGCGCGAGGACGTCCACCGCGCGGGCGGCGCCGACCGCCGGGGGCCGGAAGCCGCCGCCGCGGGCCCGGCCGAGGACCCGGCCGTCCACGGCCACCAGTGCCACATCGGTCTTGCTGTTGCCCGCGTCGATGGCGAGCGCCGTGCCGGTCAGGCCCACGTGAGGTGCTCCCGGTTGTGCGCGATCAGCTCGTCGGTGAGCCGGTCCGCGTAGTCGAGCTGGCCGATGAGGGGGTGCGCGAGGAGCGCCGAGAAGACCCGGTCCCGGCCGCCCTTCAGGGCAGCCTCCAGGGCCAGTTGTTCATAGGCCGTGACATGCGCGACCAGACCCCTGAAAAGGGGGGCGAGGGGGCGGAGGGGGAGGGGGGCGGCCCCCCGGGAGGTCACCGTCGCCGGGACCTCGATCACCGCGTCGTCCGGCAGGAACGAAAACGTGCCGTTGTTGAAGGTGTTGACGATCTGGGCGTCACCGGGCCTGGGAACTTGCGGGGCCTGAGGGGTGTCACCGGGCCCGGGACCCTGCAGGACCTGAGGGGTATCACCGGACCCGGGAACCTGGAAGGCGCGAGGCGCGTCACCGGGCCCGGAAACCTGCGGGGACTGAGGGGCGTCACCGGACCGGGAAGTTTCGAGGGTGCCGTGGGTGTCACCGGACCTGGGGGTTTCGAAAGTGCCGTGCGTGCCGTAGGTGTCACCGGCCCCGGGGGTCCCGAAAGCGCCGTGCGTGCCATGGGTGCCACCAGTCCCGGGAGTTGCGGCAGTGCCGTGCGTGACACCGGACCCGGGGGCCGGAGTCCGGGCGGTGCCGTCGGCCGGGGTGGGCCCCTCCGGGCGCGTGCGCAGCAGTGAGGACGTCAGGTTCACGGCTGCCTCGGAGTAGAAGGCGCCGCCGCGTTGGGAGAGGAGGGCCGGTTTCTCGGCCAGGGACGGGTCGGCGTACAGGTCGAGGAGTCGGCGTTCGATGGCGGCGACCTCGGCGGCGCGGGACGGTTTGGTGCGCAACTCCCGTACGACCGCGTCGTGTTGGTAGAAGTAGCGGAGGTAGTAGGAGGGGACGGCGCCCAGGTGGTCCAGGACGGCGCGGGGCATGCGGAGGTCGGCGGCGATGGCGTCGCCGTGTGCGGCGAGGAGCTCGGGAAGGACGTCGTCGCCGTTGACGCGTACCGCGCGTTCCCAGGTGAGGTGGTTGAGGCCGACGTGCTCCAGCGCGACCTGTTCGGGGGCCACGCCGAGCAGTCGGGCGAACTTGCGCTGGAAGCCGATGGCGACGTTGCACAGTCCGACGGCCTTGTGGCCGTGGGTGAGCAGCGCCCGGGTGACGATGCCGACGGGGTTGGTGAAGTCGACGATCCAGGCGTCGGGGCAGCGGCGGCGGACCCGTTCGGCGATGTCGAGGACGACGGGCACGGTGCGCAGTGCCTTGGCGAGGCCGCCGGCGCCGGTGGTCTCCTGGCCGACGCAGCCGCACTCCAGCGGCCAGGTCTCGTCCTGGTTGCGGGCGGCCTGGCCGCCCACGCGGAGCTGGAGGAGGACCGCGTCGGCGCCGTCCAGGCCGGCGTCGAGGTCGTCGGTCCAGGTGATCCGGCCGGGGTGCCCCTGTTCGGCGAAGATCCGGCGGGCCAGTGCGCCGATCAGTTCCAGCCGGTCGGTGGCGGGGTCGACGAGGACGAGTTCGGCCAGCGGCAGGACGTCACGCAACCGTGCGAAGCCGTCGATGAGTTCGGGGGTGTAGGTCGAGCCTCCGCCGACCACGGCGATTTTGATGCGGGGGTACGGGGGTCGCCCCCCGGAAGGTGGCAGCATGTCCGTTTCAGCCCTTCACTCCGGTGAGCGTGACGCCTTCGACGAAGGCCTTCTGTGCGAAGAAGAAGACGACGATGACGGGGGCCATGACCAGCAGCGTGGCGGCCATGGTGAGGTTCCAGTTGACGTTGTGGGCGCTCTTGAAGGACTCCAGGCCGTAGGAGAGCGTCCAGGCGGCGGGGTTCTGCGCGGCGTAGATCTGCGGGCCGAAGTAGTCGTTCCAGCAGAAGAAGAACTGGAAGAGGGAGATGGCGGCGATGCCGGGGCGGGCCATCGGGACGACGATCCGCAGGAGGGTGCGCAGTTCGCCGCAGCCGTCCACCTTGGCGGACTCCAGATATTCCTGGGGGATCGTCAGCAGGAACTGCCGCAGCAGGAAGATGGAGTAGGCGTCGCCGAAGGCCATCGGGATGATCAGCGGCCAGACGGAGCCGGCGAGGTGCAGCTGCTGCGCCCACACCAGGTACATGGGCATCACGACGACCTGCGGCGGCAGCATCATCGTCGAGATGACCAGGATCATCGCCACCCGGCGCCCGCGGAAACGGAACCGGGCGAGGGCGTGGGCGACGGGGACCGTCGAGCAGACGGTGAGGAGGGTGCCCAGGCCCGCGTAGAGCAGGGAGTTCCGCCACCAGTCGAGGAAGCCGGGGGTGGTGAACACGGTCGCGTAGTTGGACCAGTGCCAGGTGCGCGGCCACAGTTCGCCGCTCATCGCCTGGCCGTCGCTCATGACGGAGGTCAGGAAGACGAAGACGAACGGGAGGAGGAAGAAGAGGGCGGCGGCCAGGGCCACGGAGTGGACGGCGATCCAGTGCAGCAGCCGCGTGCGGCGGGCGCGGGCCGCGGCGGCGCCGGCGGCGCGGGGCGCGCGGGCCGGGGCGGGGCGCGTGGGGAGCGTCGTGGCGGTCACGTCGGGTCGGTCCTCCTTCACGTCGGGACAGTCGTCCTTCTCGTCTGGTCAGTGCACCGTCACGGCGGGACGGTCCTCCGCCATGACGGGTCGGTCCTCCGTCACGGCGGTTCAGTCCTCCGCCGGGAGCAGGCCGGCGCGCTTGCGCATCAGCAGGGTGGTGACGGCCATCGCGAGGGCGAACAGCACGAGGGAGAGCGCACAGGCCGCGCCGGTGTTGAAGTTCTCGAAGCCCAGGGAGTAGACGAGCTGCGGGACGGTGAGCGTGGCGTGGTCCGGGTAGCCGGGCTGGATGACGGTGCCGGGCCCGATGGAGACGCCGGAGGCGAGTTTTCCGGCGACCAGTGCCTGGGTGTAGTACTGCATGGTCTGGACGACGCCGGTGACCACCGCGAACAGCACGATCGGGGTGATCGACGGCCAGGTGACGTAGCGGAACTTCCCCCAGGCGCCGGCCCCGTCCAGCTCGGCGGCCTCGTACTGCTCCTTCGGTACGTCGAGCAGCGCCGCCATGAAGATCACCATCAGGTCGCCGATGCCCCACAGGGACAGCAGGACGAGGGACGGCTTGGCCCAGTGGGGGTCGTTGAACCACGAGGGCGTGGGGAGGCCGGCGGCGCCGAGGATGGCGTTGACCGGGCCGGTCGCCGGGTTGAGCAGGAAGACGAAGGCGACGGTGGCGGCCACCGGGGGCGCCAGATACGGCAGGTAGAACGCGGTGCGGAAGAAGCCGGCGCCGGACTTGATCGTGGTGATGAGGAGGCCGATGCCCAGTCCGAAGACGACCCGCAGCGCGACCATCACCACGACCAGCCAGAGCGTGTTCCACAGCGCCGGCCCGAACAGCGGCATCTGGGTCAGGACGTAGGTCCAGTTCCGCAGGCCCACGAATGCGGGCCGCTCGATCTGGTTGTAGTGCATGAACGAGAAATAGCCGGTGGCGATCAGCGGATATCCGAAGAAGACCGTGAAGCCGACGAGCCAGGGGGAGAGGAACCCCAGAATGCGCAGGCGTTCGCGGGTGCGTTTGCGGCGCAGCGCGGGCGCGGTGGTCGTGGTGGCTGCCATGGGGCGCTCCGTCAGTTCTCGGACTGGAGGTTGTCGGCGTCGATCTGTGCGTCGAGCCTGCGGAGTCCCGCGCCGAGGTCGCGGACCTTTCCGGCTTCGACGTCGTAGGCGAAGTCCTTGAGTGCGGTGACGTATTGGCCGCCGTTGTCGGACGGCGGCAGTGCGGTGCTGTGCGGATTCGCGGTGATGCCGAGGAAGGTGCGGAAGGCCGGATCGGCGTCCAGTTTCGGGGAGGTGAGCGCGGCGTTGGTCGACGGGACGTTGTGGAGGGCGTTGGCGAGGGCGACGACCTGGTCGGTGTCCACGGTCAGAAATTTCACCAGTTCCCAGGCGGCGTTCTGGTGCCGGCTGCTGTGGGCGATACCGGCGACCGTTCCGGTGAGATAGCCGCGGCCGTAGGTGTCGGCCCGGTCGTCCGGTACCGGCATCGGCGCGGCGCCCCAGGCGAACGGCGCACGGGCCTTCTTCAGCATCAGGCCGCGCCATTCGCCGTCCATGTGCATGGCCACCTTCTGGGTCAGGAAGGCGTTCTGCGAGGACATCTCGTCACCGAAGGTGGTGCGGAACCTCTCCGTCGGGCGGTAGCCGCCCTGGGCGTCGATCAGTTCCCGCTGGGTGGTGAAGAATTCCTTGGCCGCCGGGTCCTTCGCCAGCTTTGCCTTGCCGTTCCGGTCGAAATAGGTGGGGCCCCACTGGGCGAACAGCCGGTCCGGACTGTTCTGGTAGAGGCGGAAGTTGGGCATGAATCCGAGCTGCCGGTACGACCCATCCTTGGTGCGCCGGGTGAGTTCGACGGCGTCCCTTTTCAGTTCGGACATGGTGTGCGGGGGGCGGGTGATGCCGGCTTTTTCGAAGGCGTCCTTGTTGTAGTAGAGCCCGTAGGTGTCGGCGAGCAGCGGCAGGGCGCACTGTTTTCCGCGGTACTGCGTATAGGCGAGGAGCGGTCGGGGAAAGACCTTCTCCTTCACCACTCCGGTCTTCTTGAGAAAGGGGTCGAGGTCCGCCCACGTTCCGGTGGAGCAGTACTGGCCCACGTTGTTGGTGGTGAACGACGAGACGACGTCGGGTGCGTCGTCGCCGCCGGCCCGCAGTGCCTGGTTCATGGTGTCGTCGGTGACGTTTCCGGTGGCCCGCACCCGGATGTTGGGGTGCAGTTTCTCGAAGCGGGCGATGCTGTCGTCGATGGCTTTCACCTCGCCCGCGTTCGACCAGCCGTGCCAGAACTTCAGGGTGACCGGTGCGGTGGGGTCGTCGCGGTCGCTGCCGATGGCGGGGTTGGCGCAGCCCGTCAGGAGCAGTCCGGCGCCGGCCAGTGCCGCCGGCAGGCAGGTACGCAGACGCGGGAGGGGCATGGCGCCATCCTTTGCGGCAGGGGAGTGCGGTGCGGACCGGGCGGTAACGGCGGTGCGGCGGCGGCCGGTCGGCCGCGTGTGGGGCTCATGTGGTGCTCACGGGGTGCGCGTGCGGTGCTCATGCGGTGCTCATGCGGTGTCGAACACCGCGTCGCGGGCCTCGGCGAGCGCCGTGCGGAGGGCGCCGGTGAGGATGGGGTTGCCCGCGATGTCGCTGATGCGGATTTCGGGGCGGGGCAGTGCGAGCCCGGTGAACTCCTCCTCGACCAGGGCGCGCAGGGCCTCGCCGCCGGCCTGCGGGACCTCGCCGGAGAGCACCACCAGCCGCGGGTCGACGACCGCGACGATCGCCGCCAGCCCGGTCGCCAGCCGCCGTGCCACCTCCGCGCGCACGTCGTCCCGCGCCAGCGCTCCGGCGACGGTGCGGACCTGCGACGCCCCGTATTCCCGGGCCAGTTCGATGACGCTCGGCGCCCCGACGAGCCGCTGGAAGCCGCCGCCGGCGTCCGGCCGGGCGGCGCTGCGGTCGCCGCCGCGGGCCAGCGGGGCGCCCGGCAGCGGCATGTAGCCGATCTCGCCGGCGCCGCCGGTGGCGCCGCGCAGCAGCCGGCCGCCCAGTACGATCGCGGCGCCGACGCCCTCGTCGGCCCACACCAGGACGAAGTCGTCGAAGTCCTGGGCGGCGCCGTCGTGTTGCTCGGCGACCGCGGCCAGGTTGACGTCGTTCTCGATGACGAGGGGGATGCCGAGGACGGCGGCCAGTTCTTCCTTCAGGGCCCGCGACTGCCAGCCGGGGAGGTGGGGGGCGTAGCGCAGCCGGCCGGTCTGCGGGTCGAGCGCGCCGGGCGTGCCGATGACCGCGCGGTGCAGCCGCTCGCGGTCCAGCCCGGCCTTGTGCAGCGCCTCGTCGACGGCCCTGGCCACCAGGTGGGCGGTGCGATGCGGGGTGTCCTCGGCGACCGCGTCGGTGCCCACGCGTGCCTCCCCGAGGGCCCGGCCGGTGATGTCGGCGACGGCGGCGGTGATGCCGAGCGGGTCGACGGCGAGCGCGGCGACGTGTGCGGCCAGCGGATTGACCTCGTACAGCTGGGCGTTGGGGCCCGGTCGGCCGGTGACGTTCCCGGTCGTGCGCACCAGTCCGGCGGCGGCGAGCCGGGCCAGGAGCTGGGAGGCGGTGGGTTTCGACAGGCCGGTCAGCTCGCCGATCCGGGTGCGGGTCAGCGGTCCCTGGGACACCAGCAGGTTCAGCGCGGCCCGGTCGTTCATCGCCCGGAGTACCCGCGGTGTGCCCGGAGTTCCCTGTCCTGCTGCGTCCATGGTCGCTGCCCACCCGGTGTCTGTTAGGAAACCTTCCAATTTCTGGAAGGGAAGGTAGGCGGCACATCAGGGGCGCGTCAATGGTTTCGGCAGCGGATTCGCCCGCCGCGCGCCGCGCACGGGGCGCCGTCCGCGGCGGAGCCGGGAGCGGGCAACGGGCGTCCCGCGGGCCGGAGATGACGAAGGGGGCGCCCGGTGGTCGGCCGGCGCGCCCCCTCCCGCCCGAGGGATCCCCGGGTCCCTCGTCGTGCGCACCGGCCGCGCGGGGCGTCGTCCCGTACGGACCGGCGGCGCCGACATCCGGCACACGAGGCGGGGGAGGGTACGCAGGACAGAGGGGGCGCGACGTGCATCGCACCCCCTCTGTCCTGCCGGACTACTTCTCCGACTGCGGCTTCTCCAGCTGCGGTGGCGGGATCGGGTTCGACTTCATGGACTGCGGGGACGTCGGGTTGCCCAGGGCCGAGGGGGCGGTCATCCCGGCGGCCGGGTCGGCGGGCGCCGCGTCCTCCTCCTCGGCGGCCGGGCGCGGTGCGAGGTGGATGCCGGCCGCGTCCAGCGCGTGCTTGATGCGCCAGCGCAGCTCGCGCTCCACGCCGGCGGACTTGCCGGGCATGGTCTTGGCCGAGACGGCGACGGTGACGGTCTCCAGCGAGACCTCGCGCAGGCCGAGCACCTCCACCGGCTCCCACAGCTGCTCGTTCCAGGGCTCGGCCCTGGACATCTCCTCGCCGGCGTCGGTGATCACCTCGCGGGCCCGCTCCAGGTCCTGGTCGGCGGCTATCAGTACGTCGACACTGGCGGTGGACCAGCCCTGGCTGAGGTTGCCGATCCGCTTGACCTCGCCGTTGCGGATGTACCAGATCGCGCCGTTGGCGCCGCGCAGCTTGGTGACCCGCAGGCCGACCTCGATGACCGTACCGGTGGCCACGCCCGCGTCGATCTCGTCGCCGACGCCGTACTGGTCCTCCAGGATCATGAAGACGCCCGACAGGAAGTCGGTGACCAGGTTGCGGGCGCCGAAACCGATCGCGACACCGGCGACCCCCGCGCTGGCCAGCAGCGGGGCCAGGTTGATCTGGAGGACGGACAGCACGGTCAGCGCCGCCGTGCCCATGATCACGAAGGATGCGACGCTGCGCAGCACCGAACCGATCGCCTCGGAGCGCTGCCGCCGCCGCTCGGCGTTGACCAGCAGCCCGCCCAGCGCGGTGCCCTGGGCGGCGGCAGCGGTGCGGTTCATCCGCTCGATGAGCTTGGTGATGGTGCGGCGGATCACATGCCGCAGGACCACCGCGATGACGAGGATCAGCAGGATCTGGAGGGCGGACGTGACCCACGTCCCCCAGTTCGCCTGCACCCAGCCGGCGGCGTTGGTGGCCTTCTGGGTGGCCTCGTCGAGGGAGGTGGGGCCGGTGGAGCCGGCCGCGGCGGTGTGCAGCGGCGCGGCGGCGGCCGACGAAGCGGACCAGTACACAGCGGAACCTTCCGTGAGGGACAGCAGGCCCGGCCGCGGTGGCACCCGAAGGGCCGGACAGGCCACCACACTAACGGGGCAACAGGGGCAGACCGTGCCTGTGTTCGATCGATACGGCGCCGGAACGCCCGGAAAGAGCCGGATCCGGCGGGATCTGCGCCGGTGTGGTGGAAAACACCTCCGGCCCGTTACCCGGTCATGGTGGCGCTCCGACCAGGCACCGGGGGACACTGTGGGGAGATCGTCCCGGCGCGAGCCACGCGCCGCCGGCGTACAAGGAGGCATCCGTGCCGCATGTCCTGGTCCTCAACGCGTCGTACGAGCCGCTCGGCGTCGTACCGCTCCGCCGCGCGCTCATCCTCGTGCTCAATGAGAAGGCCGTCAGCCTCGAGGAGTCCGGCGCCCTGATGCACAGCGCCACCCGTGTGATACCGGCTCCGAGCGTGGTCCGCTTGAAGCGGTTTGTGAGAGTGCCCTTTCGTGGCCCCGTTCCGCTGACCCGCCGGGCGCTGTTCGCGCGTGACGGCGGGCGCTGTATGTACTGCGGTGGCGTCGCAACCAGCGTCGACCACGTCATCCCGCGCAGTCGCGGCGGCCAGCACACCTGGGAGAACGTCGTCGCCGCCTGCCGGCGGTGCAATCACGTCAAGGCGGACCGCCATGTCGCCGAGATCGGCTGGCGGCTGCGCCATCAGCCCGCCCCGCCGTCAGGACTGGCGTGGCGGATCATCGGCACGGGCCATAGGGACCCGCGCTGGCTGCCCTACTTGCAGCCGTACGGCGCGGATGACGCCTTGGCCCGGATCGATGCCGTATCGGCGTAGATCCGGGTTTTGTCGTGGTGGGGGCCTTGGCGGCCCCCACCACGGCGTTTCCCCGGCGCCCCGGGCCGGCGCTCAGCCGCCCGGCGTCACCGCGTACGCCTCCACCTCCCACAGCGAGTACCCGAACCGGGTGGCCCGCCTGTCCCCCTGGATCCGCACGAAGCGGGCGTCCTTGGCGTCCATCCGGATCGCCTCCCGGCCCCCCTTGCCGTCGCGGACCGTGGCGGCGGTGCGCCAGGTGCGGCCGTCGGACGACACCTGGATGCGGTAGGCGGCGGCGTAGGCGTCCTGCCAGTTGAGGACCACCAGGCCCAGGCGGGTGGGGCGGGGGAGCGCGAACTGGAGCCAGGCGTTGTCCTCGGCGGGGGAGGACCAGCGGGTCTTAGGGTCGCCGTCGGTGGCCGCGGACGCCGGGAAGTCGTCGGTCTCGTCGCCGGAGGAGGTGGTGTCCGCGCCGCGCGCCAGGTCGGGGCCGCCGGTGGGCGGATAGACCCGGACCGTCAGATGCCGCTCCTGGCCCGCGAAGCCCACGGCGATGTCGTACGTCCCGGACGGGGCGTCCTTGGGGACGTCCACCGCGAGCGGGACGGTGGCGGTGCCGCCGCGGGGCGCGGTCACCTCCTTCGGCGCGTGGACGGTGAAGCCCTTGGGGGCCTTGACCGCGAGCGCGTCGTGGACGTCGGACGGGCGGTGGGAGAACACCCGGGCGTCGACCGTGGCGCTGCCGCCGGTCTCCGCGTCGGTCTCCTTGCGGGACAGCTCCAGTCCGGCCCGGGGGGTGTCGTCGAACCACGGCGTCAGCGCGTGCACGGACGGCGCCTGGGCGCCCTTCGCCCAGGTCAGCCGTACCGCGTCGGCGCGCACCCCGGCCGTGTGCGATTCCGTCCAGCCGGTCGCCGAGAGCTGCCCGAGGCGCTGCCAGCCGCTGCCCGGCACATGCGCCTCCAGGGAGACCGCGCCCGCGGCCGGGCCCGGCTCGGTCAGCGCGGTGACCGCGGACAGCGGCCGGGCCCGCGGGAAGGGGACGGTCAGCGACGCCGGATCGGCGCCCCGCGCCGGCCGCGGGACGGTGTCGCGGGCGCCGGTCCAGGCGTCCGCCTCGGCCATCGCCCGGTCCAGGAACGGCCCGAGCACACCGGTGCCGACCGTGGCCGGGCTCTGCCTGATCTCCGTACGCAGCCGGAGCACCGCGCGCTGTGCCGCCCAGGCCGCGTCCCCGTCGCCGTGCGCCTGCGCCAGCAGGGTGTCCACGGCCTGCTCCCCGGCGCTGCCGTAGCGGCCCAACTGCGCGGCCCACGGCCCGACTTCGGCCCGCAGGTCGGAGTTCAGGCCCTTCGGTGCGGCGGCCATGGCGCGGAAGGCGGCCCGCAGTGCCTCGGCGGCCCCGGCGAAGTCCGGGTCACCGCCCTCGCCGCCGTGGTTGATCGCCGCCTCGCGGGTCTTCCAGAAGCGGTCCAGCAGCGGCCGGAGGTAGGCCGACTCGTCGCGGTCCAGCTGCGACGAGGACGCGTTGCCGGCCAGCGTGCGCAGCGCCGTACGGGCCCCCTGGTCGGCGCCCGCCAGGTCGTCGACGGCCGCGTCCCAGGACTGCGCCGGGCGGTAGTCGCGGGGGTTCCAGGCGTAGTCGGCGGCGGTGAACAGCGGGATCCGGGAGGCGACCGGTTGCTCCATGGCGTTGGCCAGCAGCGCCGCCGAGCCGGTGGCCACCGCCGGTTCGCGCCCGGTGTACGGGCCGAGGAAGATCCGGTCCCGGGCGTAGTCGTTGACCGGGTAGTTGTCCATGGTGACCAGCGGATGGCCGAACGCCTGGCGGGCGGCGGACAGTTCCCCTCCGGTGATGGTCCGCGGCACCACCCCCACGCCCGTCCAGGCCACCTCCACCCGGTCGTTGAGCGCCGCCGCCAGCGCACCGCGGTACGCCGTCGCACCGTCCTGGTAGTACTCGGTCGGCATCAGCGACAGCGGCGCGGCCCCCGGATGGCGCTCGGCGAGGTGCCGGGCCAGCGCGTTGGCGACCCCGGCCTGCGCCTTGGCGGCGGCCTGCGGGCCGGTGCCGAAGGTCTCCTCGTCGGCACCGCAGTGCCACTCGCTGTAGCTGACGTCCTGGAACTGGAGCTGGAAGGCGCGCACCCCCAGCGCCCACATCGCGTCCACCTTGCGGCGCAGCGCCCGCAGATCCTCCTCGGACGACAGGCACATCGCCTGGCCGGGGGCGACCGCCCAGCCCAGCGTCACGTGGTTGGCGCGGGCCCGCTCGGCGAGCGCCCGGAAGTCGGCGCGCTGCTCGGCCGGGTACGGGTCGCGCCACTGCGCCTGCCGGTAGGGGTCGTCGCCCGGCGCGTACAGGTACTGGTTCTGCTTCGTACGGCCCATGAAGTCCAGCTGGGCGAGCCGCTGCGCCCGCGTCCACGGCTGCCCGTAGACCCCCTCGGTGGTGCCCCGGCCCGCCGTCGCGGGCCAGTCCCGGACGGCCACCGAGGCGAGCTGCCGCCCTCCGTCGGGGCCGTCCGCGACGAGTTGGCGGAGCGTCTGCGCGGCGTGGAAGAGGCCGTCCGCGCCGACGCCGTCCAGCGCGACGGTGTCCCGTCCGGAGACCTGGCCGACGGCGAGCCGGTAGCCGCCGGACGGCAGATCGCCGCGCGCCGGCACCCGCAGCGCCCGCAGCGCGCCGTCCGCCGGGGCGCCGCCGACGAGGAACACCGGCCCGTCCGCGGGCAGCCGGTCGCCGGGCGCCGCCTGGCGGACGGTCCGCACCCCGGCGTCCCGCAGCAGCCCGCGCAGCACGTCGAGGGCGTACGGGTCGGTGTCCGGCGCGGCCACCAGGACGGCCGGCCCGCCGAGCGGTACGGCCGTGCCGAGCTGCCGGAGCGACTGGGGCCGGGGCCAGACGGCGGGCAGCTGCCCGGCGCCGGCCGGCCGGTCCGGCTGGTCGGGCGTCCCGGCGGCGGGGGCGGCGGGCGCCGCCTGGGCGCTCGGTACGCCGCCCAGCAGACCGCCGATCACCGCCGCCGCCAGTGCGGTGGTCCCGGCCACCCGTGCCCGGGTGCTCCTCCTGCCCGTCGCGCCGGCCCTGCCGCCGCCCCATACGCCCCGGACTCGCACGGTCGCTCCTCGTTCCCCGTCTCGTGCTCGCCGGCCCGCGCCGGCGCCCCCTTCGTCCCCACTGCCCGGCCGCCGTGGCGCTCGCGCGCACAAGCGTCCGGCCGGCCGGCGGTCGCCGCGGTGGAGGCTGGTGGTCGTGGTGCGCGCGGCGCGGGGAACCGGGGGGTTGCGTACCCGCCGGTACCCGATCGGACAGACCTTCGGCGGTGAGCCCACCATTGTGCCGGTAAAGGTGTCAACCGCGCCTCGGCGCAGGCCCCGTGCCCCCGGCGGCGGCCCTCCCGGACAAGTTCCGTAATGCCCCTTTTGTGGTCGATGGGTGGCGGGGGTGGTGCACTACCGCACACCGCAGGAATTGCGTTCCCGGACCCCCTTCCCGCGTGTTCTGTGCGCCCGCCGGCGCTCCCCGCCGCGAAATCGCCTGCCGGCGGCTAGTGTGACGTGGGTCACGTTTGCATGGTCGACACGTCTGCGATCGTGTCGACTGGGTAGGCCAGACATGTCCCACTACCGATGAACGGGAGGCCCGCGTGGCCGCATCCGCTCAGTTGCTCCTCGACGCACTGGCCACCAAACCGGCGGCCGCACCGGCCGAGCCCGACCTCTTCGACGGGGTGTCCGGCCCCGACTCCGGTCTCGACGGCTCCGGCTCCTTCAGCTTCGCCGAGCCGCCGCTCACCAGCGAGCCGCCGCTCGCCGACAGCGCCCCGCTGACCAGCGAGGTGCCCATCGCCGCCGAACTCCCGCTGACCAGCGAGCCCACCGCCGCCGGGCTGGGCACGGAGTCCATGGAGGTCTGAGCAGCCATGGGCCGCGCGCGGCTCGCCCGGCTCCACGGCATCGCCACGTCCTACGAACCCTCGCCGGGCCGGGCCGTCCACGTTTCCGAGGACACCGTCGTCGCCGTGCTCGCCGCACTGGACGTCGACGCCTCCACGCCGCACGCCGTACGCACCGCCCTGACCGCCTACGAGGAGACCGCGGGCCGCGCCCTGCTGCCGCCCACCGTCACCACCCGCCACGGCCGGCCGCCGCACCTCGCCGGCCTCCCCGAGGGCACCGTCCTGCGGGTGCGGACCGAGGACGGCGGCATCGTCGGCGCCGGGCTCCGCGGCGGCGCGTTCCGCGGCGGGACACCCGGATCCGCACCGCTCGCCGGGCTGCCGCTCGGCGTCCACGAACTCCGCGCCGACGCCCCCGACGGCCGCACCGCCCGCGCCCGCCTGATCGTCGCCCCCGACCGGGTCCCCGAACCGCCCGGCCGCAGCCACGGCTTCCTCGTCCAGCTCTACTCGCTGCTGTCCCGGCACTCCTGGGGCATGGGCGACCTCGCCGATCTCGCCGACCTCGCCGCCTGGTCCGGGCGCGCCCTGGGCACCGGCTTCCTCCAGCTCAACCCGCTGCACGCGGCCGTCCCCGGACCGCCCACCGACCCGTCCCCCTACCGTCCCTCCTCGCGCCGCTTCCCCGACCCGGTCCACCTGCGCATCGAACACATCCCGGAATACGCCCAGTTGACCGGCGCCGACCGCACCCGGGCCGGCGAACTGGCCGTACGGGCCCGCGCGCTGCGCACCGCGGTCCTCGACGACGGCGCGCTGATCGACCGGGACGCCGTCTGGGCCCTCAAGCAGGAGGCCCTGGAGCTGCTCTGCGCCGTCCCGCTCACCCCGGGGCGGCGCGCCGCGTACTGCGACTTCCTCGCCGAACAGGGCCAGGCCCTGGAGGACCACGCCACCTGGTGCGCGCTCGCCGAGCGGCACGGCCCCGACTGGCGCGGCTGGCCCGCCGGGCTGCGCGACCCCCGCTCGCCGCAGACCGCCCGGCTGCGCCCCGAACTCCTGGACCGGATCGACTTCCACTCCCGGCTCGCCTGGCTCACCGACCAGCAGCTGGCCGCCGCCCAACGGGCCGCCCGGGAAGCCGGGATGGGCATCGGGCTGGTGCACGACCTCGCCGTCGGCGTGCACCCCTCCGGCGCCGACACCTGGGCGCAGCGGCACGCGTTCGCCGCCGGGATGTCCGTCGGCGCACCGCCCGACGCCTTCAACTCCCGCGGCCAGGACTGGGGCCTGCCGCCCTGGCGCCCGGACGCGCTGGCCGCCGCCGGCTACGCCCCGTACCGCGAGCTGCTGAACGGGCTGCTGCGGCACGCCGGCGCGCTGCGCATCGACCATGTCATGGGGCTGTTCCGGCTCTGGTGGGTCCCCGAGGGCCGCCCGCCGACCGAGGGCGCGTACGTCCGCTACGACGGCGAGGCGATGCTCTCGATACTGGCCCTGGAGGCCCACCGGGCGGGCGCGGCGGTGATCGGCGAGGACCTCGGCACCGTCGAACCCGGCGTCCGCGACGCGCTCGCCGAACGGGGCGTGCTGGGCACCTCCGTGCTGTGGTTCGAGCGGGAATACGGGAGCGGTGACCCACCGGGAGGCGACCCGCCCGGCGGCGAACCGGCGGCGGAGCCGGCCGCCGCCGTGGCCCGGATCCTCGCCCCCGAGGAGTGGCGCGCCGGCTGCCTGGCCACCGTCACCACCCACGATCTGCCGCCCACCGCCGCCCGGCTGACCGGCGAGGACGTCGCACTGCGCGCCCGCCTCGGCCTGCTCGCCGGGCCCCCGGAGCGGGAGCGGCACCGCGCCGCGTACGAACTCCGCGAGTGGCTGGGCGAGTTGGTGCGCCGGGGGCTGCTACCCGAGGGCGCCGGCGACGAGGAGGCGGCGGTCAAGGCCGTGCACCGCTTCCTGCTGCGCACCCCGGCGCGGATGGTCGGCGTCTGGCTCCCGGACGCGGTGGGCGACCGCCGCCCGCAGAACCTCCCCGGGACCTGGGACGAGTACCCGAACTGGCGCCTCCCGATCGCCGGCCCCGACGGCCGCCCCCAGACCCTGGAACAGCTGGCGGCATCGCCCCGACTGCACGCACTGATGCGGGAGTTGGCGGCGGTGGAGCGATAGCGCCGGCCGTCACTCAGCTGCACCGCCTGCGCCGCGCGGCCTCCTTGCCACCGCATCGGCCGTGGGCGACGGTCCGGGGCGCCCCGTCCGGCCCCCGCGCCCCTCCCGCAGCCCGCCGGTCCCGCCGGCCGCGAGCGCCGTAGGGGACCGGGGTGCGCAGGCTCCCGGCCGGACACCGCGGCCGTCCCGGCGGCCCCCCCCGCCGGCTGGTGGCGCCGCACCGATGCCACGCCCTCCTGCCCGCCGTCCCGCCCCGGCCTGCCGCGATGCGGCCTGTGCCACCCCGGGCGAGCGGAGTGGACAGGCGTCCGATACGTTGATGGGGTGAGCAACCAGGTCAAGAACGTGAAGAACACCGCCCTGCGCGCCGGCACCGTCACGGCCGGCACCGCGCTGCTGCTGCTGATGTCGTCCCCCGCGTTTGCGCTCACCCGCGTAGACGGTGACGACCCGGGCCCGGGCCTGAGCGTGATCCAGACGCTCGGTCTCTACGTCGTCGCGCCTGTCGTGCTCTTCCTGGTCATCGCCGGACTGGTCATGCTGACCGACAAGTCCCGCAAGCAGACCAAGCCCAAGGGCTGAGTCCACCGCGGGACACCGCACGGACTCCGCGGGCCGACCGCCCGCACCCGAGACGCCGAAAGGGGCGCCCCCGGTCCATCCGGACCGGGGGCGCCCCTTTGCCGTACCCGGGGCCGGAAAGGGCTCCACCCCGTCCGTACACCCTGGCCCGCTCCGGCCCGCCCGGAGTTCCGCAGGTGAAAAACGGGGTACAGAGCGGCAGTTGAGTACTTTTCGACCGATTTGTTATTGGGGATCTGTTTAACCGGGCCGTACCTACGATGACGTAACCTACGGGGCCGTAGGTCAAAACCTACGGAGCCGTAGGTCCGTCGTCCCCAGGAGTTCCCCCGTGACCATCGCCCCCGCACGCCCTGACGGAGAGCTCGGCCAGACCGCCTGGAGCGACGCCCAGCTGCTCTACGCACTCGAAGAGGTCGTCGAGAAGGAGCTCAATCGGCACCTGAAGATCGCCAAGGAGTGGATGCCCCACGAGTACGTGCCGTGGAGCGACGGGCGGAACTTCGACGGGGTGCTGGGCGGCGAGCCCTGGGCCCCCGAGCAGTCCAAGGTCTCCGACATCGGCCGGGTCGCGCTGGTGGTCAACCTCCTCACCGAGGACAACCTCCCCAGCTACCACCACGAGATCGCCACCCTCTTCGGTCGGGACGGCGCCTGGGGCACCTGGGTGCACCGCTGGACCGCGGAGGAGGGCCGGCACGGCATCGTGATGCGCGACTACCTGCTCACCAGTCGCGCGGTCGACCCGGTCGAGCTGGAGCGGTTCCGGATGGCCCACATGTCCGAGGGCTTCGAGTCCGACAACGGGCACAGCATGCTGCACTCGGTGGCGTACGTCGCCTTCCAGGAACTGGCCACCCGGATCTCGCACCGCAACACGGGCCACCACTCCGGCGACCCGGTGTGCGACCGGATGCTGGCCCGGATCGCCACCGACGAGAACCTGCACATGGTCTTCTACCGGAACCTGCTCGGCGCCGCCTTCGAGCTGGCCCCCGACCAGACCATGTGCGCGGTGCGGGACGTGGTCGTCAACTTCCGGATGCCCGGCCACGGCATGCCCGGGTTCGAGCGGGCCGCGGCCCGGATGGCGCTCGGCGGGATCTACAACCTGCGCATCCACCACGACGATGTGCTCCAGCCCGTGCTGCGCTACCTGAAGGTGCTGGAGATCGGCGGGCTGGGCCCGGCCGGGCTGGCGGCGCAGGAGGAGCTGGGGCTGTTCATGGGCGGACTGGACGGCCAGGCCCGGAAGTTCGACGAGCGGCAGGCGGCGATCCTGGCCCGCCGGGCGGCCCGGCGGTAGGTCCGCCGGCGGCCGTCGCGGTGGGCCTCGGCCGGCGGTGACCGGTCCGGCCGGACCGGGTGCGTACGCTGCCCGCATGGCCGACTGGGACATCAAGAAGTTGCGCATCCTGCGCACCCTCCAAGAGCTGGGTACGGTCACCGCCGCCGCCGAGGCGCTGCACATGACGCCCTCGGCGGTCTCCCAGCAGCTGACCGGGCTGGCCAGGTCGCTCGGGGTGACACTCCTGGAGGCCCACGGCCGGCGGGTCCGGCTCACCGCCGCCGCGCAGCTGGTGCTGCGGCACGCCGAGGAGGTCTTCGCCCAACTGGAGCGGGCCGACGCCGAGTTGCTCGGCTTCCTCCAGGGCGAGGCCGGCCAGGTGCGGGTCGGCGCCTTCTCCACCGCCATCCCGGCGCTGGTGGTGCCCGCCGTGCAGGAGCTGCGCGGCACCCACCCGGGCCTGGCGGTGGCCGTACGGGAGGCGGAGGCGGAGGCCGCGTACGAGCTGCTGGCGGAGGGCAGTGTGGATCTCGCGCTGTCGCTGGCGGCGCACGCCCCCACCCCGCGCGACCCCAAGTTCACCCGGGTCTCGCTGCTCGCCGACCCGCTGGACGTCGCACTGCCGGCCGGCCATCCGCTGGCCGCCGCACCGGGGTTGCGGCTGGCCGACCTGGCGGGCGAGCCGTGGATCTTCGGCAGCAGCGGCCCCTGGTCCCAGATCACCACCACCGCGTGCGAGAACGCCGGTTTCGTCCCGGAGCAGGCGCACGCCGCCGCCGACTGGAGCGCGATCTGGGCGATGGTCGCGGCCGGGATGGGCGTCGCGCTGGTGCCGCGGATGGCGCGGGCGGGCGGGATCCGGGGCCCGGGGCGCGGCTCCGGGGTGGCGCTGCGGGTGCTGCACGCCGACCAGCCGCGCCGCCATGTGATCGCCGCCGCCCGGCGCGGCGCCGAGGGCGCGCCGGGGCCGGCCAGGGTGCTGGATGCGCTGCGCCGGGCCGCCGCCGCGCAGACGGCCAGGGGGAGCGGCGACACCGCCGAACCACCGGGAACCGTTCAGCCCGACTGAACACAATCATCGAAAACTTTCGATGGACCTGTCGGGTGCCCCGCTGCAACGGTGGACCGGTCTCCAGTACCGTCCGCCGCGCACGAAGGGACCCGCATGACCGCCACCCCGGCCGCCGACTCCACCGATCCGCACGCCAACGACGCCGCCCCGTACGGTGGCGGCGACCCCTACGCCGACTACCGCGGCGGGGACTTCGCCTTCACCTCGTTCGTCGACCTCGCCGACCGCCGCTTCGGCGCCGGGGTCGTCGCGGCGAACGACGAGTTCTTCGCCGAGCGGGAGAACCTGCTGAAGCCGGGCCCGGCGGTCTTCGACCCCGAGCACTTCGGCCACAAGGGCAAGATCATGGACGGCTGGGAGACCCGGCGCCGGCGCGGCGCCGACGGCCAGAACCCCTTCCCGGCCGACGACGAGCACGACTGGGCGCTGATCCGCCTCGCCGCCCCCGGCGTGATCCGCGGCGTCATCGTCGACACCGCCCACTTCCGCGGCAACTACCCCCGGCAGGTCACCGTCGAGGCGACGTCGCTGCCCGGCAGCCCCGGCCCCGAGGACCTGCTGGCCGACGGGGTCGAGTGGGAGGAGATCGTCCCGCGCACGCCGGTCCGCGGCCACGCCGCCAACGGCTTCGAGGTCACCGCCGAACGTCGCTTCACCCACCTCCGCCTCAAGCAGCACCCCGACGGCGGGATAGCCCGCCTCCGGGTGCACGGCGAGGTCGTCCCCGACCCGGCGTGGCTGGACGTCCTCGGCACGCTCGACCTGGCCTCCGTGATGCACGGCGGTGTGGTCGAGGACGCCTCGGACCGCTTCTACTCCCCGCCCACCCAGATCATCCAGCCCGACCTGTCCCGCAAGATGGACGACGGCTGGGAGAACCGCCGCCGCCGGGTGCGGGGCACCAACGACTGGGTGCGCTTCCGCCTCGCCGCGCAGGGCGAGATCCGCGCCGTGGAGATCGACACCGCGTACCTGAAGGGCAATGCGGCCGGCTGGGCCGCCCTCTCCGGCTGCGACGGCGACCCCGACGACGCGTCCGCGTGGTGCGAGATCCTGCCCCGCACCAGGCTCCAGCCCGACACCCCGCACCGCTTCGTGCTGCCCCGCCGGGTCACCGCCACCCACGTCCGCCTGGACGTCTTCCCCGACGGCGGCCTGGCCCGGATGCGCGTCCACGGCGACCTCACCGAGGCCGGCCGCGCCGAGCTGATCCGCCGCTTCGACGCGCTGGGCGGCTGACCGCCGCGTTCCGGCCGGGCCCCGCGGAGCGGACGGGGCCCGGCGCACCCAGGACCCGCCCGGCGGACGGCAGCGCCGGCTCGCGCCGCCGCCGGGCGTCACCAGCCCTGGCCCGATGGCCCGTTACAGGGGCGTGCCCCGGAACCCGTGAGGTTCCGGGGCACGCCCCTGTGCTGCCTGCGGGGTGCGGGTCAGCCCGCCGCCGCGTCCGCCGCCCGGGCCTTGAGGGCCCGCTCGACGCCCGCGCGCGACTCCGTCATCAGGCGGCGCAGCGCCGGGCTCGGGTCGGCCGCCGCCAGCCAGGCGTCCGTGGCGTCCAGCGTCTCCTGGGAGACCTGGAGGGACGGGTAGAGGCCCACCACGATCTGCTGGGCCATCTCGTGGCTGCGGGAGTCCCAGACGCCCTTCACCGCGTCGAAGTACTTCGCCGTGTACGGCGCCAGCAGCTCACGCTGGTCGGTCTGCACGAAGCCGGCGATGACGGCCTCCTGCACGGCGTTCGGCAGCTGGTCGGACTCCACCACCGAGGCCCAGGCCGCGGCCTTGGCCTCCGCGGTCGGACGCGCCGCGCGGGCGGTCGCCGCGTGCCGCTCGCCCGCCGAGGTCCGATCCCGTTCCAGCTCCGCGGCGATCGCCTTCTCGTCCGCCCGGCCGGTGGCCGCCAGCCGCTCCAGCAGCGTCCAGCGCAGCTCGGTGTCCACGGCCAGCCCGGCGATCTCCTCCGTACCGTCCAGCAGCCCCTGGAGCAGGTCCAGTTGGGCGTCGGTACGCGCCGACGCGGCCAGCGCGCGGGCCCACGCCAGCTGGTGGTCGCTGCCCGGGGCCGCCGCCCGCAGCTGCGCGAGCGCGGCCTCGGTCCAGGTCGCGAGCCCGCTCTCGCGCCACTCCGGCGCCGCGTACAGGTCGATCGCCAGCTTCACCTGGCGGTGCAGGGACTGGACGACGCCGATGTCGGTCTCCTTGCCGACGCCGGAGAGCACCAGCGAGAGGTAGTCGCGGGTGGCGAGTTCGGCGTCCCGGGTCATGTCCCAGGCCGACGCCCACGACAGCGCCCGCGGCAGCGACTCGGTGAAGTCGCCCAGGTGCTCGGTGACGACCTTCAGCGACTGCTCGTCCAGCCGCACCTTCGCGTACGACAGGTCGCCGTCGTTGAGCAGGATCACGTCCGGCCGCGGCGTGCCCTTCGGGTACGGGACCTCGGTCAGCTCGCCGTCCACGTCCAGTTCGACGCCGCCGGTGCGGACCAGGGCGCCGTCCTGGAGGTCGTAGTAGCCGATCGCGATCCGGTGCGGGCGCAGCACCGCCTCGCCGGTGGCCCCGGCGGGCAGCGCGGGCGCCTCCTGCCGCACCGCGAACGAGGCGACGGTGCCGTCCGCGGCCAGCTCGATCCGGGGCCGCAGGATGTTGATGCCCGCCGTCTCCAGCCACTTCTTCGACCAGGTCGCAAGGTCCCGGCCGCTGGTCTCCTCCAGCGCCCCGAGCAGATCGCTCAGCCGGGTGTTCCCGTAGGCGTGCGCCTTGAAGTACGCCTGCACGCCCTTGAAGAACTCGTCCATGCCGACGTACGCCACCAGCTGCTTGAGGACGCTGGCGCCCTTGGCGTAGGTGATGCCGTCGAAGTTGACCAGGACGTCGTCCAGGTCGCGGATCTCCGCCATGATCGGGTGGGTGGACGGCAGTTGGTCCTGCCGGTAGGCCCACGTCTTCATGGAGTTGGCGAACGTGGTCCAGGAGTGCGGCCACTTGCTGCCCGGCGCGTACGCCTGGCAGGCGATCGAGGTGTAGGTGGCGAACGACTCGTTCAGCCACAGGTCGTTCCACCACTCCATGGTGACCAGGTCGCCGAACCACATGTGCGCCAGCTCGTGCAGGATGGTCTCCGCGCGCATCTCGTACGCCGCGTCCGTCACCTTCGACCGGAAGACGTACTGGTCGCGGATGGTGACCGCGCCGGCGTTCTCCATCGCCCCGGCGTTGAACTCCGGCACGAAGAGCTGGTCGTACTTCGCGAACGGGTAGTCGTAGGCGAACTTCTCCTGGAACCAGTCGAATCCCTGCCGGGTGACCGCGAAGATCTCCTCGGCGTCCAGGTGCTCGGCGAGCGACGGCCGGCAGTAGATCCCCAGCGGCACCGAGCGCCCGTCCGCGCCCTCCCAGCTGCTGTGCACGCTGTGGTACGGGCCGGCGATCAGCGCCGTGATGTAGGTGGAGATCCGCGGGGTGGGCTCGAAGCGCCACACGTTGTCGGCGGGTTCCGGCGTCGGCGAGTTGGAGATCACCGTCCAGCCCTCGGGGGCCCGCACGGTGAACCGGAACGTCGCCTTGAGGTCCGGCTGCTCGAAGCTGGCGAACACCCGCCGGGCGTCCGGCACCTCGAACTGTGTGTAGAGGTACGCCTGCTGGTCCACCGGGTCGACGAACCGGTGCAGCCCCTCACCGCTGTTGGTGTACGCGCAGTCCGCGACCACCTTGAGCTCGTTGCCGCCGGCCCGCAGCCCCGGCAGTGCGATCCGGGAGTCCCGGAACACCGCGGCCACGTCCAGCGCCGCGCCGTTGAGCACCACTTCGTGCACGGTCGGCGCGACCAGGTCGATGAACGACTCCGCGCCCTCCTCGGCGGCCTCGAACCGCACCGTCGTCACCGACCGGAACGTGCCTCCCGCACTCTCGGCTTCGTTCGAGCGGGAGGTGCCCCCACCCTGCGCGCCGCTCAGGTCCAGATCGATCTCGTACGCGTCGACGGTCAGCAGCCGCGCCCGCTCCTGCGCCTCTTCGCGGGTCAGATTCGTGCCAGGCACCCGGGCCTCTCCTTCGCATTCGTCATCGCATCGGACTCTTCGGCCATCCTTCCACGGAGGGGCCTGGCGACGACGTGGAATACTCGGGTGGCAAGGGATGTCCTACCCTGGTATCCTCCTGGTATGAAGATCAGTGTTAGTCTTCCCGAAGAGGATGTCGTCTACCTCGACGCGTATGCGGCGAGGACTGAGGCCGAATCGCGATCTGCCGTGATACATGCCGCGGTTGAGCAGCTGCGCGCGGCCGAACTGCGGGCTGACTACGAGGCCGCGTTCGCCGAATGGGACGCGAGTGAGGATGCCGCGTTCTGGGACCGGTTCACGGGAGACGGGCTGACTGATGAGGCGCGGTGACATCTACCTGGTCGACTACGAGCCGGCGCGCGGCAGCGAGGCCAACAAGGCACGCCCAGCGGTCATCGTCTCCAACGACGGTGCCAACGAGGTGGCGGACCGGACCAGGAGGGGTGTGGTCACCGCGGTTCCGCTGACGACCAACGTCTCCCGTGTCTATCCCTTCCAGGTGCTCCTGTCGGCAGAGGAGTGCGGCCTGCCCAAGGATTCCAAGGTGCAGTGCGAGCAGGTGCGCTCGCTGGCTCCGGAACGGCTGCTCCGCTTCATGGGCTCCATCCCCCGGCAGCGCATGAAGGAGGTCGACGCGGCCCTGCGTCGGCATCTGGCGCTCTGAGCGCCTGTGCACCGGTCGGGGCCCGTACGGAACACCTCCGTACGGGCCCCGACCGGTGGGGGTCGCGGATCAGCCGCGCAGCTCGGCCGCGACCAGCTCGGCGATCTGGACGGCGTTCAGGGCCGCGCCCTTGCGCAGGTTGTCGTTGGAGACGAAGAGCGCGAGGCCGTTCTCCGCGGTCTCGTCCCGGCGGATGCGGCCGACGAACGAGGCGTCCCGGCCCGCGGCCTGGAGCGGGGTCGGGACGTCGGAGAGCGCGACACCGGGGGCGCCGGCCAGCAGCTCCTGGGCGCGGGCGGGCTCGATCGGGCGCGCGAAGCGGGCGTTGATCTGGAGCGAGTGGCCGGTGAAGACCGGGACCCGCACACAGGTGCCGGACACCTTCAGCTCCGGGATGCCGAGGATCTTGCGGCTCTCGTTGCGGAGCTTGTGCTCCTCGTCGGTCTCGTTCAGGCCGTCGTCCACGATCGAGCCGGCCATCGGCAGGACGTTGAAGGCGATCGGGCGGACGTAGGTGTCCGGGGCCGGGAACTCCACCGCGGAGCCGTCGTGGGTGAGCTGGGTGGCGTCCTGCTCGACGACCTTGCGGGTCTGGCCGTCCAGCTCCGCGACGCCGGCCAGGCCGCTGCCGGAGACCGCCTGGTAGGTGGCGACGACGAGCGCGACCAGCCCGGCCTCCTCGTGCAGCGGGCGCAGCACCGGCATGGCGGCCATGGTGGTGCAGTTCGGGTTGGCGATGATCCCCTTGGGCCGGTCCGTGATCGCCTGCGGGTTGACCTCGGCGACGACCAGCGGGACCTCGGGGTCGCGGCGCCAGGCCGAGGAGTTGTCGATCACGACCGGACCGGCGTCGGCGACCTTCTCCGCGAGCGCCTTCGAGGTGGCGCCGCCGGCCGAGAAGAGCACGATGTCGAGACCGGAGTAGTCCGCGGTGGCCGCGTCCTCGACGGTGATCTCGGTGCCTTGCCAGGGCAGCGTCCGTCCGGCGGACCGGGCCGAAGCGAACAGCCGCAGCTGCTCGACCGGGAAGTTGCGCTCGGCGAGAATGCGCCGCATCACGCCGCCGACCTGTCCGGTGGCTCCGACGATACCGATCCTCATGGGACTCCTTCTTTCTTGCCTGGCCGTCCGGCCCGGCTCCGGGTGTCTGCGGGGGGACACCTGCTCGGTGGCGCTCCCATCATGTGTGTGAGACCCGTCGCCTTGTCCAATCCGTTCCGATAGATGGAGCCGCGCACCACCGGGTTGCCCACGGTACGTGGCGAATCGTTCTCGAAGGGTGCCGAGGGTGCCGGGACGGTGCCGGAGCGTGATGTCCGCTGCTCCGCGGGCTCCGCTGACAGCGCTGTCAGCGCGGCAGGACCACCACATACGCCAGCGGCTCCCGCTCCAGCGCCGCCATCAGGGCGGTGCGGATCACCGTCGCCAGCTGCTCGGGCCCGTCCCGCAGCAGCCGCGGCAGGCAGCGCACGACCGTGATGCCGAGCTGCTCCAGCGCTTCGCGGTGCTCGTCGTAGGGGGCGTTCATCGGGTCGGTGGTGGGGCGCGGGGCACGGGTGTCGATCTCCAGGGCCACCCCGTGCTCGGGCCAGTACGCGTCCACGCCGCCCAGGTGCGGGCCGCCGGGCAGCCGCAGGTCGACGTTCCAGAAGGGGTCGGGCAGGCCGTGGTCGCGGACCATCCGGTAGAGCCGCTGCTCGGCCAGCGCGCGGCCCTCGGCGAGCAGCGTGTCCACCGCGTCCACCACGTGCGGCCGGTGCAGCAGCCGGGCCCGGCTCAGCTCCCGTACGACCGCGGGCGCCTCGCAGTGGCCGCCGCGGACCGCCTCGGCGAGCAGCCGGCGGACCAGGGAGGCGTCGCTCAGCCCGGCGACCGCGTCGGCCAGCGCGCGCTGCACGGGCGCGGTGGGCACCCCGGTGACCACCTGGGGGAGCGGCAGGTCGGCGCCCCTGACGAGCTGCGCGAAACCGGACGAGCGCAGCCGCCGGGTCCGGGCGACCAGCACCTCGATCCGCTCCAGGGACAGCAGCGGGGGAGCGGCGGCGAAGCCGTAGAGGGCCAGCGCCGCCAGCCCGGTGATCATCGGCTCCGGCACGGACGGCTGCTGAGCGCCGCCCTGGCCGGGCACCGTCGGGCCGCGGTGCCGGGCGTACAGCAGCGCCGCGTGCAGCCGCTCCTCGCTGGTGGGCGGCCCCTGGTGCAGCAGATACACCCCGGGGAGCAGCTGCTGCCAGGGGCCGCCCGGCCGGCACCGGGCGGCGGTCTCGGCGGACGGGACGCCGTGCTCGCGTAGCTGACGGACCGTCAATACCCGGCAGCGGGCGTCGGAGAGGTGGCGGAGGGGAAGAGGGGAGAGCGGGGTGTCGTGGTTCATGCCTGGGCGATTCCCGGCCCCGCTCCGCCCCCTAACCGCTGTTACCCGCCTGTGGCACAAGCGGGACAATACTGCCCTCAAGTACGGGCGTTCGACTGCCGATACCAGCTGGTCGGGGGGAGGGTTACGGCCGCGGCCCGGCCGCCTCGTCACAAGCCTGTGCGCGCAGCGCCCGCGCCAGATCGTCCCGCTCCTCCAGCACCAGCCGGCGCAGCGCGGGCGCCGCCTGCGGGTGCTCGGCCAGCCAGGCATCCGCGGCGGCCAGCGTGTCCCGGTCCACCTGCCAGGACGGGAACAGCCCGCGCACCACGGACATCGCGATCTCGATGGACCGCTCCCGCCAGATCCGCTCGATCGCGGCGAAGTAGCGCGCGGTGTACGGCGCCAGCAGCTCCCGCTGCGCCGGCTGCGCGAAGCCGCTGATGGTCGCCTCCACCAGCGCGTTGGAGAGCGCGTCGGACTCCACCACGTCCGCCCAGCACTCCGCCTTGCCCCCGGCTGCCGGGCGGGCGGCCAGGCAGCGCACCTGGTGGCGCTTGCCGGAGGCGGTGTCGTCGCGGGCCAGCTCGGCGGCGATCACCGACTCGTCGGCGACCCCGTGCGCGGCCAGCGGCAGCAGGAACGCCCAGCGCAGCTCCTGGTCCACGTCCAGCCCGTCGATCTTCGCGGTGCCGTCCAGCAGCCCGGTCAGCAGCTGGAGGTCGGCCGGGGTGGTGGCGACCGTGGCGAAGTGCCGGGCCCAGCTGAGCTGGTGGCCGCTGCCCGGGTCGGCCACCCGCAGCTCGCGCAGCGCGCCCTCGGACAGCGCCCGCGCGGCACTCTCGCGGTGCTCCGGCGCGGTGTAGTGCTCCAGCGCGGTCTCCACCTGCCCGTGCACGGACTGGAGCACGCCGATCACGGTCTCCGCGCCGGCGAACCGCCGCACCAGGTCCAGGAAGTCCCGGGCCGGCATCAGCCCGTCCCGGGTCAGCCCCCACAGCGCGGCCCAGCACAGCGCCCGTGCGAGGGGGTCGCGCAGATCGCCGAGTCGGGCCCGCAGGGTTGCCAGCGACCCCTCGTCGAACCGGGTCTTGCAGTACGTCAGGTCCTCGTCGTTGACCAGGATCAGCTCGGGCCGCTCGGCGCCGGCCAGCTCCGGCACCGGCGTGCGCTGCCCGGAGACGTCCACCTCGGCGCGGGCGTACCGCACCAGCGCGGAGTCCGCGTCGAGCCGGCGGTAGAGGCCCACCGCGACCCGGTGCGGCCGGAGTTCGGGGTGCTCCGGGCTCGCCTCCTGGACGACCGCCAGCTCGGTGATCCGGTCCTGGGAGTCATAAGTGACCTGCGGGGTCAGGGAGTTGACGCCCGCGGTCTGCAGCCAGGCGCGCGACCAGGCGGCCATGTCCCGCCCGGAGGTCTCCTCCAGCACCGACAGCAGGTCCGTCAGCCGGGTGTTGCCGTAGGCGTGCCGCTTGAAGTAGCGCCGCGCGCCCTCCAGGAACGCCTCCTGCCCCGCGTACGCCACCAGCTGCTTGAGCACGCTCGCGCCCTTGGCGTAGGTGATGCCGTCGAAGTTCAGCTTGGCGTCCTCCAGGTCCCGGATGTCGGCGGTGACCGGGTGGGTGGAGGGCAGCTGGTCGGCCCGGTACGCCCAGGACTTGCGGCGGTTGGCGAAGGTGATCCAGCCGTCGGTGAAGCGGGTCGCGCCCACCTGCGCGAAGCTGCCCATGAAGTCCGCGTAGGACTCCTTGAGCCACAGGTCGTCCCACCAGTGCATGGTGACCAGGTCGCCGAACCACATGTGCGCCATCTCGTGCAGGATGACGTTGGCCCGGCGCTCGTAGGACGCCTCGGTCACCTTCCCGCGGAAGACGAACTCCTCGCGGAAGGTGACGCAGCCGGGGTTCTCCATCGCGCCGAGGTTGTACTCGGGGACGAACGCCTGGTCGTACTTCCCGAAGGGGTAGGGGAAGTCGAAGTGGTCGTGGAAGAAGTCCAGGCCCTGCTTGGTGACGGTGAAGATGTCGTCCGCGTCGAAGTGCCGGGCCAGCCCCTTGCGGCAGAGCGCGCCCAGCGGGATCTCCAGCGCCACGCCGTCCTTGAACGCGCGGCGGTAGGTGTCGGTGACGTAGTGGTACGGCCCGGCGACCACGGCGGTGATGTACGTCGAGATCGGCCGGGTGGTCGCGAAGCGGTGCCGGCCTGCCTCGGCGGCGCCGTCCTGGGCGCCGTTGCTGAGCACCAGCCAGCCCTCGGGCGCGGTGACCTCGAAGGTGAACGGGGCCTTCAGGTCGGGTTGTTCGAAGTTGGCGAAGACCCGGCGTGCGTCGGCGGGCTCGTACTGGGTGTAGAGGTAGACCTCGCCGTCCTCGGGGTCGACGAAGCGGTGCAGGCCCTCACCGGTCCGGCTGTAGGCGCAGTCGGCGTCGACCACCAGGGTGTTCTGGGCGGCGAGGCCGTCCAGCGCGATCCGGGTGCCGTCGAAGACCGCGGCCGGGTCCAGCTCCCGGCCGTTGAGGGTGACGGAGCGGACCGAGGGGGCCAGGAGGTCCGCGAAGGACGAGGCGCCGGGCTCGGCGCACCGGAAGCGGATGGTCGTACGGGAGCGGAAGGTGGCGGCCTGCGCGCCCCGGTCGACCGCTGAGCGGACGTCCAGCGCCACGTCGTACCCGTCGACGTTCAGCAGCCGGCCCCGCTCACGTGCCTCGTCCCGCGACAGATTCTCACCCGGCACGACGTGCCTCCCTCACCCTCGTCACGAATATCGAACACTGGGAATCATGGCACGGCGACCGGTGGTTGAACCGTCCACGGAAGAACGCTGTACCGCTCTCGAAGGAGGCCCCCGTGTCCGAGACCGCCAAGACCCCGGCAGACTTCTGGTTCGACCCGCTGTGCCCCTGGGCCTGGCTGACCTCCCGCTGGATGCTGGAGGTGGAGAAGGTGCGTCCGGTCCGGGTGCGCTGGCATGTGATGAGCCTGGCCGTCCTCAACGAGAACAAACTCGACACGCTCCCGGAGGAGTACGCGGCCAACATGCGTCCGGGCGGCAAGTCCTGGGGCCCGGTCCGTGTGGTGATCGCCGCGCAGCAGCTGTACGGCGACGAGGTCGTCGGCAGGCTCTACACCGCGATGGGCAACCGCTTCCACAACGCGGGCGAGGGCGTGAACCGCGAGTCCATCGCGGGCGCCCTCGCCGATGCCGGGCTGCCCGCCGACCTGATCGACCACGCCGACCAGGACACCTACGACGCCGAGCTGCGCGCCTCCCACAAGGCGGGCATCGACCTGGTCGGCCAGGAGGTCGGCACCCCGGTCATCGCCGTCCCCGGCCCGGAATACGACAGCGCGAGCGAAGCGAGCTCTTCTGGGGGCGGAGGTCGGGCGACGGGCGGGAGGATCGCGTTCTTCGGCCCGGTCGTCACCCCCGCCCCCAAGGGCGAACAGGCCGCCAGGCTCTGGGACGGCACGCTGATGGTGGCGTCGATCCCGGGCTTCTACGAGATCAAGCGGACGCGGACGCAGGGGCCGGTCTTCGACTGACGCAGCCACCGGTGTGCGGCCGGATACGCGACAGGGCCCCCGCGAGTCACTCGCGGGGGCCCCGCCCTGTGCGCCTGCCCGCGTGAAGGGTGAGAAGACGATCACGAGGCAGGACATCTGTAACGGTGTTACGGGGCGAGCAGCAGGTTGTTGGCGCGTTCCTTGGCGGCGGTGTAGCGCTTGGCGACGTCCTGCCAGTTGACGACGTTCCACATGGCTTCGATGAAGTCGACCTTCTGGTTCTTGTACTGGAGGTAGAAGGCGTGCTCCCAGGCGTCGAAGACGAGGATGGGCACCGAGCCCTGGCCGACGTTGCCCTGGTGGTCGTAGATCTGCTCGACGATGAGGCGGCCGGTGACCGGCTCGTAGGCCAGGACGCCCCAGCCGGAGCCCTGGGTGGTGGCGGAGGCCTTGGACAGCTGGGCCTTGAACTTGGCGAAGGAGCCGAAGCTCTCGGCGATGGCGTCGGCCAGTTCGCCCACGCCGTCCTTGTCCAGCGGTTCGCCGCCGCCGTCGCCGGTCATGTTGTGCCAGTAGATGCTGTGCAGGATGTGGCCGGAGAGGTGGAAGGCGAGGTTCTTCTCCAGGCCGTTGATGCTGCCCCAGGCGTCCTTGTCACGGGCCTCGGCGAGCTGCTCCAGGGTGTCGTTGGCGCCCTTCACATACGCGGCGTGGTGCTTGTCGTGGTGCAGCTCGATGATCTCCGGGCTGATGACCGGAGCCAACGCCGAGTAGTCGTAGGGGAGTTCCGGAAGTGTGTAGGTCGCCATGCCGATCCCGCCTCCAAGCTGCGTATATGCAGTAGTTGCAATCAATGTGCAAGAGCACGCTACCAGCAGGATTGATCACCGGACGGGGGTGCCGCCCGGCCTGGTCCCAAAGACGGAGGCGGGGGGGGG
>NZ_KN708638.1:2772564-2779301 GCF_000805335.1 Streptomyces sp. CT34 | reverse complement strand
GTGCCGCCCGGCCTGGTCCCAAAGACGGAGGCGGGGCGGGACCCCGGAAGGAGGTCCCGCCCCGCCCGAAGGGGTCCGGAAGGAGAACTACCGGTTGCTCAGTGCCCGCTGCCGCAGGAGCCCGATCACCGTCAGCACCACGCCGAAGCCGCCGGTGAACAGCAGCTGGATCCGCTGGTTGTCGTCGCGCAGCATCAGCAGCAGCACCGCGGCGATGCCGGCCAGCGCCACCCAGGTCAGCGCCGGGAAGGCCCACATCTTGACCACCAGCTTCTCCGGCGCCTCGCGCTCCAGCCGCCGCCGCATCCGCAGCTGGGCGACCGCGATGAAGCCCCAGACCACCAGGACGGCCGCGCCGACCATGTTCAGCAGCCACTGGAAGAGCGTGGTGGGCCACAGGAAGCTGAAGATCACCGCGAGGAACCCGAAGGCCGCGCAGAGCAGCACCGCCCGGCGCGGCACCCCGCCGCTGACCTTCCCGAGGAAGGCCGGGCCCTGGCCGCGGGAGATGAGGGAGTAGGCCATCCGCGACGAGCCGTAGATGTTGGCGTTCACCGCGGAGAGCAGCGCGATCAGGATGACCACGTTCATGATCTGGCCGGCCGCCGGGATCTTCAGGTAGTCCAGCACCGCCACGTACGGGCCGCTCTTGGCGATGGACGGCGCGCTCCAGGGGATGACCGTGACGATGACCGCCATCGAGCCGACGTAGAAGAGGGCGATCCGCCACATCGCGGTCCGCACCGCGCGGGCCACCCCGCGCACCGGGTCCTTGGACTCGGCGGCGGCGATGGTCACCGTCTCCAGACCGCCGTACGCGAAGACCGACGCCAGCAGACCGACCATCAGGCCGTCGACGCCCTTGGGCAGGAAGCCGCCGTCGCCGGTCAGGTGCGATGTGCCGGGAGCCGAAGTGCCGGGCAGCAGGCCCAGGATGGCCAGCACGCCCAGGACCAGGAAGATGCCGATCGCGGCGACCTTCAGGGTGGCGAACCAGAACTCGAACTCGCCGAAGTTGCCGACCGCCGCCAGGTTCGTCCCGGTGAAGACCACCATGAACAGCAGTACCCACATCCATGGTTGGGTGGATGGGAACCACTGGTGCATCACATCCGCGGCCCCCAGCGCCTCGGCCGCCACCGCCACACACAGCAGCGCGGTGAACATCCAGCCCGCGGTGAAGCCGGCCCACGAGCCGATGGAGCGCTCGGCGTGCACCGAGAAGGAGCCGGACGCCGGATTGGCCGCGGCCATCTCGCCGAGCATCCGCATGATCAGCATGACCAGCGCGCCGGAGACGGCGTACGCCAGCACGATCGACGGGCCGGCCGCCGCGATCCCCGCGCGGGAGCCGACGAACAGCCCGGCTCCGATCACCCCGCCGAGGGCGATCATCGAGAGGTGGCGCTGCTTGAGGCCGTTCGACAGCGAGCCGCCGTCCTGGCCGGCGCCCTGGACCGCGTCGGCCTGCTCGCGGCCGGCCGCGGCGGACGAGGGTGTCCGATTCATGTCGTACCTGTCCCAGTAAGTGAGATGCGGAGCGGGCGGAACTGCGGTCTCCCGGGGCCGTGGGCGGCTCGAAATCCGGGGTCCTCGGCAAAGCTGGCTCAGTTTGAGTGCCGGTGTCCGCTCAGGGCAACAGCCGTGCAGCGATTGTTCGGTATTCAGACGGGATCGTGACCGTACGTGCCTGATACATCGTCGAATGCGGCATATGTGAGGTGTGCCTCATGTGCGCCCGAGCCCGCCGCAGGGGTGCCCCGAGGAGCGCCGTGGCGGCCCGGACGCCGCCGGCTCAGCCCCGTACGCGGCGGTCCCGCAGCTCCCGTAGACCGGCCACCACCAGCACCGCCGCGGTCGCCCCGGCCGACCACAGCAGCTGTGGCCGGGCCGTGTCGTCGGTGAGCATCAGCACGATCACGGCCGCCATCGCCGCCAGCGCCAGCCACGTGAGATAGGGGAACGCCCACATCCGCAGCGCGAGCCTCTCCGGCGCCTCCCGCTCGATACGCGGCCGGAGCCGGAGCTGGGAGACGGCGATCAGCCCCCAGACGAACAGCAGCACCGCGCCGACCGCGTTGAGCATGTAGAGGAAGACCGAATCCGGCCACTTGAGATTCAGCAGGACGGAGACGAAGCCGAACGCCACCGACGCCAGCACCGCCCGGCGCGGCACCCCTCCGCGGGACACCTTCAGCAGCCCGCGCGGCGCCTCGCCGCGCTCCGCCAGCGAGAACACCATGCGCGACGAACCGTAGAGATTGGCGTTCAGCGCCGAGAGCAGCGCCACGAACACCACGACGTTCATGATCTGCCCGGCGCCCGGCACCCCGATGTGGTCCAGCACCATCACGTACGGGCTCCGGCCCGGCCGCATCGACGACCAGGGCAGCACGGTCACGATGACCAGCATCGACCCCACGTAGAAGAACAGGATCCGCCACACCGCGCTGCGCACCGCCCGGCCCACCGCGCGCGCCGGGTCGTCCGACTCGGCCGCCGCGATGGTGACCACCTCCAGCCCGCCGAAGGCGAACACCACCGCGAGGACACCGGAGACCACCCCGCCCCAACCGTGCGGCAGGAAGCCGCCCTGCCCGGTGAGGTTGGCCAGCCCGACCGGCCTGGTGTCCGGCAGCACGCCGAAGACGGCCAGCAGGCTCAGCGCGAGGAACAGCACGATCGCCGCGACCTTCAGGGTGGCGAACCAGAACTCGAACTCCCCGAAGTTCTTCACCGCGGACAGGTTGGCGACGGTGAAGGCGATCATGAAGACCAGTACCCAGCCCCACTGCGGCACCGCCGGCACCCAGCCGTGCGCGATCTGCGCCGCCCCGGTGGCCTCCACCGCGAGCACCACCACCAGCAGGAACCAGTACAGCCAGCCGACGCTGAACCCGGCCCAGCGCCCCAGCGCCCGCTCCGCGTGCACCGAGAACGCCCCCGACGCCGGCATCGCCGCCGACATCTCCCCGAGCATCCGCATGATCAGCATCGCCAGCGCGCCGGCGATCAGATACGACAGCACGATGCCCGGCCCGGCCACCGAGATCCCCGCCCCGGAGCCCACGAACAGCCCCGCGCCGATCACCCCGCCCAGCCCCAGCATCGTCAGATGGCGCTGCTTCAGCCCGGTGGACAGCGGCTCCTGCTCTTTCGGCTGTTCTTCCGGCTGCTCTTCCGGCTCTTTCCCGACCGCAGGCGGTGCGTCGTGCATGGCTCGTACTCTCGCGACAGGGCGGCCGGGCCGCCGACGGCTTTGGGGGAACTCCACAGGTCACCGCGGGTCGCCCCCAGTGTCGCCGCCCGCCTCGCACTACCACAAAACCGGTGCCCGCTCGCCCCCTCGACCGTGATGAGCATCACGTGACCTGCAAAGACGCCCCGCGACCCGGCAACGCCCGGCATTCTGGCGGATGTTCGGAACCCTCCAAGCGGGCCGGTACGGCTTTGTCGGCGCCACACGATGATCGCCAACGGCCCGCTGGACTAACGTCATCGCGTCCCGACCCCCGCATCCCTCTCACCCCGCGGAGTACCGATGAGCACAGCCGCCCTGACCAAATCCGATGGGGGTACCCCCTGCTCGAGCGCAGTCGAGAGCTTGGGGGAGGTCCTGGCCGACCTGCTGCCGGCCGCCACCGCCACCCGCGCACGGGTCCGCGACGCCGCGCTGGTCGCCGGCGGCGCCGTCCTCACCGGTGTCGCGGCCCAGATCGCCGTGCCGATCCCCGGCTCCCCGGTCCCGGTCACCGGCCAGACCTTCGCCGCCCTCCTGGTCGGCGCCTCCCTCGGGGCCGGCCGCGGTCTGCTCTCGCTCGCGCTGTACGCCGTCGCCGGCGTCGCCGGGATGCCCTGGTTCGCGGGCGGCGCCTCGGGTGCCGGCGGCGCCACCTTCGGCTACGTCCTCGGCATGCTGCTGGCCGCCACCGCCGTGGGCGCACTGGCCCGCCGCGGCGGCGACCGCGGAGTGCTGCGCACCGCCGCCACCATGGCCGCGGGCAACGCCCTCATCTACGCCACAGGCGTCCCCTTCCTCGCCCTCGGCACCGGGATGCCCCTCGGCAAGGCCGTCGCCGTCGGCATGGTGCCGTTCCTCCTCGGCGACGCCCTCAAGATCGCGCTGGCCATGGGCGCCCTGCCGGCCGCCTGGAAGCTGGCCGGCCGGCGCGGCTGACGCACCGCAACACGGCGGGGCCCGCACCGATTTCCACGGTGCGGGCCCCGCCGTGTGCGAGGAGCGGCTACGCGCCCTCGGCGGCCTCCGCCGCCTCCGGCCTCTCCCCGGCCGCCGCGGCGGCGTGCCCGCGGCGCCGCCGCTCCAGGGCCAGCCCGACCGCCAGCACCACCACGGCCGCCACCACCGACAGCACCATCTGCACCCGGCCGTCCTTGTCGTAGAACATGTAGCCCACGACGAAGACGATCAGCGCGATGGTGGCGTAGGTCAGCCACGGGTACAGCCACATCCGCACCGACAGCCGCTCCGGCGCCTCCCGTTCGAGCGTCCGGCGCATCCGCAGCTGCGAGAAGCAGATGACCAGCCAGACGAACAGCGCCACCGCGCCGGACGAGTTGAGCAGGAACTGGAAGACGGTGTCCTTCGACGTGTAGCTGAAGATCGTCGCGATGAAGCCGAAGGCCACCGACGCCCAGATCGCCACCGCCGGCACACCGCCCTTGTTGACCGTCGCGAACGCCCTGGGCGCGTCCCCGCGCTCACCGAGCGAGAACGCCATCCGGGACGCCGTGTAGAGCCCGGAGTTCAGGCAGGACAGCACCGCGGTCAGCACGACCACGTCCATCACGACGTCCACGTACGGGATGTTCAGCGACTTCAGCACCGCCACGTACGGGCTCTTGGCCACCCCCGGGTCGTCCCACGGCAGCAGCGTCACGATCACCGTGATCGACCCGATGTAGAACAGCGCGATCCGCCAGATGACGCTGTTGACGGCCTTGCGGACGGCCACCACCGGGTTCGGCGACTCGCTCGCCGCCAGCGTCACGATCTCGCTGCCCATGAAGGAGAAGACCACCAGCAGCATGCCGGAGAGGATCGCGCCCGGCCCCTTCGGCAGGAAGCCGCCGTGCCCGGTCAGGTTGACCGTGCCCACCGCGTGGTGCCCTGGCGGCAGCCCGAACATCGCCAGCGCGCCGACCACGATGAAGATCACGATCGCCACGACCTTGATCCCGGCGAACCAGAACTCGAACTCGCCGAACGAGCCCACCGACACCAGGTTCGTACCGGTCAGCGCGATCATCACCAGCAGCGCCCAGGCCCACTGCGGGACGGCCGGGACCCAGCCGGTCAGGATCGACGCCGCCGCGGTCGCCTCCACGGCCAGCACCACCGACCAGAAGAACCAGTACAGCCAGCCGATCGTGAAGCCCGCCCAGCGGCCCAGCGCCCGGTCCGCGTACGCCGAGAACGACCCGGACGTCGGCGAGGCCGCGGCCATCTCGCCCAGCATCCGCATCACCAGCACCACCAGCAGGCCGGTCAGTGCGTAGGAGAGGAGGATGCCGGGGCCGGCGGCCTTGATCCCGGCTCCGGAACCGACGAACAGACCTGCGCCGATGACCCCGCCGATGGCGATCATCGACAGATGGCGGTTCTTGAGTCCTGCCTGCAGTCCGCCCTGCGACTGCCCCCCGGTGGCTCCGCCGCCGGGATCGCCGGCGGCGGGGACCACGTTGGTGGTGGGGGTGCCCCCTGCTCCTGCGGAGCTCGGGGGAGGGTGCGCGCCCATATATGTGCACCGTCCTTCTGTGGTTCTGGTTGTGGAACCAAGGCATTAGAACGTTGTGAACGACCGTTTGGAAGAGCCCGAACCCGGATCGTTGTGGATCGTTGTGGTTACCGACGAGTTGTACGGAGTCGCCGCCGGCGGCACAAAGCCCCGGTGGCGCCTACCCCCACAACGTCGTGCCACACTCGTGCCATGCGCGTGTACATCGGCTCCGACCATGCAGGTTTCGACCTCAAGAACCACCTCGTCGACTGGCTCAAGGCCCACGGCCACGAGCCCGTCGACTGCGGCCCGCACATCTACGACGCCCAGGACGACTACCCCCCGTTCTGCCTGCGCGCCGCGGAGCGCACCGCCGCCGACCCGGAGAGCCTCGGCATCGTGATCGGCGGCTCCGGCAACGGCGAGCAGATCGCCGCCAACAAGGTCAAGGGCGTACGCGCCGCGCTGGCCTGGAGCGAGGAGACCGCCAAGCTCGGCCGGGAGCACAACAACGCCAACGTCATCTCGGTCGGCGGCCGGATGCACACCGTCGAGGAGGCGACCCGCTTCATCGAGGTCTTCCTCGCCACCCCGTACTCCGGCGAGGAGCGGCACACCCGCCGGATCGAGATGCTCTCCCGCTACGAGATCACCGGCGAGCTCCCCCCGATCCCGGCCCACCACCCGCAGCACCACTGACCGCCGGACCCCGCCGCCGCCCGTTCCCCCCCGGCGCCCACCGGGGCGGGCGGGCGCGCCCACTGGAGGACGACCCGATGCCCGAGGGGCACACCATCCACCGCCTCGCGCTGGACCACCGGGACCGCTTCGAGGGCGAAGCGGTCCGGGCGAGCAGCCCGCAGGGCAAGTTCGCGGACGGCGCGGCGCTCGTCGAGGGCCAGGTCATGGACACCGCCGAGGCGCACGGCAAACACCTCTTCCTCGGCTTCGGCCCGGACCGCTGGGTCCACATCCACCTCGGCCTCTTCGGCAAGCTCG
>NZ_KN708638.1:2766801-2772554 GCF_000805335.1 Streptomyces sp. CT34 | reverse complement strand
CGGCTGGCCGGCCCCCGCCACCACGCCGATCTGCGCGGCCCCACCACCTGCGCCCTGATCACCGACGCCGAGAAGCAGGCGATACACGCCCGGCTCGGCCCCGACCCGCTGCGCCCCGGCGACGACGGCGCCCACGCCTGGCAGCGGGTCGCCCGCAGCCGCACCACCATCGCGGCGCTGCTCCTCGACCAGAAGGTGATCGCCGGCGTCGGCAACGTCTACCGCGCCGAGGTCCTCTTCCGGCACGGCATCGACCCCTACCTCCCGGGCCGCGACCTCACCCGCGCCCAATGGGACGCGATCTGGGCCGACTTGGTGTCCCTGATGCGCGAGGGCGTCCGGCACAACCGGATCGACACCGTCCGCCCCGAGCACCTGCCCGAGGCCATGGGCCGCCCGCCGCGCGTCGACGACCACGGCGGCGAGGTGTACGTCTACCGCCGGGCCGCCGACCACTGCCACATCTGCGGCAGCGAGATCCGCACCGCCGGCCTCGCCGCCCGCAACCTCTTCTGGTGCCCGGGCTGCCAACCGCCCACGGCGCGGCGGCCGTAGGGGCCGTCCGACACACGCGGCCGGGGGCCGTACGGCCCAAAGCCCCGGGCCGTACGGCTAGAACCCGTGCGGCAGCCAGGGCGCCACGTCCGACCCGAAGGCGAGGGTGGCCGCCGCCAGCGCTCCCGGCCGCAGCTCCCGCACCAGGCCGGCCCGCGCCAGCGCCGTCAGCGAGACACCGCCCAGATAGGCCGAGCCCAACTCCCCTACGGACAGCGCGAGATCGGCCGGATCGGCGGTCCGCTCGCAGACCGCGCCCTTCTCGTCCCCGGCCAGCCGCCAGCGCCCCGCGTTCCACGGGCAGAAGTCGTCCGCGACCTCCAGCACCACCTCCACCGGCGTCCGGTACGTGCGCGCCGCCAGCGCGGCCCCCACGTCCACCGGCCGGAGGAACAGCGCCTCGCGCACGCCCAGTCGGCAGCGCCGCTGGTCCGCCACCAGCAGCGGCAGCGGGTCGTCGACCGGCCGGCCGCGCACCGCCACCGACGCGGTCAGATCGATCCCGAACAGATAGCGCCACAGCGCCGCGTAGGCCACCGGGTCCAGCGCGTCGATCTGCCGCACCCGCACCTGCCCGTTCGGCCCGGCGCCGCCCCACTCCGGCTTGACGGCGTACCGGGCATAGCCCCGCACCTCGCCGTCCACCTCGGCCAGCACGCACTGGAGCATCCCGGCCCCGTCCCGCTCGCTCTCCGGGTCGAGCACCCCCTGCCGCTCCCAGCCCGGCCGCCGGGCGAGCATGCCCGGCCGCTCCGGTACCAGCTGGGCGTAGACCCGCTCGCAGTCCGGCACCGCGGCCACCGGGTCCACCAGCCGCAGCCGCACACCGTCCACCCCGGGCAGCTCCGGGGCGGCCAGCCGCACCGTGTCCACCGTCATCCGCAGCTCCCGGGTGGCCGCGCCGTAACCGAAGCGCCCGTAGATCGCCGGCTCGGAGGCGGTCAGTACCGCCAGCGCCTCACCGCGCTCGTGAACGTCCGTCAGCTGGTGGCGCATCATCGAGCGCAGCACCCCGCGGCGGCGGTGCGTCGGCAGCACACAGACCGCCGTGACCCCGGCGACCGGCAACTCCGCGCCGCCCGGCACCGTTAGTCCGAACGAGAAGGCGCCGCCCGTGGCGACGGTGGCCGCGCCCTCCCGGACCGCCATCATCCGGTCGATCTCGGTGATCTCCCGCCACCACGCACGCCGCTCCGAGGAGTCCGCGACCCCTCCGAAGGCCACGTCCAACGTGTCGAACCAGGCATCCCACTCGGTCCATCGCAGCGGCTGCAACTCTGTCGTCATAAGCCATGCCTAGCAGGGCGAACTCCGGCCGCGCGACCGCATCTCGAACGCGATTTCCCGGCAATTCCCCTGGGTGACGTGCGGCGAATCGACGCACCGCCGAACGGGTGGATAAGGTCCCAGAGCAATGACACGCGGCCCGGGAGCGGAAACCCTGACGGCCCGGATGCGCAGAGGTCTGCACCGGGCCCGCATCGGCATGCGCAAGGCCGGAGTCGACTACTTCCGCGGCGACGGCTCCGACTGGCTCGCCCTGGCCGCCCTGCTCGCCGCCATACCCGCCATCGCCGCCGGCACCCTCTGGCACTCGGAGTGGTTCGCGCCCACCGCGCTGGTCCTCCCGATCATCGCCGGCGGGCTGCTGCTGCGGCCGGCCAACCTCCTTGTCCTGTACGCCGCTTCGGCCACCGCGCTGATCGTCGAGGCCGCGCTGTTCGGCCCGTACGACGAGGGGCCCGACCGGATCACCCCCGGCACGGTCCTGGTGGTCGCCGCGGTCGGGCTCTTCGGGCTGCTGATCGCGCAGTTCCGCAGCCGGGTCGGGGTGCCCTGGCGGCGCGGCGGCACCATGCTCTTCGACCTGCGCGAGCGGATCCGGGTCCAGAGCGCGCTGCCCAAGCTGCCCGAGGGCTGGCACCACGAGATGGCGCTCCGCCCGGCCGGCGGCCAGTCCTTCTCCGGCGACTTCGTGGTGGCCTCGCGCACCCAGGGCGGCAACATCCTCGAAGTCGTGCTCACCGACGTCTCCGGCAAGGGCATGGACGCCGCGTCCCGCGCGCTGCTCCTCTCCGGCGCCTTCGGCGGACTGCTCGGCTCCCTCCCGCCGCACGGCTTCCTGCCCGCCGCCAACGGCTACCTCCTGCGGCAGGACTGGGACGAGGGGTTCGCCACCTCCATCCACCTCGTCCTCGACCTGGAGTCCGGGGACTACGAACTCCTCTCCGCGGGCCACCTGCCCGCCCTCCAGCTCAGCGCGGGCACCGGCCGCTGGGAGGAGAAGGCGGGGGAGGGGCCGCTGCTCGGGGTCTACGACGGCGCCCAGTTCGACCCGGTCAAAGGCACGCTGCGCCCCGGCGACGTGCTGATGATGTTCACCGACGGCCTGGTGGAGGCCGCCGACCGCGATATCGCCGAGGGCATCGACCGGCTGACCGGCGAGGCCGAGCGCTATGTGTACAGCGGTTTCGCGGGCGCCGCCTGGCACCTCATCGAGGCCGTCGCCAAGGACGTCAACGACGACCGGGCACTGCTGCTGATCTGCCGGGACGCGTAGCCGCCCGCCCCGCCTCCGGTCCGTACGGCGGCCCCCTCGCCCGCCCGGCAGGGCGCGGGCCGGCAGCCCGGACCGGCCGGCGGCCGGCGGGCCGAGGACGGCCGGGATCAGGACGTCCCCGGCGATGAACGCGGACGGCCGGTCGTCGGTCCCGGCGCCCGCCGCCATCGTCGCCAGGATGAGCGAACTCGCCGCGGGCCGGCAGCGCGGTGGCGATGTTCGCGGCCGGGCCGGTCGTCCCGAAGCCGTGGGCGTCGGCGCCCGGTCCGCCGCCCCCGTCCGCGCGCCCCTCGGGGGTGGGGCTTTCCCCCGGAGCGTCCGGCGGCCTTCCTCATGGCAGGACAAGGCGCCCGCTCCCTACGGTGAAACGCAGTGACCGGCCGTCGCCGGAGAGACCGGTCGACCGCACGGAACGGGGAGTTGCCGATGAGCGGTGGATACGCCGTGGAACTACGCGGGGTGTGCCGCCGGTACGGCCGTGGCGCCGGCGCCGTACACGCCCTGCGCGAAATGGACCTGGCCCTGCCGCACGGCTCGTTCACCGCCGTGATGGGCCCCTCGGGCTCGGGGAAGTCCACCTTCCTCCAGTGCGCGGCCGGCCTCGACCGCCCCTCCGCCGGCTCCGTCCGCCTGGCCGGCACCGAGATCACCCGGCTCCGCGAGGGCCGGCTGGCCGCACTGCGCCGCAGCCGGCTGGGCTTCGTCTTCCAGACGTTCAACCTGCTGCCCGCACTCACCGTCGAGCAGAACGTCCTGCTGCCGCTGCGGCTGGCCGGCAAGCGCCCGGACCGCGGGCGGGCGGCCGAGGTCCTGGCCCGCGTCGGCCTGCACGATCACGCCCGGCGTCGTCCCGGCCAGCTGTCCGGGGGCCAGCAGCAGCGGGTGGCGATCGCCCGCGCCCTGGTCACCGCACCGGACGTGATCTTCGCCGACGAGCCGACCGGCGCCCTGGACGCCGCGACCGCGGCCGAGGTCCTGGCCGTCCTGCGGCACACCGTCGACGCCCTCGGCGCCACGGTCGTCATGGTCACCCACGACCCGGTCGCCGCCGCCCGGGCCGACCAGGTACTTCTCCTCGCCGAGGGGGCCCGGGCCGACCGGCTGGAGGGCGCCCCGGCCGACCGGATCGCCGCCCGGATGGCGGTGCTCACGGACCGCAGCCGCGCCTCTTCCGGCCGGCCGCACCTCACCTCTCCGCCGCCACCCGGACATCACCCCACAACCCCACACTCACCCCACTTCACGCCAACCCCATGAAGCGGACAAAGCGTTGGCCGAAGATTCGTCACCTGCCTGCGATGGGCAAAGAGTTGATGGCACGATGGGTGCCGGGGGTGTGCGCGGCATGCCCCAGGGCCGGTGAGGCGTTCCGACCGAGGGTGTGATCAGTTGTGGCTCTTTCGCTGTCAGTTGTCCTGATGCTGGGGATCATCCTCGTCGTTCTGATCAGACAGAAGTCGATCAAGGCGGGCCCGGCGCTCGTCGCCATACTCTTCGGCTTCTTCCTCGCCTCCACGGGGATGGCGCCGTCGATCAACCGGTTCCTGACCTCCATCGCGCAGACCATCAACCACATCACGTTCTAGGCCGGTCCGCGGACCGGGCTCAGGGGGTCCGTCCACCCCCGGTCCGCCCCAGCGCATCCCGCACCGCATCCTCGCTGCGTCCCACCAGTGCCGACCCGTCGTCGGCGGTGATGATCGGACGCTGGATCAACCGGGGGTGCGCCGCCAGCGCCTCGATCCACCGCTCGCGGTCGCCCGCCGTACGGCCCCAGTCCTTCAGCCCGAGTTCCTTCGCCTCGGCCTCCTGGGTGCGGGTGATGTCCCACGGCTCCAGTGCCAGCCGCTCCAGCACCTCCCGCAACTCCTGGGCGCTCGGCGGCACTTCGAGATAGCGCCGCACGGTGTACTCGGCCCCCTCCGCGTCGAGCAGCTGCACGGCGGAACGGCACTTGGAACAGGCAGGATTGATCCAGATCTCCATGAGTGCACCCTAGCCACCCCCGCGATCGACACAAGTACCCCATCGGCAAAGGGGAATGCGGGTGTCCGGCGGACCGACGCTTTCCGATATCCGCGAGTTGTGGTCCGTAGCGGTACGAGTTCGCCTCGTCACCGCCGTAGTGCCGCCGCAGTTCTGCTGAGCGAAGAATTATGACGTGGTCTCCTCTGGGGAACTGCCTTCCGGCCAGTGGCGTGAGGTGACCGTCGGCCACGGACGAACCGGACGACCGTCCTGGACGCCCGGAATCGGTTACTCCTGGGCGACTCGGTCCACGGATTCCCCGGTCTGCTCGACCTCGGAAGCGAACCCGTGCCGGTGCGCCCGCTCCCCGGAACCCCCTGGGAACAAGCCGGCCGACCGTTCTCGTCACGCGCCTCGGTAACCGCCGAGCGGATGCCGCATCCGGCCCTCGCGAATTCCCTCCAGAACGCCCACCCGGCCCGCTCCGCATTGGTCTTCCGCTTTCCGCGGAAATTGCGCCACGGCGGGGCTCGTTTCGCCGGATGAGCCGGCCACCGTCGAGCCGCCCCACGCTCCGCGGCCGAATGCGACATGGTGATACCGCGCTGGATGCCGATAGTGCTCCGGTCCGGGCACGCCGTGGTGACCCCGGAATTCCGAGTGCCGGGAA
>NZ_KN708638.1:2751752-2766791 GCF_000805335.1 Streptomyces sp. CT34 | reverse complement strand
GCCCGGGGGCCGATTCGGAGCGGGCGACGGGAATCGAACCCGCGTAGCCAGTTTGGAAGACTGGGGCTCTACCATTGAGCTACGCCCGCGAGTGCCGACGGTCGCTGGACCTCGGCACGCAGAGCATCGTAGCGGGTCAGGGCGGTCCGCCGCACACCGCATCGCGCTCCGGATAATCTGGCAGCCGCAGAGTCCGCGGCCATGTACCCTACGTGTCGCACCGACGGGGTGTGGCGCAGCTTGGTAGCGCGTCCGCTTTGGGAGCGGAAGGTCGTCGGTTCGAATCCGGCCACCCCGACCAGTTGGTACCCGCCCGGCGCCGCGGAGACGGCGTCAGTGGCCGTTCGAGATCGCTCGACGGCCGTTCGAGATCGCGTTGTGGGTGCCCTCCTCCTTGCGGTTACTATGCAAGCTGCGTGCCTGTGTGTCTTTTGTACCGGGCGCGATCGGCCGGGCCGGGATCTGCCGGACCCGGAAGATCTGAATCTGCCGGAACCGGAAGATCTCAGGCAAAACCCCAGAAGTCAGCCCCAAGGAGACCGAACCGTGAAGAGCGCCGTGGAGACCCTGAACCCGACTCGGGTTCGGCTCACTGTCGAGGTGCCCTTCGAGGAGCTCAAGGCCAGCCTCGACGCGGCGTACAAGAAGATCAACCAGCAGGTCACGGTGAAGGGCTTCCGTCGGGGCAAGATCCCGGCCCGCGTCATCGACCAGCGGTTCGGTCGCGGCGCCGTCCTGGAAGAGGCCGTCAACGACGCGCTCCCGAAGTTCTACACCGAAGCGGTCAACGAGGCTGAGCTGAACGTCCTCGGCCAGCCCGAGGTCGACATCACCGAGCTCAAGGACAACGAGCTGCTGGCCTTCACCGCCGAGGTCGACATCCGCCCCGCCCTGGAGATCCCGGACTACTCCGGTATCGAGGTCGAGGTCGACGCCGTCGAGGTGTCGGACGAGGACGTCGACAAGTCCGTCGAGCAGCTGCGTGAGCGCTTCGCCACCACCACCCCGGCCGAGCGCGCCGCCCAGGACGGCGACGTGCTGACCGTCGACCTGGAGGCCAAGGTCGACGGCGAGGTCCTGGAGGACGGCGTCGCCACGGGCGTCACGTACACCGTCGGCTCCGGCGAGCTCCTCGACGGCATCGACGAGGCCGTCAAGGGCCTGGAGGCCGGCGGCAGCGCCACCTTCACCTCCGAGCTCAAGGGCGGCTCCGCCCAGGGCAAGGAGGCCGAGGTCAAGGTCGACGTCACCGAGGTCAAGTCCCGCGAACTGCCCGCGCTGGACGACGACTTCGCGCAGCTGGCCAGCGAGTTCGACACCCTTGAGGAGCTGCGCGCGGACAGCCGCAAGCGCCTTGAGCAGATGAAGAAGTACGACCAGGCCACCCAGGCGCAGGAGAAGGTCCTGGACGAGCTGCTCAAGCTCGTCCAGGTGCCGATGCCGGAGAAGCTGCTCGCGGACGAGATCCAGACCCGCAAGCACAACCTGGAGCACCACCAGCTCGGCCAGATGGGCCTCGACCTCGCGAAGTACCTGGAGATCCAGGGCAAGACCGAGGAGGAGTTCGACGCCGAGACCAGGCAGCAGGCCGAGAAGGGCATCAAGACCCAGTTCATCCTCGACGAGCTGGTCAACAAGGAGAAGCTGAACGTCAGCCAGGAGGAGCTCACCGAGCACCTCATGCGCCGCGCCCAGTCCTCCGGCATGAGCCCGGACCAGTTCGCCCAGGCGGTCGTCGAGGGCGGCCAGGTCCCGATGCTGGTCGGCGAGGTCGCCCGCGGCAAGGCCCTCGCGGTGGTCGTCGAGGCCGCCACGGTCAAGGACTCCAACGGCCAGGTCGTCGACCTGGAGGACGAGGAGGAGACCGAGGCCGCCGAGGCCGTCGTCGCCGAGGCCGAGGGCGCCGAGGCGAAGGTCGAGGAGGCCGCGAAGACCGAGGGCTGAGCCCCGGCCGTCCGGGGGCTCCCCGGGCTCTTCGAGCTCTGAGTACGGGCCCGAACACGCACGTGTGCGTGTTCGGGCCCGTACGTCATCCCGGTCGGTGAGCCTGCGCTCACAGCGAACAGTTCTCGCTGCGGGATGGCGTTGTCCGACCTGCGCGTTAGGGTCCGTAGATACGAGGGCAGGGGAGTTTCCGAACGCGCGCCGGGCGCACCACACGGCGCCGGTCCCCGCGCCCCAGAAGACGACGCTGAGACGGTCGCGAGCCGTCCGACAACGAGCAGGTGGACACGTGACGATCCCGATGCCTTCCGCCGCCGCTGAGCCGACCTTCGGTGGCCTCGGCGACCAGGTCTACAACCGGCTGCTCGGCGAGCGGATCATCTTCCTCGGCCAGCCGGTCGACGACGACATCGCCAACAAGATCACGGCGCAGCTGCTTCTCCTCGCCGCTGATCCGGACAAGGACATCTACCTCTACATCAACTCCCCGGGTGGTTCGGTCCCGGCCGGCATGGCGATCTACGACACCATGCAGTACATCAAGAACGACGTGGTCACCATCGCCATGGGCCTCGCCGCCTCGATGGGCCAGTTCCTGCTGAGCGCCGGCACCCCGGGCAAGCGCTTCGCGCTGCCGAACGCCGAGATCCTCATCCACCAGCCCTCCGCCGGCCTGGCGGGCTCGGCCTCGGACATCAAGATCCACGCCGACCAGCTGCTCCGTACGAAGAAGCGCCTGGGCGAGCTCTCCGCGCACCACACCGGCCAGACGCTGGAGCAGTGGACCAAGGACGCCGACCGTGACCGCTGGTTCAGCGCCGAGGAGGCCAAGGCGTACGGCATCATCGACGAAGTCATGCACTCCGCCGCCAGTGTCCCGGGCGGGGGCGGCACCGGGGCCTGATCCCCGGATTCACGCCTCGCAGTCGACCCCAGCCCCTTCGCCACCAGGACGGTGAACCCCCAGATGAACAACTTCCCCGGAAGCGGCCTCTACGAGCGCCCTCAGGCCGAGTTCTCCGGCATGACCGCCGAGTCCCGCTATATCGTCCCGCGCTTCGTCGAGCGCACCTCGCAGGGCGTCCGTGAGTACGACCCCTACGCCAAGCTCTTCGAGGAGCGGGTGATCTTCCTCGGCGTGCAGATCGACGACGCCTCCGCCAACGACGTCATGGCGCAGCTGCTGTGCCTGGAGTCGATGGACCCGGACCGCGACATCTCGGTCTACATCAACAGCCCCGGCGGCTCCTTCACGGCGCTCACCGCGATCTACGACACGATGCAGTTCGTGAAGCCGGACATCCAGACGGTCTGCATGGGCCAGGCGGCCTCCGCCGCGGCCGTGCTGCTCGCCGCCGGCACCCCCGGCAAGCGGATGGCGCTGCCCAACGCCCGGGTCCTGATCCACCAGCCGTTCAGCGAGACCGGCCGCGGCCAGGTCTCCGACCTGGAGATCGCCGCCCGCGAGATCCAGCGGATGCGCCAGCAGCTGGAGGAGATGCTGGCCAAGCACTCGTCCACGCCGATCGAGAAGATCCGTGAGGACATCGAGCGCGACAAGATCCTGACCGCCGAGGAGTCCCTGGCGTACGGTCTGGTCGACCAGATCGTCTCGACGCGGAAGACCTCCGTCTCCGTCTGATCGCGATCTTCGCGAAATGCGCCGGAGTGTTGCCCCCTTGGACCGAGTGAACCGAGTCGGTCCAAGGGGGGCCCGTACGGGGGGCCCGGCAAGGTACCGTCGATAGGCAAGCACCCGGGTCCGCGGAGCAATGCGGATCCCAGGCGAAGGGGATTCACCTCGTGGCACGCATCGGTGACGGCGGCGATCTGCTCAAGTGCTCGTTCTGCGGAAAGAGCCAGAAGCAGGTGAAGAAGCTCATCGCGGGGCCTGGTGTGTACATCTGCGACGAGTGCATCGACCTCTGCAACGAGATCATCGAGGAGGAGCTCGCCGAGACCTCCGAGGTGCGCTGGGAGGAACTCCCCAAGCCCCGCGAGATCTACGAGTTCCTCAACGGCTACGTCGTCGGCCAGGAGCCCGCCAAGAAGGCGCTCTCGGTGGCCGTCTACAACCACTACAAGCGGGTGCAGGCGGGCGAGAACGGACCGGGCCGCGGCGACGAGGGCATCGAACTCGCCAAGTCCAACATCCTGCTGCTCGGCCCCACCGGCTCCGGCAAGACGCTGCTCGCGCAGACCCTGGCCCGGATGCTCAACGTCCCCTTCGCGTTCGCGGACGCGACCGCGCTGACCGAGGCCGGCTATGTCGGCGAGGACGTCGAGAACATCCTCCTCAAGCTGATCCAGGCCGCGGACTTCGACATCAAGAAGGCCGAGACCGGCATCATCTACATCGACGAGATCGACAAGGTCGCCCGGAAGAGCGAAAACCCGTCGATCACCCGCGATGTCTCCGGCGAGGGCGTCCAGCAGGCCCTGCTGAAGATCCTGGAGGGCACCACCGCCTCGGTCCCGCCGCAGGGCGGCCGGAAGCACCCGCACCAGGAATTCATCCAGATCGACACCACCAACGTCCTCTTCATCGTCGGCGGTGCCTTCGCCGGCCTGGAGAAGATCATCGAGGCCCGGTCCGGCGCCAAGGGCATCGGCTTCGGCGCCACCATCCGCTCCAAGCGGGAGGTCGAGTCCAAGGACCAGCTCCAGGAGGTCATGCCGGAGGACCTGGTGAAGTTCGGCATGATCCCCGAGTTCATCGGCCGCCTCCCGGTCCTGACCTCCGTTCACAACCTGGACCGCGAGGCGCTCCTCCAGATCCTGGTGGAGCCGCGCAACGCCCTGGTCAAGCAGTACCAGCGGCTCTTCGAACTCGACGGTGTGGAGCTGGACTTCGACCGCCCGGCCCTGGAGGCCATCGCCGACCAGGCCATCCTCCGCGGCACCGGCGCCCGCGGGCTGCGCGCCATCATGGAGGAGGTCCTCCAGGCGGTGATGTACGAGATCCCGTCCCGCAAGGACGTCGCCCGCGTCGTCATCACCGAGGACGTGGTGCACTCCAACGTCAACCCGACCCTGGTCCCGCGCAACCGCGGCGAGTCGGGCGAGCCCCACGAGAAGAGCGCCTAGCGTCCGCCCTCCTCACGTACAACAGAACCGCCCGGCAGCGGAGTTGCTGCCGGGCGGTTCTCGTGTGCGGACCCGTTCCTTCGACCCGCTACTTGTCCTTGCGGACCTCGTTCCGGACCTTGGCGGTCTTGTCCGAGAGGTCCTTGGCGCTCGGGGTGGTGGCGGAGCTGGCGCCGCGGGGGTCCGGCATGGCGATCATCTGGACCACGCCCAGCGCGCTGCTGTCGCCCCAGATGCAGGTGGAGGCGTTGACGGACGCGCTCACGCCGCCCGTCGAGAAGCTGATCTTCTGCGTCCGGCACTTCATGACCGCGCCGTCGAAGTCGCTCGGGGAGAACGCGGTGACGGGCGTGACGTCCTCGATCTTGCCGTGCTGCTGCTCGGCCTCCTGCTTCGAGCCCTCGTCGACCTTGGCGAACATCTTGGTCACCGCGCCCTGCGGGTCGGCGATGTTGCCGTAGATGCCGACCACGTTCATCTGCAGCCCGCTGCCGTCCTTGTAATTGCCGGTGACGCCCTTGCTGTTGGTGATGCCGAGCGCCTTGGCGTCCTTGTTGTTGGCGAAGTCCTGGGTGCCGGCACCGCCGTTCGTCGCCTGCTTGTGGAACTGCCCGCTCAGCAGGCTGTCGCCCAGCGAGATCGTGTACGGCTTCACATCGCCGCCCGAGCCGAAGACGAAGTACACGCCCACACCGATCGCCGCGACGACGGCGACGGCGCCGACGATGATGCCGATCTTCTTGCCGTTGCCGCCGCCGGTCTCCGGGGTGTCGGGGATCATCCCGTAGGGGGTCTGCTGGCCGCCGTACGGGGGCTGCTGGCCGAAGTGGGGCTGCTGCGGCTGGGCGTACTGCTGCTGAGGGGCCTGCTGGGGGTAGCCGTAACCCTGCGCCGGCGGGACCTGGTCGCCCTGCTGGGGGTAGCCGTAGCCCTGCTGCGGAGGGACCTGGCCGCCCTGCTGCGGATAGCCGTGGCCGGGCTGCGGGGCGGGCGGCTGCGGCTGGCCGTAGGGACCCGGCTGCTGGGGCTGCTGCCCGTACGGGCCGGGAGGCGGCTGGTTGAAGCTCATGGAGCGGTTCCCCTCGTGACTGCTGATGCCGCGGAAATTCCGTGCATGGTGGTGGTGCGCTGCCGACATCCTGTACGACGCCGCTGACAACCGGTGCCCCGGGGGCGAAACCGATTCGAAGCCGCTACATTCCCGCCCGTACACTGTCGGTCGTGACCGAGAACACTCAGCAGCCCAAGCACAGCGTCCCCGAACTGCCGACTCAGTACACGCCGGCCGAGGTAGAGGGGCCGCTGTACGAGCGCTGGGTAGAGCGGGGCTACTTCGAGGCGGACGAGAAGAGCGACAAGCCGCCGTACACCGTCGTCATCCCCCCGCCGAACGTCACCGGCTCGCTGCACCTGGGCCACGCCTTCGAGCACACGCTGATCGACGCCCTCACCCGCCGCAAGCGGATGCAGGGGTACGAGACGCTGTGGCAGCCGGGTATGGACCACGCGGGCATCGCCACCCAGAACGTCGTCGAGCGGGAGCTCGCCAAGGAGGGCGTCTCGCGGCACGACCTGGGCCGGGAGGCGTTCGTCGAGCGGGTCTGGCAGTGGAAGAACGAGTCCGGCGGCCAGATCTCGGGGCAGATGCGGCGCCTGGGCGACGGCGTGGCCTGGTCCCGCGAGCGGTTCACCATGGACGAGGGCCTCTCCAAGGCCGTCCAGACGATCTTCAAGCGGCTCTACGACGACGAGCTGATCTACCGCGCCGAGCGCATCATCAACTGGTGCCCGCGCTGCCTGACCGCCATCTCGGACATCGAGGTGGAGTACCAGGACGACGACGGCGAGCTGGTCTCGATCCGGTACGGGGACGGGGACACCGCGATCGTCGTCGCCACCACCCGCGCCGAGACGATGCTGGGCGACACCGCCGTCGCCGTCCACCCCGAGGACGAGCGGTACGCCCACCTCGTCGGCACCGAGATCGAGTTGCCGCTGACCGGCCGCCGCATCCCGGTCGTCGCGGACGAGCACGTCGACCCGGAGTTCGGCACGGGTGCGGTGAAGGTCACGCCGGCGCACGACCCGAACGACTTCGAGATCGGCCGCCGCCACGGCCTGGCGAGCCTGGCCGTCCTCGACGAGCGCGGCGTGATCACCGCGCACGGCCCGTTCCAGGGGCTGGACCGCTTCGAGGCCCGGTCGGCGATCGTCGGCGCGCTGCGCGCCGAGGGCCGGATCGTCGCCGAGAAGCGCCCGTACACCCACTCCGTCGGGCACTGCTCGCGCTGCAAGACCACCATCGAGCCGCGGCTGTCGATGCAGTGGTGGGTCAAGGTCGGCCCGCTGGCGAAGGCCGCGGGCGACGCGGTCCGCGAGGGCAAGGTCGCGATCCACCCCAAGGAGATGGAGTCCCGGTACTTCGGCTGGGTCGACAACCTTCACGACTGGTGCATTTCCCGGCAGTTGTGGTGGGGCCACCGCATTCCGGTCTGGTACGGCCCGAACGGCGAGGTCGTCTGCGTCGGACCGGACGACGAGGCGCCCACCGGCGAGGGCTGGCACCAGGACACCGACGTCCTCGACACCTGGTTCTCGTCGGGCCTGTGGCCGTTCTCCACGCTGGGCTGGCCCGAGCAGACCCCGAGCGTCGGGAAGTTCTACCCGAACTCCGTCCTGGTCACCGGCTACGACATCCTCTTCTTCTGGGTCGCCCGGATGATGATGTTCGGGCTGTACGCCATGGACGGCACCCCGCCGTTCCACACCATCGCGCTGCACGGCATGGTCCGCGACCAGTTCGGCAAGAAGATGTCCAAGTCCTTCGGCAACGCGGTCAACCCGCTGGACTGGATGGACGCCTACGGCTCGGACGCCGTCCGCTTCACCCTCGCCCGCGGCGCCAACCCCGGTGTCGACGTCCCGATCGGCGAGGACTGGGTCCAGGGCTCCCGCAACTTCGCCAACAAGATCTGGAACGCCACCCGCTTCGCGCTGATGAACGGCGCGACGGTGGAGGGCGAACTCCCGCCCGCGGAAGCCCTGTCGGCGACCGACCGGTGGATCCTCTCCCGGCTCAACGCGGTCGTCGCCGAGGTCGACGCGTACTACGACGACTACCAGTTCGCCAAGCTGTCGGACACCCTCTTCCACTTCGCCTGGGACGAGGTCTTCGACTGGTACGTCGAGCTGTCCAAGACGACGTTCATGGCGGGCGGCCCGGCCGCCGACGCCTCCCGCCGGGTGCTGGGCGAGGTGCTGGACGTCACGCTGCGGCTGCTGCACCCGATCGTGCCGTTCGTCACGGAGACGCTGTGGACGACGCTGACCGGCGGCGAGTCGGTGGTGATCGCCGACTGGCCCCGGGCCGTGGCCGTTCCCGGGGCCGACGCCCCGGGCGGCTTCCGGGACGCGGCGGCCGAGCGGGAGATCGAGACCGTTCAGCAGGTCGTCACCGAGGTCCGCCGGTTCCGCTCCGACCAGGGGCTCCAGCCCGGCCAGAAGGTCCCGGCCCGGCTGGACCTGTCCGGTACGGCGCTGGCGACGCACGAGGCCGCGATGCGGTCGCTGCTGCGGCTCCAGCCGGCCGGCGACGGCTTCAGCGCCACCGCGTCGCTGCCGGTCGCGGGTGCCACGGTCGCCCTGGACCTGTCCGGCGCCATCGACGTCGAGGCGGAGCGGAAGCGGCTCACCAAGGACCTGGCCGCCGCCGAGAAGGAGAAGGCCCAGGCCACCGGGAAGCTCGGCAACGAGGCGTTCCTGGCCAAGGCGCCGGAGCACGTCGTCGAGAAGATCCGCGGCCGACTGGCAGCCGCGGAGGCGGACATCGTCCGGATCACCGCGCAGCTGGCGGGCCTGCCCACGGCGTAGCCGACGGCTGCGTCCAGGCGCCGGGCAGCGGCCCCGTGCCGGGGACCGGCCCCTGGTCCGCGGGGCCCGCAGGCCCCTGGACCGCGGGGTTCACCGGCCCGCGGCCCGCAGGCTCCTCGTCCGCGGGCAGTTCAGGCCCCTCGTCCGTACGGGCGGGGGGCCTGCGCCGTCCCCGCCGCCCGCCGCGCCCGCCCCGCTCCCGTACCGGCCAGAGCAGCACGTACCCGGTGGAGACCGCGACGAACGCCAGCCGGATCAGCCCGCGGACAGAGTCGTCCGGGACGACGAAGACACTGCCGTAGAGGATGATCACGGCCAGCCAGCTCCACCACGGGACCAGCCGGCGCTGGCCGATGACGTCCCACAGCAGCGTGCCCAGCAGCACCGAGGCGGTGTAGTACGTGTAGACGCTGGGATCCAGCACGATCCGGGCGTTGGCGCCCAGTAGGACCACCGCCGCCCACCGGCCGCGCCAGACGGCTATCGCGCCCAGGACGAGCCCGAGGGCGAACTGCGCGGGCCGGTCCCAGCCGGGGGTCTTCGGGTCGGCGACGCCCAGCCAACGCAGCGCGGAGGCCGGGTGGTTGGGGATGGTGAACTTGGCGGCGGCGAAGGACTGGGCGTCGCCGAGGAAGAACGGCAGCCAGGCGAGCGCGACCAGCCCCGCGCACCAGAGGGCCGCGCGCAGCCACTTGTCCCGTGGGAGCGCCAGCAGCAGTGGGACGAAGGCCAGCGCGGTGGGCTTGGAGTCCATCGCCAAGGCCAGGCAGGCACCGGTCAGCGCGGGGCTGCCGCGGGTGACCGCGCGCACCGCGAGGGCGGTGAAGAACAGCGCCAGTACGTCGTCGAGGTGCCCGAAGCGGACCGCGACCTCGATCCACATGGGGATGAAGGCCAGCCCGGCGATCAGTACCCGCTGCCGCAGCCGCTGGTGGTTGGTGCCGGTGCCCAGGAAGTGGTGGGCGGCGCTGCGGCCGGCCAGCACCACGATGACCAGGCCGAGCGCGGACATCAGCGCCGCGGCCAGGAACTGCCCGGTGGCCTCGGGGAAGGGGTTGAACAGCCCGGCCGTCAGGAAGCTGATCGGCCCCATCTGGAGCTCGGGGTGGTGCGCGTACAGGTTGAGGCCGCCGGTGCCGTCGCCCGAGCTGCCCTGGTAGATCAGCTCACCGCCGGTGCGCAGGTAGTGCCACGAGAAGCCGCCGTGCGGCTCCACGACGATGAACCACAGCACGGTCCAGGCGGTGAGCAGCACCAAATGCATCCGCTGACTGATTGCCGGCACGCGTCTTCAGCTCCTGCTTTCCCGACCGCTGCGGTCGTGTGAACTCCGGGGGCATGCAGACCCCGCCGAGGAAGAGGGCCGATCAGGGCGGAAAGGTTGTCCCGTCCACCGGACTGATGGCTCACATCGCGGTTGTACGCCCTTCTCATGGCGCTCTCATGAAGCCGAGGCACCGTGGACCGGAATGCCGGAGTTCCGGCGGAAAACGCACGTCCAGTCCGAGGAGCCGCGCCCATGAACAAGCCACTGCGAAGGGTGTCGGTCTTCTGCCTCGCACTGATCCTCGCGCTGATGGGCTGGGCCACCTGGATCCAGGGCGCCAAGGCTAGTGACTACCGCGACGACCCGCACAATCCGCGGGTGGCGATCGCCAAGTACTCGGCACCGCTGGGCAACATCCTCGTCGGCGGGCAGCCGGTCACCGGCTCGGCCGCCACGGACGCCGGCCTGAAGTACAAGCGGACCTACAAGAACGGCCCGCTCTACGCCCCGGTCACCGGCTTCTCCTCGCAGATCTTCGGCAGCACCCAGCTGGAGAGCCTCTACGGCGACCTGCTCGGCGGCACCGACAGCCGGCTCCAGACCCCCGCCGACTCGCTGCTGCACGAGCGGCCCAGGGGCGGCGACGTGGCCACCACCATCGACCCCAAGGTCCAGAAGGCCGGCTACGACGCCCTCGGCGGCAAGAGCGGCGCCGCCGTCGCGCTCGACCCGGCGACCGGCCGGATCCTCGGCATGGTCAGCACCCCGTCGTACGACCCGGGGAAGTTCGCCGGGTCCGGCACCGCCGACCAGAAGGCCTGGCAGGCGATGTCGCAGGACAGCCGGCAGCCGAACCTGAACCGCGCGCTGCGCCAGCCGCTGCCGCCCGGCTCCACCTTCAAGCTGGTGGTCGCCGCCGCCGCGCTGGAGAACGGCCTGTACTCCTCCGTGGACCAGCCCACCAACAGCCCCGACCCGTACACCCTGCCCGACACCAGCACCAAGCTCACCAACGAGAGCTCCTCGGCGCCCTGCGAGAACGCCACCATCCGCACCGCGCTCCAGTACTCCTGCAACACCGTCTTCGCGAAGATGGCGGTCGACCTCGGCAAGGACAAGGTGCGGGCGCAGGCCGAGAAGTTCGGCTTCAACGACGGCAAGACGGACGTCCCGGTCCGTGCGGCCAAGAGCGTCTACCCGTCGGACATGGACCAGGCGCAGACAGCGCTCTCCGGGATCGGCCAGTTCAACGACCAGGCGACGCCGCTCCAGATGGCCATGGTCGCCTCGGCGATCGCCAACGGGGGCGACCTGAAGGCCCCGCAGCTGGTCGACCGGCTCACCGACGGCGGCGGCAACACCGTCCAGAAGAACGGCCCGAAGACCTACCACCAGGTGATGTCGGCGCGGACCGCGGCACAGCTGCGGTCGGCGATGGAGACGGTCGTGGACAAGGGCACCGGCTCCAACGCGCAGATCGACGGACTGACCGTCGGCGGCAAGACGGGCACCGCCCAGCACGGCGTCAACAACAGCGGTACGCCCTACGCCTGGTTCGTCTCGTACGCCGATGACGGCAAGGGGCACCGGGTCGCGGTCGCCGTGATGGTCGAGGACGGGCACGCGGCCCGCAACGAGGTCTCCGGCAACGGGCTGGCGGCCCCGATCGCCAAGGCGATGATGCAGGCGGCGCTGTCCTGACCGGCGGCGCGAGGGCCGCCCCGGCGGGAGCGGGGGCGGCGCAGCGTGCCCGCTGTCAGAGGTGGCTCGTAGACTTGTCGTCGTGAGCGAGCGCCCCCAGAACGACGACCCCGACCCGACCGACGCCTTCGACGACATGGTCGAGGCCGAGACCCAACGCGACCCCGACCTCGCCGTGATCGAGGCCGGCAGCCGGACCCTGCGCGCGCAGGCCGGACCGCCGCAGGGGGAGCAGGTCCCGGCCCGCCCCGCCGACCCGGAGGTCGACCGCGCGCTGCGCGCCGTCGAGGAGGAGCTGGCCGGCCGCTGGGGCGAGACCCAGCTCGACCCGTCGGTCCAGCGCATCGTCGCCCTGCTGGACATCCTGGGCAGCCCGCAGCGCGCGTACCCGTCCATCCACATCACCGGGACGAACGGCAAGACCAGCACGGCCCGCATGATCGAGGCCCTGCTCTGCGCCTTCGAGCTGCGCACCGGCCGGTACACCAGCCCGCACGTCCAGTCGATCACCGAGCGGATCAGCCTGGACGGCAGCCCGATCTCCGCCGAGCGCTTCATCGAGACCTACCGCGACATCGCCCCGTACGTGGAGATGGTCGACGCCCAGCAGGAATACCGCCTCTCCTTCTTCGAGGTGCTGACGGCGATGGCGTACGCGGCCTTCGCGGACACCCCGGTGGACGTGGCGGTCGTCGAGGTCGGCATGGGCGGCACCTGGGACGCGACCAACGTCATCGACGCCGATGTCGCGGTGATCACCCCGATCGCGCTGGACCACACCGACCGCCTCGGCGAGACGCCCGAGCAGATCGCCGGCGAGAAGGCCGGGATCATCAAGAAGGACGCGACGGTCGTGCTCGCCCAGCAGCCGGTGGACGCCGCCTCGGTGATGCTCAAGCGCGCCGTCGAGGTGGACGCCACGGTCGCCCGCGAGGGCATGGAGTTCGGGGTGCTCTCCCGCGAGGTGGCGGTCGGCGGCCAGATGCTGACGCTGCGCGGGCTGGGCGGCGAGTACCCGGAGATCTTCCTGCCGCTGTACGGCGCCCACCAGGCGCACAACGCCGCGGTCGCGCTCGCCGCCGTCGAGGCGTTCTTCGGCGTCGGCTCCGAGCACGCCCGCACCCTCGACATCGACACCATCCGCTCCGCGTTCGCCGCGGTCGCCTCGCCCGGCCGGATGGAGGTGGTCCGGCGCAGCCCCACGGTCGTGCTGGACGCCGCGCACAACCCGGCGGGCGCGCGGGCGGCGGCCGAGGCGGTCACCGAGGCGTTCGGTTTCAGCCGGCTGGTGGGCGTCGTCGGGGCCAGCTCCGACAAGGACGTCCGGGGCTTCCTGGAGGCGTTCGAGCCGATCTTCGCCGAGGTCGTGGTGACGCGTAATTCCAGCCAGCGTGCGATGGACCCGGACGAGCTGGCCGCCGTCGCCGTCGAGGTCTTCGGCGCCGAGCGGGTCCAGGTCGAGCCGCGGCTGGACGACGCCCTGGAGGCGGCGATCACGCTGGCCGAGGAAGAGGGCGAGTTCTCCGGCGCGGGCGTGCTGGTGACCGGCTCGGTGATCACGGTCGGCGAGGCCCGGCTGCTCCTGGGAAGGAACTGACCATGCGCACGCTGTGTGCCAGCACCCTGATAGGGGAGTTCTTCGTGATCGGCTTCGCCGGTCTGGTCGCGATGCAGCTCACCGATCTGCCGGCGGCCACGATCTGGACGGTCAGCGGAATCGCCATGCTGCTGAGCGTCCTGCTGTGCGGGATGCTGAACCGCCCCGGCGGCGTCCAGCTCGGCTGGGTGCTCCAGATCGGCCTGATCGCCAGCGGCCTGGTCATCCCCACGATGTACTTCCTCGGCGGTGTCTTCGCCGCTCTGTGGTGGGCGTCGGTGCACTTCGGCCGCAAGATCGACGAAGCGAAGGCCCGGTTCGCGGCCGAATCGTCCGCCGCGGGCTGAGCCGGGCCCGGCCGCCGGGGCCCGGCACCGTACGGCCCGTGCGCAGCCGGTAGCCTCAAGGCACCGCTGACCGTCGTTCATATACAGGGAGTCCCTTCGTGAGCCAGCGCACCCTCGTCCTTCTCAAGCCCGATGCCGTCAAGCGCGGCCTGATCGGCGAGATCATCGGCCGGATCGAGCGCAAGGCGAACTGGACGATCAGCGCGCTGGAGCTGCGCACGCTCGACCGCGCCCTTCTGGAGCAGCACTACGCCGAGCACGTCGGCCGGGACTTCTACGAGCCGCTGGTGGAGTTCATGTCGTCCGGCCCGGTCGTCTCGCTGGTCGTCGAGGGGGAGCGGGTCATCGAGGGCGTACGGGCGCTGGCCGGGCCCACTGACCCGATTGCCGCCCCGAGTGGGTCCATTCGTGGGGACTTCGGAACGATCACCCGGGAAAATCTGATCCACGCCTCGGATTCCGAAGAGTCCGCCGAGCGCGAGATCAAGATTTTCTTCCCCGGTATTTCCTGACGCGCCATTGGTACCCAACCCCCTTGTGACCAGGGGCGACCGGTGAAATCATCGGTCGCCCCTTGGTGTACACGACACGATCGGGGGAACGCATCCCCGCGACACGACGTCACCATTGAGGGGGGCGGGTGCGTGTACGGCTGACAATGGCGGAACGGCCTCCCAGCGTGTTCGGGTGGGTAACACTACGAACTACGATGGGGGCTTCCGCGCCTCACAGCGCATCACCTCCTGCCGACCTCAAAGTAAGCATTCGCTCCAGTTGGGAAGGCCAGACGTATCCTCATGGGGAACAACATGTCGTTCATCGGCCGTGACATGGCTGTCGACCTCGGGACCGCCAACACGCTGGTGTACGTCAGGGGCCGCGGCATCGTTCTCAACGAACCGTCGGTCGTGGCCATCAACACCAACACCGGTGGCATCCTGGCCGTAGGTGCCGAGGCGAAGAAGATGATCGGCCGGACGCCCGGCAACATCGTCGCCGTACGGCCGCTGAAGGACGGCGTGATCGCCGACTTCGAGATCACCGAGCGGATGCTCCGCTACTTCATCCTGAAGATCCACAAGCGGCGCTACCTCGCCCGCCCGCGGGTGGTCGTCTGCGTTCCCTCCGGAATCACGGGAGTTGAGCGCCGCGCGGTCATCGAGGCGTCGACCCAGGCCGGCGCCCGCCAGGTCCACATCATCGAGGAGCCGATGGCCGCGGCGATC
>NZ_KN708638.1:2745865-2751742 GCF_000805335.1 Streptomyces sp. CT34 | reverse complement strand
TGGGCCCCGCCCTGCCGGTCCACGAGGCCACCGGCAACATGGTCGTGGACATCGGCGGCGGCACCACCGAGGTCGCGGTCATCTCGCTCGGCGGCATCGTCACCGCCCAGTCGATCCGGGTGGCCGGCGACGAGCTGGACAACGCGATCATCCAGCACATCAAGAAGGAGTACAGCCTGCTGCTGGGCGAGCGCACCGCCGAGTCCATCAAGATCACCATCGGTTCGGCGTACGACCTGGAGCAGGACGAGCACACCGAGATCCGCGGCCGTGACCTGGTCTCCGGTCTGCCGAAGACCGTCGTCATCTCGGCCGCCGAGGTCCGCAAGGCCATCGAGGAACCGGTCAACTCCATCGTCGACGCGGTCAAGACGACCCTCGACAAGTGCCCGCCGGAGCTGTCCGGTGACGTCATGGACCGCGGCATCGTTCTCACCGGTGGCGGCGCTCTGCTCCGCGGTCTCGACGAGCGGCTGCGCCGCGAGACCGGCATGCCCATCCACATCGCCGAGGACCCGCTCGACTCCGTCGCGCTCGGTTCCGGCAAGTGCGTCGAGGAGTTCGAGGCGCTCCAGCAGGTTCTCGACTCCCAGCCGCGCCGCTGACGCGACCCCGGACCCGACCCGTCACACGGCGTTCGCGGGGGTCGGGCACCATACACAACACACAGCAGCTGATTCGTCCGGCGGCTGACATACACCCGTAACGCTCCCACAGATACGGTGCACCGACGTTCCACCACCGCACCGTCACATCAAGGCACAACGCTCAACTCCCGAACGAGACCGGCGGGTCCGCAGCCGGCCGGTCCTACGAGGAAGGACACGGCCGCCGCACGTGAGGGACACACGAGAGAGCCGGCTGCTGCTGGTGCTGCTGATCGCGATCGCGTTCGCGCTGATCACGGTCGATATCCGAGGCGGCGAACAGTCCCCGCTCGACGGCGCCCGGCAGGCCGCCGCCTCCGCCTTCGGCCCGGTCGAGCGCGGCGTGGCCCGGGTCGTCAACCCGGTCGGCAACGCCGTCGGCGCCGTACGGGATTCCGGTGAGCGCCACAACCGCATCCGGTCCCTGGAGCACGAGAACGCGGCCCTGAAGGCCAAGCTCTCCTCGCCCGACCACAACCGCAACCGCGCCGCCGAGCTGGACAAGATCCTCCGGACCGCCGGCACCGGCCAGTACGCGATCAAGGGCGCCGAGGTCATCGCCATCGGATCGGCGCAGGGCTTCTCCTGGACCGTCACCATCGACGCCGGCAGCCGCGACGGCATCGCCCGCGACATGACCGTCCTCAACGGCGACGGGCTGGTCGGCCGGATCACCACCGTCACCCCGCACACCTCCACCGTGCTGCTGGCCGCCGACCCGGAGTTCACCGTCGGCACCCGCATGGAGAAGACCAACGAGATCGGCTTCGCCAACGGGCAGGGCGTCCGCTCGCTGCGCGTCCAGCTGCTCAACGGCAAGGCCGACGTCAAGAAGGGCGACCGGCTGGTCACCTTCGGCTCCAGCAAGGACAAGCCGTTCGTGCCCGGTGTGCCGGTCGGCACGGTCTCCAGGGTCGATCCGCTCAACGGCGACCTGACCCGCACCCTCCAGGTCACGCCGTTCGTTTCCTTCTCGTCGCTCGACATCGTCGGCGTCGTCGTCCAGCCGCCCCGCGAGGACCCGCGGGACACCGTCCTGCCGCCCCCGGTCAAACCCGCACCGACGCCGACGGTCACCGTGACGGCGACCCCCACCGAGAGCGCTTCTCCCAGGAGCTGACCGATGCGCATCAACCGGATCCTGCTCGCCACCCCGCTGGTGGTGGTCGCCCTGATCATCCAGGTCAGCATCCTCGGCAGACTCCAACTGCCCGGCGCCGTACCGGATCTGCTGCTGCTGGTGGTCCTCGGGCTGGCCCTCGTCTACGGCCATGTCGGCGGCTCACTGATCGGTTTCGGCGCCGGACTGCTCGCCGACCTCGCCCCGCCGTCCGACCACGCCATCGGGCGCTACGCCCTGGTCCTGTGCGTCATCGGCTACGCCGCGGGCCTCACCAAGCCGGACAGCGGACAGCACCGCTCGGCGACCCTGCCGCTGATGGTCGTCCTCGGCGCCGCCCTCGGCTCCACGGTGCTGTACGCGGGCGTCGGCTCGCTCGTCGGCGACACCGCGGCCCGGCACGTCGGCATCGTCGGCCTGCTGCTCAGCTCCACGCTCTACGACCTGCTGCTGGCCCCCTTCACCGTCCCGCTGGTGATGGCGCTGGCGCGCAGGACGGAGCACGACCCGCTGGCCACCGACGGCTCCGGCGGCTCCGCGATCCCGGTCGCCCGCCGCAAGCCGGCGTACGGCTGGCTCACCACCGGCACCGGCCTCAAGGCCAGCCGCGGTGCCATGAAGGCGGTACGGACCGGCCGGGTGCCCAAGCCGGCGCGGGGCGGCAAGTCGGGCCGCATGAAGGGCGTCAAGGGACTCAAGGGGGTCAAGCGGCTGTGAGCGCCCACCCGTCACCCGACCACCACCCCGCATGGAGGCGCTGCGCGCCATGAGCAATATTCCGGAAACCGGCCGGACCTCGCGGGTCACCATCCGGCTGGTCGCGATCCAGATCCTGGTCTTCTCGCTGCTGGCCACGCTCGGCGGCCGGCTCTGGTACCTGCAGATCCGCAACGGCCAGGAGTACGCCGCCAAGGCCAAGTCCAACCACGTCCAGCAGGTCATCGACCCGGCCACCCGCGGCTCCATCCTCGATGCCCGCGGGGTGCCGCTGGCCGACAACCAGACCCGGCTGGTGGTCTCCGCCAGCCGCACCGACCTGCTGAAGATGAAGGACGGCGGCAAGGCCGTGCTCACCCGGCTGGCCAGGGTCCTGAACCTGCCCGCGCAGGAGATCCGCAACAAGGTCCGGCTCTGCGACGCCAAGACCCCGCAGCCGTGCTGGAACGGTTCGCCCTACCAGCCGATCCCGATCACCGACGAGGCCACCACCCAGCAGGCCCTCCAGATCCGCGAGCGCTCCGAGGACTTCCCCGGCATCAGCGCCGAGCCCACCGCCGTACGCCGCTACGCCGCCCCCGGGGACGCCAACGCCGCCCAGGTCCTCGGCTACCTGTCGCCGGTCACCGACGAAGAGATCAACAAGGCCAAGAACAGCCCCTCGCCACTGCTGCGCTCCGACCAGATCGGCCGGTCGGGGCTGGAGCGGGAGTACGACAAGTACCTGCGCGGCAAGGCCGCCGTCACCCGCTACGAGGTCGACAACCTCGGCCGGGTCATCGGCCAGGCCAAGAGCGACAAGGGCCGGCCCGGTTCGAGCGTGGTCACCAGCATCGACGCCCGCGTGCAGGCCATAGCGGAGAAGCAGCTCGACCAGGCGATGAAGGACGCCCGCCAGCAGGTGGACCGGAACACCGGCACCAACTACAAGGCCGACTCGGGCGCCGTGGTCGTCCTGGAGGCCAAGACCGGCCGGGTGGTGGCGATGGCCTCCAACCCCACCTACGACCCCAACGCCTGGGTCGGCGGGATCTCCGGCAAGGACTACGCCAAGCTGACCGGCAAGTCCTCCAACTACCCCCTGCTCAACCGCGCCATCCAGGGGCAGGCCGCCCCCGGCTCGATCTTCAAGGTCATCTCGACCTCCGCCGCGGTCAACGCCGGCTACCCCTTCGACGGCCACTACCCCTGCACCAGCTCGTACAGCATCGGCGGCCAGGTCTTCCGGAACTTCGAGGGCGAATCGCAGGGCGACATCAGCCTGGGCCGTGCGCTGGAGGTCTCCTGCGACACCGTCTTCTACCGGCTCGGGCACGAGGAGTGGAAGAAGGACGGCGGCGACAAGCCCAAGGCCAACCCCAACGACTGGTTCTACAAGACCGCCCACCAGTTCGGCCTCGGCAAGACCACCGGCATCGACCTCCCCAACGAGGTGAAGGGCCGGGTCCCCGACCGCCAGTGGAAGAACGCGTTCTGGAAGGCCAACAAGGACACCTGGTGCTCGCAGGGCAAGAGCGGCGACGACTACGTCTCCAAGCTCGCCCGTGAGGGCTGCCTCGAAGGCATGAAGCTGCACGCCTACGACTCGATCAACTACGCCATCGGCCAGGGCGACACCCTCGTCACCCCGATCCAGATGGCGACCATCTACGCCGCGCTCAGCAACGGGGGCACGCTCTACAACCCGACCGTCGGCAAGGCGATCGTCAGCCCCGACGGCAAGCACATCCGGATGATCCCGCCCAAGGCGCACGGCCACCTGCCCGACACTCCCCAGACGATCCAGCAGATCGACGCCGCGCTCCAGGGCGTGACGATGCGCGGTACCGCCGCCTGGCGCTTCCAGGACTGGCCGCAGGACAAGATCCCGATGCACGCCAAGACCGGTACGGCCGAGGTCTACGGCAAGCAGACCACCTCGTGGTTCGCGACGTACACCAAGGACTACGCGATCGTCATGACCATCTCCCAGGGTGGTACCGGATCCGGCGCCTCCGGCCCGGCCGTACGCAAGATCTACGATGCGCTCTACGGCGTCAACGACAAGGGCGAGCTCGACCCCAAGGCCGCCATCCTCCCGAAACCGCAGACCTCGCTGCCCAAGATCGAGAGCGACGGCACCATCGAGTCCCAGCCCATCAAGCCGCCGCCGGCCGACCCGTCCGCGTCGCCCTCCGGGAGTCCACCGCAGTGAGCACCCCGCTCTTCTCCCGGGCGTTCACCGTCCGCCGCTACACCCCCGAGCCGGGTGTCCGGGGCAGGCTGACCGCCCGGGACTCGGTGGTGCGCCGGCTGGACTGGACACTGCTGCTGTCCTGTCTCGCGCTGTCCGCCCTCGGCTCGCTGCTGGTCTACTCCGCCACCCGCCACCGCTCCGAGCTCACCAGGGGCGAGGAGTACCTCTTCCTCCTGCACCACCTGTTGAACACCGGTATCGGGCTGGCCCTGGCGGCCGGCACCATCTGGCTCGGCCACCGCACCCTGCGCGGTGCCGTCCCGGTCCTCTTCGGCGTCTCGGTGCTGCTCGCGCTGCTGGTGCTGTCCCCGCTGGGCGCCACCATCAACGGCTCGCGCTCCTGGCTGGCGATCCCGGGCGGATTCTCGCTCCAGCCCGCCGAGTTCACGAAGATCACCATCACGCTCGGCATGGCGATGATCCTGGCCGCCCGGGTCGACGCCGGCGACCGCCCGCACCCCGATCACCGCACCGTCGTCCAGGCTCTGGGCCTGGCCGCGATCCCGGTGGGCGTCATCCTGCTGATGCCCGACCTCGGCTCGGTGATGGTGCTGGGCGCCATCGTCCTTGGTGTGCTGCTCGCCTCCGGCTGCTCCAACCGCTGGGTCCTCGGCCTGCTGGGCACCGGCGTCGTCGGCTGCCTCGCCATCTGGCAGCTCGGGCTGCTGGACGCGTACCAGATCGCCCGCTTCGCCGCGTTCGCCAACCCGAGCCTGGACCCGGCCGGTGTCGGCTACAACACCAACCAGGCACGGATCGCGATCGGCGGCGGCGGACTGACCGGCTCCGGCCTCTTCCACGGCAGCCAGACCACCGGCCAGTTCGTCCCCGAGCAGCAGACCGACTTCATCTTCACCGTCGCCGGCGAGGAACTGGGCTTCCTGGGCGCGGGGTTGATCATCCTGCTGCTGGGCGTGGTGCTCTGGCGCTCCTGCCGGATCGCCCGTGAGACCGGCGAGCTCTACGGCACGATCGTGGCCGCCGGCATCGTCGCGTGGTTCGCCTTCCAGTCCTTCGAGAACATCGGGATGACCCTCGGCATCATGCCGGTCACCGGTCTGCCGCTGCCGTTCGTCTCCTACGGCGGCACTTCGATGTTCGCGGTCTGGATCGCCGTCGGGCTGCTCCAGTCGATCCGCGCGCAGCGCCCGGTGTCC
>NZ_KN708638.1:2745277-2745855 GCF_000805335.1 Streptomyces sp. CT34 | reverse complement strand
GGGGGGGGGGAGCCGGGCGGCGTCCGGGGTGCGTGCTCTCGGCGTGCCGGCGCGAGCACGCACCGGACGTTGGCCGGCAGGCGGGAGCACGCACCGGACGCCGCCCGGCCCGCGGGAGTTCGACGACAGGAGACCTGGCCCGTACCGGACCCGCCGGCCCTGCGGGGCCCGTACCGGGCCGCGGAGCCGGCCGTTCAGCGCGCGGTGTGCAGTTCGAACCACAGGGACGCCGAGCGGGGCGGTCCGGCGAACGGGGTCATGCCCCAGTCGTCGGCGAGCCGGCTGATCAGCAGCAGCCCGTGCGCCGGGTCGCGGTCGCCGGGCGGCACCTGCGGTTCCCCCCGGTGCGGGGCCTGCCGGAGGCCCCCGGGGGAGGGCGCGGGCAGGCGGACCGCCGCCGGCGGCTCGTCGTGCACGCTGATCCGCAGCCCGTGACCGGCCGTCAGCACCCGCAGCAGGATGTCCGCGGGCGCGGGAGTGCGCAGATGGGAGGTGGTGACCGCCTCCGACGTCAGCAGCACGGCGGTGTCCAGCAGCGGGGTGAGCGGGCCCCGGCGCAGCACCGTGCGGACGAAGTC
>NZ_KN708638.1:2734800-2745267 GCF_000805335.1 Streptomyces sp. CT34 | reverse complement strand
GGGGGGGGGGCGCCCGCCGAGACGCAGAGCGGGGGCCGGGCGACGGCTGCGATATGGGGGTGCACGGTTTCTCCCGGTGTCGGTCGAACGCCGGCCGCCACGCTGCGTGGGCGACCTGTCACACACCGTAAGTCACCGTGTGCCGGCAGTGCTACCCGCTCACCGGAGCGTGCGATCCCGCGGGCGGTGCCGGGTGGGTGGTCGGGCGGGTGGCGGCTGACTAGATTCGATGCATGGCGGACACCGTGCGGGAGATCGAACGGAAATACGAGGCCGCTGACGCCACCGGCGACATCCGGCTTCCCGACCTGACCCGGGTCGGCCCGGTCGCGACCGTGGCCGAGCGGGGCACCGAAGACCTGGACGCCCTCTACTACGACACCGCCGACCAGCGCCTCGCCGCGGACGGCATCACCCTGCGGCGGCGCACCGGCGGCGCCGACGCGGGCTGGCACCTCAAGCTCCCGGTCGCGCTCGCGGGCGACGCCGACTGGGTGCGCGACGAGATCCGGGCGCCGCTGTCCGACGCGCCGCCCCCCGAACTGGCCGCGCTGGTCCGCTCGCGGGTGCGCGACGCGGAGCTGATCCCCGTCGTACGGCTGCGGACCCGGCGTACCGTCCGGGTGCTCCAGGACACCGCGGGCGCGCCGCTCGCCGAGGTCGCGGTGGACGAGGTACGGGCGCGCCGGCTGCACCCGGAGGGGCTGGGACGGGCTGGCAAGGTCCGCTGGCACGAGGTCGAGGTGGAACTGGCGCCGGAGGGCGGGGACCCGGCGCTGCTGGACGAGGCCGGCCGGCTGCTGACCGGCGCGGGGCTGCGCCCGGCGACGGCCCGGTCGAAGCTGGCGCGGGCGCTGGCGCAGACCGCGCCGGACGGGGCGGAGGGGGCGGCGGGGGGGGGGGGGGGGGGGGGGGGGGGGGGGGGGGGGGCCGCCGCTGGCCGGGAAGGGGCGGAAGGGCCGCCGCACCGCCGGCGACGTCGTCCTGGACTACGTCCGCGAGCAGGTCCGGGCGATCGTCGCACTGGACCCCGCCGTCCGCCGCGACCTGCCCGACGCCGTGCACCAGATGCGGGTCGCCACCCGCCGGCTGCGCAGCGCCTTCCGCTCCTACGCCGCGGTCCTCGACCGGGCCGCCACCGACCCGATCGGTGCCGAACTCCAGTGGCTGGCCGCCGAGTTGGGCGCGGGCCGGGATCAGGAGGTGCTGGCCGAACGGCTGGCGGACGCGCTGGCGGAGGTGCCCCGGACGCTGCGGCTGGGCCCGGTCTCCGCCCGGCTGCGCATTTGGTCGCGGCGCCGCCGTACGGGAGCGCGCGACCGGCTGCTCGCCGCGCTCGACGGACCGCGCCATCTCGCCCTTCTGGAGACCCTGCACGCCCTGCTCGCCGATCCGCCGCTGCGCGCCCCCGCCGCCCGGCCCGCCCCCGAGGTCGTCGCCGGCGCCGTGCTGAAGGACTACCGGCGGCTGGCCGACCGGGTCGAGACGGCCCTCGACACCCCCGCCGGACCGGCCCGCGACGAGGCGCTGCACAGCGCCCGCAAGGCCGCCAAGCGGATCCGGTACGCCGCGGAGGCCGCCCAGCCGGCGCTGGGCCGCCCGGCGCGGGGGTTCACCCGGCGGGCCAAGCAGGTCCAGCAGCTGCTCGGCGACCACCAGGACAGCGTGGTCGCCCGCGCGGCCCTGCGCGAACTGGCCACCCAGGCCCGCGGCGCCGGTGAGAGCGGTTTCACCTTCGGCCTGCTCTACGGCCGCGAGGAGGCCCGCGCCGCCGACCGCGAACGGGAGCTGCCGGGGCTGTGGGCGAAGGTCTCCCGCCGGAAGTACCGGGACGCCCTGCGGCGGTGACCGTACCGGTGCCCCGCAGCCGCGGGGTGCCCCGCTCGCCGTGCCGGGCGTGACTCCGAGCGGGTTACGCTTGTGAGTCGCCCCTTGTCAGCCCATGAAGGTTCGAGATGTCCGAGTCGGTTTTCCCGCAGCTCGAAGCTCTGCTGCCCCATGTGCAGAAGCCGATCCAGTACGTCGGCGGAGAGCTGAATTCCACCGTTAAGCCCTGGGACAGCTGCGACGTCCGCTGGGCGCTCATGTACCCCGACGCCTATGAGGTCGGGCTGCCCAACCAGGGCGTCATGATCCTCTACGAGGTCCTCAACGAGCAGCAGGGCGTCCTCGCCGAGCGCACCTACAGCGTCTGGCCGGACCTCGAAGAGCTGATGCGCGAGCACCGCGTCCCGCAGTTCACGGTGGACGGCCACCGGCCCGTCGGCGACTTCGACGTCCTCGGCCTGAGCTTCTCCACCGAACTCGGCTACACCAACATGCTCACCGCCCTGGACCTGGCCGGCATCCCGCTGGAGTCCAAGGACCGCACCGAGGACCACCCGCTGGTCCTGGCCGGCGGCCACGCCGCCTTCAACCCGGAGCCGATCGCGGACTTCCTGGACTGCGCGGTGGTCGGCGACGGCGAGCAGGCGGTGCTGGAGATCACCGAGATCATCCGCGCCTGGAAGAACGAGGGCCGTCCGGGCGGGCGCGACGAACTGCTCTTCCGCCTCGCCAGGACCGGCAGCGTCTACGTCCCCAGGTTCTACGACGTCGAGTACCTCGCCGACGGCCGCATCGCGCGCGTCGTGCCGAACCGCTCCGGCGTCCCGTGGCGGGTCTCCAAGCACACCGTCATGGACCTCGACGAGTGGCCCTACCCCAAGCAGCCGCTCGTCCCCCTGGCCGAGACCGTCCACGAGCGGATGTCGGTCGAGATCTTCCGTGGCTGCACCCGCGGCTGCCGTTTCTGCCAGGCCGGCATGATCACGCGACCCGTACGGGAGCGAAGCATCACCGGCATCGGCGAGATGGTGGACAAGGGCCTGAAGGCCACGGGATTCGAGGAGGTCGGCCTGCTGTCGCTGTCCTCCGCGGACCACACCGAGATCGGCGACATCGCCAAGGGGCTCGCCGACCGGTACGAGGAAGACAAGATCGGTCTGTCGCTCCCCTCCACCCGGGTCGACGCCTTCAACATCGACCTCGCCAACGAGCTGACCCGCAACGGCCGCCGCTCCGGGCTGACCTTCGCCCCCGAGGGCGGCAGCGAGCGGATCCGCAAGGTCATCAACAAGATGGTCTCCGAAGAGGACCTGATCAGGACCGTCGCGACCGCCTACGGCAACGGCTGGCGGCAGGTCAAGCTCTACTTCATGTGCGGTCTGCCGACCGAGACCGACGACGACGTCCTCCAGATCGCGGACATGGCGACCAAGGTCATCGCCAAGGGCCGCGAGGTCTCCCGGTCCAACGACATCCGCTGCACGGTCTCCATCGGCGGGTTCGTGCCCAAGCCGCACACCCCCTTCCAGTGGGCCCCGCAGCTCTCCGCCGAGGAGACCGACGCCCGCCTGGAGAAGCTCCGCGACAAGATCCGCGGCGACAAGAAGTACGGCCGCTCCATCGGCTTCCGCTACCACGACGGCAAGCCCGGCATCGTCGAGGGCCTGCTCTCCCGCGGCGACCGCCGCATCGGCACGGTCATCCGCGCCGTCTACGAGGACGGCGGCCGGTTCGACGGCTGGCGCGAGCACTTCTCGTACGACCGCTGGATGCAGGCCGCCGAGAAGACCCTCCCGGACTTCGGGGTGGACGTCGCCTGGTACACCACCCGCGAGCGCACCTACGAGGAGGTCCTCCCCTGGGACCACCTCGACTCCGGCCTGGACAAGGACTGGCTCTGGGAGGACTGGCAGGACGCCCTCGACGAGACCGAGGTCGAGGACTGCCGCTGGACCCCTTGCTTCGATTGCGGCGTCTGTCCGCAGTTCGATACATGGCCACAACTGAGCGACAGCGGGAAGAAGTTGCTGCCGCTGACCGTGAAGAAGCCCGCGACCAGCGCAAACGGCCAGTGACGTGAGCGATGCCTTACGGCGGATCGCCGACGCTGTGACTGATGTCACGGAGTCTGAGGTGGCTGAGGTGCTGAGCGCGCTCGGCGTCGCCTCGGAGCGTCGGCGGTCCGTCGCGTCGGCAGAGGCGCCCAGAACGCCTCTGCCGACGCAGGGAGGCCCCTCGAACGTCCACTCAGAGGTTGAGTGGGTCTGAGGGCCTTTGGGTCGTCTCGCGGGCTCCCGGGGCGTCTGATGGTCCGGCCGGGACTCCTTCCGTCTTGCCTTGATCCACTTGGCTCCTCGTTCCGGTCGGGTTTTGGATCGCACCCGCGGAGCAGAGCCGGCACAGCGGCGCTGCTCTCGCGGAGCGCGGCCACGGCAAGTGCGTTCTGGGGCCTGCCTGATGGGTCAAACGTCAGTGCGACGCGTGTCGGTCCAGGTTCAGCGGGAGGTGCAGGAGGCGCCAGGCGCCGGGCTGGCGGCGGCGCACCTGGGTTTTGAGCTGGTTGGGGGCGACGGCCAGGGACAGGTTCGGGTAGCGACGCAGCAGGCGGCCGATAGCCACCTCGCCCTCTTGGCGGGCGAGCGAGGCGCCCAGGCAGTAGTGCATTCCGTGGCCGAAGCCGACATGGTCCTCGCCGCGGCCCGCTGATTGCCTGGTCAGGTCCAGGCGTTCGGGGTCGTTGTAGTGGCGTGGGTCGTGGTTCGCGGAGACCAGAACGGGTTGCACAGCCTCGCCCTGTCGGATCCGGGTGCCGGCCAGTTCCATGTCCTCGGCGGCGTAGCGCAGTTGCGTCATTTGGACCGAGCCGCAGCGGCGCATCAGTTCGTGGACGGCGTGCGGCAGTAGTCCCCAGTTCTCCTTGAGCAGTCGCAGCTGGTCGGGGTGGGTGAGCAGGGCGGTGGTGCCGTTGCCGATGAGGTGGGCGGTGGTCTCGTGCCCGGCGAGCACCAGCGCCATCACGAGGGTGACCATCTCGGTGTCGCTGAGCCGGCCGCCGTCGCTGTCTTGGGCGTGGATGAGCGCGCTGATCAGATCGTCCCGCGGGGCAGCACGGCGTGCGGCGATCAGCTCGTGGATGCGGTCGACGACGTCCGGGAAGGAAGCTCCGATCCGTTCGGGCTCCAGCGAAGCGAGGTCGGATCCGAAAGCCCGCCAGCGCGACCGGTCCGCCTCGGGCACGCCCACCAGCTCGCAGATGACCGTGATCGGCAGCGGGTAGGCGAAGTGCTCGATGAGGTCGACCACACCGTTGTCGTCAGCATGACCGGTGAGTTCGTCGAGAAGGTTGTCGGTGATCTCCTCGACGCGCGGCCGGAGTTCGGTTACCCGGCGTGCGGTGAAGGCGTGGGAGACCAGGCGGCGCAGACGTGCGTGGTGCGGTGGGTCGCTGGTGAGGATCGATTCCAGGATGTACCCGCTGTACTCCTCGGGAATGCCGAGCACTTCCATGAGCCGGGCGCGCGGGTCCGGTCCGGTGTGCCCCGGAATCGAGTACGGATTGTTCACGAAGCGCGGGTCCCGCAGGACGGCGCGCACCTCCTCAAAGCGTGTCACGAGCCAGATGGGCGTGTCGTCCATGAAGCGCGCGCGGAGGACGGGGCCCCTCTCGCGCAGTCGACCGTAGCCGCCGAACGGATCGGCGAGGAGTTCCGGGTCCATCACGTTCGGCTCGCCGGGGTGCTTGCCGATGAGGTCCTGCATGGAGGGAGGGAGCTCGGGGGGCCGGGTGGTGGCCGGGAAAGTCGTGGGGGTGCAGGTCGCGGGATGGGATCCGGTAGGTGAGGTAGGGCCGACGGGCGTGGCCGTCATGGTGCGTTCCCCCTTGTGGGTGGGTGGCCGAGGACGCCCTCATCGCCGTAGCGGTCAGCGGGTGCTTGAACAGGCTGTCGGCAGGGAGGTGCTGCTCGTCCTGTGATGGCTCGGTGGCCTGGTCGATATCGGTGGGCTCTGGAGGAGGGGCTCAACCGGGCGGCCGGTGCAGGTCTCCGGGCGCAGCACACCTGGCCGTGTCTTGTCATGGCCGTGTGGTCGCGTGGAGGTGCGTGTGTGCGAAGGCGGTGGGGGTGGCCGGTGGTGGTTCATGGGGTCCGGAGGGGCTCGGGTGACCGGCGGCCAGAACGTAGAGGGGGGTGTCCCCGGCGTTGTCCAGGCGGCATCGTTCGGCGATCAGGGCGTCGTTGAAGGCGCCGGTCTGGACGGGGCCGAGGCCCAGCGCGGTGGCGGTCAGGACGAAGGTCTGGCCAAGGTGGCCGGCGTTGAGCAGGCAGACCCGGTAGCAGCGGGGCGTGCGGTATTTCACGCTCATGCGTTCCAGCCGGGCGGCGAGGACCACCAGGAAGGCGGCTTGGCCGGCCCACTCCTGGTCGCCGCACAAGTGCGCGGCCTCGCCTCGGGTGAGCCCCTCGGCGCGCAGTTCCAGGGAGTGCTCCAGGCCGTTGTAGTGGTACCAGCCGGCAGGGAGTCCGGTGACGTTGAGTGCGCCGAGGTAGGCGTCGAGTTCCTGCCGGGAGCCGCCGGAGGGGCTGGTGCGGCGGTAGAGCGCGCCGTGGCCGCTGTCGATGAAGTCCACCGGGCCGAACACTGTGGAGAGCAGGGTGGCCAGTGTCTCCTGCGATACCGCTTCGGGTGTGAAGTCGCGGTGGGTCCGTCGGGTGTGGAGAACCTGCTCGTACGGGGCTCGCAGGTCGGCCCGGGGGCGGGGCAGCGGATGTCGGGGCGCGTCCGCGTAGGTGGTGAACAGCGGTGGCATCTGGGCCAGTTCCGGCGCGAGGTCCGGGTCCTGGATGTTGATCTCGGTGTCCAGGTAGTCGTTCTGCGTGGCGTAGTGGAGGAAGGATGCCTCGGGGGCCCAGGCGGACCAATGGCGGTCGATCTCCTGGTCGTGGTTGGCCTGTGGGCTGTCTTCCGGCAGGAGTGCGCCGGCCTCCGTGAGGGCCGACAGGGCCTCTTCGACCGTGTCGGGAGTGAGGTGGTCCAGCGCCTTGGCGGCCTCGGCGGGCTCGGTCCAGTCCTCGAACGTGGAAAGGACCTCGGCAGCCACGGGGTGCAGCGACGTGGGAGTGCCGTGGGGATAGGGATGGACAACGAACATCCCGTCGCGCCAGTAGCAGGTCAGACAGCGGGAACGGCGATATCGCACGGCAACTCCAGAAGACCGGGGAAGGGCAGGAGGGCAGGCAACGGACAGGTGACCTGCGGCCGTTGCCTGCCCCGCGGGTTCACTTCGCAGTGCCACCCCGGAACTTGAAGATGTAGTACCCGGGACGTCGGTCCTGCCGGACTGCCGCCTGAGCGTTCATCGCGACCTTACTCATGAGATGTCACCTCCTCTCAACCGGTGATGTGGACAGTGCGCTGGGCGTGATCAGGCGCACCACGCCCAGCCTTCCCGGCGGGGGAACTTGCGGAATCTCCAAGTTCCACGGATTTGGTCAATACTGCTGAAAAGGGGCATCACGATGTTTGCGGGCCAGCTTCAGTCAACTGCCGCGTGAAAGGGCAGGTGGCCGGCGACTGGCGCCGAGTCCCACCGGTGCGTAGGACCCCGGCCGGCCGGGGTTGTGGGTAGGTGCCTCGTGGAGAAGTCCGCCGCAGCCTACGGGGGTGCCGCCTGGACTTTTCGGCTGAACTGAGGCGTGCATCGGCGCGCTGCCGCGTCCAGCGTTTGCGGTGGGTGTTCTGTCCCCAGATGGACACCCAGATCCAAATCGGCCCGACGGGCAGGAAGCTGCTGCCGCTGAGCGTCGTCAAGTAGTGCCCCGACCGCGCCTGGGCCCGGCCTCCGCCTCGCGGGGCCGGGCCGTCGCGTGTTCTGGGTTCTCCCGCCTCCCCGAGCAGACGTCCCCCACGGGCGGCCGTCTCGGACCGTGACCGGCCTCCCGCCCAGTGCGGGTCAGCACCTCATCAGGGGCACCGCTCCCGCTACATCAGGGCCATCCCTGGTTCGTCAGGGGCATCCCTGCTTCAACCACATCAGGGATCCTTGCGCCACTCCGCCGTGTTGGCCGGGTGGTGGTCCAGCCAGTTCTTGAGCGTGGGGCACCGGAACGCCGGAACGCGGGGGTGCGCGGTGGTGGCCGTGACCGTCACTGTCCTCGGGGCGGTCGACCCGTTCGCGGGCTGCGCCACCGCGCCGACCGAGGGCAGCAGCAGGGGTGCGACGACGGCGGTGACCAGAGCCCGACGCCGGGGGCTCCCGCGCCAGGCGCCGACGGAAATCGACATGACGTGCCTCCTCACGGGAAGACTGCTCCGCAGCGTTCAACGCGGGATGCGCGGCCGGTAGGGCCGGACGGTCCATCACCCGGGCCGGAAGCCTTGCGGTGGTGCGGCGCCGCGTATCCCAGGGGCCCCTACTTCCCGGGCTTCCCGGGCTTCCCGGGTGCTCCCGCCTCCCGGGCTTCCCGGGGCTCCCGTCACAATGAGGCGCATGCCGCCGCAGTTGATCACCCCTACCGTCCGCGTCCGGGACTCCTTCCTCGCCGCCATGGACGAGTTCCGCGCCGAGGGCGTGGACCGCTCCCGCAACTCCGGACTGGGCCGCGAGCTGCGGACCTGGTGCAGCCGCTGGCAGTCCGCCGAGGGGTTCGCCGCGTACGTCGCGCTGGTCGGCGGCACCTCGCCGGACGAGCGGGCCGACGGCACGGTACCGATGACCACCCTGTGGTGGGTGGACGGCGACACCTTCCTGGGCCGGCTCACCGTCCGGCACCGGCTCACCGCCTCCCTGCACGAGTACGGCGGCCACATCGGCTACGCGGTACGCCCGACCGGCCGCCGCCGAGGTCACGCCACCGCGATGCTGCGCGCCGCGCTGCCGTACGCCCACCGCGAGCTGGGCATCGATCCGGTGCTGGTCACCTGCGACGACACCAACACCGCCTCGCGCCGGGTGATCGAGGAGTGCGGCGGGGTCTTCGAGGACCGCCGGGCGCAGAAGTTGCGCTTCTGGATCCACGGCGGGGGAGGGCGCGGCTGACCTGGGCGGCGCACTCGTCCGATGGATTTTGCCGGGCCGGCGGCGCGGGCGGGACGAGGTCCGGCCGCCCCGGCGGGAACTGGGCGGCGTCCGGGCACGTACTCTAGGTAAAGACTCCGGGCGCGAAGTGTCCTCGCCCACGCGGGGGCGGTCCGGACCGGGCGACGCCAGGCGCGCCCTTACACCAAGGAGAAGTAACACTGGGCAAGCGACAGCCCGAAGGCCCGCCGCCCGCACCGGCGGTGCAGCGCATCCGACTGCGCTACACCAAGCGCGGCCGCCTCCGGTTCACCAGCCACCGCGACTTCCAGCGCGCTTTCGAGCGGGCGCTGCGCCGCGCCGAGGTCCCTATGGCCTATTCGGCGGGCTTCACCCCGCACCCCAAGGTGTCGTACGCCAACGCCGCCCCGACGGGCACCGGCAGCGAGGCCGAGTATCTGGAGATCCAGCTCACCGCGCGCCGTGACCCGGAGAAGCTGCGCGACCTGCTCGACGAGTCCCTGCCGACCGGCCTCGACGTGATCGACGCCGTGGAGGCGCACACCAGCGGCCTCGCCGACCGGTTGCAGGCGTCGGTGTGGGAGATCCGGCTCGACGGCGTCGCCGCCGAGGAGGCCGGGCGCGCCGTCGAGGCGTTCCTCGCCGCCGAGGAAGTACAGGTCGAGCGCCGTACCAAAAACGGCATGCGGTCCTTCGACGCGCGGGGCGCGGTGGCGCGCCTGGAGGCAGCGGCTGCCGAGGGCGATAGGCCCGACGGCAATGCCTGTGCGATACTGCGGCTGGTTGTTCGGCATCTGACACCTGCCGTTCGACCCGACGACGTCCTGTCCGGCCTCCGAGCTACGGCCGACCTGGCGCCGCCGGTCCCCGCAGCGGTGACCAGGCTGGCGCAGGGGCTGCTCGATGAGGAGACCGGCGCGGTGACCGACCCGCTGGCGCCCGACCGCGACGCTGCCACGGCCGCCCTACCCACGGCCGCCGGGCTGAGTGCCGCGAAGGCGCCGAGTGGGGCCTCCCCGGCGATTTCCGGGGAAGGCACTGCGTAGGACGCGCGTCGTCGCGTCGCCGATCAACCTGGGAGCCACCCCGGTCCGGCAGACGTACTGACCAGGAGACTTTCGCCGGTACCCGGCCAACGGGCCCGGCGAGCGAGACGACAGCTCCCGTGCGGCGCCCACGCCCCGGACAGCGGAACCGCGCTCATCACGCGGACCGCGGCCGGAATCAGGCGCGGCGCCCGGGAGCGTGACGGGAGAACCGCCCGCATGCTCGAACCTATTGAGCCCAACGCATCCACGCCGTCCGCGGACCGTGGTGCCGACGACAACCATTCACCCAGCGACACGCTGCCGCCGCGCCGCCGGCGCCGCGCGGCTTCCCGACCGGCCGGCCCGCCGGCCGCTGCCGCCGCCGAGGCCACGGTCGTGAGCACCGAGGCGCCCGCGCCGCAGCCCGCCGCCGAGGAGCCGGCCGCCGCCGCGGTCACCACCGGCGACGCGGCCAAGCCGGCCCGTAGCCGCCGCCGCGCCACCCGTAAGGCGACCGCACCGGCCGGGCCCCCGCAGACCGAGGCCGCCGAGCCCGCCGAGACGCCCGCGGCTGCC
>NZ_KN708638.1:2734316-2734577 GCF_000805335.1 Streptomyces sp. CT34 | reverse complement strand
CGCCCCGCCGCTCCCGAAGAGGCGGCGCGGCCCGCGCGTACCCGCCGCCGGGCGACCCGCAAGGTGAGCGCCCCGGACGCCGCGGCGGAGCCCGCTGCCGAGGCAGCGGAAGCGGAAGAGGAAGAAGAAGCGGCGGTGGCGGTCGAGGGTGCCGCCGTCGTCGCGGAGGAGGCTCGTCCGGCCCGTACGCGTCGCCGGGCGACCCGCAAGGGGACCGCTCCGGCCGCCGCGCCGGAGCCCGCCGCCGAGCAGGCGGAAGAG
>NZ_KN708638.1:2695807-2734306 GCF_000805335.1 Streptomyces sp. CT34 | reverse complement strand
GGCGCGGGCCGCCGCTGCGGAGGAGGGCACGCGTCCGGCCCGTACGCGTCGCCGGGCCGCCCGCAAGGCCACCGCTCCGGCGGGGGCGCCGCAGGCCGCCGCCGAGGAGAGCGCCGCCCCCGCCGCCGAGGCGGCCGAGGAGACGCCGGCCGCCGAGGCCGAGGCCCCGCGCCGCCGGGCGCGCCGCCGTGGTGAGCGCACCCCGGAGCCGGCCGCCGCCGAGGCGCCCGCGCCGCGTGCCGCGGAGGAGCCCGCGCAGGAGGCGCCGGTCCGCGGCCGTCGCCGGGCGCAGAAGCCGCCGACGGCGGTCTTCCAGGCGCCGGTGTTCACCGAGCCGATGTTCCAGACCCCGGAGAGCGCGGCTGCCGCGCACGCCGCCGCGGCCCGTCAGGACGAGGAGGCCGTGCCGGAGGCGGCCGAGGCGCCCGCGCCGCGCCGGCGCCGCCGCCGTGGTGCCGCCGAGGCCGAGCCGGTGGCCGCCGCGCCCGTCGCGGAGCCGGTCGCCGAGGAAGCCGCCGAGGCCGCCGAGGCGGAGGAGGAGCACGCCGAAGCTGTGCACGGCGAGGAGGGCGAGCGTCCGTCGCGCCGGCGCCGCCGGGGTGGCCGCCGCCGTCGCCGCGGCGAGGCCGCCGAGGGTGCCGAGGAGCAGGCCGCGGAGGGCGAGGAGCGCCCGGCCGCCGAGGCGGAGGCCGAGGCCGAGGCCGAGGAAGGCGAGGAGCGGGCCGCCGAGGCCGAGCACCCGGAGGCCGGGGAGCCCGCCGGCAGCACGAGCAGCAGCCGTCGTCGCCGTCGTCGCCGTCGTCGCAGCGGTGAGACCGCCGAGATGGAGGCCGGGCACGCCGACGACCCGGAGCGTACGGTCGTCAAGGTCCGCGAGCCCCGCAAGAAGGACGAGGGCACCGGCGCGGACGAGGTGCAGTCGATCAAGGGGTCGACGCGCCTGGAGGCCAAGAAGCAGCGCCGTCGCGAGGGGCGCGAGCAGGGCCGCCGCCGGGTGCCGATCATCACCGAGGCGGAGTTCCTGGCGCGCCGGGAGGCCGTCGAGCGGGTGATGGTGGTCCGCCAGAGCGGCGAGCGCACCCAGATCGGCGTTCTTGAGGACAACGTGCTCGTGGAGCACTTCGTCAACAAGGAGCAGGCCACCTCGTACGTCGGCAACGTGTACCTGGGCAAGGTGCAGAACGTGCTGCCCTCCATGGAGGCCGCGTTCGTCGACATCGGCAAGGGCCGCAACGCCGTGCTGTACGCGGGCGAGGTCAACTTCGAGGCGCTGGGCATGGCCAACGGGCCGCGCCGCATCGAGACCGCGCTGAAGTCCGGCCAGTCCGTCCTCGTCCAGGTCACCAAGGACCCCATCGGCCACAAGGGCGCCCGGCTGACCAGCCAGGTCTCGCTGCCCGGCCGCTACCTGGTCTACGTGCCCGAGGGCTCGATGACCGGTATCAGCCGCAAGCTCCCGGACACCGAGCGGGCCCGGCTGAAGCAGATCCTCAAGAAGATCGTCCCCGAGGACGCGGGCGTCATCGTGCGCACCGCCGCGGAGGGCGCGAGCGAGGACGAGCTGCGCCGGGACGTGGAGCGGCTCCAGGCGCAGTGGGAGGAGATCCAGAAGAAGGCGAAGGCGTCCTCGACCAGCTCGCCGAGCCTGCTCTACGGCGAGCCGGACATGACCGTCCGGGTCGTCCGCGACATCTTCAACGAGGACTTCTCCAAGGTCATCGTCAGCGGTGACGACGCCTGGGAGACCATCCACGGCTACGTCTCGCACGTCGCGCCCGACCTCGTCGACCGGCTCCAGAAGTGGACGTCGGAGGTCGACGTGTTCGCCACGTACCGGATCGACGAGCAGCTGATGAAGGCGCTGGACCGCAAGGTCTGGCTGCCCAGCGGCGGTTCGCTGGTGATCGACAAGACCGAGGCGATGGTCGTGATCGACGTCAACACCGGGAAGTTCACGGGTCAGGGCGGCAACCTCGAGGAGACCGTCACCCGGAACAACCTGGAGGCGGCCGAGGAGATCGTGCGCCAGCTGCGGCTGCGCGACCTCGGCGGCATCGTCGTCATCGACTTCATCGACATGGTCCTGGAGTCCAACCGGGACCTGGTGCTGCGGCGGCTGCTGGAGTGCCTGGGCCGGGACCGCACCAAGCACCAGGTGGCCGAGGTCACCTCGCTCGGCCTGGTCCAGATGACCCGAAAGCGGGTCGGCCAGGGGCTGCTGGAGTCGTTCTCCGAGCAGTGCGTGCACTGCAACGGCCGGGGCGTCATCGTCCACATGGACCAGCCGGCGGCGGCCGGCGGTGGCGGCAAGCGCAAGAAGAAGGGCAAGGCCGGCGCCAACGGCGCGCAGCCGGAGCAGCCCGCCGAGGCCGAGGTGGCCGTGGCGGAGGCGGCGCCGGAGCTGGAGCCCGTGGCGGTGACGGAGGCCGAGCTGCAGCCCTCGGTGGACGGCACCGACGAGTGGTACGGCAGCCCGGCCGAGGCCGAGGCCGCCGCTGCCGGGCGGGGCCGTGGCCGCCGCCGGGTGAGCCGCAAGGTGTCCGCTCCGGCGGGTGCGCCCAGGGCCGCGGAGGAGGCCGCCGCCATCGTGCTGCCGGCCGAGCCGGTGGCTCCGGTCGCCGAGCCGGAGCCCGCCGCGGAGCCGGTCGCCGAGGCGCCGGCGGCGGAGCCCGCGCCGGTCCGGCCGCGCCGCCGGGCGACCCGCAAGGTGACCGCCCCGGCGGGTGCGCCGGAGGCCGCCGGGGAGCCGGCGGGCACGATCGTGATCACCGCGCCGGCCGCCGAGGCCCCGGCCGAGGTCCCGGAGCAGCCCGCCGAGGCGGCCGAGGCCGCGGAGCCGGCGCCCGTGGCCAAGAAGACCGCGAAGAAGGCGGCGGCGAAGAAGACCACCGCCAAGAAGGCCGCGGCGAAGAAGACCACGGCCAAGAAGGCGGCGGCGAAGAAGACCACTACCGCCAAGAAGGCCACGGCCAAGAAGACCACCGCGAAGAAGACCACCGCCAAGAAGGCGGCGGCGAAGAAGACGGCGGCGGCCGAGCAGTCATCGGCCGGGTCGGTGTCGGCTTCCGCGGAGGACTGAGCAGTACCCGGTACCCCGGGCCGTCACGGCGGCCCGGGGCCGGTTTGACCCCCTGGTCGAGGCCCCGTAACCTTGACCGTCGGTGTCTGTGTGGCACCGCTCCCCTGAGCAACTACCTCTCGGTTCCGCCGAGGGAGGCCGCTCGTCCACTCGGATTCCACGGGCCGTATCCCGAGCCCGTGTGAGCGGCTGGCATCAGAGGATCCGAACCTAGCGAAAGAGAGTTCCGCGTGTACGCGATCGTGCGCACCGGCGGGCGCCAGCAGAAGGTTGCTGTTGGCGACGTCATCGAGGTTGACCGCATTTCCACCAGCAAGGTCGGCGACGCCGTCGAGCTCTCCACGCTGCTGGTCGTCGACGGTGACGCGGTCACCAGCGACCCGTGGGTCCTGGCCGGCGTGAAGGTCCAGGCCGAGGTCGTGGACCACCACAAGGGCAACAAGATCCGGATCCAGAAGTACAAGAACAAGACCGGTTACAAGAAGCGGATCGGCCACCGCCAGCTCCACACGGCGCTGAAGATCACCGGCATCGACGCTCCGGCGAAGTAAGGGACTGAGGAGACATGGCACACAAGAAGGGCGCATCGTCCACTCGGAACGGTCGCGATTCCAACGCTCAGCGGCTCGGCGTGAAGCGCTTCGGCGGTCAGGCCGTCCTCGCCGGTGAGATCCTGGTCCGCCAGCGTGGCACCCACTTCCACCCGGGCACGGGCGTCGGCCGCGGCGGCGACGACACCCTGTTCGCCCTGCAGGCCGGCGCGGTGCAGTTCGGCACCCACCGTGGCCGCAAGGTCGTGAACATCGTCCCGGACGCCCAGTAGTTCCGGCCCGGACGTAGCGGCGCAGCACGCCAAGGGCGGACCGCCTTTTCTCGCGGGAGCGGGAAGGCAGGTCCGCCCTTGGCGCGTTACGCAGAGACAACCCCCTGAATCCCAGCAGTACGCAGACGATCCCGCCGATCTGGAGGCATCCCCACCATGACCACCTTCGTGGACCGCGTCGAGCTGCATGTCGCCGCGGGTAACGGAGGCCACGGCTGTGCCTCCGTTCACCGGGAGAAGTTCAAGCCGCTCGGCGGCCCGGACGGCGGCAACGGCGGCCGTGGCGGCGATGTGATCCTGGTCGTCGACCAGGACGTCACCACCCTCCTCGACTACCACCACCACCCGCACCGCAAGGCCACCAACGGCCAGCCCGGCGCGGGCGACAACCGCGAGGGCAAGAACGGCAAGGACCTGGTCCTGCCGGTCCCGGACGGCACCGTCGTGCTGGACGGGAACGGTGAGGTGCTGGCCGACCTGGTGGGCCAGGGCACCACCTTCGTCGCGGGCCAGGGCGGTCGCGGCGGGCTCGGCAACGCCGCGCTCGCCTCCGCCCGCCGCAAGGCCCCCGGTTTCGCGCTGCTCGGCGAGCCCGGCGAGGCGCGGGACATCGTGCTGGAGCTGAAGACCGTCGCCGACGTGGCGCTGGTCGGCTACCCCAGCGCCGGCAAGTCCTCGCTGATCTCGGTGCTCTCCGCGGCCAAGCCGAAGATCGCGGACTATCCCTTCACCACGCTGGTGCCCAACCTCGGTGTGGTGACGGCCGGCGCCACGGTCTACACCATCGCGGACGTCCCGGGCCTGATCCCGGGCGCCAGCCAGGGCAAGGGGCTGGGCCTGGAGTTCCTGCGGCACGTCGAGCGCTGCGAGGTGCTGGTCCACGTCCTGGACACCGCCACCCTGGAGTCGGACCGCGACCCGGTCTCCGACCTCGACGTCATCGAGGCGGAGCTGGCGCAGTACGGCGGCCTCGGCGACCGGCCGCGGGTGGTCGTCCTCAACAAGGTCGACATCCCCGACGGCAAGGACCTCGCCGACATGATCCGCCCCGACCTGGAGGCGCGCGGCTACCGCGTCTTCGAGGTCTCCGCGGTCGCCCACCAGGGCCTCAAGGAGCTGTCGTACGCCCTCGCCGACATCGTCGCCAGGGCGCGGGCCGCCAAGCCGGTGCAGGAGGCCACCCGCATCGTGATCCGCCCCAAGGCGGTCGACGACGCGGGCTTCACGGTCACGCAGGAGGGCGACGGCTTCTTCCGCGTCCGCGGCGAGAAGCCCGAACGCTGGGTCCGCCAGACCGACTTCAACAACGACGAGGCGGTCGGCTATCTCGCCGACCGGCTCAACCGCCTCGGCGTGGAGGAGGCGCTCCTCAAGGCGGGCGCCCGCGCCCTGGACGGCGTGGCGATCGGCCCCGAGGACAACGCCGTGGTCTTCGACTGGGAGCCGTCGATGTCGGCCGGTGCGGAGATGCTGGGCCGGCGCGGTGAGGACCACCGCTTCGAGGCGCCCCGGCCGGCCGCGCAGCGGCGCCGCGACCGCGACGCGGAGCGGGACGAGGCGCAGAGCGAGTACGACGGCTTCAACCCGTTCTGACGCGGAGAGCCGAACGGCGCGGGCCCCCGGGAGGAGCACTCCTCCCGGGGGCCCGCGCCATGGTGTCCGGGGCCCTGAGCGGCCCGCTGCGGGTCAGACCGCGGCCGTCGCGTCCGGGGCACCGCCCGTGCCCTGCCCGGCCGTCCCGGCGGCGCCCAGGCCGCGCTGAGAGCGCTGCACGGGGATGCCGGAGAGCCGGCTCTCCATCCGCACCCGGCGTTCGTCGGCCTTGGTGCACAGGTTCCGCACGGCCTCCTCGAAGCGGACCGCCGACGGCGGGTCGGCCGGGCCGAGCAGATGCTCCTTCAGCTCGGCGCGGGCCGCGGCCAGGCCGTCCCGCTCCGGATGGCGCACCGCCGCCAGGAGGCCGGCCACCCCCTCCGCGTCCGGCGCCAGGATGGTCGCCGCCCGCACGGTCGGGAAGTGCGCCCGGAAGTCGTCCTCGTCCAGCCCCGAGGTGTTGGCGACCGCATACGGCTTCGCGCTGGTCAGGTAGTCGGAGACGACGCTGGAGACATCGCTGATCAGCACGTCCGACCGGTTGAAGCAGGCGAAGAGGCCGGGGCGGGCGTCGGTGACGACCAGGTGTTCCCACTCGGGGACGGAGTTCCAGTACGCGTCCTCCCAGGCGGCGACGGCGGCGTCCACGGCGGCGGCGCGGCCCTCCTCGGGGGTGCCCTGGAGCCGCATCCGCTCCAGCTCGTCGGCGCTGGCGCGGAAGTCGGTGGTGGTCAGCCGGTCCAACTCCGCTGTGCGGCGGGCGAGTTCGGCGGCGGCCTCGGGGCCGGGCAGCGCACCGCCGCGCCGGGCGTTGGCCTCCGCGATCATCGCCTGGATACGGGAGTCGGCGGCGCCCGCGCGCGGGTCCACGGAGCCGGTCATCGGGTGCGGCTTGTACAGCAGTCGTACCTTGGGGTCGGCGAGCAGCGCGCGGACGATGTTCTCGCCGGCCAGGATCACCGACGTGTTGCCCGGGTTGCCGTCCCAGCCCTCCCAGGTCGGCGCGTACAGCACGGTGGTGAACCGGCCGAGCGGGGCGCCCTCGTAGGGCCGGATCGGGGCCAGTTGGGGGCGGCCGACCTCGACGACGTCCTTGTCCTCGATGCCGATGTCGGCGAGCTGGTAGCGGTCCCGGGCCGCCGGACCGGCCACCCACACCTCGTCGTACGCCTTCGCGTAGGGGTTGCAGGAGGAGAGCTTGTCGCTCTCGCCGTGGTTGATGAAGGCGTGCTTGATGGAGGGGATCCGCAGGATCTGCGAGGTCTTGCCGGAGTTCGCCGGGTGGAGCAGGACCTTGAGGGTGGAGCGTTCCAGGCGCATCAGGTGCGCGACCTTCGGGATGCAGACGATCGGGATGTCGGTGGCCTCGATCTTCTGCACCATGAAGCGCTCGCGGAGCACGATGATGGGGTTGCCGCCCAGTCCGGCGAGGGTGCCGAGCCACATGTTGGCCTGGTAGGCGGAGGTCGAGCCGCCGGAGAAGTACATGCCCACCGTCGGCCGGTAGGCCGCCAGCCAGCGGTCCAGCCAGGCCAGGGCGCGCTGTTCGTCGAGGGTGCGCTTCCGCGGCAGCAGCCAGGTGCTCAGGTAGAGGGTGCCGCCCGCGGACAGCAGCAGCGCGACGGCGATGCCGAGGCCGCCCCAGGAGGCGTTGCCGGTGACCGCGGTGACCATCATCCCCGCCGTCGTGGGCACCGAGAAGCGCAGCAGCCGCCGGCCGGTCTGCCGGAAGAGCAGCCGCGGCGGGGCGTCGGTCAGCGCCAGCGCGCTTGCGTCGATGTTGCGGGTGACGAACGGCAGGGTGCGGGCCCTGCGGACCAGGACCGCGACCGTCTGGCACACGAAGTGGGTGCCGTAGAAGAGCAGCAGCGTGATGGTCAGCGGTGCCTGCTCCTCCAGGGGGTTGATGCCGTCGATGTGCAGCAGGCCGACCAGTATCACCATGTCCCGCAGCAGTTGACGCACCGTCACGTCGAAGCGGATCCGGCCGAGTACGGAGAGCAGGCCGGGCTGCTGGTGCTGCAGCACCAGGTCGAGGCCCAGGTTCACCACCGACGCGGCGATGAACAGCGGAATGACGGGCAGCAGCGCGCCGATGAGCTGGGCGATGAACGCGACCATCATCGCGAAGAGCGCCGCGAGTTGCATGGCACGTCTGGGGGCGATTCCGGCGGAAGGCACGGGAGGGGGCTCCTGGCGGCAAGAAAGGTCGGGAGAGGCCGGGACGGTGACCGGGGCCCGCGCTGCGACGCCGCAAGCGCGACGAAACGGGACCGATGGACACCCGACCGTATGACCTTGTTGGCCTTGGTGACAATCTGCTGTGGCTCTCTTCACCGCGAAAGCGGACCAATCGAACGCAACCTTTTGGCCTCTCTTACCGTCTTAACAAAAATCACGTCGGAGAAGTGGGATGTGGGCCTCCGGTGTCCGCCGGAACGTCCGCCAGGCGATATCCCGACGCGTCCGAAGCGGCCACTGCCGTAGATTTGCGGCTGTACGGAATTCGTACGGCAGTGGGATCGGCGAGCACAGGGGTAGCAGGTGGCAGGGGCAAGGCAGGACGTCGCGGACGCCCGCAGGATCGTGGTGAAGGTCGGCTCCTCCTCGCTGACCACCGCCGCCGGGGGGCTGGACGCGGACCGCGTCGACGCGCTGGTGGACGTGCTGGCCAAGCACCAGGACAAGGAGATCGTGCTGGTCTCCTCAGGGGCCATCGCGGCCGGGCTCGCCCCCCTGGGACTGGAGCGGCGCCCGCGGGACCTGGCCCGGCAGCAGGCCGCCGCCAGCGTCGGCCAGGGCCTGCTGGTCGCCCGCTACACCGCCTCCTTCGCGCGCTACGGCCGCCGGGTCGGTCAGGTGCTGCTGACGTCCGACGACACCGCCCGCCGGGCCCACTACCGCAACGCCTACCGCACCCTGGACCAGCTGCTGGCCATGGGGGCGGTGCCGATCGTCAACGAGAACGACACCGTCGCCACCGACGAGATCCGGTTCGGCGACAATGACCGGCTGGCCGCCCTGGTCGCCCATCTCGTCCGCGCCGACCTGCTGATCCTGCTGTCCGACGTGGACGGCCTCTACGACGGCGACCCCGCCACCCCGGGCACGTCCCGGATAGCGGTGGTCAGCAGCCCCAAGGACCTGGAGGGCATCTCCATCGGGAGCGCGGGCAAGGCCGGCGTCGGGACCGGCGGCATGGTCACCAAGGTCGAGGCGGCCCGGATCGCGGCGGCGGCCGGCATCCCCGTCGTGCTGACCTCCGCCGTGCACGCCGGGGACGCGCTGGCCGGCGGCACCACCGGCACCCACTTCCTGCGCACCGGCCGGCGCTCCGCCGACCGGCTGCTGTGGCTGGCGCACGCCTCCGCACCGCGCGGCGCGCTGGTACTGGACGACGGGGCGGTGCGGGCCGTCGTCGAGCGGCGCTCCTCGCTGCTGCCGGCCGGTATCGCCTCCGTCGAGGGCGAGTTCTCCGCCGGCGACCCGGTCGAGCTGCGGGACACCGACGGCCGCGCGGTCGCCCGCGGGGTCGTCAACTTCGACGCCCGGGAAATCCCTCGATTGATTGGCCGTTCGACCCGGGATCTGGCCCGCGAGCTCGGACCGGCGTACGAGCGCGAGGTCGTGCACCGCGACGACCTGGTGCTGCTGCACCACTGAGGCGGGCCGGTCCGGGACCCGCCGGCACCGGCCTTTCCACGGGCACCTTCGGCAAAACGCCCCCGCGACGGGCCGCGGACTGGTCAACTTTGTTGCGGGGGCGCCGTGGGGGAGCGGCGCCCGCAGCGCGCGAGCGCAGACGCCGAAGAACGACCGCACCAGTCGGCTCCGCACCCCCGGGGACGGAGCGATTCGCATCACAGGAGGCCGCCGGTGAGACGAGGGCGCCCAGGGGCACCGCCCCGAGGGACGGCGGAGCGCACACTGACCAGCGTCGGGACCGGCGGCGAAGCCGCCCGGCCGGCGGACGACCGGCTCGCGGAGCGGGACCGGACCGCGCAGCCGGCACCGCAGGGCGAGCGCCGCGAGTCCTCCCGGCTGTGGCACATCACCCTCAGCGTCTCGGGCGCGGAGGCTCCGCTGAAGGAGGTCCGGCGGTCGCTGGAGCAGCTCGCCCACGACCACCCCTTCCTGCTGACCAGCCGCTACGCCAACGACCACGCGGAGATCCGCTACTGGGAGGAGGCCCGGGACCTGCACGACGCCGCCGCGGTCGCCCTGCGGCTGTGGGGGGAGCACCGCTCGACGGCCAAGCTGCCGCCCTGGGAGATCGTCGGCCTGGAGGTCATCGACCGGGAGACCTACCACCAGCGCGTCGCCGAGGGCTACGGCCCGCCGCCGGCGTCCCCGGTCGGGGTCCATCCCTACTAGATGAATGAGTCCGATGTCTTCAGTGGTCGTAGGCGATCAGTGATCGCTTGGCTGGGGCGTTGGTGGTCCAGTTGTGCCAGATCGCGGTGGCCAGGGCGAGGAGTCGTTGGCCGGTGCGGGCGAAGACGCCAGCGCGTGTGCGGCCTCCGTGTTGTTCCAGGCTGAGCTGGCCTTTGAGGGTGTCGAAGACGGCCTCGATCCACTGGCGGACGTGGGCCAGGCGTCCATGTCGGACAGGCTCGTTCTTCAGGTCCGGCCGCACCAGATGGACGCCCAGGCGCTCTTCGAGGAACGCCTCGAACTCCCGCCCGGCGAAGCCCTTGTCCGCAAGAATCACTTGACCGGAGCGGACGAGGTGGTGGTCGCGTTCCAGCAGCGCGGTCATCACCTGGCGTTCGCCGAGTTTGGGGTTGGCCAGGCACCAGGTCACCGGCATGCCCTCGGCGGTGGTCAGCAGGTAGAGCCGAAAGCCCCAGAAGAAGCGGGAATGACTCGCGCAGTAGCCGTAGCCTGCGTGGCCGGCCAGGTCGGAGCGTTTGACTGTCTCGCGGGAGGCGGCGCACGGCAGAGGGGTGGAGTCGATCAGGCGCAGGTTGTCGTGCCAGGTGGGCATCTGCTGGGCCAGTGCCTGGAGCACGGCCGAGATCAGTGGGCCGGCGGCGTTCAGGCGCTTGTCGTAGGCGGATTGCGGGGGCAGGTAGCGGAAGAGGTGTCCCAGTCGGGCGTGGGCGAAGCGGATCCAGTGCCGGGCCGAGGGGAAGCCCAGCAGGACCTGGGCGACCGCCAGGCACAACAGTTCGGTGTCTGTCAGTTTCGGGGGTCGCCCGATCCGGCGACGCGGGGCCACATGGTCGTCGATGAACACGTACAGTGCCGCCAGAAGGGCGTCCAGGTTTGTCGTCACACACGAGCCAACGGGCGCCCTTCGCCATGGTCGCGGCCAGCACAAACATCGGACTCATTCATCTAGGGCTTCTTCCGTTTCCGTACCGGGGCCGCTCCCGTACCGGGGCCGCTCCGGCCCCGACCCGACGGACCGGCCCCGGACCCGGCCCACAGGGCCAGCCTCGGACCGGGCCCGGAGCGGGGCCGGGGCAGGGGCCCGGGCGTCAGGGCCGGCCCGTGGGTTTTCCCCAGTCCCCTTCCGCCGGTGATACGGGTGTCCCGCTCTGTGGAATGCGGCGGGGCCTCGGCGCGCGGCGGCGCTAGGCTGCGGCCATGACCAGCAGTGCATCGCAGTCCTCGCCCGTCCTCGACACCGCCCGCCGCGCCAAGGAGGCCGCCGCCGTCCTGGCGCCGCTGCCGCGCACGGCCCGTGACGGGGCGCTGCTCGCCATCGCCGCCGCGCTGGTGGCGCACACCGACGCGATCGTGGCCGCCAACGCCCAGGACATCGAGAAGGCCAGGGCCGCCGGCACCTCCGCCTCGATCGTGGACCGGCTCACCCTCACCCCCGAGCGGATCGCGGCCATCGCCGACGACGTCCGCAAGGTCGTGGCGCTGCCCGACCCGGTGGGCGAGGTGGTGCGCGGCTCGACCCTGCCCAACGGCCTCGACCTGCGCCAGGTCCGGGTCCCGCTCGGCGTGATCGGGATCATCTACGAGGCCCGGCCCAATGTGACGGTGGACGCCGCCGCGCTCTGCCTGAAGTCCGGCAACGCCGTGCTGCTGCGCGGCTCGTCCTCCGCCTACGCCTCCAACAGCGCGCTGGTGGAGGTGCTGCGCGGCGCCGTGGAGAGCGCCGGGCTGCCGGCCGACGCGGTGCAGCTGGTGCCCGGGGAGAGCCGGGAGTCGGTGCGCGAGCTGATGCGCGCCCGCGGCCTGGTCGACGTGCTGATCCCGCGCGGCGGCGCCGCCCTGATCCGCACGGTCGTCGAGGAGTCCACCGTCCCGGTCATCGAGACCGGCACCGGCAACTGCCATGTGTACGTCGACGAGGCCGCCGACCTCGAGATGGCGATCGACATCCTGGTCAACTCCAAGGCGCAGCGGCCCAGCGTCTGCAACGCCGCCGAGACGGTGCTGGTGCACGCCGGGATCGCCGAGAAGTTCCTGCCGCGCGCCCTGGAGGCGCTGACCCAGGCCGGTGTCGTGGTGCACGGCGACGCGGCCTGGCAGCAGGCCGGGCCCGGCCTGGTCGCCCCGGCCACCGACGAGGACTGGGCGACGGAGTACCTCTCCTACGACATCGCGGCGGCCGTGGTGCCCGACCTGGACGCGGCGGTGGCGCACATCCGGCGCTGGACCTCGGGCCACACCGAGGCCATCGTCACGGGATCGCAGGCCGCCGCTCGCCGGTTCACCCAGTTGGTGGATTCCACGACCGTCGCGGTCAACGCCTCGACCCGCTTCACCGACGGCGGCCAGTTCGGCTTCGGCGCCGAGATCGGCATCTCCACCCAGAAGCTGCATGCCCGTGGCCCCATGGGTCTTCCGGAGCTGACGTCCACCAAGTACATCGTCACGGGCGACGGCCACACCCGCTGAACCGCCCCGCGCACGGCCCCGTTCCGCACGCTGTTCCCTCGCTTCGCTCTCTGCCCAAACGGTCCGGCCGGGGCTACCCTGGACGGGTGCCGGACGACGTGGGGGGCACGCCGTTCCCGGACGGCGAGGAGCCCGACGAGCACCACCACGGGAGCCACGGAAGAGCGGACGAGGACTTCGCTTCCGTGGTCTTCGACGAGGAATTCGTACGGGCCGCGACGATCCACGAACCCTCGGCGGTCGAGCGGATGCTGGCCGCGGCCGAGGCGCGTGCGGAGGCCGAGGCGGCGGCCCGCCCGGGGCCCGGGTTCGGGCCGGAGGGCGACGACTTCGACTGCCCGGCGCCCGGCGGCCACGGGGCCTACGACGACGGATATCCGGCCGACGGCCCGTACGGCCCCTACGGCGGGTCGCTGCGCCCGTATCGCGGCAGCGCTCGCTGGCACCGCCCCATCGCCTGGGTGCTCGCCGTGGTGATGGGCATCGGGCTGGTGGCGCTGGCCTTCAGCGCCGTCTACCGGGGGGTCGCCGGCCGCCCCCAGAGCCCGGCGGCGCCGACCCGTACCAGCGGCGTGGACGCACCGGCCACCGGCACCCCGCCCACCGCCGGCACGCACATCGCGCACACGCCCCGCCCCGGCCTGCCACCACCCGCTTCCGCGGTGCCGGAGCACCCGTCGTCCTCCGCCGCGCCCCGGCCGCACTGACGTGAAGTTATGGCGTCTCCCGGCGTTTACCTTCGCCTCGGCAGACCTACCCTTGTGGTATGAGCCGGCCTGGTGACCCTCCCGAAGGGACGCCCGACGGCGCCCCGGGAGGCGGTGACGACGAGTACCGATCCGTTGTCTTCGACGAGTCGTTCGTCCGCGCTGCACGCCTGCAGGAATTCTCCGCCGACGAGCGGCTCGGCGAGCACCATTCACCGGCCGTGCGCACCCGCCACGCGTGGCTGCGGCTGGGCGGATCCCGCCAGGCGATCCTGCTGGTACTGCTGATCGTGCTGGCCTTCGGCACCGCCGTCTACATGGGCATACGCCACCCGTACAAGGCCCCGGAGCCCCTCCGGGCGCAGCCGCTGCGCTCCGCGGTGGTGCCGCTGGCGCCGGCCGGGACCGTACCGGGCGCGACCCCCGCCGACCTCTTCGCGCACAGCCCGGCGGCGGACTTCCGGATCGGCGCGGCGGGCGTCAACCTCCCCGACGTCGAGCGCAGTGCGCACTTCTCGGACGGCCAGATCGTCACCGCGCTGACCATCGCCAAGGACTACATCGTCCGCTCGTCGGTGGACCCGGCCACCCTCACCGGCGGGTCCGTACGGCCGGTGCGGCTGCTGCTGGACACCGGCCAACTCGACCAGTTCGACCGGAGCATGGCGCACCCCGACGACAACGGCCGCTATGCCGCGACCGGCTGGCTGGTCCGCTTCGACCCCCGGCGGACCGAGCTCGCCGACCGCGACGTCCGGGTCAACGGCACGCTGTCCGCGGTGGAGTTGAGCCCGGACGCGCTGGACGTCACCGCCGACTACACCTTCGTCTACGCCGTACGGCCGGTCGCCGGCGCCCAGCAGGACGGCGCCGCGGGGCAGCAGATCGGCACACCGACGCCGGGCGCCGCCTCGCTGGTCACCGTCCGGCGCGAGATGCACTTCCGGCTCAGCCGGGACGACCTCAACGACCACCGCCTCCAGGTGCTCCAGAGCAGCCTCCAGGCGGGACCGCTGTCCTGCTCGTCCGACCCGGCCGACGTGCTGCGTCCGCTGCTCGCGGGGCAGCACGCCGGCACCGACCGGCCCGCGGTGACCGACCCCTACGCCGCCGGCCGGCCCAACGCCTCGGTCTGCGGCGAGCTTTCGGCTACTTCCCAGCCGAACCCGAGCCACCCGATCCGTTAGCCCCACCGGAGCCGTCGGAGCGCGAGCCGAAGACCGTGTCGCGCAGCTTGCCGCCCAAGTCCCCCGCGCCGCCCGCGATATCGCGGACCAGGCCCATCAGCGGGTCCTTGCTGCTGCGCACCGAGTCGGCGTAGTGCGTGGCGGAGTCCTTGAACGAGTCGGAGACCGACGCGTCCTTGTCCTCGTCGCGGCGCGGGTAGTGGCCGTCCATGATGCGCTGGTAGTCGCGGCTCTGGGACCACTTCTTCAGCTCGGCCGCCCGCACGGTGGTGAACGGGTGGCTGCGCGGAAGGAGGTTGAGGATCTTCAGTACGGAGTCCCGCAGATCGCCGCCGGCCTCGTACTCCTCGGCCTGCGCGAGGAACGCGTCCACGTTCATCTGGTGCAGGTGGTTGCCGCCGGCCAGCTTCATCAGGCCGCGCATCGACGCCTGCAGATCCTGGCCGACCAGCAGGCCGGCGCGGTCCGCGGACAGCTCCGACTTGCGGAACCACTCGCGCAGCGCCGTCACGATCGCCATGATCGCGACATTGCCCAGCGGGATCCAGGCGACCTTCAGCGCCAGGTTCGTCAGGAACAGCAGAATCGTGCGGTACACCGCGTGCCCGGACAGGGCGTGGCCCACCTCGTGGCCGATGACCGCCCGCATCTCCTCCTCGTCCAGGAGCTCGACGAGGCCGGTCGTGACCACGATGATCGGCTCGTCCAGGCCGATGCACATGGCGTTGGGCTGCGGGTCCTGATTGACGTACATCGGCGGGACCTTCTCCAGGTCCAGGATGTGGCAGGCGTCCCGCAGCATGTCGTTGAGGTGGGCGAACTGCTGCTCGCCGACCCGGACCGAGTCCGACAGGAAGAGCAGCCGCAGGCTGCGCTCCGGCAACAAGCCGCTGAGCGTCTTGAAGACGGTGTCGAACCCGCTCAGCTTGCGCAGCGCGACCAGCGCCGAGCGGTCCGCCGGGTGCTCGTAGGACCGCGACGAGATACCGGGGAACCGCCTGCGGTCCCTGCTCGGTACGTTGGCGCTGCCGTCTGGGCTCTCCGTCATTGGGGCCTCCCCCTGTTCGACTGCGTGGTTTCAGCGTAGAGGACGCCACCGACAGCGGAATGGATGCTCGGGCGTACGCTGGCGAGCGCACCACCGACCGACCAGGCCGCCACACGAGGGAGCCACCGCCATGCCGCATCCGACCCTGCTGCTCGCCGCCGCCGAGGAGACCTCCAGGGGGGACGGCCCCGGCTGGCTGCTGCGTACCGTGATCATCGTCGGCGTCGTGGGCGCCGCGCTGCTCGCGTGGATCCTGCTGCGCGGCTACGGCAACCAGGACTGAGGACGGGCCGCGGGCACCCCTCGGGACCAGCGCGGACGCCGCCCGGGAGGCTTCGGGCGGAGTCGGCGTGAGCCCCCGGTGACGCGACGCTTACGATGTGGCGGAAGCCTCTGTCCGAAACCCGCCCGGATTGGTCCTGCCAACGATGAGTCTGCACCCTGCCGCACAGTCCCTGGTCACCCTCGCCGAAGGCGGGATGAAGGGTGGCAACCACGACAGCCTCAACCCGTTCATCACCGGTGGTGGCGCCCTTTTCATCCTGCTTCTCCTGCTCTGGATCACCACCCGTTTCAACCGCGACCACTGAGCCCGAACACCCGGCCCCCGGCAACGCGTCCCGCCAAGTAGGGTCTGCACGCATGGGAGAGCACACAGGACCCGTGAAGCGGCGACTCGGAGTGATGGGCGGCACGTTCGACCCGATCCATCACGGACACCTGGTCGCCGCAAGCGAGGTGGCCAGCCAGTTCCACCTCGACGAGGTCATCTTTGTGCCCACGGGGCAGCCGTGGCAGAAGAGCCACAAGAAGGTGTCCCCGGCCGAGGACCGGTACCTGATGACGGTCATCGCGACCGCGTCGAATCCGCAGTTCTCCGTCAGCCGCATCGACATCGACCGCGGCGGCAGGACGTACACGATAGACACGCTGCGCGATCTGCGCGCGGAACATCAGGACGCGGACCTGTTCTTCATCACCGGTGCGGACGCACTCAGCCAGATCCTGACCTGGCACGACGCGGCGGAGCTGGTCTCGCTCGCCCACTTCATCGGGGTGACCCGGCCCGGCCACGTCCTCGCGGACCCCGGGCTGCCCGAGGGGGCGGTCTCCCTCGTCGAGGTGCCCGCGCTGGCCATCTCCTCGACCGACTGCCGGGCGCGCGTCGCCCAGGGGGAACCGGTCTGGTACCTGGTACCGGACGGTGTGGTGCGCTATATCGACAAAAAGCAGCTGTACCGCGACGACCGCTGACGGGGTGACGGAAAGGGGCACCGGTGACTGACCGACACGATCCGTACGGTCCGCAGGACCCGTATGCCCACGACCCGTATGCCCAGGGGCAGGGTCGGGGACAGCAGAGCCACGGCTACCACGGCTACGACGCCTACGGCCGGCCGGTGCACCAGGAGGCGCCGCAGCAGTCGTACGAGCAGCAGCACTACGACCCCTACGGGCAGCCGGCCCAGCAGACCGCGCAGCCGGTCCAGGACGGCTACGACCCCTACGGCGCGCAGCCCGGCCAGGGCGGGCAGCCGTACCAGGCGCAGCCGGAGTACGGCTACGGCGCCTACGGCGGCGGGCAGGTGCAGCAGCAGCCCGGCTACCCGCAGCAGTACGACCCGTACGCCCAGCCGCAGCACCAGCCCCACCAGGGCGAGTGGATCCCGCAGCAGGCGCCGCAGCCGGCCTACGAGCAGCTCCACGAGCACGTCCATGAGCAGATCCCCGAGCAGTTCTCCTATGGGGAGCGGCATGCCGGGGCGCCGCAGCGGCGCCCGGAGGAGCCGACCGCACCGGCCGGCACCGAGAAGGCCGAGCGCGCCGGCGCGGAGGCCACGGCGCCCGAATACCGCACCGAGCAGTTCTCGTTCATCGAGGAGCCGGACGAGGACTCCGAAGACGTCATCGACTGGCTGAAGTTCACCGAGAGCCGCACCGAGCGGCGCGAGGAGGCCAAACGGCGCGGGCGCAGCCGGATCGTCGTGCTGTCGGTCGTGCTGGCCCTCCTCGTGGCCGGCGGGGTCGGCTACCTGTGGTGGGCCGGCAAGCTGCCGGCGCTCTCCGGCGCGGGCGGCGGCGCCGCGGCGGCCGGCGCGCAGAAGCGGGACGTCCTCGTCGTGAACCTGCGGGACTCCAAGACCGGCAACAGCTCCACGGCCCTCCTCGTGGACAACGCGACCACCCACAAGGGCACCACCCTCCTGCTGCCCAACAACCTCATCGTCACCAAGGACGACGGCACGACCACCACCCTCGGCAAGTCCGTCAAGGACGAGGGCACCGACCCGACCCGGGAGTCCCTCAACAACCTCCTCGGCGCCGACCTCAAGGCCAGCTGGCGGCTGGACACCCCCTACCTGGAGAACCTGGTCGAGACGGTCGGCGGCATCACCCTCGACACCGACACCGCCGTACCGGGCGCCAAGAAGGACGACCCCCCGGTGGTCAAGCAGGGCTCCGCCCAGACCCTCAACGGGCAGGCGGCCGTCGCCTACGCCACCTACCAGGGGCCGGGGGAGAGCGAGACCAAGCAGCTGGCGCGGTTCGGGCAGGTCATGCAGGCCACCCTCAAGAAGGTCTCCAGCGACGCGGACGGCGCCACCGCCACCGTGAAGACGCTCCTCCAGGTGCTCGACCCGCCGCTCACCGAGGCCCAGCTGGGCAGCTCGCTGGCGCAGCGGGCCGAGCTGGCGAAGACCGGCGCCTACACCACCACGATGCTGCCCGTGCAGGCCGACGGGACGCTCAGCCCGTCCGCGGCGGCCGGCGTCGTCAAGGACGTCCTGGGCAGCACGGTCAAGAAGACCGCCGCCGGTACCACCCCCCGGGTCGCGGTCCGCAACGCCTCCGGTGACAAGGCCGCCACCGGCAAGGCCCAGGTCGCGCTGCTCAACGGCGGCTACACCTTCGTCGACGGCGGCAGCGACACCACGGCCGCCACCTCCCAGGTGACGTACGCGGACGCCGCCCAGAAGGCGAAGGCGGCCGAGGTCGCCAAGACGCTGGGCCTCCCGGCCGGCGCGGTCACCCAGGGCAAGGTCGCCTCGAACGCGGACATCGGCGTCGTCCTCGGCCAGGACTACAAGGGCTGACCTGGTCGAACACCGGCACCGACCGGCGGGCCCGAAAAGCCCGCCGGGAGTGTCGGTGGTCCGTGAGACCCTTGAGGGGTACCTGACCGCTGATCCGACCGACCGGCGGGCCGCGGCGCGCCCGGCTCCGCCGCGCGCCCAGTGCCCCGGCCGGAGAGGCAGCCCCCGACCCGGAAAGCCGCTTGTGACCGCCACGGACCGCTCCATCGAGCTCATCAACGCCGCCGCTCAGGCAGCGGCCGACAAGCTCGCGCACGACATCATCGCGTACGACGTCAGTGACGTCCTCTCGATCACCGACGCCTTCCTGCTGGCCTCCGCGCCCAGCGACCGCCAGGTCAAGGCGATCGTCGACGAGATCGAGGAACGACTCAACAAGGACCTCGGCGCCAAGCCGGTCCGCCGCGAGGGCGACCGGGAAGCGCGCTGGGTGCTGCTCGACTACGTCGACATCGTCATCCACGTCCAGCACAGCGAGGAGCGGGTGTACTACGCGCTCGAACGCCTGTGGAAGGACTGCCCCGAGCTCGACCTCCCCGAGGAGGCCAAGGCCACCCGTGGCAAGGCCGCCGCCCACGCCGAGGCCACCGCGGGCCACGAGGACGGAGATCTGCTCTGAACGGCACCAAGGGCGGCCGGGGCCGCCGCGTCGTCCTGTGGCGCCACGGCCAGACGGCCTGGAATCTGGAGCGCCGCTTCCAGGGCTCGACGGACATCGAGCTGACCGAGACCGGCCTCGCCCAGGCGCGGCGCTCGGCCCGGCTGCTCGCCGCCCTGAGGCCGGACGCCATCATCGCGTCCGATCTGCGCCGGGCCGCGGCGACCGCCCGCGAGCTGGCCGACCTGACCCGTCTCGACGTGACGCACGACCCGGCGCTGCGGGAGACCTTCGCGGGCTCGTGGCAGGGCCTGACGCACGACGAGATCCTGGCGCGGTTCGGCGAGGAGTACACCGCCTGGAAGCGCGGTGAGCCGGTGCGTCGCGGTGGCGGCGAACTGGAGACCGAGGTCGCCGACCGGGCCGCCCCCGTGGTGCTCAACCACGCCGACAAGCTGCCCGAGGACGGCACCCTGGTCGTCGTCAGCCACGGCGGCACGATCCGCACCACCATCGGGCGGATGCTCGGCCTGGACTCCCACCACTGGGAGAGCCTGGGCGGTCTGTCGAACTGCTGCTGGTCCGTCCTGGGCGAAGGCGCCCGCGGCTGGCGGCTGCTGGAGCACAACGCCGGCACCCTCCCGGAGCCGGTGCTCGGCGACGACGCCTGAGCCCCCGGAGCGGGGGCGGCCGACCGGATTTCACATCTGGGCAGGTCGCAGGCTAAAGTTCTTCTTGTTCGCGGCGCCGCCGGGGGAAACCCGGAGGGGCGGAACAAGACCCGGGGCTATAGCTCAGTTGGTAGAGCGCCTGCATGGCATGCAGGAGGTCAGGAGTTCAATTCTCCTTAGCTCCACAACCCGGAAGATCCCGTCTCCACCAGGAGGCGGGATCTTTGCGTGACGGCTCCCGGCGCGGCACGGCTGCGCGCATCGGGCCGCCCGCCCCGGAGTTGGCGCACACCGCCGCTCGGATCAGCGGTCGGGCCGCCCCGCTGCCCTCTCCTTCCCCCTACCGCTCTCCCGCTCCCGCTCCCACTTCCGCTCCAGCTCTGCGCGGACCTCGGAGGCGGGCCGCGAATGCGCCGGGCAGCCGAGGAGCGGGTCATGGGCCGTGCGCAGCACCGCCGTCAGCCTGCGGCTCTCCTCGTCGGCCGGGGTGTAGACCACGATCCGCGTCTCGGGGACCGCGCCCACCACCAGCGACGTCGATATCAGCCGCACCTCGCCGACCGAGGCGTGCTGGATCACCTTCAAGTGATTGCCGTGCGGCGCGACATCCCCGCTCGCCCACAGACGCGCGAACTCCTCACTGGCCCCCGACAGCCGGGCGATCAGCGTCTCCCACGCGGGCTCCCCGACATGGCGCCCGTACGCGCCCCGGAGTCGGGCTACCAGGGCCGGGAACTCCTCGTCACGGTTGCGGATCGTGCAGCAGCAGGGCGGCATCGCGAACAGCTGCCAGAGCACATTGCGAGCCGGGCCGCGGGCGAGCGCGATGGCCGGGAAGACGCCCTGATAGGCGGAGTTGGCCGCCAGGACGTCGTAGCGGGAGTTGTAGACCACCGCCGGCAGCGGCACCAGGGCGTCGATGATGCCGCGCACCTCCGGGCCGACCGACTGCGCGTCCGCCTCCCTGGTGGGCGCGTACGGCACCTCCGCCAGGTGGTAGAGATGCTCGCGCTCGGCGTCGTCCAGGCGGAGCGTGCGGGCGACGGCGTCCAGCACCTGGCCGCTGGCGTTGATCGGGCGGCCCTGTTCGAGCCACGTGTACCACGTCACACCGACTCCGGAGAGCTGGGCGACCTCCTCGCGGCGCAGACCGGGCGTCCGCCGCCGCAGCCCTGCCGGCATGCCGACGTCCTGCGGCGTCACCCGGGCGCGCCGGCTGCGCAGGAACGCCGCCAGCTCGGGCCGTCGGCGCGGTTCCGATCGCCGGGCCGTCGTCATGCTGCTCACACCCCCATCGTCGCGGCGGGCAGGGGTGCCTGCCAGGTGCTGCCGGTACCAGCATCGGCGGGCACTCGTTACCCGTATCCGTCCGCCTCCAGGCTCTCCGGCATGAGAGACCACACCACCGGAAAGACCACGGGCACGCTCACCTCAGGGGCACCGCCGGCACCCGCCGGCGCCCCGTCAACTCCACCTGCCATTAAACGCGGTGGCACTGACAACGGCGTCGCGGACGGCCGGGCGAAGGACTCGGGGCGGCTGCTGGCGATCGTGCTCGCCGGGCAGTTCATGGCGGTGCTCGACGCCTTCGTCGTCAATGTCGCCGCCCCGTCGATCGGCGGCGACCTGCGCGCCTCGGGCGCCGCGCTGCAACTGGTGATCGGCGGCTACACCGTGGCGTACGCGGTGCTGCTGATCACCGGGGCGCGGATCGGTGAACTGCTGGGCCCGCGGCGGACGTTCCTGGCCGGGCTCGCGGTGTTCACCGGGGCCTCGCTGGCCTGCGGGCTGGCCGCGGACACCGGGCAGCTGATCGGCTTCCGTGCCGTCCAGGGGGCCGGCGCCGCGGTGATGATCCCGCAGGTCCTGGGGATCGTCCAGCGGACGTTCACGGGAGCGGCGCGGACCCGGGCCATCGGGGCGTACACCGCGGTGATGGCCGTCGGAGCGGTCACCGGGCAGGTCGCCGGCGGGGTGCTGGTCGGCGCGGACCTCTTCGGCGCGGGCTGGCGGCCGGTGTTCCTGGTGAACGTGCCGATCGGGGTGCTGCTGCTGGTGGCCGGGCCGCGGCTGATCCCGGGGGACCGGCCGTCCGCGGCGGCGCGCGGGCTGGACCTGCCCGGACTGGTCCTGCTCGCCGGGGCGTTGACCCTGCTGACGGTGCCGCTGGTGCTCGGCCGGGAGGCCGGCTGGCCGCAGTGGTCGTGGTGGTCGCTGGGCGCCGGCGGGCTGCTGCTGGCGGCGTTCGCGGCGTACGAGGCGGCGCGGGCGCGGCGCGGTGGGGCGCCGCTGATCGCGCCGCGGGTGATCGGTGCGCCGGGTATGCCCCGGAAGGTGGTGCGGATCGCCGTGGTCATGGCCGTCAACGCGGGCTATATGTTCGTGCTGACGCTGCACTTCCAGAACGCGCTCCACTACAGCCCGCTGCGCACCGGGCTGACCTTCGTCCCGACGGCCCTGGCCTACGGGGCGGTGGGGCTGTGGTGGCGGCTGCTGCCGCGGTGGCTGCATCCGGTGCTGGTTCCGGGCGGTTTCGTGCTGTTGTGCGCGGCGCTGCTGGGGGCCGGACTGGCCCTCAGGGGCGGAGGTGACGGGGGCGCGTGGGCGTTTCTCGCGTATGCCGGGGTCGGCGTGGGGCTGGGCTTCGCCCACAGCCCCAATCTGGCCGCCGCGTTGGCGTCCGTACGCCGGGAGCACGCGGCGGATGCGAGCGGGCTGGTGGTGACCGTCAACCAGGTCGGGCTGCTGCTGGGGACGTCGCTTTTCGGGGCGCTCTACCTGAATCGGCTGGCGGCGGAGGGGGCGGACGGTGCGGCGCGGGCACTGTGGGTGAGTGTCCTGGCGCTGGCCGGCGCGGCGGCGTTCGGCTGGGTGGCCGGGGTGGCGGGACGGCGGTCCTGACCCGGTGGGCGGTCCGTGGCAGAATCGGACGGCGCCGCCAGGGGAGGAGAGAACGCGATGCCTACGAGCATCCTTGAGGAGGTCAACGACCTCCTCGAAGTGGCCGAGGCGCAGGGTTATGACTGGCTGCCGGAATACGCGCTCCGCTTCACCTGCCCTGTCGACGGTCCGGTTTCCGTGTGCGGTGGTGAGGGTTCCGCTCTCCAGTGCCCCTCGTGCGGTTCCTCTCACGTTGCCCAGGTGCTGGGCGACAACGGGGGGATTTCCTTCGTCTGTACGGCCTGCGGCCACAGTTGGAGCTGATGGATGGGCGCCCACAGCAGAAAATGCGACTGGTGCGGCAGCGGCACGCCGATCGTCCGCGACATGGAACCGGTCAACGCCGACTACCAGTACTGGTGCGAGGAATGCGCCCGCGCCCTGGTCATAAAGGGCGACCCCATCGAGACCTACCGGGAGCTCGACGGGGAGCCGATCTACGGCCGGCTGCTGGACGAGCACTGCACGCTGAAACGGTTCTATTCGTTCGCCACGGCGTGAGTTGGGCCCTGGGCCCGGCGGCCGTGCATTCCTGTCACACGGTCATTTCCGAGCGGTGTCGGGCATCGGTGAACGGTTCCGATCGTCTTCGGTAAGCCGGAACTCCCGTGGAAAGGCCGCGCGTTCCCGCAGTACGAGCCGCCGCCGGAATCGGCCGCGGCGGCACGGATCAGCGCGACGGGTGGCGGTTATGACGGGGGCGGTTATGACGGACAGGGGAGAGCGGGCAGCGTGGCGGTGTGCGGTTCGCCTTACGGGCGGTCACACGGTGGGTCGCAAGGGCCGCGCGCGACAGAACGGTAAGGCCCATGGGGTCATCGGGGGCGGGAAGGACCGCCGGCCAATTACCGGGCGGCCGCGGTGGCTTCAGATATCGCCGGCGACCGGGGTCTGACGGGGGGCGGTGCCGCTGCCGCCGGCGATGCCACCTTCCTCGCCGGCACTGGTGGTGTCCATGCCGGCGCCGTCGGCACCGCTACGGGCGTCGCACCGGGTGAGCCGCCGCAGCCGGACCGCGGCCAGTGTCAGCAGGGTCACCCCGGCGAGCGGATAGACGGCGGAGAGCAGCATCTGGCCGCCGTTCTGGTGCAGTTCCGCGTGCTGGTGCCAGCGGTGCGGCACCCACCACAGCGCGAACGAGCAGAACATCAGCCCCATCACCGCGGTCACCGCCCACCAGCGGCGCGCGGCGGTGCCGGTGTGCTCAAGGGCCTCGGAGCCGAGCAGGATCAGCATCGGGACGCCCCACACCCAGTGGTGGGACCAGGAGATCGGGCTGACCAGCAGGGCGGTCGCGGCGCAGCTGAGGGTCGCCCAGGAGCGCCGGCCGCGCAGCAGCGACCCGGCGGCCAGGGCCAGCCCGGCCGTCGCGGTCAGGGCGGCCAGGACGAACCAGGCGGTGCCCGGGGTGTCGGTGTGCAGCAGCCGGGCCAGGGCGCCGCGCAGCGACTGGTTCGCGGTGATCTCCACCTCACCGACCCGGTCGGCGGCGAACACGATCTGCGTCCAGAAGCGGTGCGAGTCGCGCGGCAGCGCGATCGCGGAGAGGAGGGCGGTGGCACAGAACGTCCCGGTGGCGACCGCGGCCTGGCGCAGCCAGGGGTTCCAGGCGGCGCGCGGGCCCGCGCCGGAGCGGAGCATCCGGACCGCGCGGACCGCACCGGCCAGGGCGAGGAAGACGGCGAAGAGCGCCGGGGTCAGCTTGATGCCGGCCGCGATCCCGATGCCTATGCCGGCCCAGCGGTTGCCGTCCCGGCGCGTCAGGTCCCACAGCACCATGACGGCCAGCAGCAGGTTGATCTGGCCGTAGCGCAGCGTCGTCCAGACCGGCTCGCACCACACCAGCAGCGCGGAGAGCGCCAGCGTGGCGGCGGGCCGGGGCAGCCGCCGGGGCCGTCCGACCAGGCGCAGCGAGAGGTGGACGACGGTGATGAGCAGGACGAGGTTGCCGGCGGTGGCGAGGGTGCGCATCGTCCCGACGCCGAAGAAGGTGAGCGGGATGAACAGCAGCGCGGCGAAGGGCGGATAGGTGTTGGGCAGATGCGCGGAGGTGGCCACCATGTCGTAGAGGTCCGCGCCGTTGCGGGCGGTCCAGCCCTCGGCGCGGTAGACCATGAGGTCGATCATCGACACCTGCGCCAGCCGCTGGACGACCCAGAAGGCGGCGAAGGAGACCAGGCAGGCCAGCGCCGCCGCGAGGGTCGGGTGGCGGCGGACGGCGCCCACGACGGGGCGCGGACCGCGGGGGTCGGTGGGCGCTTCCAGCTCCGGCGCGGTCACGGTGTACGGGCTCCCTGGACGAATCGGGCACGGCTCGCCGACAGTACCTCGCGCCCGGTCGGGGGCACTCGGGGGCGCTGCGGCCCGAAGGGCCTCGTCCAGGGGCGGTGGTCGGGTGACCGGTGGGCGATTTGGCAGAAGGCGGGGAGGTCCGTGTAATGTAGGCGATGCCGCAGCGGGGAGCCGGAAGGAGAACCGCAGCGGAACAAGACCTGGGGCTATAGCTCAGTTGGTAGAGCGCCTGCATGGCATGCAGGAGGTCAGGAGTTCAATTCTCCTTAGCTCCACAGAAGACAGAGCGGGTCGTCCGACGCGGACGGCCCGCTCTGTTGCGCGTTTCCCGAAGGCGGCGCCCAGGACCGGTACGTTCCTCCGGGGTTGCGCTGATATCCGGTCAATGATGCGTCCGCCAGGGCCGGTTGGATGTCCTCTCAGCGGTCGGCCCCTACCCGGTCATTACCGTTCCTTGGTCTCTTCTTGGTGTTCGCATATCCCTGACATGAACGGTTCACCGAAAGAGTGGCGAATCGCGTGAGCGTCACATCCAACGCATTCACCGCTCGTGGGGTGTCGCGCACCGGCGCACCGGCGCAGCGCGTCACCACGCAGCGCACCGCATCGCCACAGCAGGGGGTTACATGAGAGCAAGACGTACCAGATCGCCGCGTGCTCGTGCCGGTCTGGCCTGGGTAGCGGCACTGCCGCTGGTCGCCGGAACGCTGGCGCTGAGCGCGCCGGCCGCCGACGCCGCAGGCCACGACGGGGGCCGGCACGCGCTGCGGGGCACCAAGCCGAAGTGGGCCACCGCACAGGCCGACCAGGGCGCCACCGCCGACTCCACTGCCGTCACCGCCCGGGTCTATCTGGCCGGCCGCGACGCCAAGGGCCTCGCGGCGTACGCCAAGGCCGTGTCGGACCCGCACTCCGCCGCGTACGGGAAGTACCTGAGCCCCGCCCAGGTGCGTGCCCGCTACGGCGCCACGAAGGACCAGATAGCCAGGGTGACCGCCTGGCTGAAAAAGTCCGGCCTGACGGTCACCGGAACCACCAACCGCTTTGTCACGGTCAAGGGCGACGCGGCTGCCGCCGAGCGGGCCTTCGCGACCGACCTGCACAACTACCGCAAGAACGGCCACACTTACCACGCGCCATCGGCCACCGCCTCCGCACCCGGCTCGGTGTCCGACGCGGTCCTGACGGTCACCGGCCTGGACAACGCGCCGCGGTTCGCCAAGCACCACTCCGCCCAGCTGCCGCCGCCCTCCCCGGTCTTCCGCAACGCCGGGCCGTTCTCCACGTACTACGGCTCCCGGACGAACACCGCCCTGCCGTCGGCCTACGGGGGCCAGGCGCCGTACGCGATCAAGGGCTACACCGGCAAGCAGCTGCGCGCCGCCTACGGGGCGAAGAACTGGACCGGTAAGGGCGTCACCGTCGCGATCACCGACGCGTACGCCTCGCCGACCATCGCCAAGGACGCGGACACCTACGCGCACCGCAACGGCGACCCCCGTTACCGCAAGGGCCAGCTGTCGCAGGTGCTGCCCAAGGACTACACGCACATCGCGGACTGCGGTGCGGCCGGCTGGTACGGCGAGGAGACCCTCGACGTCGAGGCCGTCCACGCGGTCGCCCCGGCCTCCGACATCGTCTACGTGGGCTCCGCCTCCTGCCAGGACGACGATCTGCTGGACTCGCTCGGCAAGGTCGTCGACGGCCACCTCGCCGACATCGTCTCCAACTCCTGGGGCGACGTCGAGGCGAACGAGACCCCGGACGTGGCCGCCGCCTACGACCAGATCTTCCAGCAGGGCGCGGTGCAGGGCATCGGCTTCTACTTCTCCTCCGGTGACGACGGCGACGAGCTCGCCAAGACCGGCTCCAAGCAGGTGGGCACCCCGGCGAACTCCGCGTGGGCGACCGCGGTCGGCGGCACCTCCCTGGCCGTCGGCAAGGGCAACACGTACCAGTGGGAGACCGGCTGGGGCACCCAGAAAGCGGTGCTCTCCAAGGACGGCAGCGACTGGACCGACTTCCCCGGCACCTTCAACGGCGGCGCGGGCGGCGGCACCAGCAAGAGCGTGGCGCAGCCCTTCTACCAGCGCGGTGTCGTCCCGGACGAGCTGTCGAAGGCCAACGGCGGCAGTGCGATGCGGACCGTTCCGGACATCGCGGCCGTCGCGGACCCCAACACCGGCTTCCTGGTCGGCCAGACCCAGACCCTGCCCAACGGCAAGCTCGGCTATGACGAGTACCGCATCGGCGGCACCTCCCTGGCGGCGCCGGTGATCGCGGGCGTCCAGGCGCTGGCGCAGCAGGCCCGGCACGGCGTCGCCATCGGCTTCGCCAACCCCGCCATCTACCAGCGCTACGGCACCGCCGCGTACCACGACGTCACCGACCACCCCCTGGGTGCCGGGCGTGGCCTGGCGGTCGTCCGTGTCGACTACGTCAACGGGGCGGACGCCGCCAAGGGCACCACGACATCGCTGCGCACCCTGGGCGCGGACAGCTCCCTGCACGCGACCGTCGGTTACGACGACGTCACCGGCGTCGGCTCGCCGGGCGCCGGATACGTGAACTCCTACCGCCCCTGATGCCGGGGGCCCGCACCACCGCTCCGCGTGATCCGTGACCTCCGTGGCACGGCGGTGGCGGAGCGTGGCGCGACGGGCGCGGGGCCCGCGCCGGGGAAACCCGGGCGCGGGCCCCGTTGCCCCTGCGGTACCCTGGCGCCATGTGTGCCGTACGCCTTCTGCTTAGCGGGCCGCGCTGACTCAGTCCCGACCGGGCCATCTGCTGTGGCCGCCCGGATCGGCATCGGCGCGGCGTCCCCTCCTGTGTGAGGGGCGTTTTTGTTTCGGCAGGAACCGTGTCCGCAGCAGCCGCAGGCAGAGACGACCGATGGAGCTTTGAGGACGATGAGCGAGACGACTTCCTCCCCCGCTGCCGAAAGCGCGGGCGGTACCCCCACCGAGGTGGCAGCGCCGCACCGCTACACGGCCGCGCTGGCCGCCGACATCGAGGCACGCTGGCAGGACTTCTGGGAGGCCGAAGGCACCTACGAGGCCCCGAACCCGAACGGCGACCTGGCCGGCGACGCCGAGCTGGTGGCCCGCCCCAAGAAGTTCATCATGGACATGTTCCCGTACCCCTCGGGTGCGGGGCTGCACGTCGGCCACCCCCTGGGCTTCATCGCCACCGACGTCTACGCCCGCCACCAGCGCATGACGGGCCACAACGTCCTGCACACCCTGGGCTTCGACGCGTTCGGGCTGCCGGCCGAGCAGTACGCCGTCCAGACCGGCACCCACCCCCGGGTCTCCACCGAGGCCAACATCGTCAACATGCGGCGCCAGCTGCGCCGGCTGGGCCTGGGCCACGACCGGCGCCGCTCGATCGAGACGATCGACCCGGCGTACTACAAGTGGACCCAGTGGATCTTCCTGCAGATCTTCAACTCCTGGTACGACCCCGACGCGGACGCGGCCCGCCCGATCGACACCCTGGTCGCCCAGTTCGAGGCCGGTACCCGGGAGACGCCCGACGGCCGCCCCTGGAGCGAACTGAGCCCGATCGAACGGGCCGACGTCCTGGGCGGGTACCGCCTGGCGTACGCCTCGGACGCGCCGGTCAACTGGTGCCCCGGACTGGGCACGGTGCTGGCCAACGAGGAGGTCACCGCCGAGGGCCGCTCCGAGCGGGGCAACTACCCGGTCTTCAAGTCCAAGCTGCGCCAGTGGAACATGCGCATCACCGCCTACGCCGACCGGCTGCTGAACGACCTGGACGCGCTGGACTGGCCGGAGGCCATCAAGCTGCAGCAGCGCAACTGGATCGGCCGCTCCGAGGGCGCCCGGGTCGACTTCCCCGTGGGCGATGACAAGATCACCGTCTTCACCACCCGCCAGGACACCCTGTTCGGCGCGACCTACATGGTGCTGGCCCCGGAGCACCCGCTGATCGCCGGCTCCGACAACGGCACCGGCTCCATCGTTCCCGACGCCTGGCCCAAGGGCACCCACGACGTGTGGACCGGCGGCCACGCCACCCCCGCCGAGGCCGTCGCCGCCTACCGCAAGCAGGCCGCCGCCAAGTCGGACGTCGAGCGGCAGGCCGAGGCCAAGGACAAGACCGGCGTCTTCACCGGCGTCCACGCCACCAACCCGGTCAGCGGCGAGCGGATCCCGGTCTTCATCGCCGACTACGTCCTGATGGGCTACGGCACCGGCGCGATCATGGCCGTCCCGGCCCACGACCCCCGCGACTTCGCCTTCGCCCGCGCCTTCGAACTGCCCATGCGCTGCGTCGTCGAGCCCACCGACGGCCGCGGCACCGACCCCGCCGCCTGGGACGACGCGTTCGCCTCGTACGACGCGAAGCTGGTCAACTCGTCCGGCGACGGCATCGCGCTGGACGGCCTGGGCGTGACCGAGGCCAAGGCGAAGATCACCGACTGGCTGACCGCCGGCGGCATCGGCGAGGGCACCGTCAACTTCCGGCTGCGCGACTGGCTGTTCAGCCGCCAGCGCTACTGGGGCGAGCCGTTCCCGATCGTCTACGACGAGGACGGCGTGGCGCACCCGCTGCCCGCCTCGATGCTGCCGCTGGAACTGCCCGAGGTCGACGACTACTCGCCGCGCACCTTCGACCCGGACGACGCCGACACCCAGCCCGAGACCCCGCTGTCCCGTAACGAGGACTGGGTCGACGTCGAGCTGGACCTGGGCGACGGCCGCGGAGTGCGGCGCTACCGCCGCGAGACCAACACCATGCCCAACTGGGCCGGTTCGTGCTGGTACGAGCTGCGCTACCTGGACCCGAACAACGACGGCGCGCTGGTCGACCCGGACGTCGAGCAGTACTGGATGGGGCCGCGCGAGGGTCGGCCGCACGGTGGTGTCGACCTGTACGTGGGCGGCGCCGAGCACGCCGTGCTGCACCTGCTGTACGCCCGCTTCTGGTCCAAGGTGCTGCACGACCTGGGGCACGTGTCCTCCGCCGAGCCGTTCCACAAGCTGTACAACCAGGGCATGATCCAGGCGTACGTCTACCGGGACACCCGCGGTATCGCCGTCCCGGCGGCCGAGGTCGAGGAGCACGACGGAGGCGTCTTCTACTACGAGGGCGGCAAGGTCTCCCGGCTGCTGGGCAAGATGGGCAAGTCCCTGAAGAACGCCGTCACACCGGACGAGATCTGCGCCGAGTACGGTGCGGACACCCTGCGCCTGTACGAGATGGCGATGGGCCCGCTGGACGTCTCCCGCCCCTGGGACACCCGCGCCGTGGTCGGCCAGTACCGCCTGCTGCAGCGGCTGTGGCGCAACGTCGTGGACGAGGCGACCGGTGCGACCACCGTCGTCGACACCGAGCCGGACGAGGCCACGCTGCGGGCCCTGCACAAGGCGATCGACGGTGTCACCCAGGACATGGCGAACCTGCGCTTCAACACCGCCATCGCCAAGATCACCGAGCTGAACAACCACCTGACGAAGGCGGGCGGCCCGGTCCCGCGCACCGTGGCGGAGCGGCTGGTGCTGCTGATCGCCCCGCTGGCCCCGCACATCGCCGAGGAACTGTGGCGCAAGCTGGGCCACACCGACTCGGTGGTGCACGCGGACTTCCCGGTGGCCGACCCGGCGTACGTGGTCGACGAGACCGTCACCTGCGTCGTCCAGGTCAAGGGCAAGGTCAAGGCCCGGCTGGAGGTCGCGCCGTCGATCTCCGACGCGGACCTGGAGGCCACCGCGCTGGCGGAGCCGGCCGTCGTCGCGGCGCTGGACGGTGCGGACATCCGCAAGGTGATCGTCCGGGCGCCGAAGCTGGTGAACATCGTTCCGGTGTAGCGGATCCGGCGGCCGACCTGCGGGAACGCCGTCCCGGACGGCCCGGTCCCGGGGCGTGCCACCGTCGATCTAGGGGCTTTCCCCTACGGGCAGGTTGGGGGTTCGTCAGGAACCCCCAACCTGCCCTGGGCGTTTACCGTGGAGGTACGGGCGCCGACGCGGAGTCGGCGCCGCCGACACCTCTGGGGAGCGTCCATGGAAGCCGTCGTCGCCGTCATCGGTCTGCTCTTCGTGCTGTTCATGGCGGCCGGCGTGTTCCTCACGGTCAAGGCGGTGCAGGCGGCCAAGCGCGGGGTGGACCGCAAGGTCGCCCAGGCCCGCAGAACGGTCGAGGACACCACCCTGCGGGCCCGGCAGTTCACCCAGCCCGGTGTGGTCGGCGAGCTGGCCCAACTGCGGCTGTCCCTGCGGACGTCCATGCGGGCCACCCAGGAGGTCCTGCGCACCGGCTCCTCGGACGACGCCTCGCTCGGCGAGGCGGTCGGCCTCTTCGAGCGGCTCAGCGCGCACGGCCACGAACTGGACGACGAACTCCGGCGACTGGAACGGGAACCCGACAAGGCCACCATCGAGGCCCGGCTCCCCGAACTCCGGGAGCGCATGGAGCGGATCACCCACTCCGCGGAGTCACTGCGCTGGGCCGCCCGCGACCGGGCCCGCAAGTTCGCCGACGACGACCTGGCGGCGCTGAGCGACCAGATCGACGTGGAGGCGGGCGCACTGCGGCACTGGACGGTGGACGCGCCGGAGAGCGATCCCGCGCGGCCGGGATCGGCGGCCGGTTCCGTACCGGGCTCCGGTGCGGGGTCCGACTCCGCCCCCGGCTCCGACTCCGCTCCCGGCTCCATATCCGGTGCGGCGTCCGGTCCGGGCGCCGGTGCGGCCGGCGGGGCCTACTCCTGGGGGCCCTCGGATGACGAGGCTCCGGCGATCACCGCTCGGGATCCGCGCACCCAGCGGTCGTATCCGTGGGAGAAGACCCAGCGGGAAGCGACCCAGCGCGAGAAGACCTGACGCGCGGAGGGAGGGGGAGACACGGGCCGCCGCCCGGCGTTCTGTCCGAGCTTCGGCGTCCGGGCCGTAGGGTTCCGGACCCTCGAGGATTCCGGACATCCGGGATTCCAGGCCCCGCGCTTTCGGGCCTTGGAGGTCTCGGGGGTTCGGAGGGCCGAGCGGCTGAGGGGCTGAGGCGCTGCGCTGCGCCAGTGCTTGTGCTCGTGCCCGTGGCTGTGCGTCTCTGTGCCTCTGTGCCTTGAGGCCCTGGCGGGACCGGACTGGACAGGGTGGGGTGGTGGGGGTGGGGTGGGTGGGCCGAGGGGAGGGGGAAGAAGAGCGCCAAGCGTTGAAAAGTGGCGGTCCCGGTACCGCCGTTCCCCCGGTCTCTTGCCCGGTGGCCGCCGGCTCGACGGCCGGTGAGCTGTGGGGTCTTGGCAGAGCCTTGGTGAAACCTGGAAGATCTTGGGGAGGGGCCCGCACTGTCGGGCGTTCGGATCCCCGGATAATCTCCCAGTCATGTCCCGCCATGTCGCGATCGTCACCGATTCCACGGCCTACTTGCCGCGGACGGCTATCGAGCGCCACCACATCACGGCCGTACCGTTGACCGTCGTCCTGGGGGACCAGGCCCTGGAGGAGGGCACCGAGATCTCCGCGAGATCCCTGGCCCAGGCGCTCCAGAAGCGCCGGCCCGTGACGACCTCGCGGCCGAGCCCCACGGTGTTTGCCGAAACCTACCGCGCGATCGCGGCGGAGGGGGCGAGCAGCATCGTTTCGCTCCATCTCTCCTCGGAGTTCTCCGGCACCTACGACGCAGCGGTGCTCGCGGCGAAGGGCGCCCCTGTGCCGGTGCGGGTGGTGGACACCGGGATGGTGGCGATGGCCCTCGGGTTCTGCGCCCTGGCCGCCGCGGAGGCGGTGGAGGGCGGCGGGGACGTGGACGACGCGGTGGCCGCGGCGGAGAAGCGCGCCGCCGGTACCTCCGCCTACTTCTACGTCGACACCCTCGACTACCTGCGGCGCGGCGGCCGGATCGGCGCGGCGCAGGCGCTGCTCGGCTCGGCGCTCGCCGTGAAGCCGATCCTCCAACTCGCCGACGGGCGGATCGAACTGCTGGAGAAGGTCCGTACGGCGTCCAAGGCCATCGCGCGGCTGGAGGAGATCGCGGCGGAGCGGGCGGGGGAGGGCCAGGTCGATATCGCCGTCCACCATCTCGCGGCGGCGGAGCGCGCGGACGCGCTGGCCCAGCGGCTGCGGGAGCGGGTGCCGGGGCTGAACGAACTCCATGTGAGCGAGGTCGGCGCGGTCATCGGCGCGCACACGGGTCCCGGGCTGCTGGGGGCTGTGGTGTCACCGAGATGAGGGCGCGGCAGGTGCCGCCGGCGTCGGCTGTGCTTGCCCGTAAGGGTGACGGAGATATCCACAACTCGCTAGTTATCCACGGTATTTGAGGCAGATCGGCGAGATGCGCGCGCGGTGCTTACCGTCGAGAGCTATGAGCACTTTCCGACCTGCGTCTCCGTCAGTTTCCTCCCCCGTTTCCTCCCCCGTCTCTTCAGCCGCTCTTCCATCCGTTTCTTCATCCGCCTCGGCATCCGCTCCTTCATCCGCTCTTTCATCCGCTTCTTCGCCCGTTCCGTCGCCGGCTGCCTTCCCTTCCGCGCTCCCCTCCTCCGTCCCCTTCTCCGTCTCCACCTCCGGTCCTTCCGCTGTTCCTCCCTCCTCCGCTCTCTCCCTCTCGGTCGTTCCGTCCATGAGAGGGCGGCGGGAGCGGGAGCGACTGAGGGAGTGGAAGCGGGAGCGCATGCGGGTACGTGCCGCCGCGATCTTCGGTGCGGAGTCGGAATCGGACGCGGAGGAGCCGGAGGCGCCGGCAGACGCGGGAGCGGACGCAGATCCGGCCGCCGGTGTCGATACGCCGGGGCCGGGTGCCGGGGTGGGGAGACCGGCCGGCGGTGGTGCCGGGGCGGAGCCGCCGCATGCCCATCGTGCGCCGCCGTCGCGTGAGCACGATCCGCCGGGTGTGCGGCGGCCGGGGTGGGTGTGGCCTGCCGTACGGGAACGGCTGCCGCTGTGGGTGCAGTCGCGGTGCGGTACGGACCCGAAGGCGCTTGCCGCGCTGGCTCTGGTGCTCGTGGTGGCGGTGGGCTTCGCCGTTCAGCACTTCTGGGCCGCGCGACCCGAGCCGGTGGGTGCTCCGACCGCCGAGCGGGCCGCGCCGCCGGCGCCCGGCCCCGGTGGCCGTTCGCCGTCCCGGCCGCCGTCGGCGGCGAACGGTGCGTCCGCCGCCTCCGTTACGGGCGGGCCGCCGGGTGCGCCAGGTCGGATGGTGGTCGTCGATGTGGTGGGAAGGGTGGGGCATCCGGGGATTCACCGGTTGCCTGCGGGATCGCGGGTGATCGATGCGCTGGATGCCGCGGGCGGGGTGCTGCACGGGGCGAGCACCCGCGGGCTGAACCGGGCGCGGCTGCTGACCGACGGTGAGCAGATCGTGGTCGGCGAGGAGGGCGGAGCCAATGCCGGCAGTGGGGCCGGTGGTGTGGGCGGTGGTGGCGCCGGGAGTGGGCCGCAGGGCGGTGCGGGCGGGCCGGTGAGTCTCGGTACGGCCACGGAGCAACAGCTCGACGCCCTTCCCGGGGTGGGGCCCGCCCTCGCCCGCCGCATCATCGAATTCCGCACCCGGCACGGCGGGTTCACCTCCGTGGACCAGCTCCGTCAGGTGCCCGGAATCGGCGATCGGCGGCTTGCCGATCTGCGACCCCTGGTGGAGCCATGACGACCACCCGCGATCGGGCTGCCGACCGCGTGGACGCCACCACTGCCCCCGTGTCCGCCGGCCGCGACTCGGCGGACGTGCCGGAGCGGCGGCACGACGGCCCGGCCGACCTCCGGCTGGTCGCACCGGCGCTGGCCGCATGGGCGGCTGCCGCGATCAGCCTCGGCGCGCCCGGCGGTGGCGTGGCCGTGGCCTGTGGAGTGGCGGTGGCACTCGCGGCCTGCGCCCTGTGGAGGGCGAAGGTCAGGGAAGGTCCGTCCGTGATGGGCGAGGACCGGACGACGCACCGCGCTGGCCCGTCTCGCGTCCGGTCTGCCGGGGCGCTCGTCGCCGTGGCGGCGGTGCTGCTGTGCGCCGCCGCGGGGGCGGCGTCCGCGGCGCTGCACATGGCGGAGGCACGGAGCGGGCCGCTGCCGGTCTGGGCACAGCGGTATGCCCGGCTCACCGTGGAGCTGGAGGTGACCGGCGACCCGCGGATGACCCGGCCCAAGGTGCGCGGGTCGCAACAGGCGCCGCCGTCCCTGGTGTTCACCGCCGATGCCGTCCGCGTCATGGCGCCGGACGGATCGGTCACCGCCGTCCGCACGCCGGTGCTCGCCGTTGTCCGGCAACACGATGCACGGAAAGGCTCGGGACCTGGTTCGGGGGACGGTTACGGGGAGGGGGCGGAGCAGGGGCCGGGGGACGGCTCGGCGGACCGGGGTACGGGTGGCCGGACGTCCGCGGGCGGCGGTTCGGCCGGTGTGCCGCACGCGCCGGGAGCGGGGGGCCGGGCGGAGGGATCCGACGGGGCGTTGCCGGCGTGGCGCGGTCTGCTGCCGTCGACGCGTATCCGGGTGGCGGCCCGTGCCGTACCGCCGCAGTCGTCGGGCGAGCAGGTCGGCGCGGTGCTGCGCATCACCGCCTACGGGCCGCCGCGCACGGTCGGCCCGCCGTCCGCCCTCCAGCGGCTGGCCGGGAAGCTGCGTGCCGGGCTCCGGGAGGCCACCGAGGGACTGCGCCCGGATGCCAGGGCGCTGCTGCCCGGCCTCGTCGTGGGCGACACCTCGCGTGTGCCGCAGGACCTCGACGACGCCTTCCGGGCCACCGATCTGACGCATCTGCTCGCCGTCTCCGGCAGCAATCTGACGATCGTGCTCACCCTGCTGATCGGCCCACCACATCTGGCGACCCGGGCCGAACGCCGCGGGCTGGCACGGCGCCTGGGGCTCTCGCTGCGCGCTACCGCCCTCGTCGGCGGCCCGCTCGCCGTGATCTTCGTGGTCGTGTGCCGCCCGGATCCGAGCGTGCTGCGGGCCGCCGCCTGCGGGCTGATCACGCTGCTGGCGATCGGCACCGGCCGCCGGCGTTCGCTGCTCCCGGCGCTGGCCGCCTCCGTCCTGCTGCTGGTCCTCTACGACCCCCGGCTCGCCCGGAGTTACGGCTTTCTGCTCTCCGTCCTGGCGACCGGCGCGCTGCTGCTGCTCGCCCCGCGGTGGAGCGCCGCCCTCGAGCGGCGCCGGGTGCCCGCCCGGGTCGCCGAGGTGATCGCCGCCGCAGCAGCCGCCCAGGTGGTCTGCTCCCCGGTGATCGTGGTCCTCGCGGCGCGGGTGGGGCTGGTGGCGGTGCCCTGCAACCTGCTCGCCGAACTGGCCGTGGCCCCCGCGACGATCCTCGGCTTCGCGGCCCTCGCCGCCGCCCCCGTCGCGCTCCCGCTCGCCCAGGGGCTGGCGTGGTGTGCGGGCTGGCCGGCCGAGTGGATCGCCGAGGTCGCGCGTACGGGAGCGGCGCTGCCGGGGGCGGAGTTCGCCTGGCCGGGTGGCTGGACGGGCGGGCTGTCGCTCGCCGCCGCCACCGTGGTGCTGCTGGTGGTCGGCCGCCGCGCGTTGCGCCGGCCCTGGCTCTGCGTGCTGTGCGCACTGGCCCTCGTCCTGGCGGTGTGCCGTCCGGCACCGCTCACCCGCATCCTGACCGGCTGGCCGCCACCGGGCTGGCGAATGGTCGCCTGCGATGTCGGACAGGGAGACGGCCTGGTGCTGGCCGCCGGGGACGGTACGGCACTCGTGGTGGACACCGGGCCCGACCCGCGCGCCATCGACCGCTGCCTGAGCCAACTCGGTGTCCGGCGCATCCCCCTCCTTGTTCTGACGCACTTTCATGCCGACCATGTGGACGGACTTCCCGGGGTGTTGCGCGGCCGTTCGGTCGGCGCGATCGAGGCCACCTCGCTCCAAGAGCCGTACGGGCAGGTCCGGTCGGTGCGCCGGGCGGCAGCGGACGCGCGGGTCCCGATGACCCTCGCCGTACCGGGGGAGCGGCGTCGCCTGGGCACCCTGACCTGGGAAGTGCTCTGGCCACCCGCGCCGTTCGCCCCGCCGTTCCCCCCGACGCCGGTCCCACCGGCGTCGGCCCCCTCACCGCCCGTGGCTCCACGGCCGGTACCCGTACTGGCACCCGCGGCATCGCGCGTCACCGGCGCCCCCGGCACCGGAGAGCTCACCGGTCCCAACGACGCCAGCGTCACCCTGCTCGTCCGTACGGGCGGCCTGACCGTGCTGCTGCTCGGTGATCTCGAACCGGCCGCCCAGCAAGCCCTGTTGGCCGCTCATCCGGAGCTGTCCGCGGTCGACGTCCTCAAGGTGGCGCACCACGGCTCCGCCTATCAGGACCCTCAGTTGATACACCGCCTGGCGCCGCGGCTGGCACTGATCTCCTGCGGTGCCGGAAACCCCTACGGGCATCCGGCGTCCCGCACGATCGCGGCCCTGCGCGCCCAGGGTGCCCGGGTGCTGCGCACCGACACCGACGGTGCCCTCGCGGTCCTGGGCACCCCCGCCAAGCTGTCCGCGGTGGTCACCGGACGCCGCTCCCGGGGCCGGACGGGCTCCACCAGGCGTCGCCGCCGCCGGGATCACCGGCCCGGGGAGGAGCCGACCGCCGACCCCGCCTCGACGCCCGATCCATCATGGGGCGGACGCATATCCGATGGAGAGGACACCTCTGATGCACGCCGACCCCATCGATCCGAGCCACGCCACTGGTCCCAGCGACCCCACCGGCCCCAGCTACCCCACGGATCCGTCGGCCGTCACCGATGTGCCCGACGGCAGGGGTGCGACAGGCGAGGCCGATGCGCCGGGTGTGTCCGGTGTCTCTCTCCGGTATCTCCGGCGGATAGGTGCCGACCGGCCCGCCGCGCCGGATGCCGAAGCGCTGCGGAGGCTGCATCTGAGCCATCTGCGGGCCGTACCGTTCGAGAACCTCTCGATCCATCTCGGCGAGGAGATCGTGCTCCAGGACGGCCCGCTGCTGGAGAAGATCGTCGGGGCGCGGCGGGGCGGGTTCTGCTACGAGCTCAACGGCGCCTTCGCGGTACTGCTCCGGGCGCTCGGCTACGAGGTCGCGCTGCTGTCGGCGCGGGTGTTCGGACCCGACGGGATCGGGATTCCTTATGACCACCTGGCGTTGCGGGTGCGGACTCCGACCGGGCCGTGGCTCGCGGATGTCGGGTTCGGCAGGCACAGCCACTATCCGCTGCGGCTGGACAGCCGGGAGGACCAGGCGGACCCCGGGGGCGTCTTCCGTATCGAGGAGACCGACGAGGGGGATCTGGACGTTCTGCGGGACGGGGTACCGCAGTACAGGGTCGAGCAACGCCCGCGGGCGCTCGGGGACTTCGAGGTCGGCTGCTGGTGGAACCGCACCTCGCCCCGGTCCCACTTCACCCGGTCGCTGGTCTGTTCGCGGCTGACCGAGACCGGCCGGGTCACGCTCTCCGGCCGTACGCTGCTGGTCACCGGGGCCGATGGCGCGCGCGAGGAACGTGAACTGGGCGCGGCCGAGGTCCTGTCCGCCTATCGCAGCCACTTCGGCATCACGCTGGACAGGGAGCCCGTGGTCACCACGTTCACCGGCAACGAGCAGAAGGAGACGTAGCGGCGGAAGGAGACGCCGAAGCGGGGGCGGCAGCGGTAAGGAGGTCGGAGGCGGGAGGCAGGAGGCTGGAGGAAGCGCGGGGAG
>NZ_KN708638.1:2643081-2695797 GCF_000805335.1 Streptomyces sp. CT34 | reverse complement strand
GGGGGCCCCCCCGCCGGTGGAGGTGAGTGGGAGAGGGAGCGTCGCCCCCCCCCGGCGCTCGGCCGCGGTTGTCCGGGGTGTCGCCGGTCGTTACTCCTCCTCGCGCCAGCCCTCGTACTCCGCGGCGAGTTCGTCCAGCCGGTCCGCGTCGTAGGCGGCTTCCGGGTCCTCGACGACCACCAGCCACTGCGCGTCCTCGGCGTCGTCCTCGCCGGCCAGTGCGTCCCGTACGAGCTGGGGCTCCTCGGCGACGCCGAAGCGTTCGGTCAGCGCCCCGGCGACCTCTTCCGCGGCGTCGCGGTCGGGGAGGACGAGGATGTGGCGCAGGTGATGTGTGTCGTTCACCGGACCATTGTCGGGGAGCGGTACGGCTTTCCGGGAAGCGGGCCGGAGCGCGGCCGAGCTGCGGTGGGTGGGCTGCGGTGGGTGGTTTGCGGCGCGGCTGGGCTGCGGCGCGGCTGGGCTGCAGTACGGGCGGGCTGCGGTGCGGCTGGGCTGCGGTGCGGGCGGCGTTGTCGGTGGGGCGTGGGATGCTGGAACGCGATGGCCAGGAAGACAGCTAACGACGATCCGCTCGCCCCCGTCACGATCGCGGTGGGCCAGGAAGACCTGCTGCTCGAACGCGCGGTGCAGCAGGTGGTGGCGGCTGCCCGGGCGGCCGACGCGGACACCGATGTGCGTGACCTCAGCTCGGATCAGCTCCAGCCCGGCACCCTCGCCGAGCTGACCAGCCCCTCGCTCTTCGCCGAGCGCAAGGTCGTGGTGGTGCGGAACTCCCAGGACCTGTCCGCGGACACCATCAAGGACGTCAAGGCGTATCTCGGCTCGCCCGCCGAGGAGATCACTCTGGTGCTGCTGCATGCCGGCGCGGCCAAGGGCAAGGGCCTGCTGGACGCGGCCCGTAAGGCCGGGGCGCGTGAGGTGGCCTGCCCCAAGATGACCAAGCCGGCCGACCGGCTCGCGTTCGTCCGCGGTGAGTTCCGGGCCGCCGGGCGTTCGGCGACGCCGGAGGCGTGCCAGGCGCTGGTCGATGCGATCGGCAGCGATCTGCGGGAGCTGGCGTCGGCGTGCTCGCAGCTGGCCGCCGATGTCGAGGGCACGATCGATGACGCGGTCGTGGCGCGCTACTACACGGGCCGGGCCGAGGCGTCGAGCTTCACGGTCGCCGACCGGGCGGTGGAGGGCCGGGCCGCCGAGGCGCTGGAGGCGCTGCGCTGGGCGATCGCGACCGGTGTCGCCCCGGTCATGATCACCAGCGCGCTGGCCCAAGGCGTCCGGGCCATCGGCAAACTCGCCTCGGCCCCGCGCGGCGCCCGCCCCGGTGACCTCGCCCGCGAGCTGGGGATGCCGCCGTGGAAGATCGACCGGGTGCGGCAGCAGATGCGCGGCTGGTCGGCGGACGGCGTCGCGACGGCGCTGCGCGCGGTGGCCGCGGCCGACGCGGGGGTGAAGGGCGGCGGGGACGATCCCGAATACGCCCTGGAGAAGGCCGTGGTGGCGATTGCCCGGGCGGCCCGGTCCCGGCGTTAGGCAGGCCGGGCGGCGGGCGGCGCGGGAGAGCCGGCCGCGTGGCCCGATGGCGTTTCGGCGGGTGGCGCGCGGGCGCGTGCCACCTACGGCGGTCGTCGCGCGGTGCCGTGACGGCTCCCTCCGCAGGTCGCCATGACAGGCCCTACGCACAGGCCCCACCCACAGGCCCTACGCACAGGCCCCACGCACAGGCCCCACCCACAGGCCCTACGCACAGACCCCACGACACACCCCACCCACAGGCCCCAGGCCCTCCAACCCCCCCATGACGGGTCTCAGCATCGGCCCCAACCGGCAGCGTCCGCAGCGGAGTTGCTCCGGCTCGCGCGCTATCCGGCTCGCCGTTCGCCGTTCAGGGCTCACCCCTTCAGCCCGTGCAGCGTGTCCTTGGCGCTGGTTTCGAGCATCGTGGTGATCTCGTCGGTGGTCGGCGGCTTGCTGGTGGCGGTGCTCGACGTATAGCCGGACCAGGTCGACTGGTACGTCAGCCAGCCGTCGCGGGCGGCGAGCATGACATAGGAGCCGTTGTTGTTGGAGGCGTCGTCGCGGGTGACCAGATACGCCTCGTTGCCGATGCCCGGTACGGACTCGACCTTGTAGTGGACCGACGCCTCCTGCTTCTCCCAGGAGCGGTAGCTGTCCGCGAATTCCGGCGCCGGGTCGGACTTCTTGTGCAGCGTGACGGTGTTGTAGAGCCAGGTCGAGGAGTAGCCGGCGGTTCCGGCGCTGTCCGGCGTCAGCGTGACGTTGCACCACATCGTGTCCATCGACGGCTGCTGGACGCCGCTGTGCTGGGGGTTCTCCGTCGACGAGCCCGACGCCCCCGCGCCGGTGCTCCCGCTGCCCGGCTTCGCCTGGAAGTGGGCGTTCTCGAAGGGGGTCATGGAGGTGGCGGCGCAGAGGTCGCTCTTGTACGCGTAGCCCTTGAGGTCGGGGCTGGGCTCCGAGGAGAAGCCGCCGGTGGCGAACATCACGGATGCCCCGATGGCGGTGGCGGCGACCGCGCCGCCGAGGGCCCACAGCCAGCCGGAGGCACCGCGTCCCGTGCCGCCGGGTATGCCGCCTGGCGGGGCCCCTGCGGGTATGCCGGGCACCCCCGCGGCGCCTATGAGCGCGCCCGGCGCAGCGCCTATGGGTGTGCCGGGCGCATTGCCCACGGGTGCGCCCGGCACCCCGGATATGCCGGGTGTTCCCGGTGCTCCGGGCGCCCCCGGCGCTCCGGCGGCGCCGACCGCCGGATAGCCGTAACTTCCGGGCGCCTGAGGTGGTGCTCCGGCCGGCGGGTTCTGCTGCCCGTACGGATTCTGCTGGGCGGGCAGCGGGTTCGGCGGTGCGGGCGCCGGGCCGTAAGGACCCTGCTGCGGCTGGCCGTTGTATGGATTGTTCTGGTCCCCCGTATTGGACATGGCCGCAGGGTAGCGGACATCGCCGACAGTTGACCCGCTCCGGAGCTATCCAGATATCGGGGATGGGGGCGCATATCCCGGGTCATGTCGCCAGACCTCTGGCATCACGCCCCGGGCCCCTGGCGCACGCCGTCCCACCTCGGCCCGCAGCCCGCGCGCCCCGTACGCCGTCCCACCCCCGGCCCGCGCCACCAGCGCGCCCCGCCCTACCTCACCCCGCCCCATCCATCCCCCCCGCCGCCCCCCACACACAGCGGAAGGCCCCGCCCTCGCCCCGGGGAGGGGGCGGAGGCGGGGCCTTCCGTATCCATCATGGGTGGCTGCTCCGGCGATTCTGCCGGGCGAGCCGGGTGCGCCGCACCCGCGTGGCGAACGCAGGCCGCGTGCGGCGCGGTGGTGCACCGGTCAGGGAGCGGTGAGAGGGGCCGCTGGGTCCCTGGCGGCAGGGTGACCGCAGCTGGTGCGGTCGGGAACGAAGGTCAGCCCTTGAGGCCGGCGACCTTCTTGGCCAGCGCCGACTTCTTGTTGGCGGCGGAGTTCTTGTGGATGACACCCTTGCTGACGGCCTTGTCGAGCTTCTTGGACGCCTCGCGGGCGGCCACGGTGGCCTTCTCGAGGTCACCGGCCGTGATGGCCTCACGGGTACGACGGATCGCGGTCTTCAGAGAGGACTTGACAGCCTTGTTGCGCTGACGAGCCTTCTCGTTGGTCTTGATCCGCTTCATCTGGGACTTGATGTTCGCCACGAAAGAGCCTTTTCAGGTTCGTTGGAGTTTCGATGTGCGCCGCGCACGAGAGAGGGCACGAAGCGCAGTGGACCAGGCTACCAGCAGGGTTTACGGCTCCCAAACCGGACCGGGGACGGCCTCCGGACCGGGGACTCCCCCCCGGGGCCGGGGACCACCTCGGGACCAGGCGCTGCCTCCGCACGCGGCCCCATGGCGCCCCGGACCGGCCCCGCCCGCCCTGGCCCGGACGGGCCGTACCTGCTGGGAGCCGAGCCCATCGCCCGTCCCACCGCCCAGCCCATCGCCCGTCCCGCCACCGAGCCCACCGCCCGTCCCGCCCCGAGTCCCCCGCCCGTCCCCCGTCCCGCCGCCGGATCGCCCGCCGGAACGCCCGGGTGGACCAGCTATCCGACCGCCCGACCGCCCGCCATCCCACCGTCCGCCCGACCGGCCACCCGCCCCGCGGACGCCCAAACCGCCGCCCCGCGGATGCCCAAACCGCCCCACCCCCGTCGCTCATGGGACGATGGGGGAGACGTCGTCTGAGACGAGATGACACACCCCCGTCCCGCCTACCGCGTTCACTGAATGGATCCTGCGTGCCCGCGACCCCTACGAACGTGCCGGAGCCGAGCCGTACCGACCCGGCGCTCCTCCGTAACTTCTGCATCATCGCGCACATCGACCACGGCAAGTCGACGCTCGCCGACCGGATGCTCCAGCTCACCGGTGTCGTCGACCAGCGGCAGATGCGCGCGCAGTATCTGGACCGGATGGACATCGAGCGCGAGCGCGGCATCACGATCAAGTCCCAGGCGGTCCGGCTTCCCTGGCAGCCGTCCGAGGGCGAGGAGGGGAGTGGGACCACCCACATCCTCAACATGATCGACACCCCGGGCCACGTCGACTTCACCTACGAGGTGTCGCGCTCCCTCGCCGCGTGCGAGGGCTGCATCCTCCTCGTCGACGCCGCCCAGGGCATTGAGGCCCAGACCCTCGCCAATCTCTACCTGGCGATGGAGAACGACCTCACGATCATCCCCGTCCTCAACAAGATCGACCTGCCGGCCGCGCAGCCCGAGAAGTTCGCCGCCGAGCTGGCGAACCTGGTCGGCTGCGAGCCCGAGGACGTGCTGAGGGTCTCCGCCAAGACCGGTGTCGGGGTGCCCGAGCTGCTGGACCGCGTGGTCCGCGACGTGCCGGCTCCGGTCGGCGTCAAGGACGCCCCCGCGCGCGCGATGATCTTCGACTCGGTCTATGACGCGTACCGCGGTGTCGTGACGTACGTGAAGGTCGTCGACGGCACGCTCGGCAAGCGCGAGCGGATCAAGATGATGTCCACCGGCGCCGCGCACGAGCTGCTGGAGATCGGTACGAACTCGCCGGAGATGAAGCCGGCGGACGGCCTGTCGGTCGGCGAGGTCGGGTACCTCATCACCGGCGTGAAGGACGTCCGGCAGTCGAAGGTCGGCGACACCATCACCCAGCTCACCAAGGGAGCCGAGGAGCCGCTGGGCGGCTACAGGGCCCCCAAGCCGATGGTGTTCTCGGGGCTGTACCCGCTCGACGGCTCGGACTACCCGGAGCTGCGCGACGCGCTGGACAAGCTCCAGCTCAACGACGCCGCGCTGGTCTACGAGCCGGAGACGTCGGCCGCCCTGGGCTTCGGTTTCCGGGTCGGCTTCCTGGGCCTGCTGCACCTGGAGGTCATCCGTGAGCGGCTGGAGCGCGAGTTCGGCCTCGACCTGATCGCCACCGCGCCCAACGTGGTCTACCGCGTCGACATGGAGGACGGCACCGAGCACGTCGTCACCAACCCCAGCGAGTTCCCGACCGGCAAGATCGACACGGTCCATGAGCCGGTCGTCCGGGCCACGATCCTGGCGCCCAGCGAGTTCATCGGCGCGATCATGGAGCTGTGCCAGAACCGCCGCGGCACCCTGCTCGGCATGGACTACCTCTCCGAGGACCGGGTCGAGATCCGCTACACCCTCCCGCTCGCCGAGGTCGTCTTCGACTTCTTCGACCAGCTCAAGTCCAAGACCCGCGGCTACGCCTCGCTGGACTACGAGCCCACCGGCGAGCAGACCTCCGACCTGGTGAAGGTCGACATCCTGCTGCACGGCGACAAGGTCGACGCGTTCTCCGCGATCACGCACAAGGACAAGGCGTACGCGTACGGCGTGCGGCTGGTGGCCAAGCTGCGCGAGCTGATCCCGCGGCAGAACTTCGAGGTGCCGATCCAGGCCGCCATCGGCAGCCGGGTCATCGCCCGCGAGACGGTCCGCGCCATCCGCAAGGACGTCCTCGCCAAGTGCTACGGCGGTGACATCTCCCGTAAGCGGAAGCTGCTGGAGAAGCAGAAGGAAGGCAAGAAGCGGATGAAGATGGTCGGCAGCGTGGAGGTGCCGCAGGAGGCGTTCATCGCGGTGCTGTCGTCGGACTCCGAGGGCGACGGCAAGGCGAAGAAGTAGCGAAGAAATAGCGAAGAAGCAGCCGGTCGGCGACGGCGGCGGGGCGTCGGTTCCTTCGGGAGCCGGCGCCCTGTGCCGTGCCGGGGCCGGTGTGGTTCGGCGCTCTCCGCCGGGTAATGCGATTGCTACGTACACCTATCGCGGTGGTCACTTCGTGAACCAGTCGGCCGCAGCCCCTTACATGGCGGCGCCACGCGTTCTACTCTGATCACTGCTCAAAGGTTACTCGCGAGTCACCAGCAATGAAGCGGGCCCCGGAGGATGCCGTGACGGACACCCACACGCTGATCGAAAACCGGCCGCCTTCGGTGGCGACCCTGTTCCTGGAACGGGTCGCGGCCACACCCGACACCGAGGCGTACCGCTATCCCGTTCCGTCCCCGTCCACCGGTCCGGACGACTGGAAGTCGCTGACCTGGGCCCAGGCCGCCGAGCGGGTCCACGCGACGGCCGCCGGGCTGATCGCGCTGGGGGTGCGCCCCGAGGAGCGGGTGGCGCTGGCGTCCAACACCCGGGTCGAGTGGATCCTCGCCGACCTCGGGGTGCTCTGCTCCGGCGCCGCCACCACCACGGTCTACCCGAGCACCAACGCCGAGGAGACCGCGTACATCCTGGCCGACTCCGGCAGCCGGGTGCTGATCGCGGAGGACGCCGGGCAGCTCGCCAAGGCCCGCGAGCGGCGCGCCGAGCTGCCCGAGCTGGCGCATGTCGTGGTCATCGACGAGGGCGACGCGCAGCCCGCCGAGGACGACCCCGAGGGCTGGGTGCTCTCGCTCGCCGAACTGGAGAAGCGCGGCACGGCGTATCTGGAGGAGCACCCGGAGTGCGTCACGGAGCGGGTCGGTGCGCTGCGCGCCGACCAGCTGGCGACGCTGATCTACACCTCGGGGACCACCGGCCGCCCCAAGGGCGTGCGGCTGCCGCACGACTGCTGGTCGTACATGGCGCGTGCCATCCAGGCGACCGGGCTGGTCACCGCGGAGGACGTGCAGTACCTCTGGCTGCCGCTCGCGCACGTCTTCGGCAAGGTGCTCACCGCGGGGCAGATCGCCACCGGCCAGGTGATCGCCGTGGACGGCCGGGTCGACAAGATCATCGAGAATCTGCCGGTGGTGCGGCCGACCTACATGGCGGCCGTCCCGCGGATCTTCGAGAAGGTCTACAACGGCGTCGCGGCCAAGGCCCGCGAGGGCGGCGCCGCCAAGTACAAGATCTTCCAGTGGGCGGCCGGGGTGGCCCGCGAGTACGCCAAGCTCTCCCAGGAGAACTTCCGGCGCACCGGCAACGCCTCGGTGCCGTTCGCGCTCGCCGCCAAGCACAAGGTCGCCGACGCGCTCGTCTACGCCAAGCTGCGCGACGCGTTCGGCGGCCGGCTGCGCGCCGCGGTCTCCGGCTCGGCCGCGCTCGCCCCGGAGATCGGCTACTTCTTCGCCGGCGCCGGCATCCACATCCTGGAGGGCTACGGCCTGACCGAGTCCAGCGCCGCCAGCTTCGTCAACCCCGGCGAGGCGTACCGCACCGGCACGGTCGGCAAGCCGCTGCCCGGCACCGAGGTGCGGATCGCCGAGGACGGCGAGATCCTGCTGCGCGGCCCCGGCATCATGCAGGGCTACCACGGCCTGCCCGAGAAGACCGCCGAGGTCCTGGAGGAGGACGGCTGGTTCCACACCGGCGACATCGGCGAGCTCTCCCCGGACGGCTATCTGCGGATCACCGACCGCAAGAAGGACCTGATCAAGACCTCCGGCGGCAAGTACATCGCGCCGGCCGAGGTGGAGGGACAGTTCAAGGCGGTCTGCCCGTTCGTCTCCAACGTCCTGGTGCACGGCGCCAACCGGAACTTCTGCACCGCGCTGATCGGGCTCGACGAGCCGACGATCCTGGGCTGGGCCAAGGAGCACGGGCTGGCCGGCCGGACGTATGCCGAGGTCGTCGCCACCGACCAGGTCCGCGAGCTGATCGACGGCTATGTGGAGCGGGTCAACGAAGGGCTCCAGCGCTGGCAGCAGATCCGCAAGTTCCGGCTGCTGCCGCGCGACCTGGACATCGAGCACGGCGAGGTCACGCCCAGTCTCAAGGTCAAGCGGCCGGCGGTCGAGCGGGCCTTCAAGGACCTGCTGGACGAGATGTACGCCGGGTCGCGGGAGGCGTAGGCCCGGTCGTCGGCGGCGCGGGGCGGGCCGGGTGGGTCCGCCCCGCACCGCGGTGTCCGGGCGGACCGGCGGTGCGGATGAAGTTGTTCATACAGGTTGATTCGGACGTACCTTCGCGTGTCGGTCAACTACCGTGCCGCGTCAGCCGAATTGACCGCGCTGACCACGCACTTCCGTGACTCACCGTTTATGGGTGCGCTCGTTCTGTCACCCTGGCGTTGGCGCATCCGGCGCTGCAGGGGAGCTGCTCGGGAGTTGCTCAATGAGGACGACAACTTCGTCTGAACGGAACGACGTTGCGGGAGCCGCCACGCGGTCCCTGCGGGCCAGTCTGCCCGGCGACCCGCGGGCCGCAGCCGCCGCGCGGCAGTTCGTCCGGGGCGCGTTCGCCGAGTGGGCCGCCCAGCGGCTGCCCGGCGCCGAGGGGCTCACCGACCGGCTGGCGGACGAGGCGGTGCTGCTGGTCAGCGAGCTGGTGACGAACGCGGTGGTGCACGCCGGGACCACCGTCGAACTGCGCTGCCGGTTCGAGGCGGACACCGAGCCGGGGCCGCTCCCGGACGCCCCGCCCGGAGTGGACCCCGAGGAGCCGCCCCGCGCCGGCCTGGTCGTCGAGGTCTCCGACCGGCACCCCACTCAGCCGGTCCGCGCCCGCGAGGACACCGGCGCCCACGAGGGCGGCGGCCACGGCCTCCAGCTGATCAGCGCGGTGGCCGAGGCGTGGGGCGTGACCTACCGCCGGGCGATGAAGACCGTGTGGTTCCGGCTGCCGGTGGGCGCCCCGGAGGGCGTACGGCCGGAACCGGAGGCGGTGGACGAGGCGTTCCGGGCGTACGGCGAGTGCGGCGACTACGGCGAGCCGTACGGCGGGTACCGCGCGGTCGACGAGGAGCTGCTGCGGCGCGGGCTGCGGGCCGCCGAACTCCTCGCCCCGGTGCCCCGCCGCACCGCCCCGCCCGAAAGCCCGGACGGCCCGGAGGCCGCCGCCGGCCGGGCCCGGGGCCGGGGCGGGGTCGACAGCGGGGCGCTGTCCTTCCTCGCCGAGGCGTCCGACCTGCTCTCCGGACAGCTCGACGCCGATCAAGTCGCCTCCCTGGCCGCCCAGTTGATCGTGCCGCGGCTCGCCGACTGGTGCGCGGTCTGGCTCCACGACGGCGACGGCGGCGCCCCCGGACGCGGCCTGACGGCGAGCGGTGAGGCGCCGCGGCTGGCCCGGGTCTGGCACCTGTGCGAGGGCCGGATCGACGCGCTGCGCACCGCCCTGGAGAAGCAGCCGCCGGGCTACGCCACCGGGGAGGCCCTCGGCGGCCGGCCCACCGCGGCGCCCTGGCCCTGGCCGCACGAACCGGGCGGCTACGAGCCCGGCGGCGCCGCCCTGGCCTGCCCGCTGGTCGCCGGGGGCCGCCGGCTGGGCACCGTGCTGCTCGGCCGGGCCGGGCTGCTGCGCTTCCCCGACGAGGTGGTCGCGCTGATCGAGGACCTGTGCCGCCGGGCCGCCCGCGCGGTGGCCACCGCCCGCGCCTACAGCCGCCAGGAGCGGATCAGCCAGGTCCTCCAGCGGCGGCTGCTGCCCCGCGGCCGGGCGCAGGTGCCCGGGGTGCGCTCCGCGGTGGTCTACGAGCCGCGCGAGGGTGCCTGGGCGGGCGGCGACTTCTGGGACCTGTTCGAGGCCGGGGACGGCCGCTGGTGCTTCGCCCTCGGCGACGTCTGCGGCAGCGGCCCCGAGGCCGCCGCGGTCACCGGTCTGGCCCGGCCGGTGCTGCGGCTGCTGGCCCGCGACGGCTTCGGGGTCGCGGAGGTGCTCGACCGGCTCAACAAGACCATGGCGCGGGAGGCCGCGGACTCGGTCGCGGCGGTCGCGGCGGCGGTGGCGGCGGCCGGCGCCGGGGCCGAGGCGCCCGTCGAGATCCGCGAGGAGGGCGAGCAGGCCCGCTTCCTGTCCCTCCTGTACGGCGAGATCGTGCCGTACCGGGGCGGCTCCGGCGGCGCCCGCTGCACCCTGGCCAGCGCCGGCCACCCGCTGCCGCTGGTGCTGGGCACGGACGGCGCGGTCCGGGTCGTGGCGGCGCCGCAGATGCTGCTGGGGGTCGTCGAGGACGCCGCGTACGTCAGCGAGTCGTTCGACCTGCACCCCGGGGAGACGCTGCTGTGCGTCACCGACGGGGTGACCGAGCGCCGCTCGGGACGGCGGCTGTTCGACGACGAGGACGGGCTGGCCCAGGCCCTCGCCGCGGCGGCCGGCCAGGGCGCCGAGGCCATCGCCGAGCACATCCGGCGCACGGTCCACGCCTTCGGTCCGACGCCGCCCGACGACGACCTGGCGCTGCTGGTCCTCCAGGCCGCGGCCCGCGGGGCGGCGGACGGGGTGCCGTAGGGCCGGTGCGACGGGCCGGGGCCGGGCATGTGACGAGGGCCGCCGCCGGAGCCGGGCCGGCACCGGCGCCGCATGACGGACAATGGACCCCATGCCTTCCGCACTGCCAGACGGTGAGCCGATGCCCGAGGACGGGGCGCTGCCCCGTCATGCGCTGACCGGCGCCGCCGGCCGGCCCCTCGGCTTCTACCTGCACGTGCCGTACTGCGCGACCCGCTGCGGCTACTGCGACTTCAACACCTACACCGCGAGCGAGCTGCGCGGCTCCGGCGGCGCCCCGGCCTCCCGCGACACCTACGCCGACACGGTCGTCGAGGAGATCCGGCTGGCCCGCAAGGTGCTGGGCGACGACCCCCGCCCCGTGCGGACGGTCTTCGTCGGCGGCGGCACCCCGACCCTGCTGCCGGCCGCCGACCTCGGCCGGATGCTGGCCGCCCTCCGCGACGAGTTCGGCCTGGCCCCCGGCGCCGAGATCACCACCGAGGCCAACCCGGACTCCGTCGACCCCCGCTATCTCGCCGAGCTGCGGGCGGCCGGCTACAACCGGGTCTCCTTCGGCATGCAGAGCGCCCGGCAGCACGTGCTGAAGATCCTCGACCGCACCCACACCCCGGGCCGTCCGGAAGCCTGTGTCGCCGAGGCCCGCGCGGCGGGCTTCGAGCACGTCAACCTCGATCTGATCTACGGCACGCCGGGCGAGACCGACGACGACTGGCGGGCCTCCCTCGACGCGGCCACCGGCGCCGGCCCCGACCACATCTCCGCGTACGCGCTGATCGTCGAGGAGGGCACCCGGCTGGCCCGCCGGATCCGCCGCGGCGAGATCCCGATGACCGACGACGATGTGCACGCCGACCGCTATCTGATCGCCGAGGACCGGCTCACCGCCGCCGGCTTCACCTGGTACGAGGTCTCCAACTGGGCCACGTCACCGGCCGCCCGCTGCCGTCACAACGAGCTGTACTGGACCGGCGCCGACTGGTGGGGCGCCGGCCCCGGCGCCCACAGCCACGTCGGCGGCGTCCGCTGGTGGAACGTCAAGCACCCCGGCGGCTACGCCCAGGCCCTCGCCGAGGGCCGCTCCCCGGGCGCCGGCCGCGAGGTCCTCCCGGACGAGGACCGCCGCGTCGAGCGCATCCTCCTGGAGCTCCGCCTCGCCGCGGGCTGCCCGCTCTCCCTCCTCGCCCCCGCGGGCGCCCGCGCCGCCGCCCGTGCCCTGGCCGACGGCCTCCTGGAGCCCGTCCCGTACGCGGCGGGACGCGCGGTGCTGACGCTGCGCGGGCGGCTGCTGGCGGACGCGGTGGTGCGAGACCTGGTGGACTAGCGGCCTGAGCGGCCTGAGCGTACTGACCGGCGTGTCCGCTCCGGCCCGGCGGCCCTCCCCGGCGCAGCCCACCGCCCGGCCGGCCGGGCACACGACGGGGACGGCCGCCGGGTCAACGGGGCACCGGCTCACCGGGTCAACGAGTCGGCGCGGCACGGCACTTCAGGCGCGGCACGGGCACGTCAGCGGATCGCCGGCACGTCAGCGGGGCACCGCACGCCACGCGGCATCGCGCATCAGTGGGTCAGCGGGCGGGACTGCCGCCCCGACGCCGTGTCGATCTCGTCGTGGGCCTTGGTCAGCAACTGCATCGCCAGATCGTTCAGCGCCCGCGCGCCCGCGACCTCCTCGCCGACCCGGGGCTGGTTCCCGTCGGCGGGGTGGCGGCTGGCATAACCATGGGACCGCACCTCGGTCCCGTCCGGCAGCCGGACCAGCGCGGCGGCCCGGGTGCGGTGGGTGTCCTCCTCGAATTCCAGCTCGACATGCCATCCGACAGCGGTCTTCAACATGACGGTCACCTCCGGGATCGCTGCTACCAGAGTGCCCTCGCCACCGCCCCCGCGCACCACCTGCCCCGGCCCTGCCCCATCGGACAGGCCCTACGCCCCCTCCGGGGCCGTCACGAAGTCGATCAGCTCCTCCACCCGCCCCAGCAGGGCCGGCTCCAGGTCCTTGTACGACCGCACGCGGGACAGGATCCGCTGCCAGGCCGCGCCGGTGTTCACCGGCCAGCCCAGTGCCCGGCACACCCCGGTCTTCCAGTCCTGGCCGCGCGGCACGGCCGGCCACGCCGGAATGCCCACCGCGGACGGCTTCACGGCTTCCCAGACGTCGATGTACGGGTGGCCGACGACCAGCGCGTGCGCACCGGTCACCTCGGCCGCGATCCGGGACTCCTTCGAGCCGGGGACGAGATGGTCGACCAGGACGCCGAGCCGGGCATCCGGGCCGGGGGAGAAGGCGCGGACGATCGCCGGGAGGTCGTCGATGCCCTCCAGGTATTCCACGACCACGCCCTCGATGCGCAGGTCGTCGCCCCAGACGCGCTCGACCAGTTCGGCGTCGTGCCGTCCCTCCACGTAGATGCGGCCGGCCCGCGCGACCCGGGCTCGGGCGCCGGGAACCGCGATCGACCCGGAGGCGGTCCGCGCCGGACCGCTCGGCGCGGGACGGCTCCGGGGGCGTACGAGCGTGACGACCCGGCCCTCCAGGAGGAAGCCGCGCGGTGCCATCGGGAAGACCCGCCGCTTGCCGAACCGGTCCTCCAGCGTGACCGTCGGCCCCTCGGCGGTCTTCTCGCAGCGGATCACGGCGCCGCAGTAGCCCGTGCTGACCTCCTCGACGACCAGATCGGGATCGGCGGGCACTTCGGGCGCCGGCTGCTGCTTCTTCCACGGGGGAGTGAGGTCGGGGCTGTAGCGCTTGCTCTGCATGAGGGCCTGTTCTGTGGGCGGACTTCTACGGAAGGACTTCTGCGGACGGACTTCTGTGGGCGGGACGCCGGACCGGTGGGGCCGGGCGGACGGACGGTCCTGCCGGATCGGCAGTACCGGTGGGGCCGGTGGGACGGAAGCAGGAGGAAGAAGGCGGAAGAAGGCGGAAGAAGGCGAAGAGCGGCGGAAGCGGGCGGCGGTGCGGGGGCGACGCCTCACGACGGGGGCGGGCCGAACCGGGCGGCGAGGGCGTCCCGTTGGGCGCGCACGAAGCGGGCGTCGACGACGGCGCCGTGGCCGGGCACGTACACCGCGTCCTCGCCGCCCAGGGCGAGCAGCCGGTCCAGGGCGGCGGGCCACTGCTGAGGGAGCGCGTCCCGCCCGGCCTGCGGCTCGCCCGACTCCTCGACCAGGTCGCCGCAGAAGACGATCTCCGGCGAGCCGTGCCGGCCGGGCACCAGGACCGCCAGGTCGTGCGCGGTGTGGCCGGGGCCGACGTTGGCCAACAGCACCTGCCGGTCGCCGAGGTCGACGGTCAGCTCGCCGTGGACGTGGTGGTGCGGCGTGACCAGCAGGTCGGCGGCCTCCGCGGCGGCGTCCCGGTCGACACCGTGCCGGACCGCGGAATGCCGGAGCTCGTCCTTGCTGTGCCGCAGCAGCTCGCCCAGGCCGGCCGCGCCGAACACCTCGACGCCCGCGAAGGCGGCGGTGCCCAGCACATGGTCGAAGTGCGGGTGGGTCAGTGCGATGTGTGTCACGTCCCGGCCCAGTACGCCGCGGACGGTGCGGCGCAGTTCGGCGCCGTCGCGGAGGGTGGCGCCGGTGTCGACGATCATGACCCCGGTGCTGCCGGCGATCACCCCGACCGTTTCGTCCCAGCCGGGCATCCGGTGCCGGGCGACACCGTCACCGAGCTGTTCCCAGCCTGCCTCTTCCCATGCAGTGCGCATACCGAGACGCTAGCGCCATCGCGATAGCGTTGCGCGACGGTCGGCCGGTCCGGCGGCCCGGACCGGGTGCCGGCCAGGTGCTCGCCGGGGGAGCGGCCGGGGGCGCCGAGGGGCGTCGAGGGGCGCTTTTCGGGGTCGGAGTCCGCGGTCCCGGGTAAGTCCCCACCACGCCCGCCCTTGCCGCATCCGTCCTACCCGGCCGTACACTTACTGGGTCTGGCACTCGGCTCATGTGAGTGCCAGGAGACACGACAACGGCGGGACGGCCGGACTGGAGGTGCGCGGGATGCTCAGTGAACGCAGGCTCGAGGTGCTGCGCGCCATCGTCCAGGACTACGTCGGCACGGAGGAGCCGGTCGGCTCCAAGGCGCTCACCGAGCGGCACAAGCTCGGGGTCTCCCCGGCCACCGTGCGCAACGACATGGCCGCCCTTGAGGACGAGGGTTTCATCGCCCAGCCGCACACCAGCGCCGGGCGGATCCCGACCGACAAGGGATACCGCCTCTTCGTCGACAGGCTGGCCGGCGTCAAGCCGCTGTCCAGCCCGGAGCGGCGGGCCATCCAGAATTTCCTGGACGGCGCCGTCGACCTCGACGACGTGGTCGGCCGGACGGTCCGGCTGCTGGCGCAGCTGACCCGGCAGGTCGCGGTCGTGCAGTACCCCTCCCTGACGCGGTCCACGGTGCGGCACGTCGAGCTGCTGGCGCTGGCCCCGGCGCGGCTGATGCTGGTGCTGATCACGGACACCGGACGGGTCGAGCAGCGGCTGATCGACTGCCAGGCGCCGTTCGGCGAGACGTCCCTGGCGGATCTGCGGGCCCGGCTCAACAGCCGGGTCGTCGGGCGGCGGTTCACGGACGTGCCGCAGCTGGTGCAGGATCTTCCGGACTCCTTCGAGCAGGACGACCGCGGGACGGTCTCGACAGTACTGTCGGTGTTGCTGGAGACTCTGGTGGAGGAGACCGAGGAGCGGCTGATGATCGGCGGTACCGCCAATCTCACGCGCTTCGGGCATGATTTCCCACTGACCATCCGGCCGGTGCTGGAGGCCCTTGAGGAGCACGTGGTGCTGCTCAAGCTGCTCGGGGAGGCCAAGGACTCGGGCATGACCGTACGTATCGGGCATGAGAATGCTCATGAGGGCCTGGCGTCCACCTCGGTCGTCGCCGTCGGTTACGGTTCGGGTGACGAGGCCGTCGCAAAAATGGGCGTGGTCGGACCGACCCGCATGGACTACCCCGGAACGATGGGAGCGGTACGCGCAGTGGCACGTTACGTCGGACAGATCCTGGCGGAGTCGTAAGTGGCCACGGATTACTACGCGGTCCTGGGCGTACGGCGCGATGCCTCGCAGGACGAGATCAAGAAGGCATTCCGGCGGCTGGCGCGCGAGCTGCACCCGGACGTCAACCCGGACCCCAAGACCCAGGAGCGGTTCAAGGAGATCAACGCCGCTTACGAGGTCCTCTCCGACCCGCAGAAGAAGCAGGTCTACGACCTCGGCGGCGACCCCCTGTCGCAGGCCGGCGCCGCCGGTGGCGGCGCGGGCGGCTTCGGCGCGGGCTTCGGCAACTTCTCCGACATCATGGACGCGTTCTTCGGCACGGCGTCGCAGCGCGGACCGCGCTCGCGGACCCGCCGCGGCCAGGACGCGATGATCCGCCTCGATGTGGAGCTCAGCGAGTCGGCGTTCGGCACGACCAAGGACATCCAGGTCGACACCGCCGTGGTCTGCACGACCTGCAGCGGCGAGGGCGCGGCGCCCGGGACGTCGGCGCAGACCTGTGACATGTGCCGCGGTCGCGGTGAGGTCTCCCAGGTCACCCGGTCCTTCCTCGGCCAGGTCATGACCTCCCGGCCGTGCCCGCAGTGCCAGGGCTTCGGCACGGTCGTGCCGACTCCGTGCCCGGAGTGCGCGGGCGACGGCCGGATCCGCTCGCGCCGTACGCTCACGGTCAAGATCCCGGCCGGCGTCGACAACGGCACCCGTATCCAGCTGGCCGGTGAGGGCGAGGTCGGCCCCGGCGGCGGCCCCGCCGGCGACCTCTACGTGGAGATCCACGAGCTGTCCCACCCGGTCTTCCAGCGGCGCGGCGACGATCTGCACTGCACGGTCACCATCCCGATGACGGCGGCGGCGCTGGGCACCAAGTGCCCGCTGGAGACGCTGGACGGGATGGAGGAGGTCGACGTGCGGCCCGGCACCCAGTCCGGCCAGTCGATCCCGCTGCACCAGCGGGGCGTGACGCATCTGCGCGGCGGCGGCCGGGGCGATCTGATCGTCCATGTCGAGGTCCAGACCCCGACCAAGCTCGACCCGGAGCAGGAGGAACTGCTCCGCCGCCTGGCCAAGCTGCGCGGCGAGGAGCGTCCCACCGGGCAGTTCCAGCCCGGTCAGCAGGGCCTCTTCTCCCGTTTGAAGGACGCGTTCAACGGGCGGTAGGCGCACGGCACACCGCGGCCGGATCTCCGGGGGCGTCCCTCGGGCGATCGCGGCGGCGGGCGGCCGGCCGTCCGGCGTACCGAGGCGGCGCCCCGGTTCGGGGCAGGGCGGTGGGCGTGACACGATGTGGTCATGCCCACCGCGCTCACCGATCTCTGCCGTTACCCCATCGTGCAGGCCCCGATGGCGGGCGGCCCCTCCGGGCCCGAGCTGGCCGCGGCCGTCTGCCAGGCCGGCGGGTTCGGCTTCCTCGCCGCCGGATACAAGACCGCCGACGGCATGTACCAGGAGATCAAACAGCTCCGGGCGCTGACCGACCGGCCCTTCGGCGTCAACCTCTTCATGCCGCAGCCCACGCTGGCCGACACCTCCGCCGTCGAGGTCTATCGCGAGCAGCTCGCGGGCGAGGCCGCCTGGTACGAGACCGAGCTCGGCGACATCGACGGCCCCTGCGACGACGGATACGAGGCCAAGCTCGCGATCCTGCGCGACGACCCGGTGCCGCTGGTCTCGTTCACCTTCGGCTGCCCCTCGCGGGCGGTCCTCCACGCCTTCGCCGCGGTCGGCACGTACACCGTCGTCACGGTCACCACGGCCGCCGAGGCGCAGGCCGCGCAGTGGTCCGGCGCCGACGCGGTCTGCGTGCAGGGCGTGGAGGCGGGCGGCCACCAGGGCACCCACCGGGACGATCCGCACGCGGACGGCACCGGTGCGGGGCTGGGGCTGCTGGCGCTGCTCGCCCAGGTCCGGGAGGCCGTGCAGATCCCGGTGATCGCCGCGGGCGGGCTGATGCGCGGGGCGCAGATCGCCGCGGTGCTGGCCGCCGGCGCGTCGATGGCGCAGCTGGGCACCGCCTTCCTGATCACGCCCGAGTCCGGCGCCAACCCGCTGCACAAGCAGGCGCTGACCAACCCCCTTTTCACGCATACGGAGTTGACCCGGGCGTTCTCCGGACGGCCGGCCCGCGGGCTGGTGAACCGTTTCCTTCGCGAGCACGGCCGGTACGCGCCGGCCGCCTACCCCGCCGTGCACTACCTCACCTCCACCGTCCGCAAGGCCGCCGCCAAGGCCGGCGACCCGCAGGGCATGAACCTGTGGGCGGGGCAGGGGCACCGGCTGGCGCGGGAGATGCCCGCCGGGCGGCTGGTGGACGTCCTGGTGGCCGAACTGGACGCGGCCCGCGCCGCGTTGAGCCGGGGCCGCAGCGGCGGGGGCCCGGCCGCCACCGGCGGTGCCGCATGACCGCGCCGGTCTTCCTCGTCGACTCACTGGCGGGCGTACGGGCCGGCGGCACGCTGACCCTGGACGGCCCCGAGGGCCGGCACGCGGTGTCGGTACGGCGGCTGCGGGTCGGTGAGGAGGTCGTGCTGACCGACGGCGCGGGGGCCGGTGCCCGGGGCACGGTCGCCGCCGTCGAGGGCAAGGACCGGCTCACCGTCGCCGTCGCGGAGCTGCGCACCGAGGCCCCTCCGGTGCCCACGATCACCGTCGTGCAGGCGCTGCCCAAGGGCGACCGCGGGGAGCTGGCCGTGGAGACCATGACCGAGACCGGCGTGGACGCCATCGTCCCCTGGCCGGCGGCGCGTTGCGTCACCCAGTGGAAGGGCGAGCGGGCCGCCAAGTCGCTGGCGAAATGGCGTGCCACGGCACGCGAGGCGGGCAAGCAGTCGCGCCGGCTGACCTTCCCGCGGGTCGCCGACCCGCTGACGACCCAGCAGGTCGCCGCGCTGCTCGCCGGCGCCGACTTCGCCGCCGTCCTCCACGAGGAGGGCGGCGCCCCGCTCGCCACCGCCGAACTCCCCGACCGGGGCTCGATCGTGCTGGTGGTCGGCCCGGAGGGCGGCGTCTCCCCGGAGGAGCTGGCCGCCTTCGCCGAGGCGGGCGCCAAGCCCTACCGCCTGGGCGCGACCGTGCTGCGCACGTCTACGGCCGGTACGGCGGCGACGGCATTGCTGCTGGGGCGGACGGGGCGGTGGAACTAGCCGGTCCGCTGCGCTTGGCCGGCTTCCCACGTTGTCGGCTTCCCCCGCCGTGGGGGTTCGCCGCCGTTGCGCCTGCGGCGGGCGTTGTCCGCTGCGCGGGGCTGTCGGGTGCGGTGACGGCCCTGCGGGGCCCGGTGTGTGGACTGCTTCGCTTTACGTCCACACACCAGGCCCCTCCGGCCCGTCCCCTCCCGTTGGGGGTGGGAAAAACAGGTGGGGTGGGGTTGGCCGTTGTGGTCCTCTGACGGCCAATGGTCAGGCCGGGAGCCTGCGTTGGGCACCCCGCCTGTTTCGGTACGGCGTCCGGTCAGGCGAGCAGTTCGGCCGCCAGCGTGATGTTCTTGACGCCCGCCAGCGCCTGGCTCACCGGGCAGTTCCTCTTGGCGTCCTCGGCCGCGGCCTGGAAGTCCGCCTCGGACAGGCCGGGGACCCGGGCCTTGACGGTCAGTGCGATCGCCGTGATGCCCTCGCCCGGCTGGAAGGTGACGTCGGCCTGGGTGTCGAGGCTCTCGACGGTGTGGCCCTTGCCGGCCAGGCCGTGCGAGAAGGCCATGGAGTAGCAGGAGGAGTGGGCCGCGGCGATCAGCTCCTCGGGGCTGGTGACGCCGTTCGGCTGCTCGGCGCGCGCCGGCCAGTTCACGTCGTAGGTGCCGACGTTGGAGGAGGCCAGGGCGACGGTGCCCTTGCCCTCCAGGAGGTTGCCCTCCCAGTGGGTGCGGGCGGTGCGGGTGGTTGCCATGGTGCATAACTCCCGGTTGTGGGGCCAATGCGGTCTGAAGGGTCAGCTTAGTGATCCGCTAGCATCCCAGGGGCGTACGCACGGTGTGTACGCCGCACGCCGCGCGACCCGGAAGGAGCCACCGGTGGCGGGAGAACCGCAGGCCGACTGCCTGTTCTGCAAGATCGTGGCCGGGGAGGTGCCGGCGACCATCGTCCGGGAGACCGGCACCACCGTCGCGTTCCGCGACATCAACCCCCAGGCGCCGACGCACGTCCTGGTGATCCCCAAGGTCCACTATCCGGACGCCGCGTCCCTCGCCGCCGCCGAGCCGCAGGTGATCGCCGACATACTGTCCGAGTCCCGCGAGGTCGCGGCCGGGGACGAGGTCGAGGACGGCGGCTACCGGGTCGTCTTCAACACCGGCTCCGGCGCGGGCCAGACCGTCTTCCACGCGCATCTGCACGTCCTCGGTGGCCGCGGCCTCCAGTGGCCCCCCGGATAGCGAGCCGTGTCCGTACGCGAACTGGTCGTCCTCGGGACCGCGAGCCAGGTCCCCACCCGGCACCGCAACCACAACGGCTATCTGCTGCGGTGGGACGGCCAGGGGCTGCTCTTCGACCCCGGTGAGGGCACCCAGCGCCAGATGCTGCGGGCCGGGGTCGCCGCCCACGACATCAACCGGATCTGCATCACGCACTTCCACGGCGACCACTCGCTGGGCCTGGCCGGGGTGATCCAGCGGATCAACCTGGACCGGGTACCGCATCCGGTCACCGCCCACTACCCGGCGAGCGGCGAGCGGTTCTTCGACCGGCTGCGCTACGCCACCGCCTACCGGGAGACGGTCCGCATCGCCCAGCGGCCGGTCGCCGAGGACGGTGAGCTGGACCGCTCGAAGTCGTACCTCCTGGAGGCGCGCCGGCTCTCGCACCCGGTCGAGTCGTACGGCTACCGCCTGATCGAGCCGGACACCCGGCGGATGCTCCCGGACCGGCTGGCCGCCCGCGGCATCGCCGGACCGGACATCGGCCGCCTCCAGCGGGCCGGCGAGCTGAACGGCGTGACCCTCGACGAGGTCAGCGAGTTCCGGCCCGGCCAGCGGTTCGCGTTCGTCATGGACACCCGGCTGTGCGAGGGCGTGCACGCCCTCGCGGAGGGGGTGGACATGCTGGTCATCGAGTCGACGTTCCTCGACGAGGACGTCCAACTCGCCGAGGACCACGGTCATCTGACAGCCGGACAGGCCGCGCGCGTGGCGGCGGAGGCGAAGGTGCGGCATCTCGTGCTGACGCACTTCTCGCAGCGCTACGCCGACCCGGACGAGTTCGCGCGCCAGGCACGCGCGGCGGGCTTCGCCGGTGAACTCACCATCGCCCGGGACCTGCTGCGCGTGCCGCTCCCCAAGAGGCGCTGAGCGCCCGGCGGGAGCCGCACGCCCAGCGGGAGCCGGACGCCCTGCCGGAGGCCGGGGGCCTACGGCAGGTAGTACATCGGATTCGGCAGCTTGAAGGCGCGGTCCGCGGAGCCGCCCAGCAGGTCGCTGTACTGGTCGCCGAAATTGGCCACGATCCGGTAGCCGAGCGACGCGATGTGCTTGCGGGTGCCGGACTTGAAGCCGACGGTCGAGCAGGTGGCGCCGCACGGCAGGTAGGCCGGCGGGTGCTCCTGGTCCCGCAGGAAGACGTGCGTGCGGTCCAGCGGCACGTCGTAGCCGACGTTCTTGAGGTTGCGCACGCTCCAGCCGCGCTGCGCCTCCTTGCGGCCGGTGATGAAGAAGACCTCGGCGCCCTTCTCGTGCGCCCAGTTGACGAGCCGGTTCATGCCGAAGACCGGGGCCATGTCGGTGTGCGCCAGGTAGTCGTCCTGGGACTTCGGGGTGAAGTGGAAGCCGACCTTCAGCTCGTAGTTGTAGGTCAGCAGCGTCGTGTCGTCGATGTCCAGGATGATGGCGGGCCTGGCCTTCCCCGCGGGCTTCCGGTGGAGCGCCTCGGCCAGGTAGGTGCGCGCCTTGGCCTCGATACCGCGCACCTGGCGGGCGTAGTTGCCGGTGGGGGAGGCGTAGTGCTCGCCGTCGGCCGTCACCGTGTCGCCGTAGTACGCCTTGATCTTGTCCTGTACCTGCGTGAGGTTGGGGATCTCCTTGTCGGTGCGCGGCACGGAGTGCTCGGCGGTCGCCTGGCCGGCGCCGAACAGCGCGGTGCCGGCGGCGAGGGCGGCGACCACCGCGCCGGCGAGGCGGGTGCGGCGGGAGAGTGCAGGGCGGGTGCGGCGGGAGAGGGGGGCGCGGGGCATGCGCGGCTCCTTCAGGAGGTGGGGGTGGTCCCGGGTAGGTCTAACAGAGCGCAATCGGTATATCTACGCGCGAAGATTAAAGCGTTGATAAAGGGTGGCGGACGGGCGCGGCCCAACTGCCCCGCACCGCCAGGATATTGACGCCCGCGGAGCGCGCTCCCTACGCTCCATTTCCGTCCATGGACGTCATCTGCATATGGAGACGAGCGCCGATGGCCGCCGCACCCCAGGACCTGACCGTCGCCGAGGTCCGGCTCACCCCGGTCCTGGTCGCCGACCCGCCGCTGCTCAACACCCACGGCGTCCACCAGCCGTACACCCCGCGGCTGATCATCGAGGTGATCACCGCGGGCGGCGCCACCGGGCTCGGCGAGACCTACGGCGACACCGAATACCTCGGCCCGGCCCGCCTGTTGGCCGACGCCCTGGCCGGTCGGCGGGTCACCGACCTGAACGGGCTGCCCGCACTCGCCGACCGGGTGTGCGGGGACTCCCCGGACACGACCGGTGCGGACACCGCCCACGGCGTCGACGTCACCACCACCCACGCCGCAGGACTGCGCGGCACCCGGACCGCCGCCAAGCTGCGGCGCTCGGTGCTGGCCGGCTTCGAGGTCGCCTGCCTGGACGCCTGGGGCCGCGCCACCGGCCTGCCGGTGCACGCGCTGCTCGGCGGCCGGGTGCGCGACCGCGTGGAATACGGCGCCTACCTCTTCTACCGCTGGGCCGCCCACCCCGGCGACCGCGGCGAGCCCGACGACTGGGGCGCGGCCCTCGACCCGGCCGGGATCGTCGCCCAGGCCCGCCGGTTCGCCGACCGCCACGGCTTCACGTCCTTCAAGCTCAAGGGCGGCGTCTTCCCGCCGGACCGGGAGATCGCGGCGATCCGGGCGCTGGCCGCCGCGTTCCCCGGGCAGCCGCTGCGCCTCGACCCCAACGGCGCCTGGACGGTGGAGACCTCGCTGCGGGTCGCCGATGCGCTGCGGGACGTCCTGGAATACCTGGAGGACCCGGCGAGCGGCACCGACCGGATGGCCCGGGTGGCGGCCGGTACGCCGGTGCCGCTGGCCACCAACATGTGCGTCACCGCCTTCGAGGAGATCCCCGAAGCCTTCGCCCGCGGCGCCGTGCAGGTCGTCCTCGGCGACCACCACTACTGGGGCGGGCTGCGCAGTACCCGCGAACTCGCCGCCCTGTGCCGCACGTTCGGCGTCGGCCTGGCCATGCACTCCAACACCCACCTGGGCATCAGCCTGGCCGCCATGACCCAGGTGGCGGCCACCGTGCCCGACCTGGACCACGCCTGCGACACCCACTACCCCTGGCAGGCCGAGGACGTCCTCACCGAGCGCCTCGCCTTCCGCGACGGCCACCTGGACGTCGGCGACGCCCCCGGCCTCGGCGTCACCCTCGACCGCGACCGGCTGGCCGCCCTGCACCGCCGCTGGCTGGCCGACGACGGTACCCACCGCTCCCGCGACGACGCCGCCGCGATGCGCCGCGCCGACCCCGGCTGGACCGTCCCCGCGGTGCCGCGCTGGTGACCGGGGGGCGTGCCCGCCCCGCCCGCGCGCGGTGTGGCACGACGCGGTGGCGGTACGCCACAGTGGTCCCGTACGTGATCTTCACCTTCGAAGAGGGGCGGTACCGATGGCACAGGAAGTGCGCGGCGTCGTTGCGCCGGGGAAGAACGAAGCGGTGCGGCTGGAGACGATCCTGGTACCGGATCCGGGGCCCGGTGAGGCCGTGGTGAAGATCCAGGCGTGCGGGGTGTGCCACACCGATCTGCACTACAAGCAGGGCGGGATCACCGACGAGTTCCCGTTCCTGCTCGGGCACGAGGCGGCCGGCGTGGTGGAGTCGGTGGGCGACGGCGTCACCGACGTCGCGCCCGGCGACTTCGTCGTCCTCAACTGGCGCGCGGTGTGCGGCGCCTGCCGGGCGTGTCTGCGCGGCCGGCCGCAGTACTGCTTCGACACCCACAACGCCCGGCAGAAGATGACGCTCAAGGACGGGACGGAGCTGACACCGGCGCTCGGCATCGGCGCGTTCGCGGACAAGACGCTGGTCGCGTCGGGCCAGTGCACCAAGGTGGACCCGGCGGTCTCGCCGGCCGTCGCGGGGCTCCTGGGATGCGGGGTGATGGCCGGTATCGGCGCCGCGATCAACACCGGCGGCGTCGGGCGCGGCGACTCGGTCGCGGTCATCGGCTGCGGCGGGGTCGGCGACGCGGCGGTCGTCGGGGCGCGGCTGGCCGGGGCGTCGCGGATCATCGCGGTGGACATCGACGACCGCAAGCTGGACACCGCGAAGACGATGGGCGCCACCCACACCGTCAACTCCCGCACCACCGACCCCGTGGAGGCGATCCGCGAACTGACCGGTGGCTTCGGGGCCGACGTCGTCGTCGAGGCGGTCGGCCGGCCGGAGACCTACCGGCAGGCGTTCTACGCCCGCGACCTGGCCGGGACCGTCGTCCTGGTGGGCGTGCCCACCCCCGAGATGACGCTGGAGCTCCCCCTCCTGGACGTCTTCGGCCGCGGCGGCGCCCTCAAGTCCTCCTGGTACGGCGACTGCCTGCCGTCCCGGGACTTCCCGATGCTGATCGACCTGCACCAGCAGGGCCGGATCGACCTCGGGGCGTTCGTCACCGAGACGATCGGGATCGACGACGTGGAGCCGGCGTTCGCGCGGATGCACGCCGGCGATGTGCTGCGTTCGGTGGTGGTGCTGTGATGACCGCCCGCATCGATCACCTCGTGACATCGGGGACGTTCTCCCTGGACGGCGGCACCTGGGACGTCGAGAACAACGTGTGGATCGTGGGCGACGGCGCGGAGGCGGTGGTCATCGACGCCGCCCATGACGCCGACGCCATCCTCGAAGCCCTCGACGGGCGGACGCTGCGGGCGATCATCTGCACCCACGCCCACAACGACCACATCGACGCGGCCCCGGCGCTGGCGAGCCGCACCGGCGCCCGGATCCATCTGCACCCCGACGACCTGCCGCTGTGGAAGCAGACGCATCCGGACACCCCGCCGGACGTGGACCTGACGGACGGTCAGGTGCTGACCATCGCCGGGGTCGACCTGACGGTGCTGCACACCCCCGGCCACGCCCCCGGCGCGGTCTGCCTGTACGCCCCCGACCTGGGCACCGTCTTCACCGGGGACACCCTCTTCCGGGGCGGCCCCGGCGCCACCGGCCGGTCGTTCTCCGACTTCCCGACCATCATCGCCTCGATCCGGGACCGGCTGCTGACCCTGCCGCCGGACACCGTCGTACGGACCGGGCACGGCGACTCGACCACCATCGGGGAGGAGGCCCCGCACCTGCCGGAATGGCTGAGCCGCTAGCGGCTGCGCGCCGGCCGTGGCCGATCCTTAGGGGGTGGGCGAACACATCCCGTAGGGGGTGAGAGCGCCCCCTGCGGGGCCACAACGCGGCGGAGGCGGCGGAGTATTCCCGGGGGCGCGGCACGAAAGGGTGGTGTGTGCCGGCGTCACGCCTCCTCGGCCGCCCGTGCCAGGATGCGGGCGGCCACCGCCGGCGAGTCCACCAGCGGGTGCAGCGCCAGCGCCCGCAGCGCCGCGGACCGGTCCTTGAACACCGCGGCCTCCACCGTCGCCCGCTCCACCGCCTTGACCTGGAGCATCAGCCCCAACTGGTCCTCGCGCAGCGGCGCGCAGGGCACCGGGCGGGCCCCCCGGGCGTCCACCTCGCACACCGTCTCCACGATCGCGTCCGGTGCCAGCTGCGGCACCGTCGTGCCGTTGCGGACGTTGAGGATCAGCCGCCGGCCGGTGTCGTGGGCGAGGGCGTGCATCAGGGCCAGCGCCACCCGGTCGTAGCCGCCGCCCTCCAGGTCGTGGCTGTCGCGCCGCCAGCCGCCGCTCGCCTCCCGGCTGTGCGCCAGGTACGTCTCCTCGCGCTCCAGCCGGGTCCGCTCCCACAGCTCGTACACCGCGTCCGGGGAGCCGGCCGCCGCGGCCCGCTCGAAGAAGCCGCCCTGCTGCCGGTCGAGGAACTCGCCGCGGGTCTGGCCGGCGTCCCGTACGGAGTGCAGGGTCTCGCGGCGGAAGTAGTAGTAGTGCAGGTACTCGTTGGGCAGCGACCCCAGGGTGCGCAGCCAGTCGGCGCCGAAGAGCCGGCCCTCCTCGAAGGAGCCCAGAGCCCTGTCGTCGGCCAGCAGACCGGGCAGCAGATCGGTGCCGTCGAGGGTCAACGACCGCAGCCAGCCGAGGTGGTTGAGCCCCACGTAGTCGAAGCCGGACCGCGCCGGGTCCGCCAGCGCCGACGGGTCCGCGCCGGCCGCGCGGGCCGCGCGCCGCACCAGCCCCACGGGCGAGTCGCAGATCCCGATGACGCGGTCGCCCAGTACGTGGGACATCGCCTCGGTGATCATGCCCGCGGGGTTGGTGAAGTTGATGACCCAGGCGTCCGGGGCGAGCGCCGCGACCCGCTCGGCGATGTGCAGCGCGACCGGGATCGTCCGCAGCCCGTAGAGCACCCCGCCCGCGCCGACCGTCTCCTGGCCGAGCACGCCCTCCGACAGCGGGATCCGCTCGTCGTGGATCCGGCCGGCCGTCCCGCCGACCCGTATCGCGGAGAAGACGAAGTCGGCTCCGGTCAGCGCGGCGTCCAGGGAGTCCGCCACTCGTACGGGTACCGCTTCGCGGCGGCCCTCGGCCAGCCGCGCCAGCACCTCGGAGATCACCTCGACCCGCCGCGGATCGGTGTCGTGCAGCGTCAGCTCGGAGACGGAGCGTGCCGGGTCGTCCAGCAGCGCGCGGTAGACCAGCGGCACCCGGAAGCCGCCCCCGCCGAGAATGGAGAGCTTCATGGGGCGGAACGTACCGCAGCATCGGGCACACTGGCGGCACGAGTTGCGTACGAGAGGGGCGAGCGCGGTGAGCACTGGCCGACGCGATGTCCAACCGCCTGCGGGGCCGGCCGCCGTGCCGCCGGGCCTCGATCCGCTGGCCGCGGTGCGCGCGCAGGGCGATCCGCGCACCGACGTCTACCTCACCGGCACGGTCTTCCTCGACATCGTCTTCACCGGCCTGGACTCCGCCCCGGTGCGCGGCACCGAGTCCTGGGCCCGCGGCATGGGCTCCAGCCCCGGCGGCGTCGCCAACATGGCCACCGCGCTGGCCCGGCTCGGCCTGCGCACCTCCCTGGCCGCGGCGTTCGGCGACGACATGTACGGCGAGTACTGCTGGGAGGCGCTCGAACAGGGCGAGGGCATCGACCTCGCGCTCTCCCGCAAGGTCCCCGGCTGGCACTCCCCGGTCACCGTCTCCATGGCCTACGAGGGCGAGCGCACGATGGTCTCGCACGGCCACGAGGCGCCGCCGCCGGAGCACGCCTTCGACGGCAGGCACGCCCCGGGCTGCCCGCCGCCGTCCCGCGCCTGCATCGCCTCGCTCGTCCCCGGCCGCCGGGAGGGCTGGCTGGGCTGCGCGGCGGGCCGCGGCAGCCGGATCTTCGCCGACGTCGGCTGGGACGACAGCGGTCGCTGGGATCCGGCCGACCTCGCCGACCTGGAGCACTGCGAGGCGTTCCTCCCCAATGCCGAGGAGGCGATGCGCTACACCCGCACCAGCTGCCCGCGGGCCGCCGCCCGCAAGCTCGCCGACCTGGTCCCGCTCGCCGTGGTCACGCTCGGCCCGGAGGGCGCCTACGCGGTGGACGGGCGGAGCGGCGAGAGCGCCGAGGTGCCCGGCATCGCGGTCGAGGCGCTGGACCCGACCGGCGCCGGGGACGTCTTCGTGGCCGGGTTCGTCACCGGCACCCTCGCCGACTGGCCGCTGGCCGACCGGCTGGCCTTCGCGGGGCTGAGCGCCGCGCTGTCCGTGCAGGAATTCGGCGGCTCGCTCTCCGCGCCCGGCTGGGCGGAGATCGCGGCCTGGTGGCGGGGGGTGCGCGCCTGCGGGACACCGGCCGCGGCCGACCTGCGCCGCCAGTACGGGTTCCTCGACGCCGTGCTGCCGGCCGCGTACCGGCCGGCGCCGCTGGCCCGCGCGGTCCCCACCATCGGCTTCCGCCGCCCGGCCTGACCGGCGGCCGGCCCGCCGCCCGCGCCGTCCGGCCGCCCGGGCCGGGAAATCCCGCCGGGCCTGTCGGTGCCCCGTCGTACTCTGGTAGCGCAAGGAGCCCGGTGCGGGCAGCCCGGCAGCGCTGCCGGGGGCCGCACCCGCGATGAGCAAAGGATGGGGGTTGAGCAGGCCGCACGGCCTACCCATGACGCAGACACCGACACACGCGCAGGCGAGCGCTCAGTTCACGGTCCCGGCCAAGCACCCCATGGTCATGGTCCTGGGATCCGGTGACGCGCTGCTCCGCGTGATCGAGAAAGCCTTCCCCGCCACCGACATCCACGTCCGGGGCAACGAGATCAGCGCGGTCGGCGACGCCCGGGAAGTCGCCCTCGTCCAGCGCCTGTTCGACGAGATGATGCTGGTGCTCCGCACCGGACAACCGATGACGGAGGACGCAGTGGAACGCTCCATCGCCATGCTGCGCGCGGCGGAGGACGGCAGCGGAGCGGTGAGCGAGACGCCCGCCGAGGTGCTCACCCAGAACATCCTCTCCAACCGCGGGCGCACGATCCGCCCCAAGACGCTCAACCAGAAGCGCTATGTCGACGCCATCGACCAGCACACCATCGTCTTCGGCATCGGCCCGGCCGGCACCGGCAAGACCTATCTCGCCATGGCCAAGGCCGTCCAGGCGCTCCAGGCCAAGCAGGTCAACCGGATCATCCTGACCCGCCCCGCGGTCGAGGCCGGCGAGCGGCTGGGCTTCCTGCCCGGCACCCTCTACGAGAAGATCGACCCGTATCTGCGCCCGCTCTACGACGCGCTGCACGACATGCTCGACCCCGACTCCATCCCGCGCCTGATGGCCGCGGGCACGATCGAGGTGGCGCCGCTGGCGTACATGCGCGGCCGGACGCTGAACGACGCCTTCATCATTCTCGACGAGGCGCAGAACACCAACCCCGAGCAGATGAAGATGTTCCTGACCCGGCTCGGGTTCGACTCGAAGATAGTCATCACCGGCGATGTGACCCAGGTCGACCTCCCGGGCGGCACGAAGAGCGGTCTGCGCCAGGTCCGGGAGATCCTGGACGGCGTCGACGACGTGCACTTCTCCCTGCTCACCAGCCAGGACGTCGTCCGGCACAAGCTGGTCGGCCGTATCGTCGACGCCTACGAGAAGTACGACAGCCGCAACGGCCGGTAGGCCGCGCTGCGCGATCAAGAAGCGAGACGCACCTTCCCCATGTCGATCGACGTCAACAACGAGTCCGGAACGGACATCGACGAGCAGGCGATCCTGGACGTCGCCCGCTATGCCATCGCCCGGATGCGCATCCATCCGCTCTCCGAGCTGTCCGTCATCGTCGTGGACGCCGAGGCCATGGAGCAGCTCCACCTCCAGTGGATGGACCTCCCGGGCCCGACCGACGTCATGTCCTTCCCGATGGACGAGCTGCGCCCGCCGGCCAAGGACGACGAGGAGCCCCCGCAGGGGCTCCTCGGTGACATCGTGCTGTGCCCGGAGGTCGCCGCGAAGCAGGGCGAGCAGGCCCCGACCGGGCACAGCATGGACGAGGAGCTCCAGCTGCTGACCGTCCACGGCGTGCTCCACCTGCTGGGCTACGACCACGAGGAGCCGGACGAGAAGGCCGAGATGTTCGGGCTCCAGGCGGCGATCATCGACGGCTGGCGGGCCGGGCGCGGGCTGACCGGGCCCTCGCCGGCGCCGACCGTGACCTGACGGGGCGCATGATGACCACCCAGCTGATCGCCGTCGCGGTGCTCCTCGTCGTGATCGCCTGGCTCGCCGCGTGCGCGGAGGCCGGGCTGGCGCGGACGACCAGCTTCCGCGCCGAGGAGGCCGTCCGCTCCGGGCGCCGCGGCAGCGCCCGGCTCGCCGCGGTGGCAGCCGACCCCACCCGCTATCTGAACGTCGCGCTGCTGGTCCGGGTCGGCTGCGAGATGGCGGCCGGGGTGCTGGTCACCTACGCCTGCCTGCGGTCGTTCGACGAGACCTGGCAGGCGCTGACCGTCGCCACCGCCGTGATGGTGCTGGTCTCGTACGTCGCCGTCGGGGTCTCGCCGCGCACCATCGGCCGGCAGCACCCGCTGAACACCGCCACCGCCGCGGCGTATGTGCTGCTGCCGCTGGCCCGGGTGATGGGGCCGGTGCCCCGGCTGCTGATCCTGCTCGGCAACGCGCTGACGCCCGGCAAGGGCTTCCGCCAGGGGCCGTTCGCCTCCGAGGCCGAGCTCCGGTCGCTGGTGGATCTCGCGGAGAAGGAGTCGCTGATCGAGGACGAGGAGCGCCGCATGGTGCACTCCGTCTTCCAGCTCGGCGACACCCTCGTGAGGGAGGTGATGGTGCCGCGCACCGACCTGATCTCCGTGGAGCGGTTCAAGACCATCCGGCAGGCGCTGACCCTCGCCCTGCGCTCCGGGTTCTCCCGGATCCCGGTGACCGGGGAGAACGAGGACGACATCGTCGGCGTGGTCTATCTCAAGGACCTCGCCCGCAAGGTGCACATCAGCCGGGACGCGGAGAGCGAGCTGGTGTCGTCGGCGATGCGCCCCGCGGTGTTCGTACCGGACACCAAGAACGCCGGCGATCTGCTGCGGGAAATGCAGCAGGACCGCAATCACGTCGCGGTGGTGATCGACGAGTACGGCGGCACGGCCGGCATCGTCACCATCGAGGACATCCTGGAGGAGATCGTCGGGGAGATCACCGACGAGTACGACCGCGAACTGCCGCCCGTCCAGGACCTGGGCGCCGGCCGCTACCGGGTCACCGCCCGGCTGGACATCGGCGCGCTGGGCGAGCTGTACGGGCTGGAGCTGGACGACGAGGACGTGGAGACGGTCGGCGGGCTGCTGGCCAAGCTGCTGGGCCGGGTCCCGATCGCCGGGGCGACCGCCGAGGTCGACCTCTCCGGTGACGCCTCCGACCCGGACCTCAAGGCGCTGCGGCTGATCGCCGAGTCGCCGGCCGGCCGCCGCAACAAGATCATCACGGTGCTGTGCGAGCCGGTCCGCTCCGAGGTGGGCGCCGGCCCGGCCGCGAACTGACCGCGCCCCTCCCTTCCCGGTATTCGATATTCCGGTGCACCCGGCTACTGATCTCCAGTGCACCGGAAATTTCCTGAATGCCATTTCCGGCAGATCTGGATTCCCTCGGCAAAGCCGTGGAAAGATCGTCGAGCCGATGCCGGAAAGGGCGCCGGTTTCCTTGCTGTAGAGGGAAGTTGAAGCGAAATGCGCGCTCGGAAAGCCGCGGCGGAGTGCGCCGCCGCGGCAGCGCTGCCGGTGGTGCCGCGCCCGCGGTGGCATCCCCGGACGCGCGCCTGACGCGCCCTGATCCGCATCCGCGTGGCCGACGCCCGATGCGCGCACGGTGCAGATTCTTGGCTGAAGAGTCGGGTGCCCCGGCACAGGGGAGCGGGGCAACCGCACTCTTCAGCCATGGTGCGCCGGGCCTGCCGCGGAGCCGGAGCGGCTGACCGCGCCGGACCGGTCCCGCATATGCTCGCCCGTATGACCGAAGCCGCACCGCTGGACCCCGAAGACCGCAAGATCATCACGCTCGCGCGCTCGGCGCGGGCCCGTAACGGCGTGCCCGAGGGCGCCGCCGTCCGCGACGAGACCGGCCGCACCTATGTCGCCGGCACCGTCGCCCTGGACTCCCTTCAGCTCAGCGCCCTGCAGACGGCGGTGGCGATGGCCGTCGCCAGCGGTGCCACGTCCCTGGAGGCCGCGGCCGTGGTCACCGACGCCGAGCAGGCCGCCGACGCGGACCGCGCGGCCGTCCGCGACCTCGGCGGCCCCGACACCCCCGTCCTGGTCGCCGCCCCCGACGGCACCCTGCGCACCACCGTCCCGGCCGCCGGCCCGACGGCCTGACCGCCCCCGGCGGGGCGCCCCTCGGCGGCGCGCCCCGCCCTCCGGCACCCGCCGTCGCCTTCGGCGCCGCCGCCCGCATCGCGTTCGTCGGCCCAGGCCCGGCGGCCCCGGAGCGGCGGATGGTCGGAGCGGGCGCGGGGATCGGGGAGAATGGGCGCCATGAGCGCTCGTACAGACTCCGCCAGCCCGCACCGCGCCGGCTTCGCCTGCTTCGTCGGCCGCCCCAACGCGGGCAAGTCCACCCTCACGAACGCTCTCGTGGGTACGAAGGTGGCCATCACCTCCAACCGGCCGCAGACCACCCGCCACACCGTCCGCGGCATCGTGCACCGGCCCGACGCCCAGCTGGTCCTCGTCGACACCCCGGGCCTGCACAAGCCGCGCACCCTGCTCGGCGAGCGGCTGAACGACGTCGTCCGCACCACCTGGTCCGAGGTCGACGTCATCGGCTTCTGCCTGCCCGCCGACCAGAAGATCGGCCCCGGCGACCGCTATATCGCCGGTGAGCTGGCGGACATCAAGAAAACCCCCAAGGTCGCCATCGTCACCAAGACCGACCTGGTCGACTCCAAGGGGCTGGCCGCCCAGCTGATCGCCATCGACCAGCTCGGCAAGGAACTGGGCATCGAGTGGGCCGAGATCATCCCGGTCTCCGCCGTCGGCGACACCCAGGTCTCGCTGCTCGCGGACCTGCTCGTACCGCTGCTTCCCGAGGGGCCGGCGCTCTACCCCGAGGGCGACCTCACCGACGAGCCCGAGCAGGTCATGGTCGCCGAGCTGATCCGCGAGGCGGCACTGGAGGGCGTACGCGACGAGCTTCCGCACTCCATCGCCGTCGTCGTCGAGGAGATGATCCCCCGCGAGGACCGCCCCGCCGACAAGCCGCTGCTCGACGTCCACGCCAACATCTACATCGAGCGCCCCAGCCAGAAGGGCATCATCATCGGCCCCAAGGGCCGGCGCCTGAAGGAGGTCGGCACGAAGTCCCGCAAGCACATCGAGGCTCTGCTGGGCACGCCGGTCTTCCTGGACCTGCACGTCAAGGTCGCCAAGGACTGGCAACGGGACCCGAAGCAGCTGCGGAAGCTGGGTTTCTGACCCCTCCGCTGCGCCGTTCCGCTGCGCTTGGCGGGCTTCCCACGTTGTCGGCTTTCCCGCCGTGGGGGTTGTTCGCCGTTGCGCCTGCGGCGGGCGGTGCCGCTGCGCGGGGCTGTCGGGTGCGGTGACGGCCCTGCGGGGGTGGTGTGCCGGACTGCTTCGCTTTACGTCCGGCACACCGCCCCCTCCGGCCCGTCCCCTCCCGTGGGGGGTGGGGAAAAACCGGTGGGTGGGGGCTGAGGTCGCTGGTCCCCCAACGGCCGATGACGTATGGTCGGCCACCCCTCAACTCACAAGGCACGCTGACCCACTTACGTCAACCACCGCCTACCTGGTTTCCCCCCCTTCACGGGAGGGGGCGGGCCGGAGGGGCAGGGTGTCCGGACGTAAAGCGAAGCAGTCCGGACACCCTGCCCCGCAGGCCCGCCACCGCACCCGACAGCCCCGCGCAGCGGACCCGCCCGCCGCAGGCGCCACGGCGAGAAAGCCAAAAACGTCGGGTGAGGCAAAGCGCAGCGGAAGGGCAGCGGCCCCGCCCGCCGCAGGCGCCACGGCGAGAAAGCCAAAAACGTCGGGTGAGGCAAAGCGCAGCGGAAGGGCAGCGGCCCCGCCCGCCGCAGGCGCAACGGCGAGAAAGCCAAAAACGTTGGGCAAGGCAAAGCGCAGCGAACGGGCCGCAGGCGCAACGGCGACAAACCCCCACGGCGGGGAAAGCCGACAACGTGGGAAGCAGGCAAAGCGCAGCGGAAGGGCGGAACGCCTACGCCCCCTCCTTCAGCATCCGCGTGATCAACTCCCGCTGGTCCTCCGTGAGATGGGGGTCGGCGCAGTACACCGTCTTCCCGTCGACGGTGATCTCGTAGCCGAAGCCGTCCGGCACGCCGGCCGGGGGAGCGGGGTGGGCGTCGGCGACGGCCCGGTGGGCGAGGGCCTGCCAGTCGTCGGCGTCGGGGCGGCCCTCGGTGTCGACCTCGGCGCGGCGCTCGATTCCGGCGAAGCCGCCGGTGCGCCGGATGTGGATACGCATACCGGGCTCCTACCCCGCACGGCGGCGGCAGACGTGCCGCGGGCGGGAACGGCACCCGGCCGCCCCCGCCCGCGGGTGCCCGCCTACTTCTTCCCGGTCACCCCGACCTCCGACCACGCCTTGACCATCGCGTCGTGCTCCGCGCCCGCGCCGTAGCGCGCCTGAGCGGCCTGGACGGTGAGCGCGGCGAAGTCCGTGAACTGGGCGTTCTTGGCCAGGTGGCCGCCGGTGAGCACGTCGTACCAGACCTGGCCCGCCCGCTCCCACGCCTTGCCGCCGAGGGTGCTGGCGGCGATGTAGAAGGCGTGGTTGGGGATGCCCGAATTGAGGTGCACCCCGCCGTTGTCGTCGGTCGTCTCGACGTACCCGGCCATCGTCGCGGGCTGCGGGTCCTTGCCCAGGTGGGGGTCGTCGTACGCGGTCCCGGGCGCCTTCATGGAGCGCAGGCCCTTGCCGTGGACGCCGGGGGCGAGCAGGTCGGCGCCGATCAGCCAGTCGGCCTGGTCGGCGGTCTGGCCGAGCGCGTACTGCTTGATCAGCGAGCCGAAGACGTCGGAGACCGACTCGTTGAGGGCGCCGGACTGGCCCTGGTAGTCGAGGCCGGCGGTGTACTGGGTGACGCCGTGGGTCAGCTCGTGGCCGATGACGTCGACGGGGATGGTGAAGTCCTTGAAGAGGGTGCCGTCGCCGTCGCCGAAGACCATCCGCTCGCCGTCCCAGAAGGCGTTGTCGTACTTGACGCCGTAGTGGACGCTGGCGTTCAGCGGCAGGCCGGCGCCGTCGATGGACTTGCGGCCGTACGCCTTCAGATAGAACTCGAAGGTGGCGCCGAGGCCCGACTGGGCGCGGTTGACGGAGGCGTCCTGGGAGGGGCCGTCGGACTCGGCGTGGACTTTGCTGCCGGGGAGGTTCTGCTGGTGGCCGGCGTCGTAGATGGTGCGGTTGGGCCGGTCGGCGCCGTCGCGGGCCTCCTGGGGGGCGACCGAGCGGCCGGCGAGGTCGGTGCGCCGGGTGCGGTGCCGGGCGTCGTGCTCCAGGGTGCTGCGGGCGGGGCCGTGCCGCTCCGGGTCGTCGGACTCGGCGAGCTTGCCGAGGATGTGCGGCGGCACGATCGTGCAGAAGACAGGGGCGGTGCGCTTCCGGGTCACGTAGTGGTCCATGGACAAACGGTGGCACTGTGTAATCCGCCTGTCACTGCCGTTGGCCGAGATTACCGAGAACGTGTGGTTGGTCGCATTTCCTCCCCTCTGTCCCCCCGGTCCCGCATACTGATACGCGTCCGCCGGATTCCATCGGCCTCGGCTAAGGTGCTGCACATCATGCGTTTCGGGCTGCTTCTCCTTAGCTGCCGCGGCGAGGGCCTGTAGTCGTAGGCCGACCCCCTCCCCGCGGGATCTGGTGCTGCGTTCGACCGTCGGCCGTCCTTACGGATCTCCCGAGGAGCCCTACGCAATGTCGCAGCCTGTCGGCCGACCCACCCCGATCACCAACGCCACCCGCACGCAGCAGCCGTCCGGGATGCCGATCCACAAGTACCGCCCCTACGAGGCCGTGGACATCCCCGACCGCACCTGGCCGGACCGGCGCATCACCCGGGCCCCCCGCTGGCTCTCCACCGATCTGCGCGACGGCAACCAGGCGCTGATCGACCCGATGTCGCCGGCCCGCAAGCGCGAGATGTTCGACCTGCTGGTGCGCATGGGCTACAAGGAGATCGAGGTCGGCTTCCCGTCGTCCGGCGAGACCGACTTCGCGTTCGTGCGGTCGATCATCGAAGAGGGCGCGATCCCGGAGGACGTGACGATCTCCGTGCTGACGCAGGCCCGCGAGGAGCTGATCGAGCGGACCGTCGAATCGCTGGTCGGTGCGCGGCGCGCCACCGTCCACCTCTACAACGCCACCGCGCCCACCTTCCGCCGGGTCGTCTTCCGCGGCTCGAAGGAGCAGGTCAGGCAGATCGCCGTGGACGGCACCCGGCTGGTGATGGAGTACGCGGACAAGCTGCTGGGCGACGAGACGGTCTTCGGCTACCAGTACAGCCCGGAGATCTTCACCGACACCGAGCTGGACTTCGCGCTGGAGGTCTGCGAGGGGGTGATGGACGTCTGGCAGCCCGAGGAGGGCCGCGAGATCATCCTCAACCTGCCCGCCACCGTGGAGCGTTCGACGCCGTCCACGCACGCCGACCGCTTCGAGTGGATGAGCCGCAACCTCTCCCGCCGCGAGCACGTATGCCTGTCGGTGCACCCGCACAACGACCGCGGCACCGCCGTCGCCGCCGCCGAGCTGGCGATCATGGCGGGCGCGGACCGCATCGAGGGCTGCCTGTTCGGGCAGGGCGAGCGCACCGGCAACGTCGACCTGGTCACCCTGGGCATGAACCTCTTCTCCCAGGGCGTCGACCCGCAGATCGACTTCTCGCAGATCGACGAGATCCGCCGCACCAGCGAGTACTGCAACCAGATGGAGGTCCACCCGCGCCACCCCTACGCGGGCGACCTGGTCTACACCGCCTTCTCCGGCTCCCACCAGGACGCCATCAAGAAGGGCTTCGACGCCATGGAGGCCGACGCCGCGGCCCGGGGCAAGACCGTCGACGACATCGCGTGGGCGGTGCCGTACCTGCCCATCGACCCCAAGGACGTCGGCCGCTCCTACGAGGCGGTCATCCGCGTCAACTCGCAGTCCGGCAAGGGCGGTATCGCCTATGTCCTGAAGAACGACCACAAGCTGGACCTGCCGCGCCGGATGCAGATCGAGTTCTCCCGGATCATCCAGGAGAAGACCGACACCGAGGGCGGCGAGGTCACCCCGGCCGCCATCTGGTCCGTCTTCCAGGACGAGTACCTGCCCAACCCGCACGACCCGTGGGGCCGCATCCAGGTCAGGGCCGGGCAGACCACCACCGACAAGGACGGCATCGACACCCTCACCGTCGAGGCCGAGGTGGACGGTACGGAGACGGTGCTGGTCGGCACCGGCAACGGTCCGATCTCCGCGTTCTTCCACGCGCTCCAGGGCATCGGCGTGGACGCCCGGCTGCTGGACTACCAGGAGCACACGATGAGCGAGGGCGCCTCCGCGCAGGCCGCCTCCTACATCGAGTGCGCGATCGACGGCCGGGTCCTGTGGGGCATCGGCATCGACGCGAACACCACCCGGGCCTCGCTCAAGGCGGTCGTCTCCGCCGTCAACCGCGCGGGCCGCTGACCCCGTCCCGGCATGCCCCGCTCCTTCCTCCGGGAAGGGGCGGGGCTCCTGTGTTCCGGGTGCGTTCCGGGACGTATTCCGGCCAGGTGTCCGGGCGTTGTCCGATACGGGGTACTGACGGCGCATCATCAATGTGGCTAACATCACGTACCGAACGGCGACGGGGCCGTGGGCGTACCTCCCCGTGTCGTCGAGGCTTCGGGGGAGTTACGGAGGCGGACGTGATGCGCAACTGGTGTGTGATGGGAGTGCGCACGTCCTGGCGTACCGTCGCCGACGGCGAGTTCTTCTGTCCCGACTGCGGCGGCGACCGCAACTACCTCCGCCGCACCGGCCGCCGCCGCCTGACCCTCCTCGGCGTCCCGGTCCTGCCCCGCGGCGCCGCCGGACCCGTCCTCGAATGCTCCGCCTGCCGGGGCCACTTCGGGCCGGACGCCCTCGACCACCCCACCACCCTCCGCTTCTCGGCGATGCTCCGGGACGCCGTGCACACCCTGACCCTGGCGCTGCTGGCGGCCGGCGGCACCTCCTCCCGCACGGTCCGCGACACCGCCGTCGACACGGTCCGCGCGGCCGGGTTCGACGACTGCTCCGAGGACCAGCTGCTCACCCTGCTCGCCGCGCTCGCCTCCGACAGCGGCCGGCTCACCGGCCCCTACGACGCGGTCACCGGCGGGCACTGCGGAGCGCACGGCCCGGGCCCGTGCGGCACGGCGCTGGCCATAGAGCTCCACGAGGCGCTGGAGCCGCTGGCGCCCCATCTCGCCCCGGCCGGACGGGAGTCGCTGCTCCTCCAGGGCGCCCGCGTCGCCCTCGCCGACGGCTCCTACACCCCCGCCGAACGCGAGGTGCTCGGCACGGTCGGCGCCGCCCTGATGCTCCGCCCGGCCGATGTGGACCGGCTGCTCGCCGCCGCGGCGCGTGCGCCCAGGTAGACCGCGGCAGCCCCGGTAAGACGCGGACGGCCCCGCCACCGGGAAGGTGGCGGGGCCGCCCGCGTCCCGGGAACGGCGGCGGCTCAGCCGGCCGTCAGCCGCACCGGCAGGCTGCGCAGCCCGCCCGCGATGAAACCGCCTGCGGGCGCCAACTCGCCGGGTTCCACGGCCAGTCGGATGTCCGGGAAGCGGTCGAAGAGGGCCGGTAGTGCGGTCCGGGCCTCCAGGCGGGCCAGCGGCGCCCCGATGCAGCGGTGGACGCCGTGGCCGAACGCCAGATGCTCCTGGCTCGTCCGCCGGACGTCGAAGGCCGCCGCGTCGGGGCCGTGCTGCGCCGCGTCGCGGCCCGCCGCCGCGTACATCGGCAGCAGCGCCTCGCCCTTGCGGATCACCGGGCCGTGCGGCAGCTCGATGTCCGCCACCGCGAAGCGCAGCGGGAGGCTGGCGATGCTGGGGGACCAGCGGAGCGTCTCCTCGATGACGTCGTTCCAGGAGACGGTGCCGTCGAGGACCAGCTGGAGCTGCTCGGGGTGGGTCAGCAGCGCGTACACCGCGTTGCCGAGCAGGTCGACGGTGGTCTCGTGGCCGGCGCCGATGACCAGGATCAGGGTGTCCAGCAGCTCCCGCTCCGTCATGCCCTGGCCCTCGTCGTCCCGCGCGGCGACCAGCAGGCTCGTCAGGTCGTCGGCGGGCTCGGCGCGCTTGGCGGCGACCAGGTCGCCGAGCAGCGCGTTGACCGACACCCAGGTCGCACTCGCCTGCTCCGGCGTGGCCGTGGTGTCCATGATCTCCGCGACGATCCGGGCCAGTTCGACCCGCGGCCGCCCCTCGGGGTAGCCGAACAGCTCGCAGATCACCTGCATCGGCAGCGGGTGGTTGAAGGACTCGCGCAGATCGACGGTCTCGCCGGCGGGGCGCGCGGCGAGACCGTCCAGTAAGGCGTGGGTGATCTGCTCCACCCGCGGCACCATGGCGTCGGTGCGGCGGGCGGTGAACGCCGGGGCGATCAGCCTGCGCAGCCGCCGGTGGTCGGCGCCGTACGCGGTGAACATGTTCGTCACGCCGATCCAGGACTGGAGCCAGCTGCCGCGGATCTCCGCGCGCTGCCACTCCGGCCAGTGGGCCCGGGGGTCCTTGGACACCCGGTCGTCGGTCAGCAGCTCCTTCAGCAGACCGTGGCCGGTGATCGCCCAGGCCGGGATGGCGCCGGGCAGCTCGATCGGGGCCGCCGGGCCTAGTTCACGGAGGCGGGCCGCCTCGCCGTGGATGTCGGTTCCGGCGGGGTCGATGACATAGCGCTGTTCTCGCTGTTGTGCCATGGCGTGGCTCCTGCCTGGTCCGGGGTGATGGGGGTGAAGCGGGCCGGGAGGGCGACCAGCGCCCGGTGGAAGGCGCCGTTGCGCCACTCCAGTTCACTGTGGTCGACGGCGAGTTCGATGTCCGAGAGCCAGGCGGTCAGCCGCTCGATCGCGGTGGTGGCGATCAGCAGCGCGTGCCGCTTCACGGGGCAGGCGTGCGGGCCCGCCGCCCACGACAGGTGCGAGCCGCTGCCCGAGCCGGGCGCCAGCACCTCGGTGGTGTCGAACTGGCTGTTGGCCGCCGCGTACGAGACCATCACCAGCTGCCCGGCGCGCACCCAGGTGCCGTGGAAGAAGACGTCACGGACCGGGAAGTGGGCGGAGTAGTTGGTCAGCGGCGGGTCGTTCCACAGCACCTCGTTGATCGCGTCGTGCACGGTCAGCGCGCCGCCGGACAGGGTGTTGTAGTAGCGGTCGTCGGACAGCATCCGCGACAGGGCGTTGCCGATGAGGTTGGCGAGCGGCTCGTTGCCCGCGCCCATCACCAGGATGATCTGGTGGATCAGCTCCTCGTCGGTCAGCCCGTTGGGGTGGTCCATGAACCACGACGTCAGGTCCGGGCCCCGCTCGCCCTTCTTCGCGCCGACCAGCTCCATGATGTACTGCGTGAACGCCTCGTTGGCGGCGGCGGCCTCCTCGGGCGAATTGCCCTCCAGCATCCCGCCGAGCGCCGCGATCAGCCGGTCGCTGTACGAATCGGGCATCCCGAAGAGGGTGTTGAACATCAGCAGCGGGATCAGCCGCGCGTAGTCCGCGATCAGATCGGCCTCACCGCGCGCCCCGAACCGCTGGATGAGGGTGTCCGCGGCGTGGTGGACCCGCTCGCGCAGCTCGTGCGGCTCGACGAGCTTGAAGCTGTCGACGATGACGTCCCGGTAGCGGACGTGTGCCGGGCCGTCGGCGTAGAAGACGTTCGGCCGCCAGCTCAGCATCGGCATGACCGGCGAGTCCTGCGGCACGGTCTGCATCCAGGCCCGGGAGTCCTTGGACCAGGTCGCGTCGTCGTTCAGCAGGTCCAGCGCGGCCCGGTAGTCGGTCACCAGCATCGCGGTGACTTCGGGCGCGATCTCCACCGGCGCCAGCGCCCCGTACCGGCGCAGATACGCGTAGACCCGGCGCGGATCGGCGGCGAAGTCCGGTCCGTACAGCTTCACCGGTGCGTGCGCGTCCGGCTGGGCCGGGGCCTGGTACTGCGGTCGCGCCCCGTGCGCCGGGCAGCCCGGCGGCGGCGCCTGCTCCTGCGGCGGGGGGACGGCCTGCGCGGGGCAGGACGGCGGCGGTGCGGCGCCCGGCTGATGCGGGGAAGTCACGGGTTCGGGTTCTCCTCGGGGAGGTTGTCCAGGACGTGGTGGACCAGCGCGATCAGCGCGTCGACGGACTGGTCCCGGTCGCGGGCGTCGCACAGCACCAGCGGCGTCTCGGGGTGCAGATCGAGCGCCTCGCGGAGCTTGTCGACGTCGTACTGGGGGGCGTCGGGGAAGGTGTTGACCGCGACCGCGTACCGCAGCCCGGCCTCCTCGACGATGTCCATCACCTCGAACGAGTCCGCCAGCCGGCGGGTGTCCGCGAGGACCAGGGCGCCCAGCGCGCCGCGTGCGATGTCCTGCCACAGCGGGCGGAAGCGTTTCTGCCCGGGGGTGCCGAACAGGTACAGCACCAGGTCCCCGGGCAGCGTCAGCCGCCCGAAGTCGATGGCGACGGTGGTGGTGGTCTTGTCCCGGACGCCGGCGAGGTCGTCGACCATCGCGCCGGTCTTCGTCATGACCTCTTCGGTGTGCAGCGGCGGGGTTTCGGAGAGCGCACGGATGAGCGTGGTCTTGCCGACTCCGAACGGGCCCGCGACCAGCAGCTTGACCAGTGTCTGGTTCTCGCCGTCGAGGTACATGCCGCCGGTTCCGGGCCCGGTGCTAGGACTTGAGAGAGCGGAGTCCATCGAGAACCCTCTCCAGGATCTGCCGGTCGAATTGCTCGGCTTCGGGTATGGGGACTCGGGCGTGCAGGCGCCCGGCATCGACGAGGTCGGCCACCAGCACCTTCACCACGCTGACGGGCAGGTGAAGGTGGGCGGCCACCTCGGCCAGAGTCAGCGCCCCGGGCCGGAGCAGCTCCAGGATCCGGTGCTCTTCGGGGCGCACCTCGCTGGTGATCGGCATGTCCACGCCGATCAGCACGGTCAGCCGGTCCAGCGTGTTGCGGCTCGGTCGGGCGCGTCCGCCGGTCGCCAGATAGGCCGGTACGAGGCGCCGCCCGCTGCTCTGGCGGGGCGTCATGCCGGTGTACCGGTGTCCCGGGCGGGGCTGTTCATGACCTTGTTGCCCAGGGTCGTCACCTGGATCTGCATGTGGTGCGCGACGACGCCCATGTTCACCTCCGGACCGGCGAAAACGGCGAGGCAGGTGTTCTCCCCCGCCGGAATCGCGAAGACGAAACCTTCCTCCGACTCGATGACGGTCTGCCGCAGCCGGGTGTCGGCCTTCTCGGCGAACGCCGCGGTCACCGCGCGCCCCGCGCCCTGGAGGGCGGACATCATCGCCGCCACGCCCTCCGCGGCCTCCCGCGTCAGCCCCGGCGAGGCACCCTCGATGAAGCCGTCGCCGGAGATGACGGCGGCGTGGACGACATGCGGCAGCTCCAACAGGGGAGCCAGCACCCAGGACTTGTCCTCGGTGACACGGCGGCGGGTGGGGCTGTTCATGACTGGGCGTTCCCTTCGGGACTGCGCGGGGGTTCTGACTGGGCTGCGGCCCGGCCGGACTCGGTGCCCTGCTGGAGCGCTGCCCAGCGGGACGCCGTCTCCTCCGGGGAGCGCATGTTGATCGTGCTTTCGTCGCGCGGGTCGTCCTGCTGCTCGGACACCGGCCTGCGGCGCCGCCGGCGCGGCAACTCCCCGTCCGCCTGCGGGAGTTCGGACGACGTGGCGGACGTGACCGGCGCCGCCGGCGCGGGCTGCGCCGCGGGGGCAGCGGCGGCAGCGGGGGCAGCGGCGGGTGCCCCGGCGACACCGGCGGCGGTGGCCGGCGCCGCGGCCCCGGTCGGCATCACGGACGCCGCCGCGGACCGGCTCCGCGCCCCGGCGCCGGCGGCCGGACGGTGCGGCATCGGCGCCATCACCGACATCGGCTGCGCCGTCTCGTCGAGCACGGTCAGCAGCGGATCGCCCGGGATGTACACCACGGCCCGCACCCCTCCGTACGGCGACGGCTCCACATGCACCCCGAACCCGTACTGCCGCACCAGCTGCCCGGCGGCGGCGAATCCGGACCGCGGCGGATCGCCCAGCTGCGTCAGCAGCAGGCCCTCGCCGCCCGCCAGCAGCTCCATCGCGTGCTTGAGCTCGTCGTCGTGCATCCCGACGCCGTAGTCGTCGATGATGACCGACGCGCCGCGGTTGCCCTGCTGGAGCGTGACGGTGACCGGAAGCTCCCGGTGCGAGTGGTGCAGCGCGTTCGCCAGCAGCTCGGTGACGGTGATCGCGACGGGCTCGACGGCCCGCGCCACCACGGCGATCGGATCCCGCAGCTGATTGCTGACCTGCACCCGCTCGTAACCGCGCAGCCGCGAGGTGGCACCCACCACCAGCTCCGCCAGATACGAGTCCTCCCGCGTCAGCCCCGGCCAGGCACCGCAGACCACACCCGTGGCCTGCACCCGGCGCAGCGCCTGCTCGTTGAGGAAGTCCGCGTCGAGCAGGTCCTGCGCGATCTGCGGGTCGTCGTACTTGTGCTGCATGGTCTGCAACGCCGTCTGGAGCTGGTACAGCAGCGCCTGCATCGTGGTGGTGGCACCGCGCAGCGTCGACTGCGCCGCGGCGTCGACCCGCTGCCGCTCCTTGGTGATCGCCTCGCCGACCTGCTCCAGTACCCCGCTCAGCGCCTCATCGGTCTCCGACCCGGCGAACCGGCCGTCCAGCAGACCCCGTACCGGCACATGCGGATGCGCCAGCGCCATCGTCAGGTCGGGCAGCCGCGCCCCGGCCAGATGCCGGATCTCGGCCTCCGTGGCCCGCAACCGGGCGGACAGCTCCGTGTTGCCGTGGAGCGTGGCGCTGCTGTGTTCCTCGGCGGTGACCAGCCGCGCTCTCAGACCGGCCCGCTCCTTGTGCGAGCGGACCAAGAGCGCCGCCAGCACCACGGCGGCGGCCGTACCTGCGCCAAGGCACCACAACAGCGCCTCCGGTATGGATGTCATCGAGATCCTCGTTCGGGGACTTGACGGGGATGTCCGGCCGCGACGGCTGCCGTGCGCCGATCATCACCGGATGCTACCTGCCACCTGACGGCCTGTGAGGACCCTTGCGGGGCCGCGACTGAGAAGTACGGAAGGTCACGTTCACCCGCGATGACGGGTCGGTAACGTGATGCAGCCTCACACCGCGGCACCGCCCGCGCGCCCGGAACCCGGGGCCGCACGGACCCCGCCCCGCCGCCCCGCCGCCATGCGGGAGAATGGCGTCATGAGTCTGTTCCGCGACGACGGCATCGTGCTGCGCACCCAGAAGCTGGGCGAGGCGGACCGGATCATCACCCTGCTCACCCGCGGCCACGGCCGGGTACGGGCCGTGGCGCGCGGCGTGCGGCGCACGAAGTCGAAGTTCGGCGCCCGGCTGGAGCCCTTCTCGCACGTCGACGTGCAGTTCTACGCGCGCGGCGGCGAGCTGGTCGGGCGCGGGCTGCCGCTGTGCACGCAGAGCGAGACGATCGCCGCGTACGGCGGCGGCATCGTCACGGACTACGCGCGCTACACGGCCGGCACGGCGATGCTGGAGACCGCCGAGCGGTTCACCGACCACGAGGGCGAGCCGGCGGTGCAGCAGTACCTGCTGCTGGTCGGCGGGCTGCGCACGCTCGCCCGCGGCGAACACGCGCCGCACCTGGTGCTGGACGCGTTCCTGCTGCGCTCGCTGGCGGTCAACGGCTACGCGCCGAGCTTCGGCGCCTGCGCGCGGTGCGGCCTGCCCGGCCCCAACCGGTTCTTCTCGGTGGCCGCGGGCGGCGTCGTCTGCGGGGACTGCCGGGTGCCCGGAAGCGTCGTACCCTCCTCAGAGGCCATCGGGCTTCTCGGCGCGCTGCTGACCGGCGACTGGGAGACCGCGGACGCCTGCGAGGCGCGGCATGTCCGGGAGGGCTGTGGCCTCGTCGCGGCGTATCTGCACTGGCACCTGGAGCGGGGCCTGCGCTCCCTGCGCTATGTGGAGAAATAGCGGGGGAGGCGCCGCGGGCCGCCGCTCCGCCCGATCCGACCACAACCGTCAATCGAATCAATACGCAGAGGAGACGTGGGGCGCATGGCAGTACGCGGGATTCTGGGCCGCAATCGGCGCGAGTATGAGACGCCCGAGCCGCATCCGTCCGGCGCGCGCCCGCCGAAGATCCCCGGCGAGCTCGTCCCGAACCACGTCGCGATCGTGATGGACGGCAACGGCCGGTGGGCCAAGGAGCGCGGGCTGCCGCGCACGGAGGGCCACAAGGTCGGCGAGGGCGTCGTCCTCGACGTGCTCAAGGGCTGCATCGAAATGGGCGTGAAGAATCTCTCGCTCTACGCCTTCTCGACGGAGAACTGGAAGCGGTCGCCGGACGAGGTCCGCTTCCTGATGAATTTCAACCGGGACGTGATCCGGCGGCGCCGTGACGAGATGGACGCGCTGGGTATCCGCATCCGGTGGGTCGGGCGGATGCCGAAGCTCTGGAAGTCCGTGGTCCAGGAACTCCAGGTCGCCCAGGAGCAGACCAAGAAGAATGACGCAATGACGCTGTATTTCTGCGTGAATTACGGCGGTCGGGCGGAGATCGCGGACGCCGCGGCGGCCATCGCGGCGGATGTCCGGGCCGGGAAGCTGGACCCCGGCAAGGTCACCGAGAAGACCGTGGCGAAGTACATGTACTACCCGGACATGCCGGATGTGGACCTCTTCGTCCGGCCGTCCGGCGAGCAGCGGACGTCGAACTACCTGATCTGGCAGAGCGCCTATGCCGAGATGGTGTTCCAGGACATTCTCTGGCCGGATTTCGACCGCCGGAACCTCTGGGACGCCTGCCTGGAATACGCGAAGCGGGACCGCCGCTTCGGGGCGGCACCGATGGCCGAGGGCGAGTCCGCCACGTAACCGGGCCCGTCCCGCCCCGCGCCGCCCGGCTGCAACAGCACGGCACCCGGCCGCAAGAGCACGGAACGGCCGCCCCCGCCCGCAGGCGGAGGCGGCCGTTCCCGCGTTGTCCGCCGGCGCGCGGCCGGCCGCGGCCACTACTGCTGCTGCACCGCCGCGCGGTCCGCGCACTCGCCGCACGTACCGAAGATCTCGATGGTGTGGGCGACATCGCGGAAACCGTGCTCGGCGGCGATCTGGTCGGCCCACTTCTCGACCGCGGGGCCCTCGACCTCGACGGCCTTGCCGCAGGCCCGGCAGACCAGGTGGTGGTGATGGTCGTCGGTGCTGCACCGGCGGTAGACGGCCTCGCCCTCGCTGGTCCGCAGCACATCGACCTCACCGGCGTCGGCCAGGGACTGCAGCGTCCGGTAGACGGTGGTCAGCCCCACCGAGTCGCCCCGGTGCTTGAGCATGTCGTGCAGTTCCTGCGCACTGCGGAACTCGTCGACCTCGTCGAGTGCGGCCGAAACCGCGGTCCGCTGCCGCGTCGACCGGCCGCGTACCGGAGATCCCGCGCTCGTCGCCACCGTTGCCTCCCTAGGACGTCAGGACTTGCCCTGTGCATGCGCCCGGCCATTGTGCCAGGTGATGGCCGGAACCCTGGTGGGACACTTACCTCCATGTCTGTCCCGGACCGGCCGGCCCTACCCCTGGCGGACGCCTCGTACGCCCGGGTTCGGCCACCCGCCGCACGTCCGTCTCACACGCGCACGTCGTCCGCCGGGACCCGGCCGGCGGGTACCTCCAGAGTGCACCTCTTCGCGGCCTCCGCGGCTGCCCTGGCGCGTTTTCTCGCGAGCGGGGCGGCCAGCGCCGTGAACGCCACGAAGAGCCCGATGGCGAACAGCACGATGGTCGCGCCGGACGGCACGTCGACGTAGTACGAGGTCGTGGTGCCGGCGACGGTGACCACCACGCCGATCGCCACCGCCGCGGCGAAGGTCACCGCGAAACTGCGGCTCAGCTGCTGCGCCGCCGCCACCGGGATCACCATCAGCGCGCTGACCAGCAGCAGGCCGACCACCCGCATCGCGACCGTGACGGTGACCGCGGCGGTCACCGCGACCAGCAGGTTCAGCAGCCGCACCGGCAGCCCCGTCACCCGGGCGAACTCCTCGTCCAGGCATACCGCGAACAGCTGGCGGCGCAGCCCGACGGTGATCGCCAGCACCAGCGCGGCCAGCACGCAGATCGTCGTCATGTCCTGCGGCGAGACGGTGGTGATCGAACCGAAGAGATACGTCCCGAGATTGGCGTTGGAGCCCGCATCCGAGAGGTTCATCAGCAGCACACCGCCCGCCATGCCGCCGTAGAACAGCATGGCCAGCGCGAGATCGCCGCGGGTCCTGCCGTACCAGCGGATCAGCTCCATGATCACCGAGCCGAGGACGGCGACCGCGGTGGCCATCCAGACCGGGCTGGAGTTCAGCAGGAAGCCGAGGCCGACGCCGGTGAGGGCGACATGGCCGATACCGTCGCCCATCAGGGCCTGGCGGCGCTGGACGAGGTAGATGCCGATGGCGGGCGCGGTGACACCGACGATCAGGGCGGCGATCAGCGCCCGCTGCATGAAGGCGTAGTCGAGGATTTCCATGAGGGCGGCCCCTAGCTCAGCAGGCCGGTGCGGAGCGGTTCCGCGGACGCGTCGGCGTGCGATCCAATGCAGTGGTGCGAAGCACCGCCACTTGGGGCGGTGGCGGGCGACGGGTGGGCATGGTCGTGACCGGGCAGGGCGTGCTGGCCGACGGCCTTCGGCGGCGGGCCGTCGTGGACGACGCAGCCGTCGCGCAGCACCACCGCGCGGTCGATCAGCGGCTCCAGCGGCCCCAGTTCGTGCAGGACGAGCAGCACCGTGGTGCCCCGGGCGACCTGCTCGCGCAGCGCGGCGGCCAGCACCTCCTGGCTGGCCAGGTCGACCCCGGCCATCGGCTCGTCCATGATCAGCAGATCCGGCTCACCGGCCAGCGCGCGGGCGATCAGCACCCGTTGGTGCTGTCCTCCCGACAGCGCGTTGACGGAGTCCCCGGCCCGGTCCGCCATCCCGACCAGTTCCAGCGCGTGACGCACCGCGGCCCGGTCGGCCCGGCGCAGCATGCCCAGCTTCGTACGGGCCAGCCGGCCGGCCGTGACCACCTCGCGGACGGTGGCCGGGACCCCGCCCGCCGCGGTCGTGCGCTGCGGCACATACCCGATCCGGGCCCAGTCCCCGAAGCGCCGGAACGGCGTCCCGAACAGCGCCAGTTCACCGCCGGTCAGCGGAACCTGGCCGATCACCGACCGTACGGCGGTGGACTTGCCGGAGCCGTTGGCGCCGAGCAGCGCCACGACCTCGCCCGCGCGGACGGTGAGATCGACGCCGCGCAGCACCGGCCGGGCGCCCAGCGACGCGGTGGCGCCGCGCAGGGCTATGACGGGCTCGCCGTCCGTGCCGGGCTGGTCCCTGTCCTTCATGTGCCGACCTCCGTCGTGCGATACGTCCGAAGCACCCGGCGGCATGCCGGGCCGCCGGTGCGCGGTCACTTGCTGCCGAGCGCCTTCTCCAGCGCGGCGAGGTTGGCGCGCTGGACGGCGAAGTAGTCCTTGCCGCGGGACTTGGCGGTGATCCCCTCGAGCGGGTCGAGGACATCGGTCTTCAGACGCAGGTCCCCGGCCAGGGCCTTGGCGGTGGCCGGGTTGGCGATGGTCTCGAAGAAGACCGTGGAGACATGGTGCTGCGCGGCGAGGGTGTGCAGGTCCTTGATGCGGTTGGCGCTGGGCTCGGACTCCGGGTCCAGGCCGCTGATCGCCTCCTCGGTCAGGCCGTACCGCTCGGCGAGGTAGCCGAACGCCGCGTGGGTGGTGATGAACGTGTCCGAGGCCCGGTTCTTCAGCTCGTCCCGGAACTCCTTGTCCAGCCCGTCCAGCTTCTTGACCAGGGCGTCGGTGTTCTTCTGGAAGTCGGCCCGGTTCTTCGGGTCGGCCTGGGCGAGCGTCCGGTTGACGCCCTTGGCGACCTCGGCGAACTTCACCGGGTCCAGCCAGACGTGCGGGTCCCGGCCGGGCTCGGACTCGGAGTGCGAGTGGTTGTCGCCGGTGGAGTGGTGGTGGCCGTCGACCTCGGTGCCGTGCGTTTCGAGCGAGGTGAGGGAGGCCGCGTCGGCGACGTGCTTGACGCCGGACTGCTTGATCGCGTCGTCCACGGCGGGCTGCAGGCCCTTGAGGTGGACGATCGCGCCGGACTCACCGAGCTGCGCGGTCTGCTTCGGGGTGAGCTCCAGGTCGTGCGGCTCGACGCCCGGCTTGGTGAGGTTGGACACCTCCACGTGGGAGCCGCCGATCTGCTCGGCGAGGAACTGCATCGGATAGAAGGACGCCGTCACCCTCAGCTTGCCGCCGCCGGAGCGGCCGGCGTCGGTGCCGGAGCAGGCGGTCAGGCCCAGCAGGGCGAGAACCGCGGCTCCGGCCATCGCTGTGGTGGAGATATTCGGGCGTACGTTCATGACACTCATTTTCAATGAATATGGAAATGATTGTCAACAAAGTGCGGGACAGGTCACAGTGGCCCGCGGAGCGGCCGGAACCGATTTGATCCGGGGGGTACGGCCGCCGGTACCCTGAACTATTCGCCCGCCCGTCTCCCGAGCACCCCCCTCGTCGAGGCGCTACGCGCCGTCCTGTCCATTGTTCGTCGTCGTAATGAAGAGAGCACCGTGGCCGCCGACAAGATCGATACCATCGTCAGCCTGAGCAAGCGCCGTGGCTTCGTCTACCCCTGCAGTGAGATCTACGGCGGCTCCCGCGCTGCCTGGGACTACGGCCCCCTCGGCGTCGAGCTCAAGGAGAACATCAAGCGCCAGTGGTGGCGCGCCATGGTCACCTCGCGCGAGGACGTCGTCGGTATCGACTCGTCGGTGATCCTGGCCCCCGAGGTCTGGCAGGCGTCCGGCCACGTCGCCACCTTCACCGACCCGCTCACCGAGTGCACCTCCTGCCACAAGCGCTTCCGCGCCGACCACCTGGAAGAGGCGTACGAGGAGAAGCACGGCCGGCTGCCCGAGAACGGCCTCGCCGACATCAACTGCCCGCACTGCGGCAACAAGGGCGGCTTCACCGAGCCCAAGCAGTTCTCCGGCCTGCTCTCCACCCACCTCGGCCCGTCCCAGGACACCGCCTCGATCGCCTACCTGCGCCCCGAGACCGCGCAGGGCATCTTCACCAACTTCGCCCAGGTGCAGCAGACCTCGCGCAAGAAGCCGCCGTTCGGCATCGCGCAGATGGGCAAGTCCTTCCGGAACGAGATCACTCCGGGCAACTTCATCTTCCGCACCCGCGAGTTCGAGCAGATGGAGATGGAGTTCTTCGTCAAGCCCGGCGAGGACGAGCAGTGGCACGAGTACTGGATGGAGCAGCGCTGGAACTGGTACCGCGACCTCGGTATCCGCGAGGAGAACATCCGCTGGTACGAGCACCCCGCCGAGAAGCTCTCGCACTACTCCAAGCGCACCGCTGACATCGAGTACCGCTTCCAGTTCGGCGGCTCGGAGTGGGGCGAGCTGGAGGGCGTCGCCAACCGCACCGACTACGACCTCTCCTCGCACGCCAAGGCGTCCGGCCAGGACCTCTCCTACTTCGACCAGGAGGCCGGCGAGCGCTGGACCCCGTACGTCATCGAGCCCGCGGCCGGTGTCGGCCGGGCGATGCTCGCCTTCCTCCTCGACGCCTACGTCGAGGACGAGGCCCCCAACGCCAAGGGCAAGATGGAGAAGCGCACGGTCATGCGCCTCGACCCGCGCCTGGCCCCGGTCAAGGCCGCGGTCCTGCCGCTCTCCCGCAACCCGCAGCTCTCCCCGAAGGCCAAGGGCCTGGCCGCGGACCTGCGCAAGAACTGGAACATCGAGTTCGACGACGCGGGCGCCATCGGCCGCCGCTACCGCCGCCAGGACGAGATCGGCACCCCGTTCTGCGTCACCGTCGACTTCGACACCCTGGACGACAACGCCGTCACGGTGCGCGAGCGCGACACGATGAAGCAGGAGCGCGTCGGCCTCGACCAGATCCAGTCCTACCTGGGCGGCCGCCTCCTCGGCTGCTGACCTGACCGGTGCTGATCTGACCGGTGCTGATCTGACCGAGCGGTCCACACGGCAACGGCGAAGCGCCGGCCGCCCCCGGAAGTTGCGGGGGCGGCCGGCGCTTCGCTGCGCGTGGCCTGTGGCCCGTGTGGCCGGTGTGACCTCTGGCTGTACGGGCAGGTCGTGAGCCGTCCTGACCCGTGCTGACCCGGCCGGGGCCTGTCCGGGGCCGTCCTCCGGGGCCTGTCCGGCGGGTTGGGGACGGGCGGGGGCCAACCCGCAAGCGGGGGCTGGCCGTTGGGTTGGCTCTCGCCCGTGGGCGGGGCCTCGGGGCGGCCCCGGGAGCAGGGGCGGAAGAGGGCCGGCGTCCGCAAGGCGCCAGGTGCCGCAAGGTGCCAGGTGCCGACGGGCGCCGGGGCCAGGGGCACAGGCGTCGGGGGCCGACAGGCGTCGGGGCCAGGGGCACAGGCGTCGGGGCCAGGGTCGGGAAGGCCCTAGCCCTGCAGCCCCCGCATCACCAGGTCGCGGACCGCCTCGAAGTCGGCCGTGATTTCCGGACGGGACCACTCCGCGGCGTAACACGGGTCGTGGAAACGGCCGGTGGCGGCGAAGACGGCGTGCGCGGTGGTGGCGGGGGAGGGGGCGCGGAAGGCGCCCTCGGCGACGCCGGCCTCGATGATCGTGGCGAGCTGGGATTCGAGGTCGGTGACATGACGGTCGACGACACCGCCGCTCTCACCGATCAACGTCATATACGTGGCGAAGAGTTCGGGGTCGTCGCCGGCCTTGTGCCGCTTCGCCTCGAAGAGGGTCGCGAGCCAGCGGCGCAGCCGGTCGTCGGCCGGGCCCTCGTCCGTGACGATGGCCGCCAGCTGCTCGCTCGTACGGTCCAGCCAGCGCGCCGTGACGGCCTCCCGCAGCGCCGTCTTCGTACGGAAGTGGCGGTAGACGCTGCCGTGGCTGACGCCCAGGGCACGCGCGACGTCCACCACGGTGGCCTTGGCCGGCCCGTAACGGCGCAGCACCTCCTCGGTGGCTTCGAGGATGCGCTCGGGGGTCAACGTCTCGGGGGGCATGAAACGGGCCGGCCTTTCGGGGAGGTGCGGGACGGGGCGAGAGGGGGCGGAAGGGACGGTGGCGGTGGCGACCGACGGTGGACAACCGTGGGCGCCCGGTGGTGGACAACCGTGGACGGGTACCCGGTGCTGGGCAACCGGCGGGTGTCCAATGGTGTCCCATGGCGGGCAACCGGCGGGTGTCCGGTGCTGGGCGACCAGCGGGTGTCCGATGGCCTCCCATGGTGGGCAACCGGCGGGTGTCCGGCGGGGTGTCCGGTGGTGGGCAGCTGGCTGGTGCCCGACCTGGGGTCTCGTCTTGGTTCTCTAGGGACGGTACCCGCGATGCGTTCTCCCCGGGGGGGCCTCCCCCTCCCCCCACCCCTCCCCCTCGCGTGTGCCTCGACACACGGGCCCGCCTGCACCCGGGCGTGAGCCCGTGCGCGCCTCGGCACGAGCTCGCGTGCGCCTGGCATGGGTCCGCCTACGCCGTGGCACGAGCCGGCGTGCCCCGGCGTAATCTCAGCCGAAAACCCCAGCCGAGACCAGCCAAGAACACCAGCCGAGAACACCAGCCACGGTGCCTCGGGCTCGCACTCGTGCCCCGGAGCGCGCCGGGCTCGCTTCCCGATCACGGACCCCCAAGCCCAGACCCCGGCCACGGATCTGCGGGCTCCAACCCCGGCTACGCAGCCGCAGCCTCGAACCCCGGTCACGGACCCCGAGGCCCAGACCCCAGCTACGGAGCCGCTGGCTCGAACCCCAGGCATGGAGCCCCAAGGCACGAACTCCATCCGCGAGCCCACGCTCGAACTCCGGCCACGAGCCCCGGGTTCGCACCTGGCCACGAGCCCCGGGTTCGTTCGCACCCGGCCGCCACGGGCCCCGCGCTCGAACCCTGACCACGGAGCCCCAGGGAACGAACCCCGGCCGCGAAGCCCCGGAGTACGAACCCCGGCCGCCCGGCAGCCGCGCCGACCTGGGCGCGTAGCGGCCAGGCCGCCCCAGGGAACGAACTCCTGCCTGGGAGTCGCCCCCCCAGCCACAGCCCAGTCCAGGGCTCCGGGCGAGCTGTCG
>NZ_KN708638.1:2606170-2643071 GCF_000805335.1 Streptomyces sp. CT34 | reverse complement strand
CGGGGGGGCCCCCTGCCGGTCCACGGACGGCCGCCCGCGGCCACCGGCGGCCACCGACGGTCGCCGGCGGGCGGCTCGCTTGCCAGGGACGGCGGCGGTCGGCAGCTGATGCCCTGCGGTGGGGCCGTGAATGGCGGGCGGTCGGCGGGCGGCGTGCGGGTTGGCGTTGTTCATCGCCTTCCGTTCGCAGCTGCCGGGGTGCCCCGGCAGTGCCGCATTCGTCATCCGCTGCCTGATGTCACTCCTCTCCGTTGTCAGCGTTCGTTGTCAGCGTTCGCTGTCCAAGTGGGCCATCTGGGCTGCCGGGTAGCGGTCGCCTGCGGCGGCGCCGGCTGGGATGGCCTGCTCGATGGCGATCAGGTCGTCGGCGTCCAGGGTGACGTCGAGGGCGCCGAGGGCCTCGGCGAGGCGGTCGCGGCGGCGGGCGCCGACCAGCGGGACGATGTCCTCGCCGCGGGAGAGGACCCAGGCGATGGCGGTCTGGGCGACCGAGACGCCCTTCTGGTCGGCGATCTTGCGGAGTGCGTCCACCAGGTCGAGGTTGCGCGCCAGGTTGTCGCCCTGGAAGCGCGGTGACATCCCGCGGAAGTCATGGGCGGCGAGCTTGCGGTCACGGGTGAAGTGGCCGCTGATCAGGCCGCGGGAGAGCACTCCGTAGGCGGTGATGCCTATGCCCAGTTCGCGGGCGGTGGGGAGGATCGCGTCCTCGATACCGCGGGAGATGAGGGAGTACTCGATCTGGAGGTCGGCGATCGGGGCGACGGCGGCGGCCCGGCGCAGGGTGTCCGCGCCCACCTCGGAGAGGCCGATGTGGCGGACGTGGCCGGCCTCGACCAGCTCGGCGATGGCGCCGACGGTCTCCTCGATCGGGACGTCGGGGTCGACGCGGGCGATCCGGTAGATGTCGATGTGGTCGGTGCCCAGGCGCTGGAGGGAGTACGCGGCGAAGTTCTTCACCGCGGCGGGTCGGCCGTCATAGCCGGTGAAGCCGCCCTCGACGGTGCGCAGGGCGCCGAACTTGACGCTGGTCAGGACCTTTTCGCGGGCGGCGGCGGGGGCCGTCCGCAGGGCTTCGTTGATGAGGAGTTCGTTGTGGCCCATGCCGTAGAAGTCGCCGGTGTCGAGGAGGGTGATGCCGGCGTCGAGGGCGGCGTGGATGGTGGCGAGGGATTCGGCGCGGTCGCTGTCGCCGTAGAGGGCGGACATGCCCATGCAGCCGAGGCCGAGGGCGGAGGTCTGCGGGCCGGTGGTGCCGAGGGTGCGGGTCTGCACGGCGTGCTCCTGAGGGAAGGGATGGTGGGCGGCTGGTTGAGCCGTGCCTTCACCATGACATGACGGCTGACAGATTTCAATATTTGTCAGCCGTGAGGGTGAGGGGTGGTGGAGGGGGTGGGGAGCGGGCCGTGGGGGAGGGGCGTGGCGCGAGGCCTCAGCGCAGGGTGCGGGGGAGGCGGAAGCCGAGCAGGGTCGTGCCGAGGACGATCAGGAGCTGGGCGAGTACGGCGGCGAGGAAGGCGTCGCGGATGCCGGCGGAGGGGAGCAGGGCGAGGAAGAGGGTGCCCAGCGTTGCCACGCCGAGAGCGAGCCCGGACTGCTGTGTGGTGACCATGACGCCGCCGCCCACGCCGGCCTGCGCCACCGGCAGTTCGCTCAGCACGATCCGCATCAGGACCGGCAGCAGCAGGCCCTGCCCGATGCCCAGCACCGTCATGCTCGGGGCCAGCTCCAGGACCGGGATGTGCGGCCAGTCGGCGTGGACGGTCAGGGCCAGGGCGAGCAGCCCGGCGCCCTGGAGCAGCGAGCCGGTGATCACCACCCGCCGACCGAAGCGTTGCACCAGCCGCGGCCCGGCCAGCGAGGCGAGGAAGAAGGCGAGGCAGAGCGGGGCCAGCGAGATGCCGGCGGCGAGCGGGCCGTAGCGCAGGCCGGTCTGGAGGGCCACCGCCACCACGAACATGAAGCCGCCGAAGCCGACCGAGAACGGGACGATCATGGTCAGGCCGCTCTGCACGGAGGGGATGCGCAGGAGGGACGGCGGTACGAGGGGGGTGCGGCCGGTCCGCTCGGCGCGGCGCTCGACGGCGATGAACGCGGCGGCCGAGAACGGGAAGACCGCCAGCAGCACCCAGGACCACACGGGCCAGCCGGCGGCGCGGCCCTCGGTGAGCGGCAGCAGCAGGGCGATCAGGGAGGTGGCGAGCAGCGCGGTGCCGGGGCCGTCGACGCGGCTGGGGTGCGGGGACCGGGTCTCGGGGACCGTACGGGACGCCAGCAGCCAGGCCACCACGGCGATCGGGACGTTGACCAGGAACACCGCGCGCCAGCCGGTGCCGGCCAGGTCGACCGAGACCAGCAGCCCGCCGAGCACCTGGCCGACGGCGCTGGAGACGCCGGCCGTGCCGCCGTAGAGGCTGACGGCCTTGGCGCGCCGCTTGCCGGTGGTGGTGGCCTGGATGGTGGCCAGTACCTGCGGCAGCAGCAGGGCGGCGGCCGCGCCCTGGGCGACCCGGGCGATCACCAGCGTCCAGGCGTCGGGGGCCAGTCCGCAGGCGAGCGAGGTGAGACCGAAGGCGGCCAGGCCCCAGAGGAACAGCCGGCGCCGGCCGGCCATGTCGCCGAGCCGGCCGCCGAGGACGAGCATCGTGGCGTAGGCGACGCCGTAGCCGGCGACCACCATTTCCAGCAGGGCGGGGCCCGCTTGAAGGTCGTGGTCGATGGTCGGCAGGGCGACGTTGACGATAAAGAAGTCGATCATCGGCAGGGCCGCGCCCAGGAGGACGGTCAGCAGGCCCAGGGGGGTCAGCAGCGGGGTCTCCGCCGGACGGTGCCGGGCGGCCGTGGTGGGCGGTGCCGGTGTGGTGCTCGGTATCTGGGTTTCGGTCACGGAGTCGAGGATCACGGTCGGCTCAGACGGGTACCAGAGTGTCCTTATCCTGGTATCAGCGCTACCTGGCAACCGTCTTGGCGCTGCGGCAGGCTGGTCGCATGAGTCTGGATGCGACCGATGTGGCAGCTGCGGCGGGACCGGGCACCGTCCCGGATATGGCCCCCGTCCCGGAGGCGACGGTGCCGCGGGGTGCCGCAGGGTGCCACACGCGGCGGTGGCGGCGCAGCCCCGCGGGCCGACGACGCCATCCGGCGGGCGGAGTTGGCCGCTTTCCTGCGCAGCCGCCGGGAGCGCATAACCCCCGAGCAGGTCGGCCTGCCGCGCGGCAGCCGCCGGCGCACCCCCGGGCTGCGCCGCGAGGAGGTCGCGCATCTCGGAGCGGTCGGCGTGACCTGGTACACCTGGCTCGAACAGGGCCGGGACATCCACGTCTCGCCGCAGGTGCTGGACGCGGTGGCCCGCGCACTGCTGCTGGACCGCGCCGAGCGCAGCCACCTCTTCGCGCTCGCCGGGGCGATCGACCCGCTGCCGGGCAAGGAGTGCACGGGCGTGCCGCTGGCGTTGCGGCAGATCCTGCACCGGCTCGCGCCGTTCCCCGCGGTGGTGCAGAACAGCCGGTTCGACATCCTCGCCTACAACAGCACGTACGGGCAGCTGATGTGCGGCCTCGACGCGCTGCCCGAGGAGGACCGCAACTGCATGTGGCTGGCGTTCACCCACCCCGGGTGGCGGGCCGTGCTCGGCGACCGGGAGGCCACGGTCCGGACGATGACCGCCAAGTTCCGCGCCTCGATGGCCGAGCACGTCGCGGAGCCGGCGTGGAAGGCGCTGGTGACGCGGCTGACCGAGGCGTCGGCGGAGTTCCGGGAGATCTGGGCGCAGCACGAGGTCGAGCGCACGACGAGCGCCGTCAAGGTCTTCCGGCACCCGGAGGTCGGTGTGCTCCAGCTGACCGGGACGCATCTGTGGACGGGTCCCAATCCGGGGCCGAAGGCGCTGGTGTACACCCCGGTCGACGAGGTGTCCCGGGAGCGGCTGGAGCAGTTGGAGAAGCTGGCGCTCGCCCAGGGGTGAGGCGTGCCGCGCGGCGGGCCGGATCCGACCGGGCGGACCGGTCCTACGACCCCGCGCCCGCCCGGCTCTGCCCGCGGGCCGTGTCGTCCTCGAAGAGCGCCGCGGTGCGCCGGGCGGTGGCGCGCGCCCAGTGGCCGGTGGTCAGGGCGCCGAGGAGGAGGATCGCGGCGCCGCAGCCGGTGATGATCCACCAGGCGGGGCGGCCGGCGGCGAGGAACGCGGCGCGGGTGGCGCCGAGATGCGCCCCGCCGGCCAGCACGGCGCCGATCACCGCGACGCCCAGCGACTGCCCGACCTGCCGGCTGGTGGAGGCCACCGCCGCCGCCACACCGGCCTGCGCGCGCGGCATACCGGACACCGCGGTATTGGTGATCGGGGCGTTGACCAGGCCGAATCCGATGCCGAAGAGGACATAGCCGAGGAACAGCAGGGCGGTGGCCGACGCGGCGTCGAAGGCGGCGAAGAGCAGGCCGCTGGCGGCCATCGCGGTACCGGCGAGCAGCAGCGGCAGCCGGGCGCCGCGGCCGGCGACCAGACGTCCGGAGAGCGGCGCGAAGACCAGGGTCATCCCGGCCATGGGGAGCATGTAGAGGCCGGCTTCCATGGCGGACAGGCCGCGGATGTTCTGGAGGTAGAGGGTGTTGACGAAGAGGAAGCCGCCGAGCGCGGCGAAGGCGCAGACGGCTATGAGGGTGGCGCCGCTGAACGGGGCGCTGTGGAAGAACCGCAGGTCGATGAGGGGTTCGCGGCGCCGGCGCTGGTAGCCGACGAGGGCGGCGAAGGAGGCCGCCGCCACCACGACGAACGAGAGGATCTCCGGGGAGGTCCAGCCGGTCTCCGGGGCCTGGATGATCGCGTAGGTCAGGGAGCCGAGCAGTGCGATCACCAGCAGCTGCCCCACCGCGTCGACCCGGCGGGGCCTGGGGGCGCGGGACTCCGGGACGTACCGCCGGGTGAGGAGCAGCGCCAGGGCCCCGATCGGGACGTTGATCCAGAAGATCGACCGCCAGCCGACGCTCTGCACCAGCAGCCCGCCGATCACCGGCCCGGCCGCCATGCTGATGCCGACCACACCGCCCCACACCCCGATGGCGCGGGCCCGCTCCCGGGGGTCGGTGAAGGTGTTGGTGATGATCGACATGGCGACGGGGTTGAGCATCGACCCGCCGACCGCCTGCACCATACGGAAGACCACCAGCCACTCCAGCCCGGGTGCCAGGCTGCACAGCAGCGAGCCGAGCGTGAAGACCACCAGCCCGACGGTGAAGATCCGGCGGCGGCCGAGGCGGTCCGCCGTCGAGCCGGCCAGCATCAGCAGCGACGCCAGGACCAGGGTGTAGGCGTCGATCGTCCACTGCATCCCGGAGACCGAGGCGCCCAGCTCGTGCTGCACGGACGGCAGCGCGACGTTCAGGACGGTGTTGTCGAGGCTGACGATCAGCAGGCTCAGGCAGCAGATCGCCAGGACCAGCAGGCGGCGACGGCGGCTGACGACGGGCATGGTTGAACGTTACAACGATCCCGGCCGGACGTCCCCGGCGGGGCAGCTCGCCCGGTGCGGGACAATGGGGTTCATGACTTCGCTGACGATCGGCCCGCACGCGGTGCAACCCCCCGTGGTGCTCGCGCCCATGGCCGGGATCACCAACGCCCCGTTCCGGACGCTGTGCCGGGAGTTCAGCGGCGGCAAGGGCCTCTTCGTCAGCGAGATGATCACCACCCGGGCGCTGGTCGAGCGCAACGAGAAGACCATGCAGCTGATCCGCTTCGACGCGAGCGAGCGGCCCCGCTCGATCCAGCTGTACGGTGTCGATCCGGCCACCGTCGGCAAGGCCGTCCGCATGATCGCGGAGGAGGACCTGGCCGACCACATCGACCTGAACTTCGGCTGCCCGGTCCCGAAGGTGACCCGCAAGGGCGGCGGCTCCGCCCTCCCGTACAAGCGGAACCTGCTGCGCGCCATCCTGCGCGAGGCGGTCACCGGCGCCGGTGACCTGCCCGTCACGATGAAGATGCGCAAGGGCATCGACGACGACCACATCACCTTCCTCGACGCCGGCCGGATCGCCGTCGACGAGGGCGTGACCGCCATCGCGCTGCACGGCCGCACCGCGGCCCAGCACTACGGCGGCACCGCCGACTGGGACGCCATCGCGCGCCTCAAGGAGCACGTCCCGGAGATCCCGGTGCTCGGCAACGGCGACATCTGGTCCGCGGACGACGCGGTACGGATGATGCGGCGGACCGGCTGCGACGGCGTGGTCGTCGGCCGCGGCTGCCTGGGCCGCCCCTGGCTCTTCCGCGATCTGGTCGCCGCCTTCGAGGGCACCGGCACGCCCGCCGCGCCGACCCTTCGCGAGGTCTCCCGCGTCATGGTCCGGCACGCCGCGCTGCTCGGCGAGTGGACTGGCGACGAGAACCGCGGCGTCATCGACTTCCGCAAGCACGTCGCCTGGTATCTGAAGGGCTTCGCGGTCGGCTCGGAGCTGCGCAAGCGGCTGGCGATCAGCTCGTCGCTCGCCGAACTGGAGGACGGCCTGGGCGAGTTGGACCTCAACCAGCCGTGGCCGGCGGGCGCCGACGGACCGCGCGGCCGGACCTCCGGCAACAACCGCGTGGTACTGCCCGACGGCTGGCTGCGCGACCCCTACGACTGCGCCGGCGTCAGCGAGGAGGCGGAACTGGACACCTCGGGGGGCTGACCGGCGGTTGGTCCCGGCCGGCGAACAGGCCGATCGGAGCTGCCGGTGACGGTCGGCTCGCCGGCGCCGTCCCGCCACGAGCCGGCCGCGCTGGTCGTGCTGTGCCGCGGCGAGCGGCTGTCGGCGGCTGAGCGCAGGCCGGATACCGGCCGCCGGCCCGGGGGCGGTGGCGCCGTCCGGGTGTACGGCGTGATGTCCCGGGGGCCGTCCGGTCGGGGCCCCGTTACCGTGTGCAGCCGATGTGCCGCCGTGCGGCGGGCGCGTCCGGCGGCCGGGTAACGGGAGAGGTGAGGAAGATGCCGTGGTGAGCGGGCACCGCTCCGTGGAGGACACGGACGAGGCGGTACGGGCCAGGCTCGGCGACACCCCCGTCCGGCAGGAGCGGATGGCCGCGGTCGCGGGCCTCTACCGCGCCGCGGCGTCCGTACGGCAGCACTTGGAGAACTCGGTGCTGCGCGGCGCCGAGCTGACCTGGACCTCGTTCGTGGTGCTGTGGGTGGTGTGGGTCCGGGGCGCGTGGGAGACCCGCCGGGTCGCCGAGGAGGCCGGCATCTCCAAGGGCACCCTCACCGGTGTCGCCCGCACCCTCCAGTCCCGCGGCCTGATGGCACGCACCCCGCACCCCACGGACGGCCGGCTCGCACTGCTCTCCCTCACGCCCGAGGGCGAGGCGCTGATGGCCCGGACCTTCCCGGAGTTCCACGCCGAGGAAGCCTTCGTCACCGAGGGGCTGACCGACGACGAGGCACTGACCCTGGCGGAGCTGCTGCGGCGGATCGTCACCCAGGTGGAGACCCGGGGCGCGGAGCGGCGGCTGGAACTGCTGGACGGGGCGGACCCGGCACCGCGCAGGAGCGGGCGGCGGGCGAAGACGTAGCCGGTCCCGGTCCGGCGGGCGTACCGCCCGGCGATCAGCCGCCCTCCCGGCCGGGCGCGCCCACGGCCACCAGCCCGGCCGCTCCCAACTCCCGGTAGCGCGCGAGCAGTTCACCGAGCACCCGCTCCGCGTCCGGGCCGTCCGGCGTATAGATCCACATCGTGGCGGCGGGCGCCTCGGTGGTGGTGAATCCCGTCGCGGTGATGGCCACCTCGCGGCCGTCGACCGTACGGAACGCCTTGCGGTGGGTGGCCGGCGCCAGGACGTCGTGCCGGGCCCACATGTCGGCGAACAGCGGGCTGGCCGCGGAGAGTTTGCGGATATACGCCCGCCACTGCGGATCGTGCATCCGGCGGCCGAATGCGGCGCGCAGCTGGCCCACCATGAAAGAGACCTCGCGTTCCCAGTCGACCAGCGGCTGGGATTCCTCGTCGGCGGTGAAAAGCCGCCACAGCACATTCCGTTCCGGCGGCGGCAGCAGCACCATCCGGGGATCGAGCGCGGCATAGGCGTCATTGAATGCCAGGACGTCGTAGCGGGCACCGACCAGGCCCGCCGGAAGCGGGCTCAGCGAATCCAGAATGGTCTGCACCGCCCGCGTCCGGGGCGGAACCGGAATCTCCTCGGCGGGGGATTCGGGGGCGGCGGCGCCGGGGACGTCCGCGAGCCGGTGCAGATGCGCGCGCTCCGCCGGGCCGAGCAGCAGCGCACCGGCGATGGCGTCCAGCACCTGGACGCTGGGGTTGATCGCCCGGCCCTGTTCCAGCCAGGTGTACCAGGCCACGCCGACGCCCGCGCGCTCGGCGACCTCCTCCCGGCGCAGGCCCGGAGTGCGCCGCCGCGGGCCGCCGGGCAGGCCCACCTCCCGGGGCGTGATGCGCTCCCGGCGGAGCCGCAGGAACGCGGCGAGTTCACCGCGCCGGGCGGCAGCGGCGGATGCGGAACGGGTGATCGCTGACACCGGCCCATCATGCGGGACGCCCGCCGGCCGGTGCCAGATACCGCCGGTACCAGGATCACCGGATCTCTGGTACCGGAATGCGCCGGTGGTGACCATCGCTGCCATGAACGAGACCACCGATGAACTCACTTCCCGCACCGCGGATTCCGCCCGGCAGGCGCGGCCCGCGCCCGGGATACGCCGGCACCATCGCCGTACCGGAATCGCCGGGCGAAAGGCGGGCGCCAAAAGCACCGGAGATACGGGCGTCCTGGTCGTCATCCTCGGCGCGGTGTTCATGGCGCTGCTGGACGCGACCGTCGTCAATGTCGCCACCCCGACGATGCGCACCGACCTCCATACCACCGGCTCCGCACTCCAGTTGATCGTCTCCGGCTACACCGTTTCCTATGCGGCGCTGCTGATCACCGGCGCCCGGCTCGGCGCCCGGCACGGATTCCGTACCGTCTTCCTGACAGGTCTGGCCCTGTTCACGCTGGCGTCGGCCGGCTGCGGGCTGGCGCCGGACGCCGGGGCGCTGATCGGCGCCCGGGTGGTGCAGGGCCTCGGCGCCGGGCTGATGGTGCCGCAGATATACAGCCTCATCCAGCTGACCTTCGAAGGGCACGCCCGCGCCCGGGCGTTGAGCCTGTACGCGGTGGTGATCGCGGTGGCCGTCGTGGTCGGGCAGGTCGCTGGCGGCCTGCTGGTCAGTGCGGACCTGTACGGAACCGGCTGGCGCCCGGTCTTCCTGATGAACGTGCCCGTCGGGCTGGCGCTGCTGGCCGCCGCGGTGCGGCTGCTGCCGCGCGCCCTGCCGCGCCAGGCCGGGGGCCTGGACCTGCCCGGACTGGTCACACTGACCGCCGCGCTCCTGCTGCTGGTCGTCCCGCTGGTACTGGGACACGAGCAGCACTGGCCGCGGTGGACCACCGGCTGCCTGATCGCCGCGGCTCCGGTCCTCGGGGTGTTCGTCCTCGTCGAGCGGGCGGTGGCCCGGCGCGGCGGCGCGCCGCTGGTGCCCGGCCGGGTGCTGCGCTCCCCGGACCTGGTGTACGGGGCGGCGGCGCTGTTCTTCTGCATGGCGGGCTACGCGGGCTTCCTCTTCTGCCTCTCCCAGCATCTCCAGTCGGGCCTCGGCGAGTCCGCGACCCGCGCCGGGCTGGCCTTCGCGCCGCTCGCCGTCGGCGTCGCCACCGGCAGCCTCACCTGGCAGAAGCTGCCCGCCCGTTGGCAGCTGCCGATGATCGCCGCCGCCTGCACCCTCGCCGCGGCCGGCTGTCTCGGCATCGGACTGGTCCTGCGGTCCGGCGGCGCCGGCGGTGCCGCGCTGCCGCTGTGCCAGCTCCTCTGGGGGCTCGGTCTCGGCTACACCACCAGCCCGCTGCTGACCCTCGCGCTGTCCCGGATCGCCCCGGCCGACGCCGCGGACGCCGGCGGGGTGCTGACCACCGTCCCGCAGCTCGCCCAGGTGGCGGGGGTGGCGGCGTACGGCAGCGTCTTCCTGGCCCGCGCCGACCACCCCGGACCGCCGGCCGCCACCTCGGCGGCGGCCCTCTACGCGACCGCCCTCCCGGTGGCGGCCGGCGCCCTGCTCGGTGCCCTGACGCTCGTCCCGCTGCTGCGCCGGCGCCGCCACGGCACCCGCGGGGCCGCCCCGTTGGGAGGGGAGTGACGGCAACGCGCCTGCCGGGCAGAGGTATACGACCCGGGACGCCGAGGTGCGATTCCCGCCACCCGGGAACTATGGCCTGATACCGGTGCTCACCGAACTCGGCCCGGCGGCGCGCCGGAACGCCCCTGCCGACGGAGAACCGGCGCCGGCCGTCGCGACCGGCACCGCGGCCGACCCGGAGCGGTGGGTGGCCGAATCGCGTGCGGAGCTTCCGGCGGTACGGGAACGGGTGCGCACACCGGTCGACGCATTCCTTGATCGACTAGCCGAAGCGGGTCCAAATGATGGGACTGGCTCACACATGAGCGCGTGATTCTCGCCACCCCTGATAGGGGTGCCGCTCAGATGAGCACAATCGGCCGGACTCTATCTCTCGCAATGGTGGCACCGCGTGCCATCCGCCGCCTGTTCAAGCAATCAACGTCGTCATTGCGGTGAGTAGATCCACTGCGACCTACTGACTGCGTAGCGCAGTGATGAGTTCAGGAACTAAACGATGCTTCCTGCCCTTGATCACTTTCGATCTGCTGGCGGACGCCGGGTTACGCACGTATGTCGACCAAGTGGACGTACCCATACGCCTTCGATCTGGGTATGTTCCTCGCCGTCAGGGCAGCCCGTCGGCGAGGAGTCAGACCCGTGCCGGAAACACAAGATCCCCACGTAAGCCAGTCTTCTTCCGTGAAGTTCGTCTACGACTTCACCGAGGGCAACAAGGACCTCAAGGACCTCCTCGGTGGCAAGGGTGCCAACCTCGCGGAGATGACCAACCTGGGACTTCCGGTCCCTCCGGGCTTCACGATCACCACCGAAGCGTGCAAGGTCTACCTGGAGAGCGGCACCGAACCCGCGGCACTCCGTGCCGAGGTCTCCGAGCACCTCGACGCGCTGGAACGGCGGATGGGCAAGAAGCTCGGCCAGGCCGACGACCCGCTACTGGTATCCGTGCGTTCCGGGGCGAAGTTCTCCATGCCCGGCATGATGGACACCGTCCTCAACATCGGCCTCTCGGATGCGTCGGTTTCCGGCCTCGCCGCGCAGGCCGGCGACGAGCGGTTCGCCTGGGACTCGTACCGCCGGCTCATCCAGATGTTCGGCAAGACCGTGCTGGGCGTCGACGGCGAGCTCTTCGAGGAGGCGCTGGAGGAGGCCAAGCGGGACAAGGGCGTCACCGTCGACGTCGATCTGGACGCCGCCGATCTCCGGGCGCTGGTCGAGCAATTCAAGCAGATCGTCGCCAAGGAGACCGGGCGGGACTTCCCGCAGGACGCCCGCGAGCAGATGGACCTGGCCATAAGGGCCGTCTTCGACTCGTGGAACACCGACCGCGCCAAGCTCTACCGCCGCCAGGAGCGCATCCCCGGCGACCTCGGCACGGCCGTCAACGTCTGCTCCATGGTCTTCGGCAACCTCGGCCCCGACTCCGGCACCGGCGTCGCCTTCACCCGCGACCCGGCCAGCGGCCAGCAGGGCGTCTACGGCGACTACCTGCAGAACGCGCAGGGCGAGGACGTCGTCGCCGGTATCCGCAACACCGTCCCGCTCGCCGACCTCGAACGCATCGACAAGGCGTCGTACGACGAGCTGATGCAGATCATGGAGACGCTCGAAACGCACTACAAGGACCTGTGCGACATCGAGTTCACCATCGAGCGCGGCAAGCTGTGGATGCTCCAGACCCGGGTCGGCAAGCGCACCGCCGGTGCCGCCTTCCGGATCGCCACCCAGCTCGTCGACCAGGGCCTGATCGACGAGGCCGAGGCCCTCCAGCGGGTCACCGGCGGGCAGCTCGCGCAGCTGATGTTCCCCCGGTTCGACCTGGACGCGAAGTCCGAGCTGATCGGCCGCGGCATCGCCGCCTCCCCGGGCGCCGCCGTCGGCAAGGCCGTCTTCGACTCCTACACCGCCGTCAAGTGGTCCCGGTCCGGCGAGCAGGTCATCCTGATCCGCCGCGAGACCAATCCCGACGACCTCAACGGCATGATCGCCGCCGAGGGCATCCTCACCTCCCGCGGCGGCAAGACCTCGCACGCCGCCGTCGTCGCCCGCGGTATGGGCAAGACCTGTGTCTGCGGCGCCGAGGAGCTGGAGGTCGACACCAAGTCCCGCCGGATGACGACCCAGGACGGCACCGTCATCGAAGAGGGCGACGTGGTCTCCATCGACGGCTCCACCGGCAAGGTCTACGCCGGCGAGGTGCCGGTCGTGCCGTCCCCCGTCGTGGAGTACTTCGAGGGCCGGATGCACGCCGGCGCCGAGGACGCCGACGAGCTGGTCGAGGCCGTCCACCGGATCATGGCGTACGCGGACCGGGTGCGCCGGCTGCGCGTACGGGCCAACGCCGACAACGCCGAGGACGCCGCCCGCGCCCGCCGGTTCGGCGCCCAGGGCATCGGCCTGTGCCGCACCGAGCACATGTTCCTCGGCGAGCGCCGGGAGATGGTCGAGCGTCTGATCCTCGCCGACACCGACGCCGACAAGGAGGCCGCCCTCGCCGAGCTGCTGCCGCTCCAGAAGGCCGACTTCATCGAGCTGTTCGAGGCGATGGACGGCCTGCCGGTGACCGTCCGCCTCCTCGACCCGCCGCTGCACGAGTTCCTGCCCGACATCACCGACCTCTCGGTCCGCGTCGCGCTCGCCGAGGCCCGCAAGGAGCCGCACGAGAACGACCTCCGGCTCCTCCAGGCCGTGCACAAGCTGCACGAGCAGAACCCGATGCTGGGCCTGCGCGGCGTCCGCCTCGGCCTGGTCATCCCCGGCCTGTTCGCCATGCAGGTCCGGGCCATCGCCGAGGCCGCCGCCGAGCGCCGGAACGCCAAGGGCGACCCGCGCGCGGAGATCATGATCCCGCTGGTGGGCACCGTCCAGGAGCTGGAGATCGTCCGCGAGGAGGCCGAACAGGTCATCGCCGAGGTCGAGAAGCGCTACGGCGTCAGCCTCAAGCTCACCCTCGGCACGATGATCGAGCTGCCCCGCGCCGCGCTGACGGCCGGCCAGATCGCCGAGTCCGCCGACTTCTTCTCCTTCGGCACCAACGACCTCACGCAGACCGTCTGGGGCTTCTCCCGCGACGACGTGGAGGCCAGCTTCTTCACCGCGTACCTGGAGAAGGGCATCTTCGGCGTCAGCCCGTTCGAGACCATCGACAAGGACGGCGTGGGCTCGCTGGTCCGCAACGCCGCGGCGGCCGGCCGCGCCACCCGCCCCGACCTCAAACTCGGGGTCTGCGGGGAACACGGCGGCGACCCGGAGTCGGTCCACTTCTTCCACGAGGTCGGACTCGACTACGTCTCCTGCTCGCCGTTCCGCATCCCGGTCGCACGACTGGAGGCGGGCCGCGCGGCGGCGGAGGCCAGGGGCAGCGACAGCCGCTGACCCGACGGGGCACCCGCCCCACCAACCACCGGAGACGGCGGCCGGGCACCTTCACCCTCACGCCCGCCCGTCGGCTCCGGCACCGCAACGAGGGCGGCACCTGTGCGGAGGTGCCGCCCTCGCCTTCTCCGGACTCCCCCCTCGGGAGCTGCCGTCCTCCCAGTCGGCGTGGGAGGCGGCCTTCAACGGTCCGCGGCCGGCCGGTTGTTTGCCCATCACCCCCCACGGGATCGAGCAATCCGGGCCGTTCGCACCGCCGTTGAATTGAGTACAGCATTCCCGGCGGGCCCCCGACGGCGCGACCCTTTTCAACTCTGGCCAAAAGGGCATGGTGACCGCACGTGTTGGCGTGCATACTCAGGCGTGCCGGGGGCCGACTTCGGAAACCAAGGGTGGGGGTTCGGTGTTACGCGTCCATTTCAGTGGACTCGATCTGGCCCGCGTGCGGATAGCCGCACGCCCCGACGCACTGTGGGAGACAGTCCTCAGCTTTCATCGACTACGTGACAGGCGCGACGATTCGGCGTTCGGGAAATGGCGATCGGAAACGCGCGGAAAGTTGAATGGCGAAACGCGTCTGCTGGCACCGCTGGTGCCCACCCGCGGCTATTTCCCCGATTTCCTGACGCCGGCCGAGGGCCTGCTCGGCATGGACGAGGCGCTCGCCGCGCTGCGGGAGACCCCCGCCGCCCGCCTGCGCGAAGAGCTGTCCCGGCGGGCACCCGCCGCCGGCCGACCGCTCCCCGCGTGGATACGGGACATGGCGGACGGCGAGACCCGTGCGCTGTCCCGGCTCGCCGGGATACTCCGGCGCTACTACGAGGCGGCGGTGGCTCCGTACTGGCCGCGCGTCCAGGGCCGCATAGAGGCCGACCGCGCCGCCCGCGGCCGGGCGCTCCTGGACGGCGGCGCCGACCGCCTGCTGGCGTCCCTCCCGCCGATGATGCGCTGGCGCCCGCCCGTCCTGGAGGCGGACTACCCGGTCGAACGCGACCTCCATCTGGCGGGCCGCGGACTGCTCCTGCTCCCCTCCTACTTCTGCCGCCGCACCCCGGTGACCTTCTACAACCCGGACCTGACGCCGGTCCTCGTCTACCCCGTCGAGCACCAGACCCCGCGGCTGACCCCGCCGGTGCCGCCCGACCGCTCCCTGGGCCGCCTCGTGGGCCAGACCCGCTCGGCGATCCTGCACGGCATCGGCGTCGGCTGCACCACCAGCGAACTGGCCCGCCGCGTCGACGTCTCGCTGGCCTCCGCCAGCCAGCACGCCACCGTGCTGCGCGATGCCGGCCTCCTCTCCACCCTGCGCCAGGGCAATGCGGTGCTGCACACCCTGACGCCGCTCGGCGCGGCCCTCCTCCGCGGCGCCGGACCGGCCGAGCAGGCGGCGGGGGGACCGGCGGCCGGGGGGACGGCGGCGAGGTGGTAGGGGGTGGAGTGGCGTCCGGTTCCCCCGGGTCCTGTCGTCGAACTCGGACGCGTCGGCGAACGGCATGCACCGCCCGGTCTCCGGGTGCCGGCGCACCACCGGATGCTCCACCGGTGGGAACTGCCCCTGGGGTAAGGAGAGTTGAGGGGTCGAGCGGAAACGCGAGAAGCTCGGAAGATAGTCGTGCACCGCCCTTGCGCCATCGATCCGCTCCCGGATTTTCACCGGCAAATTGTCGTACGCGGCGGCCATATCGGCCCACATCGTGTCCCTGTCGCGCGCCGGCACCTCGCACGGCTGCAACACCGGCTCCATTGCGGGGCGTTCGCGGAAGGTTACGTCCGTGTGCCATGCGTTCTCGAACGCGGGTGCGCTGCTGGCCGTCTTGTCAAACCGCACCGCCTCCTTCGAGTCGCCCGGTGTCAAGAGCGGGTTGGTCTCCAACTTCCCGCAATCGGCGGCAAATTGGCGCGGTGCGGTGGCCGTCAGGTGTGCTCCGCGGAAGAACAGCACCGGCCACTCCAGGGGCGTGCGGGGTCCGGGGAGGCGTGAAGGGAAGGCGTCAAGGGCCGGTGCCGGCCGTTGACGCACCGAGAGGGGCAGGCCCGGACCGGCGTATCGGTGCCCCGGCCGCCTCAGTCGTCGATCCCGCTGCGCTCGACGCCCGCCACGATGTACCGCTGGAGCAGCAGGAACACGGCGATCAGGGGAACGATGGAGATGCCCGCGGCGACGAACAGTTCGTGCAGATTGAGGTTCTGCGCGGTGGTGAAGGTGGAGAGTGCGACCTGCACCGTCCACGCCGACCGGTCCTGGCCGATCACCAGCGGCCACAGGAAGGCGTTCCAGGCCCCGATGAAGACGATCGTGCCGACCGCCGCGAAGACCGGCCGGGCGTTGGGCACCACGATGCGCCAGTACGTCCGCCAGTATCCGAGCCCGTCCACCCGCGCCGCGTCCTCCAACTCCTTGGGGAAGCCCAGGAAATACTGCCGGAAGACGAAACACGCGAAGGCGCTGAAGAGGGTCGGGACGATCAGGCCGCGGAGCGTCGAAATCCAGCCGAGCGTGGACACCAGGACGAAGCTGGGGACGAAGGTCACGGCAGCCGGGACCATCAGCGTGCCCAGAATCGCGTAGAAGACCACCGAGGAGTGGCGGTACGGAATCCGGGCCAGGCCGTAGCCGGCGAGGGAGGCCAGGACGACCGTGCCGAGCGTCGTCGACACCGCGATCAGCGACGAGTTGAGCAGTGCCCGCGCCATCGGGAGATTCGGGTCGGTGAAGACCTCGGTCAGGTTCGACCAGTGGAGGTGGGAGGGGAAGAAGGTCCAGCTGGGGGCGGTGATATCCGATTCGGCCGCCAGCCCGTTGCGTACCAGGAGATAGAACGGGATCAGGAAGAGGAGGGCCAGGGCCACCAGCAATGCCGCGCGCAGGGCTCGTCCGGCTCGGGTCAGCGCATCGTGCATTCCGTTCAGTCCTCCTTGCGGCCGAGGCCGAACCAGCGTGCCTGGACGACGGTCGCCACCGCGATGATCAGCGCCAGGATCACCGCGCCGGCACTGCCCAGCCCCAGATTCTGGTCCCGGCCGAGTGCCGTGTAGTAGAGGTAGACGAGTGGCGGGCGGGCGTACGGCGGATATCCGCGGGCGTCGCTCAGCAGGTTGTAGAACTCGTCGAACGCCTGGAACGCGTTGACGACCAGGAGCAGGACGACCGCGACCGAGGTGGCGCGCAGCTGCGGAAAGGTGATGTGCCGGAACACCTGCCAGCCGGGCCGGGCCCCGTCCATGGCCGCCGCCTCGTACAACTGCGGGGAAATACGCTGGAGTCCGGCCAGGAACAGAATCATGTAGAAGCCGGCCTGCAGCCACAGCCGTACCGTCACGATCACCAGCCAGTACCACGGCGGGCTGGTGGTGGACAGCCAGGCGGTCTGGTCGGCCCCGAACCATCCGAGTACGGTGTTCGCCAGTCCGAACCGCACCCCGTTGAAGAGCGACAGCTTCCAGATCAGCGACGCCACGACATACGAGCAGGCGGTGGGGAGAAAGAACACCGAGCGGAAGAAAGCCCGCGCGAAACGCAGCCGGTTGACCATCACGGCGAGGGCGAGCGAGAGTGCGTAGGTGGCCGGCACGATGAATGCGGTGAAGAGCAGAAACGTGCCCAGGCTGCTGAGGAAGGCGTTGTCGCCCAGCATCGCGGTGTAATTCCCCAGGCCGATGAAATCGGTCGGGTTCACCGTGTTGTGCGCGTTGAAGAAGCTGAGGTAGACGCTCCACAGGAGTGGCACGTAAGTGAACAGCGCCAGGCCGACGGCGAACGGGCCGACGAATACCCAGAACCACAGGTTCCGCCGCTGCGGACCGAGCAGCCGGGCCGGCAGGGTCGCCGCCGTACCGCGGCGCGTCGGGCTGCTGTGTGCCGTCACTTCTTCCCGACCCGCCGGAGTTCGGCGTCGACCTTGCGCACCACGGCCCTCAGCTCGCTCTCCGGGTTCGCCCCGTCCTTGATGATCCTGCTCAGCGCGTCCTGGTAGGCGTTGCGGTCCGCGGTGGTCCACAGGAGCGGTTCGGCGTAGCCGTGCTCGGTCGCGAGACGTACCGCGTCCGCCGCCGCGCCGTCCCGCAACTGCCTGGCCTGTTTCACGAGCGAGCGCCGGGCCGGGATGTGGAAGCCGTACGACAGCGCGAAGTCCTGCTGGAAGTCCGTGCGGTCCACCCACAGCCACTTCGCGAACGCGGTGGCCGCCGCCCGGTGCCTGCTGCGCGCGTTGACCGCCGACGCATACGCGCCCACCGGCACCGACGGCTTGCCGCCCGCCCCGTCCTTGGGGAACGGCAGCACCCCGAAGTCGTCCCCCAGCGCCTTCTTGATCTGCGGCAGCGCCCACAGCCCCGACCACTGCATCGCGGTCAGCCCCTGCGTGAACGCCGCCGGATCGGACCAGTCGGTGGGCGCGCCCAGCAGCAGCGACCGGTCGGCGTACAGCTGCCGGATCTTCGCCAGCACCCGGGCGGCGGCCGGATCGTCGAACCCGACCTTGCCGTCGTCGCCGATCAGGCTGAGCCCGGCGGCGAACAGCGGCGTCCCGCCGAGCACCCCCACGCCGCCGTCGTTGCCGAGGAAGAGGCCCTTGACCTTGGCGGTGGTGAGCTTCTTGGCCGCGTCCACCAACGCGTCCACGGTCTGCGGGGGTTGCAGCCCGGCGTCCTCCAGCAGGCTCTTGCGGTAGTACAGCAGCTGGGTGTCGACGGTCTGCGGGATGCCCCAGATCCTGTCCTGCCAGATCTTCGGGGCCAGCACCGTCTGGTCGAAGTCGTCCCTGACCGGCGCGACCAGGTCGGTCAGATCGGCCACCTGACCGCCCTGGATCTGTTCCAGCGTCGGCCCGTTGACCTCGAAGACGTCCGGCCCGGAATCGGTCAGCAGCGCCGCCGCGGTCTGCCGGTCGTAGTCCCCCGGGCGCCACTGCACGGTGACGTCCGCCTTCTTGTACGCCGCGGCGTACCGCTGCACCGCCTGCTGCGTCCCCGGCTCCCCGTACTGGTGGTACCACTGGCTGAGGGCCGGCCCCGAACCGCCGCCGCCCCGGCCGGTGTTGGACCCGCACCCCGCTGCCAGCGCCCCGGCGAGCGCCACACCACCTCCGGCGGCGAGCAGCCGCCGTCTGCCGATCTCCGTCATGGCAGGTACTCTGCCGCACCGGCGTGACGCGCGCATTGCATCCGTACGAACCGGTCCGCCGGACGTGGCCGACACTCCCTCATGTGGCGTGCTCCTACGGTCCGTAGCGCACCGGTGGCACAGCGGCGCGAAAGTGCTTGAATGGCCTGTGCGTGCCGTCCTGACCGGAGGTGGTCGACCATGCTCGCCCCGCACGACCCGGCACAAGCGGTCCTCCACGAGGACGTCCGCACCTATCCGCCGCGCCCCGAGAGCATCGCCCTGGCCCGGAACCGCGCGGCCCGGCTGGCGGGCGACTGGGGGCAGGGCGAACTGGCCGAGGGCGTCCGGCTGTTGGTGTCCGAGCTGGTGACCAACGCGCTGGTGCACGGCCGGGTGCGCGGCAGGCTCGTCCGGGTGCGGCTGACGCTGACCGCGGACGTGCTCCGTATCGCGGTGACGGACGCGCGGGGCGAGCGGCTGCCGTGTGTGGGGGATCCCGGGCCGCGGGTCCCGCACGGGCGCGGGCTGCGGCTGGTCGGGGCGTTCTCGGACCGCTGGGGGGTGCGCGTGCTGGGGGTCGGCAAGACGGTGTGGTGCGAGCTGGCGGTAGGGGGGATCTGACCGCTCCGGGCGGCTGTTGCGCCTGCCTCGCCGCCCGGAGCGGTCCGTCCGCTACGCCGTCGCCAGGCGGAACCGCAGCCGGCAGATGACCGCGTCCGTGTCGCGCCGGACCGCATGGGCGACGATCGCGCCGCGCTGGTTCTGGAGCAGGCGCTGCCACAGGTGGGCGGGTTCGACCTCGGGGATGAGGACGGTGACCCGGGTGCCGGGCTGCTGTCCCGTCAGATGCCGGACGTACTCGGCGATCGGACGGCCGATGGAGCGGGTCGCGGAGGGCAGTTCGAGGAGGTCCACGCCGGGGTTCCAGAGTTCCCAGTCGCGGCGCAGCGCCTCGGCGGCGGGGCGGTCCTCGGGGTTGGCGTAGGTGACGGTGACGGCCACCACCTCGTCGCCCAGGGAGACCGCCGCGGTGAGGGCCTCGCTGGTCAGCCGGGAGAGGTGGGAGACCGGGACGATGACCAGGGAGCGGGCGCGGCGCGGGGTGGCGGGGACGCGGCCGAGGCCCAGGCGGGCGCCGATCCGGTCGTAGGCGCGGTGGACGGCTTCGAAGGCGACCACCAGCACGGGCAGCGCGATGACGATCAGCCAGGCGCCGTCGGTGAACTTGGTGGCGGTGACGACGATCGCCGCCGCGGCGGTGAGCACCGCGCCGAAGCCGTTGAGGAGGGCCTTGCCATGCCAGCCGGCGGAACGTTCCCGCCACCAGTGGCGGACCATGCCGACCTGGCAGATGGTGAAGCCGACGAACACACCGATGGAGAAGAGCGGGACGAGGGTGTTGACGTCGCCGCCGGAGAAGACGAGCAGCGCCGCGGAGACCGCCGCCAGGACCAGGACGCCGTGGCGGTGGACCTGGCGGTCGGCCTTGAGGCCGAAGACGTGCGGCAGGTAGTTGTCGCGGGCCAGCAGCCCCATCAGGACCGGCAGCCCGCCGAAGGAGGTGTTCGCGGCCAGGGCGAGCAGCACCATGGTGGCGAACTGGACGACGTAGAAGGCCCAGTTGTGGCCGAGCGAGGCGTCCGCGAGCTGGGCGAGGACGGTGACGCCGTCGACGGGCTGGAGGTGGAAGCGGCCGATGAGCACGGACAGGCCGATCAGCATCACGCCGAGCAGGGCGCCGAGGGCGACCTCGGTGCGCTGGGCGCGCCTGGCACGCGGGGTGCGGAAGGACGGCACGGCGTTGGCGACCGCCTCGACACCGGTCAGCGCCGAGCAGCCGGACGCGAACGCCTTCAGGAGCAGCAGCGCGCCGACGGCGGTGGCGTTGTGGGCGACGACCGAGGCGTGGCCCTGGGCGGTGAGGGTGGAGGCCGGGGCGTCCCGGAACAGGCCGACGACCACCATGGCCAGGATGGCGCCGACGAAGACGGCGGTGGGGAGCAGGAACGCCTTCGCCGAGTCGACGATGCCGCGCAGGTTGACGCCGGTGACCAGGACCAGCACGGCGAGGCAGATCCACACGCGGTCGGCGTAGAGGCCGGGGAAGGCGGAGGTGAGCGCCGCGACGCCGGCGGTCACCGAGACGGCGACGTTGAGGACGTAGTCGAGGATGAGGGAGGCGGCGGCCACCAGGGCGGTGCGCCGGCCCAGGTGGGTGCGGGCCACCGCGTACGAGCCGCCGCCGTTGGGGAAGGCGGCGATGACCTGGCGGTAGGAGGCCACCAGGACGGCGAGCAGGGCGGCGATGGCCAGGGTGACCGGGAGGGTGAAGCCCAGTCCGTGGGCGCCGGCGGCGGCCAGCACCAGCACGATCGACTCGGGCCCGTACGCGACGGAGGCCATCGCGTCGAGGGAGAGGGCGGCCACGCCCTGGAGGGCGGTGAGGCGGTGGCGTTCGGCGGCCGGGTCGGGGCCGTCGGCGGGCCGCGGGGCGGTGCCGGTCGCCGGATCCGGCGGTTGTTCGGGCCGGTTTGCGGGCTGGGACACCGTCGACATGGTTCGTCGTACCTCCGTGCGGCACTGTCGGGACCTGCCCAGCGTGCGGGGCACGTCGGCGGCGGCGAACGGCCTTGGCGGGGCCTTGGCGGGCGGTGCCGGGATCTTCACGGGTTCTTGACGGGGGCGGGTGCGCAATGTGACCCGTGACATGGCGGTCCACGGTCCGCGTATGGCCTCTGTACGGCCTCCGCGTCAAGGGTGCGTCAGTGCTGCGTCAAGGTTCGCGGATGTGGTGTCAGTGCCGTGTCAACCCCGCTACCGGGCCGGGGCAGCCGCCCTAGCTTCTGGCCCATGGCACGGCGACGGGGCCCGGGGCCCGACTCCGCGAAGGACAGGGACGGTGGCGACGATGCGGGAGGAGGGGCCGGTGGGCCACGGAGCGCACGATCGGCGGTTCCACCACCCGCGGTGCGCGCTGGGGCGCCGGTCGCCGGCGACCGCACCTGGCGTCCGGAGCTGCGGGCGGCACTGGGCTGGGCGGCCGGACTCCTTGCCGTCATGCAGCTGGTCGACCTCGCCAACGGGACGCTCACTCCCGGTCGGGGAGCGTGCTGGACGTCCGTCGCGCTGGTGCTGTTCGCGATCCTCTACCCGTCACACGTGACGGCCGGCCCGCACTGGCTGGCCTCCCGGGGGCTGCTGCGCACCCAGCGGGTGCACACCGATCTGCTGGTGCTGGTCCGCCGCAGCGACGGGGTGGCCCCGCGGCTGGTGCTGCGGGACGCCCTGGGCGGCCGGGTCGAGATCGACACCCGGACGCTGACCGCGAACCCCGTGCTGTGGCACCTGCTCGACCAGGGCGTGAACCGCTCCCGCGAGCGCGGGCTGCTGCGCTGCGGTGCCGGTCCGCTCGGGGAACTGGCGGACCGGATCGACGGCGCGGGCGCGCGGGCGGTGTTCGAGGCGTCGGGCCTGCTGCCGTAGCGCCCGGCCGGCCGCCGTGCCGCGGGCCCCTCGGACGGGGCCCCGCCCGCCCCGGTCAGCGTGCCGCGGCCGGTACCGCGAAGTCGTAGCGCACGCCGGTGAGTTGTTCCGATGCCGTCCACAGTGCCTCGGCGGTGCTGTCCTTCTTCGTCCACGGGGCGCGGAAGGAGCGGGCCGGGGCGCCGCGCAGGCCGCTGCGCGGGCCGATGAAGGAGTCCGGCCGCATGTGCGGGGCGGTGGCCGCGCAGAGGGTGCCCAGCGCGCCGCCCTCCGCGGGCTGCGCGACGATGCGGTTGCCCAGGTCGATGGCGCGCTCGGCGGACCTGCGGCCCTCCATCCTGACGCCGGTCGTCTGGAGGTTGGTGGCCGCGTAGCCGGGGTGCGCGGCGGCGGCGACGACCCCCGAGCCGGCCGCGGCCAGCCGCCGGGCCAGCTCGTGGGTGAAGAGCAGGTTGGCGCTCTTGGAGCGCCCGTAGGCGGTCCAACGGCCGTAGGAGCGCTCGCTGTTGAGGTCGTCGAGGTCCACGTCGGCCAGGACGTGCAGCATGCTGGAGACGGTGACGACCCGGGCGCCGGGTGTGGCCAGCAGCCGGGGCAGCAGCAGTCCGGTCAGCGCGAAGTGGCCGAGGTGGTTGGTGCCGAACTGCATCTCGAAGCCGTCGGCGGTGGTGCGGTGCGGCAGCGCCATCACACCGGCGTTGTTGACGAGCAGCCCGAGCCGGTCGCCGTCGAAGTCGTCCAGCCCGGCCGCGAAGTCCCGTACGGAGGACAGGTCGGCCAGGTCGAGCGGCCGGAACTCGGCCTCGGCGGTGGGGACTTCGCGGCGCAGCCGGTCCAGGGCCGCGGCGCCGCGCTCGGTGCTGCGGCAGGCCAGGACGACCCGGGCGCCGCGCCGGGCCAGTTCGCGGGCGGTGACGTAGCCGATACCGCTGTTGGCTCCCGTGACGACCGCCGAGCGGCCCGTCTGGTCCGGGATGTGGCTGGTGTTCCACCGGGTCACGCCGTACTCCTCGGTAGGGGAGCACCAGCGTACGCCCCGGGGCTCGCGCGTCAGGGGCCGCTCTCCGGTTCGCCGCCGCCCGCCTCGGCCAGCCGCTTGATCGCCGCGAGGCGGCTGTCCCAGTCGGCGGCGATCCGGTCCATCCACCGGGCGGTGATGCCCAGTTGCTCGGGCACGACCCGGTAGCGCGCCTCCCGGCCCGCCCGGCGCCCGGCGACCAGTCCGGCCCGGTCCAGCACCCCCAGGTGCTTGACGACGGCCTGCCGGCTGACCGGGAGCTCGGCCGCCAGGACCGTGGCGGTCGCCTCGCCGTGCGCGGCGAGGGCGTCCAGGATCCGGCGCCGGGTGGGATCCGCGAGCGCGGCGAACACCTCCGTCGCGGCGTCGTCGCCGGCGTCCGGCCCGCCCGCGGATCCCGCCGCGCGCTCCCGCCCCCTGTCGTCCGTCATGCCGCGAGCCGCTCCGCGTACTGCTTGATGTTCTTCGCCTGCTCGGTCCAGCCCTCGCTGTGGCTCTCGTACGAGGCGAACGGCACCCGCTCCTCGGGGATGGTGAGGGAGGCGAAGCCGGTCTCGGTCACCCGCAGCCGGGTGCCGCCGCCCTCGGGGGTGAGGGTGAACTCGACGAGGGTGGCGTTGTCCTCGGTCGCCACCTGGCCGGGGTGGCCGCTGGCCCAGCGGTAGGAGAAGCGGTGCGGCGGCTCGACCGTCACGATCGTGGTGTCGAACTGCCCGCACGTGCCGTGGTCGAGGCGCATGATCCCGCCGGGCCGCAGGTCGACCGGGGTCGGCGCGCCCTGGCCGAACCAGGAGCCGACGTGCTCGGGCTCGGTGAGCACCGCCCAGACGCGCTCCACGGGGGCGTCGATGGTGATCTCCCGCTCGATGCGGTTCCGCTCGGGATCGCCGGGCTGTCCGGTGGGTTCGCTGTCGGTGGTCATGGGATGGGCCTCCCGCCCGCTCTGGTGTGCCTTACGTGCTACTCGATGGTTGCACGTAGCGGCGGGAGGTGCAACCCCGGGGTTGCGCATTGGTCCTCCGGGGCAGGGGCGGGCCGGCCGCCCCCGCCCCGGAGAGGTCGTCAGTCGTCCCGGCCGCCGTCCGCCGCGCCGTCCATCCGGACGCGGTACACCGGGACCGAGGTCTCCGGGTCGTCCAGGCACTCCCCGGTCTCCAGGTCGAAGCGCTGCTTGAGCAGCGGCGACGCCACGAACGGCCGGTCCGCGGCGGAGCCGGTCAGACCGCGGGAGAGGACCTGCGCGCCGGTGAACGGGTCCTGGTTGCCGATCGCGTACGGCCGGCCGCCGCGGTCCACGAACACGGCCGCCTGGGACCCGTCCGGGAGCAGGGCGGCGACGCCGCGCCCGGGGGTGAGGTCGCCGAGGGAGCAGACGGCGAGCCAGCCCTCGGGGCCGAGGATCTCGACCGTCGGGGAAGACAGGGCGGGGGCCGCCGAGGAAGTGGCGGTGGCGGTGGTCATCGTGCGGAGGTCCCTTCCAGGGTGCGAACGGGCAGGGTCGGGCCGGCCAGCAGCGCCGGGTCCGGCTTCATCTGGTCGCGCTCCGGTACGAAGCGGACGGACGGATCGGGGGTGCCGGGCGCGTTGACGAAGGAGACGAAGCGGGCCAGCCGGTCCGGGTCGGCGAGGGTCTCGGCCCATTCGTCGCGGTAGTGGGCGACATGGGCGGCCATCAGCGCCTCCAACTCGTCGCACAGCCCCAGCGAGTCGTGGACCACGACGTCCCGTACGTGGTCCAGGCCGCCCTCGATCCGCTCCAGCCACGCCGAGGTGCGCTCCAGGCGGTCCGCGGTGCGGATGTAGAACATCAGGAACCGGTCGATGAGCCGCACCAGTTCGGCATCCGACAGGTCCTGGGCGAGCAGGTCGGCGTGGCGCGGGTCGGCGCCGCCGTTGCCGCCGACGTAGAGGTTCCAGCCGTTGGAGGTGGCGATGACGCCGAAGTCCTTGCCGCGGGCCTCCGCGCACTCCCGCGCGCAGCCGGAGACCGCGGACTTCAGCTTGTGCGGCGAGCGCAGGCCCCGGTAGCGCAGCTCCAGGTCGATCGCCATCCGGACCGAGTCCTGCACGCCGTAGCGGCACCAGGTCTGCCCGACGCAGGACTTCACGGTCCGCAGCGCCTTCCCGTACGCGTGCCCGGACTCGAAGCCGGCCTCCACCAACCGGGCCCAGATCACCGGGAGCTGGTCGACCCGGGCGCCGAAGAGGTCGATCCGCTGACCGCCGGTGATCTTCGTGTAGAGGCCGAAGTCGCGGGCCACCTCCCCGATGACGATCAGCTTCTCCGGGGTGATCTCGCCGCCGGGGATGCGCGGCACGATCGAGTACGAGCCGTTGCGCTGGAGGTTGGCGAGGAAGTGGTCGTTGGTGTCCTGGAGGGCGGCCTGCTCGCCGTGGAGCACGTACCCGTCGGCGCCGACCGTGGGGGCCAGCGACGCGATGATCGAGCCGACGGCGGGCTTGCAGATCTCGCAGCCGTCGCCGGACCGGGCCTCCGGGCGGCCGTGCGAGTCGAGGAGTGCGGCGTAGCTGGTCAGCCGCAGGGTGCGGACGATCTCGTACAGCTCGGCGCGGGTGTGCGGGAAGCAGCCGCACAGGCCGGTGTCGACGGCGACCCCGCCGGCCGCCAGCTCGTCGTTGACCAGGGTGGTCAGCGCCTTGACGCAGGAGCCGCAGCCGGTGCCGGCCTTGGTGCACTTCTTGACCTGCGGGACGGTGGTGCACTCGTGCTCGGTGACCGCCGAACGGATCGCGCCCTTGGTGACGTTGTGGCAGTTGCAGACCACCGCGTCGTCGGGGAGCGCGGACGGGCCGAGCGCGGCGGGCGCACCGGCCCCGGCGGGCAGCACCAGCTGCTCCGGCGCCACCGGCGGCACGCTCCCGGTCAGCGGGCGCAGCATCCCGTACGCGTCGGCGTCGCCGACCAGTACGCCGCCCAGCAGCGTGCCGTCCGTGCCGATCACCAGCTTCTTGTAGACGCCGCTGCGGGAGTCCGCGTAGACGACGTCCAGGCAGCCCTCCGTGGTGCCGTGCGCGTCACCGAAGGACGCCACGTCCACACCGAGCAGCTTGAGCTTGGTGGACAGGTCGGCGCCGGTGAAGCCGCCGTCCTTCCCGGCGATGGCGTCGGCCGCCGTCCGGGCCATGTCGTAACCGGGCGCCACCAGGCCGTAGACCCGGCCGTCGGCGGCCAGCGCGCACTCGCCGATCGCGTGCACCGCCGGGTCGCCGGTCCGGCACTGCTCGTCGACGACGATGCCGCCGCGCTCGCCGACCGCCAGCCCGCAGTCCCGGGCGAGCTGGTCGCGGGGCCGCACCCCGGCCGAGAAGATCACCAGATCCGTCGCGATACGGGACCCGTCGGACAGCTCCATACCGGTCACCGCGCCGCTCTCGTCCGCGGTGATCTCCTTGCCGCCGACGCCGGTGTGCACCTCCAGGCCCATCTCCTCGACGGTGCGGCGCAGCGCGCTGCCGCCCCCCTCGTCGACCTGGAGCGCCATCAGCCGCGGGTTGAACTCCACGATGTGGGTGCGCAGTCCGAGCCCCTTGAGCGCACCGGCCGCCTCCAGGCCGAGCAGCCCGCCGCCCACGACGACGCCGGATTCGGCGGTCTTGGCGTAGTCCTCGATGGCGAGCAGGTCCTCGATGGTGCGGTAGACGAAGCACCCGGCGCTGTCCTTGCCCGGCACCGGCGGCACGAACGGGTACGAGCCGGTGGCGAGCACCAGGGTGTCGTAGCGGACGGTCAGCCCGGAGCGGGCGGTGACGGTGCGCGACTCCCGGTCGATCGCCTCGGCCGGGTCGCCGACGTGCAGCTCGACGCCGTGCCGGGCCATGAAGTCCGGGGCGGTCAGGCTCAGTTCGTCCGGGGTGCGGCCGGCGAAGTACGAGGTCAGCTGGACGCGGTCGTAGGCGGGGCGGGGCTCCTCGCACAGCACGACCACCCGCGCCCGCTCGGTGACCCCGCGCTCGGCGAGCTCCTCCAGGAAGCGCTGGCCGACCATGCCGTGTCCGACCAGGACGATGGTGGGGCCGGCGGTGTGGTGGGTGCCGGGCGTTGCCGGGGTGGCGGGTGCGGCCATGATCAGAAGCCTCCGTCGGTGGTGAGCAGGTGGAGCAGCGGAGCTGCGGGGAGCTGTTCGTCGCCCTCCCAGGTACGGGCGAGCGCGCCGACGGTGCCGAGATCGCCGAGGAGGATGCCGCCGACCAGCCGGTCGCCGCGGACGACGACCTTCCGGTAGGCGGTGCGGGTGGCGTCCGCGAGGCGTATGACGTCGTCGCCGGGGAGCGGGGTGGTCCGGCCGAACGCGGCCAGGTCGAAGGGGGCGGACCCGGTGGCGGCGGACCCGGTGGCGGGGGCGCCCTCGGCGGCGAGGGTCAGCCGGGTCAGCAGGCGGGTGCCCGTATAGGCCGGGGCGGCGGGTTCCGGTGCGGCGGCGGCGTCGGCCGGTACGGGAGCGGGGGATTCGGGGGCGGTCAGCACGCGGGCGAGCGCATCGGCCTGTTCCTGGGCGGCGCCCGCCAGGCCGTAGACCGTCCCCCGGTGCTCGGCGCAGTCGCCGACCGCGTGGATCCGGGGATCGGAGGTACGCAGCGAGTCGTCGACGCGGATGCCCCGGCCGACGTCCAGCCCGGCGGCGTGCGCGAGGCCGGTGCGCGGGCGCACACCGCAGGCCAGCACGACGAGTTCGGCGTCGAGCCGGAAGCCGTCCGCCAGCTCCACCGCCCGGACCCGGCGGGTGCCGGGCTCCGCCGCGTCCGGCACGGCGGTCTCGATCCCCCGGACCCGGCACTCGGTGTGCACCTCGATGCCGAGCGCGGTGAGGTGGTCGCGCAGCAGCTCCGCGGCCCCCGGATCGAGCTGATGCTCCATCAAGTGCTCGCCCTGGTGGGCCAGTACGACCTGCGCGCCGCGCGCGGCCAGGGCCCGCGCCGCCGACACCCCGAGCAGCCCGCCGCCGATCACCACGGCCGGCCCGCCGGGCCGCGCCGCCGCGGCCAGCGCCCGGCAGTCGTCCAGCGTCCGGAACGGATGCACCCCGTCCGGCAGATCCTGCCGCCCCGGTGCGAACAGCCCGCGCAGCGGCGGCAGTACCGGGTTGGCGCCGGTGGCCAGCACCAGCACGTCGTACCCGACCTCCCGGCCGTCGTCGCACCGCACCCGGCGCGCCTCCCGGTCGATCGCCTCCGCCCGTACGCCGCTGCGCCAGTCCACCCCGGCGCCGGGCGCGGGCAGCGCGATGACCTGCGGTGCGTAGCGGCCGGCGAGCACCTCGGCGAGCAGCACGCGGTTGTACGGCGCGGACGGCTCCTCGCCGATGACGGTGAGGGCGCCGGGAGCCGCGCCGGCCCGTGCGGCGGTCAGCTGCCGTACGAGCCGGGCTCCGGCCATACCGCCGCCGATCACCACCACTCGTGGCGCCGTGCGCTCCCGCGTTGTCGAGGTCATGCTGGTCAGCCTGCGGCGCGCCTGTTACCCGCCCGCATCTCTTCTGTTTCCCCGGCGGAACGCTGCGCTCAGCGGGCGCCCGGCGCCGGTGTGAGGCGCCGGGTCCGCCCGAAAGCCCTGGTCACGGGCCTCGGGGCGGCGGAAGGGCGGTCGCGGGGGCTGCGGGGAGGGTGGCTGTGACGGTCACCACGGTGCCGCCCGGCGCGCCCGTGGGCTCCCGTTCGCGCTGCTCGCGCCGCCGACCGCGCTGTCCCCGCTCCTCGCCGTCCTCCTCGGCCGTGTATACGGACTGCCAGCGCTCGCCCACCCCGTGCTACGGCGGTGGAACTGCTTCACCCCCGCTACCTGGAGGCGGCTCGCCGGCCGTAGTCACCGGAGGACCGCCCCCTTCGACACCCCTGCCGAAACTCAGCCGCCCAGACTCGGCCGCTGACTCTCGGCTGCCGGCTGCCGACTCTCAGCTGGCTGGACTCAGCTGTCGACCTGTGCCGGGCACAGCCGCCGCGGCTGCGCGTCACCCCGCAGCCGGGCGTCCACACAGCCGCCCGGCAGCCCGTCGTGCGCAGTGCCGCCGAAGTTCGCGGTGACGGTCAGCGCCCCGTCCCCGAACACCGTCCGCTGCACACTCCGGTCCTCCGTCAGCCACCGGAACGACGTCATCCGCTCGGCACCGGCGGCACGGTGCAGCGGCGCGAAATACCGTTGCAGCGCGGCGAGTTCCCTCCCGTCCTTCTCCAACGACGGCCCGTCGAGCGCGAAGTTCAGCGGGGTGTTGTACAGCATCGCCAGCAGCGCCCGGGTGGTCTTCTGGTCCGGCAGCTTGTCGTACGACAGCTCCCACCGCTCCACGTTGACCAGCGACTCGTGCAGCGCCGTCTCGTACAGCGGCACCCGGTACTTCGGTTCGTACATCGCGGTGGCCAGGTCCGCCGGCAGCGACACCGGCTTGAAGGCGTTCTTCGGGGCGTTCTGCGGGAAGTAGCCGCCCCACTTCTCCTTGTCCCGCTCCAGCTTCCACAGCCCGTCGCCGACCGGCGTCCCCGAACCGTGGTCGAAGGCCAGCACCTGGTTGGCCCAGGGCTGGGCGGACTCCGAGCCCAGGACGAAGCCCTTGGCGATCCGCCGCATCCGGGCGAGCCGGTTCTCCCGGTCGCCCGCCTTGGTCATCTCATGGCCCGCGCCGTGGTCGCGGAACACCTCGCCGGTCGCGTCCACGTCCAGGAAGTAGCTGTCCGCCCCGTTGGCGGTCATCTTCCGCGTACGGTCGGCCAGATAGTGCTTGGTCGGCTCGGCCTTCTCGAAGGCGCGCGAGCTGAGATAGCAGCCGCGGCCCCCGAAACCGGTCTGCGGCGTCCCGTCCGCCTTCCGCACGCAGAAGTCCGGATAGACCTTGTCCGGCCAGGCCGAGGTGGGGCTGTCCGCCGTCTTCGGATCCTGCCCGTTGGCGAACGTGTCGTACGGCCCGACGAGATACCCCGCCTTCTTCGCGGCCCGGGCGGCATCCGCCTTCATCGGGTCCGGCCCGGAGTCGTAGCCAAGCCACATCCGGTCCACGCCCAGCTTCTTCAGCTTCTCGACCCCGGCCGCGGTCCGCGCCTCGCCCCACAGGTAGGCGTGGAACGCGCCCAGCAGCTTCGCATGGGCCGGGTTCTTCCCGATCTTCTCGCGCAGGCTGCCGAGCTGCCCGTGCTGGGAGAGATAGGAGCGGTAGTCGGCTGCCGGGGCCACCGGATCGCCGTCGGTGAGCGAGAACGAGACGTCGTAGTCGCCCGTCCCGTCACCGGAGTCGAAGTCGTGCGCCGCGGTGGCGCGCAGTCGTCCCCCGGTGGAGGCGAACCGCAGCGTCGTACCGATGTCGGTGGGCGTGAGATAGCCGACGCCGTGCCGCCCGCTGGACCAGCCCCACAGCGGCAGCGACAGGTCCCCGCCCACGTCGACGGTGCTGCCGGCCAGCCCGCCCTTCGGCCCGTTCCAGAACGCGTCCCGTACGGGGATGTCGAGGCCCTCGCCGCGCGGCAGCTGCATATCGGACGCGGCCCGGTCGGTACCGGTCACCGGCCAGCTCACCGACCCGTCGCGCTCCGACCGGATCCGGATGCGCAGCCGCCCCCGCTCCGAACTCGCGGTGACCTGGAGCCCCTTGGCCGGATAGCTCCAGCGTGCCGTAGCGCCCGTACGGGTCACCGGGCCGGGCTTGCCGAGGCCGCTCGCCGCCGCCTCGGACAGCACCAGCCGCGTCCCGTCGTCGGTGCGCGCGGTGACTGCCAGTGACGCCGTGTCCACGACAGCTGTACCGCCGGCGACGGGAAGTTCGAGACGACTGCCGTGGACCGTCCCGGCCGTGGCGCTGCCGCAGCCGGCGAGCGCGAACGCGGAGGCGGCCAGCGCCAGTGAGGCGGCGACCGCTCGGGTGAGTGTGGATGCCATGCCCTTTGAATAGTGCCCGGCTCTAAGAACCTTCTAAGAAGCCACCGGACCGTCCAAGGGGCGCCGGGCCGCGGGCACTTCACCCGGCCAGCCGCCGCGCCGCCAGCTCCGCGTACACCGCCGCCCCGTCCGCCAGCACCGCGTCGTCGAACTCCGCCAGCGGAGAATGGTTGTTGGCGCTGCGCTCCGGATCGACACCGGCCGGCGGCGAACCCAGGACCAGCATCGCGCCGGGCACCTCCGCCAGCACCCGCGAGAAGTCCTCCGAGCCCTGGAGCGGCTGCCGCATGGGTGCGTACCGCTCCTCGCCGAGCACCTCGCGCACCGTGTCCGCCGCGAACTCCGCCGCCGCGTCATCGTTGACGGTGATCGGATACACCTCGCTGAACTCCGCGTCCACGCCCACCCCGTAAGCCGCCGCGATGCCCCGGCACACCTCCACGGTGCCGTCCTTGACCCGCGCCTGCGCCCGGTCCGAGAAGCTGCGCACCGTCGCCTCGAAGACCGCCGCTTCCGGGATGACGTTCTGCTTCGTCCCCGCGTGGAAGGTGCCCACGGTGAGGATCACCGGGTCGAACACGTCGAAGGTACGGGTGATCCACGCCTGCAACGCGGTCACCATGGCGCACCCGGCCTGCACCGGGTCCTTGGCCCGGTGCGGCATCGACCCGTGCCCGCCCTCGCCCCGTACGGTCACCCGCAGCACGTTCGACGCGGACAGCGCCGGCCCGCCCCGGGTCCCGAACACGCCGCTCGGCACCCCCGCGGACAGTACGTGGATGGCGTACGCCGCCACCGGCCGCTGCCCGGCCGCGTCCAGCAGCCCCTCGGCCAGCATGTGCCGGGCGCCGTCGTAACCCTCCTCGCCGGGCTGGAACATGAACAGCACCTCGCCCGCGAGCCGGTCGCGGTGCGCGGCGAGCAGCTTGGCCGCGCCGGCCAGCATGGCGGTGTGCAGATCGTGGCCGCAGGCGTGCATGTTGCCGTTGCCGGCCGCGAATTCGAGCCCGGTGCGCTCGTGGACCGGCAGTGCGTCCATGTCGCCGCGCAGCAGTACGGTCGGTCCGGGCGCCGATCCGCGCAGCACCGCGGTCACCGAGCTGAGCCCGCCCCCGGTACGCACTTCCAATGGCAACCCGTCCAGTTCGGCCAGTACGGCCTCCTGCGTACGGGGCAGATCCAGCCCGGTCTCGGGAATCCGGTGCAGCGAGCGCCGCAGCTGTACGAGGTCGTCGGAGAGCGCGCGGGCGTCGTCACGAAGGTTCATACGGGCTCCTCAGGTGGGGAACCCTCCATTCTTGACCGCGGCGACGAACGAGGACCACCCCGCCGCGCACACCACGATCGCGGGCCCACCCGGAACCTTGCTGTCTCGGATGGGGACGACGCCGTGGGTTGCGGAGTGGGCGGGGGAGAACTCTATGCAGTCTCCGCCGTTGCCTTCGCTGTAGGAGGACTTGGCCCAGGCGAGGTCGCGGCTGAATTCGAGGCATTCCCCGCCGTTGGCGTCGCTGTGGGACGACTTGACCCAGGTGAAGTCTCGGGTGAACTCGACACACGCCCCGCCGTTGCCCTCGCTGTAGGACGACTTGATCCACGTAGCGGCGGCGAGATCCAAGTCGGGGCTCATGCTCGGTACTCCTTCAGCAGTTTCTTGATCAGGGCCAGTGATTGATCCGGGGCCAACGAGTGCGCCCTGAGCAGATCGTAGTCATCCAGGGCCGTGTCGACCGTTTGTGCGGAATCATGCATCCTGCCTCCTACCCGGGTCTCCGTGTACAACACGGTGGGGGAGTCCAAGAAGCGCAACACGATGAAGGGCATCGTGGACGTGGCCGGAATGCCCGCCGAGAACGGCATGACCTGAAGTTCCACGTGTGGTGACGCGGCTACCGCGAGCAGGTAGTCGAGCTGCCCCGCCATGACCTCGGCACTCCCGATGACGGTCCGCAGACACGCCTCATGGAGGATGACCCACAGCCGCGGTGGAGTGTCCCGTTCGAACACCTCGCGTCGCCGTACACGCGCGGCAACTTTGTCCCTGATTCCCTCCGCGCTTGCGTGGGGGTTGGAGACACGGAAGACGGCCCTCGCGTAGTCCTCTGTCTGAACCATGCCTGCTACGAGGTTCGTCTGGTAGGTCAGAATCCGCGACGCCTTCCGTTCCAGATCCAAGTACGGGACGAACCACGACGGGTGATCCCCTTCGTCGATCCTTCGCAGCATGCCCGCGAAGAGCCCGTTCGTCCCGAACGCGAGATCGCAGCCGTCGGCGAACTTCTCGCTGGCCTTCACCTTCCCGGACTCCACCATGCTGACGTACGCATAGGAGTAGCCCGTGGCCTCGCCTAAGCGCTTCTGCGTGAGCTTGCGTCCCAGGCGAACCCGCTTGACGTCGAGTCCGAAGCGTTGGAGTGGATTGAAGTGCTCGGGCGGGGTCGTCTCGTCCAATGCTGTGACCTCTCGTTCTGCGGTCGCGGTCAGCATCGCCGCAGGCAGTTGATGTAAGCACTGCCGTTTAAGTGACCCCATTCTATTGCCCGTTGCGTTGTCCACGTGACCGAATGGCTACACCCAGTACCCGCAACGCCAGGACCCCCGCGACCGCGTGACCGGTCCGGGGGCGTGGCCACCAACCCCCTGGAGGTTGACGACATGACCGACGCTACCGCGCGGCTTCTGCCGTGGTCGAGTGCGGACGGCAAGCCGTGCTTCGTCGTGGGCGACGGCACCGGACCCGTGTCCCGTATCGCCGACAGCATCGAGGCGGCGCAACTCGACTCGGCCGCCGAACTCATCGACGAGTCACGGCGCGTGCTCGCCGGGCGTGCCTGGACGTCCGGTGAACTCCAGCTGCTGACCGTCGAGTTGACGGACTCGCTCGACGAGGTGCACCGGGTCGCGAGGAGCCGCGGCGCCCGGCTGCCGAAGCCGTCCCCCGCCGCCGTGGTCCACGTACCGGCGGGGGAGGCCGTGAAGCCGTGCCCGTTCCCGTGCGAGGTCTGCCGCCGCAAGGGGCGGTAGACCGGCAGACGGTGCTGGGCGCGCGTCACCGCGTCCGGACGTCCGGGCCCTCCACCACCGCATCGAGCCGCGCCATCTCCCCCTCCGTGAGCGCGATCCGTACCGCGTCCAGGTTCTCGTCCAGATGGGCGGGCGAGCCCGTACCGGGCGTCGGCAGCAGGACGGGGGAGCGGTGCAGCAGCCAGGCCAGCGCGATCTGCCCCGTGGTCGCGCCGTGCCCGGCGGCGACCGCGGCGATCACCTCGCCCGCTTCCCCCGTCAGTGCCCCGTTCCCCAGCGGGAACCACGGCAGAAAGGCAGTGCCTCCCCTCTCGCACAGTTCCAGTACGTCCTCCGAGGCGCGGTCCAGGAGGTTGTAGCGGTTCTGCACCGACGCGATCGGGGCCAGCTCCTGCGCCCGCGCGAGCTCCGCCGCCCCGATGCTGTCCAGCCCGATATGCCGGATCTTCCCGGCCTGTTGGAGCTCCAGAAGCGCACCCAGCTGGTCGGCCATCGGCACCTCGGGGTCCAGCCGGTGCAGCTGGTACAGGTCGATGGTGTCCGTACGCAGCCGACGCAGGCTCGCCTCGCACATGGCGCGCAGCTCCTCCGGTCGCCCGGCGATATGCCAGCCGTCCGGCCCCGTACGCACCACCCCGCCCTTGGTCGCGATCACCAGACCGTCCCGATACGGATACAGCGCCCGCGCCACCAACTCCTCGGCGATGCCCGGACCGTAGTTGTCGGCGGTGTCGATCAGCGTCACCCCGCGCTCGACTGCCCGGCGCAGCAGCGCGACGGCGTGCCGCGGGTCGTCATGCCGCGGCCCCCAGTACCCGGCCCCGACGAGCCCGCCGGTCCCGAGCCCCAGCCGCCGCACGGCCAGGCTCCCCCCGATCACGAACTCCGACTCCGGAGATACCGGTGATGCATGCGCTTCCGCACCCGCACCCGTATCCGCACCCGTATCCGTATCCATGGGCCGGAGCCTAGACGGCATCCCGGACGGCAATAATCCGGAGTCCGGGGCCGCGCCCCCTTCGTAAGATCACCTGGTGCCCCCTGACATATCGCTGTTCACGCTGACTCTGCTCTGCCTGGCCGCCCTCGCCGCCGGCTGGATCGACGCGGTGGTGGGCGGCGGCGGGCTGCTGCTGCTCCCGGCGCTGCTGGTCGGCCTTCCGCACACGCCCGCCGCGTTCGTCCTCGGCACCAACAAGTCCACCGCCATCGTCGGCACCAGCGCAGCCGCCGTCACCTACGTCCGCAAGGCCCCGATCGACATCCGCACCGCCCTGCGGATCGGCGCCGCCGCGCTCGCCGGATCTCTCGCCGGGGCGTTCTTCGCGGCCGGTATCAACAGCGCGGTGCTCCGCCCGCTGATCATGGCCGTGCTCCTGGGCGTCCTCGCCTTCGTCCTCTTCCGCCCGGCGTTCGGCACCGCTCCCGCGCCCTCGGGCCCGGTGACCCGGCGGCGCGTGCTCGCCGCAATCCTCGTCGCGGGCCTGGGAATCGGCTTCTACGACGGGCTGATCGGCCCCGGCACCGGCGCGTTCCTCGTTATCGCACTGGCCGCCCTCCTCCACATGGACCTGGTCACCTCCTCCGCCACCGCCAAGGTCATCAACGTCTGCACCAACATCGGCGCGCTGACCATGTTCGCCCTCCAGGGCACCGTGCTGTGGCAACTGGGGGCGCTGCTGGCCCTGTTCAACCTCGTCGGCGGCACGGTCGGCGCCAGGATGGCCCTCAAGCGCGGCGCCGGTTTCGTACGCGGTGTGCTCGTCATCGTCGTCATCACCCTGCTGTGCAAACTGGTCTACGACCAGTGGTTGGCGGTCTGACCCCGACGCCCGCCATCGCTCGGGCGCGGGTGCGGGCCCGCCGATGTCCCCTCCACTGTGGTGACGCGGCGGCGCCTCCGATCCGGCGGCCCTGCAAGAGAAGCAGAAGCAGAAGCAGAAGCAGAACCAGAAGCAGAAGCAGCGGCGGCTTCAGAATCGGCAGTTGTAGAGCCGCGACATGTCCCGCAGGCCCCCCGGTATCCGCGCCGCGACCCGGGCCGCCGCGCGGTAGGCCAGGGGCAGCTTCTCGATACCCGGCAGGTCCAGGACGCTGATGTTCTCGACGATCTCCAGCCGGGGGCTCAGCCGGGATATGCCGGCCGGGTCCGTGCCCCAGCGCAGCGTCGAACCGGTCTTGACGATGACCTTGTTGAGGCGCGCGGCGCGCACCGCGAATCTGCTGAAGGCGTCGAAGGCCAGCTCCCCGCTCGGGGCGTGGGCCATCAGGCGGCGGAGGAGCGCGGTGACGTCCTCCTCGGTGAGATACATCAGCAGGCCCTCGGCGACGATCAGCGTCGGCCGGTCGGCGGGCAACTGGTCCACCCAGGCCGGGTCCGTGACGGACGTCGGTACCTCGGTGTACCCGGGGCGCTCCGGATAGAGCTGCCGGCGCAGGTCTATGACCTCCGGGAAGTCGACGTCGTACCAGCGCACCCGGGGGCCGGGGTCGAGGCGGTGGACACGGGTGTCGAGGCCGCAGCCCAGATGCACCACCGCCGCCTCCTCGTGCCGGGCCAGGAAGCGGGCCGTCCAGACGTCCAACTGCCGGGCGCGGAGGGCGACTCCGGCCGAGTCCCCGGCGCCCATCCCGAGCTTGCGGAAGTCGTAGTCGAGGCGGCGCACGGTGTCGACGGCCATGGTGTCGCCGAGTATCGGTTTCTTCGAGCGGCTGTCGACCGCGCGGCCGTAGAGCGTGGCGAGGAGCGTCTCCTTCACCCCGGTCAGCTGCACCTTCGGTCTCGCGCTGGTCATGCTGGTCAGTGCTGTCATGCTTCGATGGTACGGAAGATTCAGAAAAATGTGAAGAGTCGAAATGGCGG
>NZ_KN708638.1:2564960-2606160 GCF_000805335.1 Streptomyces sp. CT34 | reverse complement strand
GCCGTGCCCGCGGGCACGGCGGCCCGCAGCGGTTCGCGTACCGCCGTGACGGCGGTCAGCAGCACCACCGAGTCATCGAGGGCGGTCAGGCCGTGCCGGGTGTGCGGGATCGCCGTCACCTGCCCCGCGGTCAGCACCTGGCCCCAGCCGGTGCCGGTCAGCCGGACCCGGCCGCGCAGCACTTGGAGGCTGGCCGCCGGGGGCGCGTTGTGCTCGTCCAGCGACGTGCCGGCCAGCAGCGCGATCACGGTCTGCCGCAGCGGGCCGTCGTGCAGGAAGAGGTGCGCGCTGCGTCCGTGCGCGGAGGCGCGGGCGTCGTCGAGTTGGTCGCGGACGAGGGTTTCGAGATTCTCCATGGCGCTCGCCTTTCGCGTGCGGGCCGGCGGCGGGACTCCCTCTCCACGGGACTCCCCTCTCCATCGTTGTCCCTGACCCGGAGGGCGCAACCGGGGCGTTCGGGCGCGGGGTCGGCGCATGCGCATGGCAACGGCTGACGGATGCGAACGGCAACCGTCGGCGGATGCGAACGGGAACGACCGACGGATGCCAACGGGAACGACGGACACATACGAACGGGAACGACCGGAGGATACGAACGGGAATGGGGCGTCCGGGTGCTTGGGCGCGGGAAGCGGCCCGCCGCGCGCCAGTTGATCATCAAGATCCGTACGATGCGAGGCGATCCTGGATCGAAGGATAGAAAGATCGATGGCGGAAGATCGATGGCGGAGGACGATACCCGGAGGTCGGAGCCCGGTGACGGGGCCGGGGGGGCGACCGACGACCGATGACCGGAAATCCCGCAGATCAGTGGCTCGCGACCGGAGATCGGCGACCGAGGACCGAGCAATGGACACAGGACGCCGAGGAATGAGCGTCGAAGATCGAATGTGCTCCGCAGTGGCACTACCCCCCACCCCGACCGCGAAGGGTGCGTGACCGTGGCCGACCCGACCGCCCTGAACGAACCGCCTGCCGTGCCGGCCCCGGCCGCGCAGCCGGCGCGTTTTCTGACCGTGATGACGACCACCGACAGCGAGCAGAAGGCCGAGCGGCTGGCGCGCGGCGCGATCGAGGCGAGGCTCGCCGCCTGTGCGCAGATCAGCGCGCCGGTGACCTCGGTCTACCGCTGGAACGGCGCCGTGGAGACCAGCCGGGAGTGGCAGGTGCTGTTCAAGACGGCGAGCGCGCGGTACGCGGCGCTGGAGAGCCATCTCCTCGCCGCACATGACTACGAGACCCCGGAGATCATCGCGACTCCGGTCACGCACGGCGGCGCCGGCTATCTCGCCTGGGTCGCAGAGGAGACGAGCTGACGTGGCACTACCAGCCCCTATGTCGAAGGCCGTTGCGGCGGGTGCCGCCGTTGTGCACCGCCGGCGGCTGCGCTGCCGGTGGGGGAGAGCGGCGACGCTCGCCCTGGGCATGACCCTGTGCCTGGCCGCTTCCCCCGTGAGCCACGCGGCCGACGGTCCCCCCGGCGACCAGGTGTCCTACGGCCACCAGAGCCACCCGCACGGCTCCTGGACCAGCAGGGACGCCGCCGCCTACTGGACGCCGCAGCGGATGGCCGGTGCCGCGGCGCCCGACGAGCGCGGCGACGAGCCGGCCGCCCCCGCACCGCAACTCGCGCCGACCGCACGTCACTTCGACGGCATCCCGTCCGTCGGCGTGCTGTTCTCCGTCGACGGGGAGGCGCGCGAGCACCACTGCACCGCCAGTGTGGTGCACAGCCCGCACGGCAATCTGCTGCTGACCGCCGGGCACTGCAACCCGGGCGCGCGCGCCGCGTTCGTCCCGCAGTACCAGTCGGGTTCGGAATCCCAGCCCTACGGGGTGTGGGCCATCGACGACACGTTCGCCTACTCGGACCGCGCCACCAGCGGGGCCGGCGCCGACCTGGACTTCGCGTTCGCCACCGTCGCCCCGGACGAGCACGGCCGGATGATCGAGTCCGTCACCGGCGGCAACGTCCTGACCGACACGCCCGGTTACCGCAACCAGGTCAGTGTCATCGGCTACCCCAGCGCGCAGAGCGACCCGGCGGACCGCGCCGTACGCTGCGACGCCCGCACCAGCCGCCTGGTCGGCACCCGCGAACTCCGCCTGGACTGCGGTGGCTTCTTCGGCGGCACCTCCGGCAGCCCCTGGCTGGCCAACTTCGACGAGCACACGCAGACCGGCCGGGTCATCGGCCTCATCGGCGGCGTCAACGGCGGTGGTCCCAGCGGCCCGCACAGCGACCGGGTCTCCTACAGCCCGTACTTCGGGAAGGAGATCCGCAGCCTCTACAACCGCGCCGTCAAGGAGAGCGCACAGAGCGCGCAGAACACCCAGAACGCCCTGAGCGCGCAGAACCAGCAGAGCAAACAGAGCAAGCAGAGCAAGCAGAGCCAGCCGAGCCAACAGACCCGGCAGAGCCAGCCGAGCCAACAGTCCCAGCAGAGTCAGCAGAACCAGGAGCCCCAGCAGGACCAGCAGGACCAGCAGGACCAGCAGAGCCGGCAGAGCGCTCAGGGCGGTCAGGGTACGGACGGCCCGCTGGGGTTGCCGAGCACGGACAACGGGCCGAGCACGGACAGCGCGCCGGGCACGGACGACTCGCAGAGCGGACAGAACACGCCGAACATGACGGGTTCGGACGGAGGTGCCGGGCTCCTCTGAGGGCCCGGGGCCCGAGGGCGGGGGCGTGACCGGAGGCGGGTGCCGTCAGTGCAGCGCCTCCGCCACGCCCTTCTCCTTCGGGCCGAGGAACCGCGGATCGGGCCGCAGCAGCGCCTCCGCCGCCGCCTTCCCCGCCGCGAAGATCTCCCGCACGCCGCCGTAGGCCCAGGTCAGGTCGTGGTTGGCGGCGACCCCGACGCCGTACGACTCGATACCGGCCGCCGTGCACAGCGCCAGCGCGCGCCGGATGTGGAAGCCCTGGCTGACCAGAACCGCCCGGTCCACGCCGAAGACGCGGTGCGCGCGGGTGCAGGAGTTCCAGGTGTCGAAGCCCGCGTAGTCGCTGACGATCTTGTGGGCCGGGATGCCGTGCCGTACCAGATAGCCGCGCATCGCGTCCGGTTCGTCGTAGTCGTGCCGGCTGTTGTCGCCGGTGACCAGGATCGCGCGGACCGTGCCGCGGTCGTAGAGCTGCACGGCGGCGTCCAGCCGGTGGGCGAGGTACGGAGACGGCTCGCCGTTCCACAGGCCGGCGCCGAAGACCACGGCCACCGGGGCGGCGGGCGCCGCCGCGACGGTCCGGACGCGCGGGCCCGCGGTGGCGTTCAGCCAGGTCGCGGGCGCCAGGGCGAGCACGGTCAGCACCACGACCGCCTGGAACGCGCGCCGCTGCCCGCGCCGGGTCCGCGGTATCCGCGGGCGCGGCAGCCACCGCGGTACCCGCATGCCCCGTACCGCCCGGATGCCCAGCATCCGTACCCGCCGTATACAGTCCGGCAGTCCGGCCCGCCGCCCCCGCATTCCCCGCATTCCCGCCCCTGTCCGTGGCCCGCCGCCCGTGGGCGATGTCGCAAGCTGCGACGTACCACGGGCCGGCGCGGTTGCAGCCGGGGGACGATGGCGTCACGGGTCACAGGCCACGGGTCACGGGGATGGGACTGTGGCCGGGACGCCGTTCGCCACCATGGGAGAGGACCGCCGCCGATGACCATCGAGGACGAGCGCCTGCCGTTCTTCGTCTACGGGACGCTGCGGCCCGGCGAGGCCAACCACGCCCGGTTCCTGCGCGGCCGGACCGCCTCCGAGGAACCGGCCCGCATCCGTGGCGTGCTGCTCTACGAGGGCCCCGGGTACCCGTACGCCGTCGCCGGGCCGGCGGACGCCGTGGTGCACGGCGCGCTGGTGCTGCCGCGCGCCGCCGACTACGAGGACGTGCGCACCGCGCTGGACCGGCTGGAGGGCTACACCCCGGGCGCCGAGGGGAGCGGCCACAACCTCTACGAGCGGGTGGCCACCGAGGCGGTCCGCGCGGACGGCGGGACCGTACGGGCCTGGGTCTACCTGGTGGCCGGGCCGCCGGCCGCCCGGCTGCGGGCCACCGGGACGCCGGTCGCCGGCGGCGACTGGACCGGGCGCCCCGGACACCCCGCGGGAAACCCCGGATGACCCCGGATAGCCTGGACGACTCCTCCCGTACCGCGGAACCGGTGCTTCCGGTGCCCCGGAGCGGGCCCCGCAGTACCCCCGCAGAGCAGAACAGGTGTGACCCGAGTGCCTTCCAACTCCCCGAGTGCCCCCGCCCATCGCCCCCTCCCCAAGGCCGAACTGCATCTCCACATCGAGGGCACCCTGGAGCCCGGACTGGCCTTCGCGCTCGCCGAGCGCAACGGCGTCACCCTGCCGTACGCCACCGAGGACGACCTGCGCCGCGCCTACTCCTTCACCGACCTCCAGTCCTTCCTGAACCTCTACTACGCGCTGATGGCGGTCCTCCGCACCGAGGACGACTTCGCCGACCTGGCCGACGCCTACCTGGCGCGCGCCAAGGAGCAGGGCGTCCGGCACGCCGAGATCTTCTTCGACCCGCAGGCGCACACCGCCCGCGGTGTCCCCATAGGGACGGTCGTCCGCGGGCTGTCCCGCGCCCTGGACGCCGCGCCGGAGACCCACGGCATCACCACCCGGCTGATCATGTGCTTCCTGCGGGACGAGAGCGCCGACTCGGCCCTGGAGACCTTCGAGGCGGCCCGCCCGTACTTCGACCGGATCACCGCCGTCGGCCTGGACTCGGCCGAGGTCGGCCACCCGCCGTCGAAGTTCCGGGAGGTCTACGAGCTGGCGCGGCAGGCCGGGCTCAAGTGCGTGGCCCACGCGGGGGAGGAGGGCCCGGCCTCGTACGTCTGGGAAGCGCTGGACGTCCTCGGCGTGGACCGGATCGACCACGGGGTGCGCTCCCTTGAGGACGAGCGGCTGGTGGCCCGCCTGGTGGCCGACCGCGTCCCGTTGACCGTCTGCCCGCTCTCCAACGTCCGGCTGCGGGTCGTCGACGACCTCGCCGGCCACCCGCTGCCCGCCATGTTGGACGCCGGGCTGCTGGTGACCGTCAACTCCGACGACCCGGCCTACTTCGGCGGCTACGCGGACGACAACTTCATCGCCGTACGGGACGCCCTGGGGCTGGACGACGCGACGCTGCGGACGCTGGCCCGCAACTCCTTCCTGGCCTCGTTCCTGGACGAGGAGACGCGGGCCGCGTACCTGAAGGAACTCGACGCGTTCTGACGGGGAGTCGGTTCTGGTTCGCCGAGCAGACCTGGGTCAGACCGGCTCCACCCGCTCCAGCCGCACCGCGCACACCTTGAACTCCGGCATCCGGGACACCGGGTCGAGGGCCGGATTGGTCAGCGAGTTGGCCCGGCCCTCGCCGGCCCAGTGGAACGGCATGAACACCGTGTCCGGGCGGATCGTCCCGCTCACCCGGGCCGGTGCGACCGCCCGGCCGCGCCGGGAGACCACCGCCACCGGCTCGCCGTCCGCGACGCCGAGCCGCTCCGCCAGCTGCGGATGGAGCTGGACGTACGGGCCGGGCTCGGCCGCGTTCAGCTCGGCCACCCGGCGGGTCTGCGCCCCCGACTGGTACTGGGCCAGCACCCGCCCCGTGGTCAGCACCACCGGGTACGCGGTGTCGGTCTCCTCGGCCGCCGGGCGGTGCGCCACGGGGACGAACCGGGCCCGGCCGTCGGGCGTCGCGAACCGGTCGAGGAAGAGGCGCGGGGTCCCGGGGTGCGGGACCGGCGGCGCCGCCGCGGAGTCCGCCGGTTCGCCGTCTGACATCCCGTTGGTCGCCGGCCCGCCGCCGGGCGCCCCGTCGGCCGCCGGCTCGCCGTCAGCTGCGGGCTCCGGCCCCGCCGGGCACGGCCAGAACACCCCGTCCTCCGCCGCGATCCGCCCGTAGGTGATCCCCGAGTAGTCCGCCGGACCGCCCGCCGACGCGCGCCGCAGCTCGTCGAAGACCTCCTCCGGGTCGCTCGGAAAGCCCTTGGCGTGCCCCAGCCGCGCCGCCAGACCGCCGAGCACCTCCAGGTCCGTCCGCACCCCGGGCGGCGGGTCCACCGCGCGGCGGCGCAGCAGCACCCGGCCCTCCAGGTTGGTCGTGGTGCCGGTCTCCTCCGCCCACTGGGCGACCGGCAGCACCACATCGGCCAGTTGAGCCGTCTCGGACAGCACCACGTCCGCCACCGCCAGGAAGTCCAGCGACCGGATCCGCCCCTCCACATGGGCGGCGCGCGGCGCGGAGACGACCGGGTTGGAGCCCATCAGCAGCAGCGCCCGGACCTCGCCGCCCAGCGCCTCCAGCAGTTCGTACGCGCTGCGGCCCGGACCCGGCAGCGACTCCGCCTCGACGCCCCACACCTGCGCCACATGGCGGCGCGCCGCCGGGTCGTCCAGCTTGCGGTAGCCGGGCAACTGGTCCGCCTTCTGGCCGTGTTCGCGTCCCCCCTGGCCGTTGCCCTGGCCGGTCAGGCAGCCGTAACCGGACAGCTCCCGGCCCGCCCGCCCGGTCGCCAGGCACAGGTTGATCCACGCCCCCACGGTGTCGGTGCCCTTCGCCTGCTGCTCCGGGCCGCGCGCCGTCAGCACCATCGAGGACGGGGCGTCGCAGAACATCCGGACCGCTTCGCGGAGTTGCGGAACCGGAACGCCGGTGATCCGTTCCACCATCTCCGGCCAGTGCGCCATCGCGGCGGCCCGCGCCTCCGGCCAGCCGCTGGTGCGCTCCGCGATGAACTCCTCGTCCGTACGGCCCTGCGCCACCACCAGGTGCAGCAGCCCCAGGGCCAGCGCCAGATCCGTGCCGGGCCGGGGCGCGAGATGCAGATCGGCCTGCTCGGCGGTGCGGGTGCGGCGCGGGTCGACGACGATCAGCCGGCCGCCGTTCTCCTTCAGCTCGGTCAGATAGCGCAGCGCCGGCGGCATCGTCTCGGCCAGGTTGGACCCGACCAGGATGACGCACCCGGTACGCGCCACATCGGCCAGCGGGAACGGCAGCCCGCGGTCCAGCCCGAACGCCCGGCCGTGCGCCGCCGCGGCCGACGACATGCAGAACCGGCCGTTGTAGTCGATCTGCGACGTGCCGAGCACCACCCGCGCGAACTTGCCCAGCGTGTACGCCTTCTCGTTCGTCAGCCCACCGCCGCCGAACACCGCGACCGCGTCCTTCCCGTGGGCCGCGCCGGCCCGCCGCAGCCCGTCCGCGACCCGGTCCAGCGCCTCGTCCCAGCCGGCCGGCACCAGCTCCCCCGTGGCGGCCTCCCGCACCAGGGGGGAGGACAGCCGCGCCCCCGGAGTGAGCAGCTCGGCGGCGGTACGGCCCTTACCGCACAGGGCGCCCCGGTTCACGGGGAAGGCGGTCCGCTCGACGACCTCCACGGCGGGCCCGGCACCCCGGCCGGCGGGCCGCAGACCCATACCGCATTGCAGGGCACAGTACGGGCAGTGGGTCTCAACGGTCGCGGCGTCCATGCACACAGCGTGGTACGGGCCTGTTACGGGCACGGATCGGGTGTGTTTCGGGCGGGCGGCGGAGACCTCCCACGGGGCGCGCGGGCCGCTGAGGTGCGACGGCACACAGAGTTCCCACCGGGGAAACGGAACCGCAACGAACGGTTGCCAGGCTCGGTCCATGACGGCGCCGACACCCCACCACCCCGCTCCGGATCCGCACGACCCCGCCGCCCCGCCCGCCGCCCCCATCGGCGCGGCCGAGCTCGCGTCCGCGATCACCGACCAGCTCAACAGCCGGCTCCGCACCGTCCACCTGCACGGCTACCGGCGCCCCACCGGGACCCGCCCCGCCCCCGAGGCCCCCGCGCCCGCCCCCGCCCGGGCCGCCGCGCCCACCCTCGTGGCCGTGGCCCACGGCAGCCGCCACCCCCAGGCCGCCCCCACCGTCCGCGCCCTCCTCGCCCGCGTCCGCGCCCTCCGCCCCGGCCTGCCCGTACGCCTCGGCCACATCGAGCTCGACCGGCCGCTGCTCGCCGACACCCTCGCCGGGCTGCGCGGCCAGGCCGTTCTCGTACCGCTGCTCCTCACCCACGGCCACCACGTCACCCACGACCTGCCGGCCGCACTCGCCGCCGCCGACCACCTCACCGGCCGGATCGCCGCACCCCTGGGCCCGCACCCCCTCCTCGCCGAGGCGCTGCACGACCGCCTCCTGGAGGCCGGCCTGTCCGCCCGCCCCCGGGCCCGCAGCGCGGTCGTACTCGCCGCCGCCGGCTCCCGCGCACCCCGCTCCGCCGAGGACACCGCCCGCACCGCCCGGCTGCTCTCCGCCCGCCTCGGCGGCCTGCCCGTCCTCCCCGCCTACGCCTCCGCCGCCGCCCCCACCGTCCCCGAGGCGATACGGACCCTCACCGCTCGCGGCCACGACCCCCGCCGGATAGCCGTCGCCGCCTGCTTCACCGCCCCCGGCCGGTTCGCCGACCAGTGCGCGGCAGCCGCCCCCGGGCCCGCCGCCGGCCCCCTGGGCGACCACACCGCACTGGCCCGGCTCGTCCTGCACCGCTACGACCAGGCGCTCAGCGCGCGTACCGGATCCGGCACCGAGGGCATCAGGGCGGCTACCGTCGCTGTATGACGGGCACAACACCGACCACCCCTCCGCCCCCGGAAGCGGGCCCGGCTCCGCACCCGACGACTCCCGGCTACACCGCGGCCGACGCCGAACGCTGGGTCCCCGAACCGGACAAACGCCCCGGACGCACCGCCTTCCAACGCGACCGCGCCCGGGTCCTGCACTCCGCCGCGCTGCGCCGGCTCGCCGGCAAGACCCAGGTCGTCACCCCCGGCACCCACACCCACGCCTGGGACGCCAGCCCCCGCACCCGGCTGACGCACTCCCTGGAGTGCGCCCAGGTCGGCCGGGAACTGGGCGCCGCCCTCGGCTGCGACCCCGACCTGGTCGAGACCGCCTGCCTGGCGCACGACCTCGGCCACCCGCCCTTCGGCCACAACGGCGAACAGGCCCTCAACGAGGTCGCCGCGCCCTGCGGCGGCTTCGAGGGCAACGCCCAGTCGCTGCGGCTGCTGGCCCGTCTGGAGCCCAAGCGGTTCGTGCCCGCCGCGGACGGCCACCCGGTCAGCGTCGGCCTCAACCTCACCCGCGCCGCCCTGGACGCCGCCACCAAGTACCCCTGGCCGCGCGGCGGGCACCCCGACGACCCCGACTCCCCGAAGTTCGGCGTCTACGAGGACGACCTGCCGGTCTACGCGTGGTTCCGCGCCGGCGCCCCGACCGCCGCCCGCAGCTTCGAGGCGCAGGTCATGGACTGGTCCGACGACGTCGCGTACTCGGTGCACGACGTCGAGGACGGGCTGCACGCCGGCCACCTCGACCCCAACGTGCTGCTCGCCGACGCCGAACGCGCCGAGATCTTCGCGGTGGCCGCCGAGCGCTACGCCCCCGGCGCCGGCGAGGCGGAACTGGCCGCCGCCCTGGACCGCCTCCTCGACCAGGAGTGGTGGCCGCACGGCTACGACGGCACGGCGCTCGCCCAGGCCCGCCTCAAGGACGCCACCAGCCAGCTGATCGGCCGGTTCTGCCAGGCCGCCGAGGGCGCGACCCGGGCCCGATGGGGGTACCCCCGGAGCCGTCCGGGCTCCGGCGGAGGGGCCGGGCGGCTCACCCGCTACGCGGCGGAGCTGGTGGTTCCGGCCGAAACCCGGCTGGAATGCGCCGTTCTCAAAGCGGTCGCCGACCGGTACGTCATACAGCGCCCCGACCAGGAAGCCCTCCGCGCCGACCAGCGCGTGGTGATCGCCGAACTCGCCGAGGCGCTGCTCGCCCGCGCCCCGGACGGCCTTGATCCGCAGTTCCGTTCGCTGTTCGCCGCGGCGGCCGACGACACCGCCCGGATGCGCGCCGTCATCGACCAGATCGCGGCCCTCACGGACGCCTCCGCGCGCTCTCTTCACGCCCGTCTCACACGTCCCCCTGGTAACGCTTGGGGCAACCCAGGGTGACCCTAGGGGGGCAGCCCCTCTTCCCCCATCACGCTCCGTGCGGGACGCTCGTCCACGACGATTCGCACGGGGCACCGCACACGAACGAACGGAGCAACGGGGGCACGCGCAACGGGGAGCACCAACGGGGGCGACAACGGGGGCGTTTACGGACGCGGACGCGGACGTACGGCACCGCAACGAGGAGGAAGCAAGTGGTCGACGCACACCAGACGTTCGTCATCGTCGGGGGTGGCCTGGCCGGAGCGAAGGCCGCGGAGACTCTCCGCGCAGAGGGATTCACCGGCCGGGTGATCCTCATCTGCGACGAGCGCGACCACCCCTACGAGCGGCCCCCGCTCTCCAAGGGGTACCTGCTCGGCAAGGACGAGCGGGACAGCGTGTTCATCCATGAACCCGCCTTCTACGCCCAGGCCCACATCGAGCTCCACCTGGGCCAGCCCGCCGTCCACCTGGACCCCGCGGCCAAGACCGTACGCCTGGGCGACGGCACCCTCATCGCCTACGACAAGCTGCTGCTGGCCACCGGCGCCGAACCGCGCCGCCTGCACATCCCCGGCACCGGGCTCGCCGGCGTGCACCACCTCCGGCGCCTCGCGCACGCCGAACGGCTGCGCGGCGTGCTGGCTTCCCTGGGCCGCGACAACGGCCACCTGGTCATCGCCGGCGCCGGCTGGATCGGCCTCGAAGTCGCCGCCGCCGCCCGCTCCTACGGCGCCGAGGTCACCATCGTCGAGCCCCAACCGACCCCGCTGCACGGCATCCTCGGGCCCGAACTCGGCGCGCTCTTCACCGACCTGCACAGCGAACACGGCGTCCGCTTCCACTTCGGCGCCCGCTTCACCGAAATCGTCGGCCACGACGGCATGGTGCTGGCCGTCCGCACCGACGACGGCGAGGAACACCCCGCCCACGACGTACTCGCCGCCATCGGCGCCGCCCCGCGCACCGCCCTCGCCGAACAGGCCGGCCTCGACGTCGTCGACCGCGCCGACGGCGGCGGCATCGCCGTCGACGCCGCGCTGCGCACCTCCGACCCGTACATCTACGCCGCCGGCGACGTCGCCGCCGCCGACCACCCGCTGCTCGACACCCGGTTGCGCGTCGAGCACTGGGCCAACGCCCTCAACGGCGGCCCCGCCGCGGCCCGCGCCATGCTCGGCCAGGACGTCAGCTACGACCGCATCCCGTACTTCTTCTCCGACCAGTACGACCTCGGCATGGAGTACTCCGGCTACGCCCCGCCCGGCTCGTACGACCAGGTCGTGTGCCGCGGCGACGTCGGCAAGCGGGAGTTCATCGCCTTCTGGCTCAGCGAAGGACGCCTGCTGGCCGGCATGAACGTCAACGTCTGGGACGTCACCGACACCGTCCAGCAACTGATCCGCTCCGGCGCCCCGTTGGACCCCGAGAAGCTTCAGGACCCGTCCGTTCCTCTGGAGTCGCTGGTGCCGTAGGGGGCTATAGGGGCTATAGGGCGCAGGAGACCCATGGCCGCCACGGGTACGTCCGTCCCGGCCGGTGGCGGGTCCCGTTCGACGACGTCCGGGAGGCCGCCAGGCGGGAGGCCGGTAGGCGGCCGGTGGGCCGGGCGCACCCCACGCCCCTGCCGTGCTCCCGGGCCCGGCGCCCCCCGGCGGCAGCGGGCCGACGTCCGCCGCTACCGCTGCTGCCGCTGCTTTGAACCCCGGCATCCGCATGATCGGCGCCGAGCCGGAGGGTAGCGGGCGACGCGCCGGAGGGGGGCGACGTGGGGGAGCGGGGCGGCGACGCGGGGAGGGGCAGCCAGGGGCGCGGCGGGCTGCCGGGCCGACGGGCGGGGCTGTGGGGCCGGCGGGCGGGGCCGGGCGGTCGGTGTGGGCGGTGCGGGCCGGGCGGACGCGGAATGCTTCCCCCGCCCCCTCCCCCTCTCCCCCTTCGGGGGAGGGGGCGGGGGGTGGGTTCGGGGGTGGGGGGAAGCGGAGGCCCCGCCGCACGCCCTCGCCAACCGACTCCAAGGCAACCGACTCCAAGGCAGCCGAGTCCAAGGCAGCGAGTCCGGGCCGCACCGGCCTGAGCCCCGCCCCACCCCCCCGCACCGAACCCCGCCCCGCCCGGCGATGTCCGACCCCCACCGTAGAATTCAGGCGTGGCAGGCAGGATCAACGATGACGATGTGAAGGCGGTGCGGGACGCGGTCCCGATCGACGCCGTCGTGTCCGAGTACCTCCAGCTCCGCAACGCCGGCGGCGGCAATCTCAAGGGCCTGTGCCCCTTCCACGACGAGAAGTCCCCGTCGTTCCACGTGAGCCCGGCCAAGGGGCTCTACCACTGCTTCGGCTGCCAGGAGGGCGGCGACACCGTCGACTTCATCATGAAGATCGACCACCTCTCCTTCGCCGAGACCATCGAGCGCCTCGCCTCCCAGGCCGGCATCACCCTCCGGTACGAGGAGGGCGGCTACACCCCCGGCCGCCAGCAGGGCGAGCGCACCCGCCTCGTGGAGGCCCACAAGGCCGCCGCCGCGTTCTACGTGGAGCAGCTGGACGCCCCCGAGGCCGAGATCGCCCGGAAGTTCCTCGCCGAGCGCGGCTTCGACCAGGCCGCAGCCCAGCACTTCGGCGTCGGCTACAGCCCCGCCGGTTGGGATCACCTCACCCGCTTCCTGCGCGGGCGCGGCTTCAGCGACCAGGAGCTGATCCTCTCCGGCCTCTCCCAGGAGGGCCGCCGCGGCCCCATCGACCGCTTCCGCGGCCGTCTGATGTGGCCCATCCGCGACATCGCCGGCGAGGTCGTCGGCTTCGGCGCCCGCAAGCTCCGCGACGACGACAACGGCCCGAAGTACCTGAACACCCCCGAGACCCCCAACTACCGCAAGTCCCATGTCCTGTACGGCATCGACCTCGCCAAGAAGGAGATCGCCAGGACCAACCGCGCGGTGGTCGTCGAGGGCTACACCGACGTCATGGCCTGCCATCTGGCCGGGATCACCACCGCCATCGCCACCTGCGGCACCGCCTTCGGCGAGGGCCACATCAAGATCCTCCGCCGTCTGCTGATGGACAACTCCGGCTCCGAGGTCGTCTTCACCTTCGACGGCGACGCCGCCGGCCAGAAGGCCGCGCTGCGCGCCTTCGAGGACGACCAGAAGTTCGCCGCCGAGACCTCCATCGCGATCACCCCCGGCGGCATGGACCCCTGCGACCTGCGGCTCGCCAAGGGCGACCAGGCGGTCGCCGACCTCGTCGAGTCCCGTACCCCGCTCTTCGAGTTCGCGCTGCGCCACGTCGTCTCCCGGCACAACCTGGACACCACCGTGGGCCGGGCCGCCGCGCTGGACGAGGCGGCCCCCATCGTGGCGAACATCAAGAACAGCTCCATCCAGCACGAATCCGCCGTCCAGCTGGCCGGCATGCTCGGCATCCTGGACACCCAGTTCGTCGTCCGCCGGGTCGGCCAGCTCGCCCGCTGGGCCCGGGAGCGCGGGCGCGACGGCGGCTCCGGCCAGGGCCGCCCGCAGCGCCCCGGCCCGGCCCCGGCCGCCGCCCCGCAGCGCCCCGCGGCCGGCACCGGCGGCCCCGCCCTCAACCTCCGCAGCCCCGCCCACCGCGTCGAGCGGGAGCTGCTCAAGCTCGCACTCCAGCGCCCCGACCTGGTCTCCCCGGCCTTCGACGCATACGGCGCCGACGAGTTCACCGCGCCGCCCTACGCCGTGGTCCGCCAGTGCATCGAGGACGCCGGCGGCGCCGCGGCCGGCGCCGCGGACAGCGGCTATGTCCCCCGGGTCCGCGAGGCGGCGCCCGACGACACCGTCCGCGCCATGGTCACCGAGCTCACCGTGGAGCCGCTGCACACCCGCCGCGAGCCCGACGAGGCGTACGCCGGCGTCCAGTTGGTCGCCGTCCGCCTCGCCGCCGTCAACCAGCGGGTCACCGAGATCCGCGGCACCCTCCAGCGCTTGGGCCCGCGCGCCGACCCCGAGCACCTGGCCGCCGTCCAGAACGAGCTCTGGGTCCTCCAGCAGTACGGCCAGGCCCTCCGCGAGCGCGGCTACGGAGCCCTGTAGCGGCGCCTCCCGGGCCGCCCGGCACCTCCCGGTAGCCATCCGGTCACGGACCGGACTCAAAAAGTGCCCGCACGCCCCTCGTGGCGGGAGTGTGTCGTACTCCACACTGAGGAACGGTGCCTGAGTCCTCGGAGCGCGGCACACCCGGTCGTACGCACCCCCGTACGGGCCGCGGGTCGCCCGCGCAGCCGTTCGTGACGTACGGGACGGACGGCGGCTCGGCCGCGACCGTTCCCGGGCTCTCTGCCGCCCCAGACGCGATCACCCTGGAGGTCGCCCCCGTGCAGACCCAGACCCTCCCCGACGCACCGGCCGCCGGCACACCGGCCACCCCGGTCAACGCCGACCTGCCGACCGGGCAGGTCACGGTCCCGCAGCAGCCCGAACCCCCCGCCGCCGAGATGGTCCTGGAGGAGATCACCCCCGAGCCGCCGCCCCACCCCGGGACCGGCAGCCCGTCCTCCGACCTCTTCCGCCAGTACCTCCGCGAGATCGGCCGGATCCCGCTGCTCACCGCGGCCGAGGAGGTCGAGCTCGCCCGCCGTGTCGAGGCCGGCCTGTTCGCCGAGGAGAAGCTCACCGGAACCCCCGACCTGGACTCCCAACTCGCCTACGACCTGGACAAGTTGGTGGTCCTGGGCCGGATGGCCAAGCGCCGCCTCATCGAGGCCAACCTCCGCCTCGTGGTCTCCGTCGCCAAGCGCTACGTCGGCCGCGGGCTGACCATGCTCGACCTCGTCCAGGAGGGAAACCTCGGACTGATCCGCGCCGTCGAGAAGTTCGACTACGCCCGCGGCTACAAGTTCTCCACCTACGCGACCTGGTGGATCCGCCAGGCCATGTCCCGCGCCCTCGCCGACCAGGCCCGCACCATCCGCGTCCCGGTCCATGTCGTCGAGCTGATCAACCGCGTCGTACGCGTCCAGCGCCGGATGCTCCAGGAGCGCGGCTGCGAACCGACCCCCGAGGAGGTCGCCGCCAGCCTCGACCTCACCGAGGAACGCGTCAGCGAGGTGCTGCGGCTAGCCCAGGAACCGGTCTCCCTGCACGCCCCCGTGGGAGAGGAGGAGGACGTCGCCCTCGGCGACCTCATCGAGGACGGCGACGCCGCCTCACCCGTCGAATCCGCCGCGTTCCTGCTGCTCCGCGAACACCTCGACGCGGTCCTGTCCACCCTCGGCGAACGCGAGCGCAAGGTCGTCCAGCTCCGCTACGGCCTGGCCGACGGCCGCCCCCGCACCCTGGAGGAGATCGGCCGGATCTTCGGCGTCACCCGCGAACGGATACGGCAGATCGAGTCCAAGACCCTCAACAAGCTCCGCGACCACGCCTTCGCCGACCAGCTCCGCGGCTACCTCGACTGAGCCCCGGCGCGCCGGCGCCGCGGTCCGGTCAGCCCTCCCACTGGAACGCCCCCGGATGGGCCTCGTCGCGCACCGCCGCGTACTGCTGGCGCACGGCCTGCCAGACCGGCAGCTCCTCGCCCGGCTCGAAGACCTGGCTCGCCGCCGCCGGCCACTGCGGAGGCTCGGTGTACCCCGGTCCGCCGTCCCCACCGGCGGCCGGGGTACCCGTACGGTGCGCCGTGTTCCACGCCCAGGCCGCCTGCCGGGCCGCGCCCAGCGCCGCGTAGTCGGCCGGCTGCGGCACCACGACCTGCGCCCCGAACAGCCCGGGCGCCGCCGCCTGCACCGCGCCCAGCTCGGCCGCCGCGCCCAGCAGGAACACCCGGCGCACCGCGACGCCCCGCCCGCGCAGCACGTCCAGTGCGTCCGCGAGCCCGCACAGCATGCCCTCCACGGCCGCCCGCGCAAGATGCTCCGGCTTCATGCTCTCCCGGCGCATCCCGTGCAACGACCCTGCGGTGTGCGGCAGATGAGGCGTCCGCTCGCCCTCCAGATAGGGCAGCAGCACCATGCCGTACGCGCCCGGCGACGACTTCAGCGCCAGGTCGGACAGCCCCGCCGGATCCGTGCCGAGCATCTCCGCCGCACCGCGCAGCACCCGCACCGCGTTGGTGATGTGCACCACCGGCAGATGCCGCCCGGTCGCGTCCGCGAACGAGGTGATCGTCCCGGACGGATCGACCAGCGCCTCGTCGTGGATGCCGAAGACCGACCCCGAGGCGCCCAGCGACACCACCGCGTCGCCGACGCCGACCCCCAGCCCGAAGGCCGCGGCCATCGTCTCGCCGGTACCGGCCGAGATCAGCAGCCCCTCCGGCGTGAAACCGGCGGTGCCCGACGGGCCCAGCACCTCCGGGAGCCGCACCTGGTGCCCCAGCGCCAACTCCACCAGGTCCGGCCGGTACGTGCCGTTCGCCGCCGACCAGAAACCGGTCGCCGAGGCCCCGCCCCGGTCCGTCGTCCGCCGCGCCGGCCGGCCCAGCAGCTGCCAGGCCAGCCAGTCGTGCGGCTGCATGACCTCCGCGATCCGCGCCGCGTTCGCCGGCTCGCTACGCGCCAGCCAGCGCAGCTTGGTCACCGGGTGCGCCGCCTGCGGCACCGACCCGACGGCCTGCGCCCACGCGGACCGGCCGCCCAGCGAATCCACCAGATCCGCCGCCGCGCTCTGCGCCCGCTTGTCGTTGCCCACCAGCGCCGGCCGGACGAGGTTCCCGTCCGCGTCCAGCGGTACCAGCCCGTGCTGCTGCGCGGAGACCCCGATGGCCTGCACGCCCTCCAGCAGCCCGTTCCCCGCGGCCTCGCCGAGTGACATCAGCCACGCCTGCGGATCGACATCGGGCCCCTTCTCGACGGGGTGCGGTGCATACCCCTGCCTGACGACGGCACCCGTGTCCGCATCGCAGACCACGATCCGTGTGCTCTCGGACGAACTGTCCAACCCGGCGACTATCCCCATGGCCCCAGATGATGCCCCATGGGCCGCATGGGGAGAGAGTCAGGGTTTGCCCGGCAGGGGCCCGGGCGCCTCCGGAGCCTCAGGTGTTGCTGGTGCCCCAGTCGTCCTCGTCGGCCGCACGCTGCTCGCGCAGCGACCGCACCCGCTCGGCGACCGGCGCCGGCAGCCGCCCCTCGATCTTCGCGGAAACCGTCCCGAACACCTTGGTCGCGGTCTGCCGCCCGGTCAGCGCCGCGGACTCGGCGGTGTTGCGGACCGCGGGGTTCTGCGCGATCCGCTGCGCGCCCTTCCTCAGCTGCTCGTACCGCTCCCGGCCGGCCCGCGTGCCGAGCACATACCCCACCGCCAGTCCCGCGATGAACGTGAGCCGGTAGCGCATCGCTCCACCTTTCCCTTGCCGCTCGATCCCCGTCCGGTGCCGGGAGGCAGCGGACCACCGGGCTGCGCACCTGCCCTCCGGCGCCGGAGATCACCTGCGGCGATCTGAGGCGATACCGATTGGCGGAGCACCCCCCTGCTTGCGCTAATGTATGTGTCGCAGCGAGCGCCCGCCGTCCGGAAGCCCGGACAGCGATGCATTCGAGGCACACAGAGCAATCCCCTGTAGCTCAATTGGCAGAGCAGCCGGCTGTTAACCGGCAGGTTACTGGTTCGAGTCCAGTCGGGGGAGCTCGGTCCCCTGTAGCTCAATTGGCAGAGCATTCGGCTGTTAACCGGAGGGTTACTGGTTCGAGTCCAGTCGGGGGAGCAGAAAGAACGAGGACCCCGCGCGGGGTCCTTTTTCTTGTGCCCGGGAACCGAACGACCGGTGATCGAAGTCCTTTTGGGCAGGCAAGGTCGCCCGACGGCAGCCCGCACGGGCAGCAGATCGTATGAGCGGCTATGCTGCGGCAGACGGCGCGCACAAATGTGCGCGACGCGCCGTGAGGGGGCGGTAGCTCAGCCGGTTAGAGCAGCGGACTCATAATCCGTCGGCCGTGGGTTCGAGTCCCACCCGCCCCACCGCAGCCTGGTAACGCAGAAACGATCAGACCAGGTGAGAGCACGGCGGAAGGGCCCTCGCGGAAGCGCGAGGGCCCTTTTCCTGCGGTTCGTCCTGCGGTTCGTCCTGTGGATCGTCGTCCGGCTCGTCGTCCGGCCCCGTGGTGTCGCTTCCGGGGCGGCGGCGCGGCCTCCCGGTCCGCGGTCCACGGGGTCCTGCCGGCGGGGGCTGCTGCCGGGGACAGAGGTCAAGGGGCGGGGGCGGGTTTGCGGACGTCGTGGGTGATCCAGACGCAGGGTTCCCAGTACGCGCCCCGGTCGCGGGCGTGGTCGATGTGGAGGGTGTCCAGGCCGCCGGGGAAGACGTAGGCGCCGTCGTCGGGGAAGGCCATGCCGGTCCAGGACTCCCATTCGGCGACCGTGCCGGTGATGCGGGAGGACTGCGCCACGGCGGCGGCGATGGTGCCGCCCTGGCGCACCTGGGTGCGGATCCAGGGGTCGAAGGGGGCGCCGTCGGGGCGGGTCCAGGACGCGTAGCGCTCGATGGGGACGAGGGGGTAGCGGTCCTTCCAGGTGGGGCGGACCGGGACGATGACATGGGAGAGGCCGGCGGCGCGGGCCATGTCGGCCATGTGCCCGAGGAGACGGGTGGCGTGGCCCTTGCCCTGGTGGGCGCGCGGGATCTCGATGCCGAGGGCGCACAGCACGTCCGGGGCGGCCCCCGCGTCGTGCTCGCGGAACGCCGCCTCGATGGACGCGTCGAGGCCGGTGCCGAGGCCCTCGGGGGTGCCGTCCCAGGTGCGCGGGAGGGTGCGGCCGGCGCCGAGGACGGTGTCGGTGTCCGGGTCGTGGAGCAGGAACTGGTGGTCGGCGAAGTCGCTGAAGAGGCGGTGCCAGAAGCCGGCGTTGATATCGCCGTGCAGGTTGTATTCGGGGACGATACCGGCGAAATCGCTGCTGATGCGGTCCCAGAGTTCGGGGCGCTCGGAGTGGTGCACGAAGGCGGGTGTCATGCGGCGCTCGCTCCGGTCTTTTCGGCGGCCCAGATGACGACCAGGGGGATTCCCTCCCAGGCGGCGCGGGCGGCGTCGGCGATGTATTCCTCGTAACCGCCCGGTGCCAGCCGCCCGTTGAAGACCGGTTCGTGGCATTCCCGGACGGTCAGTCCGGCGGCGGAGAAAGCGGAGAGATAACTGCCGTGGAGGTGACGGTGGTTGCGCACGAATGCCAGCCGGCCGGTGTCGTGGACGAAAAGACACTGGCCCTGGAGGGAGACGACGAACGGGTGCAGGTCGGAGACGATGACCCGGCCGCCGGGGCGGACCACCCGGGCCAGTTCGCCGATTCCGGCGCAGAGGTCCGGGAGATGGGTCAGGGCGAGGGAACAGACGGCGAGGTCGACGCTGTTGTCGGCCAGCGGGAGTTTTTCCAGACGGCCCTCGCGGAATTCCGCGCCGGGTGCTTTCCGGCGGGCGTGCGCGAGCATTTCGGGTGACTGGTCGACGCCGATGGTGCGGTAGCCGCGGGCGGTCAGGGCGGCGGTCTGGCGGCCGGTGCCGCAGGCCGCGTCCAGGGCGGTGCCGACCGGGCCGCGGTCCAGCAGGCCGTGCAGGATCGGCTCCTCGACCTCGATGAAGGCGCTCGGCAGCGAGTCGTAGCGGGTGGACCAGGACGCGTAGCCGTCCGCGGCGCCGAGTTCGCTGACCGGCTTCCGGCGGTCGGGGAGGTCGGTAGTGCTGTCGTCGGCGAAGGCGCGGATTTCCGCCAGGCGGGCCGCGAGGAATTCCTCGTCGGCGTCCATCGCATGCCGTAGCAGGGCCAGTCCCTCAATGCCCAGTACCAGTTCCCTTACCCGGAATTCACTGCACATTGGCTGCCTTTCGTTGGCCGGAATTTTCGTTGTTGCGGACCGGTTCCGCACCTAGCATGGCGCGGGTGATCGAGGGATATATGGATCGTGAGAGTGTGATAGTCGGACGGCGTCTCAGGTTTCATGTGTCGACGGATGCCCGGGAATTCCGGGTCCGTTTCCACCGGCTGGGACGGGAACTCGCCTTCATGGCGGAGACCGGCCCGTATCCGGGCGTCCCGGCCGCCGCGCCGCCGCATCCGGACGGTGTCCCGGAGCATGCCTCGCCGGCCGTGGACTGGGACTGGCCACCGTACGACCACCGCATTCCCGGCGACTGGCCGCCGGGGATCTATCTCGCCCACTTCGTCGAGGAGGAGCGGAGCGCGGCGGGGGAGGAGCGCCGGGACCGGGACGTTCCGCTGCTGGACGACGCGGGGATCGCGGGTTTCGGCCGGGAGTTCTTCGTCGTCCGGCCGCGGCATCCCGGTGCCGGTGGGGCCCGCATCCTCTACAAGAAGTCGACCTACACCCGGCACGCCTACAACTGCGGGGACCGCGCCGACGCACAGCGGTCCGCCAGCCTCTACGAGCACCCCGTCTACCAGGAGGGCGGCGCCGACCGGCCCCGCGGCCATCAGCTCAGCCTGCACCGGCCCGGCGGCGTCAACGACCTCGCCTACTGGGACGCGCCGTTCATCGCCTGGCTGGAACGCAGCGGCTACCAGGTCGAGTACTGCACCGACCTCGACCTCCACGAGGAGCCGGGGCTGCTCTCCCCGTACCGGCTGCTGCTGAGCGTCGGGCACGACGAGTACTGGAGCGCGGCGATGCGCGACCGGGTCGCCGAGTTCGTGCGCGGGGGCGGCAACGTGGCGTTCTTCAGTGCCAACACCTGCTGGTGGCGGGTGCATCCGGTGGACGGCAACAGCGCGTTCGTCTCGGACACCGACCACCACGTGGGCACCGAGTACCCGCATCTCCCGGCGACCGACCTGTGGTGGCCGGCGCCGCCGGACGGGGTCGGGGAGCCGGAGAACGCGCTCACCGGTGTCAGCTTCCGCAACGGCGGGATGTGGCCGGGGGACTGGCCCGGCGACCGGCCCCGCGAGGGGTACCGGGTCCAGCACGCCGACCACTGGGTCTACGAGGGGACCGGCCTGCGGGACGGCACGGACGGCGGCACCCCGGACGCCCTGGGCGCCGGGACCGCGCTGATCGGCTACGAGTGCGACGGCGCGGCCTTCGCGACGGACGCGGCCGGCGTGGCCCGCGCCACCGGGGCGGACGGCACTCCGGAGTCCTTCCTCATCCTGGGGATCTACCTCCTGGATCCGGTGCACGACGACTTTCACCACCTGAAATGGGGGCACTGGAACTGCCCGGCGCGCGAGCCGGCGATCACCGGCCCGCGCGCCGCCACGATGGGGCTCTACACCGCCGGGGGCACGGTGTTCACGGCCGGCACCACCGACTGGCCGGTGGTCTGCGGCCGGGAACTGGACCCCGGCGTCGTCCGGGTGACCCGGAACGTGCTGGACCGGCTGGCCGGCCCGGCTACACCAGAGTGCTGAGCGCGGCCAGCGAGGAGATCCGCACGGCCCCGTCCGGCAGCGGCGGGGCCGTCCCCCCGACGGCCCGGTCGGCCCGCCACAGATGCGCGGCCCGCATCCCGCAGGCCAGCGGTCCCGCGACGTCCGGCTCCCACATGTCCCCGACGAACAGCGCCTGCCCCGCGGGAACCCGACACCGCTCCAGCACCGTCCGGTAGATCAGCGGATGCGGTTTGCGGGCGCCGGCGCGGGCCGAGGTGACCGCGGTGTCCACCAGCCCGGCCAGGCCGACGTCCTCGATGGCGCGGTCCAGGTCCCAGTACCAGTTGGAGCAGACCGCCACGTGCAGGCCCCGGGCGCGCAGCCCGGCCAGCGCGTCCGGTACGTCGTCGAAGAGCGCCAGCCGGAGGTCCTTCATCGCCCGGTCGAGCTCCACGGCGAGTTCGCCGGCCGCCGGCTCCGGGACGCCGCACTCCCGCGCCCGGCGCCGCAGCCGGTCCACCTCCCAGGCGCGGTACGCCTGTTCGCTGACGGAGTGGGCGGCGTGCTGCTCGCCGTCCCGGGGCCCGACCGCCCACTGGTCGCCCCATTTCCCGGCGGCCTCGGTCAGGCCCCGGCGTGCGAACAGCGACCGGTGGCTGGGCGGCAGCGGTTCGACCAGCCGCACCAGGGTGCCGTAGAAGTCGAGGATCACGGCCCGGATGCCGCTCCCGGCGATGTCCCCGCGGTCGTCCGGCACCGGCGTCAGTACCGTCCGTAGCGGTGCGGGAAGTAGTCCTCCAGCGTCCCGTCCCGTTCGATGTCGACGGTCGCGCAGTGCAGTCCGCCGCCGAACGGGCCGACCGCGCGGAACGGCACCGGCACGATCTCGAAGCCGTACGAGGAGAGCTGGTCGGCCAGCGGGACCTCCTTCTCCTCGATGCACAGGGTGTTCGGGTCGAGGTTGAGCATGTTGCCGGCGAGCCACGGGCTGCAGTACGACAGCCGCGGCTGGTGCTCCCAACTGGCCGGCTGCACCGCCTCGATGATCTCCCAGTCGTTGCGGCGGAAGAACTCCATCAGCTCGGCGTCCGCCAGCCGCTCACCGCAGTGCAGCACCAGGCCGGGGCGGAGCGGCACCCAGGTGGCGTCGATGTGCAGCGGGTGGGTGTTGGTGGAGGTCACCGCGTGCACCCGGAAGTCGGAGAAGTGCCGCTTGAGCCACCGGTATCCGCTGCGGTTGGTGACGAACGACAGCTGGACGAACAGGTCCTTGCCGAAGCGCGCGATGTCGGCCGCGTCGAACAGCGGCTCGGCCTCGGTCAGCGCGAGGTCGTAGTCGCGTACCCGGGCCAGCTGCTCCTCGGTGCCGAGGGTGTGGTAGGTGTCCCAGAATCCGGGCTTGTAGGAGGCGTCGGTCAGCCGGGGCTTGGGCGCCGCCTCCCAGCGCATGTTCTCGTCGGCGTCGAAGAGGCGCTGGAGGATGGGCCGGTAGCAGAGGTACTCGAACCAGCGGCTGCGGTACGACATGGTCGCTTCGAGGATCTCGCTGCCGACGGTCAGCAGCAGGTCGCGCGGCGGCATGCAGCCGGACATCGTCTCCTGCGTCCAGTCGGGCGTGCCGACCTGCCGGTTGAAGTCGAGGGGAGTGGGGCGGTCGACGCGGATGCCGCGGCGGCGCAGCAACTCGGCGAAGTTGTCCAGCTGTTCGTTGGCCTCGGCGGTCATGTCGGCCGGCATCGGGCCGTAGGTGCCCAGCGGGTAGCCGTCGTCGGGGAAGTCCCGCTGCACGGCCGGTTCGGGGGCCTGTACGACCGTGTTGTCGGCGCGTCCGACGACGACATGCCGCAGGGGGTCCCAGCCGTTCCAGGAGTTGACCTTCAGGGGCCGGGTGGCCGGATCTGCGGCCGCCGTGCCGTACTCAGTCACGTGCAAACCCTTCGATAGGGGACGTGGGGGACACCCGTGCAAAAGTGAGGCAGCGGGGGCGGCAGCGTCAAGAGCGGCTCTCCGGCGCACCACGGTTTTTGCGTCAAATCACCGCCGTATTTGCTGTGGTGAATGCGGACCGGAATGTGGTCCGGCCTGCCGTACCGACGTTCCCGTATTCCCCGGCCGGGCATTCGGAGGCGGCGGAATTTCTGGCCGGAAAGACTCCCCGGGGTAACGCGCGGGATACGTGGGGTAGATAGCACGCCGGTTTCGACAACCCCGAGGGAGGAGATCATGGTGGGGCGTGTCTCCCGTTCAGCGGTGGCCCTGGGGGCGGTTGCGGTGCTGGGGCCGGTGGCCGGCTGCGGCGGGCCGGTGGCGGCGGACCGCTCGGGGGATCTGACGGTGTGGCTCACCGTCGACGCCCAGGAGAGCTGGCCGGATCTGGTCTCGCACGTGAACGACCGGTTCCGCCGTATCCATCCCACCGTCCACGTCACGGTGCAGTACCAGCAGTGGACGAGCAAGAACCAGAAACTCGACGCGGCACTGGCCGGGCGGCAGGTCCCCGATGTCGTCGAGATGGGCAACAGCGAAACCACCAACTACATCGTCAACGGGGCGTTCGCACCGGTCGATCCGGCCGGGTTCGATCATTCCGGGGAATGGCTCGGAGCACTCCGCGACGCCTGCCGCAACGACGGAAAGACGTACTGCGTGCCGTATTACGCGGGACCTCGGGTCGGTATCTACCGCACCGATCTCCTCCACCGGGTCGGCGTGGACCGGGCGCCGCGCAGCTATCCGGAGTTACGGGCGGATCTCGACAGGCTGAAGCGGAAGTTCGGCGCCGCCGACCGGAATTTCTCCGCGTTCTACATGCCGGGCCGCTACTGGTACGCCGCGATGGCCTTCGTCAAGGACGCGGGCGGCGAGATCGCGGTGCGCAGGGACGGCCGCTGGCACGGCGCGCTGTCCTCCGCGGCGTCCGTCAAGGGCCTTTCCGCCTGGAAGGACCTGCTCGACGCGTACTACGTGGGCGACCGGTCCAAGGACAACGGCGACGAGCCGGCGGTGGTCGGGCAGGGCCGGGCCGGCATGTTCTACGGCAACACCTGGGAGGCCAGGGCCGCGACGGACAGCAGGTCCGGCGGCAGTCCGCAACTGCGCGGAAAATTCGCCACGTTCGCCTTCCCGGGCCCCTCGGGCGGACTGCTGCCGCCGTTCCTGGGCGGCTCCACCCTGGCCGTCCCCGCCAGGTCCGCGCACCGGAGCCTCGCCCAGGACTGGATCCGGCTGCTGACCGACCGCACCTCGCAGCGCCGGCTGATCGCCGCCGACACCCTGCCCAACAACACCGCCCAGCTGCGGGAGGTGGCCGCCGGCGGCAGCAACGGCCCGGCCGCGCGGGCCGCCGGGCGCGGCTGGCTGACCCCCCTGGCGCCGGGGTGGACAGCCGTGGAGAAGTCCCAGGTCCTCCAGGAGACGCTCCAGGACATCGCGACCGGGAAGCGGTCGGTGGCGGACGCGGCGCGGGCCGCGGACCGCCGGATCGACGCCGTGATCAACGAGAACTGACGGCCGTGGGGACCGCGGAGCCGCAGCCGCGCGCCCGGCGCACCGCCCGGCGGCGGGTGCTGCCCTACCTGCTGATCGCGCCGACCGTGCTCGCCCTCGCCGCCGTCCTCGGCTACCCGCTCGCCGACCTGGTGCTGCTGTCCTTCCAGGACATGACCCGCCGCGAGCTCTTCTCCGGGGCCGCGCCACCCTGGGCCGGGCTCGCGCACTACCGGTCGATCCTCTCCGACGGGTTCTTCTGGGCGGTCCTCGGCCGCACCGTGCTGTTCACGGTGGTCTGCGTGACGGCGACCGTGGTGCTGTCGATGCCGGTGGCGCTGCTGATGCGGCGGGTGGCGCGCTGGGTGCGGACGGCCATGACCGGGGTGCTGGTCGCCGTCTGGGCCATGCCCGTCATGGTCGCGGCGTCCGTCTTCCGCTGGCTGACGGACGCCGACGACGGCGTCGTCAACTGGCTGCTGGGACTGCTGCCCGGACTGGACTTCGGCAAGCACAACTGGTTCGAGAACCCCTGGCAGGGATTCGCCGTGATCACCGGTGTCGTCGTCTGGGGCACCGTGCCGTTCGCCGCCATCACGCTGCACGCCGCCCTCCTCCAGATCCCCGCGGAATGGGAGGAGGCGGCACGCGTCGACGGCGCCCGCGGATTCCGCCTGTTCCGCCATGTCACCTTCCCGGCGGTCAAACCCACCGCCGTGCTGGTCACCTCGCTCTGCGCGATCTGGGATTTCGGGGTGTTCAACCAGATCTGGCTGATGCGCGGCGGCCAGCCCGAGAAGGACTACTACCTGCTCGGGGTCTATTCGTTCACCGAGTCCTTCGCCGTCAACCGCTACAGCGCGGGCGCGGCCATCGCCGTCCTCACCGTCCTCATGCTGCTGGGCGGCGCAGTCGTCCACATCCGCCAGCTCGTCCACCTGGGGGAGACCGAGTGAACACAGCACCCGGCACCGGGAATCGGGGCGTTTCACCGAACCGGGAACGCCCGAACTCCCGGCACCGCGGAAAACGGCGACCCGCACTGAATGCGCTGGGCCTGGTCTTCAGCGCGCTGATGGCCTTCCCGATCTACTGGATGCTGCTCACCGCATTCCGGCCGGCCGACGAGATCCACGCCAGTCCGCCGCGATTCTGGCCGGCCCGGCTCACCCTGGAACACTTCCGCCGGGCCCTCGCCACCCCGACTTTCTGGGCCAATGTGCGGGCCAGCGTCCTCATCGGCGCCGGCACCGTCGCCGTCTCCCTGCTGATCGGCACGCTCGCCGCATTCGCCCTGGCCCGCTTTGCGTTCGCCGGGCGCAAAGCCGTGGTCATGGTGATCCTGGGAGTCCAGCTGATTCCGTCGGCCGGACTGATCATTCCGCTGTATCTGCTGCTCAGCGACGCCGGACTGACCGACAGCCTGCCCGGGGTGATCCTCACCTACCTCGCCTTCGTGCTCCCCTTCACGGTCTGGCTGCTGCGCGGCTTCACCGCCGCCGTGCCGGTCGAGCTGGAGGAGGCCGCGATGACCGACGGCTGCACCCGGCTGGGCGCCTTCCGCCGGGTCGTCCTGCCGCTGCTCGCACCGGGGCTGGTGGCCACCTCCCTCTACGCCCTGGTCCAGGCGTGGAACGAGTACGTCTTCGCCTATGTCCTGCTGTCCAGCAACGACAAGCAGCCCCTCAGCATCTGGCTGGTGTCCTTCCAGACCGGCTTCGGCACCGACTACGGCGGACTGATGGCCGGCGCCACGCTCACCGCACTCCCCGTGGCGGTCTTCTTCGCGCTCGTCCAGCGCCGGATCGCCGCGGGACCGGCGACCGGCGCGGTCAAGGGATGACCCGGACGTTCGCCGTACGCGCTCACCGGTGCACCGCCGCCCCGGTGGACGGACCCTCCGCACGTACCCGACCTTGCAGGAGAACACGTGACGTTCGACCGTCTCGACCTGGTGTCCAAGCTCTACCAGCCGACCGGCTGGCCGCGGATCCTCGAAGCCGCCTCCGGAGGACCCTCCGGCGGCCCCCTGGTCGTGGACCTGGACCCGACGACCTTCTGCGATCTGGCCTGCCCGGAATGCATCAGCGGAAAGCTGCTCAACCAGGGGCGCTTCACCCCCGAACGGCTCGCCGAACTGGCCGGGGAACTGGTGGAGATGAAGGTCCGGGCGGTGGTCCTCATCGGGGGCGGCGAACCGCTCGCCCACCGCGGCACCCGCACCGTGCTGCGGGTCCTCGGCGAGGCCGGCATCGCCATCGGCGTGGTCACCAACGGCACCCTGATCCGGCAGAACCTCGCCGAACTGGCCGCCTACGCCTCATGGGTACGGGTCTCCGTCGACGCCGGCACCAGCGACACCTACCGGCTCTTCCGGCCCGACCGCAAGGGCCGCAGCGTCTTCGACAAGGTCATCGGCAACATGCGGCTGCTCGCCGAGGCCAAAGCGGGCGCCCTCGGCTACTCGTTCCTCGTCATGACCCGCCAGGAGCCGGACGGCACCGTCGTCGGCAACCACAACGAGGTCTTACGGGCCGCCGAACTCGCCCACGACATCGGGTGCGACTACTTCGAGACCAAGGCGATGTTCGACGACGGGCACCACGTCGTCCAGGTGCCGGACGGCATCCTCGCCTCCGTGGAGGAGCAGCTCGACCGGGCACGGCAGTGGACCGGCGACGGCTTCGAGATCGTCGACTCCTCCACCCTGACGTCCCTGCGGAACCGGGTGGGGCCCGTCCAGGAGAAGGACTACCACCGCTGCCGGGTCGCCGAACTGCGCACCCTTGTGACGCCGTCGGGCGTCTACGTCTGCTCGTACCACCGGGGCAACGCCGGGGCCCGCATCGGCGACGCGGTGACCGACAGCCTGGCGGACATCTGGCGCACCTCGGACCGCGGCATCGTCGACCCGAGCCGCGACTGCCGCTTCCACTGCGCCCGCCACCGCTCCAACCTCGAACTCGACAGGATCAGGTCCGGGACGGCGGCGGGGACCATGGCCGTACCGGAGCCCGGGAGCGAGGAGGACCCGTTCATCTAGCGGGCCCGCTCATCCAGCGGGCCCGCTCATCCAGCGGGCTCGCTCATCCAGTGGGCCCCTTCGACTCGCGTACCTCCCCGGGCAGTTGGCAGGCCGGCGGTCCTCCGGGACCGCCGGCTCCCCGGACCCCGCGCACCGGACGGCCCGGGGACCTGCCGCGCCCTACGGGGCCGGCGCCGCCGCCAGCTCCGGCGCCAGGCCCGCCGCCGCCCGGGTCACGATCACCCGCGCCCGCGGATGCCCCGCGCCCAGCGCCCGCCGCAACCGGGCCGCCACCTCCGCCGCGTCGGCGGCCGGGCAGACTCCCACCAGCGCCCCGCCCCCACCGGCCCCGCTCAGCTTCAGCGGCAGGCCGGCACGGCGCAGCGCCACCTCCCGCAACTCCTCCAGCAGCGGCGTGGACATGCCCTGGAGATCGCGCATCGCGGCGTGCGCCTCGCCCATCGCACCGCCCAGCGCCGCCGGATCACGGCGCCGCACCGCCTCCCAGACGGCCACGGACGCCGCGTCGCAACGCTCCCGGTACGCCGCGAGCCGGGCGTCCCCGGCCGCGAGCCGCGCCCGCACCGAACGGATATGGTCGCCGGTGTCCTTCCTGGTGGCCGAGTCGAGCACCACCACCGCCCAGTCCGCCGGGAAGTCCACCCGGCCCACGATCTCCGGCAGACCGCTGGTCCGCCCGTCGAGCAGCAGCAGACCGCCCGCGATCACCGCGAGATGATCCATCCCGCCGCCGTTGAAGTACCCGAACTCGAACTCGTACGCCCACTGGGCCAGCGTCCGCGCGGACAGCGCCGCACCCGGCGCCGCCACCTCGGCGAACGCCCGGAACAGCGCCACGATCAGCGCCGTCGACGACGACAGGCCGCTCGCCGCCGGCACGTCGCTGCGCACCGTCACAGCCGGCGGGCGCGCCCCCGCTCCGGGCAGCCGGCGGCGCAGGAACGCCCACACCTCCTCGGCCCAACTCCCCGCCCCGGCACCGGAAGCGGCCCCGCCCGGCGGTCGGGCACCGGGCGCCCGTAACGCCACCGACGTGGTCAGATCCAGCGCCAGACTGACCGACCGGCCGCCCATCCAGTCCAGATCCTCCCCGGACAGGCACGCCCGGCACGGCACCGCCGCACCACCCGCCCGCACCGCTCGCCTCGTCGTCATCGGGCCTGGAACTTTCCGGTCGAGCCGAACTCCCGGAACATCTCCAGGACCACGGCGGTGGGCGGATGCAGCGGTCGCGGCGGATCCGCGAGCGCCCGGAACTGCGCACCGGTCACCTCGTCCCGGCCCGGGGACAGCTCCCCCGACCACCGGCGGGCCCAGAAACACAGCGCGAAGCAATGGGTGACATCCCCGTTGGGGTACGTCAGGGTGTGCACCCCGGGGTCGGACAGCGAGCCGAAGGCCTCCAGATCCGCCGGCGCCACCCGCAGACCGGTCTCCTCCGCCAGCTCCCGCACGGCCGTCCCCCTGAAGTCGCTGCCCTCCTCGCACGCCCCGGCCGGCAGCTCCCACACGCCGTTGTCGGCGCGCCGCTGGAACAGCCCCCGGCCGGCCCCGTCCAGCAGCAGGACCTGCGCGCCCGGGACGAGCAGCGGCCGGCTGCCCACCTTCTGCCGCAGGGACCAGAGATACGAGCCGACATAACTCACCTGTACGTCACCTTTCGTGATGCCTTGTCCGTCTTCCCGGCGGCAGGCTGTCATGCGGCCGGCCCGGCGGCCAGCCACCCCGGCACCGCATGGGGTGTCGTGGACAGCCACCGCACATAGCGCTCCACACCCGCCCGGACGTCGATCCGCGGCTGCCAGCGCAGCAGTTCACACGCGCGCTCGGTCGCCGCACAGCCCCCCAGCGGATCGCCCTCCGGCATGGGCGTGGTGATGAACCGCGACGCCGGGAAGTGCGGCGCGATCAGCTCACCCACCTCGCGCACCGAAGTCGGCACACCGGTACCGACGTTGACCGTCTCCCCGGCCATCCGCTCCTCGATCAGGGCCAGCGCGGTGGCCGCCGCGACATCCTCGACGTGCACCAGGTCCCGCACCTGCGTCCCGCCCCCGTTGAGCCGCATCGGGCGGCCCAGCCGCGCCTGCATGGACAGCCAGGCCACCATCCACGAATGGCTGCCGGGTTTGGGGATCTGCGGATCGCCGTACACGGAGAAGTAGCGCAGCACCGCGTACTCCGGGGTGTCCGGGCCGCTCAGCAGCAGCCGCGTCTGGTGCTCGGCCCAGAGCTTGGAGTTGGCGTACACCGACACCGGGAGCAGCCGCTGGTCCTCGCGGAACACCTGCGGCCCCCGTACGGACGGATCGCCGTCCCCGTACACCGCCGCCGAGGACACCAGCACCAGTCGCCGCACCGTGGAGGCCGCGGCCTCCTCCAGCACCACCTGGGTGCCCTGCACATTGGCCCGGAAGGCGATATCGGGCCGCCGGGTGCACGCGGCCACATCCGCGTACGCCGCGGCGTGCACCACATAGTCGGCGCCGGCGAGCACCGTACGCACCGCTTCGCGGTCGCAGATATCCCCGACCACCAACTTCGCCCCGAGACCGTCCACCCCGAACAACGAGGTGTGCGCCGATTCGGGATAGGCGTCCAGCCGGTCCAGTACCGTCACCTCGGCATCCGCCCGGCGTAATAGCCGGGCCAGCCGGCTGCCCACCAATCCGGCGCCACCGGTCACCACCACACGGGCGTCCCGCAGTTTCTCCAGCCGGGCCGCCACCGATTCCCCCGGATCACCGCACGCCGCACTTCCCACGCCGTTACCGGTGCCGATACCGATACCGATGCCACCGGTGTTGTCGCCAGTGCCGTTCGCCGTCGCCGACATGGACCCCTCTCCCTGTGCACGAGACCGCCCGACCTGGGCCAGCGGTCAGCATGTCGGTCACCGAATGCCCCTACCAGAGCGCCATTTCGGCAGTCTTGCGGCGCTCCCGGCGACCGCCGTACTGTCCGGATCCACCTGTGCCGGATTGCCCGGCACGGCGAAAAGCGCCGGAGGAAATCGATGACGCGATATCGGCTGAGCGGTGCCGTGATGACCCACCCGAAACGCCGCGCGGCAGCGGAACGCCTGGCGCAGGCCGCCCCACCGGGCGGATTACGGGTCGTCATGGACCCCGACCCGGCCGGGAAACCATCCGTATTGCGGACCGCGCTGTGCGCCTGGTCGGCGATCGACGACGGCGCCACTCATCAACTCGTCGTCCAGGACGACATGATCCTCTCCGATACCTTCTTCGCGCGCGCCCGGATGGCGGTCGAAGAGATGCCGGACGCGGCCCTCGCGCTATTCGCTCTCTGGGACTCCAGAAACGGCGCCGCGGTGCGATTCGGCGCACTGACCGGAGCGCGCTGGGTGACCGCCGTCAACGAGTACTTTCCGTGTGTCGCCATCATTCTGCCCAGGGAAGTCGCCGCCGGATTCGTGACGTTCGGCCGACGCCATCTTGACAGCTCGCCCGACGACATCCTGATGAACCGCTACCTACGCGCGCACCGAATCCCGGCATACGTTTCGGTACCCAGCCTCGCCGAACACGAGGACCACGGCAGCATCTCCGGCAACGCCTTTCGCGGACCGCGCCGTTCGGTCTGTTTTCTGCCCTCGGACATTCCCGGTCGCGAAGACATCCGGCTGAGCGGACCGCGGGTTCTCCCGTTCTTCAAACACGGCGTCGCGCAGTGCGCGGTACGCGCCGGTGCTCCCGGTGACGATCCCGGCCACTGGCTCCATCTCACCTGCGAGCAATACCTGGAGGGCTGTGGCCTACGCCCCGGAAGGCCGCAACCGGCCATCGTGCAGATGGCCGAAGCGAGCGGCCCCGCCGCGGCCACCGGGACCTGGCTGACGGCCTTCACGATGGGTCTCGTCCAGCAGCGGGACGGCCTCCGCACCACCGCGCCCGACGACGGCACCGCCCCTGCCCCCGACCCCGCCGTCCTCGCCGAGGCGCTGGCCACCGTGGGCCCCGGAGGCATCAGTCACGCCCAGCCCGAGGAGCGCATCGCCGAACTGCGCGCGGAACTGTCCCAGATCACCCTCGCCGGCATCGAGGCGGGCCGCGAGACGGCAAACCGGCTGCGGACCCGCCCGGCCCGCCCCCGGACCGAAGCCCCCCTGCGGGTCGGTGTGCTCGGCCCCACCACCCCGCTCACGGAACACCTCGTACGGGGCCTGTCCGACGCCGGACACCAGGTCACCCCCCTGGACCGCCGCACCGTCCCCGAAGAGCCCACCACCCCCGGCCGTCCCGCCGGCCGCCCGTACGACGCGCTGCTCGACCTGACGGGCCTGGCCCCGCACCCACCGGTTCCGGCCACCGGCGCCGCCGCCGGCACGGGTGCCACCTCCGCCGGCCGAGGCACCTCTCCCCCTTCCCTGTCTTCCCTCACTCTCAAGTACCCCACCGCATCAGGGCAGTTCAGGGACGTAACGGTCCGCGTGGGGGATCTGTACGGCCCCGGCTGCCCGCACGACACGCGGATCGGCCGCCTCGTCCGGGACGCGCTGCGCAGCCACCCACTGACCGTCGAGGACCCGGCCGCACCCCTGCGCCCCCTGCACGTCAGCGATCTGGTCGCCGCGCTGTCCGCGATGCTCACCACGGCCCCGCCGGACGGGACGACCGGGCTGGCCGGCGCCCCGGTCACCGCGGCCGAACTGGCCGCTGCGGTACAAACGGCGGTCCGCCCCGTACCGATCAACGAGGCGCCGCCGACACCGCCCGCCACACCCCCGCGCCGTACCGAGGAGGCGCCATGGCCCCCCGCCCCGCCCGGCTGGAAACCCGCCACGGAGCTCACCTACGGGCTGCACACCCACGCCCAGTGGCTGGCCTACGAGGACATCCATCTCGCCCTGGACATATGACGGATGGCCTTGGGCGAACGATGACGACCCGGGCGGATGACGGATCGCTCCGGGCGGACGACGGGAGTTCGACGACGGGAGTGCCACGACGGGAGTGCGACGACGGGGCCTAGATGACCGGCGGCCGGCCCAGCCGCGTCATCCGCCACACCGTGCGCCAGCGCATCGGCCGCCGCCGTCCGCAGGGGGTCCGCACCCCCTCCGCGAACCCGGCGGCCCAGGCCCGCAGGCCCGCCGCCGAGCGGCTGCGGACCGCGGTCAGCGCCGCCCAGACGCCCAGATACACCGGCACCAGCACCGCCGGCAGATGGCGCTTCGCCAGCCAGACGCGGTTCCGGGCCACCATCCGGTGGTAGACCGCGTGCCGGGTGGGCGAGGTGTACGGGTGCTGGAGCACGATCTCCGGCGCGTAGCGGATGCGCCAGCCGTCGTCCAGCGCCCGCCAGGCCAGGTCGGTTTCCTCATGGGCGTAGAAGAACTCGTCCGGCCAGCCGCCGATCCGGTCCAGCATCGGCACCGACAGTGCGTGCCCGCCGCCGAGGAAGGTGGTGACCAGGCCGCCGCGCTGTGGGTCGCCGACCCGCAGCCGGGGGACGTGGCGGCGCTGGGTGCGGCCCCGCTCATCGGCGATGCGGAAGCTCACGATGCCCAACTGCGGGTCCTGCTCGTACAGTTCCGCGAGCCGGCTGAAGACGTCCGGGCCGATCAGCAGCCCGTCGTCGTCCAGGTCGACCACCACGTCCAGTTCGCCGAGCTTGCGCAGCTCGTCCAGGGCGACGTTCCGGCCACCGGAGACCCCCAGGTTCTCGCTCAGCGACAGGCCGGTCACGCCATCGGGCAGCGAGGGCAGCGGCGAGCCGTTGCCGACGACCACGATGTGCGTCGCCGGGAGGTCCTGCTTGGCCACCGAATCCAGCAGCTCCTGGAGTTCGGCGGGGCGGTTTCCCATGGTCAAGATGGCGACGCCTACGCGCAGATGACGCACAGATGAACACTCCGTCCTTGGCGGTCTCTCCAGCGATGCTAACCGCCGTCACGGACCGCTGAGCGCCACGACGCAGGCCCGACGACATCCCCACCGTGCCGTCCCACCGCGCTGTCCCGCCATGCTGTCCCGCCAGGCTGTCCTGTCGGGCCGTCCTGTCGGGCCGTCCCGCCGGGTCGGCCCTGCGATGCCCCTGCCGTCATCCCCGCGGTCGTCGTGGTCATCCCTGCGGGGCGTCCTGGCCGGCGAGGGCGCTCGGCCGGCCGGCGAAGGAGATCTCCGGACTGAACCGGTCCTCGAAGCCGTCGGCCAGCTCGCGCAGCGCCGCGGCACCGTCCCCGTAGTACGACGACCCGTGCATCACGGCCAGCGTCCTCGGCGACAGTTGGGCCAGCGACCGCATCGTCGCCACCGCCGCCGTCAGGCACGACGTCTGACGGAACAGCTCCTCCGCGTCGAGCGCGGGCCCGACCAGGTCGTGGTCGGTGATCGGCGGGCCGTCGCCGAGGTGGGTGAAGAGATCCCCGCACAGCAGCGTGCCGGTGGTCTCCTCGAACAGCACCCGCGCCTCCCAATTGTGCGGCACATGCGGGGTGTTGAGGTGCATCACCCGGCGCCGCAGCACCTCCTTGCCGCCCAGGTCAAGCGTTTCACCGTGCGCCATCGGGCGCGGCGGCCGGTCGGCCAGATCGTTGAGCGAGACCAGACACCCCTGGAGACCGTGCGCCACCTCGGCATGCGGGGCCGCCGCCAGGAACTCGTTCATCGCCCCGCACTCGTCGGCCTCCACATGCCCGAAGGCCAGCCAGCGCAGCTGGTCCAGCGGTACGACCCGGCCCACGGCCTCCGAGACCAGCGGGAACAGCTGCCGCATGCCCGTATGGAAGAGCAGCGGCTGCTCCGCGTCGATGAGGAACTGGTTGAACGTGAACCCCGCCGGTGCGGCCACCTCGGGAACATAGGTGGAGATCCGGTAGATGCCGTCGGCGATCTCATCGACGCGCGTCTCCATTGGGCCGCCGCCTCCTTCCGGGCAGGCCCCCTGTCCATCGTAGGGCCCGGGGCCGCACCCGGGTGGGGCGTGCGCTGCTCTCAGGGCGCCGTGCGACACACCACACGGCGGCAGGGCGATTCTCCGGGGGCGGGATGTCTAGGAGCGGCTGGGGTGGGCAGGGGAGCCGGACGGTCCGGTGTACGGAATACGGTGCGGGGTGACCCCGTTACGGATACCGGACACCGACCGGACCAACGGGACACCGACCCGGACATCGTCAGCAGACCGGAAGCAGGGAAGCGCGTATGAGCACCGTGGAGCTCACCAAGGACAACTTCGACGAGATCGTCTCCGGAAACGGTTTCGTCCTGATCGACTTCTGGGCCGAGTGGTGCGGGCCCTGCAAGCGGTTCGGTCCGATCTTCGAGAAGTCGTCCGAGAAGCACGACGACCTGGTCTTCGCCAAGGTCAACACCGAAGCGGAGCCCGAGCTGGCCGCCGCCTTCGAGATCCAGTCCATCCCGACCCTGATGATCGTCCGGGACAACATCGCGGTGTTCGCCCAGCCCGGCGCGCTGCCGGAATCCGCCCTGGAGGACGTCATCGGCCAGGCCCGCGGACTCGACATGGACGAGGTCCGGGCGTCGGTCGCCGAAGCCCAGGCCCAGGAGGCGGCCCAGCAGGGAGAGCAGGCGCAGGCCGAGTGAGCGAGCTGCTGCTGATCCGGCACGGCGAGACCGAGTGGAGCCGGGACGGCCGGCACACCAGCTGGACCGACCTCCCGCTCACCGCCGACGGTGAGGAGCAGGCCCGCGCGCTGCGGCCGGTGCTGTCCGGCCGGAAGATCGGGCACGTCTACGCCAGTCCGATGGCCCGCGCGCTGCGCACCGCCGAACTCGCCGGACTCCCGTCGCCGCAGATCCTCGACGACCTGCGGGAATGGGACTACGGCGGCGACGAGGGCATCACCACCGCCGAGATCCACCGCAGCAGACCCGGCTGGTACCTGTTCACCGACGGCGTCGCCGCCGGCCCCGCCGGCCACCCGGGGGAGACACCCGAGGAGGTGGGTGCGCGCGCCGACCGCGTACTGGCCCGCATCGCACCCCATCTGGACACCGAAGAGGGCGATGTGGCCCTGGTGGCGCATGCGCACTTCCTGCGCGTCCTGCCCGCCCGCCGCCTCGGCCTGCCGGCCGCGGCGGGCGGACTGTTCACGTTCGGCACCGGCGCGGTCGGCGTCCTGGGCACCGAACACGACCGCCCCGCGGTGATCGCCTGGAACGCCCGGAGCCTGTGACCGGGACGCCCGCCGACCCGCCGCCCGCCGCCCGCCCGGCTCGGACAGACGGCCCGTCGGGCTCCCTACGACGGAGCCTCTGACGGAGCCACAGGGCCACGAACCCGCGGCTCTACGGGGCCACGGAGCCGCGGACCTACCGCTTTACGGCGCTACGGACCTACGGAGCCCCGCGGACCTTCCGCGCCATGGGGCCACGACGCTACGGAGCCATCGGATCGAGGTGCAGGGGCTGCACCTTGCCCTCGATCATGGCGCCCAGTCCCTGGACCGCGCAGGTGCCGGGCCGGTCCGCGATATGCACCGGCATCGTCGTCGCCTCGTGGATCATCGGCTCCAGGCCCGGGATCAGCGCGCTGCCGCCCGCCAGCATGATGCCGCGCTCCCCGAGGTCGGCCACGAGGTCCGGCGGGCAGCGCCGCAGCACCGCCCCGATACCGTCGAGGATCGCGGTCAGCGGCGTGATGATCGCGCGCCGTACCCGCTCGGTGTCGACATGCACCGAGCGCGCCAGTCCGCTCACCACATCCCGCCCGTGCACCTCGGTGGTGCCCGGCGTCAGCTCGCCTTCCCCGGCGAACATCAGATGCAGCGGGCGCACCGACTGGCCGGGCAGCATCAGCTCGTGGTGCAGCCGCAGATGCTGGATGACCGCGTGATCGATGGCATTGCCGCCCACGGGGACGGTCTCGGCGGCCACGATGGAGCCGAGGGAGAGCACCGCGACCTGGGTGGTGCCCGCGCCGCACACCACGATCATCGTCGCCTCCGGCTGCTCCACCGGCAGCCCGCAGCCGACGGCGGCGGCGACCAGCGTGTCGACCAGTTCGACCCGCCGCGCACCCAGCCCGGTGAGGGTCTCCACCGCCGCCCGCTGGGCCAGCGGCTCACTGCCGTACGGCAGGCAGACCGCGGCCCGCATGCTCGGCCGGCGCCGCCACGTCTTGCGCAGCTTGTCGCCCACCAGGTGCCGCAGCAGCCGCTGCGCCATGTCGATGTCCACCACCGTCCCGTTGGAGACCGGCCGGACGACGCGGATGTAATCGGGGGTGCGGCCGTCCATCACCTCGGCCTGGGCGCCGACGGCCAGTAGCGAGCCGGTACGGGTGTTGACCGCGGCGACCGTCGGTTCGTCGACGACCAGCCCCTGGTTCTTGACGTACACCCTGGTCCGGGCGGCACCGAGGTCGACGGCGGCCGAGCAGCGCCGCAGCTGGGCGAGGCAGATGGTCATGGTGGATTCCTCCCCGATGGGCCGGTCTGGCCGTCCCCGGTGGGCCGGTACTGGACGCGAGCGCCCGCACGGGAGCGCTCGTGCGCCATCCTCCGGGCCCGATTCCCACCCCGCTCGTCGAGCGCGTCCGCTCGGGGGACGGGGGCGGGAACGGCGCGGCGAAGGGGTGAAGGGGGAAGGCGACGGAGCCGTGGCGGGGCGGAGAGAGGACCGGGGAAGGGGCCGGGGGGAAGGGGAGGAAAAGAGCAAGGGGGATGGGCCCCATGACTCACCGAGCTACTGCACCGAGTTACCGCATCGCCGACGTACCGGCTCACTGGTCCACGGTCCACGGTCCACGGTCTGCGGCTGCACCCCGGTGGGCTCGCTGCCTGACGGTACGTCACCACCACGACAGAGCCGTCCACACCGGCGTGAGCGCCGGCATCCGCACAGGCGTCCGCACCGGCCCCCGCGCATCGATGGCGCGTCAATCGCTCACGTCCACATCGGCCGCTCCATCAGTCCTCTCTCCGTAAGCCCACTCCCCGTCAGCCCACTCTCCTCAATCCACCCTCTGCTCAATCCACCCTCCGCTGGTACAGCCCCCAGGCGAACTCCGTGACGATCTCGTGCCGTTCCCCGTCCGGACCGGGGGCGGAGCAGGCCAGCTGCCAGCGGTTGGGGGCGCTGCCCTCCATGGGGCGGGCCGGCGCGAAGGCGCGGGCGACCTCGTCGACCGTGCACGACCACGGAGTGAGGTCCGCCGTCGTACGCAGCACGGGGGCGGCTGCGCCGGGCGCCCGTACGAGCCATGCGTTCCACACGGCGCCACCCGGGGCGGCGAGGACCTCGAACCGCAGATCCGGCCAGAGGGGTACCGGCCAGGTCAGCGCCTCGCAGGTCAGATCGCCGATGCGGCGGCCGGTGACGGTCTCGGGGGTACCGAGCAGCGCACGGTACGGCCGGACGCCGGCCCGCGCCCGCGGGGCGTGCATCCGGGCCTGCCAGCGACGGTTGGCCTCCCGCATCTCGGCCCGGGAGACCCCCAGTTCGCGGAGTGCGTCCTCGACGAGACCGGGCTGGTGGTCGGCCATCCGGCGCAGCAGTACGAGCTGGAAGGCGAGGGGGCCCGGCAGGTCGGAGGGGGCGCCGGAGCCGGCGGGCGGGTCGTTGTCAGTGGCGGGGTTCATGATGGACATGGTCGCGGACGGACGCCGTGGAGGCGGTGGAGGCGGCGGCCGGCGCGGAGGCGGCGGATCCGGGGCGGGCGCCGTCGGGGAGGAAGAGCACGGAATTGACATAGCGGCGGTGCGGGGCGAGGGAGCGCCTCAGCAGGCCGTGTTCGGCGACATGGGAGGTGCGGGACTGATGGGCGGACAGATCGAAGTCGGCCAGCGGCAGCCAGCGGTCACGCGGCAGGACCCAGCCGCGATACCCGCGCGCGGCCGTCCACTCCAGTACGGGCGCGAGCGGCTGAATCCGGGTCTCCAACTCGACGAACAGTGCGGGTAGTTCACGCTCGATGGTGTGCGCCGCACCGCGCAGGACCGCCAGTTCGCCGCCGTCCACATCGATCTTGATGAGGGTGACCGCCGACAACTTCAGCGCGTCCAGGGGCAGGCAGGGGACGTCCAGGGCCGTGGTGTGCACCTCACGGCGTACGAGCGAGGAGACCCCGCGGTCGCCACGGCCGTCCGGGGGCAGCCAGAGCGTGGCGCAACCGGTGCGATCCGTGGCCGCCGCGGAGACCACGTCGACATGGCACGGCGTGACGGAGGCGATCAACCGGGCCAGGTGGGGGACCGGCTCGATGGTGACGACGTGGTCCGCGCGCCGCGCCAGGCGCCGGGTCCACGGGCCGTACCACCCGCCGACGTCCACGGCCGTCCCGCCCGCCGGACAGAAGTCCGCGAGCCGCCCCAGCTCGGGTTCGAACCGCGGATAGAGCCCGGCCGCCACCGCAGCCACCCACCGCCCCGGCAACCGCGGCCCCAACCACGCCGCCAACGTCACGACGCCGCCTCCGAGTCCACAGAGCCGCAGGCCCCAGCAGAGGCCCCGGCCTCAGGGGAGGCCCCCGGCAATATGGCGTGGGTACGGGTATGGGTGTGGGTGCGGGTATGGGCGTGATCAGGGCCGGCGGGGTCACCAGAGGACTCATTGCCGGCACGAGCCCCAGCTTCCCCATCGGAGCCCACGCCCCCCTCGCAGTCCACGCCCCCTCCGGAGCCCGCGTCACCCCCATAAGCCGCGCTCCGCTCGCCCAAGCTGCTGCCCTCCCCGTCACCGGCGTCCTCCCCCGAACCGACGCTCGCCCCCTTGCCGGTACCTTCCCCGTCGTCGGCATCCTCCTCCGCGATCTGCCGCAGCACGCGCTCATGTTCTTCATCGGTGACCTGCATGCCCGAAGACGGCAGGAGTTGCGGGATGCCGTCGAGGATCGGGTAACGGCGCCGCAGCCGCGGGTTGTAGAGGGCGTCATCCGACGCGAGCAGGCAGAGCGGCCCCTTGTCGATCGGGCAGGCAAGAATCCTCAGCAGTGGGTCATCGCGCTTCATGGCTCAACTCCGTTGACTTGGCGGCGGACTGTGCGGTGTGGCGGGATGTCGCCTCGTACGACCGCCCGCCGACCCCCGGTGCGTCCGAGGCGCACGGGGAGGAGGCCGAACGGCGCGGGCACGCGGGCGAGGCGCGCGGCGCGGCAGCGGCGGTGGGCGGGGCGGCAAAGTCGCCCGGTGGGGCGGCAGAAGTGGTCGACGTGCCGGCGTCGCGCCCCGTCGAGACGTCGCTGCTCAGACTCGTCGACATGTCGCCGCCCTGCCCCGCCGAGGCACCGACGTGATGACTGCCCTGGCTCCCGTGACTCTCGTGACTGCCCCGGCCCCCGCGACTCGTGTGACTGCCCTGGCTGCCGCGACTCGCGTGACTGCCATGAATGTCGTGGTAGTCGTGACTGGCGTGACGGTCATGGCTTTCGTGATGGTCATGGCTTTCGTGACGGTGGTGGCTTTCGCAACGGTCGTGGCTGTCGTGACGGGGCAGCGCCAGGAGGACGGACAACGCCACGACGGTGCCGCCCAGCCGCAATGCCAGCCGTACGGGGTTGGCGGGCAGCGGCTCGCCGAAGGTGACCGTGCCGCAGGCAACGGTGAAGACGCAGGTCACGGTGGAGCAGACGGGGACGATGACCGAGGCCCGGCAGCGCTGCAGGGCCGTCTGCGACAGAACCAGCCCCGTGGCTCCGGTGAAGAGGAGCAGATACGGATACGGCGACCGGAAGAGCGCCCCGACCGCGGCAGGGATGTCGTGGGCGCCGAGCAGCCCGGACACACCCTTGATGGCGAGCGAGCTGACCCCGTAGAGCAGCCCGACCGCCACCCCGTACGGGACGCCCGTGGTCGGCAGGCGGTGGCGGCGCCGTGCCCGGCGCTCGGCGGAGCGGTACAGCAACAGCCCCGCGCCGAGCGACGGCACGGCTATGGCGAGCAGTGTCGCGGGCGGTGCGGTACGGGCGATGGCCTGGGCGTCGTGGCCCTGTAAGGACGCGACGACCATCACCAGCGCGACGAGGATCGCCACGATGCTCTGCCGCTCCCGGCCGCTGGTCCGCTCGCCCAGCACGACCGAGGACAGGAGCAGCAGGAGGACCAGGCCCGAGACGAAGATGCCCTGTGCGGCGGCTATGGGGAGGGTGCGGTAGACGGCGAGTTGGGCGGCGAAACCGGCGGCGAGGGCGAGTGAGCCGACGATCCACAGCGGGCTGCTGAGGAGGTGGCGGACGACCAGGGCGGGACGGTGGGTGCTGAGCGCGGGCAGCCCGGACAGGGCGCGCTTCTCCAACACGAAGCCCGTGCTGTACAGGACGTTGGCGAGCAGCGCGGATGCCACGCCCCACCAGAGCATCGCTGTACTCCCTTCTCTTCGGCCTTCACTTCTCTCTTCGGCCTTCTCTTCGGCTCGCCGGCCCGGCAGTTGGCCGCGCGCCGTGCCCTCCGGCCTGCTGGCTCGGCTAGCGGGCTCTTCGTGAATCGGCTTTTGCTGTTGGGGGCT
>NZ_KN708638.1:2564686-2564950 GCF_000805335.1 Streptomyces sp. CT34 | reverse complement strand
GGGGGCGGGGGGTGTGGGTTGGGTGCTTGGCGTTGTGGGTTGGGTGTCGGGCGGCATGCAGTGTGCGGTATGTGGTCTGCGGCGTACGGTTTGTGGCGGGTGGAGGTTGGCGGGTGGCGGGTGCCAGGTGGCGGGCCGTGTGTGTACTGCGGTGTGCCTTGCGGGCCTCCTCTTACTCCGGCAACGATTACGGAGAGTAATCAGTTCCCGGGCTATCTCACTTTGTGTGGTGGGGGTGGTGGGGTGGTGCGGGTGAGGGGGTTC
>NZ_KN708638.1:2563903-2564676 GCF_000805335.1 Streptomyces sp. CT34 | reverse complement strand
GATGTGGCAGGCGGCGCGGTCCAACGGGCGTAGCGGGCGCGGGACGTCGTGGTAGGGCGCGCCCGCGATCCGTATGACGTCGAAGCCGGAAGCGGTGAGGAAGTCGCGTAGCGCGCGGGCGGTGTAGAGGCGCAGGTGGCCGACGACCTGGGTGCCGGGTCGGCCGTGGATCGCGCGCAGGCTCACCTCCGAGAAGACGGGTTGGACGCCGGCGAGGAGGAGGCCGCGGTTGTACCAGGCGGCGAGGTTGGGGGTGGACAGCATCAGGTGCCCGCCCGGGCGGAGTACGCGGCGGAGTTCGTCCAGGGCGGCATCGGGGTCCACGAGGTGCTCGATGACCTCGCTGAAGAGCACCGCGTCGGCGGCGCCGGTCGCGAAGGGGAGCCCGCCGTCGGTGATTTCGCCGCGTACGACGGCGGGGATGCGGGTCGCGGCGCGGCGGAGTGCGTCCTGGGACCAGTCGACGCCGATGATCCGGTGGCCGGCGAGGGGTGTCGCGGCGGTGGCGGCTGCGGTGCCGTCGCCGCAGCCGATGTCGAGGACGGTGGCGGGTGGTGCCCCCGTGCGTACGGGCCCCAGGGCGCGCGCCAGTAGAAGTGCCTGCCGTCGGCTTCGGGCGTCGCCGGATGCCACCGGCACGGAGGGGTTCTCGTAGAAGTCCCTTAGTCGGGAGGGGGGATGGGGGGCGGCAGTGGTGGGGGCGGGGCTGGGGGTGGGGGGTGGCGGGGGCATCGGGCGCCTCCTGCGGGCGCGGTCGGGGGGGGGGGGGCCGG
>NZ_KN708638.1:2562971-2563858 GCF_000805335.1 Streptomyces sp. CT34 | reverse complement strand
GGGGGTGGCGCGGCCGGGGGAGTGGCGGTGGCGGCCAGGGAGGAGCGGAAGAGGGCGGCCAGGTGGTTGGCGGCGGGGGTGTCGAGGAGGGTGTGGGACCAGCGGAGCGCCAGTTGGATGCGGTTGCCGACCGAGACGGTGGTGACGGTCAGTCCGCGGGGCATACGAGCGGGGGCGGAGAACCAGACGGCGGTTGCCCGGCCGGCGTCGCCGAAGTCCAGTGGGTAGGGGACGCGGCCGATGTTGGAGAGGAGTGTGGTCGACGTCCAGGGTGCGGCGGCGGAGCGGAGCGTGCGGGTGAGGGCGGCGCGCAGGCCGACGGGGAGCGCGGGGGCGGTCAACAGGGTTCCCGACAGTCCCAGTTGTGATCCCTGTGTGGACTTCAGGGTGCGGGTGCGGGCGGCCGTGTGGCGCAGCAGACGGGACACCGCGGCGGGGTCGGGCGGGTCGGCGGTGAGGAGTGCGGCGTCCTGGCGTTCGGCGTCCGGTTCGAAGCCGACGGAGACGAGTCGGGTGCCGTTGCCGATGGGCATCTCGGCGCCGCGTGGCCGGTCGTCGACCGGCATGGTGACGACGACCGGGGCGGTGCGGTGGCCGTGCAGCAGGTTCCAGCGCGCGGTCATCAGGAAGGTGGCGACGAGGAGTTGGTCGTTGACCGTGTACGGGGGCGGGGCGTCGGCGGTGCGTGGCGGACGGGCCGGGACGGGGAGTTCGGCGAGCAGCATCCCGTTGCTGGTGCCGTTGGAGATGACGTTGGTGTCGCCGCTGTTTCCGGTGGTGTTTGTGATGCCGGTTGTGATGCCGGGTGTGATGCCGGTGGTGTCTGTGCTGCTGCTGGTGTGGGTGGAGTGGTGGGGGGTGATGCGGGCGGGGCGGGGCGGGGGGGG
>NZ_KN708638.1:2561999-2562946 GCF_000805335.1 Streptomyces sp. CT34 | reverse complement strand
GCTCGGGGGTGGTGGTGTGGGGGCGTCGGGACCGGGGTGGTGTGTAGCGGGGGTGGGGCCGGGGGCGCGTACGGGGGGTGGGGCGGGGGAGTTGTCGGCGCCGCCGTACAGCTCGGCGGTGGTGGCGAGTACGCGGAGGCAGGCCGGGCCGTCCAGTGCGGTGTGGTTGATGGTGAGGAGCAGCACGGTGGCGGCCGAGGTGCCCGGTTGTGCGGCGTGCTCGACGACCTCCAGGCGTACGGGAGGCGAGAGGTGCGGGGGCGGGCAGTGGGTGAGGGCACGTGCCCGGGCGCGTTCGAGGGCGTCGGGTGCCGGAGGGGGGAAGCTGACCGGGTCGACGTCGGGGGCGGCGGTGAGCTGCCAGGTGTAGCGGTGGTGCCACCAGCGGGTCGGGGCCTGGCGCATGAGGATACGGGGATGCCGGGCGAGTGCCTGGTGGAACGCGGTACGCAGCCGGCCGTGATCGACCGGGCCGGGCAGGTGTATCTCGATGTGTACGGTCTCCGGCTCGCCGTCCGCCAGGCAGTGCCGGGAGATCTCGTCGACCACGGGGAAGGGGACGTGGGCGATGGTGGGTTGGGGGGTGGGTTGAGAAGTGGTGGGGAGTTGGGGGGTGTCGGAGGGTGCGCCGGGGCGGCTGCTGGACGGGTCACCGGGGTGGTCGGTGTGTAGGGCGCTGGACGGGGCGCCGCCAGGATTGGCGGGCGGTGGGTCGCCGTGCCCGGCACCGTGCACGGCGCCGGGCGGGTCGTGTGGGGCGGGTTGCAGTGCGGTCATCGGGCGGTGTCCTCCCCGCTGTTGGCCGGTCGTACGGGACCTGGTTTCGGGCCGGGAGACGGGGCGGTTCCAGCCCCTCGGGTGGGGCGCCAGTACGGGGTGGCCCAGGAGGGGCCGGCGCCGGGAGTCCGCCCGCGGGCGGTGATCAGACGCCCGGCCCGGGAGGGAGG
>NZ_KN708638.1:2551687-2561960 GCF_000805335.1 Streptomyces sp. CT34 | reverse complement strand
CGCCGGCCCCGCCGGTCTCTGCGGCGGCTCCCGGCGCGTTTCCCGGGCCACCGTGCGCTGTGCCCGGAGGGCTTCCCGGGCCACCGTGCGCTGCCGCTCCCGATACGCCTGGCCCATGCGCTGCCGATGCGCCTGACCCATGCGCTCCCGATGCGCCCGGCTCATCCGATACGCCCGCCCCGTCTCCGCCCCGATCGCGTCGCGGCAGGGGAGGGCGGGCCGTTGGTGCCGCGGTCCGTGCTGACGGTGCCGGCAGGTCGGACGGTGTGGAGGGAGTGGAGGGAGCAGACGGTGTGGAGGGGGCGGATGGTGCGGACGGTGATGAAGGGGCGGAGCCGGGGGGAGTTCCGGACGGGGTGGGTGCGTGTGAAGTGGTGGTTGGTGGGGGCGGGACCGTTACCACGGCTGCGGTCAGGGCGAGCAGGGCGAGGGCCTGGGCGGTGGTGCCGAAGGCGCCGGTGTGTTCGGCGACGGGGTGGCCCGCGCCGAGGGCCGCGGTGATGCCGGCGCCCAGCATTGCCGCGAAGGCGAGGGGGGCCAGCACGTGCGGCCGGTAGCGGGCCGCCACGGCCAGGAGCGGCACGATCACCGCGTACGGTCCGGCCGCCAGGGCGACCACCGCGGTCAGGGCGAGGGTGCCGAGGGCCCAGGAGGGGGCGGGGGGTGGTTCCGGGGCGGGTGGCGGGGTGCGCGGGGTGCGGCGGACGAGGGCGGCGGCGACGAGCAGGGCGACGCCCAGTACACCGCCGATGAGGCCGAGGTCGTAGAAGGTGGCCGGGGTGTAGGTGAGTTCGACGGTGCCGCCGGCGCCGGCCGGGACGAGGAACGCCTGTTGCCAGCCGTCCACGCGCAGTGGGGTCAGCGGGTGGCCGTTGAGGGTGGCGTGCCAGCCGTCGTTGGCGTTCTCGTGCATCTGGAGGTAGGCGGCCCGGCCGGCGCCGATGGTGACGGTGCGGTGGTCGCCCGTCCACTTGTCGGCGGAGACCGGACGCGCGGCAGCGGAGTCGGGAGCGGAAGAGGGGGCAGTAGACGGGGCGGTGGAAGGCGCGCTGGTAGGGGCGTTGCCGACCCCGCCCGTCTCCCCCCGTTGCAGCACCACGTCCGTCAGGGACAGCGGTCCCTGGTCGCCGGCTTCCACCCGGTGGCGGCCGGAGGGGAGGAGGAGACGGCCGTCGGGGGCCTCGTCGGCGCAGAGTTGGACGGTGATGGGGCGGCGGTCGGTGAGGTCGCGGACGTAGCCGCTGGCCTTGGTGGCGTGCAGCACGCCGTCGACGGCGAGCATCGGGCCCTGGCCGCAGGCGAGGGAGAAGCGTTTGCCGGGGTCGGGGCGTGGGGTGCGGTAGGAGTCGAGGGCCGGGATGTAGATCTCGCTGAGGCCGACCGGGAGTTGCAGCGGCTGGCCGGCGACGGGGTTGTTGAGGGTGAGTTCCTTGACCTTGCTGATGGTGATGTCGAGGCGGTCGGTGGTGATCGGGTCGAAGCGGGCCAGGCCGTTCTCGTCGACGCCCGCGGTGGCCGCCCCGTAGGGGGAGTTGATCAGGATCTGTTCGGGGCGGGTGGAGATGCCGCCGGCCGCGGCCAGCACCATCCGGTCGATCTTCTTCTTGCCGGGCCAGCGCAGGTGGACGGTGGGTTTGTCGCCGGCGATCCAGGCGGTGGTCAGGTCGCCGTCGACGAGGTTGCGGGGGCTGAGGGACTGTCCGAAGCCGAAGCTGGTGGAGTCGGCGGTGGCGGTGATGCGGTCCTTCTGGTCGGGGGCGATGCGGTCCAGCAGGTGGTCGAGTTCGGGGCCGGGGACGGCCAGTGCCTTGCCGGTGACGGTGTACGAGGCGCTGCGGCCGGTGTGGAACTGGCGGTGGAGTCCGACCTCGGCGGAGACCGGGGACAGGCCGCCGGGGTCGCTGCCCCGGTGGAGGGAGACGGTCTGTGCGGGGGAGTCGGATGCGGTGGCGTCGGTGGGGAGTTGGAGGAGCCGGGTGACCTGGACGCCGGGGATGGAGATCTCGGAGAAGCCGGCGCCGGAGAGTCCGGCGCGCGGGATCTGCGAGCCGAGGATGGTGAGTTTGAGCCAGGTCGCCTTCCCGGGTGGGGCGGCGATCCGCTGGCGGGTGCCGTCGGGGCGGAGCGGGCTGTCGGTGCTGCCGCGGTCGGTCTGGATGCGTACGGAGGTGGGGGCGGCGCGCAGGCCGTCGCCGGGGAGGGGGGTGACGGAGAGGGCGGTGGGGATGTCGGTGGGTTGGGTGAAGGCGATGCGGATCCACTGGCCCACGGGGTTGCCGGCGCTGCCCTCGGCCCAGGCGGTGTCCGGGTTGCCGTCGAAGGCGTTGACCGGGTCGTACTGGGGCAGGTGGAAGAGCCAGTTGCCGCTGGTGGAGGCGGTGACGGAGGCGGCGCCGCGGAGGACGGCGGTGGTCTGGTGCGCGATGCCGGTGGTGGGCAGGATCTGCCGGGGCGGCCGGCCGGGGTCCTGGACGCTGTCGGGGTGGTTCCGCTCGTCGGCGGTGTAGGTGTACGAGGTGTTGCTGTTGACGAGGCCGAAGCGGGTGTCGGCGCGGCGCAGGCCGTCGGCGGTCAGTTGGAGCGGTGGGGTGCCGAGGCCGGGGTGGCGGTCGCCGGTGAGGACGGTGGGCCGGTTGCGGAGGGCGGGGTCGGCGGAGAGCTGGAGCAGGGATTCGGGGCCGCCGCTGAGCTGTGCGGTGCCGGCGACGGCCCGGGCGGTGACCGGGCCGGGTTCGGGGATGCCCTGGGGCCGGTAGATCTCGACGGAGCGCTGGCGCGGGTAGAGGCCCTGGATCTGCACGGGGGCCTCGGCGGGGATCCGGCCGCTGGTCGTCAGCGGGCCGAACGCGGCGACCTTGCGGTAGCCGGACGCCTCCAGGGTGCGGGTGACGGTCCGCGGGGGGACGTAGCCGATCTGGTCGGGGTCGAGGTCGTTGCGTACCACCACGTCGTGGATGCCGGCACGGTCCAAGTAGTCGCGCAGGCCCGGGACTTCGGCGCCGGTGAGGAGGGCCTGCTCGACGGCGTCCAGGGCGCGGCGGGAGCCGGGGGTGCCGAAGGGGACGAAGTCGCGCTGTGCCCAGGGGGATCGGGCGAGGACGTCGAGGGGTTCGTCGATGGGGGAGCCCCAGGTGTAGATGCCGTGGGCGGTGGCGGGGACGACCAGGGCGCGGCTGTGCGGGGTGTGGGCGGCCAGCCAGTTGGCGGTCTGTTTCCAGTAGGCGGGCAGGTGGCTGAAGGCGCCGGGCTGGAGGACCGTGCCGGTCAGGTAGGGCAGGGCGAGTGCGGGCAGGAGGAGCAGTGCGGCGACGGCCGGGAGGGCGCGGTGGCCGGGGAGTGCGCGGGCGCGGCGGCGTTCGGGGCCGGTTCGGCGGGCGGTGCCCAGCAGGTGGGCGAGGCCCAGGGTGAGCGCCAGGGCGAGGCCGGGGGTGAACTTGTAGATGTTGCGGAACGGGCGGAGCCAGCCGTTCAGCCAGTCCTGCCAGAGTCCGTGGGCGGGGCCGCCGAGCGGGCCGCCGTAGCCGGCGAGGGCGATCAGGGCGACGGTCAGGGTGGTCAGCAGCAGCCAGCGGCGTTCGGGCAGGTCGCGGCGGGCCAGGCCGGCGAGGCCGAGGGCGGCGGCGAGTGCCGAGCCGAGGACGGCGAGGGCGTTGGCGGTCAGGGTCCAGCCGGCCGGCAGCCAGGGTTTGCCGAAGTTGAGGTAGCCGACCCAGTTGCCGGCGCCGCGCAGCATCTCGGTGGCGGACATGGTGCCGGTGGTGGTGTCGGCCTGCTCGATGAACGGCATGAAGTTCTCGCCGTGGATGCCCAGCAGGAGCAGCGGGACCACCCACCAGACGGTGGCCAGGACGACGCCGGGCAGCCACCGGGCGAGCAGGGCGCGGCGGCGCGGCCCGGTCCGGGACAGCAGGTACAGGAGGGCGGGCAGCAGGCCGGCGAGGGTGGAGGCGGCGTTGACGCCGCCCATGAAGGGGATCGCCAGTGCCGAGCGGGTGGCCGCGGTCCGGGCGCCGGCGCGCGGGTCGGTGAGCGGCAGCAGGACCCAGGGCAGCAGTGCGCCGGGCAGGGCGGCGGCGGAGGTGGAGCCGATGACGAGGGTGAAGGTCGGCCACAGGGCGTAGCAGGCCGCGGCCAGGAGCCGGGTGGGCGGGGTGCCGAAGCGGAGCCGTTCGGCGAGCCGTGACGCGCCCCAGAACGCGGCGGTGACGATCAGCGACATCCACAGCCGTTCGGCGAGCCAGACGGGCAGGTGGACGAGGTGGGTCAGGCCGTAGTAGGGGAGGGTGGGGAAGGCGTAGCCGAAGTACTGGTCGGCGATGCCGCCGAAGCCGGCGCGGTCGTGCCAGAGTTGGCCGAGGTCGCCGAGGAACGCCCAGGGGTCGGTGGTCACCCCGAGCTTGGTCTCGAAGGTCATCTTGCCGGGCGCGGGGGCCAGGAAGCCGACGAGGACGACGGCCCAGAAGGCGAACAGCCAGCGCCGGCGCCGGGGTTCGCCGGGCGGCGGGGCGGCGGCGGTGGACGGGGTGCCGCCGGCGTCCGGTGAGCCCGGTGACAGGGACATCTTCAGCGTCTGGGTCATGGCAACCGCCGGAGGATGAGGAGGAGGTTCCAGGTGGCGATCTCGCGGACGCCCGGGAGGCGGGGGATGGCCTCGGCGAGGAAGGGGGCGTAGCGGGAGCGGGCGGTGACGACGGCGACGTCGTCCCGGGCGCGTACCTGGCGCAGGGTGCGGCCGATGTGGACGGCGAAGAGGTTCTCGCCGAGGGTGTGTTTGGCGGGCCGGCCGGTGCGCCGCCGGTAGCGCGTACGGGCCCGTTCGGCGCCCAGGTAGTGCCAGGGCGCGGTCTCGTGGCCGCCCCAGGGGGACAGCCAGTTGGTGAACGCCAGGTAGATCAGGCCGCCGGGGCGGGTGACCCGGACCAGTTCGCTGAGGAAGGTCTGCGGGTCGGCGACGTGTTCCAGGACGTTGGAGGAGAAGCAGACGTCGGCGGCGCCGTCGGTCAGCGGCAGCAGGTAGCCGTCGGCGACCACCGCTCCTTCGGGTGCGGGCCCGCGCGCGGTGAGTTCGGCGGTGTCGGGCTCGAAGAGGTAGCCGTGGGCGCCGCGGCGGCGGAACTCCTCGGTGAAGTGGCCGCTGCCGCCGCCGACGTCGCAGACCACCGCGCCGGTCAGCGGTACGTACCGTTCGACCTGGTCGGCGGCGTCGCGGGCGAGCAGTCGGTAGCAGTGCTCCGGTTCGGTCTGCTCGCGCAGGAAGGCGCGGAAGAGGGTGTAGGACCTGCGCAGCGAGGGGTCGCGCACGGCGGGCCTCACCGTCCGGGCAGGGTGTGCAGGACCGCCTCCGCGGCGACCGCCCGGAAGCTGCGGACGGTGCGGCTCCATCGGAAGCGGGCGGCGCGCTGGGCCGCGGCCAGGCCGAGGGCGTGCCGCCGCCGGGCGCTGAGCGCGAGGGTGCACCAGTGCGCGGCGAACGCGCTCTCGCCGCGCGCCAGCAGGCCGGTGACCCCGTCCTCGACGGAGTCCCGCAGCCCGGGGATGTCGAAGCCCACGGCGGGGGTGCGGCGCGCCGCGGCCTCCATCACCACCAGGCCCCAGCCCTCGACGACGGAGGGGTGCAGCAGCAGCCAGGCGGAGCACAGCAGTTGGTGCTTGCGCTGTTCGGAGATCCGCCCGGTGAAGGTGACGGCCGGGCCGGCCAGGGCCGCCAGCCGGTCGCGTTCCGGTCCGTCGCCGACGATCACCAGCCGGCCGCCGGTCACCGGCCGCACCCGTTCCCACAGCCGCAGCAGCAGGTCGATCCGCTTGTACTCGACGAGCCGCCCCATGGCCAGGAACAGCGGCTCGGGGGATTCGGGGGCGAGCGGCCCCGGTTCCGCGACGCCGTTGTGGACCAGCCGGATCCGGTCCGGGGCGACGCCCAGGGTGTGCAGTGCGGACGCGGTGGAGCCGGAGACGGCGACCATCAGATTGCGGCGGTGGGTGCCGGCCAGCGCCCAGTGCTCCAGGCGGCGGCCGAGCCGGGCCGCGGGCGCCGGGTAGCGCATCCCCCACAGGTCGGTGTGGACGTGGTTGACCAGGCACAGCGTCGGGCCGCGGTGCCACAGCGGCGCCAGGTACGGCATGCCGTTGCAGACCTCGACGAGCAGGTCGCAGGGCCCGACGCGGCGCGCCAACTGGCGTGGTGCGCGCAGGAAGTGGGCGGCGTCGCCGCCCGCGGACACCACCCGGTAGCCGCGTTCGCCGGCGGGTCCGCCGCACAGCAGGGTGACGTCGTGGCCGTATGCGGTGAGTCCGTCGGCGATCCGGTCCACCAGGAGTTCGGAGCCGCCGGCGGCGGGGTTGCCCAGGTCGCGGCGGGCCAGGAAGACGATCCGGCGGGGGCGCGGAGGCGCGTCGGCGGCCGGGGCGGGTGCGGGGGGTGCGAGCGGGCCCGGAGCGGGGGGAGCGGCGGGTCGGGCGGGGGAGGCGGGGACATGCTGGGGCATGTGCGATCCAACTCGTCTCAGGGTGCGGTACCAGCGGTGGGGGACGTACTGCGTGCTGAGTCGTGCGGGTCGTGCAGCGTGTGGGAGGCACAGTTTTCGCCGACGGACCGGCGGCGGCTACTCACCGGGATGACAAAATCCGGTCCGATCCAGGCCGCCCGTTCATCACTTCGCCCAGATCCGGCCACCCGGCCGTCGGCCCCGTACGACCAGCAGTCCGCCGGCCAGCGCGAGCACCCCGCCGGCGACCGCCGCGCCCGCCGGCAGCGTCCGGCTCACCAGCGCCAGCTTGCCGCTCTCCGCCCTCGCCAGCCCGACCTGGGCGCGCTGCGTGGCGGGGGTGAACTCCAGGTCGTGGCCGCGCAGCAGGGTGACCGCGTCGTGCCGGGAGCCGGGCGCCCGCAGTGTTTTCCGCGGGGAGATCGACGCGTCGATGATCCGGCCGGTGCGCCGGTCGGCGACCAGGGTGATCCCGGAGTTGGCGTACCACTCCTCGGCCTGGATCTGGCCCTGCTGCGGGCGCCCGACCAGCCGTCCGGGCACCTGGCGGCTGCCGGTGCGGGTGGCCGGCACGGTCCCGGTGAAGCGGTAGCCGGGGTAGCCCTGCACCCGGGTCGTGCCGGCGAAGCGGAGCGGGACGGCGGCGCCGAGTGTGTCGTCCCACCAGCGGTAGGTCTTCTTCCGCACGTCGAAGGGGAACTTGAGGTAGGCGTCCCCGTCGTAGCGGGTGGGGGCCTCGCCGCAGCAGTGCACCGGGGCGTTGCTGCGCCGGTCGGTGACCCAGCGTCCGGTGGTCCACTGGAACGCCCGGCGCGGGTCCTTCAGGGCCAGCGTCGGCGGGGTGTCGACCGTCGTGGACACGTCCCACACCGCCCGCCCGCTCTTCTCGCTCGCCGCGACATCGCCCAGCACATGCCGGGTGATGGTGATCCGCTGCCCGTTCCTGGTGGTCAGCGAGCCGGTGTCGAAGTAGCTGCCGGTGCCGGTGAAGACGGTGGTGGCGTCGACGTCGACCGGGGTGAGTGCGGCCCGCGGCGTGACGTACCGGACCAGCAGCGGGGCCAGGACCAGCAGGAACACCCCGGCGCCCAGGAGGGCCAGCGACAGCGGCGAGGCGGTGCGGGGGGCGGCGGTGGACGCCGCGGGGTTGCCGGATTCACGCATACGGGCACTCCTGGAAGCGGTGAGGGGAACACGCCCTGGTGCACGTGCGGCGCCGCGACCCGGCGCCATGGGGCGGGAACGTAAGCGAACCCTTGACAGCGCGTCAATGCCCTTCCACACTCGGCAGGCACCCCGACCGAAGGGGCGCCGCGCTTGTGGGAACGCGTCGCCGCCGCCGGTCGTCCGAGCCGTGAGCCGCCCCCTGAGGGCCGCTGTGGCGCGGGCCGTGCGCCCGTGTCGTGCCGCGCCGTGTGCCGCACCGTGCCTCCTCACCGACGCACTCCCGCTTCGGCTGCCGACGAAGGGATCGCCGCGCCATGCACCGAACGCTCGCCGCCGCACTGACCGCGCTGGCCGCCGCCGCCCTGGCCGTCGGCGCCGCCCTGGGCATCGTCGCCGCCCTGGAGACCACCCCCGAGCAGCCGAACGTGCCGCTGGTGACGTTCGACCGGGCCGGCGGATAGGCGGTGCGGTGTGCTGACGAAGGCCGGCCGTGCCGGGGAGGAGCGCGGGCCGCGGACCGGGTCCCGTCACGTGGCGGCGGGCCCCGGGGTCCGTCCGGTGGGTCAGGGTCGGAAAGGCCCCGGCACCGCCGGCGAGCGGGGGACGCCGGGCAGGGCCGCGCCGTGGTGACCACCGTCCGCTCGGCGTGGCGGGAGGTACCGCCCCATCAGGTACGGCGGTTCGCCGCCCTGGCGAGGGAGGAGGTGCCCGCGCTCGCCCAGGACATCCTCCGCGAGATCCGCCGGGAGTACCCCCAACTCCCGCTGATCCCCGATGAGTTCGGGGAGCCGCGGGCGCTGGTGGGGATCCGGCAGTCGCTGGAGCACTTCGTGGCCCATATGGCCGTCGGCCTGGACCGCCCGCACGTCCACCCGCGCGTCTTCCAGGAGTTCGGCCGCGGCGAGGGCATGCAGGGCCGCAGCCTGGACGTCCTCCAGGCGATCTACCGGCTCGGCGTCCGGCTCGCCTGGCGGCGGCTCGCCGAGATCGGCCAGCAGGTCGCCATCCCGGCCCCAGCGATGTACGAGCTCGCCGAGTCCGGTTTCGAGTACCTCGACGGCCTGGTCGCCGAGTCCGTCCGCGGCTACGCGGAGGCCGCCGCCCGCCAGGCGGGGGAGCGGCTGCGGCTGCAACGCCGCCTGATGGAGCAGCTGTTCGCCGACGCGCCCCCGGTTCACGGCCGCGGCCGTGGGTACCGGCGGCCCGGCGGCCCCGCCCCCCGGCACGGCCTGGCGGCCCTGCCCGTCGGCGGCTTTCCCCCGGTCCCGCCGGCTCCCCCGAGTGCGGTGCCGCTCGCCGAGTGCGCGGCCCGGATCGGCTGGTCGCTGCCCGAACGGGTCGCGGTGGCGGTGCTGTTGCGCCCCGCCCGGGACGCGGTGGCGCCCGCCGTGGCCGACGGTGTGCTGCTCGACATGGAGTGCGAACGGCCCCGGATGGTGGTGCCGGAACCGGACGCGCCCGGCCGCCGGGAACTCCTCGCCCGGGCGGCGGCCGGCTGGTCGGGCGCCATCGGCCCCGCCGTGCCGCTGCCCGACGCCGCCAAGTCGCTGCGCTGGGCCGCCTCCGCGGTCGACCTGATGGAGCGCGGACTGCTGCCCACCGGCGAGCTGCTCCAGTGCACCGAGCACACCGAGGCACTGGTCCTGCTGCCGCCCGAGGAGCTGATCGAGGACCTCACCCGGCGTCGACTCGCCCCCCTGGAGCGGTGCGGCCCCACCCACGGCCGGCGCCTCGCGGAGACCCTGCTGGCCTGGTTGGAGACCCGCGGCGGCGCCCCCGAGGTCGCCGCCCGGCTCGGCGTCCACCCGCAGACCGTGCGCTACCGGCTGCGCCAGATACGGGAGTTGTGGGGCGCGGACGTCGACGACCCGGACCGCCGCTTCGAACTGGAGCTGGTGCTGCGGGCCCGGCGCCTGCGCGGCGAACTCGGCTGACCCGGCGTCCCACCGGCCCCGCCCCGCGGCTATTTCCCCCGCTCGATCAGCATCCCCACCCCGTCCAGCAGCCGCGCCAGCCCGAACTCGAAGATGGTGTCCAGGGTCACCGCGTCCCCCGGGGCCCCGTCGACCCCCGCGTACATGGGGTACGCACCGGACCGCAGGATGCTCTCGAACGCCGGCTCCATGGCCGCCATCCACTGGCCCTGGTCCATCCCGGTCTCCTGCTCCGCCTCCAGGTCGTCCTCGAACCCGGCGGCGGTGGCCCGCACATGGTTCAGCAGCGTCACCGCCATGTGGATCAGCGTCAGCGGGTCCACCCCCTCGACCCGCGCCATGGTCCACTCGATCAGTGCCATCGCCCGCGGCATCGGCTGCGGCCGGCTGATCGACAGGTACTGCGGCAGCCACGGGTGCCGCTGGTAGAGCGCCCACTGGAGCCGCGCACCCGCCTCCATCCGCTCCCGCCAGCCCGTCGGGGCCGGCTCCGGAAGCCGTACGCCGGCGAACGCCGCGTCCGCCATCAGCAGCACCAGCTCGTCCTTGTTGGCCACATGCCGGTAGAGCGCCATCGAGGACACCCCGAACTCGGCCGCCACCCGGCGCATCGACAGCGCGCGCAGCCCCTCCGCGTCGGCGACCTTGATCCCGGCCCGCACCACCCGCTCACGGCTCAGCCCGCCG
>NZ_KN708638.1:2548672-2551677 GCF_000805335.1 Streptomyces sp. CT34 | reverse complement strand
CCCCCCCCCGGCCCCCGCCGCTCCCTCGGGGCGTCACCGCGCGCGGCCCGCGCCGGCTCGGCGACCACCGTGCCCACACCGGGGACGGTCCGGACAACTCCCTCCTGCCGCAGGGCGGTCAGCACCTTCGTCGCGGTCGCCATCGCCACCCCCCACTCCCGGGTGATCCGCCGGGTCGACGGCACCCGGTCGCCCGGCGCCAGCTCACCGGCGTCGATACGGCCCCGGATCTCCTGGACGATCCGGCGGTAGGGCGGCGGAGCGGACTGGTCCACGAGGCGACCTCCGTACTAGTGCACCAACGGTCCTGAAGTGCCCCGAGCCTACCAGCGCCCCCCTCGCAGCCGCCCCCATCACGCCAAGGTGCACTAGTGTGACGAACCCCCAACTGCCTTCTCTCGTCCATCGTTTGCTCCGTAAACACTCCCTGCCTACGCTGTCCGCCATGACGTTTACCCCGTACACACGCCCGGCGCAGCCCGCGCCCGCCCCGAAGGCCGGCCGCCGCGAATGGCTCGCCCTGGCCGTCCTGTTGCTGCCCTGCCTGCTCGTCTCCATGGACGTCTCGGTCCTCTACTTCGCGGTGCCGTTCCTGACCGCCCAACTGGAGCCCAGCAGCGTCCAGCAGCTGTGGATCCTCGACGTCTACGGATTCGTCCTCGCCGGCCTGCTGATCACCATGGGCGCGCTCGGCGACCGCATCGGCCGCCGCCGGCTGCTGCTCACCGGCGCCGCCCTCTTCGCCCTCGCCTCCGGGCTCGCCGCCGCTGCGCGCAGCGCCGAGATGCTCATCGCCGCCCGCGCCCTGCTCGGCGTCGGCGGCGCGACCCTGATGCCCTCCACCCTCGCCCTGATCCGCAACCTCTTCCACGACGCCACCGAGCGCGGCAAGGCGGTCGCCCTCTGGTCGGTGGCGGTCACCGGCGGCATCGCGGTCGGCCCGGTGCTCAGCGGCGCACTCCTGGAACACTTCTGGTGGGGCTCGGTCTTCCTGGTCAACACCCCCGCGATGGCGCTGCTGCTGATCTGCGGCCCGCTGCTGCTCCCGGAGTTCAAGAACCCCGCGGCCGGCCGCTTCGACCTGCTGAGCAGCGCGCTCTCCCTGGCCGCGATGCTCCCCGCCGTCTACGGCATCAAGGAGATCGCCCGTAACGGTGTGACAGCGCCCCCGGTCGCCGCCCTGGCCATCGGGCTGCTGGCCGCCTTCCTGTTCATCCGCCGGCAGCGCACCGCCCGCCACCCGATGCTCGACCTGCAACTCTTCCGGCACCGCGGCTTTTGCGGCTCGATCCTGACGAACCTGCTGGCGATGTTCGCGGTCGTCGGCTGCGCGGTGTTCCTCACCCAGTACCTCCAGTCCGTACGGGGCATGAGCCCCCTGGAGGCCGCGCTGTGGAATCTGGTTCCGACCCTCGCCGTCGGCGGCATGGCACCGCTGTCCGCCGCACTCGCCCGGCGCATCGACCGGGCCCAGGTCATCGCCCTCGGCTTCGTCCTCGCCGCCGGCGGCTTCATCTGGCTGTCCTGGCTGGAACCGGCCTCGGCCCTGTGGTTCGCCCTGGCCGGCTCCGCCGTCTACGCCTCCGGGCTGGTGATGGTGATGTCCCTCGGCAACGAACTCGCCCTCGGCGTCGCCCCACCGGAGCGGGCGGGCTCCGCATCCGCCCTCCTGGAATCCGGCACCGAACTGGGCGGCGCCCTCGGGATGGCGATCCTGGGCAGCATCGGCAACGCCGTCTACCGCGGCGACATCGGCGGCGCACTGCCCACCGGCCTCCCGGCCGGTGCCGCCGGCGCCGCCCGCGAAACCCTCGCCGGCGCCACCGCGGTCGCCGCCCCCCTCCCCGGCCGGATCGGCACCGCCCTGCTGACCGCGGCCCGCACGGCCTTCACCCACGGCCTGCACGCCGCCGTCCTGTGCGCCGCGGCCGTGATGGCCGCAGCCGCCGTCCTGGCGGTGGCCCTCCTACGGGGCGTACGGACCACAGGGGCCGGGCAAGACGGCCCCGCCGGGAGGCCGGACCGTCCGGCCACGACCGACGGCGCCGCGGCGACCGGAGCCGGAGCGCCGGGGGACGGCGACGCGGGCCCCGCCGGCACGGGCGCGACCGGCCCGACACCGACAACAACCACAACAGCCGCCCCCACCCGCCCCTGAGACCTTCGGTCAACGCCGCACCCGCCCCGGAGACCTTCACTCAACGCCACACCCATCCAAGCAATGTGACGCCCACTCAGCTGCTTTCTCCCGGGCCCCGGCCCCTCAACTGAAGTCGAACTCCCCCGTGCGGGTCCGCTTCAGCTCGAAGAACCTGTCGTAACCGGCGAGCAGCCGGGCGCCGTCGAAGACCCGCACCGCGTCCTCGCCCCGCGGGATCGCCATCAGAACCGGGCCGAAGAACGCGACCCCGTCGATGTGGATCGTGGGCGTGCCGACATCCTCGCCGACCGGGTCCATGCCCTCGTGGTGACTCTTGCGCAACGCGTCGTCGTAGGTGTCCCGATCGGCGGCCTGCGCCAGCTCGGCGGGGAGCCCGACCTCGGCCAGCGCCTCCTCGATGACGGCCGCGGTGTCCTCGCGGCCGTTGTTGTGGATACGGGTGCCGAGCGCGGTGTACAGATCCCGCAGCACCTCTTCCCCATGCTCCTGGGCAGCCGCGATGCACACCCGCACCGGGCCCCAGCCCCTGTCCAGCAGTTCGCGGTACCTCTCGGGAAGGTCCTCGCGGCCCTCGTTGAGCACGGACAGGCTCATGACCCGGAAGCGCAGATCCAGGTCACGGTGGCGCTCGACCTCCAGGATCCAGCGGGAGGAGATCCAGGCGAACGGGCAGATGGGGTCGAAGTAGAAGTCAACCGTGTGGCGGGTGGTGCTCTGGAGCGTCATGCCGACCAGATTAGAACGCCACCGGCCCAACCACCTGGGACACTCCACCGCGGAATCCCTGGGCCAATTCACCAACACCGGCCCCCTGCGACCCACCACCCCCTGCAACCCAACGGCC
>NZ_KN708638.1:2516039-2548662 GCF_000805335.1 Streptomyces sp. CT34 | reverse complement strand
AATTCACCAACCCCGGCCCCCTGCGCCCCACCCCCCCCTGCAACCCAACGGCCCCCAGCGACTCGACGGCCCCAGGACCCAACGGTCGGCCGTGGCTCCTCCCCGAGCCCACCCCGCGGCCGACGCCGCCCCCTTCCCTCCCCTTCCTCCCTACTTCTCCCCCTCATCCCCCTTCTCCGGATTCTCCGGCTTCTGCGACGGCTCGGGGGTGATGCCCAGCATCCGCTGGAGGAGCTGCTTGAGCAGGGTGCGCTCGGCGACGGTCAGCTGTCCCAGCGGCTCGCGCGCGAAGTCCAGGGATGCCCGCAGCCGTTCGGCCGTCCGCACGCCCTCGGCCGTCGGGGCGGCCAGCTTGACGCGGCGGTCGGCCGGGTCCGGGCGGCGCTCCACCAGGCCGCGGGACTCCAGACGGTCCACGATGCCGGTCACATTCGACGGCTCGCACTTCAGCTGCTGGGCGAGCCGTCGCATGGGCAGTGGCTCGACGGCCAGCAGGCTGAGCAGCCGCGCCTGGGCGCCGGTGAGCGAGTGCTCGGCCGCGGCGTGCTCGTACTCCTCGTGGTAACGGACGACGACGGTGCCGATCAGGTCGACGACGTCGACGGTCAAGGGGTCTGCGCGCGGGGTCATAAACACCAGGATACCCAATTGCTTGACAACGTGAAATATCGATGTGCATGATTGTTTCAGAACCTGAAGCATTTGGAGGACCGGCTCATGTCCGCACCGCTGCCCACGACCAGCCGTGAATGGCACCTCGTCGCCCGCCCGCAGGGCTGGCCCACCCCCGACGACTTCGCGCTCCGCGAGGCCGCGCTGCCCGAGCTCGCCGACGGCCAGATCCTCGTCAAGAACGCCTACTTCTCCGTCGACCCGTACATGCGCGGCCGGATGAACGACGTGAAGTCCTACGTCCCGCCCTTCCAGCTCGACCAGCCGATGGACGGTGGCGCGGTCGGCGAGGTCCTCGCCTCGCGCGCCGAGGGCATCGCGGTCGGCGACCACGTCCTGCACGGCCTCGGCTGGCGCGAGTACGCGGTCGTCGACGGCGGCCACGTCGCCAAGGTGGACCCGTCGCTCGCCCCGCTGACCGCCTACCTCGGCGTCCTGGGCATGCCCGGTCTGACCGCGTACGCGGGCCTGCTGGAGGTCGCCTCGTTCAAGGAGGGCGACGCCGTCTTCGTCTCCGGTGCGGCCGGCGCGGTGGGCAGCGAGGTCGGCCAGATCGCCCGCCTCAAGGGCGCCTCCCGGGTCATCGGCTCCGCCGGCACCGACGAGAAGGTCAAGCTCCTGGTGGAGGAGTACGGCTTCGACGCCGCCTTCAACTACAAGAACGGCGATGTCACCCGGCAGCTCAAGGAAGCCGCGCCCGACGGCATCGACGTCTACTTCGACAACGTCGGCGGCGATCACCTCGAAGCCGCCATCAGCGCGCTCAACGTCCACGGCCGGGTCGCCATCTGCGGCATGATCTCGATGTACAACGCCACGGAGCCCAGTCCCGCCCCGCGCAACCTCGCCATGGTCATCGGCAAGCGCCTGCGCCTCCAGGGGCTGCTGGTCAGCGACCACTCGGCGCTGCGCCCCCGGTTCGTCGAGGAGGTCTCCGCCTGGATCCGCTCCGGCGACCTGAAGTACTCCGAGACCAAGGTGCAGGGCATCGAGAACGGCGCCGAGGCGTTCCTGGGCCTGCTCCGCGGCGACAACACCGGAAAGATGATCGTGAGCCTCGCCGACTGAGGCGCCGTCCGCCGGTGCGGGGCGCGAGCCGCGAGCCCATGAACCGCGAGCAGCCGGCCCAGAGCCCTGGGCCCTGAGCTGCCGGCCCGGAGTCCGAGCTGTCGGTCCGGCCTGCCGGTGGTCCGGCCCGCCGCCAGGCCGGGGGCCACCGGGAGGCAACCACCCTTCGGCAGAGGGGGATTGGACAGGTCAGGCGATGGACGGGGCAGCCCTCACCTCCCCCCCCGCCCGTTCAGACGCGCTGAGACACCACGGTCCCAGTGCTCGAACAGCCCCCGGCGGAGAATCCGCGCTGGCAGCCGTCCGGAGCAACGGATTAGGCTCAGCGGCACGCCGTCGCGATCCGTGGGCGCGAGTCGCGGCGAATCACAGGAGGATTCGGTATGTCCATCCAGACCGTCGACGTCGTCTACACCGCCGTCGCCACCGCTGAGAACGGCCGTGACGGCCGCGTCGCCAGCGACGACGGCAAGCTCGACGTCGTCGTCAACCCGCCCAAGGAGCAGGGTGGCAGCGGCGCCGGCACCAACCCGGAGCAGCTCTTCGCGGCGGGCTACAGCGCCTGCTTCCAGGGTGCTCTCAGCGTTGTCGCCCGCCGGGAGAACGCGGATGTCACCGGCTCGCGGGTGACCGCCGAGGTCGGCATCGGCAAGACCCCGGACGGCGGTTTCGGCCTCACGGTCGAGATCTCCGCCTCGATTCCCAACGTCGACGCGGCCACCGCCAAGGACCTCGTGGAGAAGGCGCACCAGGTGTGCCCGTACTCCCGCGCCACCCGAGGCAACATCGAGGTCAAGCTGACCGTCGCCTGACGCGTCGAGCCGACCGCTGTCTGGGGCGCCGCGGGCGTCGGCGCGTAGCCGCGTTCGCCGCGCACAGCGTGGAGAAGCCCAGGGCCGTACCCCAGCGGGTGCGGCCCTAGGTCGTTCCACCCCGCAACGGCGCCGAGCCGATAGCCCGCGTGACCGAGGCGACCGAGGCGACCGAGGTGGCAGAGATGGCCGACGTGGCAGCGACGGTCGAGGCGGCTGACGTGACCGAAGTGGCTGACGTGGTCGCCGTGACGACACTCGACGTGGCCACTGTGACGCAGGCAACAATCACGCCCCGGGGTCTTGACGCAGGCGCTGTGTAATCGATTACATAGGTCCTCGCGAAACCCGGCGTAATCGATTACATCGACTCCTCGACGCGTATCCGACGGGCACGCACCGGCCGAGCGCGGACCCGGCGGACCGATCGAGGACGTCCGCATCGATCGCTGCGCGCCGGCCGCTCGGACCGCATCGCGCGTTCCGGGCGGATCGCATGGGCAGATCGACGGCGATCAGCACACCCACCGACAGGACGGCAACGGCGCCATGGCGAACATCAAGGATGTGGCAGAGCGGGCAGGGGTCTCCGTCGCCACCGTCTCCCGGGTCCTCAACGGCAACAGCCCGGTCGCGGAGACCCGCGAGCGGGTGCTCGCCGCCGTGCGGGAGCTGGGCTACCGCCCCAACAACGTCGCCCGGGCCCTGCGCACCGCCCGCACCGGCGCGCTCGGCCTGGTCATCAGCGACCTCACCAATCCGTTCTTCACCGAGCTTGCCGACGCCGTCGAGGACGCGGCCCGCAGCCTCGGCTACAGCCTGGTCATCGGCAACGCCGGCGAACGCCCCGAGCAGCAGGACGACTACATCCGCACCCTGCTCGACCGCCGGATCGACGGCCTGCTGGTCAGCTCGGCCGGTACCGGCTCGGCGATGCTCCGCGAGGTCGTCGCGTCCGGCACCCCGCTGGTCCTGCTGGACCGCACCGTGCCCGGTATCGATGCCCCCTGTGTCCGCGCCGACGGCCGCGCCGCGCTCACCGACCTCGCCGCCCATCTCGCCGCCCTCGGCCGCCGCCCCGCGATCATCGTCGCCCCGGCCGGCACCCCCACCGGCGACGAGCGCCTGGAACTCTTCCGTGCGGCACTGGCCGCACACGGCATTCCGCTGCCCGACGAACGGGTCGGCGCCACCCCCGACCTCCAACCGACCGGCGGCCGGCGGGTGATGAGCGACCTCCTCGACCTGCCCGAGCCGCCGGACGCGGTGCTGGCCACCGACAACCTGATGGCGCTGGGCGCGATGGACGAACTGCGGGCGCGCGGGCTGCGGGTCCCCGATGACATGGCGCTGGTGGTCTACGACGACGTGCCGTGGTTCGCGCACACCGACCCGCCGCTGACCGCCATCGCCCAGCCGACCCGCGACCTGGGCCGGGCCGCGGTGCACGCCCTGCTGGAACGTGTCGAGGGCCGCCCGGCCGCAACGGTGCTGCTGCCCGCGCGACTTGTCACCCGCCACTCCTGCGGCGAGCCGGGCGCCGAGCGGTCGACCGCACCAAGGGCATGGACGTGATGTCCAATATGCTCCAGGCGCACCACGATCTCGACCGGGTGTTCGCCGCCAACGACGAGATGGCGCTCGGGGCCGCCAAGGCGCTGGGGGCCCGCTCCGGCAAGGACGTGAAGGTGGTCGCCTTCGACGGCACCCCGGACGGCGTCCGGGCGGTCCGCGCCGGGACCCTGACCGCCACCGTCGCCCAGCAGCCGGAACTCCTCGGCAAGCAGGCGGTGGACTGGGCGCTCAGGGTATCCCGCGGTGAGCGGCTGCCGCGGACGGTGAAGGTGCCGGTGGTCCTGGTGACGGCGGCGAACGCCGCGCGGTTCGGCGGCTGACGGTGCGGCCCGGCGGCAGCGGCGTGCCGCCCGGCCGCAACAGGCGGGAAAAGACAGGAAAGCGGCGTATGGACACGCGGGAGCACACCGCGGACAGGCGCTCGGACAAGGGAGAAGAACGGCGCATGTACGACGTCCTGGTGGTCGGCTCGGCCAACGCGGATCTGACGGTACGGGTGGCCCGGCGGCCCGGCGCGGGGGAGACCGTGCTCGGCACGGACCTGGTCGAGACGGCCGGCGGCAAGGGCGCCAACCAGGCAGCCGCGGCGGCCCGGATCGGCGGGCGCACCGCACTGCTCGCGCGGGTCGGCGGTGACGCGTACGGCGCACTGCTGCTGGCCGCGCAGCGCGCCGCGGGCACCGATGTCACGCCGGTCATCGTGGACGAGGACGCCCGCACCGGCACCGCGATGATCATCGTCGACCCGGACGGTGACAACAGCATCGTCGTCTCGCCGGGCGCCAACGCCGCCCTCACCCCGCACGATGTCACCGCGGCCAAGGACGTCATCGCGGCCTCGTCGGTGGTCTCCCTCCAGCTGGAGGTGCCGATGGAGACCGTACGGGCCGCCGCCGCGACCGCCGAAGCGGCCGGCACCCGGGTCGTCCTCAACCCCTCGCCGGCCCCCGACACCCTCGCACCCGAACTCCTCGCCGTGGCTGACCCGTTGGTGGTCAACGAGCACGAGGCCCGGCAGCTGTCCGGCCGCACCGACGGCACGCCCGCGGACTGGGCGTCCGCGCTGCGCGAGCAGGGCGCCCGATCGGTCGTGGTCACCCTCGGCGGGGACGGCGCCCTGGTCCTGGATGCCTCTGGGCCGGCGGCGATCCCGGGCGTCCGCGTCACGGCCGTGGACACCACCGGCGCTGGCGATGCCTTCACCGGCGCGCTCGCCACCCGGCTGGCCACCGGCGCGACCCTGCCCGAAGCGGCTCGCTTCGCGGTACGCGTCGGGGCCGCGGCCGTCACCAAGCCGGGCGCACAGCCGTCGTACCCCACGGCGGACGACCTGGCGGAGCTGCCGGAGCCGCCGGAGAACTGACCCGGCGCGAGCCACTCCCCCGGGAGCCGGCCCGGTGCGAGCCTCTCCGGAGGGAACTGCTCCGGCACGAGCCTCTTCGGGACGAGCCTCGCCGGCGGGAGCCGGTCCGGTGGAGGGAAGACCGGGGCAGGAGGAGGCAGGGGCGCCGGCGGTTGCGACGGGGCGGCGCGAGCCGGCGGGGCACCGCCGGCGCGCCGCACCCCGCCCGCACCTCACCGCTCGGTCCCTTCCCTCAGGAGCGCGGGCTCCGCCACGGCCACCGTGCCGCGCGCCTCCCACTCCTCGCCGCGCTCCGCGGCCTGCTCCTCGCCGAGTTCCGCGGGCCCGTACAGCGCATGCGCCGCGCCGGTCGCCAGCGCCCAGTAGCGGTCCCCGTAGGACCAGTGCCACCACTCGGTCGGATAGTTGACCAGGCCCGCCCCGTGCAGTGCCGCGGCCAGCACCCGGCGGTTGCGGCGAGCGGCAGGCGTCAGGTCCGGGGCGATATAGCAGGCGCCGTCGCTCTCCTCCGGCGACGCGTCGATCGGAGTCCCCATGTCGACACGGCCGCCGTCGGCCGTGGCCAGGGTGAGGTCCACCGCACCGCCCGCACTGTGCGGTGCGATCTCGGGCGGCGACACATAGCGGCAGGCGGCCCGATGGACCCGTACCGCGTCCCAGTCGGGGTGTGCGGCGCGCAGTTCGCGCCCGTACCGCTCGAAGTAGTGGCGCTGGAGGGCCGGCGGGCGGTATCCCTCGACGACCTGGAGCCGCAGCCCGTCCGGCAGCGCCCGCTGCGCCGCCAGCAGCCGCCGCACCACGCCTTCCCGCAGATACGTGAAGGCGCCTGCCGCGCCGTCCTCCTCGTCCTCGGGCCCGTCCGCCAGGAGCGCGGGCGCGGCGGCCCGGAGATCCACCAGCGGCTCACCGCACTCCCGGACCGGCACCGCGGCCACCGCGGGGTCGGCCATCAGCGTGACCGCCTCCCGGACATCGCTCAGCACCAGCTCGCCGCCGTCGCCGGCCCTTGCTCCCGACCCCGTCCCCGGCCACGCGGACGCCGCCGCCACCCGCTCACCGGACGGCCGCCAGCCGCCGCTGAGCCCGCAGGCCGGGCCGGGGCTTCCGACCTCGATCCCGTTGGCGAGCAGCACAAACAGCCCGTGCTCCCGGGCCAGTTGCGTATACCGCGCCACCCGCTCCGCCCCGTCGTGGAAGGCGCTGGAGAGATAGACCCGGCAGCCGTCCGCCACGGCCTTCGCCGGCACCTCGGGGAAGGCGCTGTCGAAGCAGGTGGCGAGCGCGAACCGGATGCCTCCCAGCGTGAACCGGCCGTGCGCGGTCCCCGGTGCGAACACCTTCCGCTCGCTGTCTGCCAGATGCCGCTTGTCGTAGCGGGTCAGCAGCGCGCCGTCCGGCCCGTACACGAACGTCGCGATGGTCGGCGGGGCCCCGCCGTCGGCGCTCCGCCCCGCACCGTTCACCACCGCCGCGACCCCGGCCGTCCGGCACGCCTCCCGTACGGGCGCCAGCCGGGCATCGTCGGGCAGCACCGCCAGCCCCGCCGGATCAGCGGCTATCAGATGCAGGTCGTAGTGCGTCAGCGCCAGCTCGGAGAAGACCACCAGCCCGGCGCCACGCTCGCCGGCCTCGGCGATGAGGGCGGCCATCCGCTCGGCGTTGGCGGCGATATCGCCCGGTACGGAGGGGAATTGTGCGGCAGCAATGATCATTCGCCCATCATGCCCCGCCCGCCGACGATCCGTTCGGGCCTGTGGATAACCCCGGCCGCCCCGCTCCGACCCCGTCCGTACGCACCGTCAGGTGCGCCCTTCTGCCTGACCCGGCTGCTGCCGGGCCGCGTCGACACCTCGCCCGCCGTAGCTGCCACCGCTCCTGAACTCCCGCCCCGGGCACGGCAGTAAGCGCAGCAACGCGCCGGCAGCCCTGCCCGCCGGGTTCTGGCCGGGCCCGTACCCGGGAGTCAGCCGGTCCCCGCGCCGGGCTCCTCGGCAGTCTCCTGACCGGGCCCTTCGGCGGGCTCGTCGTCCTGTCCCGCCACACTCCCGAGCAGCGTCAGGAAATCCCGGAACGCGGCCGGCATGTCGACGTTCTCCGGGTCCAGCAGCCATTGCAGCTGGAGTCCGTCCATCACCGCGACCAGCAGCGGCGCCGCCCGCTCCGGCGTCAGCCCGCCGGGCAGGGTGTCGCCGAACTCGGCCCGCAGTGCCCCGGCCAGCGCCTCGCGCACGGCACGGAAACGGGTCTCGAAGAACTCGCGTGCCGGATGGTCCTCGGTGACGCTGTCGGCCGACAGCACGGTGTACGTCTGGACGACGCCGGGACGGGTGGCGTTGTAGTCGACGAGCTGGGCGAGGGTGCCGGTGCGCCAGGTGCCGGCCGCCGCCGCGGCTGCGTCCCAGCGGTCGCGCGCCTCCAGGACGCCGATCAGCAGCAGTTCTTTCGTCGGGAAGTGGTGCAGCAGCCCCTGCTGGGTCAGCCCGGCGCGCTCGGCGACGGCGGCGAGCGAGGTACGGCGGTAGCCGCGCTCGGCGATCAGTTCCATGGCGGCCTCCAGGATCGCCGCACGCCGCTCGGCGCCCTGGACCTCCCGTCCGCCGCCGCGCCTCCGGGGGCCGCGGGCGGTGCCCTGATCTCGTGCGCTCACGAGCCGAGCGTAACTCTCCCGCATCTGCCGTCAGTGCTCTACACCCCCTCCCCATAACGCACTGATAACGATCCTTACCGTGTGCACGGTATGGCGGTAAGAATTCGGCCAGGGGGCCCGCACATCCAGTCAAGGGAGCGCCGCAGATGACCGACCAGCCCCATGCCCGCCGCAGCCACCCCCGGCCCCACGACTACTCCGCAGTGGTGGAGCGGGCGCTCGCCGCGCTCGACCTGGACACCAAGGCCCGGCTGCTCTCCGGTCAGGACATGTGGACCCTGCCCGCCGTACCCGCGATCGGGCTGCGGTCGCTGGTGATGTCGGACGGCCCGATCGGCGTGCGGGGCCGGCAGTGGAGCGCCGAGGACCCGTCGGTCGCCCTGCCCAGCCCCACGGCCCTGGCCGCCACCTGGGACCCCGAACTCGCCCGCCGCGCCGGCCATCTGCTCGCCCAGGAGGCCCGCCGCAAGGGCGTCCATGTCCTCCTGGCGCCGACCGTCAACCTGCACCGCTCGCCGCTCGGCGGCCGGCACTTCGAGTGCTATGCGGAAGACCCGCTGCTGACCGGCGTGATCGGCGCCGGATATGTACGGGGAGTGCAGGAGGGCGGGGTCGGTACGACGGTCAAGCACTTCGTCGGCAACGACGCCGAGACCGACCGCTTCACGGTCGACAACCGCATCGCCCCGCGCCCCCTGCGCGAGCTGTATCTCGCCCCCTTCGAGCACATCGTCAGGACCGCCCGCCCCTGGGGCATCATGACCGCCTACAACCAGGTCAACGGCGCGACGATGACGGAACACCGCCCGCTCGTCGCCGAAGTGCTGCGCGGCGAATGGGGCTTCGACGGCTGCAACGTCTCCGACTGGACGGCGGCCCGGCACACCGTACGCGCGCTGCGCGGCGGTCTGGACGTGGCGATGCCGGGGCCCCGCACGGTCTTCGGCGCGCCGCTCGCGGCGGCCGTCCGCGCGGGCGAGGTCGCGGAGTCGGAGGTCGACGACGCGGTCCGCCGGGTGCTGCTGCTCGCCGCCCGCGTCGGCTGCCTGGACGGGGCGCCGCCCGCCGTGCCGCCCGCCGCCGTGCCGCAGGACATCGACGGCCGGGCCGTGGCCCGCGACCTCGCCCGCCGCGCGGTCGTACTGCTGCGCAACGAGCCCGTCGGCGGCGGGCAGCCGGCCGGCGGGCCGGTGGGCGGCGCGGCACAGGGCGCCGACCCCGCAGGCCGTACCCGCCGCGCCCTTCCTCTCGATGTCTCCGCCGTGCGCCGTGTCGCCGTCATCGGGGCGGCTGCCCGCGACGCCCGGGTGCTCGGCGGCGGCTCCGCCACCGTCTTCCCCGAGCAGATCGTCTCCCCGCTCGCCGGACTGCGGGCCGCGCTCCCCGACGGCGTGGAGGTCACCTTCGCGACCGGCGCCGATCCGCGCACCCGGGTCCCGTACGCCCGAGACGGCTTCGCCCTGCGTACCCGCTACCTGGCCGCCGACGGGCAACTGCTGGCCGAGTCCGCGCAGTTCGACGGCCAGGTCCAGGTGGTGGGCAGCTTCCCCGACGGCGTCACCCGGCAGAAGCTGCACGCCGTCGAACTCACCGGCAGCTACACCCCGCAGCGCACCGGCGGCCACACCCTGGCCGTCTCGGGCACCGGCCGCCTCCGGCTGACCGTCGACGGTGCGGTGCTCTTCGACGAGGAGTGTGCGCCGGCGGGCGGCGATCCCTTCGAGGCGTTCATGCGGCCCGTGGAGCACCGGGTCACGGCGGAGCTGACGGCCGGCCGGACGGTGCCGCTCACCCTGCGGTACGTGCCCCGCGCCCTCGGCCTGGGGGAGGGCATGGATGTCCTGAACTTCACCCTCGGGCACCGCGAGCCGCAGCTCGACGCCGACGCCGAGATCGAGGAGGCGGTCCGCACGGCGGCCGGTGCCGATGCCGCGATCGTCGTCGTCGCCACGACGGAGGAAGTGGAGTCGGAGGGCTTCGACCGCACGGACCTGACGCTGCCGGGCCGCCAGGACGAACTGGTCACCCGGGTCGCCGCCGCCAACCCCTGCACCATCGTGGTCGTCAACGCCGGCTCGCCGGTGGAGCTGCCCTGGCGGGAGCAGGTCCCCGCGGTGCTGCTGAGCTGGTTTCCCGGCCAGGAAGCGGGCGCCGCGCTGGCGGACGTCCTGCTCGGCACGCACGAACCGGGCGGCCGGCTCCCCACCACCTGGCCCGCCCGCTTCGCCGACGCCCCGGTCACCACCGTCACCCCGGCCGACGGCCGCCTTCCGTACGAGGAGGGGCTGTTCATCGGCTACCGGGCCTGGGAGCGGTCCGCCGTCGCGCCCGCGTACGCCTTCGGCCACGGGCTCGGCTACACCGACTGGGCGTACGAGTCCCTGGACACCAGCCCTGACTCGGTGCGGGTCCGGCTGCGCAACACCGGCCGGCGCCCCGGCCGCGAGGTCGTCCAGATCTACCTCGCCCCCGCCCCGGGCGACCCCGGCGCGCCGGAGCGCCCGGCCCGCTGGCTGGCCGGCTTCGCCGCCGTCGAGGCGGGCCCCGGTGGGAGCGCCGAGGCCGAAATCCCGCTGCCGGTGCGCGCCTTCGAGGTCTGGTCGGAACCGGACGGCCGCTGGCGCCGGGTCCCGGGCGTCTACACCGTCGAGGCGGCGCACAGCATCGACGACATCCGGCTGACGGCGCAGGTCACTTCTGGCTGAGCACCGACACGTCGCCGCCGCTCGTCCGCGCCGATATTTTGTGCTCCGAGCCGGGATCCGTCGGGACGGAGACCTTGCGGGTCCCGCCGCTGGTCTCCGCCTGGACCGCGTAGGAGCCCTTCGGCAGCCGGATGGTGACATTGCCTCCGCTGGTCCGCCCGGACGCCTCGTCGGGTACCGCGGCCAGCGCGAGATCCACATCCCCGCCGCTGGTCTTGACCTTCGCCGTACGGGCCGTGGAGTCCTCGACGGTGACGTCGCCGCCGCTGGTCTCCGCGGTGATGCCGCCCGAGGCGCCGTGGACGGTGATGTCCCCGCCGCTGGTGTGCAGATCGACCGAGGCGCTGCGCGGCAGCAGCACGCGGTAGCTCACCTCGCACCGGCGGCCGGTCTCCGGACAGTCCCCGGCCGTCAGCGTCAGTGTGCCGTCCTTGACCGTGTGGGTGGGGGCCGGCTTCTGCCCGTCGTACTTGTACTTCTCCGTCACTTTGACCGATCCGCCGGCGTCGACCGGCACGATCTCGATGTTTCCGCCGTGGGTCGTCGCCGACAGCGCGCTGACCTTGCCGTCCACGCCGTACGTCCGCTGCGCGGTCTTCGGCGGTCCGATCGTCAGCGAGCAGCCGGCCGTCAGGACGGTCAGCGCCGCGCACGGTAGCACGAGATGAGAGGCGCGGAGACGGGCCATGGCGTTTTCCCCCGGGGACAGGTGACGAACAGTCGGAACACGGCGGAGCGGTGCGGACCACGCCGGAACCGCTCACCACTCATCGTTCCGCCCCCGCGCCGCGGGTTCGTCGCCGCACGGTATGACCTTCCCCGTCCCCGCACGGTATGACCTGCGCCGCGGTGCCCCTAGGGGTATCCCTGACGTCTCAGGGGTCGTGCGGGCGCCTTACCCGTTCTCCCTGCGGGTGATCGTCCGGAACGCCAGCTCCGCCAGCTGCTGCTGGCCGCGTGCGCCCGGGTGGAACCAGTCCCAGGTGCTCAACTGCCGCTCGGTGAAGGGGTAGTCGAAGACCGACCGGTCGAACCGGCACAGCGCGTCCTTGGCGCAGACCTCCGCCAGCGCCTCGTTGTACGCCATGACCCGTTCCCGGACCCGGTTCCGCCGGTCCTGCGCCGGCTTCGTCAGATCGTCCGGGTCGCGCAGCATCGACCCGCAGATGCCCAGCTTCCACACCTGTTTGCCGAGCGGGTTCCTGCGCCCCTCGGCCCACAGCCGCAGCAGATCGGGCACCGCCGCGACATACACCTGGGTGTGCGGCAGGGTCCGCCGCAACGTCTTCAGTGACCGCTCGAAGCCGGCGCGGAAGGCGGCCTGGGACGTCATCGCCCGGACGTCGCTGCGGCAGGCGTCATTGGCGCCGATCAGGACCGTGACCAGCTCGGGCCGGCGCGCGGCGGCCTCGGAGATCTGCTCCGGCAGATCGCTCATCAGGGCGCCGGTCCGGGCGTAGTTCCAGCTGTGCGCGGCGGGGTTCGTCCTCACCAGCCGCCGGGCGAGGCTGCCGACCCGGGGGTCGGTGCCGGTGGCCCAGGAGACCTCGGGGCAGTCGGAGAGGACCGTGCAGGCGTCGAAGCCGACGGTGATGGAGTCGCCGAGGGCGGCGATCGAGTGGGGGTCCGTGCGCCATGCGGGTGCCGGTTTCGGGGCCGGGTGCTTGGTCTTCGGGCCGCCGTGCGCGGTGCCGGAACCGCCGTCGCCGCCGCAGCCGGTGAGCGCGGCCAGCAGTGCGGAGGCGGTGCCCGCGGCCAGCCCCGCGCGGGCCGCGAGGCGGTGACGCCGAGGGCGAACGGGCCGATTGATCGTCGTCATCCCCTGTCCCCTCCGGCGTGCGAGTGATATCTCTTCCGTAGCGACGGTACGTCACTTGCCGTCCGGCACCGCACGGTAGCTTTGCCCCGTAACTGCCGGTCCGTGACCCAAAGTGGCAAGTGCAGTCGGTGCAGGCAAATTACATCACGTCATTTCCTGTCCCTTTTGCGGCAAATTCCGCCTAGTGGTGTTTACTGTAGGTCACCTGGCATGCTGGTGCCGAAGTGATCACTGGGGCAGAATGTCGGCAACTGTCCCGGCCGTAACCGGAACGGGCACGAGGCCGCTGGGGAAGGCGAACCTCGAACCGCACGGGAGGTCCCGGTGACGACACGTGGAGTTCTGTACGTCCACTCCGCTCCGCGCGCGCTGTGCCCGCACGTCGAATGGGCAGTGGCGGGCGTCCTCGGGGTGCGCGTCAATCTCGACTGGATCCGCCAGCCGGCGGCGCCCGGCACCTGGAGAGCGGAGTTCTCCTGGCAGGGCGAGGCCGGCACCGCCTCCAAGCTCGCCTCCGCGCTGCGCGGCTGGCACCTGCTCCGCTTCGAGGTGACCGCCGAGCCCTGCTCCACCGCCGAGGGCGAGCGCTACAGCTCCACCCCCGACCTGGGCATCTTCCACGCGGTCACCGGCATCCACGGCGACATCCTCATCCCCGAGGACCGGCTGCGCGCCGCCGCCGACCGCTCCGCACGCGGTGAGACCGAGCTGGCCGACGAGGTCGCCAAGCTGCTCGGCAAGCCCTGGGACGACGAACTGGAGCCCTTCCGGTACGCGGGGGAGGGCGCGCCCGTCCGCTGGCTCCATCAGGTCGTCTGACGGCGACATCCGGCCGCGGTTGCCTTCGAGCGCCCTCCACGGCCTAGCGTGCCGCCATGGCCGACAACACCACTTCCCACACACCGTCAGTCGCCGTGCTCGGCACCGGGATCATGGGCGCGGCGATGGCCCGCAACCTCGCCCGCGCCGGTCTCGACGTCCGCGCCTGGAACCGCACCCGTGCCAAGGCCGAGCCACTGGCCGCCGACGGGGCCCGCATCACCGACACCCCGGCGGAGGCGGTGGACGGCGCCGATGCCGTCCTGACCATGCTGCTCGACGGGCCCGCCGTCCTGGCGGCCGTGCGGCAGGCCGCTCCGCGGCTCGCCCCCGGCACCCTCTGGCTCCAGATGAGCACCGTGGGCCCCGAAGCGCTCGTCCCGCTCGCCCGGTTCGCCGCCGAGCACGGCCTGCGGTTCGTCGACGCCCCCGTGGTGGGCACCAAGGCACCTGCGGAAAAGGGTGAGTTGACCATCCTGGCCGCCGGTCCGCAGGAGCTGCGGGAGCGCGCGGGGCGGGTCTTCGACATCGTCGGCAGCCGCACCCGGTGGGTCGGCGAGGACGGGACCGGCGGAGCCGCCAGCCGCCTCAAGCTCGTCGTCAACACCTGGGTGCTCACCGTCATCAGCGGTACGGGGGAAGCCCTGGCGCTCGCCGAGGGGCTCGGTGTCGACCCCCGGGACTTCCTGGCCACGGTCGCCGGCGGGGCGCTCGACATGCCGTATCTGCGGATGAAGGCGGAGATGATCCTGTCCGGGGACTTCCCGGCGAGCTTCACGGTGTCCGCGGCGCGCAAGGACGTCCGGCTCATCACGGAGGCCGCCGGGGCGGCCGGCGTACGGATGGACCTGGTGGCCGGCGCAGCGGAGCGCTTCCGCCGTGCCGAGGAGCAGGGGCACGGCGACGAGGACGGCTCGGCGGCGTACTTCGCCAGCTTCGACGGCTGACGGAAGACACAGGGAGACGCGCGGGCCCGCCCGGTCGGTGACCGGACGGGCCCGCTGCGGACGACGGGGTCAGACCGTACGGAACGCCAGCACCACGTTGTGGCCGCCGAAGCCGAACGAGTCGTTCAGCGCCGCGACCCGGCCCTCGGCCGGCAGCGCGCGGGCCTCGCCGCGGACGATGTCCGCGTCCGCCTCCGGGTCGAGGTTCTCGACGTTGATCGTCGGCGGCGCCGTCCGGTGGTACAGCGCCAGGATCGAGGCGACCGTCTCGACGCCGCCCGCGCCGCCCAGGAGGTGACCGGTCATCGACTTGGTCGCGGAGACCGCCATGTGGTCGACGTCGTCGCCGAAGACCTTGCGCAGCGCCTTCAGTTCGGCCAGGTCGCCCTGCGGGGTCGAGGTGGCGTGCGCGTTGACGTGCACGATCTCGGCCGGGTTCAGGTCGCTGTTGTCGAGCAGGTTCTGCAGCGCGTGCGCGATGCCGTTGCCGGACGGCTCGGGCTGCACGATGTCGTGGCTGTCGGCGGAGATGCCCTGGCCGACGGCCTCGGCGTAGACCCGGGCACCGCGCCTGGCGGCGTGCTCGGCCGACTCCAGGATGATCACGCCGGCGCCCTCGCCGAGGACGAAGCCGTTGCGCTCGGTGTCGAACGGGCGGGAGGCGCCCTGCGGGTCCTCGTTGTTCTTCGACATCGCCATCATGTTGCCGAACGCGGCGATCGGCAGCGGGTGGATGGCCGCCTCCGTACCGCCCGCGACGACGACGTCGGCACGGCCCGTACGGATCATCTCGATGGCGTAGCCGATGGCCTCGGAGCCGGACGCGCAGGCGCTGACCGGGGTGTGCACACCGGCGCGGGCGTTGACGTCCAGGCCGACGTTGGCGGACGGTCCGTTGGGCATCAGCATCGGGACGGTGTGCGGGGAGACGCGGCGGACGCCCTTCTCCTTGAGCACGTCGTACTGGCCGAGCAGGGTGGTCACGCCGCCGATGCCGGAGGCGATGACGGTGCCCAGCCGGTCCGGGTTGACCGAACCGGCCGTGCCGGCGCCGGAGTCCGGCTCGCCGGCCTTGGCGGTGAAACCGGCGTCCGCCCAGGCTTCACGGGCCGCGATCAGCGCGAACTGCGCCGAGCGGTCCAGCTTGCGGGCCTGGGCCCGGGGCAGGACGTCGGCCGGATCGACGGCGGCCTGTGCGGCGATCCGGACGGGCAGGTCGGCTGCCCACTCCTGGTCGAGGGTGCCCACACCGGACGTGCCGGCGAGCAGGGCCTCCCAGGTCGAAGCGCTGTCGCCACCCAGCGGTGTGGTTGCGCCGATACCGGTGACGACCACGGTGCGATTGGTCGCGTTCACGGGAATTCTTACTCCACGGGTAGAGGTGTCTGAATCGACGGCGCCACCGCGGGGTGGCGACATGCGCAGAAGAGCTGGGTCAGCTCTGGTGGTCGAGGATGTACTTGGTCGCGTCGCCGACGGTCTTGAGGTTCTTGACGTCGTCGTCCGGGATCTTGACGTCGAAGCGCTCCTCGGCGGCGACGACGACCTCGACCATGGACAGCGAGTCGACGTCCAGGTCGTCGGTGAAGGACTTGTCCATCTGGACGTCCTCGACGGGGATCCCGGCGATCTCGTTCACGATCTCGGCGAGACCGGCAACGATCTCTTCCTGAGTGGCGGCCATGATGGCGCTCCTTCGGTCAATTAGGGGTGAAACTGCATTTTTACGGTGAAGCGTTGAAGCTCTGGACAGCAACCGACACTTACTGCTTCGTGCCGTGCTGCGCAGATCTTGCCTAGGGGAGAGTAACGACCGTCGCGGCGTACACGAGACCCGCCCCGAAGCCGATGACCAGCGCGGTGTCCCCGCTCTTGGCCTGACCGGTCGCCAGCAGCCGCTCCATGGCGAGCGGAATCGAGGCGGCCGAGGTGTTGCCGGTGGTCTCCACATCGCGGGCGACCGTCACACTCTCCGGCAGCTTCAGAGTCTTCACCATCGAGTCGATGATCCGCATGTTGGCCTGATGCGGAATGAAGACGTCCAGGTCGTCCGGGCTGACCCCGGCCGCGTCCAGCGCCTGCTGGGCGACCTTCGCCATCTCGAACACCGCCCACCGGAAGACCGCCTGGCCCTCCTGGGTGATGGCGGGGTAGCGGATCGCCTCGGGGGCGGTGCGCTCCTCCGGGCCGTCACCGCCGGGCGCCGGCGTGGTGCGGTACGCGTCCCAGGGGACGGTCTGCTTGATGGTCTCGGCCTTGTCGCCCTCCGAGCCCCATACGGTCGGGCCGATCGCGGGCTCGGTGGTGGGGCCGACGACCACCGCACCGGCACCGTCGCCGAACAGGAAGGCCGTCGCGCGGTCCTCCAGGTCCGTCAGGTCCGAGAGCCGCTCGACGCCGATCACCAGGACGTGCGTCGCGGAGCCCTCGGTGACCATGCCCTTGGCCAGCGTCAGCCCGTAGCCGAAGCCCGCGCAGCCGGCGGAGATGTCGAACGCGGCCGGCTTGCCCGCGCCGATCAGGTGCGCGATCTCGGTCGCGATGGCCGGGGTCTGCTTGAAGTGCGAGACGGTGGAGACGACCACCGCGTCGATCTGCTCGGGCGTGATACCGGCGTCGGCGATGGCCTTGCCGGACGCCTCGACCGACATCGTCGCGACGGTCTCGTCGGGGCCCGCCCAGTGGCGCGTGGCGATGCCCGACCGCGAGCGGATCCACTCGTCGGACGAGTCGATGTGCTTGAGGATCTCCTCGTTGGGCACGACGCGGGTCGGGCGGTAGCCGCCGACACCCATGATGCGCGCGTACGGGGCACCCTTGGCAGGCTTGATCTTCGAGGTCATGCGCTTCGGACTCCTATTCGGCCGATACCGCGGCGATCAGCTCGCGGGCCGCTTCGAGATCGTCGGGCGTCTTGAGGGCCAGCGTCCGCACGCCGGGCAGGGCGCGCTTGGCCAGGCCGGTGAGCGTGCCGCCCGGGGCCGCCTCGATCAGGGTGGTGACGCCGAGCTCCTTGAAGGTCTCCATGCACCGGTCCCAGCGCACCGGGTTGGCCACCTGGCCCACCAGCCGCTGCACCAGTTCCCGGCCGGAAGTGACCACCTGTCCGTCCTTGTTGGAGACGTAACGGGTGAGCGGGTCGGCGACCGTCAGCTCCGCGGTGGCCGACTCCAGGACCGTGACGGCGGGCGCCATGTGATGCGTGTGGAACGCGCCGGCGACCTTCAACGGCACGACCCGGCGGGTGCCTTCCGGCTTGTTCCCGACCAGGGCGGCGATCTGCTCGGCGGTGCCCGCGGCCACGATCTGGCCGGCGCCGTTCACGTTCGCCGGCGTCAGGCCGAGCTTCTCCAGGTGGGGCAGCACGACGGCCTCGTCGCCGCCGAGGAGCGCGGCCATACCGGTCTCGGTGACCGCGGCGGCCTCGGCCATCGCCAGCCCGCGGCGGCGCACCAGGGCCATCGCCTCGGCGTCGGAGACGGTGCCGGTCAGCGCCGCGGCGGCCAGCTCGCCGACGCTGTGCCCGGCCGCCGCGCCCACCGTTGCGGCGACGTCGTCGGCGGTCGCGAACAGCTGCCGCGCGGAGATCAGGGAGGCCGCCACCAGCAGCGGCTGGGCGACCGCGGTGTCGCGGATCTCGTCTTCGGTGGCCTTTGTGCCGTAGTGGACGAGGTCCAGGTCGATGGCGTCGGACCATTCACGGAGCCGGTCCTCGACGCCGGGGAGGTCGAGCCAGGGGATCAGGAAGCCGGGCGTCTGAGCGCCTTGGCCGGGAGCGACGAGTACGAGCACCCTCACACTCTCTCTTGGGGGAGGTCCCGCCCGCCCGTGGGGACAGGGACGAAGAACCATCGGGGGAATTGTTGGTGTCCGACAAAAGTCTAGGGTTGCGCCTCACCGTCAGCCAGACGCCCCAGAATCAGCGCGATACGCAGCGTAAAGGCCGAGCGCACATCGGACGGTGACCAGCCGGTGACGTCCGTCACACGCCGCAGCCGATAGCGCACGGTGTTGGGGTGGACGAACAACATCCGGGCGGCGCCCTCCAGGCTGCTCGCCTGCTCCAGGTAGACGCTCAGCGTCTCCAGGAGAGCCGACCCCGCCTCCTCCAGCGGTCTGTAGATCTCCTCCACCAACTGCTCGCGCGCGACCGGGTCCGAGGCCATCGCGCGCTCCGGCAGCAGATCGTCGGCGAGCACCGGCCGGGGGGCGTCCGGCCAGGCGGCGCAGGCCCGCAGTCCGGCCGCCGCGGCCTGCGCCGAGCGGGTCGCGGCGAGCAGGTCGGAGACCACCGGGCCGGCCACCACGGGCCCCGCGGCATACGGGCCGATCAGCGCCTTCGCGGCCTTGAGCGGATTGTCCGAGCCGCCCGCGATCACCACCAGGCGGCTGCCCAGGACCCCGGTCAGCACCTGGAGTTTGGCGTGCCGGGCGGCCCGCCGGATCGCCTCGACGGTCAGCTCGCTGTCCCCGTCCGGGGCGGTGCCCAGAACCACGCACACATGCTCCGGCGCGTTCCAGCCGAGCGCCGCGGCCCGCGAGACCGCGCCCTCGTCGGCCTCCCCGGAGAGCACCGCGTTGACCACCAGCGACTCCAGCCGGGCGTCCCAGGCGCCGCGCGCCTCGGCGGCCTGCGCGTAGACCTGGGCGGTGGCGAAGGCGATCTCCCGGGCGTAGACCAGCAGCGCCTCGCGCAGCACGGACTCGTCGCCGGGCGCCGCGACATCGTCGATCGCGGCCTCCATGACCTCGATCGTGGTGCGGACCATCTCGACGGTCTGCCGCAGGGTGATCGCCCGGGTCAGCTCGCGCGGTGCCGTGCCGAAGACGTCGGTGCTGATCGCCTGCGGCGTCTCGGGGTGCCGGAACCACTCGGTGAACGCGGCGATACCGGCCTGCGCGACCAGCCCGATCCAGGAACGGTTCTCCGGGGGCATCGCGCGGTACCACGGCAGCGTGGCGTCCATACGGGAGATGGCCGCCGCCGCCAGTTTGCCGGACGAGTTCTCCAGGCGCCGGAGGGTCGCCGAGTGCGGGTGCGCGTCGCGCGATGCGGGTTCAGACACGGGACAAGCCTGCCCTATCGGGATGAGGGGGTGCGGCGGCGGGGCTACGGTGGGCCGATGATTCAGGTGCGCAGAGGTGAGGAACGGTATCGGGGCGGCGGTGCGGACGCCGGGATCGCGTCGCTGCACGCGTTCTCCTTCGGGCCCCACTACGACCCGGACAACCTGCGCTTCGGCGCGCTGATCGCCTGCAACGAGGAGCGCCTCGCGCCCGGCGCCGGCTTCGACGAACATCCGCACCGGGACACCGAGATCGTCACCTGGGTCGTCGAGGGGGAACTGACCCACCGCGATTCGGCGGGCCATGAGACGACCGTACGCCCCGGCGACCTCCAGCGGCTCAGCTCGGCCGGCGGGGTGCGGCACGTCGAACGCAACTCCGGTGCCGAGCCGCTGTGCTTCGTCCAGATGTGGCTGGCCCCGCTCTCCCACGGGGGCGACCCCTCGTACGAGGTGGTCCGCGGTATCGCCGACGGCACCCCGTACGCGCTTGCGCGCGCCGGCGCCATGCTGCACGTGCGCCGCCTCGCGGACGGCGAGCGCACCGCCCTCCCCGATGCCGCCCGGGTGTACGTGCACGTGGTGCGCGGCGCGGTGCGGCTCGGTGCGGAGCGCCTGGCGGCCGGTGACGCGGCGCGGATCACGGACGCCGAAGGGCTGGAACTGGTGGGGCTGGCCGGGGCGGAGTGCCTGGTGTGGGAGATGCCGCCGGAGCCGGTGCACGGGTAGCGGAGCGGGCGGCATACGGGAGGGCCGGATGCCGCGCACTCCGTACCGGGGCCGGGAACGGTCAGCGGGCGGCCAGCTCGGCCAGCACCGCATCGGTCAGTTTCGGCCATGCCTCGATGGCCCACGGCCCGAAGTCCCGGTCGGTGAGCGCGACGCACGCCATCCGCGCGTCCGGGTCCACCCACAGGAACGTTCCCGACTGCCCGAAGTGCCCGAAGGTGCGTGGCGAGGAGCCGGCGCCGGTCCAGTGCGGCGACTTCCCGTCGCGGATCTCGAAGCCCAGCCCCCAGTCGTTGGGCTTCTGGTGGCCGTAGCCGGGCAGCACGCCGGTGAGCCCCGGGAAGGCGACGCCGGTCGCCTCCGCGAGAGTCTGCGGTGCGAGCAGCCGGGGCGCCTGGAGCTCGGCCGCGAAACGGATCAGGTCCGCGACCGTGGAGACGCCGTCCTTGGCCGGTGAGCCGGGGAGGTCCGTCGCGGTCATCCCGAGCGGGGCGAGCACCGCCTCGTGCAGATACTGCGGGAAGGGGATGTCGGTCGCCTTGGCGATGTGGTCGCCGAGCGCCTCGAAACCGGCGTTGGAGTAGATCCGGCGGGTGCCCGGCGCGGCCATCGCGCGCTGCTCGTCGAAGGCCAGCCCCGAGGTGTGGGCGAGCAGATGACGGACCGTGGCCCCCTCGGGACCGGCCGGTTCGTCCAGTTCGACGGCGCCCTCCTCGATGGCGAGCAGCGCGGCGTAGGCGGCCAGCGGCTTGGTGACCGACGCCAGCGGGAAGCGGTGCTCCAGCGGGCCGTACGCTCCGGCCACCGAGCCATCGGCTCGTACGACGGCGGCCGAGGCGGTGGGCACCGGCCAGTTCTCGATCATCCGCAGGCTCTGCATGGTCCGAGCCTACGGGGTGCCCCGACGGCCTCAAATTCCGGTCAAGTCTCGCCGCGATCGGCGCTTGCCTGGAGTGCACTCCAGGTCTCTAGCGTTGGGGAGGTCGAGAGGCATCCGGCCAGAAACCCGACGCCGGCGCGGCGTCCGGGGACGAACTGAGCCATCCGGCGAAGAGGGGGAGACACGGTATGACCGTGACGCAGAGCGAGCGTGCGACCGGCGGCGCGACCATGACCGGCGGTCTGCCGGAGACGGTGCGCTGCCCCCGGCCGCGGCCGGCGACACCGCGGGGCTGCGGCACCTCGCCCGCCCATCCGCGACCCACCGGCCACGACCGGTACACGATCAGTGAGGTGGCCGAGCACACCGGTCTGAGCGCGCACACCCTGCGCTGGTACGAGCGGATCGGCCTGATGCCGCATGTGGACCGTACGCACACGGGGCAGCGCCGCTTCACCAACCGCGATCTGGATTGGCTGGATCTGGTCGCCAAGCTGCGGCTGACCGGCATCCCGGTCGCCGACATGGTCCGTTACGCGGAGCTGGTGCGGGCCGGCGACGGCACCTTCGCCGAGCGCGAGCGGCTGCTGACCGAGCACCGCGAGGACGTACGGCGGCGGATAGCCGAGCTGCAGAGCACACTCGACGTACTCGACTACAAGATCGACGTCTATGCCGACGCCCGGCGGGCGTCCGAGAGGTTCTGAGGTCTCATGGGGAGCGAGAAGATCGACACGGTTGAGCTGGGCACCGGCGGCCCGCGGGTGGGAGTGCAGGGCCTCGGCTGTATGGGCATGAGCTGGGCCTACGGCCCCACCGACGCCGACGAGGCGCGGGCCACCCTGGAGCGCGCCCTCGAACTGGGCGTCACGCTCTACGACACCGCCGATGTCTACGGCCTGGGCGAGAACGAGAAGTTCCTCGCCCCCTTCCTCCGGGCGCACCGCGACGAGGTGGTGCTGGCCACCAAGTTCGCGCTGGTCGCCGGTCCGGACGAGCCCTTCGCCCGCACCATCCGCAACGACCGCGGCTACGTCCGGCAGGCCGTCGAGGCCAGCCTGCGGCGGCTCGGCGTCGACGTGATCGACCTCTATTACATGCACCGCCGCGATGTGCGCGTCCCGATGGAGGAATCGGTCGGCGCGATGGCCGAGTTGGTGACCGAGGGCAAGGTCAGGCATCTGGGGCTGAGCGAGGTGACCGCCTCCGAGCTGCGCGCGGCGCACGCCGTGCACCCGATCGCGGCGGTCCAGTCCGAGTGGTCGCTCTTCAGCCGCGACATCGAGGAGAGCGTGGTCCCGGCCGCGGCCGGCCTCGGCGTCGCCCTCGTCCCGTACTCGCCGCTCGGCCGCGGCTTCCTGACCGGCTCCTTCGTGCACGCCGACCAGGAGCTGGGCGAGGACGACTTCCGCCGCGGGCAGCCCCGCTTCACGGGGGACAACGCCGCCGCCAACGCCGCGCTGCTGGAACCGATCCGGAAGATCGCGGACTCGCACGGCGCGACGCTCGGCCAGGTCGCGCTGGCGTGGGTGCACCACCGGGCCGCCGCCCACGGGCTGACGGTCGTCCCGATCCCCGGCACGAGCAAGCGCCGCCGGATCGAGGAGAACACCGGCGCCACGCGGCTCGCACTGAGCGAGCGGGACCTGGCGCTGCTGGAGCCGATCGCGGGCCGGGTGGCGGGGGACCGGTACGCCGACATGACGTTCACGTCGGCCGGCCGGGAGTAACGGACCGGGCACCACGACGCCGGCGCGGCGGGCCCAACGGGCCGCGGGACGCAGGGTGTTCGGCGGCCCCGGGTTCCGGTGTGGTGCGGCGCCCCGGTGCCTTTTGGCGCCTTCCGGCGGGTGATCAGTCCGGTCACGCGCCGGAAGGCACCGTGCAGAGGGGCGGACGTGCGCCCGCCGGGCGGCTACCCGAGCCCCAGCGCGAACACCGCGAACCCGCCCGCCAGCACCGCCGCGACCGCCCGGCGGGCCCGCCCCACGCCGGTCCACGGCGTCTCGAAGCGGCGGGTGACGCGCCCGATGAGGACGAGCAGGACGGCGAAGACCGGCAGCCAGGCCAGTCGCGCCAGGATCCAGCCGGGAGAGTCGGGGGCGACGGTCAGGCCCGGTACGGCGCCGGCGAGGGAGAACGGCACGGCCGCCGAGAACATCGCGGTCTGGTGCCAGCACAGGATCGTCATCGCACACAGGTTGATCACCACGACCGGCGCCCACAGCGCGGGCCGGCGCAGCAGCGCGGCCAGCCGGTCGCGGAGCAGGATCGCGGCCCCGGACTGCGCCGCGGCCAGCGCCAGGACCAGCAGCGACGGCGGGTGGGAGTTGGTCCGGTCCTGTCCGGGGACCCCGACCATGCTCGCCGGGTAGTGGAAGAACAGCAGCAGCGCGGCGAACAGCGCGGCGCCGCCGAGCAGCAGCGTCCAGGCGGCGCGCCGGCCCAGCCGCCGCTCGCCCCAGGAGACGCCGAGCTGGTAGGCGAACAGCCAGCCGGGCAGCAGATTGAGCAGGCTCAGCCAGGTCGGCATGGCCTCCGCGTACGGCCCGTACCGCAGGAGGTCGACGACGGCGACCGTCGCGAGCAGCGGCGCCGCGGCCCATCCGCCCATCCGCCGGGCGGCGCGGGCGCAGTACGGCGTGAGCGCGGTGACCAGCACATACACCCCGACGAACCAGAGCGGCTGGATCACCAGCGTCGCCCCGGTGCGCAGCGTCGCGGCGGGCACCCCCAGGCTGTACAGCAGCGGTAGCAGCGCCGCCCAGACGGCGGTAACGCCCAGCACCGGCCGGCCCAGCCGGACGATCCGGCCGCGCAGCCAGGCGCCGGTGGCCTCGCCCCGCGCCGTGGCGCGCCGCAGGGACAGCACCGAGGCATGGCCGCCGACCAGGAAGAAGATGCCGAGCATCTGCAGTAACCAGCTCGCCGGTGCGAGAAAGCCCAAGGCGGTCAGCGGGCTGGCGTTGTGCAGCGCACCGCCGGCGTCCCGGGTGAAGCCGCCGAGCAGCCAGTGGCCGGTGGGGACGGAGAGCAGGGCGAGGGCGCGCAGTCCGTCGACGGCGCGGTCGCGGTGGGCCGGGGTGCGGTCCTCGATGGTGTGGACGGTGGTGCGCACGGTGCGGGTGAGGTGTACGAGAGGTGCGGTGTCCATGGGGCGTCCCTGGGGAAGTGGTGGATGCCGGGCGGCCGATCGCGGGTACCCGGTGGTGAGTTCTGCGGTCTGGCCACCTAGGGGGTGCGTGCGGGATGGCGGTGGCCGAGGGGGAGGGGGCCGCCGGGCGGCGCGGGCGGGCGGCACCCGGTGGCGGGCCGGTCGACGGGCGGGCCGGCCGCGGTCAGCGCACGGCGGCGTAGCGGCCCAGCGCGATCGCGGCGAAGTTGCGCAGGGAGTCCGTACCGGGGGCGAGGTATCCGGTGTGGCCGCGGGCGTTCTCGGCGGAGACGCGGCGGGCGCCGAACGCCGGATCGGTCGGGTCCGTACCGTGCCCCAGGCCCAACAGCTCGACGTTCGGGACGTCGCCTATCCAGTCGGAGGCGTCCCGCGCCGCCCACACCCGGGCCGGGGTGCGCAGCTCCGCCACGTCGCCGTGGCGCATCCCGGGCGAGCCGAACACCACCAGGTCGGCGATCGCACCGCGTTCCAGGTGCGGCGCGGCCAGCCCGCAGACCACCGAGCCGTAGCTGTGGCAGAACACCGCCGGCGCCGGGGCGCCGAGGGCGGTGAGACCGGACAGCAGGCGGGCCAGCCGGGGCGCGCCGGCCTCGGCGAGCCGGCCGGTCGCCGCGTCCGGGCCGAGGCCGACCGGGGTGGTGTAGCCGACCCAGGCGATCACCGCCGTACGGGTCCCGGGGGCATCCGACGCCATCTGCCGGCGCAGCGACTCGGCCATTCCGGTCGGGGTGCCGTACGGGTCCTTGGCGCGGTCGAACGACGCCAGGTCGATATCCGAGCCGGGCACGATCACCGCGGTCCGCTCGGCGGTCGTCAAGTTACCGTGCACTTCCGCCACTTGACCGCGTCCGCGCGGGTCGAAGGCGAGGATGTGGCGCCCGGGGGCGAGCAGCGCGGCACAGCGGTCGGCGGCCTTCCTGGCCTGCCGGTGGTCCTGGAGGGTGCCGGCCGGGTCGGTGGCGAGGGCGAGCCGGCGGTCCCGCTCCGCGCGCAGCGCTCGGGCGTTGGCCTCGTAGCGCAGGGCGACCGGTGCCCCGTCGAGATTGCCGACGGTGAGCGGATGTCGGGCGGCGAGCGCCTGCCGCTGGTGGTCGGTCAGCGCGGCGAAGAAGCGGGCGACCTCGGCGGGGGCCGCGGTCGCCGGATCCGGCAGCCGCACGCCGAGCGAGTGGTCGGCCCGCCAGGCGGCGGCCCCGGGCGCCGGCCCGGTCACCGCGGTCTGTGCGGTGCCGCCCGCCCACCCGCCGGTACCCGCGACGACGGCCGCGGCCAGTGCGGCGGCGACGACGGTCCGCTTGCTGCGCCGAACGGCGTTGCGCGGCACGGTCATGGTGGTCTCTCCCTCTTCCAGCGGTGTGGCGGAGGGAAAGGTAGGAAGACGGTGTATGACGTGACGTCACACCGGGGCGCCAACTCCCGGGTGATACCGGGGTAGGGGGTGCCGGCGCGCCCTCGTCCTCGCGGAGGAGAGCGCGGGGGCTGCCCCCAGAGGCGGGGTGGGGCCGGCAGGAAGGTGGGGTGGGGCTACCCGGAGGACGGCCGCGGTCACCGCTCCCCGGGCGCCACCAGACCCGACTCATACGCGAAGATCACGGCCTGGGCGCGGTCCCGTAGCTCCAACTTGGCGAGCACCCGGCCGATATGGGTCTTCACGGTCTGCTCGGCGAGTATCAGCGCATCGGCGATCTCCTGGTTGGACAGACCGCGGGCGATCAGCTCCAGGACTTCCGTCTCCCGCGGCGTCAGGCCGTTCAGCCGCAGTGAGGCGCGGTCCTTGCGGGGCGCCGGCCGCTGACGGGCGAAGTCGGCGATCAGCCGCCGGGTCACCGACGGCGCGAGCAGCGCCTCGCCGGCCGCCACCACGCGCACCGCGGAGATCAGATCGGCCGGCGGCGCGTCCTTGAGCAGAAACCCGGACGCGCCCGCCCGCAGCGCCTCGTAGACGTAGTCGTCGACATCGAAGGTGGTCAGCATCAGCACCTTCGGGCGGTGGGTGACGCCGATCGGCGGATCGAGCAGCCGGCGGGCCGCCTCCAGCCCGTCCATCTCCGGCATCCGGACGTCCATCAGCACCACATCGGGGTGCGTCCGCCGGCTCAGCGCCACGCCCTGCACACCGTCCGGGGCGTCACCCACCACATCGATATCGCTCTGCGCGGCGAGCAGGGCGGCGAATCCCGCCCGCACCATGGCCTGGTCGTCGACGATGATCACGCGCGTGGTCATGGGGAGTCGGAGTCCTTCGCTGAGAGGGGAGCCGCCCCGGAGAGCGGTGCGGAGAGCGGGAGTTGGGCGGCGACCCGGAAGCCCCCGTCGGGCAGCGGCCCGGTGTCGAGTGTGCCGTCCACCAGACGCACCCGCTCCCGCATGCCGACCAGGCCGTGTCCGGTGCCGCTGGTCTCCAGCGGCGCGGACGGCACCGGTGGCACCGGCGGCCGGGAGTTGACGACGAGCACCGTCAGCCGCGCGCCGTCCCCGGTCGTCGTCACCGACACCCGGGTCGGCGAGCCCGGCGCATGCCGCACCACATTGGCCAGCGCCTCCTGGACGATGCGGTACGCCGACAGGTCCACCGCCGGTTCCGGCACCACCGGCTCCTCCGGCAGCACCAACTCGACCGGCACACCGGCCCGTACGGTGGCCTCGACCAGCTTCGGCAGCTGGCCGATCCCGGGCTGCGGGGCCTTCTCCGGACCGTCCTGCCGCTCCGCCTCCTCGCTGCGCAGCACCCCGAGCAGCCGGCGCATCTCCGCCAGCGACTCGCGCGCGGTGGCGGCGATCGACCCGAACTCCTCCTGGGCCTCCTGGGGTATCCCGCCGATGCGGTAGGGGGCGCTGTCGGCCTGGACCGTGATCACCGACATGTGGTGGGCGACGACATCGTGCAGCTCACGGGCGATACGGGTGCGCTCCTCCAGCAGCGTGCGCCGGGCGCGCTCCGCCTCGCTGATGGTCTCCTGCTCCTGCAACTTCCGCTGGGCATCGCCGCGTTCCCGCAGGGCGGCACCCATCAGCAGCATGACGCCGGCCAGGACGAACATCAGCACCCAGGTGCTCTGCGTCTTGTCGGGCGCGAACGTCTCGGCGACGATCCCGGCGGCCCCGGTCGTCAGCCAGACCGCGATCAGGGTGCGCCGGCGCTCGCGCAGCGACAGCGCCAGCATCAGCACGAGATAGCCGACGATCACCGTGGGCGGCCAGGGCCAGGTGCGGCCCGCTACGCCGTCGGCGCCTTGCAACGCCACGGCACCGACGAGATCCGCCGCGAAGATCACCCACCACGCCTGGAGCGGCCGGGTCACCGCCAGCAGCAGCGGCACGCTCTGCGCGGTGGCGAGCGCGCCCGCCAGACCGCCGCTCATGCCGTAGTCGTTGTGGAGGACGTTCACGCCCGACGGCAGCAGGGACACCGTGAACACGAACGCGACGAGGTACGGCAGGCGGCGCAGCCAGCGGCTCTGCACGCCGGCGAACAGCGGCGTGCCGGGACCGGCCGGGGTGCCGAGCTCGACGGCCAGGATGCGCACCGCCTGCCGTGCGGCGCGCAGCGCCTTGGTGCGGGCCGGCTCGGGCCCGTCGCCGCGGGCCGGCTCGCGTTCTGGGGTGGGGGGTCGCTTGAACATCGCGACATCAATGTAAGCGGACCGCCCGCACACCGGCGTCATACCAGGGTTCGGGCTTCCGGCCCGTACCACGGTATGACGCCCACCCGGCCGGCCCGGGCCCGCGCGCGCCTCGTCCGCCCGGCCCCGCCCGGAGCCCCCGCCCTTCAGAGTTCCGCCAGCAACTCCGCCTTCTTCGCGCTGAATTCGGCGTCCGTCAGCAGCCCCGCCTCGTGCAGCTCCCCGAGATGCCGGATCCGGTCCGCGATGTCGGCCGGGGTCCCGGCGGGTCTCCCCGGCCCGGCGCACCGGCTCGCGCTCCGGCACGTCCGCCGCCGGCTCGGCGGCGCGCACGGCCTCCAGCACGGAGGCGGCGAACGGCAGCGACTCGTGGACCAGGCCGTAGCCGAGCCCGAAGACCACCGCCGCCGGGTCCTGGTCGGCCTCGCCGGCCCCCGGCTCGCGGGCCCCGCGCTCCAGCAACCGCAGATAGCCGTTGAAGATCTCCGGCGAGCGCCACTCCACCCCGGTCAGCTCGTCGACGGCGAACGTCTGGTCGCCGCTCTTCCACTTCGCCGAGGACGCGCCCGTCCAGAACCAGCGGAAGGCGACCGACCGGCCGTCGAAGGACGCCTTGCCGTCGTACGCCTTGAAGTGCAGCGGGGGCTCCGGTGCGGCCACGAGGTGGCGCTCGGCGGGCTCCTTCGCGGCGGGCCCCAGCGCCGTGCGCAGCTCGTCGGCGTAGAACTCGGCCAGCGTCTCGCGCTCGGCCGGCAGCACCAGCCGGTACGGGTCGGCGTCCTCCTTGAGCTGTCCGTTCGCGGCCTCCATCAGGGGGTCGGCCCCCTGTCGCGGCACGGCGTGCAGCACCACCGTGCCGCGTCTGCCCTGGGAGACCTCGACAGACTTCAGCGCCTCGTACGGGATGCGTCGCTCGCCGAGCGCCTGGTACAGCCTCGGCCTGCGGATCCCCCGTTCGAAGCGGATGAGCACGGAGTCCGTGTCGAACTCCCAGACGGCGTGAAAGCCGGCCAGCACATCACCCATGTGGCTCATCGTATGCGGGTGGTTGCCCGCCCGTCCCCCTTCCGGACATCTGTGCTACGCGCGTCGCGGGCATCCCGGTCAGCTGCCGGGTGCCTTGCTCTGTTCACGTCACCCGCACCGGCCGCGGTTCCCGCGGGTACGGCCCGTCCCCGGGCGCCGGGCCGTACCCGCGGGCAACCGGCTGCGCGCATCCGGCCGTCAGGCCAGGTCCGTGCTGCAGTGGGGGTCGCTGGAGGCGCACTCCACCGACGTGACGGCACCGACGCCCACCATCGCGAAGTTGCGCAGACTGCGGGTGCCAGGAGCGAAGTAGCCGGCGTGCCCGGCGGCGCCGGCGGCCGTCAGGATCCGCGCCCCGAAGGACGGATCGACCGGGTCGGCGCCGTGGCCGAGTCCGCCGACCTCCAGGTACGGCACGTCCTGGATCCAGTCGTCGGCGTCCCGCATCGCCCAGACCCGGGCGTGCGTGCCCAGCCCGGACAGGCTGTCGGCCCGCATGCCGGGGCTGCCCGCCACCGCGATGTCGGTCACGTTGTCCGGCAGGCTCCGGGCCGCGACGCCGCACACCACGGACCCGTAACTGTGGCAGAACAGCGAGACGGAGTCATCGGACGGCAGGGAGTCGACCAGGGCGCGCAGCCGGACCGCGCCGGCCTCGGCGAGCTGCCCCGTCGCGGCCTCGACGCCCACTCCGGCCGGCGTGGTGTAGTCGGCCCAGGCGATCACCGCCGTACGGGCCCGGGGGCGGGCGGACCGCTCGGCGTCGTAGAGGGACTGCGCCATGCCCACGGGGGCGGCGGTCGCCTTGGCGGTGCGCTCGAAGGTCGACAGGTTGGTGTCCACCCCTGGCACCACCACCGAGACCCGGTCGGCCGTGGTGAGGTCGCCGAAGACCTCCGCGGCCCGGCCGTCGCCTGCCGGGTCGAAGGCCAGGATCTGGCGGCCGTCGCTCATCAGCGATTCGAGGCGGTGCATCAGCTGGCCCGCCTCCTGGCGGCCGACCGGCGTGAGGCGGTGGTCGCCCATGCGTCGTTTCTCGACGGCGCGGGCGGCGTCGACGGCCATGCGGTTGGCGCTGTAGCGCAGCTCGACGGGGGCGCCGCCCATGTTGCCGACGACCAGCGGGTAGCGGTGCGCGAGCTGCTGACGCTCGGCCCCGTCGAGCCTGGCGAAGAACGCGCGGACGGTGGCCGGCGCACTGTCCGGGTCGGGCAGCGGGTGCCCGTGGAACGTGGCGTGCCGCCAGGCGGCTTTCGCGGTGGCCAGGGGGTTGGCGTCGTCCTTGGTGCCTCTGATCGCCGTCCAGCCGGTCATGGCAAGCATCACGAACACCACCACCAGGGCGAGCGAGGCACGCCAGGCGGTGGATTGCAGGAAACCGGAGGAGGGGCCGAGGCCCGCGAAAGAAGAAGTCACCGCGGGCCACCCTAGGAGACGCGGGAGGGTGCCTGCTGAGGCCAGTGAGGCATCTCACGTTTCGCGAAGGGTATTTCGGCCAAAACGGACATCCGATGTCGTTGATCGGTGCTCACTCGTGCGGAGTCCGTCTCATTGGGCAGTAAACCGATCACCCATGGAATAAAGGCCGTTACGCCAGGTTGAGGGCATGCCCACGCCCAACGGGCGGTGTGCTCAGCGGGTCCGCCAGTCGGCGTCGATCGCCGGACCGATGTGGTCCAGATAGGACTGCGTCAGCTCACGGATCGCCTCCACGGTGCAGTCCTGGCCCTCGCCCCAGACCTTCCCGGCCACCCGCATCACGCCGCTGAACGCCGCGACCAGCACCCGCGGGCGGGGATCGGTGTCCACGTCCAGTCCCTCGCGCCGGGCGATCAACTGGGCGATCTGCTCCTCCAGTTCGGACGAGCGGCGCAGATGCGCGGCGACCAGCGCGGGCGTGGACTCGATCATCTGGTACGAGCGCATGTGCAGGTCCACCGGGACCACCGAGGCGATGGCGTTGCCGATGTCGTCCCAGGCCACCATCACGGCGCTGCGCAGCGCGGTCAGCGGGGCCTCGTCCGCGGGGCGGGCGCGCAGTTCGTCGAGGAAGCGCGCCTCGACCATGTCCTGGACGGCGAAGGCGACGTCCTGCTTGTTGGCGAAGTACCGGAAGAAGGTGCGCTGGGAGACCTCCACGGCCTCGGCGATCTCGTCGATCGTCGTCGCCTCGTACCCCTGCTCCGTGAAGAGCTCCAGCGCCGCACGGATCAGGGCGTCGCGGGTGCGCTGCTTCTTGCGTTCGCGCAGGCCGCCGGTGGGTGCCGCTTGCGGCGTCGGGGTCGCCATCCTGCGCCGCCTTTCCCTGGTGTTCTCGCTGCTCAGAATACCTGTGAGGTAAATGACAGTTACCGACTCATGAATCACTTTGTCAATTGTCAGTGGCTGACATTAGCCTCGAATCATGAGTTCACAAACCCCGGTCGCCGACGTCGCACCGGAACTTCCCGTACCGGAGCCTCGAAAGGGGCTGCGGGGCCATCCCTGGCTGACTCTCTTCTCCGTCGCCATCGGCGTCATGATGGTGGCGCTCGACGGCACGATCGTCGCCATCGCCAACCCGGCCATCAAGGAGGACCTCGGCGCGTCGCTCGCCGACGTTCAATGGATCACCAACGGCTACATGCTCGCGCTGGCCGTCGCGCTGATCACCGCGGGCAAGCTCGGCGACCGCTTCGGCCACCGCCAGACCTTCCTCATCGGCATCGTCGGCTTCGCCGCCGCGTCCGGTGCCATCGGCTTCTCCAGCCAGGTCGCGCTGGTCATCGTCTTCCGTGTGCTGCAGGGCCTGTTCGGTGCGCTGCTGATGCCCGCCGCGCTGGGGCTGCTGCGCGCCACCTTCCCGGCCGAGAAGCTGAACATGGCCATCGGCATCTGGGGCATGGTCATCGGTGCCTCCACCGCCGGCGGCCCGATAGTCGGCGGACTGCTGGTCGAGCACGTCAACTGGCAGTCCGTGTTCTTCATCAACGTGCCGGTCGGCGCGCTGGCCCTGATCCTCGGCCTGGTGATCCTCAAGGACCACCGCGCGGAGAACGCCCCCCGCTCCTTCGACATCCCCGGCATCGTGCTGCTGTCCGGGGCGATGTTCTGCCTCATCTGGCCGCTGATCAAGGCGACGGACTGGGGCTGGGGCGACATGAAGACCTGGGGCTTCCTGATCGCCGCGGTCGTCCTCTTCGCGCTCTTCGCCGTCCTGGAGACCAAGGTCCGCGAGCCGCTGATCCCGCTGCGGATGTTCCGCTCCGTGCCGCTGACCGCCGGCACGGTCCTCATGGTGCTGATGGCCTTCGCCTTCATGGGCGGACTGTTCTTCGTGACCTTCTACCTCCAGAACGTCCATGGCATGAGCCCCGTCGACAGCGGTCTGCACCTCCTGCCGCTGACCGGCATGATGATCGTCGGCTCGCCGCTCGCGGGCGCGCTGATCACCAAGCTCGGCCCCCGGATCCCGCTGGTCGGCGGCATGGTCTTCACCGCCGTCGCCATGTACGGCATGTCCGGTCTGGACACGAGCACCGGCACCGGCCCGATGTCCCTCTGGTTCGCCCTGCTCGGTCTGGGCCTCGCGCCGGTCATGGTCGGCGCCACCGAGGTCATCGTGGGCAACGCCCCGCTGGAGCTGTCCGGTGTGGCCGGCGGTCTCCAGCAGGCCGCCATGCAGGTCGGCGGCAGCCTCGGTACGGCCGTGCTCGGC
>NZ_KN708638.1:2481949-2516029 GCF_000805335.1 Streptomyces sp. CT34 | reverse complement strand
CGCCCGCCCCCCCGCCGCTGCCGCCCGAGAAGATGTCCCAGGTGTCCGACGCCGTCTCGGCCGGTATCGCGCCGGTGCCGAAGGGCACCCCGCCGGAGTTCGCCCAGAAGATCACCACCGTCGCCCACGACACCTTCGTCTCCGGCATGGGCCTGGCCTTCACGGTCGCCTGCGGTGTGGCGATCGTCGCGGCCGTCGTCGCGGTCCTCACCAAGCGTGGCGCGAACGCCGAGGCGGGCGCCGGCATGGGGCACATCTGACCGGCACCGCCCGGTAGTTGGGGAGCATCGCCCCGGCACCGCACACACCCGTAGAACACGACCACACCCGTGGAACACGACCGGCGCGCGGCCGGCCGGGGGACCCCCCCGGCCGGCCGCGCGCCGTCGCGTTGCGCACGCCGGGTGCCGGCCGCCGGGCGGGGGCAAGGGGTGTCGTGCCTGCCGTTGGCCCGCTGCACGCACCGGCCTGCCGCCTGCTGCTGGTCGTTGGGCTGCTGCGGGCACCTGCCTACCGCCTGCTGGCCGTTGGGCTGCTGCGGGCACCTGCCTGCCGCCCGCTGGTCGTTGGCCTGCCGAGGCATCCGCCCAGAGCCCGTTGGTCGTCGGCCGGCTGCGGGCATCTGCCCACCGCCCGCCGGTCGTTGGTCCACCGCGGGCACCCGCCCACTCCCCGCCGATCGTCAACCCGCCCGTCCTCCGGCCGTTTGACGCCACGCGCCGTATGCCGAGCGCGAGTTGGCCCCGCCCGGAGCGCCGAATCCCTCATCCGGATGACCCGATCCGGGAACCACCGGCCCTTGGTGTCTCCTCCTGGGCAGCGGGCACGCCCAACTGCCGTGCGGCGCACGGGAGGAACGGTTTCCGCGGCCGGTCTCCGCGGCTCCGCCGCACGTCAACCGCGCGTACCACCGCGCCGTCGGGCAGCCGTGCGGTTATCCACATACCTGATGCGGGTGGACCCGCCGTCCGGGCCTTGGCGATCGCGTCGCGACGGCGCCAGGCTCGAAAACGAACCCGCCGCGGGCACCCGCCCGCCGCGGACAGCACGCCGTGGCCGACCTCCCGCTCCGCGGGCGCCACGGCCACGTCACGGGGGAGAGGCTCCTATGCGTATCCGTCTGTTCGACACCTTCCACACCACCGCGCTGGTCACCGGCCTGGCCGCGCTCACCGCGGTGCTGGTCACCCCGGCCGCCCTCGGCGCCCCGGCCGCGCACGCCGCCGACGCCGGCACCGGGCACACCGCCGCGTCCGGCGACTGCTCGGCCGGCCAGCTGTGCCTCTGGCCGAAGGCGGACTTCGGCGGCAAGCGGCAGAGCTACGAGCTGTCCGACACCGAGATCGAGACCTGCGTCCCCCTGCCCAAGGGGGTCACCGCCGCCGCGCTCGCCAACCGCACCGGCCATCCGGTCACCGCCTACCAGAGCGCCGAGTGCGCCGAGACCGGCGAATTCGACACGTATCCGGGCGGCGGCAGCTGGGTGCCCAGGGCGCCGTACCAGGTAAGGGCGTTCAAGGTATGGGAACAGTGATCCGGCTGCCCGCGGTGTACGCACCGCGCCCCCCGGCCAGCGCTGGGCGCTGGCGGGGGGCGCGGCGGAGACGGTGCGGCGGCAGGCCGCACGGGGGTCAGGCGTCGCCGCCCGCCTCACCCGCGTCGGCGGCCGTGACGTCCAGGAGCTGGTAGCGGTCGATCGCCTGCTTCAGCAGCGAGCGGTCCACCTTGCCCTCCTTGGCGAGCTCGGTGAGCACACCCAGGACGATCGACTGCGCGTCGATGTGGAAGAACCGGCGGGCCGCACCGCGGGTGTCCGCGAAGCCGAAGCCGTCGGCGCCCAGGGACTGGTACGTGCCCGGGACCCAGCGCGCGATCTGGTCCGGGACGGACCGCATCCAGTCCGACACCGCGACCTTCGGGCCCTCGGCGCCCTGGAGCTTCTGCGTCACGTACGGGACGCGCTGCTCCTCCTCCGGGTGCAGCAGGTTGTGCTCCTCGACCGCCACCGCTTCGCGGCGCAGCTCGTTCCAGGAGGTCGCCGACCACACATCGGCCTTGACGTTCCACTCGTCCGCGAGGATCTGCTGGGCCTCGACGGCCCACGGGACCGCCACGCCGGAGGCGAGGATCTGGGCCGTGTGCTCGCCCTTCTCGCCGGCCTTGACGCGGTGGAGACCCTTGAGGATGCCCTCGACGTCGACGTCGGCCGGCTCCGCCGGGTGCTGGATCGGCTCGTTGTAGACGGTCAGGTAGTAGAAGACGTCCTCGGAGTTCTCGCCGTACATCCGCCGCAGACCGTCCCTGACGATGTGCGCGATCTCGTAGCCGTAGGCCGGGTCGTAGGCGACACAGGCCGGGTTGGTCGAGGCCAGCAGCTGGGAGTGGCCGTCGGCGTGCTGGAGGCCCTCACCGGTCAGCGTGGTGCGGCCGGCGGTCGCGCCGAGCACGAAGCCGCGCGCGAGCTGGTCGGCCATCTGCCAGAACTGGTCGCCGGTGCGCTGGAACCCGAACATCGAGTAGAAGACATAGACCGGGATCAGCGGCTCGCCGTGCGTGGCGTAGGCGGAGCCCGCCGCGATCAGGGAGGCGGTGCAGCCGGCCTCGGTGATGCCGTCGTGCAGCATCTGGCCGGTCGGCGACTCCTTGTAGGCCAGCAGCAGTTCGCGGTCCACGGACTCGTAGGTCTGGCCCAGCGGGTTGTAGATCTTGGCGGACGGGAAGAACGCGTCCATGCCGAAGGTGCGGTACTCGTCCGGGGCGATCGGCACGAAGCGCTTGCCGATCTCCTTGTCCCGCATCAGGTCCTTCAGGATGCGGACGAACGCCATGGTCGTGGCGATCTTCTGCTGTCCCGAGCCCTTCTTGGCGGTGGCGTACGCCTTGTCGCCGGGCAGCTCCAGCGGCTTGGCGCGCACGACACGGGTGGGCACATAGCCGCCCAGCGACTTGCGGCGGTCGTGCATGTACTGGATCTCTTCGGAGTTGCGGCCCGGGTGGTAGTACGGCGGCAGACCGTCCTCCAGGTCCTTGTCCGGGATCGGCAGGTGCAGCCGGTCGCGGAAGCCCTTGAGGTCCTCGACGGTCAGCTTCTTCATCTGGTGGGTCGCGTTGCGGCCCTCGAAGTTCGGGCCGAGCGTCCAGCCCTTGACCGTCTGCGCGAGGATCACCGTCGGCTGGCCCTTGTGGGCCTTGGCCGCCGCGTAGGCCGCGTAGATCTTCTTGTGGTCGTGACCGCCGCGGCCCAGGTGGAGGATCTGGTCGTCGGTCATGTTCGCGACCATCGCGCGCAGGCGCTGGTCGTCCCCGAAGAAGTGCTCGCGGATGTACGCGCCGGTCTCGGTGGCGTACGTCTGGAACTGGCCGTCGGGGGTGCTGTTGAGCTTGTTGACCAGGATGCCGTCGCGGTCCTGCGCGAGCAGCGGGTCCCAGCTGCGGTCCCAGACCAGCTTGATGACGTTCCAGCCGGCGCCGCGGAACTGCGACTCCAGCTCCTGCATGATCTTGCCGTTGCCGCGGACCGGGCCGTCCAGGCGCTGGAGGTTGCAGTTGACGACGAAGGTCAGGTTGTCCAGGCCCTCGCGGGCGGCGATGGACAGCTGGCCGAGCGACTCGGGCTCGTCCATCTCGCCGTCGCCGAGGTAGGCCCAGACGTGCGACTTGGAGGTGTCGGCGATACCGCGCGCCTCCATGTAGCGGTTCATGCGGGCCTGGTAGATCGCGCCGAGCGGGCCCAGGCCCATGGAGACGGTCGGGAACTCCCAGAAGTCCGGCATCAGCCGCGGGTGCGGGTAGCTGGACAGCCCGTTGGGGGCCTTGGACTTCTCCTGGCGGAAGGCGTCCAGCTGGGCCTCGGTCAGCCGGTCCAGAAGGAAGGCGCGGGCGTAGACACCGGGCGAGGCGTGGCCCTGGAAGAAGATCTGGTCGCCGCCGTCGCCCTCGTCCTTGCCCCGGAAGAAGTGGTTGAAGCCCACGTCGTAGAGGGACGCGGAGGAAGCGAACGTGGCGATGTGGCCGCCGACGCCGATGCCCGGGCGCTGGGCGCGGGAGACCATGACGGCCGCGTTCCACCGGGTCGCGTTGAGGACCTTGCGCTCGATCTCCTCGTTGCCCGGGAAGAACGGCTCGTCCTTGGTCGCGATGGTGTTGACGTAGTCCGTGCTGCGCATCTCGGGCACGGCCACACGCTTCTCGCGGGCGCGCTCGATCAGGCGGAGCATCAGGTAGCGAGCACGTTCCCGGCCTCGCTCGTCAACGGCCGCGTCGAGCGAGTCGAGCCATTCCTGGGTCTCTTCGGGATCGAAGTCCGGGACCTGGCTGGGAAGGCCGCCAATGATGATCGGGTTTCGATCGGATCCGGAAGCCACGCTGTTCCTTCGTGTTCGGTTCGTGTCGTGCTCGGCGTGCTATTGCTGCTGTGCACGGGGACGAATGCTGTCTCTGCCTTGTGTCGCGCCGTCTTCCATCGTGTACCGAGTCACTGGGATACGTCACCTCTACCGATGGGTAACCACCCGCTGAGAGATGGCGCTGAAAAGGCCGATTTCTCAGGTCGGCCAAATCGCAACCATACGCCCATGTCGAAAGTCCTTGACGTACGGCCGTCCGGCGCTCGAAAGCGGATCCGGGATGCTCCCTCGTCGCCCGACGGGGCCATTCGTGCCCGCCTACCCCATATACCCGTCCCAGTGCTGTGGTGTGAATCACTTCGTGGTGTCCTGGTGGGGTGGCGGTGGCCGCGGGGCGCCTTCGGATCGTCACCGTTTAGGCGGTCTCGACCGCCGGGTACTTGCGCGATCCGCCCGGCCCGTGTGGACTACGCCCAATGCTCCGCGCACGCGCGGGGTCCCCAAGCATTTCCGAAACATGACAGGAGGCAATCCGTGAGCGCGACCGCGGACCACGCGGAGGAGCGGACCAACCCTGCCGCCAGGCTGGGGTTCGAGCCCGGACAGGTGGTCCAGGAGATCGGCTACGACGATGACGTCGAGCAGGAGCTCCGAGAAGGCATCGAGGCCATCATCGGCCAGGAACTCGAGGACGAGGACTACGACGACGTCGCCGACGTCGTCCTCCTGTGGTTCCGGGACGACGACGGCGACCTCACGGACGCGCTGGTGGACGCCATCGGTCTGATCGACGAGGGCGGCCAGATCTGGCTGCTGACACCCAAGACCGGCCGCGATGGCTACATCGAGCCGAGCGATATCAACGAAGCCGCCCAGACCGCGGGGCTGTCCCAGACCCGGAGCATCAACGCGGGCAAGGACTGGACCGGCAGCCGCCTGGTCTCGCCCAAGCGCTGAGCGCTTCCCCCGACGTTGCGCGCCGAGCCCCCTCCGGCCTGTTCCGGAGGGGGCTCGACCCTGTTCAGGGAGGGTTCTTCCGGCGTTCGGGCCGGCGCGTAGGGTTGGTCGCGTCAAGTTGAGAGTGATGCGGAAGGGAAGCACCCCATGGCGATCGAGGTCGGCACCAAGGCTCCGGATTTCGAGCTCAAGAACCAGCACGGCGAGCTGGTCAGGCTCTCCGACTTCCGCGGCGAGAAGGCCGTCGTCCTGCTCTTCTACCCGTTCGCCTTCACCGGTGTGTGCACCGGTGAGCTGTGCGCGCTCCGCGACGAACTGCCGAAGTTCGCCAACGACGACGTCCAGCTGCTGGCCGTCTCCAACGACTCCCCGTTCTCGCTGCGCGTCTTCGCCGAGCAGGAGGGGCTGGAGTACCCGCTGCTGTCGGACTTCTGGCCGCACGGCGAGGCGTCGCGGGCGTACGGCGTCTTCGCCGAGGACAAGGGCTGCGCGGTGCGCGGCACGTTCATCATCGACAAGGAGGGCGTGGTGCGCTGGACGGTCGTCAACGGCCTGCCCGACGCCCGCGACCTGAACGACTACGTCGAGGCCCTCGAAGCCCTCTAGCCGCCGCGCGCCCCACGGCCCACCGGGCGGACGTCCTTCGCGGGTAGCGGGGACAGCACGCGATATCCGCATCCGGCGGGAACCCGTCACCAGGGTCGATTCGTTGATCCAATGCCATGCACGATGGGGGCGCACAACAAGACGTACCCCTCGAATCTATGGGAGGACTCGTGGGAGTCAGCCTCAGCAAGGGCGGCAACGTCTCGCTGACGAAGGAAGCCCCCAATCTGACCGCCGTGCTCGTCGGTCTGGGCTGGGACGCACGTACCACCACCGGTGCGGACTTCGATCTCGACGCCAGCGCCCTGCTGACGAACGACCAGGGCAAGGTCGCCAACGACCAGAACTTCGTGTTCTTCAACAACCTGAAGAGCCCCTGCGGTTCGGTCGAACACACCGGTGACAACACCACCGGTGAGGGCGAGGGCGACGACGAGGCCATCAAGGTGAGCCTCGCCGGGATCCCGGCCGACGTCAGCAAGATCGTGTTCCCGGTGTCGATCTACGACGCGGAGACCCGTCAGCAGAGCTTCGGCCAGGTCCGCAACGCCTACATCCGCGTGGTCAACCAGGCCGACGGCAAGGAGCTGGCGCGCTACGACCTGAGCGAGGACGCCTCCACCGAGACCGCCATGGTCTTCGGCGAGCTCTACCGCAACGGCGCGGAGTGGAAGTTCCGCGCCATAGGCCAGGGCTACGCCTCCGGGCTGCGCGGTATCGCGCAGGACTTCGGCGTCAACGTCTGACCGGCAGCTGCACCGCGTCCGGCGCCGTACACCCCGCAGCGGGGAGTGCGGCGCCGGGCGTGCTTCAGGGGGCGTGAGCCGCGTCCCGCACCGACACAGGGGAGGAAGCGAACACGATGGGCGTCACACTCGCCAAGGGGGGCAACGTCTCGCTGTCCAAGGCCGCGCCGGATCTCACGCAGATCACGGTCGGGCTCGGCTGGGACGCGCGGTCCACCACCGGAGCGCCGTTCGACCTCGACGCCAGCGCGCTGCTGTGCAGGGAGGGCCGGGTCCTGGCGGACGAGTACTTCGTCTTCTACAACAACCTCAAGAGTCCCGAGGGTTCGGTCGAGCACACGGGCGACAACCTCACCGGTGAGGGCGAGGGCGACGACGAGACGATCCTCGTCGATCTCACACAGGTGCCGGAGCAGGTCGACAAGATCGTCTTTCCGGTCTCGATCCATGAAGCCGATCTGCGCGGCCAGAGCTTCGGCCAGGTCGGCAACGCCTATATCCGGATCGTCGATCAGGCCGACGGCGGCGAACTCGCCCGCTACGACCTCAGCGAGGACGCCTCCAGCGAGACGGCGATGATCTTCGGCGAGGTGTACCGCTACAACGGCGAATGGAAGTTCCGGGCCGTGGGACAGGGGTACGCATCCGGTCTGCGGGGGATCGCTCTAGACTTCGGGGTCAACGTTTCGTAAAGCACCGCGCACCGCGCGCGGGGGACCCATACAGCGAAGGATTGGGTAGGCAGTGCTCCTGAAAACCTTTGGCTGGTCGTTCGCCATCACGGTGCTCGGCCTCGGCCTGGCCGGTGTCCTCTGGGGGTGGCAGGGGCTCGCGATCGTCGGGATCCTGTCCATCCTGGAGATCTCGCTCTCGTTCGACAACGCCGTCATCAACGCAGGCATCCTGCGCAAGATGAACGCCTTCTGGCAGAAGATCTTTCTGACCGTCGGCATTCTCGTCGCGGTGTTCGGTATGCGGCTGGTCTTCCCGGTCGTCATCGTCGCGATCACCGCGAAACTGGGGCCGATCGAGGCGGTCAAGCTCGCGATCAACGACAAGGCGCACTACGAGCAACTGGTCACCAGCGCCCACCCGGCCATCGCGGCGTTCGGCGGCATCTTCCTGCTGATGATCTTCCTCGACTTCATCTTCGAGGAGCGGGACTACAAGTGGCTGGGGTGGATCGAGAAGCCGCTCGCACGGATCGGCAAGCTGGACACCCTCTCCATCATCGTCGCGCTGGTCGCCCTGCTGGTGAGCGCACTGACGGTGGCCACCAACGTGGCGCACGGCGGCGGTGACAAGACCACCACGGTCCTGCTGTCCGGTATCGGCGGTCTGGTGACCTACCTCGTCGTCGGCGGCATCTCGGGGTACTTCGAGGGCCGGCTGGAGGCTGACGATGCCGACGCGGCCGACGATGGGGAAGGCGCCGAAGGCGTCGGCGGGAAGGGCGCGGACGCGGCTCCGGTACGGAAGGGGGGCGGCTCGGCCGTGGGCCTGGCCGGCAAGGCCGCGTTCTTCATGTTCCTCTACCTGGAGGTCATCGACGCGTCCTTCTCCTTCGACGGCGTCATCGGCGCGTTCGCCATCACCAACGACATCTTCGTGATGGCGCTGGGCCTCGGTATCGGCGCGATGTACATCCGGTCGCTGACGGTCTTCCTCGTCCGCAAGGGCACCCTGGACGACTACGTCTACCTGGAGCACGGCGCCCACTACGCGATCGGCGCACTGGGCGTCATCCTGCTCGTCACGATCCGGTACGAGATCAACGAGGTCGTCACCGGCCTGGTCGGCGTGGTGCTGATCGCCCTGTCCTTCGGTTCGTCGGTGCTGCGCAACCGGCGCGAGGGCAAGCCAGGGCAGGAGTCGTCGGCGAAGTCGGAAGTGACGTCAGGAGTGTGACGAACGGCTGATTGAGGAACGCTTTCTGCGGGGCGGCCATGGGTACGAACCCTGCGGTCGCCCCGTGGTGATGCGGGGCCCGACAAGGGGGTGGGAGAGGTGTCCTTCCTGGGGAACTGGCGGCGCGGCAACGCGCCGGCGTTCGACGGCGGCGGAGCGTCGTACGTCGTCGAGCTGACGAAGCGTCATCCGGTCGTCTCGCTGACCAAGCAGGGGGCGGCCAACGGGCATCTGCGGGTCAACCTGAGCTGGCAGATGCGGACTTCGGACCTGGGGGAGCGGGGCGGGCAGCGCAGCACCGGCAGCCTGCTGCGGAACCCGGGGCGGCTGTTCAAGCCCGAGGTCGTGCAGGCGCAGGGGCCGGCCGTGGTCAACGTCGACCTGGACCTGGCCTGCATGTACGAGCTCATGGACGGCACCAAGGGCGTGGTGCAGCCGCTGGGGAACTTCCTCGGCGACCTCAACGGCCCGCCGTTCGTCCAGCTCAGCGGCGACGACCGGTTCGGTTCGGGGTCCGGCGAAACGCTGTACGTCAACCTGGACCACCGCGACGAGATCAAGCGGCTGCTGATCTTCGTCTACATCTACGACGGCACCCCGGCGTTCGACCGTACGCACGCGGTCGTGACGCTCTTCCCGAGCACCGGGCCGCGGGTCGAGGTCAAGCTGGACGAGCGGGCGCCGCAGGCCCGTTCCTGCGCCATCTTCATGCTGGAGAACGGCAAGGACGGCCTGACCGTGCGCCGTGAGGTGAAGTACGTCTACGGCTTCCAGGCGGAGCTCGACCGGTTGTACGGCTGGGGGCTCCAGTGGGGCCGCGGCTACAAGTCCAAGGTCTGACCGCGGCCTGACCGCCGCGTCCGGCCGCCGGGGCCGCCCTGGGCCCTGTCGTCACACTCCCGCCGTCCGCCCGGAGGCCGGGCAGGCAGGCGGGAGTGTGACGACAGGGTCTAGCGGCGCTGGAACTGCGGCCCCTGGGGCGGCAGTACGAACGACGGGTCCGGGGCGAACGGCTGCGGCTGTGGCACGGGACAGCCGTATGTCGGGGCGGGCTGCGGCGGTTGCGGGTGCGGCGGCACGTTCTGCGGATAGCCGTATGCGGGCGGCTGCTGGGGTGCGTACGGGGGCTGCTGCGGTGGTGGGCCCGGATAGCCGTAGGCGGGCGGAGCGGGGGGCTGTGCCGGCGGTGGCGGAACGTGCTGCGGATAGCCGTAGCCGGCGGTGGGCGGCGGTGCCGCGGGGGCCGGGGGCAGCGGGGCGGCCGAGAACGGCTCCGGCATCCGGTCCGGCACATGCTGGGTGACGGCTTCGGGGTCGGGTGCCGGATACGCCTGCGGGTCCGCGGGGGACGAGGGCGCGGCGGCCTCTTCGGGCCAGGCGCCGGGCGCCGGGGAGGCGGGCGTGGTGGGGCGGGAGGAGGCTGGCGTGGCCGGTCCGGGGACCTGCGGCGCGTCGGGGGCGGGCCGCGCGACGGCCTCCGTGGCGGCCTCGTCCGGCGGGGCCGGGGACGGTTCCGCCGCGGCCGGCGGGTCCGTGGGGCCGGCGGGCGGGTCGTTCTCGTCGACCGAGATCCCGAACTCCGTCGCCAGGCCGACCAGTCCGCTCTCGTACCCCTGCCCCAGTGCGCGGAACTTCCAGCCGTCGCCGCGCCGGTAGAGCTCCCCGCAGATCAGCGCCGTCTCCTCGCCCGTGTCGGGCACTACGTCGAAGACCGCGACCGGTTCGGCGCCCTCCGTCGCCGCGTCGTACAGCAGAACCCGCAGATCCGGTACGTCCGCGAAGGCGCCGCCGTCCGACGACGCGGCGAGCACGACCCGGTCCACCGACGGGTCGAGCGGAGCCAGTTCCGCCTCGATGCTGTCGGTGAGGTGGTCGCCGAGCCGGGACTTGGGCAGGTGCCGGACCAGGCCGCTGGGGTGCCTCGGCTGGTTGTAGAAGACGAAGTCCTCGTCCGAGCGCACGCGTCCTTCCGGTCCCACGAGCAGGGCCGAGGCATCGACGTCGGGGATGTCGGCGCCGGGGGTCCAGCGCAGGACGGCCCGTACCGCCGTGGCGTCGAGGGGTACGTTCGACCCTTTCAGCATCGCGTGCGTCATGCGGTAATCCTGCCTTCCCACACGTCGCGGCGACAACGCGGGGCCCGGCCCGCGCGCCGGGGCCGCGCGCCCGGCCCGCGCGCCCGTGGATCCGCAGGCCGGGCCGGGGTCGGGACGATTTCGTTGCGGCGGGAACTTTCGGCACCCCCACAGACGTACGATTACCGGCTGGATTCAGACAGCGAGACGCCGCGGGGGTGCCCGGGTCCCGCTGGTATGCGGGGAGTTGTATGCGTCACTTTGGGCATCTTGCGCCGGACATCCGGAAGGCTCTGTTCCACCAGGAGCCGGTGGAGTTCACCACCGATTCCCCGGCCCGTACGCTCGCGGCTGCCCTGGGTGCCACGCTCTACAGCCCCGCCACCCGCCCGCGGCTCGCCGCCGACGTCCTCAAGCAGGCCGGGCGCGGGGTCCTGTCCATGGTGCTGTGCCTTGAGGACTCCATAGGGGACGGGGACGTGGCGGCTGGTGAGGAGAACCTCGTGCGGCAGTTCGGACTGCTCGACGAGGCCGCCGAGGCGGGCGAGGAGCTGCCGCTGCTGTTCGTCCGCGTCCGCGAGCCGGGCCAAATACCGGACCTGGTAGGACGGTTGGGCGACGCCGTGCGGAGGCTGTCCGGTTTTGTACTTCCGAAGTTCACCGAGGAACGGGGCGCGCCCTTCCTGGCGGAGCTGGCCGCCGCCGAATCCGCCTGCGGGCGGCGGCTGTTCGCGATGCCGGTGCTCGAATCCCCGGAGCTGCTGCACCTGGAGAGCCGCGCCGCGACGCTCCGGGGCATCGCCAGGTCCGTCGGCGCCCACCGGGACCGGGTGCTCGCCCTGCGGCTCGGCGTCACGGACTTCTGCTCCGCCTACGGGCTGCGCCGGGCGCCCGACATGACCGCCTACGACGTGCAGATCGTCGCCTCCGTGATCGCCGACGTGGTGAACGTCCTCGGCCGTGCGGACGGCAGCGGCTTCACGGTCACCGGCCCGGTGTGGGAGTACTTCCGGCTGCACCAGCGGATGTTCAAGCCGCAGCTGCGCCGCAGCCCGTTCCTGGGGGAGGCCGAGGAGCTGCGCAACGCGCTGATCGAGCACGACATGGACGGGCTGCTGCGCGAGATCGAGCTCGACCGGGCGAACGGCCTGACGGGCAAGACCTGCATCCACCCCTCGCACGTCGCCCCCGTGCACGCCCTCTCGGTCGTCAGCCACGAGGAGTTCAGCGACGCCACCGACATCCTGCGGCCCGAGCGGGACGACGGCGGGGTCCTGCGCTCCGCCTACACCAACAAGATGAACGAGGTGAAGCCGCACCGCGCCTGGGCCGAGCGGACCCTGCTGCGCGCCGAGGCGTTCGGCGTGGCGCGGGAGGACGTCGGCTTCGTGGAGCTGCTGACCGCGAGCCTGCCACCGGCCTGAGGCGCGGCGGACGGGGCGGGCACGGCGGGGACGAAGGCACGGCGGGATCAGCGGGATCAGCGGGCACGGCACGAACGGCAGGAACGGCACGGATGGCGGGAACGGCATGAGCGGCGCGAACGGTACGTACGGCACCGAGGAGGAGACGGTGCGTACGGTGTGGACGGGGGAGTGGGTCGCCGGGCGGCTCGGGGTCGCGCTGAGCGGCGGGGACGAGCTGCCCGAGCTGCTCGGGCTGGCGCTGCGCCGCAACCCCAAGCGGGCCCACCTCCTCGTGTCGAACGTGCTCGGCAAGCACGTCCCGCAGCGCCCGGACGTGGTGCACGGCGCCGGCGTCGGACTCGGGCGCCGGGTGCGCGCGCTGCTCGGGGACGAGGCCGCCGCCCGCTCCGTCGTCCTGGGATACGCCGAGACCGCCACCGGACTCGGGCACTCCGTCGCCGACGGGCTGGGCTCGGCGCCGTATCTGCACTCCACCCGGCGGCCGGTGCCGGGCGTCGACCGGGTGGGCGGCTTCGAGGAGGAGCACAGCCATGCGACCTCCCACCTGCTGCTCCCCGAGGACCGCGAACTCCTCGCCGGCGGCGGCCCGTTGGTGCTCGTCGACGACGAGTTCTCCACCGGGCGCACGGTCCTGAACACCGTCCGGTCGCTGCACGCGCGCTTCCCGCGCGACCGCTATGTCGTCGTCGCCCTGGTCGACCTGCGGTCCGCCGGGGACCGCGACCGGCTGGCGGAGTGCGCGGCCGAACTCGGCGCCCGCGTCGACCTGGTGTCCCTGGCCGCGGGCGGTGTACGGCTGCCCGCGGACGTCCTCGCGCGCGGCCGGGAACTCGTCGCCGCCCACGAAGCCGGCACCGTGGCGGCGGCCCCGCCGCCCGCCCGCGGGAGCGCCCGCGCCGTACGGATCGACCTCGGTTGGCCCGAGGGACTGCCGGACGGCGGACGGCACGGCTTCACCCCGGAGCACCGGGCGCGCCTGGAGGCCGGGCTGCCGGCCATGGCGGCCCGGATCGCGGAGCACCTGGAGGGCGCCCGCCGCGTCCTCGTCCTCGGCAACGAGGAGTTGATGTACGCACCGCTGCGCCTCGCCGCGGCCCTCGACGACCGGATCGGCGGCGGCACCGGCGACCGGACCGTGCACTTCTCGACCACCACCCGCTCGCCGGTGCTCGCCGTCGACGACCCCGGCTACGCGATACGCACCCGGCTGGCCTTCCCCGCCCACGACCGGCCGGCGGACGGGCCCGGGGAGCGCTACGCCTACAACGTCGCCCCCGGCGCCGACCCGGAGCGGCGCTTCGACGCCGTCGTGGCGGTCGTCGACTCCGCGGGCGACCGGCCCGAACTCCACGGCCCCGGCGGCCTGCTGGACCGGCTCGCCGCCCACACCGACCGGCTGCTGCTCGCCGTCGTCCCCGCCTACACCCCGCCCCCGAAGGCCCCGCCCCGGCGCCTTCCCGAGCCGCTGCGCGGCCCCGCCTTCTCCTCCTACGCGCCCGACGAGGTGGGCTGGCTGCTCCAGGACCTGTCCTCGACCGCCCTCGAAGCGCCCACCGAGGAGCGCGAGGAGGCCGTCCAGAGCGGCGGCGCCCACTACGCGGAGTCGCTGCCGGTCGAGTACCAGCCGAGCGAGGCGTACCGGGCGCTCTTCCGCAGCGCGCTGGAGACCTCCGCGGGCCGTGTCGCACGGGCCGTCGGAACGGTCACCGAGACGGTGCTGCGGGAGCGCGGCCCCCGTCCGGTGCTCGTGTCCCTGGCGCGGGCCGGCACCCCCGTCGGCGTGCTGATGCGTCGCTGGGCCCGGCACGCACACGGCCTGGAGCTGCCGCACTACGCCGTCTCGATCGTCCGCGGCCGGGGCATCGACACCACCGCCCTGCGCTGGCTCGCGGACCGGCACGACCCGGCGGACGTCGTCTTCGTCGACGGCTGGACCGGCAAGGGCGCCATCGCCCGCGAACTGGCCCACGCCCTCGCGGACTTCGCCGGCTTCCCGGGTCTCTCCGGCTTCGACCCGCGGCTCGCGGTGCTCGCCGACCCCGGCGGCTGTGTCGACACCTACGGCACCCGCGACGACTTCCTCATCCCGTCGGCCTGCCTCAACTCCACCGTCTCCGGGCTGGTATCGCGCACCGTGCTGCGCGCCGACCTGGTGGGCCCGGACGACTTCCACGGCGCCAAGTTCTACCGCGACCTGGCCGGCAGCGATGTCTCCGGCACCTTCCTGGACACGGTCGGCGCGCGGTTCGACGAGGTCGCCGGGGCGGTCGCCGCGGACACCGCGCAGCTGGCCGCCGCCGACCGCACCCCCACGTGGGCGGGCTGGGCGGCCGTCGAGCGGATCAGCGAGGAGTACGGCATCCACGACGTCAATCTCGTGAAGCCCGGCGTCGGCGAGACCACCCGCGTCCTGCTGCGCAGGGTCCCCTGGAAGATCCTCGCGCGGCGCGGCGCCGGCACCGACCTCGACCACGTACGCCTGCTCGCCGACCAGCGCGCGGTGCCCGTCGAAGAGGTGGCCGAACTCCCCTACACCTGCGTCGGGTTGATCCACCCCCGCTACACCCGCGGGGCCACCGGCGCGGGCGGCACGGCGGTGGCCTCCCGATGACCGCACTCGTCGCCGGCGACCTCGACCGGACGCTGATCTACTCCGCCGCCGCGCTGGAGCTGAACGGGTCCGATGCCGACGCCCCGCGGCTGCTCTGCGTCGAGGTCCACGAAGGCGCACCGCTGTCCTACATGACCGAGACGGCCGCCGCGCTGCTCGCCGAAGTGGCCGCCACCGCCACCTTCGTGCCGGCCACCACCCGCACCCGGGAGCAGTACCGGCGCGTCCATCTCCCGGGCCCGCCCCCGGAGTTCGCGGTCTGCGCCAACGGCGGCCACCTCCTCGTACGCGGCGAGTCCGACCCCGACTGGCGGCGCACGGTCGGCGCCCGGCTCGCCGCGCAGTGCGCCCCGCTGGACGAGATCCGCGGGCACCTGCTCCGCACCGCCGACCCGGCCTGGCTCCGCAAGGAGCGCATCGCCGAGGACCTCTTCGCCTATCTGGTCGTCGAGCGGACGCTGCTGCCGGACGGCTGGGTGCAGGACCTCGCCGGCTGGGCCGGCACCCGCGGCTGGACGGTCTCCCTCCAGGGCCGCAAGCTCTACGCCGTGCCGCAACCGCTCACCAAGAGCGCCGCGGTGGCCGAGGTGGCCCGCCGCACCGGCGCCGCCGGCATCCTCGCGGCCGGCGACTCGCTGCTCGACGCCGACCTGCTGCTGGCGGCGGACCGCGGCTGGCGCCCCGGCCACGGCGAACTGGCCGCAGCCGGCTGGCAGGCCCCCCATGTCACCGCGCTGGAGGCGCGCGGGGCGGCGGCCGGCGAGGAGATCGTCCGGGCCTTTCACGCCGCCGCCGGTGGCTCGCGGAGCGACGGCTGAAGCCGGTGGCGCGGTGGGCGCTCCGCTAGCCTCCTAGGTCCTTGTGGCGCCGTGGCGTTGCGGCGCCCCGGCGGTCCCGTCCGCACCGGCCGGGACCGCCGCCCGGGATCAGGAGGAGTGCTGATGGCCGAGTCCAAGAACACGCCGATCACACCGGAGTTGTACGACTACGTCCTCGCGCACAATCCGCCGCTGGACGCCGCGCAGCGCGGTCTCGTGGACCTCACCCACGAGCGGTTCCCCGGCGCGGCGGGGATGCAGTCGGCGCCGGAACAGGGGCCGCTGCTGGCCTTCCTCGTCCGGCTGACCGGGGCGCGGCAGGTCGTCGAGGTGGGGACGTTCACCGGCTTCGCCACCCTCGCCATGGCGCAGGCGCTGCCGCGCGGCGGCACGGTGGTCACCTGCGACGTGTCCGAGGAGTGGACGGCGTACGCCCGGGAGGCATGGGCGGCGGCGGGCGTCGCGGACCGCATCGAGCTGCGGATCGCGCCCGCGCTGGAAACCCTCCGGGCGATGCCGCCCGAGCCGCATCTCGACCTGGTGTACCTCGACGCGGACAAGGGCGGCTATATCGCCTACTGGGAGGAGCTGGTGCCGCGGCTGCGGCCCGGTGGCCTGCTGGTGGCCGACAACGTCCTGTACCAGGGCAAGGTCACCAACCCCGCGGCGACCGGATCGGCGCTGGCGATCCGGGAGTTCAACGACCACGTCCGGGAGGACGGGCGCATGGAGTCGGTGCTGCTCACCGTGGCGGACGGGCTGACGCTGGCGCGCCGGCGGTAGCGGCTCAGCCGCAGCACCCGCCGCCGCAGCACCCGCCGCCGCCCCCGCCGCCTGGTGCCGGGGCGGGCGCGGCGGCGGAACCGCCGACGGCGACCGCGGAGAGCAGCTTCACGGTGTCCTCGTGGCCTTCCGGGCAGACGGCCGGGGCGGAGGACTCGGCCATCGGCCGGTTCAGCTCGAAGGTGGTGCCACAGGGGCGGCACCGGTATTCGTAACGAGGCATGGCCCCAGGTTAGCCGCGGTGCCGCTCACCGCACGACGGTGCCGGGTGGCGCGCCCAGCAGGCCCAGTTCCGCGGGTGGGGGCGCCCTCCCAGTCGCCCGCGGAGGCGACCGCGAAGGCGCCGGTGGTGGCCGCCCGCGCCAGGCGCCCGGCCAGGTCCGCGCCGTCCAGCAGCGCCGAGAGGTAGCCCGCCACGAAGGCGTCGCCGGTGCCCACGGGGTCCACCGCCCGGACCGGGGTGGCCGGCCGGTGGCGGGAGCCGGAGTCGGTGAACGCCGTCGCGCCGGCCGCGCCGTGCGTCACCACCACCTCGCGGACGCCGAGGTCCAGCAGCCGCGCCGCGCCCTCGGCGGTGCCGCCCGGCGGTCCGGGCAGGCACCGCGGCAGCTCGTCGTCGGAGGCGATGACGAGGTCCACGGACGGCAGCCACTCGCGCAGCAGCGCGCCGGCCTCGTCCGCGGTCCACAGCCGGGCCCGGAAGTCAGTGGTCCTCGATGCCGCGGGGTCCTGCCCGAGGAGGCACTCCGCCAGCACCTCCACGGCCGCTCGGACCGACCCGGCGTGCCCCTCGACGACGGGTTCGCCCCAGCCGACGACGCCGTCGTCGGTCTCCACCCGGACGAACATCCAGCGCGGCGGGGCCAGGAACGTCTCGATACGGGTGATCTTCAGGGATCGGGCCATGGGGAGGGGACCGTCCTTTCGGCGAGGAGCACGAGGCGTCCACCCCTCCCTCCATCGCCACGGCACGGGGCCCGCACCACCCCCGGGGGCGGCGGCCTTCCGGCCTGTCCGACGGGTCGGGGTCGGAAGGGCCCTACGGAAAGTCGCGCGCCGACTTGTCGAGCAGCTCCAGCATCGTCATGTAGGCGCCGTCGAGATCCCGGTCCCGTACGGCCGCGGCCACCGCCGCGTGCCGCGCGTGCGGATGCTCGAACTCCCCGCCGGAGGCGTACATCGCCCGCCCGCGGTGGATGAGGACGGGCACGATCACCCGGTGCATCTGGGCGTAGAAGCGGTTGTTGGACGCGACCAGCATCGCCATGTGGAAGGAGGCGTCGGCGCGCACCAGCAGCACCGGATCGTCCTCGGTCGCGGCCATCGCGCTGAGCGCGGCGTTCAGCGCCTCCAGGTCGTCGTCCGTGCGGCGCTCCGCGGCGAGCGCCGCCGCCGCGGGCTCGATGGAGCGGCGGAGCTCCAGCAGGTCGGCGAAGAAGTCGGACGAGGCGCCGGCCGCCAGCTTCCAGCGCAGGACGTCGGAGTCGAGGAGGTTCCACTCCTCCCGGGGGCGGACGTAGGTGCCGTGGTTCGGGCGGGTGGCGAGCACCCCCTTGGCCGTCAGCACCTTGATCGCCTCACGCAGCACGGTCTGGCTGGCGTCCAGTTCCGCCATCAGCTCCTGAAGGGCGAGGACGTCTCCCTCGCCGTAGGCGCCGCTGAAGATCCGCTGGGCCAGCGCCTCGACCGCCGCTCCGTGGGACCCGTGTCCCGCCCGGGAGTCGGCGTTTCCCCGCTGCGTCATGGCTGCTCCCCGTGCTCTCCCGTTCCTCGACCGGTGGCCGTCGGTCCCAGTCGGCAGCGCGTACCGGGCCGACCGACCCGCCCCGGTACGCCCCGATGCCTCCTCGCCCCGACTCGCGGCTCCTTGGCTCACGGCTCCTTGCTGCCGGTGTCGTCCGGGCCGGTTCGGGTGTCCGTGGCGGGGCCCGCACCCCGGCCCGTCTCGGAGGCGCCCGCCGTCGTACCGCCCCTCTTGTCCGCGGCACCGCTCGCGCCGGCACCGTGGCCCGCGGCGGTGGTTGGGAGGTCGCCCGCGTGCCGGTGCGGGCCGGTGAGGCTGGTCCCGGGGCCGAGCGAACCGCGTCCGCCGTGCCAGGCGCCCTGCATGTTCACCCGCGCCGCCTGCCGTCCGGCCGTCATACCGGCCACCGGGTGCAGTTCCCCCCGGGCGAAGCGTTCCGCCTCCTCGGGGTGCCGGGCGCGCCAGTAGGGGTTGTCGTGCGACAGCCCGCCGCTGACCCGTCCGTACATCCCGAACACCAGCAGCAGCAACCCCACCACGAAGCTGAAGAGCACGTTCTGGATCTTGAAGGCCAGGAAGTTTGCGTCGGTACCGAGCAGCCCCAGATTCACGAAGCCGCTCAGCAGGAACAGCGCGCCCCACAGGATGTTCCAGGACGAGGCGAAGTTCCCGCCGATCACCATGCCGCCGAAGAGCAGCGCCCCGACGACGATCGAGAGCACGCTGAGGGCGCCGTTGGTCTCCAGCCCGGCGACGGTCGCGCCGCCGGTGTCGAAGAAGCCGATGTGATGGGTCAGACCGAGGATGCCGAACGCGACCAGCACCAGCCCCATCAGTCCGGCACCGATCCGGTAGACCTGGCTGAGCCGATGGTCCACCGGCAGATGCTCGTCGAGTTGGGCGCGCCGCCGCTTCAACCGCTGCAGTGGATTGACGGGGTGCAGGGTGCCGCCAGTAGCCCCAGTTGCCATCTCCGGCCTCCTTCGCGCAGATGAGCCGCCTGGCCGTACTCACACCCAGGATCCGCCAAGGGGCCGGTTCACGCCATCGCGCGCCCACGGAAACGCAGAAGTCCGGACCGCCCGGGGAACCGGACCGCCCGGGGAACCTCATCGGCCGGGACAGGTGCACACCTCGGCACCGCGCACGGGGATCCCCAGGCCAGGAAGGACCCGGTACCGGCTACCCGGCACCGGGTACCCGGTACCTTCTCCCGCCTCAGCCGCCCGCGCCGCCGCCCCGCGTCTCGCGGATCTCCTGCACTACCCGGGCGGCCGTCTCCCGCACCGCCTCCGTCTCGGTCAGGAAGTGCCACCAGTCCGGATGCCGCCCCTCGAGGCCGCCGACCGCACGCTCCAGCCGTGCCACCGCCTCGTCCAGCGGGCCGGCGTGCCGCGGGTCGGGCGTGCTCCGCCCGGCCATCGCCAGCCGCTGCGCGTCGCGGACCGCGAACCGGGTCCGGTCGATCTCCTGCTGCCGGTCGACCGAGACCGCGTCCAGCCGCCGCAACCGGTCGCCGGCCGCCGACACCGCCTCGTCCGTGGTGTTCAGCAGCGCCCGTACGGTCGCCAGCCGGCTCGTGGCGTCCGCCCAGCGCTGCTCGTCGCGGGCCCGCTGCGCCTCCCGCAACGTGCTCTCGGCCTCCCCGACAGACCGAGCGGCCTGCTCCGGCACCCGCTGAAGGTCCTGCCAGCACGCCGCGCTGTACCGCCGCCGCAGCTCGCTGAGCACCGGGTCGACCTGCTGGGCGCGGGTCGTGATCGCCTGCGAACGGGTCCGCAGCGACACCAGCCGCTTGTCGATCTCCGCCGCCGTCTCCGGCAGCCGCTCCGCCTCGCCCCGCAGCGCCTCGGCCGTGCGCAGCACCTCGTCGGCCCGCCGGATCGTCTCCGGTACGCCGTGCGCTCCGGCGCCCTGGTTCAGCTTGGTCAGCTCCGGGCCGAGCGCCGCCAGCCGGGCCGCGAGGTCGTCCGCCCGCAGGCCCTGCGCGCGCACCGCGTCCAGCGCGTTGCTCGCCGCCAGCAGCGCCTGCCGCGCCCGCTCCACGGCCGGTGCCAGCCGCGCCAGCTGCGTCTCGGCGCCCTCCAACAGCGGGGCCAGGCTCTGCGCGAACCAGTCGAGCTCCCCCTTGACGCGCTCCAGCTCCTCCCTGGCCCGCGTCAGATCGGCCCGCGCCCGCGCCACCGCCGCGCCGTCGAGGTCGTCCCGGTCCAGATCGTGCGAGTCGACCGCGGTGATGTAGCCCTGGCTCACCTGGTCGATCCGGCGGCCGAACCCCTCGTACTCCACCGCGGCCTGCCGCGCCCGCTGCGAACTGTCGACGGCGGTGATCGTCTCCACCGAGATCCGCAGGTCCCGGTGGGCGGTGTCCAGCTCGTAGAACGCCGCCGCCGCGGCGTCCTTCGCGGCCTGCGCCTCGGCCCGCTGACTCTCCCCGCGCCCGAACCAGCGGCGGGTACCACCACCCGCGAACGCCATCGGCGCCACCGCCGCCAGCAGCGGCAACGGCAGCAGCACGAGCCCCACCACATCCCGCACCGGGCCCCCGCGGGGCCGACGGCGTGCCCGCTCCTCGCACGGCTGCGGCTGCCTGTCTGTCGCCGTCACATCCCTCTCCTGATCGGATCGCCCCAGGGCCGGCTGGCATTCTCCCACCCACCGAAACGAACACCCCGTCCGGTAAGTTCACGCTCCCCGCGACTTCCCGCCCGCGGACGAGCCCCCGGCCCCCCGGCCCCCGACCACGGGTTTGCGGAGTGGGCCCCCGGGCAAGGTAGTCTGTCGGCTCGTCCAGGGCGCATAGCTCAGCGGTAGAGCGCTGCTCTTACAAAGCAGATGTCACAGGTTCAAATCCTGTTGTGCCCACTGCGCTGACCAGCGCGAATGCGGCGAATGGCCTTCCGGAGAGGTGTCCGGAAGGCCATTTTCGTGCGCCGGGGGACAGACCGGGGGACAAGGAGCGGCGCTCATCTCCTCGATGGTCTTCCGGGGCCGTATCGGACGTCATCTGAATACGGCCCTTGGCTCGCGCGGCGGTTACGCAGCGCCTGGTGCCTCGAATTTCGGCGCTCAGGGATACCGTCGAGCCGACCCGTCTCCTGACGGCTCAGGCGGCGGCTTCCCCCACCAGCCATGACGGTGGCTCGGGCGGCGCACCCGCCTGGCGAATCTCGGCGCCTCCTGGAGTGGTCAGCTCCCGCTGCGTCTCATGGACTTCCGTGAGCAGGTGCGTCACCAGCTCTTCCAACCGCGGGCCGGTGGTGTCCTTGGGGACGGTCACCCAGACCGGTCCGCCATGTCGTGTGTCGCCGACGGCGTGTCCGCAGAAGCCCTTCGCGCCGCGTTCGGATTTGACGATCCGCACACCGCAGTAGTCCATGAGCTCCTGCAGGGACGCAACGGCATCCGGCTGGGCGTACTCGCGCCCCTGCGCGATGAACTCGTTGAGAGTGCAACGCAGTTGGTCGGCCTCCTCGAACGCCAAGGCCGCGTAATGCCGCTTCTCGCTGCTGCCGATCCCAAGACCGATCTGTGGCAGCCGGGCGTGCGGCAGGTGTTCCATGACGAGATCGAGAAACTCGGCCTCCAGCCCGTACTTCGTGCGGATCCTGGGCTGGAGCTTCAGCTCCGTGCTCTCCTCGTGCGCGGCATGGAAGTGGTCGACCAGGAGCCCGGTCGGGGTGTGCTCCTCCGAGTCCCGGTGCTAGCACCAGGGCGGGCAGGGGGCGACGAGTTCGAGCGGATGGGTTGCTGTCTCATAGTGGTCGACCGACTCGGCCGCGCCGCCGAGGATGACGGTGTCGTATCGGTGCCTGAGACCGCGCAGCCGCAGCGCGAAATGCTCCAGGCCGGCGATGAACAAGCCCAGGGCGGCGCCGTCCAGCTCGGCCGAGCCGTCGGTGGCCGAGAGCCGGACGCGGGGCGGCTCGCCGAGTGCCTCCTCGTCGTGGCCGAGGCCGATCTGCACGGACAGCAGGGGGACTTCGATGCTCGGGCTCGCTCCTTCCGGGGCCGTCAGGCGTACTGGGGCGCTGATGTGGCTTCCTGTCGCCTCGGCGTGCGGATCGCGTGCGCACCAGTTGGGGCACTCGTGCTCGGCAGGGTGCAGGGGCAGGACAGTTGCGGCGGACATGGTGTCTCCTTTCGCCTCCCGGGCGCCCACGCGGCCGGTGCGGTCGTCGTGCTGGTCCGGAGATGCGGTTGCGCCGCTTGGCCGGAAGTGGGGTTCCGTCGGGCGGTGCGCGGGACAGGTACCGGGGAGAGGCCGGAGTTCTGTGTGCGACGGGAGGGGACATGACCGTACGGCGGCTCAATCACGCGGTGCTGTACGTCCGCGATGTGGCGCGGTCGGTGGCGTTCTACACCGAGGCCCTCGGGCTGGTGGTGAGCTGGGAGATTCCGGGGCGGGCGACTTTCCTCAGCGCGCCCGGGTCGCTCAATGATCACGACCTGGGGCTGTTCGCGGCGGACCCGGACGCACCGGGGCCGGACGGCGGCCGGATCGGGCTGTACCACCTCGCCTGGGAGGTCGGCACGCTCGGCGACCTCGCGGCGGCCGAGGCGCGGCTCAGCGCACGCGGTGCCCTGGCCAAGACCAGCGACCATCTGGTGTCCAAGTCGCTGTACGCCGCGGACCCGGACGGCAACGAGTTCGAGGTGATGTGGCGGGTGCCGCGGGAGGACTGGCCGGGCGCGGACGAGCCGGACCGGTCGCGTCCGCTCGACATGGCGGCGGCGCTGGAGCGTTGGGGGCCGGACCTGGTGACCGGCGCGGCGGCGGGCTCGGCCACGTAGGAGGTACGGGGCGAGGGTGGACGGGGGCGAGAAGCGGACGCGGGCGAGGGCAGGTCGGCTGCGGCGTTGCTGCCGGCCGTCACCATCGGGGTCACTTCGGTCGCGGTGTCGAAGCCGATACCGAAGCGGGATTCTTCAGCGAGGTTCTTCACCGTTCTTCCGGAACGCCACCGCCCGGTCACTCCCACCGCGCCCGGACGGGGCAGGGTGAAGCCAGTGGTGCAGCGTCCCGTTTGTGGTTCGCGGTAGGCCCCTGGCTCTCCTCTGGCCCTCCTCGGTGGCGCTCTGCGGTCCTCAGTAATCCAGAGAGGACAGGAAGGTGTGCAGTTCCCGGTCGAAGTGCGGGGTGTTCTCCAGATTGACCATGTGGCCGGCGGCCGGTATGCGGACCCTCCGGGCGCCGGGGACGTTGAGTGCTATCGCATGGGCGTTGGCGGATATGTCGGAGGAGTCGAGGTCGCCGTCGAGGACGATCGTCGGTACCCGGATCTCGCCCAGCCGGTCGAAGGCGCCGACCTCAAGGGGTACACCGGCGCCCACGCCGTCGGCATGTACCTCGACATTGGCGGTCGCCGAGGCGCGCATCCGCTCACGGAAGCCGGGGTGCACGGTGGACGGTGCGCGGTGCGGCCCGTCCACCCACATCCGCAGGAAGTGCTCCACGTAGCGCTCCGCGCCGTCCGGTTCGCCGATCGCGGCGACCTGCTCCTTGATGTGCGCCAGGACGAACGGGTCGGTGAAGGCCCGGCCGCTGATCCCGGGGGCGGCGAGGGCGAGGGCGGTGACCCGGTCCGGGTGGGCCAGGGCGGTGTCGAGCGCGACGCGGGAGCCGTGGGAGAGGCCGACGAGGACGGCGCTCGGGACGTCGAGGGCGTCCAGGAGGGCGGCGAGGTCGTCGTGGTTGGCCCAGTCGCCGGTCACGGTGGAGGAGAGCCCGTGGCCGCGCGAGTCGTAGCGGATCACGCGGAGCCCGGAGTTGACCAGCCAGGCGAACTGCTCGTCCCACATGTGCTGGTCGAGCATCCCGCCGTGCAGCAGCACCACCGCGGGACCCGCGCCGGCCGTCTCGTAGAACAGCTCGCCGTCGTCGATCGGGACGGTGCCGTTGTCGATCTCGGACCAGGCGCTGAAGTCGTGGGTCATTCTCCGGGCCGTTCTGTGTGGGAGAGGGGAGTGGAGGGGCGGATGGGCGGGCGGCTGCTCGGTGTTATGGCGCGGTCGGGGTGGTAGGGGTGGGTTCGGTGGGCTGTGTCGTATCTATGGGAGTGGATTCACTGATATCGGGATTGCCGCTTTCCTCCGAGGGAACGCGCGAGCCGTCCGCCAAGTGCCGGAATTCCTCGCCGAGCCGGTCGAGGACGCGCAGTGCGGTGCGGACGTCCGCCGCCGACAGGTCGGTCAGCCCGCGCCGCAGTTCCGCCGCCTCGGAGTCCTGGATCCCGCGCATCACCTCCGAGCCCTCGGTGGTGAGCCGGATCAGGGACGAGCGGCGGTGCGCGGGGTTCGGGGCCGTCACCACCAGGCCCAGGTCCGCCGCGTGGTTCACCCAGCGCTGCACCGGCTGCCGGTCCAGGTCCAGTGAGCGTGCCAACTGCGGGACCGTTCGCGGGCCTTGGGCGCGCAGCGCGTCGAGCAGGGCGTGCTCGCCGGCGGTCATGCCGGTGCCTCGCAGCTCGCGCTCCACGGCGCGCACGATCGTCCGGTGCAGCGGCCACAGGCGCCGTATGACGCCGTACAGCAGGTCCTCGACGGCGGCGGGCTCGCCGGCGTCCATCCGCTCGCCGGCATCCACCTGCCCGGCGCGCTCCTGTTCTGCGTCCGTCCGCTCGGCGCCCTCGTGCTCGGCGTACTTCCGCTCGGCGCCTTTCGGTTTGGTGGCGCCCCCCTCATCGACACTCATGATGTCATGATGACACCGTTGATGTCGTTTGGGAAGGGTGTTGGCGAGGAAAGGAGTTGAGGAAAGGAGTTGACGGGGTGACGGGACGAGAGGCAGGCGGGGTGGCGGATGAAGGTCGGATTGCTGCGCGCGGTGGGGGCGGCCACGGCGGTGTACGGAGTGGCTGTCACGGCACTGCCTGATGTGCTGGCGCGCCCCTCGGGGCTGGTGGACGCGCGCGGGCGGACCGGGGTCGCGACCAGGACCTCTCTGCGGCCGGTCGGCTGGCGGGACGCGGCGAGTGGTCTGGCGATGGTGCTGGCGCCCGAGGGGCCGGCGTTGCGCACGGCCGCGTGTCTGCGGATCGCGGCCGACTTCGGCGATGCCGCACTGCTGGGGCTGACCCTGCCGGGGCGTGGGCGGCGGCGGAAGGCGGTGGCGGTGTCCGTGGGGTGGGGTGCGCTTTCGGTGCTGGGCCTGGTGGCGTCCGGCGGGCGAGAGAAAGGGGAGGGGGGAATGGGGGAAAGGGGAAGAAAAGGGGAGAAGAGGGAGAAGAGGGGGCGGAGGAAAGAGAGAAGAAAAGGGAAGGGAGGTGGTGAGGTGGGGGATGTTGGGAGGCCGGGTGTGCGGGTTATTCGTCCGCTGCCGGTGGTGCCTCGTCGGGGGTGAAGGTGACGACGAGGTCGGCGCGTTCGCGGGTGGTCGCGATCAGCCGGGCGTTGGGCTCGTCCGAGGTGCGGACGAAGTGCTCGGCGTGGGTCTTCGGGCGGCCGAAGCGCTCATGGCGCGCGATGAGCCGGCGGACCCGCTCCGTGGTGTCCAACTCCATGTACCAGACCTCGTCGAGCAGTTCGCGGACCTGTGCCCAGGGGTCGGAGTAGAGCAGGAGGTAGTTGCCCTCGGTGATGACGAGCGGGATGTGGGGGGCCACGGGGATGCTGCCGGCGATCGGCTCCTCGATGCGGCGGTCGAAGGCCGGGGCGTAGACGGGGGTGCCGGACTCCCGTGCGCGCAGGCGGGCGAGCAGCGCCGCGTATCCGGCGGGGTCGAAGGTGTCGGGTGCGCCCTTGCGGTCGGTGCGCCCCAGGCGGCGCAACTCCGCCTCGGCGAGATGGAATCCGTCCATCGGTACGAGCACGGCCTGGCTCGCCAGCTCCGCCGCCAGATGCGCGGCGAGGGTGGATTTGCCGACGCCCGGCGGGCCGGTGATGCCGAGCAGGCGGCGTCGGCGGGGGGTCGCGGAGGCGGCGAGCCGGCGGGCTCGGGTCAGCAGATGCGCGGGATCCATGGTGGGTACATCGTGCCTGATGGACGGGTGGCCAGAGGAGATCGGGGGAGATCGGACGAGACCGGGGGAGGTCGGAGGAGATTGGACGAGACCGGGGAGTTCGCGCGTTCCGCCGTCCGCTCTGCCGGGGCAGCGGTGGTGCGCCGTGGCCCGGTTCAGTGCGGTGCGCCATGCCGTGTGCCGTGCCGATTGCGGTGCCGGGTTCGTTGCGGCGGTTGCTGCCGGGGCGGCGGCTGTCCGCCACCGGCGACCGGCGCGGCATACGGCAGGTCGTCCACGGAGGGGCCGAGCAGCCGGGCGCCGGGATCCGGAGGCAACGGGCGGGCGTCTGCGCGGTGTTGTGGCGGGTGTGCGGTACGTCGTGCGGTGGCACGGCGCGGATATCCGGGGACGGCCGGCGGGTGGTCCGGCGCCCGCCCCCCCCGGGAGGGCGTCAGCCCGCCGCGCCCAGCCGCCACAGTGACGTGACCTCGGCGGCGCGGGCCACGTGGAGCGGGTCGGAGGTGTCGCGGGCGCGCGGGTGGCGCGGTGTGATGTCGAGCCTGCCGAGGACGCTGAGGCCGGACGCGGCGAACGCGTCGAGGAGTTCGGCGTGCGGACGCAGACCGAGGTGCTCGGCCAGGTCGGAGAGGATCAGCCAGCCCTCGCCGCCCGGTGCCAGATGCTCCGCGAGACCGTTCAGGAATCCGTGCAGCATCCGGTTGCCCGGGTCGTAGACCGCGCGCTCCACGGGGGAGGTCGGTTTGGCGGGCACCCAGGGGGGATTGCAGACGATCAGCGGGGCGCGGCCGTCCGGGAAGAGATCGGCCTCGACCACCTCCACCTGGCCGGCGACGCCCAGCCGTTCGGTGTTCTCGCGGGCGCAGGCCAGCGCGCGCGGATCCTGGTCGGTGGCCACGATCCGGCGCACCCCGCGCCGTGCCAGTACCGCTGCCAGTACGCCGGTGCCGGTGCCGATGTCGAACGCCAGCTCCCGGCTCGGCAGCGGCGCCTCGGCGACCAGGTCCACGTATTCGCCGCGGGCCGGGGAGAAGACGCCGTAGTGCGGGTGGATCCGGTCGCCGCCCAGGGCCGGGATCTCGACGCCCTTCCTGCGCCATTCGTTGGCGCCGATGAGGCCGAGCAGTTCGCGGAGCGAGACCAGCGAGGCGGTCCCGGTGGGCGCGGACGCACCGGCCGGCTCGGGCGCACCGTACGCCCTGGCGCACGCCTCGCGGACGTCCGGAGCGCGGGGCAGCGGGACGGCGAGGTCCGCGTCCAGGGGGACCAGCAGCATGCCCAGGACGCGGGCGCGCTGGTTCTGTGCGGCGCGGTGCAGGTGGAACGCCTGGGCGGGGTCGGCGGGCGGCGCCTTACGGGGGCGGCGGTCGATCCGCCGGGCCATCGCGGTCAGCAGCTGGCGGGCGTTGTGGAAGTCGCCGCGCCAGAGGAGCGCGGTGCCCTCGCAGGCGAGCCGGTACGCCTCGTCGGCCTTGGTCCGGTCGTCCGCGATGACGATCCTGCGGGGTGGCGGGGCGCCGTTCTCGGAACGCCAACGGGCGGAACGGGCCTCGTCGGCCTCGGTCCATTCGACGACCGGCGGTTGGTTCACCGAAATGTGCCTCGCGTTAGTGGTTCGAACTCCCGCATCCTGGGCCGCTGTGGCGCGGCGCCGTGCCTGCCCGGAGGGGCGGCGGGGAGCGGGTGATGACGATCGACTCTACTCCGTGTCGGGGGCGGGACCTTTGTCCCTGTCCCCGCCGCCGGCGCGTGGGCAGGATGAGAGCACGGCCACGTATCGCGCACAGCGCGCACACGCTGACATGTGGAGGCGCGTACGGACACCCTTCCGGTCATCGCCGCCGTGGACGGATCTCCGGACGGCGAGCGGGCGTTGCGCTGGGCGGTGCGGGCGGTCCGGCTGCGGTGCCCGCCCCCGCGCCGGATGCGCCGACGGTCCGTACGCGCCGGATGCACTGGATGATCGGTACGTGATGATCGGCACGTGCCGGCGGTCCGTACGCGCCCGATGCGTTGGATGTTCCGCACGTGCCGGAGGGTCCGTATGCGTCGGGCCGCCGCCCGGGTGTCAGTGGGCGGTGGCCCGACGCTCCGGCCGGCGCATGAGGAACGCGGCCACCGAGCCGGCGACGAAGAGGGCGAAGACGGAGAGCGCGGCGCTGATCCAGGAGGTGCCGAGCCAGTGCCCGCCGAAGTAGCCGAGGCTCACGCTGTAGGCGGCCCAGACGAGCCCGGCCAGCGCCGACCAGGGGAGGAACTCGCGGACCGTGCGGTGCGCGACACCGGCGCCCAGGCTGACCACGGAGCGCCCGGCGGGTGCGAAGCGGGCCAGTACGACGATGCCGCCGCCGCCCCGCGTGAGCGCCGCACCGAGCCGCTCCTGGGCCGCGGCCAGCCGGCGGGAGCGGCCGATGGCGCGGTCGAAGCGGTCGCCGCCGCGCCAGGCCAGCCGGTAGGCGACCATGTCGCCGAGCACCGAGGCGGTGGCCGCGCAGAGCACCAGCGAGAGCATCTCGCCGAGGTGGTTCTCGCCGTGGGCGGATGCGGTGACGTCGGCGGCGGTGCCGGCGGCCGTGGTGGCGGCGGTGATCACCAGGACCCCGCTGGGCAGGATCGGGACGAAGACATCGAGGACCACCGAGAGACCGACGATCGCGTACACCCAGGGGGTGCCGCTGAGGGACCCCAGGCTTTCCACCAACGCATCGCTCCCGGTCCGGACCCCGCCGCGACGTCGCTTGGGGCGGCAGGGGCGGCACTACAGCCGTACAGCGTACGCCCGGCCCCGCCGGCCGAGCGGACCGGGGCGGACTGTGTCCCTCCCCGGGGCGCCGGGTTGCCGGGGGCCGGGCGTACGTCGCGGACGCGGTGCAGGGGCGTCAGGCGGCGCTCGGCTCGCGCTGGGCGGCGGGCGCCGGCGCCTCGTCGGGCGCGCCGAAGAAGAGGCGGTCGAGCGCCCAGGCGCCGGGACCGGTGAAGAAGATCAGCAGGAAGGCCCAGCAGAACATCGCGGATGCCTCGCCGCCGTTCTGGATCGGCCACAGGGCGTGGCCCGCGTGCATCGTGAAGTAGGCGTAGGCCATCGAGCCGGAGCTGATGAACGCCGCCGCGCGGGTGCCCAGGCCGGCCATCACGAGGACGCCGCCGGCGAGTTGGATGACCGCCGCGTACCAGCCGGGCCAGCTGCCCGCCGGGATGGTCGAGCCGTTGCCCATCGCGCCGCCCATGATGCCGAAGAGCGACGAGGCTCCGTGGCAGGCGAAGAGCAGGCCGACGACGACGCGGAAGAGCGCGAGGACGTGCGGGGTCGCTTTGTCGGTGAAGGAGGTGAGGGGAGCGGACACGGGTGACTCCTACGGCTTTGTGGGGACGAAGTAACCGCTGGAGTGGAAGGTTAGGCCCGCCTTACTGTTACTTGCAAGTTCAACATCTTCTGCTTGGGGAACTATTGGTCTGAACCAGGCCGGCCCATGGGGGCGGTGGAGGCGATCGCCGAGACGGACGTGACCGGAGGGTCCTCCGGGGCAGACGGGGCCGGAGAGGCGGGCGGTCGCGGGCACGGCGGCCGGGCGGCCGAGGCGCGCAGCGCCGCCCGGGCCACCGCATCCGTGTCCGCCAGCGTGACCGATCCCACCCCGGGGCGTGCCCCGGCGGCCGTCACCCAGTGCACGCCCTCCGTCGGCACGCCGACCGCGAACCGCCGTGGATGCCACCGCCCGTCCGCCCCGACGAGGTGGTACGGGCTCGGTGACACGTCCAGCCCGCCGGTCTCGTAGCCGTCCGTGGTGTGCGGCCGGCAGCCGCCGTCGGCCAGCAGCCGGGTCAGCAGCGCGTCCCCGGTGCGCCGCACATCCGGTTCCGGGAGCCGGGCCTCTATCAGGCCCGCCGCCGTGACCCGCGAACCCGGCACGTCCGGGGACGAGGCGATGAAACCGGGCGCCTCCTCCCCGGTGCCGATGCGGACCTCCATACGGGGGCCGACGACCTCCAGCACCCCCGCCTCGATGAGCGCCGCCATCTCCTCTGTGCGGCGGCGCGGCGGCCCGATGGACAGGAAGGCGTTCAGCGGGGTGTACCACCGGTCCAGGTGGTCGCGGCGGGACGCGCCCGCCAGCCCGCCGTGGTCGACGATCTGCCGCAGTTCGTTGCGCAGATCCCGCAGCACGTCCAGGGCGGCCTTCACCGGGCCCGACACGTTGTCCTGCCGGGCGTGCGCCACGTCCGCCCGCAGATGGTCCAGCAGCCAGCCGCGGAAATCGGCCCGGCCGGCGAACGGCCGGTCGGCGTGCGGCCGGGACACGCGGTCCCAGTCCCAGCGGTCGGCGGGCGCGATACCGAAGGCGTCGAGGGCAGCGGCCTCCTGGGGACTGCCGTGCGCGCTGACCAGGAAACGCTCCCGGAAGGCGTTCGGGGAGCCCACGAGGGGGCCGTGCCGGGAGTCTTCCGGGGAGCGGCCCCGCGAGTCGTCCGGGGCGCGGCGCGCCAGCAGCGCCTCGTAGTAGACCGCCTCCACCTCCTTGGCCACCAGCGGCCAGACCTCCGTCAGGAAGTCCGGCAGCTCCCCGGATCCGGCCCGCTTGCGGAAGGCCGCGATGACGTCCGGGGTGAGCAGCAGCGGCAGATGGCGGCCGTGCGCGCCCTTCGCGTTGTCGCCGCGCGCGTGGTACGGAACGCCCCGCCGGGAACCCGCGTACAGCAGCGGCTCGCGGCCGGACGGCAGATACCTCAGGGTGCCGTCCGCGCCGGGGGCGAACCGGCCGCCGCGGCCGGTCGTCAGCAGCGCCATGTGATCGAAGAAGTTCAGGCCGAGCCCGCGCAGCAGCACCGGGCGGTCCGGGGGCAGTGCCGCCAACTCCTCGGTGAGATCGGCGGGGTTGGCGGGCGGCAGATACCGCAGCCCGTGCCCGGCGGCGTAGTCGGCGAAGCGCCGCTGCTCCGGGTCCGGGACGGTGTCCAGATGGCCCTGTGCCAGCACGACCGCGCCCAGGCCCGGCAGCGTCCGGCCGTCGTCGAGGGCCAGCGACTGCGTGCCGTCGGGGGCCTCGGTGAGCCGCACCGCGCGGGCCCGGTGGGCGACCACGGTCACGTTCTCCGGTGCGGTCCGCACCGTGTGCCGGAACACCCACTCCAGATACCGGCCGTAGAGCGCCCGCCCCGGATAGTCGTCCGGCCCGACCTCGCACCCCTCCCAGGCGTACAGGCTCGGCCCGGTGCGGATCGGCCCCGCGCACTCGACGCTGTCGTCGGTGAACAGGGTGACCTGCGACGCGACGGTGTTCATCAGCAGCTCGGACGGCTGGGCGGTACGCCATACCTGGCCCGCGCCGGGCGGTGCGGGATCGATGACATGGACGGTCAGCCGGACGCCCGGGGCCAGTTCGGGGGCCGAGGCACAGATCCGCTCCAGCACACTCGTGCCGCGCGGTCCCGCCCCCACGATGGCGACGGCCGGGCGAGTGGGGCGGTCGGTGGGGTGGTCGACAGCCAAGAGCGGCTCTCCCAGGAACGACGGACGGCCGTACGCGGGGGAGCGCGCGGCCATCAGGGGGCGGACGGCGAGCTAGGTGCGCCCCATCATCACCGCCCGAGGCGCCGGCACGGCACCCGCGCAGGCAAAAGATTCAGCCGGATTCGCAGGGGGGCACCGGTCCGGCCGGCGGCCGGCGGGCGGCGAACCGCACGCATCGACGCGTACCCCGGCAACCGGCACATGGACGGAGAACCGGCCGATAGCGGGATGGAGGGTGACGGCGATCAGCTGGGAGCGCGTCAGGTCGTCGGCGAACTCCTGGTGGCGCGCGGTGGTCCCCTGCGCGGCACCGGACTAGCCCGCCTCCGGGGGCGGTAGGACATGGTGGTCCTGGTGCGGTAGGACGTGGTGGTCCTGGTGTTGGAACTCCCTTGCTGCGTAGGGAGGTTGGCGTGCACTCGGGCCCGCTGTGGCGTGGTGGAGGCGCCGTGCTGCGGGCAACGTCGAGTATGGGTGGGCGTCGGGTATCAGCGAGTATGGGTGGGCGTGGGGTATCGGGGGGGCTGCGGGAACGCCTGGGAAAACCGCCGTACCGACGGGACGTCATACCGGCGCCGGGGAACTCCGATGCGGTGCCCCCGGCCCACCCGCCCGCCTACAGTGAGCGCGTGCTCCTGCCGGTCAACGCCACCCTCGGGGTCGTCCTCGCCGTCCTGCTGGCCGCCGCCGTGGCCGTCGCCTCGGTGGCGCGCCTCGGCCACGCCCGGGCCATCGCGCTCGCCGGCCTGCGCGCGGCGGCCCAACTCGCCGCCGTCTCCTACCTCATCGGCTGGGTCGTCGGTGCCCTCCCCTGGCTGCTGTGCTTCCTCGTCCTGATGTTCGCGGTGGCGGTCCGTACGGCCGGCCGTCGCATCACCCAGAACCACACCTGGTGGTGGGCCGCCGTACCGATCGCCGCCGGGGTCCTCCCGGTCGTCGTCCTGCTGCTGCTCACCGGCCTGGTTCCGCCACGCGGCCTCAGCCTGATCCCGGTCACCGGCATCCTCATCGGCGGGGCGCTGACCGCGACCGTCCTCGGAGGGCGCCGGGCGCTGGACGAGCTGGAGCTGCGGCGCGGCGAGTTCGAGGCGGGCCTGGCGCTGGGGCTGCTGGACCGGGACGCGCGTATGGAGGTGGCCCGTCCGGCCGCGTCGGACGCCCTGCTTCCGGGGCTCGACCAGACCAGGACGGTGGGGTTGGTCACACTCCCCGGGGCGTTCGTGGGCATGCTGCTGGGCGGCGCCTCGCCCGTACACGCAGGTGCGGTGCAGCTGTTCGTCCTGGTCGCGCTGCTGGCCGTGCAGGCGTCGTCGTGTGCGGTGGTGCTGGAGCTGGTGGCACGCGGGCGGATCCACCGCGTACCCTTGCCGGCAGCAGAAGGGGAGTAGCTCTTCGCCGGGATCGTCGACATACTGCTCAGCTCGTCTGAGCCGGCGCCCGGAGGCGCGGTAGGTATCGCAGCGCGACAGATGTCGCACTGCGACGCGGTACGTACGCGGTACTTACGCGGTACGTATCCGTACGCGCCAGCGAGACCTTCGGCCGCAGTGTTCGACGCTGCCGTGCCGAAGCGAACCCACTTCCCGGGCCCTTTGGCGCGGCCCGACCGATCGAGGTAATCCGCCCCGTGTTCAGCCTTACCGTCGCCGCCATCGTCTTCGGCGTCATCTTCCTCGCCGAACTGCCCGACAAGACCGCCCTGGCGAGCCTGATGCTCGGTACCCGCTACCGGGCCTCGTACGTCTTCGCGGGCGTCGCCGCCGCCTTCCTGGTGCATGTCGTCCTCGCCATCGCGGCGGGCAGTGTGCTGACCCTGCTCCCGCACCGCCTCGTCCAGGCCGTGGTCGGGGTGCTGTTCCTGGCGGGCGCGGCCGTGCTGCTGTTCCGGAAGGACGACGACGAGGAGGACGTGGTCAAGCCCGCCGACCAGAGCTTCTGGAAGGTCTCCGGGGCGGGCTTCATGATGATCCTGGTCGCGGAGTTCGGCGACCTGACCCAGATCATGACCGCCAACCTCGCAGCCCGCTACAACGACCCGATCTCCGTGGGCGTCGGCGCCGTACTGGGGCTGTGGGCCGTGGCGGGGCTGGGCATTCTGGGCGGACGGACGCTGATGAAGCGGGTGCCGCTGCGGCTGATCACCAAGGTCGCCGCCGCACTGATGGTCGTGCTCGCCGGCTTCAGCCTGTACGAGGCTGCTGCGGGCTGAGGGGTGGTCCCGGGGGCGGGGGTGGTTGTGGGCTGAGGGATCGCCCACGGGGGGTGGGTGTGTGCCGGGGATACCGCCGCCGGGTGTCGGGCCGCTGGGCCTGTGCCGGGTCGCTGGGCTTGTGCCGGGTCGCTGGGGTGTGTCCGGCCGCTGGGCGTGTGTCCGGTGGCGTCCAGGCCGGGCATCGCGATGCGCCGACTTGCGCTGTGCGTCGCGATGCGCGGGGGTCTTTTGCCCTGCCTCTTTACTTACCCCGCCTCTTTACCCTGCCTCTTTGCCCCGCCTCTTTGCCCCGCCGCCCACCCGTACCTCTTTGTTTTTCCCCGCCGCCCCCCCCCCCCCCCGCGGGGGGGGGGGGGGGGGGGGGGGGGGGGGGGGGG
>NZ_KN708638.1:2477181-2481939 GCF_000805335.1 Streptomyces sp. CT34 | reverse complement strand
GGGGGAGGGCGGAGATGAGAGCGAGAGCGAGACGCAGAGCAGGCCGGCGAGAGGCGGGGGTGACGGCGGAGGACCGGCCCGTGACGCGGAGGCCCCGCCAGTGACATGCGGCTCAGTTCGTGACCTGGAGGGGGGCGCTCAGCTCGTGACCTGGAGGGGGGCTCAGTTCGGGACGTGGAGGGTGGCTCAGCTCGTGACGTGGACGGCGATCGCGCCGTCCGGCAGGGCCTCGATACGGATCTGGGTGAGGTCGCGGACCTGGGCGGTGGGGGCGTGGGCGGCGGCGCGGTCGCCCACGCCGACGACTCGCATCCCCGCGGCCCGGCCCGCCGTGATGCCCGCCTCGGAGTCCTCGAACACCAGGCAGTCCTCGGGCGCGAAGCCCAGCTCGGCGGCACCCTTGAGGAACCCCTCCGGATCGGGCTTGCTCGCGCTCACGCTCTCCGCGGTGATCCGTACGGCCGGCATGGGCAGTCCCGCGGCCTGCATCCGGGCGTCGGAGAGGGCGGTATCGGCGGAGGTCACCAGGGCGTGCGGCAGTCCGGCGAGGGCGGCCATGAAAGCGGGCGCGCCCGGTACCGGCACCACGCCCTCGGTGTCGGAGGTCTCCTGGGCCAGCATCCGGCGGTTGTCCGCCATGTTGAGTTCCATCGGCCGGTCCGGCAGCAGCGCGGCCATGGTCGCCCAGCCCTGGCGCCCGTGGACGACCTTGAGGACGTCGTCCGCCGGGAGCCCCTGTTCGGCCGCCCACTGCCGCCAGCAGCGTTCCACGACGGCCTCGGAGTTCACGATCGTGCTGTCCATGTCCAGCAGCAGGGCGCGGGCTATGAGCGTGGTGGTGGCCGTCATCGGCGGGCTCCTGGGCGCTATCACTGGCGGGGCGGTGAACGGTGCAGAGAAGAACACAAGCGGTCCCGCCCGCCGGTCAGGGAGTGCGGGCGGAACCACTTTGTTCCTACACGATACAAAGCGCCACGGGGGACCGACAAGCCGCCCCGGTCCGGGACGACCATGAGGTCCGTCACGACACCCGGGCGTGGTCCTTCACGGCGCCCGGCTGAGTCCTTCACGGTGCCCGGCTGAGTCCGTCGCGGCGCCGGGCCGCGGCCCCGGCATGACACCAGGGCGCGGCACGGTTACGAGGTGTTTCGCGTTTTCCTACGGCCTGTTGCGAGGTTCCCTACGGCCGGCGGCGGAGGCGTCACGGAGCGCGGACGGCGCCCCCGATCCGTCACGGCTCCCGGGTGCGCGACTCAAGGGACGCCCGGGTCGGCGCTCCGTAGACCCCGTCCGGGTCGCCGTGCACCCCGTAGATCTGCTGGTAACGCGATACGGCGTTCCGTACCGCCGCGCCGTACCGGCCGTCGGCCGGACCCGCGTAGAGCCCCAGCTGCCGCAGCCGGCGCTGGAGGTCGGCGACCTCCGGGCCGCTGGAGCCCTCGCGGAGCACGATCGGGCCGGTGGGCGGGGCGCTGGGGGAACCGTCGCCGGGACTGTCCGTCACGCTGCCGGATGCCCGGACGGGGGCCTGCGGGCGTGGCAGCGCCGGGGCGTTGTGGGGCGTCACGGCGGTCGCCGGGGCTGTGCTGCGTGGGGTGGTCGAGGCGGGGGAGGAGTGGTGGGCGGTCGGCGACGGGGAGGCGTCGCCGTCGTCGGTCGGGAGGGACGCGGTGGGGGTGACGGTGCCGCCGTCGGGCGGGGCGGCCCGGTCCCGCCCGCCGTTCTGCAGCGCGTCGGTGGCGACCAGGATCGCGGTGGCCGCCACCGCGGCTCCTGTGGCGGCCAGTACGGCGGGGAGTGCACGCCGACGGCGTCCGGAGGGGGCGGTCGGGTACGGCGCCGACGGTTCGAGGGGTGGGGACGAGGTGAAGGTGCGGGAGGTCGGGCCGGCGTGGCGGTGTGCCGGGGAGGGCGGTGCGCCGGCATCCGGGAAACCGGGAGGCGGCGGTGGTGGAGCGGGGGTGCCCGGCGCCACCCCGGATCCGCCGCCCTCGCCGCCCCCGTATGCGGCGTCCGCGGCCCCGGCCTCCTCCGGGGGACCGTCCTCGCCGTCCTCGCCGTCCGGTAAGGACACATAGGGCCGTATTCGCAGTGGGTCGAAGTCCGCCGCCTCGGCTGCCGCGCACAGGCAGGTGGGACGGCCGTCGCCGCGTACGGGGGCTAAGCAGTGCGGGCAGGACGATGCCGTCACGGGGGTCCCCTCTCTGGAGGCTCGCGCCGGCAGTCGATTATTCAGAGCCCGCCCCCGTCCGCGCAGGCGCTCCACGACATCCGCCGGGTGTACCCCAGGTGTCGTCAAGGTGAACGCCGATATCCAGGGCCGCTCGGCGGGCCATATCCGTCGCAACCGCCCAGGATGGGAGAAAGGCTGAGGGGTGTTGCCGTACGGGCGCGGATGTCCCGGAGTCGACCCGCCGGCCGGAAAGGAGCTGAACCCACTGCCGGAATAGAGCTGAACCCACGGCCGGAAGGGAGCCGAAGAAGAACAGGGCAGCGAGCCCCCCAGTGGGCCCACACCGAAAAGCCGGACCCAAGCCCCACACCGAACGGCCGGACGCAAGCCACAGCGAACAGCCGGACCCAAGCCAAGGGCCACCAGCGAAAGACCGAAGGCCGAACACCCCGAACACCCCGAACACCCCGGGCACCCCGAACACCGAAGGACACAGGCTCAAGGCCAAAGCCGAAGCCAAAGCCGAAGACCAAGGCACAAGAGGGAGAGGGAGACGACGCTCATGGCGCAGGACACCAGCGCTCCTGCCGTCGCCGGCGAGGGACGGTCCCGGCGGACGGTCCTCGTCGCGATCGGCGCGCTGTTGCTCGGCTTGCTCATCGCGGCGCTCGACCAGACCATCGTCGCCACCGCGCTGCCCACGATCGTCAGCGATCTCGGCGGGCTCAACCACCTTTCCTGGGTGGTGACCGCCTATCTGCTGGCGTCGACGGCCGCGACGCCCCTCTGGGGCAAGCTCGGTGATCTGTACGGCCGCAAGAAGCTGTTCCAGGCGGCCATCGTGATCTTCCTGGTCGGCTCGGTGCTGTGCGGTATCGCCCAGAACATGGGGCAGCTCATCGGCTTCCGCGCGCTCCAGGGCCTGGGCGGTGGCGGCCTGATCGTGCTGTCGATGGCGATCGTCGGTGACATCGTCCCGCCCCGCGAACGCGGGAAGTACCAGGGCCTGTTCGGTGCCGTGTTCGGCGGTACCAGCGTCCTCGGGCCGCTGCTCGGCGGGCTGTTCGTCGACCATCTCAGCTGGCGCTGGGTGTTCTACATCAACGTCCCCATCGGGGCGGTCGCGCTCGCCGTGATCGCCGCCGTACTGCACATACCGGTCCGCCGCACCCCGCACCGCATCGACTACCTCGGTACCGTCCTGATCGCCGCGGTCGCCGCCTGCCTGGTTCTGATGACCTCGCTCGGCGGCGTGAGCTACCCCTGGGGCTCGTGGCAGATCGCGGGACTCGGCGTGCTCGGTGTCGTCCTGCTGGCCGTGTTCGTCCTCGTGGAGCGGCGGGCCGCCGAACCCGTCCTGCCGCTGCGACTGTTCCGGATGCGGACGTTCACCCTCACCGCGGTCATCGGCTTCGTCATCGGCTTCGCGATGTTCGGATCGATGACGTACCTGCCGACGTTCCTCCAGGTCGTGCACCGGGTCTCCCCGACCATGTCCGGGGTGCACATGCTGCCGATGGTGCTCGGCATGCTGATCTCCTCGACCGCCTCCGGGCAGATCGTGTCCCGTACGGGCCACTACAAGGTCTTCCCGATCGCGGGCACCGCCGTGGTCACCCTCGGCCTGCTCCTGCTGCACCAGCTCGGCCCGTCCAGCGGCGTCGCCCTGACGAGCACCTACTTCTTCGTCTTCGGCTTCGGGCTCGGCCTGGTCATGCAGGTGCTGGTCCTCATCGTGCAGAACGCGGTCCCCTACCAGGACCTGGGGGTCGCCACCTCCGGAGCGACCTTCTTCCGCTCCATCGGCGCCTCGTTCGGCGTCTCCATCTTCGGCACCATCTTCGCCAACCAGCTCGGCCCGCGGATCGCCGACGCCCTTGCCGGAGCGCAACTCCCGCCCGGTGTCTCCGCGTCGAAGATCGCCCAGGACCCGCGGAGCGTCGCGCACCTGCCGCCCGCCCAGGCCGCCGGCGTCCTCGACGCCTACTCCCTCTCCATCACCGACGTCTTCCTCTACGCGGTCCCGGTCGCCCTCGTCGCGTTCGCCCTGGCCTGGTTCCTCCGGGAGGAGCCGCTGCGCAGCAGCGTCACCGCACCCGACACCACCGAAGTGCTCTGCTCCAACCCCGTCCAGCGGTCGTCCCGCGAGGAGGTCGCCCGCGCGCTGTCCAAACTCGGCAGCATGGAAGGCCGCAAGGACGTCTACGAGAAGATCACCGCACGCGCCGGCCTGGACCTCAAACCGGCCGCCAGCTGGATGCTGTTGCGCATCTACCGTTACGGCTCGGTCGAACCGGCGCTGCTCGCGGACCGCAGCAGCGTGCCGCTCGGGGTGGTGGCCGAGGCCGCCCGGCAGATCGAGGAACGCGGCTTCGCGCAGCGCGAGGGGCTGACACTGCTCCTCACCGACCGCGGCCGGGAGGTCGCGGACCGGCTCTCCGCGGCCCGTCAGCAGTCGCTGGCGGAGATGCTGGGCGACTGGTGGACCAGGGACCGGCCCACCGACCTCACCGAACTCGTCCGGGAGCTGTCGGCGGAGCTGTGCGGCTCGGACGCCGAGGAGCCGACGAACGGGGACGCCCGCC
>NZ_KN708638.1:2455251-2476899 GCF_000805335.1 Streptomyces sp. CT34 | reverse complement strand
CCGGGAGCCATGAGCCCGGCCCCGTCCCCCAGCCCGCCCCCCGGTCCCCCATCCCCCAACTACCTTTCCCCCACCCGCTTCTCGAAGAAGATCTCCGCGTAGACGTCGTCGTGATACGGGTCGATCTCGACGAAACCGTGCCGCCGGTAGAGCGCGACGGCCTCCGTCAGGTCGAGCCGGGTGTCCAGCCGGATCCGCTCGGCGCCCATCCGCAGCGCGGCGGACTCGGCGGCGCGCAGCAGCCCGCCGGCGCCGCCCAGACCGCGCTTGGCGGGCCGTACGAACATCTGCTTGAGCTCGGCGGTACGCGCGTCCAGCAGCCGGGCACCCACGCATCCGGCCACCTCATCGCCGTGCCGGGCCACCAGCAGCACGCCGTTGGGCGGCATCAGATCGGTGCTGGGGTACTCCGCCACCCCCTCGTCGATCTCCTCGGGCGTCGACCGACGCCCCTCGTGGAGCACGAGGTAGCGGTCCGCGACCTCGGTGTAGTACTCGCGCAGCAGCGCCCGCGCCACCGGCGAACCGACCGGCTCGGCGGAGACCGCCCAGGGCAGGGGGACAGGGGCGGCGACGGCGTCGGTCATGCCGACATTGTGACGAGAACGGCGACGCCGGCCGCAAGCCGTTTTGTCCTGGCACAGCGCCTCTCCGGCGCCAGACGAGAGCCGTTCGTCGGCTCGTCAGCGCAAAACCGGCCGCCTGTGTTGCCAGGCGGCCGGTTTCCACGGAATGAGCGCGACGGGGGGCGCCCCCGCCTTCAGGAGGTCTTGGGGCCGGTGTGCTGGACGACCTCGAAGGACCACAGCGTCGAATCGGTGGCGGCGGGCTTCGGCCGCTCGGCGCCGTGCCCCTGGGCGCCCTGGTGGGCCGCCTTCATGGGCCCCTCCATCCACGCCTGGAAGGACTCCTCGTCACGCCACCGCGTGTACACCAGGTAGTTGTCGGTGCCTTCGACCGGGCGGAGGAGTTCGAACCACTCGAAGCCGTCCGAGCTCTCCACCGCGTGTGCGCGGGAGGCGAACCGCTTCTCCAGGGTTTCGCGCTGTTCAGCGGGGACGGTCAGCACGTTGATCTTTACCACGCTAGGCACATGACACCTCTCACAAACCGGACGCCTGACTGGCGCCGTAACCTGGACCAAGTGTGTGCAGTCTCCTACATCAGACAGTCAAAGAGTCGTCAGGACGGTTCCCAGGCCAGCCCCGAGGCCCAGCGGGAGAAGTGCGAGGCACCGATCACGGCGAAGGGCTGGGCCTGGCGGGAAGCCTCGCGGACGTGGGCCGCTCCGGCTGGGACCCGAACGTGGAGCGTCCCGAGTTCGAGGAGATGATGACGGCCGTCCGGGCGGGGCACGTGGACGCCGTCGTGGTGTTCACCCTCTTCCTCGTATGAGAAAGAAGGAACAAAGGGCAGTTACTTGGCCCCTGAGTGAGGGGTCGGCCCACCGTCTGGCGAACGCGGGTGTCACGGCCCCCGGTTAATGCTTATGAAGGCGGGTCCCATGCCGCGAACTCCCGCGTCCGACGTGGAGGCGTGATCACCGCGCCCGCCCGGCTCCTCCCGCGCGCCCCGGTGTCTTCCGGGATGACGCGCGGGAGTTGAGCCCCAGGCCCCATAGCTCAATGAGAGAACACCCGGCTGCCGGTCGGGGGCGCCGGTTCGATTCCGGCCGGGGTCGCTTACCGCGTCTCTACCTGGGCGCCGAGGTCCGGACGACGCCGCTTCTGCCCCGGGTTCCCGGCGCGGGCTCCCGGGGTTTGGGCGCTGTTGTGCGCCAGGCGCGCACGCTACGCGCTCCCTTCAGCCACCTGGCTGGATTTATGCGGCCTGCGCACAATCCTCGCAGCGGGGATTTCACCGATCCTCTCCAGGAGGTTGATGTGCGTCGGCTACGGCAGATGAGGGCGCCACTGGCAGCCCTGATGATCAGCATCTTCGCAACGGGAATGGGCTTCGCCCCGCAGGCTTCGGCGGCCCCCGCGAGCGAGGCGGCCCAAGTCGGTCCGTGCACCCAAAATCCCGACGGCAGCGTCACGTGCAGCCTCGCCAGCGGCGTGATCACCATCCCAGGAGTGGGCAGCGCCTCGTGCACGGGGACCTTCACCGTCTTTCCCAACGGCAACCTGACGGGCAATGGCACCTGCTCCGGCAGTGGCGCTGCCGGCCCGTTCACCGGCTCGTTCACCACCATGGGCACCGGCTCCTTCAGCCCCGGCCCGCCTCCAGTCATCACCGGCACCAGCACCACAACAAGTACAAGTGCCTCGGGCGGCACCCACACGTGCAACACCACCGTGAACAGCGGCGCCGTCCCGCCGTTCACCATCACCTGTACCTGACGGGTGCGACACGGCCTTCTGCCGCAGCATGGGCCGTGTCTCCCCAGTAGGTTTGGCCCTCACCCGGCGAGAGGGTGAGGGCCACGCTTGAGCGTTCGGCGCTACCGACTGTTCCGGTTCTCGGGCTACCCAGGCAGTTATCAGGAAGTACCAGATGAATATGGGGTGTTGACTGGCCTGGCACGGCAGCAACCGACGTTCCCACCTCCCGGCAGACTGGCCGGTCCGACGCCTGTCCGTGCCTGTCCGTCTTGAAGCGGGATGGCTTCCAGCGCGTGGCGGTCCTGCGGGACACGGGGGCGCGGTGTGCGGCGCCGGCCACGGACGTGGACCACATTGTCCCGGGCGACGACCACGACCCGGCAAACCTTCAGGCGCTGTGCCGTTGGCATCACGCGCGGAAGCCCAGCGCGGAGGGCGCGGCGGCCAGGGCGCGACGTACGTCATGGAGAAGGGCGGAGAGACCGCACCCTGGGGAGTTGTGACTTTCTGCCCTGCCGCGGTCTTCGGGTTGGGCGCCTAGCCTGGACGCTAGTCGTTCGCACTGTTGTTGTGGTGGACCGTGTCCCCGATTCCGACGATGTTGATGCTGTTGTTGCTGATATTGATCGGCACGGTGACAGGGGGCTGGATGACGTCGCCGGCGGCGATGCCCGGAGACTGTAGGGCGGCACCTTGGGCGTTAGGGCCCTCGTCGGCGGCTGCGGCTCCTGCCCCCGCGAGGACGGCGGTTGCGGCCAGTGCGGCGGCGACTGCGGTACGTACGCGCATGCTGTGCTCCATCGCGTAGGGGACTGGACGCTCGGAGCGTTCTCATGGCGTTGCGCGGAGAAACGTCGCTATCGCGGAGGGACGGCGTAAACCGCGCCTTCAGGTACTGCTTTGTCGCACATGCTTGTGAGGCGTGCGCGCCTGGCTGTCGGCCGTCTGTCGTCCAACCGCTCAGCATGCGTCCTCGGTCCGTGCCATGGGCTCAGCCTTCCACGGAGCGGGCGGTCTCCCATACGGCGCTGAAGTTCGTTCACACGGCGGCCAGGTTCCCCACGATGAGGATCACGCCGTCGAACGTGGTGGACGAGGGCTGGCACGCTCTGATCCCGCACACCGGGCCGTACGCCGGGCTGTGTGAGGGTTGGGGCGGTTCGTGCACCACTACCCGGAAGGGCCCGACGTCCAGGGGCACGACCCGCGGGCGCTCGTGCGCACGGTGGTTCTGGTCGAGGAGGCCGGGCACCGGGTGGACCGTGAGTTGTGGACCGGGCCGACCGAAGCGCTGGTGGCGGTGGCGGCGAACTGCTCCCACACGCCGAAGCCGGGAGGCTGCGGACCGATCAACCCCGGCAACTGCGCCACGCACGGCGGTGATGGTGACTGGGCTCCCTGGACGCACGGCGGAAGGCCGAGGAGATGAACGCGGAAGAGGCTCGGCAGGTGGATGCCGCGCTGCGGCGGCTCGGTATCCCGGGAGTCGTCGCCCCGGAGGATCCGGTGCACGCGGCGGGCACGTGGCGGGTGTACGACAGTGCCGATCCCGGGACCCGTCAGGACATCACCGCTGACGCCCTGGCCGCCTTCGTGGCGAAGTTCAGGGAAGTCAACCCGGAGCCGCCGGGGAAGCCGCAGAGCGGTTCTACGCGGGGCTTCGTCATCCCGCCCGACGAGGGCTGATCGAAGGCTGATCGAGGACTGGCCGAGGACTGGCGACCAACCCGAGTCGGACCGCGCGTGTGCTGCCCTGTGGCGCGCGGGCGGTCTCTCTGTGCGTGCCTTGACAGCATCATGATCTTCACGATGCATGGCCACCATCGTGCCTCATGGGGTGCACGGGAGCCCGGTCGGGGCCGTCCGGCTCGCGGGGTGTCCGTTCGTTCCGCGTCCTGGGGCTCGGTGGAGGGCTGGTGGGATCCGTACCGGGGGCGGTGGGGTGGCGGGCGTGGGCGCGGCCGGGCGTACGGCGTCGCCGGCGGGCCGCCTCAAGGGCGGGCCGCCGGCTGTCGGGCCGCTCAGCGGGCCGTCGTGGCTCCTGCGAGTTCGCGGGCTTCGCGTTCCGTCTCCACGGCCGGCGGGGAGCCCGGGAGGGGCTTGCCGGCGCTCTCGGACATCAGGAAGACGGCGATACCGCCGATGACGGCCGCGGCCATCATGTAGTAGGCGGGCATCATCTTGTTGCCGGTCGCGCCGATCAGGGCGGTGACCACCAGCGGCGTCGTGCCGCCGAAGAGCGACACCGAGACGTTGAAGCCGATCGACAGGGAGCCGTAGCGCACCTTGGTCGGGAAGAGCGCGGGCAGCGCGGACGGCATCGACGAGGTGAAGCACACCAGCAGCAGGCCGAGCGCGGCCATGCCCAGGGCGATGGCGACCAGCGAGCCCTGGCGGATCAGCAGCAGCGCCGGAACGGACAGCACCAGGAAGCCCAGGCAGCCGGCCGCGATGACCGGGCGGCGGCCGAAGCGGTCGGACAGCTTGCCCGCGAACGGCTGGACGGCCATCATCACGACCATCACGCCGAGCACGACCAGCAGCCCGTGCGTCGAGTCGTACTTCAGCTCCGAGGTCAGGTAGCTCGGCATGTACGACAGCAGCATGTAGTCGGTGACGTTGAAGACCAGGACCAGGCCGACGCACAGCAGCATCGCCCGCCACTGACCGAAGATCATCTCGCGGATACCGATCCGCTTCTCGGCCGCGCGGCGCTCCTTCTCCTTGGCGCGGGCCTCCTTCTCCAACTGGGCGAAGGCCGGGGTCTCTTCGAGTCGCATCCGCAGGTAGAGGCCGATGATGCCCATCGGTCCGGCGATCAGGAACGGGATGCGCCAGCCCCAGGAGTTGAGGTCCTCGGTGGACAGCAGCGCGGTCATCAGCGTGACCAGACCGGCGCCGCCCACGTAACCGGCGAGGGTGCCGAACTCCAGCCAGCTGCCCAGGAATCCGCGCTTCTTGTCGGGCGCGTACTCGGCGATGAAGGTGGAGGCGCCGCCGTACTCACCGCCGGTGGAGAAGCCCTGCACCAGGCGGGCGACGAGCAGCAGGATGGGCGCGCCGACGCCGATGGTGGCGTACGACGGGATCAGGCCGATGGCGAAGGTGCCGACGGCCATCATGATCATGGTGATCGCGAGGACCTTCTGGCGGCCGATGCGGTCGCCGAGCGGCCCGAAGACCATGCCGCCGATGGGGCGCACCAGGAATGCCGCCGCGAACGCTCCGAACGTCGACAGCAACTGCGCGGTGGGGTTGCCGGACGGGAAGAAGACGTGCCCGAGGGTGACCGCGATGTAGCTGTAGACGCCGAAGTCGAACCACTCCATCGCGTTCCCGAGGGCTGCCGCGGACACCGCGCGCTTGACCATCGCGGGGTCGACGACGGTGACCTCGCCCGGTGCCGGCCGTCGTCTGGCCGCCGAGCGCGGCCGGGCGGCGTTCGCGGGGCCGCCGGCCTCCGTATCGGAACGGGGTGCGATGGGGGACTGCGTCGGCACGTGTTCGCTCGCCTGCGCTCTCTTGGACGACTGCATGGCACTGCCCGCCATGGCGTGACGAGCAAAAGTCGACCATAGGGGCAGAACGGGTTATCACGGACAGTAGGCGGATGACCGCACAGTCGCTCGTCTACCCGCTCCTTGCAGGGCAAACGTCGGTCGGCAATCTTTTTCGGCGACTTTCGGTGTGATCCATCTCGCGGGGATCGGCCGCAACCGTCGGTGGATTTGTGGCCCGCGTCACGTGGGGGAGGGTGATCCGGAGGGGGTTCGGAAGGGCGGTTCGGTGGTCGGCCGCCGGGGCTTCCTCCGCGCCTCCGCGCTTCTGCCGGGCCTGTGCGTCTGCCGGGCCCCGGCGACTCGCGCGCACGAAAACGGCGCGGTGGTGCCGGGCACCACCGCGCCGAAGGATCGTCGCGTCCCTCAAGGATCCGCCATGCGGCGGTGCCCCGCCACTCGGGCGGTACCGGCGCGGGATCCCGGGTGGGCGGCGAGGCCGGCCGGCGTCACGGCGTTCAGGCCTCGTACTGCCGGGGCATCCACGCCTCTTACGGTCTCGGCATCCACACGCCACATGCCGTCACGGCATCCGCGCCACATACCGTCACGGCATCCACGCCTCGTACGACATCACCTCGCCCGCCGTGATCCGGAAGTCCGGCAGGTCCTTGGTGAAGGTGATCTCCGTACCCAGGAGTTGGCCGGTACGGGGATCGAGGATCACCATCTGGCGGGTGGCGTTCAGGCCGCCGTCCGGGCCGTCGTGGACATACGCCTGGCCGCGCCGGCCCAGCCGGTCGGTGACCGCGCCGGCCGGCCGCAGGCCCCCGGCGTCCGCCAGCATCCGCACGATCGCGGCCGTCTCGCGCGGTCCCGGTGTCCACTCCTGGCGGAACGAGGAGAGGGCGAGGAGGAGTTGCGGGGTGCCGCTCGCGGTGCCTGCGGTGTCGCCGCTCCCGTAGAGGGACGCCAGGTGGGCGCGGAGTGCCGCGGGGTCGGTGGGCGGTTTCGTCCGGGCGGCCGGGCCGCGGGGCCGGTCGCCGGAGCCGGGCGGATACGTCGTGCGGTGTAGGACCTCGGCGCCGCCGACGGTCGTCCAGCGGCCGTGGTCGTCGTGGATCACCGGGCGTCCGGGGTGCCGCGGGTCGGTGGCCACGACCAGTTCCGAGCCGCTGCCGTCGGCGTGCCAGCGGGTGATGCGCTCCTCGGGCACGGTGGCCGGCGGCGCTGCGTCCGGGCCGGTCCGCATGCCCAGGTACCAGCTCTGGAGATGGCTGCCGCGCCGCGGCCCGTCCGAGGGGCCGGCCGTCCGGGCCCTGGCCTCCGCTCTGCGGGCCAGTTCGGCCAGCGGGACGGGCGAGGCGTCGGCGTGCGGGACGAGGGCGGCGGGGGCCGCGACGGCCGGGCTGCTGCCGGCGTCGGAGAGGGTGAAGGCGAGAACGCCGACCAGGGCGAGCACGGCCGCCTCGGCGCGCAGGACGAGGCGGCGCCGGGCGCGCCGGGTGCGGGCGCTGTGCAGCAGGCGGTTGAGGCCGCGCTCCGCGGTGGCGTCCAACGGGCGGTCCCGCCAGGGGCCTTCACCGGCCGGCACCGGATTGGCCGCGCGCAGCAGCTCCAGTTCGTCACTCATCGGCATCGCCTCCTGCTCGTACGGACACGGTCATCCGCGTACGGTCGATCTCCGCGCGAAGGCGGCGCCGGGCCCGGTGCAGCCGCATGGCGGCGGCGCTCCGGCCGCAGCCGAGGACGACCGCCAGCTCCTCGACGGTCAGTTCCTCCCAGGTGGCCAGCCGGAGCACCTCCTGGTCGGCGGGGGAGAGGCGGGCCAGCACCTCGTGCACCCAGGAGCCGGGCCGCTCGGCGTCCGGGCCGGCCACGGTCTGCCGGCCGTGCGCCGCCTCGTGGTTGCCCAGCCGGTGCAGCAGCCGCCGGTAGCGGCCGAGCCCGCGCACCGTGTTGGCCAGGCAGTTGCGGGCCACCCCGTACAGCCAGGGCAGCGGCGGGTCGGGAAGTTCGGTGCGTCTTCGCCACGCTATGGAGAAGACCTCCGCCACCACCTCTTCGACCTCGTGTGCCGGGGCGTCCAGCCGCCGCGCCACGAAGCGGCTGACCGCCCAGTAGTGCGCGCGGTATGCCTCGGCGAAGGTGTCGTCGGTGCTCATGAACCCTTGGTGTCCGGCATACCGCCGATCTTCACACCCTCCCCGGGTGGGACTTCACACCCCGCGGAACGGCGGCGCGCGGTGACGGTTCCGGGGGCCGCGGACACCTACGGGGCATGACGTCTCCTGTGAAGCCGCCGCCCGTGGAGCCCTGCTCCGCGCCGCCGCGCCCGTACAGGCCGCTCCCCGTGAAGTGGCTGACCACCACCGACCACAAGACCATCGGCACGCTGTATCTGGTCACCGCCTTCGCCTTCTTCTGCGTCGGCGGGCTGCTGGCCCTGGTGATGCGCGCCGAACTGGCCCGGCCCGGACTCCAGTTCCTGTCGAACGAGCAGTTCAACCAGGCGTTCACGATGCACGGCACGATCATGCTGCTGATGTTCGCGACGCCGCTGTTCGCCGGATTCGCGAACTGGATCATGCCGCTCCAGATCGGCGCGCCCGACGTGGCGTTCCCGCGGCTCAATATGCTCGCCTACTGGCTCTATCTCTTCGGTTCGCTGATCGCGGTGGGGGGATTCCTCACTCCGCAAGGGGCGGCGGATTTCGGCTGGTTCGCCTATGCGCCGCTCTCCGACGCGGTCCATTCCCCCGGTATCGGCGGCGATCTGTGGATCATGGGTCTGGCTTTCTCCGGCTTCGGCACGATCCTCGGTTCGGTCAACTTCATCACCACCATCATCTGCATGCGCGCCCCGGGCATGACGATGTTCCGGATGCCGATCTTCACCTGGAACGTGCTGCTGACCGGTGTGCTGGTCCTGCTCGCCTTCCCGGTGCTGGCCGCCGCGCTGTTCGCCCTGGAGGCGGACCGTAAATTCGGTGCCCATGTATTCGACGCGGGGAACGGCGGAGCGCTGCTCTGGCAGCATCTGTTCTGGTTCTTCGGGCATCCGGAGGTGTACATCATCGCGCTGCCGTTCTTCGGCATCATTTCCGAGGTCATTCCGGTCTTCTCCCGGAAGCCGATGTTCGGTTACATCGGTCTGATCGCCGCGACGATTTCCATCGCCGGTCTCTCGGTCACGGTGTGGGCGCACCACATGTATGTGACGGGCGGGGTCCTGCTGCCGTTCTTCTCCTTCATGACGTTCCTGATCGCGGTCCCGACCGGTGTGAAGTTCTTCAACTGGATCGGCACGATGTGGCAGGGCTCGCTGTCCTTCGAGACACCGATGCTGTGGGCGGTCGGATTTCTCGTCACCTTCGTCTTCGGTGGTCTGACCGGTGTCATCCTGGCCTCGCCGCCGATGGACTTCCACATCTCCGACACGTATTTCGTCGTGGCGCACTTCCACTACGTGGTCTTCGGTACGGTCGTCTTCGCGATGTTCGCCGGATTCCACTTCTGGTGGCCGAAGTTCACCGGCAAGATGCTCGACGAGCGGCTCGGCAAGATCACGTTCTGGACGCTGTTCACCGGCTTCCACGGCACGTTCCTGGTCCAGCACTGGCTGGGCGCGAACGGCATGCTGCGCCGTATCCCGGACTATCTGGCGGCCGACGGCTTCACCACCCTCAACACCGTCTCCACCCTTTTCTCCTTCGTCCTCGGGCTCTCCCTGCTGCCGTTCCTCTACAACGTCTGGAAGACCGCGAAATACGGGGCGCGGGTGGTCTGCGACGATCCCTGGGGCTACGGCCGTTTGCTGGAATGGGCGACGTCCTGTCCTCCGCCACGGCACAACTTCCTTGCCCTTCCGCGTATTCGGTCCGAATCCCCGGCGTTCGATGTGCATCATCCCGAGGTAGCGGGCGCGATCGATGCGTGACGGGACCGGGAAGAACGGGGTGCGACGGATGGACGAGGCGATCAACGAGATCGAGGGGTATCTGCTCTGGGTGGCGGAGAAGGACCGGGCGCGTACCCGGGCGGACGCCTTCTGCGCGGGGCTGCCCTGGCTCACCGAATCCCAGCGGCAGGAGGTGGTACGGCACTACTGCCAGGACCAGCGCGAGCTCTCCCGGGTCTATCTGGAACGTATCGCGGCCCGCAGCGCCGGTCTGCGGACCGAATACGAGAGCGTCTACCTGGCTTTGCGGAAGCGGCTCGTCGCGGCGTTCCTGAGCGCGTCGGCGGCGGCCGTGGTGCTGCTGCTGACGGTCGCGGTCGGCTTCCCGCGGCCGTGAAGTCCGCGTCGTACGGCTCTGTGCGGGATGCGGATCAGCCCCAACGCATCAGCCGTAACGGACCCGGAGTTCCTTGACGCCGTTGAGCCAGGCGGAGCGCAGCCGGCGCGGATCGCCGGCCAGGGAGATATCGGGTACGGCATCCGCGATGGCGTTGAAGATCAGGTTGATTTCCAGTACGGCGAGGGACTTGCCGAGGCAGAAGTGCGGGCCGCCGCCGCCGAATCCCAGATGGGGATTGGGATCGCGGGTGATGTCGAAGACCTCGGGGTGGTCGAAGACCTCGGGGTCGTGGTTGGCGGAGGAGTAGAAGATCCCGACGCGCTGGCCCTTCCCGATCCGCACCCCGCCCAGTTCGGTGTCCTGGGTGGCGGTGCGCTGGAAGGAGACCACCGGTGTCGCCCAGCGCACGATCTCCTCGGCGGCGGTCGCCGGGCGCTGGCGTTTGTAGAGTTCCCACTGGTCGGGGTGGGTGAGGAAGGCGTGCATGCCGTGGGTGATGGCGTTGCGCGTGGTCTCGTTGCCGGCCACCGCCAACAGCAGCACGAAGAAACCGAATTCGTCGGAGCCGAGGTTCCCCTCGTGCTCCGCCGCCACCAGCCGGCTGACGATGTCCCGGGCCGGGCACTCCTTGCGGGCCGCGGCGAGGTTCATCGCGTACGAGATCAGTTCCATGGCCGCGTTGGCGCCGACCTCTTCGGTGATGGCCAGCTCCGGGTCGTCGTAGCCGATCATCTGGTTCGACCAGTCGAAGATGCGGGCCCGGTCGTCCTGGGGGATGCCGATGAGCTCGGCGATGGCCTGGAGGGGGAGTTCGCAGGCGATCTCGGTGACGAAGTCGCCGGCGCCCCGCCGCCGCGCCTCGGCGACGATCCGCTCCGCCCGGTGGCGCAGCGCCTCCTCCAGGGCGCGGATGGAGCGCGGGGTGAAGCCGCGCTGCACGATCTGGCGGACCCGGGTGTGCTCGGGCGGGTCCATGTTGAGCATGATCAGCTTCTGTACGTCGATCTGGTCGCGGGAGATGCCCGGGTTGAAGCGGATGATCGAGGTGTTGAGGTTGGCGGAGAAGACCTCGGGTCGGGTGGAGACCTCCTTGACGTCCTGGTGGCGGGTGACGACCCAGTACCCGTCGTCGTCGAAGCCGGCGATGCCGTGCGGCTGGGCGTTCCACCACACGGGCGCGGTCCGCCGCAGCCGCGCGAACTCCGGGAGCGGGACGCGGGACTGGTAGACGTCGGGGTCGGTGAAGTCGAACCCTTCGGGGAACGCGGGGCAGTGCATCGGCGACTCCTGGGCCGGCTGACGTCGGACGCGGCGAGGGCGTCTTCCTGACTGAGCATCAGGTCTGGTCGCGGTGAAGGTAATGACGGGTTCCGCAAGTGGCAAGGGGCACGGCGATACCCGTTGCGCACAAGGGGGTTGCAGCCCTCTTGCGCCCCGGGGTGCGGCTCATGAGACTGTTCGCAGAACTAGAACGCGTACTAGTTCTTCCCTCCGCGGGCGCGCCGGGACGCCCGCGGACGCGAGGAGAGGACGAGTCAGTCATGGCCGCGGAACCCGTCATCGTCGAAGCCGTACGCACCCCGATCGGCAAGCGCCAGGGCGCGCTCGCCAACCTCCACCCCGCCTACCTGCTGGGCGAGACGTACCGCGAACTCCTCGCCCGTACGGGCATCCAGCCCGACTGCGTCGAACAGATCGTCAGCGGCACCGTCACCCACGCCGGCGAGCAGTCCATGAACCCGGCCCGCAACGCCTGGCTCGCCATGGGCCTCCCCTACGAGACCGCGGCCACCACCGTCGACTGCCAGTGCGGCTCCTCCCAGCAGGCCAACCACATGGTGGCCAACATGATCGCGGGCGGCGTCATCGACATCGGGATCGGCTGCGGCGTCGAGGCGATGTCCCGGGTCCCCCTCGGCAGCGGCTCCAAGCACGGCCCGGGGAAGCCCTGGCCCGACGAGTGGAACGTCGATCTGCCCAACCAGTTCGAGGCCGCCGAGCGCATCGCCCGCCACCGCGGCCTGACCCGCGAGAACGTCGACTCCCTCGGCCTGATCTCCCAGGAGCGCGCGGCCACCGCCTGGGCCGAGGAGCGCTTCAAACGGGAGACCTTCGCCGTCCAGGTCCCCACCACGGAGGACGAACAGGCCGCGGGGCAGGGGATGTGGCGGCTGGTCGACCGCGACGAGGGGCTGCGGGACACCAGCATGGCGGCGCTGGGCGGCCTCAAGCCGGTCATGCCCACCGCCGTCCACACCGCGGGCAACTCCTCGCAGATCTCCGACGGCGCCTGCGCGGTGATGTGGGCGTCCAAGAGGATGGCGCGCGCCCTCAAACTCAGGCCGCGGGCCCGCATCGTGGCCCAGGCCCTGGTCGGCTCCGACCCGCACTTCCACCTGGACGGGCCGATCGACGCGACCCGGGCGGTACTGGGCAAGGCCGGGATGTCGCTGCGGGACATCGACCTCGTCGAGATCAACGAGGCGTTCGCCTCCGTCGTCCTCTCCTGGGCGCAGGTCTTCGAGCAGGACCTGACGAAGGTCAACGTGAACGGCGGCGCCATCGCGCTCGGCCACCCGGTCGGCGCCACCGGCGCCCGGCTCCTCACCACCGCGCTCCACGAACTGGAGCGCCGGGACAAGGAGTTCGCGCTGATCACGATGTGCGCCGGCGGCGGGCTGGCGACCGGGACGATCATTCAGCGGCTGTAGTGGTCGGCCGGGCCGCCCCGGTCGTCCCGGCCTCCGGTGGCGTACCCGGGGCGAAGGAGAACGGCGCCTCGAAGGCGGCACGGCGGGTGGCGCGGCGCAGTGCCTTGAGGACCGGGCCGCCGAGCGTGGCGGTCAGCACGACGGTGACCAGGGCGCGCGGCAGGTCCCAGCCGAGCGAGGTGGCCAGGCAGTACGCGAGGTAGCGGGCCAGGTTGTCGTGCAGCGGGTCGCCGGGGACGAAGGAGACCCCGGAGGCCAGCCCGGCGATGTACGGCCAGCCCTGGAGGTTCATCACCAGGCCGTACAGGACCGCGGCGAGCGCCCCGTACGCGGCGAGCAGGGCCAGTTCGCGGCGCCCGCGCATCCTCCCCCGAGCTCTCGGCTTCTCCCCCAAGTTCTCGGCTTCGCTCGAACAGGGGGACCCCCATGCACAGGGGGGACCCCCATGCGCAGGGGGGACCCCCATCGCCCCCGGCAGCAGCCCCGCGCCCATCGACACCCAGCCCATCGACAGCATCTGGAACGGCAGCCACGGGCCGACACCGCCGGTCAGCAGCGCCGACGCGAACATCGCCACCGACCCCAGGACGAAGCCGAACCCCGGACCGACCCCCCGCCCCGCCAGCACCATCAGGAAGAACATCGGCTCGATCCCGGCGGTCCCGGCCCCCAGCGGGCGCAGCGCCGCCCCCGCCGCGGCCAGCACGCCGAGCATCGCGATGGCCTTGGCATCGAGACCGGGGGGCCGCCCGGCGCCGGCCGGGGAAGTGTCCGTGACCGTGGCCACCGCGACCGCGAGCAGCAGCGGCAGCAGCGCCGCGAACAGCCAGGGCGCGTCCTGGGAATGGGCCAGCCCGGACGCGGAGTCGGCGAGCAGCGGCCAGCCGAACGCCATCACGCCGACCGCCGAGACCAGGACCAGGGCGGCGACGGAGCGCGGGCCGAGGCGTACCGCACGGGCCGGGCGGGGCGGCGCGGTCATGCCGTCGCCTCCAGGGTGCGCGCCACCTGGGAGACGGTCAGCCAGGGCAGCGGGGAGAGGACCTTGGCGACCTGCGGGGCGAACGACGGCGAGGAGAGCACCACATCGCCGGTGGGGCCGTCGGCGACGATCTCGCCGTCCGCCAGGATGACGACGCGGTGCGCCAGTTCGGCGGCCAGCTCCACGTCATGGGTGGCCAGGACGATGGCATGGCCCTCGGCGGCCAGCGCGCGCAGCAGGTCGATCAGCCGGGCCTTGGCCGCGTAGTCCAGGCCGCGGGTCGGCTCGTCGAGCAGCAGCAGCGGAGGGCGGGCGGTCAGCACCACGGCCAGCGCGAGGGCCAGCCGCTGGCCCTCGGACAGATCGCGCGGGTGCGCACCGTCCGCGACGCCGGGCAGCAGGTGGGCGACCAGCTCCCGGCAGCGGCCGGCGGGCGCGCCGGCGTCCTGGTCGGCGGCGGCGCACTCGGCCGCCACGGTGTCCGCGCAGAGCAGGTCCCGGGGCTCCTGGGGCACCAGCCCGACCCGGCGCAGCAGATCCCGGGGGCGGGTGCGGTGCGGGACGGCGCCGCCCACGCGGACCGTCCCGGACGCCGGCTCGTGCATCCCCACCAGGGTCGTCAGCAGGGTGGACTTGCCCGCGCCGTTGCGGCCCATCAGGGCGACGGTCTCGCCGGGGCGGACGGTGAGGTCGACGCGGTGCAGCGCCTCGGTCCGGCCGCGGCGGACGCCGAGGCCGCGGACGTCGGCGACCGGGTCCCCGCCGGGTGCGGGGGACTCGCCCGCGCCGGCCGCCGGCGGGGTGGCCCCGGCCAGCCGGCCGCGGAGCGGGGCGGCCCTGCGGCGCGCGTCGCGCACGGAGAGCGGAACGGGCGACCAGCCGGCGAGCCGCCCCAGGGAGACGACCGGCGGACGGACCGGCGAGACGGCCATGACCTCGGCCGGGTCGCCCATCACGGGGGCGGCGCCGCGACCGGGCAGCAGGATCACCCGGTCCGCGTACTGGACCACCCGCTCCAACCGGTGCTCGGCCAGCAGCACCGTCGTCCCCAGGTCGTGGACCAGCCGCTGGAGCACCGCCAGCACCTCCTCCGCGGCGGCCGGGTCCAGCGCCGAGGTCGGCTCGTCCAGGACCAGCACCTTGGGGTGCGTGGTGAGCACCGAGCCGATCGCCACCCGCTGCATCTGGCCGCCCGACAGCGTGGTGACGGCCCGGTCGCGCAGCTCCGCCAGGCCCAGCAGGTCCAGGGTCTCCTCGACCCGGCGGCGCATCACGTCCGGGGCCAGTCCCAACGACTCCATCCCGTAGGCGAGTTCGTCCTCGACGGTGTCGGTGACGAAGTGCGCCAGGGGGTCCTGGCCCACGGTGCCCACGACATCGGCCAGTTCGCGCGGCGGGTGGGTGCGGGTGTCCCGGCCGTCCACGGTCACCCGGCCGTGCAGGGTGCCGCCGGTGAAGTGCGGAACGAGCCCGCACACGGCGTTCAGGAGAGTCGACTTACCGACGCCGGACGGGCCGACCAGGAGGCACAACTCGCCCTCGGGCACGGTCAGATCGACGCCCCGCACGGCGGGCTCGGCGGTGTCCCCGTAGGTGACCGAGAGCTGCTCGAAACGGATCACTGGGCGGGCTCCTTCGTGGCCGGATCGGAAGCGGCGGTGGCGGTACGGGCGGGGGCGGTGGCGCGGTCCGGCCGGCGCGCCCCGCCGGCGGGTACCGGCACGGGTACCGGCGCGGCCACTGCGGGCGCCAGCCCCACCAGCAGCGACAGCGCCGGCCACAGCGGCAGCACGGGCGCGGTCAGCGGCAGCGCGGGCGGGTGCAGGGCCGCCGGTGCGTAGCCGTTGGCGGCGATCATGAGGGCGGCGACGGCGATGCCCGAACCGGCCACCAGCCAGGCGCGCACGCCCCATCGCTCGGGCCGGTAGCGGGTGCGCACCGAGCGCCGGCCGCCCAGCCACAGCCCGGCGAGCGCGGCGGCGAGCCCGGCCAGCAGCAGCGGCAGCCCGTAGCCGCCGCCGGTGTCGCCCAGCAGTCCGTACGTGCCCGCGCAGACGCCCAGCAGCCCGCCGAGGGTCAGTGCGGAGGTGGTGTGCCGTACGGCGCGCGGCACTTGGGCGGTACGGCCGTAGCCGCGCGCGTCCATCGCCGCGGCCAGCGCCACCGAGCGCTCCAGCGCGCCCTCCAGTACCGGCACCCCGACCTGGAGGAGTCCCCGGACACCCCGGTCCGGGCGGCCCCGCAGCCGGCGGGCGGCGCGCAGCCGCTGCACGTCCGCGACCAGGTTCGGCGCGAACGTCATCGCGACGACCACCGCCACCCCGGCCTCGTAGAGCGCGCCCGGCAGCGACTTCAGCAGCCGGGCCGGGTTGGCGAGCGCGTTGGCGGCGCCCACGCAGATCAGCAGCGTGGCCAGCTTCAGGCCGTCGTACGCCGCGAAGACCATCCCCTCAGCGGTGACCCGGCCGCCGATCCGGACTCCCTTCGCCCAGTCGGGGAGCGGCAGTTCGGGGAGCGTGACCAGGACGTGCGTACCGGGGACCGGCGAACCGAGCACGAACGCGAACACCAGCCGGATGCCGAGCACCAGCAGCCCGAGCTTGACGAACGCCCCGTACGAGCGGGCCCACGGCGCGGTCGTCCGGCGGGCCGCCACGACATAGCCGGCCACGCCGATCAGCAGCCCCAGCAGCAGCGGATTGGTGGTCCGCGACGCCGCGGTCGCCAGGCCGAGCGCCCACAGCCACCAGGCGCCCGCGTGCAGCGCGGTGGTACGGGTCGCCTGCGGGGCGCTCATCCGCGCCGGCGGCGGGCCTGCCACACGCCGGCCGCGCCCAGTACGACGACGGCTGCGATGCCGCCCAGCAGTCCGGCGGAGGGGCCGCCGGAGCCGCCGCTGTCCGCCGCGGGTGACGTGCCCGATGCGGCCGATGTGCCGGGGCTCTGCTGTGCCCCGTCCTTGGACCCGTTGGAGACCTGTTCCGCGCAGCCGGACCGCGGGTAGCCCGCGATGGCGCACAGCAGCGCGTTGGCGTCATAGCGCAGCGGCTTGGCGACCGCCGCCAGCGCATCGCCCGCCGAGGCGTCCTCGGGCACCTGGGCACAGGCCGTCCGGGCCGGTGGCGGCTGCTCGCCGGCGGGGGCGTCCGCCGCGGTGCCGAAGTCGAGGGCGACGCCGATGCGTTTGCTGCCCGGCTTCGCCGGGGTGGTGCGGCAGATCGCCGTGAAGTCGGGGACGGTGCGCGGGGTGCCGGCCTTGGCGGAGCCGGAGCTGACGGTGAAGCGGAAACCCGCGACGGCGCCGTCGGCCGGCCGCAGCGTGGCCGGTCCCTCGGTGGCGTACGTCCACGAGCCGCCGCTGCCGGCCTTCCCCTCCCAGAACGACCAGTAGCGGTACTCCTGCGCCTGCGCGGGTGCGGCGGCGAGGCCGGCGACCGCGCCGGCCAGCAGCAGGGCCGCGGCGCCCCGTCCGCATCGGCTGCCCCGCATCACAGGGCGTATCACATGGCACATCATGGGGCGCATCACAGGGCGTTCTTGTTCTTGCGAGCGCTGATCAGGAACCCGATGCCGGCGCCGATGGCCAGCCCGACGCCGACCACCCACCACACGTTGATGCCACCACCGGCGTTCTTCTCGGAGTTCTTCTCCTGGTTGGAGTTCTTCTCCTGGGTGGTGCCGGGTGCGGTACCCGCCGGTGCCGGGCCTGTCGCGTTGAGTGCGGCCACCAGGTCGGTGCCGCCGAAGGAGCGCGGGTCGGTGCCGGTGGCGTGCGCGGCCAGCACCAACTGGGCATACGCGGCAGGGCCGTTCTGCTTCGCCCAGCCCGCGGCGTTCTTCTCCAGCCACCGCAACGGCTGGTGCGCGGCGGCGCCGTGCGAACCGGCCGCCAGCGCCACCACGGTGTCGGCGGTGTTGCCCACATCGGGCTGCTGCTCGGCGCCCGGCATCGCGGAGCGCAGATGCTGGCCGTTGGCGTCCAGCTGGGCCACCAGATACGCACTGCCGGCGTCCGCGGCGCGCGCCCGCTGGTCCGCTCCCTCGGCGCCACCGCCGTTGCCCTGGTCCTCGCCGCAGGTCAGCGCCTTGACCGGGGCGGTGGCGTCCGCGCCGGCCGGGTCGACGACGAAACCCTTGCCCAGCGCGCCGGCGACGGCAGCCGCGGTCGCGTCGGCGTTCGGCGCCGCGCCCTTGCGCTGGAAGGCGAACGCGCCGCGCTCGCCGTCCTTCGCGTCACAGCCCAGCTGGAATCCCAGCAGTGCGTCGTACGGGTTCTTGCCGTCCTTCGGGCTCTTGCCGTCCTTCGGGCTCTTGCCGTCCTTCGGGTTCTGGCCGTCCTTCTTCGACGTCACGGACTCGGGTCGCTCGCCCGCCGCGGTGAGTGCGCCGATGACGACGGCGGTGGAGTTGGCGTCGCTGTCGGAACCGGCCATCGAGCCCCAGCCGCCGTCGTCGTGCTGGACGGACTTCAGCCAGCCGACGGCCTTCTGTACGGCGCTGCCGTGCCCGCCGAGCGCGGCCAGCGCCTGGATCGCGGCGGCCGTCTGGTTGGTGTCCCGCATCGTCCTGGCGTCGCACGCGGTGCCGGGGTCGGGCCGGAACGCGGCGAACGAGCCGTCGGCGCACTGCTGCCCCGCGAGCCAGTCGACGGCCGACGCCGCGGGTCGCACCCCGACCGTGTGCTGCGCCAGCAGCGCCAGCGACTGGCGCCAGACGCCGTCGTACCGGGGGTCCTTGGTGCCGTAGAGGCCGGGCGGGAGCTTGGCGGGTGCGGTGGGTGTGGTGGTCGCGGTGGGTGAGGTGGGTGCAGTGGGTGAGGCGGGCGTGGCCGGGTTGGGGGCGGCGTATGCGGTGGGGGTGGTGTACGAGGTGAGGACCGTGCCCAGTACGGCTGTTGCGGCCAGCGCCGCGGCGGCGCGGGCGCGGGTGGCCCGGGCGGCGACGGGGGGCGTCCGCGGCGCGGGGGCCTGGGGAGCCAGGGGGGCTATGGGGGCCGTGGTGGCCATCGGGTCGGTGCCTCTCGGGTCGGTTCGCGGCGGTGTACGCAGCCGCGGCTCGGCCGGCCGCGCGCCGTGGGGGCTTGTCGCGGTGGCACCGGGCTCAGCTCCGTATACCTCGACGGTGCCGCGCACCGGCCGTCCGCTGGGGCGGTGGGTCGGTGGCGGGAGCCTTGGTCGTGCCCTTCGGGTGCTCCGGCTTGTACGGCGGTGCATACGGGGGGTGCGGTGCATACGGGGTGTGCGGTGTATGCGGGGTGCGCGGGGTGCGCGGGGTGTGCGGTGTATGCGGGCCGTGCTCACGGTTGCGGGTCAGCGCCGGATTTCCACCGGCTTTCCCCGATCGGGTACGGATGAAGTTGTCTCGCACACCTTAGCGCTCCGCTTGGGGCGTGCCGATGTGGTGGTGGGGATTGTGCTTGGCTGCCCGGTGGGTGGGGGATGGCCTGGTTTCCGGGTTCTGTCCGGTGGGCGGGGGCTGGCCTCGTTTCCGGGGTCTGTCCGGTGGGGGCCGGCGTGGCCTCGGTTGCTGCCGGTGGGTGGGGGCCGGAGGGCTGCACCGGAGTACGTCCTCGGCGCGGGCGCTTCTGGTCAGTCAGATGAGGAATGCCCCGGCGTTCGCTCCAGGTCCTGCGGGCGCACTCCGGTACATCCCTCCGGCCCTGCGCCGTTGCCGACCGGCGGACGGTGGCTCCGACCGACGGTGGTGTCGGTCCGGGGTCCGGCTGGCGTCCCTGTGGTGGGGATTACACCGCCTGGTACCGCTGGGGGGTGTTGCCGGGGAGGGGTTCGGCGTGGCCGAGTTTTACCAGGCGGCGGAGGTGGGCTTCGGCTTCGGAGACGGCGATGTTGCGGGAGGCGTAGGGGATCTGGTCCCAGGGGCGGTTCCACCGCATGGTGGTGGCCAGTTGCCAGGGGGTGCGGGGTTCGCGGAGCAGTGCTTTCAGGTCGGAGAGACGCTCTTCGTGGTGAGCGATGAGCTGCTCTGTGCGGGTCTTGGCGTTGGTGAAGGCGTGCTGGTGGGCGGGGAGGACCTCGGCGGGGGCGAGGCGGGCGATGCGTTCCAGGGAGTCGAGGTAGTCGCCCAGGGGGTCGGTGGCGGTGGTGTCGTCGGGGTCCTCGTAGAGGCCGATGTGCGGGGTGATGCCGGGGAGGAGATGGTCGCCGGAGAAGAGGCGGCCGGAGCCGGGGGCGCGGGCGGGGTGTTCCTCTTCCAGGTGCAGGCAGACGTGGCCGGGGGTGTGGCCCGGGGTCCAGATGGCGCGGAGGCGGCGGCCGGGGAGGTCGAGGAGTTCGCCGGGGGCGATGGCGCGGTCGGGGAGGGCGGCGCGGCGGCCGGGGAGGTGCCGGCCGCGGCCGGTGGCGCGGGCCTTTCGGAGGGGTGCCAGGTGGTCGTCGGGGGCGCCGGCCGCGGTGAGTTTGGCCAGGAGGTAGTCGAGCCACTGGCCCGGTTCGGCCTCGCGGGTGCGGCGGATGACGGCGGAGTCCGCGGCGTGCATCGCGATCCAGGCGCCGGTGGTCTCCCGGACCTTGGCGGAGAGGCCGTGGTGGTCGGGGTGGTGGTGGGTGATCAGTACCCCGTGGATGTCGGTGAGGGCGAAGCCGCAGGCGGTGACGCCGGTGCCGAGGGTGTCCCAGGAGTCGGGGTCGTCCCAGCCGGTGTCGATGAGGACCGGGCCGCGGTCGGTCTCCAGGAGGTGGACGAGGGTGTGGCCGAGGGGGTTGTCCGGGATGGGGACGGCGATGCTCCATACGCCGCCCTTGTGGTCGATCACCGTCATGTCCCGTCCCCTCGTCGCCTGGTGTCACTATAACTAGAACGGGTTTCAGAGTGGGCTGAAGTGTCCTTGCGGGGTGGATAGTTGGGATTCGGGCGGTGTCGTGGACTCCGGCAGGTGGAACTGGTATCAGTTCTGATGGCGTGTCAGAAGTCTTCGGGAGGCGGCAGAGATGAGCGACCTCGTCGAGCACGGCAAGCTCTACATAGGCGGTGAGTGGGTCGACCCGGCCGGTACGGACACGATCGAGGTCGTCTCACCGCACACCGAACAGGTCATCGGCCGGGTTCCGCACGCCTCGCGGGCCGATGTCGACCGGGCGGTCGCCGCGGCCCGCCGGTCGTTCGCGGCGGGGGAGTGGGCCAACGCGCCGTTGGCGGACCGGATCGCGGTGGTGAGCCGGATCAAGGACGCTTTCGCGGCGCGCAGCGAGGAGTTCGCCCGGGTCATCGGCGCGCAGAACGGGACGCCGGTGACCTCGGGCGTCATGGTCCAGTCGCTGGCCGCGATGATGGTGTGGGACGCGGCGATCACGGTGGCCGGGGGGTTCGCGTTCGAGGAGCGGCGGGCGGGGGCGCTGGGGCCGCTGCTGATCCGCCGGGAGCCGGTGGGGGTGGTTGCGGCCGTGGTGCCGTGGAACGTCCCGCAGTTCACCGCCGCCGCCAAACTCGCGCCGGCGCTGCTGGCCGGGTGCTCGGTGGTGCTGAAGGTGTCGCCGGAGACCCCGCTGGACGCGTATCTGCTCGCGGAGATCGCGTCGGAGGCGGGGGTGCCGGAGGGGGTGCTGTCGATCCTGCCGGCCGACCGGGAGGTGAGCGAGTACCTGGTCGGGCACCCGGGCGTGGACAAGGTGTCGTTCACCGGGTCGGTGGCGGCCGGCAAGCGGGTCATGGAGGTCGCGGCGCGCCATCTCGGCAGGGTGACGCTGGAGTTGGGCGGCAAGTCGGCGGCGGTCATCCTGCCGGACGCGGATCTGGACGCGGCGGTGGCCGGGATCGCGCCGTTCGCCTGGATGATCAACGGGCAGGCGTGCGTGGCGCAGACCCGGATCCTCGCGC
>NZ_KN708638.1:2448060-2455241 GCF_000805335.1 Streptomyces sp. CT34 | reverse complement strand
CGGCCCCCCGCCCCCCCCAGCCGCTACGGCGAGATCGCGGAGCGGTTCGCCGCCGCGGCGGGTGCGCTGCGGGTCGGTGATCCGCTGGATCCGGCCAGCGAGGTGGGGCCGCTGGTGGCCCGCCGTCAGCAGCGGCGGTCGCTGGACTACATCGCGCTGGGGCAGCGGGAGGGCGCCAAGGTGCTGGCGGGCGGCGGGCGTCCGAAGGACCCGCCGACGGGCTGGTATGTCGAGCCGACGCTGTTCGGCGAGGTCGACAACGCGATGCGGATCGCGCGCGAGGAGATCTTCGGGCCGGTGATCTGCCTGCTGCCGTACGAGGACGAGGCGGAGGCGGTGCGGATCGCCGACGACTCGGAGTACGGGCTGTCGGGGTCGGTGTGGACGGCGGATGTGGAGCGGGGGATCGAGGTCGCGCGGCGGGTGCGGACGGGGACGTACTCGGTGAACACGTTCAGCATCGACATGCTCGGGCCGTTCGGCGGCTACAAGAACTCCGGGATCGGGCGGGAGTTCGGGCCGGAGGGCTTCGCCGAGTACCTGGAGCACAAGATGATCCACCTGCCGGCGGGTGCCTGATGGGGGAGCGCTGGCGGGTGACGGTGGACCGGCGGGTCTGCATCGGGTCCGGGCTGTGCGTCGGGGCGGCGCCGGACCGGTTCCGGCTGGACGCGGCGCGCCAGTCGCATCCCGTGGCGGCGGAGACGGACGCCGGGGAGGGCGTGCTGGCGGCGGCCGAGGGCTGCCCGGTGGAGGCGATCACGATCACCTCGGTGGCGAGCGGTGAGGCGGTCTTCCCGCCCGAGGAGTGAGGTGCTCGCGGGGCGGAGGGACCTCAGTCCTTCGCCCCGGCGCCCGGGGTGGTGAGGTCGATCAGCCGGCAGACCGTCTCGATGTCGATCTTCACCTGGGCGATCGACGCCCGCCCGGACAGCCAGGTGATCAGTGCCGAGTGCCAGGTGTGCTCGATGACCCGGACCGCGGAGAGCTGTTCGGGGGTGGGCGGGCCGTCCAGCCCCATGGCGTCGAGGATGATCGCGGTGGTCAGCCGGGAGACGGTGTCGACCTCGGGGCTGACGGAGCGGTCGGCGAAGGTCAGCGCGCGCACCATCGCGTCGGCGAGGTGCGGTTCGCGCTGGAGGGCGCGGAAGGCCCGCATCAGGGTCTGCGCGACCCGGGCGCCGGGGTCCTCCTCCGACGGGGGGCGCTTGCGCAGCGTCTCGTGCATGTGCTGGAGCTGGTCCTGCATGGTGGCGACGAGCAGGTGCACCTTGGACGGGAAGTAGCGGTAGAGGGTGCCGAGCGCGACCCCGGAGGATTCCGCCACCTCGCGCATCTGGACGGCGTCGAAGCCGCCGCGGCCGGCCAGTTTGGCGCTGGCGTGCAGGATGCGGCGGCGCCGGGCCTCCTGACGCTCGGTCAGGGGAGGACTCGCGGGAAGCGCCGGCCGGACCGCCTTGGATTCCGTAGTCATATGTCCCATTCCGTGGCTTTCCATCCGCGATGCGGTGAGTGTCGGTGCTGTGATCGGCACAGCATGGCAGGGGGGCGTGTGGTGGCGCGAATCACCTGGTGCGGCTCTTCTCGCTTCGTTCCCGGCCGGTAGATTCGAACTTCCTCGAACTGACCAGTAGCCTTGCAGTTCTGCAACTTGTTCTAGATTATCGCCAGCGGTTACGCTCCGGCGAAAGTCCAGTGAGAAGGGGGCCGAGCGTGACCGCAGAGGCCGTCCAGGCAGCCGCGCCCCGCCCGGCAGAGGCCCCCTCGGCCTCCGCCCCGACGGACCCCGGGCGCCCCCTGAGCATCGCGATGCTCACGTACAAGGGGAACCCGTTCTGCGGCGGACAGGGTGTCTACGTACGCCACCTCTCGCGCGAGCTGGCCCGCCTCGGCCACATCGTCGAGGTGATCGGCGCCCAGCCCTACCCCGTCCTCGACGACGGGGTGACGCTGACCGAGCTGCCGAGCCTCGACCTCTACCGCCAGCCCGACCCGTTCCGCACGCCCCGGCGCGGTGAGTACCGCGACTGGATCGACGCCCTTGAGGTCGGCACGATGTGGACCGGCGGCTTTCCCGAGCCGCTGACCTTCTCGCTGCGCGCCCGGCGCCATCTGGCCGCCCGCCGCGGCCAGTTCGACGTCGTCCACGACAACCAGACCCTCGGCTACGGCCTGCTCGGCGGCCCCGGTGCGCTCGGCGCCCCCCTGGTGACCACCATCCACCACCCCATCACCGTCGACCGGCGGCTGGACCTGGCCGCCGCGCACGACTGGAAGCGCCGCGCCTCGGTCCGCCGCTGGTACGGCTTCACCCGCATGCAGAGGCGGGTCGCCCGCCGGCTGCCGTCGGTGCTGACCGTCTCCGGCTCCTCCCGCCAGGAGATCGTCGACGACCTCGGCGTACCGACCGACCGGATCCACGTCGTGCACATCGGCGCCGACACCGATCTCTTCTCGCCGGACGCCGCGGTGCCGGAGGTGCCGGGTCGGATCGTCACCACGTCCAGCGCCGATGTGCCCCTCAAGGGTCTGATCCACCTCGTCGAGGCGCTGGCGAAGGTGCGGACCGAGAACCCGGACGCGCACCTGGTGGTCGTCGGCAAGCGCGCCGACGGCGGGCCGGTCGCCGCCGCCATCGAGCGGCTCGGACTCTCCGGCGCCGTCGAGTTCGTCAAGGGCATCAGCGACGCCGAACTCGTCGACCTGGTCCGCGGTGCGCAGATCGCCTGCGTCCCGTCCCTCTACGAGGGCTTCTCGCTGCCCGCCGCCGAGGCGATGGCCACCGGGACGCCGCTGCTGGCCACCACCGGCGGCGCCATCCCCGAGGTCGCCGGGCCGGACGGCGAGACCTGCCTCGCGGTGCCGCCGGGCGACGCCGGGGCGCTCGCCGCCGGACTGCTCCGCCTGCTGGGCGACGACGCGCTGCGCCGCCGCCTCGGCACGGCCGGCCGGGAGCGGGTGCTGTCCCGTTTCACCTGGCGGCAGGCCGCCATCGGCACCGCCGAGCGCTACCGCGAGGCGATCGCCCTCCAGGGCGGCCCGGTCGCCGCCCGCACCCTTCCCCGCTAGCCGATCACCCCGTACCGCAGCCCTCCACGCCATCCACCGCCGGACGAAAGCAGAACGCTGTGCTGACCGTCGACTTTTCCCGTTTCCCGCTCGCTCCGGGCGACCGCGTACTCGATCTGGGGTGTGGCGCCGGCCGGCATGCCTTCGAGTGCTACCGGCGCGGCGCGCAGGTCGTCGCCCTCGACCAGAACGGCGAGGAGATCCGCGAGGTCGCCAAGTGGTTCGCCGCGATGAAGGAGGCCGGGGAGGCCCCGGCGGGCGCCTCCGCCGTCGCGATGGAGGGCGACGCGCTGGCACTGCCGTTCCCGGACGACAGCTTCGACGTCGTGATCATCTCCGAGGTCATGGAGCACATCCCGGACGACAAGGGCGTGCTCGCCGAGATGGTCCGGGTGCTGCGGCCGGGCGGCCGGATCGCGGTCACCGTGCCCCGGTACGGCCCGGAGAAGGTCTGCTGGGCGCTCAGCGACGCCTACCACGAGGTCGAGGGCGGCCATATCCGCATCTACCGCGGGCACGAACTCCTCGGCAGAATGCGGGAGGCCGGCCTGGAACCGTACGGTACCCACCACGCGCACGGACTGCACAGCCCGTACTGGTGGCTGAAGTGCGCCTTCGGCGTGGACAACGACCAGGCGCTGCCGGTGAAGGCGTACCACAAGCTGCTGGTCTGGGACATCATGAAGAAGCCGCTGGCCACCCGGCTCGCCGAGCAGGCGCTCAACCCGCTCATCGGCAAGAGCTTCGTCGCCTATGCCACGAAGCCGCGACTGCCGGAGGCGGGGGCGGAGCCGGAGGCGGCAGCGGCGGCCGGTGCCGGTGCCGCGGCGGCTGCCGGGAAGCCCGCCCGCCGCGCAGCCAAGGGCACGAAGACCGCCAAGTCCACCGCCAAGTCCGCTTCCGGGGCCGCCAAGTGACGAGTCCCGGGCGTACCGAACGGCTGGTCCTGCCGGGGGTGCTCACCGCCGAGCAGGCGGCCCGCACGGTCGCGGGCATCCTGGCGACCCAGCGCGCGGACGGGGCGATCCCCTGGTTCCGCGGCCATCACCTCGACCCGTGGGACCACACCGAGGCCGCCATGGCGCTGGACGCGGCCGGGGAGCACGAGCGCGCCGAGGCCGCGTACGACTGGCTGGTCCGGCACCAGAACCCGGACGGCTCCTGGTACGCGGCCTACGCCGACGGCGACGCGGCGGCGCCCACCGACCGCGGCCGGGAGAGCAACTTCTGCGCCTACATCGCGGTCGGCGTCTGGCACCACTTCCTGTCCACCGGGGACGAGACCTTCCTCGACCGGATGTGGCCCGCGGTCCACGCGGCGATCGAGTACGTGCTGGAACTCCAGCAGCCCGGCGGCGAGATCGGCTGGAAGCGCGAGGACGACGGCACCCCGGTCAACGACGCGCTGCTGACCGGCTCGTCCTCCGTCTACCAGGCGCTGCGCTGCGCCCTGGCGCACGCCGAGCAGCGCGAGGAGCCGCAGCCGGACTGGGAACTGGCGGTCGGCCGCCTGGGGCACGCGATACGCCACCACCCGGAACGGTTCCTGGACAAGTCCCGCTACTCCATGGACTGGTACTACCCGGTCCTGGGCGGCGCGGTGCGCGGCGCGGCGGCCCGGGAGCGGATCGACGCGGACTGGGAGCGCTTCGTCGTACCGGGCCTGGGGGTGCGCTGTGTGCTGCCCAACCCCTGGGTCACCGGCGGCGAGAGCGCCGAACTGGCGCTGGCGCTCTGGGCGATGGGGGAGTCCGAGCGGGCGGTGCAGATCCTGAAGTGGATCCAGCATCTGCGCGCCGAGGACGGGCTGTACTGGACCGGCTATGTCTTCGACGACGACGCGATCTGGCCACGGGAGCTGACCTCCTGGACGGCCGGTTCGCTGCTGCTGGCGGTGGCCGCCCTGGGCGGCGACGAGGCCACCACGGCCGTCTTCGGCGGCGAGCGGCTGCCGGCCGGGCTCACCCCGGACTGCTGCCGGTAGCCCTCCCCGTACGGGCGCGGGCCGACATCGGTCATCCCCATACGGCCGGTTCCGGGTGGCGGCCCTCCGGTGGCCGGGTCAGGCTGCGGACGAATGCCCCTCAGCCGACCCGAGCCCGCCGGAGGCGCGCCGTGATCGTCCTGTCGTCCCCCACCCGCAACCGCGCGGCCCTGCGCCGGGCCGTCGTCGCGCTGCTGCTGGCGTGCAGCCTGACCGTGGGCGCCGTGGCCTGCTCGAACAAGAGCAAAGGCGGCTCCTCCGCTTCACCCGGCACCAGTGTCAGTGCCGGCGCCAGCCCCAGTCCCAGTCCCACCAGCTCGTTCGAGAAGCAGAAGTTCGCCAAGACCCGCTTCGTGGCCAACGCCGGGCTGGCGGCCGGCGCCACCTACAAGTGGATCGTCAAGCCGTTCAAGGCGGGCACCTTCAAGAAGGGCGCCAAGGGCCGCAAGACCGCGCTGGTCAAGGCGGGCCTGGCCGGGGTCTTCACCTACAACCGGCTCAAGGCCGCGGTCCGCAACGCCCAGGGCGACCCCGCGCTCTCCAAGGCGCTGGTCCCGCTCAGCAGCGGCATCGAGTCGCTGAAGGACATGGGCACCAAGCTGCGCAAGGGCGAGGCCGGCACCGGCGACGTCGACCAGTTCCAGAACGTCATCGGCAACGTCAAGGACGCGGGCAAGAAGAACGGCGCCGAGGTGAAGGACCAGGTGCCTACTACGTCCCAACTGGGGGGCTGAGCCGGGGCTGGGTGGGGCGCCGAGCTCGGCCGCTCGGCTGCGCGCCTACTGCCCGGTGGGTGGGGTCGGAGGGGCTGCCCCGGGGTACTCCCCCAGCCTTCGGCCGGGAGGTGCCCCCACGGCGCGGGCGCATCTGGTACGTAGATGAGGCATACCCCGGCGTTCGCTCCAGATCCTGCGGGCGCACCCCGGGACATCCCCTCCGACCTGCGCCGCGGGCGACCGTCCCGCCGTCTCGGTTCCGTCGGACAGCCATGCGTGCTCGCGCCGGTCGGTGGCCGAGCCGTCCCGCCATCTCGGTTCTGTCCGACAGTCATGCGTGCTCGCGCTGGTCGGTGGCCGAGCCGTCCCGCCACCTCGGTTCTGCCGGACGGCCACGCGTGCTCGCGCTTGTTGGCGGCCGAGCCGTCCCGCGGGGGCCAACGCGTACGCGCGATGCCCGGGTTCACGGGCTCACGGGCTGGGTGCGAGGTGGATGGGCGTACGGGCCGGCGGCCACCTGCCGGCCGGGGTGGCATGCGGGCTTCCGTGGCGGTCGGAGCCACCGGCCGCCGGTCGGCAACGGCGCAGGGCCGGAGGGATGTACCGGAGTGCGCCCGCAGGACCTGGAGCGAACGCCGGGGTATTCGTCATCTGACTGAGCAGATGCGCCCGCGCCGAGGACGTACTCCGGTGCAGCCCTCCGGCCCCCACCCACCGACAGCAACCGAGGCCACGCCGGCCCCCACCCACCGGACAGAACCGGGAAACCAGGCCCGCCCCCACCCACCAGGCGGAACCGAGGCCACGCCGGCCCCCACCCACCGGACAGAACCGGGAAACCAGGCCCGCCCCCACCCACCAGGCGGAACCGAGGCCACGCCGGCCCCCACCCACCGGACAGAACCGGGAAACCAGGCCCGCCCCCACCCACCAGGCGGAACCGAGGCCACGCCGGCCCCCACCCACCGGACAGAACCGGGAAACCAGGCCCGCCCCCACCCACCAGGCGGAACCGAGGCCACGCCGGCCCCCACCCACCGGACAGAACCGGGAAACCAGGCCCGCCCCCACCCACCAGGCGGAACCGAGGCCACGCCGGCCCCCACCCACCGGACAGAACCGGGAAACCAGGCCCGCCCCCACCCACCAGGCGGAACCGAGGCCACGCCGGCCCCCACCCACCGGACAGAACCGGGAAACCAGGCCCGCCCCCACCCACCAGGCGGAACCGAGGCCACGCCGGCCCCCACCCACCGGACAGAACCGGGAAACCAGGCCCGCCCCCACCCACCAGGCGGAACCGAGGCCACGCCGGCCCCCACCCACCGGACAGAACCGGGAAACCAGGCCCGCCCCCACCCACCAGGCGGAACCCAGGCCACCCCCGCCCCCCCCCCCCGGGCAGAACCGGG
>NZ_KN708638.1:2429641-2447930 GCF_000805335.1 Streptomyces sp. CT34 | reverse complement strand
GCCCCCACCCACCGGACAGAACCGGGAAACCAGGCCCGCCCCCACCCACCGAGCGGAACCGAGGCCACACCAGCCCCCACCCACCGGACAGAAACCGGAAACCAGGCTCGCCCCCGCTCACCGGACAGACCCCGCAACACCGGCCGCCCCTACACCGTGGCGGCGGCCGGTCAGGAGTTCAGCTCGGCCAGCACCCGCAGCGTCTGGGGGTCGGGGGCGGTCACCAGGAGGTCGGTGACCGGGCCCTGTCGCCACAACTCCAGCCGCTCCGCGATCCGTTCGCGCGGCCCGACGAGCGAGATCTCGTCCGCGAAGGCGTCCGGTACGGCGCGTACCGCCTCCTCCTTGCGGCCCTGGAGGAACAGCTCCTGGATCCGGCGGGCCTCCTCCTCGTACCCCATCCGTGCCATCAGGTCGGCATGGAAGTTCCTGGCCGCGTGCCCCATGCCGCCGATGTAGAAGCCGAGCATCGCCTTGACGGGGAGCAGCCCCTCGGCGAGGTCGTCGCAGACCACGGCGCGCGCCATGGGGGCGATCAGAAAGCCGTCCGGGGCCTTCGCCAGCGACTCCCGGTAGACCTCGGTGCGGACCGGCGACCAGTACAGCGGCAGCCAGCCGTCCGCGATCCGGGTGGTCTGGGCGATGTTCCGGGGGCCCTCGGCGCCCAGCAGGACGGGGAGGGTGGCGCGCAGCGGATGCGTGATGGGCTTGAGGGGCTTGCCGAGGCCGGTGCCGTCCGGGCCGCGGTACGGGTGCGGGTAGAAGCGCCCGGCCACCTCCACCGGGCCCTGCCGGTGCAGGACTTGGCGGATGGCGTCCACGTATTCCCGGGTGGCGGTCAGCGGGCTCTTGGGGAACGGCCGTCCGTACCAGCCCTCGACGACCTGCGGGCCCGACAGCCCCAGGCCGAGCAGCACCCGCCCGCCGGAGAGGTGGTCGAGGGTGAGGGCGTGCATCGCGGTGGCCGTGGGGGTGCGGGCGGCCATCTGGGCGATGCCGGTGCCCAGTTTGATGCGGGAGGTGTGCGCGGCGATCCAGGTGAGCGCGGTGAAGGCGTCCGAGCCCCAGGCCTCCGCGGTCCACACCGAGTCGTAGCCCAGCCGCTCGGCCTCGCGGGCGAGTTCGAGGTGCCGGGGGTCGGGGCCGCGCCCCCAGTAGCCGAGTGCCAGACCGAGTCGCATGCTGCCTGCCCTCCGACGGTGGCGATAGCTGATGTGGTGTCAGGTGCGGGTACGGCCTGCGAACTGTACGGCCGTGCCGCGGACATGGCAACGGCCCCCCGCCCTGGAGGGCGAGGGGCCGCCCGGCCGGAGGCCGGAAAGGACCGCGGTGCGGGTGGTCGGCGTCAGCCGCGCTGGATGCCGGTGGTGTCCTGGAGGACGCCGCGCCGGCCGTCCTGGGTCTGCGCGATCAGCGCCTGGCCGCGCTGCTCCACCGCCAGGTACCAGGTGCCGGGGGCCAGTTCGGCGATCGGCGACGGGCTGCCCTCCTCGCTGTAGAGCGGGCGGGCGACCGGTACCGCGAACCAGAACGGGGCGAAGTCGGCCGGGCTGCCGGCGGCCTGGGTGGCGCCCGCCGCGCCGCCGGCCGTGGCGTCCGCGGCCTGCTGGCCGTAGGTCTGGGCGGGCTGCGGCTGGTGCTGGCCGCCCGGGTAGCCGTAGCCGCCCTGCTGCGGGGCGCCCGGGTAGCCGTATCCCGGGGTGGCGCCGGCGCCGCCGTACGGGGCGACCGGCGGCCGGGGGGCGCTGACCAGCGCGGCCTGGAGCGCCGGGACGAGCGGGGTGGCCACCGCGGTGCCCGCCAGGACCAGCGTGCCGAGCAGGCCGAGGATCAGGCCGGCGCCCGGTCCCCCCGGGCTGTCGATGAGCGCCCAGAACGCGGTCCAGGCGGCGAAGACGGCCAGCGCCGTACCGAACTGGCCGAGGTCCAGTCCGGCGACCTTGCACGGCTGCGGCAGCGCCCGGGCCACCACGATCAGCGCGGCGGCGATGACACCCGCGAGGAAGATGCTCATCAGCAGGTGCAGCGATTGCCAGGCGTTCATGTCGATGACGCCGGACGAGTTGAGGCTGAGGAACGAGGCGATGAACAGCAGCACCGCTGCTCCGATCGCCACGCCATCGCCTCGACTGAGGGAGCGGATGTTCACGTAGAGGTCCTTTGTCGGTTTCGTGTTCTGGTCGACGTCGTGTTTCCGGTCGACGCTGTCGCTGGCGCGCGCGGTGCGAGGCACGGCGGTGGCCCCCCATGGTAAAGGGGAACCCTGCCCCGAATCCTGTGGACCGTCCCGCGGGTATCGGCGTGGCCGTCACGATGGCGGAAGCCGGCGGCGTGCCGGTACGGGACGCGTCAGGAAGTCCGGTCGGTACGTCCGGTCAGCGCGTCAAGAAGTCCGTGATGCCCTCCGCGATCCCGCGGGCCGCTTTCTGCCGCCACTGGGCGTCGGTCAATTCCGCGGCGTCCTTCGGGTCGCGCATGTTGCCGCACTCGATGAACACCTTCGGCACCGTCGAGAGGTTGAGACCGCCGAGGTCGGAGCGGGTGTCGAGGCCCGTCCCGTGGCCGACGTAATTGGACGGGGCGCTTCCGGTCGCCGCCACGAACCGCCCGGCCAGCCGCTCGCCCAGCTCCCGCGAGGGGCCGGTGATCGCGGAGGTGTCGGCGGCGCCGGCCTTGACCGGGGCCGGGAGGATGACGTGGAAGCCGCGGTTGCCCACGGCCGAGCCGTCGGCGTGGATGGAGACGGCGGCGTCGGCGTGCGCGGCGTTGCCGATGGCGGCGCGCTCGTCCACGCACGGGCCGTAGGGCCGGTCGCCGTCCTGGGTGAAGACGACCTTGGCGCCCTCCGCCTGGAGGAGAGTCCGGGTGCGCCGGGCGACGTCGAGGGTGAAGGACGCCTCGGCGTAGCCGTCGTCGGTCGAGGTGCCGGTGGTGTCGCACTCCTTGCGGTCGTTGCCGATGTCCACGAGGCGGGCGATCTGTCGGGTGTGGTCCTGGTTGGTCGGGTTGTGGCCGGGGTCGAGCAGCACCGTCCTGCCCTTGAGGCCGGCGTGCGGGCCGCCCGGGTGGCCGGAGGGGGAGCCGGTCGACGGTCCTGCGGGTCCGCCCTTGGGGTCGGGTGACGGGGAGCCGGCGGCGGACGTCCCGGCGCGCTGCGGGCCGCCGCCCGGCGACCGCCAGACCAGCCAGCCCGCGGCGCCGACGGCCACCACGGCGGCCAGCGCGATCAGCAGGGTGCCGCGCAGGCGGCGGCGGGGCGGGGGGAAGGTACTGCCGTTCGACACGTTCGCGATCGTAGCCCGCTCAGATTCCGGGGCCGGTGCGGCGCAGGACGTGCAGCGAGCGGTGCGCCGCGACCTCGGTGAACGCGCCGGACGCCAGGGCCCTGCGGTAGATCCGGTACGGGGCCTGGCCGCCGTCCGCCGGGTCCGCGAAGACGTCGTGGATGACCAGCAGGCCCTCGGGCGCGACGTGCGGGGCCCAGCCCTCGTAGTCGGCGGTGGCGTGCTCGTCGGTGTGCCCGCCGTCGATGAACACCAGGCCCACCGGCGCCTGCCACAGGGCCGCGGCCTGCGGCGACCGGCCCACCAGGGCGATCACGTGGTCCTCCAGGCCCGCGGCGTGCAGGGTGCGGCGGAAGGCGGGCAGGGTGTCCATCCGCCCGACCACCGGGTCGACGACCTCGGGGTCGTGGTACTCCCAGCCCGGCTGCTGCTCCTCGCTGCCCCGGTGGTGGTCGACGGTGACGGCCACCACGCCGGCCGCGCGGGCGGCGTCGGCGAGCAGGATCGTGGAGCGCCCGCAATAGGTGCCGACCTCCACCAGCGGCAGCCCGAGCGCCGCCGCCTCGGTGGCCGCCGCGTACAGCGCGCGCCCTTCGTCCGCCGGCATGAAGCCCTTCGCCGCCTCGAACGCGGCGAGGATCTCCGGCCGGGGAGCTGTCGGAGCCGTGGGGGCGGTCATGCGCGTCCTCCTGGTGTGCGGCGGCGGTCAGTGGCTCATCGTGCCGTATGCCGCGAGCGATATCGGAACGGGGGTTCGCATTTCGCCGGCCGGACGTTGTGCCGGCGGGTGTTTCCGGCGTCCGCGGCGGGACCCGGGAATGCGGCGAATTCGCCCGCCGGGCGGCGGAGCCGGCGGGCGAACGGAATGGCGGAACGGTCCGCACGGGAATTCACCCGGCCGTTTCCGGTTCGCATCCGTGCCAATTCCGCCCGGTCCGTACCGCTTCTGCCGACCACCCCGGTGCCCGCGCGGCGTCCGCCCCCGCCGCCACCTGACCTTCCATCAGGTTGAAACGTGTTCTACTCTGCCCAGCCATGGGCATCGGAATCACACAGGACCACCATGACCTGGCCGAGGCGGCCCGTGGCTGGGCCGCCCGCGCCGTGCCGCCCGGCGAGGTGCGCAAGCTCCTCGACACCGGGCCCGCGCGCCCCGGCCGGCCCGCGTACTGGGACGGACTCGCCGCCCAGGGCCTGCTCGGCCCGCACCTCCCGGAGGCCGACGGCGGGGGTGGCGGCACCCCGCTCGATCTCGCCGTCGTCCTGGAGGAGTTCGGCCGCGCCGCGCTCCCCGGGCCCTATCTGCCCACCGTCCTCGCCGCCGGACTGCTGCACCGCGGCGGCGCGCCCCGGGACCTCGTACGGGCCCTGGCCACCGGCGAACGCATCGCCGCCGTCGCCCTCGGCGCCGGCTCGCTCACCGCCACGGCGGACGCCGACGGCTACGTGCTCGACGGCGCCGCGCCACCGGTCCTGGCCGGCGCCGACGCCGATCTGCTCGTGCTGGCCGCGCAGCGCCCCGCCGGCGAGGTCTGGCTGGCCGTCGACGCCGGCTCCCTCTCGGTCCGCACCCAGGACAGCGCCGACCCCACGCGGCCGGTCGCCGAGGTGCGCGCGGACCGCGTGCCGGTCCCCGGCGGCCGGCGGCTGGCCCTCGACGGCGCCCTGGTCCACGACCTGGCCGGCGTGCTGACCGCCGCGGAGGCGTGCGGCACCGCCGCCTGGGCGGTGCACACCGCCGCCGAACACGCCGCGGTGCGCGAGCAGTTCGGCCGCCCGATCGGCCGGTTCCAGGGCGTCAAGCACCGCTGCGCCGACATGCTCGTGCGCTGCGAGCAGGCCCGTGCGCTGGTCTGGGACGCGGCCCGCGCGCTGGACGAACCGCCCGGGGTGCGCGGGCTGGTCGCCGCGCTGGCCACCGCGACCGCCCTGGACGCCGCGGTCGGCTGCGCCAAGGACTGCATCCAGATCCTCGGCGGCATCGGCTTCACCTGGGAGCACGACGCCCATCTCCATCTGCGCCGCGCGGTCACCGCCCGCCAACTCCTCGGCGACGGCGACCGCCACCGGCTGCGGGCCGCCCGCCACGCCGCCGGCGGCGCCCGCCGTGCGCTCCGGCTGGAACTCCCGGCCACGGCGGACGCGTTCCGGGAGCGGGCCCGCGGCGTGATCGACGGCGTCCGCGGCCTGGACCCGGCCGCCGCCCGCCGCGCCCTGGCCCCCACCGGCTATGCGGCACCCCACCTCCCCGAGCCCTACGGACTGGCCGCGGGCCCCGTCCAGCAGCTGGCGATCCAGCAGGAACTGGCCGCCGCCGGCGTCCGGATCGGCGATCTCGGCATCGCCACCTGGGTGGTCCCCTCGCTCCTCGCCCACGGAACCACCGCCCAGCAGCGGCGGTATCTGCCGCCGACGCTGCGCGGCGACCTCCTGTGGTGCCAGCTCTTCTCCGAGCCGGAGGCCGGCTCGGACCTGGCCTCGCTGCGCACCCGCGCGACGCCGGCCGAGGGCGGCGGCTGGCGGATCAACGGCCAGAAGGTCTGGATCTCGGCCGCCCAGTGGGCCGACCACGGCATCCTGCTCGCCCGCACCGACCCCGACGCGCCCAAGCACCGCGGCCTGACGTTCTTCCTCGTCGACATGAAGACCCCCGGGATCGACGTCCGCCCCCTGAAGGAGATCACCGGGGACGCCCTCTTCAACGAGGTCTACTTCGACGATGTGCTGCTGCCGGCGGACGCGGTGGTCGGCCGGGCCGGCGACGGCTGGCGGGTCGCCCGCACCACGTTGGACAACGAACGCGTCCACATGGCCGACCAGTTGACCTTCGACACCGGGCTCGAAACGCTCCTCGACCGCACCGCCGGACTGGACGCGGCGGTGCGGGCGCGGGTCGGTGCGCTGGCCGCCGAGGCGCATGCGCTGGGCTGCATCGGGCTGCGCAGCACGCTCCAGCAGGTGTCGGGCCTGGAGCCGGGCCCCGGCGCCGGCATCCGCAAGCTGGTGCAGACCGACCACCAGCAGAAGGTCGCCGAACTGGCGCTGGAACTCCTCGGCCCGGCCGGCGCGGTGCGCGAGGGCGCCGGCGAACGGGCCCTGCACGACTTCCTGATGTCCCGCTGCCTGACCATCGCCGGCGGCACGAGCCAGGTCCAGCGCAATGTCATCGCGGAACGGCTGCTGGGCCTGCCGCGGGACCCGGAGCCCCGCCCCCTCATCTGACCCCAGGAGGCTCTCCAAGCCACCCGCTGGGCGCGACCGGCCTGGCCCGGACCGCCGAACCGGTATGGCAGCTGCGCGGAACGGCGGGCGGGCGCCGGGTACCCGGCGCCCGGGTCGGCCCGGCCCACAGCATCGGGCCGGGCGGCGCGGCGGTGGTGACGCTGCTGCGGAAGTGAGGGGAGGGGGAGAGAGAAACGTATGGGGCGCGCTCCTGGGGCGCGTCCTACGCCTCCGGACCTAGGGCGTTCGGCAGATGCACCGTGCACCGATATCCCGATGCGCCGGGCGCGCGGCGGGTGCGAGCATGGTCCGCATGCCCCCGATAGCCACCTCTTCCACGCAGTCCGCCGCCCCACGCCGGGCGGCGGCGCCGTACTGGCTGGTGATGCTGCTGGTCTGCGCCGGGCAGTTCCTGGTCATCCTGGACGTCTCCGTCGTGAACGTGGCGCTGCCCGCCATGCGTTCCGGCCTGGGACTGTCGGAACTGGGCCTCCAGTGGATCGTCAACGCCTACGTGATCACCTTCGCGGGCTTCATGCTGCTCGGCGGCCGGGCCGCCGACATCTTCGGCCGCAAGCGCATCTTCGTCCTCGGGCTGGCGCTCTTCACCGTCGCGAGCCTGGCCGGCGGACTCGCCCAGCAGCCCTGGCAGTTGATCGCGGCCCGCACCGTCCAGGGCGTCGGCGCCGCGGTGCTCTCCCCGGCGACGCTGACCATCCTCACCACGTCGTTCCCGGCCGGCCCGGCCCGTACCCGCGCCATCGCCACCTGGACCGCGGTCGGCGCGGGCGGCGGCGCGGTGGGCGGTCTGGTCGGCGGGGTGCTCGTCCAGTACCTGTCGTGGCGCTGGGTGCTGCTGATCAACGTGCCCGTCGGGGCGCTGGTCCTGGCCGGGGCGGTGACCTGGCTCACCGAGAGCCGGCAGGGCGCCGCGCGGCGGCTGGACGTGCCCGGCGCGCTGCTGGTGACCTGCGGGCTCGGGCTGATGGCGTACGGGATCGTGCAGACCGAGACGCACGGCTGGGGGTCGGCCGCCGCGCTGCTGCCGCTGGCCGCCGGGCTTCTGGTGGTCGCGGTCTTCGTCGCCGTCGAGGCGCGCGCCAAGGCCCCGCTGATGCCGCTGGGGCTCTTCCGGCTACGCTCGGTCTCGTCGGCGAACGCGGCGATGGTGCTGGCCGGCGCCGCGATGTTCTCCATGTGGTACTTCCTGTCCCTCTACACCCAGAACGTCCTCTCCTACACGCCACTTGAGGCCGGGCTCTCCTTCATCCCGCACTCGCTCTGCATCGTGCTGGGCTCGAAGCTCGCCCCGCGGCTGATGAACCGGCTCGGCGCCAAGACGCTGGCCGTCACCGGCGCGGCGATCTCGCTCTGCGGCATGCTGTGGCAGAGCACCATGACCGCCGACGGGACGTACCTGGGCACGATCCTCGGCCCCGGCGTGCTGATGGCGCTGGGCGCCGGAATGACCGCGACACCGACCGCGGCCATCGCCACCTCCGGCGCGGACCCGGCCGACCAGGGCCTGGTCTCCGGACTGATCAACACCTCCCGTCAAATGGGCGGCGCGCTGGGCCTGTCGGTCCTCTCCACCATCGCCGCCGCAAAGATCGCCGAGGGCCACGGCCGGACCGCGCTGGCGAGCGGCTACGGGCTCGCCTTCGGGTCCGGCGCGATCGTGCTGGTGGCCTCCGTCGTGCTGATGCTGCTCGCCCTGCCGCGCCGCCGTGCGGGGGCCGCCCAGGGGTGACCTCCCGGCCGGGGGCCAAGTGCCTGCCCCCGGCGCCAGCTCCGCCCCGCCGCTACAGCCAGCCGTTGCGGCGGGCCGCCCGTACGGCCTCCATGCGGTTGCGGGTGCCGGTCTTGCCGATGGCCGCCGAGAGGTAGTTGCGGACGGTGGCCTGGGACAGGTGCAGCCTGCCGGCGATATCGGCGACCGTCGCGCCGTCCACGGCCGCGGTGAGCACATCGCGTTCGCGCCGGGTCAGCGGGTTGGGGCCGGCGCTCAGTGCCGCCGCGGCCAGCCCGGGGTCGATGACCTGCTCACCGGCGAGGACCCGGCGGATCGCCGCCGCCAGGTCCTCCACCGGCCCGTCCTTCACCAGGAAGCCGGACGCCCCGGCCTCCATGGCACGGCGCAGATAGCCGGGCCGGCCGAACGTCGTCACGATCAGCACCTTGCACGACGGCAGCTGCGCGCGCAGATCGGCGGCGGCGTCCAGCCCGCTGCGGCCCGGGAGTTCGATGTCCAGCAGCGCCACATCGGGCCGGGCGGCCAGCGCCGCATCGACGATCTGATCGCCCGCCGGGACCTGGGCGACGACCTCCATGTCCTCCTCCAGGTCGAGCAGCAGCGCCAGCGCGCCCCGCATCATTCCCTGGTCCTCCGCCAGCAGGACCTTGATCACCTGGTCAACTCCTCCGCATCCGCCATGTCACCCGCGCCCACCGGCAGTTCGGCGGTCACGCGGAAGCCGCGCCGGCCATCGGGACCGCTGCGCAGCGTGCCGCCCGCCGCGGCCAGCCGCTCGGCCAGCCCCTTCAGGCCGGTACCGCCCACGGGGCCGCGGCCGTTGCCGCCGGCCGGGTCAGCCGGGTCAGCCGGGTCAGCCGGGTCAGCCGGGTCGGCCGCGTCGTCCGGGCCGCCCCGCGGCACGGCGGAACCGTCCGGTCCGGCAGCACCGGAGCCTACGGGACCGCGGCCGTCGTCCGTGATCGTCAGCCGGGCCCGGTCGTCGTCGGCGTGCAGTGCGATCTCGCAGCGGGTGGCGCCGCTGTGCCGCACGGTGTTGGTCACGCCCTCGCGGACCACCCAGCCCAGCAGCGCCTCGGCCTGCGCGGGCAGCGGCGGCCCGGACAGCCGTACCACGGGGTCGATGCCGGCCGCCTCCAGCGCCGAACGGGCCCGGTCCAGCTCGGTGCCGAGGCTGCCCTCGCGGTAGCCGGTGACCGCCTCGCGGATCTCGGTCAGCGCCTGCCGGCCGACCGCCTCGATGTCGGCGGCCTGGGCCAGCGCGGCATCGAGGTTGCGCGGCGCCAGCCGGCGGACCGCCTCGGCCTTGACCACCACCACGGACAGGGTGTGGCCCAGCAGGTCGTGCAGATCGCGGGAGAACCGCAGCCGCTCCCGCTCCACGGCGCTGCGTGCCAGTTCCTGACGGGTGGTCCGCAGCTCCTGGATCGTGTCGAAGAGGCTGAGGACCGTCGCCGTCACCATGCCGGACAGGAACGTGGCGTAGCCGATGCCGAACGAGCCGGACGGGCTGTGATCGACCCAGCCGGACAGAAAGCCGGCCGAGCCGCTGAGCGCGATCAGCCAGATGCCCAGGGGCCGGCCGCGCAGTGCGCGCACCGTACCGGAGGCCAGCGACAGCAGCGGGAAGAACAGGAACCAGTCGCCCTGGAAGCCGAGCGCGATGGCGAAGGTGACGGCGGTCAGCGCGGCCAGGGCGTAGAGCGGGTAACGGGTGTCGCGCCTGCGGGGGTTGAAGGAGGAGAAGACGACGCTGACGTAGAGGGAGTTGAAGGCCAGGATTCCGGCGCCGGCCAGCACCGGGTGGTCGGTCCTGCCCTGGATGATGTTGGAGAACGCCCCCAGTCCCATCAGCAGCCAGGGCAGGAAGGTGTACCGGTTGGGTCCCTTCATCTGCCGCTCGCCCCGCTTCGGCAGCGCCGCGCACGACCCCTGACCGTCGCCGCTGCCGCCGTTTCCGCTGCTGCCGCCGGGCATCGCGCCCCATCTCCGCTGCTGTGCCATCTGCCTCACGCCGTTCCTCACACCGAGCGGGCCGCCCGGCGGTACGCGAACACCGCGTAACCGCCGAAGAGTGCCAGCCGGCGACCGGCACCGCCACCCGGCCCGTCGCGCCGGTGCGCCCGGCCCGCCGGCCGTCCTGGTCCTCGTCCGACGCCCCACCGGCGTCGTGCCCATGACGCTACGGGCCTCCGCCGCCGGGTGGCAGATGCGAATGTGCGGGATCCGCCCTGACAAATGTCACGGTCCGCCGGGCGGCACCGCACCACCGTCCCGCCGGACCGCACCACCGTCCCGCCGGACCGCCCCGCGACCCGTCCGCGCCCGCCTCCCGACCCCGGACCTGACTCCCCGTCAGAGGACTTCCGGCCGCGGCGCGCATCGGCTATACATGGGGCCATCGGTTAGAACGCGTTCTAGAAGTGTGCCGGTGCGCCGGCCGGACGCGGTCCGCCGACCCGATACGACCCCGGCACGGTCGACGGTGCGGACGGCCGGGCCGGGGTCTCACACCGTGGTGAAGGAGCAGCACCCCGATGCCCATCGACGCCGCCAAGGCCACCTCCGCCGAGCCGCGGACCACCGAACTCGCCTGGGACCACAAGGACGTCCAGCTCTACCACCTCGGCATCGGCGCCGGCGCGGCCACCCCCGAGAAGCCGCACCCCGCCACCGACCCGGACGAGCTCCGCTACACCCTGGAGAGCGCGCTGCACGTCCTGCCCAGCTTCGCCACCGTCGCCGGCGGGGGCATGGCGCTCGCCGGCGGGCTCTCCGCCCCCGGTATCGACGTCGACCTGGCCGCCGTCCTGCACGGCGGGCAGACCGTCATCGTGCACCGTCCGCTGCCCGTCCGCGGCCGGGCCACCCAGACCTCGACGGTCCCCGCCGTCCACGACAAGGGCAAGGCCGCCGTCATCGTGCTGCGCTCCGAAGTGGCCGACGGCGACGGCCCGTTGTGGACCTGCGACACGCAGATCTTCGTCCGCGGCGAGGGCGGCTTCGGCGGCGAACGCGGGCCCTCCGCACGCCTCGAACCGCCCGAGCGGGCGCCCGACCTGACCACCGAGCGGCTCATCCGCGAGGACCAGGCGCTGCTCTACCGCCTGTCCGGCGACTGGAATCCGCTGCACGCGGACCCGGAGTTCGCCAAGCTCGCCGGGTTCGACCGGCCGATCCTCCACGGGCTGTGCTCGTACGGGGTCACGCTGAAGGCGGTCGTCGACACGGCGCTGGGCGGCGACGTCACACGGGTCCGCTCGTACACCACCCGCTTCGCCGGGGTGGTCTTCCCGGGGGAGACGCTGCGCATCCGCGTCTGGCGGGACGCCCCCGAGGCGGGCCGCCTCCAGGTGTCGGTCACCTCGGCCGACCGCGACGACGCGCCGGTGCTGGCGGACACCGTGATCGGGTACCGCTAGGCCCTGTCCGATAGGCCAGGGTCGGACCGGCCCTGGCCGCCACGACGGGCCGCGGCGGGCCCGCCGCACATCTAGTTGCCGTGAAGCCGCGAGAGGAGCCGTGAGTGCGCATGCGCGCAGCCGTACTGCACGAGACGGGACAGGACAAGCTCGAGGTGCTCGACGACGTCGAGGCGATGGGGTTCGGGCCGGGGAAGGTCCGGATCCGCATCCGGGCCACCGGGCTGTGCCACTCCGATCTCTCCGCGATGAACGGGGTGCTGCCGCAGCCCGCGCCGTTCGTCCCCGGGCACGAGGGCGCCGGCGAGATCCTCGACGTCGGCGACGGGGTCACCGGCCTGACGCAGGGTGACCGGGTCCTGATGTGCTGGCTGCCCGCCTGCGGCGGCTGCCCGTCCTGCAAGCGCGGCCAGACGCATCTGTGCCTGGCCGGGTTCCTGAACGCCGGCACGCCCAACTTCCGGCGCCCCGGCGGGGAGGTCTTCGGTTTCGCCGGGACCGGAACCTTCGCCGAGGAGGTCGTGGTGGCCGCCAACTGCGCGGTCCCCATCCCCGACGACGTCCCGTACGAGATCGCCGCGCTGATCGGCTGCGGGGTCACCACCGGCCTCGGCGCCGCCCTCAACACCGCGCGGGTGGCGGCCGCGTCCTCGGTCGCGGTGATCGGCTGCGGCGGCGTCGGCATCTCCGTCATCCAGGGCGCGCGGGCCTGCGGGGCCGCGCAGATCATCGCCGTCGACCCGGTGGCCGCCCGCCGCGAGGCGGCCCTCCGCTTCGGCGCCACCGAGGCCGTCGCGCCGGACGAACTCGCCGACGCCAAGGCCCGGATCACCGGTGGTGAGGGCTTCGACTACGTCTTCGAGGTCGTCGGCAGGTCCGCCACGGCCCGCACCGCGTACGAGACGACCCGGCGCGGCGGCACCCTGTGCGTGGTCGGCGCGGGCGCGCTGGACGACAGCTTCCAGGTCAACATGTTCGAGCTGTTCTTCGACGAGAAGCGGATCCTGCCGTCGCTGTACGGGGGCGGCGACGTGCTGCGGTCCTACGAGCGGGCCATCGCGCTGTGGCGGGCCGGCCGGATCGACCTCGAAGGGCTGATCACCCACCGCGTCCGGCTCGCCGAGGTCAACGACGCCCTCGACCAGATGCGTTCGGGAACCTCGCTCCGCACCTGTATCGAGATCTGACCCGCATCGGGATCCGAACCCGCATCGAGATCCGACGCCGCACCGCCGTACGGGACGACTGCACAGGAGAGGACACGCATGGCACAGCCACTGGAGGGCCTGACCGCGATCGTCACGGGTGCCGGACGCGGTCTGGGCCGGGCCGAGGCCCTGGAACTCGCCCGCCTCGGCGCCCGCGTCGTCGTCAACGACCTTGGGGGAGGCTCGGGCACCGCCTCAGCCGCCCCCGCCGAGGAGGTCGCCGAGGCGATCCGCGCCGCGGGCGGGCAGGCGGTCGCCCACCTCGGCGACGTCGCCGACCACCAACAGGCCGGCGCACTCGTCCAGTTGGCGATCGACACCTACGGCCGGCTGGACATCCTGGTCAACAACGCGGGGATCCTCCGGGACCGGATGGTGTTCTCGATGACCGAGGACGAGTGGGACTCGGTGATCCGCGTCCACCTCAAGGGGCACTTCAACACCACCCACTTCGCCGCCGCGCACTGGCGCGCCCGCTCCAAGGAGGCCGGCGGCCCGGTCCACGGGCGGATCGTCAACACCTCGTCCGAGGCGTTCCTCGCCGGCTCGGCCGGCCAGCCCAACTACGCGGCGGCCAAGGGCGGCATCGTCGGCCTCACCACCTCCACGGCGCTGGCGTTGGCCAAGTACGGCGTGACCGCGAACGCGATCTGCCCGCGCGCCCGCACCCGGATGACCGAGGACGTCTTCGCCGGGTTCCCGGCCCCGGACGACGGCGGCGTCGACCCGCTGGCACCCGAGCACGTGGCGCCGCTGGTCGGCTACCTGGCCTCCCCGGCCGCGGCCCGGGTCAACGGCCAACTGCTGGTCGTCCACGGCGGGATGGTGGCGATCGCCGAACGCCCGCGGATCGCCGCCAAGTTCGACACCGCCGGGGAGGTCTTCAGCTACGAGGAGCTGGACGGCCTGCTGACCCCGTACTACGACGGGCGCCCGGCGCACGAGACCTTCGCGGCGAGCGAGGTGCTGGGCCTCAAGCACGGCTGACGGCCGGCCCGTTCGGGTGCGGACCGGTCCGTGCGCGGAAACGGCCGTGGCCTTCGCCCGCGGGAAGCGGTGCGGCGGCCACGGCCGTCGGCGTCGGATGGGTCCTCAGGCGGTCTGCGCCTGCTGGTCCCGGCGGTGCCGGCCGTGCACGGCGGCCTGGGCCTCCTCGCTGGAGGAAGCCTGGCCGCGGTGCTTGCCGGAGCCTGCGGCCTCGGCGGCCTGGGCGGATGCCTCCTGGGGGCGCGCCTGGGTCGTGTCGGTTCGGGCTTCGGACATGGAAAGAGTCACTCCGTCAGATCGCTTACAGCTGTACGCGTCGGGACCTCCCCCAGCTACCGCCGGGGCGAAACCCGTGCGGCGCTGTCGGTGGCCGGGTCAACCGGCTGCGTAGCCCCCGCCCGAATAGTAACGGGGCGGGATTGACCGCTCCACCGGGCCTCCCGGGCCGCAAGAGGTGCCTGTTGCAGGGGCACTGGCCTGCACATTCGGGGATGCGTGGGACTGCTGTTCGGTTCCGTGTCGACGGCCTTCGGATGTGGAGATGCTGTGGAGTCGTTGCCGGTATGGGCAGCATCCGGGACAATCCCGCCCCCGGAATGCGTGCTTCCTGATCCGCCCGCCGGGGCGGGCGGCACGGCGGACGGGGCGGCGGTCGGCACCGTCAGTGGCACCGCGACCGGCTCCAGCGGTACGGCCATCCGCGCCACCCCGCACGGCACCGCGTCCGTCGCGTAGGGCAGCAGGAGTTCACCGTCCCGCGTCCACAGCCCGGCCCCCGCCAGCCAGCCCGCCGGCACCCGGAACTGCCGCAACCGCCGCCCCGCGGGCTGCCATACGCCCAGCCACGTCCCGCTCGCGGCGTCGATCCGGAACGCCACCGCACAGCTCTCCGGCAGCAGCATCCGCCCCGGCTGCACCGCGAACGGCGTCACCGCCATATCGGGAGCCCGCAGGCACTCCGGGAAGCGCACCGGCAGGCTGCTGCCGAGCACCCCCCAGCCCAGCCGGTCGTGCCCGGGGGCGTCGGACCGGACGAGCAGCAGCCCGCTGTCCGGATCGGCCAGCAGCAGCCGGTCGTTGCTCTCCTCGGTGATCTGGAGCAGCGGACTGGCCGGGCCGCCGCGCGCCAGATCGACCACCACGGTCTTGGTCCGGCCGTCCAGCTCCCGGTCCAGCGCCAGCAGCCGCCCGTCGTGGTCCAGCCAGGCGCCGCCCGTGCAGCGCCCCGGCACCACGGCGACCCGCTCCGGCCCGGCCGCGCCGCCGTGCACCAGCCACAGCGCGGTGTCCCGCACGCCGGGCGCCAGTGCATAGCCGAGCGTCCCGCGCGGGGTGGGTGGCAGCAGCGTCAGGGTGTCCGCCGGTACGGTGCCGAGCAGGACTTCCCGGGTCCCGGGGCCGGTCGGGTAGAGCAGCGAGACGGTGAAGCGGTCGGCGACGCGGCGCAGGATCAGCACCCGGCCGTCCGCGAGCGGCAGCAGTTCGCTGTCCGGCTCCTCGGGCTGACTGCCCGGCAGCGGGACCGCGTACGGCTCCGGGCCGCCGATCGTCCAGCGCTCCGGAAACCAGCTCCCGGCGGCGTCGTCGTGACGCGCGAGCCGGGCGGCGTACGAGCCGTCGGCGGCGATCGTCAGCGCCGCGCGGTGCGGGCTGTCGAGCGATGTGGCGTCCTCACTGGCACAGATCGTCATCGGTTGCCACCTCCAGTGGAGGGACGTTAGTTTTCGCATTTCGGGCCGATCAACGACAGTTGCCGGTCTTCACGCATAAGGGTGGCGATTGTCCGGTTCGCCGGTGCTGGGTGGGGTGGTTGTGCCTCGTGCTTCGAGGATGCGTGAGGTCAGGTCGCCCTGAGTTGTCGCCGGGGCGCCGGAGCGCCGCGTCCGGTGGCCGGTGGCAGCCGATCCGGCCTGGAGTGTGTGACCACGGCGCCGGCGCCATGTCCGTCGCCCAGGGCGGCGAGGACTTCGGCGCGGCAAGGACTCCGGCAGGGCCGCCGAGGAGACCGCGAAGCCGGACAGGATCGCCCCGGCCATCTTCCCGATCCGCCCCGGCTTCACCCGCAAGCAGAACGTCCCGCTCAACGCCGCCGCCCTCGACAAGACCTCCGGGGCCCGGGCGAAGCTCGCCGCCTACGAGGCCAGGGCGAAGAAACCCGGTCACCGCCGCCGGCAGCGTCCTGGACGACCTGCGCGGCTTCCCCGTCGGGCACCGACCCGCGCGCACCCGGTGCCGGGCGCCCTTGGTGGACCGCGGGGCGGTGCGGTGGCACGGGTGAGAGGTAACCTTCCCCCCGTGCCCGCACTGTCTGAAGTCCTCGCCGCGCTCGACGTCCTCTGGCCCCCCGAGCGGGCCGAAGGATGGGACGCCGTCGGCACCGTCTGCGGCGACCCCGACGCCGAGGTCCGCCGGGTGCTGTTCGCCGTCGACCCGGTGCAGGAGATCGCCGACGAGGCGGTGCAGCTCGGCGCCGACCTCCTCGTCACCCACCACCCGCTCTACCTGCGCGGGACGACGACGGTCGCGGCCTCGACCTTCAAGGGCCGGGTCGTGCACAGCCTCATCAAGCACGACATCGCCCTGCACGTCGCGCACACCAACGCCGACACCGCCGACCCCGGTGTCTCCGACGCCCTGGCCGGCGCACTGGACCTGCGGATCCTGCGCCCCCTGGTGCCGGACGCGAGCGATCCGGCCGGCCGCCGCGGCCTGGGCCGGATCTGTGAACTCCCGCACCCGATGCGGCTGTCCGAGCTCGCCGGGTACGCCGCCGCCCGCCTGCCGGCCACCGCGCAGGGCATCCGGGCGGCCGGCGACCCGGATCGCGAGATCCGGACCCTCGCGGTCTCCGGCGGCTCCGGCGACAGCCTCTTCGACGACGTACGGGCGGCCGGCGTGGACGCGTTCCTCACCGCCGACCTGCGCCACCACCCGGCCTCCGAGGCCACCCAGCACAGCCCGTTGGCGCTGCTGGACGCGGCCCACTGGGCCACCGAATGGCCGTGGTGCGAGCAGGCCGCGGCCCAGCTCGACGCGGTCTCCGACCGGCACGGCTGGGGACTGCGCACGCATGTCTCCCGTACGGTCACCGACCCCTGGACCGCCCACGCGGCGTCCGCCCCGCTCACCAGCCCCCCTGACAATTCCCACACCACAGGAGCCCCACGCTGAACGCCGCGCCCGCCGACCAGATCCGCCTTCTCGACGTCCAGAGCCTGGACGTCCGGCTCACCCAGCTCGCGCACCGGCGCAAGAACCTCCCCGAGCTGGCCGAGCTGACGACCCTGGAGGCCGACCTCACCCAGCAGCGCGACCTGCTCGTCGCCGCGCAGACCGAGGAGAGCGACACCAGCCGCGAGCAGACCAAGGCGGAGCAGGACGTGGACCAGGTGCGCCAGCGCGCCGCCCGCGACCAGAAGCGCCTGGACTCCGGCGCCGTCACCTCCCCGAAGGACCTGGAGAACCTCCAGCGCGAACTGGCCTCGCTGGCCAAGCGCCAGGGCGACTTGGAGGACGTCGTACTGGAGGTCATGGAGCGCCGCGAGGCCGCTCAGGAGCGGGCCGCCGAGCTCACCGGCCGGGTCGCGGCCATCCAGGCCAAGGTCGACGATGCCACCGCCCGCCGGGACGCCGCCTACGCCGAGATCGACGCCGAGGCCGCCAGCGTCACCAAGGAGCGCGAACTGACCGTCGCCGACATCCCGGAGGCACTGGTCAAGCTCTACGACCGGATCCGCGCCAAGGAGGGCGGCGTCGGCGCGGCCCGCCTCTACCAGCGCCGCTGCGAGGGCTGCCGGCTGGAGCTGAACATCACCGAGCTCAACGAGGTCCGGGCCGCCGCCGCCGACGCCGTCGTGCGGTGCGAGAACTGCGGCCGCATCCTGGTCCGTACGCCCGACTCGGGCCTGTAGGCCATGGCGCGCAAGTTGATCGTCGAAGCGGACGGCGGCTCCCGGGGCAACCCCGGCCCGGCCGGCTACGGCGCGGTGGTCCTGGACCCGGCGACGGGCGAGGCGCTGGCCGAGGCCGCCGAGTTCATCGGCACCGCGACCAACAACGTCGCCGAGTACAAGGGCCTGCTGGCCGGGCTGCGCGCCGCGCACGCGCTGGACCCGCAGGCCACCGTCCACGTCCGGATGGACTCCAAGCTCGTCGTCGAGCAGATGTCGGGCCGCTGGAAGATCAAGCACCCGGACATGAAGCCGCTGGCCGCCGAGGCGAAGACGGTCTTCCCCGCGGACCGGGTCAGCTACGAGTGGATCCCCCGGGAGAAGAACAAGCACGCCGACCGGCTCGCCAACGAGGCGATGGACGCGGGCAAGAACGGCAAGCAGTGGGAGGCGCGCGACTCCCGGGCGGCACTGGCCACCGCCGGGGCGCCCGCCCGCAGCGCCGCGGCGCGCGCCGCGGACC
>NZ_KN708638.1:2260565-2429631 GCF_000805335.1 Streptomyces sp. CT34 | reverse complement strand
GGCCCCCGCCGCCCCACCGGCGGGCTGGGGCCCGCCGGACCTCGGCGTGCCCGCGACGTTCGTCCTGCTGCGGCACGGCGAGACCGCGCTGACCCCCGAGAAGCGCTTCTCCGGCAGCGGCGGCACCGACCCCGAACTCTCCGCCGCCGGCCGCCGCCAGGCCGAGGCGACCGCCGCCGCGCTCGCCGCCCGCGGCACGATCCAGGCCGTCGTCAGCTCACCGCTGCGCCGCTGCCGGGAGACCGCCGACGCGGTCGCCGCCCGGCTCGGCCTGGAGGTCCGCGTCGAGGACGGGCTCCGCGAGACCGACTTCGGGGCCTGGGAGGGGCTGACCTTCGCCGAGGTCCGCGAGCGCTTCCCCGAGGACCTGGACGCCTGGCTCGGCTCGGCCAAGGCGGCGCCCACCGGCGGCGAGTCCTTCGCGGCGACCGCCCGCCGGGTCACCGTGGCCCGCGACAAGCTCCTCGCCCGGTACGCGGGCCGGACCGTCCTGCTGGTCACCCATGTCACGCCGATCAAGACCCTGGTCCGGCTGGCGCTGGGCGCCCCGCCGGAGTCGCTGTTCCGGATGGAGCTGTCGGCGGCGTCGCTGTCGGCGGTGGCGTACTACGCGGACGGCAACGCCTCGCTGCGGCTGCTGAACGACACCTCGCACCTGCGCTAGGTCCTGTCGTCAGGGCCCGGGTCCGGACGCCCTTCGGGCGGACGACGGGAGTTCGACGACAGGGCCTGGCGGGACGCGCGCTCCGTACGCGGACGGGCCCGGCACATCGCCATCGATGCGCCGGGCCCGTCCGGTTGCCGGGTGGGTCGACGGGATGGGGCGGCTCAGTTCGCCAACGCCGCGGCCCCCCGGGCGAGTTGGCGTACCCGGCCCCAGTCCTCGGCGGTCAGCGCATCGGCCGGCAGCATCCAACTGCCGCCGACGCAACCGACGTTCGGCAGCGCCAGATAGGACGGCGCGCTGGCCGGGCCGATGCCGCCGGTCGGGCAGAAGCGGGCCTGCGGCAGCGGCCCGGCCAGCGACTTCAGATAGGCGGTGCCGCCCGCCGCCTCGGCCGGGAAGAACTTCATCTCGGTGACGCCCTCCTCCAGCAGCGCCACCACCTCCGAGGCCGTGGAGACGCCCGGCAGGAACGGGATGCCGGAGTCCCGCATGGCGTGCAGCAGCCGCGGCGACCAGCCGGGGCTCACCAGGAACGCGGCGCCGGCCGCACCGGCCGCGGCGACGTGCTCGGGGGTGAGCAGGGTGCCCGCGCCGACCACCGCCTCGGGTACCTCGGCGGTCACCGCCCGGATCGCCTCCAGCGCGGCGGGCGTGCGCAGGGTGATCTCGATCGCCGGCAGCCCGCCCGCCACCAGCGCGCGGGCGAGCGGTACCGCGTCGGCGGCGTCCTGGAGCACGACGACCGGGATGACGGGAGCGAGGCCGAGCACCGACGGGGACGAGGATCTCCCCGGCCCGAACGAAGCCGGGGGCCGGGGGGACGGGACGGGGGAGGAGGCGGCGCTGGTCACGCCGCCCATACTGCGCCCGCTGCCCTACTCCCTGCAACGCTCATTGCACACCCTGCAACAGTGACTTCGTGCCCCTCTACCGCCGTCCCCTCCGCCTCACAGCTCCACCGCCCCGATCACAGCTCCGCCCCGATCACAGCTCCGTCACGATCACATCGATGCCCCACGCCTTGCCGGCCTTCGCCGGCGCCTCGGCTTCGACCACGTACCCCAGCCCGCGCAGCGCCTCGACCACCCCCGCCGGCCCCGCCGGCTCGATCCCGGCCGTCAGCAGGTCCCGCACCAGCCGACCCTTGGTCGCCTTGTTGAAGTGGCTGACCACCGAGCGCTTCTCCACCCCGCCCACGATCTTCGACTGGAGCACCCGCACGGTCGCGGTCCGCCCGGCGACCTCCCCCTTCGGCTTCCACGCCGTCGCGTACGCCGCCGAGCGCAGATCGAGCACCAGACCGTCCCCGGCCACCTGCGGCATCACCTCCGCCATCGGCCCCCGCCAGTACGCCCCCAGCGCGCCGAGCGCCGGCAGCTTCACCCCCATCGAGCAGCGGTACGACGGGATCCGGTCGAGGATCCGCACGGCGCCCCACAGGCCCGAGAACACCAGCAGCGACCGCTCGGCCAGCTTCCGCGCCGCCCCGTCCAGGGAGGCGAGCCCCAAGGCGTCGTAGAGCACCCCGGTGTAGATCTCCCCGGCCGGCAGGGTCCCCGCCGTACGCAGCGCCGCGTTCTTCGCGACCTCCCCCTTGAGGCCGTCGCTCAGTCCGAGCACCTCCTGCGCCTTGGCCGCATCGGCCGCGCACAGCTCGACCAGTTCCGCGAGCACCTCCGCCCGCGCCCCGGCCAGCCCCGGCAGCGACAGCGCCCCGAGATCCAGCGGCTCACCGGCCCCTCCGGCGGCCTTCCCTTCGGACGGCGGCAACAGCACGAGCACGGTGTTCTCCTTCGCAGTGGTACGAGCGGGGGTGCGGCCCCGCCGAAAGCTTAGGGTCTGTCCGGACGGACCCAGGGCGCGCCCGGTGCCTCCTGCCGCTCCCTCCTGACCGGCCCTTTTCCGGTCCCGGCCCACCGGACGGGCCCCGGGTCCCGGCCTCCCCGCCCCCGCCGACGCACCGAGGGCCCGGGCGCCCGCACACCGCGCCGGGAGCGCCCGCCCGCCATAGGCTCGATTTCATGCCCCGTCGCCATATGCATGTGACCGACGCAGCCGAGGCACCGCTGCGGGCCGCGCTGCACGACCTGCGCGTACGGCTGGAGATCCCGGACCACTTCCCGCCCACCGCCCAGGCCGAGGCGGAGAGCGCCGCGCGAGCCCCGCGCATCCCGGCCGGCGACGGCGAGGTGGCCACCGAGCACACCCTCCACGACGCCACCGACCTGCCCCTCTTCACCATCGACCCGCCCGGCTCCCGGGACCTGGACCAGGCGATGTTCCTGTCCCGGCGGTCCAACGGCGGGTTCCGCGTCCACTACGCCATCGCCGACATCGCCTCCTTCGTCACCCCGGGCGGCGCCCTGGACGCCGAGGCGCACCACCGGGTGACCACCCTCTACTTCCCCGACGAACGGATTCCGCTGCACCCGACGGTGCTCAGCGAGGGCGCCGCCAGCCTGCTGCCCGACCAGGACCGCCCGGCCGTCCTGTGGCAGCTCGACCTCGACGCCGACGGCGCGCTGACCGTCGCCTCCGTACGCCGCGCCCTGGTCCGCTCCCGCGCCAAGCTCGACTACGCGGGCGTCCAGCGGGTCCTCGACAACGGCACCGCCGAGGAGCCGCTCGCCCTGCTCCGCGCGATCGGGCTGCGCCGCGAAGAGCTGGAGGTCGCCCGGGGCGCGATCTCCCTCAACGTCCCCGAGCAGGAGATCGTCCAGCACGCCGGCAGCTACACCCTCGAATACCGCGCCCCGCTCCCGGCCTACGGTTGGAACTCGCAGATCTCCCTGCTCACCGGTATGGCCGCCGCCGAGCTCATGCTCGCCTCCGGCACCGGCATCCTGCGCACCCTGCCCACCGCCCCCGACGGCTCGGTCGCCCGCCTCCGCCTCACCGCCCAGGCCCTCGGCGTCGACTGGCCGCACCACACCTCGTACGCGGCCCTGATCCGCACCCTCGACCCGCGCCGCGCCACGCACGCCGCGTTCCTCCTGGAGTGCACCGCCCTGCTGCGCGGCGCCGGCTACAGCGTCTTCGACGGCACCGCCCCGCCCGCGTCCGCCGCCGTGCACGCCGCGGTCGCCGCCCCGTACGCCCACACCACCGCGCCGCTGCGCCGGCTCGTCGACCGCTACACCTCGGAACTCTGCCTGGCCGCCTCCGCCGGCCGCGGCCCGTCCGACTGGGTCCGCGGCGCGCTGCGCAACCTCCCGCACGAGATGGAGACCGGAACCCAGCGCGCCAACCAGGTCGAGCGCGCCTGCGTCGACCTCGTCGAAGCCGCCCTGCTCCGCGACCGGGTCGGCGACACCTTCGAGGCGCTGGTCGTCGACCGCCAGGTGGACGACCCCACCCAGGGCATCGTCCACCTCTGCGAACCCGCCGTCATCGGCCGTGTCGCGGCTCCCCCCGACGGCCCCGCGCTGCCCCTCGGCCACCGCATCGAGGTCCGCCTCGCCGAGGCCGAACCGGGCCGCGAGCCGGTCCTCTTCACACCGGCGTGACGCTGTCCCCGGGCTCCGCCCCGTCCGCCACCGCGTCCGGCCACGCCTCCACCGCACTCCGCACATCCCGCACCGCACTCCGCGCGTCGTCGGCATGGAACCGCACCGTACGCACCACCTCCGGCCGCCCCAACACCCCTACCGCGACGACCGGTTCGGCCAGCTCCACGGTCACCGACGTCTGCCCGCCCACGGCCATCTCCAGTACCCCGTCCCCCTTCTTCGCGTCCTGGGTGAGCCGCAGGTCGTACCGGACGGCGACGATCCGCTCCAACGGTATCCGCAGCTCCCTGCGGGCGCCGGCGCGCAGCAGCAGCGATTCCGGGCCGAGCACATGCGGCCGGGTCACCGCCGACGCCTGGAACCCCAGCATCATCAGCACCGTGTAGACATCGGCGACCAGCGTCACCGCATGCAGCGCCGGCATGCCCGCGAGCAGCGCACTCACCCCGACCGTCTCCACCACGCAGACAAAGGTCAGCCCGTACACCAGCGCCGCCTGCGCCCCCGCGTACGCCAGGGCCCGGTCACCCGCCGCCACCCCGGCCCGCCGCCGCCCCACCCACCACACCAGGCTCATCAGCCACCGCGCCTCATGGCGGGCCAACCGCCGCACCACCTCCCGCGCCCCCGGCCTCGGCCCACTCATCGCGCCCGCTCGACGATCATCCGCATCACCATCCGGATCGCCTCCTCCTGCGCGGGTGCGAGATCCCCGGCGACCAGAGACGTCCAGAACGCCACCTCCCGCCCACCGATCGGCTCCCCACCCCAGGCGGAGATCCGCTCCACCACCTCCTCCGGCAGGCACTCCACGACCGCTCGTGCCGCCTCCGCCACCCGCGGATCCCCGGGCGCCACCCCCACCAGTCCGTCCATCAGCCCGTACGCCGCATACGCCCGCTCCATCGCGCCCGGCACCGCGAACACCTCCCGCAGCGCCGCCGCCAGTGCCGCCTGTGCCCGCTCGCCACCCGCCGTCTCCAGCAGGGCCAGCACCTCCCGGTCCCGCACCGCCATCGCCGGCTCCGGCCCCGGCAGCGCCGCCGACGTCCGCGCCATCTCTCCGAAAACCTCCGCCAGTTGCTCCGACACCGGCCCCTCCTCCGGCAGCCCGCCCGCTTCCTCCGCCCGTCGCAGCAGCGCCGCCAGCCGCGCCCGCCGCTCCCGGATCACCGCCTCCTGCCGCGCCAGATCCCCGTCCAGCTCGGCCAGCACGTCCCGCAGCTCCCGCCCCGCGTCATCGGCCAGTACGTCCCTGACCTCGTCCAGCCCGATCCCCAGCTCCGTCAGCCGCCGCACCCGCGCCAGCGCCACCGCGTCCCGCAGCCCGTACTCCCGGTACCCGTTGGCCCGCCGTTCCGGCTCCGGCAGCAGCCCGACATGGTGGTAGTGCCGCACGGTCCGCGTACTGACCCCGGCCAGCCCGGCCAGTTCCCCGATCCTCATCCCGCCTCCCCGATCCCCATACCGCCATGAAAAACGTTGACGCCACGGCAAGGTCAAGCCCCCGCGGCCCGCCAGGTAGCATGGTCACCACGGCGGACGAGCCGGCCGGGCGGTCGCGTGGGGATCCCGTATCCCCCCGAGGAACGTCCGGGCTCCACAGGGCAGGGTGGTGGGTAACGCCCACCCGGGGTGACCCGCGGGACAGTGCCACAGAAAGCAGACCGCCGGGGACCTCGGTCCTCGGTAAGGGTGAAACGGTGGTGTAAGAGACCACCAGCCTCCGAGGTGACTCGGAGGGCTAGGTAAACCCCACCCGGAGCAAGGTCAAGAGGGGGCATCGCACGATGCCCCTGCGCGGACGTACGAGGGCTGCCCGCCCGAGTCCGCGGGTAGACCGCACGAGGCTGCCGGCAACGACAGCCCTAGATGGATGGCCGCCTCCCGGCCGACCGCAAGGTCGCCCGGAGACAGAACCCGGCGTACAGGCCGACTCGTCCGCTCTCTCCACCCTGACCAGGGAAAACGTCGTCTGCGGGGCCTTTCGGTGCCCCGACCTCGCTCGACCGCCCAGCCCGCCACGGCCGCTCCACCGCCGGGCGGGAGGCCGCGGCCCATCCCCCGCCCGAACGGACAGCACTACCACCCCGGGGCCCTGGCACAGCTCCCGGATGTCGAAACGCTGCGCAGGCTGCGCGAGGGAGGCGTGGCGCTACTGCTGTACGGGCTGCCAGGCACAGGAAAGTCGTCCCCGATCGAGGCGGCCTTCCCCGACCTGATCACGGTGGCCGGAGACGGCGACACCACCGTCGGCGACCTGATCGGCGAGTACACCCAGGACGAAAACGGCGGCTACGAAGTCATCTACGGACTGCGGGTCACCGCCCTGCAGGAAGGCCGCGCCCTCCTCCTGGACGACGCGACACTGATCTCCCCGAATGTGCTGGCCGCCCTCCATCCCGCGATGGACGCGCGCCGCCAGATCCAGGTCAAGGCCCACCAAGGCGAGACGATCACCACCGCCGACGGCTTTCTACTTTCTACGTGATCGCCGGTCACAACCCGGGCGTACACGGGGCGGTGCTGACCGAGGCGCTCGCCTCACGGTTCAGCGTGCAGATCCACCTCGGTTCGGCCTACGACCTGGCCGCCTCGTTGAAGATCAACCGCACGGCGGTCCGCGTGGCCCGCCACCTCGCCGCCGGTCAGCAGGCGGGCGAGGCCGGCTGGGCGCACAGCTACGCGAGTTGATCCCCTTTCAGGAGATCGCCGATGTCCTGGGTACCGAGGCCGCACCTGCACCGCCGCCCCGGCGACCGCCGCACCTGCGCGCAGCTGTCCGCACCCTGGTCCTGAACGACTTCACCGCAGCCGCTCGGACCGACCGGTGGCAGCCGGCTCTCACCGCCGGGTCGATCCTCGCCCGCCGCGACGCCGGAATCGTCGACCCGGACGAAACCGAAACCCTGGAGAACACCCTCACCGGCATCCTCGGCCCCGACCTCCTGCACACCCTCGCCTACATCTGGACGGCCGCCCATACCACCGCCGACGAGGACGGCGCGACGACTGAGCGCCGCCGGCCCGGCCCGGCACCGTGCCCGGGCCCGGGCACGCAGGTTGTCCCCAGCCTTCCTCGGTCTCGGCCCAGGGCCACGAGTGGAGCAACCTTGGCGGCCATTGGAGTGGGAAATCGGCGCGCCTGCGTGAAATCCGGTGTGCGGAGGTACTCATCCCGCGTCCGATTTCCCGCCGACACAGGAGAAAGCGCGATGCGTACGTACATAGTCCGTTCGCTTGCCGCTGCGGCGCTCGCCGCAGCGATGGCCGCCTCACTCGCTGGCCCGGCCCAGGGCGTCCCACAGGGCCGGGTCGTGGGGGCGAGCGATGACCACGGCCGCGGCGATCGGGGTGACGGGTGTGATCAGTGTCGTGGTGATGATGATGGCTCTGGTCTGGGTGGTGTCGGTCCGGGGGATGTCGGTGGGGGCGACGGGGATCGGGGAGATGGGGATCGGGGGGACGGCGGTCGGGGCCGCGGTGATGATGACGGCTCTGGTCTGGGTGGTGTCGGTCCGGGGGATGTCGGTGGGGGCGACGGGGATCGAGGTGACGGGGTTCGGGGCGACCGCGATCGGGGTGACGGGTGTGACCAGTGTCGTGGTGATGATGACGGCTCTGGTCTGGGCGGTGTCCGTCCGAGGGATGTCGGTGGGGGCGGCGGCGATCGGGGCGGCGGCGATCGGGGTGGCTCCGGTCCGTTCGACGGGTTCCGCTCCCCGCTGTTCGGCCTGGCAGCGTCCGGCGTCGATCCGTTCGGCTTCTGCAGGTGCATGTTGGACTGGTTCTGACCCTGGGATCCGGGCGGGCCGCTGTAGTCCATCGCCGCAGCGGCCCTGCGCCTGCACCTTCTTCGACTTCTTCGACTCCTTCGACCGCGTTCAGCTCCCGCGGGTGCGCGGGCAGTAGGGACACCTTCAACCACTCGCGTTCGGAGGTCAGTTGACGCACTCGACGCGAGACACCAGCAGAAGGCCCAGCCCTCCCGACAGCGGAGCGAGCGGCGTGCTATGACGAAGACACTCACAGAGCGTCGCCACGGCTCAGAAACCCAACTCGTCCGCCACTGGGGATTCTCGGTGTCCACCATCAGTGGACCGCCCCAACCCTCCGCCGACCCTCCGCGATCGGGCCCGCTCGCCGGCGCGTCTTACTTAGCTCAGCGTCTTCAGCGCCGCCGCGTCGTAGGGCTGGAGCTCCTCGAAGCGGTTGCCCAGGACCTTCGCCGCCCACTGCGGGTCCTGGAGCAGGGCGCGGCCGACGGCGACCAGGTCGAACTCGTCGCGTTCCAGGCGCTCCAGGAGGTTGTCGATGCTGCCGACCGCGGCACCCTCGCCGGCGAAGGCGCGCAGGAAGTCGCCGTCGAGGCCGACCGAGCCGACGGTGATGGTGGGCCTGCCGGTGAGCTTCTTGGTCCAGCCGGCCAGGTTCAGGTCCGAGCCGTCGAACTCGGGGAGCCAGTAGCGGCGGGTGGAGGCGTGGAAGGCGTCGACGCCGGCCGCGGTGAGCGGGGCCAGGATCGCCTCCAGCTCCTGCGGGGTCTGGGCGAGGCGGGCGCGGTATGCCTCCTGCTTCCACTGCGAGTAGCGGAAGATCACCGGGAAGTCGGGGGAGACGGTCTCGCGGACGGCTGCCACGATCTCGGCCGCGAACTTGGTACGGGCCACGGCGTCGCCGCCGTAGGCGTCGGTGCGGCGGTTGGTGCCCGCCCACAGGAACTGGTCGAGGAGGTAGCCGTGGGCGCCGTGCAGTTCGACGCCGTCGAAGCCGATGCGCTCGGCCGCGGCGGCGGCTTCGGCGAAGGCGCCGATGACGTCGTCGAGGTCGCGCTGGGTCATGGCCTTGCCGGCGCCTTCAGTGCCGTCGACGCGGATGCCGGAGGGGCCGACGGCGGGGGCGTCGGCGAAGGGCGGCTCGCCCTGCTTGCGGACCATGCCGATGTGCCACAGCTGCGGGACGATGGTGCCGCCCGCGGCGTGCACGGCATCGGCGACCTTGGCCCAGCCGGCCAGTTGCTCCTCGCCGTGGAAGCGCGGTACCCGGTCGCTGGATCCGGCCGACTCGTGGCCGACGTAGGTCCCCTCGGTGACGATCAGGCCCACACCCGCGGCGGCGCGTCGGGCGTAGTACGAGAGCACGTCCTCACCAGGGACGCCGCCCGGGGAGAACATCCGCGTCATCGGCGCCATCGCGATGCGGTTGGGGACGGTCAGGCCGTTCAGGGCGATGGGCCGGGAGAGGATCTCGGCCGCGCGGGAGGCGGCGGGTGTCGTGGCGGTCATGGGGAAACTCCTTGTCAGTGTCGGTAGGTGTGTGCAACGTGCTGCTGTGCATGGGTGTGGGGGCCGGGTGTCCGGGAGGTCGCGGGAGTCCGCCTGTCGGGTGGGCTGCCTGCGATCCCGGACACCGCCGCCTATGGCGCCGCGGGGTGTGCCAGCGCCATGTCGAAGCTGTCCGTATCGCGGCCCTCGACGGTCAGCGTCGATGCCACGGGCGGGTAGCCGCTGGCGATGAGCGAGTACTCGCCCGCGGTCAGGTCGGTGAAGGCGTAGGCGCCATCGGTGTCCGTGAGGGTGGTGCGCACCACGTTCCCGGCGGCGTCCACCAGCGTCAGCCGGGCGTCGGGCAGCGGACGGGCGCCCTCCCCGGCGCGTACGGTGCCCCGCACCTGCACACCGGCCGGTCCTGTGGTGCGCGGGAGTCGGACGCCGTACGGGACCGGGGCGGCCGTTGCCGTGACCGTGGCGGCCTGCGGCTGGTGGCCGTCGGCGGTCGCGATCAGTACGTACGGGCCGCTTGTCGGGGCGTGCAGCGCGTACCGGCCGTCGGGTTGGGAGGCCGTGCGGCCCACCTGCCGTCCGTCCGGCGAGATGAGGGTGAGGCCGGCACCGCCCAGCACCTCACCTGCGGCGTCCCGCACCAGTCCGTGGAACCCGGCCCCGGCCGGGACGGAATCGACCTGGACCGCATCGGCTTGGACGGCAGGCTCGGTAGCCGGACCAGCCAGCGGATCAGCTACCGGACCGGCAACCGGATCGACAACCGGACCGGCGCCCTGATCGGCAACGGCCGTCTCCGCTACCGGAGTTGACGAGGTGCCCGCGTTTGCCGTGCCTGCCTCGTCGGCCCGGGGGCCGTGCTGTCCGTGCAGGCCGAGCAGGCTGATCACCGCGACGAGCGCGAAGGCGGCGGCCCCGATGCCGAAGGTGAGCGTGAACCCGGATTCGGCGGGCAGCGGCGGAACGCCCGCCGGCAGGTGCTCGATGGTCTTGGAGGCCAGGATCGTGGTGACGACGGCGCTGCCGATCGCGCTGCCGGTGGAGCGGGAGATCGAGTTGATGCCGTTGGCGATGCCGCTCTGGTGGTGCGGGACGCTCGCCATGATGACGGCGGGCATGGCGGCGTAGCCGAAGCTGACGGCTGCGCCGGTCATGAGGCTGGCTCCGATGACCGAGGCGGTGTGGGCGTGGTCGAGGGCCAGCCAGCCGAAGCCGACGGCTCCGAATGCGGCGGCCATACCGAGCACGTACCGGGGGCCTTGGTGTCGGACGAGCCGGCCGCCGATGGGCGAGGCGAGCAGGGAGACGATCGCGCCGGGCAGCAGGAACTCGACGGATGCGCGCAGGATGGAGGCGTTGAAGCCGAAGCCGGTGAGCGCCTTGGGCATCTGGGCGAGGTAGGAGACGCCGAGGAAGTTCGCGAACATGCCGAAGCCGACGAGGATGCCGGCGAGGTTGGCCATGAGGACCGGGCGGTGGACGAACATCCGCATGTCGACGAGGGGCTCGCGGACCTTGAGCTCGACCAGGACCCAGACGGCGATCATGACGACCGCGCCGGCGAAGGCTCCCAGCGTTCGGCCGGAGGACCAGCCCCACTCGTGGCCCTGGGAGATCGGCAGCAGGAGCAGCAGAAGGGCGATGCCGAGGGCCAGCGCGCCGAGGAAGTCGGTGCGTCCGCCGGTCTTGTGCCGGGTCGCCGGGACCAGGAGGACGACGGCGAGCAGGGCGAGGACCGCGAAGCCGGTCGCCATCCAGAAGGCGTTGCGGTAGTCGGCGTCAGCGCCGGAGGTGAGCAGGCCCGTGGCGACGAGCGCGAGCCCGCTGCCGAAGGCGAGGGTGCCGCTGACCAGTGCCATGGCGCCGGGCAGCTTCTGCGAGCGGACCTCTTCACGCAGGACGGAAAGGGCCAGCGGGAAGATCGCGGTGGCGGCGCCCTGGAGCACCCGGCCCAGGATCAGCAGCGGCAGCGAGCCGGCGAGCGCGGCGATGACGGAGCCCGCGACCATGACGACGAGCACGGCCACCAGGGTGGGCTTCTTGCCGTGCTGGTCGCCGAAGCGGCCGAGCAGCGGGGTGAAGACGGCGGCGGACAGCAGGGTCGCGGTGGTCACCCAGCTGACGTTGGCGGTCGAGGTGCCGAGGTCGCGCTGGATCAGGCCCAGGATCGGGACGGGCAGGGTCTGCATCATCGACACGACCATGGCGGCCAGGCTCAGGGCGAGGACGATGACCGTCTCGTTCCGTCGCCCGGCGGCGGGGGCTGATGCGGCGGCGTGGCTCATGGCTTGCGGGACCTTCTCAGTGCTTCAGACCATAGATGTTTAAGAACATCAAGTACTTCGCAGACGGTAGACGGAGATAGTTAAAGTGGTCAAGTAAATAATTGATGACATGAAGCACCTTGGGTACGCTCCAGCTATGAGCGCCACCACCCCGCAGGCCCCCACCAAGCTCCAGTTGCTGGAACTGCTCGCCGCCATCGGCACCGCCCAATGGCGCGATTTCGCTGCCGCCGCAGCCCATCACGGCCTCACCGCCATGCAGGCCAAGGTCCTCGCCCAGCTCGACGGCCCGCTGCCGATGCGCGGCCTCGCCGCCCTGCTGGTGTGCGAGGCGTCGAACGTCACGGGGATCGTGGACCGCCTGGAAGCCCGTGAGCTGGTCCGCCGCGAAGCCGACCCCGCGGACCGCCGGGTGAAGAACGTCGTCGCGACCGACGCGGGCCGCGAGATCATCCGCCGCGTGCGCGAGGAGATGCAGCAGACCCACGGCGCCCTCGACACCCTGGACGAAGCCGAGAGCGCGACACTCTACGCCCTGCTGCAACGCCTGCGACCGACGATGGAGAAGGACGCCTGACGCCTCCGTGGCCCCGGCGCAACACTGATGCCCTGGTTTCCCTGGTCCCCTGGACTCCGGGTCCCCTGGTTCCTTGGGCCCCCTGGTCCCCTGGTCTCCGGGTCGGAGCCGGACTTCGGGCAGCGGGGGGAAGGTCGTGTGCGCGAGGTGCGCGGGATGCGCGAGGTGCGTGGGATGGTCGTGCGCGGTCGGTCAGCAGCGTGATTCAGGCCGGAGACGGTGTGCACTCCGCGTACGGCCACTCGAACGCCGTTGCACGGAGATCGGGCCGTTGCCCCTTGCCTGTCCCGTTCTCGACCCTCGCCGACCCGCAGGCACTCCCCCGCGATATCGAGCGCCTGCTCAACACCCCTGAGGCGGAGGAGAATCAGCAGCGACGGGGTTGCCGGACCCGGACCGCTCACGCGCCCTTCTCATCGGCACCAGTGCCCACGACGTGCGTGCCGTCTCGGTCGACGATCGTGCCGCTGTGGAAGTTCAGCGGTGCCGCCGCTCCGCACAGTTCCCGACCTGCCCGCGGGCGGCCCGGGCTGTGGCGTGCAAGGCGGTACGGCACACCCGAGGATCGGTCTCCGGCAGGAGCGGGTCGCTGAAATCACGGAACCTCGTTGCCCCCTGCTCCAGGCGGAAGGCAGTCTGCGAACCGTCCGCCTTGTCACAGGACATCAGCGGTCATGTGGTCGGGTAGCGCCGTAGTTGGCCAGTGAGCGTTGTACTCGGCCAGTTGAGCGCGCAGGTAGCGCTGAACTGTGGGACGGACGGCTGACGCCCAGGTGATGGAGGGCGGGCTGCCCCGCGGAAAGCCGCGGGGCGTCGGAGTCCCTGCTGTTCCGCCGGTCCGGCGGCTTGTGCCACTCGTTCACCGGCGTCGGTATGCGCTCCGGGCTCAACCGGTTTCTACTGTCCTCGAGGTCGATAGCCGATCATCGGAGGGCGCGTGACCGCATCCGTACAGGACGATGCACAGCCGCGCGGGCTGCTGCGCCGCCTGGGCGAGTGGTGCGCCCGGCACTTCGTGGTTGTCTTCGTCGTGTGGCTGGCCGCGCTCGGCGGACTGCAGGGACTGAACAAGGCGTTCGGCGGATCGTTCTCCGACGACTTCACCCTCCCCGGAACCCAGTCGCTGAAGGGGATGGACGTACTCAAGGCGCACGATCCGGCAGCCGGCGGCTACGGCACCCAGGTAGTGCTGCACGATGCCACGCAGCCCCTGACCGCCGTCTCCTCACAGGTCGGCGGCACGGTCACGGCCCTCCGGAAGCTTCCGCACGTGCTGGCCGCGGTCAATCCGCTGCTCGCACCGCCCACGACGACCGGTCCGCTGTCGGCCGACCGGCGGACCGCCTACATCACGGTGCGGTTCGACGTCCCGCCGGCCACCCTGGGCCGGGAGTATCTGCACGGTGTGGACCGGGCGGTGGCGCCGCTGCGCGCAGCGGGTGCGCAGGTGGAGTACGGCGGACCGCTGGGCGAACTCGCCCGGCCGCAGCCGAACGACATGGTCAGCGAACTCATCGGGTTCGGCGCGGCGGTGGTGGTCCTGCTGGCCGGATTCGGCAGCGTCCTGGCGGCCGCGCTGCCGTTGCTCGCCGCGCTCGTCGGCGTCGTCATGGGGCTGGCCTTCCTGGGGCTGCTGGCGCTCGCGTTCACCTTCTCCACCGTCTCGCCGACCCTGGCCACGATGATCGGCCTGGGGGTCGGCATCGACTACGGCCTGTTCCTCCTCACCCGCCACCGGCAGAACGTGATGGACGGCATGGACGTCGCCGTCAGCGCGGGACGGGCGGTGGCCACCAGCGGCCGGGCCGTCCTGGTCTCGGGCTGCACCGTCATCATCGCCTTGGCGGGACTGTGGGCCTGCGGCATCTCCTTCGTCGGCAAGCTCGGCACCGCCGCCGGCATCACCGTCGTCACCGCCGTGCTGAGCGCCCTCACCCTCGTCCCGGCCCTCCTCGGCCTGATCGGACGGCGGATCGACCGGTACCACGTCCGCACCCCGGTCGCCGAGAAGGCCCCCGACACCGGAGAGAACCACGTCGGCTGGCACCGGTACGCCGGGCGCATCGAACGCCACCCCTGGAGGTTCCTGACCGCCGGCATCGTCATCGTCGGCATCCTCGCCATCCCGCTGTTCTCCATCCGGCTCGGACACATCGGCGACGGCGCCGACCCCGCGAACTTCACCGACCGCCGCGCCCACGACCTGATGTCCTCCGCCTTCGGGCCCGGCTCCAACGGCCCGCTGACCGTCGTCGTCGACGGCACCCCCGTACCGCCCGCCGACCGGAACGCCCTCGTCCGGCAGGTCGGCGGCGCCCTGTCCCACCTGCCCGGGGCAGCCGTCGTCAGTCCCTTGCAGACCACTCCCGACGGGGACGTGCTGACCGCCACCGTCATCCCCTCGGCCTCGCCCCAGGCCGGGAGCACCACGGCCCTGGTCAACCACCTCAAGGACACGATCCTGCCCAAGGCCGTCGCAGGCACCGCCGCCCACGGCTACGTCACCGGCACCACCGCCGTCCAGGTCGACTTCATCGGCCTCCTCTCCAGCCGCCTCCCGCTCATCATCGCCATCGTCGTCGCCCTGGCCTTCCTCATCATCCTCACCGTCTTCCACGGACTGCCCGTGGCCCTCAAGGCGGCCCTGCTCAACCTCGCCTCTATCGCCGCCTCCTACGGCGTCGTCGTCGCCGTCTTCCAATGGGGCTGGGGCGGACCGGCCCTCGGCGTCAACGGGAAGGTGCCGATCGAGAGTTACGTACCGATGATGATGTTCGCCATCGTCTTCGGCCTGAGCATGGACTACGAGATCTTCCTGCTCTCCCGCGCCCACGAAGCGTGGCTGCGCACGGGCGACCCCCACCACAGCGTCTCCCACGCCCTGGAGATCACCGCGCGCGTGATCACCTGCGCCGCCCTCATCATGACCAGCGTCTTCGCCGCGTTCGTCATCAGCCAGAACATCATCGTCAAGATGCTCGGACTGGGTCTGGCCGTGAGTGTCCTCATCGACGCGACCGTCATCCGTCTTGTCCTGGTCCCCGCGAGCATGACCGTGCTCGGCAAGAGCAACTGGTGGACCCCGCGCTGGCTCGACCGGATCCTGCCCCGCCTCGACGTCGAAGGCCAAGCGTCGCCGCCAGACCAGCCGCGAACGCAACAGCAGCGGTAGCGGTAGCGGAACACGGAACTGCTGCATGATCGGGTGACAGCGGGGTGCACCGCCTCAGCGTGACGCGCAAGACGCTCTACAACTGGGCCGGCACATGGGAGCTGGAGCAGCGCGGGCCCGAGCCACTCCGCATGGGCGGCCGGTCCCTTCGCTGCTGGGAGGCGGACGTTGCCCGATTCATCAAGCGCCTGCCTCGGGCAAGTTGACACACCCCGAGCCGAAGAGAGAAGGCGCCCCTTGGGTGGCAACAGAAGAGCCGTACGCCCACTGGCACAAATCCAGGCCACACCCCGACGAACCGGAGTGCCCGGACCGCTCCGGCCTCGTACCGAGCACTGACGACGGCTGCGAGAAGCGATGGCAGCGGCAACGGGGGAGAGCCACCCGCTTGAAGACCGACGCCAGCCGCGCACCACTCGCCGTCGGCTTCTTCCTCAGCGACGAGTACAGGTCGCACATGGCGCGCCGGCGAGCACCGCTGCCGAGTGCGGAACTCAGCAAACGAGAGCGACGGGGCCTGCGGCCGATCCCGGAGGAGCACAGCGATCTGGTCACCGTGACCCGGATTTGGGCCCCGATACGGGAGTTCACAGTGTGCCGGGAATTCGACCTTGCCAAGGAACGCGCCCGGAAAAAGGGCATTGCGGTGCCGCACAACGCGACGTTCCGGGACCTGCGCCACTTCGCTGATGCCGTGCTGGTCGCCTCGGGCCTCGAACCACGCAAGGTACAGGCCCGCATGCGCCACGCACGCCTGGCCGAAACGCCGGACACCTACGGCCACCTGGTATGGGAAGTGGACTGGGAGAACGCCCCCGCCTCCTTCGAGGAGCTGTACGGCATTCCCGCGCCGGCCGGACTGCCGCAGGCGGCCCTGGTGCCCTACGTCGAGCGGGAACGGCCGGGTGCTTGTGCTCCCGCCTGAGAAGACCGACCGGTTCGACGAGCACGCCGAGCCGGAATGGTCCCAAGCCGAGTACGGCAGCCGTTCCCACGCGTAGGTATGCCCGGGCGTTTTCAGGTCCGACATGAGCAACAGGGTGCGGCGGACGCTCGTAGGGGCGCCCGCCGCACCCTAGTGGAGGCGATTCAGAGTGAATCGTGATGCGATTCTTTCCCAACCGTCAAGCCGGGGACCGGCAGACAGTTGTTATCCGCACCGTTCCAACTGCCCCAGATCAGGGGAGGTCTCATCACCCCTCTCCGAGAATTGTGGTCGCGCGTGCTACGACGTCCTGGAAGGCGATCCGGCGGCCTGCGACGTCGAAGATCACCTTCTCGCGCTCTTCCGGAGTCAAGCGCCGTCCTGTTCGGCGTTCGGCCTCCTGAAGTGCCGCCGCCTTCTGACCGTCGACTCTTTCCTCCCAATGGGCCACACGAGATGAGCTCTCTCGCAGTGCGTCGAGCCTGTTCCGGTAGATCCCGATGGATTCGCGACCAGCCGGAAATTTCGAGATGACCGTGCCGAAGAATGAACTCCCTCTACTGCACAGGGCCTCCAGGAACTGTGCTTCGTCGACAACTGTCTCCCGATCCAGGTGGCCTCCGTGGAGATGGAGTCGGATTCCGTTCGAGGTTCTGAGCGCATCAAGCTGAATCGGCTGATCGGGGAAGCGCATTGAAGCAGAATCTCCCGATTGCAGTCTTTTTGCCATATCGGCGAGGTAGGCCCAGAGCAGGAATACGTAGTCCCATGTCTGAGTGCCGATGAGCGTCTCGCCGTCGACCGTGATCTCGACGGCTCCCTCGATGAGATCAAATTCCTCCGAGAAGGATTTTTGGGACTCGAAGGGGAGGAACTCGCCGGCGTCGGATCGGTAGTAAGTCTCGATGATGATCATTGACTACTCCAGAGGGAAGAAGTTGCCGATGCGGCCATTGCTGACACCCATTTGGTAACGCACTCCCTTGTAGACACCTTCCACATCGTAGAACTCATGGATTCCGCGCTTGATGATGAGACTACGGTTCTGTTGCACAACCGCTCCGACCGCATCCGCGACATCATCGATCGTCATCGTCTTCCGGAAGTTGGTCTGCGTGGTCTTGTCCGGTCCCTTGCGATACTTAGGGTGGTGACGTTCCAGAATGTGCTGCATTCGCTCCTTCGTCAGTCGAAGACTGTCGTTGCCTGCATCGAAGTGCCGGGTCTGCCACCCCTTGACCGCATTGAAGGCGCCGCACGTTGCATTGTGAACAAGTACGGGCGTCTCGCCCGCCAGGACGTAGTAGGTGTGGACGCCCTCGACAGTGAGGTTGTAGACCTTGCGGATCTCGGTGCGGGTGTGGGTGCTGACAACCTCTCGCAGGTCACCCTGAGGCGTGCGGAGCCAGTCGCCTGCCTTGAGGCTCTTGGCGTTCAGCCAGCGACCCCGATTGTCGACCCAGAAGGAATGCCCATCGGTGGCGTTGACCGTGGCAGTGGCATTTCCGGCTTCGCCATCAGTGTCGATGGTGATCTTGACCAGGTTCTTCTGCCCCGTATGGATGATCACGTCAGCGACCGTCTGCGCCTCGGTCTGTCCGGTACTCGGGTCTGTTGCTAGAACTTGCTGTCCGATCTGGATATCCTTGATCGGTTTGGGCGCGCGGTCAGCCATCAACACCGGTGTTTCCGGTGTGAAGCTGTTGCTGTCTCGTATGCATGCCGCGATTTCCTCGCGATATCTTCCAACAGCTTCCTGGCGCTTGCCGAGCAGCTTCTTCGCCGCAGCGGACTCTTCAAGGAACTTGCCGAGGCCACCGACAATGCGGCCGATGCTCTTGGTGATCTTTGGGAGCTCCTTGATGACCTTGAGCGCCTTTCCCCAGGGGAGGGCGCCGATCACCGTCCAGAAGCAACTTTCGACGTTTCCTTCGGTGACGCATTTTTTGATGTCGTCGAGACCGATGAGTTCTTCGATTATCTCACCGCCGTTTTCCTTCAGGAAATCGGCGATCGATTTGTCGGCAAGCTTGCGAGCTTTATCGAGATCTGCACCTGTGACGCCGTCGTCTTCGAGCGCCAGCTCGTCCTCCTCAGTCAGCTCGGGGCCACCGCCGCTGCCATCCAGCTTGGCCGCCTCCGCCCGCCGCTTGCGCTCCTGTTCCCGCTCGTACTCCTCGGCCTTCTTCGCCGCCTCGTCCGCCTCCTTGGCGTACTTGTTGGCGTTCTTGGCCGCCGCCTCCGCGGACTTGGCGTGGTTTTCGGCGGAGTCGGCGAGCTTGCCCGCGTCGGCGGCGTCCTTCTCCGCCTGGGCTGCCGCGCCCTGGGCGACGCTGGCCTCGTGTTCGGCCTGGTTGGCGGCGCTGTTGGCCGCGGCGGCGTGTTGGTCCGCCTCGGCGGCGGCCTTGCGGGCCCGTGCGGCTTCGGCTTCGGCCTCGTTGGCGGCCTTGCGTGCGGCTGCCGCGTCCGCGGCGGCCTGGTTGGCGGCTTCGCGGGCGAGGCCGGCGTCGGCCTTGGCCTGGGCGTCGGCCTTGTTGGCGGATGCCGCGGCGGCCCTGGCCTTCGCCCCGTCAGCCGCTGCCTGTGCCGCGGACTTCATGGCGGCTGCCGCGGAACGTGCGGCGTTGGCGGAGGACCTGGCGGCGTCGGCGGCGGCCTTGAAGGCCGGGGCGACCTGGGCGTTGGCGCGCTTGGCGGCGGCCTCGGCGGCCTCGGCGGCCTTGACCGCTTCGGCGGCCCTGGCCTCGGCGGCGGCGACCTGCTCCTCGCCGGTCTCCTGGGCGGCCCTGGCGACGTCGGCGGCGAAGTCGGCGTCGACGTCCTTGCCTGCGAAGGGGGCCGTCAGCTCGATGGCGGTGTTGGAGGGGTCGGCGATGCCGGCCGCGGTGGTCCGGGCGGCTCCGGACGCCTGGACGGCGATGGTGGACTGGAGCCTGGCCATGGCCGCTTCGCGGACCGCGCCCTCGGCCTCGTCCTTGGTGCGGTTGGCTGCCTGGAGGGAGTGGTTGGCCTCGATGGCGGCCTGTCCGGCCAGGCGGGATGCCTCGTGGGCGGCGATGCCGGCGCGGGCTTCCTGGGCGGTGGCCTCGGCCGCCTTGGTGTTGGCCTTCAGCGCGGCGGCATGGGTGGCCTGGTACTCGGCTTCGGCCTTGTTGGCCGCGGCGTTGGCACGCGCGGCAGCGGCCTCGGCCTTGTTGGCGGCGGCGTTGGCACGCGCGGCGTGTGCGCCGGCCTCGGCCGCCGCGGCCCGGGCACGGGCAGCCGCGCCCGCGGCCTCGGTGGCCGCGGAACGGGCGCGCACTGCCGCGCCGCTGGCGGTGTCGGCGGCGCTGCGGGCCTGACCGGCCGCCGCACCGGCGGTGTTGGCGTCCGCGCGGGCCGCCTGTGCCGCGGCACTGGCCTCGCCGGCGGCGGCGGTGCCGCGGCCCGAAGCGGCCATCGCCTCGGTGGCCCTGGCCCGCGCCTCCTTGGCCTGGTGGTTCTGCTCGGCCTTGAACGCCGCGTTGCGGGCGTTGCGGGCGTTGGTCTCCTCGCCGCGTGCCTTCTCGTCCGCCTTGGCCGCGACACCTTCCTTCTCGGCGGCACTGGCACGCGCCGAAGCCGCCGTGGCCGCAGCCGCCTGGGCCTCCGCGCGGGCCGCGGACGCCGTACGGGCCTCGGCCTCCGCACGTGCCCGTGCCGCAGCCGCGTTGTCACGCTCGCGTTCGGCGCGGGCCCGTGCCTGGGCCGCCAGGTTGCGCTCGCGTTCGGCGATCGCGCGCTGCTCGGCGGCGATCCTGGCCTGACGCTGGGCCTCGACGCGGGCTTCGCGGGTCTTCTTGGCGTGTTCCCAGGCTTCCTTTTCCGCCTTCTCGGCGTCGATGCGGGCCTGCTTGGCCCGGGAGGCCGCGTCCGCGGCGACCTTGGCCTGCTTGTCGGCTGCCGCCGCCAGCTCGGCTGCCGCCCTGGCGTGCTCCTCGGCGTTGGCCCGCCACTGCTTGGCCTGCTGCTCGTGCGCTTCGGCCGCGTTCTTGCCGTCCAGCGCCGCGGCGTCGGCGGCGGTGGCGTCGACGGCGTGCTGAGCGGTCCGGGCCGCCTTGGCCGCCGCCTCCGACGCGGCCGCGATGCCCGAGGCGACCTCGGACCACTGCGTGCCATGGGTCAGCCCGGTCTCCACCAGGACGTCGGCCTGCACCTTGGCCTGGCCCGCCGCGACCTTGGCCCGCCGGGCCGCCTCGGCGGCGTACCCGACCTGGCGTTCGACCTCGGCCTTGACGTCGTCGTAGGAGGACAGGCGCTTGCCGGCCCGGTCCGCCGAGAGCATCCGGTCGGCCTCACGCGATGCTCGGGCCGCCGACGTCATCGCATTCGACGCGTCCTTGAGCGCCTTGACGGCATCCCCGTGGAAGCCGATCAGCTTGGTACGGGCCTCCGCCGCGCGCCGTGCCTTCTCGGCCAGCTCACGCAGCTTCTCGGCGGCCTCCTGGGCCTCCTTCTGGGCCTTCTCGTGGGCCGCCCGGTCGTCGGCGTCCTTCTTCGCCGCGATCTGGTAGCCCTTCTCCAGGAACTCCTCGATCGCCTTGTCGGTGCCCGCGTCCAGCGCGGCCTGGGCGGCCTTCTTCACCTCGGGGCCGCCGGCGCCGGCCAGCAGCTCCACACGCCTGCGGAGTTCGGCCGCGCGCTCCTTGGCGTTCTTCTCGTCCTTCTGGTCCTTCTGGCGGGCGATCTCCGCACCGAAGGCCAGGAAGTCCTCACGGTCCTTGGCGGTCGCCTTCGGTCCCAGGACGCGTTCGACCTCGGCGTTGAAGGTCGGCCCGCCGGTGCCGCGCATCGCCTCGATCTTCTTGCGGTTCGCGGCGTCGGAACCGTTCTTTTTGTCCTTGGCGCGCTGGCGGGCGTCGGCCTCGCCGTGCTCCAGGAACTCCTTGATCGCGTTCGGGTCGTCGCTGTCCAGGGCCTTCTGCGCGGCCTCGCGGACTTCCTCCTCCTCGTCGAACTCCGCGAAGTCCTCGACGAGTTGGCGGTCCCGCTCGGCACTGATCCGGTCCAGCTCGGAGCGCGGCGCGGCGGCCGGCTCGGCGGACGATTTCGGCAGCGCGGCGGCCACCCGGTCCAGGGTCGCCATCGCCTGGGTGAAGTCGGCCCTGGCCTCGGCACGCTGAACGCGCTCTGCGGTCGCGGCCGTTGCCTGGCTCGTCATACCGCCCAGCAGCGCCACGACCACCGTCGTGGTCACCGTCTTGCGCGCTATCCCGGCGAGACCGCCGCCGCGTGGTCTTCCGGCTCGCGGCCGGAATCTCCCCATCACGGAAAGAAACCCCCAATTGGGATGAGTTGGGATGGATTTGGGTGAGTTGGAGGTAAAGCGAAAACCCCTGACCTGCATGTGCGAGCAGGGCAGGGGTATCCAGCCGGCGCGCAGGGCCGCGCGCCGGCTGAACGACTGGGAAGGTCAGCCCCTGACGCGGCTCTCGGCGGCCTGGGCGCGGTCGTACATGTCCCGCCAGAACCGGGCGGTCTCGGCCGCTTGCGCCTGTTCCTCGGCCCAGGAGTCCCCGGTGGCCTCGGCCGGATCGGCGATGCCCTGCCAGATCCCGTCCGCGGCTTCCTTGGCGAGCGCGGCGACGTGCTTCCAGTTGTCCGCCTGGGCCTTGGCCGCGGCCTGCTCGGCCAGCCAGGCCTTCTGCGCGGCGCCCGCGTGCTCGGCAACCGCCTGCCAGGCCCGTTCGGCCTCGGCCCTGGCCTTGGCCGCGTCGACCGCGCCGTGCACCGCGGCCTCGGCCGCCTCCGCCTCCTTGATCAGACGGGACAGGGTGTTGTGCCGTACCCGCTCCGCGTCCGCGGTCCGCAGCCGGTAGCCCTCCAGGTCCAGGGACGCGCCGGTCACCCAGCCGTAGCCGAAGAACTCCGCGATGTCCGCGTCGGACGCCCCGGGCCGCAGCGCCCACTGGGCCGCCACCCGCACCTGCTCGCCCGGGTCGCTCTCGGCGACCGAACGGACGAACTCCCGGTCCCCGGCGGCGACTTCCAGCTTCTGTCGGCCGTCCGCCTCGCGGGTGGCCCGGTCGCGCTGCTGCGCCTCGGCGTACCCGGTCCGCACGAACGCCGCCCGGTCCGCGTCCGTGCCCTTCAACGCACGGGCCGCCGCGGCGCGTGCCGCGGGGGAGAACTCGGCGGTGTGGGTCTGCACGACCCGTTCGCAGAACGCCCTGTTCCGGACCCGGGTGTCCCGCAGCCGCTGCTTGGCGTAGTCATAGCCGCCGCCGGGCGCCAGCCACTCCGCGATCGCCTCGTCCCCACGGGAGTTGCGCAGCGCGTTCCACGCCGAGGTACGGATCTCGGCAGGCAGACGCGACATCGCCAGCCGATGGACGTAGTCGCGCGCCTCCTCGGCCGCCGCGGCCTTGGCGGACCCGGCCTGGTCCGCCGGCCGGTCGGCCGGGACGACGGCGGGCACCGGGGCGTCGGCCCAGGCGGGGGTCACCGTCGCGAAGGCGGTACCACCGGCCAGCAGGCCCGCCGTCACCGCCTGCGCGATCCACAACTTACGGCTCACTGTTGACCTCTCAGGATCGGAAGGTTCAATTGGGCTGATCGAGAGGTCACTTGACCGGCAGCACCCGCCACAGCTGCGCCTCGGTCTGGTTGCAGTACCACTGCTGGGCCTTGACGCCGTCGTCCTTCTTGCTGTGGTCGATGTCCAGGCAGCGATCCGGCGTGTGCATGGGGCGCAGCTGGTAGAGCTTGCTGACGGGATCGACGAGAACCATCCGCCAGCGCAGCTGGGCACCGCCACCGCTGCACCCCCACTGCTGGACCCGCGCGCCTGCCTGGGTGCCGCTGTTCTCCACCTCAAGGCACTTGCCGCTGTTCTCGTTGCGCAGCACGAAGGACGAGTCGACGGTGGGTATGGCGCGCCACTGCTGTGCCTGGCCTTCGTTGCACGTCCACTGCAGCGCCGCCGCGCCGTTGTCCTTGCTCGCGGAGTCGATGCCCAGGCACTTGCCGCTGTGCGGGAGCTGGAGCCGGACGGTGTCGCCCTTGTCCGAGGCGGCGTCCTTGGCGGTCTGGGCCTTCTTGGCGGCTTCGCGCGCGGCTTCGAACGCCTTGTCGGCGGCGTCGCCGGCCGCGTCCTTCTTGCCGGCGGCCTTGGCGGCTGCGGCGGCCTTCGCGGCGGCTTCCCGTGCGGAGTCGTCCCCGCTCGCGTGGGCGGTGGTCGCGCCGGCGGTCAGTGCGGCAACGCTGCAGGCGATGGCCAGGGCGGCTCGGATGGTCCGAGACATCTGGAGGTCCGTTTCTTCTCGATGGGTGGGGATCAGGCCGTGGCCGGCTTGAGCTGCCAGCGCTGCGCGGCGGTGCCGTTGCAGTACCAACTCTGCGCGTTGGCGCCTTCCTTGAGGCTGGAGTCCTTGATGTCCAGGCAGCGCAGGTCCGTGTGCATGGGCCGCAGCTCGTAGAGCTCCTTGGCGACGTCGACCATCACCAGGCGCCAGCGCATCTGGTTGCCGCCGGTGCACCACCACTGCTGGACGTTGGCGCCTGCCTGGGTGCCGCTGTTCTCCACCTCAAGGCACTTGCCGCTGTACTTGGCACGCACCTCGAAGGTCGCCGATCCGGTGGAGACCAGCTCGAAGAGCTGGCTGTCCGCCCCGTCGGCACACTTCGACTGAACGGCGTTGGCGCCGTTGCGGAAGCTGCCGTTGTCGATGGTGAGGCACTGACCGCTGTGGGCCGCCCGCAACTGGACGACCGCCGACTGGACGGCGTTGGCGCGGGGCGCGGCCTCGTCTGCGTGTGCCGTGGTGACGCTGCCGGCCAGCGCGGTGACGCCGGCGCCGATGGCCAGCGCGACTCGGGTGATCCGGGACATGGGGGTGTCCGTCCTTCTTGCTTCGTGAGGAGGTAGAGGAGAGGAGTGGGTTCGCCGGGCGGAGCGTCAGCGCGCGAGCGGGGCGGAGATCTTCCAGGTGGCGTCCTGGGCGAAGTCCTTCTCGGCCTCGTAGCGCTGCTTGCCGCCCTTGTCGGCCGCGTAGAGGTCACCCTGGAACTGCCGCAGCCAGCGCCCCGCCTTGCCCGCCGACTCGAAGGACGTACCAGAACCGGCCAGGCCCTTGCGGGCGCACCAGCTGGCGTCCTTGCGAAATGCCTCGCTCTTGTCGTCGGCGGCCAGTCGGACCCGGAGGTCCTTCTGCATCAGGTAGTAGCCGGGCTTGCGGGCCGACTCGAAGGAGTAGCAACCGGCCTGGCCGCCGAGGGCGGGCACGACGACCCAGGTGGCGTCCTCGCGGTCGGCCTGCCTGGCCCGGCCGTTGACGGGAGCGAGGAAGGACTCTCCCTTGTCCGCGTCGGACTGGCGGATGTACCAGCCGGCGAGTTGGGCACTGCTCGCCTGGAAGGACTGCCGCAGCGCGCGGTACTGGCCCTCCATGAGGAACCGCGCGACGTCCTCGTCGCTGCCGGCCAGTGCCTTCTTCGCCGCGGCGACCAGACCCGGGTGGACCCCGGTCTTCTCGGCGCGTGCCTGGATCTGCAGCGCCAGCCTGCGGTCCGCCTCGGCCCGCTTCTTGCGGAGGTTCTCGTAGTCGAGATTGTTGGCCTTCGTGGCACCGGCGTGAAGGAATTCCTTCCAATCCGCAGGGTTGGAGCTGAGCACCGCCCGCTGTGCCGCGGCGTAGAGCTCGGTGTGCCGGCCGTCGGCGGGGGTACGGCGCAGGAGTTCGCGGATGAAGTTGTCGTCGCTCAGCTCGAAGACGGAATCCGAGAACGAGATGTCGAAGCGCGTCTCGAACAGCGTCGCGGTGCCCTTGCGGTCCTTGAGTTCCTCGCGCCGCTTGAGTTCCTGGGCCTCCTTCTCCGCCTTCTCCTTGAGCTCGTTGGCCACGTCCCGGTCCCGGGCCTCACGCGCGCCGGTGGCGATGAACTCCTGCCAGGCCGCGGCATCACCGGCCAACGCGCGGGCAGCCGCGTCCCGGACCTCCGGCCCGGAAGCCGGGTCCTTCATCACCTTCCGGATGAAGTTGTCGTCGCTGAGCCCCAGCAATTCCGGAGTGACCGGTATGCCGATCTTGATCAGGACCTGCTGCTTGGCGGTCCGCGCCGCACGGTCGGCAGCGGCACGGTCCTTCTCCCGCTGCTTGTCGACCTCATACGCCTCGTGGATTCCGGTGGTGATGAACCGTATTTGGTCCTCGGCCGAGGTGCCGACCATCATGACTTCCTCGGCGGCCGTACGCACCGCTCGCAGGGAATCGCCGGCGTCCCTGGCCTTCTGCCACAGCGCGTGGATGAAGTCGCTGTCGCTGAGAAGCATCACGTCGGGGCTCGGGTCCAGGCGGACCACGGCCGCGGCGTCCACCCGCTGCTTGTCGTTGGTCCCGATATCCGCTGCCCGGGCAACCGAGTCCGTCGGCGCGGCAAAGGAAACCGGTGCGGCCACGCCGGTGACCGCCGCGAGCGCGGTGGCGGTCACGATCCCACGCCTGACGGCCCTCCGCATTCCCGCGTTGTTGGTGCGGCTCTTGTCCATTCTGTGTTCAGTAACCCTTCCAGCGTCCCGTGGGCGCGGCCCGGAGTACGCGGGCAGACGGAAACGCAACTCGGAGATTTCGATTGCCGTCGGTCGACGGATATGTGAGGGGCGGCTGTGTGTTCCCGCTCGTCCCTCTCAGGTCTCTGACAGATCGGGTCTCTGACAGATCGGGTCTGTGGCAGATCAGGTCTCCGGCAGACCCGTGCGTGCGACAAGGTCGGGAGTCCGGAAGCCGGGCCCGGGGCCTCTCGGTCTGTTCACGGAGTCCTGGACCATTCCTTCAGGGACGGTGTCGCCGCACATCGCCTGCCCCCACAGTCAGGAACGGGGCGGGACATGCCCGACCGCTCCTGGACGGTGCCCGAAGCAGGGCGTACGGGCCCGGCCTCCACGGTCATGACTGGTCGAATCCCCTGCTGCGCTATGCCCGTTGATGGCGGGAGGTATCAGTAAATGTCTGTTTAGGTAAGTATGGCCCGCGGCGAGCGCACGCCGCAGTCGACCCGGGGGGCGGGCGCAGGGGTCGTACTCCTCGGGGGAGCGCGGCCCCTGCGTTGACCGAGGAAGCGGTGCGGCGTCAGAACATCAGCCGGTAGATGTCGTAACTCCAGCCGATCTTGACCGGGTTGTCGTACGGGTCCGGGGTGTTGCCGTTGCCCTTGTACAGCATCAGGTCGCCGCTGGGGGTACGGGCCAGCAGGTCGGCGTTGCCGTCGCCGTCCACATCACCGGTGGACAGCAAGGAGTCGTACCTGTTCCAGCCGCCGCCGATCTTCTGACGGGGCTCGAACGGGGCCTTCCAGTTTCCGGTGCCCTTGTACAGCCACAGGACCCCCGACTTGTCGCGAGCGACGATGTCGGCCTTGCCGTCACCGGTGAGGTCGCCCTGGCCGGCGATCTGGGTGTACTGGCCCCAGCCACCCCCGATCGCGGTGCGTCCGGTCAGCCGGCCGTCGGAGTGGGCGAGGTAGACATACATCACGCCCGCCTTGTCGATGGCCATGATGTCGGACTCCGTGTTGCCACCGAGGTCACCGGGGGAGAGGACCTTGTCGTAGATGTTCCAGCCCCCGCCGATCAGACGGGTCTCGGTCTCGAACTCGTTCTTCGGGGACGTGAAGCGCAGGTTGCCGTCGGTGTCCCAGGTGTAGAGCCCGTCGGCGAAACCGTCCTTGTCGCGGTCGACGTTCTGTGCGGCCTTGAAGATGCCCCAGCCGGGCGCCACGCGCGTGCGCGGGTCGAACCCGGTGCCGTTCGGCATCTGCTGGTAGAGGTCACCGCCGCGCGTCACGCCCGAGAAGTGGAAGGTCGGGGAGCTCACCGCGCCCGGGGCGGTGAGCGCGGGCGTCGCCATGCGACTCTCGGGCGCGTTCGGGGCCTTGCCCTTGGCCGCCCAGGGGACGGTCAGCTTCAGCGTCCGGGGCTGGATGTTCTGCAGAGGGGCCGGAACGGGGTCGGGGCTGTCGGCGACTGCGGTTCCCTCGGTCGCACCCAGCAGGGTCGCGGCGAGCGCCGCGGTGGCGATCTTGGCGAGTGCGCGGCCACGCTTACGGCCGGAACGGAAACCCACGTACTTCTCCATTTAGTTGGACATTGGTTGCGTCATGCCCCATAAGGCAGGATTGCATGTTATTGACTTAATCTTTACTGGGCAAATCGCGCATCAACCGAGTCGCCGGCCCGTCAGTCTGCTAAAGCTCGGGCCGCCGGTGCCGTTTTGAAGTGATATCTCGGGGCCTTGCAGGAGAGGGGCTGCTTCAGCTCTCTTGATGGGCAGTCAATTCACGGACGCGCCCTCTGCGTTACCAGTTCGTGGGGAGTTTCGGGGCCCGGGAAAGGCTGTGCCACGGCTGTCGCGTGGGGAGGGTGCGCGGTTCCGCGGCCACGGTCGGAGTGATGCTGGTAAGCCAGGGTGCGGGAGGGCGCCGAGCCCGTCCGGGGTTCGGCATCGCGCCGGTTCAGGGCCTGCGCTTCGCCAGGCGGCAGCGGGGTTCCGCTACCGGCCGTGCCGGGCGCCGGGACGGCGGGGGCAGGTCGTAGGGCCGAGAGTCCGGTGGCCTCCCCCAGGGAGGGAAGCCACCGCGGCCGTGAGCGGGTCGGCGCCGCTGTCCTCTGACGGAGCGGAGCGCGCGACCGTGACGATGCCGATGGCAGGGCGTGCCCCGCCGTCGAGGCGAAGTGGGAGCCGAACCGCCTCTTCAGAACGTGTGATTGACGATCAGGGAATTGCCGAATACGTCGTACACCGAAACATAACCCCGTTGCGAGTCCTGCCAGTTGTCGAAGGCGGCGGCGACGGAGCGAGCGGTGGCCATGCCGTCCTGCACCGGCTTCGTACCCCCGTTGATGTCGGTGGAGACGTATGCGTTTCCGGTCTTGTCGTCCCAGTCACCGATGATGCGGGCCACATGGGATACCGCTTCCTTCTGCTGTGCGGTTCCATGGGAGTTGACCCAGGCGCGGAAGTCGTCGGCGTTCTTCTTCGATCGCGCCTGGTCGCCATCGGGCGGCAGGGAGGACTGCTCGGCAGGGGTGCCTTGGGCGGTGGTGTCCGTCCACTCGCAGCCGCTGGTGAGGCCGATGGCGAGACATGCGCCGAGGGCGAGGACCGCGGACCGTGTCGACCATGTGTGCATCCGGTACTTCTCCTTGGCAAACGGGCCATACCCCGGGAGTCAGTCGGGGTACGTGCGAGGTCAGAACTTGATGGCGTCTGCCTTGTCGTTCCAGTTGCCGCCGTAAGCGTAGGAGATCTTCTTGAAGTTCGGGTACATGGTGTATCCGGCGCCGAGGTAGAGGTGGGGGTCGGGCATGCCGGTGCGGAAGTCGTAGAGGGTCACACCACGCTGCGGCCGGTTGACGTATGCGGAGGATGCCTTGTCACGGAAGCTGGGACTGTACTGGTCCAAGTGACGGGTCTTCGCCTGGGGGTAGGTGGGCCACTGAAGGCGTCGACCCGAGAAGTTGGCGTCCTGCCACAGGCACACCCAGGAACTGGGGCAGTCCTCGTACTTGTACGTGGTGGCCGCAGCCCTGGCACCCTGCCTGGCTTGCTCCGAGGGGGCCTGCCGGGCGAGGTAGGAGTTGGCCTCCTGCGAACTGTCAAAGCACTCCATGGTGCCGTCCTCCGACACCTCTGCACACACCTGCGCACCGCCGAGGTCGTCGGAGGAAGAGTCGATCTTCTTTCCGTGGTAGTACATGTCGACCTTTTGCGCGTTGCCCACTTCCCTGTGGACCCGGGCTTCTTCCTCGGGAGTGAGCGTGCCCGGGACGGCCTCGGGCTTCTCGGGAGCGGCGTTGTCGGCGAAGACAGGCGTGGCGAAAAGGCCGGTTGCGGCGAGGGCGACGGCAGCAGCGGCCATGGTGGTACGGGTGCGTATCTGCACGGAGAATCCTTCCTGCGGCGTGGCGCGTTGGACGGGCCAACGAAGAGAGCCGCATTGCCTAAATGCGGCATGCGCAAAAGGAATCTATTGCCTGTCCATGGGTACTTCTAGGGGGAATTTCGCTTCAAATGGGACAAATGGCGCACAAGTCATGTGGGGTTCGGCATGGTTGCACGGCAAGAAGCAACGGCTCGGTAACTTCCCCGTGGGCCAGTCGTCCGGGCCGGTGCAGCTGCGGGCGGCGGACCTGGGCTCCACCGCCGATCGCCGCCGTCGGGACAACCGGTTGGCCCTCTCCCCGACGGGTCACACCACCTTGTGGGTGTCACCGCGTCGGGACCAGGCGAAACCTGTCGGCAAGAGCACGAGGAAGCCGAGGCATACGCCCAGCACCAGGTTCCAGAAGCCGTCATCGACCGGCCGCCACAAGGAGACCGCCGCACCGACAGCGGCCTGTGACATGTGCAGAAGCACGCCGGCCCAGTGCCCCTTGAGAACAAGAGTGTGCGCAAGCCAGCCGATGGCAAGGGAAGTTGCTCCTGCCAGTGCGGCGAACGGTGCCATGAAGAGCGAGGCGGGTATGCCTATGCCCCAGGACACGATGAGGAGGAAAAGGAGGAAGGCGGAAAGGGTGACCGGCATGCCTCCCTTTCTCTTCGCTTGGTGCAGCCGTGTTGCGTAAGACCAAGTGCACAACGCGGCGATGACCATCGGTCCCGCGAAAACCACTGCGACTCTGGCGGCGTGCTCTTGGCTGTTCCACAGCGGGATTGCGGCAGCAGCGAAAACAGTAGCCACAATCAGCGTCGTCAACCATGAGAAGGGCAATCTCACTGCTCATCCTGTCGTTTGACCCACCAAAGGTGCTCGGGTGTTGCGGCGCCCGAGGAGTCGGGCACCGCAACACCCGGATACTCACTGCCCTTCGCTCAGGACAGTGTTCTGCTAGTCGAACACGTCCTCCTTTGCGCGGTTATCGCAGTATATTCCAGCTCCGGGGCGCTTCGACGGGGGGTCACCGATACCGGGAACGGGAGGCTTCATCGCCCATGGGTTGCCACCACGTCCGCGCGTCGCAATGTCGCAGACGCCGAAGGCATTCCTGCCCACGGGGCCGACTTCCGGGACGTTGGAGAAGTTCTTCCAGTCGCCTCGGTGGACCGGTCCCTTGGCGGGCCTACCCTCGTTGTCGACGACCTTTCCATCGAGGTAGAGCCACAGGTCCGGCATGAAGCTGCTGTAGACCAGCGCGCGCTTCGGCGCGGTGTCGACGCCGTCGGCTTTCTGCGTGGAGCGCACCGAGCCGTCCGCACAGAACGCCATGCTGATGTTCTGCCAGATGGGCGGGGCATTACCGATCTGCGAACCCGCAACATTGCTGAGGCCGCGGTACCTGAAGAACATGCTGTAGATATCGCCCGCCATTCGGCTCACTTCGGCAGGGACGCGACTGTCGCCCTTGAGCTTGTCCACCCATGCCGAGACGTTCTTGTCGACAGACGGTTCGGCGATCATGGCGCGGAATCCGTGCACACCACCCATGACACTGCGGGCGTCCACGCATCGGCCGTTCTCGATGATCTCAGGCGCGCGGGCATTCGAGATATATGCCTGGCCCGGAACGTTGCCGGTGCCGATCGGGTCGACCTTTGTCTTGCGTCCCGAGTGGACGTTGGCGTCGATCTCGTCGAATCGGACGTCAGGAGGGGCGATGCCGTAGTCCTTCTGGACGGCGTGCATGAATTCGCGTACGAAGGGCGCGATATGGGCGTCCCCGACGAGCTGATTGGTTTTGATTTCCTGGGACCCGTCGATGATCTTTCCGTCGTCATCGGCGACGAAGTTGACGTCCAGGTGCGTCTTCAGTTTGTAGTCGTGTTTGCTGGCGAAGGCTTTGCGTGGATCGACGGACGGGTTGGGGCGTGGGTTGGCCATGGCCATCCAGATCGCCTGTGACATCTTCGGCGGTGCACCGCCGCCCGCAGGGGTGCGACCGCCCGCCACCACATCGTCCCGCCACCGCTTGGCTGCGGCGTGGGTCTCGGGCATCACGCAATCGCCCTTGGCAGTGGTGCACTTCGGCAGCCGCAGGATGCCGCTTTGCGTCTCCTTGGGGTTGTCCCAGACCTTGCCGCCGTCGGTGAGCCCAATCGCCCAGTCGTACAGCGTCGACATGGTGCGCAGCGGGGTGTCCAGCAACCAGGGCATGTCCGTGTTGGTTTCCTGGTTGGGATCGAAGATCGACACGGCGTCGAAGGTACGGTCCACGAACTTCCCCTTGATGGGGGCGATGGCGACGGCGTCGAAGGCGATGTCCTGGTCGCCGGTGCCCCGCGGGGTGATGGTGGTGAGGGTGACCTTTGGGTTGCCGTCGAAGAGGAACGCGCCGACGCTGATCCAGCGGTTCTTGCCTTGGCCGCCCCGCTTCTTCTGGTTGACGGTGCGGGTGCGTTTGCCCTTGGCGGTGTCGATCTCGTATGTGGCGGAGGTGGTGTGTGCGCCGTGATCGGGCAGGTGGACGAGGACCTTGGCCGGGCCGGTGACCTTCTTGTTGAAGTTCCAGGTGCCGGTGACCTTCATGCGGCGGCCCTGTGCGTCGTTCTTGCGGGTGTGGGCGAACCAGAAGTGTCCGCCGTATCCGCCGCCCAGTTGCTGGAAGTCGATCCTGGCGGAGTCGGTGGCGAAGCCGAGTCGGAAGGTGCCGCTGTTCTTCTTGGGCTGGGAGCAGCCGGGGCGGGCTGTCGGGGTGTGGTCCGGTACGTCATCGACGACCAGGGCATTGCCGGGAAGGCCCTTGGTGGTGCAGTTGGGCGGGTAGGCGGTGCCGTCGGCCTCTTCCTTGTAGGTGTCGTTGAACCGGAGCAGTTCGTTGCCGCAGCCGCCCTTGTTGCAGTCCTTCCATTTGACGGGTTTGTTCCACCAGCATTTCAGGTCGCCGCGGGTGCAGGCGCCCAGGCCCGGTTCGTTCTTGTCGTCCGGTCCGATCTTGCTGGGGTCGCACTCGTTGTCCTTGGTGCAGAACAGGTTCTCCGGCGGTTTGACCGCGGTGCGCGCGGGGTTGCTGGTCCACCAGGCGGCACGGAAGCCGTGCACCATGGTGCCGGGGGACTCCAGCGCTTCCAGCGGGCGTGCGGCCCAGCCCAGGACCTTTTCCTGGTAGGGCCAGTCCTGTGGGTGGGCGGCGTCCTGGTAGCTGTCTCCGCCGCTCGCGCTTTCCAGGAACGGAAGCCGGTTGGCCTTCCACAATGGGTTGGCGGGGTTGTTGGTGAAACCGACACCCCACTTGCCGCCATTCTTGCCGGCCTCCGCCTTGGGGTAGTAGCCGGAGTTGTAGGCCCACAGGGCGAAGAACCAGCTCTCCAGGTACTTCGGGTTGCCGCCGTTCACGGTCAGGCCGTCCTTGTGGGTCACGTTCCACTTGTCGGCCAGGATGTTGACGCCGGCGGCGATGTTGGCGGTGTAGTCCAGTGCCGCGGCCTGCTGCTGCAGTGTGGTCAGCCGGCCCTCTTCGGGCTTCTCCTTGCCCCGGGCGCGCATGCCGTCGGTGATCTGGGTGATGCCGTAACCGCAGTCGGCCTTGTCCCAGTTGATGCCCCACGGGTCGTTCTGCCGGCCGTTGGCGGCGTACTTGATGCCGTAGAAGTTGCCGACGAGCGGGTTGCCGGTCACGCCGGGGACGACGACGCGGGATGCCTGCCACATGTTGGATTCCTGGGCGGTGACGCCGAGCATCACCTGCGCGGGAATGCGTCCGCCGCCGGACAGTTGGAGCAGTGGGAACAGGCTTTGCGGCCGGTAGGCGCCCATGCCCAGGTTCTTCCAGTTCGCCGGGCGTGAGATGTGCTTGTTGAGGTTGTTGGTGATGGCCTGGTCCACCGCCCACTCGACCTGCCGCGGCTTGGGCTGCATGGCCTGCTTGCGGGGGTCGTTGCGGGGCACGGAGCAGTGGCGTTGTGGCTCGGCGGTGTCGTCCGGGGATCCGGAAACCGCGGTGGCGCGGAAGGCCGCCTGCTTGGCGCCGCTGTTGTTCGTGTCTGTGGGTGCGGGCAGGGCCGGTGAGCGGTCGGCCCCCTTGGTGCCGTGCTCCTCGGGGGTGACCCGGAACGCGGCCTGCCTGCCGGTGTCGAGGACCTTCAGGTCCACATCGGTCGGACGGGGGGCCGCGGCCTCCTGCGGGGCTGTCCGGGAGTCCTTGCCGTCCGACCATGCGGTCTTCGTCACCAGTGCCTTGCCATGTGTGGAGGCAACGGATTCCTTGGGAACATCCGTACGGCGCTTGACGGGTGCGGGCAATGTCTGCCCGGAACGGGTCTCGCCGGTGATGAACACCGTGCCGTTCGCACTGCTGGAGAGGTCCATCTTCGTCAGTGGGCCGTGGGCCAGCACCGCGGACTTGGTCTTCTTGGCGTCGGCGGCGGTGATGTCCTGCGTGCTGACCCGCCGCACCTCGCCCTGGGCCTCACCGGCCGTCGGAGCCGGGGCCGGGGCCGGGGCCGCCGAGCGGAGCATGGGCGGCAGCCCTGTCTTCGGCTTGGGGCGGTCCATGTAGACCACACCGCCCTCGGCATCCGCCTTGAGCTGGAAGGGGATCTGCTCGGTGTGGGCGAGGGTGCTGCGCCGGCCGGAAGTGGTGATCTTCACCAGCCGGTTGGCGTCGGCGGCGACGATGTCCTTGCCGACCGGCACCGCGGAGGTGATCTGTCCTTCCAGTTCGATGGGCGTGCGCGTGGTCGCGGTCGCGGCGTCGACCTCGATGAGGCGGGTGGCGTTCTTGTCCTCGCCTCCCGCCTGGGTGAACACCGCCGTCTCGCCGGTGCCGCACCCGGGGCTGAAGTAGGCAAGTGAGGCCTGCCGGTTCAGCTTCTTCACGTCGCCGGAGTCGAGGTCGACGACGGCGGTGAACGCGCCGCGGGCCATCAGCTCCGGGTTGTTGGTGAAGGTGCGAGGTGCATAGGCGACCACGGCACGCTTGCCTGACCCGGTCACACAGGCGTTGCCGATCCACATGTCGGCGTCGAAGCCGGGCTCTCGTAGCGTGGCGGTGGTGTGCCAGTTGTAGGCGTCCTTCTGGTCGGCGACCAGCAGGTGGAAGCCCTGCGCGTCGGCGCTGGTCGTCCAGGCGCGGTCCTGGGACGTGTGCCAGTCCTTGCCGAGTACCGCGTCGCGGTCGGCGTTACGGACGACCGAGGGACGGTCCGGCCCGGGACTCCCGGTGGGTGCGCTGTCAGCCGCCCAAGTGGCCGTCTGCAGCAGTGAAGTGAACACAGCGGTGGCTGCCGCGGCTGCGACAGGAGCCCGCAATCTGGTGAAACGGTGTCTCAAGTGGTGTCCTTCGTCGTCGCGGCCAAGAGCCGCGTCGTACACGTGTGGCGGAGCAGGCGAGCCCCGGCGGTGGCCGGGCACACCGCAACGACGTCAGGCGAGAGCGCACCGCGGTGATGTGCGGGCGCGGTGGTCCGTGGGCAGGTGGCTGCAACGCGAGGGGAGCTTTCAGCAAGCGGCGATACGGGCGGCAGGTCGGGGCGGTATCTGCTGCGGAGCGCCTTGGATGGGGGAGGCAGGAGGTGTCCCAGGCCGGTTACGTGGGCCGGCGACCGGTAGGGGGGAAGCGGTTCGGCGAGCGGTGGCCGCGGTGGCGAACCAGCCCTCTGCGGCTGCGGCAGGGGCACGTCCGAAGGCGTTCGCCGAGTCAGCGAGCCGCGGCTCGTGGACTGTTCACGTGTTGCTGCTCCGGACAGCACCTTTGTGCCTGAGGGCGCTGGCACACCTTGCCGCTGTGCGAGCGCCTCGCATCATGCGTACGCAGTACACGAGCGGAAGACTTGGAAGTTGTCGACCTTGTCGTTCCGGTTCCCGCCGCCCGGGTACGGGAGGCGGGTGAAGTTGGAGTTGTCAGTCGCTGTTGTGGAAGGTTCGGCGGTCGGCTGATCAGCCATTGCATCCGGGCCGGCAGTGAACAGGCAGGTGCCGGCAGAAGCAGCGGCCGGCAGAGCTCTGGTCACGTGCTTGGGGATCAAGGGTTGTGCTCCGGAGTGGTGTCCAGGTTGTGCAGACGGGTTCCATCAGGTCCGTACACGTTGAGTACGTAGCCCCGGGTGATGCTGACGCCGTCCCGGATCAGGAAGGACGCCAGCTTGTTGGCGAAGTCGTCGACGTTCTCGTAGCGGGCCTTCTTGTGGGTCCACACGCTCAGCACAAGGACGTCCTTGTTGTTCTTCGCGTAGTGGATGCCGTAGACGTCGGAGTCTCCCCCGGCCTTGCGGTAGCGGTCGGCCAGTTCCGTGCCGTTCCGTGTGGGAGTCGTGGTGGCGGTCGGCGGTCCCGATGGACGGGCGTCGGCGATGACATCACAACCTGTGAGCGCAACCGTGGCAGCCAGAAAGGCAATTGGCAGGACGCGTTTCATCACCGCGGTATTCCCGTCGCGAGAGACGGCGGCACGCGGGCGGCGATGGCCTCCGGCACGTCGTCCCGAAGCCTCATTCCAGCAACGCTTCCAGCGCACCAACTCGTCTGCCATGGCGGCGGCTTCTCCCTTGGCTATCGGACTCCGTGGGGCTCGGCGGCCAGCCAAGCGAGCACGACCGTAGGCGAATCAGTCACAGCACCCAACCGGGCAATTGGGTAAATAGATCACTTATGGCGCGGATATTGATTGTTCCCTTATGTGGCTCGTCACGGTTGTGTGGCGGGTGAACACGAACCCGTAACGGATCAAGAACAAACGGGACGGATGGATGGTTTTCGGTTGAGGGGGCGGCTTCTCGCCTGCTGGCGCTCGCGCAGAATCCGCAGCCCTGGGACTCACCCACCCTTGCGCTTCGGTTATCGAAGCAGCATAGTGCTGCTTCTGTAACCGAAGCAGTAGGGAGTGCGGCATGGCGCGTATCGATCCGCTCGACCCGCCGTATCCCCGCGAGGTCGAGCAGGCACTGGGCCGGTGGATGCCCCCCGGCGTGGCGCACGAGCCGCTCAAACTGTTCCGCGTGCTGCACCGCCACCCGGACCTGGCTTCACGCATGTTCGCCGTCGGCGCCGGGCTGCTGGGCCACGGGCTCCTCCCCTCCGTCGACCGCGAGATCGTCATCGCTCGGGTAACGGCGCGCACCGGCTGCGCCTATGAATGGGGCGTGCACGCCGCGACCTTCGCCCACCAGGTCGAACTCGGCCCGGAACAGCTGAGGGCGACCACCGAGGCGGACCCCACGGCCAACGCCCCGTGGACACCACGCCACGTGGCGCTGCTGGGCGCGGTCGACGAGCTGCACGACACGGCGCGGCTGTCGCGGCCGGCCTGGAACGCCCTGTGCGACCACTACCAAGACGCCCAGCTACTGGAATTCCTCGTGTTGGCCGGCTGGTACCGGACCATCAGCTACCTGGCCAACGGACTCCTCCTGGAGGAAGAGCCCTGGGCCGCCCCCTTTCCGGCATGAAGGGCACCGTGCAGGAGTGGCATCTGGTGGCACGACCGGTGGCGAAACCGCTTCCGACGGACTTCCGCCTCGTGGAACGGACGTTGGAGACGCCTGCCATGGGCGAGGTGCTGATGCGCAATCACTTCCTTTCGGTGGATCCTTATATGCGGGTGCTGATGGGTCCCCCACAACCCGGCGTGCCGGTCTACGCGTTGGGCCGGCCCATGACGGGCGGGGCCGTCGGCGAGGTGGTGGAGTCACGGGCGGCGGGTCTGGCCCCCGGCGACCTGGTGCTCAGCGACCTCGGATGGCGCACCGGCGCGGTCGCCCCTGCCGAGCGTCTCACCCGGCTGAACCGCGTGGCGGGTGTTCCGGACTCGGCATTCCTCGGTGTGCTGGGGATGCCTGGACTGAGCGCCTACGTCGGGCTGACCGAGATCGCGAAGGTACGCGAAGGCGAGACGGTGTTCGTCTCCGGCGCGGCCGGGGCGGTGGGGAGCCTGGCCGGTCAGATCGCCCGGCTCCTCGGGGCGAAGGCGGTGATCGGCAGCGCCGGATCCAAGGAGAAGGTGGACTACCTGGTCGGTGAACTCGGGTTCACCGCCGCTTTCAACTACAAGGACGGCGACGTGCGCGATCTGCTCGCGCGGGCCGCGCCGGGCGGTATCGAGGTGTACTTCGACAACGTGGGAGGCGACCACCTGGAGGCCGCCATAGACGTCCTGAACGTGGACGGCCGGGCCGCGCTCTGCGGAGCGATCTCCGGATACCATCTCAGCGAACCGCCGCCAGGACCGCGCAACATGGTCGAGCTGGTGAAGAAGCGCCTCACACTCCGCGGCTTCGAGGTCGGTGACCACATGCGACTCCACCCGCACTTCGCCCGCGAGACGGGTTCCTGGCTGGCTCAGGGAAAGCTCCGTTTTCGCGAGACCGTCGAGGACGGCATCACCCGCGCGGTGGATGCCTTCCTCGGCCTGCTGGAGGGCCGCAACACCGGGAAGGCCGTGGTCCGTATCTGATCGCCGGTCGGTCCGGCACCGGGCGGACCATCGACTCGCCAAGTCGCGCCCAGCGCCGGTCAGTTCGCCGTCGACCGGCCCTCGTGGCACGGGCCCGGCAACCCGCTGCCGAGAATGCCGGCGGCCTGTGCCGCGATCGTTGTGACGATGTCCGCAGCCGACGCGGGGCGCGTGACGAGCCCGGTGATCTGCCCCGCGTACAGGGCCATCGCGTCGAGATCACCGGATGCGTCCGCGGTGGGGATCATGTCGTCGTAGCGCAGGTGGCTGCGGCCGTCGGGGGTGGTCGCCACCACCTCTCCCTCGCCGGGACGGTGCGGACTTCCCGGCCGCCCCGCGCGTTCCCAGGCGGTGATGGTGGGATTGCGCAGCGCACGGTGCGGCGCGTCGGGCCAACCGCCGTCGAAACAACGGGTGTACACCGTGTCCGACTCGGTTGCGCGTTGCACGCGCGCGCGGTAGGTCTCGTGCGTGTTCGCTTCGAGAGCGTTCAGGAACCGGGTGCCGAGCCACCCGGCCTGCGCACCCAGAGCGAGCGCGGCGGCCAGGCCGCGCCCGTCCCCGATGCCGCCGGCGGCGATCACCGGGACAGGGTGCACCGCGTCGACCACCGCGGGCACCAGCGCCATCGTTGCGACCTGCCCCCGTACGTGGCCGCCGGCCTCCCACCCTTGGGCGACGATCACGTCGACACCGGCGTCGACCGCGCGGCGCGCTTCCTCGGTGCTTCCGACGGTGTGCAGATGCAGCGCACCCGCGGCGTGCACCCGCTCGTGCACGGAGGCCGGGTCACCCCAGAACGTGGAAAGGACCGGCACGCCTTCGTCCAGGCACGCCGACAGGACGTGGTCGACCGGAAAGTCCAGGACCAGGTTCACCCCGAAGGGGCGGTCGGTGAGCCGTCGCGTGCTGCGGATGCGACGGGCGGCCTCCTGGGGCGTGACCCAGGTCAGTGCGAGCGTCCCCAGGCCGCCGGCCCGGCTCACGGCGGCGGCCAACTCCGCGGTGGCGGCCGATCCGATCGGTGCTTGGACGATCGGCGTCGAGATCCCCAGTGTCCGGCATACCTGGGTCGTCAGGGCAGTGGCCACGGCAGCCTCCTCGTTTCGATTTCCGAAGCGGATTGCTGATGGTAGCGTACCGAAATCCGAAGCATCAGGCAGGGAGAGAGTCGGACACCGCGCCATGGCAACACCAAGACCCGGCAAGCCCGTTCGAGGCTCGACCACCGGTCGCCCCCTCATGGCCGCACTCGATCTGTTCGGACGCCGGTGGAGTCTGCGCATCCTGTGGGAACTGCGCGACGGCCCCCTCGGATTTCGCCCCCTGCAGAAGCGGTGCGACGACATGTCCTCCAGCGTGATGCGGCAGCGCCTGACCGAACTGCAGGACGCCTTCGTGGTGCGCCAACTACCCGACAGCCGCTATGAGCTCACCCCGCTGGGGCGAGAGGCATACCAGGCGCTTCGCCCACTCGTCCACTGGGCCGACCACTGGGCCGCGGTGCTGGAGACCGGACCGGCGGACACACCGGCGACCGGCCTGCCGAATCCGGCTTCGCGCCCCGACACCGCAGGCCGCGACTGATCGATACGACCCTGTGGGGCCTGATCGGGCGAATCGGCGCTACGTGAGGTTCAGGGCAGACGGCGCCCGACACTGAGACCACCCGTCGGCGAGGCTCCGGACCGGTCATCGGTCCGGAGCCTCGTTCTGCCTGTGCCCACAGGGCATCCCGTACGTGCTGCACAACGACATCGCCTGCCAACTACTGCCCCTGGAGCGGGGGTTCGGCTCGGGCCAGACCTGCTGGCGGTGGCTGGAGCGATGGCCGCCGCGGCCGTGCCAGCCGTCATCGGGGCCCCGGTCACGGAAACGCCGTGACCGGGGCCCCGGGATCAGCTATCGCGGAAGGTGCCGGCCGCCGCTAGTTCCGGTACCGGAACACGATCCGGCCGCGCGTCAGGTCGTACGGCGGGAGCTCCACCAGCACCCGGTCCTCCAGGTAGATCTTGATGTAGTTCTTGCGGATCTTCCCGCTGACGTGCGCGAGCACCTGGTGGCCGTTCTCGAGCTCCACGGTGAACATGGCGCTGCGCAGGCACTCGACGACCTTGCCCTCGACTTCGATGACGTTCTTGTTCTTCGTCATCGCACCAGCTCCAGGTTGCTGCTCACCGGCCGGGCGCCGATGCCCTCGAACAGCGCCGAGGCTGCTGGGTTGGACTCGTGGACTTCGGCCCAGGCCGTGGTGAACCCGGTGCGGTGCAGTGTCCCCAGCGCGTGGGTCAGCAGCGCCCGAGCGATGCCGCGGCGCTGCTCGCCGGCCCGGACCGCGACCAGCCCGATGCGCGGCCGGTTCACCGTCACCACCCGGATCAGGCCCAGGTAGCGGTCCGGCGCCGCGGCCACCGCGTACTTCGACGGGTCGACGATGGTGTCGCCTTCGGGGCGGGGAATCACCTCCGCGGGCATCGACCGCCACCCGACCGTCGCCTCGACTTCATCACGGATCGCGCGGTCCACCGCCCGCAGCGGACTCTCGTCCGCCTGACCGGCGGGCACGATCGTCACGCCCGAAGGCGGCAGGACTGCTTCGAGCCCTGTGACCCGCGGGTCGGTCGGCACGACGTACTCCCACTCGCGGCGCCGGATCGTGAAACCGGCCCGCCGCCAGCCGGCCGTCAGCTCGACGTCGGCTTCGTCGACCACCGTGTACAGCGGCGCCGGCAGTTCCGCCGACATCGCCTCGGCGAGCCGGTCGAAGGTGGCGTCGTGCCAGGCGTCGATGCTGACGAACAAGCGTCCGTCGGGCCGGTGCTCCGCATACCCGCAGCCGACCACCAGGTCGTCATCCAGTGCATGCCATTGCCCGTCCGCTACGCGCGTGATCATCGCCGCGTTCTCGCTCAGGCCAGATGTGAAAGGCTTCGTGTTCATCGGAGTCTCCTTCCAGGAGTGCCTCGATCTCCGGCGCTCCTGGCGACACCGAACGTCAGCCGCCGGACCGTGACGGGTTGAGGGAGCACCCATGGGTAACTGTGTTCACGGGGCTCACCTCCATACGACGCACTTCACGGTCCACCACGAAAGTAGCGGCGGGCGGCGCCTCGCTCAAACCCTTTTCTCCGAGCTCGTAACGCGATCACGATCCGGTCTTCTTGAGGCGCGTCCGGGCGGATGAGGCTGCAAGCCAACGAGAGGGGACCCGCCCGTGATCGTTTGGCGGGCTTTCAGAGACGTGTCGCGACCCGGACGAGGCCGGCGACGGCTCGGGACCGGCTGTGCGGTGGCCATGCGATGACCGTCGTGACCGTCGGTGCGTCCAGAACCGGCACGGCGGCGAGATCGTCGCGTAGTCGGGTTCGGCACGACTCCGGAGCGATCCAGCAGGCGCGGCCGAGCGCGATCAGCTGGAGCAACTGCGCATGGTCGCGAGCCTGCGGTCCGGGGCCGTCCGGGTACGTGCCGTCTCGGCCGGGCCACCGCGGCATCGGCAGGCCGGGCAGATCGGTGACTTCGGCCATCTGCACATGAGTTCGTCCGGTGAGGGGATGCCCGGCCGGCAGCACCACGACCTGTCTCTCCGTGCGGAGTTCCTCGGTGTCGAAGCCGGCCGTGGTGTCGAACGGCCGGTGCAGCAGAGCCACGTCGGCCCGGCCGTCACGCAGCAGCCGTTCCTGCTCGCCGATCCCGCACAGGAGCAGATCGACGGTGACCGCATCGGGTTCGGCGGCGTAGGTGTCGAGCAGTTTCGCCAGCAGTTCGCCGGACGCGCCGGCCTTCGTGGCCAGGACCACGCCGGCGTGGCCGGTCGCGGCGCGGGCGGCGCGGCGGGTGCGACGCTCGGCGGCCTCGACCGCGTCCAGCGCCGCCCGGGCCTCCCGCAGGAGCACCGCCCCGGCCTCGGTCAGGGTGACTGCGCGGCTGGTGCGTTCCAGCAGCGTCGCCCCCAGGCGCCGCTCTAGCTGGCGGATCGCCCGCGACAGCGGGGGCTGCGCGATCCCGAGCCGCTGCGCGGCCCTCCCGAAGTGCAACTCCTCGGCGACGGCGACGAAGTACCGCAACTCACGCGTCTCCACGACAGCAGACTACCTGCCACAACCGGGATCGATACCCGTGGGGTATCGCTGCCCACCGAATCGGTGTTGGCCAACTCCCGCTGGGCCCGGACAGGATCAGTGGCATGACTGAACAGACGATTGCGCTGGTGACCGGCGCGAACAAGGGCATCGGGTACGAGATCGCGGCCGGTCTGGGCGCCCTCGGCTGGAGCGTCGGCGTCGGCGCCCGGAACGAGGAGCATCGCGAGGCCGCCGTGGCGAAGCTGCGGGTGGCCGGGGTCGACGCGTTCGGCGTACCGCTCGACGTGACCGACGGCGCGAGCGTGACCGCCGCCGCCGAGCTGATCGCGGACCGCGCGGGACGCCTCGACGTGCTGGTCAACAACGCCGGGATAACCGGCAGCGTGCCGCAGATGCCCACCACGGTCGATGTCGCGACGGTGCGGGCGGCCGTGGAGACCAACGTGATCGGCGTCATCCGCGTCACCAACGCGATGCTGCCGCTGCTGCGCCGCTCGGCGTCGCCGCGGATCGTGAATATGTCCAGCAGCGTGGGCTCACTCACCCTGCAGACCACTCCCGGCGCCGAAACGGGCCCGATCGCCGTCGCCTACGCGCCGTCGAAGACGTTCCTCAACGCCGTCACCGTCCAGTACGCCAAGGAGCTGCGCGACACGAACATCCTGATCAACGCTGCCTGCCCCGGCTTCTGCGCGACCGACCTCAACGGATTTCGCGGCGTCCGCACCCCGCAGCAGGGCGCGGCGATCGCGATCCGACTCGCGACCCTGCCCGACGACGGCCCGACCGGCAGCTTCTTCGACGACGCAGGGGAGGTGCCTTGGTGAGCCGAACGTCAGTGGGTGAAGGACATCGACGCACCATTGACCACAGGGGGTCGACGGCCCGCAAACACGGCGTCTCCGGCTACATCGGCGATGGCGTCAACCGCTGGTCCGCCGAGCACCGGCGCGACGTTGAGTGGCTGTCGCCGCCCCCGCTGGCGTGGGCCGACGACAGCCGAGTTCGTCGCGGCCTCGATCAAAATGGCCGGCACGGTGATCTTTGGGACGCTGTGCGAGGCGGCAACATCCCTGGCGCTCGCAGACGACTACGAACAGGTCGGCCGTGAGGCCTCCCAGGTCGTCAGCTACATGCTGTCCGGTCTGGTGAAGAACGCCTCTTGACGGCACCAAGGGCGCCACTGATGGGAAAACGGCGTACGAAAGAGCGGGCCCGTAGCCCCCGTGCACGTCCACCATGACGTGGCGGCGTACCGGTATCCCCGGCGAGGATCTCGGCCGTCATCCTGGCGCTGGGGTGCGCCGAACTGCATGGATGCGTAGTGGAGTTGGGGAACGCTGTAGTCCGTCTCGCCCAGGTGTTCGCGAGCATCGCGCAGCATTTTCAGGGGCATGAAGCGCAGCGGGATCGCTTTGAACAGCAGGGACCACACCACCGCCCGGCCCACCATGGACGAGGTGATCTTCCCGTCGAACGGGCGCCGTCCGGGCTTCCGGTAGTCGTGGAACCGGATGTACCGGGTGCCGGCCATGTCGTATCCGGTCGGCACCGGCTGCCTGGAGCGCGTCGCGGCCTCGTGGAGACGGTACTTGGCGGCTGACCGCGCTCAACGGCAAGGCCCCGGGAATCCGCCCGCCGGATCCGGGGCCCTTGCCCGTCAGCCCCGTGCCCCCGTTGCCGGTGACAGTGGTGGTTCCTGGTGGGAGCCGTAGCGTTCCATGCGTTGCCAGCGCAGGCGGCTGCCGGACAGCGCCGTGGCCACCGACTGGACCACCACGAGGTACATCAGCTGGCGGTAGACGAGCTGCTGGAACGGCAGGCTCCACAGCGGTCCGAACCGTTCGCCGTCCAGGCGGAACGCATAGGCCCCGGTGACGACCTGGATGAGCAGGAACGAGCTCCACAGCAGCAGTACGTGGACGGGGTCGAGGAAGATCAGCCCGTACACGCTCAGCACGTCGACCAAGGGCGCGAACAGCGGCAGCAGTACCTGGAAAAGCAGCAGGAAGAGCAGCCCGCGGCGGCCGAACGTGCCGGCTGCGCCACTCTGGCGGACGGCGCCGCGGTGCTTCCACATCGCCTGCAGGGTCCCGTAGCACCAGCGGTAACGCTGCCGCCACAGGGCGCCGAGCGAAGCCGGAGCCTCGGTCCAGGCGATGGCCTTCTCCTCGTAGACCACGCGCCAGCCGGCACGCCAGATCGCCATGGTGAGGTCGGTGTCCTCGGCGAGTGTCGCCTCGGACACACCGCCGACGCGCATCAGCGCGGTCCGGCGCCAGGCGCCGATCGCGCCCGGCACCGTGGGCATGCACCGGGCCAGGTCGAAGAGCCGCCGGTCCAGGTTGAAGCCGACGACGTACTCGATGTGCTGCCAACGGCCCAGCAGGCCACGCCGGTTGACGACCTTGGCGTTGCCGGAGACCGCTCCGATCTGCGGGTCGGAGAAGGGCTGCACCAGATGGCGGACCGCGTCCGGCTCGAAGACCGTGTCGCCGTCCATCATCACCACGATCTCGTACGAAGCGGCGGCGATCCCGGTGTTGAGCGCGGCGGGCTTGCCCGCGTTCCGCTGGCGGATCACGCGTACGCCCGGCAGGCCGAGCGCCTCGACGATGTCGGCGGTGCCGTCGCTGGAGCCGTCGTCCACGACGATGATCTCGACCGGGTGGTCGGATGCGATCAGGGAACGGACGGTCGCCTCGATGCCGGCCGACTCGTTGTAGGCCGGCACGATCACCGACACCGGTTCGGTGACCGGCGCTCCCCACGCCTTCCTGGCCTGCCGCCGATGCCTGGCCGCGGCGATCATGGAGATCACCGCGCGCAGGATGCCCAGCAGTCCGGCGACGAGCAGCAGCATGTCGAGTCCGTTGAGACCCCACAGCGCCCCCTTGAGCAGCCACAGCAGTCCGACGCCGAGCAGGTGCTCGCCGGTGGAGGCCGGGCGGTTGGCGTCGGTGATGTGGAAGGCCTGGCTGACCGTCTGGAAGCGGTAGCCGCGTGCCTGGAGGCGCGGGATCAGCGTGTCCAGCGCGGCCACGGTCTGTGCGCGATCACCGCCGGCGTCGTGGAAGAGGACCACCTGGCCGGTGGACCCGGGAGGGGTGGCGTTGTGGACGATCTTCGCCACGCCCGGCTTCTGCCAGTCCTCGCTGTCCTGGGTGACGAGCACGGTCAGATAGCCCAGCTTGCCGAGCTGTCGCATCGTGCCCCAGTCGGCGTTGCCCACCGCGTCGGCGCTGGACGAGTACGGCGGGCGGAAGAGGTTGCTGGTGACACCCGCGGCGCCGGCCACCGCGAGCTGGTCCTCGCGCATCTCCATCGTGCGCTGCCAGCCGGGCAGGCTGGGCAGATAGGGGTGGGTGAAGCTGTGCAGGCCGAGTTCGTCGTGATCCTTCGCCATCCGCGCGGCCAGCTCGGGGTGTGTGGCCACGCCGGTGCCCACGAGGAAGAAGGTCGCGGGCACGTGGTGCCGTTCCAGCGTCGCCAGGACCTTGGGGGTCCAGGTCGGGTCCGGGCCGTCGTCGAAGGTGAGCACCACGGTGTGCGCCGGTGGGGCGAGCGAGACCGGTGCGGATCCGCTTGCCGAGATCACCGGGCCGCCGTTCTCGACCGAGGGCGGCACCTGGTCGACGGGTCCCTGCGGAGGGTTCCCGCCGTCGTCCTGGAAGCCGAACATGTGCTGCGTGTAACCCTCGATGAGCAGTGTGAGGGTAAGGGTCAGCACCATGGTCACCAGCAGCACCCAGTGGGTGCGCACCGGCGTTTCGCGGGCGGTACGGCCACGCTGGGGAGAAGGGCTCACATCGGTGATTTCTGGATGAACGATGCGTTCTGGAACTGATCGGCCTGCCAGGGAGGTGCCGAGGAAGGGCTGCGCGGAGGCGGTGGGCTGCGGGCGCCGCCCAGGGGCCCAGAGGTTCCTGGCGGATCGTCAGCTGAGTCAGAGCGCGCCGTGGGTGGGCAGGACGGAGGGCGTCGCGGTCGGGGTCGGCGTGTGCTTCGGGTGCGGGGACGGCTTTTGGCCGGGGGGCGGCTTGTGGCTCCCGGACGGCTTCGGCCTCGGTGACGGTTTCGCGGCCGGGGACGGTTTCGCCGTCGAGGGCGACTTCGCCTTGCCGGACGCGCCGCCGGCCTTCGGCACCGTCGCCGCCCGGCCTGGGCTGTGATGCCGCTGGGCGGTGGCCGCGGCCGTCGGGGAGGTCCGGGCCCGGGGCGTCTCGTGCGCGGCGACGGCGCCCCCGTGCGGCTTCGGCCGCAAGGGGTGCGGCAGCAGCGCCGGCAAAGTCGGGCCGCCCAGGAGGGTGCTGGCAAGCAGGGCGACGTAGGCCACTGCCGGGGTCACCAACGCGGCCACCAGGATGCGCAGCCGTCTGCGGCGGCCTCCCGAGGCGTCGACGAAGATGGGTTTGGGGGTGAGGCGCCGTATCGGTCTGGCACCTAGACGCAGTGTGTCACCGGTGGGCTCGGCCGGGGAACCGGCCGCGGTAGGCCCCTGAGAGGTAGGCCCCTGAGAGGGAATATTGGGAGACGCGGACGCTTCAGGCGTCACTTCGTCCCCGGCGGGCGCCTGGCCCTCCGGAATGGTCTGCACAAGATCCGGACACTAGTGGCTGAGAATGTGCGGGCGGTAGAGAAGTCGTTAAGCCCGCGAAAAGAGTCAGCAAAGCTGATGAACGGGTCGGCGCGGTGGGTAGCGCGAAGTGTGTCAGTCCTGCGGCCTGCTGATGGTCCTTTTGAAGTCGGCGCTCACGGTCAGCGGAGCCTTCAGATCCCACTCGCCGCGGTCCGCGAGCTCCTGCAGAGCCCGCGACCGGTCGACCGCCTGCGGCCAGTCGCTCCCGCGGTCGGGAGTGCAGGGGTGCTTCATGTGCTTCCGGCGGACGGTGTTGAACCGGGCCAGCCACGTCGCCTCGTTCACGCCGGAGGCCGGGTTGCCCCCGAGCGCCTTGTCGGTCTCATGGGCGATCTTCACCATGCCGTCGCAGTCGTCGGCACCCTGGCCCATCATCAGGGCGGTGTCGAAGAGGTTCTCCAGACCCAGTTCGCTCTTCACCCCCTCCTGCGCGCCCAGCTTCCTGGCCGGGGTGAGGTACGTGTCGTGTCCCACCTGGATCTGCAGCCTCCGGAAGGCCGGGTCCAGGGCGGCCTTCTTCCAGTCGCGCACGAACGCCCCGCCCAGCGCGCCGGTGTCCTCGCTTCCCGAGTCGGCCAGTCGCTGAAGGACGGTGGTGTACTTCGCGAGCACGTTGTGGGGTGCGGCGGCGTTGTACGACTTCACCAACCCGAGCATGTCGCCGCTCTGGCTGCAGAACCCGATCCACCCCGCCGTGTAGCCACAACCGTCGTGCAGATCGGTGATGTAGGCGTACTGCGGAACGGTGGCACCGTTCTCGAACACCGCGGTGATGTCATCCATCATCACGGTCGCCGCCGCACCCGCCGCTCCCGCCACGGGCGTCGCCGGAGCACCGGCCGTACCGCCGGCCCTGTCGGCCGTACCGGACGTGCAGCCACCCACGGTGAGCACCGCACCGAGGACGACGAGCATGGTGCGACGTATTCTGGTCAACTCCACGAACCGCTCCGGCCTGTTCCTAGCTGACTGCGCCAGCTCACTGAAGAGCCTGCTGCTCGCGGGGAACCGCGAGCAGCAGGCTTGATCAATTACCGCTTGCTTCTTCTTGTTGCTTCTTCTTGCCCTGGGTCTTCCCGGGGACCTTAGCGTGCTGGGTTTTTGCCGGTCGGGCCCGGCCAACGCGCCACGACGGCCAGGAGCCCACATCGTCCGCGCCGCAAGTTCCACCAGGCAGCGGTGAAGCAAAGCGGCCCCCCACGGACATTCCAGGCAACGTTCGGTGGGCGGCGGGTGCGAGTCGGTGATCCAGTTGGTTGGTCGGCGGGGTGAAGGTGCGGCGGTAGCGGTAGGCGTGGGGGTAGTGGTAGGTGCCGGGGGGCTGACGCCGGTGGTGTGTTGGAAGCGGTCGCGGAAGGCGGTTGGGGAGCCGAAGCCGGCCTGGTGCCGATGTGTTCGACGGAGTGTCCGGTGGTTTCGAGGAGGTGCTGGGCGCGGCGGATGAGCCCGCGGCGGCCCGGCGCAGGGCGGTGCGTACGGCCGGTGCGGGGGGAGCGGTGGGGGCGGCGGTGCCGGTGACGGTGTCCGCGTCCTGGAGGCAGTCCAGGCGCCATGGTGCGCGCCGTGTGAACGCGCCGGTGTCGAGCGCCGGTTGCTGGGTGCAGACGCGGATCCGGTGGCCGGGGCGCCCCGTCGGGCAGCCCGGGCGCGGGCGAGGACGCGGTCGAAGACCTCGATGGGGGTGGACAGGTCCACCGGGATCGCGTGGTTGAGCGCGAGGGCGGCGACCGTGTGCATGGCGGGAACCTAGAGGGGAGCGGGTGGCGGTGATGCGGGCAGGGACGGGAACGGGCGGTCTGAGCTGCGGGTTCGCTGTCCGGGGCGGTGGGCGGCGGCGGTTGTGGGATCAGGGCGCGGGCCCCGGCGTACGGGGTGGTCGGTCCGCCCCCTGTTCCGCTTCGCGCCCCGTGGAGCGCCTGCGGGGCGTGTCCGGTCGGGCAGCTCATCGTTCTCATCACACAAGCACATCTCCCTCTCTCAAGGAGTCCTTGATGCGACGAGTTCTTACGGCAGTGGGTATGGCCGCCGCCGCGATGACGCTGGGGTCGGCTGCCGGAGCGCAGGCCGCGGACTTGCCGAAGACCCCTGATGTGGGCGGGCTGACCAATGTCGACGGTGTCGGCGACCAGTTGGGCGGGGCCGGGCAGACGGCGACGAATCTCGCGGGAGAGGCCGGGGGCAAGGTCGTCAACAAGGCGGTTCCCGAGGTGAGCAAGGCGTCGGGTGCGGCCGTGGGGGAGGTGGCGCCGTCGGCGACCGAGGCTCTCGGTACCGCCACCGGCGCGTCCTCCGGGCTGCTGGGCGAGACCGCGCAGGCGGCCACGGAGGGCGGCACCCTGCTCGGCGGGCTGCCCACCGACAAGCTGGCCACCGATGGGCTCGCCACCGACGGCCTGGCCACCGGTGAACTGCCCACCAAGGCGCTGCCGACCAAGGGCCTGCCGGGCAAGGCGCTGTCCACCAAGGGGCTGCCGACGAAGGGGCTGTCCACCAAGGGCCTGCCGTCCACGGACAGCGTGAAGGGTCTGCCTGGCCTGGGCTGACGTCCGGCGACGCGTGCACGTTCCGGCCCCGCTCCGCTCCCGTCCGTTCCGGGGGCGTGCGGGGCCGTTTCCGTGTGCGGTGTGCGTTTCGGTTTTCGGTGGTGCTTCGGCTTCGGTGGTGCTTTGGGCGTCGGTGGTGCTTCGGGTTTCACCGGCAGGGGGCGTGGTTGGGGTGGGGCGGGGCCAGTGGTGGTGCGGCGGGCGTCGCGTGGAAACTGGCGTTGTGGGGGGTGGAGTTGTGGTGGGGTGGGGGAGGGGTGGGGAATCATCCGCGCTTACCGGATATGTCGGAACTGTTGCCGGGTATCCCCGGAATGATGGCCCGGCCGGCGAGAGTCGTACCATACGTTGCCGTGCGCGGGGGCCGTGCCGGCCGGGGGGCCAGTACCCTCGTGCCTTTCCTGGGTTGTCGCACGAGGGGGCACCGCGGTGCTGAAGCTCTACTACCGGTTGGTGTATTGGAAGAGGCGGCTCGGACGCGCGCTGGGGGTGCCGCGTACGGGGGCGGCGCGGACGGTTCCGGGGCCCCGCACGGCGTACGGGACGGCGTCGCGGCGGACCGGGCGGGTGCGCCAACTGGCCCGGCGCGCCCGGCCGTTGCTGGTGTTCGCGGTGATGGTGCTGATCGTGGTGGTGGCCTCGGCGCTGCTGGGGTGGCGGGACGACACCTTCGGGGCGGGGCCGCGGGAGGGCGGGACGACCGTTGTCCAGCCGTCCGGTGAACTGGGGCGCGGTGGGCCGTCGTCGGGCTGCGACCGGCCGGACACCGCGTGCGCGGTGGCGGTGAGGGAGTGAGCGGCGGGCGAGCGGGCCGCGGGGCCGCGGCCCGCTCACGGCCCGCCGGTCAGGATGTCTGGGCCTTGGTGTAGAGGTTCTTGGCGTCGGCGCCGAAGTACGGGCCGAACATGGTGTTGGGCAGGAATCGGTAGCCGAAGCTGTTGACCGAGGATTGCAGGCCGGTGCCGGTGTGCGCGTCGAACGAGGTGAACCAGGGGCCGCCGCTGGCGCCGCCGGTCATGTTGCAGGGCAGCCCGTGGTCCTTGGACAGCAGCGGGTCCTTGAGGGTGGTGCCGGAGCAGTAGCTGAGCTTGCTGCCGTCGTAGGGGGCCTCGGCCGGGTAGCCGAAGGCGTACATCTGCTTGTGGTAGCCGGAGTTGAAGGACAGGCCCTGGCCGCCGACGACATCGGTGAGCTTCCTGCCGCCCAGCGGGGCGACGACCGCGGCGCCGATGTCGTAGGTGAGGTCCTCCTTCGCCGTCCACTGGGGGGTGGCGAGCGTCCGGGCGGCGGCCCACTTCCCGTACGGGGCCTTGCCGTCGTGGTAGCCGGGGACGAAGACCCAGTGGGTGTGCCAGGCGCCATCCAGTTTCACGCAGTGCCCGGCGGTGAGCACGGTGCTCTTGTTGGCGCTGGTCACCGCGTCGCCGGAGCAGGAGGCCGGACGGCCCTGGTAGGTGAAGAACACCCGCCCGGTGGTCCTGGTGACCGCGCCGCGGCCGTTCCAGGGGCCGCCGGTCTCGACCCCGGGGAGGAGCGAGGGGAGCGGCGGGAGCGAGGGCGCGTTCGGGAGCCGGAGTTGCGGGAGGGTGGGCAGCACCGTCAGCGGGCCGCTGCGCGGGACCGCGGCCGAACTGCCGCTCTTCGGTGATGAGATGGCGAGGTCGAGCGGGGTGGCGGAACGCATCCGGTCCGCGGTCCAGAAGGCGTCCGGCGTGCGGAGCGGGGACGCCGCGGTGGCGGCGCGCGGGGCGTGCTGCGGGGTGGCCGCACCGGCCTGGCCGGCGGGGAGCAGCAGGGCCAGCAGCGCACCGGCGGCGATCGCCGGTATGCCTGGGAGGGGTCGTGTCACGCGTCACTCCGATCGGGTAGCGGCGGATCGGAGCTGCCAGGCTGCCACCGGCCGTGGTGGGGCGGCAGGGGGCGCGGTGTGGAATTGGCGTGAGGGATCGGCAACCGGGCGGGATGTTGGCCCGCTGCGCTGCGTGGGGTGTGTGACCGCGCCGTCCGACGGCACGTACGGGATTCCGCTCGCGTCGGGTGCGGGTGCGGGTGCGGGTGCGGGTGCGGGTGTGCGGTGGGCGGCATGCGCCCGCCGCGAGCGGGGAGGGGGACCGGGTGCCCAGCCTCACCCCTGCTTCCCGCCCCCGGCCTCCGCCTCCCGCTGCTCGGGCGCGGTCCGTCAGGCGTCCGCTGCCGGGGTCGCTGCCGCCGGGATCGCCGTCGCCGTTCCGCTGACGTGTGACCGCGGGTCGCCCGACCGCAGGTCGACGGTCAGCAGGCCGGGGCGGCCGAGGTCGTGGCCCTGATGGAGGGTCAGCGTCGCCGGGGCGGTGACCAGGCCCAGGGCGCGGGTGTATGCGCCGAAGGCCGCTGCCGCGGCACCGGTGGCCGGGTCCTCCACGACGCCGCCGACGGGGAACGGGGCGCGGACGTGGAAGACCGTGTCGCTCTCCCGCCAGGCCAGTTGGAGGGTGGTCAGGTCCAGACGGCGCATCAGGGCCGCCAGCCGGTCGAAGTCGTAGTCGAGGGCGGCGAGCCGGGCGCGGGTGGCGGCGCCGAGGACCAGGTGGCGGGCCCCGGCGTAGGCGATACGGGGCGGCAGCGCCGGGTCGAGGTCGGCGGCGGGCCAGTCCAGGGCGGCCAGCGCCTCGTCGAGGTCGGCCGGGTCGACCGGGGCGATGCGTGGTTCGACGCTGGTGAGGGTGGCCTGGAGGGCGTCGCCGTGCCGGGTGACGGTGACCGGTACCGGGCCCGCCTGGGTGGCGAAGACGAAGTCGCCGGGGCCGGTGCGCTCGGCGAGGGCGACCGCGGTGGCGACCGTCGCATGGCCGCAGAACGCGACCTCGGCGAGCGGGCTGAAGTACCGGATGGTGAAGGCCCGTCCGGGCTCGCCCAGCCCCTCGGGCGGGGCGGTCAGGAACGCGGTCTCCGAATAGCCGACGTCGGCCGCGACGGCGAGCTGTGCGGCGTCGTCCAGCCCGGTGGCGTCCAGCACGACGCCGGCCGGGTTGCCGCCCTCGGGGTCGGTGGAGAACGCGGTGTAGTGGAGGACCTCGGGGGCGCGGGCGGTGTCCCCGGCGGTGGCGTCGTGTGTCATGGCCGGGGAACCTCCGACCGCCGCCCGGCTATTCCCGGGCGGCCCGCTGCCCGTCAACCCCGCCCGATGTACGGCATGTTCGTCGCCATCACCGTCGCGAACTGCACATTGGCCTCCAGCGGCAGCGCCGCCATGTGTACGACCGTCCGGGCCACATCGGCCGCGTCCATCACCGGCTCGACCTCCGTGCGGCCGTTCGCCTGGAGGATGCCGGTCCGCATCCGGCCGGTCATCTCGGTGGCCGCGTTGCCGATGTCGATCTGGCCGCAGGCGATCCGGTACGGACGGCCGTCCAGGGACAGTGACTTGGTCAGCCCGGTCATCGCGTGCTTGGTGGCGGTGTACGCGAGGGAGTGCGGCCGGGGCACATGGGCGGAGAGGGAGCCGTTGTTGATGATCCGGCCGCCCTGCGGGTCCTGCGCCTTCATCAAGCGGAACGCGGCCCGGGCGCACAGGAACGCGCCGTTGAGGTTGACGTCGACGACCGACCGCCAGTCCTCGTAGGAGAGTTCGTCCAGGGGGGTGGGCGGCCCGAAGATGCCCGCGTTGTTGAAGAGCAGGTCCAGCCGGCCGAAGCGGTCCCGTACGGCCGCGAAGAGGGCGTCGACCTCGTGGGGCCGGGTGACGTCGGTGGGCACCGGCACGACCGCGGGGCCGTCGATGCCCGCGTACCCGACCTGGCGGGCGGTCTCTTCCAGGGCCGCCGCGCGCCGGCCGGCCAGCACCACGGTCCAGTTGGCGGCGATCAGGGCCAGGGCGACCGCCCGCCCGATGCCGGAGCCGGCGCCGGTGACCACGGCCACCCTGCGGGCCGCCGCCGCGCCCGCCCGCGCCTCCTGGGGCGCCGGTGCCGTCTGCGGTGTCCCGGCCCGCGAGGACGGCGCCGGGAGCGTCGGCCGGGCCGCGGTCGCCGTCCCGCCCACCTGCCCGGCCCGTGCCAACGGGGGCGCCTGTGCGGCCCGTGACCGCTCTGTGTTCTGTGCCATGGCGGCAGCGTAACGGCGTACGGGGAGCGAACCCGGCGACACCCCACCGGGCCGCGGCCCGGCCGCCGTTGGCCCGGTGGCGGGCGGACCGGTGGCGGGTGGTCCCGTAGCGGGTGGTCCGGTGGTGGGCGGTCCGGTCGTGGGCGGTCCGCACGCCGCGGGGCGTGCGCCGGCGTGCTCCGGCGCGGGCCCGGGTGCGGCTCCCCGGGGCATGCCCGGCGCGCATCCGGTCGCGGGCCCCGGCGCATGCCGGGGTGTGCGACGGCGCGGGGCGGATGTGGGGCCCGGCGCGGGCGGACGCAGGGCGGTGTCCGATGGGTCAGGGCCGGCAAGGCCCAGGTCGAGAGGACCGCGGCCAACCGCACCGGGCGCCGCCGGCCGCGTGCCACCATGGTGCTGCCATCACCGACCCATGGAGACACTCATGACGGAGCCCGGCGCCGGAGCCGCCGCGAGCACGGACGAACCGAGCGGCGAGCCCACCGACCGGCCCGCCATAGAAGGGCGGGGCCCGGCGCCGGCCGCACCGGCCGCGTTGGCCGGGTCTCGTCGCACCAGCCTTCTCGTCACCCTCGTCCTCGGTGGTCTCACGGCCGTCCCGCCGCTCTCCATGGACATGTACCTGCCGGCGCTGCCGCAGGTCACCGCGGCCCTGAACAGCCCGGCCGCCACCGTCCAGCTCACCCTCACCACCTGCCTGGCGGGCATGGCCCTGGGCCAGATGATCGTCGGTCCGATGAGCGACAAGTGGGGACGCCGCCGCCCGCTGCTCGCCGGCATGGTGGTCTACGTCCTGGCCACCGCCCTGTGCGCGGTCGCCACCAACGCCGAACTCCTCATCGCCTTCCGCCTGTTGCAGGGACTGGCGGGCGCCGCCGGCATCGTCATCGCGCGGGCGGTGGTGCGCGACCTCTACGACGGTGTGGCGATGGCCCGGTTCTTCTCCACCCTCATGCTGATCTCCGGGGTGGCGCCGGTCGTCGCCCCGCTCATCGGCGGCCAGATCCTGCGGATCACCGACTGGCGCGGGGTCTTCGTCGTGCTGACCGCCGTCGGGCTGCTGCTCACCCTCCTCGTCTGGCGGCGGCTGGACGAGACCCTGCCGCCCGGGCGCCGGCATCCGGGCGGGCTGGGCCAGGCCCTGCGCACCATGCGCGATCTGCTCGCCGACCGGGTCTTCTCCGGCTACCTCCTCGTGGGCGCCTTCGCCTTCGCGGCGCTCTTCGCGTACATCTCCGCCTCGCCGTTCGTCATCCAGGAGATCTACGGAGCCTCTCCGCAGACCTTCGGCCTGCTCTTCGGCGTCAACTCCGTCGGGCTGGTGGTGGTCGGCCAGATCAACGGGAAGCTGCTGGTCGGCCGGGTCTCCCTGGACAAGGTGCTGGGCACCGGCCTAGCGCTGGTCGCGCTCGCCGGGATCGGCCTGCTGCTGCTGTCGTCCGGGGTCCTCGGACGGGCCAGCCTGGCGCCGACGGCCGCCGGGCTGTTCGTGCTGATGTCCGCGATGGGCCTGGTCATGCCGAGCACCAACACCCTGGCGCTGCTGCGCACCCCGCACGCGGCCGGCTCCGCCTCCGCGCTGCTGGGTACCTCCACGTTCCTGCTCGGCTCGGTGGCCTCCCCTCTGGTGGGCGTCGCGGGCGAGCGGACCGCCGTACCGATGGCCGTCGTACAGCTGTCGTGTGCCGTTCTCGCGCTCGTGAGCTTCCTGGGAATGTGCCGACCGTGGCAGCGTAGGGAGGAGCGCCCCGCGCACACCGCCGGCGAGAGGACCAGGCTCTGAACGCACCCAGGCTCCGATACGGCACACCGGCCCAGGCGGGACTGCACCCCGCCTGGATGGAACGGCTGGTCAGCGGCGTACGGGCACTGCCCGACGGCCGTCCGCCGTGGTGCGCCGGAGCCGTGGTGCTGGCCGGCCGCGGACCGGTGGTCGCCGCCGAGGCGGCGGCCGGCTGGGCGGTGCGCTACCGCGGCCACGACCCCGAGCGGGACCGCGGCATCGAGCTGCCCCGCGACCTGTGGGAGCCGATGCGGGTCGGCACCGTCTTCGACCTCGCCTCGCTCACCAAGCTCTTCACCGCCATCGCCGTGGTCCAGCAGATCGAGCGCGGCCGGCTGTCCCTCGACGAGCCGGCCGCCGCCCACCTCCCCGCCTTCGCCCCCGGCATCCCCGTCCGCCGGCTGCTCCGGCACACCTCGGGGCTGGCCCCCGAACTCCCCTTCCACGAACACCGGGAGCGCGCCGCCCAACTGGCGCTGCTGTGGGCCGAGTCCGCCGCCCCGTCCGGCGGCCCGCACCCCGGATACCGCTACTCCGACCTGAACCTCATCGCCCTCCAGCTGATCCTGGAACGGCTCACCGGGCGCCGCCTGGACGCCCTGATCCACACGGGCATCACCGGCCCGCTGGGCATGGCAAGCACCTCCTACGGCCCGCTGGGGCCGCAGGGCGTGGCCGCGACCGAGGACCAGCGGCGGCCGTGGGCCAAGGCGGACCGCGGCATGGTGCGCGGTGAGGTGCACGACGAGAACGCCTGGGCGCTGGGCGGGGTCGCCGGGCACGCCGGGCTCTTCTCCACCGCCCAGGACCTGGCCGTCCTCTGCCGGACGCTGCTCAACGGCGGCGGGTACGGCACCGCCCGGATCCTCGGCCCGGACGCGGTCGCCGCGCTGCTCGACCCGCCCGGCCTCGGCTTCGTCGTCGACCAGCCGTACTTCATGGGCGAACTGGCCGGCCGGGGCGCCGCCGGGCACACCGGCTTCACCGGCACCAGCCTGGTCCTGGACCGGGCCACCGACACCTTCCTCATCCTGCTGGCCAACACCGTGCACCCGCGCCGCCGCGACGGCGGCAGCGCTCCCCGCGCGCTGGCCGCGACCCGGCTTGCCCGCGCGGTGGCACAGGCCGGCTGAGCGGCGGCCGGCTGAGCGGCCGGACCGGGCGCGCCCCGGGGCCCCGTAAAATCTGCGGAATGCACGACGAACTGCGCGCCGCCCTGGCCGGCCTGCTCGACGGCCTGCCGCCCAAGCAGGCCGCGCAGGCCGTGGACCGGCTGATCGCCAACTACCGGGGCCGCACCCCCACCGACGCCCCGGTGCTCCGGGACCGCGGCGACGTCGCCGCGTACGCCGCCTACCGCATGCCCGCGACCTTCGAAGCCGTACGGGCCGCGCTGGCCGCCTTCGCCGCGCGGGTCCCCGGCTGGTCCCCGGCCGCCCATGTCGACATCGGCGGCGGCACCGGCGCCGCCACCTGGGCCACCGCGGCCACCTGGGACGGCGTCGGCAGCACGGTCCTGGACTGGGCCCGGCCCGCCCTCGACCTCGGCCGCGAACTGGCCGCCGGAATCCTGCCGGACACCACGTGGCAGCGGCAGGTCATCGGCGACGGCCTCACCGTCCCGGACGGCACCGACCTGGTGACCGTCTCCTACGTCCTCGGCGAGCTGCGGCCCGAGGCGCGCCGCGCGGTGGTCGACGCCGCGGCCACCGCCGGGTCCGTCGTGCTGATCGAACCGGGCACCCCGGAGGGCTACCTCCGCATCCGGGAGGCCCGCGAGCAGCTGATCGCCGCCGGTCTGCGCATCGTCGCGCCGTGCCCGCACAGCGCCGCCTGCCCGATCGTCCCGGAAGACGACTGGTGCCACTTCTCCGTCCGGGTCAGCCGCTCCTCCCTCCACCGCCAGATCAAGGGCGGCTCCCTCGCGTACGAGGACGAGAAGTTCAGCTATGTCGCGGCCACCCGCGGCGATGCCGCGCCGGCCGCCGCCCGGGTGGTCCGCAAGCCCCAACTCCGCAAGGGCCAGGTCCTGTTGGAGCTGTGCACCGCGGACGACGGCCTCCGGCGCGGCACGGTCACCAAGCGCCGGGGCACGGTCTACCGCGCGGCCCGCGACGCCGCCTGGGGCGACGACTGGCCCCCGGCCTGACCGCCGGGGACCCTCCGCCGGGGGCGCAACTCAGCCTTTCTCTGTCCGCTCCTGCATTTTCCGTAGCAGCTCGCGGCGCTGCGGGTCCTCGCGGCCTCCCCGGCCGCTCCGTCCGCCGCCCGTGCCGCCGCGCAGTGCGCCGCGGGAGAGCTTGCTGCGCGTACCGCCGACACCGAGCATGCCGCCCGCATTTCCCTTGCTCATCAGGCGAGTTCCCTTCTCCGGACCGATTGCGAGACGGGGCGTCTCGCTCGCGCCCCATCCTCAAGCGAGACGCTCCGTCTTGTCAAGACGATACGTCTCGCCTTCTCCTCGCTAGACTCCGCCCATGGCCAACAAACCCGCCCCCGACGCCTCCCGCCGCAGCGAACGCTCCCGCCGCGCGATCTTCGACGCCGCCCTCGCCCTCGTCGGCGAGGTCGGCTACCACAAGCTCACGATCGAGGGCATCGCCGCCCGCGCCGGCGTCGGCAAGCAGACGATCTACCGCTGGTGGCCCTCCAAGGCCGCCGTCCTCCTGGACGCCTTCAGCGCGGGCGTCGAGGACGACTACGAGCAGGGGATTCCGGACACCGGCGATCTGGCCGCCGACCTGAAGTCCGTCCTGCGGGCCACCGCCGACGAGTTCAACGACGCGACCTGGCAGGCCCCCTACCGCGCCCTCGCGGTGGCCGGCGCCAACGACGAGGAGCTCTCCCGCACCTTCGTCGGCCGCCTCCTGGAGCCCGGTATCCGCGTCTACGTCGAGCGGCTGCGCGCCGCCCAGGAAGCCGGCGAGGTGGACCCCGGCATCGACGTCCGGATCGCCGCCGAGATGCTGCTGAGTCCCTTCTCACAACGGTGGCTGATGCGCACCGGCGAACTGACCCACGACTACGTCGACACCCTCGTCGACCAGGTATTGCGTGGTCTGCGCCCGCGCGACTGACCGCACCGGGCGGTCGGTCGGTGATGGCGTGAATTGCCCCTGTTCGCCCGTACCGCGTTCACCCCGGATCCGCACACCGGTCACCTGGCGCCCAGGATGGTGGCAGCATTGATCCCAGACCACCGCTCGAAGTGAGGGGATAGATGGAACGCAAGAGCAGGTTCTCCCAGTGGCTGCGCCGGCCGAAGAGCGGATCGGACGGCGGCGATACGGACACGGGATCAGCGGCCGCGCGCGGCCGTGCGGACCTGCTGCTGGCGGCGGCCGACGCGGGCTTCCCGGTCGCCCCCGCCGCCCACCCCTCCGGCTACGGCTGTTCCTGCGAACGCATCGGCTGTCCCACCCCGGGACGACATCCCATCTCCTTCGGCTGGCAGACCGTCGCCACCACCGACCGCGACAAGGTCGCCGCCTGGGTCCGCACCCTCCCGCAGGCCAACTTCGTCACCGCCACCGGCATCGCCCACGACGTCCTCGACGTCCCCGTCGAAGCGGGCCGCAGCGCCCTCGGCCGGCTGGACGCGGCGGGCGTCGACGTCGGACCGGTCAGCCTCAGCGGTGCCGGCTTCGGGGACGGCCGGATGCTGTTCTTCACCGCCACCCGCGGCACCCCGGACGACGAGGACGAGTGGTGGCCGTGCGAACTGGACTGCCACCCCGAGACCCTCGACGAGCATCCGGGCCTGCGCTGGCACTGCCGCGGCAGCTATGTCCTCCTGCCGCCCTCCACCCTCCCCGGCGAGCAGCCCGCGGTGACCTGGCTGCGCGGCCCCGAACTTCCGCTGCCCGACCCGCTGACGCTGCTGGAATCGCTGACCGACGCCTGCGCCGCGTTCATCGACCGCGAGTCCGACCACGAGACCGCGGCCTGGCCGATCGGCCGCTGACCGCGCCCGTACGGAGCCCGTCTCTCCCGTACGGGGCCCGCGTCCGACGGCGCAGGGGCCGCCGGCTCCCGCCGACGGCCCCGCGTGGCACCTTCGCCGCGAACGCCGCGGCTACAGCGCCCTGGCCGAGGTCTTCGCCTCGATCCGGTTGAGCACCGTGATCTTGCCGCCGGCGCTCTTCGCCGGGACCGTGACCGTCTGGCCCGAGACCGTGGTGAAGGCCATCCGCGTGGTCTTCTTGTCCGGCCCCTGCACGATGCCGCGCAGGCTGGGCGGCACGGTGATCATCAGGCCCTGGGAGACCGTCTTCTGCTGGTGGTAGACGGTGGAGAAGAACACCAGCGCACCGCCGTCGGTGGTCCGCAGCGCCACCGGCGGGTACTCCGACGCCTGGTCCTCCCACTGGATGCGGGCGCCGGGCTGGTTGGCGTCGCGGGCGCGCTGGGCCCGCCACTGGTCGGTGTTCGGCCCCGGCGCGAAGGCGCCGCCCTTGCCGGTGTTGAGGTAGTCGGCGTAGGTCTGGCCGAGCTTGCCCGGATCGACCGTCAGGCCCGACGAGCCGTCGGTGGGCACCGTCTCCGCGTAGCCGTCGGTGATCTTCAGCTCCGGGGCGGTGTTGCTGTCGAACGTCGCCAGGTAGACGGCCCGCCACTTCGCGCCGATGGCGTCCCGGCTGAACACCAGGAACCAGCGGGTGTTCTCGCCGCTGCGGTTCCGGCGGTTGCTGAGCGCGTCCCCGATGAAGAACTTCGGCCAGCCCTTCTGCTTGGGCACGGTGAAGTGCGCGTCCGAGAAGCGCAGCGGCGTGAACCCGGGGTTGCCGTTCGGCCGGAGCCCGTGCGCCGCCTTTATCCCGGCCTGGTCGATGGCGAGCAGCGCACCCGCCTCGAAGGAGGTGTTCACCTGCGGATCGAGCGTGCGGTTGGCCTTGTTGAAGCCGTCGGTGAAGTGCTTGAGCGCCTGTGCGGCGTCCGCCTCCGACACCGCCGGCAGGATCTCCCGCTCGCCGTGCACCGTCATGCACCCGCTCAGTATCACCAGCGCCGCCGCTGCCGACGTCAGTGTTGCGGGCACCCGGAACGGCGACCTGCGTGTCATGGGGCTCGGGCTCCTTCGGGGCGACCGGGGCGGACTGGATGGCCGCCGGGGTGGCACGATTCGGCGCAACCCTACCCGTGCTGCGGGAGAACCAGACCGTGGGGATCGGATACGGAGCCCACACCGTGATCTGACGGGCACTCGGCCCGGCGGTCCGTCGACCCGTCGGCACCGGGCCTGCCCGACGCAGCGAAGATCTAGTTAGGTTAGGCTTACCTAAGTGCTCGCCCAGGCAACTGCCTTCACGAGCTCCTCGGCTTTCTCGGCTTCCTCGGGAAGGGGTCCCATGCGCCGTCACCGCCACCTCCGGCTCCATACCCACACCCACGCCCACACCCACGCCCGCACCCATGGCCAGACCCGTACCCGCGCCGGCGCCCGCGTCCGGGTGCTGTGCGCGGGGCTACGGCGGGGGCTGGTCCGGGTCGTCGCCCCCGAGTTCGGCACGGCCCCGCGCCGCACCGCCCCCACCCCCGTACCCGCGCCCGGACGCCCCCGCCCCGACTCCGGTGCCCGGGCGTCCTGTTGAATGCCGGGATGACGGACTGGAACGCGGAGACGACCGACACGAATACCGACACGGATACCGTCGCGAGAACTGAGGCGAGAACCGACGCGAATGATGTCGCTGCCGCCGGCGGTGCCGCCGCGGCGGCGGTCGTGGCCGGCGCCGTGGATGTGGGCGTGGAGGTGGAGGTGGATGTGCTGCGGGTGTTCTGCGGGCCGGCGGGCGCCGGCGGCAACCTGCTGGGCGTCGTGCGCGACGGCGCCGCCCTCCCCGACCCGGCCGCCCGCGCCACTCTCGCCGCCGAACTCGGCTTCAGCGAGACGGTGTTCCTCGACGACGCCGCCCGCGGCACCGCCGACATCCACACCCCCAGTGTCCGGCTCCCGTTCGCCGGCCACCCCCTCGTCGGCCTGGCCTGGCTGCTGCGGAGCCAGGGCCGCCCGCCGGCCGTGCTGCGCCCGCCGGCCGGCGACGTCGCGGTCCGTCACGACGGGGACCTCACCTGGGTGCGCGGGCGCGCCGAGTGGGTCACCCACCGCACCACCGAGCAGTACCCCTCCGCCGCGGCGGTCGACGCGCTGCCCGCGCCGCCGCCGGGGGAGGGCTGGCTCTACGCCTGGGCCTGGCTGGACGAGGCCGCGGGCGTGGTCCGCGCGCGGGCGTTCCCGCGGCGCGGCGACGGCATCGTCGAGGACGAGGCCACCGGCGCCGCCGCCCTGCTCCTGACGCATCAGCTCGGCCGCCCGCTGGACATCCGCCAGGGCGTCGGCTCGCAGATCCGCACGCGGACGTACCCGGACGGCACGATCGAGGTCGGCGGGCGGGTGCGCGCCGAGGCCGCATAGCGCTGCGGGGCGGGTGCTGTGCGGGGCCCGTGCGGCGCGGCGGCCGGTGCGCCCTGTCCCGTCCCCGGCGCCGTTACGCGCTCATCGGGAACTGCTCGCCCAGCTCCCGGAACACCGCGCTGTTCAGCGCGAACGCGCGCTTGCACTCGTCGACCACCCGCTGCTTCTCCAGGTCGTCGACCGGCAGCGCGTCCAGGAGCTCGCGGTATTCGCGCTTGAAGGCGGCGGGGTTGGCTATCTCCTCGAAGACGTAGAAGCGGACGCCGTCGCCCTTGCGCGCGAAGCCCCAGGTCTTCTCGGCGGTGCCGCGGATGATCTGGCCGCCGGAGAGGTCGCCGAGATAGCGGGTGTAGTGGTGGGCGACATAGCCGGCCGGCCAGTCGCGGGCGCAGCAGGCGATACGGTCGGCGTACGCGGCGGTGGCCGGCAGGGGCTCCAGGCCGGTCCGCCAGGAGGCGCCGCCGAGATGGGCGAGGTCGCGCTCCAACTCGGCGGTGCGGGCGAGCTCCGGGCGAATGAAGGGGCCCGCGACCGGGTCGGCGGCCAGGGTCCCGGAGGCGTCCTCCAGCGCGCGGTAGACGAACCAGAGCTGCTCGGTGTAGCGCCGGTAGGCCGCGACGCCGAGCCTGCCGCCGAGGAGGTCGCCCATGAACGAGGAGTTCTCGGCCTCGGTGTGCTGTGCCTGGGACGCGGTGCGGATAACCGTGGAGAACGGCGTGGACGGCGCGGACGGCGTGGACGGCGCGGGCGGGGTCGGGCTGGACGCTTCCAAGGCGGACCTCCGGGGGCCGGGGGAGCGGACGGGAACAGGCCGGCGCCACGGGGACGCCGCGCCCCGGGAACCCGGGGCGCCGCAGCCTGACAACTCGGCGTTACCCAACTACGGAGGAGCCGCCCCGGTCAACCTGTTCCCGACAAGCTGTCGGTAAAAACCCTACTCCTGCCCGAATCCAGCGGCATCAGGGCGGCATCAGGGGAGCGTGAGGATCTCCGCCCCGGTCTCCGTCACCACTAGCGTGTGCTCGAACTGCGCGGTCCGCTTGCGGTCCTTGGTGACCACCGTCCAGCCGTCCTCCCACATGTCGTACTCGTACGTGCCCAGCGTCAGCATCGGCTCGATGGTGAAGGTCATCCCGGGCCTGATGTCGGTGGTGTGGTGCGGGCTGTCGTAGTGCGGAACGATCAGGCCGGAGTGGAACGACGAGTTGATGCCGTGCCCGGTGAAGTCGCGGACCACGCCGTATCCGAAGCGCTTGGCGTACGACTCGATGACCCGGCCGATGATGTTGATCTGGCGGCCCGGCCTGACGGCCTTGATCGCGCGGTTGAGCGCTTCACGGGTGCGCTCCACCAGCAGCCGGGACTCCTCGTCCACGTCGCCGCACAGATAGGTGGCGTTGTTGTCGCCGTGCACGCCGTGGATGTACGCGGTCACGTCGAGGTTCACGATGTCGCCGTCCTTCAGGACGGTCGAGTCCGGGATGCCGTGGCAGATGACCTCGTTGAGCGAGGAGCACAGGGACTTGGGGAAGCCGCGGTAGCCGAGTGTGGAGGGGTAGGCGCCGTGGTCGCACATGAACTCGTGGGCGACCCGGTCCAGTTCATCGGTGGTCACGCCCGGCGCGATCAGCTTGGCGGCCTCCGCCATCGCCTGCGCGGCGATCCGGCCGGCGATCCGCATCCGCTCGATGGTGTCGGAGTCCTGCACCTCCGGGCCCGTGTACGGGGTGGGTGCGGCCTTTCCTACGTACTCGGGGCGCGGGATCGAGGCGGGGACGGGGCGGGTGGGGGAGATCTTCCCCGGGACAAGAAGCGACTGGCCAGACATGCCAGCGAGTGTATCCGCGGCCCGTCGGGCAGGATGGTGGCACTGGAGCCAGGTACGGGAGGCGGCAATGGCGCTGTTCAAGCGGCGGACGGTCGGCAAGCCGGGCGAGTGGTTCTACTGCCTCAGGCACGGGACGGTCGAGGAGGGCCCCCAGTGCCGGGCGGCCGACCGGTTCGGCCCGTACCGCAGCCGCGAGGAGGCGGCCCACGCCATGGAGACCGCGCGCGAGCGGAACCTGGAGTGGGAGACCGACCCCAAGTGGCACGACATGGGAAAGGGCCAGGGCGACGACGGGGACGAGCCCCGCTCCTCGTAGGAGGCTCTCCCTCCTCATAGGGCGGTCCCCTACAGGGCGATCCCCCTCCTCGTAACACGATCCCCGGTCCTGGTCGTGGGCGTCCCCGGTTCTCGTAGGACGATCCCTGGTCCCCCTCCCCTCCTGGGCCCGGTCGTAGGACGTCCAACGGTGCTCCTCGGGCGCCCTCCGTCCTCGTGGGCGGCGGGCCCGTGCGGCAGCCGGGGCCGGGCGGTTACCAGCGGGGCGGGGGCGGGGCCGAGAGGCTGTCGGCGAGGCGGGAGAGGCGGTCGCGGAAGCGGCGGTGGCGGCGGGGCGCGGGCCCGGCATTCTCCCCGGCGGCGGCGCTGACCAGGTGCTGGACGGTGTCCAGGTCCAGGTCCCGGCCCTGCGGGGTGCCCACGGTGCCCTCGGGCGGGGGCGGGGGAGCGGCCAGCGCGTCGTGCGCCAGGGAGTGCAGATCGCGGTCGCCGCCGTCCAGGGCGAGCACCGTGGCGCCGTTGCGGCGGGCGTCGTGCACCCGCTCCAGCAGCCCGGCGCCCGGCTGGCCCGGCGCCACCACCAGCAGCGTCGCCCCGCGCCCGGCCGCCGCCAGCCGCCCCAGTCCGACGGCGAGATGCGCCGGCGCCTCACCCGGGACCCGGTGGCGCACCAGGGTCGGCGACAGCTCCGGCAGGCCCGACCAGGCGGCCTCCTCGTCCAGGTGGGCGGCCAGGTGCCAGGGCTCGTACGTGGCGCTGCCGACCAGCAGCAGTCCGCCGCCGTGCGGGGCGACCGCGGCCCGCAGCGAACCGGCGAACCGGCGGCTGGCCTGCACCCACTCGGTTCCGGCGAGGACCTCGCGCAGCAGGGCGACTCGTACGGCATCCATGGCGCGGCATACTGCCGCAGCGCCGGGCCTCCGGGGGGCCGCTCGGCGCGGCGTCACCCGTAAGGAGGTCCGGCGGGGGAGGCCGAGGGGAGCGGGGGTCAGGGTTCGGGTGCCGGGGTTCGGGTGTCGGGGCGTGGGGCCCGGACGCGGGTCTTCGGGTGCGGGTGTCCGGCCGGGGGTCCGCGGCCCGGCTTCGGGACCGGTCGCCCGGCTACAGGGCCGGCTGCTCGGCTACGGGCCCGGTCGCAGGCCCGCCTCGTTCAGCCGACGTCCTACCTCCCTCACCGCTTCCTCGCTCAGCGGGACCTGCGGCAGCGCCGTGGCGCGTCCCTCGATGACGCCGAGGAGCTGGAGCGCCGCCTTGAAGGCGCCCAGGGCCGAGGAGCTGCGGCCCATCTCGCTCTCCGGGCCGGCGTCGGTCATCGCGAACAGCGCGACCAGGCGCTCCTGTTCGGCGGCGGCCCGGGGCCAGTCGCCGGCACGCGCGGCGTCGTAGAGGCGGACGTAGCCCGCCGGGTCGACGTTGCCCAGGCCCGGAACGATCCCGTCCGCACCGGCCAACAGGGCGGCGTCCGCGGTGAGTTCGGAGCCGGTGAGGACCGCGAAGCCGGGCGCGGGGCCGGCCGGGCGGGCGGTCCGGCCGCCGAGGGAGACCAGCAGCCGGCGCAGTGAGTTGTCGTCGCCGCTGCTGTCCTTCAGGCCGGTCAGCGTGCCGTCCGCGGCCAGCTCGCGGACCAGAGCCGGGGTCAGCTTGTTGTGTACCGCCGCCGGGATGTCGTACGCGACGAGGGGCAGGCCGGTGGCGGTGCGCAGGTGCCGGAAGTGGGCGGCGATCTCGCGGGGGTGGGTGCGGGTGTAGAAGGGGGCGGTGGCGACCAGCGCGTCGGCGCCCAGCCGGGCGGCGGCCCTGGCGTGGTCGAGTACGCGGGCGGTGGTGGTGTCGATGACCCCGGCGAGCACCGGGACCCGGCCGCGTGCGGCGGTGACGACGGTCTCCAGGGCGACCGCGCGCTGACGGTCGGTCAGGTAGGCCGCCTCGCTGGTGGATCCGAGTGCGAACAGGCCGTGGACGCCCCCGTCGAGGAGGTGCTCGACAAGGCGGGCGAGGGAGGCGGTGTCGACCTCGCCGCGCGCGTCGAGCGGGGTGCAGACCGGGGGGATGACGCCGTGCGGCGGGGCGGGGAGTGCCATGGGGCCTCCAAGGGCGGCTCTGAGCTGGGACAAGGGACATGGGAGGTCCGATGCCGCGGTCACAATAGGCATGCGCGCAGGCGCACGGTCAAGGATTCCCGGCCCCGGCGCGGGCCGAACGGGCCGGCGGCGCGCGGCAGGTGAGGGCGCGGCAGAGGAAGAGGGCGATAGGGATGGCGCGAGGGACGATGGCCGAGGACGTCCAGGCGCGGATCAAGCAGCTGATCCTGCGGCGCAGGCTGACCCCGGGCGACCCGCTGCCCACCGAGGCCGAGCTGGTCGCCATGCTCGACGTCAGCCGCAACTCGGTCCGCGAGGCGCTCAAGGCCCTCCAGGCGATGCGGATCGTGGAGATCCGGCACGGCTTCGGCACCTACGTCGGGGCGCTCAGCCTGGAGCCGTTCGTCGAGGGCGTCGCCTTCCGCGCCGCGGTCCGCCACCTCCAGGGGGAGCCGAGCCTGTACGAGCTGATGGAGGTCCGGGAGGCCCTGGAGGCGGGGCTGATCGGCGCCGTCGCGCGCGAGCTGCCCGCGGCGGACCTCACCGTCCTCAAGGGGCTGGTGCAGCGGATGGCCGAGGAGGCGCGCGGCGGCCAGGTGCAGAGCGCCACCGACCGCGCCTTCCACCTCGCCCTGTACCGCTCGCTGGGCAACCACCTGCTGAGCGAGGTGCTGGACGCGTTCTGGGCGGCGCTGCGCCGGGTCCGCGAGGACCTGGCCGACGACCGGCAGGACCCCCAGGTGACCTACCGCCGGCACCAGGAGATCGTCGACGCGCTGGAGGCGGGCGACGGCGACCGCGCGGTGGCCGCGATGCACCGCCACTTCGACGGCATCCGCCGGCGGCTCACCGGGAAGGAGCGGGGGCCGGCGGCGCAGGCCCGGTCGTCGAACTCCCGTCGTCCGCCCGAAGGGCGGGCAGCCGGCCGCGGCGGCGCGGGCGCCCCTCGGTGAACAGCGGCTGTCCGCAATACCGCCCTGCCGCCATTCACCCCGTTCGTCCTGGTCATCCCGTCCACCCCGTTCACCGGGATTTCACCCGGCGTCGACGGGGCCGTTGCCGACACGGAAATGCGCCATGTGCGGTGCCTTGACGGTCAGTTGGGCGCTGCCTATGGTCCGCAGGACAAGGGACATCCTACGTCCTTGCCCAGTTGAGGGGTGACCCGTGGCGTACGAGACCTCGGAGCCGCACGAGGGCTGGGAGCCGTCCGCGAGCACCCCGGCCCACGAGGACGCACCCGGGTCCGGGAGTTCGGTGCCGTACCGGGCCGGGACCGAGGGGTACACGAGCTTCCGGATCCCGGCCGTGGTGCGGGCGCGCTCGGGGGCCGTGCTCGCGTTCGCCGAGGGCCGGGTCTCCTCGGCCGCCGACTCCGGCGAGATCCACCTCGTCCTCAAGCGCTCCGCGGACGGTGGGCACACCTGGGGTCCGTTGCAGTGCGTCGCCCGCAACGGCACCGGCACGGCCGGCAACCCCGCCCCGGTCGTCCTCGCCGGCGGCCGGGTGCTGCTCGTCCAGGTCCACAACGCCGCCGACGCCACCGAGGACCGCATCCGCCGCGGCGAGGTCCCGCCCGCCGACGGCCGCCGCGTCTGGCTCCAGTACAGCGACGACGACGGTGCGAGCTGGAGCGCTCCCCGCGAGATCACCGACGAGACCAAGCCGCCCCCTTGGCGCTGGTACGCCACCGGGCCCGGCCATGCGCTGCGGCTGTGCCACGGCCCGTACGCCGGCCGGCTGGTCGTCCCCGCCAACCACTCCCTGCCGCCCGCCGAACCCGGGGACACCGGCACCGAACCCCGCTACGAGGGCGGGCACGCGCTGCTCAGCGACGACGACGGCGCCACCTGGCGCATCGGCTACACCGACGACGACCACGACCACGACCCCGGCACCACCGGCCGGTTCGCCGCGCCCAACGAGACCACCGCCGCCGAACTCCCGGGCGGCACCGTCTATGTGAACGCCCGCAACGCGGCCAGCGCCGCCTGGCGCCGACTGGACGCGGTCTCCACGGACGGCGGAGAGAGCCTGGTCCGCCGCTTCCGGCCGCAGGCGGGGCTGGCCGGGCCGCAGGTCCAGGGCAGCACCCTGTACCTCGACGACCGCGGCGAACTGCTCTTCGCCGGGCCCGCGCCCCCCGCCGCACGCGCCCTGATGACCCTGCGGGCCAGCCGCGACGGCGGACGGACCTGGCGCACCGCGCACACCGTCAGCGGGCTCCCGGCCGGCTACTGCGACCTCGTGCGCCTCGACCGGGGCAGCGTCGGACTGCTCTACGAGACGGGCGACTTCAGCGCCTACGAGACCGTCACCTTCCGCCGCATCCCCCTCAAGGAGCCGGCATGACCAGCAGCGAGGCGACCAGCGGCGGCACCAGCGGCGGCGGCCCTGCCGGGGGCGCCCCGCGGCGGCGGACGGTGCTGGGCGGCGCGGCCGGCGCCGCCGCCGGACTCGCGCTCGCCGGCTGCGCGGCCGGGCCGGACGGCGGCGCCCCCAAGGAGCGGAAGAAGGGGCAGAAGATCGCGCTCACCTTCTGGTCCTGGGTGCCGGGCATCGACCGGCCGGTCGACCTGTGGAACCGCCGCAACCCCGAGGTGCAGGTCAGGGTCGAGAAGGTCTCCGCCGTAAACGGCCAGCAGTACGCGAAGATGCACGCCGCCGTCAAGGCCGGCAACCCGCCCGACCTGGGCCAGATCGAGTTCCCGGTGCTCCCCGGCTTCCTGCTCGACGACGGCCTGCGCGACCTCGCCCCGCTCGGCGCCGCCCGCCACCGCGGCGAGTTCGTCGGCTGGCAGTGGCAGCAGTCCGTCTTCGGGAAGCGGATCTACGCGATTCCGCAGGCGTCCGGGCCGATGGGACTGTTCGTCCGCAAGGACCTCTTCGACCGGTGGGGAGTACCGGTCCCGGGGACCTGGGACGAGTACGAGGCCGCCGCCAGGGCGATCCGCCGGCACGGCGCCTGGATCGACACCTTCGCCCCCACCAACGGCAACCGCTTCGCGGGACTGGCCTGGCAGGCCGGCGCCGCCTGGTACACCGCCCGGGGCGACACCTGGATCGTGCACCTCGACGACGGGCCCACCCGCAAGGTCGCCGACTACTGGGAATCCCTCGTCCGGCAGCAACTCGTCAAGACCATCCCGGACCGCCAGAACGCCTGGTACAAGGACATCCAGACCGGCGCCATCCCGGCCTGGGTGGGCGCCAGTTGGGGCGATGCGCTGCTGGCCGGCAACGCGCCCGGCACCAAGGGGAAGTGGCGGGCCGCACCGCTGCCGCAGTGGCAGCCCGGCGGCCGGGCGTACGCCAACTGGGGCGGCTCGACCACCGCCGTCTTCGCGCGGGCCGCCTATCCCAAGGACGCCCTGGACTTCGCGCTCTGGCTCAACACCGACCCGCGGTCCCTCGCGCTGCTGATCGCCGGCGGCTACGGCTTCCCGAGCGCCAGAACGGGCTATGCCCCCGCCGCTCTCGACGCCGACAAGGACTTCTTCGGCGGCCAGGCGTACAGCACGGTGTTCGCGGACGCCGCGGCGCATGTCGACACCCGCTGGCGGTGGGGACCCGGCGTGGACACCCTCTACCAGCGGCTGGGCGACGCCTTCACCGACGCGCTCGCCGACGGCAGTTCGTTCCGCTCCGTGCTGCGGAAGGTGCAGGGCCAGACCGTCGCCGACCTCAGGGGCAAGGGCCTGAAGGCGGAGAGCGGCGGGTGAGCCGGGACACGCCGGTCCGCCCCGGGGCCCCCGCGGCGGCCGGTCCGGAGCCGGGCGCGCGTCGCGCCGCCGATGGCCGCCGGCGCCCGGCGGCGTCCCGCAGCCGCACCCGGGCCCGCAACGCCCGTGCCGCCGCCGGGTTCCTGCTGCCCTTCCTCACCCTCTTCGCCCTCTGCTTCCTCGCCCCGATCGGCTACGCCCTGTGGACCAGCCTCCAGCGGACCGAGCGCACCGGCCCGCTCGGTCTCGGCGGCCGGCAGCACGACGTCTTCGCCGGCCTTGCCAACTACGCCCAGGCGCTCGCCGACGACCGGTTCCTGGCCGGCTTCGGCCGGGTGCTGCTCTTCGGCGCCGTCCAGATCCCGCTGATGACGGTGCTCGCCACCGCCCTCGCGCTCCTTCTGGAGAGCGCCGCCGCCCGCGGGATCACCTTCTTCCGCAGCGCCTTCTTCCTCCCCTACGGAGTGCCCGGGGTGATCGCCTCGATCCTCTGGGGGTTCCTCTACGTACCGGGCATCAGTCCGCTGGTGAAGATCGCCCAATCCGTGGGCTGGCACGTCGACTTCCTCTCCCGCGGCAGCGTCCTGTGGTCCCTCGCCAACATCGTCACCTGGCAGTTCACCGGCTACACCATGCTGGTACTGATCGCCCAGCTCAAGGCCGTGCCCGGCGAGCTCTACGAGGCGGCGCGGATCGACGGCGCGAACGCCTGGCAGGTCGCCCGGCACATCAAACTCCCGTTGATCCGGCCCGCGCTCGTACTGACCTGCGTGTTCAGCATCATCGGCACCCTCCAGCTGTTCGCCGAGCCGATGGTGCTCCGCCCGCTCGCCTCCGCCATCGACTCCGGCTACACCCCCAACCTGCACGCCTACAGCGAGGCGTTCGTCGGCGACAATCAGCAGCTCGCGGCGGCCGAGGCGGTGCTGCTGGCGCTGGTGGCCTGCGCCGCGTCGTTCGGCTTCCTGCGCCTGGTCGGCGGGCGCCGGAAGGAGCGCGGATGACCCGGCCTCCGCTCCGCCACCGCATCATCACCAACGCGCTGCTGGCCGTCGCCGCCATCTACTTCCTGGTGCCCGTCTACTGGCTGGTCGTCTCCGCCACCAAGAACAGCGCCGACCTCTTCGGTACCTTCGGCTTCTGGTTCTCCCGCCATCCGCACCCCGTCCGCTACCTCACCGAGGTCCTCACCTACGACCACGGCGTCTACGCCCGCTGGTTCGCCAACTCCCTGCTCTACGCCGGGATCGGTGCGGTCTGCGCCACCCTGCTCTCCGCCGCGGCGGGCTACGCCCTGGCCAAGTTCCCGTTCCGCGGGCGCGAGACGGTCTTCAACGTGGTGCTGGCCGGGGTGCTGATCCCCGGTACGGCGCTCGCCCTGCCGCTGTACTTCCTCTTCAGCGCGATGGGCCTGGCGAACACCTACTGGGCGGTGCTCGTCCCCAGCATGGTCAGCCCGTTCGGCGTCTACCTCTGCCGGATCCACGCGGCTGCCGCGGTCCCCGACGCGCTCCTGGAGGCGGCCCGGATCGACGGCGCGGGCGAGGCCAGGATCTTCGGCGGGCTGGGGCTGCGGCTGATGACCCCCGCGCTGGTGACCGTCTTCCTCTTCCAGTTCGTCCACATCTGGAACAACTACTTCCTGCCGCTGGTCATGCTCTCCGACTCCGACCTCTACCCGGTCCAGCTGGGCCTGACGAGCTGGACCGGGTACGCGGACCGGCAGCCGGTGCTCTACCAGTACACGGTGGGCGGCGCGCTGCTGTCCGTGCTGCCGCTGATGGTGCTGATGGCGGTCCTCCAGCGCTACTGGCGCACCGGGCTGACGGAGGGGAGCGTGACGTCGTGAGGCGGAGGCGGGCGGCAGGGCCTTCCGCCGTGGTCGCGGGGGGCGCGGCGAGCGGGGGAGGGCCCGTCAGGACCGGGCCTCGGTGTGCCGGTCCGGGCGTGACAGTATCGCTGTCATGACTACTTCCGACGCTGCCCCGACCGCGCCCGCCTCGTCTGCTCCGTCCGCTTCGTCTGCTTCATCTGGCCCGGCGGGCGCCAAGCCGGCGCCCCGCGACCCCTGGGACCTCCCGGACGTCTCCGGCCTGGTGGTCGGCGTCCTCGGCGGCACCGGTGACCAGGGCCGCGGCCTGGCCTACCGGCTCGCCAAGGCCGGCCAGAAGGTGATCATCGGCTCCCGGGCCGCCGAGCGGGCGCAGACCGCCGCCGCCGACCCCCAGCTGAGCAGCCTGGGCGTCGAGGGCCTCGGCAACGCCGACTGCGCCCGGCGCAGCGATGTGGTGATCGTCGCGGTGCCGTGGGACGGCCACCGCAAGACCCTGGAGTCACTGCGCGAGGAGCTGGCCGGCAAGCTCGTCATCGACTGCGTCAACCCGCTCGGCTTCGACAAGAAGGGCGCCTACGCGCTGAAGCCGGAGGAGGGCAGCGCCGCCGAGCAGGCCGCCGCCCTGCTGCCGGACTCCCGGGTCACCGCCGCCTTCCACCACCTCTCCGCCGTGCTCCTCCAGGACCCGGAGATCGCGGAGATCGACACCGATGTGATGGTGCTGGGCGAGAGCCGCGCCGACACCGACCTGGTCCAGGCGCTCGCCGCCCGCATCCCCGGTATGCGCGGCGTCTTCGCCGGCCGGCTGCGCAACGCCCACCAGGTCGAGTCCCTGGTCGCCAACCTGATCTCGGTCAACCGCCGCTACAAGGCGCACGCCGGGCTCCGGGTCACGGACGTCTGAGGGCGGAGGGGGTCGGGGCCGGCTCGTTGGGGGTTGGGGGCCGGCTCGTGAGCGCGCGTGGCTCGCTGCCGCATGCTCCCCCCCCCCCCCGAACCCCCCCCCCGCCCCCTCCCCCGAAGGGGGAGAGGGGGAGGGGGCGGGGGACAGCCGCCCGCAGGGCATGGGGGACACTGGAACAGACCGCCCCATCCCCGACAGGAGCTCGCCCCATGCCCTCCCTGCCCCCGTCCGGCCCGGACCGGCGCCTTGCCGTCCTCGCCCTCGTCGTGTGCGTCCTCGCCGTCGCCGCGGCGGTCGTCTCCTTCGTGGAGGGCAGCTTCATCGGCATCGTCTGGGTCCTGCTGGCGGGCGTCTCCAGCAACATGACGTGGTTCTACGTACGCAGGGCGAAGCTGGCGCAGGCGCACCGCGCCGAGGCGTCGGGCTGACGGCCTACAGCACGCCGCCGGTCCGCGGGACCTGCGGTGCGCCCTGCCAGAAGCGGAAGAACTCCTGGCCCCAGTAGCCGTCCCAGGCAGAGACGCCCAGGGCACGCAGAACCGTGTGGACCAGGTCGAAGAAGACCTGGTTGATCTCCGGCACCCACAGGAGCCCGAAGACCGCCAGCAGGCCGAACGGCGCGAACGGCTCGACCTGCCGCCGTACGTCGGACGAGAGCCAGGGCTCGATCACGCCGTAGCCGTCCAGTCCGGGCACCGGCACGAAGTTCAGGATCGCCGCGGTCACCTGGAGCAGCGCGAGGAACGCCAGCGCGTAGCGGAACGGGTCCGGTACGCCGTCGAGGCCGTGCAGCCAGAACGGCGCGCTGACCACCGCCGCGAACAGGATGTTGGTCAGCGGCCCGGCCGCCGAGATCAGGCTGTGCCGCCAGCGGCCCCGGATCCGGCCGCGCTCGATGAACACCGCGCCGCCGGGCAGCCCGATCCCGCCCATGATGACGAAGATCACGGGTAGCACGATGCTCAGCAGCGCGTGGGTGTACCTGAGCGGGTTCAGGGTGAGATAGCCCTTGGCGCCCACCGAGATGTCGCCGCTGTGCAGCGCGGTGCGGGCGTGCGCGTACTCGTGCAGGCACAGCGACACCACCCAGCCGGACACCACGAACACGAAGACCGCGAAGCCGGTACCGGACCCGGCCGCCCCGCTCCAGACGGCCCAGCCGGACACCGCGAGGACGGCGACGAGCGCGAGAAAGACCGGGCTGACGCGGCGGTCGGCGCGCGGGATTGCTGTGGTCATCGGTAGCGGGCTCCAGGGGTCTCGGGGCGGGCAGCCACGACCGTATCCGCGGTGCGGCGGTGGGCGCACGGATTCCCGGCGGCGGACCCGGTCCCCCGCGCCGAACCGGAACCGTTCCTACCGCCCGCTCGGTCGGCACGCACGTCCGGCGTTGCACGACAATGGGCCGGTGCGTTACGGAATCCTCGGCACCACGCAGGCCGGCCGTGCCGACGGCAGCCCCGTCGCCCTCGGCGGTCCCCGGCTGCGCGCCCTGCTCGCCGCGCTCGCGCTGCGCCCCGGCCGGGCGCTGACCGCGGACGCCCTGATCGCCGACGTCTGGGGCATGGACCCGCCGGCCGACGCGCCCGGTGCCCTCCAGGCGCTGGTCGGCCGGCTGCGCCGGGCCCTGGGCCGTACCGCCGTCGCCTCCGTCGACGGCGGCTACCGGCTGTGCGCCGAGCCGGACGCGGTCGACCTGCACCGCTTCGAGCGGCTCGCGGCGGAGGGCGGCCGGGCGCTCGACGACGCCGACCCGGCCCGCGCCGCAGCCCTGCTCGACGAGGCGCTGGCGCTCTGGCGCGGCCCGGCGCTCGCCGACCTGCCCGACGCGGCCGTGGAGGCGGCCCGCGCCGAGAGCCGCCGGCTGGACGCCCGGCGCACCCGCCTCGCCGCCGAGCTGGCGCTGGGCCGGGCCGCGCAGGCGCTGCCCACCCTCGTCGCACTGTGCCGGGACAACCCGCTCGACGAGCCCCTCCAGGCCCTGCGGCTGCGCGCGCTGCGGGACGCCGGCCGCGGTGCCGAGGCGCTGGCCGCCTACGAGGAGATACGCACCGACCTCGCCGACCGCCTGGGCGCCGACCCCGGCCCGGAACTGCGCGCCCTGCACCGCGCGTTGCTCCGGCCCGGCCCGGAGCCGCAGCCGCAGCCGGGACCGGGGCAGCCGCCGACCGCGGGGACGGTGCGGGGTGGCACCGTGGCCGGCACTCCCGCGACTCCCGGGGCCCACGGGATGCCCGACCCCTTCGGCACCCCCACTCCCCACAGCGTCCCCGTTCCCCACGGCACCCCCGCGGCCCCCGTCGCCGCCGGCCCTCCGTCCACCCCGGTCGCCCCGCCGGCCCCGGCCGCCCGTCCCGGTAACCTCCGGGCGCGGCTGACCTCCTTCGTGGGGCGGGACCGCGACCTGGCCGCGCTGCGCGGCGATCTGGCCGCGCACCGGCTGGTGACGCTGCTGGGGCCCGGTGGCGCCGGCAAGACCCGGCTGTCGCAGGAGGGCGCCGAGGCCGCCGCGGCGGCGCTGCCGGACGCCTGGCCGCACGGCGTCTGGCTGGTGGAGCTGGCGCCGGTGGACGATCCGCGGACCGTGCCGGAGGCGGTGCTGACCGCGCTCGGGGCGCGCGAGACGGTCGTGCGCGGTACCACCGCCGAGGGGCTGCGGGCCGCCTCCGACCCGACCGCCCGGGATCCGCACGCCCGGCTCGCCGAGCACTGCGCGGGCCGCCGGATGCTGCTGGTCCTGGACAACTGCGAGCATGTGATCGGCGCCGCCGCCGAGTTGGCCGAGCGGCTGCTGGCCGTCTGTCCCGGGGTGACGGTGCTGGCGACGAGCCGGGAGCCGCTGGCCGTGCCGGGCGAGGTGCTGCGGCCGGTCGAGCCGCTGCCGGACCCGGTGGCGCTGCGGCTGCTCGCCGAGCGGGGGGCCGCCGCCTCCCCCGGTTTCCGGGTGGCGGACGATCCGGCGGCCTGTGCCGAGATCTGCCGCCGGCTGGACGGGCTGCCGCTGGCCATCGAACTCGCCGCCGCCCGGCTGCGGTTGCTGACTCCGCGGCAGCTCGCGGACCGGCTGGACGACCGCTTCCGGCTGCTGACCGGCGGCAGCCGGACCCTGCTGCCGCGCCAGCAGACGCTGCGCGCGGTGGTGGACTGGTCCTGGGATCTGACCGACGAGCCCGAACGGGCGGTGCTGCGGCGGCTGTCGGTGTTCGCCGGCGGCTGCGACCTGGCCGCCGCCGAGGAGGTGTGCGCGGGCGACGGTGTCGACGCCGACGAGGTGGCCGGGCTGCTGGGCTCGCTGATCGACAAGTCGCTGGTGGTGGCGGCCCCGGTCGGCAAGGAGGGCGGCCTGGACGGGATGCGCTACCGGCTGCTGGAGACGGTGGGGGAGTACGCCGCGGAGCGGCTGGACGAGGCCGGGGAGCGGGCCGCCGCCGAGCGCCGCCATCTGGTCGCGTACCGCGAACTGGCGCGTACCACCGATCCGTTGCTGCGCGGCCCCGGGCAGCGGGCCGGTATCGGCCGGCTGGAGCTGGAGCACGACAATCTGCGCACCGCGCTGCGCCGGGCGCTGGCAGCGGGAGACGAGCACGAGGCGCTGTGCCTGGTGCTGTCCCTCCAGTGGTTCTGGTCGCTGCGCGACCACAGCAGCGATGCCCACACCTGGGCCGCGGCGGCCGGCGCGCTCGGCCCCAACCCGTTCGTGCCGCCCGTCGAACCCGCCCCCGACCTCCACGACCGGCCCATCGACAGCCCCCCGCCGATGGCCCCCGAGCAGCTGCTGGAGGCCCGCCGCGAGGTGCGGCTGGTGGCGCTCTCCAACGAGAACGACATGGAGGCACTGCGCGGCCCGGAGATGAAGGAGGAGCTGGCGGGGATGCTGACCGCGTACCGCAGCGGGATGCCGCAGACCTGCAAGGTGCCCGGGGCCCTCTGGTACTTCGCGGTGCTGATCAGCAGTCGGTGGGACGAGCTGGCGCAGCAGGTCGACGTCGCGGTGCGCGCCTGCCGTGACTTCGGCTACGAGTGGGAGCTGGCGTACGTCCTCCAGCTGCGCTCCAAGATCCTCAACGACCGCCCCGGCGGGCTGGCGCAGGCCACCCGGGACGCCGACGAGTCGCTGCGGATCTTCCGGCGGCTGGGCGACGCCTGGGGCGCGGCCGAGGCGCTGGCGGGGCGCGGTGAGTCCGAGGAGAAGCGCGGTGCGTACGCGCCCGCGGCGCGCGACTACCGGGCGGCGATGGTGCACGCCGAGGAGCTGGGCGCGCACGGCCAGACCCTGCTGCTGCGCACCCGGCTGGGCGCGCTGATGATCGAGGACGGCCGGCCGGAGGAGGGGGAGCGGATGCTGCGCGAGGTGCTGGACGACGCGCAGGACCGCAACAGCGGCCGGGACGCGGTGCCGTTCGCCCGGATGACGCTCGCCATGCTGCTGACGATGGCGGAGCGCTTCCACGAGGCCCGTGAGCAACTCGAAGCGGTGCGGGAGGTGTTCACCTCGCGCAGCCCGGACATGTTCCTGGGGGTGCTGGAGTCGATGCTGGTCACGCTGGACGTGGCGGAGGGGCGGCACGGCGAGGACCTCCTGCTGCGGATGCGGGCGGCGCTGGTGCTGACCCAGGACTCCATGGCGCGGATCGTCGCGCCGGACCTGCCGGTGGTCCAACTCCTCTCCGGCGCACGGGTGCTGATGGCGGTACGCGGCGCGGCCGGGGCCCGGGACGCGGCCCGGCTGGTCGGTGCCTACGACGCGCTGCGAGCCGTCTCGCACGTGCCGCCGCTGATCGTCCGCGACGACCGGGCCCGTGCGGAGCACACCGCCCGCGCCCTGCTGGGCGATCCGGCGTACCGAGCCGCGTACGCCGAAGGCGGTGGCCTCTCGATCGAGGAGGCCACCGCCCTCGTCTGACGCGAGCCGGGCGGATGCCGTCCTTTGGGCGTCCCGGCTGCGGGATTCCCGGAAGGCGTGCGTCAGGTCTTGTTGCGGAACTTCGCCACCGCGAGCGGCATCGTCACGGCCGTGATGGCCACCGCCCAGCCGAGCGTGATCAGCGCCGGATGGGCCACCGCGCCGTGGCCGCTGATCAGCGCACGGGCCGCGTCCGCCAGATTGGACAGCGGGTTGACCTTGGTGAAGCCCTCCAGCCAGCCGGGCATCGACCGGGTCGGCGCGAAGATGGACGAGCCGAACTGGAGCGGCATCAGCACCAGCATCGCCATGCCCTGCACCGCCTGCGGGGTCTTCACGCTCAGGCCGAGCAGGATGAAGATCCACATCAGGGCGGCGCCGAAGACCGTGGACAGCACGATCGAGGCGGCGAACTCCAGCAGCGAGCCGCGTATTTCGAGGCCCAGCAGGAAGCCCATGCCGAGCAGGATCGCGGTGGCGATCAGCATCCGGCCGATCTCCACGACGATCTTGGCTATCAGGACCGAGGACCGGGCGATGGGCATCGTCCGGAAGCGGTCCATCACGCCCTTGCGGAAGTCCTCGTTGACGCCGGAGCCCACCGCCATGGCGATGTTCATGCCCATCATCGCCATCATGCCGGGCACCAGATACTGCACGTACTCCTTCTGGTGGCCGGGGCCGAACATGGCGCCGCCGAAGACGTAGACGAACAGCAGGATGAAGATCACCGGCATCAGCAGCGCGTCGAACATCGACTCCGGATCCTGCTTGATCTGGAGGGCGTTGCGCCGGACCAGCGCGCCGATGTGCCGCAGATTGGCGCGGAGGCCGATCCGTCCCTCGTCGGCGCCGGGCCCGGCCACCGGCGCCGTCGTCGTCACGGCACTCATGCCGACACCTCCGCGTACCGCTCGTCGTCCGACGTGCTCTCCGGGCCGTGCGCCTCGGAGGTCTTCTGGCCCGTGATCGCCAGGAACACCTCGTCCAGGCTGGGCAGATGGGTGCTGATCCCGGCGAGCGCGAGGCCCTGCCGGCCGAGCACCGCGACGACCGCGGTCAGCTGCTCGTCGCTGATGATCGGGACGTTGACCACACCCCCGTGGTGATCAGCGGTGGCGCCGGCGATGCCGTCCAGGCCGGCCTCGGTGATCACGCCGGTCATCCGGTCCAGGTCGCCCGGGTCGGCCGGCCGTATCTGGAGGGTGCGCCCGCCGACCTTGGCCTTCAGCTCGTCGACCCGGCCCTCGGCGATCACCCGGCCGCGGTCGATGACCGTCAGCTCGTCGGCCAACTGCTCGGCCTCTTCCATGTACTGGGTCGTCAGCAGGACCGTGGCGCCCTCGCGCACCATCCGCTGGACCTCCTCCCACACCTCGTTGCGGGTGCGGGGGTCGAGGCCGGTGGTCGGCTCGTCCAGATACAGCACCGCCGGCCGGCCGATCATCGAGGCGGCGAGGTCGAGCCGGCGGCGCATCCCGCCGGAGTACTTCGCGGCCGGCCGCTTGGCGGCCTCGGTGAGCGAGAACCGCTCCAGCATCTCGTCGGCGCGCCTGCGGGCGTCCTTGCGGGACAGATCGAGCAGCCGCCCGATCATGTAGAGGTTCTCCCAGCCGGAGAGCTTCTCGTCGACCGAGGCGTACTGCCCGGTCAGCCCGATGGTGCGGCGCAGCGCCCGCGGCTGGCGCACCACGTCGAATCCGGCCACCACGGCGCGCCCGGCGTCCGGCACCAGGAGGGTGGACAGGCAGCGTACGAGCGTGGTCTTGCCGGCGCCGTTGGGGCCGAGCACACCGAGCACGGTGCCTTCCCGCACGTCCAGGTCCACCCCGTCGACGGCTTTCACCTCGCCGAAGTGCTTGACCAGACCGCGCACCTCCACGGCGTTGCCGCCCTTGGTGGATATCGTCTGTCGCGTCATGCACTCCAAGGTGCCAGCCGCCACCGACAACGCGCCGACAGGCCGCCGACAGCCCCTGAGGACCGGCTGTCGGCGGCCCGTCGGCCGGGCATCAGTGGAAGGTGTGCTCCTCGGCGGGGAAGGCGCCGCCGACCACGTCCTCGGCGAACGCGCGGGCCGCGCCGCCGAGCAGCTCCCGCAGCTGGAGGTACTGCTTGACGAACCGCGGCACCCGGCCGGCGTTGAGGCCCGCCATGTCGGTCCACACCAGCACCTGGGCGTCGCAGTCCGGGCCCGCGCCGATGCCGACGGTCGGGATGTGCAGCGAGCGGGTCACCTCGGCGGCCAGCTCGGCCGGTACGGCCTCCAGGACGACCGAGAACGCCCCGGCGTCCTGTACCGCCTTGGCGTCCCGCAGCAGTTGCTGGGCGGCCTCCTCGCCGCGGCCCTGGACCGGGTAGCCCCCGTAGGCGTGGACCGACTGCGGGGTCAGCCCGACGTGCGCCATCACCGGGATACCGGACGAGACCAGCAGCTCCACCTGGTGCGCGGAGCGCTCGCCGCCCTCCAGCTTGACGGCGCCGACACCGGCCTCCTTGACCAGCCGGGTGGCGTTGCGCAGCGCCTGGACCGGGCCTTCCTGGTAGGCGCCGAACGGCAGGTCGGCGACGACCAGGGCGCGCCTGGTGCCGCGCACGACCGCGGCGGACAGGATCGTGATCTCGTCCATCGTGACCGGGACGGTGGACTCGTAGCCGAGGTGGCAGTTGCCCATCGAGTCGCCGACGAGCAGGACGGGGATGCCGGACTCGTCGAAGACCGAGGCGGTCATCGCGTCGTAGGCGGTGAGCATCGGCCACTTCTCGCCGCGCTCCTTGGCGGCGGCGATGTCGCGGACCGTGATGCGGCGCGAACTGGTGCCCCCGTACAGCGACTTGGTGCTCTCCTTGGTGGCGGGCTTGGCGGTGGGCTCTGCGGTGGCCCCCGCGGCCGGCTTCCGGGCAGGCGAAAGCTGCGTCATGGTGACGGCTCCTGTATCTCCATCTCGAAGCACCCTGACGGTGTCTCCGGACTCCCGACCATGCTGGCACGACGTGCCGCAAAGGAAAAGGGGAGGGGGTCGCTGGTCCGGCCGGACCAGTCCGGCCCGTCGTGTCATCGATACGGAACGGTTCCGTATCGATACCGTCGTATGGTGGCGCCATGGCCACCTCACCGCCCCCACCGGGCGCACCCGCCGCTCCACGGATTCCCGACCACATCCACCGCCGGCGCTGGGCGATCCTCTCCGTCCTGATGCTCAGCCTGCTGATCGTGGTGCTGGACAACTCCATCCTCAACGTCGCGATGAAGACCATCGCGACCCCGGCCCCCGCGGGCCTGGGCGCCACCCAGAGCGAGCTGGAGTGGGCGATCAACGCCTACACGCTGGTCTTCGCCGGGCTGCTGTTCACCTCCGGCCTGCTCGGCGACCGGATCGGCCGGAAGAAGGTCCTGCTCTTCGGCCTGGCCGTCTTCGGCGCCGGATCGGCGCTCGCCGCGGCGGCCGTCTCGCCCGCCGAGCTGATCGCCTTCCGCGCGCTGATGGGGCTGGGCGGCGCCTTCGTGATGCCGGCCACGCTCGCGATCCTGATGAACGTCTTCGAGCGCGAGGAGCAGCCCCGGGCCATCGGCGTCTGGGCCGGCGGCGTGGGCCTGGCCATCGCCGTCGGCCCGATCGCCGGCGGGCTGCTGCTCGACCACTTCTGGTGGGGCTCGGTCTTCCTGATCAACGTCCCGATCGTGCTGCTGGCGCTGGCCGCGATGATCGTCCTGGTGCCCGAGTCCAGGGACCCCGCCCCCGGCCGGCTGGACCCGGTCGGGGTGCTGCTCTCCGTCGTCGGCCTGGTCCTGCTGGTCTTCGGGATCATCAAGGGCGGCCAGCTCGACGACTTCGCCGCCCCCGAGGTGCTGGCCACCGCCCTCGGCGGCCTGGCGGTGCTGGCCGTGTTCGTGGTCCACCAGAAGCGCAGCGACCACCCGTCCATCGACATCGGCTACTTCCGCAAGCCCGCCTTCTCGGCCGCCGTCACCGCCATCGCGCTGGTCTTCTTCGCGCTGATGGGCGTCACCTTCTTCATCGTCTTCTACGTGCAGAGCGTGCGCGGCTACAGCCCGCTGGAGTCCGGGCTGCTGATCCTGCCGCTGGCTCTCGCCCAGCTCGTCTTCGCGCCGCGGGCCCGGCTCGTCGTGGACCGCTTCGGGGCCCGCGCGGTGTGCACCGCCGGCATGCTGGTGGTGGCGGTCACGATGGCCGGGATGCTGCTGCTGCGCACCGACACCCCCCTCTGGGGCCTGGAGCTGCTGTTCTTCCTCCAGGGCACCGGCATGGCGCACATCATGCCGCCGGTCACCGTCGCGATCATGCAGTCGCTGCCGCGTGAGAAGGCCGGCTCCGCCTCGGCGCTCAACAACACCTTCCGGCAGGTCGGCGGCACCCTCGGCGTCGCCGTCCTCGGCTCGCTGCTCTCGACGACCTACCGCGACGGCATCCAGGGCACGCTCGACGCGCTGCCCGGGGTGCCGGGACCCGCCCGGACCGCGGCCGGTGAATCCATCGAGGCGACCCTCGGCCTCGCCGCCCGGATGGGACCGGCCGGCCGCCCGCTGATCGCCTCCGCCGACGACGCCTTCCTCCACGCCATGCACGTCACCGCGCTCGGCTCGGCGGCCGTCTCGGTGCTGGGGGCCGTGGTGGTCGCGGCCTTCCTGCCGGGCAAAATGGCTGCGGCTCCGCACGCGGCGGAGCCGCGGGACGAGTGGAAGGCGGGCGCAGCACGATGAGCCGGGCGGCGGGAGACGGCGGGGCGGCGGCCGGGGCGGGCGCGGCGGCTCCCGGGCGCCGGGGCCGGCCGCGCAGCGCCGCGGCCGACTCCGCCATCATCGAGGCCGTGCTCCGGCTGATCGAGGACGGCTGCTCCATAGCTGAGCTGTCCATGGAGCGCATCGCCCGCGAGGCCGGCGTGGGCAAGGCCACCGTCTACCGCCGCTGGCCCGGCAAGAGCGCGCTGCTGCTCGACGTGATGCGGTCGCTGGACGCCCCGACCCCTCCCCTGGAGGGCGTCTCGGTCCGCGACGACCTGGTCTCCCTGCTGGAGTTCCTGCGCCGCCGCGGCCTGGCCAAGCGCAGCTCCGCCCTGCTGCGCACCGTCGTCAGCCACGTCCAGGCGCAGCCCGAACTGTGGGCGGAGTACCATGAGACGGTCGTCCGGGCCCGCCACGAGGCCCTGCTCGGCGTGCTCCGGCGCGGGGTGGCCAACGGCGAGATCCGCGCCGACCGGGACCTGGACGCCCTCGCCGACCTCTTCGTCGGCCCGATGCTGGCCCGCGCCGTCCTCCACGAGTGGAAGGAGCTCCCCGAGGGGCTCTCGGAGGAGATCGTCGACATGGTCCTGGAGGGCGTACGGCCCCGCCCGGCAGCGGGTCTGTCGGGCGCGGTGTGACCTGGAACGGGCTCCGTATGACCGGACGATGCCCGTTCTGTCACAGCAGCTGTCACGAAGGCCCGGGAGCGGAACCCGGGCGGGCCGGCGCCCCGTCCTCCCCGTCGAGAAGACACGCTTTCGGCTGAGCGTGCCGCCGGTTCGCGCACGGACCGGGGCGGTGCGGATCTAAGAACGTGTTTTACGGGCCCCGCCTACGGTCGATGATCACAGGCGGGGCGGACCGAGCAGGGCGGCAAGGCAGTGAGGGCAGCGGTATGACGCAGGCGTACGTGACGGAGCCGGGGCAGGGCGAGGGGCCCGCAGGGGCCCGTTCCCGGGCCGCCCGCCTGCGGAACTGGTGGCGCCCCGAGGGCATGTGGCGGCGCGGCATCGTCCTCGCGGTGCTCGCGGTCGCCCTCGGACTGGCGATGGTGCTGCACGCCCGGATCCCCAACACCCTGGGAAATCTGGGCAGTTTGGTGGAGACCTTCCTGCCGTGGCTGGGGCTGGGCATCCCGCTGCTGCTGCTCTGCGCGGTGCTGCGCAGGTCGGCGACCGCGCTGGTGGCGCTGCTGCTGCCGACCGTCGCCTGGGTCAGCCTCTTCGGTGGGCAGATCACCGACAAGTCGGGTACCGGCGGCAACCTGACGGTGCTGACCCACAACGTCGACGCGGGCAACCCCGATCCGGCGGGCACCGCACGGGACATCGTGGCGTCGCACGCCGACGTCGTGGCCCTGGAGGAGCTGACCGGCGCCGCGCTGCCCACGTACAAGAAGGGCCTGGCGCAGGCGTATCCGTACCACACGGTCCAGGGCACCGTGGGCCTGTGGAGCAAGCGCCCGCTGACCGACGCCCGGCCGGTGGACATCAGGATCGGCTGGACCCGGGCGCTGCGCGCCACCGTCACCGCCGCCGACGGCCAGCAACTCGCCGTCTACGTCGCCCACATGCCCTCCGTGCGGGTCCACGTCGACAAGGGCTTCACCGCCAACCAGCGCGACGGCAGCGCCAAGGCGCTCGGCGACGCGATCGTGCAGGACCCGGTCCGCAAGGTGATGCTCCTCGGCGACCTCAACGGCACGATGAACGACCGCTCGCTGGCCCCGCTGACCTCCCAGATGCGCTCCGCGCAGGGCGCCGCCGGCGACGGCTTCGGCTTCAGCTGGCCGGTCGACTTCCCGATGGCCCGGATCGACCAGATCATGGTGAAGGGGATCGACCCGGTCAGGGCGTGGGTGCTGCCGGCCACCGGCAGCGATCACCTCCCGGTCGCCGCGACGGTCAAGATCTGACAGCTGCCGCGGACCCTCTCCGTCGCTGTCTGCCACAGCGAGAGCGCCCGCTGCGGACGCCCGTCCGCAGCGGGCTTTTCACCTGCCGTTTTCACGCCGGAATACCGTGGCTGAGAGACTTTGTTCCGTAAGCGAACTTAGACCTCGGCGCATCCGCACGCGCCCACCCCACCCCGAAAGGCACTCCATGCCCTTGGCTCTGCTCGCGCTCGCGATCTCGGCCTTCGGTATCGGCACCACGGAATTCGTGATGATGGGCCTGCTGCCCGACGTCGCGAACGATCTGGGCACCTCCGTGCCCACCGCCGGCTACCTCGTCTCCGCCTACGCCCTCGGCGTCGTCATCGGCGCACCCCTACTGACCGCCCTCGGCTCCCGCATTCCCCGCAAGCGGATGCTGGTGGCGCTGATGGCGGTCTTCACGGTCGGCAACCTCGCCTCCGCCTTCGCCCCCGACTTCGGTCTGCTGGTCGCCGGCCGGCTGCTGGCCGGGCTGCCGCACGGCGCGTTCTTCGGCGTCGGCGCGGTGGTCGCCGCCCGGATGGTGCGCGAGGGGCGCCAGGCCCGCGCCGTCGCCACCATGTTCCTCGGCCTGACCATCGCCAACATCGTCGGCGTCCCGGCCGCGACGCTGCTCGGCCAGCACCTCGGCTGGCGGGCCACCTTCCTCGTCGTGGCCGCCGTCGGCCTGGTCGCGATGGCGTCCCTGGCCCGGCTGATCCCGCCGCTGCCGGCCGAGCAACCCACCGGGCTGGGCGGCGAGTTGCGCGCCCTGGCGCACCGCCAGGTGCTGCTCGGCCTGCTCACCACGGTCTTCGGCTTCGCCGGCGTCTTCGCCGTCTACAGCTACCTGGCCTCGATGATGACCGAGGTCACCGGCTTCGCGGCCGGTACGGTCCCGGTCGTCCTCGCCCTCTTCGGCATCGGGATGACCCTCGGCGCGCTCGCCGGCGGACCGCTCACCGACCGGGCGCTGCGCCCCACCCTCTACGGGTCCCTGGCCGCGCTGGCGCTGGTGCTGGCGGCCTTCCACTTCACCGCGCAGGTGAAGTGGGCGGCCCTGGTCGGCGTGGTGGTCATCGGCGCCGTCGGCTTCCTGACCACCACCCCGCTCCAGATGCTGGTGATGAACAAGGCCCGGCAGGCCCCCACCCTGGCCGCCGCCTCCAACCAGTCGGCGTTCAACCTGGCCAACGCGGGCGGCGCCTGGGTCGGCGGCCTGGCCCTGTCGGCGGGCTGGGGCTGGACCTCGCCCAGCCTGGTGGGCGCCGTACTGGCCGCGGCCGGCCTGGCCGTCGCGGTTACCGCCGGCCTGCTGGACCGCGGCGCACCCGACGCCACCCGCATCGTGGCGCGCGGCACCGAGAGCTCCGGTAACGCCGGAGACACCGGGAGCGCCGAGCGCGCCGGGGCGGACGCGGCAGCCGCCGGGGCCGTCAGGCCCCCTCTCTCCAGTGGTTCGTGATCGGCAGCCGCCGGTCCTTCCCGAAGCCCTTCGCGGAGATCTTGGTGCCCGGCGGGTACTGGCGCCGCTTGTACTCGGCGTGATCCACCATCCGTAGCACCCGGGTCACCAGGGCCTCGTCGAAGCCCTGCGCCACGATCTCCTCGCGGCCCCGGTCGCGGTCGACATACAGCTCCAGGATCCGGTCCAGCACGTCGTAATCGGGCAGCGAGTCGGTGTCGACCTGGCCGGGGCGCAGCTCGGCGCTGGGCGGCTTGCCGATCGAGTTCTCCGGGATCGGCGGGGTCCGGCCGCGGTCGGCGGCGGCCCGGTTGCGCCAGCGGGCCAGCTCGTAGACGACGGTCTTGTAGACGTCCTTGATCGGGCCGTACGCGCCGACCGAGTCGCCGTAGAGCGTCGAATAGCCGCACGCCAGCTCGGACTTGTTGCCCGGCGCGAGCACCAGATGCCCCTCCTGGTTGGAGATCGCCATCAGGGTCGTGCCGCGCAGCCGCGACTGGAGGTTCTCCTCGGCGAGCCCGGTCAGCCCCAGCGCCTCCATGTACGCGTCGAACATCGGGCCGATCGGCACCGTACGGAAGTTCAGACCCGTGCGGCGGGCCAGTTCGGCGGCGTCGGTGAGCGAGTGGTCCGACGAATAGCGCGAGGGCATCGCGACGGCGTGCACCTGCCCGGCGCCCAGCGCGTCGCAGGCGATCGCCGCGACCAGCGCCGAGTCGATCCCGCCGGACAGCCCCAGCACCACGCTCCGGAAGCCGTTCTTGGCGACATAGGCGCGCAGCCCGACGACCAGCGCGGTGTAGATCTCCTCGATGTCGTCCAGCCGCTCGGCCTGCCCGCCGAGGGGCTCCGGTGGAGCCGGTGCTTGCACCGGGGGGTCGGCGGAGAGCACCACGTGGTCCACCCGCAACCCGTCGTCCAGCACCCCGGCGGGCGGCTCGGCCGCGGCGGCGGGCAGCTCCAGATCGACCAGCACACAGCCCTCCGCGAACTGCGGCGCCCGGGCGATCACCCCGCCGTCCTTGTCGACGACGATCGAGTCCCCGTCGAAGACCAGCTCGTCCTGCCCGCCGATCATCGCCAGGTACGCGGTGGTGCAGCCGGCCTCCTGCGCCCGCTTGCGCACCAGCTCCAGCCGGGTGTCGTCCTTGTCCCGCTCGTAGGGGGAGGCGTTGACGGACACCAGCAGCCCGGCCCCCGCGCTCCGCGTCGCCGGCACCCGGCCGCCCTCCTGCCACAGGTCCTCACAGATGGCGAGCGCCACGTCCACCCCGTGGATCCGCACGACCGGGAGGGTGTCGCCCGGGACGAAGTAGCGGAACTCGTCGAAGACGCCGTAGTTGGGCAGGTGGTGCTTGGCGAAGGTGAGCGCGACCCGGCCCCGGTGCAGGACGGCCGCCGCGTTCTGCGGGGCGCCCGCCGGGCGGCCGTAGCGGGGCCGGTCCTGTTCGCCGCGGTCGAGGTAGCCGACCACTACGGGGGTGTCGCCCAGGCCCTCGGCGGCCAGCCGGGCGGCCAGCGCGGGCAGTGCGGCGCGGCTCGCCTCGACGAACGACGGGCGCAGCGCGAGGTCCTCGACGGGGTAGCCGGTCAACGCCATCTCGGGGAACGCGACGAGATGCGCGCCCTGACCCGCGGCGTGCCGGGTCCAGTGCACGATCGTCTCGGCGTTCCGGTCGATGTCGCCGACGCAGGAATCGATCTGATTGAGGGCGAGGCGAAGTTGAGGCACTCCGCCAGTGTAATCGTCTTTCTGACGCAATGGGGGTGTGCGACGGCGCGGATCGGCGGCGCGGTACGGCGCGGCCGGCGCTCCGGCCGCCCCGGTGCGCTCCACGGGGCGGCCGGACCGGGCGGTCAGCCCCGGCGGTAGCCGAGGACCGTCATCATCCCCGACTCCGAGTGGTAGATGTTGTGGCAGTGCAGCATCCACAGCCCCGGGTTGTCGGCGTCGAAGTCGACGGCGACGTCCTCCTCGGGCCGCACGATCGTGGTGTCCTTGCGCGGCCCGCCGCCCGGGAGCGTGAAGCTGTGCCCGTGCAGGTGGATCGGGTGCCACATCTTGGTGAGGTTGCGGAACTCCAGCCGCACCCGCTCGCCCTGCTGCACCGGATAGCGCTGGGACGGGGTGTACGGGCGGTCGTTGATCGCCCAGTTGAAGCGCAGCATGTCGCCGGTGAGCCGCATGCTCAGGGTGCGGTCCGGCCGCCGGGAGCGGGCCCGTACGCTCTCGTGCGCCCGGAGCTTGTCGGCGGTCATCACATGCCCGTCCAGCGCCCTGGGCCGGTCCCTGGAGTCCGGTGCCCGGTCGTTCGCGGTGCGCAGCAGGGCGCGCGCGGACCGGCTCTTGCCCTCGGCGAGCGCGACCAGCGGGAAGACGCCCTCCTTGGCGGTGACCACGACGTCGTAGCGCTCGGCCATGCCGATCAGCAGCGCGCCGGTCCCGGTGTGCTCGACGGGGTTGCCGTCGGTGTGCGTGATGGTCATGTCGTGGCCGCCCAGCGCGACCCGGTAGGCGGTGTCGCCGCCCGCGTTGATGAAGCGGATGCGGATGCGGTCGCCGGGCCTGGCGTGGAAGGTCTCCGGGTGCCGGTCCGTGCGGCCGTTGATGAGGTGGTACGGGTAGTCGATGTTGCCCGGCATGCTGCGCAGCAGGGAGCTGCGGGCGGTGTCGTGCAGGAGGCGGGAGGGGGGCCCGCCGTGGCCGGGCCCGGGGCGGCCTTGCTGGCGGAACCCCCCGCGGCTCGCCCGCTCCTCCGTGAACCGGTCGTCGTAGAGGAAGCCGTCCCTGCCCATGAAGCCCAGGTCCAGGCCGTCCCGGCTGAGGTCCATGCCGCGGCGGAAGGCCTCGGTCAGCTCGTCCGTGTCCACCGGGGACGGGTCCGGCAGCCAGTCGTCCCGGTCGCCACGGCCGCTGTGGTCGCCGTGTCGCCCGTGCTCTCCGGGGTCGTGGTCATGACCGTGGCTGTAACCGTGTCCGTGTCCGTGGCCGGAGTCGTGGTCGTGGTCGTGTCCGGAGTGGCGTCCGTGCCCGTCGTGGCCCGCGCCGTGCCCGTGGCCACCGCCGTGCGAGCCGCCGTTCCCGCCGCCGTCACCGTCGCCGTGCATGGGGTCCCGGCCGTGGTTGAGATCCTTCAGCACGGTGTCCGGGTCGCTGCCGTCCACCCCGTCGAGCCAGTCGTCCAGCACGACGACCCACTCCTTGTCGTACGACAGCGGCTCCTTGGGGTCCTCGACGATCAGCGGGGCGTACAGCCCCCGGTCCATCTGGACCCCGACGTGCGGATGCATCCAGTAGGTGCCGGGCTCGGTGACCCGGAAGCTGTAGCGGAAGGAGCCGCCGGGCCGGACCGGACGCTGGGTGACGTCGGGGACGCCGTCCATGTCGTTGCGCAGGTGCAGCCCGTGCCAGTGCAGCGTGGTGGACTGCGGCAGGTCGTTGAACAGGGTCACCGCGAGGGTGTCGCCGGCGGTGATCCGGACCTCCTTGCCGGGCAGCCGCTCGCCGTACGTCCAGGTGTCGACCGTGCGGCTGCCCAGATCGATCCGGGACTTGCGGGCGGTGACGCGCAGCGTGTGCACCGGGCCGGAGTGCCGCCGGCCCTCGGCCGCGGAGACCTCGGGGCCGTTCGGGTCGACGTAGCCGGCCTGGCTGGAGCCGTGCTCGCCGTGCCGGCCGTGGCCGTCGTGCCCGCGGTCCGGGCCGGGACGCGAGGCGGCCGAACCGGGGGTGGCCAGCAGGCCACTGCCGGCGACCGCGATGCCCGCACCCAGCAGGGCGCGGCGGGAGTGCGTGGGAAGGGAATCCATGGGGTGAGTACCTCGTGGCGATGTCAGGGGAGCGGGGAGCGGCGGCGGGCAGCGGACTCCGGCAGGCGCCGCGGGTCCCCGGACCGAGGGGCGTTACGCGGCCGAGCGGAGTCGGAACCGGGGAGTGCCGGGGTCCTCGGGGCAGGCACGGTGCGCTCCTGCGCACGCGGTCGGCGGTGGGGCGAGGCGCCGTCAGTGCGGCCCCGGGGGTATCGGCCAGCCCCCGCGCGGCGGGTGACCGCACCGGGCGGCGGCCTTGCGGTGTGCACCCATCGCGGACCTCTCGACAGCCGGGGACCAACGCACGCACCCTTGCTCCCGGGCCTGCCGGCCCCGGAGGTGGCCCCTCGCGCCGCGCTCGCCGCGTCCCGATGGCCATCCGCCTATTCTTGGCCTTCCCCGTCCCTCCGGCATATCCGGCATTCCGGATGCGTCGTCGGGACCACCCGAACACCAGGATGTCCGTGAGCCGCCCCCGCCCCGCCGCCCGCCGCCTCGCCGCCGCGCTCCTGCTGCTCGGCGCGGTCGCCTACACCGCCTGGGTCCTGGAGCTGGTGATCGCCACCGGCCTGGACCCGGTACGGGCGTACGTCAGCGAACTCGCCGCCGCCGACCAGCCGCTCGGCGGCCTGTTCCGCGCCACCGACCTGGTCGCCGGGCTGCTGGTGCTGGCCGGTGCGCTGACCGCGCCGGCGGGAGGGGCCGGGCCGCGGGGGCCGGCCGGTTCGCCGCGCGCGGAGCGGCAGCCCTGGGCGGTGGCCGGTTGGGCCGCGCTGGCGCTGTTCGGCGGCGCCACCGCGCTGGACTCCCGGCTGCCGCTGAGCTGCGCGCCGACCGGCGACCCGGTGTGCGCGGCCCGCGAGACCGCCGGACTGGTCCCGGCCACCCACACCGCGCACGCCGTCAGCAGCTCCCTCGCCATGCTGGGTGCGCTCGCCGCGCTGGTGCTGCTCACCGTGGCCGCCCGCCGCCACGGCCAGTGGCCGGCGCTGGCCCGCTTCGGCCCGCCGCTGGTACTGGCGGAACTGGCCGCCACGCTCTGGACCCTGGCCGCGGTCGCCGCCTTCACCGCCGACCGCGGCACCTGGGCCCTCGGCGTCGGCCAGCGCCTCCAGGTCCTGCTGGTCGCCCTCTACCTCGCGCTGCTCGCGGGCTGCCTCGCGCGGCCGGGCGGAGCCGCGGCCCGCCGCGCGGCGGCGCACCCGCACCCGGCCGCTCCCGCCGCCCCGGCCGCTGGCCCGCCGAACCCGCCTACCCTGCCGAACCCGCCTACCCCGCCCCGAGGAGAGCCGTGAACCAGCCCGTACGGACCCGCACCGCCCCCGGCCGCATGGTGCGCGTGGGCGGTCTGCCGCTGCACGTGCTGCGCGAGGGCCGCGGCCCGCTGTGCGTGCTCAGCGGCGGACTCGGCATGGCCTGGTTCGACTGGGACGCGGTCGCCGCGCTGCTCGCCCCGTACCGCACCGTGGTCCGGTTCGACCGGCCCGGACTCGGCCTCAGCGCCGCCGCGCCCGGGCCGCCCGACCTCGCCGCCGAGGCCGACCGGATCGCCCAACTCCTCGACGCGCTGGGCCACATGGGGCCGGCGACGGTCGTCGGGCACTCGCTCGCCGGCTTCCACGCCGAGGCGTTCGCCCGGCTGCACCCGGCCCGCTGCGCCGGTCTGGTCCTGGTCGACGGCAGCATCGAGGAGGACCCACGGCCCCGCCTGCCGCGCGCGGTCCGCACGGCCTGGGCCGGCGGCCTCGCGGGCGCGCTGTCCGCCGCCGGGCTGCCGTGGCTGCTCGGCCCCGCCGCCCGCCGCCTGATCACCCGCGCCTCGACCGTCGGCAGCCACCCGCGGCACGGGTGGGAGCGCGCCGGATACCGCACCAGCCGGGTTCTGCGCGGGTGCGTCCTGGAGAACGCGAGCTACCCGTACCAGGCCGCCGACCTCGCCGCGCTGCGCCGCCGCCGCCCGCTGCCCGCCGTCCCGGTCGCCGTCCTGGCGGCCCACGACGGCGGCGAGGCGCCCCGCGAACTGCGCCGGCTGGAGCGCCAGCGGGCCCTGGCGGCGGAACTGGGCGGCCACTTCGCACTCGCCGCGCCCTCCGGCCACCTGGTGATGGCGGACGCGCCGGGGGCGGTGGCCCGGGCGGTACTGGACCTCCCGTGAGCGGTCGGCGGAGCGCCTGCCCGAGGGACACGCGGGCCGTCCCGGTCCGCGCCGCGGCGGGTGTTCGTGCACCCTGGGGGAGGGGAGGAACGCCGAGGCACGAGGTACTCAATATCCGGTCAACAGGGCATCTGCGGCCGTCCAAGACTGCGCCAAGCCGGCCGATTGCCGCGTCCCGTCGCGCTGAGCGTGGTGACGGCGGGAAAGATGCGCGATGGGGGTCACGGGTCAGCGGTTCTGATTCAGGCCAAGGGTGCGTAATGTGACGGTAACCCCCTGACGTGATACTGGTGTGCCGGACCGCGGTGTTCCACGCGCGTGGACAGGCCGATTGACCTGCGAGGATTGGTGACCCATGGACAAGCAGCAGGAGTTTGTGCTCCGGACGCTGGAAGAGCGCGACATTCGCTTCGTCCGGCTATGGTTCACCGACGTTCTCGGGTTCCTCAAGTCCGTGGCGGTGGCGCCGGCCGAGCTGGAGCAGGCGTTTGACGAGGGCATCGGGTTCGACGGCTCGGCCATCGAGGGATTCGCCCGGGTGTACGAGTCCGACATGATCGCCAAGCCGGACCCCGGCACCTTCCAGATCCTGCCCTGGCGCGCCGAGGCCCCGGGCACCGCCCGGATGTTCTGCGACATCCTGATGCCGGACGGCTCGCCCTCGTACGCCGATCCGCGCTACGTCCTCAAGCGCATCCTCGCCAAGACCTCCGACCTCGGCTTCACCTTCTACACCCACCCCGAGATCGAGTTCTTCCTGCTCAAGGACAAGCCCGTCGACGGCTCCCGGCCGATCCCCGGCGACTCCTCGGGCTACTTCGACCACACCCCGCAGAACGTCGGCATGGACTTCCGCCGCCAGGCGATCACGATGCTGGAGTCGATGGGCATCTCGGTGGAGTTCAGCCACCACGAGGGCGCCCCCGGCCAGCAGGAGATCGACCTGCGCTACGCCGACGCGCTCTCCACCGCCGACAACATCATGACCTTCCGGCTGGTGATGAAGCAGGTCGCGCTGGAGCAGGGCGTGCAGGCCACGTTCATGCCCAAGCCGTTCTCCGAGTACCCGGGCTCGGGCATGCACACCCACCTCTCCCTCTTCGAGGGCGACCGCAACGCCTTCCACGAGTCGGGCTCGGAGTACCAGCTCTCCAAGGTGGGACGGTCGTTCATCGCCGGCCTGCTCCGGCACGCCGGCGAGATCTCCGCCGTCACCAACCAGTGGGTCAACTCCTACAAGCGCATCTGGGGCGGCACCAACCGCACCGCGGGCGCCGGCGGCGAGGCCCCCTCGTACATCTGCTGGGGCCACAACAACCGCTCCGCGCTGATCCGCGTCCCGATGTACAAGCCCGGCAAGATGGGCTCCACGCGGGTCGAGGTCCGCTCGATCGACTCCGGCGCCAACCCGTACCTGACGTACGCGGTACTGCTCGCGGCCGGCCTCAAGGGCATCGAGGAGAGCTACGAGCTCCCGGCCGGCGCCGACGACGACGTCTGGGCGCTGTCCGACTCCGAGCGCCGCGCGATGGGCATCGAGCCGCTGCCGCAGAACCTCGGCGAGGCCATCGAGCTGATGGAGCGCAGCGAACTGGTCGCCGAGACGCTGGGCGAGCACGTCTTCGACTTCTTCCTGCGCAACAAGAAGCAGGAGTGGGAGGAGTACCGCTCCGAGGTCACCGCCTTCGAGCTGCGCAAGATGCTGCCGGTGCTGTAACCGGCCGGAGCGCTTCCACGGGGAACGGCGTGGGGGCCTGCGGCAGTTGCCGCAGGCCCCCACGCCCCGCCTCCCCCTCCCCGGGGCGTCGCCCGGTGGAAATGCGCGGCGATATCCGCCACCGCGCATGCCGTCCGCACTCCTTGTAGCGGAGTCCTCGAAGGTTTGAACGCCGTACTGTGCATTCTCGGTGGAATGCCTTGACGGAAAGTGCGGACGGAATGCCGGGGCGGAATACCGTACGGGGAAATGGCGGTGAATCAGGCGCGGGAAATGCGGTGCGGTCCGCCGGACGGCGGGATTTCCGCTATCGCGAATTCCTGGCCGAGGTGCCGGCTTCGGGTACCGGGCGAGGCGGGGGAGGGATGGTGCGGGCGCATGGTCGCCCTCCGCCGCCCGGCCCGAGCCCGTGCGGGATTCCCGTCACGCGCAGAGGAGGACGATGAGGCCCTTGCAGTCTCCCTCTTCGCCTTCGCCACCGCCGCCTCCGTGGTGGTGGCCCTTGCCGCCCTTGTCCTCGTCGCCCTTGTCCTCGTCACCCTTGTCTTTGTCGCCCTTGTCCTTGTCGCCCTTGCCGCCCTTGCCGTCGGCCGGGTGCGCCTGGGCGTCCGGAGCCTTCGTGGCGGCGTGCGAGGCGGGCGGTGTCATGGCCGTGGCGGAGGCAGCCGTCGGCGCCCCCGCCGCGAGGGCGATACCCAGGGCGGCGCCGACCGAGAATATCCGGGAAAGAGTCTTCTTTCGTTGGTTCATCTTCGGAGTGCTCCTTTCTTCGGGCGATTCATCTGGCGGAGCGTTCACTCAATCACCATGCACGCTCCGGTGGCGACTTTCGCCTGGAGGGCGGCTGATCGGGTGAAACGCGGAATCGCATGGAATCCGGTGAATCGGCTTTTGAAAACGGTGCACCGGCGCCGTGATTTCCGGGACTTGCGGGTCGTTCGCCGCCTTTCGCCGTTTTCCCGCGCGCTGTCCGCACCCCCTGGCGCCGGCCCCGGCGAACATCGGCCGACCCGGCCCGAAGCGCGCTCCACAGTGATCAGCGCCTTACGACGGAACCCGCGGAGCCGCTAACGTTGGCGACCGGCCCCGCCGGCAGCGGCGGCCCCGTGCCGGTCCCCCGGAGGCCCGTCCGAGAGGGGCCGACGAGGACCGAGAACGACCGCTCCGCCGCAGGTCAGAGGGCCCGCCGGTAGAGTCGTGTGAGGAGAGGAGCACCATGCGTCGAACCCTGCGCACCACGCAGCGGGAGCGGGCGGAGCACCGCTCCTGGGCCACCGCCCGCGCGCTGCGGACGATGCCGCCGGTGCTCTGAGCCCGCATCAGCCCCGTGCCCGAGCCGACCAGCCACCGAGAGGCCGCCCCATGGCACTACCCGCTCCGCAGGGACGGCGGAGCAGCACCTTCACCCGGCTGCTGAGGCACGGTTTTACCGACCCCTCGGCCGCCGGGAAGCTGCTCGACGCCCCCGAACTCGCCTCCGTACGCGAGGACTCGGTGCTCCTCGAAGCGCTCGGGGCCACCGCCGATCCCGACCTGGCGCTGCTCGGCCTGGTGCGCCTGGTGGAGGCGCAGGAGCCGGCCGAGCGGCAGGAGCTGCTGGCCACCGTGGCCGCCGCCAAGCCGCTGCGCGACCGGCTGCTGGGGGTCATGGGCGCCTCCGAGGCGCTCGCCGACCATCTGGCCCGGCACCCGCGGGACTGGCGGTCGCTGGTCACCTACGAGTCGGTCGACCTGCACCCCACCACGCCCCAGTTCGAGCAGGCGCTCGCCGAGGGCGTCTGGGGCGAGCGGGGCGCCGACCGGCCGCGCGCGGACGCGCTGCGCGCCGCCTACCGCCGCTGCCTGCTGGGCATCGCCGCCCGCGACGTGTGCGGCACCACCGATGTCGCCGAGGCCGCCGCCGAACTCGCGGACCTGGCCACCGCCACCGTCCGCGCCGCCCTGGAGATCGCCTACGAGGAGCAGCCCGGCGACGCCGCGCTGTGCCGGCTGTCGGTCATCGGCATGGGCAAGTGCGGTGGCCGGGAGCTGAACTACGTCTCGGACGTCGATGTCATCTTCGTCGCCGAGCCCCGGGAGGGCGCCGAGGAGGCCAAGGCGCTCCAGGCCGCGACCCGGCTCGCCGCCCGGATGATGCGGCTGTGCTCGGACAGCACGGCCGAGGGCACCATCTGGCCGGTCGACGCCAACCTGCGCCCCGAGGGCCGCAACGGCCCGCTGGTGCGCACTCTCAGCAGCCACCTCGCCTACTACCAACGCTGGGCCAAGACCTGGGAGTTCCAGGCGCTGCTCAAGGCCCGCCCGATGGCCGGGGACGTGGCGCTGGGCCAGGAGTACGTCGACGCGCTGTCGCCGATGGTCTGGGACGTCGCCGAGCGGGAGAACTTCGTCGCCGACGTCCGCCAGATGCGCCTGCGGGTCGTCGAGAACATCCCCGCCGCCCAGGTCGACCGCGAGCTCAAGCTCGGCCCCGGCGGGCTGCGCGACGTCGAATTCGCCGTCCAGCTGCTCCAGTTGGTGCACGGCCGCAGTGACGCCACGCTGCGCAGCGCCACCACCCTGGACGCCCTGGCGGCGCTCGCGGCCGGCGGCTATGTGGGCCGCCAGGACGCCGCGGCCCTCGACGCCGCCTACCGCTTCCTGCGCACCCTGGAGCACCGTATCCAGCTCTTCCGGCTGCGCCGCACCCACCTGATGCCGGAGGAGGGGACCGAACTGCGGCGGCTGGCGCGCTCGCTGGGGCTGCGCACCGAACCGGCCGAGACGCTGCGCCGGGAGTGGAAGTGGCACGCCCGCGAGGTGCGCCGGCTGCACGAGAAGCTGTTCTACCGGCCGCTGCTGGACGCCGTCGCCCATCTGGAGCCCGGCGAGACCCGGCTGTCCGCCAAGGCCGCCGGCCACCGCCTGGAGGCGCTGGGCTATGCCGACCCGGTGGGCGCGCTGCGGCATCTGGAGGCGCTGGCGTCCGGGGTGACCCGCAAGGCGGCGATCCAGCGGACGCTGCTGCCGGTGCTGCTCGCCTGGTTCGCGGACTCCGCCGACCCGGACGCCGGACTGCTCAACTTCCGCAAGGTGTCGGACGCGTTGGGCAAGACCCCCTGGTACCTGCGGCTGCTGCGCGACGAGGGCGCCGCCGCCGAGAACCTCGCCCGGGTGCTGTCCGCCGGCCGGCTCGCCCCCGATCTGCTGCTGCGCGCCCCCGAGGCGGTGGCCCTGCTCGGCGCCGCCGACGGGCTCCAGCCGCGCGGCCGGGCCGCCCTGGAGCAGGAGGTGCTGGCCGCGGTGGGCCGCGCGGACGGCGCCGAGGCGGCGGTGGCGGTGGCCCGCGGGGTGCGCCGCCGGGAGCTGTTCCGCACCGCCGCGTCCGACGTGATCGGCGCGTACGGAACGGAGTTCAGCCCGGCCGACAACGACCACGGCCATGCCGTCGACGCGGTCGGCTCGGCGGTGTCCGACGTCAATGCGGCCACCCTCGCGGGCGCCCTGCGGGCCGCGGTCCGCGAGCGGTGGGGCGACACCCTGCCCACCCGGTTCACGGTGATCGGCATGGGCCGCTTCGGCGGCCACGAGCTGAGCTACGGCTCGGACGCCGATGTGCTCTTCGTGCACGAACCGCGCGCGGGCGCCGACGAGCAGGAGGCCGCCAAGGCCGCCCACGCGGTCGCCAACGAGATGCGCCGGCTCCTCCAACTCCCCTCCTCCGACCCGCCGTTGCTCATCGACGCGGATCTCCGCCCGGAGGGCAGGTCGGGCCCGCTGGTGCGCAGCCTCAACTCGTACGCGGCGTACTACCGGCGCTGGTCGCTGGTGTGGGAGGCGCAGGCGCTGCTGCGCGCCGAACCGGTCGCCGGCGACATGGAGCTGGGGGAGCGGTTCATCGCGCTGATCGACCCGCTGCGCTATCCGGCCGAGGGGCTGGGCGACGACGCGGTCCGCGAGATCCGCCGACTCAAGGCCCGGATGGAGTCCGAGCGGCTGCCCCGCGGCGCGGACCCGACCACCCACGCCAAGCTGGGGCGCGGCGGGCTGAGCGACGTCGAGTGGACGGTCCAGCTGATGCAGATGCGGCACGGCTGGGAGATCTCCGGGCTGCGCACCACCCGCACCCGCGACGCACTGGCCGCCGCGCACGCCGCCGGGCTGATCGGCACCGAGGACGCCCAGACGCTGGACGAGGCCTGGGTACTGGCGGCGCGGGTGCGCAACGCGGTGATGCTGGTGCGCGGCCGTCCCGGCGACACCTTCCCGGCGGACGGCCGGGAGCTGTCGGCGGTGGGCCGCTACCTCGGCTATGAGGAAGGTCACGTCGGGGACATGGTCGAGGACTACCGGCGGATCACCCGGCGGGCCCGGGGCGTCATGGAGGAGCTGTTCTACGAGGGCTGAGCCCCGCCCCGGGCGCTGTGGCCCTCAGCCCTCCACGCCCCGCACGCCCTCATGCCCGCAGTGCGGCCGGCTCCGGCACCACGTGCCGCGCCAGCCGGTGCGGCAGCGTCCCGTACCAGGCGAAGGCCAGCGCGAAGCCGAAGGCCAGGCACAGCACCCCGCCCAGCGCGTCCAGCCAGAAGTGGTTGGCGGTGGAGACGATCACGGTCAGCGTCGTGGCCGGGTAGAGCAGCCCCAGCACCCGCGCCCACACGGGCTTCGCCAGCAGCGCGATGGTGATTCCGCACCACAGCGACCAGCCGATGTGCATCGAGGGCATCGCGGCGTACTGGTTGGACATCGAGGCGAGGTTGCCGGACGCCATCGAGCCCCAGGTCCCGTGCTGGATGACGGTGTCGATGAAGCCGCCGTCCGGCATCAGCCGGGGCGGCGCCAGCGGGTAGAAGTAGTAACCGACCAGCGCGATACCGGTGGTGGCGAACAGCGCCAGCCGGGCCGCCGCGTAGCGCCCCGGATGCCAGCGGTAGAGCCAGATCAGCACGCCGATCGTCACGATGAAGTGCAGCGTCGCGTAGTAGTAGTTCATCGAGACGATCAGCCACGTCACCGAGTTCACCGCGTGGTTGACGGTGTGCTCGACGGCGATGCCCAGCGCGTGCTCCGCCCGCCAGATCCAGTCGGCGTTCCGCAGCGCCTGGGCCTTCTGCTCGGGCACCGCGTTGCGGATGAGCGAGTACGTCCAGTAGCTGACCGCGATCAGCAGGATCTCGAACCAGAGACGGGGTGTGCGAGGAGACCTCAGGTGGGTCAGGAGCCCCCTGTCCGGGCGGTCCGCGCGCTCCCCGCTGGGCGCCGGGGGGGCCGACAGGTCGTCCAGAGTCCTCACATTCGCTTCACCCATAGGCAGACAGTCTGCCAGAAAGGGGTGTGTCGCCGATCATCCCCGGGTCGGGTATGCGCCCCCCCGGATCCTTCAGGGGGAGGATACGGGTTTCCCCCAAGGGTCCCCCCGGGACACCACACCGACCCCCGCCGGTCACCGGCCGGTCACGCGGGGAAGCACGGCGTCCACCCCGCCGGCCCGCTAGCCACCCCGCGACGGCCGGGGGATCTTCGCAACTTTGGGCTGCTTTGCCGGTTTTGCGGTCTTCGCCGGTGTTGTCGATGGCGGTGACGGCGGTGATGTCCGCGATGTCGTCGGCGTCAGCGGCGAGGACTTCGGGGCGGACGCCGTCGAACCGCGCACCACCAGCTCGGGATGGAAGACGAACTCGCTGTGCGGTGCCGGGGTGCCGCCGATCTCCTCCAGCAGGGCCCGCACCGCGGCCTGGCCCATGGCGGGCACCGGCTGGCGGATGGTGGTCAGCGGCGGATCGGTGAAGGCGATCAGCGGGGAGTCGTCGAAGCCGACCACGGAGATCTCCCGCGGGACGTCCAGCCCGCGCTGGCGGGCCGCCCGGATCGCCCCGAGCGCCATCATGTCGCTGGCGCAGACGATGGCCGTGGCGCCCCGCTCGATCAGCGCGCCCGCCGCGGCCTGGCCGCCCTCCAGGGTGTAGAGGGAGTGCTGGATGAACGGCTCCGCCGCGGCCGGCCCGATGTCCAGCTGCTCCCGCAGGCAGCGCAGGAACCCCTCGATCTTCCGCTGGACCGGTACGAACCGCTTGGGGCCGAGCGCCAGCCCGATCCGCCGGTGCCCCAGCGCGGTGAGATGCGTGACGGCCAGTTGCACCGCGACGCGGTCGTCGGGGGAGACGAACGGCGCCTGCACCTTGTCGGAGAAGCCGTTGATGAGGACGAACGGCACGCCCTGGCCGCGCAGCCGCTCGTAGCGCGACATGTCGGCGGAGGTGTCCGCGTGCAGCCCGGAGACGAAGATGATGCCGGCCACCCCGCGGTCCACCAGCATCTCGGTCAGCTCGTCCTCGGTGGAGCCGCCGGGCGTCTGGGTGGCCAGTACGGGGGTGTAGCCCTGCCGGGTCAGCGCCTGCCCGATGACCTGGGCGAAGGCCGGGAAGATGGGGTTCTCCAGCTCCGGGGTGATCAGTCCGACCAGGCCGGCGCTGCGCTGCCGCAGCCGCACCGGGCGCTCGTAGCCCAGCACGTCGAGAGCGGCCAGCACGGACTGGCGGGTGGTGGCGGAGACGCCGGGCTTCCCGTTGAGAACCCGGCTGACGGTGGCCTCGCTGACACCCGCCTGCGCTGCGATATCGGCCAGCCGGGCGGTCATGGAACGGGACTGTACCGGTCGCATGTCAGATTGCCCACCAGGCGCAGCTGTCCCCCGGGACCACCGCGCAACCGCCGTCCACGGCCACCGGGGCGCTGGAGAGCAGCAGCTCGCCGGGCAGCGGGAGTTCGGCGTCCCGGCCCAGGGTGTTGACCGTGCACAGCACCCCGGGGCGGGCGAACGCCAGCACTCCCTCGGGGGCCGGCCGCCAGCTCATCTCCCCGTCGCCCAGCCCCGGCAGACGGCGGCGCAGTTCCAGCGCGGCGCGGTAGAGCTCCAGCGTGGAGGACGGATCGCCGGTCTGCGCCGCGACGCTGAACAGGTGCCAGCCGGCGGGCTGCGGCAGCCAACTGCCCCCCTGACCGAAGCCGTACGGCGGCTGTTCGCCGGACCAGGGGAGCGGTACCCGGCAGCCGTCCCGGAAGCCGTCCTGCCCGCTGGCTGCGGTGCGGCCGTCGGCCCCCGGCCCGTCGACCGCGGCACGGCCGCCGCGGAAGAACGCCGGGTCCTGGCGGACCTCGTCGGGCAGGTCGGTGACCTCGGGCAGGCCCAGTTCCTCGCCCTGGTAGAGGTAGGCGGAGCCGGGCAGCGCCAGCATCAGGAGGGTGGCGGCGCGGGCGCGGGCCAGTCCGCCGCCGAGGCGGGTGGTGTGGCGGACGACGTCGTGGTTGGAGAGGACCCAGGTGGTGGGCGCACCGACCGAGGCGGTCGCGGCGAGCGAGGCGTCGATGACCCGGCGCAGCGCCCCGGCCTCCCAACCGGTGTTCAGGAACTGGAAGTTGAACGCCTGGTGGAGTTCGTCGGGGCGGACGTAGAGGGCGAGGCGCTCGACGCTGGGGGCCCAGGCCTCGGCGACGCCGATCCGCTCGCCCGGGTAGCCGTCCAGCAGCTGCCGCCAGGTGCGGTGGATGGCGTGCACCCCGTCCTGGTCGAAGAAGGGCAGGACCTGTGAGCCGATCAGCCGGGCCTGTTCGCCGTGGCCGATGTCGGGGAGACCGGGGGCCTTGACCATGCCGTGGGCGACGTCGATCCGGAAGCCGTCCACGCCCAGGTCCAGCCAGAACCGCATGATGGCGGCGAACTCCTCATGCACCTCCGGGCGCTCCCAGTCGAGATCGGGCTGCTCGGGGGCGAAGAGGTGCAGATACCAGTCACCGCGCTCCGTACGGGTCCAGGCCGGGCCGCCGAAGACCGACTCCCAGTCGTTGGGCGGGAGTTCGCCCCGCTCGCCCTTGCCGGGCCGGAAGACGTAGCGCTGCCGGGCGAGCTCGGGGTCCCGGAACCACGGGTGCCGGTCGGAGGTGTGGTTGGGGACGATGTCGACGATCACCCGCAGACCCAGCGCATGGGCGGTGTCGATCAGGTCGCCGGCGTCCTGGAGGCTGCCGAAGAGCGGGTCGACGGCGCGGTAGTCGGCGACGTCGTAGCCGCCGTCGGCCTGCGGGGAGGCGTAGAACGGGGTGAGCCAGACGGCGTCCACGCCCAGGTCCCGCAGATACGGCAGCCGTTCGCGCACCCCGCGCAGATCGCCGACGCCGTCGCCGTCGCTGTCGGCGAAGGAGCGGACGTAGACCTGGTAGATGACGGCGTCGCGCCACCATCGCGGACCTCGGCGTGGTCCGGCGGCCTGGGGGGCGGGGCTGGGGGAAGTGAGCTCCTGGGTCATCTGCCGTCCCTGTCAGGTCAAGAGGCGAAGGTGCTTCCACCGAGTCAACGCTCGGGCGGGCGGCGGGTGACGGCGGGCGACGGGGGGAGGGGGCCGCCAGGGGTCCCGTTCCGGCCATCACAGTGCAAAGTCTTCCAGTTGTCTTGCAGAAAGTTCCCGCAACATCTTTCGGTTTGTTTTCGGCGCTGTTACCTTCCAGACCGCCAACTGAGGCTTTTCCTAAGGAGTTCACATGCGGCGTGGCATACGTGGCGCTCTCGCCACCGCGCTGGTAGCGGGCCTGGCACTGGCGGCGACGGCATGCGGAGGCGGGGGTGGCAACGGCAGCAGTGCGGGCGGTGAACTGTCCGGAACCGTTACCTTCTGGGACACCTCCAACGACGCCGAGAAGGCCACCTACCGGAAGCTGGCCGAGGGTTTCCAGAAGGAGCACCCCAAGGTCCACGTCAAGTATGTGAACGTCCCCTTCGGCGATGCCAACGCCAAGTTCAAGAACGCCGCCGGCGGCGGCGCGGGCGCCCCGGACGTGATGCGCACCGATGTCGCCTGGGTCGCCGACTTCGCGAGCCTCGGCTACCTCGCCCCGCTCGACGGCACCCCGGCCCTCGACAAGACCGCCGACTACCTTCCACAGGCCGTCAGCTCCACCAGGTTCAACGGCAAGACCTATGCCGCGCCCCAGGTCATCGACACCCTGGCCCTCTTCTACAACAAGAAGCTCCTCAAGGACGCCGGCGTCCCCGTACCCAGGACCTTCGCCGAACTGGCCGCCGCCGCCCCGAAGATCAAGGAGAAGACCGGCGCCACCGCCCTCTACCTGCGCGGTGACGACCCCTACTGGTTCCTGCCCTACCTCTACGGCGAGGGCGGCGACATGGTCGACGCGCACAGCAAGTCCATCAAGATCGACAACGCCGCCGGGGTACGGGCGTTCCGCACCATCAAGAGCCTGGTCGACTCGAAGGCCGCCGTCACCGACGCCAGCGACGGCCAGGAGAACCAGCTCAAGGCCCTCAAGGACGGCACCGTCGCGATGGCCGTCGACGGCCCCTGGGACATCGAGGGTGCCCGCGCCGGCAAAGCCTTCCAGGACAAGAGCAACCTCGGCGTCGCCCCCGTCCCCGGCGGCAGCATCGCACAGGGCTCCCCGCAGGGCGGCTGGGACCTCTCCGTCTACGCCGGCAGCAAGAACTTGCCGGCCGCTTACGCCTTCGTGCGGTACATGAGCTCCGCGAAGGTACAGCAGGAGACCACCGACAAGCTCAGCCTGCTGCCCACCCGCACGTCCGTCTACCAGGTCCCGGCCGCCAAGCGGAACGAGATGGTCAGGTTCTTCAAGCCCGCCGTCGACGGCGCCGTCCAGCGCCCCTGGATCGCCCAGGGCAACTCCCTCTTCGAGCCGGTCAAGGTCCAGATGAACAAGGTGCTCACCGGCGCCGCCACGCCCGAACAGGCCGCCAGGGCCACCGGTGACGCCTACCGCAAGCTGCTCAAGGACTACAAGTGACGCTCGCCGTACGGGCCCGCCGCGCGCTCGGCACGCACTGGTACGCCTGGGCGATGGTCGCCCCGGTCGTCCTCGTCATCGGCGTCATCATCGGCTACCCCCTCGTACGCGGCGGCTACCTCTCCCTGACCGACGCCAACGAGGCCAATGTCGAGCGCTCGATCGGCATGAACCACATCCCCGCCACCTACCACTTCGTCGGCCTCGACAACTACCGGGCCGTCCTTGCCGACAGCGTCTTCTGGAACCGCCTGGGCTGGACCGTGGTGTGGACCGTGGCCTGCGTCTCGCTCACCTTCCTGATCGGGCTCACGCTCGCCACCATGCTCAACCGGACACTGCGCGGCCGTACCTTCTACCGCCTCGCGCTGATCCTCCCCTGGGCCGTCCCCGCCTTCGTCTCCGTCTTCACCTGGCGGATGCTCTACAACGAGAAGAACGGCATCCTCAACAAGCTGCTGGCCGGCGGCGGCATCGACGCCGTCCCCTGGCTCAACGACCCGACCTGGGCCAAGCTCTCCGTCATCGCCGTCAACGTCTGGCTGGGCGTGCCCTTCATGCTCGTCGCACTGCTCGGCGGACTCCAGGCCATCCCCGGCGAGCTCCACGAGGCCGCCGAGATGGACGGTGCCGGGCCCTGGCAGCGCTTTTGCCACATCACCGTGCCCGGACTGCGCGCGGTCAGCGGCACCGTGATCCTGCTCTCCACCATCTGGACCTTCAACATGTTCCCGGTGATCTTCCTGCTCACCAGGGGCGGTCCCGGCGATGCCACCGAGATCCTGGTGACCTACGCCTACCGCCTCTCCTTCGTCGACAGCCCCCGCGACTTCTCCGCCTCCGCCGCCTGGGGCGTACTGATCCTGGCACTGCTCTCGGTCGTCGCGGTCGTCTACCGCCGGGCGCTGCGCAAGCAGGGAGAGGTGTGGTGACCATGGCTCGTCGGCGCAACGAACGGCACCGGCTGGCCTCCGCCGGGCTGCACACCGCCCTGGCGCTCGCCGCCGTCATCGCGGTCTTCCCGCCCCTCTGGCTGCTGATCACCTCCTTCAAACCCCGAACCGACGCCTTCACCACCGGCCTCGTCAGGCACTTCACCCTCGCCAACTACACGCACGTGGTGGCGGATACGGAGTTCCTGACCTGGTTCGGGAACTCCGTGATCATCGTCGGGCTGACCACCGTCCTCGGCGTTTTCACCGCCGCCACCACCGGCTACGCCGTCAGCCGCTTCCGCTTCCCCGGGATGCGCCCGCTGATGTGGCTGCTGCTGATCACCCAGATGTTCCCGGTCGCGGTACTGATCGTGCCGCTCTACAACCTCCTCGCCTCCCTCGGCCTGCTCAACCAGCCCGCCGGACTGGTCATCACCTACCTGACCATCGCCGTGCCCTTCTGCGCCTGGATGATGAAGGGCTTCTTCGACACCATCCCGGTGGAGATCGACGAAGCGGGCCGCGTCGACGGCCTCAACCCCTTCGGCACCTTCTGGCGCCTGGTCCTCCCGCTCGCCCGCCCCGGCCTCGCCGTCACCGGCTTCTACACCTTCGTCACCGCCTGGGCCGAGGTCGCCTATGCCTCCGCCTTCATGACCGGCGAGGAGAACCTGACGCTCGCCGGGGGCCTGCAGACCTTCGTCAACCAGTACACCGACGACTGGGGTTCGATGACCGCCGCCGCCGTGATCATCGCGGCACCGGCCGCGCTCGTCTTCGCCTTCGCCCAGCGCCACCTCGTATCCGGACTGACCGCCGGCACCACCAAGGGATGACATGACCCGACAGCACAACGTCACTCCTGCGCCCACCACCAGGGGGAACAGCGCTCCCGGCAACAGCGCTCCCGGCAACACCGTTTCCGGCAACACCGCTCCCGGGAACACCGCCGCCGGCTGGTGGCGGGACGCCGTCATCTACCAGGTCTATCCGCGCAGCTTCGCCGACGGAAACGGCGACGGCATGGGCGACCTCCAGGGCATCCGCAGCCGGCTGCCCCACCTCCGCGACCTGGGCGTGGACGCGGTCTGGCTCAGCCCCTTCTACGCCTCCCCGCAGGCCGACGCCGGTTATGACGTCGCCGACTACCGCGCCACCGACCCGATGTTCGGCACCCTGGCGGACGCCGAGGCCGTCATCCGCGAGGCACATCACCTGGGCCTCCGCATCATCATCGACATCGTCCCCAACCATTGCTCCGACCAGCACGAATGGTTCCGCCGTGCGCTCGCCGAGGGCCCCGGCTCGGTACTGCGCGAGCGCTTCCACTTCCGCAAGGGCCGCGGCGCCGACGGCGAACTTCCGCCCAACGACTGGGAGTCCGTCTTCGGCGGCCCCGCCTGGACCCGCCTTCCCGACGGCGAGTGGTACCTCCATCTCTTCGCCCCCGAACAACCCGACTTCAACTGGGAACACCCCGCCGTCCAGGACGAGTTCCGTTCCATCCTCCGCTTCTGGCTGGACCTGGGCGTGGACGGCTTCCGGATCGACGTCGCCCACGGCATGGTCAAGGCCCCCGGCCTCCCCGACATCGGCCACGGCGAACAGGCCCGGCTGATCGGCTCACAAGTCCTCCCCTTCTTCGACCAGGACGGCGTCCACGACATCTACCGCTCCTGGCGCACGGTCCTGGACGAGTACGCCGGGGAGCGGATCGGCGTCGCCGAGGCGTGGGCCCCCAGCGTCGAGCGCCTCGCCCGCTACGTCCGCCCCGACGAACTCCACCAGGGCTTCAACTTCCACTACCTGAACACCCGTTGGGACGCGGAAGCGCTCCGCGACGCCATCGACTCCTCCCTCACTGCCATGCGCACCGTCGGTGCGCCCACCACCTGGGTCCTCTCCAACCACGACGTCGTCCGCCACACCACCCGCCTCGGCGGCGGACTGGCCCGCGCCCGCGCCGCCACCCTGCTGATGCTGGCGCTGCCCGGCTCCGCCTACCTCTACCAGGGCGAGGAACTGGGCCTGCCCGAGGTCACCGACCTGCCCGACGAGGTCCGCCAGGACCCGTCCTTCTTCCGCGCCAGTGGCCAGGACGGCCTCCGCGACGGCTGCCGCGTACCCATCCCCTGGAGCGGCACGGCACCCCCGTACGGCTTCGGCGACGGCGGCAGCTGGCTGCCCCAGCCCGCCGACTGGGCCGCCCTCACCGTCGAGTCCCAGACCGGCGACCCGGACTCCACCCTGGAGCTCTACCGCAGCGCACTGGCGGTGCGCCGCAGTCACCCCGGCCTCGGCGCGGGCGACTCGGTCGAATGGCTCCAAGCCCCCGACGGTGTACTGGCCTTCCGGCGCCCCGGCGGCCTCCTCTGCACGGTCAACACCACCGGTGAGGCAGTACGGCTGACGCTGCCTCCCGTCCGGATCCTCCTCTCCTCCCGCGCTCCGTTCGTCCCCGCGGCCGGTGCCGTCTCCACTCCGTCCGCCCTCGCGGCCCTCTCCTCCTCTCGTCAACCGTCCAACGCCCGCGGCGCGTTGGGTGTTCCCGAGAATCTCGAAGTTTCCGAAATTCGTGAAATCCCTGCCGAGGCCACGATCTGGTGGGAGGAGTGACCCCGCGCCTCTCGGACATCGCCGCCCAGGCACAGGTCAGCGAGGCCACCGCCAGCCGCGTCCTGAACGGCAGGGCGGGCGTCGCGGCGAGCACCCGGCAGCGGGTGCTCGCCGCGCTCGACGTCCTCGGCCACGAACGCCCGGTACGGCTGAAACGGCGGAGTGCCGGGCTCGTCGGCCTGGTCATCCCGGAGCTGACCAACCCGATCTTCCCGGCCTTCGCCCAGATCATCGAGCAGTCGCTGGCGGGCCACGGCTACACCCCGGTGCTCTGCACGCAGATGCCCGGCGGCGCCACCGAGGACGAACTCGTCGAGCAACTGGAGGAGCGTGGCGTCACCGGCATCGTCTTCCTGTCCGGCCTGCACGCCGACACCGCCGCCGACCCGTCCCGCTACGCCCGCCTGACCTCCCGTGGCGTGCCCTACGTCCTGATCAACGGCTACAACGACCGCATCGACGCGCCCTTCGTCTCACCGGACGACGGGGCCGCGGCCCGTATGGCCGTACGCCATCTCGCCGAACTGGGCCATGAGCGCATCGGTTTGGCGGTCGGCCCCGCCCGCTACGTTCCCTCTCGCCGCAAGGCGGAGGGCTTCACCGCCGCGCTGGGGGAGTCGTTCGGCCTGTCGAGGGGGCAGGCCGAACGACTCGTCCGCCATACCCTGTTCAGCGTCGAGGGCGGCCACGCGGCTGCCGCCGTACTGCTCGACGACGGCTGCACCGGCATCGTCTGCGGCAGCGACCTCATGGCGCTGGGCGCGGTACGCGCCGCCCGCCAAAGGGGTCTTGAGGTTCCCCGCCACCTCTCCGTCGTCGGCTTCGACGACTCCCAGCTGATCGCTTTCACCGACCCACCGCTGACCACGGTGCGACAGCCGGTACAGGCCATGGCGACCGCCGCGGTCGGCGCGCTCATCGAGGAGATCCAGGGAAACCCCGTCCAGCGCACCGAGTTCGTCTTCCGGCCGGAGTTGGTCGTACGGGGGTCGACCGGCCCGCGGTGCGGGTGAGTGACCGCGGGTCAGGCATCCTGGGCGGCGTACGAGACGAACGCCGCCCAGGCTCCGGCCGGAACCGCGAGCTGTGGGCCGCCCTTGTCCTTGGAGTCCCGGATGTGGACGGTGGTGGGGCAGGTGGCGATTTCTATGCAGTCGTCGCCGTCGCCACCGCTGTAGCTGGACTTGTGCCAGGGGAGGGCGACTTCTACACAGTCGTCGCCGTCGCCACTGCTGTAGCTGGACTTGCGCCAGGAGAGGGCGACTTCTACGCAGTCGCCGTCACCGCTGCTGCTGTAGCTGCTTTTGAACCACGCCAGTTCGGGGGTGCTGCTCATAGCGCTCCTCGGATCTGCTTCAGCAGGCTCCGCGAGTCTTGGGGGGTCAGAGCCTGCGAAAGCAGTCTCGCATAACGCATTTGAAGGATGCTGACCTCTTTTGGGTCGGAGATGAACAGCCCGGTGCGCTGTCCCTCGCAGTAGCCGAACCACTCGTTGTCCGGGGTCTCCAGCAGCTGCATCGGCCCGTGCAGTCCGGCATGATTCTGCTGCACCAGCGGCATGAGCTGGACGTCTACGTTCCGGATCTCGGAGAGTTCGAGGACGTGATCGATGAGCTGCTTGGTGACCTCCGCTCCACCCGTGCGGCGCAGGAAGAGCTGCTCTTCGAGGATGAAACTGAACGCGGTGTTCGGGCGCTCCCGCAACAGCCGCTTACGCTCGCACCGGGCCGCCCAACGGACCTCGATCTCGTCGTCATCCAGGTGCGGGACCTGATGGGTGAACAACGTCCGGCCGTACGCCTCCGTCTGTAACAAGCCAGGCACCAGGCGGCATTCATACGTGTAGAGACTGATCGCCTGCTTCTCCAGCTCCGCCCACTCACGGAACCACCGGGCCAGTCCCGGCTGCTTGGAAAGTCGACTGGCCGCCTTCCGCAGCACTCCGTTCGCGTTGAGCGTGTCTTCCGAGCGGTCGACGAACTTCTTCGACGGGAGGCGTCGGCCCTGCTCGACAGAGCCGATGTAGTGCGCCGAGTACCGGATCACCGGCGCCAGGGACTCCTGTGTGAATCCCGCGTTCTCGCGGAACCCTTGATAGACGGCGCCGAAGGTCCGCAGACTGCCGGACGGCTCGGGCGGCTCGCCGCCGTCGTAGTGGTCGGTGTTGCTGTCTTCCATGGTCGGGTGCTCCCGATGTACTGGTACTGACTGCCCCGCAAGTCACCCATGGTTACCGCCTGTTACTCGTCCCGTCCACGTACCGAACTCGTACAGTTTCCGGAGTACGAGCCGAGTACCTGGCGTACGAGCCTGCTGACCAGCACCGTTGGCGCCATGCCAGTCCAGCCGACCGTCGCCGTACGGATGTTCACACAGCGTTTCAGTGCCACCCCGCGCGGGGCCCGTCTCGCGCGCCATCTCGCCGTCCAGCAACTCGACGTATGGGGCTTTCCGTACGGCGGCGAGGTCTCGGACACCGCCGCCGCCATCGTCGGTGAACTCGCCGCCAACGCGGCCACCCACGGCCGGGTGCCCGGACGGGACTTCGAGCTGCGGCTCGTGAAACTGCCGGGCTCGGCCCGACCGGGCACCCTGCGGATCGAGGTCGCCGACACGCGGACGGAGCGGCGCCCACCCGACCCCTGGACGCTCGCTCCGCCCGCGCCCGACTCCGAGACCGGCCGTGGACTGATCCTCGTCGCCGCGCTCGCCACCTGCTGGACCGTCCTCGACCGGCCCCCGGTCGGCAAGATCGTCCGAGCCGATCTGGACCTCCCGGACAGGTGAGGAGAGGGGAGGAGAGGGGCCGAGAGGGGAGGAGAGGGGGACGCGGAACGGGATGGTTGGTTCGGTTCAGGCGACCGGGTGCCGGGCGTGGAAGATGCCCCAGCGCAGCAGGCCCCGGCGGGTGATGTCGGTCCAGAGGGGAAGGTTGGTCAGCAACTCGTCGACGTAGGCCGGGCTGATGACGTCGCGCAGTTCGGCCGCGCGTCGGTGCACCTCCTCGTCGAGGCGTGCGTAGTGGGTGGTGATGTCCGCTGTGCGGTCCTCGTAATCGACGTCCTTGAGGCCGAGGCCGGAGAGCAGGTCCAGATAGAAGGACGGTGTCGCCAGGGCCGGCATGGAGAGCCGGGAGGTCGCGGGCCGCACGGCCTCCGCCGGGGTCTCCTCGGCCATCATGATGTCCGAGAAGACCACGGCGCCGCCCGGTTTGAGCACGCGTACGGCCTCGGCCAGCGCGCTCTCCTTGTCCGGCACATGGCTGAGGACCTCCAGGGACCACACGACGTCGAACCGCCCCGCCTCGTAGGGCAGTTCGTTGAGGGAGCCGGTGACGACCTCGATCAGGCCGTCCAGTCCACGCCGGGCGTTGGCCGCACGGTGGCGCCGGTTGTGCTCCTCGCTGAGGTCGAGGGCGACGACCCGGCAGCCGAAGCGTTCGGCGAGCGCGCGGGCGGAACCGCCGTATCCGGAGCCGAGGTCGAGCACGGTCGCGTGCGGGCCGAGCAGGTCCGCGGCGTTGTCCGCCGCGTGCTCGACGGTACGGTGCGAGGCGTCCGCGATCGCCTCGTGCGCATGGGCGTAGACGCCGATGTGGATGTCCTCGCCGCCCCAAACGGCGTCGTAGAAGGCGTCGACGTCGCCGGTCTCGTAATAGCTGCGGGTCGCGGTGTCGTGGTGCGGCGTGGTGCCGGTGGTGCCGGTGGTGTCCTCGGGATTGTTGATCATGGTGGGTGGATTCCCCGCTGTCGTCCGGGCAACTCACCTCGTCTGCTGCCTGGGTGACTATGCGCCAACCCGCCGGACCACCGGCGAACCCGTTCTCCGCGAAGACATATGGCACCGGTCCGACCGGCCGGGCGCGTAGGGACCACCACCCGGTGGGCCTCCGGCCGGCCGGACCGGCTACCACGGGAACGTAACACCGTTGCAATCTCTTGCGAAAGGTCTTGCAGCAATGAGGTGGCACGGATAGAACCAAGGGTCATGTCCGCCACCCCGCACCGCGCCCGCCGCCGCACGACCGCCCTCCTCGCGCTGCTCGCCGGCGCGGCGGCCCTGGTCCTGCCGCCGCAGCCGGCCGCTCCGGCCGCCTCCGCCGACGGCCCGGTCACTGCCGCGGCGCAGTGGATCGACCGCACCACCGTGGTCTGGAAGGGCGCCCGACACGCTGCCGCCCAGCTGGAGTTCGGGGAGCCGGGGGAGCGGGCCGGGGGGTCGAAGGGACGCGCGTCGGGCCGCATCCGGCTCACCCCCGGCACCCTCGCCCCGGCCGAACGGGCCAAGTACCCGCACCTCACCGGCTTCCCCGCCTTCACCGTCGACCCGCGCGACCGCCGGCTGGCCCCCACCGCCCTGCGCGAACGGCTGGTCGCCACCCAGCGCACCGCGGACGGACGGCAGACCACGACCACCGGCGTGCAGATCCCCGGCATCCTGGACGACCTCTACGGCACCCGCGCCCAACACGCCGCCCTCGGCCCGGTGTTCCACGCCGGCCGGCCCACGCTCTCCGTCTGGGCGCCGACCGCCCGCACCGTGGCGCTCGAACTGGACGGCCGCCCGGTCCCCATGCGCCGGGACGATGCGACCGGGGTGTGGAGCGTACGGGGCGAGCGCACCTGGACCGGGAAGCCCTACCGCTACCTCGTCACCGTCTGGGCGCCCACGGCCGGCAGGACCGTCACCAACAAGGTGACCGACCCGTACTCCACCGCGCTGACCACCGACTCCGCCCGCAGTCTGGTCGTCGACCTCGCCGATCCGCGCCTCGCCCCCGCGGGCTGGGCGACGCTCCGCAAGCCCGCGCCGGTGCCGCTGCGCCGGGCCCGTATCCAGGAGCTGCACATCCGCGACTTCTCCGTCGAGGACCCCACCACCCGCCACCCCGGCCAGTATCTCGCCTTCACCGACACCCGCTCGGCGGGCATGCGGCACCTCAAGTCCCTGGCCGCGGCCGGAACTTCCCACGTCCACCTGCTGCCCGCGTTCGACTTCTCCTCCGTCCCCGAGCGCCGCGCCGACCAGCAACGGCCGGACTGCGACCTGCCCTCCCTGCCCGCCGACTCCGACCGCCAGCAGGAGTGCGTGGCGAAGGTGGCCGACCACGACGCCTACAACTGGGGCTACGATCCCCTCCACTACAGCGTCCCCGAAGGGTCCTACGCCTCCGACCCGTCCGGGACGGCCCGGATCGTCGAATTCCGCCGCATGGTGCAGGGACTGAACGGCATCGGCCTGCGCACCGTCATGGACGTCGTCTACAACCACACCGCCGCGAGCGGCCAGAACGACCCGCACTCCATCCTGGACCGCATCGTCCCCGGCTACTACCACCGGCTGCTCGACGACGGCGGCGTCGCCACCTCCACCTGCTGCTCGGGCACCGCGCCCGAACACACCATGACGGGCAAGCTCGTTGTCGACTCCGTCGTCACCTGGGCCAAGCAGTACAAGGTCGACGGCTTCCGCTTCGACCTCATGGGGCACCACCCCAAGGCCGACGTCCTCGCCGTACGCAAGGCCCTCGACGCACTGACCCCGGCCCGCGACGGCGTGGACGGCCGAGCCGTCATCCTCTACGGCGAGGGCTGGAACTTCGGCGAGGCCGCCGACGACGCCCGCTTCGTCCAGGCCACCCAGCGCAACATGGCCGGCACCGGCATCGCCACCTTCAACGACCGGACCCGCGACGCGATCCGCGGCGGCAGCCCCTTCGACACCGACCCCCGCGTCCAGGGCTTCGCCTCCGGCCTCTCCACCGACCCCAACTCCTCGCCCGCCAACGGCGATCCGGCCGCCCAGCGCTCCCGACTCCTCCACTACCAGGACCTCATCAAGGTCGGCCTCACCGGCAACCTCGCGGACTACACGTTCACCGACACCGTCGGCCACCGGGTCAAGGGCTCCCAGGTCGACTACAACGGCGCCCCCGCCGGCTATGCCGCCGCGCCCGGCGACGCCCTCGCCTACGCCGACGCGCACGACAACGAAACCCTCTACGACGCCCTGGCCTACAAGCTCCCGCCCGGCACCTCCGCCGCCGACCGCGCCCGGATGCAGGTCGTCGCGATGGCCACCGCCGCACTCTCCCAGGGCCCGGCGCTCTCCCAGGCCGGCTCCGACCTGCTCCGCTCCAAGTCCCTGGACCGCAACTCCTTCAACAGCGGCGACTGGTTCAACGCCATCCACTGGACCTGCCCCGGTGACGTCCGCGGCGACGTATCGACCAACGGCTTCGGCCGCGGCCTGCCCCCGGCCACCGACAACAAGGACAAGTGGCCCTACGCCAAGCCCCTGTTGGCCGACCCGGCGCTACGTCCCGACTGCGCCACCATCACCGCGACCTCCGCCGCCTATCGCGACCTGCTCCGCATCCACGCCACCGAACCCGCCTTCGACCTCGCGACCACCGCCCGCGTCCAATCCGCCCTCTCCTTCCCCCTCTCCGGCACCGGCGAGACCCCCGGCGTCATCACCATGCGCCTCGCCAACCTCGTGATCGTCTTCAACGCCACCCCCCACCGCCAGAGCCAGACCCTCCCCGGCCTCAGGGGCCGGCCGTACGCCCTGCACCCCCTCCAGTCCCACGGCGCCGACCCCGTCGCCGCCACCGCGTCCTACACCCCCGCCTCGGGCACCTTCACCGTCCCGGCCCGCACGGTCGCCGTCTTCCGGCGGGGGTGACCGGCGCCGTCTTCCGCCAGGGCCGACCGGGCGCTACCGAGAAGCCGGCGGTCCGGTGGTCCACGGGAACCGGCGCGGGTAGGGGCGGTATGCCCGCCCCGGTCCCCGCTTCACAAGCGCTTCTCCAACAGCGTCACGCCGTACTTGCTCCCCCCTTTCCCCTCCTTGAACGGCTGCTCCCCGACGACCTCGTAGCCCGCCCCCTCGTAATACGTCCGCAGCCGCGGATTGCTCGACACGCAGTCCAGCCGTGACCGCGCCCGCCCGGCCTCCGCGATCCGCCGCTCGGCCCACGTCAGCAACTCCCGCCCGGTTCCGGCCGGTGCGTGGGCGCGGTCCACCATCAGCCGGTGCACATACCCCGCCACCGGCGGCTGCGCGCCCCACGCGGGCTCGTCCCGCCACCACAGCTCGAAGCCGCCGACGACCCGCCCCGCCGCCTCCGCCAGCCAGACCTCCCCGTCGGCTATTCGCCCCCGGAAATGCGCCTCGTCCTTGTCACCCGGCTTCCACTGGTCGATGCCGTTCTCCAGCATCCAGTGCGCGGCCCCGTCGTAGAGCGCGACCAGTACGGAAGGGTCGTGCTCCGCCTCGGCCGTCCGGTAAGTGATCTCATCCATAGCCGGATTGTGTCGCACCCGCCCCGCCGGCCCTCGCCCGCGACTGCGGGCGGGCGCCCCCGCCTCACGGGGCCTGCTCCCGACCCGGCACCGCCCCGCTCGGCCGCCCCCGCTCGGCTCCGCACGGACCGCGAGCGCAGGCGGCGGATGCGCGGCCCGCGCAACGGGATCAGCGGTCCGTGCAACGGGATCAGCGGTCCGCGTATCGGAATCAGATGAATTCGCCGTCATGCCAACGACGTTACGGCGAGGGTCTGACAATCGCCCTCCGCCGACCGTGGGCACCCGCTCCGTCGCAGGTCAGACCGGCTGCGGCAGCTCCATCAGCCGTCCCACCAGCTCCGCGAACATCCCGTCCGGCGGCTCGTCCGCCAGCATCCGGCGGACCACCTGCGCCATCCGCTCGTCGTACGCCGCGCTCACCGCCGCCAGTGCGGCGAAGTCGTGCACCAGCTGCCGCTCCAGCTCGGCGCGCGGAACGCACCGCCCGTCCAGCCACAGCAGCGCGGTGGTCTCGGCCAGCGAGACCCAGGAGCGGATCACCAACTCCAGCCGCGGGGGCGCGTCCCGGACGTCGAGATGGGCGAGGATCTGCTCGTAGGCGGCCTGGCGCACACCGTCGATCAGCGCGCTGGTACGGGTCGAGCCGATCGCCGGGCCGCCGCGCATCAGCGCCGAGAAACCGGGGCCGTGCTCGTCCACGAAGTCGAAGAACCGCTCCATGACGCGCAACAGCCGGGCGCCGAGGGGCCCTTCGTGCGGCTCGACGAACCGGGCGGACAGCTCCTCGGCGGCGCGCCGCAGCGCGGCCTCGTAGAGCTGCTGCTTGCCAGGGAAGTAGTGATAGACCAACGGCCGGGATATCCCGGCCGCTTCGGCGATCTCGTCGATCGACACATCCTCGGGGGAGCGGTGGCTGAACAGGTCGAGCGCGACGGCGATCAGCTGCTCCCGCCGCTCCTCGACGCCCATCCTGCGGCGTGCCCCGGTCGTCATGCGCCCACCCTAACGACCCGCCCCCGAGCCGCACCAGCACACCGAACCGGCCCCGGACCGCGCCACCGGGCGGGCCAGTTGCGGTATCGCCGCACGACGCGGACTTATTCCTGTGCGGACTTATTTCTGTGCGGACTTGTTCCGGTGCGGTTGTGCCGGTGGGGACTTGTTCCGGTGCGGACTTGTGCCTGTGGGGACTTGTGCCTGCGGGGGGTTGTGTGCGGTCTGCTACGGGGACGGGGACGTGTTTACGGGGGCGGGGACGTGATGGCTCACGGCCCCACCACACCCGCCCACCCCCCGAAGGGGGGTGGGCGGCGGGGAAAAACAAGAGGTACGGGTGGGCGGCGGGGAACAGAGGACGACCGTCGGCACCAGCACCAGCCCCAGCACCAGCCCCCCATCCCTACAAGTCCAGCACCAGCCCCTCCCCCCGGGCCGACCGCGAGACGCAGACCAGCAGCGAGTCCGCGCGTTCCGCGTCCGTCAGGAGTTCGTCGCGGTGGTCCACCTCTCCGCCCAGCACCCGCTGTCGGCAGGTGCCGCAGAAGCCCTGCTCGCAGGAGTACGGCAGGTCCGGGAGGGCCTGTTCGCGGAGGGCGCGCAGCACGCTGGTGTCCGCCGGGACCGTGACCGTACGGCCGGTGCGGCGCAACTCCACCTCGAACGCGACGTCTTCACCCTCGCCTTCACCCGAGCCGCCCCCGGACCCCGGACCGGACCCCGGGCCCCTCCGTGGTGCGAAGCGTTCGATGTGGAGGGTCAGTCCCTCGGGGCCGTGGGGGAGCAGGTCGGCCACCGCGTCCATCAGGGGCTCGGGGCCGCAGCAGTACACGGCGGCGTGCGGGGGAGCGTCGGCGAGTGCCGCGGCCAGGTCCGGCCGCCCCGCCTCGTCCTCCGCGGCCACCGTCAGCCGCCCGCCACCGGCCCCGGCCGCACCCCCGTGCTCCCCTGCGTGCCGGGCCCCGTGCCTGGTCCCGTCCCCGGCGTGCCGGGCCCCGTCCCCGCCCAACTCCCCGGCCCCCGCCAGCTTTTCCAGCTCGTCCAGGAAGGGCATCGACGCCCGCGACCGTCCCGCGTACACCAGGCGCCACGGAATCCCCGCCGCCTCGGCCTGCCGCACCATCGGGAGGATCGGGGTGATGCCGATACCGCCCGCGACGAAGAGGTAGGCGTGGCACTCGTCCAGGGGGAAGCGGTTGCGGGGTCCGCGGACCTCGACCGTCGTGCCCTCGTGGAGCGCCTCGTGCACCTCGCGCGAACCGCCCCGGCCGTCCTCGATGAGCCGGGTCGCGATGGTGTACGCACCGCCGTCCGCCCCTACGGCGTCGGCCGGTTCGCCGCACAGCGAGTACTGGCGCACGGTTCCGGACGGGAGTACGAGGTCGATGTGCGCACCCGGTTCCCAGCTGGGCAGCCGCTCGCCCTCCAGGCGGAGGGCCACCACCCCGTCGGCCGCCGCCGTCCGTTCGGCCACCCGCAGCCGCAGCGGTGCCGCCCGGCCCCGTTCCCGGCCCCGGCCCGATATCGGCTGCTCCAGGGCGGGCAGCGGCCACAGCGGGGACTGCCGGATCCGCCGCCGCAGCGCCCGCCGGACGACCACCGCGGCCCCGGCGACCAGCAGCACGGTCCGCAGGCGGGGGACGGCGCGCGTACGCAGAGGCGGGGACGTACGAATCGGTGCGGACGCCGACGTCGCGGAACGGGCGGGCATGTCAGGCTCCTCCGGGGGCAGCGGCAGCGGCGGTCGCGGCGGGCGAGCGGTCGAGATAGGCGATCGCCTGCTCGGTGCTGCCGTGCTGTGAGGGGTGGTATGTCCGGCTCAGGTACTGGGGGATGGAGCGGAGCATCGCCCCGGTGGTCGGCAGCACGCCCTGCCGTCCGCCCCGGAGGAAGTCCTTCACGGCGGCCCTGCCGTCGATCAGTGTGGGGTCGTTCTCCATGAAGAACCGGGTGCCGCGCTGCCACAGGAACACCAGGGCGCTGAAGGCCGTTGCCCAGGTACGCACCCGCCGCCGGTAGCCGCCGTCCAGGTGCACGAAGAGGTCGAAGGCCACCGAGCGGTGCTCGACCTCCTCCGCGCCGTGCCAGCGCAGCAGGTCGAGCATCGTCGGATCGGCCCCCTTGGCGTCCAGCGCCTCGGCGTTGAGCACCCAGTCGCCCAGGAAGGCGGTGTAGTGCTCGATGGCGGCGATCATGGCGACCCGCTCCATCAGCCACCACTGACGGGCCCTGCCCGGCGGCAGCGTCCGGTCGCCGAGCAGCTTCTCGAAGAGCCAGTCGACCTGCGCGGTGTACGGGGCCGGGTCCAGGCCCAGCGCCTTGAGGTGCGGCAGGACGTCGTCGTGCGCCTGCGAGTGCATCGCCTCCTGGCCGATGAACCCGATCACGTCCGCCCGGAGCCGCTCGTCCCGGATGCGGGGCAGCACCTGCTTGTAGACGTGCACGAACCAGCGCTCGCCGGCCGGCAGCAGCAGGTGCAGGACGTTGATGGTGTGGGTGCTGGACGGATCGCCGGGTATCCAGTGCAGGGGGGTGTCCGCCCAGTCGAAGGCCACGTTCCGGGCCTTCAGCGGGGTGTGCTCAGACGCGACCGGCTGGGGCCGCAGCGGGGCCGTATTAGACATGGCGTCAATGTACTGGCGGGTAAGGAATGCCGATACCCCCTGGACACGGAAAGCTCGGAGCGGCGGCCCGCGCCCTGCCACCGCTCACCTCACCGCAGCGTCCCCACCTGGCCGCCGCCCGCCAGCCCGCCCTTCAGGTCCGTCCGGGCATCCGGCTTCGCCGGGACTGCCAGCAGCCGCCCCGCCGCATGCCCCCGCGCCCCGCCGCGCGCGGTGATCGACGTGATCCGGTCGCTGCCCGCCGCCAGCAGCCACCACGCGCCCCCCTTGGTCTTCCACAGCACCCCGGCCAGCACCTGCGGCTCCCGTGGCCCGCAGGCCGTACCGCCCTCGGCCCGCGCCGTCACCGCCCCCGGCGCGTACCGCCGGTCGGCCGGCGCGGGCGGCTGGAACTGCGCCATCGTCCGGCCGCCCGCCCCGCGCCAGGTCTCCGCCCGGGTGCACAGCCAGGCCGCCTCGCCCGCACCCCCGGGCAGCGGCTGCCGCGCGAACTTCCAGGTGTTCACGGCCTGTACGCCCTGCGAACGCACCCCGGGCAGCCGGCAGGCGGTACGCGCCCAGGCCGTACGGGCCTCCGGGCCGGACACATCGCCCGGCGACGTGGGCCGCCCGTACGTGAGCCGGGCCGGCGTCAGCTCCCCGAGGTCGGTGAGCAACGCCCCGGCCGCCGGGCCGCCCTGCTGTCCGTCCGTCCTGCCGACCGTCCGCAGCGCCGGCCACGTGGTGCAGGCGGAATCGTCGCGCGGCGTCGGTACCGGCTCGGTCAGGCCGTCCGAGCCGATCGGGATCGGCTGGCCCGCCACGTCCGGCTTCAGCAGATCGACCAGCCGTACGGACCGCACCCAAGGGGCCGTCAGATAGCGGACGTTGCCCTGGGTGGGCCCCGCCACCAGGGCGAGTGCCGAGTCCGCCGCCGCACCGTCCGTCCGCGCGAAGTCCAGCGTCGCACCGGAGCCCTCGTCCCGCCCCTGGCCGTCCGCCGCCTCGGTGTACCGCACCGCCCGCAGGCCGTCGTGGAAGATCACCACCACGGCGTGGTCCACCACACCCGCGAACAGCAGCTGCGGCGGCCCGGCCGCGGGCCCCGTCGGGGTGCCGGGCGTCGCCGTGACCGGTACGCCGGCCCCGGGCCGCGCCCATACCACCAGCGCCCGCCGGAGCAGCGCCCGGTCGCCGATCCGGTCGCCACGGGCCGGCCAGGCGGCGAAGTCCTGGCGCGCCGCGGTCCTCCAGGCGTTCGCCGGGGTGAGCGCCAACCTGCCCGGTTCGAGGGCGGCTTCTGACGCGGGATTGCCCGCGTACGCCGGGGCCGCGGCGCCGTCCGGGCCCCAGCCGTCGCCCGGCATCCCCAGCAGCGCCCCGCACACCAGCACCGCCGCGCCCGCGGCCAGCGCCGCCCGGCCGTGCTGCCGTCGCCGGATCAGATCGGTGGGCCGGGCCTGGAGGGCGCACGGGTCGAACTCCACCGACTCCAGCAGCGCCCGGTCCCGGCTCCCGGCCGGCACCGCCGCCCCGTCGGCCTCCGCCAGTGCCGCCCGGGCGTCCGCGACCCCCGCGGCCTCCAGCACCCGACGCGCCTCGTGCGCCGACAGCCGCTCCAGGTCGCGCAGCACGAACGCCGCCCGGCCCGGTGCGGAGAGCGCGGACAGCGCCTGGTCCAGGGCGAGTTCATCGGCGCCGCCGGAGCGGGGGAAGAGACGGAGGCCCCAGACCTGGGGGAGCGGTGCCGGCAGCCGGCGGCGCCGCCCGACGGCGAGTGCGGTGCGCAGCACCCGCAGCCGCATGAGCGCGTAACCGGGGTCGACGGCCGCCGCCGCGCCGCCGCGCTGGGCGGGCAGAGCGGGAGCGGCCCCGGGGCCGGGCCGCCGCGGCAGGGCCCGCTGCACCACCGCGTGCGCGGCCAGCACCCGCCGGCCGCGGCTCGGGCCCGGCGGCAGGACCAGATACGCCAGCCGGGCCAGCCGGGGGTAGTGCTCGACCAGCGCCGCCTCGGCCTGCTCGACGTCGATGGCCTCACCGGCCTCCGCCGGGCTGCCGGGGGAGGTGCGGTCCGGACGCGGGGTTACCGCCTGCTGCTGCTCCACGTTCCGTGGAACGAGTGAATCCTGTGATGGTCACCGGGGCGCCGGGCCGCCCCGGACGGGTGACCGCCGCGCCCGCCCCCGGCCACCCGGGCCCGGCGGTACCCCGGCCCGGGTCCGGCGGGCGGTACCCGGCGACCCCGGCCACCGGGGCGGCACCGCCCGCCTACGGCGTCATCGCGTCAGATCGAACTCCCCGTCCCGGGCGCCCAGGACGAACGCCCGCCACTCCGCCTCGGTGAAGCGCAGCACCACATCGGGGTCCGTGGAGTTGCGCATCGCGACCGCGCCGCGCTCCAGGAAGGCGATCTCCACCGCCTCCGCGTCGGGGGCCTCGCCGGGCGGGCGCTGCCAGGTGGCGTCGGAGATGTCGAGGCCGTAGAGCCATTCCTTGTCGGCTGCGGTGCCCATGTCGTTGCTCCCCTTACTCGTGAACGTGCCGGTCAGCGTACGCGGCGCCCGGACGACCTGCCAGCCGCGGAACCGGGCCGTACCGCGGTGCCCGCCACCGGAGTTGGCGGGAACGGTGGCGGTCGCGGACCGGGCCGATCCCACCTCCAGGACTCCCCGCTCACCCGGCCCCCGGTCCGTCGGACCTGCCCTGACCTCCGGCCCGCGGCGACCAGTGTTCCGCGGAGCCTCATCCGCGCGCTCCCTGGGCTTCACGCTTCCGGCCGCCGGACGCGGGAAGAGTCTGCCGCGTAGGAGAACGCCAGGTCATTGGGTTGTGCACCCCGACGGGGGGTGTACCCAGCACCACCTACGGAGGCTCTGATGAGCATGGCACCCACCGCGTCCGCCGGCCGCCCCGGACTCACCTCTCCCGTCGCGGACGCAGCCGCCACCGACACCGCCCCCGCCGCCGACTACACCGCCGAGATCGCCGACACCCCCGACCGGATCCGTGCCGCCCAGCGCCTCCGCCACCAGGTCTTCGGCGAGGAGATGGGCGCCGCCCTCGACACCCCCCTCCCCGGCCACGACATCGACGCCGTCGACGACCTCGCCGACCACCTGATCGTCACCCACACCCCCACCGGCGCCGTCGTCGGCACCTACCGGCTGCTGCCCCCGGGACGCAGCCAACGCCTCTACTCCGACGGCGAGTTCAACCTGTCCGCCCTCGACCGGATGCGCCCCTCCCTCATCGAGGCCGGCCGCTCCTGCGTCCACCCCGACCACCGCAGCGGCGCCGTCATCAACCAGATGTGGGCCGCGCTCGCCCGCTACACCCTGCTCTCCGGCCACCGCTACCTCGCCGGCTGCGCCTCCGTCCCGCTCGCCGACGGGGGCACCGCCGCCGCCCACGCCTGGGCGCTGGCCCTGACCCGTTACCCCGCCCCGGCCGGGCTCCGGGTCACCCCGCACCGCCCCTGGCGCCCCACCGGCCCGCTGCCCGAGCGCCCCGCCCTCGCCCAGCTCCCGCCGCTGCTGCGCGGCTACCTCCGGATCGGCGCGTGGATCGGCGGCGCCCCCGCCCACGACCCGGCGTTCGGCACCGCCGACTTCTTCGTCGTCCTGGACATGGAGCGCCTCGGCGACCGCTACCGCCGCTTCTTCCTGGGGGACCGGTGAACGGCCCCTGGGACGTCCGGTCCGTCTGCACCCCGCACTGCGCCGGCCACGTCGTCCCGCGCGTCCCGGCCCGCGAAACCGCCCGCCGCACCGCCGCGTTCGCCGCCGCGGTGCGCCGCGTCCTGACCGACGGCGACCGCCTGGCGGACCCGGTACGGCTGCGGGCGCACGCCCGGACGCTGCTTTCGGCGCTGGGTATCCAGGCGGAGGGAATCGACGCGCTGCCGGCCGCCGGGGCGGGAGCCGGCGGCCCCGGCACCCTCACCGTCCTCAACCACATCTCCTGGCTCGACATCGTCACGCTGCTCGCCGCCGAGCCGACGACCCTGCTCGCCAAGCGCGAGGTGGGCCGCTGGCCGGTCGTCGGCGGCCTGGCGCGCCGGGCCGGCACACACTTCATCGACCGCACCAGCCCCCGCAGGCTCCCGCGCACCGTACGGGAGTTGTCCGAGCTGCTCGCCGCCGGCCGCTCGGTGGCGGTCTTCCCCCAGGCCACCACCTGGTGCACCGCCGACCGGGGCGCCTTCCGCCGCGCCACCTTCCAGGCCGCCCTGGACGCCGGCGCACCCATCCGCCCGCTGACCGTCAGCTACACCCAGCAGGGCCGGCCCAGCACTGTGGCCGCGTTCTGCGGTGACGACACCTTGGCGGCCTCCCTGGGCCGCGTCCTGACCGCCCGCGCACTGACCGTACGCCTCACCGCCCACCCGGCGCTGCCGACCGCGGGCACCGCCCTGGACCGCAGGGAACTGGCGGCCCGCGCCGAGCACATCGTCCTCCGTGGCGGCCCCGTACGGCCGGCTCCGGCGGCGATCCGGCCGCCGCGGACCGCGCCCGAGGCCCCGCCGCCGACCGCCGGCCCGCCGGTCCGCCAGCATGCCTGACCAGCTCGCCCCCGGCCCGGCGACCCCGCTTGCCCTCGGCCTCCTCGACCAACTGGACCGCCTCACCGACCCGTTGCACGCGCTGCTCGGCTCCCCCTGGCTCTGGCTCGCGGTGTTGCTGATCGCCGGGCTGGACGCCCTGCTCCCGTTCATGCCGAGCGAGACCACCGTCGTCCTGGTCGCCGTGCTCATCGGCCCCGACCTGCCGCCGCTCGCCCTGCTCGCGGGCGTCGCGGCGGTCGGGGCACTGGCCGGCGACTGCCTCGGCTACGCCGTGGGCCGCCACGCGGGCCCGCACGCGACCGCCCTGCTGCTGCGCGGCGAACGCGGCCGGGCCCGTCATCTGCGCGCCCGCGCCCTGGTCGAACGGCACGCCGCCGTGCTGATCATCGCCGGCCGCTTCCTCCCCGGCGGACGGGTGGTCGCCACCCTCGCCACCGGCAGCGTCCGCTACCCGCTGCGCCGCTTCGTCGCCCTGGATGCGGTGGGCGCGGGCATCTGGGCGCTGTTCGCCTCGGCGCTCGGCGGCCTCGGCGGCGCGGCGCTCACCGACTCCCCGGTCAGGGGCCTGCTGCTGGCCTCCGGCGCCGGACTGCTGGTGGCCGCCGGGGCGAGTGCGCTGCACCGCCGCTGCCCGCTCCTGCGCGGCGGCGGGCAAGGGGCCTGAGCGCCCTCACCCGCCGCCGCGCGAGGTCCTGTCGTCAGACTCCCGTCGTCCGCAGACTCCCGTCGTCCGCCCGAAGGGCGGCCGGGCGGCGTCCGGTGCGTGCTCTCGGCGTGCCGGGCGACGGCCCCTGTACTGGGTGGGGTACTGGGGTCGTTGCCCGGTGCGGCGAAGGGGGTCCCCCGGCACGAGCCGTGCGAAGCCGGTTCGGGCCGGGGGCACGTGCAGGGCGTCGCCCGGCAGGCGGGAGTTCGATGACAGGGCCTAGGTGCTCGGCACGTACTTGTAGCCGACCCGCCGCACTGTCACGATCGACGACCGGTGCTCGGCGCCCAGCTTCCGCCGCAGCCGGGCGACATGGACGTCCACGGTGCGCCCGTCGCCGACATGCCCGTACCCCCACACCGTGGTCACCAGCTGGTCGCGGGTGTGCACCCGGTGCGGATGCGCGACCAGATGGGCCAGCAGCTCGAATTCGAGGTACGTCAGGTCCAGTTGCCGGCCCCGGACCTGCACGGTCCGCTGCTCGGGGTCGATCCGCACGGTCTCGTCGCCGGTCCGGCCCGGCGGTGCGGGGTCGGCGGGCGGCTGCGCGGCGGGGGCCGCCTCGGCCGGGACGAGGACGAGGTAGCCGACCATCGGCGGCTGACCGGGCAGTGCGGGCAGGCTGTGCTGTGGCGCCGGGAGCCAGGTGGCGCCGGAGTTCAGCAGCTCGGCGACCTGCTGCGCACTGTGGCGCGGCGCCGTGCCGCCCGGGGCGGCGACGGGACGGGCGTCCCGGACGGCGGCGGTCGCTTCGTCGGAGGGCACCGCGCGCAACCGGTGGCGCTGCTGCGGCGGGTGCGGAACGGCGGCCGTGGTGGAACCGGCGGGAACGGTACGGAGGTTCGTCATCGCAAGTCAGCTCTTTCGCGCAAGGGGATCGTCGGGGGACGTCGTGCGCGCGGGCAGGGCTGGGGACACCGGTCGGCGGTGTCGGGAGGAATGGTGCGGGCCCGCGCTCAGTGCGCGCGGCAACACAGCCGGTCGAAGGCGTGCGCCTGCCGGGACGGCCAGAAAGGCTCGAGGTCGCTGCGACCCGTCGCGGTGTCGGTAAGGCTGGCCATGACCCCATTGAACCAGACAGCCGTTGTTCTGTCCTTCACACCACCTCCGCAGTGACGCGATCCTGACGCACGCCGGCCGCACCACCCGCGGGACCGGCCAGGTCGCGCCGGCGACTGCCCTTCCCCGCACCGGAGTTGACCGTCAGGCCCGCCCCGCGGCGCCGCACGCGCCGGCCGAAACCCGCCCCGGTGGCCCCTGTGGCGCCCATCACCACCCCGAGCGCCAGCGCCGCCAGATGCCCCGCGTCCGTGAACGTCCGGCCGCGGCGGACCACCGGCACGGCGAGCGACACCAGCAGCCCGCCGACCGCCGCCCGCCGCACGCCCCGGTGCGGGACCGTCGCCGCGAGGGCGCCGAGCGTGGCGCAGAAGCCGTAGCTCGCCCCGACGTCGACGGCCCGCGCGGTGCCGTCGGGACAGCCGCCCGGCCGGGCGCGCAGGCCCGCGTACACCAGCAGACCGGCGCCGATGTGCCCGGCCGCGAACACCCCCGCGGCGCGCCCGGCACCCCAACGGGCCTCGGCCGTACCGAGGGTGGCCAGCAGCGCCGCGCCGTACGCCACCGGCAGCGGCTTCTCCACGAACGCCGCGCTGGTGGCGAGGGTGCCCCACCGGCCGCCCCGCAGATTGGCGACATTGGTGGAGTGCGCGCGCAGCAGCTCCGCACGCCGCCGCCCCGGCAGCCGGCCGGTGGCATACGCCCCGAGCTGCACCACCCCCACATACAGCGGTGCCGCCCACGGCAGCGCCCCGTACCGCACCGCCCGCCCCCGCGTCCGCACGCCCGGTCCCTCCGCTCCGCTCAGTTCCCCGCCGGCAGCCGCCTGCGCCAGTCCAGCGGGGTGATCTCGATGACCGTGTCCGGATCGCCGTCCCACGCCACCGCCAGACCGGCGCCGGTCAGCGCAGCCGCCACCGTCCGCCCGACCTCGGCGCGGTCCGCCCCGGAGTCCTCGTACGCGCCGTACCGCACCGCAAGACCGTATCCCCCGGCCGCCGCGGCGGTGTCCTGGTGGTGGAAGAAGACGAAACCGCGGTCGGCCGCGGCGCGCTCGGCGCCGATCTCGCCGAGCGCGCAGGTGCCGCAGCAGGTGAAGTGCATCCGGGCGGTGAGCCCCTGCGCGTCCAGCGCGGTGAACGCCCGCTCGACCCGGTCGGCGTCCGTCACCTCGGGCCACTCCGCCTGCTCGGCCAGCCGCCGCTCCCACAGGCCCGCGACGATCCGTCGCGCCTCGTCCCGGGTCACCGGCGTCTCCTCGGGATCGAACGCGTCGCACACGCCCTGCACGACGTCCTCGAACGGCCGGAAGCCGGACCGGATGTCCTCAAGGGCCCGCTCCTCGGCCTGCTCACGGGTCTCCGGGGCCAGACCGGGCGTGGAATACAGGTCCGCCGGCCGCCAGTCGAGCGCCGTGCGCCAGGTCCCGGCACCGCGCGCCCACGCCAGGAAGACCGCTATGACCTCATCGGCGTCGGCGGTGGCGGCCGTGAAATGCCGCTCCGGCCCGCCGTCGCGGAACTCCACGGCGTACGGCCCGTCGCCCTCCCGCCAGGTCTGCACGAACCTCTGGTCCTCGGCGGGCAGCCGCTCGACGACGACGAAGTGGTCGCCCTCGGCGCCGATCCGCCGCAGCAGGGCGGTCAGTTGGTCCGCGGTCGGCCGCGCGACGGCCGGCCCGCTCTCGGTCTTGGCGGTGATCGCAAGCATGACCCCAGCGTGCCACCCGCCACTGACAGCCGGCCCCGCGCGCCCGCACCCGCCGGCCGCCGGTCGCGGCCATGCGAAAGGGGCCGGACCCGCCGGTCCGGCCCCACCTCGCGACTGTGCCACCGCACTCCGGGCGCCGGCGTCACACCTGCTCGCGGCGCTCCAGTTCCGTGCAGCAGGTGTCCACGATCAGCCGCGTCACCACGTAGGGGTCCACATTGGCGTTCGGCCGCCGGTCCTCGATGTAGCCCTTCTTCTCGGCCTCGACCTGCCACGGGATGCGCACCGAGGCACCGCGGTCGGAGGGGCCGTAGGAGAACTCGTCCCAGGGGGCGGTCTCGTGGGCGCCGGTCAGCCGCTCCTCGATACCGGTGCCGTACTGGCGCACGTGCTCCAGCGGCTTGCCGTCCGCGCCCAGCGCCTCGCAGGCGGTGATGATCGCGTCGTAGCCCTGGCGCATCGCACGGGTGGAGAAGTTGGTGTGCGCGCCCGCGCCGTTCCAGTCGCCGCGGGCCGGCTTGGCGTCCAGCGACGCGCTGACGCCGAACTCCTCGGCCGTACGGTGCAGCAGCCAGCGCGCCACCCACATGTGGTCCGCGACCTCCAGCGGCGGCAGCGCGCCCACCTGGAACTCCCACTGGCCGGGCATGACCTCGGCGTTGATGCCGGACAGGCCGAGACCGGCCGCCAGGCACCGGTCGAGGTGCTTCTCGACGATCTCCCGGCCGAAGATCTCGCCGGCGCCGACACCGCAGTAGTAGCCGCCCTGCGGGGCCGGGAAGCCGCCCTCGGGGAAGCCCAGCGGGCGCTCGCCCTTGAGGAAGGTGTACTCCTGCTCGATGCCGAAGATCGGCTCCTGCGCGGCGAACCGCTCTGCCACCGGGCGCAGCAGGGCCCGGGTGTTGGAGGAGTGCGGCGTGAGGTCGGTGTTCAGCACCTCGCACAGCACCAGCAGGTGGTCACCGCCGCGGATCGGGTCCGGGCAGCTGAACACCGGCTCCAGCACCAGGTCCGAGGAGTGGCCTTCGGCCTGGTTGGTGCTGGACCCGTCGAACCCCCAGCGGGGGAGCTTGCCGCCGTCCGTCAGGATCTTGGTCTTGGAGCGGAGCTTGGCGGTCGGCTGGGTGCCGTCGATCCAGATGTACTCGGCCTTGATGGTCACGGGGTCCTCTTATACGGGTCGGTGCGGGTACGCGTGCGGGCGTACCGCTGCACTCTGGCAACAGGCCGTTTCCCGTCCATTGCCCGTATGTGAACCACAGGTTACCCAGTCGGACATCCCCTGATTCTGCGACAATTCACCATATATCGCACGGCCATTTCCGAACTCCCGTACACCGGTGCCGAATTGGCACCCGGCCGCCGCCTGCGGCGCGGCACACGCCCGTATGTACCCCGGCCCGGAGGGGGTGGTGTGCCGCCGGACAGGCCCGTGGGCCGTCCCGTGCTCATGCGTCACCGGTCATCACCACATGCCGATATTGGTCATGGAAGGCATGAACGAACCGGCCTACCGTCGGAGGTGCCGGAGGCCGCCCGTACCTGGCCGTCCCGCCCGAACCCGCACCGCACCGTCCGCACCGAAGGAGCCCCGCCATGGCCGACGCCCCCGCCCCCGCCTTCACCAGCTACGTCGACACCGTCCTGGCCGCCCTCGCCCGCGACCCGGCCCGCGCCGTCCTCACCCCCGCCGACGGCCGCCCCGACGTCACCGCCGGCGCCTTACACGCCACCGTGCACCGCATGGCCGCCGTCCTCGCCGCTCAGGGGATCGGCCGCGGCGACACCGTCTCCCTCCTCAGCGGCAACCTCCCGGAGGTGCTCGCCGCCCGGTACGCCGCCAACCTCATCGGCGCACGGGTGGTGTTCCTCTACGACGGCATGGCCGCGGAGACCCTGGCCCGTATCGCCGAGAGCGTGGAGACCGCGCTGCTGGTGGTCGACCCGGCGCTGTGCGGGGCCGCGTACGAGCTGCTCGGCCATCTCACCGGCCGCCGCCCGCAGATCATGACCCTCGGCCCGGTGCCCGGCCCCTCAGGGGAGCCGGATCCGGGCGCGGACCCCGGTACGCCGGACGGCCGGGCGCCCCTCGGCCCCGACCTCCTCGCCGCCTGCGCCGCGCTCCCCGCCACCCCCACCGTGGCCGGCGCCGCCCGCCCCGAGGACGACTGGTGCATCCGCCACACCGGCGGAACGACCGGTATCCCCAAGGGAGTCCGGATGGCGCACGCCCCGTTCGTCGGGCTGCTCGGCAGCCTCCGCCTGGAGGGCGCCGGCGATCCGCCCCGCCTCCTGGCCTGCACCTCGCTCGCCCACCTGGCGGGCATCATGGCCGACCTCACCCTCGTGGACGGCGGCAGCGTCGTCCTGCACCGCAGCTTCGACCCCACCGCCGTCCTGGCCGCCCTCGCCCGCGAGCGCATCACCCACCTCTGGCTGCTGCCCCCGCTCCTCTACCGCCTCCTCGACGACCCCACCCTCCCCACCACCGACCTCAGTTCCCTCACCCGCATCACCTACGGGGGCTGCGTCGCCTCCCCGTCCCGGATGCGCCGCGCGGCAGAGGTCTTCGGCCCCGTCCTCTACGGGTGGTACGGCCAGTCCGAGGCGATGTCCATCACCGAGGCGGGCCCCGGCGACCACACCGACCTCGCCACCGACGGCCCGATGACCGTCGGCCGCCCGCTGCCCGGCGTCACCCTCGCCATCCGCGACGCCGACGGCCGGGACCTGCCGCCGGGGGATCCGGGCGAGATCCACGTACGCTCCGCCGGCGTGATGTCCGGCTACTGGAAGCAGCCCGAACTCACCGCGCAGGTCCTGCGCGACGGCTGGGTGCGCACCGGCGACGTCGGCCACCTGGACGTCGACGGCCGCCTCTACCTCGTCGACCGCCTCAAGGACGTCATCATCGTCGTGGGCGGCCACGTCCACCCCACGGAGATCGAGGACCTCCTCCACACCCACCCCGCGGTCGCCCACTGCGCCGTCTACGGAGTTCGCACCCCCGACGACACCGAGGAGGTACACGTCGCGGTCGTCCCCGCCCCCGGCCACCTGACCGACGAGGTCTCGCTGTCCGCCCTCCGCGCCTACGTCACCGCGCACAAGGGAGCCCTCTACGCCCCCGCCGCCGTCCACGTCCTCGACACCATCCCCCTCACCCCGGTCGGCAAGCCCGACAAGAAGCGGCTGCGCGCGACGGCCGCTACCACCCCCTGAAACCCGCTCCCACGGGCCGCGCCCGCGCCCCTCAAATCCCCCCCTGGCCAGGGGCTTTTGTCAGTGCCCGGCGGTAAAATGGGAACCAGTCAGTGAGGGTTCTCAACGCTCCAGGAGGTCCGCCGGATGGCCGCAGCCGCACTCATGACGAAGCCTCTCCCGACCCACCCGCTGCCCAGGAAACCGCTCCCCGCCGGATGGCCCCGCGAGCGGTACGAATCCCACAACCGCCGCCTGAAGGCGATGCGCCTGGCGATAGCCCTGCTCGACACCGGCGTCTACCGCCCCGAGCACGCCACCAACGGCAAGATCCGCTCCACCGCCCTCGCCATCGGCGTCCACTACCCCTCCGACACCACCTGCCGCCTGGTCCGCGCCCTGATCTACGACAACTGCTGACCCTGCCGATCGCAGCCGGCCCGGGACCCCACGCGCTCGGGCCGGCCGCGCCGTGCGCGCGGAGCGCGGAATCGGTCAACGACCACAGGGACGGTTGCCCCGCGGGCGCGGGTAATCGTCAACTCCCCCTGCCGCGGCGTCCACAAGGAAGATCTCGCTCCGTACGGCCCGGCCGCCGGGGCACACACCGAAGCGCGGTGACGATGCCTCGCTCGGAGGTACCGCCACCGCGCTTCACGCGTCAGCTACTGCTCTCGTTGGTCGTTGGTCGCGCCCGGAGCCTCTTTTTGCTGCTTCCCGTTTGCTTTCGCGGAACGTGCCGAAGTGACCAGGCGGGAATCGTGCCTCGTGAATCCACCGGCGGGAATCTCCTTCTTCCCTCTGGTGTATTCATGAAGGTCGGAGGGCACGGTGGTGAAAGGTCTGCGAGAACCTGCGCTTGCTGGATGCACCGTAAACGCAGTTCCGACTTCGGTGAGCTCGGACCATTCGATGCCGCGGATCGAATGTGTCCACTTCTCCACTGCGATCCACTTCGCCACCCTATCGGTGAGAATTTCGAGAGTGAACTCGATCTCGTCCTGAATCACCGGGTCGTCCCAGCGGGTATCGAACACGACGTGTTTACTGGTGCTGGACCGTGGCAGGAGCACGAACGGCGCAGCGTCGCCCAGGCTGGCCTTGTCGATCCAGGTGAATCGGTCGGCTCCGTGCTTCCGGTAGAGAACAGAGTCGACTTCGGAATGGGCCGAGAATATTTCGTGAGCACCGGGGATCGGCAGTAGCGGATAGCGAGCGACCATTCGAATCCCAAGCACCTTGCCCACTCGTGCTCCAGTGTTCGATATCGTCACTCGGCAATCAACCTGAGGTATGTACCAGCTGGTATCGGACGATTTGATCTGTGAGATCCGGAGCTGCAGGGGGCCTGCGACGGCCACGGTCTTGAATTTCGCCAAATGGCTTTGCCAGAGAGTGGCCAGCGAGATGACAAGTGCCAATGAAGAGATGACGGCGAGAATGGCTTGTGCCTTCACTTCCCAACTCCCCGGAGTGGGTACGCCCACGAAGCGGCCGACAGCGTCCTGCGATTCTCGCAGGCGAGGGGGCGAGCATGCAGCGAAACGAGCGAGGAGGTGTCAACACTCCGGACGCATGCGGGCAGGGCGGCACCACTGCGCATCAGCGAAGAAGGGCCGTCGGGCGTGCCCTTCCTCCGAGGGAAGAGCACGCCCGACGGCCCACAGACGGCCCAGGGGAGCGGAAAACCGCTCTGACCTGCGGCGATCTTAGATGTCGAAGTAGAGGCGAGAAACGGTCCTGACCTGCGCAGACTGGCCCTCGGTGGGAAGGCGGGTGCACATCGGGTGCACACCGCAGGGAAGGTAAGCCACCGAGGGGATTGATGTGGTGCTGCAGCGCCAATGCTGCAACCTGCTGTTCGCAGCGGCGCATGTGCTCGGTCCTAGCACTCGGCTTCCTGCCTCTTCCCCAGGTTGTACGGATGATTCAGAAGCGACCTCATTTGTCAGTGCCCTGTGCGACAGTCAGCCCATGGGTGAGAAGTGGTCCACTGACGAGACCGGACTGACGCAGACGCTGCAACAGATGAAGCGCTACGCACCCGACGGTGACTACTTCGCGCTTACGCTCGGGGTCAACCGACGAGGGCGCCCCTTCTGGTCGGCGCAGACCCATTGGGTGGCTTGGTCTGAACGGCATCCCGGCTGGGAGATACGTGCTGCCAGCTTGATAGATCCTGCGGGCATGGCAAGGGCATGGACCGAAATGGGGCAGGGCTGGGTATCGGTCCATGACGACACCAGCTTGGCCATGTATCTAAGGATCGGCGGGAACGCACTTGTTGAGAAGGGCTTGGCCGAGTCCCGCCTCCCCGAGGCAATCGCGCCCCGAGAGTGCATGCGCGACGGTGCAGTTGAGGTCGGTGGGTTCGGTTTCGTCGGAACAGGGAAGCTACCCGACGAAGCCGTGAAGCGCCGTGCGCCTACCCGGAAGCTCCGGATGCAGGTACTCAAGCGGGACAACTACCGCTGTGTGGTGTGTGGCCGCAGAGCTACCGATCACACTGATCTAGAGATCCATGTGCACCACCTCGTCCCATGGCGGATGCACGGGCCCACAGCAGAGGAAAACCTGGTCACGCTCTGCGGTACGTGTCACAAGGGCCTGGATCCGGACTTCGAGCCATCTCTACGTGAGCTTGCGGGGCTACCTGGCAGGTCCAAAATCCTGGACGTAGACAACTCCGAGTTCTATGCGGAGGTAGAGCGCTACCGGGAGTTCGTAGGGCGCGCTCTTTCGGGAGCGCCGGAACCCGCAGAGGACAGTCCGTAGACGGCACATAATCTCCAGGGCTATCGACGAGAGGCTGGTCTGAGCAGCAGCTCAGACCAGCCTCTCGTCGTAGTCGGCATCGCCGGATTCACGCTGCCAGCCGGTAGCGCTGCCCGATCGCCTTGCGGGCTTTCTCCACCGCGCCCTTGACGCGATGCACGTAGCGGCGCAACGTGAACGCCGGATCCTCGTGGCCGAGCAGGTCGGCGAGCGTGTAGACGTCCACGCCCTCGTTGATCGCCTCCGAGGCGAAGAGGTGCCGGAGGGCGTGCATCATCTTGTCCCGGCAGGGCTCCCACCTGCGGCGTTTGCCGGTCGGCTTCTCGTTTACAGCCTCGATAGCGCCAATTGCCTCAAGGGCCGCCTTCCAGAGGTAGTTGAAGTAGTTCTTGTTGAGCGCCTTGTGCTCGCGCGTTGTGAACATGAGCCGCACGGTGACTAGTTCGCCGTCTTTCTCCAGCCACGGCAGCGTGACCTTAACCGGAGGGAACTCCCGCATGTGCTCGCGCAGCAGTGTCGCTAAGTCCTCGTCGAGCGGGACGTAGCGGTCTTTCGTATCGTTCTTGGTGCCGCCCTTGGGAGGGGCGAAGACGAGCGTGCCGCGGTGGTGCGTGATCTGTCGGCATATGTGGACGGTCTTGTCGTCCTCCGACCAGTCCACGTCGTCCGGGCTGAAGCCGAATATTTCGCCCTGCCGCATCCCGAGTCCACGCCCGCAGTCGACCGTGGCTTGATACCGGTCAGGCAGGTGCTTGCGCAGAGCGTCCGTCTGCTCCCAGGAGAGCGGCACGTCCTTGGCTGACTTCTTCGACCGCCTGGGCTTCACGCGCTTGACCGACCCGGTCTCGCACGGGTTCTTCGGGATCAGGTCGTCGTCCACTGCCATGGCGAGGATCGACGAGAGGTGGGTGAAGATCAGGCCGACGGTGGTCTCGTCGAGCACCTGAAGCCGGCGCTTGATCCAGGTCTGGATGGTGGAGGGCTTGATCTGCCGCAGCTTGAGGTCTCCCAGTGGCTCGATCATGTGGTTGCGGACACGGGACTCGTACTGGTGGTACGTGCGCGGGTTGTCGAACGTCTGGTTCTCCAGCCACTGCTTGGCCACCGCCTTGAGTAGCGTGTCGCCCTTCTTCGGTGCTATGTACGTACCGTCGTCGACAGTCCCCAGCATCCGCGTCAGGTGCTGCCGGGCATCCTCATACCGTTCGAAACTCTCGCTCTGCTGCTGCCCATCGGGGTCACGCCAGCGTGCCAGCCAGCGTTTTCCGCGCCCATGCTCGCGGGATGGCACCTTGCCATGGGCCCTGCACTTTTCCTCGCCCGGCTTCGGCCGCTTTTTGTGCCAGCGGTCGTAAGGCTCAGCCACGGTGACCCGTTTCCTGGGCGGCACCTGATGGCACCAACAGAGTCATGGGAGAGATACCAAAGGCCGCTGCGATGGTGACGAGGTCGTCGACGTCGCAGCGTCGGCGGATCCGCTCGATTCGAGAGATCGCGGTATGGGACAGCGGGCGGTCTAGCTCGGCGACGAGGGCGGCGAGCTGGCGTTGGCTGACGCCGCGAGCGAGGCGGAGACTTTCGATGTTGTCGGCGGTTTGGATTCCGGTGGGGCCGATTTCGACGGGGCGTTTCGACATGGCGGTGTTGTAGCTCGTGTTCCCGGGTTTGGGGAAACCGGATTTCCGCTGTATAAGGAGGCGCCCTTCGCGTCGCGTGAGTGCTGTCGCTGTGCGTCTGGATGGTTACGGAATTGACGGCCGGGTTCTGTGCTATGTTCCCGCGCCCTGTGCCCGAATGGGGCTTCCGGTGACTCGTCACACCTCCATGGCCTGGCACTTCAGGCAGGATCCGGTGATAGGCGGAGCTCACCAGCAGGGTGTAACGAAGCTGACATGACGAAGTGGCCTGGTCGCTCTCGGCTACGTGGAATATGGCTCGCTCTCCTGATTGGCGGTTCGGCTCCGCGGCTTTCGATGTCCTGTGTGGACGCCGTTTGGTACGGCCGTGAATTCTCTGCAAGATGGCGCTGGATGTTGCGGAAGATGCGTGGCTATGTTGGCCACGCCGCCCGCCCAATTCAACGAAGGGAACGCGAATGAAGCACACCGAGTCTCGCCAGGATGCCGCCAAGGACCGTCGCGCGCTGGCGAGTCCGCAGGAGATCTCCGACTACCTCGGCATCCCGGTGCGGACGCTGTACCAGTGGAAGTACCGGAGCACCGGCCCGAAGGTCCACAAGGTCGGCAAGCATCTGCGCTACCGGTGGACGGAGGTCGACGCATGGCTCCAGACCCAGTCCCTGGATCTGGTCGCCTGAACCTCCGGACGACGAAGAGGCCCCCGGCGCGTCAACGCCGAGGGCCGAAGAGTCCCCAACCACCCGCCCGTACCTGAACGATGACGACGGTGGTGCGATGCCTCCATGCTTCGTACCACCGGGTGAGGAACGTCCTTGAACCACCCTATGACGGCGCACCCCGCCGCCGCATCCCACCAATCCACGTGGCCACCGGTCGCGATCCCCGGTCAGGTCGGTGCCCACCGCGCTACAGGGCCCACCGGTGACCGGGATTCGCCGACCCCACCGGGCAGTGCAATGAGCGTCTCGGACACCGACGACACCCTGACCGAGAACCGGTCAATGGAGAACGCCGACTGTCCAGTCACCCCGTTCGTTGGCCCACTGACCGAGGGCGCTGACCTGCTGGGTGAACTGCGGTCAGCAATCGAGACGTTCGTAGTCCTGCCTCACCGGCAGGCTCTGGACGCGGTCACCTTGTGGGTGGCTGCAACGCACCTGCAGCCAGCCTGGCAGCACGCCCCGCGACTGGCGGTGGTGGGCCCGGCGAAGCGGTGCGGCAAGTCGAGGCTGCTGGACGTGCTGCACGAGACCGTCCACGACCCGTTCATCACGGTCAACTCGACTCCGGCGGCCATCTTCCGCTCCATCACCGCCAACCCGCCCACTCTCCTGGTGGACGAGGCGGACACCATCTTCGGCAGCCCGAAGGTGGCGGAGAAGAACGAGGAGATGCGCGGTCTGCTCAACTCCGGTCACCACCGCAACCGGCCGACCACCCGGGTCGCGGGAAATGACCACCAGCCCACCAAATTCCGCACCTTCGCGATGGCTGCCCTTGCTGGTATCGGTGACCTGCCCGACACGATCATGGACCGGTCGGTGGTCATCCGCATGCGCCGCCGTGCACCGGGGGAGAGCGTGCGGCCCTACCGCTCACGCCGCGACACCCCTGCCCTCAACGCCTTGCGGCAGCGGCTGGCGGCCTGGCTGGGCCCGCACCTGGAGGAAGCTGCTGACTCCGAGCCGGTCATGCCGGTCGAGGACCGCGCGGCTGATACCTGGGAGCCGCTGATCGTCGTCGCCGATCTGGCGGGAGGCCCCTGGCCCGCTTGGGCCCGTACCGCCTGCCAGACGATGACCGCGTACGAGCAGGGCCAGGAGGAGGACCACGGTGGGCTGAAGATCCGTATCCTCACGGACATCCGGCAGGTCTTCGCCTCCTACGGCAACCCCGACGCGCTGCCAACCGAGAGCCTGCTCGCCGCCCTGCGAGCCGACACGGAAGGGCCTTGGGCCGAGTACGGCAACGGCGGGCTGAGCGCACGCGGCCTGCAACTCCTGCTGGCCGACTACCAGATAAGGTCCGCCAACCACCGCTTCGGAGACATCGGTCAGCGCAAGGGCTTCTCGCGCAGCCAGTTCACCGACGCCTGGATACGCTACTGCCCTCTACCAGCGCGCACTGCCCCGTAACCCGGCCTCACTCGTCCCACTCGTCCCCGTGCAGGTCAGCGCGGGGACGACTCTCTGCGTGGGACGAGTCCACCCGTCCCGCGTATCGGACCGATCGTGCGCCGATACGAGTCGACTCGTACCACCGGATGCGACCCTCCGCGCCCTGACCAGGTATGCAACGGGTGGGACGGGTGCAAGGCCGCCCGGCACGGAAAGCGACGCGACCGCCACGCCCCCAACCCACGCAGCAAGCTGTAGCTTCCGAAACTCCTCCGCAGCCCGTGGCCGCGGAGGAGTTTCGGAAGCGCATGCCCCGCCCGGGAGGGGAGGGGAAGCCTGGCACCAGGGGGCGCCGGACGTGGAGGCAGCGACCCGGGGCGGATCGCAGCGAGGAGGGCACTGCTCAGCATCTCGCCGTGGCTGCGGTCGCTGCATCGCGGAACGGCTTCCCCATCGCCCACTTCCGCACCGTGGCCAAGTGCTCTGGCAGCAGCCCGATGTACGGATCCGGCTGGACGAGCAAGGTAGGGATGCCGCCGGCATCGCGTTCCACCGCCCATTCCTGGTCGAGGTCCGTGAAGTCGTCGTCGATCCAGGCGACCGCCGCGTCCGCGAGCCAGGCATCGACGTGGTCGCGTTTCCACAGGTAGCCGTTGGGATGGCTGGTGGTGATCTGCGGACGCGGCAGGTCGACGTACGGCAGGGGCGGGAGGCCGAGGAGCGGGCCGATCAGGGTGGTGGCGTCCTGGCGCCAGCTGGTGCACCAGACCGGGGTGACCAGGCCGCTCCGGATCACGTCCATGAGCAGGGGGTCATGGGCAGGGTTGAGCCAGACCGTGACCGAGTCGTCGGCGCTACGGCCAGCGGGGACGACGTCGTGGCGGGCGTGAGTCGGCGGGGTGGTCCCGTCAGCGGTGGGGAAGGGTATGAAGACGCCATCGATGTCGAGGAGCAGGTAGGGCAGGCGCATCGGTTCCTCCGTAGGGAGCCGGGGCGGGGTCAGAGTTTGCGCGCGCTGATCAGCAAGGTGGTGGGCCGACGGCCGTTGCGGGCGTCGTGGAACTCCTGGGCCGAGGTGGGCCAGAGGCCCGCCCGAATGAGGTGCTTGTCCCAGCGTTCGGCGTCGAAGTCCCAGCGGGCGATCGGGAGCCGGGTGCGGTCGGGGAGGGTGACGAAGTCGCGGCGAGGCCGGTCGCCGCTGGAGGGGCTGCTTCCGCCGCGCTGGGGATGCGGAATGGAGAAGGCGAGGGTGCAGCCGGGCTTGAGGCGCTGCGCGATGGCCGGCAGCAGGAGCTCGGGGGCGAAGAGGCCGATGGCGCCGAAGACCGAGTAGATCGCATCGAACTGCTCGTCGGACGCCTGCAAGTAGTGAAGCGCGTGTCCGGCGACGAAGGTGAGGTTGTCCAGTCGTCCGTAGTGCGAGCGGGCTCGGCGAATCTGAAGGCCGACGAGGTCGACGCCGGTGACACGGGCACCGTGGCGGGTGGCGAGACACGCGGCGTTGTGACCAGGCCCGCAACCGAGTTCCACCACACACTTGCGGCGCAGGTCGGGGCCGAGGATCTCAGCGCCGGGGCCGTTGCCACGCCGTGTGGTCCACTCCACCCGCGCGGGCACGGCCAGCGGCTCGGCAGGCTCGGCCGCGGTGCGTTGCAGCGCGTGGGCGTACCACGGAGAAGCCTGGGCGAGCACCTAGACCGCCAGGAGATGGAGGACGTCGGTCAGGTGACGGCGTACGGTCCTGATGTACGCGGGGTCGTGGACGGGGCAGTTGATCCAGCGGATGGACTGCTCCATGAACCACTCGACGGCCCACATGCGGTGCCAGCCCAGCGCCCATTGTTCAGCCGGAAGCCCACCGCGCTCGGCGAGGGCTTCGGGGGTTCCGCCTTCGGTGACGTATGCCTCCAGAAAGATGCGCAGGCGTACGGGGTCGGGGTCATCGAGGGTGCCGTGGTAGCTGGCCAGGTCGAGCAGGCCGGGGCCGGTGAAGGCGCGGGCGAAGTCGAGCAGCCGCCAGCCGCGCTGGCCGATGTGGAGGCTGGTGGGGTGGAACTCGGAGTGCACCCAGCCGAACGGGGCGAGTGTGGCTCCGGCCGATCGGGCCTCGGCGGCCTGGGCAAGCTGGTCGAGGGAGTGCTCGATGTCGTCGGTGTCCTGCCAGCGCTCTTCCTTGCGAAGCCGGTCTAGATGGTCCAAGGCTCGGTTCGGCAGTGCCCGCAGAGCCTCCCCGCCGAGGACGGGCAGGGCGGGTGCGGTCGGAGTGCGGTGAAGGACCACCGCTGCGGCGGCTCCGTCGAGGTCGTCGGCTTCACGGATGGGACTGCCGAGGTCTTCCAGCAGCATCCCGAGCCAGTCGCCCATGACCGCGGAGGCGTGCACGATGGGCACAGGAACACCAAGCGTGTGTGCCAGTCGGAGGACCTGGTCCTCACTGTCGAACGGCCTCTTAGCGTACTTGAAGATGCGCGTGGTGCCGTCAGGGAAGGAGAGCCGCTCGACGCCGGACATCGACCACACCCGGACCTCGGTCCGTTCGGGCTGTGTCTGGCCGGTGATGGTGAGCAGGTCGTCCAGGAGTGCGGCGTTGAGGTTCGCGTCCATAGGAGCTCCAGTGCTGTGGAGGCGTCCGGGGCGGGCGCGAGAGCCGGCCCGCCCCGGAGCCTGGTCGTATGGGGTTATGCGGGATCGGTCGCTCGGTGGGCGTAGATCTGCTCGATCCATCCGGCCTTGAAGGCCGCGAGGTCGTCGCGGAAGGTGGCCATCGAGGCACCGTAGGGCGCCACGACGCCGCCGGACTGGTCCGGCACGGACTGGCAGCCGTGCACGAGCCGTCCGCCGAGGGCGGCGTGGGCCTTGATGGACTCGATGCGGCGGTGCTCGTTGAACCAGCCGCCGTGGTAGACCTCGTCGAGCAGCCCGCCCATACTCGTCGTTCAGGTCGAAGACAACCGAGGTGGCGGCAGGGAAGAACCAGCAGGGGCCGACGTTGGAGATGTGTCCGTCCAGCTCGACCTTGTTCAGCGCCATCAGCGTGGCCGCCTCACGCAGCATCCGCAGATGTTCAGCGGTGATCTGCGGCAGGCCGAGGCCGGCGAGGTGCTCCTCGCGGAACAGGCACGCGTACACCTCGTACGCGGTGGCCAGAACCCGGGCTGCGTCAGAGGTGGACTCGCTGTGGGCCTTGATGAAGTCCAGCGCAAGCTGCTCGACCGCGCTCTCAGTCGTCTCCTGAATGTCCAGGAGCTGGGACTTGACCAGCTCCCAGTCGGCGACGAGCCAGGTGTGCGACTCGAAGCGGAAGAAGTACTCGGCCGGGTCGATGGTGATGCGTCGGCCGTCGACCTGGATGCCAGGCAGGCGGCTCCAGCGCTCGTCGAATGCTTCGGGCAGCTCGACCGCAATGGCCGTGATGTCGATGGTGGTCACCGTGTCTCCGTCTCTGATCGGCCGGAATCAGGCATAGGTATGCCCGAACCCGGTGTAGGCGTACGGAACTTCGGGAAGCCACCCGGACCAAGGGGGAAGCCTGGATTACGGTCGGGCCGTTCCGGGCGGCTGATGTTCAGTGAACCTGTCGTTACGCGCAGTGGGTACGGTGAGAGGCAGTCGGAGCGGTATACGCGGTTTACAGCCCCGGGGCGGAGGCGGTCTTGGCAGCGCAGAGAGAACCCAACTCCCGTCTGCGCGAGACAATCGATGCGACCAGGTGCACGTATGAGGCGCTGGCGAAAGATGTCCGTCGCGTCGCCGCGGAAAACGGCGAGATCCTTCAGACCAACAAGTCGGCCGTCTCCCACTGGGTGAATGGCACCCGCCAGCCCACCGGCCGTACCGGCCAGTACCTCGCCGAGGCACTCTCCCGCCGAGCGGGCCGCACCATCACCCAGACCGAAATCGGCCTGCGGGCGCCTGTGACAGAGGCGACGGACGAGCCGGACCCTGTTCTCGCCGCCACCGACCTGGGCCGCGCCGACGTCGAACGCCGCCGCTTCCTCGCTGTGGCTGCCTTCACCACCGCCGGCGTCGCCATGCCGCTCGCATACGACCACGAGGCCACCGCTCGTATGCTCCGCACCCGTACAGGCAAGGCCATTGCCGGCGTGGAGGACGTGGACGTCGTACGCCAGATCACCGCAGCCTTCAGCGCAGCCGACGAACGCCTCGGTGGCGGTCACGGACTGACCACTGTCACCGCCTACCTCGCCGACACCGCCGCACCCATGCTCCGCGGACGCTTCCCCAGCGAAGCCTTACGCCGCGCTGCCTTCAGCGCGGTCGCCGAACTCGCCTACCTGGCAGGCTGGAAGCACCACGACCTCGGCCAGGAAGGCGCCGCCCAGCGCTACTACCAGGTCGGCTACCAACTCGCCTGCGAAGCCGACCCCCACGGTCACGCCGCCTGGATGATGCGCGCCCTCGCCCACCAGGCCCTCAGCCTCAAACAGCCCCACCACTGTGTCGACCTCGTCGAAGGTGCTCTCGCCCGCGGTCTCGGCCACGTCGACGGCCAGACCGAAGCGCTCCTCCACATCACCCACGCCCGCGCCTACGCCGCTGTCGGCGAGAAAAATTCCGCAGCCCGAGCCCTACTGGCCGCCGAAGACGCCCTGCTCCGCGATGACCGCCCCCAGCCCAGCTTCTCCCGCGTCAGCGGCCCGGCCGCCGGCACGGTCGCAAGCCATACCGCCCGCACTCTGACTGATCTCGCCGACCACATCGGCACCGAACAGCAGCACCGCGACGCCCTCGTCCGCTGGGACCCCGAAAGGTACAAGCGCGTCCACGCCCTCACCTACGCCGACCTCGGCGACAGCCTCGCCGCCCAGGCTCGCGCCGACGAGGCGGTCGCCGCTTGGTCCCAGGCTCTGACCCTCATGGAGGGCATGACCTCGGACCGCACCCGCAAGGCCATCACTTCACTGAGATCGACCCTTGCCATCTACCAGCGGCGCAAAGTACCCGGAGCCGCCGAACTCGCCCGCCGCGCATGCGAGGCGCTCGCCTAACATGCCCACCAACCCGGCCGACGAAGGGACCACCGTGGCTCAGCCGACAACCGACGACCAGCCCAAAGCCCTCAAGCCCGCGCTCGAATCCATGACCCTGCTGGTAGCCGCCGTCATCGTCCACGACAAGGCCACCAATCGCGTCGTCCTCCTCCAGCGCAGCCGGAGTGCAAAATTCGCCCAGGGCATGTGGGACCTCCCCGTCGGGAAGAGCGAGCCCGGTGAGCCAATCACCGAAACCGCCATGCGTGAGCTGTACGAAGAGACCGGCCTGATCGTGAAGGCCGAGTCTTTGAAAATAGCCCATGTCATCCACGGTGCTTGGGGCGTGGAAGCTCCCAACGGCTTCCTCACCGTCGTCTTCGCCACTCACGAGTGGACCGGCGAACCCGAAAACCGCGAACCACGCAAGCACGCCCAGGTCTGCTGGGTCGACACCGATGCCATTCCCGAGAACTTCGTCGACACCACAGCCAGCGCCCTTCACCGATATTTGCGGGGAGGTCCGGAAGTTTCCCTTGACGGTTGGGAATAGCAGGCGCGAAGCTGTCGTCAGACGGAGGAAGCGATCCAGCGAGCCATCGCTTCATAGGCGTTCAGTGTGCGAGTGTCGTACGGTCCGAAGTCATCGCGGCAGTCGTCGCCGAGCTCTTCGTAGAGGGCTACTGCTCCGCGTGCATCACCCGACTCGCCTGTTAGCTCTGCAAGATTCATCCGGGAATCTACAACGGCCGGATCGGTATAACCGTTGGACATCTGGAGTTTCCTGATATGTCGTTCCAGCCTCCGAATTCGATCCACGTAGTCCGGGTTTACGTGAGGAGTGCCGGAGAGAACCAGTGCGCCGTCATGCGTCTCGGGGATGTATTCAACCTGATGGATAAGGCGGGCAACAGTTAGCGCATCCGGGGGTCTTTGGTCGGGTTCTTTGGCAAGTAGCCGCAATGTCAGATCGTTTAGTTCTTCGGGAATTCCAGGGCGAACATCTTGAGGGGCCGATGGTGTGTTGCGTACGTGCATATCGGCGATGACGTATGGAGCGGTTTCGCTGCTTCCAAAGGGCGGGCGGCCGGTCAACATCTCGTACAGAACGCAACCTAGGGAGTACAAGTCGCTGAGGTGGTCACCTGGTCGGCCCAGACAGCGCTCAGGTGAGGCGTACAGCCATGTGAGTCCCACACCATGGGTGACAGTCACGTCGAGGAGCCGGGCAAGCCCGAAGTCTACGAGTTTCACGTCACCCCGCTCAGTGATCATGATGTTGTCCGGTTTGATGTCTCTGTGGACGACTTCGGCCTCGTGCGCGTCCGCCAATCCCTCGCACGCCTGGGCACTCCAGCGCGCCGTCTGCTCCAGCGTTAAGGCGTTTCCCGCACCCATGTAACTGGTCAAGGGGCGCCCGTCGACGAGTTCCATGACCAGATGAAACCTGTCATCTTCTTCACCCTGGTCGTGCACGGTGACCACATAGGGGCTGCTGACCCGAGCCATCGCGCGTGCTTCCTGCAGGAACTTCCGGGTCATCTGCTCGGTGAGGTTGACCTGGTTGCTGGCATGGCGGCGTAGCCGGTCCAGAGCAAGAAATTTGATGGCTACTGGGCGGTCCAGCTGGCTGTCGTGGGCTAGCCAGACGTCGCCCATACCGCCACTCCCAAGGCGGTGTTCAAGTCGATACCGGTTTGCGATGCGTTTCCTGTCCACGTCACTCTTCCGGCTGTGAGTTCAGCTGGTCTCCAGCTGCTGGAGACCAATCGTTCCAGTGGGTAGCTGCAGTGAGACCGGCCCGCCACTGCTGGAAGAGCCGAGTGTGCTGCCCAAGTGCCTTTTTCAACTCCGCCGTACTCTCGGCCCGTCGGCGGGTTCCATCCTCTCTCAGTTGGTGCTGGCGGAATGGCACGTGAGCCACTCCCCACACTGCATAGGTGAGCAGTAGGACGGTGAGAACCTTGGTGAGGCTGCCTGCCGCTCCGTGAAGGAAGACCGCCAGCACGGCACAGGCTGCGGCCATGGTGAAGCACGTGAGAACCCGTGGCCACATTGGTGCGACAGAGCCGATGACCGCGATGGTCCGTCGCTCCAGATGCTTTCGGAGGTCGTTGACCGCTTGTTGCCTGGAATCAGGCGCCGTTGGCGCCGTTGGCACCTGGCAGGACCAACCGTCCACAGTGAGGGTGAGGTGCTCGGGAAACAGTGACTCGGACTGTTCTTTCATGGCGGTGACTGCCGGACGAAGGCTCGGCATGGCACTGTGCAAGGCCAGGAGTCTGGCGGGGTAGCCGAGGCGTACTGTTCCGGGTTCGAAGACGGCTCGTTCGAGGAGGGCCTGGAAGTCGATCGTCTCTGGCTCCTTGGCTGCTTTGAAATCTGCAGCGGCCGCCTCGGTGTCACCTCCGTGCTCGATGATTGCGCGCAATCGCTCCATCTGCTCATGCATCCGGCTCTCATCGGGGTCGAGCTGGCTTATGAGGTGGTTGAGAGCGATATCCGTGCCATGACTCCCGTTTGTGGTCGGCGGGCTGTCGGAGTACTGCGCGCGCAGATAGTCGAGGGTGCCCTTAACCGCTGTTGCCGTATGCCACCCCTCTTCTGCCTCTGCCCACTGCGTCCCACACAGTTTCCGTAGGGCGTCGAATTGCCCGGAGCTGTCCGCGCCCTGGTCCAGCATCCAGGGCTGCCAGCGGGTCAGGTCCGCCAAGGCACTGTCCGAGGGGGAGAGACTGAAGGGCCGGGCGCTTCCCTCTCGGTCCCACCGGGTCATTGCCTGACGGGCGTAGGTCAGCGCCTCGATTCCCAGCTCGGCGCCGGCGACTGCATCGAGGACGACGCTGAACTCTTGGCCCAAGTCTGAGGGGTCGAGCCCGGTCAGATAGCGGTCCATCCAGCGGGCTGCCTCACTCTGCCGTTTCTGGCGCGAACAGGTCAGCGCAAAAAAGAGCGTCGCCTTGGCCTGGTCGAGGGTCAGGGCGTGCCCGCGGGCTCGGGTGGTGCGTTCAGTGTCGCGGCTGTACCCAGCGGCGACCGCCACGACAGCGGGGGCGAGCCAGAAAGTGGGCTCCAAGAGCAGCTGCTCCTGGCTGCACGCTTCGATCGTGCTGGTGTCCACAACTCCTCGTGCCACGGCGTCTTCGGTCAGTGCATGTGCCAGCCCCCGGGCTAGGGCGCGGATCCGCCGCCGCTCGGCGAACCTTGCTCCCCATTCCGTGGTGAGCCGCGACAACTCTGCCTGAGCGTTGGCCACAATCTGATCCCTGCCGTAACGCTCCACGAAGGAGTTGAGAACACGGTGGGTGTCCTCGGTGGTCGTCCTCACTGCCTTCACCGCAGCTTGTGTCTGCGACAGGTTGGCCGAAAAATTGGCCACCTTCCCGGTCAGTTGACCGATGGCTGCCTGCATGCCCGTGAGCCCGTGCTCAAGGTTTTCACTGTGGCGATCTTGAGCTGTGCGAAGTCTCGCGACCTCGTCCTCCAGCTTCCTCACCGTGTCGCTGAGCTCCCCCAACTGCCCGTCCAGGTGAGCTGGTTCATGCATGAATCCCCCTGAAGTGCCTGCGTGCCACTCCGTCTACTCAGACCGCTCCTATTATCCGGACAGCGCGGCCCGGAGAGCCTTACTCTGGGCCAAGATGGCTAGTGAGCGTTCAGGGGGGATCGTGGGGGAGGGTGCAGGTCCGGTAAGCCAGTTGTTCTTCGGTCGGGACGACGCGGAGAACGATCTCAAGGATGGCTTAGAGGTCGCGCAGATAGGCGCCCAGTCATGGTCGGCGTCGAGGGCGTGTGTCCCGGTGACAGGTGTCTGACTGCTGTTGCACACGTGGCATGTTGGGGACGCGCGCTGGGTAACGGCCAGAACGGGATCCACGCCTTACTGGGTATGACTCGGCTTCCGTCTCATCTGTCTGGCCGGTTCGGTCCAAGCGTGTTGCGAAGGTGCTGACCATGGCCGCTCACCTCAGCTTGTATCGAGCAGTTGACACAAGCCTCTGATGGCGGCATCTTGTGCTTACTGCTTGCTACAAAGCGGCTTGCGCAGCAGCGCCCGCTACCACTGAGCACAAGCCACCCGGCCATCACCACTCGCTGAGGTCCCCGTATGCCCGACACCGTATCCCCGCCCGCCCCCCGTCACCTCGCCGACCGCTACGCCCGCTGGGCCGGTCTGGCCGTGGGCGCCATAGCCGCACCACTGTGGGCCACCACGGACATCAGCAGATTCGGCAACGATTACGGCTTCGACGTGCCCTTGGTAAGCGCCGTCATGGCTTTCGGTCTGTGCGCGGTGGGCGGCGTCCTGCTCGGCGACGCCCTCACCCCTCGTCCCCAGGAAGCGGTACGCACGGCCGGCCTCACCCCGCGCCGGGTCAAAGACCTCGTGCCACCCCGCATCACCGTCCTGCTCCTCCTTGAGGCGGTACTCCTCGTCTTGCTGGTGGGGATCGGGGCTGCGAAAGCCTCCCCCGACGCCATACACCGGGCTGTCGCTGTCGCCACTCACAACGCTGCTTGCGACGGTGTACCCAAAGCACCTGTCAGCCTTTGGCCCGGCATGTTTTACGGCAACCAGATCCTTGTCTCTCTCGCCATCGGAACCACCGCCTGCGCCTGGGCCCTGCGCCGCATCGCCCACCGCCCGGGCGACGACCAGCAGCGCCGCAACCGCTCACGGGCCATCACCGCAGGCTGGGGGATGCTGGCCTCGGGCCAGCTGCTGGCCGTCCTGTTGATGATTGCCAGCTTCCTAACGAACACGAGCTGCGAGGGAACACTGGGCACCGTCACGGCCCTGGTGATCTACCCCACGGGCCTGCTGGCCCTGGTCACCCTGGCATGGTCCCTGTTCACTCTGGTGGCGCCCCGAGCAGTCCGACGATGACCGGCCCTTCCGTCCGCGTCGACACAGCCAGCCCGGTTCCGCCGTACGAGCAGATCCGCACCCAACTCGCAGCCCTGATCGTCACCGGCCAACTGACCGAGGACGAACGCCTGCCCACCGTGCGTCAGCTCGCTGCCGACCTGGGCCTGGCACCAGGCACCGTGGCTCGCGCCTACCGCGAACTGGAGGCCGCCGAGCTGATCCGCACCCGCCGTGGCGCAGGCACTCGGGTCGCGGCACTCCCGTCCGAACGAATGCACCCCAACGCAGAGCAACTCGCCATGCTGGCACGGAACTTCACATCAGCGGCTCGCGCTCTCGGCGCCGACACCCAAGCCATCCTGACCGCCGTCCGCAAGGCTCTGGACTGAGAGGCCGCGCAGACAGTCAACGGGTGGGGCCAGCTACCAGAAGAGACAGGCACAGGTTCCGTGAACATGAAGTTGCGACGCTCTGTGATCACGGGAGACCTGTGCCTGCGCTACCGTCATGGCTGACCGAACCACTGTGGGACCAATTCGCTGCCCTCTTGCCCCAGCGGCCCGAGTTCGATCCGGCCCACCCATTGGGCTGCCACCGACGCCGGATCAGCGACAGGATCGTGTTCGACAAGCTGCTGCAAGTCCTTCGCTTCGGCTGCTCCTATGAAGCGATCGCGGACTCCACCTGCTCGGCCACCTCGATCCGCAACCGCCGGGACGAGTGGATACATCTGGGGCTGTTCGCCCGGCTGAAGCAGATGGCGCTCGACGCCTATGACCGCATCGTCGGTCTCGTCCTCGATCAGATCGCCGTGGACGGAGCCATCACCAAGGCCCCTGGCGGCGGGGAAGCAGCCGGACGGTCACCGGTCGACCGGGGCAAGCAGGGCATGAAGCGTTCAGGCATGACCGACGGCTACGGCATCCCCCTCGGTCGCGTCCTGGCCGGCGCCAACTGCCACGACTCACCGCTTCTGGCCCCAACACTCGATCTCTTGGGCGAATTTGAGCCACTACCCGACGAGGTAACCGTGCACCTCGATGCCGGCTATGACTCGGCCAAGTCGCGCACCCTGCTCGGCGAGCGGGGACTGCACGGCCGGATTGCCCACAAGGGGACCAAGGCACCCGTCCAGGCCACCCGGCGATGGCATATCGAACGCACCCACGCCTGGCAGAACGCCTTCCACCGACTCGCACGCTGCTACGAACGACGAGGAAGCGTCATCGAAGCCTTCTTTGACCTCGCCGACACGATCATCACCGTCCGTAGCCTGATCCGCCGAGCCTGGACCACCCACCGCTGGGACACGCGTCCTCGACGCCGCCCATGACCGGACGCCTATCTGCGCGACCTCTTACTACGAGGCGCTGTGTTTCGGCCGAACTATGCTTACAGGGAGGCGCTTTCCGGACGAAAATCCTTGATCATCGGCCGCAAGGGTTCGGGGAAGAGTGCCATCTGCCAGCAACTGGCGACTCCGAACGGTCACCAGGGTGCCTCGATCTTGATCACACCAGATGATGCCGCCGGTGAAGAAATCCGGCGTTTCGAACTCCAAGGCGTCACAGCTGACACCGCCAAGGCCCTGATCTGGCGGTACGCTTTCGCGGTACACGCGGCACGTCACCTGGCTACCCACGCGCGTATCGCGCACGGTCGGCGTATACCCTCCTCTGTTCGCGCCCTGCGCGCCTTTTTGCGTGCGAACGGCGAGTCAGATGACGATCGCCTGTACGACAGGCTTCGGCGTGGGGCGAGTGGGCTCCAGTCGGCCACTCTGTCTCTCAAGGCCTTCGGGGTTGAGGCAGCCCTCGGCGTCAACGGCGCTTCTGAAGGAGCCACGGCCAGTCGGCAGCTGGAGGTACTCGAAGACGGTGTGGCCACTGCCTTCGCTGACCTCGGCTGCGCGAGTAGTCATCCTCCGCTGCTCTTCCTCGTTGACCAGCTTGAACAGGTCTGGACCGTCGATGCGGACAGTCATGCGCTTGTCACTGGGCTCTTGTTGGCAGCCAAACACGTGACAGGCCACTACGGCAGCGTGGTACGGACTGCGTTGTTCATCCGTGCCGACATCTATGACACCCTCAATTTCGGCGACGGCGACAAGTTCCACAGCGACGAGATTCGAATCGCGTGGACACACGAGGGGCTCAAGGATGTCGCTCTGGCACGAGCCTGTGCCTCCCTTGGGGCCGATCTGACCAGCGACGAGCTGTGGGGGCGGCTGTTCCCGCCGAGCGTCCGAGGAGAGCCGACCACTGAGTACCTCTTCAAGCGTGCACTGCCGCGTCCAAGAGACGCGATCCAGCTCCTCAACGCCTGCCGGAGCGTGGCTGACGAGCGGGGCGGCCCCACGATCACAGAGGACGACGTTCTGACGGCCACAGAACGCTTCTCTCGCTGGAAACTCCAGGACCTGGCCAAGGAGTATCTGGTCAACCTGCCATTTCTCCGGTCGTTGTTCCCGTTGTTCGAGAACACCGGATACGTGGTCATGCAGTCGGCGCTGGAGGCCCGATTTGAGACTCGACGGGACGTGCTGCACCGAGAGTTTCCCGCCTACACGGAGAGCCTGACTCCGCAAGGGGTGATCGACGTACTGTATGGGGCGAGTTTTCTTGGTGTGCGGCGCGGGAGTGACGTTGTTTATACGGGCGGCACCCAGGCGCCTCCGCTGCCCGGCGAGGACGAATTCCATGTGCATCCCTGCTTCCGGCCCGCGCTCAACAGCCTTGAATCTGTGGAGCTCCCCACCTTTCTGCCTGGTCAGAGGCGAAATGCCGTCGTGAGCCAGGCTGGTCTCGTGAACTACACCACGGGTTCCGATGTCGGACTGTCGATCAACCGAGACGTCCGACTGCTGGGCGAGGTAGTCGGGGCCTGTGAGCGGCTGTTACGCCAGCTGGTGCGATCAGGACTGCCGGAGGTCACACGCGAAGAGGTGCAGTTGCAGATCGGACGCGTTGTGGCGGCGGCCGGCGAGGCCCGAGCCCAGCTTGGAGGAAGGTATTCGCCGGACATACAGGACCACGTCTTGGCCGCCTCTGGCTACTTCGACAGACTTGCCGCGCAGCTCAGTACTCACGGTTTCCGCGACCGACCTGTCACTCGTCGTCTTGAGGACGAGGCCAGGGCTTTGATCCGATCGTTGGGTGGTGCGGCAGGCGGCGGAAGTGGTTCGGACTCGGCACCATGACCTGACAGTCCTCCATCTGGAGGTTCGGCGGTGCGGTGCGTATGTCCTTCAGGTAGGTGACGAGCGCCTTGACGGTGGCTCGCTTTCTTTAGCCTCCGGTTCACGCGTTATCGAGGTCGTCGTGTCCTTCCGAGGCTCCGGTTTGGCCGACGGTGCAGACGAAAATTTTTACTACCTCAATTGGTATCTGGAGTACACCGAGAACGGCCCCACCGCGCTCGCGTGGGGCGTGACGCAATGCCGAGCGGGGGCACGGGGCAGGCAGGAGACGTGCTGCCAGAAGAGCCAGGTGTCCGCGTACGGCAAGGCCAGCGACGCCCAGATTCGTTCGACAACTCAGCGGAAGACGCCCGGGCCAGAACCATGTTCGTGTCTCGCTCCACATGCAAGTCCCCGTTTCCGAAGGGCCATGCATCTAGCGTTCAGCTGACCGGAACTCGCGGCCTCACCTGATGCGATGGCGTAGCCGATAGGAAGACTCCCCGCAGGCAGAAGGGTTCCTGACGGCACGGGGCCGTGTTCTCACGAGGCACTTCTGAGGGCGTCTGTCGGCATCCAGCTCTGTTGGCCGCCTGGCCAGCAGCCGCGATTCGGATCCGAGTCAGCGGTGAGCGCCGCCACCTGCACGGGTGGCGGCGCTCAGGTTAAGCCTGACACCGCCTCAGGGAACAGGCCGGCCGGTGCACACACGGTGCACAAGGGGGCGGAAAACAGCTGTGACCTACGAGAACTCACGAGAAGAGTTTTCGCAGGTCACAGCTGGTTTTTCAGGCTTACGCCAAGGTCACCCGACCCCGCCTCTTAGATGTCGAAGTACAGCTCGAACTCGTGCGGGTGCGGGCGGAGCTGGATCGGGGCGATCTCGTTGGTGCGCTTGTAGTCGATCCAGGTCTCGATCAGGTCGGAGGTGAAGACGCCGCCCTGCTGGAGGTACTCGTTGTCGGCCTCGAGGGCGTCGAGGACGGCGGGGAGGGAGGTCGGGACCTGGGGGACGCCCGCGTGCTCTTCGGGGGCGAGCTCGTAGAGGTCCTTGTCGATCGGCTCGGCGGGCTCGATCTTGTTCCGCACGCCGTCGAGGCCGGCCAGGAGGAGGGCCGAGAACGCGAGGTACGGGTTCGAGGACGGGTCCGGGGCGCGGAACTCGACGCGCTTGGCCTTGGGGTTGGAGCCCGTGATCGGGATGCGCATGGCGGCGGAGCGGTTGCGCTGCGAGTAGACCAGGTTGACCGGGGCCTCGAAGCCGGGGACCAGGCGGTGGTAGGAGTTCACCGTCGGGTTGGTGAAGGCCAGGAGCGAGGGGGCGTGCTTGAGGATGCCGCCGATGTAGTAGCGGGCGGTGTCCGAGAGGCCCGCGTAGCCCTGCTCGTCGTAGAAGAGGGGCGCGCCGCCCTGCCACAGGGACTGGTGGACGTGCATGCCGGAGCCGTTGTCGCCGAAGATCGGCTTGGGCATGAAGGTGGCGGTCTTGCCGTTGCGCCAGGCGACGTTCTTGACGATGTACTTGAACAGCATCAGGTCGTCGGCGGCGGCGAGCAGGGTGTTGAACTTGTAGTTGATCTCCGCCTGGCCGGCGGTGCCGACCTCGTGGTGCTGGCGCTCGACCTGGAGGCCGGACTTCTCCAGCTCCAGGGTGATCTCGGCGCGGAGGTCGGCGAAGTGGTCGACCGGCGGGGCGGGGAAGTAGCCGCCCTTGTAGCGGACCTTGTAGCCGCGGTTGTCCTCGAGCGCGCCGGTGTTCCAGGCGCCGGCCTCGGAGTCGATGTGGTAGAAGCCCTGGTTCGCGGAGGTCTCGAAGCGGACCGAGTCGAAGACGTAGAACTCCGCCTCCGGGCCGAAGTACGCGGTGTCCGCGATGCCGGTGGAGGCGAGGTACGCCTCGGCCTTCTTGGCGATGTTGCGCGGGTCGCGGCTGTACTGCTCGCCCGTGATCGGGTCGTGGATGAAGAAGTTGATGTTGAGGTGCTTCTCCTGGCGGAACGGGTCCAGGCGGGCCGTCGACAGGTCCGGGCGCAGCGCCATGTCCGACTCGTGGATCGCCTGGAAGCCGCGGATCGACGAACCGTCGAACGCCAGCTCCTCGTCCGGGTCGAACGCCGCAGCGGGGATCGTGAAGTGCTGCATCACGCCCGGCAGGTCGCAGAAACGGACGTCGACGAACTTCACGTCCTCATCCGCGATGAACTTCTTCGCGTCGTCGGCGTTCTGGAACATCCAACTCCTCCTAGCCCGGTCAGCCGGCCGGCGACCCGGGGTTGCTACTCGGAGCGCGTCCATGTGCGGTGGCGCGCTTGCCCGACCATAGGCAGGCGGGATTTCTCAAGCATGACCCATTTGTTTCGCCGAGGTTAACCGGCACGCTGTCGCCCCCGTCTCCCAGTGTGCGCCCTCGGAGCCCCGGTGAGCCGGTGCGTTCGGCCCGCGACGGCCCTCGGCGAAGGGAACGTATGCGGTCGCAGTACCGTGGACGGGTGGACAACAGGCAAGCAATCGGATCGTGGATCTCCGGGCCCCGCGCGGCAGCCGAGGACATGGGCGTCGACTTCGGCTACCGCGGACAGCGCCTCGGACTGCCCGAGGAGGGGCCGGGCTCGATCGCGCGGGTCGGCCGCCGCTTCGGCGCGCTCTTCATCGACTGGGCGCTGTGCCTGCTCATCGCGTACGGGCTGCTCAGCGGCGGCAAGGCGCAGTCGGCGAGCAACTGGGCGCTGCTGGTGTTCGCCGTGCTGAGCGTGCTCACCGTCGGCACGGTCGGCTTCACACCGGGCAAGCGGCTGCTGGGCCTGCGGGTGGTCGCCGAGGGCGGCGGCCGGATCTCGCTGCCGCGGGTGCTGCTGCGCACGCTGCTGCTCGTCGTCGTCATCCCGGCCGTGGTCTGGGATCGGGACGGACGGGGGCTGCACGACCGGCTGAGCCGTTCCGTGCAGGTGCGGATCTGATCGGTTCCGATCTGATTCCGATCGGTTTCCGATCGGTGCGGGTCGAATCCGCGGGTTACGGGACGGATTACGGAACGGGTCACGGCAGCCGCGGGAGTGGCGGGCCGCCGCGGCAAACATGGCAAACATCGCGAAGCCCCGGAGCCTGACTCCGGGGCTTCGCGATATCCATTCGCCATCTTGCCGCCGCCCTTGGGCATCCGCATGCCCTTCGGCATCGGACCTTCGGCAGCGTTCTCCCAGATGGCTTTTCCGTTCACTCTGTTTTTCCGTCCACTCTGCGCGTCTAGCCCCTGACCTGGGGGAGTGGCCAGGGAGGTCAACGCACGTCGGCTCCCGTCTCGACTTGTGTCGATGGCGGGGGCCGACGTGCACCGGCTGTCCACTGGCTACCAGGCCAGACGATAGGAGCGGCTGTGGTGCGGGGTGTGGCTGACTATGCCGAGCTGCTCCAAGGCGCGCAGGTGGTAGGCGACTGTCGAGACGGACCGGCCGGCTGCGGCTGCGATCTCGCGCACCGTCGGTGGACGTCCGGTCTCCGCGGTCAGCTCTCGCAGGGCGCGCTCTACCCGGTCCGGCGCTTCGCTCCACTCGGTGGTCATCGTCCCTCGTCCTGCCAGGCCATCTGCTTCAGCGCCATCCGGGCCGCCGGGGCATGGCCGGGGATGGTGGCCCAGTAGGGATCGGTCGCGATCTGGACGGACAGCCGCTGGAGTTGGCGGCGGAGAACCGTTGTCTCGGAGGCGTTGTCCGCGGCGGCGAGCCGTTGGTAGACGGCGTACCAGGCGGCCTGGGCCTGGACCAGGCGTTTGGGGATGTCGTAGTCAGCCACGCACCAGATTGCATCACATGTTCGATTTATGGCGCAGCACTCACACGGGTGACATGGTGGGCCCCTGTGGCTGAGCGGCCTGGTTGGCCAGTGAGCGTTGTACCTGGCCAGTTGAGTGCGGCCTGGGGCGAATCAGTCCGAGCGTCAGCAACCCGCCTGGGATTGCGCGCGTTCGGTGTGCTGCGGCGGGGCCTGTACGGCGCACGCCGGCGGCTGCCCCTGGAGGTGCCGGTCGAGGGGCGATTCGCCTCTTCGACCGCTGGCTTCGGGGCGGGGACAGCGGGGTCATCGGTTCCATGGTTCAACGGAGTCAGCGGGACACCGTCTGGTGGAGACCGGGGATGTCCAATTCGTCAGCGCTGAGAGACTGGTTGTACGCGGTGACGTTCGTGAAGAAGATCGGGATGGGAAGGGTGAGCCCCGGCGGAAGTGGGGGCGGCATGCTCGGGGTGAACGTGACGGGGAGCAGGCCGAGGAGGTTGCCGCTGAGGACCTTGGTCAGCAGGACCACGGGATGACCGGTGGCAACCGACGTGCCGCCGGGGGTGCCGTCCGTCTCCAATCTGCTTTGGCAGGGGTACCAGGGGCCGGGGGCGAACGGGTCCACGCGACCGATACCGGGAATGCCCATGTCGAGCAGGGGAAGCCGGAGTCCGGGCAGGCCGTGGAAGGGCGGGGCGGGCGGCGGGGGCTGGTTACGGCCACACCGGGGGGAAAGGAGAGGCGAGGTCTGGCGAAGGCTCGCGATGTCCGCCTGGAACGCGGTGAAGACCAGCACCCGCTGGGGGCCGGACGCCGTCGGCGCCTCGGTGATGCCGTGATAGGTCAGGCCGGTGAGCACCAGCAGTGGTGTGCGGACTCGGAATGGCTGGGCGGCGGTGCGTACGCGGTACGCGGCGGCGTCGACACCGAGGCCGAGAGAGATCGTGGGTTGCGGAAGGCACCAGTGCGAGTGCTTGTCCTGGCTGGAGGGGTCCCCCAGTTTGATGTGCAGGGGGAGCAGCGACAACGGCCCGTCCATCCGCCTGTCGGCGGGCAATGGTGGGAGGTTCAGGCGCAGGACGGACGGCGAGACGGTGTTGCCGGCGGCGACTCCGGCTCGACTCGACTGCTGGTCCGACGCGCCCGGCCCGGCGGCGTGGTCGGACTGGCTGCGCTGCGGCGGGCCGGCGGGGCGGGTCGGGCGCGGCGTCGCATGGTCGTGCTGGGGAGCCGGGCGGTTGCCGTGTTCGTCGTGTTTGTCACGTGCGTCGTGTGCGTCGGGTGCGTCGTGTGAACCGTGCAGGCCGAGCAGACTGGCGACCGAGCCGAGAAGGCCCGCTCCGGGTGAGTGCGTGGGAGCGGGCGCAGGCTCGGCGGAGTCGGGTCCGTGTCTGGGCCTGTGTTCGTCGTGTGCCTCTTTACGTGGGTTCGGCAGACGAGGGCCCAGGGACGCGTGCAGGCCCAGCGGCCCGTCCACTGAGATGCCTGAGCTCGTGGGGTGCTGATCGGGCCCGGGCTCGGAGTCCGAGGCGTGGCCCACCTCGGCGCCCACCGAGATGCGGTTTCCGGTGCCGCGCGCGGTGGGTCCCGCCCCGGTCAGCAGTCCGTCGAGCAGAGAGCAGACGGTCAGGTGCGGGGGGATGCTGCCGTCGGCCGTGCCCCCGAGCACGTTGGGTGGATCGGCGGAGCTCGGCACCATCCGGGGAAGGTGCGACGGGGCTGATTGCAGCCCGCCGGCAAGCAGAGCCCCGACCGGAAGCACACCGAGCGCCCGCATACGGTTTGTGCGCGAGCTGCTGCGGGCTTGTCGACCGCCGACCGCATGACCTCCGGCGCCGCCTCCCCTGCCGCCCGGCCCACCGGAACTCCCGGGGTCACCAGGGCCATCGGCCCCACCGGGACCACTCGAACCACCAGAGCCACTCGAACCGCCAGAGCCACCCGAGCCGCCTGATCCTCCCGGACCGCCTGATCCTCCCGGACTGTCCGATCCTCCGGGGCGGCCTGAGCCGTTCCCGCGACCCCAGTCCGGCCAGATCCGCAGCCGGGCCGGCGGCCGCTCATACGGCACCCAGATCACTGCCATCGCGCCGCCGGTGATGCCCAGCAGGAAACCGAGCAGGAAGCCGCCGAAGTTGGAGAGCACGAGTGAGGCGACAGCGAACACCAGCGTCGCGATGCCCGCGAACACCCGGTACCCGGGCGCCAGCCACATGCTGAGCGCGAGGACCACCATGAAGATCCCCATAAGAGACCCCGCCACGCCGGCGATGCCTTCATGCACCATGATCGGCAACGGCGCGATCGGGATGGAGAGGATCTCGACCCCGGCCAGCAGCGTCCACACCCCTGCCCAGAACGGGCGGCTGCGCCGCCAGTCGCGGAAGGACTTCCACCATCCCGACCGCCGCCCGTCAGCATCTGCCTTCCTCTTACCTCCCGCGCGCAGCCGCGCACTACTCACGTCGAGCTCCCCGAGTGTGGTGGTTCATGTGACACAGCATCAGAAACATGGGTGGGGGCCGAGCTTCACGCTCAGGTGGAGTCCCGGCAGCCGGAACGTTGCCGCACTCACCGATCGCGTCTGCTGCTGCAGCTCATCGATGCGTACGGTGTCGGCCTGCTCGCCGAAGCCGCCGGGCGCGCCGTGCACGCCGGGCACACCCTTCACGGTTGCGGCGTCCTGGCCGATGTTGACGTTGTGGAAGAGCGCGTCGCCTCGCAGGTCGTGAGTGTCCGCGACGAGCCGGTCCGCGTGCGCGGGAACCCTGCTGCTGCCGGAGGTCAGCCGCAGAGTGACGGGCCCGAGGACGGGCACGTGCTGCACGACGGACTGGCACAGGTTGTACAGGTCCGCTGACTCGACGCCGGACAGCGCTTCCGGGTACGAGGCATGAGCGCTGTGGTCCAGCACACCGAACTGAACGAACCCGCGCCCATCGAGCGTGCTGGCTCCGATCTCGAAGCTCCTGCCGGAAACCGCGAACGAGTTGGCTGACACTCCGAAGGACGCGGCCAGGGCACCGCTCGCCATCGCTGCGCACAGCGCTGCGGACGCCAGCAGGGTCGGCACCATGACCAGAGCCAGGCGCCTCCATCGGGTGTGGCCCGTGAGACGTGCGCTCACGGTGATCTGGGTGGCACTGTCGACGTTGCTCGTCATCCCTCTCCCCGTCAGACAAGCGGGGGCCGGCCCATCAGTGAGCCGAGCAGCCCCGATACCCGAGCCTCGGGCGGTACGGCATCCCCAACTCCGGCGGGGCAGGCTGGTGACTCCGAGAATCACCCGGGGACCCCGATGGACGGACACTTTCACCCGCTTGCACCACAGGGGGGAGGGCAGTTCAGTAGCAGGGCTGGTCTCCGGCCTTCACGCTCAGGTGCAGGCCCGTGAGCCGGAAGGTCGCCGCACTCACCTCTCGGGTCGTCTGCCGCAGATGATCGATGCGTACGGCGTCGGCACGCTGCCCGAAGGCCCCCGCCGGGGCACCAGGGCCGCCTCTGAAAGTCGAGGCATCCTGCCCGATGATGATGTTGCGGAACACCGCGTCGCCGGCGAGGTCGTCGGTATGGACGACGAGATGGTCCGCGTGCGCGGGCTTGCCGCCCCCGCCCGCGCCGATCCGCAGCGTGACCTCGCCGACGACGGGGAGGTGGACGGCCACCGACTGGCACAGGTTGTACAGGTCGGCCGACTCGATGCCGGCGACCGCTTCCGGGTACGCCTTGGTCTTCGCCCGGTCCACCCCGACGTACTGGGTGAACCCGGTGCCCTGCAGCCGGTCGGCGGAGATCTTGAGGTTCTGACCCGAAAGCACCAGAGGCTGCGCCGAGACCGCGAGCGAGACAGGGAGGATACCCATGCCGATCGCCACCAGGAGTACCGCGGACATCAGCAGCGTCGGCACCAGCACCAGGCCGAGCCGGGTCCACCGGGTGTGCCCCGCGGGGCGGGCACCGGGATCAGGAAACGTCATCACTGCCTCCCCGGCTCAAGCGGGGCCGAGCGGGGGCGGGACAACACCAAAGCCGCCGGCTGCGGCCAACGGGCCGCAGGCTCATTGCACCCCGTGGCCTGACGGTCGGCAACCGGAGCTCGTGCGGGGCGCCCCTGCGGCACGCGCACGCGCCGGAGTGGCCCGCCGGACCACCACACAACCGGCCCCGGGCAACGCAGCAGATGACGTGGACACGACGCAAATGTCGCCCCGGGCGGACCGTTTGCGGGGCGGCTTCGACAAAGCAGCGCGGTGTCCGGTTCACGGCATTGGTTGATCAGCCCAGGCTTCGGCGCCCTGGGACGCCGCCGGCACGGGCTTTCGAGATCATGGAGTTCTCGACGCCCCGTGACCTCAACGGTGCCCGCCGACGCATCATTGCTGATCCCGGCATCAAGATCGTCACGGCCTTGTGGGCCACGTACGGCCGTTCGATCCTCCGTCCGGTCAGGTCCGTGACAACCAGGCTCCTGCCGGTACCGCCTGCGCGCTCGGCCGACCCACAGGCCGTACCGAGGACGGGCAGGGCGACCGCGGCCAGCACGCCGCCAACGAGCCGACGACACGAAGCGTCCGGGCGCTCCTGCCTCTCAGGGCGTTTCTCCGGGCACGGCACGGCGCGCACCGGCTTGCGGGTCCCCTCTCGCATCCGGGTAACGGGCCGCCGGGGCACGACAGCCGGGACGGCGCACTCCGGCCGCGACCCGCTGCGGCACGAGCAGCGCACGCCAAGCACCCGAACGAGTCCGCGCACCTACCGCTGTGGCAGGCCGCAGCCACGCCTCCTGGCGGCCATGCCCCGTGGACGGTGTCCGCGACAGGTCAGTGTCCTGACTCCCGGATTGTCATTCACCCCGACCTTCCAGCCTTGCGGCCATGGCCCTCCGTGCTCCCCGGTCACGGTGGCGGGACCTGCCGGATGCTCACCGGCTTCCTGGTTCCCGTCGCGATCGTCGGCGGCCACCGTAGCCAACCAGCCCCCGACGGGAAGGTCGGTGAAGTCCACGATCCGTTGCTGGGCCGCGCTGATGCGCTGATGTCCTTCTCGGCGGGGCGGGCGTACGGTGAAGGTACGGCCGTTTCGCGATGCGACATTGCAGGTCACAGGGGCGTCGGTGTACGACATGATGCAGGTCGATCTCCAGGCCACAGGGCCCGGCAACTGCCGGGTGACCCTGGTGGGGGACCTGGACGTGTGCACCGCCCCCGCCGTCCGTGACACCCTCCGTGACGCAGTGAGCTCTCACCAGCGGGTGGATGTGGACTGCGGGCAGCTCTGCTTCTGCGACTGCTACGGCCTCGGCGTGCTGCTGGCCGCCGCCCGCGCAGCGGACGCCGCCGGGGCAGAGCTGCGGCTGTGCGCGGTCCCGCACACCTTGGCCCGGGTGCTGCGGCTCTCCCGCACCCGGAGCGCCTTCACGATCGAGCAGCCGAGCACACGGAGCCCCCTGTCGGATTCGAACCGACGACCTTCGCTTTACAGGCGGGGGTGAATCCCTGATCGAGGGAGCTCGCGCCTGCCGGGTGGTTTGGGCCGGGCATCCGCGGACTCGGACACCCCCTGCCCTGGTGTCCTGAGTTCGTGATGCGTTGCTGTCGCCGCTCTCCGACTGCTCTTGAGCCACACATCCCCTCGTTCTCAGCAGGCTTCCCCCGATACGGTCGTTGTCGTGTCCGGCGGCGTCGGATTGGTCACCCATGGGCGTGTGCCGGTTGATCGCGCGCGGGGGCGCGTGCCCTTGGCGCCCTCGATGGCGGCGCGGGCGAGGTTGATGGCCTGGGTGGCCGGACGTGTGGTGCCTGCGGCATGCGGGGCGTACGGGGCACACCGGCTTCCGGTGCGTGGTCACCACGTTCTTCCGGGCTTCGCTCGTAGAGGGGCCTCGTTGATGGCTGCTGACAAGTTCGAGGAGCGGGCGGCGGAAAACATCGCGCTGTACACAGAAGGTCTGTCTGTGGAGCGGTTGCGGGAGCGGTTCGAGATCTCGGCGTGGGCGCTCTACGGCCTGCTGGGGCGTCATCGTGTTCCGCTGCGGGGCACAGCGCGCCGTAACTCGGCGTCGGGTGAGGCGGTGGCGGAGTTCGAACGGCTGCGTGCCGACGGCATGACGCATGACGAGATCGCGGAGAAGTTCGGGATCAAGCCCGCCATGTCGAGGGGGCCTGACGCTGGCCGTGATCGGGCTGGCTCCTGGCCTGCCCGCAATGGCCCGATCGGCCCCCTGTTCTTGGAGGTTCGCCCCGTGGTGGCTGCCTAACGTCTCCGCGACCGCCGGTCCCGGCCACAACGCCCCGGCCCCGTATGGCGGTTTCGCCGGAGCGTGGGTCAGACGGCGTGGGGTGTGCGGGGGCTGTCGGCGGTGATGCGGTAGGCGAGTTGGGCGCGGTCCGCGCCGGTGCGTACCTCTTCGAGGATCAGGGGGTGTTGGTCGGCGTTGAGGGTCAGGCGTGAGGCGTGCAGGATCGGCGTTGCGTCGGGGACCTGGAGGGCGGCGCGCTCGTCGGGCAGGGGCATGCGGGCGCTGACGGTCTCGTCCCAGGTCAGCTGGTGCCCGGCGGCGGTCAGCAGGGCGTAGATCTCCTCGGGTTCGGTGTCCGGGGCTTCGGCGAGCCGCTCGGTCTGGTCGGCGGTGACGAACGGGATGAGTACGCGGTGCAGGGCGCGGGTGTCGGTGTGCGGGTCGGACAGCAGCCGGTCGACGGCGAACAGCGCTTCTCCTTCGGCGAGTTCGAGTAGCGGGGCCGTGGTCGCCGTGGTCGTGGTGCGGTAGACGGTGGGGTCTTCGACCTGCTGCCAGTCGTGGTGACCGATGCGGAAGGTGTTGCCGGTGCGGGTGACGGTCCGCTCGATGATCACTGCGGGGGCGGGGAGGGCGCGGACGTAGCTGCGCTTGCCGTGGGTGACCTCGATGAGTCCTTCGGCGCGGAGTGCGGCGATGGCCTTGCGCACGGTGGGGCGGCTGACGCCGTACTGCTCGATGAGGTCGGCCTCCGAGGGGAGGGGGCTCCCGGGTTTGTACCGGCCTTGGGCGATGCCGTTGCGGATCTCGGCGGCAATCTGCTGGTAGAGCGCGCCGGGGCGCTGGATGTCTCCCATGGGGGGCTCCTCATCACCTGTCGTCGACAGTCATGACGTTACATGACGTCACTCGTAAGCATGAGCCATCGTCGGTGTGACGGAGCCCCACGAAGGGCGGCGGGGCTCGGTCATCGAGATCGCCGTTCCCGGCGAGCCCAAGGGCGTCGTGGAAGGCGCGGAAGTACGGGTGATCGGGCTGGAAGCGTTCGCGTGGGCGATGGGTGACCGGCACGGGATCAGCTTCCGCGCCGCCGCCATCACGCCCGTACCCGCCGCGCCTGCTCCGACTGCCGGTAGGGGCTGCGGTGCCTGATGGGGATGATGCTCCTGTTCACCTGCGTTCTCGCGCTGGTGATCTGGTTGCTGGTCTCGGCAATGAGCCGCGCAACTGGAGAAGACGCGCGGAGAGGTCGCCGCTCGGCAGGCTGAGGTGGCCATGGGGGAAGAGCGTGCTAAGAACCTTCAGGCCCTCGCGGAGATGGCACACCACCGCCTGGAGGAGCTGTCCGACGAACAGCAGCAGGAGTTCATGGAACTCCGCAACATCCGCATCGAGGTGACCGGTCCCCCTCCGCCGATGCGTAAGGGGCTTGTCTGCTCGGTGGCGGAGTGGTTCCGGAAGAACGAACGCCTGGTCCTGGACCTCACGGACGCGGCCTGGGATCGGGTCGTGCGGACGGGGCGCTTTCCGGGCGGAAGTCTCACACCTCGCCAGAAAGGTGGGCGCGCGCCGCGCGCCGTGCTGGAGGCGTTCCTGGAGAAAGCGCGGACCGGTGCCCGCTGGCCCGAGCTCGACGTGAAGTACGGCTCTACGGGGCTGCGCGGGCACAGGCGGCGCTGGACTGCGTCGGGTCTCTGGGAAGAGCTGATGGAGGCCTTGAAGGGATGCGAGGGCATCCCTCCGGATGAGCCTCACCCCCCGCCGCCCATGGAGGTGAGCGGGGAGGTGAGGCCGGGCGTCATCCTCGCGGCGAGCGACCGCGAAGGCCACGTCCGGGAATCGGGCCCTTCGGCACCGGCATGTTGCTCATCAGGTCGCCCAGCGCGCGCAGCCGGTCGTTGACCGCGGTCACCTGGGCGCCGGGCAGCACGCGCGGCAGCTTCAGCAGGTGGGTCCGCAGCTTCTTGAGCGGGACCTGGCCCTCGCCGTCGCCGACGATGACGTCGTGCACCGGGGCGTCGGCGACGGTGCGCGCCATCCGCTTCTTCTCGGCGGCCAGCAGGCCGCGCAGCCGGTTCGGGTTGCCCTCGCCGACCAGCACGATGCCGGCCTTGCCGACGGCCCGGTGGACCACGTCCTGGCTGCGGTTCATCGCGACCGCCGGGGTGATCGTCCAGCCGCGGCCGACGTTCTCCAGGACCGCCGCCGCCGCGCCGGGCTGGCCTTCCATCTGCCCGAAGGCCGCCCGCTCGGCGCGCCGCCCGAAGACGATCGCCATCGCGAGGAAGGCCAGGACGAAGCCCAGGACGCCCGCGTAGATGGGGTGGCCGATCGCGAAGCCGATGGCGAGGAGAACGCCGAATACGACGATGCCCACGCCAGCGACGATTAGACCGACCTTGGAGTCGACCCGACGGGTCATCTTGTAGGTCAGGGCGATCTGCTTCAGTCGCCCGGGGTTCTCAGCGCCGGCAGCGCCGTCTGAGTTTGCCTTCCTCGCCATACAGCGAAGTTTACGTGGCGTGCGGACGGCTGGTCGCCGCGGCCTCCAGTACGTACTGGGCGTCGTTCCGGTCCTTGGCGCGGCGGCGGTCCTCCAGGACCGACGTCCAGGCGTTGCGGCGGGCGGTCCGCTGGCCGCCGGCCAGCAGGACGGCCTCGACGGCACGCAGTGCACCGGTGACGGAGGGGATGGGGCGGGCGGTGGCGCGGAGCTGCGCGGCCTCCATGGTGATGGTCTCCCTCTGACGATCGGACAGGCAGGGGCGGTACGCGTGGGAGGTGTCTAGCGGTGCGTGCATCCATCGTCACCGAAGGGTGTTACCAACGGATGACCTGCCGGTCAAACACCTATGAAACGTTGACGCGGCCCCCACGCCCTCCAGCCTGGGGGAGTGCGGGCCGCGTCCTCTCAGCATGTGCCACGATTCACAAGATGGCGCGCTGAGCGCCTCAAACCGCCTGACTGGACGCCTCGACCTCGCGCCGCTCGATGGCCTGCTGGTAAAGGCGGCCGGCGCGGTACGAGGAGCGGACCAGCGGGCCGGACATGACACCGGCGTAGCCGATCTCCTCGGCCTCCTCCTTGAGCTCCACGAACTCGGCGGGCTTGACCCAGCGCTCGATGGGGTGGTGGCGCACCGACGGGCGGAGGTACTGGGTGATCGTGATCAGCTCGCAGCCCGCGTCGTGGAGGTCCTGGAGCGCCTGGCTGATCTCCTCGCGGGTCTCGCCCATGCCCAGGATCAGGTTGGACTTGGTGACCAGGCCGGCCTCGCGGGACTTGGTGATGACCTCCAGCGACCGCTCGTAGCGGAAGCCGGGGCGGATCCGCTTGAAGATCCGCGGGACCGTCTCGACGTTGTGGGCCAGCACCTCCGGGCGGGAGGAGAAGACCTCGGCGAGCTGCTCGGGGACCGCGTTGAAGTCGGGGATCAGCAGCTCGACGCCGGTGTCGGGCATCGCGGCGTGGATCTGCCGGACGGTCTCGGCGTAGAGCCAGGCGCCGCCGTCCTCCAGGTCGTCGCGGGCGACGCCGGTGATCGTGGCGTACTTCAGGCCCATGGTCTGCACGGACTCGGCGACCCGGCGGGGCTCGTCGCGGTCCAGTGCCTGCGGCTTGCCGGTGTCGATCTGGCAGAAGTCGCAGCGGCGGGTGCACTGGTCACCACCGATGAGGAAGGTCGCCTCGCGGTCCTCCCAGCACTCGAAGATGTTGGGACAGCCCGCCTCCTGGCAGACCGTGTGCAGCCCCTCGCTCTTGACCAGGCCCTGGAGGTGGTTGTACTCGGGACCCATCTTCGCCCGGGTCTTGATCCACTCGGGCTTGCGCTCGATGGGGGTCTGGCTGTTGCGGACCTCAAGGCGCAGCAATCGCCGGCCGTCGGGCTTCGGCATTGACTGACCGTCGGGTGCGACTGCGGACACGTCGGCTCCCTAACAACTTCGATTCTTCGGCGTACACCAGGGTACGCCCGTCAATTCGCACGCAAATCCACGTGCGGGTGGTGCAGGGCCAACCTCGGACGGGAGGACGGCATTCCCGCGGTGGTGACCGCGGGGTGAGGGCGGCGGGCTCAGACCGCGCGGGGGAGGAGCTCGGCGTTCTCCAGGACGTCCCGCAGGTGCTTCTCGGCGACCGGCAGGACCTCGGCGATGGTGATCTGGCGGCCCAGCTCGCCGGCGAGCGAGGCGACCCCGGCGTCCCGGATGCCGCACGGCACGATCTTGTCGAACGAGGTGTTGTCCGGGTTCACGTTCAGCGCGAAGCCGTGCATGGTGACGCCCTTGGCGACGCGGATGCCGATCGCGGCGAGCTTGCGGTCCTCGCGGCGCTGGCCGGCGTTGGACGGCGCGTACTCGGGGCCGTTCAGCCGCGGGTCGAAGAGCTCGTCGGCGGTGCGCGGGGCGAAGTCCAGCTGGAGGCCGCCCGGCGCGGCCCGCTCCCCGGCCGCGGCGATGGCGTCGCCCAGGACCCATACCCCGCTGCGCCCCTCGACCCGGGTGGCCTCGACGCCGAACTCGGCGCAGACCCGGATCAGCGCCTCCTCCAGGCGGCGGACGTGTGCGACCACGTCGACCGGGCGCGGCAGCTTCTGGATGGGGTAGCCCACCAGCTGGCCGGGGCCGTGCCAGGTGATCTTCCCGCCGCGGTCCACGTCGACGACCGGGGTGCCGTCCAACGGGCGCTCGTCGTCGGAGGTGCGCCGGCCCGCCGTGTAGACGGCCTGGTGCTCCAGGAGGAGACAGGTGTCGGGGACCTCGTCGGCGAACCGGGCGGCGTGGATCCGCCGCTGCTCCTGCCACGCCGACTCGTACTCGACGGCGTCCGCCCCGAAGCCCAGGTGCACAAAGCGCAGCCCCTCGGGTGCGGGGGTCTCCCCCCGAGAGATCGCAGTCACGGCAGCTCCTCTTCGAACCTCTGTCGCAGTTCACTGCGACGTTGATGCCACTTCTGATGCACTTCCGGTGTCTCCCGCGCCCCTGCCACTGTACGGCCGCCGTATGCGCCCCCCGCAGGCGGCCGGTGCGCCGCCCGGTCCCTCGACGCGCCCGTGCCCTGCTCACACGATCGGATGAACGCGGGGCGCAGGCCGCGAGAACGGCGCCGAAGGCCGTTACATTCACGCCGTTCCACAAGGGCGAAGAGCATGCCGGACAGGGTCAGTCGAGCCCGGCGGCCCGGCCCGGAAGGCAGGAGACCGGTAAAGCTGATGACGGAACGACCCCCGCACCACACGCCCAACCGCCAGCTGGCCGCGCTCATCGCCGAGGCGGGCTTCTCCAACGCAGGGCTGGCCAGACGGGTTGATCAGCTCGGTATCGAGCACGGCCTCGACCTGCGCTACGACAAGACCTCGGTGACCCGCTGGCTGCGCGGCCAGCAGCCGAGAGGAACCACCCCGGCACTGATCGCGGAGGTGTTCACCCGCCGGCTGGGGCGCCGGCTGTCCGCGCAGGACCTCGGCCTGGACGCCTGCGCGCCGGTGTACGCCGGGCTCGAATTCGCCTCGACCCCCAGCGAGGCGGTGGACATCGTCAGCGGGCTGTGGCGCAAGGACTCCGGCAGCCACGCCGAGCTCCGCAAGATCGCCTTCACCCCGGCCGGGCTGGTGGTGCCCAGCCGGGACTGGCTGATCGGCCGCCCCGACGAGCGCGTCGCGCATGGGGAGCCGGCCGCCGACGCCGTGGAGCGGGTGCCCCTCCAGGGCGGCCGGATCTCGGTGCCCCGGCAGCGGGGGACCGACCGCGTCGACCGCGCCCAGGGCGGCCGGGTCTCCTCCGGGGACATCGCGGCGCTGCGCTCGGTCGGCGAACTGTTCCGCGCCCTCGACCACGCCTACGGCGGCGGCCACGCCCGGCAGGCCCTGGTGCGGTATCTGGAGCACGAGGCCGAGCCGATGCTCCGCGGCACGTACGGGGAGGCCACCGGCCGGCGGCTGTTCGCCGCCGCCGCCGATCTGACCCGGCTGGCCGGCTGGACCTCGTACGACATCGCCGCGCACGGGCTGGCGCAGCGGTACTTCGTCCAGGCCCTGCGGCTCTCCCAGGCCGCCGGCGACCGGGCGTACGGATCCTACGTCCTGGTGACGATGAGCCGGCAGGCCGTCTATCTGGGCCACGGCAGGGAGGCCGTCCAGCTGGCGCGGGTCGCCCAGCAGGGTATCGGCGGCAGTGCCCCGCCCACCGTCCAGGCGCTGCTGCACGCCGCCGAGGCGCGCGGCCACGGCATCCTGAACGAGGTCCGGGCCTGCACCGCCGCGCTGGCCCGCGCCGAACGCGCGCTGGAGAGCGCCCGCCCCGGCGACGAGACCCCGTACTGGGCGCGGTTCTTCGACGAGGCCCAGCTCGCCGACGAGCTGGCGCACTGCCACCGCGATCTCCAGCAGTACCGCGCCGCCTCCCAGCACGCCGAGCGCTCCCTCCAGCTGCGCGCCGCCGGCTTCGCCCGCAGCCGGCTCTTCTGCCGGGTGGTGCTGGCCACCGCGCGGCTGGGCCTGGGCGAGCTGGAGCAGGCGTGCACCCTGGGTGCCGAGGCGGCCCTCCAGGCGTCCGAGATGCGCTCCGTGCGGGCCCATGAGTACGTGCGGGACTTCGAGCGCCGCTTGGAGCCGTACCGGGACGCGGCGGCGGTGCGCGGGTACCGGGACCGGGTGGCGGCACTGGGCTGAACCACGCTGACAGGCTGACCACGCCGTCGCGAACGGCCGGGCGCGGGCCGGGACGGCGGACCGGGGCGCGGGGCCCTACGCCGCCGCCCGGACGGGGTCCGGTGCCGGGTGGGCGGGGAGGCCGAGGTCCTGGAGCAGTGCGCGGGCGGCCCGACGGCCGGAGCGGAGGGCGCCCTGGAGGGTGCTGGTGTCGCGGTGGTCGCCGCAGACGTAGAGTCCGGCGAGCAGCCGCACGGTGCGCTGCGGATCGTGCGGTGCGGGCATCGCCGGTACCGCGTACGGATTGTGATGGGCCGTCAGTAGTTGCCAGTCGTCGGTCCGCGCGCCGTGGATCCGGTCGAGCTGCGGCCGTACGGTCTTGTCGAGGACGGAGACCGGCAGCCCGGCGGCGGGGCCCAGCACGGCGGTGGTGATCAGCGTCCGGCCCGGCGGCGTACGGGACGGGTCGATGGCGCCGGCGAGGTAGCTGAAGCCGACGGGGCCGTCCGCCGGCAGGATCAGCGCGGTGTCCCGGCAGGGCGCGCCGCGGGTCCCGGCGGGGACACCCGCGGTGTGGTGCAGCACGGTCACCGGGTGGAAGGCGGGCAGCCGCAGCCCCGGCAGCAGTTCGGCGGCGTCGCGTGCGCCGGTCGCCACCAGCACCGCCCGGCAGGGTATCCGGCCGTGCTCGCGGGTGCTGACGCCGTTGGTGGCGACGGAGGTGACCTGGACCGACGTCCGGACCGTACCGGGCGGCAGACCGGCCGCCAGCAGCTCCGGGATGGCCGAGGCGCCGCCGGCGGGCAGCGCGAGCCGCCCCTCCGCGAAGGCGCGCAGCACCTGGGCGGCGCCCCGGCTGGAGACCCGCAGCCGCGGATCGCAGAGCAGCGCGCCCAGCAGCGGTCGCAGGAACGTGTCGTGGGTGCGCGGCGGGAAGGCCGGGCGGCCGGCCAGCGCGTCGCAGACGGAGCGGTCGGCGGACGGGGCAGCGGCGGCGGCCCGGTCCGTACGGCGGTCGGCGCGCGAGAGGGCGCGTGCTGCGGACAGTGCGCCCCTTGTGCACCGCAGCGGGCTGATCCGCTGCGACCGCTGGCCGTTGTGGAGGGTCAGCCCGGACGCGAACGGGCGCAGCGACAGCTCGCCCAGTCCCGGCGTACGGCGCAGCGCCGCCGGGGAGACGGCCAGTGGACGGCCGCAGCGGTCCAGCCGGAAGCCGTCGAGCTCGTCGGTGGCGGACCGGCCGCCGATCCGCGGCCCGGCCTCCAGGACGGTGACCGAGACTCCGGCCCCGGTCAGATGGCGGGCCGCGGCGAGACCGGCCGGGCCGGCTCCCACGATGACGACGTCCACGGCCGATGCGGTGCGCAGCACATGCCCCTCCCGATGTCGGTCCCAGCGGCGGCGCACCCGTTTTCCTGCCCGGTACTGCCGCCGGGGATGCCGAGCGGTCTGTCCGAGGACCGTAGGGAGCCGGCGGCGCGGCCGACAGGGGCGCCCCGGGGGCGCACCGGCGCGCCCTGCGCCACGAGGTCCGTACGGGCGCTGCTGGGTCCTGTCGTCGAACTCCCGCCTGCCCGCCGACGCCCGGCACGCCGAGAGCACGCACCGGACGCCGCCCGGCCCGCCCTTCGGGCGGACGACGGGAGTTTGACGACAGGGCCTACGACTGCTGTGCGGCCCGCACGGCGTCGATGATCCGCGGGTGCGCGAAGCCGAAACCGGAGTCCAGCAGCCGCCGCGGGACGATCCGCTGACTGCCCAGCACGTCCTCGGCGAACTCGCCCAGTACCAGCCGCAGCACCGGCGCCGGGACGGTGAAGAGCGTGGGGCGGTGCAGGACATGGCCCATCACCGCCGTCACCTCGCGGTTGGTGACCGGCTCCGGCGCGGTGAGGTTGACCGGGCCGGACAGCTCCTCGGTGGTGACGAGGTGGCGCAGTGCCGCGATGTGGTCCTGGAGGGAGATGAAGCTCCAGTACTGGCTGCCGTCGCCGAGCCGGCCGCCCAGCCCCATCCGGAAGATCGGGAACAGCCGCCCCCAGGCCCCGCCCGAGCGCGCCACGACGAGTCCGGTACGGGCGAAGACCGTCCGGATGCCGGCGTCCGGGGCGGGCCGGGCGGCTTCCTCCCAGTCCACGCAGACCTCCGGCAGGAAGCCGTGGCCGGCCGGCCCGCTCTCGTCCGTGCGCCGGTCGCCGGTGTCGCCGTAGTAGCCGATCGCGCTGCCGGAGACGAAGACCCGCGGCGGGGTGTCCATCGAGGCCAGCGCGGTGGCCAGGGTGCGGGTGCCGTGCACCCGGCTGTCGCGGATCCGCTGCTTGTACGCGGCGGTCCAGCGGTGGTCGGCGACGCCCGCGCCGGCGAGGTGGACCACCGCCTCGCAGCCGGCCAGCCCGGCGGTGTCGACCTGCTGCCCCTCGGGGTCCCAGCGCACCTCGCCGGCCGCCCGCGGCGCCCGGCGGACGAGCCGGACGACGTCGTGGCCGTCCGTGCGCAGGGACCGTACGAGGGCCGTGCCGATGAGACCGGTCGAGCCGGTGATCGCGATGCGCATGGGGCCATACTGCCCGCAGTCGGCGGCCGACGCGCGCGGTGAGATGGCCGACCGGGCCACGGCCCGGCGGACGGTCCCTACTCCCGGAAGCGTTCCCAGAGGCGGGGGAAGCGCTCGGCCAGCGCCGCGTCGTCCTCGAAGTCCACGTAGGTGCCGAGGGGTTCGGGCGGCGCCGGGGGCAGGCCCAGATCGGGCATCTCGGCGCCGGTCAGCTGCTCGTACGCCTCGTCGGCCGCATAGCCCAGATCCTCGGCGTCGCCGTCCACCTCCTCGTCGAAGTCGTCCAGCAGACCGGCGAGCTGGTCCGGGTCGTGCAGCGCGCCCTCGAAGACGTGCCGGCCCTGGCCGATCAGCCAGCAGCGGAAGGAGTCGAAGGCGTCGTCGCTCGCGCCGTCCAGCAGCAGCGCGGCGGCGGCCCACAGGTCCCAGGCGTACGCCCGGTTGTAGCGGGCCTCGAAGTGGCGGGCGAAGTCCACGACGTCGTCCGGGCCGAGCCCGAGCAGCTTGTCGACCAGGGCGTCGGCCTGGTCCTCGGGGTCGCCCCCGGCGACCTCGCGGGAACCGTCGACCAGTTCCCAGAACTCCGTCTCGTCCATCACCGCTCCAGGATCCGCCCTGCCGACCCGGCCCGCACGCGGAGTCCCCCGGATGCTGCGGGGCGTTGCCCGGTCCGGTGAACCGTGGTGTCGGGAGCGGGGATCGGCCGGGTGACCGTGCCAAGCTTCCCTCGTTGTGCGGCTTGCAACGCCGGCAGATCCTCCAGTTCCCCCACCGCACTCCCCATTTCGCGAAGGGCGCTTTTCAGCCATGCCCATGGACGAACGAACCCGGGCCGACGTCGAACGCGCCGAGGCGGCCATCGTCGAGCACTACCCACGGCTCGTCCGCCTCGCCTATCTCGTGCTGCCGCCGTCAATGGGCCGCCACCGCAAGGTGCTGACCGCGCACGGGCTGGTGCAGCGGGCGCTGCCGCGGCCCGGACTGCGCCGCCCGGCCGGTGCGCTGCCCGCCCAGCGCGGCGCCGACGCCGGGTCCGGCTACGACCTGGTCCGCCGGCGGACCCTGGAGCTGGCGCTGGCGTACGAGAACCGCCAGGGGCTCGCCGTGCTGCTGCCGCCGGTGCCGTTCGTCTGGGGGCTGCGGCTCTTCCCGCGCGCCGGCGGCGCCGACGAACTCGCCCTGGACCAGGCGCTGTCGGCCGTCCCGGCGCCCGTGCGGGCCGCCCTGGGACTGTGGCATCTGGAGGGGCTGGACGCGGCGGCGGCGCGCGTCGTACTGGAGCGGGCCGGGGTCGCGGACCCGGACGCGGCGCAGCGGGCGGCCGGGCAACTGGACCGGCAGACCGGGGCGCGGGCCGCGGCGCTGCTGAACTCCGGGGAGTTCGACCCCTGCACGGTGCAGGCCCGGCCGACGGACCTGCTGCGCCGCCGCCAGCGGGTGCGCGCGGCGGCCGTGATGGTGGCCGCCCTGGCGATGGGCACGGTCGCGGTGGCGCTCCCCCTCGGCGCCGGGGGAGACCGGGCCGCGCCCTCCGCCCGGCAGGCCCTGGACCCCGGTCGGCTGCTGCGCACCCCCAACGAGCAGTGGGCGAGGACCGCGCGGGTGGACTTCACCGCCTGGCCGCCGCGGGGCCGCGAGGCGGGCAACAGGGAACTGCTGGCGCGGGCGCTGCGGGTGTGGGCCGCGCCGCCCGCCGACGCCCGGATCACCACGACCCCCGGCACCTCCACCCGGCCGCCCGCCGAGCCGCCGCGGCTGCTCTACGCGGGGCTGATCGACAACGTCATGGTGGTCGTCTTCCACGACGGCGAGCGGCTGGTGCGCTACGCCGAGCCCGAAGGCGCCACCCCCACCCTGCACTTCGCCCGGGTCGACAACGCGGATCTCACCTCCGGCGCCGGGCTGGTGATCGGCCGCGGCAACGGCTGGATGCGCTATCTGATCGCCCCGTGGGTCTCCGAGGTCGCGACGCGGGACCTGCTCACCCCGGACGCCGCGCCGCACGGGCTGCACCTGGCCCCGGACGGGGTCACCGACCGCATCCCGACCCCGCCCGAGGAGGGCGGGACATGCGGGCACTGGCCGGTGGCCGAGTTCCACTCGTCGCCGCGGATCGACGACAACCGCTCCTTCCTGG
>NZ_KN708638.1:2213650-2260555 GCF_000805335.1 Streptomyces sp. CT34 | reverse complement strand
GCGCCCCGCCGCGGGCGCGGCCGGCCCGGGCGAGGTCACCGGTCCCGCCGCGCTGCACAGCTGGGCCCGGACCGCCTGCACCCTGCGGTCGCTGCGCGGCTCCGGCGTACGGTCCGTCAACAGCTGGGCGTACGCCCGGCAGGTCCTCCCGGAGAACGCCGGCACCGCGACCTGGGTCTGCAACCGCGCCGACACCTGGCGCGGCCCCGGCCGGGCCATGGTCCAGTTCCAGCCGCCCGCCGCGGGACCGGGGGACCCGGGGCGGATCACCGGCCGGGAGGCCAACTCGGCGGTGTGCAGCCGCTTCGGCCGGCACGTCCTGAGCGATGTCCACTGGCAGGCGAAATCCGGGAAGTGGTATCTGCTCGCGGCGGGCAGCAGCCAGGTCGGCGGTATCGACGTCACGGGCGGCGTCCGGGCCGGAGCCCAGGCGCCGACGCTCGCCGTACCGGCCGCCCAGGACGCCGCGGCGCAGGTCACCGGCCGGCTGCGGGACGGCGGGAGGCTGCGCGCCCTCCGGCCGTGAGCGGCGGCGGGCCCGGTGCGCGGGCGGCCGGCCGACGGTCCGGAGAGACGGCCGGCGGAAGACCGGCGAGGCCGGCGGGGAAACCGGCGGGAAATCCGGACGGAAGGTGTCGGGATTCGCTGTCAGGGTCGCGGTGTACGGATGCGGGACACCTGACAGCGAGGAGTGGCGAACGTGGCGCACAACGAACCGGCGGCCCAGGGGGAACCGGCGGAGCCCGCGGGAGCGGCGGGGCGGACGGACGCGGCGGACCCCGGCGGGGTGCTGCCGGCCGCCGATCTGACCGGGCGGGTGGCGCTGGTCGCCGGGGCCACCCGGGGTGCGGGCCGGGCGATGGCCGTGGAGCTGGGCCGCGCCGGCGCCCTGGTGTACGTGACCGGGCGGACGACCCGGGAGCGGGTCAGCGAGGTCGGCCGGGCCACCGAGACGATCGAGCAGACCGCGGAGCTGGTGACCGCAGCCGGAGAGGCGGCTCGTAGGGCCTCCGGCAAGGGGGGTGGGCGACGGGCGGGCGGCACCGGCGTCGCCGTGCCGACCGACCACCTGGCGCCGGAGCAGGTCAAGGCGCTGGTCGAGCGCATCGACCGGGAGCAGGGCCGGCTGGACGTCCTGGTCAACAGCCTCTGGGGCGGCGACCGCCTGATCGAGTTCGACACCAAGGTCTGGGACCTCGATCTCGCGGGCGGGCTGCGGATGTTCCGGCTCGGCGTCGACTCGCACGTGATCACCAGCCACTACGCGCTGCCGCTGCTGATCCGGCGCCCCGGCGGACTGGTCGTCGAGATCACCGACGGCACCGCCTCGTTCAACCGCGCCTACCGCGACAGCCTCTGCTTCGACATCACCAAGAACGTCCCGCACCGGATCGCCTTCGGGCTCGCCGCCGAGCTGAAGGAGTACGGCGGCACAGCCGTCTCGCTCACCCCCGGCTTCCTGCGCTCCGAGGAGATGCTGGACCACTTCGGCGTCACGGAGGAGACCTGGCGCGACGCGATCGCGAAGGAGCCGCACTTCGCCATCGCCGAATCCCCGGCCCTGATCGGCCGCGCGGTGCGGGCGCTGGCTGGCGACCCGAACAAGGCGCGCTGGAGCGGCCGTTCGCTCTCCAGCGGTCAGCTGGCGAAGGAGTACGGCTTCACCGACGCGGACGGCACCCGGCCCGACTGCTTCGGCTACTTCGAGGAGGTCGTGATCGGCGGCAGGGACGCGGGACCGGAGGACTACCGCACGCCGGCCGCGGCACCCTCCTCTCCCGGCGGGGCGTAGAGCGCGGCCGTCCGCCGGGCGGCCGAGGCGAACCGCTCCCGCAGCCCGGAGGGCGCGAGTACCTCGCCCTCCGGGCCGAGCGCCAGCAGCTGGGAGTAGGCGACCTCCGCGGACTCCACGGCGAGGGTGACCGTCAGCCGCCCCTGCCCGTCGGGCCCGCCGTCCGCCAGCGCCGCCGCTATCGCCTCCCGGGCCGCGGACCGCTCGGTGACGTACGGGAGCCGGTGCACGCCCTGCGGGGAGAGCCGCAGAACCACCTCCTCGCGCAGCAGCGACCGGGCGAACTCCTGGGCGCGCTCGGCCCAGAACGAGGGCAGATCGAACTCCTCGTCGCGCCGGAAGCGCCCGCCGGTGCGCCCCGGCCCGGGGGCGGCCCCCGCGGTGCCGGGACCCATGGGCGGCTCCGCCGGCCCCGCGGGATCGGTCGCGGGGGCGGCTGCGACGGCGGTGAACCGGTCGACCCGGTAGACCCGGAAGCCCGCGGTCCGTCGGCCGTCGCCCGGCGCGGACGTCTCCCGCGGCGCCCCGGGACCGGCCGCCGCCACGGGCCGCCCGCCGCTCGCGCGGGCCGCCAGGTACCAGACGCCCGCCTTCAGCACGAGCCCGTACGGCTCCAACTCCCGTACCACTTCACGGTCCTTGCGGAGGTAGCGGACCGTCAGCCGGCGGTCGTCCCACACCGCGTCGGCGATCGCGGGCAGCAGCGCGGGCGTCTCCGGCTCCTGATACCAGGCCGGTGCGTCCAGATGGAACCGCTGGGCGGCGCCCGAGGCGGCGTCCCGCAGCTCGGGCAGCAGCGCGGCGGACACCTTCAGCCGGGCCGCGGACGCGGCGTCCGCCAGGCCCATCTCCCGCAGGGCGGAGGGCACTCCGGACAGGAAGAGCGCCTCCGCCTCGCTGCGGCCGAGGCCGGTGAGCCGGGTGCGGTACCCGCCTATGAGGCGGTAGCCGCCGGCCCGGCCGCGGTCCGCGTACACGGGCACGCCGGCCTCCGAGAGCGACAGGACGTCCCGGGCGACCGTGCGCTCCGAGACCTCCAGCTCCCGCGCCAGCTCACCGGCCGTCATCGACGTCCGGGACTGGAGCAGCAACACCATCCTGATCAGCCGTGCGGCACGCATGAATCCATCATGCCGGGCACCACTGACAACGCCCCGCGGGCGAGGCGGCGAGCGGGCCCCGTGCGAAGACCCCGGGCGCGGGAGGTGGTCTTCGCACGGGAGTCGGCGGGCGGGCGGCGCCCGGTGTCGGCCGGGGCCGCCCGCGTACGGTGGGTGCGGTCACCCGGGCGGGACCGCACCGGGTGTCACAGCCCGTAGCGCTCCCGGGCCTCCTTGACCGTCTCCGGCTTGACGTCGCCGCGGCGGGCCAGCGCCGCGAGCGCCTGGACGACCACCGACTGCGGGTCCACGCCGAAGTGCCGGCGGGCCGCCTCCCGGGTGTCGGAGAGGCCGAAGCCGTCCGTCCCGATGGAGGTCCAGTCCTGCTCGACCCACTGGGCGATCTGGTCCGGGACCGCCCGCATCCAATCGCTGACCGCGACGACCGGGCCGGGGGCGCCGGCCAGCGCACGGGTGACGTACGGGATGCGGTCCTCGCCCTCCAGGCGGGCCGCGTCGCACTCCAGGGCGTCGCGGCGCAGCTCCGTCCAGGACGGGGCCGACCAGACGTCCGCGGCCACGCCCCAGTCGGCGGCCAGCAGTTGCTGCGCCTCCAGGGCCCAGTGGATCGCGGTGCCCGACGCCAGCAGCTGGAGCCGCGGGACGTCGGCGCCCTCTATGGAGACGGCTTCCCGGTAGCGGTACAGGCCTTTGAGGATGCCCTCTTCGACACCCTCCGGCATGGCCGGCTGCACCTTGGTCTCGTTGTAGACCGTCAGGTAGTAGAAGACGTCCTCGGCGTCCGGGCCGTACATCCGGCGCAGACCCTCCTTGACGATCACCGCCACCTCGTACGCGAACGCCGGGTCGTACGAGACCGCCGCCGGGTTGGTCGAGGCGATCAGGTGGGAGTGCCCGTCGGCGTGCTGGAGGCCCTCGCCGGTCATCGTCGTGCGGCCGGCGGTGGCGCCGATGACGAAGCCGCGGCCCAACTGGTCGGCCAGCGCCCAGAACTGGTCGGCGGTGCGCTGCCAGCCGAACATCGAGTAGAAGATGTAGAACGGGATCATCGGCTCGCCGTGCGTCGCGTACGACGTCGCGGCGGCGGTGAAGTCGGCGAGCGAACCGGCCTCGGTGATGCCCTCGTTGAGGATCTGGCCGTCCTTGGCCTCCTTGTACCAGAGGAGCTGGTCGCGGTCGACCGGGTCGTACGTGGAGCCCTTGGGGGAGTAGAGGCCGGCCGTCGGGAAGAGGGACTCCATACCGAAGGTACGGGCCTCGTCCGGGACGATCGGGACCCAGCGCCGGCCGGTCTCCTTGTCCCGCATCAGGTCCTTGACGAGCCGGACGAACGCCATGGTGGTGGCGATCTCCTGGCTGCCGGAGCCCTTCTTCAGCGCGTCGAAGGTCTTGTCGGCGGGCATCGGCAGCGGCTTGGCCACGACCCTGCGGGCCGGGGCCGGGCCGTCCAGGGCGGCGCGCCGGGTGCGCAGGTACCGCATCTCCGGGGAGTCCTCGGCCGGGCGCCAGTACGGCACCAGGTCGCCCTCCAACGCGCTGTCCGGGATGGGGAGTTCGAGCAGATCGCGCATCGCGCGGAACTCCGCCATGGTCAGCTTCTTCATCTGGTGGTTGGCGTTGCGGGACTCGAAGCCGGTGCCGAGGGTGTAGCCCTTGACGGTCTGCGCCAGGATGACGGTCGGCGCGCCCTTGTGGTCGACGGCGGCCTTGTAGGCGGCGTACACCTTGCGCGGCTCGTGCCCGGCGCGGGAGGTCTGGAACAGCTCCAGCAGCGTGGCGTCGGAGAGCTGCTCGGCGAGCGCACGCAGCGACGCGCTCGCGCCGAAGAAGTGCTCGCGCAGGTAGGCGGCGTCGCGGGTGGCGTACGTCTGGAACTGCGCGTCGGGGGTCTCGCGGAGGCGCTGGAGCAGCGCCCCGTCGGTGTCGAGTGCGAAGACCTCGTCCCACGCCCGGCCCCAGAGGGCCTTGACGACGTTCCAGCCGGCGGCGCGGAACTGGGCCTCCAGCTCCTGCACGATCTTGAAGTTGGGGCGGACCGGGCCGTCCAGGCGCTGGAGGTTGCAGTTGATGACGAAGGTCAGGTTGTCCAGGCCCTCGCGGCCGGCCAGTGCCAGTGCGGCGGTCGACTCCGGCTCGTCCATCTCGCCGTCGCCCAGGAACGCCCAGACATGGGAGTTGGCGGTGTCCTTGATGCCGCGGTGGTCCAGGTAGCGGTTGAAGCGCGCCTGGTAGATCGCGGAGAGCGGGCCGAGGCCCATGGAGACGGTGGGGAACTCCCACAGCCAGGGGAGGCGCCGCGGGTGCGGGTACGAGGGCAGGCCCTGGCCACCGGCCTCCTGGCGGAAGTGGTCGAGCTGGTCCTCGGTGAGCCGGCCTTCGAGGAAGGCGCGGGCGTAGATGCCGGGGGAGGCGTGGCCCTGGATGTAGAGCTGGTCGCCCGAGCCGTCGCCCTCCTTGCCGCGGAAGAAGTGCTGGAAGCCGGTCTCGTAGAGCCAGGCCGCCGAGGCGAAGGTGGCGATGTGGCCGCCCAGGCCGAGCCGGGAGCCGCGGGTGACCATGGCGGCGGCGTTCCAGCGGTTCCAGGCAGTGATCCGGGCCTCCAGCGCCTCGTCACCCGGGAACGCGGGCTCGGCGGAGGTCGGGATGGTGTTGACGTAGTCCGTCTCCAGCAGCGACGGCAGGTCGGTGCCTTCGGTGCGCGCGGTGTGCTCCAGGGCGCGGCGCATCAGGTACGCGGCGCGATGCGGGCCCGCTGCCTCGGTGACGGCGTCCAGCGACTCGCGCCATTCGGCCGTCTCCTCGGGATCGCGGTCCGGGAGCTGGTCGAGCTGGCTGTACGGCAGGCGCACGGGATCGGGCATGGGTGGCCCCTTTCCGGACGGGTGGGAATGCGAGTTCGGCAGGCATTCGGCAGGCAGGGGTGTCGCGCCCCAACCGTCGACGATACGCCTCTGATCGATGATCGATCAACGCTCGTCGGGCGAATAACCGCAGGTCGGCACGGGATGCCGCATTTCAGGGCACCCCGTGCCAGCTCCGGAGACCGCCTCCGTTACGCCCCGCGGCCCCGCCGGTACGCCGGGGAACCGGCCGGGCCGCCATCGCCGCAACCGGCCGCGAGCACGGCCGGCCGGGACCTCACACGCGCGGCGCGCAGCTCAGCACATGCGCCTTCAGCAGCGTCCCGATCTTCGGGTCGCGCCGCCGGAAGGCGTCCACGATCTCCTGGTGGTCCTGGGCGTGCGAGCGCTGCTCCGGGCTGAACCAGCGGATGGAGAGCGTCGTCCAGACCTCGACGCCCAGCGACTCCCAGGTGTGCAGCAGCACGGCGTTCCCGGCCGCCCGCACGATCTCGCGGTGGAAGGCCACCGTGTGCCGGACCTGCGCCTCGCCGTCGCCGGTCGCGTCCGCCTCGCGCAGCGCCGCCACCTCGCGCTCCAGCGCCGCGGTGTTCTCCGCCAGCCGCCCGGCCGCCAGCTCCGCGGCCACCTGCTCCAGCCCGGCCCGCACCGGGTAGCTCTCCTTGAGGTCGTCCGCGGTCAGATTCCGCACCCGGACGCCCTTGTTCGGCGCCGACTCGATGAGCTGGAGCGACTCCAGCTCCCGCAGCGCCTCGCGCACCGGGGTCTGGCTGACCTCCAGCTCGACCGCGATCCGCCGCTCCACGATCCGCTCGCCCGGCTGCCAGCGGCCACTGACGATCCCTTCGAGGATGTGCTCGCGGATCTGCTCGCGCAGCGAATGGACGACGGGCGGGGTCATGACGTGCTCCTTCAGAGCGGGTGGGGCCCCATGGGGCAAAAGGACCGGTGGGGGCCATTATCGGTGAGGCGGACATGCGCAAGGGCCGGCCCCGGCTCGTCAGGAACGAACCGGGGCCGGCCCCTTTGCACGGCTACGGCGTGCCGCAGGTGTCAGAGACCGATTCCGGCCTCGTCGCGATCCTCGGTCACCCGAGTCACCGCTAGAGACCGATCTCGGTCTCGAACTCCGCGGCCTCCAGAATCTGCTTGACCGTGGTCAGGTAGCGGGCGGCGTCGGCGCCGTCCACCAGACGGTGGTCGTAGGAGAGCGCGAGGTAGGTCATGTCGCGCACCGCGATGGTCTCGCCGAGGTCCGGGTGGTTGATGACCACCGGGCGCTTGACGGTGGCACCGATGCCCAGGATGCCGACCTGGTTCGGGGGCACGATCACGGTGTCGAACAGGGCGCCGCGCGAACCGGTGTTGCTGATGGTGAAGGTCGCGCCGGACAGCTCGTCCGGGGTGATCTTGTTGGCCCGGACCTTGCCCGCCAGCTCCGCGGTCTTACGGGCGATGCCGGCGATGTTCAGGTCGCCCGCGCTCTTGATGACCGGGGTCATCAGGCCCTTCTCCGCATCCACCGCGATACCGACGTTCTCGGTGTCGAAGTAGGTGATGGTGCCCTCGTCCTCGTTGATCCGGGCGTTGACGACCGGGTGGGCCTTCAGCGCCTGGACGGCGGCCTTGACGAAGAACGGCATCGGGGAGAGCTTGACGCCCTCGCGCTGCGCGAAGGCGTCCTTGGCCTTGTTGCGCATCCGCATGATCGCGGTGATGTCCACCTCGACCACGGAGGTCAGCTGCGCCTGGCCGTGCAGCGCCTTCATCATGTTGTCGCCGATGACCTTGCGCATCCGCGGCATCTTGACGGTCTGACCGCGCAGCGGCGAGACCTCGAGAACGGGGGCGCCCGGCTTGGCCGCGGCGGCGGCCGGCGCGGCCGGGGCCGGGACGGCGGCCTTGAGGGCCTCGGCGGCGGCGATGACGTCCTGCTTGCGGATCCGGCCACCGACACCGGAGCCCTTGACCGTGGCGAGGTTGACGCCGCTCTCCTGCGCCAGCTTGCGCACCAGCGGGGTGACGTACGCGCCCTCGCCCTCACCGGCCGCCGGGGCGGGGGTGACGGGGGCGGGCGCGACCGGAGCCGGAGCCGGAGCGGGCGCGGGGGCCGGAGCCGGGGCGGGGGCAGCCGGAGCAGCCGGAGCGGGCGCCGCGGGGGCGGGCGCGGGCGCCGGGGCCGGGGCGGGCGCCGGGGCCGGGGCCGGGGCGGCTGGAGCCGGGGCAGCGGCCGGAGCCGCACCCTTGGCGCCGATCACCGCGAGCTTGGCGCCGACCTCGGCGGTCTCGTCCTCGCCGACCACGATCTCCAGCAGGACGCCGGAGGTCGGCGCCGGGATCTCGGTGTCGACCTTGTCGGTGGAGACCTCCAGCAGCGGCTCGTCCTCGGAGACCTCCTCGCCGACCTCCTTCAGCCAGCGGGTGACGGTGCCCTCGGTGACGCTCTCGCCGAGCGCGGGGAGGACGACATCGGTGCCCTCGGCAGCGCCGGCGGGGGCGGCGGCAGGGGCGGCGGCCGGCGCCGGAGCCGCGGCGGGCTCGGGCTGGGCGGCCGGGGCGGGCGCCTCGGCGGCGGCCGGGGCCGGAGCGGCAGCCGGCGCACCGGTGCCGTCGTCGATGAGGGCCAGCTCGGCGCCGACCTCCACGGTCTCGTCCTCGGCCACCTTGATGGAGGCCAGCACGCCGGAGGCCGGGGCCGGGATCTCGGTGTCGACCTTGTCGGTCGACACCTCGAGCAGCGGCTCGTCGGCCTCTACGCGCTCACCCTCGGCCTTCAGCCAGCGGGTAACGGTGCCCTCGGTGACGCTCTCGCCGAGCGCCGGCAGGGTTACGGAAACCGCCATGGTTTCTGTTGCTCCTTACTAGGGTTCTCCCCCCAGTTCGAGCGAAGTCGGGAACTTGGGGAAGTGCGGTTTGTGGTCGCGCCCGGGACTGGGGTCAGTCGTGGGAGTGGAGAGGCTTGCCGGCCAGGGCCAGGTGGGCCTCGCCGAGCGCCTCGTTCTGCGTCGGGTGCGCGTGCACGAGCTGCGCAACCTCGGCCGGCAGGGCCTCCCAGTTGTAAACCAGCTGGGCCTCACCGACCTGCTCGCCCATACGGTCACCGACCATGTGGACGCCGACCACGGCACCGTCCTTGACCTGGACGAGCTTGATCTCGCCCGAGGTCTTGAGGATCTTGCTCTTGCCGTTGCCCGCGAGGTTGTACTTCAGAGCGACGACCTTGTCGGCGCCGTACAGCTCCTTGGCCTTGGCCTCGGTGATACCCACCGAAGCGACCTCGGGGTGGCAGTACGTCACGCGCGGGACGCCGTCGTAGTCGATCGGCACGGTCTTCAGACCGGCCAGCCGCTCCGCCACCAGCATGCCCTCGGCGAAGCCGACGTGCGCGAGCTGGAGGGTGGGGACGAGGTCACCGACGGCCGAGATCGTCGGCACGTTGGTCTGCATGTACTCGTCGACCAGGACGTAGCCGCGGTCCATCGCGACGCCCTGCTCCTCGTAGCCGAGACCGGCGGAGACCGGCCCGCGGCCGATCGCGACCAGCAGCACCTCGGCCTCGAAGGTCTTGCCGTCGGCGAGGGTGACGCGGACGCCGTCGGCGGTGTACTCGGCCTTGTCGAAGAAGGTGCCGAGGTTGAACTTGATGCCGCGCTTGCGGAAGGCCCGCTCCAGCAGCTTGGAGCTGTTCTCGTCCTCGACCGGGACGAGGTGCTTGAGGCCCTCGATGACGGTGACGTCGGTGCCGAAGGACTTCCACGCCGAGGCGAACTCGACGCCGATCACGCCGCCGCCCAGGATGATCGCGGACTTCGGGACGCGGTCGAGCGTGAGCGCGTGGTCCGAGGAGATGATGCGGTTGCCGTCGATCTCCAGGCCCGGCAGCGACTTCGGCACGGAGCCGGTCGCGAGCAGCACGTGGCGGCCCTGGACCTGCTGCCCGTTGACCGCGACGGAGGTCGGGGAGGACAGCCGGCCCTCGCCCTCGATGTACGTCACCTTGCGGGAGGCGATCAGGCCCTGCAGGCCCTTGTACAGGCCCGAGATGACCTCGTCCTTGTACTTGTGGACCGCCTCGATGTCGATGCCCTCGAAAGTGGCCTTGACACCGAACTGCTCGCTCTCGCGAGCCTGGTCGGCGATCTCACCGGCGTGCAGCAGAGCCTTCGTGGGGATGCAGCCGTTGTGCAGGCAGGTGCCGCCGACCTTGCCCTTCTCGATCAGGGCGACGTCGAGACCAAGCTGCGCCCCGCGCAGTGCGGCGGCGTAACCGCCGCTACCGCCGCCGAGGATCACTAGGTCGAAAACGGTGCTGGCGTCGTTCGCCACGTCACGTCCTCCATGCATGGGTGCGCCGGAGCCGGTCGTCGATGACCGGACCGCGGCTGTTGTTCGGCCGCTTTAACTCGGCCCTGGTAAGGGGGGCCCTGTCCTGCCGAGAACCCATCTTCGCACTTGTTCAACGAAGCCGGGACGCGGGGCCGGACTCCGGATGGCCCATCCGCCGCCGGAACGGTGTGACGGAGCCATGCGCAAGGGTACTGCGGCGCGAAGCGCCACCCGGGAAGGGTGGTGGTGGGCCGGGGGCACTCCCCCCGCCACCGCTGGGGGCACCCCGCCCGGCGGCAGCGGCGGGAGGGCGGGGGATTTCGTCGAGGGCGAACGCGGACGGGCCGCCGTGGTGAGCGACGATACGGGACCGCGCGACGGCCCCGGGCGGGTGGCCCGGGGCCGCGGGGACATATCCGGCGATACGGCCGGGAGCCGGCCGTCTCAGCCGAGGTCGCCGGCGGCGGTGCACTCGGCCAGCCGCACCAGGGTGCGCACCGCCGAGCCGGTGCCGCCCTTGGGGGTGTAGCCCCAGGGCGCGCCCTCGTGGAAGGCGGGGCCGGCGATGTCCAGGTGCGCCCAGGTGATGCCCTCGCCGACGAACTCCTTCAGGAAGAGCCCGGCGACCAGGCCGCCGCCCATCCGGTCGCCCATGTTGGCGATGTCGGCGACCGGGGAGTCCATCCCCTTGCGCAGCTCGGTCGGCATCGGCATCGGCCAGGACTGCTCGCCGACCTCCTCCGCGATCTCGTGGATCGCGGTGCGGAAGGCGTCGTCGTTGGCCATGATCCCGAAGGTGCGGTGGCCCAGTGCCAGCACCATCGCGCCGGTCAGCGTCGCCACGTCCACGATCGCGTCCGGCGACTCCTCCGAGGCCCGGGTCAGCGCGTCGGCCAGGACGAGCCGGCCCTCGGCGTCGGTGTTGAGCACCTCGACGGTCTTGCCGCTGTACATCGTCAGCACGTCGCCGGGGCGGGTGGCGGAGCCGGACGGCATGTTCTCGGCGAGCGCCAGCCAGCCGGTGACGTTCACCGGGAGGTCCAGCCGGGCGGCGGCCACCACCGCGGCGAACACCGCGGCGGCACCGCTCATGTCGCACTTCATGGTCTCGTTGTGACCGGCCGGCTTGAGCGAGATACCGCCCGAGTCGTAGGTGATGCCCTTGCCGACCAGCGCCAGCGTCTTCTCCGCGTCGGCGTGCGTGTGCGCGATCCGCACCAGCCGCGGCGGCGCCTGCGAACCCTGGCCGACGCCCAGCAGGCCGCCGTAGCCGCCCTTCTTGAGCGCCTTCTCGTCCAGCACCTCGACCTGGAGGCCGAACTCCTTGGCGGCGGCCTGCGCCTCGGCCGCGAACTGCTTCGGGTCCAGCGCGTTGGAGGGCGTGTTGATCAGATCGCGGGCGCGGTTGATCTCCGCGGCCAGCGCCTGGGCGCGCTCGGCGGCGGCCCGGAACTCCTTGTCGCGCGGCTTGGCGCCGAGGATCGCGGCCTCGCCCAGCGGCACCGACTTGGTGTCGTTCTTCCCGCCCTTGGCGGCCTTGCCGTTCGGGCCGTTCTTGCCGTTGCTGCGGAACGCGGTGAAGGAGTACGCGCCGAGGAGGGCGCCCTCGCCCACCGCGGCGGCGGCCTCGGCGTCCTCGACCGGCAGTGCGAAGCCGGCCTTCTTGGTGCCGGCCAGCGCCCGGGCCGCACTGCCCGCCGCGCGCCGCAGCGCCTCGTTCCCGTACGCCTCGCCCTTGGCCGGCGCGTCGCCCAGGCCCGTCGCCAGCACGACCGGCGCCTTGACGCCGTCGGCGGTGGGCAGCTTGGTCACCTCGCCCTCGGCACCGGTCGCGCCGAGGGTCTCCAGCACGGCGCCGAGCTTGCCGCCGAACGCCTTGTCCACGGCCTCGGCGCCGGGGGCGATCACAACGCCCTTGGCGCCTTTGGCCACGCCGACGACGACGGCATCCGCACGCACCGTTGCGGCGGAAGAAGTACTGAGGGTCAGTGCAGTCACGGTGATGAAGGTCCTGTTCCGTCCGGGGTTTCCGTCTCGCGCGAAGCGCGCTGCTGCGGCCGAGCCTACGCTCGGAGACGCCGCCAGGCCCGGCCGGTCGCGGCACCCGGCCGGGACGGGCGCCCGGAAGGCGCACCCCGGACGCGCAACCGGCCGCTCCCGTACGGCGGTTGGCCGCCTCACGGGCCGTCAGCCCAGGGCCAGTGCCACCAGTGCCACAAGCCCCGCGCTCTCCGCGAGCGCGCCGAAGACATCGCCGGTCACCCCGCCGAACCGCCGCCGGCAGTGCCGCAGCAGCACCTCCCCGGCCGCCAGCCCGAGCAGCACCGCGACCCCGGTGTGCAGCGCCCCGGAGGGCCCGAACACCCCGCCCGCCGCCGCGCATCCGGCCGTCACCAGCGCCGCGCACCCCAGCGCCGCCCGCACCGGAACGGTCTGTGCGACCGCCGCGCCCAGCCCCTCGGGGCGGGCCGCCGGCACCCCCGTACGGGACGCCAGGGTCAGCGCGCAGCGCGCCGTGACCGCGGCCACCGCCACCCCGGCCGCGCCCTGCGCCCAGCCCGCCGCGTACAGCCGGGACACCGCCGCCACCTGCGCGAACAGGCAGAACAGCAGCGTGACGACCCCGAACGGGCCGATGTCGGACCGCTTCATGATGCGCAGCGCCGCGTCCGCCGGCTTGCCGCTGCCCAGTCCGTCGGCGGTGTCCGCGAGCCCGTCCAGATGCAGTCCGCGGGTGAGCACGGCGGGCACCGCCGCGCTGCCGACCGCGGCCAGCAGCGGGCCGCCGCCGAGCAGCAGCAGCGCCCCGCCGAGTGCCGCCGCGCACAGCCCGACGACCAGCCCGGCCAGCGGCGCGCACGGCACCCCGCCGCGGGCCGCCGCCCGGTCCCAGCGGGCGACCCGCACCGGCAGCACGGTCAGCGTGCCGAACGCGAACCGCAGGGCGTCGGCGGCGGAGGGCGGTGCGGCGGGCGGCGGAGGCGGCGAGGGCACGGCGTCGGTCACCGCGGCAGGCTACCGGGGCGCGGCGAGGCGCCTACCAGGGGAGCTGCCGGCCGCTGGCGTACTGGGTGTCCAGCGGCTTGCGCGGTCGCCACCAGTCCCAGACCACGCACAGCACCAGCACCACCAGCACCGCCGCCACATGCTCCTTGCCGGCGAGGTTGTTCTTGATGAACGCCACCTCGACGAGCATCGCGACGACCACCGCCACACACGTGAAGCGGGCCCGGTAGCGCCAGCAGACGACGACCGCGAGGCCCACCACCGCCGCCGACGGGCCGGTGTCCACCACGAACTTGTCCGAGTCCGGCAGCCCGATCGGGCCGCCCGGGCCGAGCCACAGGCCGATCCGCGCGTACATCGTCCCGGCGAGCGTGGCGGCGTACGCGACCAGCAGCGTCTGCCGCCAGCCGATGCAGATCTCCGCGATGCCGAAGACCACCAGGACCTGCGCCAGCGCGCCCCACACCGGCAGGTCCAGGGCCGGGACGAACAGCGACAGCGGGGTCCGCAGCAGCGCCAGCCACAGATGCTCGTACGCCTGGACGGAGCCGATGTTCTGCACCGCGTGGTAGCCCCACGGCCGGTTCTGCACGAACTGGAGGACCAGCGTCAGCGCCACCGCGCCCAACGTCATGGGGATCGCCCGCAGTTTCGCCGCGGCCAGCGCCGACCACACGGTGCTCAGGAGCGGGCCCCACTCGGCGCGCACGGCGCGACGGAGAGCGGTCACCTCCCGTCGGCCCGCCCCGGCCTTGCTCATCTCACATTCTCCAGGTGCTTGCGGTTCAGCCACTTCGGCAGGCCGGGCGCTTCGAGGAAGCCCTCGGCGCGGCCGGCGGCAATGCCGATCCGCAGCAAATCCGTGCTCTTTTCGAAGAGCATGTACCGGGGCTCCCAGATCGGCCGGTATTTGGCATTGGCGCGATACAGCGATTCGATCTGCCACCACCGGGAGAAGAAACTGAGCAGTGAGCGCCACAGGCGCAGCACCGGACCCGCGCCGAGCCGCGAACCACGTTCGAAGACGGACCGGAACATCGCGAAGTTGAGTGAGATCTGAGTGATCTCCACCTCTTTCGCCCGCTGGATCAGCTCCAGCACCATGAACTCCATGAGCCCGTTCTCGGACTCCCGGTCGCGCCGCATCAGATCCAGCGACAGCCCCTTCGCCCCCCACGGCACAAAACTCAGCAGCGCCCGCAACCGGCCTTCCGCGTCGCTGCATTCGAGCATCACACAGCGCCCGTCACCGGGATCCCCGAGCCGCCCCAGTGCCATCGAGAAACCCCGCTCGGTCTCCCCGTCCCGCCAGTCGTCCGCCAGCCGCAGCAGCTGCGCCAGTTCCTCGGGCGGGATGTCCTGGTGCCGCCGGATGCGGACCGTGTACCCGGCCCGCTCGATGCGGTGGTACGCCTGCCGCACGGTCCGCATCGCCCGGCCGCCGAGGGTGAACTCCGCGGTCTCCACGATCGCTTCGTCACCGAGCTCCAGCGCGTCCAGCCCGTGCCGGGCATAGATGGTGCCGCCCTCCTCGCTGGCGCCCATCACCGCGGGCGCCCAGCCGTGCTCCCGGGCCTCGGCCAGCCACCGCTCGATCGCGCCCGGCCACGCCTCGGGGTCGCCCAGCGGATCCGCGGAGGCCAGCGACACCCCGCCGACCACCCGGTAGGTCACCGCCGCCTTGCCGCTGGGGGAGAACAGCACGCTCTTGTCGCGGCGCAGCGCGAAGTACCCCAGCGAGTCCCGGTCGCCGTGCCGCGCCAGCAGGGCCCGCAGCCGCTCCTCGTCGTCCGCGGTGATCGGGTCGGTGCTGCGCACGGACCGGAACGCCGCCCACAGGACGGCCACCAGCAGCGCCGTGCTGAGCACGTTGATCACGACACCGACCCAGTTCGGGGTGGAGATCCCGGGGAACCTGCCGTCGTCGGCGGCCAGCGACACCAGCCGCATCAGCCCGTACCGCCAGCGCTCGACGAACGTGGACGACCCGGCCGCGGCGCCGTTGGTGGCCGTCACCAGCAGCGCCGCCAGCAGCGAGGCGGCCAGCAGCCCGCCGGCCGCGGTCAGCGCCGCCAGCTTCGGATTCGCCCGGTCGCCCCTGGCGTAGAACTCCCGCCGCCCGGCGACCAGCGAGACCGTGAAAAGCAGGGTCAGCACCAGCGACACCCAGTTCTGGGCATGCCCGCGGAATTCCGGTGCGGCCACCATCGCGAAAAGGAGCAGCAGCAGGAACAGCCCGGACAGCACCAGATTCAGGATCCAGGAAGCCCGCTTGCGCCGCCGCAGCGTCACCGCCAGGAACAGCGAAAAAGCACCGGAGGCAAAACCGGCGGTGAGCAGATACGGGGTGAAGAACTCCTCGACGTTGTGCCGCCGGATGTCATTGCCGAACGACACCCACACCGCACTGAGGAAATTGACGAAAGTGACGGCGCGCAGATACCAGATGCCGAACGCGGCACCGCGCTGTGACCAACGGCCGCGAAGGCGGTCTTCCTCCGGACTCAAGCGAAGTCTCCCGATAAAAGCGTGTAAAGCACGATCTTATGGGGAGCCACCGCCGGCCCGGCGCCGGTCAGCGGTGCACCGGCCCGGCGCTTGTGTCGCGTTCCGGCAGTTCCGCGGCCAGGGCCGCCGCGGCCCGTACCAGCGGCAGGGCGAGCAGCGCCCCCGTCCCCTCCCCAGCTGTGACGCCGTGATCGAGGAGAGGGTTGAGCGCGATCCGGTCCAGCGCCTTGGCCTGCGCCGGCTCGCCGCTGGCCTGCCCGGCCACCCACCAGTCCGGCGCGCGGAACGCCACCCGCTGCGCGACCAGCGCACAGGCCGCGGACACCACACCGTCCAGGATCACCGGCATCTTGCGCACCGCGCTCTGGAGCAGGAACCCGGTCATCGCGGTCAGGTCCGCGCCGCCGACCGTGGCCAGCAGCTCCAGCTGGTCGCCGAGCACCGGCCGGGCCCGGCGCAGCGCGTCCCGGATCGCCGCGCACTTGCGCATCCAGGCCAGGTCGTCGATCGGCCGGCCGCCGCGCCCGGTGACCACCGAGGCGTCCGTGCCGCACAGCGCGGCGATCAGGGCGCCGGCCGCGGTCGTGCCGCCGACGCTCAGATCGCCCAGGACGACCAGGTCGCAGCCGGCGTCCGCCTCCTCGTCGGCGATCGCCGTACCGGCCCGGAACGCCGCCTCGGCCTCCTGTGCCGTCAGCGCGTCCTCGACGTCGATCCGGCCCGAACCCCGCCGCACCCGGTGCCGGGTGACCTCCTCCGGCAGCTGTGCCGGATCGCAGTCCACCGCCATGTCCACCACCCGGACCGGCACCCCGGCGCCGCGCGCCAGCACCGCCGCCGGGCTCGCCCCGTCCAGTACGGCGCGCACCAGGTCCGCGGTCCCGCCGGCCGGCCTGGCCGAGACGCCCAGCCGCGCCACCCCGTGGTCCCCGGCGAACAGCAGCACCCGGGGCTGCTCGATCGGCCGCACCGGCACCCGCTCCTGTACCGCGGCCAGCCACTCGCCCAGCTCGTCCAACCGGCCCAGCGCCCCGGGCGGTACGGCCAGCCGGGCCCGCCGCTCCTCGGCGTCACGGCGCACACCCGCGTCGGGGCGCTCGATCAGTTGGGCGAAGTCATCGAGGTTCAGGGCGCTCATTGGGCGCAGATTACCGGCTACGGGGCGGGGAGGGCGCGCGCAGGCGGGAAGCTGCGCCGACGGATCGTCAGCGGACCGCGCCGGCGGGCCGGCGGACCGCCGGGCACCGCTTCCCGCCGACCGCGTACGGGCGGGCGCCGGCCGCGGGGCGGGGCGCCGCCGTCAGCCGCGCAGTGTGAGTGCCTGGCCCGCGACGACCAGCAGCAGCTGCTCGCACTCGGCGCCGAACGCGGCGTTCAGCCGCCCCAGTTCATCGCGGAGGCGGCGGCCCGCCGCGGTCGCCGGCCCCCCCCCCGAGCCGACCTCGTTGCTGACCGCCACCACCCGGCGGCGGGTCGCCCGGACCGCCGCGACCAGTGCGTCGCAGCGCTCCCGCAGGGCCCGCCGCCCGCCGGCCTCCCAGGCCGCGTCGTCCCAGGCCCCCACCTCGTCCATGGCATGTGTCAGCCACAGCGCAAGGCAGTCGATGAGCAGCGGCGGGGGAGCGGCGGGCCGTCCGGTGCCGGGCTCCGCACCGGGCCCCGGGGCGTCGGCGAGCAGCGGCACCAGGTCGCAGGTCTCCGCCGTGCGCCAGCTGCCGGGGCGCCGCTCGCGGTGCAGCGCCACCCGCTGCGCCCAGTCCTCGTCCCCCTCCCGGGTGCCGCCGGTGGCCACGTAGAGCACCTCGGGGAAGGCCGCCAGCCGCCGCTCGGCCTCCACCGACTTCCCGCTGCGCGCGCCGCCCAGCACCAGCGTGCGGCGCGGCAGATCGGGCACCGCGTGGTACTCGCCGACCACCAGCGAGCCGCCGTCCGGCACCGTGCGGGCGCCCAACGCCGCCAGTCTGCGGTGCAGTTCGGGACCGGGCGGCACGCCGTGGTCGAGGTGCACCGCGACCACGTCCGTCGCCGCGTCCACCGCGCCGCCCGCCCGCAGCCGGGCCAGCGCGTCCGGCCGGGCCAGGACGTCGAGCAGCACCAGGTCGTACGGCCCGGTGCCGGCGGGCGCGTGGTAGCCGCCGTTCGCGGGGGCTGCCCCGGTGGGCGCGGCCCCCGGTGGCAGATACAGCAGCCGCTCGCCGTCCCCGCCCGTGACCTCGTAACCCGTCCCCGGCACATCCACCGCGACCGCCCGCACCCGGTGCCCGCCCAGCAGGGCCAGCTCCCGCCCGTCGGCGACCCGGCCCGGCTGCGGCAGCCCGGCCGGCACCTCCAGCGCCGGGCCGTCGTGCGGATGCGAGAGCAGCACCTGCCGCACCCCGGCCAGCGACCGGCCGGCGCGGGCGGCGGCGAAGGCCGGTCCCGGCGTCAGGTCGATGAGCAGCGCACCGTCGACGAGCAGCGCGGTCGACGCCCGCGCCTCGTCGCCGACGGCGGTCGCACAGGCGGCACACGGGCAGTCGGGGCGCGGCAGCCCCTGCGGGGCCCCGGTGCCGAGGAGAGTCAGATCCACCCGCCGAGTTTCTCGCGTCCCGCGGTGGTCAGCGCGCGGGGGCACCCCTCGACACGGCCGATAGGCTTTCGATCAAGCACGGAAGCTCGGCCCGGAAGCACGACGTACGACGACGTACCCGGTGGGATCCAGGAGGCGCACATGGCGTGGACGTGGCGGTTCGAGAAGGCGGACGGTTCGGAGGCGGTGCCCTCGGTGGAGCCGGAGGAGTTCACCACCCAGGGAGACGCCGAGTCCTGGATCGGCGAGGAGTGGCGGGCCCTGCTGAACGGCGGCGTCGACCAGGTCCGGCTCTTCGAGGACGGCACGGAGATCTATCCGGCGCCGATGAGCCTGCACGCGGAGGCGGAAACGGACACCGACTGACACCGGCCGACGCTGACCGGCGCCGGGCCGGAACGGCCCGGCGCCGTCCGCCGTGCAGGGTGCCCCGAGCCCTCGGGCTCAGGGCCGCTCGCCGCGCTTGACCTGCGGCTTGGGCAGCCGCAGCCGCCGCATCTGGAGCGTCCGCATGATGGCGTACGGCTTGGCGCCCTTGAGGTTCTCCTTGGGGAACTTCTCCTGGAGCCGCGCGCCCAGCCGGAACCAGATGACCACCGAGTCGATCACGATCAGCACGATGATCGCGGCCCACAGCAGCAGTGCGATGCTCTGGATCGACGGCACCCGGATCATGGTGAGCACCAGGATCACCACGGCCATCGGCAGGAAGAACTCCGCGGCGCACCAGCGCGCGTCGATGTAGTCGCGCGCGAACCGGCGCACCGGTCCCTTGTCGCGCACCGGCAGATAGCGCTCGTCGCCGTTGGCCAGCGCCTCGCGCTGGCGGGCCATGTCGGCCCGGCGCGCCTCCCGCTGGGCCTTGACGGCGTCCTTGCGGTTGGTCGGCGTCTGCGCACGCGAGCGGCGCTGCCCTTGGGCCTCGCTGCGCTTGGGCGTCGGGCGGCCCTTGGGGGCCTGCGGGTCGCGGGGCTGCTGGGGCTGGTCCGCGGTCACCTTGGCGGTCGCGGCCTGCCCATCCTTCGAACGGCTTCGGAACACAACACCCAAGAGTACGTGGTCGTCGTGAATGGGCCACGGGCCGACGGGGAACGATCCGGCAACGGCACCGACCGCGGGGCGTCGACATAACGGGACGGGCCGGGCGCCGCGCGGATTTCCCGGGACCGCCCTACTCCCTGGGCGGGAGAAGCCGGACGGCCTGATCGTCCTGGAGGAGGAGCGCATCCGGGCCCGAACAGTGCGGTAATGGAACCAAGGCCCGTACTGTGGGGTCTGTAGATGTGCTGGAGCCTAAGCCCGATGCAAGTCGGTCAGAAGGGGGCGCGCGAGGCCCATGAGCGATGGTGTCATGAAGCGGATGGGGATGATCTTCCGCGCGAAGGCCAACAAGGCCCTTGACCGGGCCGAAGACCCGCGCGAGACCCTCGACTACTCGTACCAGAAGCAGCTGGAACTGCTGCAGAAGGTACGCCGCGGCGTCGCCGACGTGGCGACCTCCCGCAAGCGCCTGGAGCTGCAGCTCAACCAGCTCCAGGGCCAGTCCGCCAAGCTGGAGGACCAGGGCCGCAAGGCACTGGCGCTCGGCCGCGAGGACCTGGCCCGCGAGGCGCTGACCCGGCGCAGCGCGCTGCAGCAGCAGGTCACCGACCTGGAGACGCAGCACCAGACGCTCCAGGGCGAGGAGGAGAAGCTCACGCTCGCCGCGCAGCGGCTGCAGGCCAAGGTCGACGCCTTCCGCACGAAGAAGGAGACGATCAAGGCCACGTACACGGCGGCCCAGGCGCAGACCCGGATCGGCGAGGCGTTCTCCGGTATCTCCGAGGAGATGGGCGACGTCGGCCTGGCGATCCAGCGCGCCGAGGACCGCACCGCGCAGCTCCAGGCCAGGGCCGGCGCCATCGACGAGCTGATGGCCTCCGGTGCGCTGGACGACCCGTCCGGCATGGCCAAGGACGACATCACCGCCGAGCTGGACCGGCTCTCCGGCGGCAGCGACGTTGAGCTGGAGCTCCAGCGCATGAAGGCCGAGCTGGCGGGCGGCCCGTCCACCCAGCAGCAGGCCATCGAGGGCGGCCCGAACGGCGCCGCCCAGCAGGCCCCGCAACAGGAGCACCCGCGTCTCGACAAGCAGTGAGGGACGGCGGCGGTTGGCCTCCCGGTGATCGCGTTGTCGGTCATCGCAGCGCCGATCGCCGTAGCGACCGCCGCCGGTACCGCCGGACCGCACCGAGGGAGACCGTCGTGATCGTACGGATCATGGGGGAGGGCCAGGTGAAGTTGGACGACTCCCACTTCATCGAGCTCAACAAACTGGACGACGAACTGCTCGCCGAAATGGAGAGCGGCGACGAGGCAGGCTTCCGGAGCACCCTCGGGGCGCTGCTGGACGCGGTGCGCCGGCTGGGCACCCCGCTTCCGGACGACGCCCTGGAGCCCTCCGAGCTGATCCTGCCGGGCCCGGACGCCACGCTCGACGAGGTCCGCGAGATGCTCAGCGATGACGGCCTGATCCCGGGCTGACCGGTCGCCCGGCAGCTCCACCCCAGCGCACTACGGACAGCGCCCCGGCCCCCCCGGTGGGACCGGGGCGCTACCGTTTCCTCCTGTGACCGCCCGCCCGTCGCCCACCACCACCCCGGAACGAACCGCCCCGAGCGGCAGCTCGGCGCGGTGCCGTACGGCGGGCGGCACCCCGGACGCGACCCGGGTCGCGCGGCTGCGCCAGTGGCACCGGACGCACGCCCTCGCGGTCGACGCCGCGGTGGCGGTGGTGGCGTTCGCGGCGATCCTGTGCGGTGCGGTGGCCGCGCCGCACGGGGCGCACGGCCCGCACATCCCCCGCCTCGGCCTGCGCCACCTGACGGCCACCACCGTGGTGCTGGCCGCCCTCGCCTCCGGTGCGCTGGTGCTGCGCCGCCGGATGCCCCGTACGGTCCTGGCCGCGACCTGCGGGCTGACCGTCGTCGAACTCCTCGCGCAGTCCGGCGACCCGCGCGCCCCGGTGGCCGGTTCCGCGGTGATCGCGCTGTTCACCCTGGCGTCCCGGACCGACCGGCCCACCACCTGGCGGGTCGGCGCGCTGACCGTCGTCGTGCTGACCGCCGCCGCGATGTTCTTCGGGCACCGGCCCTGGTACGCCCAGGAGAACCTCGCGATCTTCGCCTGGACGGGCATGGCGGCGGCGGCCGGCGACGCGGTCCGCAGCCGGCGGGCATACGTGGATGCCATCCGCGAGCGCGCCGAACGCGCCGAGCGCACCCGCGAGGAGGAGGCCCGCCGCCGGGTCGCCGAGGAGCGGCTGCGCATCGCCCGGGAGCTGCACGACGTCGTCGCCCACCACATCGCCCTGGTCAACGTCCAGGCCGGGGTCGCCTCGCACGTCATGGACAACCGCCCCGACCAGGCCAAGCAGGCCCTCGCCCATGTCCGCGAGGCGTCCCGCTCGGCGCTGGAGGAACTGCGCGCCACGGTCGGCCTGCTGCGCCAGTCCGACGACCCCAGGGCGCCGACCGAGCCCGCGCCGGGCCTCGGTGTCCTGGACCAGCTGATCGACGGCTTCGTCCGCGCCGGGCTCCCCGTGGACCTGGAGCGGCCGGCCGCCCCGCAGCCGCTGCCCGCCTCCGTCGACCTCACCGCCTACCGGGTCGTCCAGGAGGCGCTGACCAACGTCCGCAAGCACGCCGGCGACGGCGCCCGCGCCGCGGTGCGGATCGTCCGGTCGGAGACCGCGCTGACCGTGACCGTCCGCGACGACGGCACCGGCGGCGCGGGCCAGGAGGGGGCGCCGCACGGCAGCGGCGGCGGCCATGGTCTGATCGGGATGCGCGAGCGGGTCTCCGCGCTGCGCGGCACGGTCGTCACCGGGCCGCGCCCGACCGGCGGCTTCCAGGTGCGGGTCACCCTGCCACTGAACGGCGCCCGCGCCGGCGAGACGACCTGACCACGGGGGCGACGAGATGACGATCAAGGTGCTGCTGGCCGACGACCAGACGCTGCTGCGCAGCGCGTTCCGCATCCTGGTCGACTCCGAGCCGGACATGACGGTGGTGGGGGAGGCGTCCGACGGGGCGCAGGCGTACGAGCTGACGCGCGCGGCGCGCCCCGACGTCGTCCTGATGGACATCCGGATGCCCGGCACCGACGGCCTGGCCGCCACCCGCATGATCAGCCAGGACCCGGAGCTGACCGGTGTCCGGGTGGTCATCCTGACCACCTTCGAGGTCGACGACTACGTCGTCCAGTCGCTGCGGGCCGGGGCCAGCGGCTTCCTCGGCAAGGGTGCCGAACCGGACGAGATGCTGGGCGCGATCCGGGTCGCGGCGGCCGGGGAGGCGCTGCTGTCGCCCGCGGCGACCAAGGGCCTGATCGCCAAGTTCCTCGCGCAGGGCGACAGTTCGGGCGGGGAGGGCCCCGCTGGGCCGGGTTCCGAGCGGCTGGCCACGCTCACCGGGCGCGAGCGCGAGGTGCTGGTCCTGGTGGCCGGCGGGCTGTCCAACGACGAGATCGCCGAGCAGCTGGAAGTCAGCCCGCTCACCGTCAAGACGCATGTCAACCGCGCGATGGCCAAGCTCGGCGCCCGCGACCGCGCGCAGCTGGTGGTCATCGCCTACGAATCGGGACTCGTACGCCCACGGGTGCAGTGAGGGTGGAGCGGTCCGTACTCCGAACGCGGTACGGCCGCTGACCGGAAACCGACTTGCGAGCGAGGAAAACCGGCCCTGCCGTGGCGGAGGGTGTAGGTGGGCCGGTGCCGGCCCTTCCCGCGGGTCCGCTAGGGCCCCGGCCGACGTCGTCCGACCTCCCCGGACCTTTCTGAACAGAAGAGAGAGACCGCACCCATGTCCTGGCTGTCCCGAATCAGCCTCGTACAACGGGGCCTGATAGCGCTGATGTCGATCGTCGCGATCGCCTTCGGCGCCATCGCGATCCCGCAGCTCAAACAGCAGCTCCTGCCGTCCATCGACCTGCCGATGGTGTCCGTGGTCGCGCCCTACCAGGGTGCGTCGCCCGATGTCGTCGAGAAGCAGGTGATCGAGCCGCTGGAGAACGGCATCCAGGCGGTCAACGGCATCAAGAGCGTCACCTCGACGTCGAGCGAGGGCTCCGGCGTCGTCATGGCGCAGTTCGACTACGGCAACGACTCCAAGACCCTGGTCGCCGACGTCCAGCAGGCCGTCAACCGGGCCCGCGCGAAGCTGCCCAAGGACGTCGACCCGCAGGTGGTGTCGGGCGGTACCGACGACCTGCCCACCGTCGTCCTCGCCGTCTCCTCCTCGTCGAAGGACCAGCAGACCCTCGCCGACCAGCTCAACCGCAGCGTCGTCCCGGACCTGAAGAACATCGACGGGGTCGGCCAGGTCAACGTCAGCGGTGTCCAGGACCGGATCGTCGCGGTCACCCCCGACAACCAGAAGCTCGCCGCCGCCGGGCTGAACCCCGCGGCGCTCGGCCAGGCCCTCCAGGCCGGCGGTACGTCGGTGCCGGCCGGCGCGTTCGCCGAGAACGGGCAGAGCAGGACGGTCCAGGTCGGCGCCGGGTTCACCTCCGTCCGGCAGATCAGGGACCTGATGGTCACCCCGTCCGCCGGCGCGGGCGGCACGGCCGGCGGCCAGGGCGGCAGGGCGGTCCGGCTCGGTGACGTCGCCGGCGTCCAGGAGACCTCGGCCACCCCGACCTCCATCACCCGCACCGACGGCCGGCCCAGCCTCTCCGTCAGCGTGACGATGAACCAGGACGGCAGCGCCGTCGCCATCTCCGACGCGGTCAAGGGCAGGCTGAGCAAGATCCGCCAGGACCTCGGCACGGGCACCAGCGTCACCATCGCCTCCGACCAGGGCCCGCAGGTCTCCAAGTCCATCGAGTCGCTGACCACCGAGGGCCTGCTCGGCCTGGCCATGGCCGTGATCGTGATCCTGGTCTTCCTGCTCAGCCTGCGCTCGACCCTGGTCACCGCGGTCTCCATCCCGCTGTCCGTGGTCATCACGCTGATCGTGCTGTGGACCGGGAACCTCTCCCTCAACATGCTCACCCTCGGCGCGCTGACCATCGCGATCGGCCGCGTCGTCGACGACTCGATCGTCGTCCTGGAGAACATCAAGCGGCACCTGGGCTACGGCGAGGAGCGCCGCGAGGCCATCCTCACCGCCGTCAAGGAGGTCTCCGGCGCGATCACCTCCTCCACCCTCACCACCGTCGCGGTCTTCCTCCCGATCGGTGTGGTCGGCGGCATGGTCGGCGCCCTCTTCGGCTCCTTCTCCATCACCGTCACCGTCGCGCTGCTGTCCTCGCTGCTGGTCTCCCTGACCGTGGTGCCGGTCCTCTCGTACTGGTTCCTGCGCGCTCCCCGGATCCCCGAGGGCACCGACCCCGAGGAACTGCGCCGGGCGGCCGAGGAGAAGGAGACCCGCAGCCCGCTCCAGCGGCTGTACGTCCCGGTCCTGCGCTTCGCCACCCGCCGCCGCTTCACCAGCCTGCTGATCGCCGTGGTGATCCTCGTCGGCACCTTCGCCATGGGCCCGCTGCTGAAGACCAACTTCTTCGACCAGGGCAAGCAGGACACCCTCAGCATCAAGCAGCAGCTCAAGCCCGGCACGAGCCTGGGCGCGGCCGACACCCAGGCCAAGAAGGTCGAGCGGCTGCTCGCCGGCACCAAGGGCGTCAAGGACTACCAGGTCACCGTCGGCTCGTCCGGCATGATGGCGGCCTTCGGCGGCGGCACCGGCGCCAACCAGGCCGGTTACCAGGTCAAGTTGACGGACACCGCGGACTCCGCCAAGGTCACCGACGCGCTGCGGACCGGCCTCGCCGAGCTCGGCCCGTCCATCGGCGACACCACCGTCACCGCGGGCGGCGGCGGCTTCGGCAACCAGAACCTGAGCGTGGTCGTCAAGGCCGGCGACCCCGCCGTCCTGAAGCAGGCCAGTGAGCAGGTCCGCAAGGCCGTCGCGGGCCTCGACCACGTCACCGACGTCCAGAGCGACCTCTCGCAGAGCGTGCCGCGGATCTCCGTCACGCCCAACGGCAAGGCCGCCGCGGCCGGTTACAACCAGACCACCCTCGGCGCGGCCGTCGCCCAGGCGGTCGGCGGCACGCCCAGCGGCAAGGCCGTCCTGGACGACACCGAGCGCGATGTGGTGATCAAGTCGGCCCACCCGGCCACCACCGAGGCCCAGTTGAAGGATCTGCCGATCCCGACGCCGGCCGGGACGGCGAAGCTGGGCGACCTCGCCACCGTCAGGACCGTCCCCGGTCCCGTCCAGCTGACCCGCATCGACGGTGCCCGCTCGGCGACCGTCACCGCCAAGCCCACCGGCGACAACACCGGCGCGGTCTCCACCCAGCTCCAGAGCAGGATCAAGAGCCTGAAGCTGCCGTCCGGCGCCACCGCGACCATCGGCGGCGTCTCGCAGGACCAGAGCGACGCCTTCTCCTCGCTCGGCCTGGCCATGCTCGCGGCCATCGCGATCGTCTTCATGCTGCTGGTGGGCACCTTCAGGTCCATCGTCCAGCCGCTGATCCTGCTGATCTCGATCCCGTTCGCGGCCACCGGCGCGATCGGCCTGCTGGTCGCCACCGGCACCCCGCTCGGCGTCCCGGCGATGATCGGCATGCTGATGCTCATCGGCATCGTGGTCACCAACGCCATCGTGCTGATCGACCTGATCAACCAGTACCGCGCGCAGGGTCACGGCGTCGTCGAGGCCGTCGTCGAGGGCGGCCGGCACCGCCTCCGCCCCATCCTGATGACGGCGCTGGCGACGATCACGGCGCTGCTCCCGATGGCGATGTCCCTCACCGGCGACGGCGGCTTCATCTCCCAGCCGCTGGCGGTCGTGGTCATCGGCGGCCTGATCACCTCCACCCTCCTCACCCTCCTCCTCGTCCCGACGCTCTACGCGGTGATCGAACTCCGCAAGGAGCACCGGGCGAAGAAGAAGGCGGCGAAGCGGGCGGCGCAGGACGGCACCCCGCCGGCGCCCGCCGACACCGACCGGCAGCCGGAGCCGGCCGGGGTGTGACGCCCCCGGCCCGCTGACGACCGGCGCGCACCGAGCCCCCGCCGCCTTCGAGCGAGGCCGCGGGGGCTCGTCGTTCCCGGATGCGGGGCCGCCGGGTAACCGGTGAACCCCCGGGGCAGTTGACATCACATGACCCCTGGCCAGGAATCTCCGCCGCCCCGCGGCCCCGTGGTTAGCGATCCCGGCCACCGGGTACCGCCGTCGCGGGAGGCATCCGCATCCCGGAAGGGGGACTTCATGGGTAAGCACGGAGACGGCAGGGACGGCCGGGACGGCGACAAGCGGCAGAGCCCGAAAGAGTCCGACGGCCAGTGGAACAAGCCGGTGAGCGACCCGCCCAAGAAGAAGTAGCCGGGCGGTCCGCCATGTCCTCGCCGAGCCGGCTCCTGGAGATCCTGCGCAACAAGGGCGCCCTGACGCCGGATTGGGCGTCGACCGTCGCCGCCGTCGACCGCGCCCACTTCGTTCCCGACACCTTCGAAGTGGCGGGCCGCACCGTCTCCCGTTCCCGCGACGAGAACGAGTGGCGTCGCATGGTCTACGCGGACCTGCCGCTGATCACCCAGCACAACGACGGTGAGCAGCGGGACGACGGACAGGTCGACTTCCCCACCTGCTCGACCTCCATGCCCTCCCTGATGCTCACCATGGACGACATCGTCCAGGATGGGGACGCGGTACTGGAGATCGGGACCGGCACCGGCTACCACGCCGCATGGCTCGCGCACCGCCTCGGCGAGGACCGCACGACCACCGTCGAGACCGACAAGGCCCTGTACGACATCGCCCGCCGCAACCTCCAACGGGCCGGTCTGCGCCCGTACATGGTCTGCGGCGACGGCCTCGCCGGCGTCCCCGAACGGGCCCGCTACGACCGGGTCATCGCCACCTGCACGGTCCGCGACATCCCCTACGCCTGGGTGGCCCAGACCGTCGACGAGGGAACGATCCTCACCCCGTGGGGCTCCTCGTTCCACTCCTATTCCTTCGCCACCCTCACCGTCCACGACGGCGAGGCGACCGGCGGCTTCTCGGGCCGTCCGGCCTTCATGTGGGCCCGTCAGCAACGCCGTTCGTACGGCCGCATCGAGGACTGGTACCACGGCGAGCGGGGCGACACCGCGCGCACCGCCATCGACCCCCGCGTCCTGGAGCACGACCTCGACGCCCGCTTCGCCGTCGGCCTGCGCGTACGGGACGCCTGGCCGCTCCTGTACCCCGCCGACGACGGCAGCGACGAGGCCACCTACTGGCTCTTCGACGACGCCCGCACGTCCTGGGCCACCGTCGAGTACGTCCCCGGCCACGAGACGTACGAGACCGAGCAGTTCGGCCCGCGCCGCCTGTGGGACGAGGTCTCGGCGGCCTACCGCGACTGGCTCGCGGACGGCAGCCCGCCGCGGGCCGCCCACCGCATCACGGTCGGCCCGTCCCGGCAGTGGGTCGGGACGGACTGACCGGACCGGTCCTCGGAGGGGGCTGCCCGGCCGGCTACGGCAGCGCCAGCATCCGCTCCAGCGCCAGCTTGGCGAAGCTCTCGGTCTCCTTGTCGACCTGGATGCGGTTGACGACCTTGCCGTCCGCCAGGGACTCCAGCGCCCAGACCAGGTGCGGCAGGTCGATGCGGTTCATGGTCGAGCAGAAGCAGACCGTCTTGTCGAGGAAGACGATCTCCTTGTCGTCGGCGGCGAAGCGGTTGGCCAGCCGGCGGACGAGGTTCAGCTCGGTGCCGATCGCCCACTTCGAACCGGCGGGCGCGGCCTCCAGGGCCTTGATGATGTACTCCGTCGAACCGACGTGGTCCGCCGCCGCGACGACCTCGTGCTTGCACTCGGGGTGGACCAGGACGTTCACGCCCGGGATGCGCTCGCGGACGTCGTTGACCGAGTCCAGCGAGAAGCGGCCGTGCACCGAGCAGTGGCCGCGCCACAGGATCATCTTCGCGGCCCGCAGCTCGTCGGCGGTCAGCCCGCCGTTCGGCTTGTGCGGGTTGTAGACCACGCAGTCGTCCAGGGACATGCCCAGGTCCCGTACGGCGGTGTTGCGGCCCAGGTGCTGGTCCGGCAGGAAGAGGACCTTCGAGCCCTGCGTGAAGGCCCAGTCCAGCGCCCGCTTCGCGTTCGAGGAGGTGCAGATCGTGCCGCCGTGCTTGCCGGTGAACGCCTTGATGTCCGCGGAGGAGTTCATGTACGAGACGGGCACGACCTGCTCGGCGATGCCCGCCTCGGTCAGCACGTCCCAGCACTCGGCGACCTGCTCGGCGGTGGCCATGTCGGCCATCGAGCAGCCCGCGGCCAGGTCGGGGAGGATCACCTGCTGGCCGTCGCCGGTGAGGATGTCCGCGGACTCGGCCATGAAGTGCACACCGCAGAAGACGATGTACTCGGCGTCCGGCCGGGCCGCGGCGTCCCGCGCGAGCTTGAAGGAGTCGCCGGTCACATCCGCGAACTCGATGACCTCGTCGCGCTGGTAGTGGTGCCCGAGGACGAAGACCTTGTCCCCGAGCTTCGCCTTGGCCGCGCGGGCGCGCTCGACGAGGTCGGGGTCGGAGGGGGCCGGCAGATCGCCGGGACACTCCACGCCGCGCTCGCTCCTGGGGTCGGCCTCGCGGCCGAGGAGGAGCAGCGCCAGCGGGGTCGGCTGGACGTCCAGGGGCTGGGCGGTGGTCACGACACGCACCCTCTCTTCTCTGCGGACAGCTCTTTGGCACGTGGCCTTTTCGTCTATTTGACGCTATCTATCATAGCGGCTTCACGTCACTTTGACGATGGCCATAGTGTCGATGTGACGCATCAGCCCTCCGGCCCAGGGGCCGCGGGCGGCCGGCTGCGTACGCGCGCCGGTGTGCGAGCATGAAGAAAGGCAGAACACGTCACGCGCAGCCGGAATTAATCCGGGAAGCCGCCGGTTGGACCTGTAGGCAACCGCTGGCAAGCCGTCCGTACAACCCGGGAGAGATGTAGATGAGCGTTCAGGACGAGACCACCGTCACCGACGGCATCATCCTGTCCGACGCGGCGGCGTCGAAGGTCAAGAGCCTGCTGGAGCAGGAAGGTCGGGACGACCTCGCGCTGCGGGTGGCGGTCCAGCCCGGCGGCTGCTCCGGCCTGCGTTACCAGCTCTTCTTCGACGAGCGCTCGCTCGACGGCGACGTCGTCAAGGACTTCGACGGCGTCAAGGTCGTCACCGACCGGATGAGCGCGCCCTACCTGGGCGGCGCCTCCATCGACTTCGTCGACACCATCGAGAAGCAGGGCTTCACGATCGACAACCCGAACGCCACCGGCTCCTGCGCCTGCGGCGACTCCTTCAGCTGAGGGCCCCGGGCCCACGACGCACACGGGCGGCGCTCCCCGCGGGAGCGCCGCCCGTGGCGTTTCCGTGTCCGCCGCCGGACCGGCTCACTTCCCGGGCGTCTCCGGCTTCTGTGCCACCGTGCTGCCCGAGGTCACGTCGACGACCTTCCGGCCGTCCAGCGGCTGCTGGAGCGCCACCGTCTTGGTGAAGTCCTTGGCGATCTTCACGCACATCTGGCCGGGGTGCTTCTCCTTCCCGGTGACCTTGATCCGCACCGCCGTTGCCGACTCCTGGGTGCTCGCGTCGTAGGTGCTGCACACCCCGCCCCAGAAGTGCACGGTCAGCGTCCTGCCGTCACCGCTGACCGAGTAGCGCTCCAGCCGCATCGCCGTCTCGCCGGGCTTCCCCGACGGCTGCGGGCCGCCGTCCGGCCGCCGCAGGTACTTCGGGTCCACCGCGACCCGAGCGAGGGTCGAGGTCGCGTCCCGGCCCTTCGCGGCATCCGCCCGGTGCACCGTGTACAGCCACGACGGGACCAGCATCCGGCCGCCGTCCGCGTACTGCGCCGAGAGCCCGAAGACCGCGCCGGTCACCTCGGCGGGCGTCCGGCCGCCCTGCGCGTTCATCCGGTCCAGCGTCTTCCGTGCACTCAGCACGGGGTAGTCCGCGCCCTTGACCGGCTGGGCCAACTCCCCGCTGCCGCCCACGAGTCGACCGTCCGGGCCGACCTGGAACGTGCTCTGCCAGCCGAGCGTCGGCAGCCCGCCGACCACCGGATCGGCCCGCACCGTCCGCACCGCACCGGCCAGCCCACGCGCGTCCAGCCGGGCGTTCTGCTGGCCGAGCGCCGCCAGCACCGGCCGCGCCGCCGCCTCGGCCCCGGCCTCCGACACCGCGCCCTTGCCGCCGTCGTCCGGCGACGCCCCGGCGTCCGCGCCGCCGCGGTACGAGGGGCAGCCGGGCGTGCTGCCGCCCGCGCCGCCCGAGATGTGCAGCGGGCACATCATCCGGCCCGGGGTGACCCGGTAGGTCCAGGCGCCGGAGCCGGTCTTGTTCACTTCGAGGCTGGGGCCGCGGGCGTCGTGGGGGAGCCCGCCGACCTTCCAGGCGGCGCCCTCCGAACGGACCTTTCCGGTCACATCCAGTGCCTTCGCCAGCCGTTCCACGGCCTGCCGGGCGACCTCGCCCTGCGGGCGGTACACGGGTGCGGACCCCGGCCCCCCGGGCAGCGTGCCCACCACCTTGTAGTGCGCCCCCTCCGGCGCGGGCTCCCCGACGGCTATCGAACCCCCCGTACCACCCGCCCGGTCGTCCAGCGTCAACGGCGGCGGAGTGCCCTGCGCACCGGCGCCCGCCGGGCCGGCCGCGCCGCCACCGCCCGCCGAGGCGGCCCAGTACGCAGCGCCGCCGCCGGCCAGCAGGACCGCGGCGGCCACCGAGGCGACCACCAGAGGGGTCCGCCGCCGGCCGGCGGGTTGCGGGGTATCCGGCGTGTCCGGGGTGTCCGTACTGTCCTCGGTGTTCACCGCTTCGCTCCTTCGGCTCCGCAGAACATCTGACGTGTCACCCCGGGGCGGGGTGCACGCCGATGGGACGGAGCGGGGGCGCGGGTGGTTCCGGGTGCCTCAGTCGCCGTACTCGGACATCCCGTCGACGAGTGCGGCAGACTTCGCGGGGACCCGGACCCCGTGCAGATCGGCGGGCCGGCCCGGCGCGGGCGCGGACCGCCGCCGGCCCGTCCAGTGCGCGGCCATCCGCGCGCAGTCCCCGCGCAACTGGTCCAGCGACTCCGGCTCCTGCGCCGAGGCGGCGGACGGGGCAGGGCGTGTGAGGGCTTTCACAGGCTTGGTCATACGAGGAACCGTACGCACCCCACGCGCGACGAGAAAGACCTACTATTGGGTAGTTTCGGCGGATCCGAGTGGCCTGGATTGGGCAGATGCAGGCCGACCCGCCGGGTAGCGTTGCCCTCCGTCCGCCAACCTCACGCCTTCCGCAGGAGCAGACCCGCCGTGCGTATCGCAGTCTCCGGCTCCATCGCCACCGATCACCTGATGACCTTCCCCGGCCGCTTCGCCGACCAGTTGGTCGCCGATCAGCTGCATACCGTCTCCCTCTCCTTCCTGGTCGACCAGCTCGACGTCCGTCGTGGCGGGGTCGCCCCCAACATCTGCTTCGGCATGGGCCAGCTCGGCATCCGGCCGGTCCTGGTCGGCGCCGCCGGCACCGACTTCGAGGAGTACCGCGCCTGGCTCGACCGGCACGGCGTCGACACCCGCTCGGTGCGCATCTCCGAGGTCCTGCACACCGCCCGCTTCGTCTGCACGACCGACGCGGACCACAACCAGATCGGCTCCTTCTACACCGGCGCCATGAGCGAGGCCCGGCTGATCGAGCTCCAGGCCGTGGCCGACCGGGTCGGCGGCCTGGACCTCGTGCTGATCGGCGCGGACGACCCGGAGGCGATGATCCGGCACACCGAGGAGTGCCGCACCCGCGGGATCCCGTTCGCCGCCGACTTCTCGCAGCAGATCGCCCGCATGGGCGGCGAGAACATCCGCACCCTCATGGAGGGCGCCACCTACCTCTTCAACAACGAGTACGAGGCGGGGCTGATCGAGTCCAAGACCGGCTGGACCGCCGAGGAGATCCTCACCAAGGTCGGCACTCGCGTCACCACCCTCGGCTCCGACGGCGTCCGTATCGAGCGGGTCGGCGAGCCGGCCATCGAGGTCGGCGTCCCCGAGGAGAAGACCAAGGCCGACCCGACCGGCGTCGGCGACGCCTTCCGGGCCGGCTTCCTGGCCGGTCTGGCCTGGGGCGTCGGCCTGGAGCGCGCCGCCCAGGTCGGCTGCATGCTGGCGACGCTGGTCATCGAGACCGTCGGCACCCAGGAGTACGAGCTGCACCGCAGCCACTTCATGGACCGCTTCACCAAGGCGTACGGCCACGAGGCCGCCGCCGAGGTCCAGCAGCACCTGGCCTGAGCCGCCGGATCAGCCGCGGCGCCGCACCACGTATGCGGCGCCGCGTTCCGCGGGCCGTTCGCCCACGTACTCCTGGCCGCGCATCGCGCACCAGGCGGGGATGTCCTGCCGCGCCGCCTCGTCGTCCGACAGCACCGTCACGGTCCCGCCGACCGGCACCCCGCCGATCGCCTTCGCCAGCTCGATGACCGGAATCGGGCAGCGCCTGCCGAGCGAGTCGACCACCACCCCGCCCGGTTCCTCTTCCGCCGCCGCGGGTGTCTCCCGCACCGGCACCCCGAACCGCTCCCGGACCGAGCGCACCGCCTCCGGCAGCACCTCCAGGAACCGCTCCACATCCGCCTCGCCGGTGCCGTACGGCAGCGAGACCCGGACGTTCCCCTCCGACAGCACGCCCATCGCGCGCAGCACATGGCTGGGCGTCAGCGTGCTGGACGTGCACGACGAACCGGACGACACGGAGAAGCCCGAGCGGTCCAGCTCGTGCAGCAGGGCCTCCCCGTCGACGTAGAGGCAGGAGAAGGTGACGAGATGGGGGAGCCGGTGCACCGGATCGCCGACCACCTCGACGTCCGGGACCAGTTCCGGCACCCGCGCCCGGATCCGCTCCACCAGCCCCCGCAGCCGGGCCGCTTCGTCCGGCCCGGTCTCCGCCGCCGCCCGCAGCGCGCGCAGGGACGCCGCCGCGGCGACCACCGCCGGCAGGTTCCCGAACCCCGGGCTGCGGCCCGACTCCCGCTCGTCCAGCGGTCCCTGGGGCGCGAACCGGGTTCCCTTGCGGACCGCCAGCAGCCCCACCCCGGGCGGCCCGCCCCACTTGTGGGCGCTCGCCGCCAGCACGGACCAGGCACCCGGCACCGGCCCCCAGGGCAGCGACTGCGCCGCGTCCACCAGCAGCGGCACCCCGGCCTCCCGGCACAGCGCGGCCACCTCCGCCACCGGCTGCTCGGTCCCCACCTCGTGGTTGGCCGACTGGAGGCAGACCAGCGCGGCGTCCGCACCCAGCGCCACGGCGACCTCCCCGGGCGCCACCCGGCCCACACTGTCCACCGGCACCTCGGTCAGCGTCCCGCCGGCCGCCTCGTGCACCTCGGCGGCGTGCAGGACCGAGGAGTGCTCGACGGCGGAGTGCACCAGCCGGCGGCCGGCCCGCCGGCGGGCCGCCAGCGTGCCGAGAATGCCCGAATGCACCGCGTGCGTCCCCGAAGGGGTGAACGTCAACTCATCGGGCCGGCAGCCCACCGCCTCGGCGGCGGTCTCCCGCGCGGCGTCCAACAGCAGCCGGGCCCGCCGCCCCTCGCGGTGGAGGCGGACCGGGTCGGCCCACCCCTCGTCGAGCGAGGCGAGCAGTGCCTCCCGGGCGACGGGATGCAGGGGAGCGGCCGAGGCGGCGTCGAAGTAGGGCACGTACGAGACGGTAGAACACCGGCCGCCGCACCGCCGGGCAGGGCGTCAGATGCCTGGTGGCGGGGGCTGATCGGGGCCCCGGCGAGCGGGCCGCGGAGCACCCGGCCACCCCATAGGGGTGCCGCGCGGCGCGTTGGGCACCCTCCCCGCGCGACCCCAAATAGCGTCCAGTAGGGTTTGGTCCGCATAAACATCCAAACCCCTGCCCGACGCAGGGCGGCGACCGACCAGCGAGTAAGGCCGCAGCCGACCGCGCGGGCGAGACTCTCGGGAAGGCGCTACGTGAGTCCCAACGGCTCCGACCGCTCGTCGCGGCGCCCGATGCGGCGGAAGCTGCCGCAGGTGCTTGCTGCGGGCCTGGTCCTGGCGACCGCGACTGGTTGCACATACAAGGACTTCCCCCGCCTCGGCATGCCGACGCCCGTCACCGACGAGGCGCCGCGGATCCTCTCCCTTTGGCAGGGCTCCTGGGCCGCCGCCCTCGCAACGGGCGTGCTGGTGTGGGGCCTGATCATCTGGAGCGTGATCTTCCACCGCCGCAGCAGGACCAAGGTGGAGGTCCCTGCGCAGACGCGGTACAACATGCCGATCGAGGCGCTGTACACCATCGTCCCGTTCATCATCATCGCGGTGCTCTTCTACTTCACCGCGCGCGATGAGAGTGCGCTCCTCAAGACCTCCAAGAAGCCGGACCACGTCATCAACGTCGTGGGCTTCCAGTGGAGCTGGGCGTTCAACTACCTGGAGAACGTGGGCGGCAGCAAGGCGGCCACGAACATCAACTCTCCGGAGCTCGCGGCCATTCCGGACAAGTGGAAGAAGAATGCCCCGGCGCATGCCGACGGCGTCTACGACACGGGAACCCCGGCGACGCGCAACCCGCAGACCGGTAACCCGGGTCCCACGCTGTGGCTGCCGAAGGGCGAGACGGTCCAGTTCATCCTGACCTCCCGGGACGTCATCCACGACTTCTGGGTGGTGCCGTTCCTGATGAAGATGGACGTCGTCCCCGGGCACACCAACGTCTTCGAGGTGACCCCCAACAAGGAGGGCACCTTCAAGGGCAAGTGTGCCGAGCTCTGCGGTGTCGACCACTCCCGGATGCTCTTCAACGTCAAGGTCGTTTCGCCTGCCCAGTACCGGCAGCACCTGAAGGACCTGGCGGCGAAGGGGCAGACCGGGTATCTGCCGGCGGGTATCAAGCAGACTGATCACGCCAGGAATGCGGAGACCAAGAACCAGTGAGCATCCTCAACGAACCTCAGGGTGCCGCCGCCGATACGGCTCCGGCAGCACCGCCCGTACGCAAGAAGCAACCCGGCATCGCTGCCGTCAAGTGGCTCACCACCACTGACCACAAGACCATCGGCACGATGTACCTGGCCACGTCGTTCGCGTTCTTCTGCATCGGCGGCCTGATGGCGCTTCTCATGCGCGCCGAACTGGCGCGTCCCGGCATGCAGATCATGTCGAACGAGCAGTTCAACCAGGCGTTCACGATGCACGGCACGATCATGCTGCTGATGTTCGCGACGCCGCTGTTCGCCGGATTCGCGAACTGGATCATGCCGCTGCAGATCGGCGCGCCCGACGTGGCGTTCCCGCGGCTGAACATGTTCGCCTACTGGCTCTACCTCTTCGGCTCGCTCATCGCGGTCGCCGGCTTCCTCACCCCGCAGGGCGCGGCGGACTTCGGCTGGTTCGCGTACTCGCCGCTCTCCGACGCGGTGCGTTCGCCGGGCGTCGGCGCCGACATGTGGATCATGGGTCTGGCCTTCTCCGGCTTCGGCACGATCCTCGGTTCGGTCAACTTCATCACCACCATCATCTGCATGCGCGCCCCGGGCATGACGATGTTCCGGATGCCGATCTTCACCTGGAACGTGCTGCTGACCGGTGTGCTGGTCCTGCTCGCCTTCCCGGTGCTGGCCGCCGCGCTGTTCGCCCTGGAGGCGGACCGTAAATTCGGTGCCCATGTATTCGACGCGGCAAATGGCGGGGCATTGCTCTGGCAACACCTCTTCTGGTTCTTCGGCCATCCAGAGGTGTACATCATCGCGCTGCCGTTCTTCGGCATCATTTCCGAGGTCGTTCCGGTCTTCTCCCGGAAGCCGATGTTCGGTTACATCGGTCTGATCGCCGCGACGATTTCCATCGCCGGTCTCTCGGTCACGGTGTGGGCGCACCACATGTATGTGACGGGCGGGGTCCTGCTCCCGTTCTTCTCCTTCATGACGTTCCTCATCGCGGTCCCGACCGGTGTGAAGTTCTTCAACTGGATCGGCACGATGTGGAAGGGCTCGCTGTCCTTCGAGACGCCGATGCTCTGGGCGATCGGCTTCCTGATCACCTTCACCTTCGGTGGTCTGACCGGCGTCATCCTGGCCTCGCCGCCGATGGACTTCCACATCTCCGACTCGTACTTCGTCGTGGCGCACTTCCACTACGTGGTCTTCGGTACGGTCGTCTTCGCGATGTTCGCCGGATTCCACTTCTGGTGGCCGAAGTTCACCGGCAAGATGCTCGACGAGCGGCTCGGCAAGATCACGTTCTGGACGCTGTTCGTCGGCTTCCACGGCACGTTCCTCGTCCAGCACTGGCTGGGCGCGGAGGGCATGCCCCGGCGTTACGCGGACTACCTCGCGGCCGACGGCTTCACCACGCTGAACACCATCTCGTCGATCAGCTCGTTCCTGCTGGGCATGTCGATCCTGCCGTTCCTCTACAACGTCTGGAAGACCGCCAAGTACGGCGAGAAGATCGAGGTCGACGACCCCTGGGGCTACGGCCGCTCGCTGGAGTGGGCGACGTCCTGCCCGCCGCCGCGGCACAACTTCCTCACCCTGCCGCGTATTCGGTCCGAATCCCCGGCGTTCGACCTGCACCACCCGGAGATCGCGGCGCTGGACGCGCTGCACCACGGCCGCGAGGGTGACAAGGCGCTGGCCGGCGGCAAGGAGGCGGGCAAGTGAAGATCCAGGGCAAGATGTTCATCTGGCTCTCCGTCTTCGTCCTGGCCATGGCGATCGTCTATGGCATCTGGTCGAAGGAGCCGGCGGGCACCACCGCACTGTTCCTCGCCTTCGGTCTGTGCATCATGGTCGGCTACTACCTGGCCTTCACGGCCCGGCGGGTCGACGCGGGCGCACAGGACAACGAGAACGCCGAGGTCGCGGACGACGCCGGTGAGCTGGGCTTCTTCAGCCCGCACAGCTGGCAGCCGCTCTTCCTGGGCATCGGCGGCGCGCTCGCCTTCATGGGCGTGGTCTTCGGCTTCTGGCTGCTGTACTTCTCCCTGCCGGTGATCCTCGTGTCCCTCTGGGGCTGGGTGTTCGAGTACTACCGCGGCGAGAACCGCACCCAGTAAGGCACCCTCCGCGCAGCGCGCGGCAGACACGCCGTACGGCCGGGCCCGGACACCTGATGGGGTGTCCGGGCCCGCTCTGTTCGGCCCTTCGGGACAGACCCGTTTGCAGTCCTCCAGCGCGCCGGTACGGGCGCTTCTTCGTACGTTTGGGGCATGAACCACAGACCTCGAACCCGGACGGTGCTGAGCTGCGGCCTCCTGCTCGTACCCCTTGCGGTGAGCACTGCCGCGTGCGGGGGCTCGGCGTCGGAAACACTCTCGACCGATCCCTACGACGCGGGCGACCAGATATCGGCCAACACCCCGGCCGACGGACGCAAGAAGGCGGACCCCGACCAGCCCCTCGAGCTCGCCGTCAAGGGTGACGAGGTGCGTATCACGGATGTCACCGCCACCGACGCCACCGGCCGCTACATCCGGGGCGAGCTGAGCGCCGACGGCAAGCACTGGCGCACCACCGTGCCGCTGGCCGCCGGCACGCGCTACTCGGTGCAGGTCAGCACCGAGGAGGAGGACGGCACCCCGGGCCGCAAGACCCTGGTGGTCGACACCAAGGACGCGGACGACCGGCTGACCGTCAGGTTCGGCCCGGAGAGCGGCCAGTACGGCGTCGGCCAGCCGGTCACCGCCGAACTCAGCAAGCCGGTCACCGACCCCAAGGCCCGGGCCGTCGTCGAGAGTGCCCTGAAGGTCGACTCCACACCGCGCGTCGAGGGCGCCTGGCACTGGGTGGACAACAAGAAGCTGCACTTCCGCCCCAAGGAATACTGGCCCGCCCACGCCACCGTCGCCGTCCACAGCAACCTCGACGGCCTGAAGATCTCCGGCGGGCTCTACGGCGGCCCCGCCAAGCCCGTACGGCTCACCACCGGCGACCGGGTCGAGGCCGTCACCGACGCCGCCGCGCACCAGATGACCGTGCTGCGCAACGGCAAGACGATCAACACCATCCCGGTCACCACCGGCAAGCCCGGCTTCTCCACCCGCAACGGCGTCAAGGTCGTGCTCGGCAAGGAGAGCTTCGTACGGATGCGCAGCTCCACCGTGGGCATCGCCGCCGGGAGTTCGGACTCCTACGACCTGCCGGTCTACTGGGCCACCCGGGTGACCTGGAGCGGGGAGTACGTGCACGCCGCCCCGTGGTCGGTCGGCTCCCAGGGCGCGGCCAACGTCAGCCACGGCTGCACCGGCATGTCCACCGGCAACGCCCAGTGGTTCTTCAACACCGTCCGGGTCGGCGACATCGTCAAGGTCGTCAACAGCGGCGGCGCCGCCATGTCACCGTTCGACAACGGCTTCGGCGACTGGAACATGCCCTGGAAGGACTGGCGCGCCGGCAGCGCTCTCAAGAACAGGGCCTCCACCACCACAGGCGCGGCCGAGCGGGAGCAGAACCCCGCCGCTGACGCCCGGCTGCGCCCGCAGTTCTGAAGGCCGCTCAGCGGCCCCTCAGGCCCCCGCTCGGACCGGCGCCACGGCCTGCGCGAGACGCCGGCGGCGCAGCAGACCGGCCAGCGCCTCGGCGAACGCCACCGGGTCGACGGGATGGGTCACCGCGGCGTCCGCGCGGCTCCAGGTGGCGAGCCAGGCGTCCTGCGGGCGGCCGATGAGCAGCAGCACCGGAGGGCACTGGAAGATCTCGTCCTTGATCTGCCGGCAGACGCCCATACCGCCCGCCGGAGCGGTCTCGCCGTCCAGGACGCAGACGTCGATGCCGCCCTGCTCCAGGGCCTCCAGGACGGCCGGGGCGGTGGCGCACTCCAGGATCTCGATCTCCGGGGCATCGGCGGCCGGCCGCCGCCCGGCCGCCAGCCGGACCTGCTCGCGGGTGTTGGCGTTGTCGCTGTAGACCAGCACCGTGGCAGTCGCCTGCATCGTTCCTCCACTTTCGTAGCGGTACGGCTTGGTCAAACCGTTGCGCGATGCTACTCCCGGACGGGCCCCGGCAGGAGATGCCGGACGCATCCGGGATCGGCCCAACGACTCGTCAGGACCGGGGAGTCCAGGGCCGGCGAACGGTGCCGGGGGGTGCGCTTCCCCCCTTCGGGCGACCGACGCGGAGGTCCGTACGAGCAGGGCACACGGCCTTGACACACCGAACGGCACCCCCCGGAGTGAGGGCGGGATAAGCGACCGACATAATGTCGGTCGTGGCGACAGCAACGACAGTAGAAACCGGGCACGCGCACCCGTCGGTCAATCGGCCGAACCTCACCAGCGTCGGAACCATCATCTGGCTGAGTTCCGAGCTGATGTTCTTCGCGGCCCTCTTCGCGATGTACTTCACCCTTCGATCGGTGACGGGCGAGGCGTATTGGAAGGAATCCGCCCATGCGCTGAATCTTCCGTTCTCCGCGACCAACACCACGATCCTGGTGCTCAGCTCCCTGACGTGTCAGCTCGGCGTTTTCGCGGCCGAGCGCGGCGACGTCAAGAAGCTGCGGACCTGGTTCGTGATCACCTTCGTCATGGGTGCCATCTTCATCGGCGGTCAGGTCTTCGAGTACACCGATCTGGTCAAGCACGAGGGCCTTTCGCTCTCGTCCGGCCCGTACGGCTCGGTGTTCTACCTGACCACCGGTTTCCACGGACTGCATGTGACGGGCGGTCTGATCGCCTTCCTGCTGGTCCTGGGCAGGACGTACGCGGCCAAGAGGTTCACCCACACGCAGGCCACCGCGGCCATCGTCGTGTCCTACTACTGGCACTTCGTCGATGTCGTCTGGATCGGCCTCTTCGCCACGATCTACCTGATCCGGTAACCGGTACCGGGCCTGTTGCCGGGCCCGCATATCAGACAGACATAGCCAAAGCATCGACGCAGAAGATCCTGACACCGGGGTAATCCGTGAAAAAGCTCTCCGCACGACGGCGCCATCCGCTGGCGGCGCTCGTCGTCCTACTCTTCGCGCTGGCGGTCACTGGGGGGCTGTACGCCGCGTTCGCGCCGGCGGACAAGGCTCAGGCCGATGACACCGCCCAGTCTCTTGCCATCAAGGAGGGCAAGAAGCTCTTCGCCGTGGGCTGCGCAAGCTGCCACGGCACCGGCGGTCAGGGCAGCTCCACCGGCCCGAGCCTGGTCGGCGTGGGCGCCGCCGCCGTCGACTTCCAGGTGGGCACCGGCCGTATGCCCGCCCAGCAGCCCGGCGCCCAGGTGCCGCGGAAGCGGAACATCTACAACAACGCCCAGATCGACCAGCTCGCGGCCTACGTCGCGTCGCTCGGTCCCGGCCCGTCCGTCCCCGACAAGTCGCAGTACAGCGCCGACGGGGCCGACATCGGCAAGGGCGGCGAACTGTTCCGCACCAACTGTGCGCAGTGCCACAACTTCACCGGTAAGGGCGGTGCCCTCACCAACGGCAAGTTCGCACCGACGCTCGAGGGCGTGAACCCGAAGCACATCTACGAGGCCATGGAGACCGGCCCGCAGAACATGCCCTCCTTCGGTGACGGCACGCTGAGCAAGCAGAACAAGAAGGACATTGTCGCGTACCTCGGCGCCGTCAACAGCGATAAGTCCGCGAGCCCGGGCGGTATGGAACTCGGTGGTCTGGGCCCGGTGACCGAAGGACTCTTCGGCTACATCTTCGGCCTGGGTGCGTGTGTCGCGGTCGCCATCTGGGTCGCAGCCCGGACTACGAAGGCCAAGAAGTCATGAGTGAGACAGAAGAAAACCTTCCCAGTGAGCGGGAGACGGCTCACGAAGGCGCGGTGGCGAAGGCGGAGAACCCCTTCGCCGACCCGGGGCTGCCGCCCCACGAGCACCGCGTCCAGGACATCGACGAGCGGGCCGCCCGACGCTCCGAGCGCACCGTGGCGTTCCTCTTCCTGGTGTCCATGCTGGCCACCGTCGGCTTCATCGCGTCGTATGTGGCGATCCCGATCGACAAGATCGTCTACATCTTCCCGCTCGGCCACATCAGCGCGCTGAACTTCGCGCTCGGGCTGACCCTCGGTGTGGCGCTCTTCTGCATCGGCGCCGGCGCGGTCCACTGGGCCCGCACGCTGATGTCCGACGAGGAGGTCGCCGACGAGCGGCACCCGATCGAGGCCGCGCCCGAGGTCAAGGCCAAGGTCCTGGCGGACTTCGCGGACGGTGCCCGGGAGTCGCAGTTCGGCCGCCGCAAGCTGATCCGCAACACGATGTTCGGCGCGCTGGCCCTGGTGCCGCTCTCCGGCGTCGTCCTGCTGCGCGACCTGGGCCCGCTGCCCGAGAAGAAGCTGCGCACCACGGGCTGGAAGAAGGGCATCCGCCTGGTCAACGCGTCCACCAACCTCCCGCTGCGTCCCGAGGACATCGCGGTGGGCTCCCTCACCTTCGCCAAGCCCGAGGGCCTGGAGGAGAGCGACGAGGAGTTCAACGAGAAGATCGCCAAGGACGCCCTGATGCTCGTGCGGATCCAGCCGCAGAACATCAAGGACAAGCAGGAACTGGCCTGGTCGCACGAGGGCATCGTGGCGTACTCGAAGATCTGCACCCACGTCGGTTGCCCGATCAGCCTGTACGAGCAGCAGACGCACCACGTGCTCTGCCCCTGCCACCAGTCGACCTTCGACCTCTCCGACGGCGGTCGGGTGATCTTCGGTCCGGCCGGGCACGCCCTGCCGCAGCTGCACATCACGGTGAAGGACGGCTTCCTCGAGGCCGCGAGCGGCTTCGCGGAGCCCGTCGGCCCGAGCTTCTGGGAGCGCGGATGAGTAACGAGACAACCGCGACCACTGCGCGCCGTGGGCAGGCACCACGGGGCGAGCGGATCGCCGACTGGGCGGACGGCCGGCTGGGCATCTACAGCCTCGCCAAGGCCAACATGCGCAAGATCTTCCCGGACCACTGGTCCTTCATGCTGGGCGAGGTCGCGCTCTACAGCTTCGTCATCATCATCCTGACCGGTGTCTACCTGACGCTGTTCTTCCACCCGAGCATGGCCGAGGTCACCTACCACGGGTCCTACGTGCCGATGCACGGGATCAAGATGACCCAGGCGTTCGAGTCGACGCTGGACATCAGCTTCGACGTCCGCGGTGGTCTGCTCATCCGGCAGATCCACCACTGGGCCGCGCTGGTCTTCCTGGCCGCGATGATGGTCCACATGATGCGGGTGTTCTTCACCGGCGCGTTCCGCAAGCCGCGTGAGGTCAACTGGCTCTTCGGCTTCCTGCTGTTCGTGCTCGGCATGTTCACCGGCTTCACCGGTTACTCGCTCCCCGACGACCTGCTCTCCGGCACCGGTGTGCGGTTCATCGAGGGCGTCATCCTGGCGATGCCGCTGATCGGCTCGTACCTGCAGATGTTCATCTTCGGCGGCGAGTTCCCCGGGCACGACATCATCCCGAGGTTCTTCACGATCCACGTGCTGCTGCTGCCGGGCATCATGCTGGGCCTGCTGGTGGCCCACCTGATCCTCGTCATCTACCACAAGCACACGCAGTTCCCGGGTGCCGGCAAGACGAACAACAACGTCGTCGGCATGCCGCTGCTGCCGGTCTACATGGCCAAGGCCGGAGGCTTCTTCTTCCTGGTCTTCGGCGTCATCGCGGTGATCGCCGCGGTCGCCAGCATCAACCCCGTGTGGGCCATCGGCCCGTACCGGCCGGACCAGGTGTCCACCGGTGCGCAGCCGGACTGGTACATGGGCTTCGCCGAGGGCCTGGTGCGTGTCATGCCGGGCTGGGAGTGGAACTTCTGGGGCCACACCGTCAACTTCGGTGTCCTCATCCCGATCCTGGTCTTCCCGCTGGTGCTGATCGCGATCGCGGTCTACCCGTTCGTCGAGTCCTGGGTCCGCGGCGACAAGCGCGAGCACCACATCCTGGACCGCCCGCGCAACGTGCCCACCCGCACCGCGTTCGGTGTGGCCTGGCTGGTCGCGTACTTCGTGATGCTGATCGGTGGTGGCAACGACCTGTGGGCCACCCACTTCCACCTGTCGATCAACTCGATCACCTGGTTCGTCCGGATCGCGTTCTTCGTCGGGCCGGTGCTGTCCTTCATCGCCACCAAGCGGATCTGCCTCGGCCTCCAGCGCCGCGACAAGGACAAGGTGTTGCACGGACGCGAGTCCGGCATCATCAAGCGCCTGCCGCACGGTGAGTTCATCGAGGTCCACGAGCCGCTCGACCAGGAGCAGCTGCACTTCCTGACGCAGCACGAGCAGCCCGAGCCGGTCGAACTCGGCCCCGAGGTCGACGAGAACGGCGTCCGGCGCAAGATCAAGCGCTCGCAGAAGCTGCGGGCCAAGCTCTCCAAGGGCTACTACGGCGAGGACAACGTCATCCCGAAGCCCACCGTCGAGGAGTACAAGGAGATCACCAGCGGCCACGGCCACCACTGATCCCCGCGGGCGCCACCGCGCGCACCGCTCGTAGTACGCCACCCAGAGGGCCCCGTCCGTTCCCCGAGCTCTCGACTTCGTCGAGCAGGGGAGACCCCGGACGGGGCCCTTCGGCGTGTCCGGGGCTCGATAGGGTGACGGCATACGCAGGAGACGAACCAGGAGCGTGGACCATGAACGTTGTGACCCCGGCAGGCGGCGGCAGCGTGGCGGACCGCACCTGGCCGGCCGTACTGAACGCCCTCCTGGAAGGCCGCGACCTCGGCGCCGACGACACCGCCTGGGTCATGGACCGGATCATGCGCGGTGAGGCCACCGACGCGCAGATCGCCGGCTTCGCGGTCGCACTGCGCGCCAAGGGCGAGACCGTCGCGGAGATCACCGGGCTGGTGCGGGCGATGTACGCGCACGCCAGCCTGATCGAGGTGCCCGGTCCCAGCGTGGACATCGTCGGCACCGGCGGTGACGGCGCCAAGACGGTCAACATCTCCACCATGTCGTCGATCGTGGTGGCCGGCACCGGTGCCAAGGTCGTCAAGCACGGCAGCCGGGCCGCCTCGTCGGCCAGCGGCGCCTCCGACGTCCTGGAGAAGCTGGGCGTCAATCTGGACCTGAGCCCGCGGCGGGTGGTGGAGGTCGCCGAAGAGGCCGGGATCACCTTCTGCTTCGCGGCCAAGTTCCACCCCGCGCTGCGTCATGTGGCCGCCGCACGCGGGCAGTTGGGGATCCGCACCACGTTCAACGTGCTGGGCCCGCTGACCAATCCCGCCCGGGTCCGCGCCCAGGCGACCGGCGTCGCGGACGCCCGGATGGCGCCGGTCATGGCCGGGGTGCTCGCCGAGCGCGGCTCCTCGGCGCTGGTGTTCCGCGGCGACGACGGGCTGGACGAGCTGACCACGACCGCCACCTCCCGGGTGTGGATCGTGCGCGACGGCACGGTCCGCGAGGAGCCCTTCGACCCTCGGGACGTCGGCATCGCGCTGGTGCCGGTGGCGGCGCTGCGCGGCGCCGACGCGTCGTACAACGCGGACGTGGCCCGCCGGCTGCTGGACGGGGAGACCGGGCCGGTCCGCGAGGCCGTGCTGCTGAACGCCGCGGCGGCGCTGGTGGCGCTGGAGCCGTCGCACGCCCCGCTGGCCGAGCAGATCCGCACCGGCCTCGGGAAGGCCGCCGAGGCGATCGACTCGGGCGCCGCCAAGCGGGCGTTGGAGCGCTGGGTGGCGGCCAGCAACGCCTGACGTCCGTCGGATGTGACGCGGGCCCCGGTCCGGGATACGGACCGGGGCTTGCGCCGTGTCGAGCGTGTGGCATGATTCAGCCCAGGTCACGAGTGACAGCGACACAGGCCCCGGCCCGCTGTCCGGCAACCCTCCTTCCGTGGCGGGGTGCCCCGGGTGATGACCAGGCCGCAGGCAGCGAGGTCTGCGGCAAGCGCGGATCCCTCGGCAGGGATCCTGGTCCCCGAGGGAGTCCTTCCGTGATGCAGCGAATGCGTTAGGGCCGGTCGGCCCGTTTTCCGCACCCCTTCCCTCCTCTTGTGTCGAGGGCTTTCCTTCACGTTGCGGTGCCGCGGTGCGCTCCGGTGTACGTCCGTACGCCTGCCGATGCGCCCGCCCGCAGCGAATTCGCTTGTCTCTTACGGGAGTTCGCCATGCCAGTTTCCGCCGTTGCCGCCGACCGCTCCGTCTGTGCCCCGCTCCCCGTACTCGGGCGCGATGTCCTCGTCCCGCTGGTGACCGGCGGTGAGGTCGACTACGCCGCCCTGGACTACGCCGCCAGCGCGCCGGCGCTCCAGCGGGTCTGGGACGACGTGGCCGCGTACGCCCCGTACTACGGCAGCGTCCACCGCGGTGCCGGCTACCTCTCCCAGCTCTCCACCGACCTCTTCGAGAACGCCCGCGGGACCGTCGCCGACTTCCTCGGCTGCCGCGCCGACGACCAGGTCGTCTTCACCCGCTCCACCACCGACTCGCTCAACCTGCTGGCCGCCGCGCTCCCGCGGGGCACCCGGGTGTTCGTCTTCGAGACCGAGCACCACGCCTCGCTGCTGCCCTGGGAGCACCGCGCGGACCTCGCGGTGACCTATCTGAACGCACCGCGCACACCGCGCCAGGCGGTGGACACCCTGGACAAGGCGCTTGCCGCCCGCGAGCCCTACGGCCCGGCACTGGTCTGCGTCACCGGCGCCTCGAACGTCACCGGCGAACTGTGGCCGGTCCGCGAGCTGGCCGCCGCCGCGCACGCCCACGGCGCGCGGCTCGTGCTGGACGCGGCCCAGCTCGCCCCGCACCACCCGGTGGACATCGCCGATTTGGACGTCGACTGGGTCGCCTTCTCCGGCCACAAGCTGTACGCCCCGTTCGGCGCCGGCGTACTGGCCGGCCGCGCCGACTGGCTCCAGCAGGCCGAGCCGTACCTGGCCGGCGGCGGCGCCAGCCGGAAGGTCGCGCGGCGCACCGACGGCGGGGTGGACGTCGAGTGGCACACCACCGCGGCCCGGCACGAGGCCGGCTCGCCCAACGTCATCGGCGCCTACGCCATCGCCTCCGCCTGCCGGGCGCTGACCGAGGCCGGCTTCGCGGGCCTGGTCGCCCGCGAGCAGGAGCTGATCGCCGCGGTCCGCGCGGGCCTCGCCGAGGTCCCCGAGGTCCGTGTCCTCTCCCTCTTCGGGGAGGACGCCCCGCGGGTCGGCGTGCTGTCCTTCGTGGTCGAGGGCTGGAACAGCTCGCACTTCGCGGCGGCGCTGTCCGCGGAGTACGGCATCGGCGTCCGCGACGGCCTGTTCTGCGCGCACCCGCTGGTCCGCACCCTGCTGGGCGGCGCCCCGCAGGACCCGGGCGAGTGCGGCGCCCCGGAAGCGGCCCCGGGGGAGCGGTCGCTGAACGCCATCCGGGTCAGCTTCGGCGCCGGCACCCCCGACGAGCACGTGGCACGCTTCGTCCGTGCCGTCAAGGAACTGGTGACGAACGGCGCGCGGTGGAACTACCGCACGGAGGAGGGCCGTTGCGTGCCTGCGCCTTCCCGCGCGTAGCCGGTTCGCTGCGCTTTGCCTGCGCCCCACGTTGTCGGCTTTCCCGCCGTGCGCCTGCGGCGGGGCTGCCTCGCACGTTGCCGGGTGCGGCGCCGTTGCGCCCTTCCGCTGCGCTTTGCCGGCGTCCCACGTTGCCGGGTGCGGCGCCGTTGCGCCTGCGGCGGGCGGGTCCGCTGCGCGGGGCTTTCGGGTGCGGTGACGGGCCTGCGGGGCAGGGTGTCCGGACTGCTGCGCTTTACGTCCGGACACCCTGCCCCTCCGGCCCGCCCCCTCCCCTTGT
>NZ_KN708638.1:2206927-2213640 GCF_000805335.1 Streptomyces sp. CT34 | reverse complement strand
GGAGGGGGTGGTGTGCCGGACGTAAAGCGAAGCAGTCCGGCACACCACCCCCGGAGGGCCGCCACCGCACCCCGAAAGCCCCGCGCAGCGGACCCCGCCCGCCGCAGGCGCAACGGCGCCGCACTCGGCAACGTGGGAAGCCGCCCCGCCGCAGGCGCACGGCGGGACAGCCGACAACGTGGGAAGCCAGCCAAACGCAGTGAACCGGTTACGACTCGAGGCCGATGGAAAACGCCGCCTCCAGATCGTGCTGGGAGTACGTGCGGAAGGCGATGTGCGTCTCGGTGGAGGTGACGCCGGGGACCTTGCTGATGCGGCCGGGGATGACGTCGGCGAGCTGGTCGTGCTCGGCGACCCGCACCATCGCGATGAGGTCGTGCGCACCGGTGACCGAGTACACCTCGCTGACGCCCTCCAGGGCGGCGATCTTCTCCGCGATCTCCGGGATCTGGTCCACGCTGGTCTTGATGAGCACGATCGACGTGATCACGGCTGGCTCTCTCCCTCGGTCGCGGGCCCGTTGTCCCTGGTCGCCCTCACAGTATCCCTCCGGTAGCGGGCCCAGGCGTAGAGGAAGCCGAGCGCGAAGCCCACGACGTGGGCGAGGTAGGCGACGCCGGGGCCCGAGGGGTCGTGCCGGGCCGCCGACCACTGGAGGAAGAACCAGAAGAGCAGTACGAGCCAGGCGGGGAAGCGCAGCGGCAGGAAGAACAGGAACGGGAAGACGCTGGTGACCCGGGCCCGCGGGAAGAGGAAGAGGAAGGCGCCCAGGACGCCGGAGATCGAGCCGGAGGCGCCGACCAGCGTCTGGTCGGAGGAGGCGTGCGCGGCGGCGTAGCCCAGCAGCGCCAGATAGCCGACGGTCACGTAGAAGACGGTGAACGGGAGCCGGCCCATCCGGGTCTCGGTCATCCCGCCGAAGACGTACAGAAACAGTATGTTGCCGAGCAGATGCAGCCAGCTTCCGTGCACGAACAGCGCGGTGAGCGGGGTGATCAGGGCCTTCGCCGAGCCGCTCCACAGATCGAGCGGAATCACGCCCCAGCGCTCGAAGTACCTGGCCTGGGCCCGCAGCAGGGCGTCGCCGGTGCCGTATATCCGCAGCAGGCCGGAGGCCGGGCCGAGTGCGAAGACCGCGCAGCACAGCCCGATCAGCACGTTCGTCATCCGCGAGAACACCGCTCTCAGGGAGCGGGCGGGGTGAGCCGGCGCCGTCATGAAGTGATCATGACGCAATGCGGTGAATCGGGACAGAGTGCCTCGCCGCGTCCCGCCTCCCGGGCGGGCCCGCACCGGCCCCCCATCAGGCCGTAGGGTTACAGGAAGTACGTTGCGTAGTTCCGCAGTCCGACGGCGTACCGCGTGAACCGACCCCAGCACGAGCCCGACGAGCACGAAAGAGGACGACACCATGGCTGTTCCCTTGCCGACGGCCGAGACGCGGTGGCGCTGCACGCTGTGCGGCAATCTCACGCGTTTCGATGTGACCCGCCGGTCCAAGGTCGTCGAGTACGTCCACCTGGACCTGGCAGGGGAGCCGAAGGTAGAGGAGCGCGAGGTCCTCAGCGAGAGCATCGAGTCCGTGCGCTGCCGCTGGTGCAACGCGGTCGACCAGATCGAGCTGGTGGACCGTCCGGGCCCGAGCGCCTGAGATCGGAGCGATGCAGCAGTGGTGGAACGTCCAGAAGGGGAGCCGGGAGCGGAGCGTGACGACGCCCCCGAAGGTATGGCCGACGACGTGCTCGACCAGCCGCTGCCCGAGGGCGTACGGCGCCGCGTCGTGGCGCTCACCGCGGAGTCGTTCGGCGCCCTGACGATGGCCGAACTTCCGCCCCCGCTGCGGCAGTATGCCCGTTTCACCCCGACCCGCCGGGCCAAGTTCGCCGGCAACGCGATGGCCGCGGCGCTGGAGAGCGACCCGGTCTTCCGGCAGCGGATCGCCGGGAAGCTGCGCGAGTCCCAGCCCGAGCTCGCCGAGGCCCTGGAGCAGGGCACCCCGCCCGCCGCCGCCGATCCGCTCGATGTCGCCGCGGCGGCGTATGTGCTGCGCCCCGAGGGCTGGGTCAAGCTGGTCGCGGCGGCCGGCGAGGAGGCGCAGCGGGCGCGTGCCGAACGGGCCGGCGAGGAGGCCGAGCGGGAGCTCTCCCGGCTGCGCGAGGAGCTGGCGCAGGCGCGCGGCGAGGCCCGTACGGACGCGGACCGGGTCCGGGCGGACCTGGAGGCGGCCCGCAAGGAGAACGAGTCGTTGCAGCGCAAGCTGCGCAGCGCGCTCAGCGACGTCAAGCGCGGCGAGGCGGCGGTCCGCAAGGCCGAGGCCGCGGTGGCCGAGGCGCGGGAGAAGGCGGCGGCCGAGCGGGCCGCGGCGGACAGCGAGGTGCGCCGGCTCAAGGCCCGGATCGCGGAGGCCGAGACGGCGCTGGAGACCAGCCGGCGCTCGGCCCGCGAGGGGCGCAGCGTCGAGGACATGCGGCTGCGGCTGCTGCTGGACACCGTGCTGGACGCGGCCCAGGGGCTGCGCCGCGAGCTGGCTCTGCCGCCCGCCACCGCCCGCCCGGCGGACACCGTCGACGCGGTCGCGCCGGGCCGGATGACGCCGAAGGACATCGCGACCCGGGCGCTCTCCGAGACCGACCCGGCGCTGCTGGACCAGCTACTGGCCCTGCCACAGGCGCATTTGGTGGTGGATGGCTACAACGTCACCAAAACCGGCTATCCGACCATGCCGCTGGAAAAGCAGCGATTGCGGCTGCTGGGCGGCCTCGCGGTGCTGGCCGCGCAGACCGGCGCGGAGATGACCTGCGTCTTCGACGGGGCGGAGCTGGCCGCCCCGGTGCTGCTGGCGCCGCCGCGCGGGGTGCGGGTGCTGTTCAGCAAACCCGGTGTGACGGCCGACGAGTTGATCCGCCAGCTGGTACGGGCCGAGCCGCCCGGCCGGCCGGTCGTGGTGGTCTCCACGGACCGGGAGGTGGCCGACGGCGTGGCCAAGGCGGGCGCCCGGCCGGTCGCATCGGCCTTGCTGCTCAAGCGACTTGCACGAACCTGACATTTCACACCCCATGTGTGACCGGACTGTGGAAAATCGCTTGCGATGTGCACCGGAGCGTCAACTGGCGCTTACGGCCCGTGTGATGTTGGTAAAAGTTGGGGCCGGTGGCACAGATTTTTCCCGTGAGGATTTGAAGCGATCACAACTCGGTTACTAAGGTCGGGCCTCGAACCTTCATATTGGTGATCATCCAACCGGGATGGTCAGTGAAGGTACCGCCGAGTCCGCGGCGTTCGCGCGGAGCCGGGGTTCATCGCCCCCCACTACCCGGTAGGCGGCTGGAGGAAGAAGGAGCTCGCCCCCGTGGCGTCCCACCGTCGACCCAAGCAGCCGAGCCGTACTCGCGTGACCGTGCTCACCGCCACCGCCGCGGCGGCCGTCGCCCTCTCGTCCCAGGCGGCACACGCCGACCCGGGCCAGTCGAAGCAGGACGTCAAGTCCGAGGTCGACAAGCTCTACAGCGACGCGGAGGCGGCCACCGAGAAGTACGACGGCGTCAAGGAGCAGCAGGACAAGCTCCAGAAGGAGGTCGACGACCTCCAGGACAAGGTCGCCCGCGGCCAGGGCGAGCTGAACCAGCTGCGCAAGGGCCTGGGCGCGGTCGCCTCGGGCCAGTACCGCAGCGGCAGCATCGACCCCTCGGTCCAGCTGTTCCTCTCCGGCGACCCGGACACCTTCCTCGAAAAGGCCGCCACCCTCGACCAGTTGAGCGGCAAGCAGGCCGAGCAGCTGAAGACCATCGCGGACAAGCAGCGCCGGCTGGCCCAGGAGCGCGCGGAGGCCGCGCGCAAGATCAAGGACCTCACCGAGACCCGCAAGGCGCTCGGCGACAAGAAGGACGAGATCAAGGGCAAGCTCGCCAAGGCGCAGGCGCTGCTCAACACGATGACCGCCAAGGAGCGGGCGGCCATGCAGGCCGCGGACGACCGGGCGAACCGCAGCAACGACCGGGTCAACCTCGGTGACGACGTGCCGGCCTCGCAGCGCGGTGCCGCCGCCCTGGCCGCGGCCCAGTCCAAGATAGGTTCGCCGTACGTCTGGGGGGCCACCGGCCCGTCCTCCTTCGACTGCTCGGGCCTGACCTCCTGGGCGTACGCGCAGGCCGGCACGTCGATTCCGCGTACCTCGCAGGAGCAGGCCAACGCCGGCACCCGGATCGGCTCCCAGAGCGCCCTCAAGCCCGGCGACCTGGTGCTCTTCTTCGGCGACCTGCACCACATCGGCCTCTACGCCGGCAACGGCATGGTGCTGCACGCCCCGAAGCCGGGCGCCGCGGTGCGCTACGAGTCGATCAACAACATGCCGTTCCAGTTCGGCGTGCGGGTCTGAAAAACCTCACAACCCTCGCAACCTGCCGCCCGATCGGGCGAATTGCGGCCCTCGCAACTGACCTTCCGCTCCGCCGGTGACCTGCGAAGTCACCGGCGGATCGGCTTTTCGGGCACCCCGAGTCCTCTTTGGCCGGTGGCCCGCGGCGCGGTTACTGTCTGCCCTCGCAGCTGCCGGATCACCGACCGTCCCACCCGGGCGGCAGGGGCTGCAACGGAAGGAGTGCGGCCCTCGTGGTGTCCCATCGCCGTACCTCGCAGCGCGGTCAGACCACCTTCGCGTCGGTCACCGTCCTGTCCGCCGCCCTGGCGACCGCAGCCGCCGCACTGTCGGCGCACCCCGCGAGCGCCGACCCCGCCGAGCAGCCGGCCGCCGGCCGGGACAGCGCCGCCGCCCAGGTGGACAAGCTCTACGAGGAGGCGGAGCGGGCCACCGAGAAGTTCAACGCCGCGGACGCCCGGACCAAGGAGCTGCGGGACGAGGTGGCGGCCCTCCAGGACCGCACCGCCCGCGCCCAGGACCGGGTCAACCGGATGCGCGGCCGGCTCGGCGCGCTGGCCGCCGCCCAGTACCGTGCCGGCGGTATCTCCCCCGCCGTCCGGCTGCTGCTCTCCGAACGGCCCGACAGCTACCTGGAGAAGGCGTCCGCGCTCGACCGGCTGAACGGCACCCAGGCCGGCGAGCTGCGCCAACTCCGGTCCGCGATCCGGGCGTTGGAGCAGCAGCGCCGGGAGACCGCCGGGAAGCTGGCGCAACTGGAGGCCGGCCGCGAGGAGGTCGCGCGCCAGAAGAAGGAGGTCCAGCGCAAGCTGGCCACCGCGCAGCGGCTGCTGAACGCCCTTCCCCGGGAGACCAGGGCGGCCTACGACCGGGCCTCGCGGAGCGACGGCCGCGACGAGTTCATCCCGGACCTCACCGGGATCGTGCCGGGCTCCGGCCGGGCCGCGGCGGCGGTCGCCGCGGTGCGGGCCGCCATCGGCTCCCCGTACGCCTGGGGCAGCGCCGGCCCCTCGGCCTTCGACTGCTCCGGACTCACCCAATGGGCCTACGCCCAGGCCGGCGTCTCCCTGCCGCGCACCTCGCAGGCCCAGAGCGGCGTCGGACACCAGGTCCCGCTGTCCCAGGCGCAACCCGGCGACCTGGTCATCTACCGCTCGGACGCCAGTCATGTCGGGATGTACGTGGGCAACGGGCAGGTCGTGCACGCGCCCTACCCCGGCGCCCGGGTCCGCTACGACCCGGTCGGCATGATGCCGGTCTCGTCCGTCGCCCGGCCCTGAGCCCCGAGCCCAGCGTTTTTGCCCCGGCCGGGCCGCCCGTACGATCGGGCGCATGCCGGAGCAAAGGGCGCGACGCGCGCGGCCGTGGTGGGCCGCAACGGCGGCCGGGTGCGCCGCGGCGCTGATCGCCCCGCTCGTCGGCTGCGCGCCCTCGACCCGGCCAACCGACGAATACCCCGGCGCCCAGGAGATGCTGGACGCCCGGGCGGCGGCCGTCCGGCGGCACGACGCCGCGGCCTTCCTGGCCACCGTCGATCCGCGGGCCGCGGCGTTCCGGGGCCGGCAGCGGCAGGTCATCGGCAACCTGGCGGCGGTGCCGGTCGCCGACTGGCACTACGACCTGGTCTCCACCGGCGCCTTCACGCTCCCGGAGGGCGGTACCGGCCGGCGGCTGGCCGCGCAGGTCCGGCTCAGCTACCGCCTCAAGGGCTTCGACACCGCCCCGGTCACCGCCCTCCAGTACCTGACCCTGACCGAGCGCTCCGGTCGCTGGCTGGTCTCGTCTGACACCGACGGCGCGGCGGACGGCCGGAGCGGCACCGGCCAGCTGTGGGACCAGGGCCCGGTGCGGGTGGTGCGCGGCCGGTACAGCCTGGTCCTGGGCGGTACCGGCAACCCGGCGCGGCTGCGGGACCTGGCGGCGCGGGTGGACGCCGCGGTGCCCGCGGTCTCCGCGGCCTGGAAGGGGAAGTGGGCGCGGAAGGTGGTGGTGGAGGCGCCGGACACCATCGGGCGGATGGCGCAGCTGATGGGCGGCGACGACCCGTCCGGGTACACCGGGATCGCGGCCGTCACCACCGGCGAGGCGGGCGCCTCGCCGGCCGCGCCCGCGGACCGGGTGATCGTCAACCCGGACGCGTACGAGGAGCTCAACGACCTGGGCCGCACCGTCGTCCTGACCCACGAGACCACCCATGTCGCCACCCGCACACTCACCTCGCCCGGCACCCCGCTGTGGCTCTCCGAGGGCTTCGCGGACTGGGTCGCCTACCGGGGTGTGCACCGCCGGCCGACGGCGACCGCGCCCGAGCTCTCCCGGGCGGTGGCCGCCGGCCGGG
>NZ_KN708638.1:2199298-2206917 GCF_000805335.1 Streptomyces sp. CT34 | reverse complement strand
GGGGCCCGCGGGCGGGGAGCCGCGGAAGCTGCCGACCGACGGCGACTTCGGCTTCCGGGCCGGGGCGGAGCGGCTGGCCACGGCGTACGAGGGCGGCTGGCTGGCCTGCCGGATGATCGCCGAGAAGTGGGGCGAGGCCCGGCTGATCGCCTTCTACCGGGACATCGGGCGCCGCGGGGTCCGTACGGCTGCGGGGGCCGTGAAGGCGCCGATGGAGGCGCGGACGGCCGGCCCCGCGGCTCCGGCGGCGTCCGCGCCGCCCGCGGCGGGCGGCGACCGGCAGTCCGCCCGCAACGCGGCGGTGGATCGCGCGCTGCGGGATCAACTCGGCGTCGGGCTGGCCGAGTTCACCGCGATGTGGCGCGTGTATGTGCAGCGCCAGCTGGCGTGACCGAGGGGCGCGCGCCCGGCACCCCGGCGCGCGCCGCGGCGCCCGCGCCGCCGCGGGTGGCGGCCCACAGCCGGCGGCAGGCGCTCAGCGACGCGGCCACCAGCAGGCCGTTGCGGACCAGCAGCAGGGTGACGCCCTGGGTGGTGCTGCCCACCACGTCCGAGAAGCAGATCGGGAACTCCAGCAGGGTGACCCCGGTCGCCAGCAGGACGAGGGCAGCCGGCCACCCCTGCCGGCTGCCCCGTACGGTCCGGCACACCGCGGCCAGCCCGACCAGCCACAGCAGGTACTGCGGGCTGATCACCCTGCTGGTGGTGGTGAACAGGAGGGTGGCGGTGAACGCGGCGTCGGGGAGCACCGCGGCGGTCAGCTCCCCGGCGCGCAGCCGCCACAGCACCAGCCAGCCCAGGGCGGCGGCGGTCAGTGCCAGCGCCAGGGCGCTGACCAACGGGACGCCGGGGCCGAGGAATTCCACCGACCCGTAGTTGAGCAGCACCTCGCCGCCCCAGCCGAAGTGCCGGGCGATGTGGAAGACCAGCGCGCCCAGCGACTCGATCTCCGTGCCCCGGTCGCGCTGGAAGGTCACGAACGCCAGCGCGCCCGGCGCCAGCGCCACGGCGCACAGCGTCAGCCCGGCGGCCCAGCCCGCCGCGTGGCCCCATAAGGCGCGCGCCCGGCGCCCGCGCAGCGGCGCCCCGGCCAGCAGCAGCGCCGGCCAGACCTTCAGCAGTGCGCCGAACGCGATCAGGGCGCCCGCGACCCGGGGGCGCCGGACCGCCGCGTACAGCGCGGCGACGGCCACCGCGGTGACCATCAGGTCGTAGCGGGCGTACGCGGTCGGGCCGAGCAGCGCGACGCCGATGGTCCACACCCAGGCGCCCGCGGTGCGGTGCCCGGCCCGGCGCCCGGCGCGCAGCAGGAGCGCCAGCACCGCGGCGTCGGCGGCCAGGACCAGTACGGCGAACGCGGTGGCGTACGGGAGGAACGGCAGCAGGCCGGGGGCGAGGACGGGCAGGGCGGCGGCCGGCGGGTACTGCCAGGTCACGTCGTCCAGGGGGAAGCTGCCGGCCTTCAGGACCTCGGACCAGCCCTGGTACGTCGTCGAGACGTCGCTGGTGACGTCCGGGCCGGGGAGCACCAGCACCCCCAGGACGCACAGCAGTAACAGTGCCCGGGTCGCGGCCCATGCCACCACCGGGAGTCCCGCCGTGCGTGCCCTGCTGCCGGTGCTGCTCATCGTCTCCCCGTCGGTCGTCGGCCGCCCTGCCCGACTGCATGATGACGTCGGGGGCCCGGAGTCACATGATCACGGAACGCCGTGCGGGTGTGGCGGGAGGGGTCCGGCCGGGTGTGCCGGGGCGCGCCGCTCGCGGCGGGCCGCCTACCCGGTACTGTCGGGCCCAACCGCCCCTGCCGCCGGGAGCCGGACCGCCCGCCGGCGCTGCCCACCGACCCGTCCGCCGAGAGACCACCGTGCACAAGACCCTCATCGTCACCAACGACTTCCCGCCCCGGCCGGGCGGCATCCAGGCTTTCCTGCACAGCATGGCGCTGCGGCTGGACCCCTCGCAGGTCGTGGTCTACGCCTCGACCTGGAAGCGGAGCGAGGAGGGCCGCGCGGCCACCGCCGCCTTCGACGCCGAGCAGCCGTTCCCCGTGGTGCGGGACCGTACGACGATGCTGCTGCCGACGCCGCGGGTGACCCGGCGGGCGGTCTCCCTGCTGCGCGAACACGGCTGCTCCTCGGTGTGGTTCGGGGCCGCCGCGCCGCTCGGGCTGATGGCCCCGGCGCTCCGGACGGCCGGCGCCCGCCGCATCGTGGCGACCACGCACGGCCACGAGGCGGGCTGGGCACAGCTGCCCGCCGCCCGGCAGTTGCTGCGCCGGATCGGCGAGGGCACCGACACCCTCACCTACCTCGGCGAGTACACCCGCTCGCGGATCGCCGCCGCGCTCACCCCGGAAGCCGCCGCCCGGATGGTCCAACTCCCGCCCGGCGTCGACGAGAAGACCTTCCACCCGGGCTCGGGCGGCGACGCGGTGCGCGCCTGCCTCGGGCTCGCCGGCCGCCCGGTGGTGGTCTGCGTCTCCCGGCTCGTTCCGCGCAAGGGCCAGGACACCCTCATCGAGGCGATGCCGGCGGTCGTCGCTCAGGTGCCGGACGCGGTGCTGCTGATCGTGGGCGGCGGCCCGTACGAGGAGGAACTGCACGCCCTGGCCCTGGAGAAGGGCGTCGCCGACGCGGTCCGCTTCACCGGCGCGGTCCCCTGGGAGGAACTGCCGGCCCACTACGGCGCGGGCGATGTCTTCGCGATGCCCTGCCGCACCCGCCGCGGCGGTCTCGACGTGGAGGGCCTGGGCATCGTCTACCTGGAGGCGTCCGCCACCGGGCTCCCGGTCGTCGCGGGCGACTCGGGCGGCGCTCCCGACGCGGTTCTGGACGGCGAGACCGGCTGGGTGGTCCCCGGCGGCTCCCCGGCGGCCACCGCCGAACGCCTCGTCACCCTCCTCGAGGACCCGGCGCTGCGCCGCGCCATGGGCGAGCGCGGCCGTGCCTGGGTGGAGGAGAAGTGGCGCTGGGACCTGCTGGCGGAGCGGCTGAAGGAACTGCTGTAGACGCGTATGTGGCCACGTACGGCTACGAAAGATCCACCGTCGTGGTCGAGCGCTGCCGCGGAGGAGGCACATGCGGCTCGGGCCGGGGAGCGGCCACGCTGCTCCCCGGCCCGAGCCGCAGGATCATTTCCCGCCGCGACGGCGAGCAACCCGTTTGGCGCGGCCCGGCGGTGCCGGCCCTGCCGCAAACCCGCACGTGGCAGGTCCCCGCGGGCTACCCCCGGTAGATCGCCTCGATGTCCTCGGCGAAGTCCTTGGCCACCACGTTCCGCTTCAGCTTCAGCGACGGGGTGACATGGCCCGACTCCTCGGTGAACTGGGTCGGCAGGATACGGAACTTGCGGACCGACTCGGCCTTGGAGACCGCCGCGTTGCCGTCGTCGACCGCGCGCTGGACGGCGGTCAGCAGCTCCGGGTCGCCGGCGATGTCGGCGGGCTTCACATCGGCCGGGTGGCCGTGCTCCTCGGCCCAGCGGGGGAGGAACTCCTCGTCGAGGGTGATCAGGGCGCCGATGAAGGGGCGACCGTCGCCGACGACCATGCACTCGGCGATCAGGGCGTGGGCGCGGATGCGGTCCTCGATGACGGCCGGGGCGACGTTCTTGCCGCCCGCGGTGACCAGTATTTCCTTCTTGCGGCCGGTGATGGCGAGGTAGCCGTCCTCGTCGAGGGTGCCGATGTCGCCGGTGTGGAACCAGCCGTCGGACAGCGCCTCCTGGGTGGCCGTCGGGTTGTTCCAGTACTCGCTGAAGAGGTGCTCGCCGTGCAGCAGCACCTCGCCGTCGTCGGCGATCCGGACGACGGAGCCGGGCAGCGGCTGGCCGACCGTGCCGATCTTCTGCCGGTCCCAGGGGTTGAAGGCGGTGGCGGCACAGGACTCCGTGAGGCCGTAGCCCTCCAGGACGGTGAAGCCGATGCCGCGGTAGAAGTGGCCCAGCCGCTCGCCGAGCGGGGCGCCGCCGGAGATGGCGTGGCCGGCCCGGCCGCCGAGGACGGCCCGCAGCTTCCCGTAGACCAGCCGGTCGAAGACCTTGTACGTGAACTTCAGCCCGAACGACGGCCCGGCGGGGGTGTCCAGCGCGCGGCTGTAGGCGATCGCGGTCTCCGCCGCCTTGTCGAAGATCTTGCCCTTGCCGTCGGCCTGGGCCTTGGCGCGCGCCGAGTTGTAGACCTTCTCGAAGACCCGGGGGACGCCCAGGATCATCGTCGGCCGGAAGGAGGCGAGGTCGTCGGTGAGGTTCTTGATGTCCGGCGCGTGGCCCAGCTTGATGGGCGCCATGACCGAGGCGACCTGGACCAGCCGGCCGAAGACGTGCGCGACGGGGAGGAAGAGCAGGACCGAGGAGTCGCCGGTGCGGAAGAGCGGGCGCAGCCGCTCGACGACGTTGCCGCACTCCGCGAAGAAGCTGCGGTGGCTGAGCACGCAGCCCTTGGGCCGGCCGGTGGTGCCGGAGGTGTAGACGATCGTGGCGGGCGAGTCCGCGTCGGCCAGCGCGCTGCGGGCGTCGACCTCGGCGTCGGAGATGTCGTCGCCGGCGGCCCGCAGCCGGGCGATCGCGTCCCGCTCGATCTGCCAGATGTGCGCCAGGTCGGGCAGCCGGTCGCGGACCGACTCGACGGTGGCCTGGTGGCCGGGCGTCTCCACCAGGCAGGCCACCGCGCCGGAGTCGCCGAGGATCCACTGGACCTGCTCGGCGGAACTGGTCTCGTACACGGGGACGGTGATGGCGCCGGCGCTCCAGATGGCGAAGTCCAGCAGCGTCCACTCGTAGCGGGTGCGCGACATCAGGCCGACCCGGTCGCCGGGCCGGATGCCGGCGGCCATCAGGCCCTTGGCGGCGGCGCGGACCTCGGCGAGGAAGGCGGCGGCGGTCACGTCCTGCCACGACCCGTTCACCTTCCGTCCCAGGACCGCAACATCCGGGTGCTGCGCGGCATTTCGGCGGATGAGATCCGTCAGGTTGCCGTCCGCGGGGACCTCGTACAGGGCCGGAAGGCTGAACTCGCGCAAGACTGCTGCTCCTCGAAAGCGCCGGCACCACGACGCTGTGTGCGCACCGGCTTGCGGTCCATGATCATGCGGGGGGATCGGACTGCCCGGACGTTACCCACCGGTATTGCTTTTGGGATAGGGGGTCGCAGCCAGATGTTCGATGCGTCACATGCTGGGGACAGGTCACAAGACTGCACCGCGCAGACTAGACCAGGCCAATGGTGACCCGAAAGTAACCGCGGGCACCGGACCGGCCTCCCGCCGCGTGGGCGGAGGGATCTAGGGTGACGCCATGCGCGTGCATGTGGTCAGTGACGTCCATGGCAACAGCCGGGACCTCGCCGCGGCGGGGCACGGGGCCGACGCCCTGGTGTGCCTCGGCGACCTGGTCCTCTTCCTCGACTACGCCGACCACTCGCGCGGCATCTTCCCCGACCTCTTCGGGGTCGCCAACGCCGACACCCTGGTCGAGCTCCGCACCGCCCGCCGCTTCGCCGAGGCCCGCGAGCTGGGCCGCCGGCTGTGGGGCGAGCTGGACCGGACGGGCGCGGGCCGCGAGGCGGTCATCGAGGGCGCGGTCCGACGGCAGTACGCCGACCTCTTCGCCGCGTTCCCCACCCCCACGTACGCCACCTACGGCAACGTCGACATGCCGCGCCTGTGGCCCGAATACGCCGGGCCCGGCACCACCGTCCTTGACGGCCAGCGGGTGGAGATCGGCGGCCGGGTCTTCGGATTCGTCGGCGGCGGCCTGGCCACCCCGATGAAGACCCCGTACGAGATCAGCGACGAGGAGTACGCCGCCAAGGTCGAGGCGGTCGGCGAGGTGGACGTGCTGTGCACCCATATCCCGCCGGACGTCCCCGATCTCTGCTACGACACCGTCGCCCGCCGCTTCGAGCGCGGCAGCGCGGCCCTGCTGCACGCCATCCGCACCACCAGACCGCGCTACTCCCTGTTCGGGCACGTCCACCAACCGCTCGCCCGCAGGGCCCGGATCGGCAGTACGGAATGCGTCAATGTCGGCCACTTCAATGCGACCGGGACGCCGTATGTCCTGGAGTGGTGAGCCCGGTGGCGGCGGCCGTCCGGCCTGTCGTTCCCGGCCTGCTGGTGTCGGTGCGGGTTCCGCCGCGCGGTAGCCTTCAGCAGCACAGACACCGCGTTTCAGCGGTCCGGGGACCGGCATGAATCGGCATGGAGGAGTCACGGCGATGGCCGAACACACCAGCTCGAACATCACGATCGAGGCGGCACCGGCCGAGGTGATGGGAGTGATCGCCGACTTCGACCGCTATCCGGAGTGGACCGGAGAGGTCAAGGAGGCGGAGGTGCTCGCCAAGGACGACCGGGGGCGCGCGGAGAAGGTGCGCCTGGTGCTGGACGCCGGCGCCATCAAGGACGACCACACCCTCGCCTACACCTGGAGCGGCGAGAACGAGGTCAGCTGGTCGCTGGTCAAGTCGCAGATGCTGCGCGTCCTGGACGGCTCGTACCGGCTCGCCGCGCTGGAGGGCGGTACCCGCACCGAGGTCACCTACCAGCTCACCGTCGACGTCAAGATCCCGATGCTCGGGATGATCAAGCGGAAGGCTGAGAAGGTCATCATCGACCGGGCGCTGGCCGGGCTGAAGAAGCGCGTGGAGAGCGGTCCCGCGGCCCCGCAGGCGTCCGGCGACGAGGCCGAGAAGCGCTGAGCGTGCGGACCGTCCTCGTCACCGGCCCCGGCGGCGCGGGCCGCACCACGCTCGCCGCCGCGACCGCCCTGGCCGGTGCCCGGCAGGGCGCGCGGACCCTGCTGCTCACCACCCAGAGCAGCGCTCCGGAAGCGGTGCTGGGCGCCCGCCCCGGTGTGGCGGCGCCCACCCCGATAGCCGGTGCCCCCGGTCTGCACGCCCGCCGGATCGACCCCGCCGACCGCTTCCGCCGGGAGTTCCTCTCCTTCCAGGAGCGCGCCGGCGCGGCCCTCGACCTGCTCGGCGCGGCCCCCCTCGACGAGGACGAACTCACCGAACTCCCGGGCTCCGAGGACTTCGCGCTGCTGCACGCGCTGCGCACCGCCCACGCCTCGGGCGACTGGGAGCTGCTGGTCGTCGACGCGCCGCCGGCCGCCGAAACGATCCGGCTGCTCGCCCTGCCCGCCCAGGTCCGCCGCTACCTCCGCCGCCTGCTGCCGCCCGAGCGCCAGGCGGCCCGCGCGCTGCGCCCGGTGCTCGCCCAGCTCGCCGGCGTCCCGATGCCGGCCCAGAAGCTGTACGAGGCCGCCGAGCGCTGGGAGAGCGAACTCGCCGCCGTCCAGCGGGTGGTGGACGCCCCCGGCACCTCTGTACGCCTGGTCACCGAGGCCGGCCCGGTCGCCGCCGCCACCCTGCGCACGCTGCGCGCCGGGCTCGCGCTGCACGGCCGCCGCACCGACGGCGTACTGGTCAACCGGCTGCTGCCCACCGGCTCCGCGGACCCCTTCCTCGCCGGGCTCTCCGGCAGTCAGCAGACCGCCCTCAAGGCGCTGCGCGAGGAGTTCCCCGACGTCCCCGTGCACGAGGTGCGGCACCTGGGCCGCGACCCGCAGGGCATCGACGAACTCGGCGAACTGCTCGACGGGCCGGTCACCGCCGGCCT
>NZ_KN708638.1:2171834-2199288 GCF_000805335.1 Streptomyces sp. CT34 | reverse complement strand
CGCCCCGCCCCCCGCCGGGACGGCCTGGGCCTGGTGCGCCGCGGCGACGAGATCGTGGTCAGCGTCGGCCGCTTCCGGCGGATCCGCACCCTCCCCTCCGCCCTGCGCCGCTGCACCGTCTCCGGCGCCGGACTGCGCGACGGCGTCCTGGAGATCCGCTTCACACCGGACCCCGACCTGTGGCCGCAGAGCGGCACAAGCGACTGAACCGCCCGCCTCCCTTCGGGTACCGTCGGAGGTGTACCCGCCGTGCACCGCCCGTCCCGCAGTGCCGCGCGGCAGGTCAGGCCGTACCGCCTCGCCGCACCCGCCGCAGGAGCCCACGGAGTTCGTCATGAGTGATGCCACCGAGCGCCCCGCCGACCGCAAGGCCGAGCCCGACGCCGACGCCTGGTCGACGGCCTGTGCCGAGGACCTCGCGGCGGAACAGGCCCGCCGCCGGGACACCTACGGCCCCCAGCCGGGGAGCGCCGCCGAGGAGTTGCGCAAGCTCGCGGAGGCGGTGACCGACAAGCTCGCCGGGATCCAGCTGCCCGGCGCGCTCGGCGGGACGGCCGCGCAGAGCGCCGTCAACCAGCTGTTCCGGCAGGCCAAGGCCGCCGTGGAGCCGGTCATCGAGCGCAACCCCGATGTCTTCGACCACCTCGCGGCGGCCGGCTCCGAGCTGCTCGCCGCCTACCGCTCGGCCGTCGAGAGCAGCGAGCGCCGCTGGACCCGCGGCACGGACACCGGCGAGCGGCCCGGCGGCCCGGCCGCCGGCCGGGACGACGATCCGCGCGACGACGGCCCGGCGGGCACCGAGCGGATCGATCTCGACTGAGCCCGCCTCCGGTACGGTGGGTCCCGGCGGGGTTCGAGCGAAAAACTGAGGGACACATGGGACTCACCATCGGCGTCGACATCGGCGGCACGAAGATCGCGGCCGGCGTGGTCGACGAAGAGGGTTCGATCCTTGAGACGTGCAAGGTACCGACCCCGCATGCCACCGATGAGCTGACCGAGGCCATCGCGGACGCCGTCCGCACGGTCGGAGCCGATCATCATGTCGAGGCCGTCGGCATCGGGGCCGCCGGCTACGTCGACGAGAAGCGCGCCACCGTCCTGTTCGCGCCGAACATCGACTGGCGCCACGAACCGCTCAAGGACAAGGTCGAGCAGCGCGTCGGCCTCCCCGTCGTCGTCGAGAACGACGCCAACGCCGCGGCCTGGGGCGAGTACAAGTTCGGCGCCGGCCAGGGCCACAGCGACGTCATCTGCATCACGCTCGGCACCGGCCTGGGCGGCGGCATCATCATCGGCAACAAGCTCCGCCGCGGCCGGTTCGGCGTCGCCGCCGAGTTCGGCCACATCCGGGTCGTCCCCGACGGCCTGCTCTGCGGCTGCGGCAGCCAGGGCTGCTGGGAGCAGTACGCCTCCGGCCGCGCCCTGCTGCGGTACGCCCGCCAGCGCGCCTTCGCCACCCCGGAGAACGCCACCGTCCTGCTCTCGCTGGGCGACGGCACCGCCGAGGGCATCGAGGGCCGGCACATCAGCCAGGCCGCCCGCCAGGGCGACCCGGTCGCCATCGACTCGTTCCGCGAACTGGCCCGCTGGGCCGGCGCCGGCCTGGCCGACCTGGCCTCGCTGTTCGACCCGTCCGCGTTCATCGTCGGCGGCGGCGTCTCGGACGAGGGCGAGCTGGTCCTGGACCCGATCCGCAAGTCCTTCCGCCGCTGGCTGGTCGGCAACCAGTGGCGCCCGCACGCCCAGGTGCTCGCCGCGCAGCTCGGCGGCAAGGCCGGACTGGTCGGCGCGGCCGACCTGGCCCGCCAGGGCTGACACGGATGGTGGCCGAGCGCTCCGGACATCCGGTGCCCGGTACGGGAGTTCCCGCCGACGGCGGTTCACTTCCCGGGCCCGGCACGGGACTTCCGGAGTCCGGCACCGCGGCGGACGGCTCCGCGGTCGTCCGGGTGCTCAGCTACAACATCCGTTCCCTGCGCGACGATCGGGCGGCGCTGGCCCGGGTCATCCGGGCCTGCGCCCCCGATCTCGTCCTCGTCCAGGAGGCCCCGCGCTTCTTCCGCTGGCGCAAGGCCGCCGAGCGGCTGGCCCGCGCGAGCGGCCTGGTGTACGTCACCGGCGGCGCGACGACCGCCGGCCCGATGATCCTCGCCACGCTCCGTGCCCACGTGGAGCGCACCGAGGACGTGCTGCTGCCCCGCACCCCCGGACTGCACCAGCGCGGCTTCGCCACCGCCGTGCTCCGCTTCGGCCGCGCCCGGCTCGGCGTCCTCAGCTGCCATCTCAGCCTCGACGCCCGGGAGCGCTACGGCCAGGCCGGGCTGCTGCTGGACCGGCTGGCCGCGCTGGACGTGCGGTACGCGGTGGCCGGCGGTGACCTCAACGACCGTCCGGACGGCCGGAGTTTCCGCCGGGTGGCGGGCGTGCTGCGGGACGGCTGGGCCGCCGAGCCGTGGGGCGGCGAGTTCACCTCCACGCCCCGCGAGCCGCGGCAGCGGATCGACGCGGTGTTCGCCACGGACGGGGTGCGGATCCTCGGGTGCGGGGTGCCGTGGGGGCTGCCCGGGGTGCACCGGGCCGATCTCGTCCGCGCCTCGGACCATCTGCCGGTGCTGGCCGCCCTACGGGTCCCCGCGGACGGTTAGGGCCCGCCCAATGGGCCATGGCCGGGTCCGCGACGCTCCTCCGGGCCAACGCCGGGAGGTGCCCACGCGGCGTTGCCGGAACGTCCCCATGGCTCCGCTGTCGTGCCGCTCCGGCGCCCTGCGCCTCGTTTCGCTCCGCCTCGGCTCCTTCAACGGTCCCCGGAAGCCGCGCTGCACCGTACCGGACGCCGTGGCCGGTCCGACCCTGATCCACCGGACCGGTCCCGGGGGAGCCTGCCCGCCGGACGGGCCGGGAGCCGGGGGCGGTTCAGACCACCGCCCCGCCGCCCGGGAGGTCGTCGTCGTCCTCGCGGTCGTTCTTCATGCGGGCGACGAGCGTGGCGAAGCCGCCCAGGAAGCCGCCGATGCCGAGAACGGTGATCCACCACGTCACCGGCTGCTGGAGAAGCACCATGACGACCAGCAGCAGCGGGCCGCCCAGGACCGCGATCCAGGCGAACTTGGTGGTGACGTCGGGGGTCGGCAGCGGGGGCGGCTCGGGCGGGGTGAAGTGACCCTCGTCGGTCGCGTCGAAATCGTCGTCGGAGGGTTCGGCCGCGGACCAGTCGCGCGGACCCACGCCGGGCGCGAAGACCACGAAGCCGCCGGGCCGGGACGGGGGACCGGGGCTGCCGGGGGAGCGGGGGGCGTCGTCGTCGGCGGTGTCGTCGTCGGGGCGGCCGTCGGCGGACGGGGTGTCGGGCTGCCGGCCGGCGGCATCGTCCCCGTCCCCGTCCCGGCCGGCCGGGTCCGCCGCCCGGCCGCCGTCGCGTGCGCCGTCCGGGTCCGGGAACTCCGGCTGCTCCCCGTAACCCGCGACGATCTCGGCCCAGGCGGCCTCTTCGTCCAGCGGGTCCCGGGGGTCGCGGGGGCTACGCTCCGCCACTGGCCGCCGTCCCCTCCTGGACCGCACCCGGCCCCGCCTCCCGGGCGAGCCGGGTGATGAAGGCGTGGCTGTCCCGGAAGATCCGCTCCGCGTCGTGGTCGAGCGTGGCGACGTGGTAGCTGCGCTCCAGGAGGGTGTGCCGGACGTCCGTGGAGGACACCCGGCTCAGGATGTGGTCCGAGTCGGCGGGCGGGACGACGTGGTCCTGCGGGCTGGTCATCACCAGCAACGGCTGGGTGACGCGCGGGAGTTCGGAGTCGACCTGCCGGAAGAACCGGCGCAGCGAGTGCGCGGCGTGCAGTGGCACCCGGTCGTAGCCGACCTCCTCGGCGCCGGGCTTGGCGATGTCGCTGGCGATCCCCTTGGTCGACCGCACGACATGGCGCAGCACCGGCAGCAGCGGCGCCGCCGCGTCGTGCACCTTGTTGCCCGGGTTGACCACCGCCACGCCGCTGACGGCGTCGCCGTGCTTGGCCGCCAGCCGCAGCGCCAGCGCGCCGCCCATGGACAGACCGCAGACGAAGACCTTGCTGCACCGCTCGGCCAGCGCCCGCAACTCCCGGTCCACCTCGGCGTACCAGTCCTGCCAGGTGGTCAGCTGCATGTCCTGCCATCGCGTGCCGTGGCCGGGCAGCAGCGGGACGGTGACGCTCAGCCCCTGCCCGGCGAGGTATTCGGCCCAGGGGCGCACGGACTGGGGGGAACCGGTGAAGCCGTGACATACGAGGACGCCGACCTCTCCGCCGTCACGGCGGAACGGCTCGGCTCCGGGAAGGAGCGGCACCGGGGAACTCCGATCGATGAGGGGGGCTGGCGGGTTACCTCAGGGTACGCGGAGTGACCGCGGCGGGGTAGGCCCTGCGCGGCCGGACGGGCAGGTCGGGGGAGCGTCGAGCGGCGCTTCCGAGACGCCCGCGCGCTCGCCGGCGGGCCGGTACGTCGTCGCGCAGCCCGGTCGCGGCGATCGGCGCCCCACGAGGGGGTTAAGGTCTTTGCGTCACACACAGGAGGCAGTCGGTTGATCTACGGCGCAATGAAGTTTTCCATCGGCGGGCCGCTGCGGCTTGCGTTCCGTCCCTGGGTGGAAGGCATCGAGAACATTCCCGCCGAGGGTCCGGCGATCCTCGCGAGCAACCACCTGTCCTTCTCGGACTCCTTCTTCCTGCCCGCGGTGCTGGACCGCAAGGTCACCTTCATCGCGAAGGCCGAGTACTTCACCTCCCCGGGGGTCAAGGGCAAGCTGACGGCCGCGTTCTTCAAGGGCGTGGGCCAGCTCCCGGTCGACCGCTCGGGCGCCCGCGGCGCGGGCGAGGCGGCGGTCAAGAGCGGCATCGAGGTGCTGGAGCGCGGTGAGCTCTTCGGCATCTACCCGGAGGGCACCCGCTCCCCGGACGGCCGGCTCTACCGCGGCAAGCCGGGCGGTCTGGCGCGGGTGGCGCTGGCCACCGGGGCGCCGGTCATCCCCGTGGCGATGATCGACACCGAGAAGGTGCAGCCGCCCGGCAAGATCCTGCCCAAGATGGTCCGACCCGGCATCCGCATCGGCAAGCCGCTGGACTTCAGCCGCTACCAGGGCATGGAGAACGACCGGTTCATCCTGCGCTCGGTCACCGACGAGGTGATGTACGAGATCATGAAGCTGTCCGGCCAGGAGTACGTCGACATCTACGCGACGGCGGCCAAGCGGCAGATCGCCGAGGCGGCCAAGGCCGCGGAGGCCAAGAAGAAGGCCGACGCGGAGCGGGGCGCGCAGGCCGGCGCCGAATAGACGGGACCGACGGGACAGACGGGCAGAGCCGAGGCCGGGGCAGAGTGGCCCCCGGCGAGGGGTGGGGGCCGGAATGACGGATGCCGACATACGGGCGGTCGACGGCGGTGTGGCCGGTGCGGCGGCCGATGGCCGGGAAGCCAGGGGCGCAAGGCCCCCGAAGGTGCTGCGGATGTCCGTCGAACTCCCGCTGTGGCGGGCGATCACCGGCTACCGCATCCTGACCCTCGGCTACGCCCTGTGCCTGTTCGCGCTGTCGTACGGCAAGTACGCCCACCCGCTGGGCGCCGCCGCCTACATGGGCGCGATCACCCTGTGGACGGCGCTGACCTGGCGCCGGACGACCTCCCCGGAGCGGTGCGGCCGGCGCTTCCTGGTCGCCGACCTCGGCTTCGCGGTCGGCGGCATCCTGCTGACCTCGGTGGTCGACACCCACGCCCGCATCATGGACGGCGCGGCGACGCTGCCCTCCATCTGGACGGCGGGCGCGGTGCTGGGCTTCGCGATCCGGGGCGGCTGGCGGTGGGCCGCGGTGGCCTCCACCGTCGTCGCGGTGGCCAACCTCGTCGAGCGCGAGGAGCTGGCCCGGGACACCGTCCACAACGTGGTGCTGGTGTGGGTGGCCAGCGTCGCCATCGGCTATGTCGTCGAGGTGGCCCGCGCCAGTGAGCGCACCCCCGCCCGCGCGCTGCAGATCGACGCCGCCACCCGGGAGCGGGAGCGGCTGGCCCGCGACATCCACGACAGCGTGCTCCAGGTGCTGGCCATGGTGCAGCGGCGCGGCGCCGCGATCGGCGGCGAGGCGGCCGAGCTGGGGCGGATGGCCGGCGAGCAGGAGGTGGCGCTGCGCACCCTGGTCTCCGGCAGGCCGGTGCCGGCGCGGCGCGCGGTCCCGCCGGCCGGTGCGGCCCCTGCGGCGGACCCGGGCGGCGCACCGCCCACCGCGCCCCCGGCGGCGCCCGGCGCCGGCGGCCCCTGCGACGTCCAGGCGCTGCTCGCCCCGTACGCCGGTGCCGGGATGACGCTCTCCGGGCCCGGCACGGCGGTCGAGCTGCCGGCCGCCGCCGCGGCGGAGCTGGCCGCGGCTGTCGGTGCCGCACTGGACAATGTACGGGTGCACGCGGGGGCCGGTGCCCGCGCGTGGATCCTGGTGGAGGACGCACCGGACGCGGTGATCGTGACGGTCCGCGACGACGGCCCCGGCATACCGGAGGGGCGGCTCGCGGACGCCGAGCGCGAGGGCCGCCTCGGGGTGGCGCTGTCGATCCGCGGCCGGCTGCGGGACCTCGGCGGCAGCGCGGAGTGGATCTCGGTCCCCGGCCAGGGCACGGAAGTGGAGCTGACGGTTCCCAAGGGCGCCGCGCCCGGGGGAGGACGACGGGGGAAGGCATGAGCGTGAGCGAAGAGACGGCCCTGCGGGTCATGGTGGTCGACGACCACCCGATGTGGCGGGACGCGGTCGCCCGGGACCTGGCCGAGGCCGGGTGCGAGGTGGTGGCGACGGCCGGGGACGGCCTCCAGGCGGTGCGCCGGGCCCGGGCCGCGGCGCCCGATGTGCTGGTCCTGGACCTGAATCTGCCGGGGCTGCCCGGCGTCCAGGTGTGCAGGCAGCTGGTCGGCGCCGATCCGTCGCTGCGGGTGCTGGTGCTCTCCGCGAGCGGTGAGCACGCCGATGTGCTGGAGGCGGTCAAGTCCGGTGCGACCGGCTATCTGCTGAAGTCGGCGAGCACGGAGGAGCTGCTGGACGCGGTGCGGCGCACGGCCGCCGGCGACCCGGTGTTCACGCCGGGGCTGGCCGGCCTGGTGCTCGGCGAGTACCGCCGGCTGGCCACCGAGCCGGCCCCGGCGACCGCCGACGAGCCGGGCGCCCCGCAGCTGACGGACCGTGAGACCGAGGTGCTGCGCCTGGTGGCCAAGGGCCTCTCGTACAAGCAGATCGCCGAGCGGCTGGTGATCTCGCACCGCACGGTGCAGAACCACGTCCAGAACACCCTCGGCAAGCTCCAGTTGCACAACCGCGTGGAGCTGGTGCGGTACGCGATAGAGCGCGGCCTCGACGGGGTGTGAGGCAGGCGTCCCGGGTGCCCGTCCCTCCCCGGCGGTGACCGCTTCCGCTCGTACGGGTGAACACCTCGCGTCAACTCCGTTGGGAACAAGCGGAATTCGCGACTCACCCATCCCGGAGTGACCCAGCTCACCATTAGCGTGACGAGGGTCAGCTCTGTGACGGCCGTGCGCGGCCATGGACGGGACGTAGGTGAAGCGATGCGGGTCGGAGTACTGACCGGTGGCGGCGACTGCCCGGGTCTGAACGCAGTGATCAGGGGCATCGTCCGCAAGGGCACCCAGGAGTACGGATATGACTTCGTCGGCTTCCGGGACGGCTGGCGCGGACCGCTGGAGGGCAACACGATCCCGCTGGGCATCCCGGCGGTGCGCGGCATCCTGCCCCGGGGCGGCACGATCCTCGGCTCGTCGCGGACCAACCCCTTCAAGGAGGCGGACGGTGTCCGCCGGATCAACGAGACGCTGGCCAAGCAGGAGGCCGACGCGCTGATCGCGATCGGCGGCGAGGACACCCTCGGCGTCGCCGCCCGGCTCCACGGGGAGTACGGCATCCCCTGCGTCGGCGTGCCCAAGACCATCGACAACGACCTCTCGGCCACGGACTACACCTTCGGCTTCGACACCGCCGTCGGCGTCGCCACCGAGGCCATCGACCGGCTGCACACCACCGCCGAGTCCCATATGCGGGTCCTGGTCGTCGAGGTGATGGGCCGGCACGCCGGCTGGATCGCCCTGCACTCCGGCCTGGCCGGCGGCGCCAACGTCATCCTCATCCCGGAGCAGCGCTTCGACCTCGGCCAGGTCTGCGCCTGGATCGACTCCCGCTTCAAGGCCAGCTACGCCCCCATCGTGGTGGTCGCCGAGGGTGCGATGCCCAAGGACGGCGAGATGGTCCTCAAGGACGGCAGCAAGGACTCCTTCGGGCACGTCCGGCTGTCCGGTGTGGGGGAGTGGCTGGCCAAGCAGATCGAGGCGCGCACCGGCAAGGAGGCGCGGACCACCGTCCTCGGGCACACCCAGCGCGGCGGCACCCCGAGCGCCTTCGACCGCTGGCTGGCCACCCGCTTCGGGCTGCACGCCATCGACGCGGTGCGGGACGGCGACTTCGGCAAGATGGTCGCGCTGCGCGGTACCGACATCGTCCGGGTGCCGCTCGCCGACGCCACCGCCAAGCTGAAGACGGTCGACCCGGCGCTGTACGCCGAGGCCGGGGTGTTCTTCGGCTGACCCGGGCCGTCCTCCCTCCGGGCGGCACCGTCGGGCCAGGGGCCGTATATTCGCCATACGCGACATATTCGCCATGTGCGACTATCCGGCCCATTGCTTCTGCGGGGCCCGGGATTCCGAAAACCACGCACCGGCGGGAGGGAACGTGGAGATCGTCGCATTCGGCGTGCAGGCGGACGAGCGGCCACTGCTGGAGAAGGCGTTCGACGGCCACCACCAGGTCCGCTGCCTGGACGTCTTCCTCAACCGCGACACCGCCCCCATCGCGCACGGCTACGAGGTCGTCAGCACCAGCGTCAACGCCGATCTGAGCGCCGAGGTGCTGCAGACCCTCGCGGCCGGCGGCACCAAGATGGTCGCCCAGCGCTCCACGGGCTTCAACAACATCGATCTGGAGGCCGCGGCCGATCTGGGACTGACCATCGGCCGGGTCTCCTCGTATTCGCCCTACGCCGTCGCCGAATTCGCCTGGGCGTTGGCGCTGGCCGTGAACCGGCGGCTCGTACGGGCCGCCAACCGCACCCGGAACTTCGACTTCCGGCTGGACGGCCTGCTGGGGCGCGATCTGCGCGGCCGTACCGCGGGCGTGGTCGGCACCGGCAGGATCGGCGAGGCGTTCACCCGGATCGCGCACGGCTTCGGGATGAACCTGCTCGGCTGGGACCTCGCCGAGAACCCGGAGTGCGTGGCGCTCGGCATGCGCTACGTCCCCCGGGAGCGGCTGTTCGCCGAGGCGGATCTGATCACCCTGCACGTCCCGCTGGTCGAGGACACCCGGCACCTCGTCGACGCGGCGGCACTGGCCGCCATGAAGGACGACGCGATCCTGATCAACTCCAGCCGGGGCGGGCTGGTCGACACCGCGGCCCTGGTCGAGACGCTGAAGGCCGGCCGGCTCACCGGCGTCGGCCTGGACGTCTACGAGGAGGAGGCCGGGCTCTTCTACTTCGACCGGTCCCTGGACGTCATCGACGACGACACCCTCGCCCGCCTGATGACCTTCGCGAACGTGCTGGTCACCTCGCACCAGGCGTACTTCACCGAAGAGGCGGTCGGTCAGATCATCGAGACCACCGTGGCCAATGTCGAGGACCATCTGGCCGGCCGCACCAGCGAGCACATGCTGGTCACACGAGGACAGCTGCCATCAGCTGCGCGGTGACCGTGGCGCCGTCCAGGGTCAGCACCGACTCCGGGTGGAACTGCACCCCGGCGAAGCCCGGACCGCGCAGCGCGTGCACCTCGCCGGTCGCCTCGTCCCGGCTCAACTCCACGCGATGCATGGCGAGTTCGGCCGCCGTACGGTCGTCGCAGCGGGCCGTGAAGGTGTTGTAGAAGCCCACCGTCTCCGGCCGCCCGAAGAAGTCGATCCGCTCCTGTGCGCCCTGGAACGGGACGTCCTTGCGGACGATCTCCAACCCCAGCTCGGCGGCGATGAGTTCGTGGCCGAGGCAGACACCGAGCAGCGCGCGGCCCGAAGGGCCTCGACGAGGGGCGGTGGCCGGGAGACGGGCGGGCCCGTCGTGGTGGCCGGCGAGCAGCTCGGCGGCCAGCGCACGCAGGAAGCGCATCTTGGGGTCGGCGGCGTCGGACGGGTTGCCCGGCCCCGGGCCCAGCACGACCGGGCCCCGGTGGGCGAGGGCCGCCTCGCGCAGCCCCGGCTCGTCGTGGCGGCGCACCGTCACCGTCAGCCCCGAGGTGCGCAGCAGATGCGCCAGCATCGCGGTGAAGGTGTCCTCGGCGTCGACGACCAGGGCGTGGCCGCGCAGCTCGGCGGTCGGCGCGGTCGGCTGCATCCGCAGCCAGAAGGGCGCCAGGCCGGCGCGCCGGGCGTCCAGCGCGGCCCGGACCCGCGGGTCGTCGGCCAGCCGCGGCGCCCGGCCGCCGTCCGCCGGGCGGGCCGGCGCCCGCCGCACGCCCAGGGCGGTGAGTACGCCCGCAGCCTTCGCATGCGTCTCGGCGACCTCCCCGTGCGGGTCCGAGGCGCGCACCAGGGTGGCGCCGACCGGCACCCGCAGCCGTCCTCCCCCACTCTCGGCTCCGCTCGAGCGGGAGGTGCCCCCAGGCGTGATGTCGGCGGTCCGGATCAGGATCGGCGAGTCCAGCGTCCGGCTCCCCGCGCCGTCGTCCCCGGGGGCGCGCCCGATGAGCGCCAGCGCGCCGGCGTAGTAGCCGCGGCCGTGCCCGTCCGGGCCCACCGGCTCGTGCCGCTCGATGACCCGGCAGGCGTTCTGCACCGGCGACCCGGTGACCGTCGCCGCGAACATCGTCTCCTTGAGGACCTCCCGCACGTCCAGGGTGGAGCGCCCGCGCAGCTCGTACTCGGTGTGCGCGAGATGCGCCATCTCCTTGAGCCGGGGCCCGATCACCACCCCGCCCCGGTCGCCGACGGTGCACATCATCTTCAGTTCCTCGTCCACCACCATGGACAGCTCCTCGGCCTCCTTGCGGTCGCCGAGGAACGCCAGCAGGCTCTCCGGGGTCGGCCCGTGCTCCGGGTAGCGGTAGGTCCCGCTGATCGGATTCATCACGACCGTCCCTCCGGTCATCCGGACGTGCACCTCGGGGCTGGCGCCGACCAGCGTGCGCACCCCCGGCCGGTGCACCACGAACGTCCAGTACGCCCCGCGCTCACCGGCCAGCAGCCGGCGGAACAGCGCCAGCGCGTCCGCCGCCGAGAAGTCCGCGATCTCGCCCTCGAAGGTGCGGCGGATGACGAAGTTCGCGCCCTCGCCGGTGCCGATCTCGTCCCGCACTACCCGCTCGACGATCTCCGCGTACGCCTCGTCGGCCACGTCGAACGCCCCGCCCTCGACCCGTACGGCGTGTGCCGGGAGCGCCGCCAGCACCTCCTCCAGCGGCAGTTCGTGGCACTCGGCGGGGCGCAGCACGGCCAGCGGGGTGCCGTCGTCGTGGGCCCGGAATCCGCGCTCGCGGATCTGCCGGAACGGGACCAGCGCCAGAGCGTCGGTCACCGGCGCGTCCGGCACCCCCTCGCCCAGCGGGATGTCGGCCAGCCGCTCGACCTCGGTCACCTCGCCGATCAGCACCTCGACGACGCTGCCGTCCCGCCCGGGGGCGCGGCGGCGCAGCAGGGCGAACGGCGGGCAGGCGGGGTCCAGCAGCCGCTGGACCAGCGTGGCGGCATCGGGCCGGATCTGGGGCTCGGGATGCATGGCGGTTCCTTCCGGGAGTGCGTCCGGTACGGAGGGAACGGCCGTGGGAACACCGAAGGCCGCCCCTCGGGCGGCCTTCGCGAAATCGTGGGATGTGCGCGCGAATCAGTGGGCCGCCGGATGAGCGGTCCACCACCAGTTCCAGTTCATGGCCGGTCGCTTGCACATGCCGGGCACCCTACCGAACTTCCCGGACAGGTGTGTCTCACAGTCCGGATGCCGGACGGACACCCCTGCGGGACCCCGTAATGTGGGGGATGTGACCGTGAACGCTGAAACCCAAGCCGGTGGCAACACCTGGCGAGACCTGCCCGCGGCGCAGCAGCCCGACTGGCCGGACCAAGAGGCTCTGCGCGATGTGATCGCGGAGCTGGAGTCCTATCCGCCGCTCGTCTTCGCGGGCGAGTGCGACCAGCTGCGCGAGCGCCTGGCTGCGGTCGCCCGGGGCGAGGCGTTCCTCCTCCAGGGCGGCGACTGCGCGGAGGCCTTCGACGCCGTATCCGCCGAGCACATCCGCAACAAGCTCAAGACGCTGCTCCAGATGGGCGCCGTGCTGACCTACGCCGGGTCCGTCCCCGTGGTCAAGGTCGGCCGGATCGCCGGCCAGTACAGCAAGCCGCGCTCCAAGCCGACCGAGACCCGCGACGGCGTGACCCTGCCGACCTACCGCGGCGACTCCGTCAACGGCTTCGAGTTCACCGAGGCGGCCCGCATCCCGGACCCGCAGCGGCTCAAGCGGATGTACCACGCCTCCGCGGCGACGCTGAACCTCGTCCGGGCCTTCACCACTGGCGGCTACGCCGACCTGCGCCAGGTGCACGCCTGGAACCAGGACTTCGTGAAGTCCTCGCCCTCCGGGCAGCGCTACGAGGCGCTGGCCCGCGAGATCGACCGGGCGATGAACTTCATGAACGCCTGCGGGGTGGACCCGGAGGAGTTCCGGACCGTCGAGTTCTACTCGTCGCACGAGGCGCTGATCCTGGACTACGAGTCGGCGCTGACCCGCGTCGACTCGCGGACCGGCAACCTCTACGACGTCTCCGGCCACATGGTCTGGGTCGGCGAGCGCACCCGCCAACTGGACGGCGCGCACATCGAGTTCGCGTCCCGGATCCGCAACCCGATCGGGGTGAAGCTCGGCCCGACGACGACCCCGGAGGACGCGCTCACCCTCATCGACCGGCTCGACCCGCACCGCGAGCCCGGCCGGCTCACCTTCATCACGCGGATGGGCGCGGACAAGATCCGCGACCGGCTGCCCGCCCTGGTGGAGAAGGTCACCGCGTCCGGCGCGCAGGTCGTGTGGATCTGCGACCCGATGCACGGCAACACCTTCGAGGCGGCCTCGGGCCACAAGACCCGCCGCTTCGACGACGTGCTGGACGAGGTCAAGGGCTTCTTCGAGGTCCACAAGAGCCTCGGCACGCACCCGGGCGGCATCCACGTCGAGCTGACCGGTGACGACGTCACCGAGTGTGTGGGCGGCGGCGACGAGATCTTCGTCGACGACCTGCACCAGCGCTACGAGACGGCCTGCGACCCGCGGCTCAACCGCAGCCAGTCGCTGGACCTGGCGTTCCTGGTGGCGGAGATGTACCGCGACCAGTAAGGCGTGACGTACGGAAGTGGGGCGCGGATCCTGTGATCCGCGCCCCACTGCGTTGTACGGCGTTGTTCAGTCCTCGCCGTCGCGGGTAAGGTAAGGATTACCTCACTGACGATCGCCCGGATCGGATCAGGAGCCCTTACGGAGGTGAACCCGCGTGTACGTCTGCTCCTGCTTCGGCATCACCGAGCAGCAGGTTCGCGAGCACGCGGATCGGGGTGCCTGCACGCCCCGCAAGGTCGCCTCCGCCTGCAAGGCCGGCACCGACTGCGGCAGCTGCGTACGCCGCATCCAGTCGCTGCTGGGCCGCGGCGCATGCCCCCGCCGGGAGCTGATCGACAGCGGCGCCCCCGACGTCCTGCGCGCGGAGCCCGAGCCGCTGGCCGCGGAGGCGGACGCACAGGAGCCCGCGGACCTCCGGGCGGCCGCGTAGCTCCCTGGGGTGCGCCGCCGGTGCGCATCGTGCCGGGGGCTCAGCTCGGCTGCTCGATCTGCTGGGCGATGTAGAGCGCCTCGCCGAGCTTCTCGATCAGCTCCAGCTGGGCGTCCAGGTAGTCGATGTGCTCCTCCTCGTCGGCGAGGATGTCCTCGAAGATGTTGGCCGAGGTGATGTCGCCCTTGCCGCGCATCAGCTCGATACCGCGCTTGAGCCGGTCGATGGCCTCGACCTCGATCTGCCGGTCCGCCTGGAACATCTCGGTGACGGTCTGGCCGACGCGTACGTGGAACAGCCGCTGGTAGTTGGGCAGCGCTTCGAGGAAGAGCAGCCGGTCGGTCAGGACCTCGGCGTGCTTCATCTCGTCGAAGGACTCGGCGCGGGTGTACTTCGCGAGCTTGTACCAGCCGAAGTTCTCCTGCATCTTGTGGTGCAGGAAGTACTGGTTGATGGCGGTGAGCTCGCCGGTCAGCTGCTCGTTGAGAAATTCGATGACCTCGGGGTCGCCCTGCATGGCTGCGGGCCCCTTTCACGCGAGTACGGGGTAGGTGCCGCGCATCTTTGCATCGCCCGGAGCGAGGAGTCCAGTAAGTTCACGCTTAGTACGAGTTGCCCGAATCCGTCCTTCCTGGTCATCGGCACCCTTCACGGTCTGACACCATGGGGGCATGGGTCAGCCGGAACGCCGCGAAGAGGAGCCTGTGCTGCCTCCGGGGCAGCGGCTGCAGCGGGGGTGGCCGGTGACGCATTACGGGCCGGTCCCCAAGTTCCGCCCCGAACGCTGGGAGTTCCGGGCCTTCGGTGCCACCGCGGACGGCGCCAAGCACTGCTGGAGCCACGAGGAATTCACGGCACTGCCGTATGCCACCGTCGTCGCCGACATGCACTGCGTGACGAAGTTCAGCATGCTCGGTGCCGAGTGGGGCGGGGTGCTGACCCGCACGATCCTGGAGCTCGCGCCGCCCGCGCCCGACGTCACCCATGTGATGGTGTGGGCCGAGTACGGCTTCAGCTCGAACCTGCGGCTGGCCGACTTCGCCGCGGAGAACTGCATCTTCGCCACCCACCGCTCCGGGGAGCTGCTCACCGCCGAACACGGCTTCCCGGTCCGGCTGATCGTGCCGCATCTGTACGCCTGGAAGGGCCCCAAGTGGGTCCGCGGCATCGAGTACATGACGGCGGACCGCCGCGGCTTCTGGGAGGAGCGCGGCTACCACAACCTGGGCGATCCGTGGCGGGAGCAGCGCTACTCGTACCAGGAGGAGCCGGGCGAGGGCCCGGAGCTCTGAGCCCCGGGCCCCGGCCCCGGCGTGCGGCCGCGCGGGCCGGGCAGCGGATCAGTGCCGGCGCAGCTCCTTGAGGCGGGCCACATCCGCCGCATGGCCTTCCGGACCGCCCGGGGTCTCGATCACCAGGGGGACGCCGCTGGTCGCGGGGTGGCGGAACAGCTCGGCGAACGGCTCCGCGCCGATGTGGCCGGCACCGATGTTGGCGTGCCGGTCCTTGTGCGCGCCGACCACGTCCTTGGAGTCGTTGGCGTGGATCAGCTTGAGCCGGCCCTCGCCGGTGACCTGCACCAGCTCGTCCAGCAGCGCCTTCATCCCGCCCGGGGCCGCCATGTCGTGCCCGGCCGCGAAGGCGTGGCAGGTGTCGAGGCAGACGCCGAGCCGCGGATGCCGGTCCAGCGCGTCGAAGTACGGGCCGAGGTCCTCGGCGAGCGCGCACAGCGAGGCACCCTGACCGGCCGTCGGCTCCAGCAGCAGCCAGGGGTCGTCGTCGTGCGTCAGCTCGTCCAGCAGCGGGCGCATCCGCTCCCGCACCTGCGCCAGCGCCGCCTCGCGCGGCCGGCCGCCGGTCGCCGAGCCGGTGTGCACGACCACGCCGAGCGCACCGATCTCCCGGCCGCGGCGCAGCGAATGCCGCAGCGACGCCACGGACCTGTCGACCGTCGCCTCGGTGTGCGAGCCGAAGTTGATCAGATACGGCGCATGGACATACGCCGGAATCCCCTCCCGGTCGCAGCCGGCGCGGAACGCCTCGTCCTGCTCGGGGCTGCCGGGCGGCGTCGCCCAGCCGCGCGGGTTGGCGACGAAGACCTGGACGGTCTCGCCGCCCATCTCACGGGCGTACGGGAGGCCGACCTTGGCCAGGCCGCCGGCCACCGGCACATGGCCGCCGACCGGGTTGCGGGCGCGGGCGCGCCCGGCGGCGCCCTCGGGGGACAGCGGAGTACTCACCCTCCCAGGGTGCCAGGTGCCCCGCGGACGTCCGCGGGGCACCCGGTCCGGCGGCCGGCCGCTACAGCGCGCCCTTGAGCCGGATCGTCACGGTGCTGCCCTTGGGCGCCTTGTCCCCGGGGGCGACCGACTGCGAGTCGACGCTGTCCTGCGGGAACAGCAGCGGCTTGTGCACCTCGACCTTGAAGCCGAGGCTGGTCAGCTGCTGGGTGGCGTCCGCGGTGCTCTTGCCGCTGACGTCCGGGACGGCGATCATCTCCGGCCCCTTGGAGAGGGTGAGGGTGACCGTGTCGCCCTTGCCCAGGGTGGCGCCCGGGTCGGGCGACTGCTGGGCGACGGTGCCCTTGTCCTGCGGGGAGAAGACCGGCTGATCGGCGATCTTCACCCGGAACCCGGCCTGTTGCAGCGCCGCCTCGGCGTCCGCCTGCGCGCTTCCGATCACCTTGGGCACGTCCACCGGGGCACCCCGGCTGACCGTGATCCCCACGGCCGTGTCGGGGCGCCGCCTGCTGCCCGCCGCCGGGTCCGTACTGATCACCGACCCCTTGGCGACCTCGTCGCTGAACTCCCGGCTCTCCGTGCCCGGCACCAGACCGAGGTCGCGCAGCTTGCGCTTGGCGTCGGCGACCGGCGTGCCGGCCAGATCGGGGATCGCGACGCTGTCGGGGCCCCGGGAGACGGTGAGGGTGACCGTGCCGGTACCGCGGATCCGCCGGCCGGTCGCCGGGTCCGTGGCCATGACACGGCCGCGCTGCACGTTCGGGCTGAAGCCGCGCACCACCTTCACCCGCAGGCCGTCGTCGCGGAGCGTCTGCTCGGCCTTGGCCTGCGGCATGTCCAGCACCGCCGGAACGGTCGTGAACTGGCCGGAGTTGACGTACCAGACGCCGGTGCCCACGCCGAGGAGCAGCAGCACGGCCGCGACGACCGTGACGATCCGCCGCCGCCGGAGCCGGTCCGTGCGCCGGTCCGGGGCGGGCGGCGGGCGCAGCCGCGTGGTCCGCTCGGCGGGCGGCGCCGCGTCCGGCGGCATCTCCAGGCGGCTGGTGCGGTTCAGCTCCGCCTCACCCTCGGCGGGCAGCGGCAGCTGCACACCCGCGGGGCGCGGTATCACGTCGGTGGCCTCGAAGTCGCCGCCGCCCGCGGGCACGTCCCTGGCCTGCGGGGGTACGAGATCCAGCTGCGCGTCGGTCAGCCGGGCGCGGGCCGACTGCGACCGGGACAGCAGCGCCACCGCGTCCTGCGGGCGGTCCTGCGGCTCGCGGGCGGTGGCCAGCGCGACCAGCTCGTCCAGCTCGGGCGGCAGACCGGGCACCAGCTCGGAGGGCGGGGTGATGTCGTCGTGCAGATGGCTGTAGAGGATCTGCGCCGCGGAGCCGCCGGTGTGCGGCTTGCTGCCGGTGAGCATTTCGTAGAGCACCACGCCGCAGGCGTAGACATCCACCCGCGCGTCCGCGGTGCCGTGCTCCATCTGCTCGGGGGCGAGATACGAGACCGTCCCCAGGACCGAGCCCGTGGAGGCGGTGGTGTGCGTGTCGACCGCGCGGACCAGGCCGAAGTCGGCGACCTTGACCCGGCCGTCGTCGCCGATGAGCACGTTCTCCGGCTTCATGTCGCGGTGCACCAGGCCGGCGCGGTGCGCGGCCCCCAGGGCGGCGAGGATCGGCTCCAGGATGTCCAGTGCGGCCCGCGGCTGGAGGGCGCCGCGCTCGCGCAGCACATCGCGCAGGGTGCACCCGGCGACGTACTCCATCGCCAGGTAGACGTACGTCCCGTCGGTGCCCTGGTCGAAGACGCCCACCACGTTCGGGTGCGACAGCCGGGCGACGGACTTGGCCTCGCGGATGAAGCGGTCGACGAACGCCCCGTCCACGGCCAGGCTCGGGTGCATCACCTTCAGCGCCAGCACGCGGTCGAGCCGGGTGTCCACGGCTCGGTAGACGGTGGCCATCCCCCCGGCGGCGATGCGCGCCTGGACGCGATAGCGGCCGTCGAGCAGCTGGCCCACCACGGGGTCTCCCCCGCCGAAGGCCGGGGAAGGGTCCTGAAGCGTCGTATCCACGGCAGACGAGTCTACGAGCAAGCACGGATACCGCGAACGCCCCGGCCGCCGCCCCGGCGCACCGTGGCGGAACGGTGACCGGGCCGGCGGCGGGGGCGGGCGCGCCGGAACGGCCGGGACAACCGCCGGAACGGCCGGAATAATCGGGCGCGGGCCGCCGTCCGCTCTCAGGGAGGGCGGCGGCAACGCACCACGAGAAGAAGCGCTCGAACGCGTTCACATGCGACGGAACGGGACGAAGGGGGACGCCGGATGGCGACGCTGCGGATCGGTGAGCTGGCCCGGCGGACGGCCACCCCCGAGCGGCTGCTGCGCTACTACGAGGAGCAGGGCCTGCTCAGCCCCGACCGGCTGCCCAGCGGCTACCGCGTCTACCGGGAGTCCGATGTGGCGCAGGTCCGCCGCATCCGCACGCTGCTCACCTCGGGACTGAACACCGCGACCATCGCGCAGGTGCTGCCGTGCCTGCGCGACGAGGGCGACGGCCGGCTGGTGCCGACCTGCCCCGACCTCGTCGGCGAGCTCCACCGGGAGCGCGACCGGATCACCGGGTCCATCGAGGCCCTGATGGCCTCCCGGGACCTGCTCGACCAGGTGATCACGGCCGCCCCACGGGAATTCGCGGCCCGGGCGGGAGCGGCCCACCCGGGCCCCTGAGGAGCGCAGCCGCGGGCCGGGCCCTTCCGGCGCCGCCCCACCGGACGGGCCCTAGGTGTGCTGTCGTCGAACTCCCGCCTGCCTGCCGACGCCCTGCACGCGCCCCCGCCCGAACCGGCTTCGCACGGCTCGGGCGGGGCCCCTTCGCCGCACCGGGCAACGGCCCCAGTACCCAAGTGCAGAGGCCGTCGCCCGGCACGCCGAGAGCACGCACCGGACGCCGCCCGGCCCGCCCTTCGGGCGGACGACGGGAGTCTGACGACAGGGCCTAGAACGCCGGCCGCTCCGGATCCAGCTCCGCCACGCCGTCCGTCGGCGAGGAGGCGTGGGCGAAGTGGCGGCGCGGGATCCGGCCCGCGCGGTGCGCCAGCCGGCCGGCCTCGACCGCGTGCCGCATCGCCGCCGCCATCAGCTCCGGCTCCTGCGCGCGTGTCACCGCGGACGCCAGCATCACCGCCGCGCAGCCCAGCTCCATGGCCAGCGCGGCGTCCGAGGCGGTGCCCGCGCCGGCGTCCAGGATGACCGGGACGCCGGCCCGTTCGGTGATCAGCTGGAAGTTGTGCGGATTGCGGATGCCGAGCCCGGAGCCGATCGGCGAACCGAGCGGCATGATCGCCGCGCAGCCGGCGTCCTCCAGCTTGCGGGCCAGTACCGGGTCGTCGTTCGTGTAGGGCAGCACGGTGAAGCCGTCGTCCACGAGGGTCTCGGCGGCATCCAGCAGCTCGACCGGGTCGGGCAGCAGGGTGCGTTCGTCCGCGACGACTTCGAGCTTGATCCAGTCGGTGCCCAGCGCCTCCCGGGCCAGCCGCGCGGTGAGCACCGCCTCGCCGGCGGTGAAGCAGCCCGCGGTGTTCGGCAGCACCCGGATGCGGTGCCGCTCCAGTACGGACAGCACCGAGCCCTGCACGGTCGGGTCCAGCCGCCGCATGGCGACCGTGGTCAGCTCCGTACCGGAGGCGAGCAGCGCGCGCTCCAGGACGTCGAGGCTGGGCGCTCCGCCGGTGCCCATGATCAGGCGCGACTGGAACGCCGTGCCGGCGATGGTGAGCGTGTCGTCGGCCACGGTCAGCCTCCCTGGACGGCGGTGAGGACTTCGACGCGGTCGCCGTCGCCGAGCGCGGTGCCGGCCCACTGGGCGCGCGGCACCACGGTCTCGTTGACCGCGGCGGCCACGCCGCCGGCGGCCCGGGACAGCGTCGCGACCAGCCGGTCGAGGGTCAGCCCACCGGGAACCCGGCGGACCTCCCCGTTGACGGACACGGACACGGTGGCGTCATCGGTGGCGTGGCGGGTGTCGGAACTGTCGGGCGTGCCAGGTGTGTCAGGGGCGCCGGCGGTGGTCATACGGGCTGCTCCTCAAGGGCGCGGGCGCGCTCGGGGCCCTGGGCGGTGGGGCGGAAGCGCGCGGGGGAGAAGGGGCGGGCCACTTCCGGGAGGCTCCCGGTGGCCAGGACCTCGGCCATCGCCTCACCGGTGACCGGCGTCAGCAGCACACCGTTGCGGAAGTGGCCGGTGGCCAGGTGGAGGCCGGGCAGCTCGGTCGGCCCGAGCAGCGGCGCGTTGTCGGGGGAGGTGGGGCGCAGCCCCGCGCAGCTCTCGACCAGCGGCAGTTCGGTGATCCCGGGCACCAGTTCATGGGCGTCCCGCAGCAGTTCGTAGACGCCGCCCGCGGTGACCGTGGTGTCCCAGCCGAGTTCCTCGCTGGTGGCGCCGAGGACCAGCTCCCCGCTCTCCCGCGGCACCAGATAGACGGGGTTGCCCCGTACGACGGCCCGTACGGTGCGCGCCAGGAACGCCGCGCCACCCGGGAGCGCGTCCGGCATCCGCAGCCGCAGCACCTGCCCCTTGACCGGCCGCACCGGCGGCAGGACGGCGGCGGGGGCCCCGGCGAGCCGGCTGCTGTGGCTGCCCCCGGCCAGGACGACCTGGCCGGCCGACAGCCGTGTCCCGTCGGCGAGTTCGGCCCCCGAGGCCCGTCCGTCACCGGTCGTCAGGCGCACCGCCCGGTCGCGGTGGAAGACCACCCCGGCGCGTTCGCAGGCGGCCAGCAGGGCGCGCAGCAGCCGCCGCGGATCGACCTGGTGGTCGCCGTCCACCCGGAGCCCACCACGCACCCCGGGGGCGAGCATCGGTTCCAGACGACGGCACTCGCGCCCCGTCAGCCACTGCGAGTCCAGTCCCGAACGGGTCTGGAGGGCGTGCAGTTCGCGCAGGTGGGCGCGGTCGTCGGTGTCCAGTGCGACGACCAGGGTGCCGCACCGCCGGTAGCCGATCCGCTGCCCGGCGGCCTCCTCCAGCTCCTCCGTGAAGCGCGGATAGCGCTGCGCCGAGGCGAGGTTGAGACCCAGCAGGGTCTGCTCGCCGTAGTGCAGCTCGGTGACCGCGGCGAGCATGCCGGCCGCGACGCGGGCCGTGCCGCCGCCGGGCGCGGGGTCGGCCACCGCGACGCGCAGACCGCGGCCGGCCGCCCGCCAGGCGGTGACCAGCCCGATGATGCCGCCCCCGATGACCAGCACGTCGGGGTGCCCGGCAGGTGCCGCGGGCGGTTTCGGTGATGTGGCAGGTGGATGCATGGGCGTCCAGCCCCTCCCTTCGCCGGCATGACCCGGATCAGGTTCGTACGGTCGGAGGCCGGCCAGCCTCCCTCTCAGCCCGGTCCGTCCGGGCTCCCGCGAGTGCGTGTGGCCGCCACCCTAGTACGGGTCGCGATGCCCCGTAAGGGAGCGTCCTGTGCCGTAGCCGGCCCCGCCGGGCGGTGCCGCCGGGGCGGGTTCCGGCGTCACCGCCTGTGACGCTGTGTCAGAGATCTCCTTGCGCGCTGCTGCGAGCCGCGTCATCCGCCGTCCTAGAGTGATCGGGTGAGCGAGCAGAGCAAGTCTTCCCAGGCCCCTGACCGCACGCCGCGCGTGGTGATCGCCGGTGCGGGAATCGCGGGTGTGCAGACCGCCGTAGCCCTGCGCGAACAAGGCTGGCGCGGCGCGATCACGCTCCTCGGCGACGAGCCCCACCAGCCCTACGACCGTCCGCCGCTGTCCAAGGCGGTGCTCCTCGGCAAGGCCGACGGCTCCGCCTTCGACGTCGACTTCGCCGCCCTCGGCATCGACCTCCACCTCAGCCGCCCGGTCCGCGCGCTGCGCCCGGACGCCCATGAGGTCGACACCGCCGAGGGGCCGGTCCCGTACGACTACGCGGTGATCGCGACCGGCGCCGAGCCGATCACGCTGCCCGGCAGCGAGGGCCTGCCCGGCGTCCACCTGCTGCGCACCCTGGACGACGCCGAGCGGCTGCGGCCGGTGCTCGCCGCCCAGCACCGGATCGTGGTCGTCGGGGCGGGCTGGATCGGCGCCGAGTTCGCCACCGCGGCCCGTGAGACGGGCTGCGAGGTCACCGTCGTCGAGGCCGCCGACCGCCCGCTGGCGGGCGCGCTGCCCGCCGAGGTCGCCGCGTACATGACCGACTGGTACGCGGACGCCGGGGCGGAGTTGCGCACCGGCGCGCGGGTCGCGTCCGTCGCCCCCGGCGAGGTGGCCCTGGAGGACGGCACGGTGCTGCCCGCCGACGCCGTCGTCATCGGGATCGGCGCCCGCCCCACCACCGCCTGGCTGGCCGGTTCCGGCGTCGCCCTGTCGCCCGCGGACGGCTCCGTCCTCGCCGACGAGCAGCTGCGCACCTCCGTCCCCGATGTGTACGCGGTCGGCGACTGCGCCTCCTTCCCCTCGGCCCGCTACGGCACCCGGCTGCTGGTCCACCACTGGGACAACGCCCTCCAGGGGCCCCGCACGGTCGCCGAGAACATCGCCCGCGGCGAGGCGGAGGGCGTGGCCTACGACCCGGTCCCGTACTTCTGGTCCGAGCAGTTCGGGCGGTTCGTGCAGTACGCGGGCCACCACGTGGACGCCGACGAGCTGGTGTGGCGCGGCGATCCGGCCGGCGCCGCCTGGTCGGTGATCTGGCTGCGGGGCGGGCGGCTGGTGGCGCTGCTGGCGGTCGGTCGCCCGCGGGACCTGGCCCAGGGGCGCAAGCTCATCGAGCGGGGCGCGGTGCTCGACCGGGAGCGGGCGGCGGACGCGTCCGTACCCCTCAAGTCCGCGGAGCGGTAGGGCCGGCCCGATGGATCGGGGCCGGAAAGGTCCTGGGCGGGCCGGGCCGGTCACCCGCCGGTGTGCCGCGGGCCCCTGATGGCGAGGCCCGGCTACCGGCTGTCAGTGGGAGGTGGCACGCTTGTCCTGTGACCGAGATTGACGCAAAGATCGATGAACTCGTCCCCGCCTGGCTCACTCTCCCCGACATCGCCGAAAGGCTCGGCGTCGAGGTGACCCGCGTCCGGCAGCTGGTCAAGGAGGGCCAGCTGATCGCGGTGCGCCGTGGCGAGAACCGGGTGCTCCAGGTGCCCGCCGAATTCATCAAGGACGGCAAGGTCGTCAAGGGGCTCGTCGGGACGCTGACGCTGCTCAGGGACGACGGCTTCGCCGACGACGAGATGCTGGAGTGGCTCTTCACCGCCGATGACACCCTGCCCGGCACCCCGGCGCAGGCGCTGCGCGAGAATCGCGGCACGGAGGTGAAGCGCCGGGCTCAGGCGCTCGCCGTCTGACGCGCACCGCGCTCCTCAGCCGAACCGCACCAGCAACCGCATCCGAGCGGCGTACGGGCCGGGCTCCGGCCCGTACGCCGCCGACCAGGGGGAAGCCGCCCGATGACCACCGCACGACAGGCCCTGTCCGACGCCCGGCTGTATCTGTGCACGGACGCGCGCACCCGCCAGGGCGACCTCCCGCAGTTCCTGGACGCGGTGCTGGCCTCGGGTGTGGACATCGTCCAGCTGCGCGACAAGGGCATGGAGGCCGGCGAGGAGCTGCGCCACCTGGAGGTCTTCGCGGACGCCTGCCGGCGGCACGGCAAGCTGCTGGCGGTCAACGACCGCGCGGACGTCGCCCATGCCGCGGGCGCCGAGGTGCTGCACCTGGGACAGGGCGACCTGCCGGTCCCGGCCGCCCGCGCCCTCCTCGGCCCGGACGTCCTCATAGGCCGCTCCACGCACGCCGAGGCCGAGGTGGACGCCGCGCTCGCGGAGCCCGGCGTGGACTACTTCTGCACCGGCCCCTGCTGGCCCACGCCGACCAAGCCGGGACGGCACGCCCCCGGCCTGGACCTGGTCCGGTACGCCGCCGCGCGCACACCCGAGCGCCCCTGGTTCGCGATCGGCGGGATCGACGCCGGCAATCTCGACGAGGTGCTGGCGGCCGGCGCACGCCGGGTGGTCGTGGTCCGCGCCATCACGGAGGCGGACGACCCGGGCGCCGCCGCGGCGGGCCTGGCGAAGCGGATCCGCACCTGGGGCGAGTGACCCGCACCGGGCGGGCCGCCCAGTGGCCGCGGGATGTCCACGGAGTGGACAGCAACCAGACGAACCCGGCATTACGTCGATGGCGGTTGGTGTCCGTCCGGGGTGTGGTTAACCTGCCCGTATGGCCCTAGGAACAGCGTCCACCAGGACTGATCGCGCCCGGACCGTGCGCGAACTGCTCGCCTCCGGCAAGCGGTCCTATTCGTTCGAGTTCGCCGCCCCGAAGACCGAGAAGGGCGAGCGGACCCTGTGGAACGCCATTCGCCGGATCGAGGCCGTCGCCCCGACCTTCGTGTCGGTGACGTACGGTGCCGGCGGCACCTCCCGTGACGGCACGGTGCGCGCCACCGAGCGCATCGCCACCGACACCACCCTCACCCCGGTCGCCCATCTGACCGCGGTGAACCACTCCCTGGCCGATCTGCGCAACATCATCGGCCAGTACGCCGACGCCGGGATCCGCAACATGCTCGCGCTCCGCGGCGACCCGCCCGGCGACCCCATGGGCGAGTGGATCAAGCACCCCGAGGGCGTCTCCTACGCCGCCGAACTGGTCCGGCTGATCAAGGAGTCCGGCGACTTCTGCGTCGGCGTGGCCGCCTTCCCCGAGATGCACCCGCGCTCGACGGACTGGGACGCGGACGTGGCGCACTTCGTCGCCAAGTGCCGTGCGGGCGCCGACTTCGCGATCACCCAGATGTTCTTCTACCCGGAGGACTACCTCCGGCTGCGCGACCGCGTCGGTGCCGCGGGTTGCTCCACGCCGATCATTCCGGAGATCATGCCGGTCACGAACGTGCGGCAGATCGAGCGGTTCGCGCAGCTCAGCAATGCCGCGTTCCCGCCCGAGCTCGCGGCGCGCATCCTCGCCGTCAAGGACGACCCGGCGGCGGTACGCTCCATTGGCATCGAGTACGCGACGGAACTGTGTGCGCGCTTGATGGCCGAGGACGTTCCCGGGTTGCACTTCATTACCCTGAACCACTCCACGGCGACCCTGGAAATCTACGAGAATCTGGGGCTGCACCAGCGGCCCTGACCACGGTGGCCGGAATCCGGCGGAAGAGGGGCGCATATGGGCTGGACGATCCTCTACATCGCGTTCGCCCTGGTCGCTCTGTGGCTGCTCGGTGAGGTTCTCTTCCAGCACAAGGCCCGGCTGCGCTGGCGGTTGCTGGCGCTCACCGGATTCCTCGGCGTGGTGGCCGGTGTCCTCGTCCCCTCGGTGATCGTGATCGCGGTGGGCATCGTCGCCTTCGCCGTCGGGCAGACCTATGTGACGCTCTCCTTCCGCCGCGGCTTCACCGCCGGCTGGGCGCTCGGCGGCAAGCCCAGGGAGAACCGCCGGCGCCGCGCCCGCCCGTCCGGCAGGCGCGCCGCTGAACCGTCCCTGCAGGTCTCCGACATGGAGGCGGTCCCGCCCGGTGACGCCGCGTCCGCCGACATCGCGTCCGCCGACGCCGCATCCGCCGACGCCGCGCCCGGCGATGCCACCGGCCACAGCACCGCCGGGGAGCCGTACCCGGCCGGGAGCGGCTACGCCACCGGCGGCTTCGAGGGCCAGGACCCGTACGGGGCGGCGCCGGACCCGTCCGGGTACGCCGCGCCGTCCGCCCCCTTCCAGGACGGCGCCGCGTACGGCGAGCATTCCGGATACGGCGAGCAGTACGCCATGCCGTATCCGGAGCCGGATGCCGCCACCGTCTACGCCCAGGCCGACGCCACCGTCTACGCCCCGCAGCCGCTGCCCGACGAGACCGGTGCCTACGGCGTCTACAGCTCCGACGCCCGCGCCGCCCAGGCACCCGCACCGACCTCGTACGACGTCTTCGGCAACGCCACCCACGACAGCGACGGCAACGGCTATGCCTACGGCGGAAGTTACGGCTCGCCCGCCGCCGGCCAGGACGCCTACGCCGACCCCTACCCGGCCTATGACGACGGTCTGCACCAGGGCCGGCAGGCGCCCTACTCGGACCCGTACATCGGCACCCAGCAGTACTCCGGGCACTACGACCCCTACGAGGAGCCCAGCCCCTTCGGCGAGGCGCCCTACGCCGCGCAGCAGTACGACGCCCTGGGCCAGCCGCTGGGCACCCCCGGCCACGGGTACGGCGAGACGCCGCCCGGCGGGGTCTGGATGCCGCAGCAGCGCGACCCCGGACACGGAGCGGAGCAGCAGCCGTACCCGCCGCCCCAGGAGGGATACGGCGAGCAGCCTCAGCAGGGGTACGGCGAGCAGCGCTACCACTACTGAGCCGCCGGCCCCGGGGCCGGCGGTCGGTCAGGTCGAGCCGCGCCAGTCGTCGCCGTTCACGATGAGGCCCGCGACGATCGCGCCGGACATCCCGGCGTGCGCCGGCCCGCCGCCCGGATGGGACCAGCCGCCGACCGCGTAGAGCCCCGGTATCGCGGTGCGGTTGCCGGGGTGCAGAAAGCGTCCCTCCTGCCCGGCCAGTGCCGGGCCCGGCACCGGGCCGCTCTCCGTGGGCGGCACGATCTCCCGCCACAGCACCCGCTCCCGCAGGCCCGGTACCGCGGCCTCGGCGACATCGGTCATCCGGTCGGCTTCCCCCGCCAGCGCCTCCGCGTCGTACCAGTCGACGGGGCCGTGCGGGGCGACCGTGGCGGTCAGGGTGACCGCCTCGTGGCCGTCGTCGGGCCGGGTGGCGGGGTCGTCGGGGCGCAGCACCGTCACCGTCGGCCGGGCACAGGGCTCCCGGAGGCCGTGGCCGTCGCCGAAGACGCCCGCCAGCTCCGCCGCGCGGTCCGGTGCGTGGACCACGGTCCGGTGGACGGCCTCCCGCGGGCGGGCCCCGCGCAGCGCCAGACAGACCGTCAGCCGCGCGGTGGCCCGGTCTCCCGGCCCCAGGTCGGGGCGGACCGCGTCCGCGCCCCACGGATCCCGCCCGGCGCACAGCCCGGGGAGTTGCACCGGGTCGATGCCGGCGACCACGAACTCCGCCTCGGCGAGCCGCCCGCCGGCCAGTTCGACGCCCGCCGCCCGGCCGTCCTTCTCGACGATCCGGGTCACCTCGGCGCCGAAGGTGAACTCCACCCTGCGCGCCCGGCAGCGCTCGTACAGCGCGTCGGCCAGCGCCCGCATCCCGCCGCGGACGTACCAGCTGCCGAAGGTCTGCTCCATGTACGGCAGCACGGCCGCGCTCGCCGGGGCGCGGCGCGGGTCGAAGCCGTAGGCCAGCGCATGGCTCTCCAGCAGGGCGATCAGCCGCGGGTCGGCCAGCTCGCGCCGGGCGACCTCCGCGAGGGTGGCGGTGGTGGGGCCCTTGCCGCGCCCGAACAGGCCGCGCCGGCGCACCGCCGGATACGGGTCGCG
>NZ_KN708638.1:2086401-2171824 GCF_000805335.1 Streptomyces sp. CT34 | reverse complement strand
GCCCCCCGGGCCCCGCCGGTCCGCCCACAGCGGCTCCTCCAGGAGCGGCCGGCGGGTGGCGTCCCACGCCTCGCGGGCGCGGCCCACCAGATCGCTCCAGCGCTCGCCGGCGCCGGCGCCCAACGCCTCGTCCAGGGCCGCCAGGACACCGGCGCGGGAGGCGTTCGGCAGCGCCACGGAGGTGCCGTCGGCGAAGACGTGCCGGCTCGCCGGGTCGACCTGGGTCAGCCCGACGCAGCTCTCCAGGGGCTCGCGTCCGGTCTTGAGGAACAGATCGCGGTAGACCGCGGGGAGATGCAGCAGGCCGGGTCCGGTGTCGAAGGCGAAGCCGTCCCGCTCGAACCGGCGCAGCGCGCCGCCGTACGTCGCGCCGCGCTCGAACACCGCCACCCGGTGGCCCGCGACGGCCAGCCGGGCGGCGGCCGCCATCGCGCCCATCCCGGCGCCGATCACCGCAATCCCTGCCATGCCCGCGACTTTATCCGGCGGCACCGACAACGCCCGCCGCGGCCGGTCGCGCGGGCCGGCGGCAGGTCAGAGCCTGTCCGGTGAGTCAGGGGCGGAGAGGTCCTGGTCCGCGGTCGGCACCGCGCCGCCGGCCGCCGCCGCCCGCCGCTCCTCGCGCCGCTGCCGGCGGCGCCGCAGACAGCGGCGGATCCGCGACCACAGCAGGACCACCACCGTGATGCCCGCGGCCAGCAGCAGCGCCGCGACGACCGCCGCGATCACCGGGTGGAAGAGCGCGAACACGATGATCCCCGCCGCGCCCAGGTCCTCCACCAGGCTCAGCACGATGTTGCTGGCGGGCTCCGGTGAGGTGTTGACCGCGATCCGGGTGCCGGCCTTGACCAGATGGCTCAGCAGCGCCGTGGAGCCGCCCACGGCGCCCGCCGCGAGCTCCGGCAGCGACCCGTTGTGCCCGGCCAGCAGGGCCGCCACCACACCGCCCGCGACCGGCCGGATCACCGTGTGCACGGCGTCCCAGACCGAGTCCACGTACGGGATCTTGTCGGCCACCGCCTCGCAGACGAAGAGCACCGCCGCGACGATCAGCACATCCGGGCGCTGGAGCGCGGCGGGCACCTCGTCGGTGATGCCGGTCGCGCCGAGCAGACCGAGGAGCAGGACGACGGCGTAGGCGTTGATCCCGCTCGCCCAGCCGCTGGTGAAGACCAAGGGAAGTACGGACACGCCGGAGATCGTAGGCGGTCGCCGGGGCCGGGCGCCCGGCCGCTGGGGCCCGGTGCTCAGCTTTGAGTATCCGTACTCAGACGCCGAGATGAGTAGGTACGCGGATGGGCCGGAGCCCCCCTGGACGGAAAAGTAGGGGCCACGGACGGGACGCGGCGCCGCACCGCCGACACGGGGCGGCGGAACGGCGCGGCTCCCGGACGCAACGGGGGATGTAGGGGGGAACACGGGGGAAACACGGGGGCAGCGCTGCCCTGGTCGGATCGGCGGGGGAACGATCCGTGCCAGGGCAGCGCACTTGTGCGTACGGGGGCGGCGGGGCTCCGCGGGCCGCCCGCCTCCCAGGCGCCCGTCTCTCAGGCGGGGCGGCCGGTGACCCGCCCCTGGAGGAGCCGCGACAGCGCCGCGTGCACATCGTCGATCGAGCGGTCCGGCTGGTAGGACTGCCAGTCCAGGGCGGCGACCAGCACCATCCCGAACAGCGCCGAGGCGGTCAGCGGGATGTCGATCTCCTCGCTCAGCTCCTCTTGGGCAACCGCCTCCCGCAGGACGTCCTCCACCACCGTGATGGCCCGCTGGCGCACCACCATCAGCGTGGACTGCCAGGCGCGGTTGGTGCGCCACAGTTCGGCGACGTAGAGCTGGGTGAGCGCCGGGTAGCGGGAGATGAAGTCCAGACCCGCCCGGATCATGGCGTCCAGCGCGTCGATCCGGGTGCCGCCCCGGTCGGCGACCTCGTCGGCGGCGGCCTGCAGGGAGGTCGCCAGCAGCTCGATGCCGTGCCGCAGCAACTCCTCGAAGAGCACGTTCTTGCTCGCGAAGTTGTAGTAGACGGTGCCCTTCGCGACGCCCGCCCGCTCGGCGATCTCGTCCACCGTGGTGGAGGAGAAGCCCTGTTCGGCGATGAGCGTGACCGCGGCTTCGAAGAGTTTGCGCCGGGTGGCGTCGCGGCGTGTGTTGGAGCTGTCCATGGAGGTGATTGTGCCGGTCGCGACGGATCGGCGCGCATCCCGCGGGGCGTCGGGCAGGGAGCCGGCGGGTGACGGGTGGGCGTTCACAGGCTCAGCTCCGGGTGCAGGTCCTTCATGCGCACCACCTGGCGGCCCCGCGCCGCCAGAGAGGTCAGCGCGAGCGCCCCGAGGGTGAACGCCAGCAGCACCGCACTGCCCTGCCATACGGGCGCGAGGTCGCCGCCCGTGATGAGTCGCCGCAGCCCGGCCACGATGTAACTCATCGGCAGATAGGGGTGGATGGCCCCGAAGAAGCCCGGGCTGGTCTGCACCGGATAGGTGCCGCCCGCCGACGTCAGCTGGAGCATCAGCAGCGCCAGGACGAGGATCCGCCCGGCCGGCCCGAACTTCGCGTTCAGCCACTGCACGATGGCCGAGAAGCAGGCCGTGACCAGGATCAGGAAGCCGATCGTGCCGGCCGCCCTGACCATCTCCAGGCCGAGCGCGAAGTGCAGGACGGACATCAGCGCCGCGGTCTGGAGCACCCCGATGCCGAACACCGGCAGCCATCCGGACAGCGTCACCCGCCACGGGGACGCGCCCATCGCCAGCGCCCTCCGGTTGAGCGGCGCGATCAGCATGTACGCCACCATCGCGCCGACCCAAAGAGACAGCGGGATGAAGTACGGGGCGAACCCCGTGCCGTAGTTGGGCGCCTTGTGTGCGGCACCGGACGCCAGCCGGACCGGGTCGGACATCACCAGGGTGCGCGCGTCGCGGTCCTTCTTGCCGTAGTCGGGGATCTGCCGCGCACCGTCGTGCAGTCCGTCGGCCAGTTCGGCCGAGCCGTCCGAGAGCTTGAACATCCCGCCGTCCAGCGTCTGCGCGCCGTCCTTGAGCTTGCCGACGCCGGAGTCCAGGTCGCTCATACCGGACGCGGCGCGGCCGGTCCCGTCGTGCAGCTGCCGCGTGCCGTCGTTGAGCCGGCCCGCGCCGGCGGCCAACCGGGCGTTGCCCGCGGCCAGTTCGCGGGCGCCCGCGGAGACCTTGTGGGCGCCGTCGTTGAGGTCGTTGATCTTGTGGACCGCGGCGTCCATGTCGGCGCCGAGCGTCGGGCCGTGCTGTGCCAGTTCGGCGGCCAGGGAGTGCAGGGTGTCCAGGTCGCGGCCCAGTTGGTCGAGGTTCTGCTGGTCGTGGACGTAGCCGCTGACCTCCTCGGCGGTGTCCGCCGCGGTGGCCGCCTGGTCCTTGATCTGCTTCAGCTCGGCGCAGGAGGTGTCCAGGGTGATGCCGCTGTCGCAGCGCAGCCGGTAGTAGGTGTCCAGGTGGTCGGCGATCCCGCGGGAGAGCTTCGCCCCCGTGGCGGCTGCGGCGGGCAGCTTGTCCAGGTGGTCGCGGACCGCCTGCGAGCCGTCGGCCACCAGCTGCGCCGCCTCGCCGATCTCCCTGCCGTGCGCCCGGATGAACGGCCCGACCTTGCCGACGAGCCCGTTGACCGTGTCGGCCAGCTGCTGGGTCCCGTCGGCCACCTGCCCGGACCCGTCGGCCAGTTGGCGCGATCCGTCGGCGGCCGTACCGGCCCCCTTGGCGAGATCGGCGCTGCCCTGGGTGAGTCGGCCGGCGCCGGCGTCCAGGTCGCCCAGGCCGCCGACCAGTTGGCCGCTGCCGTTCTTCGCGGTGCCCAGGCCGTCGGCCAGTTTGCCGGCGCCGTCCCTGGCCCGGCCGATGCCGTTCCTGAGCCGGTCGGCGCCGTTGGCGGCCTGTTCGGTCTTGCCGTGCAGGGTCGAGAACGAGACGAAGATCTTGTCCAGGAAGGTGCGCGAGGACTTCTCCGAGGCCGCCGAGCGGACCTCGGAGAACACCGTCCGGGAGATCTGGCCCACGATGTAGTTGTTCGCGTCGTTGGTACGGACCTTGAGCAGGCCGGTCTCCGGGTGGCTCCCCGAACTGGACGCGATCTTCCGGCTGAAGTCCTGCGGGATGGACAGCGAGAGGTAGTACGAGCCGTCCTCGACGCCCCGCGCGGCCTCCTTGGCGTCCACGTGGCGCCAGTCGAAGGTGTGGCTGTCGCGCAGCCCGGCGACGATGCCGTCGCCCGCCGAGACCCGCTTCCCGTCGACCTCGGCGCCCTTGTCCTCGTTGACCAGCGCGACCGGGATCTTGTCCAGCCGGCCGTAGGGGTCCCAGAAGGACCACAGGTACAGCGCGCCGTAGAGGAGCGGCAGCAGCAGGAGGGCGGCCAGCGCGGCACGCGGCAGCTTCCCCCTCCCGAACCGCTTCAGCTCAAGCGCGGCCAGCTTCGGCGAGCGCATCGGCCGCCCCCTCCTCGTCGTCGTGCCCGCCGTCCGCGGGGGCGTCGGCAGCGTCCCGCTCCGGGCGGCCGGTGCGTACCAGCACCACGCCCGCGGTGTCCTGCGGCGGCTCGCTGCACACCGCGAGCACGGTGGTGCCGGCCGCCGCGAGGGAGCGCAGCATCGCCCAGGCCGCGGCGCGCTCCTCGTCGGACAGCTTCAGATCGGTGTCGTCGACGGCCAGCAGCCGGGGGCGGCCGACCAGCGCCAGCGCCACGGACAGCCGCAGCGCCTCCAGCCGTTCCAGATCGCGTACGGAGGTGCGGATCCCCTTGGGCAGCGCGTCCAGGTCCAGGCCGGCGGCGGTGAGCGCGGTGTCCACGAGGGCGCGGGCCGCGGCCCGGCGCTCCTGCCGGGGGCGCAGCAGCGAGCCGAGCGAACCGCCGAACCGGCCCTGCAACAGGGCGCGTTCGCGCAGATGCTCGCCCACGGTCAGCGCCGGATCGAGCTCGGCGATCCCGGGTACATGGGCGAGCGCGGTGACGGACCGGACCCCGGCCATCTTCTTGGGCAGCGGCAACCCGCCGATCTCGGCGGTGCCTTCGGCGGTCTTCATCCGGCCGGTGAGCGCGAGCAGCAGACACGTACGGCCGGAGCCCGACGGCCCCTGTACGGCGATCAGCGCGCCGGGTTCCGCCGTGATGCCGATGTCCCGGAACGCCCATCCGCGGGGGCCCTTGACCCCGAATCCCGCGGCCGTGACCGCCGCCCCGTGCGGGGTGCTGTCCACGATCCCCTCCTTGAACTGACTGGTCAGTTCAAAAAGTATGGGGATTCCGCGGCCCCTTCCGCAAGGGGGTCGCGGCGATCCGTGCGGGATGCGCCCCGCATCCGCGCCGGGGTGGCGGTCCGAGCCCCGGCAATACCCCTCGATTCGGACGAAAATGCAGGTCAGGGCTGATTGTCAGTGGTGTACCTCACGATGGGGTTCAGCGGTCCGAATCGGCATTCGGTCCTCAACCGGCATGCGACGACAGGAGGTTCGTCATGGCAGCTCGTCCCACCGCGGGCAGCTCCGCTGCGTACGGTCCCCCGAGCGATGTCCACCCCGTCCTGCGGCGGACGGCAGCGCCATCCGCCGCCCTCGACCTGCTCGCCCAGGCCCAGCACGGCCTCGACGAGGCCCAGACCCTGGAAAGCCCCAACGAGCGGTTCGCCACGGCCCATCTGGCCGCGCTGCGCACCGCGGCCGCCGTCCTCGCCGTCCGCGGCCGGCCGGAGACCACCGTGCGCCGCAGGCAGCGTATCCGGAGCGCGTGGGACGTGCTGCCGGAGGTCGCTCCCGAACTCGCCGAGTGGAGCGCCCTGTTCGCGGCCGGCGCCGGCCGGCGGGCCAGGGCCGAGGCCGGCATATCCGGCGCGGCCAGTCGCCGCGACGCCGACGACCTGCTGCGGGACGCGGAGCTGTTCCTGCACCTCGTGGAGCGGCTGCTGCGGATCCCGCCGGCGCTCCCACCGCAGCGGGCGGAACGGGCGGGCTGAGCGCGGAGCGCGGGGAGCGCGGCGCGGACCACGCGGGGCACAGCGCGGAGCGCCGGGGAGCGCGGGGGAGCGGGGAAAGTGCAGAGCGGAGTTGTGGGCGGCAGGCCGTGGCAGGCCGCGGACGGGGGGCAGTGCGGGAGCGGAGGCGGTGCCACGCGGGAACGGGGGCGGTGTCTCGGGGCGATGTGGGTTGCCCGGCGCGGGCTGGGCACGGCGCCGGACGGAATACGGAATAGGGTGGTGAGCGACTGGATGTTCATGCCCCCGCCGAGGAGCCACCCGCCGTGTCTGACCCGCTGCGCCCGCGCGCATCCCTTCGTACCGCCGTGGTCTGGGAGGTCCTCAAAGACGCCCTGGAGCGTCGGGTCAAGGCCGCCGGGCGCGACGCCCTGGACGTCCTCGACACCGGCGGCGGCAGCGGCAACTTCGCCGTGCCGGTGGCCCGCCTCGGCCACCGCGTCACGGTCGTCGACCCCAGCCCGAACGCCCTCTTCGCCCTGGAGCGCCGGGCCGCGGAGGCCGGGGTGGCCGACCGGATCAGCGCGGTCCAGGGCGACGCGCACGGCCTGTTCCAGGTCGTCGAGCGCGGCGGCTACGACGCCGTGCTGTGCCACGGCGTGCTGGAGTACGTCGACGACCCCGCGGAGGGGCTGGGCAACGCCGCCGACGCGCTGCGCCCGGCCGGCACCCTCAGCCTGCTCGCCGCCGGCCTGGGCGGGGCGGTCCTCGCCCGCGCCCTGGCGGGCCACTTCACCGAGGCCCGCCACGCCCTCACCGACCCCTCGGGCCGCTGGGGCGAGGGCGACCCGGTCCCGCGCCGCTTCACCGCCGACCAGCTCACCGAGCTGGTCACCGCCACCGGCCTCAAGGTCGGCGCGGTGCACGGCGTACGGGTCTTCGCCGACCTGGTCCCCGGCGTGCTGGTGGACACCGAGCCCGGCGCCATGGAGGCGCTGCTGAAGCTGGAGGCCGCCGCCGCGGAGCAGCCCGCCTTCCACTCCGTGGCCACCCAGCTGCACGTCCTCGCCGAGCGCGACTGACCGCGGACGCCGGGCCGGGCCCCGCGGCGGGCCCGACCGCCGCGTGCGGTCGGCCACAGGCCACCCGAACAGCCCCTTCGCCCCGTATGATCGGTGTACGACGTTCCGGCATGACGGACTGGTGGGTGGGGAATGCAGCCAGCATCACCACCGGCCGCGGAGGCGGCTTGGCCAGTGAATTGGCGTAGAGGGGCGGGTTTCACGGGGGCGATTCCCTGCCTATCCTGAAAGGGTCGCACCCCGGTCGCCCCCCGCGACCGACGAGTAGGAGGACTCCGTGCCGCTCTCGGAGCACGAGCAGCGCATGCTCGAGCAAATGGAGCGAGCGCTGTACGCCGAAGATCCCAAGTTCGCGACAGCGCTTGAGGGAAGCGGGCTGCGTACGTACACCCGGCGACGGGTCTACCAAGCGGTCGCGGGCTTCCTGGTGGGTATCGCCCTGCTCATGGCCGGAATGGTCGCGCAGCAGATCTGGATCAGTGTGGTCGGCTTCCTCGTCATGCTCGGCTGTGCCGTACTGGCCGTGACCGGGTGGCGCAAGGCCCCGAAGGCGGGAGAGCGGCGGGCGGGCGGGGGCTCCGGAGGCACCGGCGGGCCGACGCGACGGCAGGCCCGGCAACGCCGTTCGATGATGGACCGTATCGAGGACCGCTGGCAGCGCCGCCGCGACGAACAGGGCCACTGAGCGGCAGAGGGCTACTGGCCGGCAGGGCTGATGACCAGCCACTGAGCGGCGATCCGCGTCGGGCGGACGCCGACATACTTCGATCTTTTTCGCCGAGTCCCGCTCCGTCTCCCCACATCGGTTGGAATGCGCCGGGCGATCGGTGACCGCCGGCGGAACGGTTCTTCTCGGTGCGGTGGTGAGTGTCTTCTTCTCGGCGCAGAGGTGAGTGGCGCCGGTGGCGTGGTGCTTCCGAGCAGTGCTTTCTAGCAGTGTTGTGGCGCGGCCCCCGTGCGGCCCCCGATCGTGTTCGGGGGCCGCACCACGTTGCTGTGAGGGGGGAGCCGGCCGGGGGCCCGGGCCGGCTGGGGCCGTCCTGTCCGTCCAACGTGTCTGCCTGGCCTGCCTGTCCGGTCGGTCCGGTCTGCCCTGCCGGTTGGGCCTGCCGGCCATTTCGGCGCAGCGGGGCGGGACCTCGCGCGGGTGGGTCCGTGGTGCCCCGCCTCCGTGCGACGCGCCGAGCGGAGGCGGGAAACGCCCTCAGCCACACCGCCGCCCCCGAGCCAGATGCGTTGCCCTCCCGCACCGGACGCCGTGCCTCCGCATTCCACGCGCCCGCTCCACCGGCTCCACGCGCCCGCTCCACCCGTGACCGCGGAACGTCGTGGCAGGGCACCGGACCGCAGGGCCCTATGCCCGTGCGCCGCGCCGCCGGCGTGATCGCAGGGCGCTTGCGGCGCGCCGTACCGCGGCCACCGGGCGGCTGTCGCGGCAGCGCAGCAGCAGGGCCGACCACCGGGCCGCGCAGGCCCATCGGAGGCGGACCGCGGAGCGCGGGGCGAACCGGGCGCGCAGCCGCAGGACGCGGGTCGCCCCGTCCCGCAGGCCGGACCGCACCAGCCGGACGTCCGCGGCGAGCCCGGCCGTCGGCAGCGGCTGCGGGGCGTAGAGGACCTGCTCCACCGCCGTCGCGACGCGCTGGGCGGCACCGGCGGCGTCCGGTTGCAGTTGCCCGATGCGAATGATCCGCGCCGCCGCCTTGCGCGGGGTCAGCGACCGGTCCGGGAGGATGCCGAAGTCCCAGCCGGTGTCCAGCAGCTCCCGCCAGGCGGCGAGGGTGGCCGCCGCGCCGTCACCGGCCGGTCCGCCGCCCGCCAGCCGCTGGGCGCGCGTGCGGACCCGCCACAGCAGCGGTATCGCGAGCAGCAGCACGACGAGCAGCGTCGCGGCCACCAGGCCCACCAGCGGCCACGGTGAGGGGCCGCCGCCCGAGGTGCCGGATCCGGGCAGGGTGGGCGCCGTCAGGCACGCCGCGCCGGCCCCGGCCCGGTGCTCCCCGGGGCCACAGGACGGGCCCGGGGACGGCTTGGGCGAGGGGGCGGTGGACTGTGCGGGCTCGGGGGACGGGCTGCCAGGGCCGGTCGCGTGCGAGGTGTCCGGGTAGGCGTAGTCCGGGACGGTGCCGCGGCTCGGGGTCGGCTCGAAGCGGGTCCAGCCGACGCCCTGGAAGTACAGCTCGGGCCAGGCGTGCGCGTCCTTGAGGCCGACCGAGGTCGTGCCGTCGGGCTGCTTGGTGCCCGGTGTGAAGCCGACCGCGACCCGGGCCGGGATGCCCAGGGTGCGGGCCATCGCCGCCATCGAGAACGAGAAGTGGACGCAGAAGCCCTGTTTGTCCTCCAGGAAGCGGGCTATCGCCTCGGAGCCGCTGCCCGCCCGGACCTCGGTGTTGTAGCTGAAGCCGCCGTAGAGCGCGAACCAGTCCTGGAGTCTGACGGCCCTGGCGTACGCCGTCGTGGCGCCGTGGGTCACCCGGCGCGCGGTGGTGCGGACGACCGCGGGGAGGTCGGGCGGCACCTGGGTGTACTCGTGGAGCAGCGCCGCCGGCGGCTCCGGGGCATCGGCCAGCTGCTGGGCGGTCGGCCGCAGCTGCAGGCTCTCGACCTGGTATTGCAGGCCGTGGGTGTTCTGTCCGCGGTCGCCGACCAGCGTGCGGCCCTCGGGCTCGAAGCGCCAGCGGCCCGGGATGTTCACCTTGGACGCCGGGTACGGGAGCGGCAGCCAGTTCTGGGCGTACCACGGGGCGGTCGAGACGGAGGTGTTGATCCGGGTGCTCGCCACCTTGGAGTTCAGGCCGGCCGGGCTCGGCAGCTGGGCGGGGACGTCGGTGACCGTCCGCTCGGACGGCTTCCAGGTCGTGCCGTCGAACTGGTCCAGGGCGACGATCCGGAGATACATCTCGCGGGTGTCGCTCGCGGTGGTGCGGTAGTTGAGGACCTCCCGGTCCTCCGGTTGGTTCAGGCTGTCCTGGAGCGAGACCAGCGGGTTGATCGCGGAGATGGTGCCGCCCCCGCCGCCCGGGCCGGCGGCACCGGCGGCCGGGCCGAGCAGCCCGCCGCCCATGGACGGCAGCACGGCGGGCACCGCCAGCGCGATCCCCAGCGCCAGCGCGCCGATCCGGCGGCCCGTGCGGACCGGGACCGGCGTCGGCCCGCCGGCGAACCCCGGCCGGCCCGAGCCCGCACCGCGGAAGACCCGGCCCCACTGGGAGAGCCGGTCGCGGCCCTCGGCGAGCAGAAGCAGCAGATAGCCGGCGGCGGCCACCAGGAACCACAGCCAGCCGGAGCCGCCCTGGGACAGCCCGGCCGCCACCGAATAGAGCGCGAGCAGCGGCAGCCCGGCCGGCGCGGCGCTGCGGTAGGTGACCGCCAGCGCGTCCACGATCACGCCGATCAGCAGCACCCCGACGATCAGCAGCAGCCGGATTCCGGGGGTGAGGGGGGCCGGGATGGCGTACCGGCCGACGTCGTGCACGCCCTCCTGCACCAGGCGGCCGAAGGCGGCGACGGCGTCCGGGCCCGGCAGCAGCCCGGCCACCGCCTGGTCGCGGGCGAACAGCACGGTCAGCAGCACCACGCCCGTCAGCAGCTGCGCGCCGATGGTCAGCGGTCCGGCCAGCGGGACGCGGCGGGTCAGCGCGCCCACGCCGGTCACCAGCGCCAGCAGGATCGCGGCCTGGAACATCCAGCTGATCGGATCCACCAGCGGCAGCAGCGTGCACGCGGCACACAGCGTCGCCACCATCGCGCACAGCGCCAGCCTCGCCCGGCCGCTCATGCTCCTGCCCCCCTTCGCTCGGAAGCGCCGTTCACGCCCCACCTCCCGCGGCCCTGCCGGCCGGATCCGCTCCGACCGCCTCCGGACCAGCGCCCGCCCGGTCCGCGGCCTGCCACAGCTCGGCCAGCGCAGCGCCGGGCCGCACCGGCAGCGCCGCCCAGCCCGCCTCGCGCAGCATCCGCAGCCGCTCGTCGAGCGGTGTCTGCCAGCGGGAGAAGCGGATTCCGCCGGGGCCGCGGGTCCAGGCGTCGCCGTCCACGACGAACGCGATCGCGGTGCTGCCGTGGCGGCGTATCCGGCCGGCGATCGCCGCCTGGCGCTCGTCCAGGTCGCCGAAGAAGCCGATCAGCAGACCTTCCGTGCCGCCGCGCAGCGCCTCGTACGCTGCGGAGAGGCCCTCCTCGTCGGAGTGCTCCACGATGGCGAGGCTGTCCAGCAGCAGGCCGGCGGTGTCGGCGGACGCGCTGCCGCCGCTGCCGTCCGGGCCGGGCACCGAGCTGCCGGTGTCGGTCAGCAGCCGCACCGAGAACCCCCGCTCCAGCAGGTGCACCGCGACCGAGGCGGCGCCGGCGACGGCCCATTCGAAGGCCGAGTCGGGCCCGGCGCCCTCATGGGCGGCGGCGCGGGTGTCGAGCAGGATCGTGCAGCGGGCCTTCTGCGGCTGCTCCTCGCGGCGCACCATCAGCTCGCCGTAGCGCGCGGTGGAGCGCCAGTGGACGCGCCGCAGGTCGTCGCCGTGCCGATAGCTTCGCGGGATGACGTCGTCCTCCCCGGCCAGCGCGGGCGAACGGTGGCCGCCGTCGCCGTACCCGGCGGCCTCGCCGGTCAGCCGGACCGCGGGCAGCGGCTCGACCCGGGGCACCACCGTCAGGGTGTCGGAGGCGCTGAACGAGCGGGTCAGCTCGCACATGCCGAACGGGTCGGAGAGGCGCAGTTGCAGCGGGCCCAGCGGATACCGGCCGCGCAGGTCGGAGCGGACGCGGTAGGACACCTCCCGCCCGCCGCCGGCCTCGACCCGGTCCAGGACGAAGCGGGGCCGCGGCCCGAGCACGTACGGCACCCGGTCCTGGAGCATCAGCACTCCGGTGGGCAGCCGGGAGACGTTGTCCAGCCGCAGCCGGACGCGGGCCTCGGCGGCGGCGGAGACCCGGGCGGGGGCTAGGGTCCTGCTGCCCGAGACGCGGTAGCGGGTGCGGTGCAGGACCAGGACGCACACCAGCGGCAGCACCGCCAGCAGCAGACCGACCCGCAGCAGATCCGCCTGCCCCAGGAGATACGAGCAGACCGCGGCGGCCAGCCCGGCGGCCAGGAACGACCGGCCGCGCGTCGTCAGCCCTCCGAGGGCCGCGCGCAGCCCGCCGGGCTCCGGGGCCCCCTCGCTTCCCCCGGCGGACATCACAGCTCCCGGGCGCCGGGCGGCTGCCGGCCGTGAACCTGCCGCCACTGTGGCGCGGACGGGTCCGGAACCGGGGTGCGCTGCACGATCTCCAGCACGACCTGCTCGGCCGTACGGCGGTTCAACTGGGCCTGGGCGGTGGGCAGTAGACGGTGCGCGAGCACCGCCGCCGCCAGTGACTGGACATCGTCCGGCAGCGCGAACTCCCGCCCGGCCATGGCCGCCGCCGCCTTCGCGGCGCGCAGCAGGTGCAGCGTCGCTCGCGGCGAGGCGCCCAGCCGCAGGTCCGGATGGCTGCGGGTGGCCGCCACCAGGTCCACGGCGTATCTGCGCACCGGCTCCGCGACGTGGACCGAGCGCACCGCCTCCGTCAGCTTCACGATCTCGTGGGCGTGCGCCACCGGCCGGAGGTCGTCCAGGGGGGAGGCGCCGCCGTGCACATCGAGCATCCGGAGCTCGGCCGCCGGGCTGGGATAGCCGATCGACACCCGCGCCATGAAGCGGTCGCGCTGCGCCTCGGGGAGCGGGTAGGTGCCCTCCATCTCCACCGGGTTCTGCGTGGCGACCACCATGAAGGGGCTGGGCAGTTCGTACGTCTGCCCGTCCATGGTGACCTGGCGCTCCTCCATGGACTCCAGGAGCGCCGACTGGGTCTTGGGGGAGGCGCGGTTGATCTCGTCGCCGATCACGATCTGGGCGAAGACGGCGCCCGGCTTGAACTCGAAGTCCTGCCGCTGCTGGTCGTAGACGCTGACGCCGGTGATGTCCGACGGCAGCAGGTCGGGGGTGAACTGGATGCGGCGCACCGAGCAGTCGATGGACCGGGCGAGCGCCTTGGCCAGCATCGTCTTGCCGACGCCCGGCACGTCCTCGATGAGCAGATGCCCCTCGGCCAGCAGGACGGTCAGCGCGAGCCGTACGACCTCCGGCTTGCCTTCGATCACACCCTCCACCGACCGGTGAACCCGCCCGGCGGTGCTGGTCAGATCGCTGAGGCTCGCTCGTTCGTCATACGTCGTCACTCGGCCCTCCTCGGCCCGTTCCATGGGTGGCCGACGCCCCCTTGACGGACCCGGCCCTCCCCGATCGTGCATCGTGCCCGGCCACGGCCGGGGCGATGTCACCTACGCATTCTTGCCGCCCACGCGGCTTCGCGTCATGGCCTGTGGACAACTCACGCCGGCGTGCCGGTGCTATCCGGGCAAGACGGACAATCCCCTGCCAGGGGAGGGGCGATCAGGCGGGATCGCCGCATGCCACGGCGGTCCCGCCCCGCGTCAGCGCTGCGGACCGATCTCCCGCAGCAGGCCCGTCGTCACGTCGAACACGAACCCGCGGACGTCGTCGGTGTGCGGCAGGAAGGGGGAGGTGCGCACCCGCTGCATGGACTGCCGGACGTCCTCGTCGAGGTCCTTGAACGCCTCGACCGCCCAGGTGGGCCGCTGCCCGACCTCGGCCGCCAGCTCGTGCCGGAAGTCCTCGGTCAGGCCCAGCAGGCCGCAGTCGGTGTGGTGGATGAGGACGACCGAGCGGGTGCCGAGCGCGCGCTGGCTGATCGTCAGGGAACGGATGATGTCGTCGGTCACCACGCCCCCGGCGTTGCGGATGGTGTGGCAGTCGCCGAGCTCCAAACCCAGCGCGGCGTGCAGATCGATCCGGGCGTCCATACAGGCCACCACGGCGACCTTGAGCACCGGCCGGGCGTCCATTCCAGGGTCGGTGAAGGCGGCGGCATAGCGCTGGTTCGCCTCGACGAGGTGGTCGGTGACGGTGCCGTCGGCACGGCCGGCGGCGGTCTCGGAGGACTGGGGCAACGGCTGCGACGCAGGTATGGGCATGGAATCACCGTAATCGCGGATGGCTTGTTCAGTGCTGTGTGAGGGCGGGCATAGGGGGCAACATCACAGCTTGTGAGGTAGTACACAGTACAGGTTCGCGCCGGCGCCGTAGGGGTGACGAGGCCGCGCGCGACGCCGCCCGCACGCCCCGGCAAGCCGTCGCGGGACGCGCGGAACCGGTTGATTGACCGGGACCGCAGGTGGACTAAAGTGGCGCGAAGTGGGAGGCGCGACGCTCTCCTCAAGGATCCCGGATCCCTCGCGTGCGTGAATCCGTACGTACGGTTCGGCCTCCTCCCGCTCCACGGTCATCCGACGTCTCTTCCCCGTCGCCGGAGGGCCACTTCCCCTTCAGAGCGGGCGGGGACCAAGCGGTACGTGCGGCAACCGACCAGCCAACGGCCGGGGACCCACCTGCCGCCCACCATCGGAAGGCATATGAGCGAGCGCAGCGAGCGAATCAGAAAAAGGTGCGCGCTCTGCGCATGCAGGCCCGCCGAGCGCAGCGAGGCCGCCGCATGAGCAGCAACACCCGCCACGTACCCGTCATGCTCCAGCGGTGCCTGGACATGCTCGCCCCCGCGCTCGCCGAGCCCGGGGCGGTCGTCGTCGACTGCACCCTCGGCCTCGGGGGGCACAGCGAGGCGCTGCTCTCCGCCTTCCCCGAGGCCCGCCTGGTCGCCCTCGACCGCGACCCGGAAGCGCTGCGGCTCGCCGGGGAGCGGCTGGCCCCCTACGGCGACCGCGCCACCCTCGTGCACGCCGTCTACGACGAGCTCCCCCAGGTCCTCGGCCGGCTGGGGCTGCCGCACGTCCAGGCCGTGCTGTTCGACCTCGGGGTCTCCTCGATGCAGCTCGACGAGGCCGAGCGCGGCTTCGCGTACGCCCAGGACGCCCCGCTGGACATGCGGATGGACCAGACGACCGGCATCAGCGCCGCCGACGTCCTCAACACCTATCCGCCCGGTGAGCTGGTCCGGATCCTGCGCTCCTACGGGGAGGAGAAGCAGGCCAAGCGGATCGTCGCGGCGGTGGTCCGCGAGCGGGCCAAGGAGCCGTTCGGCAACAGCGCCCGGCTGGTCGAGCTGATCCGCGACGCACTGCCGCAGGCCGCCAAGCGCACCGGTGGCAACCCGGCCAAGCGCACCTTCCAGGCGCTGCGCATCGAGGTCAACGGCGAGCTGGCCTGCGTCGAACGGGCCGTCCCGGCCGCCGTGAAGGCGCTCGCCGTGGGCGGTCGGATCGCCGTGCTCTCGTACCACTCGCTGGAGGACCGGCTGGTCAAGCAGGTCTTCGCGGCCGGCGCGAGCAACACCGCGCCCCCCGGGCTGCCGGTCATTCCCGAGCGCTACCAGCCCCGGCTGAAGCTGCTGACCCGGGGCGCCGAACTGCCCACGGAGGAGGAGGTCGCCGACAACCGGCGCGCGGCCCCCGCCCGGCTGCGCGGCGCCGAGCGCATCCGCGAGGACATCGCGTGACACGCCAGGGGGGCCGGCCGCGCGGGAGGCAGCGCCTCGCCGCGCTGCTCCCCTCCACCCCGCGGGGCGGTACGGCCGCCCGCACGCCCTTCGTACTGCTCGTCGTGGTGCTCCTGGGGTCCGGGCTCATCATCCTGCTGCTACTCAACTCGGCGCTCAACCAAGGGTCGTTCGAACTCAGCAAGCTGGAGCGGAAGACCAGCGAGCTGACGGACGAGCAGCAGGCGCTCCAGCAGGAGGTGGACGGCTACTCCGCGCCGGACGAGCTGGCGCGCCGGGCCCGCAAGCTGGGCATGGTGCCCGGCGGCATCCCGGCCTTCCTGCTGCCGGACGGTACGGTCCGCGGCAAGCCGGGCGTGGCCTCGTCCGAGGGGGCACCGCTGGCCGCGCCCGCCGGGTCGTCGCCGCCGGGCCCGTCCGGCGGGCCCCCGGCGCCGGCCCCGCAGGCCGCCCCCGTCCCGCAGACCTCGCCGGTCCCGCAGGCCGCTCCCGCCCCGCAGGCTGCTCCCGCCCCGCAGGCCGCGCCGGTCCCGCAGGCCGGGCGGATGCCGCCGGTCCCGCTCGCGCCCGGCACCCCGGGCGCCACCGACTCCCCGGGCCCGATGGCCACCCCGGCGGTCCCGGCCGCCGAGCTCGCCGACTCACCGTCCCCGTCCGCCCCCGCCCCGACGACCTCCGGCAGGTGACCCCGTGACGCCTGAGGCCGCACTCCCGTACGCCGCACCCGCCCCGGGGCCGTACGGCGGTGCCCCGCTCCCCACCACCCCTGCGCACGCCCCGGAGACCGCGGTATGACCGAGCCCAGGGACCCCCGCCGGGTCCCGCGTCCCGCCCGGCCCGGCAAGCAGCCCGCTGCCCCGGACGGCCGGCGCCCCGCCCCCCGCCAGGGCACCTCCCGGTCCGGCGGCCCCCGGCCCCCCGCCGCGCGCCTCCGACCGACCGGCAACGCGCTCCGCCTGGGCAGCCCGCGCCCGCGGCTGCGGCTGGTCTCCCTGGCGCTGACGCTGGTGATGCTGGCCTTCGTCGTCCGGCTCGTGCAGGTGCAGGCCGTGGACGCCGGGGCGTACGCCGCCAAGGCCAACGAGAACCGCTACGTCCCGGTCAAGCTGTCCGCCGCGCGCGGTGCGATCACCGACCGGGAGGGGGTGGACCTGGCCACCACCGTCGACGCGTACGACATCACCGCCGACCCGAGCCTGCTCGCCCCCGACAAGATCAAGATCAAGGACGCGCCGCGGCGGGCCGCCGCGCTGCTCGCGCCGATCCTCGGCGAGCCGCAGGACACCCTCGCCGCGAAGCTCGCCCGGCCCAAGTCCCGTTACGTGCTCCTCGCCCGGCAGCAGACCCCCCAGGTCTGGCGGCGGATCAAGGACCTGCGCAAGGCCCTGGACGCCAAGGCCGCCGCCGCTCCCAAGAGCGCGCCCCGGCCGGACGTGCTGCTCGGGATCTTCGCCGACAAGCACAGCAAGCGCGTCTACCCGGGCCACGACCTCGCCGCCGGCGTCCTCGGCTTCGTCGGCGGCAACGGCAAGGGCGCCGGCGGCCTGGAGGCCGAGCTCGACAAGGAACTGGCCGGCAAGGACGGCAAGCTCGTCTACGCCCAGTCCGGCGGCCGGCGGGTGCCCACCGCCGACACCCAGGAGCACCCCGCCGTCCCCGGCACCGACGTCCAGCTGACCCTCGACCGCGACATCCAGTGGGCGGCCCAGCAGGCCATCGCCGACCAGGTCAAGAAGTCCCAGGCGGACCGCGGCTACGTCGTCGTCCAGGACACCCGCACCGGCGAGATCCTGGCCCTGGCCAACGCGCCGGGATTCGACCCCAACAACGTCGCGAAGGCCAACCCGGAGGCGCTGGGCAACGCCGCGCTCACCGACGCCTTCGAGCCGGGCTCCACCAGCAAGCTGATGTCCATGGCCGCCGTCCTGGAGCAGGGCGTCGCGACCCCGTACACCCGGGTCACCGTGCCCAACCGGCTGCACCGCGGCGACCGGCTGTTCGCCGACGACATCGACCACCCCACCTGGAACCTGACGCTCAACGGCGTCCTCGCCAAGTCCAGCAACATCGGCACGATCATGGCGGCCGGCCAGCTCGGCAAGACCCAGCCGCAGGCCAACCAGGTCCTCTACTCCTACCTGCGCAAGTTCGGCATCGGCCGGCCGACCGGCCTCGGCTTCCCCGGCGAGACGGACGGCATCCTGGCCAAGCCGCAGAACTGGAACACCTCCCAGCAGTACACGATCCCGTTCGGCCAGGGCCTGTCCCTCAACGCCGTCCAGGCCGCCTCCGTCTACTCCACGATCGCCAACGGAGGCGAGCGGATCGCCCCCACCCTCGTCCGCGGCAGCACCGGGCCCGACGGCCGGTACGTACCGGCCGCCAAGCCCGCCACGGACCGCGTGGTCAGCCGGAAGACCGCCGAGACGCTCGCCACCATGCTGGAATCGGTGGTGGACGACGAGGAGGGCACCGGGGCGAAGGCGAAGATCGACGGGTACCGCGTCGGCGGCAAGACCGGCACCTCCAACCGGGTGGACCCGAAAACCGGCCGCTACCACGGCTACACCGCCTCCTTCGCCGGCTTCGCGCCGGCCGACAAGCCCCGTATCACCGTCTACTGCGCCGTCCAGAACCCCACCAAGGGCAGCTACTTCGGAGGCCAGGTCTGCGGCCCGGTCTTCCAGCAGGTCATGGCGTTCGCGCTGAAAACCCTCCAGGTCCCGCCGACCGGCGCCGCCGCTCCGCGGCTGCCGGTCACGTTCAAGCCAGGCGAATGAAAACGAGGCAACACCGCCGTGACGACGATCACTCCCGACGGGCCGCACCGGCCCGGAAACAGAGCCCCGGCGAAGCCCTCCTTTCGCCCCGGGCCCGTTGTGCCCGGTACGCTCACCGCCGTGTCACAAGCTGATCAGTCCTCGAAAACCCAGCACGCGAAGAAGGCGGAGAAGGGCGGCCCCGGCAGATACCCGGGCGCGCCCCGACCCGAGCAGGTCCGCCCCACCCCCCTGGCCGACCTCGCCGAGCAGCTGGCGATCCCGGTACCGGACGGCGCATCCGCCGTCCAGGTCACCGGCATCACGCACGACTCCCGTGCGGTCCGCCCCGGCGACATCTACGCCGCGCTGCCCGGCGCCCGCCTGCACGGCGCCGACTTCGTCGCCCAGGCCGCCGACCTCGGCGCCGCCGCGATCCTGACCGACCCGTCGGGCGCCGAGCGGGCCGCCGCGACCGGCCTGCCGGTCCTGGCCGTCGACAATCCGCGCGGCCGGATGGGCGCCCTGGCCGTCTCGATCTACGGGGCACCGGGCGAGGACCTCCTCCAGATCGGCATCACCGGCACCTCCGGCAAGACCACCACCGCGTACCTCATCGAGGGCGGGCTGCGCGCGGCGCTGTCGGCCGAGGGCGGCGACGGGCCGCAGACGGGCGGGCTGACCGGCCTGATCGGCACCGTGGAGACCCGGATCGGCGGCGAGCGGATCAAGTCCGAGCGCACCACCCCCGAGGCCACCGACCTCCAGGCCCTGTTCGCCGTGATGCGCGAGCGCGGGGTCCGTGCGGTGGCGATGGAGGTCTCCAGCCACGCGCTGGTCCTCGGCCGGGTCGACGGCTGCGTCTTCGACGTCGCGATCTTCAACAACCTCAGCCCGGAGCACATGGAGTTCCACTCCGGCATGGAGGACTACTTCCAGGCCAAGGCCCAGCTGTTCACCCGGGCCCGCAGCAGGGCCGGCGTGGTCAACATCGACGACGAGTACGGCAGGCGGCTGGCCGCCGGCGAAGCCGAGGTCCCGGTCACCACCTTCTCCGCGGAGGGCCACCCGGACGCGGACTGGCGCGCCTGCGACGTCGAGGTCGGCACGCTCGGCTCGACCTTCACCGTGCACGGCCCCGGCGGCCGGAAGGTGCGCGCCGCCTCCCCGATCGCCGGCCCGTTCAACGTCGCCAACGCGCTCGCCGCGATCGTCTCGCTGGTCGTCGCCGGTATCGACCCGCAGACCGCCGCCGACGGCGTCGCCGCGGTCCCCGGCGTCCCCGGCCGGCTGGAGCGGGTGGACGCCGGCCAGTCGTATCTCGCGGTCGTCGACTACGCCCACAAGACCGACGCGGTGGAGTCGGTGCTGCGCGCCCTGCGGAAGGTCACCACCGGAAAGCTGCACGCCGTCCTCGGCTGCGGCGGCGACCGCGACCCGCACAAGCGCGCCCCCATGGGCGCCGCGGTGGCCCGCCTCGCCGACACGGCCATCCTGACGTCCGACAACCCGCGCAACGAGGACCCGCTCGCGATCCTGGCCACCATGCTGGCGGGCGCGGCGGAGGTGCCGGTCCACGAACGCGGCACGGTGCTGGTCGAGGAGGAGCGGGCCGCCGCCATCGCCGCCGCCGTCGCCCGCGCCGAGCCCGGCGACACCGTGATCGTCGCGGGCAAGGGCCACGAGCAGGGCCAGGACATCGCCGGAGTGGTCCGGCCCTTCGACGACCGTCAGGTGCTGCGCGCTGCCATCGAGGAAGCGCAGAAGTCGCAGCAGTCACAGCAGCCGAACCACCAGGGATGACACACCGCCATGCGCGCACAATCCTCTTGTTGGCACCTCCTGCACGGTTCCGGGGGTGAACTGTGATCTCCCTGTCGCTCGCCGAGATCGCGAGCATCGTCGGCGGACAGCAGCACGACATACCGGACCCGGGCCGCGAGGTCACCGGGCCGGTCGTGACGGACTCCCGTGCGGTCCGCCCCGGTGGCCTGTTCGTGGCGTTCGCCGGTGAGCGCGTCGACGGCCACGACTTCGCCGCCGGCGCGGTGGAAGCCGGCGCCGCGGCGGTGCTCGCCGCCCGCCCGGTCGGCGTCCCGGCGATCGTCGTCGACGACGTCGTCGCAGCTCTCGGCGCCCTGGCCCGCGCCGTCGTCGAGCGGCTGGGCACCACCGTCATCGGCCTCACCGGCTCGGCCGGCAAGACCAGCACCAAGGACCTGATCGCCCAGCTCCTCCAGCGGCACGGCCCCACCGTGTGGCCGGAAGGCAACCTCAACAACGAGATCGGGCTGCCCCTCACCGCGCTCCGCGCCGATGCCACCACCCGCCATCTCGTCCTGGAGATGGGCGCCCGCGGCGTCGGCCACATCCGCTACCTCACCGAGCTGACCCCGCCCCGGGTCGGCGTGGTCCTCAACGTCGGCACCGCGCACATCGGCGAGTTCGGGGGCCGCGAGCAGATCGCCGAGGCGAAGGGCGAACTCGTCGAGGCGCTGCCCGCGGCCGAGGAAGACGGGCCCGAAGGGCTTCCGCCGGAGGGTGGTGCCGGGCGACGGGCGGGCGGGGTGGCGGTGCTCAACGCCGACGACCCGTACGTCCGCGCCATGGCCTCCCGTACGAAGGCCCGTACGGTCCTCTTCGGCGAGTCCGAGGACGCCGCCGTACGCGCCGCGAATGTCCGGCTCAACGGCCTCGGACAGCCCTCCTTCACGCTTCACACACCCTCCGGGTGCAGCGATGTGACGATGCGGCTGTACGGTGAGCACCACGTGTCGAACGCGCTCGCCGCGGCCGCCGTCGCCCACGAGTTGGGCATGCCCGTAGACGAGATCGCCACCGCGCTCTCCGAAGCCGGCACGCTCTCCCGCTGGCGGATGGAGGTCACCGAGCGCGCGGACGGCGTGACGGTCGTCAACGACGCCTACAACGCGAACCCCGAGTCCATGCGAGCGGCGCTGCGTGCGCTGGTCGCCATGGGCGCCGCCGGCAAGGCGCAGGGCGGTCGTACGTGGGCGGTGCTCGGTGAGATGGCCGAGCTGGGCGGGGAGTCGCTCGCCGAACACGACGCGGTCGGGCGGCTGGTCGTCCGGCTCAACGTCAGCAAGCTCGTGGCGGTCGGCGGCAGGGAAGCGGCCTGGCTCGACATGGGCGCCAAGAACGAGGGTTCGTGGGGTGAGGAGTCGGTGCACGTGTCCGACACGCGGGCGGCGGTCGACCTGTTGCGCAGGGAGCTGCGACCGGGAGACGTCGTGCTGGTGAAGGCGTCCAGGTCGGTGGGCCTGGAGCGGGTGGCCGCGGCATTGCTGGCCGACGAGGGCGTGTCCGGCGCTGAGGGCGGAGCCGCGTCCCGATGAACTCCATGAAGCAGATCCTCTTCTCCGGAATGATCGGGCTCTTCCTGACCCTGATCGGCACCCCCCTGCTGATCAAGCTGCTGGCCAAGAAGGGGTACGGGCAGTTCATCCGCGATGACGGCCCCCGCACCCACGGCAGCAAGAAGGGCACGCCCACCATGGGTGGCATCTCCTTCATCCTGGCCACGATCATCGCCTACGTCGTCACGAAGGTGATCACCTCCAGCGATCCGACCTTCTCCGGCGTGCTGGTGCTCTTCCTCTTCGCCGGCATGGGCCTGGTCGGCTTCCTCGACGACTACATCAAGATCGTCAAGCAGCGCTCGCTGGGCCTGCGGGCGAAGGCGAAGATGGCCGGACAGCTGATCGTCGGCATCGCCTTCGCGGTGCTCTCGCTCCAGTTCGCAGACCTCCGCGGCCAGACCCCCGCCTCGGACCGGCTCTCCTTCACCCAGGACTTCGGCTGGCAGATCGGCCCGGTGCTCTTCGTCATCTGGGCGCTGTTCATGATCCTTGCGATGTCCAACGGCGTGAACCTCACCGACGGCCTCGACGGCCTGGCCACCGGCGCCTCGGTGATGGTCTTCGGCGCGTACACCTTCATCGGCATCTGGCAGCACCAGGAGTCCTGCGCCAACCTGATCACCGCGGGACCCGGCTGCTACGAGGTACGAGATCCCCTCGACCTCGCGGTCGTCGCCTCCGCCCTGATGGGAGCCTGCTTCGGCTTCCTGTGGTGGAACACCTCACCCGCCAAGATCTTCATGGGCGACACCGGCTCGCTGGCCCTGGGCGGCGCGCTCGCCGGTCTGGCGATCTGCTCCCGCACCGAGCTGCTGCTGGCCATCCTCGGCGGCCTCTTCGTCCTGATCACCATGTCCGTGGTCATCCAGGTCGGATCCTTCCGGCTCACCGGCAAGCGGGTCTTCCGCATGGCGCCACTCCAGCACCACTTCGAATTGAAGGGGTGGTCCGAAGTCCTTGTGGTGGTCCGGTTCTGGATCATCCAGGGCATGTGCGTGATCGTGGGCCTGGGCATCTTCTACGGCGGCTGGCAGGCGGCGAAGTGACCGTGTACCAGCCGCAGGACTTCCACGACTTCGCGGGGATGCGGATCACCGTGGCCGGTCTCGGCGTGAGCGGCGTCCCCGCCGCCCGCGCCCTGGCCGGTCTCGGCGCCCGCGTCACCGTCGTCAACAGCAGCGACGGCGAGCGCGAACGGGCCCAGGCGGCCGAGCTGGAACAATGGGCAGCGGCGCGAAGCGCCTCCCGGGAGGGTGGTGGGCGACGGGCGGACGTCACCGTCCGGCTCGGCGACGGGGAGACCCTCCCCGAGGGCACCGAACTGGTCGTCACCACCCCCGGGTGGAAGCCGACCAGTCCGCTCTTCCTGGCGGCGGAGCGGGCCGGTGTCCCGGTGTGGGGCGACGTCGAACTGGCCTGGCGGCTGCGCGGCCGGGCCGGCGGAAAAGCAGCGCCCTGGCTGGCGGTCACCGGGACCAACGGCAAGACCACCACCGTCCGGATGCTGGCCTCGATCCTGACGGCGGCCGGTCTGCGGACCGCCGCCGTCGGCAACATCGGCGTCCCGCTCGTCGACGTGGTGCTCGGCGAGGGCCGGGAGGACGGCACGTCCTACGACGTCCTCGCCGTCGAGCTCTCCAGCTACCAGCTGCACTGGGCACCCTCGGTGCGGGCGCACTCCGCGGCGGTCCTCAACCTCGCCCCGGACCACCTGGACTGGCACGGCTCCATGGAGGCGTACGCCGCCGCCAAGGGCCGGATCTACGAGGGCAACACCGTCGCCTGCGTCTACAACGCCGCCGACCCGGTGACCGAGGACCTGGTCCGGGCCGCCGACGTCGAGGAGGGCTGCCGCGCGATCGGCTTCACCCTCGGCGCGCCGGGCCCCTCCCAACTGGGCGTCGTCGACGGCATCCTCGTCGACCGCGCCTTCGTCGAGAACCGGCACCGGCAGGCGCAGGAGCTCGCCGAGGTCTCGGACATCACCCCCGCGGCCCCGCACAACATCGCCAACGCCCTCGCCGCCGCGGCCCTGGCCCGAGCCTTCGGCGTCCCGGCCACCGCGGTACGCGACGGGCTGCGCGCCTTCCACCCGGACGAGCACCGCATCCAGCACATCGCGGACATCGCCGGCGTCAGCTACATCGACGATTCCAAGGCCACCAACACCCACGCCGCCGAGGCGTCGTTGGCGGCGTACGAGCACATCGTGTGGATCGCCGGCGGACTGGCCAAGGGCGCGACCTTCGACGAACTGGTCCAGAAGTCCGCCGAGCGGCTGCGCGCAGTGGTCCTCATCGGCGCCGACCGGGCGCTGATTCGCGAAGCCCTGGTGCGACACGCCCCTGATGTCCCGGTGGTCGACCTCGACCGGACCGACACTGGGGCGATGTCCGAGGCCGTACGGGAAGCGACCCGGCTGGCCGAGACCGGCGACACGGTGCTGCTGGCGCCGGCCTGCGCGTCGATGGACATGTTCGTCAATTACAACAAGCGGGGCGACGCCTTCGCCGACGCGGTGGGCGAACTGGCCGCCAACGGTCACTAGACGTTTCTCCCCGCTGCCGTCGCTGCCGGCGGCGAGCGCACCCGTGGAGGGGACGAGGATGACCGCCCGATCGGCGAGACCGGCGCAGCCGCGCCCGGTGCGCCGGACCCCCGCGACGGTGCGCCCGCCGCGCGGCAGCCGGACCCCCGGCGGCCCGCGCGGGCTCTACCCCCGTGCGCGGCGCGCCTGGGACCGCCCACTGACCGCCTACTACCTCATCCTCGGCGGCAGCCTGCTGATCACCGTCCTCGGACTGGTGATGGTCTATTCGGCGTCCCAGATCAAGGCCCTCCAGTCCGGTCTGGCACCGTCGTACTTCTTCCGCAAGCAGCTGCTGGCGGCCGTCCTCGGCGGCGGGCTGATGCTGCTCGGCGCCCGAATGCCGGTCCGGCGGCACCGGGCGCTCGCCTACCCGCTGCTCGTCGGCTCGGTGTTCCTGCTGGGCATGGTGCAGATTCCGGGCATCGGGGTCTCGGTCAACGGCAACCAGAACTGGATCAGCCTCGGCGGGCCTTTCCAGATGCAACCGAGCGAGTTCGCCAAGATCGCGCTGGTCCTGTGGGCCGCGGACCTGCTGGCCCGCAAACAGGAGAAGAAGCTTCTGACGCAGTGGAAGCACCTGCTGGTTCCGCTGACGCCGGTGACCTTTCTCCTGCTCGCGCTGATCATGCTCGGCGGGGACATGGGCACCACGATCATCCTCACCGCGATCCTCTTCGGACTGCTGTGGCTGGCCGGCGCCCCGACCCGGCTGTTCACCGGGGTGCTGGGCGCCGCGGCCGTGCTCGGCGCGGTGCTGATCAAGACCAGCGCCCACCGGATGTCCCGGCTCGCCTGCATCGCCGCCACCGATCCGGGCCCCGGCGACCAGTGCTGGCAGGCCGTCCACGGCATCTACGCGCTGGCCTCCGGCGGGCTCTTCGGTTCCGGGCTCGGAGCCAGTATGGAAAAATGGGGAGAACTCCCTGAACCGCACACCGACTTCATCTTCGCCATCACCGGGGAGGAACTGGGGCTGGCGGGGACGCTGTCGGTGCTCGCCCTCTTCGCGGCTCTAGGCTATGCGGGTATCCGCGTGGCCGGACGCACGGAGGACCCCTTCGTACGGTACGCAGCGGGAGGCGTGACCACCTGGATCATGGCGCAGGCCGTGATCAACATGGGTGCGGTGCTCGGCCTGTTGCCGATCGCCGGTGTTCCGCTCCCGCTGTTCTCCTACGGAGGCTCCGCCCTGCTGCCGACGATGTTCGCCGTCGGGCTGCTGATCGCCTTCGCGCGTGACGAGCCCGCCGCGCGGACGGCCCTGGCCGCGCTGGCGAAGCGGAAGCCGGTTTTCGGCAGAAGGCCGGCCGGGGTGAGATGGAAGACGATGAGACGGCGCCTCAAGAAGCGGCCGTCCGGAGAGCGGTGAATTTCGGTGCATGTCGTACTCGCCGGTGGGGGGACCGCCGGCCACATCGAGCCCGCGCTCGCCCTCGCGGATGCCCTGCGCAGGCAGGACCCGACCGTGGGGATCACGGCACTCGGCACGGAGAAGGGCCTGGAGACCCGCCTCGTCCCCGAGCGCGGTTACGAGCTCGGCCTGATCCCGGCGGTACCGCTGCCCCGTAAGCCCACCCCCGAACTGATCACCGTCCCCGGACGGCTGCGCGGCACGATCAAGGCCGCCGAGCAGATCCTGGAGCGCACCAAGGCGGACTGCGTCGTCGGCTTCGGCGGCTACGTGGCACTGCCCGGCTATCTGGCCGCCAAGCGGCTCGGGGTGCCGATCATCGTGCACGAGGCCAACGCCCGCCCCGGCCTGGCCAACAAGATCGGCTCGCGGTACGCCACCTTCGTCGCCGTCAGCACCCCGGACAGCAAGCTGCGCGGCGCCCGCTACGTCGGGATCCCGCTGCGCCGCACCATCGCGACCCTGGACCGCGCCGCGGTCCGCCCCGAGGCGCGCGCCGCCTTCGGCCTCGACCCCAACCTCCCGACCCTGCTGGTCTCCGGTGGTTCCCAGGGCGCCCGGCGGCTCAACGAGGTCATCCAGGCCGCGGTCCCGGCGCTCCAGCGTTCCGGCATCCAGGTGTTGCACGCGGTCGGCCCGAAGAACGAACTGCCGCATGTGGACAACATGCCCGGGATGCCCCCCTATGTCCCGGTACCGTACGTGGACCGGATGGATCTTGCGTACGCCGCGGCCGACATGATGCTCTGCCGCGCGGGCGCGATGACCGTCGCCGAGTTGTCCGCCGTCGGGCTCCCGGCCGCTTTCGTCCCGCTGCCCATCGGCAACGGCGAGCAGCGGCTCAACGCCCAGCCGCTGGTCAACGCCGGCGGGGGCCTGCTGGTCGACGACGCCCAGCTGACCCCGGAGTGGGTGCAGGGCAACGTGCTCCCGGTCCTGGCCGATCCGCACCGGCTGTACGAGATGTCCCGCGCGGCCTCCGAGTTCGGCCGCAGGGACGCCGACGAACTGCTGGTCGGCATGGTGTACGAGGCGATCGAGCGGCGTAACAAGTAGCGAACGAGAGAAGGCGGAGAGCGTGGCCGGACCGACCACCGCCAGGCGCGGCGAGAAGAAGTCAGCGTCCGGCCGGCCCGCTTCTCCGCCGTCGCGGTTCGGGCGCTTCCGGTTGCCGCGCCTCGGGCTGCGCCGGCCGGGCCGGCGCGGTGTGATCATCATTGCGGTACTCGTCGTGCTGCTGGGCGGGTTCGGCGCCTGGGCCCTCTACGGCTCGGACTGGCTCCGGCTGGAGCGCGTCAAGGCCAGCGGTACCGACGTTCTGACGCCGGATGAGGTCGTCGCCGCGGCAGCCGCCCCGATGAATGCTCCGCTGGTCTCCGTGGACACCGGCGCGGTGGAGCGCCGGCTGCGCGCGAAGCTGCCGCGCATCAAAACCGTTGACGTCAGCCGTTCCTGGCCGCACACCCTCGGTCTGAAAGTGACCGAAAGGACCCCGGAACTGCTGCTGCAAACGGACGGAAAGTTTGTGGAAGTGGACGGCGAGGGCGTCCGTTTCGCCACCGTGAGCGCCGCGCTCAAGGGGGTTCCGCTTCTGGAAATGACCGCTTCCGACTCCCCGGGCATGCGCCGGTTCGGAACGGACCGATTGCTGCGTGCCGCGGTCGGCGTCGCCCGGGAGCTCCCGGCGGCCGTGCGCAAGGGTGTCCGCAAGCTCCGCGTCAGGTCGTACGATTCCGTGACCGTCGAACTCACAGGTGGCCGCACGGTGATGTGGGGCAGCCCCGACGAGGGTGCCGAGAAGGCGAAGGTGCTGGCCGCGCTGCTGAAAGCGGCACGTGACGCGCGCCACTTCGACATCTCGGTTCCCAGCTCCCCTGCGGTGTCGGGGAGTTGACGTACGTAGCCGCAGGCCAGCACCCTGGATGGCTACGACTATGGGTGATCACATAGGGTGAAAAGAAAAACGGGAGGTTCGGCGTGTTCGTTGAACGCGCGCGCCTTGTCGACTTAGTGTCTCGTTCCAAAGGGACCCAGGGAACCAGGAACGCAGGCACGGTAACCCTAAACTTCAGGGTTAGGGTTCGGCTCGGCAAAACGGACCGTCCCTTCGGCATCAGTCGGCGTCCACACGCAATGTGCGGCGACGACACGTAAATCGAGGCGAGAGGCCTTCGACGTGGCAGCACCGCAGAACTACCTCGCAGTCATCAAGGTCGTCGGCATCGGCGGCGGTGGCGTGAACGCCATCAACCGGATGATCGAGGTCGGGCTCAAGGGCGTCGAGTTCATCGCGATCAACACCGATGCGCAGGCGTTGCTGATGAGCGACGCCGACGTCAAGCTCGACGTCGGCCGCGAAATGACGCGCGGACTCGGCGCCGGCGCCAATCCGGACGTGGGCCGCAAGGCGGCCGAGGACCACCGCGAGGAGATCGAGGAGGTCCTCAAGGGGGCCGACATGGTCTTCGTGACCGCGGGCGAGGGCGGCGGCACCGGCACCGGCGGTGCCCCGGTCGTCGCCAACATCGCCCGCTCGCTGGGGGCCCTGACGATCGGTGTGGTCACCCGGCCGTTCACCTTCGAGGGACGCCGTCGCGCCAACCAGGCGGAGGACGGCATCGCCAGCCTCCGCGAAGAGGTCGACACCCTCATCGTGATCCCCAACGACCGGCTGCTGTCCATCTCGGACCGCCAGGTGAGCGTGCTCGACGCGTTCAAGTCCGCGGACCAGGTGCTGCTGTCGGGTGTCCAGGGCATCACCGACCTGATCACCACCCCGGGTCTGATCAACCTCGACTTCGCCGACGTCAAGTCCGTGATGTCGGAGGCCGGATCGGCGCTCATGGGCATCGGCTCGGCGCGCGGCGACGACCGCGCGGTGGCCGCCGCGGAGATGGCGATCTCCTCGCCGCTCCTGGAGGCGTCGATCGACGGCGCCCGCGGTGTGCTGCTCTCCATCTCCGGTGGCTCCGACCTCGGTCTCTTCGAGATCAACGAGGCGGCGCAGCTGGTCAGCGAGGCCGCGCACCCCGAAGCCAACATCATCTTCGGCGCGGTCATCGACGACGCGCTGGGCGATGAGGTCCGGGTCACCGTCATCGCCGCGGGCTTCGACGGCGGTCAGCCGCCGGCCCGCCGCGACGCGCAGCAGACCGCGATGCCGGCCCCGAAGCGCGAGGAGCCCGCCCCGGCGGCCCCCAGCCGTCCGGTCGCGCCCCCGGCCGAGCCGCGCCCGGCGGCCTTCGGCGGTCTCGGCGCGGTCCCGCCCGTACGGGACGAGGCCCCGGCCACCTCCGAGACCTCGTCGCTGGGCGAGGTCCCGGCCCCGCCGGCCGGCGGGGCCTCGGTTCCCCCGGCCCGTCCGTCGTACTCGGACTCCGCGGCCGAGGAGCTGGACGTCCCCGACTTCCTGAAGTGACCGAAGCACCGAAGTGATAGGGCAACAGCACCACGAAAGCGGCGCGCACTTCGCCTTCACCGACAGGTGGGGCGGGGTGAGCGCCGCTCCGTATGAGCAGCTCAATCTGGGCGGCGCGGTCGGCGACGACCCCGCCGCGGTACGCGCCAACCGCGAACGCGCGGCGAAGGAACTCGGCCTCGACCCGGCCGCGGTGGTCTGGATGAACCAGGTCCACGGCCGGGACGTGGCGGTGGTCGACGGCCCCTGGCGGGATGCCGACATCCCGTGCGTGGACGCGGTGGTGACCACGCGTCGGGGTCTCGCGCTGGCCGTGCTGACCGCCGACTGCACCCCGGTCCTGCTCGCCGACCCGGTCGCCGGGGTCGCGGGCGCCGCGCATGCAGGTCGGCCGGGCCTGGTCGCCGGGGTCGTCCCGGCGGCCGTCGCGGCGATGGCCGAGCTGGGCGCCGAGCCGTCCCGGATGCTCGCGTACACCGGGCCGGCGGTCTGCGGGCGCTGTTACGAGGTGCCGGAGGCGATGCGCGCGGAGGTCGCCTCGGTGGTCCCGGAAGCATGGGCGACGACCAGCTGGGGGACTCCGTCGGTGGACGTCACCGCGGGTGTCCGGGCCCAACTCGCCACCGCCGGCGTGCGGTTGCGTGAGGATTCCCACATCTGCACCCGGGAGTCGGCGGACCACTTCTCTTATCGGCGGGACCGTACGACGGGGCGGCTCGCGAGCTACGTATGGCTCGGGGACGGCCCCGGCCCGAGGCCGGGAGGGGCCGCGCTGTGACGGACGACCGGAGAACGCAGCTGGCCGACAACCTGGCGCGGGTGGAGGATCGTATCTCCACAGCCTGCGCCAAGGCCGGCCGGCCGCGCGACGAGGTGACGCTGATCGTCGTCACCAAGACCTACCCCGCGAGCGACGTCCGGCTGCTCGCGGAGCTGGGGGTGCGTCAGGTCGCGGAAAACCGCGATCAGGAGGCGGCAGGCAAAGCCGCTGAATGCGCTGATTTGCCGCTGACTTGGCACTTTGTTGGTCAATTGCAGACCAACAAGGTACGGTCCGTGGCCCGTTACGCCGGGATTGTCCAGTCGGTCGACCGGCTTCGGCTCGTCACCGCACTGTCCCGGGAGGCGGTACGCGCCGAGCGGGAGCTGGGCTGCCTGATCCAGGTGGCACTGGACGCCAGGCCGAACCGGACCGGACGGGACACCGCCGAACGCGGCGGCGTGGCACCGGAAGGTGTGGCCGAGCTCGGCGACGCGATCGCGGCGGCCCAAGGGCTGCGACTGGACGGTGTGATGACGGTCGCACCGCTGGCCGGCCCGTATGCGGGCCGCCAACTCGCCGCTTTCGAGCGGTTGATGGAAATCTCATCCGACCTGCGCGCAACCCATCCTGCTGCCAACATGGTGTCAGCAGGTATGAGCGCGGACCTCGAAGACGCCGTTGCGGCCGGAGCGACACATGTGCGCGTCGGCACTGCGGTACTCGGAGTCCGACCACGGCTCGGGTAACGTCGCCAAGCAAGTCGGACCACAGCACAAAATATGGTCATTCCCGCAGAAAGCGGGCAGGCCGAGTGGATCCAAGGCCCCCGGTTACGGAGGCGATCCACCACAGAGCGGAGGACGCAGAGAATGGCCGGCGCGATGCGCAAGATGGCGGTCTACCTCGGCCTCGTGGAGGACGATGGGTACGACGGCCGGGGGTTCGACCCCGACGACGAGTTCGAGCCCGAGCTTGACCCGGAGCCCGATCGGGGGCGGCGGCAACAGCATCAAGTACCCGCCGAAACGCGCCCGGAACGGGAGGAACCGGTCCGCGCCGTCACGCCTCCTGCGCAGCGTGAACCCGCCCCGCTCGCCGCGGAAAGCGGACGACCCGCGCGTATCGCCCCCGTGGCGTCCATCACACCCGACCGTCCGAATCTGGAGAAGAACGCACCGGTGATCATGCCCAAGGTTGTGTCCGAGCGGGAGCCGTACCGCATCACCACACTGCACCCCCGGACCTACAACGAAGCCCGTACCATCGGGGAACACTTCCGTGAGGGCACTCCGGTGATCATGAATCTCACGGAGATGGACGACACCGACGCGAAGCGACTTGTCGACTTTGCGGCCGGTCTGGTCTTCGGACTGCACGGCAGTATTGAGCGGGTGACGCAGAAGGTGTTCCTGTTGTCGCCTGCTAACGTCGATGTCACGGCGGAGGACAAGGCCCGTATCGCAGAGGGCGGGTTCTTCAACCAGAGCTGAGACGCAACACCGGGCACACCGAGGCCATAAGGTCAGCACAGGAGCAAGGGGAGAGGGACGCGCGAGATGAGTATCGCTGGTCAGGTGATCTATATCGCGCTGTACTGCTTCCTGATCGTGCTGATCTTCCGGCTGGTGATGGACTATGTGTTCCAGTTCGCCCGTTCATGGCAACCCGGCAAGGCGATGGTGGTGATTCTTGAGGCCACCTACACTGTCACCGATCCGCCACTCAAGCTTCTGCGGCGGGTCATTCCGCCGCTGCGTCTCGGGGGCGTGGCGCTCGACCTGTCCTTCTTCGTATTGATGATCATCGTCTACATCCTGATCACCGTCGTGAGGTCGGTGTTGTTGGTGTGAACGATACGGTCTTGCCGATTGCCGACGACTACGTTGAGGTGAAGTAGAGATGCCGTTGACCCCCGAGGACGTGCGGAACAAGCAGTTCACGACCGTCCGCCTCCGAGAAGGCTATGACGAGGACGAGGTCGATGCCTTCCTCGACGAGGTCGAAGCCGAACTGACCCGCCTGCTGCGGGAGAACGAGGACCTGCGCGCCAAGCTGGCCGCCGCCACTCGTGCCGCCGCGCAGAACCAGCAGCAGGGTCTGCGCAAGGGCCCCGACCAGCAGCAGGAGCAGCAGCAGCGGCCGGGGGCTCCGGTGCCCGCCGCCATATCCGGTCCGCAGCCGGTCCCGCCGCAGCAGCAGGGGATGGGTGGCCCGCCCCAACTGCCCGGTGGTGCACCGCAGCTGCCGCCCGGTCCCGGTGGCCACGGCCCGCAGGGCCCGCACGGTCCTGGTCCGATGGGCCCCAACGGTCCGATGGGTGGCCCGCTGGGCGGCCCCGGCGGACCGCAGCAGCTGCCGCAGGCGGCCCAGCAGCAGGGCGGCCCCGGCGGTGACAGCGCGGCGCGCGTGCTGTCGCTGGCACAGCAGACCGCCGACCAGGCGATCGCGGAGGCCCGTTCCGAGGCCAACAAGATCGTCGGCGAGGCGCGCAGCCGTGCCGAGGGCCTGGAGCGGGACGCCCGCGCCAAGGCCGACGCGCTGGAGCGGGACGCGCAGGAGAAGCACCGCGTGGCGATGGGGTCGCTGGAGTCGGCCCGCGCGACGCTGGAGCGCAAGGTCGAGGACCTGCGCGGCTTCGAGCGCGAGTACCGCACCCGCCTGAAGTCGTACCTGGAGAGCCAGCTGCGCCAGCTGGAGAACCAGGCCGACGACTCGCTGGCCCCGCCGCGGACCCCGGCGACCGCTTCGCTGCCGCCGTCCCCGTCGATGGCGTCGGCCGGTGCGGGCACCATGGGCGGCAACCACACCATGGGTGGCGGCCAGTCCCTGGGCGGCAACCACTCGATGAGCAGCCCGTCCAGCGGCGGTCCGTCCTACGGCGGGCAGCAGCAGATGTCGCCGGCGATGACGCAGCCGATGGCACCGGTGCGGCCCCAGGGCCCGTCGCCGATGCAGCAGACGCCGTCGCCGATGCGCGGCTTCCTCATCGACGAGGACGACAACTGACGCCCGAGCGGCGCGCGTAGTCGGCAATCAGGGCCGGGCCCCGAGGATCTCTCCTCGGGGCCCGGCCCTGTTTCGTGCTGCCGGTGCGGCGCGGGCCCGGTGCGGTGGGGTCGCACGTGTGGGGGGCGCGGCGGTGGTGCGCGGGGGGCGGACAAGAGCGCATGCCCCGGCGCGGAGTGCGCCGGGGCATGCGATGCGGGCCGGGGCCCGGGAGTGCTGCGTTACTCCTTGCGGAGGTGGAACGTCAGGGACAGCGACTCGTCGCTGAACGCCGGGCCGTACGACGCGTCCGGCTCACCGGCGGCGAAGTCGGTGGCCAGTACCTCGTCGGCGATCAGGGCGGCGTGGTCGGTCAGCGCCGTGCGCACGTCCTCGTCGGCGGTCCGCCAGCGCAGTGCGATCCGGTCGGCGACGTCGAGGCCGCTGTTCTTGCGGGCCTCCTGGATCAGCCGGATCGCGTCCCGGGCCAGGCCCGCACGGCGCAGCTCCGGGGTGATCTCCAGGTCGAGGGCGACGGTGGCGCCCGAGTCGGAGGCCACCGACCAGCCCTCGCGCGGGGTCTCGGTGATGATGACCTCGTCGGGGGCGAGGCTGACGGTCTCGCTGTCGACCTCGACGCTCGCCGTGCCCTGGCGCAGTGCGAGCGAGAGGGCCGCGGCGTCCGCCCCGGCGATGGCCTTGGCGACGGCCTGGACGCCCTTGCCGAACCGCTTGCCCAGTGCCCGGAAGTTGGCCTTGGCGGTGGTGTCCACCAGGGAGCCGCCCACCTCGGAGAGGGAAGCCAGCGAGCTGACGTTCAGTTCCTCGGCGATCTGGGCGCGCAGGTCCTCGGAGAGGTCCGCGAAACCATGGGCGCCGACCAGCGCGCGGGAGAGCGGCTGGCGGGTCTTCACCCCGGACTCGGCGCGGGTGGCGCGGCCCAGTTCGACCAGCCGGCGGACCAGCTGCATCTGGTCGGAGAGCGCCGGGTCGACGGCCGCCTGGTCGGCGACCGGCCAGGAGGAGAGGTGGACCGAGTCCGGGGCGTCCGGGGTGACCGGGACGACCAGGTCCTGCCAGACCCGCTCGGTGATGAACGGGGTGAGCGGGGCCATCAGGCGGGTCACCGTCTCGACGACCTCGTGGAGGGTGCGCAGCGCGGCCGGGTCGCCCTGCCAGAAGCGGCGGCGGGAACGGCGCACGTACCAGTTGGAGAGGTCGTCGACGAAGGCGGAGAGCAGCTTGCCGGCGCGCTGGGTGTCGAAGCCCTCCAGGGCGTCGGTGACCCCCTCGACCAGGGTGTTCAGCTCGCCGAGCAGCCAGCGGTCCAGCAGCGGGCGGTCGGCCGGGGCCGGATCGGCCGCGGACGGCGCCCAGTTGGAGGTGCGGGCGTACAGCGCCTGGAAGGCGACGGTGTTCCAGTACGTCAGCAGCGTCTTGCGGACGACTTCCTGGATGGTGTTGTGGCCCACCCGGCGGGCCGACCACGGCGAGCCGCCGGCGGCCATGAACCAGCGGACCGCGTCGGCGCCGTGCTGGTCCATGAGCGGGATCGGCTGGAGGATGTTGCCCAGGTGCTTGGACATCTTCCGGCCGTCCTCGGCGAGGATGTGGCCGAGGCAGACCACGTTCTCGTACGACGACTTGTCGAAGACGAGCGTGCCGACGGCCATCAGCGTGTAGAACCAGCCGCGGGTCTGGTCGATGGCCTCGGAGATGAACTGGGCCGGGTACCGCTTCTCGAAGAGCTCCTTGTTGCGGTACGGATAGCCCCACTGCGCGAACGGCATCGAGCCCGAGTCGTACCAGGCGTCGATGACCTCCGGGACGCGGGTGGCGGTGAGCGCGCAGCTCTCGTGGGTGCAGGCGAAGGTGATCTCGTCGATGAACGGGCGGTGCGGGTCCAGGCCGGACTGGTCGGTGCCGGTCAGCTCGGACAGCTCGGTGAGCGAGCCGACGCAGGTGAGGTGGCCCTCCGCGCAGCGCCAGATGGGCAGCGGGGTGCCCCAGTAGCGGTTGCGGGACAGCGCCCAGTCGATGTTGTTGTTGAGCCAGTCGCCGAACCGGCCGTGCTTGACCGACTCCGGGAACCAGTTGGTGTTCTCGTTCTCCCGCAGCAGGGCGTCCTTGACCGCGGTGGTGCGGATGTACCAGGACGGCTGGGCGTAGTAGAGCAGCGCGGTGTGGCAGCGCCAGCAGTGCGGGTAGCTGTGCTCGTAGGCGAGGTGGCGGAAGAGCAGACCGCGGGCGTCCAGGTCGGCGACCAGGGCCTCGTCGGCCTTCTTGAAGAACTGGCCGCCGACGAGCGGGAGTTGCTCCTCGAAGGTGCCGTCCGGGCGGACCGGGTTGACCACCGGGAGGCCGTACGCCCGGCAGGTCCTGAGGTCGTCCTCACCGAAGGCGGGGGCCTGGTGGACGAGGCCGGTGCCGTCGTCGGTGGTGACGTACTCGGCGTTGACGACGAAGTTGGCGCCGTCGAGGTCGACGAGCCGGAAGGGGCGCTCGTAGGCCCAGCGCTCCATCTCGCGGCCGGTGAAGGACTCGCCGGTGGCCGTCCAGCCCTCACCCAGCGCCTTCTCCAGCAGCGGCTCGGCGACGACCAGGTGCTCGGTGCCGTCGGTGGCGACGACGTACCTGACGTCGGGGTGGGCGGCGACGGCGGTGTTGGAGACCAGGGTCCAGGGGGTGGTCGTCCAGACCAGCAGGGCGGCCCGGCCGGCCAGCGGGCCGGAGGTCAGCGGGAGCCGGACGAAGACCGAGGGGTCGACGACCGTCTCGTAGCCCTGCGCCAGCTCGTGGTCCGACAGACCGGTGCCGCAGCGGGGGCACCAGGGGGCGACGCGGTGGTCCTGGACCAGCAGGCCCTTGGTGAAGATCTCCTTCAGCGACCACCACACCGACTCGATGTAGTCGGGGTCCATGGTGCGGTACGGGGCGTCCAGGTCGGTCCAGTAGCCCATCCGCGTCGTCAGCTCGGCGAAGGCGTCGGTGTGCCGGGTCACCGACTCGCGGCACCTGGCGTTGAACTCGGCGATGCCGTACGCCTCGATGTCCTTCTTGCCGTTGAAGCCCAGCTCCTTCTCCACGGCCAGCTCGACCGGGAGGCCGTGGCAGTCCCAGCCGGCCTTGCGGTCGACGTGGTAGCCCTGCATCGTGCGGAACCGGGGGAAGACGTCCTTGAAGACGCGGGCCTCGATGTGGTGGGCGCCGGGCATGCCGTTGGCCGTCGGGGGGCCCTCGTAGAAGACCCACTCGGGGCGGCCCTCGGACTGCTGGAGGGTACGGGCGAAGACCTTCTGCTCCCGCCAGAAGTCGAGCACCGCGTGCTCAAGGGCGGGCAGGTCTACCTGTGCGGGTACCTGGCGGTACCGGGGCTGCGGACTCATCGGGCTTCCTCCGGCGGACAGCTGCTGCGTTCTCCGTCCGGAGGGACGAGAGCCCTGGCTCCCGCGGTACCACCCTCCTTGGCGGTGCGGCTGCACCGCCCCCTCATTGGGGTCGCGCTGCCGGGTCTACTCGCCGGGGACGATCCGCGGCCCGTGGGCGGGCCCACTGTCCCAAGCTTTCTTCCGGCGGCTCCGGGGTGATCTTCACGTCATGCACGCCCCCGGGCTCGCACCGTCCCCGGGTCGCTGCAGGCTGCGTATGACGCTACTCGTCCCATCAATGCCTTTCGCTCCGCCCAGTGTACGGGGCCGCGCCGACAGCGGCCGACCGGATTTCCCCGGACGGCCCCCGCCCGCCCGCCCCGCCCCGCCGCCCGGCGGGTGACCCGAATGGCGATACGCGGGGCTCCGGGGCTCGCGGGCGGATTACGGGGCGGGGAGCGGGGCACAACCGAGGCAGACCGGACTTTCCGGGTCCGGTGGCGGGGCGGTCGGGCGGTGCGTCCCGTTGCCGCGTGCCGTGAGGCGATTTATCGTTCCCGTCACGATTCGCGAACAAGATCACATATGTGAAGGGGTCGCGGCCATGGTGGCGAAAAAGACCGCCGCGGGGAAGAGCACGACGCCTGCCGAACTCGCCGACGAGGCCGTCGCGCGGCAGCCCGCCCACAAGAAGGCGGCCCGGCAGCCGGCGGCTCCCGAGAAGGCCGCCCCGAAGAAGACGGCGGCGAGGAAGACGGCGCCCGCCAAGGCCGCGGCGAAGAAGACTGCGACCAAGAAGGCCGCGGCGAAGAAGGCCGCGACAAAGAAGGCTGCGGCGAAGAAGACCGTGGCCAAGAAGACCGTGGCGAAGAAGACCGTGGCCAAGAAGACCGTGGCCAAGAAGGCCACGGCCAAGAAGACGGCCGCGGGGAAGAAGGCCGTGGACCATGCGCCGGCCGGGAAGGCCGCGGCGGTGGCGAAGAAGACGGGAGCCGAGACCGTGGTGGCGAAGAGGACGGCGGCCACGTCCGCCGAGGAGCACGGCGGGGAGTCCGCGGTGCCGTCGGTGCGTACCGCCGCGGCCCCCGGCGAGCTCGCCGTACGGCCGGGTGAGGACCCCTGGACGCCCGCGGAGGTGGCCGAGGCGCGGACCGAGCTGATGGGGGAGGTGGGCCGGCTGCGGGCCGAGATCGTCGCCGCCGAGGACGCCATCGCCGGGCTGATGCGGGACTCCGGCGACGGCGCCGGCGACGACGAGGCCGACACCGGCACCAAGAACATCACCCGCGAGCACGAGCTGGCACTGGCCTCCAACGCCCGCGAGATGCTGCAACAGACCGAGCGCGCCCTGGGCCGGCTGGACGCGGGCACGTACGGCCTGTGCGAGAACTGCGGCAGGCCGATCGGCAAGGCCCGGATGCAGGCGTTCCCGCGGGCGACGCTGTGCGTGGAGTGCAAACAGCAGCAGGAGCGGCGCTGACCTGACCCGGGAGCGGCTCGTGGCGGGCGGGGCCCATCCCGCCCGCTGCCGTATGCGGGTGCCGTACTCTCGTGGTCAGCCGGGCACGGCCCGGTTGTGGACTCGACGGGCTAGGGACTCACACGTGGCAGAGGCGGAACGCATCACCGGTACGCCGGAATCCGAGCCGGGTTCCGGGGCGGAACCCGCGGCGGGATCCGAAGGGGGACGGCCGGCGGAGGGCGCGCGGGGCGCCGGGCGCGGCAAGCGGCGGATCGCCGCGCTGCTCGTGGTGGCCGCGATCGTCTACCTGCTCGATCTGGGCAGCAAACTGGCGGTGGTCGCCAGGCTGGAGCACCATCAGCCGGTCGAGGTCATCGGGACGCTGTTGCAGTTCGAGGTGATCCGCAACCGCGGCGCGGCGTTCTCCATCGGCGAGGCGCTGACGATCTTCCTCAGCATCATCGCGACCGTGGTGATCGTGGTGATCTTCCGGATCGCCCGCAAGCTCTACAGCCTCCCCTGGGCGATCGCGCTCGGGCTGCTGCTGGGCGGTGCGTTCGGCAATCTCACGGACCGGATCTTCCGCTCGCCGGGCGTCTTCCAGGGCGCCGTCGTGGACTTCATCGCCCCGGCGCACTTCGCGGTCTTCAACCTCGCCGACTCCGCGATCGTCTGCGGCGGCGTGCTGATCGTGCTGCTCTCCTTCCGGGGGCTGGACCCCGACGGGACCGTGCACAAGAACTGAGCGGCGGGGGAGCGGGCCCCGGGCGTCCGGGGACCGGGACCGGGTGCCCGCCGCCGGAACAGGGCACCGTCGCGGGGCTGACATACTCGTGGGGTGAGCACCCTTCCCGAGATCCGCACCCTGCCCGTACCGGACGGCCTGGAGGGCGAGCGCGTGGACGCCGCGCTGGCCCGCATGTTCGGCTTCTCCCGTACGAAGGCGGCCGAGCTGGCCGCGGCCGGCAAGGTGCGGGTGGACGGCTCCGAGGTGATGAAGTCCGAGCGGGTCCGCGGGGGCGCCTGGCTGGAAGTCGAGATGCCGCAGGCCGCGCCGCCGGTGGAGATCGTCGCGGAGCCCGTCGAGGGCATGGAGATCGTGCACGACGACGACGACATCGTCGTGATCGTCAAGCCCGTGGGGGTCGCCGCGCACCCCAGCCCGGGCTGGACCGGCACCACCGTCATCGGCGGTCTGGCCGCGGCCGGTTACCGCATCTCCACCTCCGGGGCGGCCGAGCGGCAGGGCATCGTGCACCGCCTCGACGTCGGGACGTCGGGCCTGATGGTGGTCGCGAAGTCGGAGCGCGCGTACACCCTGCTCAAGCAGCAGTTCCGGGAGCGCACCGTCGACAAGCGCTACCACGCGCTGGTCCAGGGGCACCCGGACCCGATGAGCGGCACCATCGACGCCCCCATCGGGCGGCACCCGCAGCACGACTACAAGTGGGCGGTCACCGCCGACGGCAAGGCGTCGGTGACGCACTACGACCTCATCGAGGCGTTCCGGGCGGCCAGTCTGCTGGACATCAAGCTGGAGACCGGGCGCACGCACCAGATCCGGGTGCACATGGCCGCGCACCGGCACCCCTGCGTGGGCGACCTGACCTACGGGGCGGACCCCACCCTCGCCAAGCGGCTGGGCGTCGGGCGGCAGTGGCTGCACGCGGTGCGGCTGGGGTTCGAGCACCCCTCGGACGGGCGCCGGGTCGAGTTCGAGAGCGCGTATCCGGACGACCTCCAGCACGCGCTGGACACGGTCCGGGACGAGAGCTACTGAGGGACGAGCGACCGGCAAAGCGGGCATACGTCCGCTTCGTGGCAGGCTTGGGTCGGAATGTGATCGAAAACGACCCCGGAGCGTCGCCACCGTGGACCAGCTGGCCCTGATCTTCGTCCTGCTGCTCGGAGCCGTGGTCATGGTTCCGGTCGGCGACCGGCTGGGGCTCCCGTCGCCGGTGCTGATGACGCTCGGCGGTGCGGTGCTGGCGCTGCTGCCGTTCGTGCCCAACGTCCAGGTGCCGCCGGAGTTCATCCTGCCCATCGTGCTGCCGCCGCTGCTCTACGCGGCCGTCCAGCGCACCTCCTGGCGGCAGTTCACCGCCAACATCCGGCCGATCTTCCTGCTCGCCGTGCTGCTGGTGTTCGCCACCACGGCGGCGGTGGCGGCGGTCGCGCAGGCGGTGGTGCCCGGGATGCCGCTGGCCGCCGCGGTGGTGCTCGGCGCGCTGGTCGCCCCGCCGGACCCGGTCGCCGCGACCGCGGTCGCCGGCAAGCTCGGGCTGCCCCGCCGGATGGTCTCCATCCTGGAGGGCGAGGGGCTGTTCAACGACGTCACCGCCATCGTGCTCTACCACGTCGCGCTCGCCGCGGTGCTCAGCGGCACGTTCTCGGTGCCCGGGGCGGTGGGCTCGCTGGTGCTGTCCGCGGTCGTCGCGACGGCGGTCGGGCTGGCGCTCGGCTGGGTGGCCAACAAGCTGATGGGACTGCTGGGCGATCCGACGCTCCAGATCGGGCTGACGCTGCTGGTGCCGTTCGTGGCGTACGTGCTGGCCGAGGAGTTCCGCGGGTCGGGTGTGCTGGCGGTGCTGGTCTGCGCGCTCTTCCTGGCGGAGTACGCGGTCGACGCCGACGACGTGCTGGGCCGGCTCGCCGGCTACACCTTCTGGGAGGTCGTCGACACCCTCGTCACCGGGGTCGCCTTCGGGCTGATCGGCCTGGAGCTGCACAACATCTTCGGGGCGGCGTCCGGCCGTTGGGGCCAGATGCTCGGCGCGGGGGCGGCGGTCGTCGCGGTGGTGGTGGCGGTGCGCCTGGTGTGGCTGCTGCCCGCCGCCTGGCTGGCCAAGCGGATGCACCGGCGCCGCGACATCGACGAGGACATCCCGATGAGCTGGCGCGAGACGGTCATCATGTGGTGGTCGGGGATGCGCGGGGTGGCCTCGGTGGCGCTGGCGCTGGCCATTCCGTACGGGGTGGACGGCGGCCCCTTCCCGGCCCGCGACGAGATCCTCTTCATCGCCTTCGCGGTGGTGCTCGCCACGCTGCTCGTCCAGGGGCTGACGCTGCCCTGGCTGGTGCGCCGGCTGCGGGTGCGGGCCGACACCGACGCCGAGGACGCGCTGGAACGGGAGCTGGCACTGCGGGTGATCAAGGCGTCCAAGCGGCGGCTGCGGGAGATCCTGGAGGTCGAGGAGGTGCCCGAGGAGGTCGCCGACCAGCTGTCCCGCAGGGCGTACGACATCGGGGCCCGGATCGCGCCGGACATCGTCGACGACGAGCGGCGCGAGCTGTTCGAGAAGCGCATCTCGCGGATGAAGAGGGTGCAGCGCATCCAGGGCGAGATGCTGTCGGCGGCGCGGCACGAGGTGCTGGCGGCGCGCAGCGAGCCGGGCGCGGACCCGGAGATCGTCGACCGGGTGCTGCGCCACCTGGACATACGGAGCCTGCGCGGGACTCCATGAGGCCGGCGGCGGGACCCGGCGTCAGCGCTCCGGCCCGTCGTCGGCCCGCGGGTCCGGCCGGACGGCGTGCAGCGTCTCGTGGGCGGACGGCGCGGGGGCGGTGGCGATCCGCGGCAGCGCGTAGGCGTGCTCGGTGCGCAGCCACTCGATCATCCGCTCGCGGACCTGGCAGCGCACCGTCCAGATGTGGTCCGAGTCCCGGGCGGTGACCAGGGCGCGCACCACGATGGTGGACGGCGTGGTGTCGGTGACCACCAGGCTCCAGGACCGGCCGTCCCACTCCGGGCACTCCTGGAGGATCTCGTGCAGCCGCTGCCGCATCTTCTCCACGGGCGCGGAGTGGTCGAGGTGGAAGAAGACCGCACCGGTCATCTGGGAGCCGCCGCGCGACCAGTTCTCGAACGGCTTGCTGGTGAAGTACGAGACCGGCATGGTGATCCGGCGCTCGTCCCAGGTCCGGACGCTCAGGAACGTCAGGGTGATCTCCTCGACCGTGCCCCACTGGCCGTTCACCACCACGGTGTCCCCGATGCGCACCATGTCGCCGAACGCGATCTGGAGCCCGGCGAAGAGATTGCCGAGGGTGGACTGGGCGGCGACACCGGCGACGACGCCGATCAGCCCGGCCGACGCCAGCACCGACGTGCCGACCGCGCGCATCTCCGGGAACGTCAGCAGCATCGAGGCCGCCGCGACGACGACCAGCACGGCGGTGACCACCCGCTGGATCACCGTCACCTGGGTCCGCACCCGCCGCACCCGCGCCGCGTCGTGCCCGCGCGCCGCGTAGCGGGAGTACGAGGACTCCACGATCGCCGCCGCCGCCCGTATGGCCAGCCAGGCGGTGGCCGCGATCAGCACCAGGGTCAGCGCCCGGCCGATGCCGACCGTGTGGTCTTCGACGAACGGGAGCCGGGTCTCGTCGTACGCCCCGCGCAACAGGGCCGTGCACAGCACGACTTGGAGCGGTATCCGGCAGCGCCGCAGCAGCCCCCACAACGGGGTCTCCGGGTGCCGGGCGTCGATCCGGTGCAGGGTGCGGTCGATGATCCAGACCACGATGAGCGTGACCACGATCGAGCCGCCGATGACGGCGATCGGGCGCAGCACGTCCTCCAGGGACACGGGACCTCCTCGGTGCCGGTGCGCCGCGCGGAGTGCTCCGCGGGCCGGTGCGGTGTGCTCGTGCCGGTCTCCTCGACGGTAGCTGGCACGATGGGGGAAGAGCGATCCAACCCCAGGGAAGTGATGTCAGTGCCCGCCTCCACCGAGCCCGCGACCAGCGGTTCCTCCACCATCGTGCTGTTTCATTCGGTGTGCGGGCTGCGCCCCGCGGTGCACGCCGGCGCGGACCGGTTGCGTGCCGCGGGCCATGAGGTGATCGTGCCCGACCTGTTCGACGGGCGGACCGCGGACTCGGTCCCGGACGGCATCCTGATCAAGGACGAGATCGGCAAGGAGGAGCTCCTCAGGCGCGCCATCACGGCCGTCGCCCCGTATTCCGACCGCGGGCTGGTCTACGCCGGGTTCTCCTTCGGCGGCGCGGTCGCGCAGAACCTGGCGCTGGGCGACGAGAAGACCCGCGGGCTGCTCCTGCTGCACGGCACCTCCGACATCGCCGAGGGCACGGTGGCCGACGACCTGCCGGTGCAGCTGCACGTCGCCGACCCGGACCCGTACGAGCCGCACGACTGGCAAAACGCCTGGTACCTCCAGATGCGCCGGGCGGGCGCGGACGTCGAGGTGTTCCGCTACGCCGGCGCCGGCCACCTCTTCACCGACCCCGAGCTGCCGGACCACGACGCGGAGGCGGCGGAGAGCGCCTGGAAGGTGGCGCTGGGATTCCTGGCCGGGCTCTGAGCCCGGACCGGGCGGGCGTCCGGTGCGCCCCGGGAAAACGCCCGCCCGGGTCCTCTTCTCCTCTTCCGCTGCCGTCCCGGTCTTCCGCTACCGTCCCGGCACGGCGCTCAGCTGCCGCTCGTCGGGTCCTTCTCGCCCGGGGCGATGCCCTGGCCGCCGCCGTTCTGCGCGCCGTTCTGGCCGCCGTTCCTCGCCGGGCCGAACTCCTTGTCGATCATCTTGCGGAAGTTGGCCCGCGCGAGCTGGTTGTACTGCTCCTGCGTCATCTGCTGCGGCGGGATCTCGGGCAGTACCAGCTTCTTGTCGCCGTGCATGAACGTGGGGGTGCCTCGGACGCCCTTGCGGCCGAAGAGCGCCGTCATCTCCATCGCCCAGCGGTTGTACGTGCCGTTCCTGACGGCCGCCTCGAACGCCTTGTTGCCCTTCAGCTCCGGGACGTCGGCCGCGACCTTGAGCAGCTCGGAGTCCTTGGCGTAGAGGTCCTCGCGCTCGTCGGGGTGGTACTTGGCCGAGTACAGCGCGGACTTGTACTTCAGGAACGCGTCCGGGCCGACGTTCAGCGCCGCGCCCAGCGCGCTCAGCGCCTTCTTGGAGCCCTCGCCGCCGGACGCGCCGTCGATGAAGGTGTACATGGTGTAGCGGACCTTGAACCGGCCCTCGCCGAGGTCCTTGAGCAGCTCCTTGCCGGCGCTCTGCTCGAAGGCCGCGCACGCCGGGCAGCGGACGTCCTCGAAGACCTCCAGGGTCTCCTTGGCGTTCCTGTCGCCGAGCAGGATCTCGGTGCCGTTCTTGCCCTGGGTGTGCGCCGGGGTGACCAGCTTGGCCTCCTTGGCGGCCTCCCAGCCGGTCGGCTGGTTCGCCTTGACCACCGCGAAGCCGACGCCGCCGGCGACCGCGAGGACGCCGATGACCGAGGCGGCCACGACGAGTTGGCGGCGCAGCCGGGCCCGCTTCTTCTCGCGCTCGCGCTCGGCGCGGATCCGCTCGCGGGCCGCCTGCCTGCTGACCTGGTTGTCGGGGTTGCTCATGGGGGGTGTCCGTTTCCTTGGGTTCCTGCGGAGCTGCGCCGGCCGATGGCGGCACGGGTGCTTCAGAGGGCTGCCGGGGCGGGCGGGCCGCGGCGCGGTGCGCCGGGCGCGAGGACGGAGAGTGGGCGGGCCGTCGGCAGCGGGTGCGGCGGGCCGGCGGGGGCCGGGGCGGCGGCGGGATGCCCGGCGCTCGGCGGCCGGGGGGCGGCCCACTGAGGAGGGGCCGGCGGCAGCGGGCCGGCGGGGTGGGCGGCCCGCTCCAGGGGGAGCGGCGGCGCGGCGGTCCGCCCGCGGCCGGGGGTGCGGCCGGAACGTGCGGACGCCGCGGTGCGGACGCCGGCGCGGACCGCGGCGGGCGGCGCGGGCGGTAACGGGGCGCGGGGGAGCGGGACTTGGGCGGTCGCGGTGGCGCACGGCGCGGTACACGGCGCCGCGCGCACCGCCCTGAGCCGGTCCCCGGACCGGGCCCCGGGCCGGGCCGCCGGACGGACTCCCGTCGCCTGCACGGTCGGGAGTCTGCCACGGCCACGACGGAACGCCGGGTCAAGATTTGGCATCGGCCGGTGTGCCCGGCACACCGGCCGGGGTGCCGGGGCGGTGCCCCGGCACCTGCCGCCCCGGGCTCACAACTCCCGGGTCAGCGTGCCGGATTCAGGACCTGTCGACCTGTTTCGGGACCTGTCGACCTGTTTCAGGACTTGAGGTTCTTGTCGACCATGGAGTTGAAGTCGGCGACCGTGGACGGCGCGACCTTGCCCTGCGGGCTGTCCGTACCCAGCGTCGTGCCGTTCATCTTCAGCGTCGGGGTGCTGGTGACGTCCTTGTGGGAGTTGAAGGCGTTGGACATCGCCATCGCCCACGCGTTGAACTTGCCGGACTTGACGTCCTTCTGGAAGGCGGCGTTGCCCTTGAGTGCCGGGACGGTGTCGGCGACCTTCAGCAGGTAGCTGCTGTCGGCGAACTTGTCCGGGCCGGTCTCCTCCGGGTGGAACTGCTTCGAGAACAGTGCGTACTTGTACTTCAGGAAGGCGTCGGTGGAGACGTTCAGCGCGGCGCCCAGGGCGCTCAGCGCGTTCTTGGAGCCGGTGCCCTGGAGGTTGCCGTCCAGGAAGGTGCCGATGTGGTACGACGCCTTGTACTTGCCGTCGTTGATGTCCTTCTCGACGGTCGTGCCGACGTTCTCCTCGAAGGCGGCGCAGCCGGGGCAGCGCGGGTCCTCGAAGACGTCGAGGGTGTTCTTGGCGTCGGGCTTGCCGATGACGACGGTGGTGCCGTCGGGGCCGCTGGTGTGGGCGGGCGGCACCGCCTTCGCCTTGGCGGCCTTCGCCCAGACGTCGGCCGCCGAGCCGCCGGAGCCGCTGTCGCCGCCGGAGTTGGCGACGGCGAAGCCGATGCCGCCGGCCACCGCCAGCACGGCGACGACCGCGCCGCCGACGATCAGCTGCCGGCGGGTCTTCTCCTTCTTGGCCTGCCGCTCGCGCTCGGCGCGCAGCCGCTCGCGGGCTGCCTGCTTGTTGGCCTGGTTGTTGCGGTTGCTCATGACTGTTCCTGCTCCGTGGGGTCCGTGGTCCAGGGGGACGGGGTGCGTGCTGTCGGCGGCGGATGCGCCCGAGGGCCGCTCCGCGCGCTGCCGGGCCGGGGCCTCAGGCAGCGAGCGCGCAGGGCGGGCCGCGGCGCACCACGGAGTGCACGAGCAGGGGGACGGCGCGAGCCGGGCGGGAGGTCCGTACGGGGGCGGGCACCGCGCGGCGCGGGGCGGCGGCCCGGCCGATGACCGCGACCGCGATCAGCAGCGGGCGGAAGGCGAAGCCGGCCACCGCGCCCAGCAGCTGCGTCAGCGCGGCCTCGCCGCGGCGCAGCCAGCCGGCCGCCAGCAGCCCGACGGCCAGGTGGACGGCGAGCAGCAGCAGCCAGGCCGGGGCCGGGGCGGCGCCCTCCCGGGCCAGCCGCGCCAGCGGGGTGCCGACCGGGCCGCCGCCGCACAGCAGCCCCATGCCCAGGGAGAAGGGGCCGCCCGTCGGGGCGCCGTCCGGTCCGTAGCAGGTGTGCTGGCCGATGCTGAAGACGACGTCGGCGGCCAGCTCCAGGGGGAGCAGCAGCGCGGCGATCCGCCAGTAGCCGCGCTCGCGGCCGGCCAGTGCGTAGGCGAGTGCGAACACGGCGGCGAAGAGCCCGGCGACGGTGGCCGGGGGCAGCGGCATACGGGACAGCAGCACGTGGGACGCCGCGGACAGCGTCACGCACAGCGCCGCGAAGAGCGCCGCGCGCAGCGTCCGCAGATGTGCCGCCGAGATGTCCATTGGTAGCGAGTGTGCCATGCGTCGGGCCGAGCGGCTGCTAAGAGGGGGTGAAGCGGTGTGTAGGGGAGAAAGGGGATGAATGGCAGGTGACCGTTCGCGCACCTTTCCGGATCGGCTGGCGGCGCGGGGAGCCGGGCCCCGGTGGGGCGGCTCCGCGGGGCTTCTCCGGGTGTCCCGCGGGGGTGCGCGGTCGCCCGGAGCGAGGCTGACTGTCGGTCCGGCGCCGTAGACTTCAACACCGCCCCATCCATCCCCCTGCGCACTGCTTTCCCGGAGGTTCAGCGCCGTGGCCCCCTCGTCCAGGCCCCCTTTCACGCACCTGCACGTCCACACGCAGTACTCGCTGCTGGACGGTGCGGCGCGGTTGAAGGACATGTTCAACGCGTGCAACGAGATGGGCATGACGCACATCGCCATGTCCGACCACGGCAATCTCCACGGCGCCTACGACTTCTTCCACAGCGCGCAGAAGGCCGGGGTGACGCCGATCATCGGCATCGAGGCGTACGTGGCCCCGGAGTCCCGGCGCAACAAGCGCAAGATCCAGTGGGGCCAGCCGCACCAGAAGCGCGATGACGTCTCCGGTTCGGGTGGTTACACCCACAAGACCATCTGGGCGGCCGACAAGACGGGTCTGCACAACCTCTTCCGGCTGTCCTCGGACGCGTACGCCGAGGGCTGGCTCCAGAAGTGGCCGCGGATGGACAAGGAGACCCTCTCCCAGTGGTCCGAGGGCCTGATCGCCTCCACCGGCTGCCCCTCGGGCGAGCTGCAGACCCGGCTGCGCCTGGGCCAGTACGACGAGGCGCTGAAGTCGGCCGCCGAATACCAGGAGATCTTCGGCAAGGACCGGTATTTCCTGGAGCTGATGGACCACGGGATCGAGATCGAGCGCCGGGTGCGCGACGGCCTCCTGGACATCGGCAAGAAGCTCGGCATCCCCCCGCTGGTCACCAACGACTCGCACTACACCTACGCCCATGAGGCGACCGCGCACGACGCGCTGCTGTGCATCCAGACCGGCAAGAACCTCTCCGACCCGGACCGCTTCAAGTTCGACGGCACCGGCTACTACCTCAAGTCCACCGACGAGATGTACGCCATCGACTCCTCGGACGCCTGGCAGGAGGGCTGCCGCAACACCCTCCTGGTCGCCGAGCAGGTCGACACGACCGGCATGTTCGAGAAGCGCGACCTGATGCCGAAGTTCGAGATCCCGGAGGGCTTCACCGAGGTCACCTGGTTCCAGGAGGAGGTCCGGGTCGGCATGCAGCGCCGGTTCCCGGGCGGCGTTCCCGAGGACCGCCAGAAGCAGGCCGAGTACGAGATGGACGTCATCATCCAGATGGGGTTCCCGGGCTACTTCCTCGTGGTCGCCGACTTCATCATGTGGGCCAAGAACAACGGCATCGCGGTGGGCCCCGGCCGCGGCTCGGCGGCCGGTTCGATCGTCGCCTACGCGATGGGCATCACCGACCTCGACCCGATCGAGCACGGGCTGATCTTCGAGCGGTTCCTCAACCCCGAGCGCGTCTCGATGCCCGACGTCGACATCGACTTCGACGAGCGCAGGCGCGTCGAGGTGATCAGGTACGTGACGGAGAAGTACGGCGCCGACAAGGTCGCCATGATCGGCACCTACGGCAAGATCAAGGCCAAGAACGCCATCAAGGACTCCGCCCGCGTCCTGGGCTACCCGTACGCCATGGGCGACCGCCTCACCAAGGCGATGCCCGCCGACGTCCTCGGCAAGGGCATCGACCTGGACGGCATCACCAACCCCGAGCACCCCCGCTACAGCGAAGCCGGCGAGATCCGGGGGATGTACGAGAGCGAGCCGGACGTCAAGAAGGTCATCGACACCGCCAAGGGCGTCGAGGGCCTGGTGCGCCAGATGGGCGTGCACGCCGCCGGCGTGATCATGTCCAGCGAGCCCATCGTCGACCACGCCCCGCTCTGGACGCGGCACACCGACGGCGTGACCATCACGCAGTGGGACTACCCACAGTGCGAGTCGCTCGGCCTGCTCAAGATGGACTTCCTGGGCCTGCGCAACCTCACGATCATGGACGACGCCGTCAAGATGGTGAAGGCCAACAAGGGCATCGAGCTGGAGCTGCTCTCCGTACCGCTCGACGACCCCAAGACCTTCGAACTCCTCTGCCGCGGCGACACCCTCGGCGTCTTCCAGTTCGACGGCGGCCCGATGCGTTCGCTGCTGCGCCAGATGCAGCCCGACAACTTCGAGGACATCTCCGCCGTCTCGGCCCTGTACCGGCCGGGCCCGATGGGCATGAACTCGCACATCAACTACGCGGAGCGGAAGAACGGCCGCCAGGAGATCACCCCGATCCACAAGGAGCTCGAAGAGCCCCTGAAGGAGACCCTGGGACTGACCTACGGCCTGATCGTCTACCAGGAGCAGGTGCAGAAGGCCGCCCAGATCATCGCCGGGTACTCCCTCGGCGAGGCCGACATCCTCCGCCGCGTCATGGGCAAGAAGAAGCCCGAGGAGCTGGCGAAGAACTTCGTGCTCTTCCAGGAGGGCGCGAAGAAGAAGGGCTTCTCCGACGAGGCCATCCAGGCGCTGTGGGACGTCCTGGTCCCGTTCGCCGGCTACGCCTTCAACAAGGCGCACTCCTCCGCGTACGGCCTGGTCACCTACTGGACCGCCTACCTCAAGGCCAACTACCCGGCCGAGTACATGTCCGCGCTGCTCACCTCGGTGCGCGACGACAAGGACAAGTCCGCGGTCTATCTGAACGAGTGCCGCCGCATGGGCATCAAGGTGCTCCCGCCGAACGTCAATGAGTCCGAGGCGAACTTCGCCGCCCAGGGCGACGACGTCATCCTCTTCGGCCTCACCGCGGTGCGCAACGTCGGCCAGAACGTGGTCGACTCGATCATCCGCTGCCGCAAGGCCAAGGGGAAGTACGCCTCGTTCCCCGACTACCTCGACAAGGTCGACGCGGTCGTCTGCAACAAGCGCACCACCGAGTCGCTCATCAAGGCGGGCGCCTTCGACGAGATGGGCCACACCCGCAAGGGGCTGACGGCGCACTACGAGGCGATGATCGACAACGTCGTCCAGGTCAAGCGCAAGGAAGCCGAGGGGCAGTTCGACCTCTTCGGCGGGATGGGCGACTCCGGCGACGGCGCTTCCGACGGGCCCGGCTTCGGGCTGGACGTGGAGTTCTCGGACGTCGAGTGGGACAAGACCTATCTCCTCGCCCAGGAGCGCGAGATGCTCGGTCTCTATGTCTCCGACCACCCGCTGTTCGGCCTGGAGCACGTGCTCAGCGACAAGGCCGACGCCGCCATCGCCCAACTGACCGGCGGCGACTACGCGGACGGCTCGATCGTCACCATCGGCGGCATCATCTCCGGCCTCCAGCGCAAGATGACCAAGCAGGGCAACGCCTGGGCGATCGCCACCGTCGAGGACCTGGCCGGCTCCATCGACTGCATGTTCTTCCCGGCGACGTACCAGCTGGTGTCCACCCAACTCGTCGAGGACACCGTGGTGTTCGTCAAGGGCCGGCTCGACAAGCGGGAGGACGTGCCGCGGCTGGTCGCCATGGAGATGATGGTCCCCGACCTCTCGGAGGCGGGCACCAACGCCCCGGTGACGATCACCATTCCGACGGTGAAGGTCACCCCGCCGATGGTGGAGAAGCTGGGCGAGGTGCTGAGCAGCCACCGCGGTTCGACGGAGGTGCGCATCAAACTCCTGGGCGCCCGCAAGACCACGGTGCTCCGCCTGGACCGTCATCGGGTCACGCCCGACCCGTCGCTGTTCGGCGATCTGAAGGTGCTGCTGGGCCCGTCCTGCCTGGCGGGCTGATCCGCCGCGGGCCGCGTTCGGCCCGGCCCGTGCACTGAGGGGCGCGCCCGCGCGATGCGGGCGCGCCCCTCACGTCGCCTGCGGCATACGTCAGTTGGGACGTCGACCGGCGCCGCGGTGTCAGTTGTGACCGAACCGCCGCTGGTGCTTGCGTGCGACGTCCGCCGGGCTTCCCTGGGCTTGCGAGTGGGAGATGGCCTCGATGGTCGACTTCTCCGACTGCTGCTGGCCGCGTTCGGCCTCGCTCGCCTTGGGTTGCTTCCGGTCCTTCTTGTTCTTGGCCATGATCGTGCCTCCTGAGGGGGATCCTGGGATCGGCCGGAATCAGACTTACACGCCGGACAGATCCCTGCATTTCGGGCAATTACCCTGCGTAATAACGACAGTTACGCGCCGTACGCGGAATCACCGCCGAATCCGCCACGCCGATGATCGAGTTCGCGCAGATAACCCCCGTTTGGTCGGGCAGACTCGAAGGAAGCCGAAGAGAACTCGTGCCACGGGCCGAGCCGGGGGGCGACCGGACTTCAGCACCTCAGGGAAGAGGGTGGAACGTGGACCGCTGCGTCGTCCTGGTGGACGCCGGGTATTTGCTCGGTGCCGCCGCCAGCCTGCTCGCCGGAGAACCCGCCCGTTCCCGGATCACCGTCGACCACGCCGCCCTCATCCAGGGCCTGCGCCAGCGCGCCGAGGCGGACACCGAACGGCCGCTGCTGAGGATCTACTGGTTCGACGGCGCCCCCGACCGCGTCCCGCAGCCCGAGCACCGCCGGCTGCGGGTGATGCCCCGGGTCACCGTCCGGCTGGGCGCCCTGACCCGCAGCGACGGGCGCTGGGCGCAGAAGGGGGTGGACGCCGCCATGCACGCCGAGCTGACCGAGCTCGCCCGCAACCGCGCCTGCTCCGACATCGTGCTGGTCACCGGCGACGGCGACCTGCTGCCCGGACTGATGTCCGCCAAGGAGCACGGCGTCGCCGTCCACCTCTGGGCCGTGCAGGCCGCCGACGGGGACTACAACCAGTCGGAGGACCTGGTCGCCGAGGCCGACGAGCGGCGCGTACTGGACCGGGCCTGGATCACCCGCGCGGTCCGCCCCAAGGAGCTCGGCGGCCCGTGCGCCCCGCCGCCCGCCCCGCGCCCCGAGATCGCCGCGATCCTCTCCGCCCCGCTGCCCGAGTCCGCGGTGGCCGCGGCAGCCGCCGCGGCCGGGCCCGGCCCGGACCCCGACACCGGCGGCCACGGCGGGACCAACGGCACGGCCCGCCCCGCTCCCGGCGACGGGCGCGACGACCCGGCCGGCGAGGCGGGCTCCGGTGCCTCGCGGGGCGTGCCCACCCCCAAGGACCTGGCCGGACTCGGCCGGGCGCACGCCGCGGGCCAGGGCCCCGCCGGCAACGGCGGCCAGCCCGCCGCCACCCCCGCCGCGACGCTGCGCTGGTCCTCCGACAAGGGCTGGGTCGAGCGCGGCGGCCCGCTCGGGGAGCCCTCCGAGACCGCCCTGTTGCCCACCCTCGCCCAGCTGACCAGCGCCGAGCAGCGCTGGGCCGACCGGGAGGAGGACATCACCGCGGTCAGCGGCGACCCCTTCGAGGTCGGCCAGGTCTTCGCCCGCCGCTGGACCGAGCGGCTCTCCGAGACCGCCCACCTCCAGCAGCTCTCGACGGAGTACCCGCGCATCCCGCACCGCATCGACGGCGAACTGCTGCGCTACGCCGCCCGGTTCGGGCTGCTCGCGCACAAGGACGACCAGATCGACGAGCACGACCGGTACGCGATCCGGGCCGGTTTCTGGCGCGAGGTCGACCTCCGCACGGCCGCGGAACACGCCCCGGCCGCGGACTGACCGGTGCGCCCGGCGCCCGCGCCGCCCGGCCCCGCGGGCGGGGCGGCGGGCGGGGCGGCGTACCCTCATAGCTCGTGAAGACGGGCGCAACACAGGTGGAGCGCGGCGTACCGGTGTGCGCCGTGCGGGACCTGGTCAAGACCTACCCCGCGCTGCGCGGGCGGCGCGGGGCGGCGCAGGCGCCCCCGGTACGCGCCAGTGACGGCATCACCCTCGACGTCCGGCGCGGCGAGATCTTCGGGCTGCTCGGCCCCAACGGCGCCGGCAAGTCCACCCTGGTCCGCCAGCTGACCGGGCTGCTGCGCCCGGACTCCGGGAGCATCTCCGTACTCGGCCACGATCTGGTCCGCCACCCCGAGCGGGCCGCCCGGCTGCTCGGCTACCTGGGACAGGAGTCCACCGCGCTCGACGAACTGACCGTCGCCCTGGCCGTGGAGACCACCGGCCGGCTGCGCGGCCTGGGCGCCCGCGAGGCGCGCGCCGAACGGGACGCGGTGATCGACGAGCTGGGCCTGGCGGACCTCGCCGGGCGGGCGCTGAAGAAGCTGTCCGGCGGGCAGCGGCGGCTGGCCTGCTTCGCCACCGCGCTGATCGGCGAACGGCCGCTGCTGGTGCTGGACGAGCCGACCACCGGGATGGACCCGGTCGCCCGGCGCGCCGTGTGGGCCGCGGTGGACCGCCGCCGGGCCGAGCGCGGCGCCACCGTCCTCCTGGTCACCCACAACGTCCTGGAGGCCGAGAGCGTGCTGGACCGGGTCGCGGTGATCGACCGCGGCCGGGTCATCGCCTGTGACACGCCCGGCGGCCTGAAGGAGCTGGTGGGGGAGGAGGTCCGGCTGGAGCTGGTCTGGCGGGACCGCCCCCCGCTCGACGTCCCCGAAGTCGCCGCCCTCGGCGCCGCCGCCCGCGCCGCCGGCCGTCGCTGGACCCTGCGCCTCCCCGCCGACCAGGCCCGCTCCGCGGTCACCGCGGTCACCGCGGGCCCCGCCTTCGCGGCCCTCGACGACTTCACCCTGGCCACGCCGAGCCTGGAGGACGTGTACCTGGCGCTGGGCGGGCGCGCGGAGGGTCTGGTGAAGGCGTGAGGGGCAGTCGGGTACCGGCCGGGGGTCCGGGGGTTGCCCCCGGGGGATGGCAGTCCGGCGCTGGGCGGGCGCGCGGCGGGGCTGGTGAAGGCGTGAGCGGCGCGGGGCGCGGCGGCGCGCGGTCCTGGCCCCCGGCGGCGATGTCGGGACGACGAGACGACCACGAGAGCCGGGTGACGACGTGAGTGTGGTTCCCGCCCGGGCGGTGGCCGCGTCCGGGGCAGGGCCGGACGACGGCGCCGCCGCCCCGCTGGCGCCGCGGGCCCGGCTGCTGCCCTCGCTGGGCGCCGTCTACCGCGCCCAGCTCTCCCGGGCCCGGGTCGCCCGGATACCGCTGCTGTTCGTCGCCACCTTCCAGTCCGTCGGGATCATGGTGCTGCTGCGCGGTGTGGTCAGCGGCGGCGACCCGGCCCGGTCGGTGGTCTCCGGCTCCGCCGTACTGGTCGTCGCCTTCGTGGCGCTCAACCTGCTGGCGCAGTACTTCGGTCAGCTGCGGGCCGGCGGCGGGCTCGACCACTACGCGACGCTGCCGGTGCCGCCGGCCGCCGTGGTGCTCGGGGCGGCCGGCGCCTACGCCTCGTTCACGGTGCCGGGGACGGTGGCCACCGCGGTCGTCGGCTCGCTGCTCTTCCAGCTGCCGATGGCTCATCTATGGGTGCTGGCGGCCGTCGTCCCGCTGTCCGGCGCGGCGCTCTCCGGTCTCGGCGCGGCCCTCGGGCTGCTCGCACCGCGCCAGGAACTCGCCACCCTCTGCGGCCAGTTGGGCATGTCGGCGGCGCTGCTGCTGGGCGTGCTGCCGGCCGGCCGGATGCCCGAGGCGATCGGCTGGGCGCGCGATCTGCTGCCCTCGACCTACGGGGTGGAGGCGCTGGCGCACAGCTTCGCGCCGCGCCCCGACTGGTTCGTGGTCTGCGCCGACCTGGGCGTCTGCGCCGCCGTCGGGGTGCTCTCGCTGACCGTCGCGACCTGGGCGTACCGCCGGGCGGCGGCCCGGTGACCGGCGTGACCGGCCCGACCGGGCGTCCTGCTGCCGGGGCCACCGCGCGGACCTGGCACGATGACGGGGTGACCGCACCGCAGACGCCCCCCGACGGCCAGCCGCCCGAAGAACCGCACCCGTCCGATCCGCACCCGTCCGATCCGGCCCCCGACGCCGCACCGGACGGCGGCGGCCCCGAACGCGCCCGCGAGCTGCGCGAGGGCGTGCTGATCGCGCTGCTGGTGGCGCTGAGCGGGGCGCTGCTGGGGGTGCTGTGGGCCTGGCTGGCACCGCGCATCCCGCTGATCGCGGACACCCACAACGTCTACCTCAAGAACACCGAGGGCGAGGAGGCGATCGGCGCGGACGGCACCTTCGTCCTGCTGGGCCTGGCCTTCGGCGTGGTGACCGCCGCCGCGGTGTTCTTCTTCCGGCGGCGCGGCGGCATCCCGCTGGTGGTCTCGCTGGCCGCCGGCGGACTGCTGGGCGCCGCGCTCGGCTGGCTGGTCGGGATGTGGCTGGGGCCCACCCCGGACGTGGTCGCGCACGCCCGGCAGGTCGGGCCCGGGGTGGTCTTCGACGGCCCGCTGCGGCTCCAGGCGAAGGGCGCGCTGCTGGCCTGGCCGATCGCGTCGATGCTGACGCTGCTGGCGCTGGTCGGGCTGTTCGGGCCGCGCGACCCGGAGCCGGAGTGGCCGGAGTGGTCCGCCCGGCCGCAGCAGGAGCCACCGGCCGGCGACTGACGCCCGGCCGGTGGGTCCCTTCTTCAGGACGTGGCCGCCGTGCCTCAGGACGGCCGGCGCCCGTGATTGGCCCGGCCCTTCCTGATGCGCCACTTCCGCTTGCGGGTCCTCTTCGACATGGCGTACCTCCTCCCCGGTCGTAGCCGAGGAATAGCCGAGGAAGGCAGTGCCGTAAAGGGCGTGCGCCGGCCATGCCGGGCGGCGGTCAGCCGCGGGCGATCGGCGCGATCCGTGCGCCGGTCAGCGCGACCAGGTCGGCCGGCGCCAGCTCGACCTCCAGGCCGCGCCGCCCCGCCGAGACGCACACCGTCGGCCGGCCCTGCGCCGAGGCGTCCACGACCGTGCGCAGCCGCCTGCGCTGGCCGAGCGGCGAGATCCCGCCCAGGACGTAGCCGGTGCTGCGCTCGGCCGCCGCCGGATCGGCCATCGCGGCCCGCTTGCCGCCCACCGCGGCGGCCAGCGCCTTCAGATCGAGCGAGCCGGAGACCGGCACCACGGCGACCGTGAGCGTGCCGTCGACATCCGCGAGCAGCGTCTTGAACACCTGGTCGGGACCGACCCCGAGCGCCTCGGCGGCCTCCTCGCCGTACGACGCGGCGGCCGGGTCGTGCTCGTAGGCATGGACCGTGAACGGGACCCCGGACGCGGCCAGCGCCACCGTCGCCGGGGTGCCGCCGGACTGCTGGCCGCCCTTCCTGCCCTGCTTCGTCTTCTTCGCCACCGCGGCATCGCCTCACTCGTACGGAACCCGGACCCGGGAGCGGGCGACCGGCCGGCCGCGCCGTGCCGGCGTCCGGACTCCCGGCCGCCGCAGGTCAGTTGGGGCTGTTCGGCTGCCGGGTCAGGTCCACGGCCGGCAGCGACGGGAGCTTATCGAGCAGCGCCGACTCGTGACGAAGCAGCTTCAGCTCCTGCCCGAGCCGGGCCGCGGTGTCCGGCGCCTCCAGCAGCCGCTGCTTGGCGGGCACGTCCAGGACGGCCGCCGCGGCGACCAGGTACGACAGCACCGACGGGTCGGCGGGCAGGTCCTGGCCGCTGGACAGGGTCCGCTCGTGCGCCCAGGCCAGCCGCTTCTGGTACGTGCGGAAGGCCCGGACGACGCCCGACGCCAGCGCGCCCGCGCCCTCGCCCTGGTCCTCCGCCAGCTCCGTCAGCTCGGCCGTCAGGTACGGCCCGGAGGCGTCGACCGAGTGCAGCCGGAAGCGGGTGGTGCCGGTGGCCAGGACCTCGTAGCCGGAGTCGGACCCCGAGCCGGAGGACTTCTCCCGGATGGTGGCGGCGTCCGCGATGCAGCCGACGGCGTGGAACGCCCGGATCGGGTCGTCGCCGAAGCCCGCGGCCGGGCCGTCGCCGGCCGGCAGGGTGGCGTCCGGCAGTCCGGGCGCGGTGGGCGCCACCTCGCGGCCGTCCCGGATGGCGATCACCGCGAACCGGCGGTCTTCCTCGGGCGCCGCCCGCAGATCGCGCATCATCGCCCGGTACCGCGCCTCGAAGACGTTCAGCGGGAGCACCAGTCCCGGGAACAGCACCGAGTTGAGGGGGAAGAGCGGCAGGCGAACGGAGGTCACAGCCGGTAAGCCTAGAGCCTGCGGCGGCGCGGGCCACCACCCCGTCCCCGTACCGGTGCTATTGCCGTTGCAGCAGCCGGGACGCACCGGTCGCCATGGTCGTCGCCAGCACCCACCCCGCCAGGATCATCACCGCCGCCACCCACTGGGCGACGCCGGCCGGCGCCCAGACCTCGCTCTGATGGAGATCCACCAGTGGCAGCAGCAGATCCAGCGAGTAGAGGTACGGGTTCCAGTGCGGCATCTCGTCGTGCTTGAGGAGCGGCGGCGGACAGGCCGAGAAGTACGCGGTGCCGATCGCCCACAGGACCGCCATCCACAGCGCGGCCCGCCCCGGCCGGTAGCCGTAGGCCACCGTCCAGTCCTGGAGGAACCCCCACGCCTTCGCCGCCAGCGGCAGCGTCTCGCGGCGCCGCCGCTGCTTGGCCAGCAGCACCTCCCGGGCGTCCGCGTCCTCGCCCATCGCGCGCAGCGAGGAGGCCAGCATCTCGTACGGCTCGGGCGCGTACTCGGGGGTCGCCGCGGCCACCCACTGGAGCCGCAGCGCGAGCGGGAAGTGGCCGCGCGGGATCAGCGTCTCGTAGGAGAAGCCGGCCATCATCAGCCCGCCCAGCCCCGGCCAGCTCGCCGACTTGTCGACGAGGTTGACGACCCGGGCGCCGGAGAGGATCACCCGGCCGCGCTGCGGGCGCTCGCTCAGGAACCGCAGCTCCGGCGTGTGGATGCGGCGCAGCGACAGCTCCTGGTCGGACTCCATCACGAACCGGGCGTGCTCCAGGTCCACCGCGTCCCCGAACCGCCCGTCGTCCAGCCGCACCCCGCCCTCGCACTCGAAGCGCTGCATCCGCGTGCCGCGCGCCGGGGTGTGGGTGATGCCGTACGGGGGTGTGGCGCTGCTGGAGAACGGGGAGTTGGCCAGGCCGGCGGCGGTCAGGTACAGGGTGCGCTCGACGGTCAGCTGGGGGGCGTTCAGCGCCCGGCGGCCGAACGGATTGCTCAGATGGCTGCCGCGCAGGCTCAGCGACACCCCGACGGTGGCGCCGCGCAACGACAGCTCGCCGTGCGACTCCAGCATCTCGGCCTGGAGGTCCTGGCCGACGGTCATCCCGTCCGCCGTGATCGAGCGGCCCTGCCGGTCCTTGTGCACCACGGCCTGGTTGAGCATCAGGTCGGTGCCGATGTGCGCGTCCGTCAGCCGGACCCCGGACTGCACCACACAGCGCGGCAGGTGCAGATCGCCCTCGGTGTGCAGCCGGGCCGCCTCCAGCCGGGGTATCGCGCAGTTCACCATCCGCAGCGTGGTGAACCGGCTCTCCGGCAGCACCACCTCGGCCTCGAAGCGGCAGTCCCGCAGCTCAACGAATGGCTTGATCCTGCCGCCCGCAAGGTCGAGAGTGTCCGTGATGTACGCCCCGGTCAGCTTGAGCGCGGAGACCCGGCCGGGCTGCGCCGGCGGCCCGTCGAGCAGCAGCAGCGCCAGGATCCGGGCCCGGACCCGGCGCTCCGGGCCCCACAGATGCTGCCCGTGCGGATCGTCGCGGGACGCCTCGCCGCCGTGCAGATCGCAGGTGCTGCCGTTGCGGAACGCCTGCCACATGCTCCATTCCGCCGAGGTCAGTCGCAGGTCGGCGGGCGCGTCGCCGTCCCTGGCTCCGGTCACGGTGGATCCCCCTTGCTGTGCGTGTCGGTGTGCCGTGCGGTACCGGTGTGTGCCGTGCCGCGCGCCGCGATGCGGCCCCGCGGCGTCGGGCTACCTGTTCGGACGCATCCCGGCGGGCCGTCTTCCCGCCCGCCCCACGGATGCCCCCGTACGCCCGCACCGTCCCCTTGCCCGTCCTGTGACCGGTTGAACACGTGTGGTCAGGGCCAACTCCGGTCAACTTTCGCGGGGCCGGGCCGCGGTCGTCCGGGCCGTGCGTGACTGCGTATCACTGAGTGATACGGCCGCTCGGCCCCGAGAGCGGGTCTGAGACACTGGTGGGGTGATCTCCCGAATCGATCTGCGCGGTGACGCCCTTCCCGAGGGCGGCGCCCTGCGCGACCTGCTGCCCCGTGCCGAGTTCGACGTGGAAGCCGCCCTGGAGAAGGTGCGGCCCATCTGCGAGGACGTACGCCATCGCGGCACCGCGGCGCTGATCGAGTACGCGCGGCGGTTCGACGGGGTCGAGATCGAGCGGGTGAAGGTGCCGGCCGAGGCGCTCACCAAGGCCCTCGACGCGCTGGACCCGGACGTCCGCGCCGCCCTGGAGGAGTCGATCCGACGCGCCCGGATCGTCCACCGCGAGCAGCGTCGCGGCGACGTCACGACCCGGGTCGTCCCCGGCGGCACGGTCACCGAGCGCTGGGTCCCGGTCGAGCGGGTCGGGCTGTACGTCCCCGGCGGCCGGTCGGTCTACCCCTCCTCCGTCGTCATGAACGTGGTCCCCGCGCAGGAGGCGGGCGTCGACGCGCTGGCCGTGGCCTCCCCGCCGCAGGTGGAGTTCGGCGGCCTGCCGCACCCGACGATCCTGGCCGCCTGCGCCCTCCTCGGCGTGGACGAGGTCTACGCCGCCGGCGGCGCCCAGGCCGTCGCGATGTTCGCCTACGGCACCGACGAGTGCGCCCCGGTCAACCTCGTCACCGGCCCCGGCAACATCTACGTCGCCGCCGCCAAGCGCCTCCTCAAGGGCCGTATCGGCATCGACTCCGAGGCCGGGCCCACCGAGATCGCGATCCTCGCCGACGAGACCGCCGACCCGGTGCACCTCGCCGCCGACCTGATCAGCCAGGCCGAGCACGACCCGATGGCCGCCGCCGTGCTGGTCACCGACTCCGCGGAGCTGGCCGAGCGCACCGAGAAGGAGCTCCGGCCGCAGATCGCGGCCACCAAGCACACCGAGGACCGGATCGTGCCGGCGCTCTCCGGCCGGCAGTCCGCGATCGTCCTCGTCGACGGCCTGGACGCCGGCCTGAAGGTGGTGGACGCGTACGGCGCCGAGCACCTGGAGATCCAGACCGAGAACGCCGCCGCGGTCGCCGCCCGGGTCCGCAACGCCGGCGCGATCTTCGTCGGCCCGTACGCCCCGGTGTCGCTCGGCGACTACTGCGCCGGCTCCAACCACGTCCTGCCCACCGGCGGCTGCGCCTGCCACTCCTCCGGGCTGTCGGTCCAGTCCTTCCTGCGCGGCATCCACGTCGTGGACTACTCGCGCGAGGCGCTGGCCGAGGTCGCCCACCATGTGGTGACCCTCGCCGAGGCCGAGGACCTCCCGGCCCACGGCGCGGCGGTCAAGGCGAGGTTCGGCTGGACGGTCCCCCAGAGCAAGTGAGCACGTACGTGACCAAGAACTCCCCCGTGTCCAGGATCGACGAGCTCCCCATCCGGGACGAGCTGCGCGGCAAGTCCCCTTACGGCGCACCGCAGTTGGACGTCCCGGTGCGCCTGAACACCAACGAGAACCCCTACCCGCTCCCCGAACCGCTGGTCCGGCGGATCGCCGAGCGGGTCACCGAGGCCGCCCGGCAGCTGAACCGCTACCCCGACCGGGACGCCGTCGAGCTGCGCACCGCGCTGGCCGGCTACCTCACCCGCACCGCCGGCCATGAGGTCACCGCCGCCCAGGTCTGGGCCGCCAACGGCTCCAACGAGATCATCCAGCAGCTGCTCCAGACCTTCGGCGGCCCCGGCCGCACCGCCATCGGGTTCGAGCCCTCGTACTCCATGCACGCGCTGATCTCGCGCGGCACCGGCACCGGCTGGATCTCCGGCCCGCGCAACGAAGACTTCACCATCGACGTCGAGGCGGCCGAGGCGGCCATCGCCGAGCGGCGGCCCGACGTGGTCTTCATCTGCTCGCCGAACAACCCGACCGGCACCGCCGTCGAGGCGGACACCGTCCTGGCGCTGTACGAGGCAGCGCAGGCCGCCCGGGCGGACTCCGCGGGGGCGCTGGTGGTGGTCGACGAGGCGTACGGCGAGTTCAGCCACCGGCCCTCGCTGCTGCCGCTGATCGAGGGCCGGCCGAACCTGGTGCTGTCCCGGACGATGTCCAAGGCGTTCGGCGCCGCCGGGCTGCGGCTGGGCTACCTGGCCGCCGACCCCGCCGTGGTCGACGCCGTCCAGCTGGTCCGGCTGCCGTACCACCTCTCGTCCGTCACCCAGGCCACCGCGCTCGCCGCCCTGGAGCACACCGACACGCTCCTGAAGTACGTCGAGCAGCTCAAGAGCGAGCGGGACCGGCTGGTCACCGCACTGCGGGCGATCGGCTGCCAGGTCGTCGCCTCGGACGCCAACTTCGTCCAGTTCGGCCTGTTCGACGACGCGCACGCCGTCTGGCAGGCGCTCCTCGACCACGGCGTACTCGTCCGTGACAACGGCGTACCGGGCTGGCTGCGGGTCACCGCCGGCACCCCGGCCGAGAACGATGCGTTCCTCGACGCGGTTCGCACGGTGTGGAAAGAACGCATCCCGAAGGAGAACAAGCGATGAGCGGGGCCACCGCCCGCGTGGGGCGCGTGGAGCGCACCACCAAGGAGACGACGGTGCTGGTCGAGATCGACCTCGACGGCACCGGCCAGGTCGACGTGTCGACCGGCGTCGGCTTCTACGACCACATGCTCGACCAGCTCGGCCGGCACGGCCTCTTCGACCTCAAGGTCAAGACCGACGGCGATCTGCACATCGACACCCACCACACCATCGAGGACACCGCCCTCGCGCTGGGTGCCGCCTTCAAGCAGGCCCTCGGCGACAAGGTCGGCATCTACCGCTTCGGCAACTGCACCGTCCCGCTGGACGAGTCGCTCGCCCAGGTCACCGTCGACCTCTCGGGGCGCCCGTACCTGGTGCACACCGAGCCGGAGAACATGGCGCCGATGATCGGCACCTACGACACGACGATGACCCGGCACATCTTCGAGTCCTTCGTCGCCCAGGCGCAGATCGCGCTGCACATCCACGTCCCCTACGGCCGCAACGCCCACCACATCGTGGAGTGCCAGTTCAAGGCGCTGGCCCGCGCCCTGCGCTACGCCAGCGAGCGCGACCCGCGCGCGGCCGGCATTCTGCCCTCCACGAAGGGCGCGCTCTGATGAACGGTCTGTCCACCGTCTTCATCCTCGTGGGCCTCTTCCTCGTCGGCGGTGTCTACTCCTTCTGGAAGCAGAAGCTGCCCAGGAGCGTGATCACCCTCATGGCCATCGCCTCCGCGATGTGCCTGGTCGCCGGTGTGATGCGGCTGGAGGTGTGGAATTGACCGCCTCGGCACCCCGTAAGAAGGTCGTCGTCTTCGACTACGGCTTCGGCAACATCCGCTCCGCCGAGCGCGCCCTGGCCCACGTCGGCGCGGAGGTGGAGGTCACCCGCGACTACGACACGGCCATGAAGGCCGACGGGCTGCTGGTCCCCGGCGTCGGCGCGTTCGCCGCCTGCATGCGCGGCCTCAAGGAGGCCCGCGGTGACTGGATCGTGGGCCGTCGGCTGTCCGGCGGCCGGCCGGTGATGGGCATCTGCGTCGGGATGCAGATCCTCTTCGGCCGCGGTATCGAGCACGGGGTGGAGACCGAGGGCCTGGACGAGTGGCCCGGCACGGTCGGCCCGCTCCGGGCCGAGGTCGTCCCGCACATGGGCTGGAACACCGTCCGCGCCGCCGAGGGCTCGCGGCTCTTCGCCGGGCTGCCCGCCGATGCCCGCTACTACTTCGTGCACTCCTACGCGGTGCACGACTGGGAGCTGGAGGTGGGCAACACCAACATCACCGCACCGAAGGTCACCTGGGCCACCCACGGCGAGCCGTTCGTGGCCGCGGTCGAGAACGGCCCGCTGTGGGCCACCCAGTTCCACCCCGAGAAGTCCGGCGACGCCGGCGCCCAGCTCCTGACCAATTGGATCGAGACCCTGTGATGTCCCCCTCCGCGAAGCAGCTCGAACTCCTCCCCGCCGTGGACGTCCGCGACGGCCAGGCGGTCCGCCTGGTGCACGGCGAGTCCGGCTCCGAGACCTCCTACGGCGACCCGCTCCAGGCCGCTCTCACCTGGCAGCGGGCCGGTGCCGAATGGCTGCACCTGGTCGACCTGGACGCCGCCTTCGGCACCGGCGACAACCGCGCGCAGATCGCCGAGGTCGCCCGCTCCATGGACATCAAGGTGGAGCTGTCCGGCGGCATCCGCGACGACGCCTCGCTGGCCGCCGCCCTGGCGACCGGCTGCACCCGCGTCAACATCGGCACCGCGGCGCTGGAGAACCCCGACTGGGTGGCCAGGATCATCGCCGAGCACGGCGACCGGATCGCGGTCGGCCTGGACGTGCGCGGCACGACCCTGCGCGGGCGCGGCTGGACCCGCGACGGCGGCGACCTCTACGAGACGCTGGCCCGCCTGGACTCCGAGGGCTGCGCCCGCTACGTCGTCACCGACATCAACAAGGACGGCACCCTCCAGGGCCCCAACCTGGAACTCCTCAAGAACGTCTGCGCGGCCACCGACCGCCCGGTCGTCGCCTCCGGCGGCGTCTCCTCCCTGGACGACCTGCGGGCGATCGCGACCCTGGTGCCGGAAGGTGTCGAGGGCGCCATCGTCGGCAAGGCGCTCTACGCGAAGGCGTTCACCCTGGAAGAGGCACTGAAGGCAGTGTCGTAACGGTCAACGGGAAGGCGGCGTGATGACCATCGAGCGCGTACGGACCGACAGTCCCTGGGAAGAGACCATTGGCTTCGCGCGCGCCGTGGCGGCCGGTGACCGGGTCCTGGTCGCCGGCACCCTGCCGCTGGTCGGCGGCGTCCTCCAGGGGGAGGGCGATCCCTACGTCCAGACCAGGGTCGCCTTCGGCAACGCGCTGGCGGCGCTGAAACCCTTCGGCCTGGGCGCCGCCGACGTGCTGCGCACCCGTGTGTACCTGACCCACCTGCGCGATGTGGACGCGGCCGGCCGCGCCCACCGCGAGCTCTTCGAGGCCGCGCCGCCCGCCGCGACCGTGCTCGTGGTCTCCGGCTTCGTCGACTCCCGCGTACTCGTCGAAGTAGAACTAGAAGCCTTCCGGGACCCGTCCCGGGAAACTGTCAGAGAGGGCTGAACCGACATGACCCTGGCGGTCCGCGTCATTCCCTGCCTGGACGTCGACAACGGCCGCGTCGTCAAGGGTGTCAACTTCCGGAACCTGCGCGATGCGGGCGACCCCGTCGAGATGGCGAAGGTCTACGGCCAGGAGGGCGCCGACGAGCTCACCTTCCTCGACATCACCGCCTCCTCCGGCAACCGCGAGACGACCTACGACGTGGTCCGGCGCACCGCCGAGCAGGTCTTCATCCCGCTGACCGTCGGCGGCGGCGTGCGCACCGCCGAGGACGTCGACCGGCTGCTGCGCGCCGGCGCCGACAAGGTCGGCGTCAACACCGCCGCGATCGCCCGCCCCGACCTGATCCGGGAGATCGCCGAACGGTTCGGCAGCCAGGTGCTGGTGCTCTCCGTCGACGCCCGCCGCATCCCCTCCCGCGGCGGCTCTTCCGGCTCCTCCTTCGAGGTGACCACCCACGGCGGTCGCCGCTCTGCCGGTATCGACGCCGTCGAGTGGGCGCACCGCGCCGCCGAGCTGGGCGCCGGCGAGATCCTGCTCAACTCCATGGACGCCGACGGCACCAAGGACGGCTACGACGTGGAGATGATCGAGGCGGTGCGCAAGCACGTCTCGGTGCCGGTGATCGCCTCCGGCGGCGCCGGCAAGCTCGGCGACTTCGCCCCGGCGGTCGCCGCCGGCGCCGACGCGGTGCTGGCCGCCTCCGTCTTCCACTTCGGCGACCTGCGCATCGGCCAGGTCAAGGAGGCCCTGCGCGAGGCGGGGCACCCGGTCCGCTGAGGGCCCCGGGCCGGGCCGTCCGGCCCCGGCCCGGCCCCGTCGCTCAGCGCTTCCGGGCCGCCCGGACGAACTCCCGGTTCATCGTCGCGATGCTGAAGAGCGGGATGCCCTTCGGGCAGGCGGTGGCGCACTCGCCGGTGTTGGTGCAGCCGCCGAAGCCCTCGGCGTCCATCCGGCCGACCATGTCCAGGACCCGGGACTCCCGCTCCGGGGCGCCCTGCGGCAGCGAGTTGAGATGGACGACCTTGGCGGAGGTGAAGAGCATCGCCGAGCCGTTGGGGCAGGCCGCCACGCACGCGCCGCAGCCGATGCACTCGGCGTGCTCGAAGGCGGTGTCGGCCACCGGCTTGGGGACGGCGGTGGCGTGCGCCTCGGGGGCGGAGCCGGTGGGCGCGGTGATGTAGCCGCCGGACTGGATGATCCGGTCGAAGGCGGAGCGGTCCACGACCAGGTCCTTGACGACCGGGAAGGCCGCGGCGCGCCAGGGCTCGATGTCGATGGTGTCGCCGTCGGCGAACGACCGCATGTGCAGCTGGCAGGTGGTGGTCCGCTCGGGCCCGTGGGCGTCGCCGTTGATGACCAGGCTGCACGCGCCGCAGATGCCCTCGCGGCAGTCGTGGTCGAAGGCGACCGGATCGTCACCGTCCAGGATCAGCCGCTCGTTGAGGGTGTCGAGCATTTCGAGGAACGACATGTCGGGCGAGACGCCGTCGACGTCGTAGGGGGTCATGGTGCCGGGGGCGTCGGCGTTCTTCTGGCGCCAGACGCGCAGGGTGAGCCTCATGCGTAGCTCCGCTGAGTGGGGTGGACGTACTCGAAGACCAGGTCTTCCTTGTGGAGGGTGGGGGCCGTGCCGGTCCCGGTGAACTCCCAGGCGGCGGCGTAGCAGAACGCCTCGTCGTCGCGGGCGGCCTCGCCGTCCGGGGTCTGCGACTCCTCGCGGAAGTGGCCGCCGCAGGACTCGGCGCGGTGCAGGGCGTCGAGGCACATCAGCTCGGCGAGCTCCAGGTAGTCGACGACGCGGTTCGCCTTCTCCAGCGACTGGTTGAACTCCGCGCCGGTGCCGGGCACCTTGATGCGGCGCCAGAACTCCTCGCGGATCTGCGGTATCCGGTCGAGCGCCTTGCGCAGCCCGTGGTCGGTGCGGGCCATCCCGCAGTACTCCCACATGAGTTCGCCGATCTCGTGGTGGAAGGAGTCGGGGGTGCGGTCGCCGTCGGCGGCGAGCAGCAGGCGCAGCCGGTCCTCGGTCTCGGCCAGCACCTCCCGGACCACCGGGTGGTCGGCGGTGACCTCGTCGTCGACGGCCCGGCGCGGGTGGCGCGCCAGGTAGTCGTTGATCGTGGACGGGAGGACGAAGTAGCCGTCGGCCAGGCCCTGCATCAGCGCGCTCGCGCCCAGCCGGTTGGCGCCGTGGTCGGAGAAGTTGGCCTCGCCGACCGCGAACAGGCCCGGGATCGTGGTCTGGAGGTCGTAGTCGACCCACAGCCCGCCCATGGTGTAGTGCACGGCCGGGTAGATCCGCATCGGGACCGTGTACGGGTCCTCGGCGGTGATCCGGGCGTACATGTCGAAGAGGTTGCCGTACTTGGCCTCCACCGCCTTGCGGCCCATCCGTGCGATGGCGTCGGCGAAGTCCAGGTAGACGCCCTGGCCGCCGGGGCCGACGCCGCGGCCCTCGTCGCAGACGTTCTTCGCCGCGCGGGAGGCGATGTCGCGCGGGACGAGGTTGCCGAACGACGGGTAGATCCGCTCCAGGTAGTAGTCCCGCTCGTCCTCGGGGATCTCGGCCGGCGGGCGGGTGTCGCCCTTGGCCTTCGGCACCCAGATGCGGCCGTCGTTGCGCAGCGACTCGCTCATCAGCGTCAGCTTGGACTGGTGGTCGCCGGTGCGCGGGATGCAGGTCGGATGGATCTGCGTGAAGCAGGGGTTGGCGAAGTACGCGCCGCGGCGGTGCGCTCGCCAGACGGCGGTGGCGTTGGAGTTCATGGCGTTCGTCGACAGATAGAAGACGTTGCCGTAGCCCCCGGACGCCAGCACCACCGCGTCCGCGACGTACGAGCCGATCTCGCCGGTGACCAGGTCGCGGGCGACGATGCCGCGGGCCCGGCCGTCGACGACGATCAGGTCGAGCATCTCGGTGCGGGCGTGCAGCCGGACGGTGCCGGCCGCGATCTGCCGGGAGAGCGCCTGGTAGGCGCCGAGCAGCAGCTGCTGTCCCGTCTGGCCGCGGGCGTAGAAGGTACGGGAGACCTGGACGCCGCCGAACGAGCGGGTGTCCAGCAGCCCGCCGTACTCCCGGGCGAACGGCACGCCCTGGGCCACGCACTGGTCGATGATCTCGACGGAGATCTGCGCGAGCCGGTGCACATTGGACTCGCGGGCGCGGAAGTCGCCGCCCTTGACGGTGTCGTAGAACAGCCGGTGGACCGAGTCGCCGTCGTTGCGGTAGTTCTTCGCGGCGTTGATGCCGCCCTGCGCGGCGATGGAGTGCGCCCGGCGCGGCGAGTCCTGGTAGCAGAACTGCTCGACGTGGTAGCCCTGTTCGGCGAGTGTGGCGCCGGCCGCGCCGCCCGCCAGGCCGGTGCCGACGACGATCACCGTGTGCTTGCGGCGGTTGGCCGGGTTGACCAGCTTCGCCTCGAAGCGGCGGGTGTCCCAGCGCTCGTGGACCGGCCCGGCCGGCGCCTTGGTGTCGGCGACCGGCGCGCCGGTCGCGTAGTGGGTGTACGTACTCATGTCAGCTCACTACTCCGGTCATCACGGAGACGGGGACGGCGATGAAGCCGGCGGTCAGGGTGGCGGCGAGGGCGTTCGCCAGGCCCTTGAGCAGCCGGTCGCGGCCGGGCCGGTTGGCGCCCAGGGTCTGCGCGGCGCTCCAGAAGCCGTGCCGGATGTGCAGGCCGAGCGCGAGCATCGCCACGATGTAGATCACGTCGCCGTACCAGGTGGAGAAGCTCGCCACCACGTTCTGGTACGGATGGCCGGCCTCGGCGCGCGGGTTCACCGTCAGCGTCGTCAGGTCCAGGATGTGCCAGACGATGAACAGCCCGAGGATGATCCCGCCCCAGCGCATGGTGCGGGTGGCGTAGCTCGCGCGGCGGCGCAGAAGGAGGTGCGGCGCGAAGCGCCTCGGCCAGGGGTGGCGGCCGGGCGACGGGTGGGCGTACTTCGCCGGGCGCGCGGCGAGGTCCCGGCGGCTGAGCTGGTAGGCGGCCACCGCGTGCGTGACGACCGCGACGACCAGCACCACCCGGGCGAGCCACAGGAACCACTCGTGGTGCAGGAAGGGCTCGCCGATGGTGCGCAGCCAGGCGGCATAGGCGTTGAAGTCCGGGGATCCGAAGAAGATCTTGAGGTTGCCCAGCATGTGGACGACCAGGTACAGCAGCATCACGATGCCGCTGACCGCCATCGCCGTCTTCTTGCCGACGGTCGAGCGCCACAGAACGCCCGTGACGGACGGCCGTCGATCCGTCCTTGTGTCCAGTGCCATGGGTCCCGACGGTAGGGACGGTGCCGCCGATCAGTCCAAGACATGGTGCGGCTCATCTCCATAGGCTGCGCCTATCGCTGCCTTATATTCCCCTCATGCAGCTACAGCAGCTCCGCTACTTCACCGCCGTGGCCGACACCCGCCACTTCACCCGCGCCGCCGAACGCGAACACGTCGCCCAGCCCTCCCTGTCCCAGCAGATCCGGTCCCTGGAACGGGAGTTGGGCGCCGAGCTGTTCCACCGCGCACGCGGCCACATCACCCTCACCGACGCCGGCGAGACCCTGCTGCCGCTGGCCCGGCGCATCCTCGCCGACACCGAGACCGCCCGCCGCGAGGTCCAGGAGGTCGCCCGGCTGCGCCGCGGCCGGCTCCGCCTCGGGGCCCCGCCCAGCCTCTGCGCCAGCCTGGTCCCCGACGTCCTGAGCGCCTTCCACACCAGCTACCCGGGTGTCGACCTGATCGTCACCGAGGACGGCTCCCAGGACCTCGTACGGGCGCTGGCCGACGGCGAGCTGGACCTGGCGCTGATCATCACGCCGCTGCCGGTGCAGGCCCCGGCGCTGGCCACCGCCGAGCTGCTGCGCGAGGAGCTGGTGGTGGTCTCCGCCCCGGGCCGCCCGGCCCCGGTGGGCGGCCGGCGCACCCGCATCCGCGTCGAGGACCTGCGCGGCCGGCCGCTGGCCATGTTCCGCCGCGGCTACGACCTGCGGGAATTCACCACCGCGGCATGCCGGGCGGCCGGCTTCGAGCCCACCTTCACCGTCGAGGGCGGTGAGATGGACGCCGTCCTCGGCTTCGTCCGCGCCGGGCTCGGCATCGCCGTCGTCCCCAGCATGGTCGCCGAACGCTCCGGGCTGCGCGTCACCCGGTTCGCCACCCCCGGCATGCACCGGGTGGTCTCCGTCGCGCACCGCGGCGACGTCTCCCCGCCGCGGGCCGCCCGCGAGCTGGAGCGCATCCTGATGGAGCACCTGGGCCTGGGGACGTCCTGACGCCCCGGCCGGCGGGCGCGCGTCAGACGCCCAGCTTCGCCTCCAGCACCTTGGCGACCGCGTCCTTGTCCCCGTCCAGCTCCACGTCCGCCGCGTCCTGCCGCCCGAACGCGAACAGCGTCAGCTCGCCCGGCTCGCCGGTGACCGTCACCACCGGGGTGCCCCGGTGCGCCACCGCCGTCTGCCCGTTCGGCCGCCGCAGCACCAGCCCCACCGGCGCCTTCCGGCCCAGCACCCGGGCCGCCCGCTCCAGCCGCGCCCACAGCGCGTCCGAGAAGACCGGGTCCAGCTCGCGCGGCGACCAGTCCGGCTGGGCGCGCCGCACGTCCTCGGCGTGCACATAGAACTCCACCGTGTTGGACGCCTCGTCGATCGGCTTCAGCGCGAACGGCGACATCTTCGGCGGCCCGGTCCTGATCAGCTGGATCAGCTCCTCGTACGGCTTCGCCGCGAACTCCGCCTGCACCCGCTCCAGCCGCGCCGCCAGCGGCTTGACGAGGATCCCCGCGGACGCGTCGGCGCGCCGCTCGCGCACCACCACGTGCGCGGCCAGATCCCGCGCCGTCCAGCTCTCGCACAGCGTCGCGGCCTCGGGCCCGGCGCTCTCCAACAGGTCGGCCAGAAGGAGCCGTTCACGCTTCGCATGGGTCGACATACGGCCACCCTACGACCGCCCGGCATCCCCTGCCACGGCGCCGCCCCCGGCCGCCGCACCCGCCGGCCGTCAGCTCCGCAGCACCCACGTCACCACCAGCACGGCCGCCACCGCCGCCGCCACGAACACCGCCACCAGCACCCGCACCGCGACCCTCGCGACACGGTCCGGGTCCGGCGGTGGCGGCGGCTCGGCCGACGGCTGCTGATGCATACCGGCAGCATGCCGCACGGCACAATGGACACATGACCGGTTCTCCCACCTCTTCTCCCACCACCCCCGCCCCCTCCTCTCCCACCACCCCCGCCCTGGATCCCGCCATCGCCCCCCGCCTCAAGCGCGGCGCCGACGGCCTGGTCCCCGCCATCGCCCAGCAGTACGACACCGGCGAGGTGCTGATGCTCGGCTGGATGGACGACGAGGCGCTGCACCGCACGCTCACCACCGGCCGCTGCACGTACTGGTCCCGCAGCCGCCAGGAGTACTGGGTCAAGGGCGACACCTCCGGTCACGTCCAGTACGTCAAGTCCGTGGCCCTGGACTGCGATGCCGACACCGTGCTGGTCAAGGTCGACCAGGTCGGCGCGGCCTGCCACACCGGCGACCGCACCTGCTTCGATGCCGACGTACTGGCGAGCGCGCCGGCCGGCGACCAGTAGGCTCCGCTGCCATGACCACGGGAACCACCGGCACCGCCAATCCGGACCTCGACACCTTCCGCGCACTCGCCAAGGACCGGCGGGTCATCCCCGTCACCCGGCGCCTGCTGGCGGACGGCGACACCCCGGTCGGGCTCTACCGCAAGCTCGCCGCCGAGCGTCCCGGCACCTTCCTCCTCGAATCCGCCGAGAACGGCCGTACGTGGTCGCGGTACTCGTTCATCGGCGTCCGCAGCGCCGCGACGCTGACCGCCCGCGACGGGCGGGCGCAGTGGCTGGGCGCCCCGCCGGTCGGCGTGCCCACCGGCGGCGACCCGCTGGTCGCGCTGCGCGCCACCGTCGAGGCCCTGCACACTCCCCCTACGCCTCGCGGCGTGGGAGGTGCCCCCACCCGGGACCTCGTCGAGGGCGCCGGGCTGCCCCCGTTCACCGGCGGCATGGTCGGCTACCTCGGCTACGACATCGTGCGCCACCTGGAGCGGATCGGCGACTCCACCACCGACGACCTGCGGCTGCCCGAGCTGACCATGCTCCTCGCCTCCGACCTCGCGGTCCTCGACCACTGGAGCGGCACGGTCCTGCTGATCGCGAACGCGATCAACCACAACGACCAGGACACCGGCGTCGACGAGGCGTACGCGGACGCGGTGGCCCGCCTCGACACCATGGCCGACGACCTCGCCCGCCCCGCCCCCGCGAGCGCCGCCGCGCTGCCGCCGTCCGCCGTGCCCCCGTACACCGGCGAGTGGGGCGCCGACGCCTTCATGGCCGCCGTCGAGGACATCAAGGAGCGCATCCGGGCCGGCGAGGCCTTCCAGGTGGTGCCCTCCCAGCGGTTCGAAACCCCCTGCACGGCAAGCGCGTTGGACGTCTACCGGGTGCTGCGGGCGACCAACCCCAGCCCGTACATGTACCTCTTCCGCTTCGAGGACGGCGACGGCGGCGCCTTCGACGTGGTCGGCTCCAGCCCGGAGGCGCTGGTGAAGGTCGAGGACGGCCGGGCGATGGTGCACCCGATCGCCGGCACCCGCCCGCGCGGCGCGACCGTCCAGGAGGACCAGACGCTGGCCGACGAGCTGATGGCCGACCCCAAGGAGCGCGCCGAGCACCTGATGCTGGTCGACCTGGGCCGCAACGACCTGGGCCGGGTCTGCGAGCCGGGCAGCGTCGAGGTCGTCGACTTCATGTCCGTCGAGCGCTACAGCCACGTCATGCACATCGTCTCGACGGTGACCGGGACGGTCGCCGAGGGCCGTACCGCCTTCGACGTGCTCACCGCCTGCTTCCCCGCCGGCACCCTCTCCGGCGCCCCCAAGCCGCGCGCCCTCCAGATCATCGAGGAGCTGGAGCCGACCCGGCGCGGGCTGTACGGCGGCTGCGTCGGCTACCTCGACTTCGCCGGCAACTCCGACACCGCCATCGCGATCCGCACCGCCCTGCTGCGGGACGGCACCGCCTACGTCCAGGCCGGGGCCGGCATCGTCGCCGACTCCGACCCGGTCGCCGAGGACACCGAGTGCCGCAACAAGGCCGCGGCCGTGCTGCGCGCCGTGCACACCGCCAACCACCTGGGCACCTGACCTCGCGCACCCCCGCGCGACGGGCCGCACCGGCCGGTAGGCGATAGTGGTGGGCGTGAGTGCCGCACCCCAGTCCCGTACCGACACCGAGCCCGGCGGCGAGTCCGCCCACGAGTCCGGCGCCGGGCCCGCGACCGCGTCCGCCCGGCCCGCGCGCAGCGCGATGCGCAGCCTCGCCCTCGCGCTGGTCCTCGGCGCCGCCGGCGCGGGCCTGGCGCTGCTGGCGTCCGGCCGCACCTGGGCCCAGGGCAACGCGGTGCTGGCCCAGGGCGAGCTGCCGCGCACCGTGACCGGCGCCGACGTCACCGGCGTGCCCGGCGCGCTGGCCGTGGTCGGGCTGGCCGCGCTGGTCGCCGTCTTCGCGGTCCGCCGGGCCGGCCGGGTGGCGGTCGCCGCGCTGCTGGCGCTCAGCGGCCTGGGCGTCGCCGTCGCCGCGGCGCTCGGCGACTCCGACACCTCCGCGCTCCGCGAGAAGGCCGCCGACGCGGTCGGGATGACCGGTGCCGATGTGCATCACGTCACACACACCGTCTGGCCGTGGGTCGGCGCCGCCGGCGGTCTGCTGCTGCTGCTCGCCGGCGTGCTGGCCCTGGTCCACGGGCGCTACTGGCCGGCGATGTCGGGCCGTTACGAGCGCACCCCCGGCGGCGCCCGCGGACCGCGGCGCGCCCCGGCGCCGCCGGACCTGGACCGCCCGGAGGAGATCTGGAAGTCCCTGGACCGCGGTGAGGACCCCACCCGGTAAAAGGGGTCCGTACGCCATCGGTGACAATGGACGACGAGATTTCCGCGCCCGTACCCCGGCGCGACCGAGTAACGAGGAGCACTCAATGTCGAGCAGTGGCCACGGACACACCCCCGCCGCCTGGACCGGCGTCATCATCTCGTTCATCGGCTTCTGCGTCGCGGGAGCCTTCATGGTGATGGCGAACGTGCCCGGTTTCTGGGCGGGCATCGTGCTGATCGGCGCCGGTGCCGTGGTGGGTGGCGTGATGCGCGCGGCCGGCCTCGGCCAGGCGCCCAAGCGCGCGGCCAATCCGGTGGTCAAGGCGCAGCCGCAGGAGAGCTGACCCCCGCTCGACACCCCACGAAGGCGCCGCTTCCCGGCCCGTACGCCCGCCCACGGCGTACCGGCCGCCCGTGCCCGCCCCCCGTATGGCGGCCGAGAAGCTGCGCCTTCGCGCATTCGGTAGCAGCATCGGCACCGTGAGCGATCCTGTGGTCCCGGCGCGGTCGGACGGATGCCGCGGCCCGCTGCGCCGTCTTGCCGCGCCGGTGACCACCCTTGCGACGCTCACCGCCGCCTTCGCCGGGGTCGGCACCGTCGACCCCAACGAACCCGGTCACTATCCCGTCTGCCCGCTGCTGCACCTCACCGGCGTCTACTGCCCGGCCTGCGGCGGCCTGCGCAGCGCCTACGCCGTGGCGCACGGAGACCTCGCCGCGGCCCTGGCGGCCAACGCCCTCGCGGTGGCCGGCTACGCCGCCTTCGCACTCTTCTGGCTGGTCTGGCTCACCCGCGCCGCACGCGGACGCCGGACCGCCGGGCCGCGCCCGCGCCCCGTCCACTGGTGGGCGCTGGGCGGGCTGCTGCTGGCCTTCACCGCGGTCCGCAACCTCCCCTTCGGCGCCGGGCTGCACCCGTGATCCGCACACCGGGACAAATCCCCGCGAATCCCGGAGATGTCCAGGTAGTGGGACCGCGGTCCACCGGATGCGGGACCTGCCCCCCGCGACGGATACCATCGGAGAACCAGCTGGGACAGCGGTTGAGTCCCGCAGGTCACTGTCCCCTCCACCGTTCAAGAAGGAGGCCGCTCGCGTGAGCGTGCTCGATGAGATCATCGACGGAGTCCGCGCCGACCTCGCAGAGCGGCAGGCGCGCGTCAGCCTCGACGAGCTCAAGGAGCGGGCCCGCAAGGCGCGCCCGGCGAAGGACGGTGTCGCCGCCCTGAAGGGCGAGAGCGTCACGGTGATCTGCGAGGTCAAGCGCTCCAGCCCGTCCAAGGGCGCGCTCGCCGCGATCGCCGACCCCGCGGGCCTGGCCGCCGACTACGAAGCGGGCGGCGCCGCGGTCATCTCCGTGCTCACCGAGCAGCGCCGGTTCGGAGGCTCGCTGGCCGACCTGGAGGCGGTCCGCGCCAAGGTCGACATCCCCATCCTGCGCAAGGACTTCATCGTCACCGCCTACCAGCTGTGGGAGGCCCGCGCCTACGGTGCCGACCTGGTGCTGCTGATCGTCGCCGCGCTGGAGCAGGAGGCGCTGGTCTCGCTCATCGAGCGGGCCGAGTCGATCGGGCTGACGCCGCTGGTCGAGGCGCACGACGAGGAAGAGGTCGCCCGCGCGGTGGACGCCGGCGCCCGGATCATCGGGGTCAACGCCCGCAACCTGAAGACCCTTGAGGTCGACCGGAACACCTTCGCCCGGGTCGCCCCCGAGATCCCCGACCACATCGTCAAGGTCGCCGAGTCCGGGGTGCGCGGGCCGCACGACCTGATCGCGTACGCCAACGAGGGCGCCGACGCCGTGCTGGTGGGCGAGTCGCTGGTCACCGGCAAGGACCCCAGGACCGCGGTCGCCGACCTGGTCGCGGCGGGCTCCCACCCGGCGATCCGGCACGGCCGGGACTGACCGGCCGGACCGAGGAGACAGGGACCGCCGAGATGACCGCCGTCCGCCGCCCCGAGGCCGAGTTCTCCGCGCTGCCCTCGTGGCACCGCGGCTGCCGGGCGCCGGCACGGCGGGTCCGCGGACGCCGGGTCCGCTACCACATCGGCTCCGAACCGGGCCAGATCAACGGGATGCGATGGCGCCCGGGGACCGCGCGCTGACGCGTCCGTCCCCGTAGGGGCGGCGCGCCACCGCGCGCAGCACCCGTCACGTCATCCCGACATACCGGACCTCCGGGGCGGTAGGCCCCGGTCGAGGAGTGCTCAGATGTCCTCCGGCAGTTCCCGTTTCTTCCTTCCCGATCCGGAAGGCCAAGTGCCCAGCGTCCAGGGCTACTTCGGTGCCTTCGGTGGCAAGTTCATCCCCGAGGCGCTGGTCGCCGCGGTCGACGAGGTCGCCGCCGAGTACGAAAAGGCCAAGGCCGACCCGGCGTTCGCCGCCGAGCTCGACGACCTGATGGTCAACTACACCGGGCGCCCCAGCGCGCTCACCGAGGTGCCGCGGTTCGCCGAACACGCCGGCGGGGCCCGGGTGTTCCTCAAGCGCGAGGACCTCAACCACACCGGCTCGCACAAGATCAACAACGTGCTGGGTCAGGCGCTGCTCACCAAGCGGATGGGCAAGACCCGGGTCATCGCCGAGACCGGCGCCGGCCAGCACGGCGTCGCCACCGCCACCGCCTGCGCCCTCTTCGGCCTCGAATGCACCATCTACATGGGCGAGATCGACACGAAGCGGCAGGCGCTGAACGTCGCCCGGATGCGGATGCTCGGCGCCGAGGTCATCGCCGTGACGTCCGGCAGCCGCACCCTCAAGGACGCCATCAACGAGGCGTTCCGCGACTGGGTCGCCAACGTCGACCGCACCCACTACCTCTTCGGCACGGTCGCCGGACCGCACCCCTTCCCGGCCCTGGTCCGCGACTTCCACCGGGTCATCGGCGTCGAGGCCCGCCGCCAGATCCTTCAGCGCGCCGGCCGGCTGCCGGACGCCGCCCTGGCCTGCGTCGGCGGCGGCTCCAACGCCATCGGCCTGTTCCACGCCTTCCTGCCCGACACCGGCGTCCGGCTGATCGGCTGCGAGCCCGGCGGCCACGGCATCGAGACCGGCGAGCACGCCGCCACCCTCACCGAGGGCACCCCCGGCATCCTGCACGGTTCGCGCTCCTACGTCCTCCAGGACGAGGACGGCCAGATCACCGAGCCGTACTCGATCTCCGCCGGCCTGGACTACCCGGGCATCGGCCCCGAGCACGCCTACCTCAAGGACGCCGGCCGCGCCGAGTACCGCGCGGTCACCGACGACGCGGCCATGCAGGCACTGCGGCTGCTGTCGCGGACCGAGGGCATCATCCCGGCCATCGAGAGCGCCCACGCGCTGGCCGGCGCCCTGGACGTCGGCCGCGAACTGGGGCCCGACGGGCTGCTGTTGGTGAACCTCTCCGGCCGCGGCGACAAGGACATGGACACCGCCGCCCGCTACTTCGGGCTGTACGACACCGCGGACGAGCCGGCTCGGGCCGGCGAGGGGGAGAAGTGATGGCGGGCAACATCGAACTGCTGACGTCCGTGCTGGCCCAGGCCCGCAAGGAGGACCGGGCGGCGCTGGTCGGCTACCTCCCGGCCGGCTTCCCCACCGTCGACGGCGGTGTCCGGGCGATGACCGAGATGCTCGACGGCGGCTGCGACATCGTCGAGGTCGGCCTCCCGCACAGCGACCCGGTCCTGGACGGCCCGGTGATCCAGACCGCCGACGACATCGCGCTGCGCGGCGGCATCAGGATCGTCGACGTGATCCGCACGGTCCGCGAGGTGCACGCCGCCACCGGCGCACCGGTGCTCTGCATGACGTACTGGAACCCGGTCGACCGCTACGGCGTCGAGCGGTTCGCCGCCGATCTCGCCGAGGCGGGCGGCGCCGGCTGCATCCTGCCGGACCTGCCGGTCGAGGAGTCCGAGGTGTGGCGGAAGGCCGCCGAGCAGCACGGGCTGGCCACCGTCTTCGTGGTCGCCCCGAGCAGCCGGGACGAGCGGCTCGCCAAGATCACCGAGGCCGGCAGCGGCTTCGTCTACGCCGCTTCCCTCATGGGCGTCACCGGCACCCGCGAGTCCGTCGGCCGCGAGGCCGAGGACCTGGTGGCCCGCACCCGCGCCACCCCCGGTGCCCGTCGCGGCCTCCCCGTCTGCGTGGGGCTCGGCGTCTCCAACGCCGAACAGGCCGCCGAGGTGGCCCGGTTCGCGGACGGGGTGATCGTCGGCTCGGCCTTCGTCAAGTGCCTGCTGGCCGCGGAGGGCGACCTCGACGCCGGGCTCACGGCGGTCCGCACCCTGGCGGGACGGCTGGGCGAGGGCGTCCGCCGCAACGGGCGGTAGCGGCTCGCCCACGGGGGGCAGATCCCCCGATGGGGCGAACATCGCGGCGGAGGGGTGCGGCAGCGCCCCTCCGCTTCGTTGTCCAGGGGCGTGAACGAGAACCATGACAAAACGAGCAGCGCCCGCGAGCGGCTGCAGGCCCAGCGCGCCAAGGAGAAGACCCGCACCCGGCGGATCCGCCAGACGATCGTCGCCGGATCGGTGGTGGCGGTGCTGGTGGTCGCCGGCGGTATCGCGGTCTGGGTCTCCTCCGGCGGCGGGTCCGGCAGCGTCGCGGACAACGAGGTCGCCCTGCCCAAGCAGGCCAGCGACGGCGACAAACCCGCCATCCCGGTAGGCGAGGCAAAGGCCCGCTCCACCCTCGTCGTCTGGGAGGACTTCCGCTGCCCGGCCTGCCAGCAGTTCGAGACCGGCTTCCGCCCGGTGATCCACGAGCTGGAGGACTCCGGGCAGCTCAGGACCGAGTACCACCTCGCCACCCTCATCGACGGCAACACCGGTGGCACGGGCTCGCTGACCGCCGCCAACGCCGCCCTCTGCGCCCAGGACGCGACTAAGTTCCGCGACTTCCACGACGTCCTCTACTCCCACCAGCCGCCGGAGCAGCAGGACCGCTTCAGCGACAAGAAGTACCTGATCCAGCTGGCCGGCAAGGTGCCGGGACTGGTCACCCCCCGGTTCACCAAGTGCGTGAACGACGGCACGTACGACGGCTTCGTGCGGAAGTCCCACGCCGCCTTCACCGAGGCCGGCTTCCACGGCACCCCGACCGTCCTGCTCAACGGCAAGGACCTCGCCAACGAGAAGAACGGCCAGGTCACCCCCGCCCGCCTGAAGCAGATGGTCCAGGACGCGAACAAGGGCAAGCAGTCCGGCAAGAGCTAGCCCCGGGTGGTGTGTACGGGCCGCTGCCCCGGCGGGGACGTTACGCAGCCGTTGCCGGGCAGGTTGTCGTCAACCCTGCCCGGCGCGGTAGCGTCGACCCTGCCATGGACCTCGCATTCATTCCCAGCCCCTCGACCGGTGTCGTCCATCTCGGCCCGATCCCGCTGCGTGGCTACGCGTTCTGCATCATCATCGGCGTGTTCGTCGGCGTCTGGCTCGGCAACAAGCGCTGGGTGCGGCGCGGTGGCCGCTCCGGCACCGTCGCCGACATCGCCGTCTGGGCGGTGCCCTTCGGACTGGTCGGCGGCCGTCTCTACCACGTCATCACGACGTACGAGCCGTACTTCGGCAAGAACGGCCATCCCCTCGACGCCCTCAAGGTGTGGCAGGGCGGCCTCGGCATCTGGGGCGCCGTCGCCCTCGGCGCGGTCGGCGCCTGGATCGGCTGCCGCCGCCGCGGCATCCCGATGCCCGCCTACGCCGACGCGCTGGCACCGGGCCTCGCCCTGGGCCAGGCCATCGGTCGCTGGGGCAACTGGTTCAACCAGGAGCTGTACGGCAAGCCGACCGACGTCCCGTGGGCGCTGAAGATCAGCTCCGACCCGGCCATCGGACGCGTCGGCGGCACCTACCACCCCACGTTCCTCTACGAGTCCCTGTGGTGCATCGGCGTCGCCGCGCTGGTGATCTGGGCGGACCGGCGCTTCCGGCTCGGCCACGGCCGCGCCTTCGCCCTCTATGTCGCCGCCTACTGCGTGGGCCGCGCCTGGATCGAGTACATGCGCGTCGACGAGGCGCACCACATCCTGGGCCTGCGGCTGAACGACTGGACCTCGGGCATCGTCTTCCTGCTGGCCGTGGCCTACCTGGTGATCTCGGCGAAGAGGGCCCCGGGCCGCGAAGCGGTCGTCGAGCCGGGCGCGCAGCTCGCCGCGGGCGAGGAGAGCGAGGGAAGCGCCGAGGCCGCCGCCGGCGTTGGGGCCGCGAAGACCGCTCCGGCCGAGCGCGGCGAGGACGCCAAGGGCACCGGCGGCGATGCCGGGGACGGCAGGGCGGGGAACGCCGCGGCCCAGGGCGGCGGGGAACCGGCGGAGGACTCCGGCAGGCGCGCCGAAAGCGGCGGCGGTACCAAGAAGTCCTGACCGACCCCTGACGAGTGGGGTCGCCGGCGGCGGCTCGGGGCCGTCGTCCGGTCACCGCGCCGGCCGGACTCGTTCACACCGGGTCCGTCCGGCGCCTCGTCATGTGCCCGGCCAGGGCCAGCACCCGCCGCGCGCCCGCCACCACGGCCGGGTCCACGAACCGGCCGTCCGTGAGCGCCAGCGCCCCGGGCCACGCCGCGGCGGCCCGGACGATCTCCGCCGCCGCCTCGGTCTCCTCCGGTGTAGGGCGGTACGCCGCCTCGATGACCGGCAGCTGGCGGGGGTGGATCGCGGCCCGGCCCAGGAACCCCAGCGCCCGGCCCCGGGCGCAGGACCGCGCCAGCCCGTCGAGATCGCGGACGTCCGGATGCACCGACTGGGGCGGCGGTCCCAGACCCGCCGCACGGGCCGCGACCACCGCCCGGCCGCGCGGCCAGTCCAGCCCCGCCTCGTCCCGCACCCCCAGTTCGGCGCGGAGATCGGCCTCGCCGAGCGCGATCCCGCGCACCGCCGGGTGCGCGGTGGCGATGGCGTAGGCGTGCTCGACGCCGAGCGCGGATTCGAGCAGGGCGTACAGCGCGGGGACCGGCGCCGGTGCGGTGGCCGGCGGGGTGCGGGTGGCGGTGGCGCCGGGCGGGGTGGTCCCCACGGCTGCCGCGGCGGCCGGCTCGGCCGGCCGCGCCCGACCCGTCGCCCAGGCCGCCGCCCGCAGCACGTCCGCCGGACCGTGCACCTTGGGCAGCCGCAGCCCGGCCAGCCCCGGCAGCCCGGCCAGGGTGCGGAGCTCGGCCGCGGCGCGCGGGCCGTCCAGCGCGTTGACCCGGACGTGCACCGGGGCCGGGCCGGGCGCGGGATCGCTGAGCAGCTCGGCGGTGGCGCCCAGCGCGTAGTCCTTGCGGTCCGGGGCGACCGCGTCCTCCAGGTCGACGATGATCACGCCGGCCCCGGAGACGAGCGCCCCGGCGACCAGGTCAGGGCGGTCGCCGGGCGCGTACAGCCAGGTCAGCGGAGGGACGCCGGGGTCCGGCAGCGGCCTCACAGCGCGCCCGCCGCGCGCAGCTCGGCGATCTCCGGGGCGGTCATGCCGAGGCCGGTCAGCACCTCGTCGGTGTCCGCGCCGTGCGGGCGGCCCGCCCAGCGGATGGCGCCCGGTGTCTCGGAGAGCCGGAAGAGGACGTTCTGCATCCGTACGGTGCCGAGCTCGTCGTCCGGGATCTCGGTGAGCGTGCCGAGCGCCCGGTACTGCGGGTCCGCCAGCACATCGCGGATGTCGTAGACCGGTGCGACGGCCGCCTCCGCCCGCTCGAAGGCGGCCAGCACCTCGGCCCGGTCGCGCCGGGCGATCCAGCCGCCGACCGCGGCGTCCAGCTCGTCGGCGTGCCGGGCCCGTCCGGCGCCGGTCGCGAACCAGGGCTCGGCGGCGAGTTCGGGCCGGCCGACCAGCCGCAGCACCCGCTCGGCGACGGACTGGGCGGAGGTGGAGACCGCGACCCAGGATCCGTCGGCGGTGCGGTAGGTGTTGCGCGGCGCGTTGTTGGCGGAGCGGTTGCCGGTGCGCGGCTGGATGTGGCCGAGCTGGTCGTACCAGAGGGGCTGCGGGCCGAGGACGGTCAGCATCGGCTCGATGATCGCCAGGTCGACGACCTGGCCGCGGCCGGTGGCGTCCCGGCCGCGCAGCGCGGCCAGCACGGCGTACGCCGTGGTCAGTGCGGCGATCGCGTCGGCGAGGCCGAACGGCGGCAGGGTCGGCGGGCCGTCCGGCTCGCCGGTGAGCGCGGCGAATCCGCTCATCGCCTCGGCGAGGGTGCCGAATCCGGGGCGCCGGGCGTACGGCCCGAACTGGCCGAAGCCGGTGACCCGGGCGAGCACCAGCCGCGGGTTGGCGGCGGACAGCTCTGCCCAGCCCAGGTCCCACTTCTCCAGCGTGCCGGGGCGGAAGTTCTCGACGACGACATCGGCGCCGGCGGCGAGCCGGAGCAGTACGTCGCGCCCGGCGGGCCGGGACAGATCGAGCGTCATGGCGCGCTTGTTGCGGCCGAGCAGCTTCCACCACAGTCCGACGCCGTCCTTGGCGGGGCCGTGGCCGCGCGACGGGTCGGGCCGGCGCGGATGCTCGATCTTGATCACCTCGGCGCCGAAGTCCCCGAGCAGGGTGGCGGCGAGCGGGCCGGCGAACAGGGTGGCCAGGTCGAGCACCCGCAGTCCGGCCAGGGGGCCGGGGGCGGGCGCGTCGGCGGTGGCCGGGGCGGGCCCGGACGCACCGCCGGCGAGGAACGGGTCGGTCATGGTGCGGGGGCCTTCGGTCGGTGGGCGTGACGGGGGGAGCGCGGGCGTGCGGGGCCGCGGGAGTGCCGCGGGACGCGGTGGCGTACGGCGAGCGCGGCGGTGCGGCGCGCGAGGGTGTCGAAGCCGATGCCGGCCTGTCCGCCGACCGCGGTGGCGAGCCGGTTGCGCAGCGGCGCGGTCCAGTGGGCGGGCAGCGCGGCGGGGGAGCCGGCGAGCAGTCCGGCGAGCGAACCGGCGGTGGCGCCGTTCGAGTCGGTGTCCCAACCACCGGACACCGCACGGCAGATGGAGCCGGTGAAGTCCCCGTCGGCATGGGTGAGCGCGGCGGCCAGCAGCGCCGCGTTCGGCACCGCGTGCACCCAGTGGTGGTGCCCGTAGGCGTCGTGCAGCCGGTCCACGACGGCCGCGAACCCGGCGGCGCCGCCGGTCGGCTCGTCGTGTGCCGCCGCGATGCCGCAGCGCACCGCCGCGGCGAGCCGGGACCCCGGGGGGATCACCGCGAGTCCGGCCCGCAGCGCGCCGTGCACGTCGCTGCCGCCGCCCGCCGCGGCCAGCGCGGCGGCCACGAACATCGCGTCGTACACCCCGTTCGCGGTGTGGCTGAGCGTGGCGTCCCGCCAGACCTGGGCGGCGGCGCCCGCCGGGTCGCCCGGCCGCGTCCAGCCGTGGACGTCCGCCCGGATCCGGGCGCCGATCCACTCCCGGAACGGGTTGCGGTGGCGGGCGGTCGCGGGCGGCTCGATACCGTCCAGCAGGTTGCGGTACGCGACGCGCTCCGCGGTGAAGGTACGGCCCGCGGGCAGCTCGTCCAGCCACAGCCGCGCCACGTCGGCGGTGCCGAAGCCGGGCCCGTGGCGTTCGAGGAGGAGCAGGCCGAGCAGCGGATGGTCGAGGTCGTCGTCCTCGGGCATGCCGTCGATGTTCTCGGCGAGCGAGGTGGCCCGGCTGCGGCGGTTCCACGGGTACCGGGCGGCGACCGCCGGATCGAGCCCCTTCCCGGTGAACCACGAGGCCAGCGGCCAGTTCCCGGTCGACCGGGCGATCTCCCGGATGCCGGCGAGCGGCAGCTTCTCGACGGGTTTGCCGAGCAGGCAGCCGGCCGCCCGGCCGAGCCAGGCGGCTTCCAGACGGTCCGTCAGGTCAGCGAGCTCCGGCGGATCCGGCGGATCCGGCGGCATCTCCGGTGGCAACTCCTCCGCCGGCCCGGAGAGTTGGGGGCAAAGTGCCGTGATCGCGTCCAGGTCGGTCGGCTCGTCGGCGGCCGACGGGCAGGGCAGCAGCGCGAGTTCGTCGAGCAGCCGGCCGGCGAGGGCGCGCAGCGCGGGGTCCGCCGGGCCCGGGGAGGCGCCCGCCCGCGCGGGGGCCGGCGCACCGCCCGCCGCCCGCCACCGGCGCGCGATCCCGGCCGCGTCCCGCCCGTCCTCGGCCGCCTGCCGCAGCTCGTGCCCGAGCAGGTCCTCGGGCTGCACCCAGGTGATCCGGAGCCCCGGCCCGGAGCCGATGGGGCCGGCCGCGCCCGCCCCACCGTCCGTCACCGCCCGCTCACCTCCGCCCGCGTCGCCCGGGCCGCGATCGCGCCGAACGCCTGCTCGTGCCGGAGGTTGCGGGCCTGGTCGCGGGCGAAGACCTCGCGGGCGACGGCGGCCAGCGCGGTCGCCGGCGCGTGCAGATCGAGCCGGCTGGCGCGGGCCACCTCGCCGCTCCACTCCTCCGGTACCGCGGACGCGCCGGACAGCGCACCGGCGAGCGCACCGCTCATCGTGGCGATCGAGTCGCCGTCCCGGCCGTAGTTGACCGAGCCGAGGACGGTGCCGCGGAAGTCGCCGTCGGCGACCAGCAACATGCCCAGCGCGATGGGGAGTTCCTCGACGGCGTGCAGCCGGGAGGGGCGGCGGGCGCCCAGCGAGGGGTTGCGGTAGTCCGGGCCGACCGTGTCGAACGGCGCGACCGCCGCCCGCAGCGGCACCAGCGCGGACTCGTAGTCGGTGTGCGGCGCGGCGACGTCGCAGACCGCCTCGATCGCCGCGCGGGTACCGTCCTTCGCCAGCCGCAGCGCGTGCCCGACGACCGAGGCGGGGGTGGCGTCCGGCAGGAACGCGGCGGCCACCGCGGCGGCGAAGACGCCCGCCGCCTCCCGCCCGTAAGAGCACTGGTGGGCACCGGAGATGTCGATCGCCTCGGCGTAGGCCCGGTCGGGGTTGCCGGCGTTGACGATGCCGACCGGCGCCATGTACATCGCCGCACCGCAGTTGACGATGTTGCCGACACCGGCCTCCCGCGGATCGGCGTGCCCGTAGTGCAGCCGCGCCACGATCCACTTCTCGGCGAGGAAGATCCGCTGCAACGGCAGCGCCTCGGCCTCCAGTTCGGGGATCCAGCGGGGGACGCCGATCAGGTCCGGGACCAGGTGGTCGGCGACGTCGTAGGCGTCGAGGTGGTCGCGCACCGTCTCGTAGACGCGGACCAGGGCATGGGTCATCAGGGTGTCGTCGGTGACGTGGCCGTCGCCCTTGTGGTACGGCGCGATCGGCCGGGCGGTGCGCCAGTCCTCGTGGAACGGCCCGACGATCCCCTCGACCCGGCCGCCGTGCCGGGCCACGATCTGCTCCGGCGTCCAGCCCTCCACCGGCCCGCCCAGCGCATCGCCGACCGCGGCCCCGACCAGGGCGCCGGCCGCCCGGTCCTCCAGGGGCGCGACGTCGGGCCCGGCGTCCGCGGCACGCGGCCCCGGGGGCTCCGGGGCGCCCGGGGCGGCGGCCGGGTCCGCGGGCTCCCGGCCGGGCGCCGGGGCCGTGGCGGGCGTGGTGTCCGTCGTGTCCGTCATGTGCGGGTGAGTCCTTCCACGGTGGGGGTGGGCGGGGCGGCCGGGTGGGGGCCCGGGACGGCCGCCCGCGCGGGCTCCGGTGCGGCACGCGCGGCGAGCCGGCCGGCCAGCGCCACCAGGTCCGTCCCGGCCAGCCGCGGCAGTGCGCAGCCGGCGAGCACCCGGCAGGAGTCGCGCCAGGCGCGGGGGACGGCGCCGGCGCCGCCGAGCGCCCCGGCCAGCGCCCCGGTCAGCGCGGGCGCGGAGTCGGCGACCCGGGAGAGGCAGACGGCGGCCGGTACCGCCTCGGTGATCCGCCCGTCCGCCGCCAGGACGAGCGCCAGCGCCACGGGGACGGTGTCGGCGGCGGCGACGCCGTAGCTGTAGATGTGGTCGACGATCTCGTGCTCCAGCGCGGGCACCAGCGCGAACGCCGCACCGGGGCGGCCGGGCGGCGCATCGGCGCGCCGCGCGAGCCGGACCGCGTGCCGGGCGGCGCGGCCGATCTCGGTGTCCTCCGGCAGCTGGGCGAGCGCCGCGGCGACGCAGCCGGCGGCCGGCGTCCCGCCCAGCGCGGCGGCGACCGCGGCGGCCAGCGCCCGCGCGCCGTGCACCCCGTCGCCGTCCTGGGTGTGGCGCGCGTCGTACTCGGCCAGCGTGGCGGCGGCGACCGGCTCGCCGGGGTGGACGGCGGCCAGCACGGCGGCCCGGACGCAGGCCGCGTCGTCGAAGAAGTGCGGGTTGTCGTGCCCCGCCGCGGGCGGACGCAGCCCGGCGGCGAGGTTGGCCAGCCCGGCGCGGACCGAGATCCGGGCGCGCAGCGGGGGCGCCGCGCCGGCCGCGCCGGCCGCGCCTTCCGTCCCCTCCGCCGCCTCTGCTGCCTGTGCCGCTTCTTCCAGCTCCGCGGCCAGCGCCCGCCAGGCGCGGTCGAGGGCGGCCCGGACCCGGCGGGCCCGCCCGGGGCCGGCGCCCGCGGCGAGCACCGACTCCGCGGTGAACGCGGCCCATTCGGCATCGTCGGACGGGCCCAGCAGCAGCGGCGCGGGCCGCTGGTTGAGCGCGAACGGCACCGGGAGCGCGGTGGTCGCGGTCCGCTCGGCGACGTCGTCCAGCTCGCGGGCCAGCCGCCGGGTCCAGGCCGGCAGCAGGGCCGCCCGGTGCCGCGCCGCGGGCCACCCGGCGGCGTCCCCGGCGGCCAGGCCGAGCAGCAGCCCCGCCACCCGCGAGCGGGTGGGCACCGCGGCACCGGCCCCGGCACCCGGCACCGGAACCCGGGCACCGCCGACGCCCGTCATCCGGCGCTCACCCGGGTCCCGGTGAGCGCCACCGCGCCACCCGCCGCCACCAGCAACTCCGCTACGTCCAGCACGTGGTACCCCGCCCCCGACGGCAGGCAGCTGCCGCGCGCCGGGCCGATCGCGGCGGCCCAGCCGGCGGGGATCGCCGCGGCCCCGCGCAGCGCCCCCGCCAGGGCGCCGGCGATCGCCCCGGTGGTGTCCGCGTCGCGCCCCATGTTGACCGCGGTCAGCATCGCTCGGGCGGGATCGCCGCCGGCCGCGGTGAACGCGCCCAACGCCAGCCCGACGGCCTCGGGCGCCAGATCCGCCCAGGGATACCCGTCGACCACCACGGCGTCCCGTACCGCGTCCTCGGCGGCGGGCCCCGCGGCCCCGGCCCGGCGGGGCGCCCCCCCCCC
>NZ_KN708638.1:2074534-2086304 GCF_000805335.1 Streptomyces sp. CT34 | reverse complement strand
GTCCCCGGGGGCCAGCCGGGCGGCCACGGCGGGCCGGCCGGCCGCGAACACCCCGAACGGCGCGGCCCGCATCGCCAGTCCGTCGCTCCAGGCGTGCCGGTGCTGGGCGGAGCGGGGCGCGGCCAAGCCGCGGCGCAGGTTCTCCAGGGTGCCGCGCTCGCTGAATCCGGCGCCGCTCAACGGCCCTTCGTCGCGGTCGGCCAGGCACCGGCGCCAGGCGGCCTCCACCTGCGCGGTGGTCAGCGCCGCACCGTGCTCGGCGAGCAGCAGGCCACAGAAGATGGCGTACTCGGTGTCGTCGGTGCCCGCCGGGTCGTCCGTGACGAATCCCTCGATCCGCCCCCAGCGGCACCGGATCTGATCGGGTGTCAGGTTCTCTGCGGGGGCGCCCAGTGCGTCCCCGACGGCCAGTCCGAGCATCGCTCCACGCGCCCGGTCCGGTACGTTTCCGCCCACGCTGCCTGCCTTTCGGTCGTACGGCTCGATACCGCGACCCGGGACGACGCGGACCGCTGCCCCGTATCCGTGCCACGTGACGGCCCGGCTCTCCTGCCCCGGGCGGCAGGGTCACCCGGTCGACTCCCTCAGGCCCCCGTGCGCGGTCGCCGGCCCACCGGGCGGTGCGGCCCGCGAAGGCCCCCGAAACCGCCGTGTGACCCGGATCTCACAGCGGTGCCCACGACAAAACCGCAGGTCAGGCGGGTAAGTACGGCCTTCCTTGCTAGCGGCGGAGGGTAATTCGCGCATAACTTCGAGGCGTTGGAGGGGGAAGTGCCGCCATCGGCCCACACCTCGCTGAAGGGAGTAGGTCCCGATATGTCCGTCATGGAGATCATGGATGCCGCCGCGACGACGCATGTGGCGCACCGCGACAATCACACCCACCGCGATGTGAACGGCGGCTGGCTGCGCCCGGCCGTCTTCGGTGCGATGGACGGCCTGGTGTCCAATCTCGCGCTGATGACGGGTGTCGCCGGCGGCGCGGTCTCGCAGCAGACGATCATCATCACCGGCCTCGCGGGGCTGGCGGCCGGTGCGTTCTCGATGGCCGCGGGGGAGTACACCTCGGTCGCCTCCCAGCGCGAGCTGGTGATGGCCGAGCTGGACGTCGAGCGGACCCAGCTGAGCGCGCACCCGAAGGACGAGCAGGCGGAGCTGGCGGCGCTCTACGAGTCCCGCGGGGTGGAGCCGGAGCTCGCCCGGCAGGTCGCCGAGCAGCTGTCCCGCGACCCCGAGCAGGCGCTGGAGATCCACGCCCGCGAGGAGTTGGGCATCGACCCGTCGGACCTTCCTTCTCCGGCCGTTGCCGCCATATCTTCCTTCGGATCCTTTGCGCTGGGCGCTCTTCTTCCTGTCCTTCCCTACCTGTTGGGGGCTTCCGCCCTCTGGCTCGCGGTGCTGCTGGCGCTGGTCGGACTGTTCGGCTGCGGTGCCGTCGTGGCGCGGGTGACGGCCCGCTCGTGGTGGTTCAGCGGACTGCGCCAACTGGCCCTGGGCGGTGCCGCGGCGGGCGTGACCTACGGCCTGGGAGCGCTCTTCGGCACGGTCCTGGGCTGAGGCCCCGGAAGGGCGAAGGGTTGACGTCCCCTACGGGTGTCCGCATCATTACCGCGTTACTCAGCGGTTTCGGTTCGTTGACGGCCGGGCATAAGGCTCTGGCGTCGCGGGCAACGTCGCTCGCCGAACGCCGCCGTACGGGACGGCCCTGTTTCCGTCCGCGTCCCACTTGAGACTCACCGCATGCGCGGTGTCCGTATGTTGGAAGGCTCTATCCGCTTCTTGAGAAGCGGGCCATCCTGTAACCTGCACGAAATTTCGCGGAGGGCCAACGTCGTCCCTCGGCAATGCCTATGCCACGACGACGTTGGGAGAGCCGATGCGTTCCGCGTCCACGCACTCCGCGACCACCAGCAGCGCCAGCGCCGCCGCTTGGTCGCCCATGGACGGGCGCCCCGCCCAGCAGGGGATGTACGACCCGCGCAACGAGCACGACGCCTGCGGCGTCGGCTTCGTGGCCACCCTCACCGGTGAGGCCAGCCACGCCCTGGTCGAACAGGCCCTGACCGTCCTGACGAACCTGGAGCACCGCGGTGCCACCGGCTCGGAGCCCGACTCGGGCGACGGCGCGGGCATCCTGCTCCAGGTGCCGGACGCGTTCCTGCGTGAGAACGTGACCTTCGAGCTCCCCGAGGCCGGCGGCTACGCCGTCGGCATCGCCTTCCTGCCGTCCGACGCGCACGAGGCGGCCGAGGCCGTCTCACGGATCGAGACGATCGCCGGCGAAGAGGGCCTGGACGTCCTCGGCTGGCGGGTCGTCCCGGTCGCCCCCCAGTTGCTGGGCAACGGCGCCCGCGCCACCATGCCGGCCTTCTCCCAGCTCTTCGTCGCCGACCGCGAGAACACCGGCCGGGCCCTGGACCGCAAGGCGTTCGCGCTCCGCAAGCGCGCCGAGCGCGAGGCGGGCGTCTACTTCCCGTCACTGTCCGCCCGCACGATCGTCTACAAGGGCATGCTGACCACCGGCCAGCTGGAGCCCTTCTTCCCGGACCTGTCCGACCGCCGGTTCGCCACCGCCATCGCACTGGTCCACTCGCGGTTCTCCACCAACACCTTCCCGAGCTGGCCGCTCGCCCACCCGTACCGCTTCGTCGCCCACAACGGCGAGATCAACACCGTCAAGGGCAACCGCAACTGGATGCGGGCCCGCGAGTCCCAGCTGGCCAGCGCACTGTTCGGCAACGAGGACCTGGAGCGGCTGTTCCCGGTCTGTACCCCCGACGCCTCCGACTCCGCCTCCTTCGACGAGGTCCTGGAGCTGCTGCACCTGGGCGGTCGCTCGCTGCCGCACTCGGTCCTGATGATGGTCCCCGAGGCGTGGGAGAACTCCACCGCCATGGACCCGGCCCGGCGGGCGTTCTACCAGTACCACTCCACGATGATGGAGCCCTGGGACGGCCCGGCCTGCGTCACCTTCACCGACGGCACCCAGGTCGGCGCGGTCCTCGACCGCAACGGTCTGCGCCCGGGCCGCTACTGGGTCACCGACGACGGCCTGGTCGTGCTCTCCTCCGAGGTCGGCGTCCTCGACATCGACCCGTCCAAGGTCGTCCGCAAGGGCCGCCTCCAGCCCGGCCGGATGTTCCTCGTGGACACCGCCGAGCACCGGATCATCGAGGACGACGAGATCAAGGCGCAGCTCGCGGCCGAGCACCCCTACCAGGAGTGGCTGGACGCCGGCCTGATCGGCCTGGCCGACCTCCCCGAGCGCGAGCACATCGTGCACACCCACGCCTCGGTCACCCGCCGCCAGCAGACCTTCGGCTACACCGAGGAAGAGCTCCGGGTCATCCTCGCCCCGATGGCCAAGACGGGTGCCGAGCCGATCGGCTCCATGGGCACCGACTCGCCGATCGCCGCGCTCTCCGAGCGGCCCCGGCTGCTCTTCGACTACTTCACCCAGCTGTTCGCGCAGGTCACCAACCCGCCGCTGGACGCCATCCGGGAGGAGCTGGTCACCTCCCTGATCTCCTCCCTCGGCCCCCAGGGCAACCTGCTGGAGCCCACCCCGAGCTCCTGCCGCAGCGTGACCCTGCCGTTCCCGGTGATCGACAACGACGAGCTGGCCAAGCTCGTCCACATCAACGCCGACGGCGACATGCCCGGCATGAAGGCCGTCACCCTCGCCGGCCTCTACCGGGTCTCCGGCGGAGGCGAGTCGCTGGCCGCCCGGATCGAGGAGATCTGCGCCGAGGCCGACGCCGCCATCGCCGACGGCGCCCGGCTGATCGTGCTCTCCGACCGCCACTCCGACGCCGAGCACGCGCCGATCCCGTCGCTGCTGCTGACCGCCGCGGTCCACCACCACCTCATCGGCACCAAGACCCGCACCCAGGTCGGGCTGCTGGTCGAGGCCGGCGACGTCCGCGAGGTGCACCACGTCGCGCTGCTGATCGGCTTCGGCGCGGCGGCGGTCAACCCGTACCTGGCCATGGAGTCCGTCGAGGACCTGGTCCGGGCCGGGACGTTCCTGCCCGAGGTGGAGGCCGAGACCGCCATCAGGAACCTCATCAAGGCGCTCGGCAAGGGCGTCCTGAAGGTCATGTCCAAGATGGGCATCTCGACCGTCGCCTCCTACCGCGGCGCCCAGGTCTTCGAGGCCATCGGCCTGGACGAGGAATTCGTCGCGAAGTACTTCCACGGCACCGCCACCAAGATCGGCGGCGCCGGCCTGGACGTCATCGCCCAGGAGGTCGCCGCCCGGCACGCCAAGGCGTACCCGGCCTCCGGCATCGCCGCGACCCACCGCGCGCTGGAGATCGGCGGCGAGTACCAGTGGCGCCGCGAGGGCGAGCCGCACCTCTTCGACCCGGACACCGTCTTCCGGCTCCAGCACTCCACCCGTTCACGCCGCTACGACATCTTCAAGCAGTACACCGAACGGGTGAATGAGCAGTCCGAGCGCCTGATGACGCTGCGCGGCCTGTTCTCCTTCGCCTCCCAGCGGCCCGCCGTCCCCCTGGACGAGGTCGAGCCGGCGTCCGAGATCGTCAAGCGCTTCTCCACCGGCGCGATGTCCTACGGATCGATCTCCCGCGAGGCGCACGAGACCCTCGCGATCGCCATGAACCAGCTCGGTGGCAAGTCCAACACCGGCGAGGGCGGCGAGGACCCCGAGCGCCTCTACGACCCGGCGCGCCGTTCCGCGATCAAGCAGGTCGCCTCCGGCCGCTTCGGCGTCACCAGCGAGTACCTGGTCAACGCCGACGACATCCAGATCAAGATGGCCCAGGGCGCCAAGCCCGGCGAGGGCGGCCAGCTGCCCGGCCACAAGGTCTACCCGTGGGTGGCGAAGACCCGGCACTCGACGCCGGGCGTGGGGCTCATCTCCCCGCCGCCGCACCACGACATCTACTCCATCGAGGACCTGGCCCAGCTGATCCACGACCTCAAGAACGCCAACCCGGCCGCCCGCATCCACGTGAAGCTGGTCTCCGAGGTCGGTGTCGGCACGGTCGCCGCGGGCGTCTCCAAGGCCCACGCGGACGTGGTCCTCATCTCCGGCCACGACGGCGGTACCGGCGCCTCGCCGCTGACCTCCCTCAAGCACGCCGGCGGCCCCTGGGAGCTGGGCCTGGCCGAGACCCAGCAGACGCTGCTGCTCAACGGCCTGCGCGACCGGATCGTGGTGCAGACCGACGGCCAGCTCAAGACCGGCCGCGACGTGGTGGTCGCCGCCCTGCTGGGCGCCGAGGAGTTCGGCTTCGCCACCGCCCCGCTGGTCGTCTCCGGCTGCGTGATGATGCGCGTCTGCCACCTGGACACCTGCCCGGTCGGCATCGCCACCCAGAACCCGACGCTGCGCGAGCGGTTCAGCGGCAAGGCCGAGTACGTCGTCAACTTCTTCGAGTTCATCGCCGAGGAGGTCCGCGAGCTCCTCGCCGAGCTGGGCTTCCGCAGCCTGGACGAGGCCATCGGCCACGCCGAACTCCTCGACGTCGCCAGGGCCGTGGACCACTGGAAGGCGCAGGGCCTAGACCTGGCCCCGCTGCTGCACGTCCCCGAGCTGCCCGAGGGCGCCGTCCGCCACCAGGTCACCGTCCAGGACCACGGCCTGGAGAAGGCGCTGGACAACGAGCTGATCAAGCTCGCCGCGGACGCGCTGGCCGCGGACGCCCCGGAGGCCGCCCAGCCGGTCCGCGCCCAGGTCGCGATCCGCAACATCAACCGGACCGTCGGCACCATGCTCGGCCACGAGATCACCAAGAAGTTCGGCGGCGCGGGCCTGCCCGACGACACCGTCGACATCACCTTCACCGGCTCGGCCGGCCAGTCCTTCGGCGCGTTCCTGCCGCGCGGGGTCACCCTCCGCCTGGAGGGCGACGCCAACGACTACGTCGGCAAGGGCCTCTCCGGCGGCCGGGTCGTGGTCCGCCCGGACCGCGGCGCCGACCACCTCGCCGAGTACTCCACCATCGCGGGCAACACCCTCGCCTACGGCGCCACCGGCGGCGAACTGTTCCTGCGCGGCCGGGTCGGCGAGCGGTTCTGCGTCCGCAACTCCGGTGCCACGGTCGTCTCCGAGGGCGTCGGGGACCACGGCTGCGAGTACATGACCGGCGGCCGTGCGGTCGTTCTGGGCGAGACCGGGCGCAACTTCGCGGCCGGTATGTCCGGCGGCATCGCCTACGTCGTCGACCTCGACCCGGACAACGTCAACAAGGAGCTCGCCGACGCGGTCCGCCCGCTCGACGACACCGACAAGCAGTGGCTGCACGACGTCGTGCGCCGCCACCAGGAGGAGACCGGCTCCACCGTCGCCGCCAAGCTCCTCGCCGACTGGGACGCGGCGGCCGCCCGCTTCCGCAAGGTCGTCCCGGCCACCTACCAGGCAGTGCTCGCCGCCAAGGACGCCGCCGAGCGAGCCGGGCTCTCCGAGTCCGAGACCCACGAGAAGATGATGGAGGCGGCGACCCATGGCTGACCCCAAGGGCTTCCTGAACCACGGGCGCGAGATCGCCCAGACCCGCCCCGTCGAGGAGCGCGTCAAGGACTGGAACGAGGTCTACCAGCCCGGCTCCCTGCTGCCGATCATCAGCAAGCAGGCGTCGCGCTGCATGGACTGCGGCATCCCCTTCTGCCACAACGGCTGTCCGCTCGGCAACCTCATCCCCGAGTGGAACGACTACGCCTACCGCGAGGACTGGACCGAGGCCAGCGAGCGGCTGCACGCCACCAACAACTTCCCGGAGTTCACCGGCCGGTTGTGCCCCGCGCCCTGCGAGGCGGCCTGTGTGCTGGGCATCAACCAGCAGCCGGTCACCATCAAGAACGTCGAGGTCTCCATCATCGACAAGGCGTGGGACGCCGGCGACGTCACCCCGCAGCCGCCCGAGCGCCTCTCCGGCAAGACCGTCGCCGTCATCGGCTCCGGCCCGGCCGGCCTGGCCGCCGCCCAGCAGCTGACCCGGGCCGGCCACACGGTGGCGGTGTACGAGCGCGCGGACCGCATCGGCGGCCTGCTGCGCTACGGCATCCCCGAGTTCAAGATGGAGAAGCGGCACATCAACCGCCGCATCGAGCAGATGCGCGCGGAGGGCACCAAGTTCCGTACGGAGGTGGAGATCGGCCGCGACATCGACGCGGCGAAGCTGCGCAAGCGCTACGACGCCGTGGTCATCGCCGCCGGCGCCACCACCTCCCGTGATCTGCCGGTGCCCGGCCGCGAGCTGAACGGCGTGCACTTCGCGATGGAGTACCTGCCGCTCGCCAACAAGGTGCAGGAGGGCGACCTGACGGTCTCCCCGATCACCGCCGAGGGCAAGCACGTGGTCGTCATCGGCGGCGGCGACACCGGCGCGGACTGCGTCGGCACTGCCCACCGCCAGGGCGCCCTCTCGGTGACCCAGCTGGAGATCATGCCCAAGCCGGGCGAGGAGCGGACCGCGGGCCAGCCCTGGCCGACCTTCCCGATGCTCTACAAGGTCACCTCCGCGCACGAGGAGGGCGGCGAGCGGGTCTACTCCGTCTCCACCACCCACTTCGAGGGCGACGAGGACGGCAACGTCCAGTGGCTGCACCTGGTCGAGGTGGAGTTCAAGGACGGCAAGCCGGAGCAGAAGCCCGGCACCGAGCGCAGGATCCCGGCCCAGCTGGTCACCCTCGCGATGGGCTTCACCGGCACCGACCAGCAGAACGGCCTGGTCGAGCAGTTCGGCCTGGAGCTGGACGCCCGCGGCAACGTCGCCCGCGACGCGGACTTCGCCACCAACGTCCCCGGCGTCTATGTCGCCGGCGACGCCGGGCGCGGCCAGTCGCTGATCGTGTGGGCCATCGCCGAGGGCCGCTCCGCCGCCCGCGGCGTGGACCGCTTCCTCACCGGAGCCAGCGCCCTGCCGGCCCCGATCAAGCCGACGGACCGCGCACTGACCGTGTGAGCGGCCGTCACCCGATGTCCCGTACAACGTCGTACGGAGGCATGGGGACCGGGTGAAACCGGGTCCCGTGTGCGGCGCCTGTCCCCTCCCCCCGACCGGAGGGCAGGCGCCGCGCTCTTTTCGTGTCCGCCCGCCGGCGCCCGGCCGCTGCCGCTAGGCTCTGTCGTCAAACTCCCGCCTGCCTGCCGACGCCCTGCACGTGCCCCCACCCTCGAACCGGCTTCGCACGGCTCGGGCGGGGGACCCCCTTCGCCGCACCGGGCAACGACCCCAGTACTCCAAGTACAGGGGCCGTCGCCCGGCACGCCGCGAGCACGCACCGGACGCCGCCCGGCCCGCCCTTCGGGCGGACGACGGGAGTTCGACGACAGAGCCTAGGCGTCCCGCTGCGCCGGGAAGCGCCGCCCCAACTGCCGTGCCAGCTCCCGGGCGGGCGCCGGTACGGCCGGCGGCGGGGGCGTGAGCGGCGGCCGGAAGTCGTGGACCGGCGGGCGCCAGGCGGAGACGTCGATGGTGCCGTCGCCCAGCGGCAGCACATAGCGCGGGTCCGCGTGCACCCGCAGCACCTGCGCCTCGACCTGCGTCCAGGCACCATCGGTCACCGTGCGCTCGCCGACCCTGCGCGCCTCCAACTGCACGGGGCAGTGCGCCAGTCGGGGCGGCCGTACCAGCTCGGACGGTTCCGTCCAGGGGGGCTGGTCCGCGTCGGTCCCGTCGGCCGTCCCCTCCTCGGCCGCTGCCTCCTTCGGTGGGAGGTTGAAGACGACGTCCGGCCGTACGGCGAGATTCTGCGCGGTCCGCCCGCGGGCCGGCAGCCAGACGCTCACCACCGGGCCGAGATCCCACCGGATCCGCAGCGTGACCAGCACGAACGTGCCGTCGTCGTTCTCCGTGGACAGCAGCGCCGGCACGACGGAACTGCTCTTCTCCAGCGCGGTTTTCATGCCCCTGAGGATAGAAGCCGGATCATTCGGTTCTCACCGAAGTGTTATATGTGATTACGCTCTGCACATGAACCGATGGGACGCCGATCACGAAAGCACCGCGGAGACCCCCGACCTGGCCGCTCTCGCGGCGCTGCTCGCGGACCGCACCCGTGCCGCCATCTGCATCGCCCTGCTCGACGGCGGCACCTGGACCGCCGGTGAACTGGCCGAATACGCCGGAGTCGCACCGTCCACCGCGACCGAGCACCTCAACCTCCTGGTCTCCGGCGGGCTGCTGGCCGAGGAGCGGCAGGGCCGGCGGCGCCATGTCCGGCTGGCCGGACCGCACACCGCGGAGACGCTGGAGAACCTCGCCGGGCTGGCCCCGTACCGCCAGGTCAGGATCCGCTCGCTGGCCGAGGCCAACCACCGGCGGGCCCTGCACCACGCGCGCACCTGCTACGACCACATCGCCGGGGCGCTCGGAGTGGCCATCGCCGAAACGATGACCGAACGCGGGCTGCTGGCGCGGGAGTACGGCCTGGTGCTCACCACGGCCGGCGCCGACTGGCTGGCCGCCCTCGGCATCCCCGAGGCCGGCCACTCGCCGACCCACCGGGCGCATGTCCGTACCTGCCTCGACTGGACGTCGCGCCGCCAGCACCTCTCCGGCGCGGTCGGTGCGGCCCTCTACCGGCACGCGTTGGAGCACCGCTGGATCATCAAGGCCCCGGCCAGCCGCATCCTCGCGGTCACCGAGTCCGGGCGGGCCGCCTTCCGGGCGCAACTGGGGCTGCCCGCCGAGGTGTTGACACCCACTCCGGCGGTGCTGCCGCCGCGCGTCCCGTAAGGGGGTCAGTCCGCGCCGACGTGGCCGATGCGGTCGTCGCCCAGCCGCCGCTGGGTGTCCTGGAGCAGGATCCGCAGCAGCCCGGCCAGCTGCGCCTGCTGCTCGGGGGTGAGGGATTCGAGCAACTCGGCCTCGCGGACCAGGACTTGGTCGACGGTGGACTCGACGAGGTCGTGGCCGGCCCGGGTCAGCTCGACCAGGACCGTGCGGGGGCGGCCCCCGCCGGGGCGCCGGGTGACCAGGCCCTCGCGTTCGGCGCGGGCCACCCGCTGGGAGACCGCCCCGGCGGTGACCAGGGAGCGGCGGCCGAGCTCGCGGGTGCTGAGGGTGTAGGGCGGGCCGCTGCGGCGCAGCACGCTCAGCAGGTCGAGGGTGGCCGGGTCCACGCCGGCGCCGGCCAGTACCCGGCGCCGGTCGTCGCCCAGCAGCTTCGCCAGCTGCCAGATGGGCGTCACGATCCCGATGGAGGAGACCGGGGTGCCGGGGCGCTCGCGCTGCCAGGCGGCGGCGATCTCCGCGACGGGGTAGGCCGCGTCGTGCGCCGTCGGGGAGTCGTGGCCGTCGTCCCGCGCCTGATTTCCGCTTGCCACGGGCTCTCCTGGGGGTGTTATGTTCAGCGCTAAATTCAGGGCTGAATTTAGGTCTTAACGTAGGGACGGAGCTCAGCATATGCCACGCACCATCCTGGTCACCGGCGGCGGAACCGGCATGGGACGCGCCATCGCCGCGCACTTCGCCGCGGCCGGCGACCACGTCGTCATCACCGGCCGGCGCCCCGGTCCCCTCAAGGACACCGCGGACGCCATCGCCGGGCCCGGTACCGTACGCGCCCTGGTGTGCGACCACACCGACCCGGCCGCGATCCTCCGGCTCGCCGCGGAACTGCCCGACCGGATCGACGTCCTGGTCAACAACGCGGGCGGCAACACCGACTTCGACGCCGACGGGGCCACGGACCTGGCCGCCTACGCCCGCGACTTCCGCGCCAACCTCGACGCCAACCTGGTCAGCGCCGCGGTGACCACCCGGGCGCTCGCGGACCGGCTGGCGGCCGGCGGCGCGGTGATCCAGATCGGGTCCATCGCCGCCGACCAGGGCGCCGGCGCCTACGGCGCGGCCAAGGCCGGGCTCGCCTCCTGGAACGTCGACCTGGCACGCGAGCTGGGCCCCCGCGGCATCACCGCCAACGTCGTCTCGCCCGGCTACATCGCCGACACCGAGTTCTTCCGCGACAAGCTGTCCGACGAGCGCCGGGAGCGCCTGGTCGCCGCCACCGCCACCGGCCGCGCGGGCGCCCCCGCGGACATCACGGGAGCGGTGGCCTTCCTGGCGTCACCGGCGGCCCGGCACCTCACCGGCCAGGTGCTGAACGTCAACGGGGGCGCCCACAGCACCCGTTGAGCCGGTGCGCGTCAGGCGTCCGGGTCGACGAGGCGGGCCGGGAAGCCGCCGGTCGCGATCGGGCCCCAGTGCCGCGGCGTCACCCGGATCAGGGACTTGCCCTGCGTGGGGGTACCTCCTGCGCCCTTAAGACGTGGGGGAGCATCGCCGTGCGGTACCCGTCCCGGTCCGGGTGCTCGCCGGCGATGGTGCGGTGGTACTCGACCAGCGGCCCGACGGAGTCCGGGACGTCGATCACCTCGGTCACACCGTCGATCCGCACCAACGGGCCGCCCGCCCGTCGCCCGGCCGCCGCCCTTCAACTAGTCTCTGCGCGCCGCCTCTTGGCGATGTCGTCGGACAGCACCGGCACGCTGACCGACGACACCCGGCGGGCGTTGCGCGCCTGGGCACGCTCCGGATACGTCGACATCACCGGCCGCCCGGAGCCGCCCGCCCGTCGCCCGGCCACCACCCCTCGACGAGGCGCTGCGCGCCGCGCCGTCGTCGCCCGCAGGGCAGCGGCGAGGACTGCGGGGTGCCGTCGGAGCGGAGCGGCGGGCGAGCGGGACCGTGCGGTGCCGGGGGCGGACGAACTCCAGCAGGGCGGGCAGTTCGACGCGTTTGCCGGTGGCGACGGAAGGGCTCATGGGCCGGAACCCAGGCCCTGTCGTCACACT
>NZ_KN708638.1:2067285-2074524 GCF_000805335.1 Streptomyces sp. CT34 | reverse complement strand
GCCCCCCCCCCGCCTGTCTGTCGCCTGTCTGTCGACGCCCCGCACGGACCCCGCCCGGCCCGCCCTTCGGGCGGACGACGGGAGTGTGACGACAGGACCTGGGCCGTGGCGTGCGCCAACGCCAACCGCCGGGCATCGCGGGCCGCTTGTCAGCCCTTCAGCAGCTGCTTGCCGGTGGCCGCGTCCACGATCTTGCGGCCCGCCAGCGGGCTCTTCAGCCGCACCTTCACCTTGTCGGTGGCCAGCTGCTCGGTGCACATCCCCTTCGCGCTCTTCTTCTTTCCCCAGCCGGAGACCACCACCAGATCCTTCGACTCCAGGCTGCGGGCGCCGAAGTGGGCGTCGCAGGCACTGTGGCCGACGGTCACCGTGATCTCCCGTACTCCGGAGCCCTGCGGGCGGTCGGCGCCGGCCAGCGGGAGCAGCGCCTCCTGGCGGCCCGGCACGGGGGAGACCTTCGGCCAGTCCTGCACCACCTGGGCGGCCCGCCGGGCGAAGGCGTCCTGCGGAGCCGGCGGCGCCGCGGCACCCACATGCTGCTCTCCCTTGGCGCAGCCGGAGAGCGCGACGGCGCCGGCCGCCGCCACGGACAGGACGAGGGCGGTCGTACGGACGCGGGAACGGGAGCGGTGAGCGGCGTACTGCATGACATGCCTCCTTGGGTCGCCGATGGGACGCGGCAGCGGCACGACGGGTTCCGCCGCCGCCACCGGGCACTTTCGCCGTCCGCACAATCCGCCCACGGCACAAAGCGGAGACCGGCCGGCCAGGCGGCGGCTAGCGTCCCGGACATGGACGCAGCACTCACCCGGATCGGCCGGCACGTCTGGCAACTCCCCCTCCCCGTAGGGCATGTGTACCTCGTCACGCTGCCCGGAGACGGCTACGCCGCGATCGACACCGGCATCCCCGGATCCGGCCCCGCCGTCCTCGGCGCGCTGGCCCAACTCGGCGCCCGGCCCGCCGCACTGCGGCAGATCGTGCTCACCCACTGCCACCTCGACCACATGGGATCGGCCGCCGAACTCGTCGCCGCCACCGGAGCCCGGGTCCTGGCCGGTGCCCTGGACGCCCCGTACATCCGCGGCACCGCCCCCGAACCGCCGCCGGTCCTGGGCCCGGCCGAACGGCAGCTGCACGAAGGCATCATGGCGGGACTCGCGGCCGGCGGGATGCCACCGCTGCGCCACACCGAGGTCGACCGCGAACTGCACGACGGCGACACCCTCGACGACTGGCACGAACCCGTACGGGTGCTGCACGTCCCCGGCCACACACCGGGCGGTATCGCGCTGCACCTCCCGCAGAGCCGGCTGCTCTTCCCCGGCGACATCATCGGCGCCGACCCGGACGGCGCGCACGCGGTCCTCGGGCCCTTCAACGTCGAACGCGCCGCGGCCGTCGCGTCGTTCCGACGGCTGGCGGCCCTGGCGGACCTCGACACGGTCTGCGTACCGCACGGCGGCCCGATCCGCTCCGGTGCCCGCGAGGTGCTGGCGGCGGCCACGCCGGAGGAGGACTGGGCCTGACGCCGGCCGGCTCGCGTCGGGATCGAGGCGACCGACACGTGTAACGTCGGGCACGGCCGCGCCGGACACCCCCGAGGCCGGCGTACGGCGGACCGTCGCGCGCGGCGCGAACCCGGCGAGAGGGACACGGTATGCAGCTGCACACCCATGAATGGGGGACCGGCGACCGGATCGCGGTACTGGTCCACGGGATCATGTCCGACCACCGCACCTGGCACCGGGTCGGCCCGGCCCTCGCCGGGCGGGGCTACCGCGTCATCGGCGTCGATCTGCGCGGCCACGGCCGCAGTCCGCGCGGCGAGTACAGCCCGGAGCTGTACGCCGACGACCTCGTGGACACCCTGCCGGCCGGCGCCGAGGTCGTCATCGGGCACTCGCTGGGCGGGCTGGCGCTGTCCCTGGCGGCCGAGCGGCTGCGGCCGGCGCGCGCGGTCTACAGCGATCCGGCGTGGGCACCGGTCGGGCCGGGGCAGCCGGTCGACCCCGCGGTGTTCGTGACGTTCAAGGGAGCCGACCGCACCCTGGTGCGGAACTTCAACCCGCGCTGGGACGACACCGACGTCGACATCGAGCTGGCCACGATCGCCGACTGGGACACCGGGACGGCCCTGGCCCTGTCCGAGAACCACCTGCGCGACCGGACGCCGCAGCGGCCGGTGGTCCCGTCGCTGGTGCAGATCGCGGGGGAGGGGTTCCTCTTCACCGAGAAGGCGGCGAAGGAGCTGACCGCCCGCGGTTTCGAGGTCCGTACGGTGCGCGGCGCGGGGCACACCATCCACCGGGACGACCTGGAGGGGTTCCTGGCCGGGCTGGAGGGGTGGATCTGACCGGCCCCGCACTTCCCTGACGCGGCGTCAAGTATCGCAGTCCAGAAGGGTTCCGCACAGGCCGCAGCGGGCCTGGAGCCGGCCGCGCACCGGGACACGGATGCGCTGCCAGCAGGCCGGGCAGGGGAACGACACCCGCGTCGGGGGCCCGCCGCCGGCCGCCGGTTCGAAGGCGTAGCCGTCGCCGGCAGCGGCGCTCCGGGCGGTGTGCCCGCCCTCCCGGGCCAGCCGGCGGTCCCTGGCGTAGCGCAGCCGGGCGGCCCAGCCGGCCGCGGCCAGCGGCGGGCGGCGGGCGTCCTGCCGGGCTCGCGCCCGCCCCGCGAGATACGCCTCGTACGCCTGCGGACTGGTGAACCACGGCGCCGGGTCCTCGCCGAAGAACTCGGCCCGCTTGGCGAGGACATAGCCGAACTCCTCCGGCGTCAGATAGCCGAGCTTCTGCGAGAACGGGCCGTGCTCGCGGTAGGCGTCCAGCAGCAGCCAGCCGGCGCCGAGGTAGGTGGTGGCGGTGTCGGTGAGGATCTCGTTGTCGCGGGTGCCGGGGAACGACAGGTCGAGCCGGTGCAGATAGACGTGCGTCACCTCGTGGGCCAGAGCGGCCCCGATGTCCTTGCGGTGCTTCCCGAACCGCTCGTTGAGCTCGACGAAGTACTCGGGGCCCGCGGTCAGTTCGACATGGGCGGCGTGCTCCATCTCGCGGAAGGTGACCACGATCCGGGCGTCCGGCAGCCGGAACTGGTGGACCATGGCGCGGGCGATGCGCTGGGCGCCCAGGTGGATGTCCTCGGCGTCGTCGAAGGCGACGTCCACCGGCAGCACGCTGGTGTCGAAGGCGCCGACCGTGTCACGGCTCAGGCGCCTGAAGAGGGCCGTCAGGGCCGCCCGGACCGTGTCGAGATGGGGAAATCCGTGCTGGATGTCGCTGCCGCCGCTCGCCATCCGGACACTGTACGGCGCGGCGGTCGAGCCGGGGCGCGATCCGCACGGGGGCGGGCACCGCCCCGGCCGCGCCCGCCGGGCCCCGGAACGCTCTCCCCGGGCCCGCGCGGCACCCGTTGCACGCTGTCCGTCGAGCCTGGACTGGCCGAGACCCTGCCCGCCGAGGTGGCCGCCGCCGTCCACCGCATCGTGCGCGAGGCGCTGACCAACATCCGCAAGCACGCCGCCGACGCCACCGCCGTACGGATCACGCCGCACACCGCCCCCGACGGCGCCGCACCGCGCATCGCCAACGACGGCGGCGACCCGGCCCGCCTCTCCGAACAGGCCGGCGGCGGAGGCTTCGGCCTGGCCGGACTCACCGAGCGGGCCCAGGCACTGGGCGGCACCCTGACCGCCGGGCCGCCACCCGAAGGCGGCTGGGAGATCGTCGCCGTACCGCCCCTGGAGAGCACCGCCGACCACTGACACCGCCCCGGCCGCGACCCCGCACACCGCGCGGCCCCGCAGGCCGACCGGGCGGCCCCGCACCGGACCGAACGCCGGCGCGAGACCCCCGCCGCCGCGCTGCCTCCCGGCGCCCTCCCGGCCCGCCCAAACCCCTGTGCGGCCCCCACCGGCCGTACGGCAGCATGACCCCATGCCCGTACTGCAGCGCGCCGCCGCGCAATCCCGAGCCCGGCTCATCGACGTCCAGCGTTACGACATCGCCCTCGACCTCACCCACGGCGACGAGCAGTTCACCTCCCGCACCACCATCCACTTCACCGCCCGCGAACCGGGCGACACCTTCGTCGAGATCCGCCCCGACACCCTCCACACCGCCACCCTCGACGGCCACCCCCTCGACCCCACCACCCTCGACGACAACCGCCTCCCCCTCACCGACCTCACCCCCGGCCCCCACGAACTCCGCCTCCACGCCACCATGCGCTACTCCCGCACCGGCGAAGGCATGCACCACTTCACCGACCCCGCCGACGGCGAGAGCTACGTCTACACCCAGCTCTTCATGGACGACATCCAGCGCGTCTTCGGCGCCTTCGACCAGCCCGACCTGAAGGCCGTCTTCAACCTCACCGTCACCGCCCCGCCCACCTGGACCGTCCTGGCCAACTCCCGCACCGAGCAGCAGCCCGACGGCACCTGGAAAGCCGCCCCCACCCCCCGCATCAGCAGCTACCTCGTCGCCGTCGCCGCCGGCCCCTGGCACTCCGTCCGCACCGAGCACGCCGGCCTCCCCTTCGGCATCCACTGCCGCCGCTCCCTCGCCCCCCACCTCGACGCCGACGCCGACGAGATCCTCGACCTCACCCGCCGCTGCTACGACCGCTACCACCAGATCTTCGAAGAGCCCTACCCCTTCGACTCCTACGACCAGGCATTCGTCCCCGAGTTCAACGCCGGCGCCATGGAGAACCCCGGCCTGGTCACCCTCCGCGACGAATTCGTCTTCCGCTCCGCCGTCACCGACACCGAACGCCAGAACCGCGGCATGGTCATCGCCCACGAGATGGCCCACATGTGGTTCGGCGACCTGGTCACCCTCCAGTGGTGGGACGACATCTGGCTGAACGAGTCCTTCGCCGAGTACATGGGCTACCAGGTCCTGTCCGAAGCCACCCGCTTCACCGACACCTGGACCGACTTCGCCATCGCCCGCAAGGGCTGGGGCACAGACGCCGACCAGCGGCCCTCCACCCACCCCGTCGCCCCCACCCCCGAAGACGTCCCCGACACCGCCTCCGCACTCCTCAACTTCGACGGCATCTCCTACGCCAAGGGCGCCTCCGCACTCCGCCAACTCGTCGCCTGGATGGGGGAGAAGGACTTCCTCACCGGCATCAACGACCACCTCGCCCGGCACCGCTTCGGCAACGCCACCCTCGCCGACTTCCTCGACTCCCTGGCCCGCGCCACCGACCGCGACGTCCACGCCTGGGCCGCCCGCTGGCTGCGCACCACCGGCGTCGACACCCTCACCCCGGCCACCACCGAGGACCGCGACACCTGGCACCTGGACATCACCCACACCGGCAGCCGCCCGCACCGCATCGCCGTCGGCACCTACGACCCGGACCCCGCCGACACCGGCCGGCTCACCCTGCGCGACCAATTCGAGGTGGACATCCCCCAGCAGGAAGGACGGACCCGGCAGACCTTCCCCCGGCCCGCCCCCGCCCTCGTCGTCCTCAACGACGGCGACCTGACCTACGCCAAGGTCCGCTTCGACGCCGACTCCTGGCAGACCGCCGCCCGCTCCCTGTCCACCCTGCCCCACCCGCTCACCCGCGCCGTCGTGTGGAACGCCGCCCGCGACATGGTCCGCGACGGCCAACTCCCGCCCGCCGCCTACCTGGACGTCGCCCGCGACCACCTCCCGCACGAGACCGACCTGGCCATCGTCCAAGGCGTCCTCGCCTTCGCCCGCACCCAGATCGCCGACCGCTACCTCCCCCTCCCCGAACGCCACACCGCCCTCGCCACCCTCACCGGCATCAGCCGCGACATCCTGCGCCGCACCGAAGGCCCCTCGAACGGCGCCGGCGCGGGCCTGCGGCTCACCGCCGTACGTGCCTTCATCGACAGCGCCCCCAGCCACGAAGGCATCCAGGACTGGCTCGACGACGGCAGCGTCCCCGGCGGCCCCGACCTCGACCACGAACTGCGCTGGCGCATCCTCGCCCGGCTCGCCACACTCGGCGCCGCCCCGCTCGCCGAACTCCGCGACACCATCGACGCGGAACTCGCCCGCGACCAGAGCGCCACCGGCCGCGAAGGCGCCGCCCGCTGCCACGCCGCCCTCCCCGACCCCGCCGCCAAACAGGCCGCCTGGAACGCCCTGTTCACCACCGGCGACGAGCGGCCCGACCGCGGCGACGACGGCGAGTCCGCCGAACCCGCAGAGCCCGCCGAACCCGCGGAACTTTCCAACTACCTCTTCACCGCGACCGCGGACGGCTTCTGGGCCCCCGAACAGTACGACCTGCTCCGCCCCTACGTGGCCCGCTACTTCGCCGCGGTCCCCGCCCTCGCCGCCCGCCGCGGCCCCGCCCTCGCCAAGGCCGCCGGCCGCCACGCCTTCCCCGCCGCATTCGTCGAGGAGGAGACCCTCCGGCTCGGCGAGCGCTGCCTCGCCGACGCCGACCCCACCCCCGCCCTGCGCCGCACCCTCGCCGACCAACTCGACGACCTGCGCCGGGCGTTGCACGTCCGGGAGGCCGCCGCGCAGCGCTAGGCCCCGTCGTCACACTCCCGTCGTCGGCCCGAAGGGCGGGCCGGGCGGCCTCCGGTGCGTGCTCTCGGCGTGCCTGGAGTACCGGGGTTGTCGTCCGGTGCGGCGAAGGGGGTCCCCCCGCCCGAGCCGTGCGAGGCCGGTTCGAGGGTGGGGGCGCGTGCAGGGCGTCGGCCGGCAGGCGGGAGTCCGACGACAGGAGCTGGGACCGGTCCGGCCGGTCCGGCCGCACCGGCGGGCCAGGGGAGGACCGGACCGGCGGGCCAGGGGTGGAAAGGCCCCGGTCGGCCCACCGCACAGGGGTGCCGCCGGGCCGGCAGCCGGCGGCCCCCGAACACTTGCGGGACATCTATCACCCGAATGGGTGATCCCGGGGTAACCGGTGGATACCCACCGTACATGGACAGTAACTTAGGTCGGCCTAAGGTCTGTGCCCCGTCGCACCCAACTCCCGCTGAAGAAGAGCCTCTTGATGCCAGATGCCCCTGCCGGCACCGCCCTCGCAGGCGGCACCAACGGCCCCCGCGCGCTCCGCCCGCTCCTCGACACCGTCCTCGACGCCCTCACCACCGGCGCCCAGGACCGCTCCGGCCCCCTCCCACCCGGCGGCCCCGACACCGTCGCCCGCGCCGTACGCGACACCTGCCTGCCCCTCCTCCCCGAACACGGCACCGGCCCGCACGCCGCCCTGCGCACCCTCGTCCACACC
>NZ_KN708638.1:2066940-2067275 GCF_000805335.1 Streptomyces sp. CT34 | reverse complement strand
CCCCCTGCCCGGCCCGCCCCTCGCCGTGGCCCCCGCCGCCGACCTCGCCGCCGGCGCCCTCAACCCCTCGATGGACTCCTGGGACCAGGCCCCCGCCGCCTCCGAACTCGAAACCCTCACCAGCCGCGAACTCGCCGCCCTCGTCTACCCCCAGGCCACCGACCCCGACGCCCTCATCACCACCGGCGGCACCGAATCCAACCAACTCGGCATCCTCCTCGCCCGCGAGGCCCCCCACCCCCCGCACACCACCGGCCCCCTCCGGATCGTCTGCGGCGCCAACGCCCACCACAGCATCCACCGCGCCGCCTGGCTCCTCGGCCTCCCCGAACCCG
>NZ_KN708638.1:2062822-2066804 GCF_000805335.1 Streptomyces sp. CT34 | reverse complement strand
CCCCCCCCCCGACGGCACCCTCGACCCCGCCACCGTCCACACCTGCCTCGCCGAACTCACCGCCCGCACCGGCTCCACCAACCCCGTTCTGCTCACCGCAACCGCCGGCACCACCGACACCGGCGCCATCGACCCCCTACCCGACCTCGCCGACCTCGCCGACCACCACCGCGCCCGCCTCCACATCGACGCCTCCTACGGCGGCCCCCTCCTCTTCAGCGACACCCACCGCACCGCCCTGAGCGGCCTCGCCCGCGCCCACACCGTCACCCTCGACCTGCACAAACTCGGCTGGCAGCCGGTCGCCGCCGGCCTCCTCGCCGTCCCCGGCCCCGCCACCCTCGCCCCCCTCGGCCACCAAGCCGACTACCTCAACGCCGACGACGACACCGAAGCCGGCCTCCCCGACCTCCTCGGCCGCTCCCTGCGCACCACCCGCCGCCCCGACATCCTCAAAATCGCCGTCACCCTCAAAGCCCTCGGCCGCCAGGGCCTCGGCGACCTCGTCGAACGCACCCTCGCCGCCGCCCAGACCCTCGCCGACCTCATCGACGCCCCCCCCCGCTACGAACTCCACTCCCGCCCCACCCTCACCACCGTCCTCTTCCGCCCCACCGACGCCGACGACACCACCCTCGCCGCCATCCGCCGCTCCCTCCTCACCGAAGGACACGCCGTCCTCGGCCGAGCCACCACCCCCACCGGCCTCTGGCTCAAGGCCACCCTCCTCAATCCCCACACCCAACCCGGAGACCTCACCACCCTCCTCAAACTCGTGGAAGGCCACACCCCCCGATGAACACCCCACCGCACACCGAACCGGAACCCGGCACCCCCGCCACCCACGGCCCCGACGAACCCCTCGACCTCGCCGGCATCGGCATCGGCCCCTTCAACCTCTCCCTCGCCGCCCTCGCCCACCCCCTCACCTCACTGCGCACCGCCTTCTACGACCTGCACCCCGCCTTCCACTGGCACCCCGGCCTCCTCATCGATGGCGCCACCCTCCAAGTCCCCTTCCTCGCCGACCTCGTCACCCTCGCCGACCCCACCAGCCCCTGGAGCTTCCTCAACTACCTCAAAACCCGTGAACGCCTCTTCCCCTTCTACTTCGCCGAGCGCTTCCACATCCACCGCGCCGAATACGACGCCTACTGCCGCTGGGTCAGCGAAAACCTCCCCACCCTCCACTTCGGCCACCACATCGACGCCGTCCGCTGGAACCACGAACGCAGCCTCTTCGAAGTCGACTTCACCCAACTCGGCGCCGAAGGAGACGCCGAAGCCCTCGGCCGCAGCTACGCCCGCAACCTCGTCCTCGGCATCGGCACCGCCCCCCACATCCCCATCCCCCTCCGCCCCCTCACCGAGGCCCCCGCCGTCCCCGTCATCCACTCCGCCGACTACCTCGACCACCGCGAACGCCTGCTCGCCGCCGACCACCTCACCGTCATCGGCGCCGGCCAGTCAGGCGCCGAAATCTTCCTCGACCAGCTCCGCGCCCGCCCCGCCGGCCGCGAAAACCTCCACTGGCTCGCCCGCACCCCCGCGTTCGCCCCCATGGAATACAGCAAACTCGGCCTCGAACACTTCACCCCCGACTACACCCGCTACTTCCACGCCCTCCCCGAACGCGTCCGCGACGAACTCCTCCCCGCCCAATGGCAACTCCACAAGGGCATCGACCACGACACCCTCGCCGCCATCCACGACGAGCTCTACCGCCGCACCCTCGACGGCGGCTGGCCCGCCACCACCCTCACCCCCGGCGTCCGCGTCCGCACCGCAGGACGCGTCGGCACCACCAAAGTCGAACTCCACCTCGAACACACCCAGCAAGGCAGCCGCTCCCGCCTCACCACCGACGCCGTCGTCCTCGCCACCGGCTACCGCGAACGCCGCCCCGACACCCTCCTCGCCGCCCTCGACCCCTACCTCCGCCGCGACGCCTCCGAACGCCCCCGCATCGACGAACACCACCGCCTCGTCCTCGACCCCGCCATCACCGCCACCGGCTGCCACATCTACGTCCAGAACGCCGAACGCCACACCCACGGCGTCGGCACCCCCGACCTCGGCCTCGCCGCCTGGCGCAGCGCCACCATCCTCAACTCCCTCACCAACAGCACCGCCTACCCCCTCCCCACCCGCACCGCCTTCACCACCTTCGGCCTGGCCCACCCCACACCCCAGCGCACCACCCCCATCCCCCGCCAGAGCTCCCACCTCGTCCCCCGCCACTGAACGCCACCGCCCCTCCCACCCCGCCGAAACCGGACCGGGAAAGAGGGGCGGCACACCCACAACCGACAAAACCACCCGCCTCAGAACACCGGCTTCCCGGCCCGCGTCAGCCGCCAGCCCACCGAAGCGAACACCGCCGGATCGATCACCTTCCTCGCCTTCACCCACCCGATGATCGTGTTCCGGATCTCGTCCGAATTCGACCACACCGACGTCGCCTTCGCCACATGCGGAAAACCACCACCGCCGTTCGCCCGGTAATTGTTCACCGCAAGCACGAACTGCGCCTTGTCGTCCAACGGCCTGCCCTGATACCGCAGATTCGTGATCCGCGAACCCGCCGGCTTCGCGATGTCGATGTCATACGTGAGCCCACCGACCACGTCGTAATTGAAGTCAGGCGTGTTGTTCGCGTTCGTCAGCTTCTTCGGATCCACCGGCGCACCCGGCGCCGTCCGCACGAAATACCGCGCCGAGAACTCCAGATAGTCCCGCAGCTGCGCCCCCGTCAACAGCCGTGCATCCAGCGTGTTCTCGTACACATACAGCCCCGCCACATCACGCAACGACACCCGGCCCGCCGGAATCGCCGCCGACCGCGAGAAACACGCCGCCTGCGACAACACCGGCAGCGACGCGTACTTGGTACCGGCCAGCGCCGACTTCACCGTGTCCACCTGCACGTAATTGACAAAGTCGATGATCGGCGTGTCCTTGTACGGAGCCTCGGCCGCCGACATCGCCGCCTTGCACGTCCCCACCACCTGGTTCACGTACTTCACGACCGCCTGGTGCTCACGCCGCACCAGCCGCGCGATCTCCGGATCCTCCGCCGCCGTATTGGCGTTGCGCACCTCCGCCTTCACCGACACCACCTCCCAGCGGCCCCGGCACCACTCCACCTCGAAATCGAAGACACTCAGCCGCATCCCCCACATCAGCGGCTCGGACAGCACCACACTCTGCCCCGTCTCCTTGTTCACCACCGTCCGGGACGCCACCTCCTTGTGCGTATGACCCACCAGAATCGCGTCGATACCCGGCACCTGCTCCGCCACCAGCGACGACGCGTTCTCCGGATACGGCAGCGCATCCCCGTACGACGTCGCACCGTCCAGACCCGAATGATCCGTACAGACCACCACGTCACAGCCGAGCGCGCGCAGCCTCGGCACATACACCTTCGCCTGCTCGACCAGCCCCGGGAACGTCAACTTCCCCTGCACATTGGCCTTGTCCCACACCGCGATACCAGGATTCGTCAACCCCAGAATGCCCACCCGGATATCCCGGTGACCCGGCACCTTGATCCGCTTCACCACATACGGCGGAAACGCCGGCTTCAACGTCCGCGCATCCAGCGCGTTCGCCGCCAGCAACGGGAAATCGCACTGCTCCTGGAACTTCCGCAGCACCGGAATACCGTAATTGAACTCATGATTACCGAGCGCCGCCGCGTCATACCGCATCCGGTTCATCGCCAACGCCATCGGATGCTTCGGACCGTGCGGCGCGGTGATCGGATCGACCCGCGCATAGTAATACGACAGCTGAGTGCCCTGAATGATGTCACCCGCGTCGATCAACAACGTACGATGCCGCCCCGCCTCCTTACGGGCCGCCGTCACCAACGTCGAGATCTTCGCCAGCCCCACATCATTGTGCGCCGCGTCGTCATACTCCTTGTCGGTGAAATAGTCCCAGTTGAACACATGCCCGTGCACATCCGTCGTGCCCA
>NZ_KN708638.1:2046864-2062812 GCF_000805335.1 Streptomyces sp. CT34 | reverse complement strand
GCTCCGGCTCCCGCGCCTGCGCGGCCGGCGGCAGCGCCCCCGTGAGCGCCACCCCCGCACCCGCCGCGGCCGAACGCCCCAGGAACTTCCTGCGGTTGAACGACATATCCATTCCCCCAAGGGTCAATTGGTCCCAATACGCCCAGTGGCCCCGCCACTTCGGAACAACGCGCGTAGATTTCGCGCGTAGATTGTGGACCCAACCACCCCCACCGCAACAGCCCCACGACGTTGCGAACAGGTGACTCCCCGGTGACCAGTTGACCGGAAAACCGACGCCGACTGGCAAGCTGACACCATGACCCAACCCACGCAGCCCACCCAGCCCCTCCCCTACGGCACCCCCGACACCCCCCGCCTCGCCGTCCGCGGCGAAGCCCGCCTCGAAGTCGACCCCGAAACCGCCCACATCACCGTCACCGTCAGCGCCCGCGGCACCGACCGCAAAACCGCCCTCGCCGACCTCACCCGCCGCAACGAACACGCCCTCACCCTCATCAAGAGCTACGGCGACGCCATCGAAAAACTCGAAACCGGCAGCTTCACCCTCACCCCCCAACTCACCGACAAGGGCCGCCACGAACGCATCCGCGCCTACCACGGACGCGTCACCCTCACCGCCACCCTCAACGACTTCACCGCCCTCGGCGAACTCACCACCCGCCTCGCCGACCTCGAACTCACCCGCATCGACGGCCCCTGGTGGGCCCTGCGCCCCGACTCACCCGCCCACCGCGCCGCCCGCACCCAAGCCGTCCACGAAGCCGTCCAGCGCGCCCGCGAATACGCCGAAGCCCTCGGCGCCCGACTCGACGCCGTCCTGGAGATCGCCGACGTCGGCGCCGACACCACCACCCCCATGCCTGCCCCCGGCATGCGCTCCTTCGCCGCCTACGGCGGCGCCGCCCAGGAATCCGCCCCCGCCCTCGACCTCGAACCCCAGCGCCAAACCGTCTACGCCAACGTCAACGCCCGCTTCACCATGACCCGCCCCGCACTCTGAGACCACACGGCCCGAGACCACCCCGCACACGGGCGAAATTCCGCTCATCGGAGCGGTGTCGCGCGCATTCCAATACTTGTCAACAGCCTTTCACCAAGCGGTCGTTGAGCAGTCACTTCTCCACAGTTCCCTACCGCCGGGTAAGTCATAGAGTCGAAACATGCGCCGAGCAAAGATCGTCTGCACACTGGGACCCGCCACCGACTCGTACGAGCAGATCAAAGCCCTCGTCGACGCCGGAATGGACATCGCCCGCTTCAACCTCAGCCACGGCACCTACGCCGAACACGAAGCACGATTCGACCGGGTCCGCAAAGCATCCGAAGAAACCCGTCGCAGCGTCGGCATCCTCGCCGATCTTCAAGGCCCGAAGATCCGCCTCGGCCGATTCCGCGAAGGCCCCGTACTTCTCGAACGCGACGACGAGTTCACCATCAGCGTCGAACCCTCCGTCGAAGGCGACCGCCACCTCTGCGGCACCACCTACCACGGCCTCGCCGCCGACGTCACCACCGGCGAACGCATCCTCGTCGACGACGGCAAGGTCACCCTCGAAGTCACCGCCGTCGAAGGACCCCGCGTCCACACCAAGGTCATCGAAGGCGGCATGGTCTCCGACCACAAAGGACTCAACCTCCCCGGCGTCGCCGTCTCCGTCCCCGCCCTCTCCGAAAAAGACCGGGACGACCTCCGCTGGGCCCTGCGCTACGGCGCCGACATCATCGCCCTCTCCTTCGTCCGCACCGGCCGCGACATCGAAGACGTCCACCGCATCATGCGCGAAGAAGGCCACTTCCGCCCCGTCATCGCCAAAGTCGAAAAACCCCAGGCCGTCGACAACATCGACGACATCGTCGCCGCCTTCGACGGCATCATGGTCGCCCGCGGCGACCTCGGCGTCGAAATGCCCCTGGAAACCGTCCCCATCGTCCAGAAGCGCGCCATCAAACTCGCCAAGCGCAACGCCAAACCGGTCATCGTCGCCACCCAGATGCTCGACTCGATGATCGACAACTCCCGCCCCACCCGCGCCGAAGCCTCCGACGTCGCCAACGCCGTCATCGACGGCACCGACGCCGTCATGCTCTCCGGCGAAACCAGCGTCGGCAAATACCCCACCGAAACCGTCCGCACCATGAGCCGCATCGTCGAAGCCGCCGAGGAAGACATCCTCGCCAGGGGCCTCCCGCCGCTCACCGAACGCAGCAAGCCCCGCACCCAGGGCGGCGCCGTCGCCCGCGCCGCCGCCGAAATGGGCGACTTCCTCGGCGCCAAGTTCCTCGTCGCCTTCACCCAGTCCGGCGACACCGTCCGCCGCCTCTCCCGCTACCGCTCACCCATCCCGCTCCTCGCCTTCACCCCGGACCCCGCCACCCGCTCCCAGCTCAACGTCAGCTGGGGCGTGGAGACCTTCCTCGGCCCGACCGTCAACTCCACCGACGAGATGGTCGCCCAGGTCGACGAGCAACTCCTGAGGATCGGCCGCTGCCAGAAGGGCGACACCGTCATCATCACCGCCGGCTCGCCCCCCGGAGTCCCCGGCTCCACCAACCTCGTCCGCGTCCACCACATCGGCGAGGACGACTCGCCCAAGTAACACCCCTCCCGCACCTGAACAAGCTGGGCCGAGGTACCTGACTGCCGTCCCTGTCAGTACTTCGGCCCGATGTGTGCGTCCATGAGGGCCACGGAGGCTTTGCGGGCCACGGAGATGTTGAACGGGTCGCTGCCGCGGGCGAGCACGGTCCACTCGACGCCGACTTTGGTGAGGGTGTCGCTGAACATCTTCCGGATGTCGTCGGACTTGTTGGTGAAGAAGTACCGCGGGTACTCGTAGCGCTTGCGCTCGCCGCCGACGAGCCGGGTGGTCCAGTTGGTGATCCGGCACCCGTCGGAGTGGACGAGCCCGCGGAGGAACGCCCAGGGATACTCGTCCACGATCTCCTGCTGCCAGGCTTCGAGGACGATCGGGCGCTCATGCTTCTTGCCCTTGCCGTGCTGCGGAAACAGGCACCATAAGTGCTTGGAGTAGATTTTCACGTTGTGGCAGCCCGTGCGGCTGAGCCGGCAGACTGAGTTGTCGGGGAAAACCGCCCGCATCGCGGCTTCGCAGTCGTCCATGAGGCCCGGCCAGTTGTTGTCGCAGGCGATCATCAGGCTCGGTACGCGGTGCTCCGAGTACTGGATGATGTGGCCGTCGCCTAGGTAAAGCGCGAGGAGGTACGAGTATGCCGCCTCGTCGAGCTCGCGACCGTCGCAACGTGGGCATTTCGGATTGTGGGCGCCTGGGCACTCTCCGCGTTTGGCGCGGTCCATATGCTGCCAGTAACCGATGGTGCCGAGCGGTACGCCCAATGTGCGGGCCACGTCCGCATTTCTCACGCCTGCGCGGAGCTGGGTGATTGCCCTCTGTCGCACGTCAGTGCCATGGAAGTTCATGTCATCACTGTGCGTGATGACTGATCGACGCAGGAGTGCAATCCGCGCAATTCACGAGAACGTGAGGTTCCACTTGAGTCAGAGGTGCCCGGTGTGGGATTCGAACCCACATGCCCCAAAGGGCACGGCGGTTTGAGCGCCGCGTGTCTCACCAGTTCCACCAACCGGGCCAGCTGCGTACGACACCCTACCGTGTGAGTAACGATGGTCGCCTCTAGGTAGGCTGCAATGGCACCACCTGCCAGGAACGAGGAGTCCCGTGAGCGCCGCCGAGCCCGAGCAGCCCGTCGTCGAAGACGATCAGTCGCACGTCCCGCCGCTGACCACGCGTGTCGTGATCGCCGAGGACGAGGCACTCATCCGCCTCGATCTCAAGGAGATGCTGGAGGAGGAGGGCTACACCGTCGTCGGCGAGGCCGGGGACGGGCAGGCCGCGGTGGAGCTGGCCCGGGAGCACCGTCCCGATCTGGTGATCCTGGACGTGAAGATGCCCGTCCTGGACGGGATCTCGGCGGCGGAGAAGATCGCCGAGGAGAGCATCGCCCCGGTGCTGATGCTGACCGCGTTCTCGCAGCGCGAACTGGTGGAGCGGGCGCGGGACGCGGGTGCGATGGCGTATCTGGTCAAGCCGTTCTCGAAGAGCGATGTCGTGCCGGCGATCGAGATGGCGGTGAGCCGGTTCACGGAGTTGAAGGCGCTGGAGAAGGAGGTCGCGGACCTCACGCAGCGGCTGGAGACGCGGAAGCTGGTGGACCGGGCGAAGAGCGTGCTGCAGACGCAGTACGGGCTGACGGAGCCGGCGGCGTTCCGGTGGATTCAGAAGACGTCGATGGACCGGCGGCTGTCCATGCAGCAGGTCGCGGAGGCGGTCATCGAGGATGCCGAGGAGAAGAAGCAGAAGCAGCAGCAGAAGCGGGATTAGCGGCTGCGTGGAGTGTGGGTGGGCGGCCCCGTACCGGTGATCGGTGCGGGGCCGTTTGCCTGTCCGGGGCTGCGGGGTTCTGGTTCGTCGGTGGTGGGGGCGTCGGGGCCGTGGTGTGCGCGCCGTGCGGAGGGTGAACTCGCGTTTCCCCGGGGGAGGTTGGTCTGCCGGCCGGTGGTGACTTAGGCATTCGGAGGGGGCGGCCGGAGGTGGGTGGTCCGTGTGCTGCCCGCATGGCGCGCGCATTATGCAGCGTTGCTGAAACGGGTGCGGCCCCGCTCCCGGGAGGCCGGGTGCGGGGCCGTGTCGGCGGGTGCCGGGGGGCCGCCGCGGTGGCGTGATCGTGCTGTCAGGGGCGGTAGATGTCCTGGTCGGTGTCGCGCAGCAGGCAGGTCAGCCGGGCGGTGCACACCCGCTTGTCCTGCTCGTCGGTGATGACGATTTCGTAGGTGGCGGTGGACCGGCCGCGGTGTACGGCGGTGGCGATGCCGGTGACGAGTCCGGAGCGGACGCCGCGGTGGTGGGTGCAGTTGAGGTCGACGCCGACCGCGGCCTTGGTGGGGCCGCCGTGCAGCATGGAGCCGACGGAGCCGAGGGTTTCGGCCAGTACGGCGGAGGCGCCGCCGTGCAGCAGCCCGTAGGGCTGGGTGTTGCCCTCGACGGGCATGGTGCCGACGACTCGGTCCGGGGCGGCCTCGGTGACCCGCACGCTCATTCGTTCACCGAGGTGCCCGGCGGAGAAGAGCGAGGGCAGGTCGACGCCGATGTCGGACCACTGGTCGAGGACCGCCTGCGGGAATTTGGTCGTGCTCTGCTCACCCATGGACTGCTCCGTTTCGCTTGCCCTCGCGCTGTTGGTCGCCGCGGATCTGGGCCTGTTCCTATCAGGCGGCCGGGCGGGTGCCCGGTGCGGGGGTGTTCGTTCCCGGTCCTCGGGAGGTGTCGGGCTGTCGTGTGGTGGGTCAGTCGCGCTGTGCGGGCTCCAGCCGCACCACCACGGATTTGGCTGCCGGGGTGTTGCTGACGTCGGCGGTGTGGTCCAGCGGGATCAGGACGTTGGTTTCGGGGTAGTAGGCGGCGGCGCAGCCGCGGGCGGTGGGGTAGTGGACCACGCGGAAGCCGGGGGCGCGTCGTTCGCTGCCGTCGGTCCACTCGCTGACCAGGTCCGCGTACGTGCCGTCGGCGAAGCCGAGTCGGTGGGCGTCGTCGGGGTTGACGAGTACTACGCGGCGGCCGTTCTTGATGCCGCGGTAGCGGTCGTCGAGGCCGTAGATGGTGGTGTTGTACTGGTCGTGGGAGCGCAGTGTCTGGAGCAGCAGGCGTCCTTCGGGGGCGGTGGGGTATTCGACGGGGGCGGCGGTGAAGTTGGCCTTGCCGGTGGCGGTGGGGAAGCTGCGGCTGTCGCGGGGGGCGTGTGGCAGGGCGAAGCCTCCGGGGTGGGCGACCTTGGCGTTGAAGTCCTCGAAGCCGGGTACGACGCGGGAGATGCGGTCGCGGATCGTGGCGTAGTCCTTCTCGAACTCTTCCCAGGGGGTGGGGCTGTCGGGGCCGAGGACGCGGCGGGCGAGGCGGGTGACGATGGCGGTCTCGGAGAGCAGGTGCGGGTCGGCGGGTGTGAGTCGGCCGCGTGAGGCGTGCACCATGCCCATGGAGTCCTCGACTGTGACGAACTGCTCGCCGCTTGCCTGGAGGTCGCGTTCGGTGCGGCCGAGGGTTGGCAGGATCAGGGCGCGGGCGCCGGTGATCGTGTGTGAGCGGTTGAGTTTGGTGGAGACGTGGACGGTGAGGTGGGCGCGGCGCATCGCGGCCTCGGTGACCTCGGTGTCGGGGGTGGCGGAGACGAAGTTGCCGCCCATGGCGAAGAAGACTTTGGCCTGTCCGTCGCGCAGTGCGCGGATGGCGCGGACGACGTCGAGGCCGTGCTTGCGGGGTGGTGCGAAGCCGAACTCCTTTTCCAGGGCGTCGAGGAAGGCGGGGGTGGGTCGTTCGAAGATGCCCATGGTGCGGTCGCCCTGGACGTTGCTGTGGCCGCGTACGGGGCAGACGCCGGCGCCGGGGCGGCCGATGTTGCCGCGGAGCAGCAGGAAGTTGACGACTTCGCGGATGGTGGGGACGGCGTGTTTGTGCTGGGTCAGGCCCATCGCCCAGCAGACGATCGTGCGCCGTGAGGCGAGGATCATGGTGAGGGCGCGTTCGATTTCCTGGCGGGTGAGGCCGGTGGCGCGGAGGGTTTCGGTCCAGTCGTCGCCGGCGCGTGCCTGTGTCGCGAACTCTTCGAAGCCGTGGGTGTGTTGGCGGATGAAGTCTTCGTCGAGGGCGCCTTCGGTTTCCAGGATGAGGCGGTTGAGGGTGCGGAAGAGGGCTTGGTCGCCGCCGAGGCGTACTTGGAGGAAGAGGTCGGTCAGGGCGGTGCCGCCGCCGGCCAGGCCGCGTGGGGTCTGTGGGTTCTTGAAGCGTTCCAGGCCGGCCTCGGGCAGCGGGTTGATCGAGATGATCTTTGCGCCGTTGGCCTTCGCCTTTTCCAGGGCCGGCAGCATCCGGGGGTGGTTGGTGCCCGGGTTCTGGCCGGCGACGATGATCAGGTCGGCTTTGTGGAGGTCCTCCAGCAGCACGCTGCCCTTGCCGATGCCGATGGTCTCGGTGAGTGCGGAGCCCGAGGACTCGTGGCACATGTTGGAGCAGTCGGGGAGGTTGTTGGTGCCGAATTCGCGGGCGAAGAGCTGGTAGAGGAACGCGGCCTCGTTGCTTGTACGGCCGGAGGTGTAGAAGACGGCTTCGTCGGGGGAGTCGAGGGCGGTGAGCTCCTCGCCGATGATGTCGAAGGCCTGCTGCCAGGTGACCGGGGTGTAGTGGTCGGCGCCTTCGGCCAGGTACATGGGGTGGGTCAGCCGGCCTTGCTGGCCGAGCCAGTAGCCGCTGCGGGAGGCGAGGTCGGTCACGGGGTGGGCGGCGAAGAAGTCCGGGGTGACCCGGCGGAGGGTGGCTTCTTCGGCGACGGCTTTGGCGCCGTTCTCGCAGAATTCGGCGGTGTGCCGTTTGTCGTCTTCGGGCCAGGCGCAGCCGGGGCAGTCGAATCCGGTCTTCTGGTTGACCCGCAGCAGGGTGAGGGCGGTGCGGCGGATGCCCATCTGCTGCTGGGCGGCGCGCATGGTGTGTGCGAGGGCCGGCAGGCCGGCGGCGGCGTGCTGGGGTTCGCCGATTGTCGGGGCGTCCTGGACGGGGTCCGACGCGGGCGGCTTGCCTGCCATGTCGCTCTCCCTTGGGCCGTGTGCCGGGCCTGCTCCGCCGGGTGGCGGCGGATCGTTGCCGGGCACCTGTGATCCGTGCGCTTTCGATCCTGTCATGGACGGGAGTGGGGGAGTAGGGGGGATCTTGGGGTGCGGCCGGGTGGCGGTTCGGGGTGTCCGGAGGGCTGCGGGCGGTGGGCTGCGGTGCGGTGCGGGTGGCGGTGGGAGTCGTCCGCGGCGGGGCATCGCGGCGGGGATTGTCAGTGGGGCGTGGCAGGATCGGGGGCGTGGCAGCAAAGGCAGCGAAGAAGAGCGAAGCGACCGGCACCGAGGCGGCGGCGGGTGGTCGTCCGCGCCTGCTCCTGATGGACGGGCATTCCATGGCATACCGGGCGTTCTTCGCCCTGCCCGTGGAGAATTTCACGACCGCGTCGGGGCAACCGACCAATGCGATCTACGGCTTCGCGTCGATGCTCGCGAACACTCTGCGCGACGAGGCGCCCACGCATTTCGCGGTGGCGTTCGACGTTTCCCGCAAGACCTGGCGGTCGGAGGAATTCCCGGAGTACAAGGCGAACCGCTCCAAGACCCCCGACGAGTTCAAGGGCCAGGTCGAGCTGATCGGCGAGCTCCTCGACGCCATGCACGTCAAGCGTTTCGCGGTGGAGGGGTACGAGGCCGACGACGTCATCGCCACCCTGACCACGCAGGCCACGGCCCAGGGCTTCGAGGTCGCGATCGTCACCGGTGACCGCGACTCCTTCCAGCTGGTCTCCGACGACGTCACGGTGCTGTACCCCACCAAGGGCGTCTCCGAGCTGACCCGCTTCACCCCCGAGAAGGTCGCCGAGAAGTACGGCCTCACCCCCGCCCAGTACCCGGACTTCGCGGCGCTGCGCGGCGACCCGTCGGACAACCTCCCCGGCATCCCGGGCGTCGGCGAGAAGACGGCCACCAAGTGGATCAACCAGTTCGGTTCGTTCGCGGAGTTGGTGGAGCGTGCCGACGAGGTCAAGGGCAAGGCGGGGCAGAACCTCCGCGACCACCTGGAGTCCGTCAAGCGCAACCGCCGGCTGACCGAGATGGTCCGTGACGTCGAGCTGTCCTGGGGCCCCGCCGACCTCACCCGCCAGGCGTACGACCGCGAGGCCCTGAAGGTCTTCCTCAACGCGTTGGAGATCCGCAACCAGGGCCTGCGCGACCGGCTGCACGCCGTGGACCCGGGCGCCGAGAAGACCGCGGAGGAGGCCGCGCCGGCCGCCGGCGTCGCGGTGGACGGCACCGTCCTCGGCACCGGCGAGCTCGCCCCGTGGCTGGCCGAGCACGGCACCGGCCCGCTGGGCGTGGCCACGGTGGATGTCTGGACGCTGGGCAGCGGCAGTGTCGCCGAGGTGGCGCTGGCCGCCGCCGGCGGCCCGGCCGCCTGGTTCGACCCGGCTCAGCTGGACGAGGCCGACGAGCGCGCGTTCGCCGCCTGGAGCGCGGATGCCGCCCGCCCCAAGGTGATGCACAACGCCAAGGGCCTGATGCGGGTCTTCGGCGAGCACGGCTGGCGCATCGACGGCGTCACCATGGACACCGCGCTGGCCGCCTATCTGGTCAAGCCCGGCCGCCGCTCCTTCGCGCTGGATGCCCTCTCCCTCGAATACCTGGGGCGCGACCTCGCCCCCGCCGCGGCCGGCGACGGCCAGCTGGCGTTCGGCGCCGACGAGGAGGCCGAGGCCGAGGCCCTGATGGGGCAGGCCCGCACGGTCCTCGACCTGGGCACGGCGTTCGGGACGAGGCTGGCGGAGGTCGGCGCCGCCGATCTGCTGCGCGATGTGGAGCTGCCGACCAGCGAGCTGCTGGCCCGTATGGAGCGGGCCGGCATCGCCGCCGACCGCGACTGGCTGGAGCGCATGGAGCAGCAGTTCGCGGGCGCCGTGCAGCAGGCCGTGAAGGAGGCGCACGCCGCCGCGGGTCACGAGTTCAACCTCGGCTCGCCCAAGCAGCTCCAGGAGGTCCTCTTCGGCGAACTGGGCCTGCCCAGGACCAAGAAGACCAAGACCGGCTACACCACCGACGCCGACGCGCTGGCCTGGCTGGCGTCGCAGACCGACAACGAACTCCCGGTGATCATGCTCCGCCACCGGGAGCAGGCCAAGCTGCGCACGACCGTCGAGGGCCTGATCAAGACCATCGCCGCGGACGGCCGGATCCACACCACCTTCAACCAGACCGTCGCGGCCACCGGACGGCTGTCCTCCACCGACCCGAATCTGCAGAACATCCCGGTGCGGACGGACGAGGGCCGGGCGATCCGCCGCGGCTTCGTCGTCGGCGAGGGCTTCGCCTCACTGCTGACGGCCGACTACAGCCAGATCGAACTGCGAGTGATGGCCCACCTCTCCGAGGACGAGGGCCTGATCGAGGCGTTCACCTCCGGCGAGGACCTGCACACCACCGTTGCCTCCCAGGTCTTCTCGGTCGCCAAGGACCAGGTCGACCCGGAGATGCGCCGCAAGATCAAGGCGATGTCGTACGGCCTGGCCTACGGCCTGTCGGCGTTCGGCCTCTCCCAGCAGCTGGGCATCCAGCCCGACGAGGCCCGCAAGCTGATGGACAATTTCTTCGAGCGGTTCGGCGGCGTCCGCGACTACCTCCAGCGCGTCGTCGAGGAGGCCCGCGCCACCGGCTACACCGAGACGATGCTCGGCCGCCGCCGCTACCTCCCCGACCTCAACAGCGACAACCGTCAGCGTCGCGAGATGGCCGAGCGGATGGCGCTGAACGCCCCGATCCAGGGCACCGCCGCCGACATCGTCAAGATCGCGATGCTGCGGGTCGACGCGGCCCTGCGCGCCGCGCAGCTGACCTCGCGGATGCTGCTCCAGGTCCACGACGAAATCGTGGTCGAGGTGGCCCCCGGGGAGCACGAGAAGGTCGAGGAGCTGGTCCGCCGCGAGATGGCCGGCGCGGTCGAGCTGAGCGCCCCGCTGGGCGTCTCGGTCGGCTACGGCGAGGACTGGGAGTCCGCGGCGCACTAGGCCCTGTCGTCACACTCCCGTCGTCCGCCCGAAGGGCGGGTCGGGCGGCGTCCGGTGCGGCGCAGGGGGTCCCTTGCCCGAGCCGTGCGAAGCCGGTTCGAGGGTGGGGGCGCGTGCAGGGCGTCGGCAGGCAGGCGGGAGTTTGCCGGCAGGGCCTGGAGGCGGCCCCGAGGCGCAACAGAACGGCGCGGCCTTGAGCCGCAGCAGGACGACGGCGTGGCCCGTGCGGTGAGCAGGGGCCGCGCCGTGCGTGCCGCGCCCCGTGCGTGCGTGCCGCAGTCAGGCAGCCGGCTCCGCGCCCGCCCCCGACGGCCGTCCCGGCGCGCCTCCGGCCGCCGCCCGCCCGCGGTGGGCGCGCCGCTGGAGCAGCCGCACGGTCACCGCGTACCCCAGCAGCCCCGCCATGAGCCCCGCGCCCGCGCCGAAGAGCAGGTCCGGGACGTAGTCGAACCAGCCCACCGTCGCGCCGTGGAGGGCATACGCCCGTGCGGTGCGGTAGGCGCCGCCGAGCACGGTGCACACCACGACCGGCGCGGTCAGCAACAGCCTTGGCCACAGGGCCAGTTCGGGCACCGCGGGCGCCGGCGCTGCGGCTACGGCGGCGGCTGCGGCTCCGACGGGCCCGGCCGCCCCGGCGCCGGAGGCCGGGCCGCCGGCCCCTGTACCGTTGACCGCCGTGCCGCCAACCGCCGTACCGTCGGCCCCCGTACCGCCGTCCCCCGTGCCGCACCGCTCGCCGCGCAGCGCCGCCCACAGGAACCAGCCGATCCCGGCCAGCGCCAGCGCCGACGTCGCGTACTGGAGATACATGGCGACCGCCCGGCCGCCCATCACGGTGTTCAGCGCGGGCACCAGCCGCGTGCCCCAGCGGCCGGGGTGGGTGAAGGCGTCCCAGACGACATGCGTGACGGATCCCAGCACCGCCGACAGGAAGAACCAGCCTGCCGGCAGGGCCCGTTCGCGGGTTCCGCGCGGCGTCCAGGGGCGACCGCGGGCGAAGGCGCGCGGCCGTTCCCGCCGGGAGCGCGGCAGCAGCGCGACCAGCGGTTCGCGCAGCAGCAGCCAGCCGCCGACCAGCGCCGCGCTGATCAGGACATCGACGGTCAGCACGCCGGGCAGGGAGTGGGTGACCGTGCCGAACGCCATACCGCCCGGAACGACGGTGTCCGCGTAGTACGGCAGATCCGGTGCGAAGGAGCCCGCGACCAGCGCGGAGGCGACCAACGGGCCGCGGGCCGCGCCGGTTTGCCGGATGAACGGGAGGACAGCGGCGGCATGACTGAGCGTGAACGGCATCTACGGCTCCTCGATCGATTCGGATCATTATGTGGCCGATGTGAGCGGTATATGTGGCCGAGCGGAGTGGTAGCTGCGCGGCCCGAGTTGTCGTAGTGTCACCGGAGTTGGGCGCCGGGGGACCCGCATGCGGCGTCCCGCACGCCGGCGTCACACCACACAGCAGTCAGGCACCCGCGACAGACAGGCGCGCGGCAGCTCAACGCGGAGGTACGGCACTGATGGCAGCCACATTCCGGCGGCGGCTCCAGAGGGGAGCGGCCTCGACGGCCGTGGCGGCACTGGCCCTGGCCACCCTGACCGCCTCCCAGACACCGGGCGCCGCCGCCCGCGCCGCCCACCGGGAACAGGCCACCCCCACACCGCCCGCGAACACCCCCGTCGACGGCGGCTCGCCCTACTACACCGATCTGCCGCCCCGCAACAGCCCCGTACCGCCCAGGGGTTCGGGCCGCCCGGGCGGCGGCAGGGTCATCACCGGCCCCGCCCAGGCGGGCATACCGGCCACCGTCCTCGCCGCCTACAAGAGCGCCGAAGCGCGTATCCACGCCTCCGACCCGGGCTGCCGGCTGCCCTGGCAGCTGCTCGCCGCGATCGGCGAGGTGGAATCCGGCCAGGCCCGCGGCGGAGCGGTCGACGCCCAGGGCACCACCCCGCAGCCCATCCTCGGCCCGGTACTCGACGGCCGCCACGGCTTCGCCCTGATACCCGCCACCGGCGGCGGTCGCTACGACGGGGACTCCGGCTACGCCCGCGCCGTCGGCCCGATGCAGTTCATCCCGTCCACCTGGTCCGAGGGCGGCCCCGACGGCACCGGTTGGGGCGCCGACGGCAACGGCGACGGCATCAAGGACCCCAACAACATCTTCGACGCCGCGCTCGCCGCCGGCCACTACCTCTGCGCCGGTGGCCGCGACCTGACCGTACCGGCCGACCTGGACCGGGCCGTCCTCGGCTACAACGACTCCACCGACTACCTCCGCACGGTGCTGTCCTGGTACGCGTTCTACCGCAAGGGCACGTTCCAGGTCCCGGACGGCAAGGGCACCCTCCCCGTACGGCGCGGCGGCACCGGACACGGCACGCAGGGCGGCGGCGCGGCGCACCGGGACCGCGGCCCCGGCGTGGCGGACGGCCGGACCCCGGCCTCCGGAGGCGGCGCGGCCGGCGGCGACACCTCCGGCCCCCGCACCCCGCACGGGCCGGGCACCCCGGCCGGAACCGGTGGCGCCACCGGCCCGTCCCACGGCGGCGGCACCCCGGCCCCCACCCCGAAGCCCACGCCGACACCCACCCCGAAGCCCCCGGTCGACCCCGCCCCGCTCACCACCCTCGAACGAGCCGGTGGCAAGGACGGCGGCAACGGCAAGGAGCTCACGGCCACCGCGGGCGGCGAGTTCGCCACCTCCCCGCAGGTCCGCGCCAAGGACGCCGCCGGCAGGCCGGTCGCCGGCGCCCCCGTCCGCTTCACCCTCGGTGGCGAGACCGCGGCCCGCTTCCCCGGCAACGCGACCGCCGTCACCGTCACCACCGGCAAGGACGGCCTGGCCACCGCCCCCCGGCTGACCGCGGGCGACAAGGCCGGCGCCTTCACCGTCCGCGCCACCGCCGTCGGCCGTGACGTGCCCGCCGTCGACTTCGCCGCCACCGTCACCGCCGCACCGGCACCGAAGGCCGACACACTCGCCCGCACCTCCGCCAAGAAGCTCCGGACCACCGCCGGCACGGCCTACGCGGACGACGCCGTCGAGATCAGGGCGACCTACCGGGGCAAGGCCGCGGCCGGGGTGGCGGTCACCGCGACCATGGTCACCGGCGACCCGAAGAAGCCGGTGCAGAACGACAAGGGCCCGTACTTCAAGGACCCCAAGGCCACCGGCGCCGACAAGGACAAGCCGGTCCGCACCCTGACCACCCTCACCACGGACGCCAACGGCCTGCTCACCCTCCCGAAGATCTACACCGACACCCACCCCGGCACGTTCCGACTCCGGCTGACCACCGCCGACGGCGCCGTCCTCGCCGTCGAACTCACCGTCACCGCACCGGCCGGCGCCTGACCGCACCGGGGCCGGTACCCGCACCCACCCGACCGCCGTCCCGCCCCGCACCGGGGCGGGACGGCGGTGCAACGTGTTCTCATCTGCGCCCGCCGTTGCTACGGTGCCCCAGCCCTGACGCTATATCAGGTCCGTTCTCCGGGAGGACCGCCATGCGCGCCCTGACAGCAGCCGCGGTCGGACTCGCCGCGGCGCTCGCCCTCGTCCTCACCCTCACCGCCCTCGGCACCCCCCAAGGCCACACCTCCCCCAAACCGCTGCTGACCACCGTCCCCGAGCACCCCTGAGGGAGGGACGCCACCGCCATGCCCCGAACCCCGCCCACCCGGCACCCCGCGCCCGCCACCGGGATGCGCCGCACGGCGAGCCTGGTGCTGCTCGCCCTCGCCGTCTTCTTCACCGCACTGTCGCCCCTGATGCGGTGGTACGCCTTCCCCCGCCTCGCCAAAATCCCGCCCGGCCAATACCAGGACATGGTCCTGGAGGCCATCCCCGCCACCCTCCTCGACTACGGCACCATGAAGGCCAGGCGGGTCCCCAAGGTCACCATCGTCCAGACCCTCAAGGGCAACGTCGCCGAAGCCCGGCGGATCAAGCAGACCGCCGGCCGCGACGTCGTCGTCTGGGACACCCTCTCCTACGTGGCCGGCCCCGACGGCACGATGGTCTCCGAGGTCCCCGAGCGCTACATCTTCGACGCCCACTCCCAGGAACCCGTCCACGCCACCGGCGAGATGGTCGACGGCGACCCCGTACGCCGCGCCGGCGTCGAGTACAAATGGCCGTTCCTCACCCAGAAACGCGACTACACCTACTTCGACGCCCAGACCCGCACCTCCGCCCCCATCCACTACAAGGGCACCCGCACCTTCCACGGCCTGGAGGTCTACTACTTCGAGCAGACCATCCCCTGGACCAAGGTCCCGCTCCCCAAGAAGATGCCCGTCAAGGGCGTCACCCCCGAGGCCGTCGAGAAAATGGGCACCACCCGCTGGTACAGCACCACGCGGATGTTCTGGGTCGACCCGGTCACCGGCGCCCCCGTCAACGGCGAGGAAATCCACAAGGAAGAACTCCGCGGCGGCCAACTGCTGCCCGGCGGCGGCACCGTCACCGCCTTCGCCGGCCACGTCAGGATGCGGGGCGACTACGTCAGGTCCACCGTCGCCCAGGTCACCGCCCAGCGCACCCTCGTCCTGCTGCTCACCAGCTACCTCCCCTGGGGATTCCTGACCCTCGGAGCCGCCCTGCTCGCCCTCAGCCTGGTCCTCGAAGCCCGCGGCCGGCAGCCGCGCAAAGCGACCGCAGAAACGGGAACGGCGCAGGCGGCGGGCGTTGTCAGTGGCAGCCCGTAACGTGGAGGCATGAAATCGACACAGTACGTGACCAGCTGTCGGGCACGGTATGCGTGCAATGGGCGCCGCGCGCACCACCCGAACCGCCAACGCGCCGGCCCCGAGCCGCAGTCGACCCACCCGCCCGGCCGAAGCCGCCGCGCCGCCGCCACCGCGCCGGACGGCCCCTCATCCCCCTCATCCCCCTCATCCCCGTCACCCTCGCCGCAGCCGCGCCGTCGTGTGCCGGGTCGGCTCCGCCGCCGAAGGATCCTCCGGCCAGGGATGCTTGGGGTAGCGTCCCCGCAACTCCGCCCGCACCGACCGGTAGCCGTCCCGCCAGAACGACGCCAGATCCGCCGTCACCGCCGCCGGCCGCCCCGCCGGAGACAGCAGATGCACCAGCACGGGCACCCGCCCGCCCGCCACCCGCGGCGACTCCCGCAACCCGAACAACTCCTGCAACTTGACGGCCAGTACGGGCTGTTCACCGCCGTAATCCACCCGCACCCGCGAACCGCTCGGCACCTCCAGGCGCTCCGGCGCCAACTCCTCGAACCGCACCGCCTCACCCGTCGCCCACGGCAGCAGCCGCACCAGCGCCTGCCCCGCGTCGACGCGCTCCAGATCGGCCCGCCGCC
>NZ_KN708638.1:2037947-2046529 GCF_000805335.1 Streptomyces sp. CT34 | reverse complement strand
CCCCGCCCGGCCCCCCCCCGCCACCGCCAGCCACCGCGCATCCCTGAGCCGCGACCCGTCCCCGGCCCCCGCCGGCTCGGCCCCCGTCCCGGACGCCATCAGATAACTCCCCGCCCCGCGCGCCCGCGCCACCCGCTCCGGAAACGCCAACGCCGCAACGAGCCCCGCCACGGCGTCGTCCGACCCCGCCCCGGACCCGTCCGCCGGGCCCGCCGGCCGACTGCCGGCCGTCACCGAGGCCCCTGCCGCCGCCCCGGCGCCCGGCTCGCCGACGGCCGACACCAGCCGCCGCACCTCCTGCCGCCACCGCGTGGCGTACGCATCGCCACCCCGGCGCGCCGTCCGCCACGCCGCCGCCAGATCGTCCCCGTAGGACCGCGGCGGCTCCTCGCTCAGCAGCGCCACGACCTCCGCCGCCCGCCGCACCCCGACCTCCCGCGCGCCGTCCAGCAGCGCACGGGCCAGCCGCGGGTGCACGCCGAGCCGCGCCATCCGCACGCCTCGCTCCGTCGCCCGGCCACCCCCGTCCACCGCGCCGATCGCCGCCAGCACCTCCCGGGCCGCCGCCAGCGCCCCACCCGGCGGCGCGTCCAGCAGCGCCAGCCCCTCCGCCGACGGATCGCCCCAGCACGCCGCCTGCAACGCGAACGCCGTCAGATCGGCCACCTTGATCTCCGGATCCGGGAACCGCGGCAGCCGCCCGTCCTCCCCCTCCGACCAGCACCGGTAGACCCCCCCCGGCGCCTCCCGCCCGGCCCGGCCCGCCCGCTGCCGGGCCGCCGCCCGCGACGCCCGCACCGTCGCCAGCGCACCGAGCCCCCGCGCGTGATCCCGCCGCGGCACCCGCGCCAGCCCGCTGTCCACCACCACCCGCACCCCCGGCACCGTCAGACTCGACTCCGCCACAGAGGTCGCCAGCACCACCCGCCGCACCCCGCTCCCACCGGCCAGCACCGCGTCCTGCACCTCGGCCGGCGCCCGCCCGTGCACCTGCAGCACCTCCGCGTCCACCCCCGCCAACTGCCCCGCGACGCGCCCGATCTCGCCGACCCCCGGAAGGAAACACAGCACATCACCGGACCGCTCGCGCAACGCCCGCCGCACCACCCCCGCGACATGCGCCAGCAGCGCCGGATCCACCCGCATCCCGTGAGCCGGCGCGACCGGCCGCTCCGGAGGCGCCCACAGCACCTCCACCGGATGCGACACCCCCGTCGCCTCCACCACCGGAACCGGACCCCCGGCACCACCCAGCAGCCGCGCCCACCCCTCCGCGTCCGTCGTCGCCGAGGCCGCCACCAGCCGCAGCTCCGGCCGCAGCGTCTCCCGCACATCCAGCAGGAACGCCGCACACGTATCCGCGTCCAGATGCCGCTCATGGCACTCGTCCAGCACCACGACATCCACCCCGGCCAGCTCCGGATCCCGCTGCAACCGCTGCAGCAGCACCCCGGTGGTCACCACCTCCACCGCCGTACGGGCCCCGCCCCGCCGCTCCCCGCGCACCGTGAAACCCACCGACCCGCCGACCTGCTCACCCAGCAGCCAGGCCATCCGCCGCGCCGCCGCGCGCGCCGCGATCCGCCGCGGCTCGGCCACCACCACCCGCCGCCGCGGCCCGCCGCCGGTCAGCCCCGCGAGCTCCAGCGGCACCAACGTCGTCTTGCCGGTACCCGGCGGAGCACACAGCACCGCGGCACCGGCCCCGTCGAGGGCGGCACGCAGCGCGGGCAGCGCACCGCGCACGGGCAACTGGGCGAGGGCGGCGGCACCGGGGGTGCCCGCGGTATCGGAGTGGGGGCGCGTCACGCCCCCAGTCTGCCGCCCCGGAAGCCGGCAACCGCCCGCCGCCCCGGCCCGCCCCGTCCGGGAGCCGCTACGCCGCCCCTGCCGTGCACACGAAGATCGCCGTCCCCGGGATCAGATGCCCGCGCAGCGGCGACCAGCCGCCCCACTCCTGGGTGTTCCAGTCCGGCCACTCCGGTTCCACGACGTCCTCCAGCCGGAAACCGGCCGCCACCACATCCCGCACCCGGTCACCCAGCGTCCGGTGATGCTCCACGTACACCGCCCGCCCGGCCTCGTCCTGCTCGACATACGGAGTCCGGTCGAAGTACGACGCCGCCACCGACAACCCCTCCGGCCCCGGCTCGTCGGGAAACGCCCAGCGGATCGGATGCGTCACCGAGAAGACGAACCGGCCGCCCGGCCGCAGCACCCGCCGCACCTCCCGCAGCACCCCGACCGGATCCGCGACGAACGGCAGCGCCCCGTAGGCGGAACAGGCCAGATCGAAGCTGCCGTCCCGGAACGGCAGCGCCCCCGCGTCCGCCTCCACCAACGCGACGGCGTCGCCCTCCGACCCGTCGGCGATCCGCAGCGCGTGCTGCAACTGCCGGTGGGACAGATCCAGCGCCACGGGCAGCGCACCCTGCGCCGCCAGCCAGCGCGAGCACTGCGCCGCGCCCGCCCCGATCTCCAGCACGCGGCGCCCCTTGAGCTCCGCGGCCGGCCCCAGCAGCGCCGCCTCCGCCTCGTCGAGCCCCTCGGGCCCCCACACGAACCGGTCGTCCCCGAGGAACGCGCCGTGCTCGCTCTGGTACTCGTCCGCGTTGCGGTCCCACCAACCCCGGCTGGCCCGGCTGCTCTCGGCGTCCGAGGCGTCACGGCGGGTCGCCTCCGGCTCGTGCTCTTGGTTCATCGCGCCCGTCGTCGTAGTCTTCGCTGTGCTTGTCGCAGCGGGGGCCGCGAGGCTGTACGACCTCGCGGAACATCGCGTGTGCCGGTTATGGGGCGTTCCGCCCCCGGTGTGCGCCTTCGCGCATTGACCGTCTCCGGCTGCCCCCGTATGCTACAAGTTGCGCTGCGGGCTTGCGCGCCTCAGACGGAGCAGGCCGCGCTCGCATCTGTATGAATGTCCCCTCGGTTTTCGAGGCGTTTCGGGTCGCTCCGGCTTTGCGGGGCTTCCGGAGGGTGCGCCTCTGACGCTGTCCGGCTTATGCAGAGGCGATACCGGCTCTCGGCGTAGCAGTACCTACGACTTCAATGTCCGTACCGGAGCCCTTTCCCACATGACGAGCAGCACCGAGACCACCGCCACCACCCCGCAGGTTGCGGTCAACGACATCGGTAACGAGGAAGCCTTCCTCGCCGCGATCGACGAGACGATCAAGTACTTCAACGACGGCGACATCGTCGACGGCGTCATCGTGAAGGTCGACCGGGACGAGGTCCTGCTCGACATCGGTTACAAGACCGAAGGCGTCATCCCGAGCCGTGAGCTCTCGATCAAGCACGACGTCGACCCCAACGAGGTCGTCGCCGTCGGTGACGAGATCGAGGCCCTTGTTCTCCAGAAGGAGGACAAGGAAGGCCGCCTGATCCTCTCGAAGAAGCGCGCCCAGTACGAGCGTGCCTGGGGCACCATCGAGAAGATCAAGGAAGAGGACGGCATCGTCACCGGTACCGTCATCGAGGTCGTCAAGGGTGGTCTCATCCTCGACATCGGCCTCCGTGGCTTCCTCCCGGCCTCCCTGGTCGAGATGCGCCGCGTCCGCGACCTGCAGCCCTACGTGGGCAAGGAGCTCGAGGCCAAGATCATCGAGCTGGACAAGAACCGCAACAACGTGGTCCTGTCCCGCCGTGCCTGGCTGGAGCAGACCCAGAGCGAGGTCCGTCAGACCTTCCTCACCACCCTCCAGAAGGGCCAGGTGCGCTCCGGCGTCGTCTCCTCCATCGTCAACTTCGGTGCCTTCGTGGACCTGGGCGGCGTCGACGGTCTCGTCCACGTCTCCGAGCTGTCCTGGAAGCACATCGACCACCCCTCCGAGGTTGTCGAGGTCGGCCAGGAGGTCACCGTCGAGGTCCTCGACGTCGACATGGACCGCGAGCGCGTCTCCCTGTCGCTCAAGGCCACCCAGGAAGACCCGTGGCAGCAGTTCGCCCGGACCCACCAGATCGGTCAGGTCGTCCCGGGTAAGGTCACCAAGCTCGTCCCGTTCGGTGCGTTCGTCCGCGTCGACGAGGGCATCGAGGGCCTGGTCCACATCTCCGAGCTGGCCGAGCGCCACGTGGAGATCCCGGAGCAGGTCGTCCAGGTCAACGACGAGATCTTCGTCAAGGTCATCGACATCGACCTGGAGCGCCGCCGCATCAGCCTCTCGCTGAAGCAGGCCAACGAGTCCTTCGGCGCCGACCCGTCGGCGGTCGAGTTCGACCCGACCCTGTACGGCATGGCCGCGTCCTACGACGACCAGGGCAACTACATCTACCCCGAGGGCTTCGACCCGGAGACCAACGACTGGCTGGAGGGCTACGAGGCCCAGCGCGAGGCGTGGGAGCAGCAGTACGCCGAGGCGCAGCAGCGCTTCGAGCAGCACCAGGCCCAGGTCATCAAGTCCCGCGAGGCCGACGAGCAGGCCGCGGCCGAGGGCGCTGCGGCTCCCGCGGCGGCCGGTGGCGGCCAGGCCGGCGGCGGCAACACCTCCGGTGGCTCGTACTCCTCGGAGTCGGCGGACAACTCCGGCGCCCTGGCGTCGGACGAGGCCCTCGCCGCGCTCCGCGAGAAGCTGGCCGGCGGCCAGAGCTGACGCTCCACCCCGCTGCGCACTAGCTAGCTGATGGGCGAAGGCCCGCTCCCCCCCCGGGGAGCGGGCCTTCGTCGTATGCGGTGCACCGCATACGGGTGGCGCATTGCCCGGCGGTGTGGCGGCCGGGACTTCAGCCCGTCGGAACGCCGGCGGCGGAACGTCGAGGCGGAGCGTCGGCCGGAACGCCGGGGTCGGCTACGCCGTGGTACCTCGTGCCGCGGTACCTCGTCTCGTACGCTCCGCCTCCGCCGAACCCTGACCGCCGGACCGATCGTGCTCCGAGGGCACCCCTATGGCGTTCTGAAGGGTTTCCGGTGGTGCTCCGGTGGTGTTCCGGTGGCGCTCGATGAGGTCCGGCAAATCTGCACGATCTGTACGTTGTCCTCGCGTCCGTCCCTCTCGTCCGCCTTGCCGCCCGCACCGGCCGGGTTGCCCATGGGGCGGCGTAGGCGGGGTAGGTGGCGTATACCCCCGCGCCCATTCCGCGTCCCCAGAGGCATCTGCCGGAGGGGGCGTACCTCTTCGGGGCCGGTGCGCATTCAACGTCCCTTCCGGATGCGAACGTTGGGCGGAGTCGCGATGCGCGAGGGTCCCGACGGGCTGAAGGTGCGGACCAATGAGTGTTCAAGACGGGGTGGTTGGCAGGTGACAACACCCCTAATTCCCTGGTGTGTTGTGGGCATTCAGGGATGTGGCAGGGGCGAGGTGGGGAGGAGGGCGGGCGGGGTTGTGGCGGTGGACGCGAGGCGTGGAAATGTGGGCGCGGGGGCGTACCCCTTCGGACAAACTTCGCTTGCGCGACGGGTCCGGGAATGCGGGGCCGGCCTCGGGCGTTGTTGCTCACGGACACGAGGAGGAGCGGTCACTGTGTTGGATCCCCAGGGGTTGTACGAATGGGAGCCGAGCGGGCTCGGGGCGGTTGAGGCGATCACCGCCAGGGACTCCGCCGGTCTCGTGCTGCTGTACCACTTCGACGGCTACATCGACGCCGGCGAAACCGGCGAGCAGATCGTGGACCGGCTGCTGACCGGCCTGTCCCACAGGGTCGTCGCCCGTTTCGACCACGACCGGCTGATCGACTACCGCGCCCGGCGCCCGCTGCTCACCTTCGAGAGCCACCGCTGGACCGCGTACGAGACCCCCGGCATCGAGCTGCGGCTGGTCGAGGACGCGACGGGCGCCCCCTTCCTGCTGCTGTCCGGGCTCGAACCGGACGTGGAATGGGAACGCTTCGCGTCGGCCGTCCGCCAGATAGTGGAGCGGCTCGGTGTGCGGCTCTCGGTCAACTTCCACGGCATCCCGATGGGCGTACCCCACACCCGCCCCGTGGGCCTCACCCCCCACGGCAACCGCACGGACCTGATGCCAGCGCACAGCAGCTTCTTCGACGAGGCCCAGGTGCCCGGCAGCGCCGAGGCGCTGATCGAGTTCCGGCTGGCCGAGGCGGGACACGACGTGCTGGGCGTGGCGGCCCATGTGCCGCACTACATCGCCCGATCCGCGTATCCGGACGCCGCGCTCACGGCCCTGGAAGCGGTGACCGCGGCGACCGGTCTGGTGCTGCCGAACGCGGCCCATGCACTGCGCACCGAGGCACTGCGCACGCAGGAGGAGATCGAGCGGCAGATCTCCGAGGGCGATGAGGAACTGGTCGCCCTGGTAAGCGGCCTGGAGCACCAGTACGACGCGGTGGCCGGGGCCGAGACCCGGGGCAATCTCGTCGCCGAGCCGGCGGAACTGCCCACGGCCGACGAGATCGGCCGGGAATTCGAACGGTTCCTGGCGGAGCGCGAATCCGACGGGGGCGGCGGAATCTGAGACCGGTGGGCGAGGGGCGTGGTTGAAGAGGGGCGTGATCGAAGGGGAGGGGCACAGCTGACGGGAGGACCAGGGCCCTGAGGACGGCGGCCGGGCATGCGGTCGATGCGGAGGTGGCTTGCGCTGCGCCAGGCCGCCCTTGCCCCTACGGCCCGGCTCTTGAGCTGGCCGGTGGGCCGTCGTGCGCCGGCTTCCTCGTCCTGCCCCGCCGTAGGTTCGGCGTGGATCGGCTCAATGCCGCGAGTCGGCCGGCGCGAGTACCCGCCCGGCCCCTGGGCGTCAGCCCGTCCAGCGGGCCGCACACACGGGGCCCTGCCCCGGCTCCGCACTGCCCCGGGGCCGTATAGCGTGGGGCCATGGTGAAGGTGGGGCTGACCGGCGGGATCGGTGCGGGCAAGAGCGAGGTTTCGCGACTGCTGGCGTCGTACGGCGCGGTGATCGTGGACGCGGACAAGATCGCACGTGAGGTCGTCGAGCCGGGTACGCCGGGACTTGCGGCGGTCGTCGAGGAGTTCGGGGAGGACGTACTCGCCCCGGACGGAACCCTGGACCGGCCGAAGCTGGGCGCGATCGTGTTCTCCGACCCGGAGAAACTGAAGGCGCTGAACGCGATCGTGCACCCGCTGGTCGGCGCGCGCTCCGCCGAGCTCGAAGCATCGGCCGGCCCGGACGCGGTGGTGATCCACGATGTGCCGCTGCTCACCGAGAACGGCCTGGCGCCGCTCTACGACAAGGTCGTCGTCATCGACGCCGCACCGCAGACCCAACTGGACCGACTGGTGCGCCTGCGCGGCATGTCGGAGGACGAGGCGAAGTCGCGGATGGCCGCGCAGGCCACCCGTGAACAGCGGTTGGCGATCGCGGACCTCGTCATCGACAACGACGGTCCGCTGGAGGCCCTGGAACCCCAGGTCCGAGAGGTATGGGAGCGTCTGCGGAACGCCTGAGGCCGGGCGATTCCGATGGTCTCACCGCCATGACAACTGCCGATCTTGACGCGGGGGCCGTCGGCACCGGACCCGGTTCCGCTCGCGACGCCGCCGGACCGGCCCACGCCGGGGACACGTCGCTTGCGCCGCCCGCATCCTCTGCCCCGTCTCTGACGCGCCGTCCGTATCTCCCGTGCATCCCGTGTCGTCTGCATCTCCCGCGCCATCTCCCGCCTCGTTCGTTGTCAACGTCCCGGGCATCGCGGACGCGGACCTGGAGCCTGATCCCCTAAACCCCGAACAGGTCGTTGCGGGCGAGCCGGTGGGTCCCGGGCAAGGCGTTGCGGGAGTCCCGGGGCTGCCGCCAGATCCGCGGAATCTGGCAGATCACACCGGGTGTGGTGACGGACACCGAGGCGAACGAACTGTTCGTGGTCGTCAGCGGGCGAGCCGCCATCGAGACCGACGGCGGGCAGGTACGCGAGGTGGGACCGGGCGACGCCTGCGCCCTGCGCGAGGGCGACCGTACCCAGTGGACCGTGCGCGAGACGTTGCGTAAGGCGTACCACTTCAGTCTCTGACGCGAGTGCGTCGGCGTCGGCGTTGGTGTCGGTGTCGGTGTCGGTGTTGGTGTCGGTGTCGGTGTGAAGGGCTGACGTCGGTGCGGGCCCGCGGGGGATAGGACCGCCTCTGTCGGGGAATGCGGCGACAGACGTGATTGTTGTGCCGCACGTACCGCCGTACGGTGCATGGCCGCCTGCGGCCCTGCACCGACGACAACGGAGAGGAGACGGCCGTGCCCGAGCGCAGTCCCGAGACGCACGTCATCGACTACCGCGCCGCGGAGCAACTGCTGGCAGCCCGAGACCCGCGCGGTGCGATCCGGCTGCTGGACTCGGTCATCACCGCACACCCCGAGAACACCGCAGCCCGCCTGCTGCGCGCCCGCGCTTTCTTTCTCTCCGCTCAACTACGGCCCGCAGAGCTGGAATTCCAGATCGTTCTGGAACGCGAACCGGACAACGCCTTCGCGCATTTCGCCCTCGGCCGCACCCTGGAACGCGCCAGCCGCCCCAATGAAGCGCTGCGCCACTTCCGCCTCGCAGCAGCCTTGGAACCACGCCCCGAATTCCTTGAGGCTGCCCGCTTCGCCTCCAATGGGGAGAACGGGGGGAGTGGGGGGTAGTTGGGTGGGTGGGGGATGGTGGGGATGGCTGGGGGAGGGGGGGCGGTTGCTTCTTGTCGG
>NZ_KN708638.1:2014914-2037891 GCF_000805335.1 Streptomyces sp. CT34 | reverse complement strand
GGGGGAGTGGGGGCGGTTGCTTCTTGTCGGTTGTGGGCCTTCTCGCTTGTCCCCCTGGGCCCCGTCCCCGCCCCCCCCCCCCGCCCCCACCCCGCGCCTCCCCTCCGCCGTGCCCCACCCTCAGCCCCACTTCCCGGACCTGTCGCTCGGCGCCAGCCGTACTGCGGCTCGCTCCTGTCTACTTCGCTCCACGTGCCTCGGCCGGCCTTGGTCCCGTGTTCCTGTGGAGTCGAACTAGGTGTGCACGCCGAGCTGTTGGCCGTCATCGGTAGTCGAACTCCCTGCGGTGGTCGACCTCCGCCCTTGACTTTGACTCTCTGCTGCTCCAGTGCGCCTCTCCACCAGGTCGCAACCAGCTTCCTCTGCGACGGTTCTCCGTGCGGGAATCGCCGAAGGCGAATCGCTGGGCGTGAACCGCACAGCGAAGTGCGAGTGTGAACTGACGGACGGATCAGCAACGGATGGATCAGCAGGATGGGGACCGCCTTGCGCTCGTGGATCGCCTCCCGCTTATGCATCACCTCCTGGTGTAGGAAGGCGTCGCTGAGAATCCATGCTCGACGTGCCGCGCACGGTGCGTCGTGCGCGAGGCACATCGCATGGTGTTGTACCTGGCGCGTTGCCGTGACGATCGGCGTATGGCCCGTGCCGGGTACGTGAGCCGTGGCTGGTGCCGTCGATCAGCGCGTCGCTGGTGGACGATGTCCGACCTGCCCGATGATCACCGGCTGCTGATCGGCTACGGACGCGAGCCGCGTTGGCGGCCCGGGTCGTTGCGTATGCCGAATGGGTCGTTCCGGCCTCGGTCAGGCTCGTAGGGCGGTATGTCCCTGCCGGGCTGGTAGTGCGGTCCCTGGTGGATGTGGCGGATCACCATGGTCAGGTCCGTGGCTGCTACCAATGCCAGGGCGGCGCAGGCTGCCGCCCATTGCGGTCGGCCGGCCATGACGAAGGCGACGGCCCCGGCGATGGCCCATACCAATCCCCACAGCGCCAGCCCGCACCGCATTCTCAGCGGGCTGCGTGCGTGCAAGGGCTCGTTTCCTGTGCGCATCGGCACCCATCTCCTCTATCCAGCATCCTCCTGATAGACGCGGCAGTCACCTGTCCGCCGCGACCTGTCTCTTCCGCCCCTCCCGGCGGACGGTGGCTTTGCGTCTCGCGTCGGTGGGCTCTCCGCGCTCTCCTCCTTCTTCCGCTCCGTGGTGCGTGCTGTGGGGCGTGGGTCGCCGGCTGGGTGGCTGTTGATCCAGGACAGGCCGCCGATGTCGAGCTGTGCTCGGGCGCGTGTCACCGCTACGTAGGCCAGGCGCGCCTCGTCGACGTCGATCGGGCCGGGGAGCGGCGTTCCGTTCTCGTCGAGCTCGTCCAGATCGTCGGGGCCGGTGAAGTCGTCCGCGATGCGCACGCTCTCCCACTCGCGGCCCTTGGCGCGATGGGCGGTGGACACCGTCACCTGGGCGGATTCTTCGGGCGAGAGCCGGTCCAGGGCGTGCAGGACGGCTGCCGTGCCATGCTCGTCGACCAGTTCCACCAAGGGCAGGAGGTCCCGCCCGGCCGGGTCGAACTCCGCGTACTCGCGGAGTTCCGCCCACGACTCGAAGAGCATCAGCTCGGGGTGTGTGGTGCGTCGTCCCGATTCAAGGGCGTGGGCGGCGCGTGCCAGTGAGCGCAGTGCCTCGCCGCCGCCTGCGAGGGCGACCCGGTGGTTCGCTTCGAGCTGCCGTATCACCGCGACCATCGCCCCGACGTTCGTCCGGCACAGGATCGCCTCCGGGGCGTGGAGGGGGAGCAGCTCGGTGGTGCGGTGTGGTGATCCCGTGAGGCGGATGGGGGCGTCGACGATCGCCAGCCAGCGGTTGGCCTCGGCCGCGAGCGCGGGCCCGAATCGGAAGGAGTGGGAGAGGCTGAGCTGTGTGCCGTCGAAGCCGGTCATGACGTCGCGGGCGCCGCGCCAGCCGTAGATGGCCTGTGCGGAGTCGCCGACCAGTACCAGCTGGGCGTGGTCGCGCTGGGCTGTGAGGACCTGCTCGACCACGGGGTTGGTGTCCTGGGCTTCGTCGAGGAGCAGGAAGTCGGCCGGGATGACGGGTTGGCTGAGTGCCCACATCTTGAGGTAGTGGTCGTGTTCGAAGCGGACGACGCCGTGGTCCGGGTTCTGCAGGTCGGCCCAGGCTTTGCGTGCGTAGGGCAGCACGAGGTCGGCGAGTTGGGTGTGGAGGGGTTCGGATTCGGCTCCTCTCAAGGGCGGGACGTGGTGGCGGCCGATGTCTCTGTCGGCCGAGTGGCAGAAGCGGGTGACGGTCCGCAGGGCTGTGTGGGAGAGGGCCTTGTTGTTGACCTTGCGTGGTCCGATGCGTAAGTACATGCCGTCGTCGATGCCGAGTGCGGCTCCGGTGCGCCAACCCGCCTGCCGTGGCGCGTTCATTCGCGCCTGGTAGTACCTGCCCACTGCGGCGTACGCGAGGGCGTGTGCGGTTCCGCAGGCGACTTCGGCGGGGAAGGTGCGGGAGGCGTGGCGCGCGACGCTTCTGTTGAAGGCGATGTACCGGCCGAGCCGGCCCTGTCGCTGTGCGGAGTGCGCGAGCATCGCGAGGGTCGTGGTCTTGCCGGTGCCGGCGCCGGCCTGGATCACGAGGTGAGCGCCGGTGGGGAACGCGTTGGCCGCGGCTGTCTGCTCGGGGGTGGGGGTGTGCATGAGGGCTCCTCGCCGAGAAGGGATGGTTACGGAGAGTGATTCATATGGCTGACTGTAAGCGACTTCGGCGGTGGGGAGGGGGCGGGTTCCGCGAGCTGTGGATAACTTTCTTGCGGTGTCTGCGGTGTCTGCGGTGTGACAGCGGTGGTCTTGCTGAGCTGCGGTTATGTGGTGTCGGCGGGCCTTCTTCCGCTCGTGCGCGGGGGTGGGTGAGGGTGCACCGCGGACGCATTGTCAGTGGCGTCTGCTTCTATCGACATCACGCAGAGTTTCCGCGGCGGGAGCGCCGTCGACGGGACGCGAGAGACGGGGGAGCAGAGGGATGGGCATCACCTCGGCATGGGGCATCAGCCCGCACGACGACAGCGTCATCAGCGCGCTGGAGCCGCGTATGCGGCCGTTGATCGAGTCGGTCCGGGCATTGCCGGAATCCCGGGAGCGATGGGAGCGCTGGGCGGCCGAGCCGCTGCCGGACCGGCGCAGCTGGTACGGCAGCGGCGACGGCGCAGGCCGTACTGCGGTGCCGGAACGGGAGCGTGAGCGCATCGACGCGCTGATCGAGTCGTTCCATGAGCTCACGCGCGCGGGGCCGTTCGACGAGTTCTATGACGGCAGGGACGATGACGGCGACTTCTCGATCCTCAACGACGTCTGGAGTGACGACTTCGGAGAGCTCGTCCCTTTTCTGGCGGTGTGCTCCAAGGACTATGCGGTCCCGGCTCTCTTCCATGCGATCGGCAGCCGACGGGCGGCGCTGATACCGGGGTGGATCGGCAACTTCGTGCTCTCCGCGGAGCAGGTGCGCCAGAGTCTGCCGCAGATCGAGGCGGCCTTCTCCTTCACGGCGGAGCAGCGCGCCGAGGCCGAGGACCAGCTCTGGCTTGATCAGCGCCCCGGGGAGGAGAGCGTGTTGGACGGGCCGCTCCGCTGCTGGCGTGAGGCCGCGGCGCACGGCCTGGGACTGTGCGGTGCCGCCGTGCATGTCTGGTGATTCGCGGGTGATCCGCAGGGTCGGCCTCCGGGGGAGGCGCGGCCCTCTGAACGACATGGGGGAGAGCGTGCGTACGACCGTAGACTCGCAGGTCGGGGATGTCAGGGAAGCGATCCGGGCGCGGTGGGCCCGGTGGGCGCCGCGCGCGGCGCGGAAGTATCCGGAAGCAGCAGGGGATGGCGTGGTGAGGCAGCGGGAGGCGGCGGTCGGGGTGCCCCGACCGTCGGCCGCCCCGTCCGCCGTGCCGGCCTCGGAGTCGGGGGGTGACGCCGGACTCCCCGCGGCGCTGGTGGAGTGCGCCGCGGTGTTCCTGCCCGCCCAGCCGCCGCGCGCCGGGAAGGTCGCTTTCTGGCGGCCCGACGGCGGCCGGCTTCCCGAGGTGGCGGATGGTGAGGCCGGCGGTGACGGGGTGGAGCCGGACGGCGGGGGTCCGGTAGGCGCCGGCGCCGTGCCCGGGCAGCTGACCGTTGCGCGGCGCCATGGTAACGGCGCGCGCAGCCGTACCGTCCCGGCTCTGCTGCTCCCGCTGCCCGAGGCGGTTCCGCTGCTGGTCCGCGCCCGGCATGATCCCGCTGCCCACCCGGCCGCCGCCTGCTGGGGAGCAGCCGCCCTGCACGCTCTGCATCTCGCCGCGCGCGGCAGACTGCTTCCGGGGCTGACCGCCGAGGACGCCGATGCCTGGCGCGCCGGCCCCCTCGACCCCGACGACGTGGCGCACCTCCGGGCGGTCGCCGCCGCCATGCCCGCCGAGGCGTATGCCGTGCCGCTCCCCGGCAGCCGCCCGCTCCAGTTGCCTGATCCGGCCGCTCTGGTGCGGCGCTTGGTGGACGCCGTCGTCGACACCCTGCCGCGCACCCCCGCCGCCGAACTGGTGGCCGGGGCCCCGTTCGCCGCGACCGCCCCGCAGCGGCTTCCCGGAGCCCGTGCCTGGGCCGCCGAGGTCGCGTCCGGTGTGGACGCCGGGGTGCGGCTCTCGCTGCGCCTCGACCTCGCGCCCCATCAGCTCTTCGACACCAGGGAGGACAGCCGGCTATGCGACACGGGGGAGAACGGCCAGGCCGACGGCGCTGACGGCGGGCGGGGGCGGCCGTCCGGTGTGGCCGGAGCCGAGGAGCGCCGCGCGGCGGCGGCCGTGCTGCAGGTGCAGAGCCTCACCGACCCGACCCTGGTGGCCGATGCCCGTCAGCTCTGGGAGGGCGAGGAGGACGAGCACTTCGGGCCGCGGTCCCGTGTCGACACCCTCCTCGCGCTGCGCCGCGCCGCCCGCGTCTGGGCCCCGCTCACCCGCCTCCTGGAGCGGCCGGTGCCCGACGTACTGCCGCTCGGCGAGGAGGAGTTGTACGAGCTGCTGGGGGAGGCCGCGCCCCGGCTGGGCGCCGCCGGGGTGGCCGTCCACTGGCCCAGGGAGCTGACCCGGGGGCTGACCGCTGCGGCGGTGCTCCGGCCCGCGCCCGGCTCGGCCGCGGACGGCTTCGGATTCTTCGACGCCGGCGAACTGGCCCAGTTCCGCTGGCAGGTGGCGATGGACGGCGTCCCGCTCACCGAGGCGGAGATGGACGCGCTGGCCGAGGCGCACCGCCCCGTCGTACGGCTGCGCGACCAGTGGGTTCTGGTCGACCCCGCGCTCGTCCGCAAGGCACGCAAACGCGAACTGGGCTATCTGGACCCGGCCGAAGCGCTCGCGGCGACGCTCAGCGGCACCGCGGAGGTGGACGGCGAAGAGGTCGAGGTGGTGCCCCTGGGAGCCCTCGCCGCGCTGCGCGGGCGCCTAGCCGCTCCGGCGGGCCCGCTGCCGCAGCCGCCCGGGCTGCGGGCGACGCTGCGCGACTACCAACTCCACGGCATGGCCTGGCTCGACACCATGACCGCCACCGGCCTCGGCGGCTGTCTCGCCGACGACATGGGCCTGGGCAAGACCATCACCGTCATCGCGCTCCACCTGCACCGCCGGCCCACCGAGCCCGTCCTGGTCGTCTGTCCCGCCTCGCTGCTCGGCAACTGGCAGCGCGAGATCGAGCGCTTCGCCCCCGGCACTCCCGTACGCCGCTTCCACGGCACCGGCCGCAGCCTCGACGGCGTGGCCGGCGGCTTCGTGCTGACGACCTACGGGACGATGCGCAGCAGCGCTGCCCAACTGGCGGGCCGTTCCTGGGCATGGGTGGTCGCCGATGAGGCGCAGCACGTGAAGAACCCGCGTTCGTCGACCGCCAGGGCGCTGCGCGGCATCAAGGCCCCGGCGCGGATCGCCCTCACCGGCACACCCGTCGAGAACAACCTCTCCGAGCTGTGGGCGCTGCTGGACTGGACCACGCCCGGGCTCCTCGGCCCCCTCAAGACGTTCCGCGCACTGCACGCCAGGGAGGTCGAGGGCGGCGAGGACCCGCAGGCGACGGAGCGGCTGGCCCGGCTGGTGCGGCCGTTCATCCTGCGCCGCAAGAAATCCGACCCCGGCATCGCGCCCGAACTCCCGCCCAAGACCGAGACGGACCACCCCGTTCCCCTGGGCCGTGAACAGGCCGCGCTGTATCAGGCCGTCGTCCGCGAGACCCTCGCCCGGATCGAGGCCGCCGAGGGCATCGCGCGGCGCGGCCTGGTGATGAAACTGCTCACCGCCCTCAAGCAGATCTGCAACCACCCCGCGCAGTATCTGAAAGAGGCCGCCCCCGGGCTCGCCGCCCGCTCCGGGAAGCTCGAACTCCTCGACGAACTCCTGGGCACGATCCTCGCCTCGGGCGGCGCCACGTTGGTCTTCACCCAGTACGTGGGCATGGCGCGGCTGCTCGAACGCCACCTCGCCACCCGCGGGATCCCCAGCCAACTCCTGCACGGTGGCACCCCGGTGGCCGAGCGGGACAAGCTGGTCGAACGTTTCCAGTCGGGCCGGGTGCCGGTCTTCCTGCTGTCCCTGAAGGCGGCGGGCACCGGCCTGAACCTCACCCGCGCCGGACACGTGATCCACTACGACCGCTGGTGGAATCCGGCGGTGGAGGAGCAGGCCACCGACCGCGCCTACCGCATCGGCCAGACCCAGCCCGTCCAGGTCCACCGGCTGATCGCCGAGGGCACCGTCGAGGACAACATCGCCCAACTCCTCGCCGCCAAGCGGGCACTCGCGGACGCGGTGCTCTCCGGGGGCGAGAGCGCGCTCACCGAGCTGACCGACGCCGAACTGGCCGATCTCGTGTCCTTGCGGAGGCCCGGATGAGTCCTGCCTTCCGGGGACGTCCCGGCGCCTCGGGGCGCTCCGCCGCGGCGGACCTGCCCGCCCGCGTGGACCGTTCGCGTACCTTCCCTCCGCTGCCGGACCGCACCGGTGCCGGAGAGCCGTTCGCCGCGTCCTGGTGGGGCCGCGCCTGGCTGGCGGCGCTGGAGAGCAGCGCACTCGACAGTGCCCGGCTCGCCCGCGGCCGGACCTACGCCCAGGACGGCCATGTGGACACGGTCAACATCACCCCGGGGCGCATCCTGGCGACCGTACGGGGCAGCCGGCCCCGCCCGTACAGTGCCGAGATCCGCCTCGGGACGCTCTCCGATGCGGGCTGGGACGCCCTCCTGGACGCCGTCGCGGCGGAGCCCGCGCACCTCACCGCCCTGCTGGCCAAGCAGCTGCCCCGCGCGCTGGCGGAGGCGGAGACGGGGCTTCTGCCGGGGCCGGGCGACCTGGTGCCCCGGTGTTCCTGCCCGGACCACGGCAGGCCCTGCAAGCACGCCGCGGCGCTCTGCTTCCAGGTGGCCCGTCTGCTGGACGCCGACCCGTTCGTCCTGCTGCTGATGCGCGGCCGGGGCGAGCGGGAACTCCTCGACGAGCTCTCGCGCCGGCACACCGCCCACACCGCGCGGAAGAGCCGGACGCAAGCCGTTCTCACGGCGACGCGGCCAGGAGGGGGCGGATCCGCTGCCGTCTCCTCGGCGGCCGGGTCGGGGCCGGAAGCCGGCCGGGCGGGGGCGACCGGGCCTGCCGGCGCGAGGGCCCCGGGCCCGCTCCCCGTGGCCACGGAGGAGGCCGGGCGGGCGCCAACGGCGGCGTCGGCGCCCCGCGGTGTCCTCGCCCGCGAAGCCCTGGCCGGCCGCCCCAGACCGCCGCTGCCGCCACCCCTGGCGGTGCCACCGCACCCCGGCCGCCCGCCGGTCCTCCCCGACGCCGACGGACTCCCGTTCGACCCGGCCACCCTCGAATTCCTGGCCGCCGACGCCGCGGCCCGCGCCCATGCCTGCGTCACCGCCGCCGGAGCCCCGGCCGCCGGGGGCGCGCGCCCGGCCACTCCCGGCCCCTATCCCGCGCTGCCCCCATGGGAGGACGCCGTCCGTCTGGCCGCGACCGCCCACCCCACCGCCGGACTGACCGCCACCACCCGGGCCCTCTACCGCGACCTCGCGGCGGCGACCGGCCGTACGCCCGGGGACGTCGCCCGGTCCGTCGCCGCCTGGCGGCAGGGCGGCCGTGAAGGGCTCGCCCTGCTGGAGGCCACCTGGAACCCCCCGGCCGGCGACTTCGACCGCGCCCGCAGCGCCCTGCTGGCCGCCGGACTGCCCGCCCTGCGCCCGCGCCGCAACCACCTCACCGACCCCGACCGCGGCATCCAGCTGCGCTTCGGCCACGACAACCGCTGGTACCCCTACGAATCCGAGCCCGGAGCCGAGGACTGGTGGCCCGCCGCGCCCGCGGACCCCGACCCCGTAGGCGCCCTGACGTCCCTGGTGGCGCGATGACTAACCTCAGGGCCGTGGAAGGTCTCGACACACTCACCCGATCCCTCGCGCAGCGCACCCCCGAGCAGCTCGCCGCACTCCTCAGCCGCCACGCCGAGCCGCTCGCCCGCCGGCCCGCACCCACCCAACTGCGCGGCCTGGCCACCGCGTTGTGGTCCTACGAGACCCTCCATCACCTGGTGCTGCACCTCGACCACCCCCGCTTGCAGGTGCTCGCCACCACCGCCCGCATCAGCCAGGAGCGCGCCGGCCGCGACGCCCCCGCGCCCGCCGCCCCGGCCTCGGGCGCCGACTACCAGTCCCTGATGGCGCACCGGCTGTCCTTCCCGCACCTGGCCACCGAACCGGTTCCACCCGAGGACGTGTACGCCGCGCTCGGTGCCGCCGCACCCGGCCCCGAGCGGAGCGCCGCCGAGGCCGCCCTGGAATCCCTCTTCGCCGACGGGGTCGCCGCGCCCTCCGAGGACGGCGCCGTCGTCGTCCCGCCGCGTCTCCCGCAGCTCCTGGCCGCCCACGACCTGGGCCCGTTCGCCGCGCACGCCCCGATGCCGGTCCCCGACGACGCCGGGCAGCGCCACCGCCCCGGGGTGCCCGCACCGCGGACCTCCGTGCACGACGAGTCCCGGACCGCCGCGGCACAGCTGGCCACCACTCTGGAGCGCCTCCTCGCCTCCCTGGCCGAGCGGCCCGCCGCACTGCGCAAATCAGGCGGGCTCACCCTCCGCGAGATCAAACGCCTGGCCAAGGCCGCCGGCACCACCGAACCGCACGCCCGCCTCCTCCTCGACCTCGCCCTCGCCGCCGACCTGATCGCGCTGACCCGCAGCCCGTCAGGGATCACCGCCCTCCCCACCGGCGCCTACGACGACTGGCTCGGCCGCCCGCCGGGCGAACGCCTCGCTCCCGTACTGGCCGCCTGGTCCGGCCTGTGGGCCGTTGCCACCCACACCCCGTTCGGCGAGACCCCGACCGCCCTGGTCCGCGGCCACGACCGGCACGCCCCGGCCCTCCGGTACGCGCTGCTGGCGGCCCTCGCCGACGTCCCCCAGGGCGCCGGAGCGCCGCTGCCGCCCCTGCCGTTCACGGAGTCCCCGGAGCAGGAGGACGCCCGGACCGCGCTGCGGCATCTCCTGCGCGCGGCGGACTGGCACCGGCCGCTCGGCGTCACCGCGCAGCCGATGGCCGAGGAGCGCGCCGCCCACACCCTCCACGAAGCGGCCCACCTCGGGCTCATCGCCCACGGCACCCTCACCCCCCTGGGCCGGGCCCTGCTCACCGACCCGCGGTCCCTCGAGGAGCCGCTGCGCGACCTGCTGCCGCCGCTCCTCGAACAGGCCCACTTCCAGGCCGATCTGACCGCCGTCGTCCCCGGCCGCCCCGCCGCCGCGCTCGCCGAACTGCTCGCCTCCGCGGCCGACCGAGAGTCCGAGAGCCACGCCGTGACCTGGCGCTTCACCCCCGCCTCGGTACGCCGGGCACTGGACACCGGCCACACCGCCGACACCCTCCACGACGCCCTCACCGCCGTCGCGGCGAACGGCACCCTGCCGCAGCCCCTCGGCTACCTCATCCAGGACACCGCCCGCACCCATGGCCGGATACGGGTACTGCCCGCCGCCTGCTGCATCCGCTCCGACGACGAAGCCCTGGTCGCCGAAGTGGCCGCGCACCGCGCCCTGCGGGAGCTCGGGCTGCGCGCCATCGCCCCGACCGTCCTGGTCAGCAGCCGCCCGCCGGCCGTCACCCTGGACGCGCTGCGCGCCGCCGGATACGCCCCTGCCCTGGAGTCCGACAACGGCACCACCACCGTCGAGCGGCTGCCCAGCCACCGCACCAAGGCCCCCGCCCCCACACGGGACCCGGACGCCCCGCTCCTCCTGGCCCGGCGGCTCCTGGGGCTCCCGGCGGAGCCCCAGGAGGCCGCCCGGACCGGAGGCGGGTGAACCGTGCCGCTCCCAGGGGGGCGCGGCTACCCGTACTCCGTGCCAGCCTTGCGGTTCAGATACGCGCCGCCCACCACCTGGGGAACACCGCCGGATACCGCTTCAGGTTCTCGATATCGATCCACGGCAGCAGATCGGGCAACGGCCCGACCTCCCCGCTCATCGAAGTCGGCACCGGCGGCACCCACTTCACGGTCCCGAGCTCCGCCGCGAAATCGGCCCCGTCCCGGTGCGCCCGCGCCAGGTCCACGCCGGCGAGCGCCCGGGGCGGCAGACGACGCCCCGCGACAGCTCGCCGCGCAGCCGGATCGCCTTGACCCGGTTGGGGGCGGATCCGGCGAGCTTGCCGGTCAGGCCCAGTTCGGCCACCAACTCCTCCGGGAGCACCGCCTGCTCGGGTACGTACACGGCGAAGTCGTCCGTCCGTAGGCGCCCTTGGCGACGACCGCGGGGTACGGCGCCACCTGCGCCGGCTATGGCGCATCGGCGTGGGGATGCTCGTGAATCGTCAGTTCCTCGACCGTGACGCGCAGCGTCGACAGGGCCGTTCCCCGTTCTGCGCATGGCGTCGGGCGCCGCCCCGTGCGGCGCTCCACCACCACTGTGATCGAATCCCCGCAACTGGGCGACCACATTTCACCGTTGCCGACCGGACCTGACCGAGTGGTGGGAGAGAGGGCCGAGCGCCGCCGTCCGCCGCGTCGCGTTGTCAGTGGCGTCAAGTAGCGTTTCGGGTACGGCGTCGATGCGGCAGGTGCGGCAGGTACGGCGCCGGGAGGCTCCGCCGGGGCAGACCGCGGCGGAGGACGGGACCGAAGTGGGGGGAGCACGCGGTGGGAGACGACGAGGCGGGCGGCAGGCGGGTACGGAACGAGTTCGGCGGCACGGCATACGGGCCGGTGATACAGGCCGGGGTGATCGAGGGCGGGGTGAGCATCCAGATGGCGCGACCGGACATCCCGGTGCCACGGCAGGTGCCGACGGCGTCGGGGCAATTCGTCGACCGCGAGCCGGTGATGGCGGCCATCAACGGCTGGGTGGGCGACGGCGGCGGAGTGGCGGTGCTCAGCGGGCTGCCCGGCGTGGGCAAGAGCGCGGCCGTACGGAAGTGGGCGCAGGAGGAGCGCGGGCGCTTCCCCGGGGGCGAGTTCTACGTCGACTTCGCCGAACTGCGCGCGCAGGCAGGAGGCGATGTCTCCGCGGGGGTGATCCGGTGCTTGCGGGCGCTCGGCGTCGAGGACTGCTATCTGCACGGGACGCTCGGCGAGTTGACCACGATGCTCCGCACCAGGACGGCGGACAAACGGGTGCTGATGGTGCTGGACGACGTGACGGAGCCGGCGCAGGTGCGGGCGCTTGTGCCGGGCGCCCCCGGAAGCGTCGTGCTCGCCACGAGCCAGGCCGTGCTCGGTGAGCTGGTAGGCGCGGCCCACCTCATGCCGCTCGAACCACTGGCACCGGAGCACGGACTGCAACTGCTCCGCCGGCTGTGCGGGGAGGAGCGCATCGCCGCGGCCGAGGAGGGCGCCGCCGAGCGGATCGTGGCGAGCTGCGGCGGACTGCCGGTGGCGCTGGAGGTCGCCGCGGCGCGGCTGGTGATGCATCCACGTTTGCCGGTCGCGGCACTGGCCGATGAATTGGCCGACGACCGGCGCCGGTTGGATGCCCTGCGCCAGGGAAGGGAGCGCACCGTGTCCGCTGTGTTCGGCGTCGCTTACGCGGGACTGCCCGAGGACGTCGCGCGGCTGTACCGGCTGCTGGGGCTGTATCCCGGACGCCGCTGGGACGCGGAGACGGCCGCCGCCGCAGCCGGGACGGCGGTCGCCGCGGCAGCCGAGCAGCTCGATGTCCTGGAGTCCGCGAGCCTGGTCACGGTGGCGGCCGACGGGCGCCACGAGTTCCACGACCTGGTCCGCCTGCACGCCCGCGAACGTGCCGCCCGGGAAGTGTGCGAGGACGAGCGCACCGCGGTCGTACGCCGCGCCGTGGACCACCTGCTCACCCGCGCCGCCCAGGCCGACCTGGCCGTCATGGGCCGCCGGATGCGCATCGGCAGGTACGTCGACCGGCTGGACGAGGCGGACCGGACGACCGCCTTCGGCAGCCGGGAGGAGGCCCTGGACTGGCTCGACGTCTGGCGCGGCGAACTGCTCTCCGCTCAGCAGGCCGCCGCCGACCACGGATGGCACCGCCAGGTCGCGGAACTGGCCGAGGCGCTGACCGCGCTCTTCCTCAACCGCAGATACCTCAACGACTGGGTCAGGAGCGGCGATCTGGGCGCGCGGCACGCCGCGGCGGACGGCAATCCGGCCGCCGAAGCCCGGCTGCGGGCGCTGCTGTCCCGCCCGCTGATGGACCGCGACGAACTGCGCCGCGCCCGCAAGGAACTGGACACCGCCGTCCGGCGTGCCGACGAATCCGGGCACACCCTGCTGCGCGCCTCCGTCCGCGAGTTCTCCGGCCGCTACTGGGACCGCTGCGATCCGGCCCGCGCCATCACCACCTACGAGGAGGCGATGACGTACTACCGCGCCGCGGGCGACGCACGCGGTATCGCCATCGGCCTGTATTTCATGGGCTGCGCACAGCACGCCGCCGGCCGCACCCAGGAAGCGCACACCACCCTCCAGGACGCCCACACCCGGTTCCTGGCCATCGACGACCGCCGGATGGGAGCACGGGCGCTGGCCGCCCTCGGGGGTGTGCGACGCGACCTGGGGCAGGGCGAGGAAGCGGTGGCGGCGCTGGAGGAGGCCGTGCGCATGCTGCGGGAGCGCGGCGCCGTCCACTACGAGGCGCAGGTCTGCGAGACGCTGGCGGAGCTGGCCGAGGAGCGCAGCGACCGGGCGCAGTGGCGACGGTATGTGACCCGGGCGCTGGAGATATACGAGGCGGGTGGCGGGCCGCGCGCGGTGGAGCTGCGCCGCAAGTTGGCCGAGGCGGACGGCACGGATCCCGCCCACGAGGGAGAAGAGGCGGACGGTTAGGGCCTGCCCCGTCTCGGACTGCCCGTGGGGGACAGGAGCCGGACCGCACCGCCGGGTGGAGGGAGTTGGCCCGTCAGCCGGTGCCGTGCCCGTCCGGCCGGTGTGTACGCCGGATGAGGCGGAGGGCGGTGTCCTCGGTGCGGTTGCCGAGACAGAGGGCGACCAGGCCGTCCAGGGAGCGCCCCGCGCGCAGGCAGGCGTAGACGGCGCCGGCCAGCACGGCGGCATCGTCCATGAGACCGGTGGCGGACACCTCGACCGTCCGGCCGTCGCGGAGGCCGACCCGGCAGCCGCGGCCGGTGACGGCGGCTGCGGCGAGCAGGCAGCCGGGGTAGCGGGCGAGGGTGTCATCGATCCAGCGGTCGGCCGTCACGGTGCTCTCGGCCGGTGCGCGGCGGATCAGGACGGAGGCGCTCTCCGACCACTGCCGGTCCTCTTCGTCGTCCGCGCACGAAAGGTGCCGAAATGGGCCCCCGGGAGCGTCGGCCTGCGGCACGGACATATGGGCGGCGACGGCGGCCGGGGTGCGCTCGATCAACACCCTTGGACCGTCCGGCTCTTCGGAGAGGGAAGTGATCAGGTAGGTAGCGGTGACCGGATCGGGACGGTCTTGCGGAACGGGAGGCTCCGGTGCCCGGCGCGGCGGCGGACCGGCCGGTTCCGGGAGGCCCAGGAGGCCGTAGACGGCGGTCCGCAGCAGGTCCAGGGCGCGGCCCGGGGCGGCGAACGCGCTCTCGCCGAGCTTGCGCAGCCGGACGGCGGTGTCGTCGCCGGTCGGTTGCCCGGTGGCGAGGGCCCGCTCGATCTGTGGCCGCAACGGGTCCCCGGGAACCAGCCGCGGCGCGATCCGGCCCAGCTCCGCCATGGGAGTTCCGGCCACCGCCTCGTCCTCGCCGAACGCACCGAGCACAAGGGGCGTGCCGAGCGCGGCGCCGTAGAAGGTCACCGAGCCGTGATCGCCGATCAGCAGGTCGGCGGCGAGCAGCGTGGCCTGCCAGCCCGCCGTCGGGGGGATGAGCAGCAGTCCCGCGGCACGGGCCGAGTCGAGCAGCGAGTGGAGGGCGTAACGGCCGTGGGCGGAGGTGATGTTGGGGTGGGTGATCAGCGCTACGGCGTAGTCGTCCAGGGGGAGTTCGGCCAGCAGCCGGGCGGGCAGTCCGGCGTCCCGGCCCAGGACCGAGCCGTCGCGCCAGGTCGAGCTGAGCACGATCAGCCGCCGGCCGTCCCCGACGCCGAGGGCCCGGCGGTAACGTCCGCGCAGCGCCCGCCCGTCGAGCAGCGCGTCATAGCAGGGATCGCCGACCAGAAGCGTCTGCCCCGAGGTGGCCGGATGGGCGGCGGCGAGCTGGGCGGCCTGGTCCGGGTGGGAGACCGCGAGCCGGGCGCGGCCACTGCGGAGCAGGGCGTCCGGTACGACCCCGGCGAGCCGGTCGCGGTCGCTGCGGGAGTCCGGGACGACCTTGTGGAATCCGACGCCGTGCGGCAGGACCAGGACGGGCGCGGTGTGGTGCGCGGCGGCGAGATCGGCGTTCTCGGAGGCCGTGATGATCAGGTCGGGGCGGATCCTGGCGAACTGCTGCCAGGGCAGGATGCGCGCGCCGACCGAGCGGAGCAGATCGTGCACACCGTCGTTGAAGGCCGAGGTCGGGTCGAAGGCGAAGACCAGGGAGACCCGCGGGTCGTCGCGCAGGACCGGGCGGAGGACGTCGAGGACCCGGACCGTGGAGGTCACGGTCCGTGCGACGGCCACCACCAGGCGCTCACCGGGAAACGTCTCCCAGCGCTCGGGGTCCTCGCCCACGGGCACCCGCAGCGGGGGCAGCAGCCCCTGTGTGGTGTCGCGCCCCTCCGCACACGGGCACCCGCAAGCGCACCCGCACCGGCACCCGCACCGGCACCCGCCCGCGGTTCGCGGTTCGCGGTTCGCGGTTCGCGGTTCGCGGTTCGCGGCCAGGCTTCTCTTAGCGCGCAGCACCGGTGTCCGCAACCCCCTGGTGGTGAAGGAACTGGCCATGACGGGGCGGAGCGCCCCCATGGCCCTCGGGAGGTCTCCCGGCGCTCCACCGTAGTTCAGGGCCCGTGCGACGGCGCCGCCAGGTGCCCTGACCTCAGCCGTCGCCCGATTTGCGCCGGCTCGCGCCGTAGATGCGCCGCCGCAGGCCGGTCGGCCCGAACCCGCGGGGACGAGGCAGCCTCCGGGCAGCCGGTGCGCCCCCGCGTCCCATGGGGGCGGCCGGTGGCTGCGCCGGTCCGGGCGCACCGCCCGTGCGCGCCGCGGCGGCCGAAGCGGCCAGCATGGCCGAGACGGAGGACGGCGCCCCGGAGGTGCCGGAGCCCGGTGACCGCACCGCCGACGTGGGGGCGGCGGGGGCCGGCACCGGAGCCGGGGCCACCGGGCGCGTCGGGCCGGCCGCGGGCGCGGTGGGGGTCACCACATCGACGTAGCCGCGGCAGACCGGTGGCCGGCCGCCGGTGCCGCCCGGCCCGACGTGCAGGGCACCGCGTACGAAGCGGGAGGCCAGGGACGGCGACGGCCGGCTGGTACCCGGGAAGAGGCCCTCGCCGGTGGCCAGGGCCCAGGGCGCCTGCACGATACGGCCGATGGTGCGCTGCACGCGGCGGGCGAGCGCGGGATCGTCCAGGCCGTACCGCCGCACCGCCTCGCGCAGCGCGGCGGCGCCGTGCGCGGCGATCGACAGGCCCTGGCCGCAGTCAGGGGTGACCGAGGCCACCGCGCCGCCCAGGGCGAGGAATCCGGTGGGCCAGCACGGCAGTTGCTCATAGCGGTGGCGGCGGGCGGCGGTGTCGCGGGTCAGCCGTACCTCGCTCAGCGGCTCGGCGTCGGCGATGAGGTCACCGATGACGGAGTCCCCTATCGCGCGGGCGAACGGCACGAACCGGTCGGCGCGTTCCGACGGCCGTTCGCCGCCGGTGCCACCGCCGGTGAGGGTGACCAGCCAGCGGCCGTCCTCGATCGGCACCAGCGTCGCCGTCTGCGCCGGATACGGCCCATCCGGGTCCGGGCCGCCGTGCTCACCGTCCAGGACGCGCGCGCCGCGGTCCGAACGGGCGGTGACCACCGGGGTGTTGTCCGCTCCGGCCGGGGCGCGGAAGATGCGGGTCGCGGAGACGATCCCGAAGTCCCGGACGTCTTCCGGCGCGGCCGGCAGGCCCAGGGCCGCCAGCCGGTCCGGAGTGGTGGAGCGGCGGCCGGTGGCGTCGACGACCAGGTCGGCATCCAGACGATACGTTTCGCCGGTGGTGGTGTCGCGGACCTGCACCCCGGTGACGTGCTCTCCGGTGCCCGTCAGACGCTCCGCCTCCGTGCCGTCGAGCACCGTGACCCCGGGAAGTGCCGGTACCTGCCGGCGGATGACCCGGTCGAGCAGATCGCGCGAGCAGGCGAACACCTGCCGGGGGCGCGCCCGGCGGCCTAACCGGCCCTGCGCGGACGGGGCGGCGGGCTCCGGCGGCATCGCGATCCGGCGGGCGCCCTCGGCCAGCCATGCCTCGACCGTGCCGGGCAGTACGCTCTCCACGACCCGGGCGCCCTCCGCCGCCAGCAGATGGGCGTGCCGGGGTTGCGGAAGGTCCGTCGGTAGCACGGGAGTTCGCGGCAGCCGGTCCCGCTCGACCAAGATCACATCGGCGTGCTCGGACAGTGCCGCGGCGGCGAGCATGCCCGTGAAGCCGCCGCCGAGCACCACGGCGAGATGCGGGTGCGTGAACTGGAGCCCGGCGCTGCCGGTGCTGCTCGACGCGTTCATGGGCAGTCCCTTTCTCGGCGGTGGCGCGCGATTCCCGGGCGGGGCCGGGCCGCGTCCAGAAAGGGCGGTGCGGCATACGGCCGGGAACGGCGGCGCGCGGCGGCGATGACGGCGTCGGTGGCAGCGGTGAAGTGCGCCGTCAGCGACGGCAGAGAAGCGGACGCGGTCCGCAGAATGCGCAGCGGTGCCGGTGGAAGCGGCAGAACTCTCTGTAGGTCCCGGCAGGCCGGCGCGAACGCCGGCCTGCCGCCCCCCGATTTCCCCATCATGATTCCCCCTCAGGCCGTGTCCGCCCCGCCACCTGCCCGGCCACGCCCTCCGCCACTCCCCGCCCGGAACACCGGGTGAGGTGGGTGAGCACCACTGCCTCGCGCAACGCGCTCTGCCCCTGGGAACGCAGCCGTCGCATCTGGTCAACGGCGGACACACGACCGGATCGTAGGCGGCGGCGATCACTTCCGGTACCCGAATGCGAGTGAGGGATGTGTGGGAGCCATACGCTGCATACCGCCGGGTAGATCCGCAGCAAAACGGCGTAATGGGTGGAAAATACCCCGCTCTTTTCTCGCGACGCGAGAAAGTCGATCGCAATGAGGCTGGAGACGAACGGCATTGGTCCAAAAAAGTCCGGATGGTTGGCGCGAAATGATCGGGTGACCGCGGTCCGGCGCATGCCGTGCCTACCCTGTGCGGGCACCGCACTGGAGAACCCGAGGGAGAGTCGTGCGCGCGATTGTGATGCGAGAGTTCGGCGGCCCGGACGTGCTGCGGCTGGAGGACGTCCCCGAGCCGGAGCCCCGCGGCGGTCACACGCTGGTCGACGTGACCCTGGCCGGCATCAACTACGCGGATGTGCACGTACGCGGGGACTCCTATCTCGCACCCGTCGAGCTGCCGTACATCCCCGGCAACGAGGTCGTCGGGACGACGGACGGCGGACGCCGCGTCGTCGGGCTCAGCCGCGGCGGCGGATACGCGGAACGGGCCCTGCTGCACCGCCGCGTCACCTGGGACGTGCCCGACGCCGTCACCGACGCCCAGGCCGTCGCGCTGGCCCTGCAGGGCAACAGCGCCTGGCATCTGCTGTTCACCGCGCTGCGCGTCACCGAGGGCGAGACCGTGGTCGTACCGGCCGCGGCCGGCGGGGTCGGCTCGCTGGCCGTCCAACTCGCCGCGCGCGCCGGCGCGAAGGTCATCGGCCTCGCCGGCTCCGCCGAGAAGCGCGAGCTGGCGCAGGACCTGGGCGCCCACGCCGTGGTCGACTCCACCGCCCACGACCTGACGGAGCGCATCCTGGACGCGGCCGGCGGCCCGGTCCAGACGGCGCTGGAGATGACCGGCGGCGCCACCTTCGCCCGGACCCTGGCCGCCGTCGCCCCGTGCGGCCGGCTGGCCGTCTACGGCTTCGCCGGCGGCGAGCTGGCGAGCGTGTCCACCCGGGACCTGATGGAACGCTCCATCACCGTCTCCGGATTCTGGCTGCCCCAGCTCTACGCCGACCGCACCGCGCTGCCCACCTCCATGCGCGCGCTGTTCGACGCCGTCGGCGACGGCTCCCTCAAGCCGCTGACCGGCACCACCTACGCCCTCGGGAACGCGGCACGGGCGCACCACGACCTCGCCGCCCGCACCCCGACCGGGAAACTCGCCCTCGACGTCGCCCGATAACCCCCGCGACAGGGGGCGCGGGGCGGCCCGCACCGCACATGCCGTGCGCCTTCGGGCGCGGACCACAGCCAGGGGAGAGAGCACACGATGGGCCATCGCATCACGGCATCGCCGTCCACGGCTCCGGACGCCGCGCAGCGCGCCGGCCGGTCCGAGCACACGCCGTCCGCCGGCTCCCGGACGTCCGGATCCAGCCATGCCGAGCGGGTCTTCCTCGTCCAGGCGGCCTTCGCCGAACTCGGCGGATCCGCCCACGGACCGGGGGAGATCGCCGAGGTCACCGGCCTGGACGACTCCGTCGTCTACCGGATCCTGCAGTCCGGGATCTACCAGCGGATCTTCGAGCGGGTGGACCGCGGCCTCTACCGGCTGCGGACCTCCGCCGCCCAACTCGCCTTCACCGCCCTCGACCACCGCCTCGACGGCGCCCAGACGGTGCTCCGCGAACTGCGCGCGGCCACCGGCGACGGGCTCGCCTTCCTCTACATGGTGGCGCCTTTCTCCGGCGCGCAACGGCAGTGCGTCGACATGGCCGTCGGCGATTCCGACCTGGCCGAACTGGGCATGACGCCGCGCGACGTGCTGTCCGTGACCCGCTCCCTGCGCACCGGCGCCTCCGGGCGGACCATCCTCGCCTACCTGCCGGAGGTCCTTCAGCAGCGGGTGCTCGCCGAGCCCGTCCCCGAACAGGCCGGCCCCGGCGTCTACCGGGACAACGACGCCCTGCTGGCCTCCCTGGCGGAGGTCCGCGACCTCGGTTACGCGCTCGGCTACGAGGAGTGCATGGCCGGTTGGAACTCCTGCGCGGCGCCCATCATGTGGGACGGCTCGATCATGGGAGCGGTGCTGCTGCTCAAGCTCAAGTCCGTCATGCCGGTGGCCCCCGACAGCGTGATCGAGGCGACGAAGGAGGCGGCGGCCGAACTCAGCCGCTACGGAGCGGCCCGCCCGGCCGCGGACGACGCCTGAACCGCGCCACCCGGACCAGCGGCTGTTCATGAGGCGGCCCGCCTCTCTACCGTGGCACCGGCAGCAGGACCACGCACACACGACGTACAAGGGGGTCTGATGGAAGCGGAATTGGTGGCGCTCGCCACGGCGGGGGCGACGACGCTGGTGCAGCAGATGGCGACGGAGGGCTGGGCCACGGTCCGCGGGCGGATGGCGGCCTTCCTCGCCCGGCGCCGGGGTACGGACGACGAGGCGGCCCTGGCGGAGCAGCTGGAGACGGCGAGCACCGATGTGGCGATCGCCCGCCAGGACGGCGATGACGCCGTGGTGACGGGGGTGACCGCGGTCTGGCAGGCCCGGCTGCGGCGGCTGCTGAGCGAGGACCCCGGGGCGGCGGCCGAACTGCGGGCCCTGCTCGACGAGGTGGCCCCTCGGCAGGAGGGCGCAACGGTACGGGACGTCCACAACACCATCAGCGGCGGTACGGTCAACGCTCCGGTGATCCAGGCCGGCATCGTCTCCGGCGTCGGCTTCGGCACGTCGGGCAACCGACCGCCTGCCGGCTGACCCCGCGCGCCCGGCACCCGGCGGCCGGGCAGAATGGCCGGGTGCGGCTCGAAGCGATCACCTGGGAACGGCTGACCGACGCGCTCGCCGGGCGCATCGCCGCGATGACGGCGAAGGACGGCAGCCCCTGGCTGCGGGTGGCCGTCGACGGGGCTCCCGCCGCGTCCCCCGGCGAGCTGGCCGGGCGGCTCGCCGAGGCACTGCGGCTCCGGGGGCGGCCGGTGCACAAGGCCGGCACCCACGGCTTTCTGCGCCCCGCCTCGCTCCGGCTGGAATACGGGCGCGAGGACCCGGACGCCTACCACGACGAATGGTTCGACCGGCAGGCCCTGTGGCGCGAGGTGTTCCAGCCGCTGGAGCCGGGTGGCACCGGGCGGGTGCTGCCGGATCTGTGGGACCCCGTGGCGGACCGGGCGACGCGCAGTGCGTACGTCGAACTGCCGCCCGGCGGCGTGCTGTTGCTGCACGGCCCGCTGCTGCTCGGACACTGGTTTCCCTTCGATTTCTCCGTGCACCTGAAGCTGTCGCCGGCCGCGCTCGCCCGCCGCACCCCCGAGGGCGAACGATGGACACTGCCGGCGTTCGCGCGCTACGACGCCGAGACCCGGCCCGAGGAAGCGGCGGATGTCGTCGTACGGGCCGACGATCCGCTCCGGCCGGCCTGGAGCGGTCCGGCCGGCTGAACGGGCGGCCGGGCACATGACGTCGTCCGGGAGCCGACAGCGGGCCGGCACCTCGCCGTCGTGGCCGGGCGTGAAGACCTCGCCGTTCTGATCGCCCACCAGGCAGTGGCCCTTCGCGACATGGAGGCCGAACGCGGCGGCGCCCGTACGGAGCCGCCACAGCACCGGGGCTACCGCCCGCGCCGTCGACGACGCGATGTGACCTGACGGCACGTCACTGTCCGGGCGGCGCACCGCCGTTGGATGACCGGCACAGCTCTTGTGGATCTTCTCGCCGATCCTCCCGGCGGCTGTGGTCTCGGACATGGGCGCTCCCTCCCGGTCGGTCACAGCGACCGTCCCCGCTGTGAAAAACCGTACGGGCGACCACTGACAATCGACCGCGGACGACCGAACGCACGCCGCTGAACAGCGGATTCGGCGAGGCGGCTAGCGTGAGGGGGTGACTGCATCCCATTCGCTCAACTCGTCCGACGCGGCCCGCGCACACCCGCCGCTGCCCGGCAGCCAGGGCCCCACCGCGACCGTGGAGGCCCGGCCGCGCGCCGTCGGCACCGTGACGATGACCTACGCCCCCGACCCGGACGGTGCCCCGGACCCCGGCGAGATCGTCTGGACCTGGGTGCCCTACGAGGAGAACGACGGCCGGGGCAAGGACCGGCCGGTACTGGTCGTGGCCTGGGAGGCCGCCGGTACGCTGCTGGCCGTGCAGCTGTCCAGCAAGCGGCACAACGACGACCGGGACTGGGTGGCCATCGGCTCGGGCCCCTGGGACCGCGAGGGGCGCGACTCCTGGATCGCCCTGGACCGGGTGCTGCGGGTGCACCCGGCGGGGATGCGCCGCGAGGCGTGCGCCCTGGACCGGGGCCGCTTCGACCTCGTCACCAACCGGCTGCGCGAGGTCCACGGCTGGCGCTGAGGGACCGCCGAGGCGCCGTACCGGGGCCGGTCCCGCACCCTGCGGTCGGCCCCGGGACGCGCGCCCGGGGGAACGGGTGCCGGCCCGTTCAGGCGTCGGCCAGCGCAAGGATCTTGGTGACGGTGTTCCAGTTGCGCGCCGTGGCCGTCACCCCGAGCCGCGCGCGGCCCACCGCGCCGGCCAGCTTGGAGCGGCCGACGCCATCAGGGCACCACAGGAAAAGCTCGCGTCCGACCAGCCGGAACCGGTCCGGAGCGAAGGCGTCGGGATCGAGCGCGTCCAGCCCGGCCGTGTCGGACGGCACCGCCGACAGAAACGTCACATGCAGGCTCTTGGGCTCCGACACGGCCGGCGGGAAGGGATTCGCGGCGACCGCGGCGGCCAGCTCGTCGCGGGTCCGTACGACCACCGGTACGGACAGGCCCAGCTCGGCGGAGATCCGCTCCTCGATCGTCCGGGCCGTCTCCGCCGGCGGCGTGCCGGGATCGGCGAAGACGAGGTTGCCGGTCTGCAGCAGCACCTGGACGTCCTCGAAGCCCAGGGACCGCGCCAGCTCCAACTGGCGGGCCTTGGGGAAGGAATTGTGGCCCCCCACGTTGATGCCGCGGAGCAGGGCGATCTGACGGGACATGGACGGCCCTTCATGGAGCGGATCCCGGCTCACGGAAGGGGTTCCGCGAGGAACGGGCGGGGGCGAAAGCGATGCGGGAGAGATGGAGATACGGAAGAGGTTCTGACGAGCTCGGAGGGACTGGAGGGGAGCGGGGGCGGTCAGAAGAGAGGGGCCGGGAGGACGCCCTCCAGGGCCAGCAGCAGCCGCTTGGTCTCTAGGCCGCCGCCGAAGCCGCCGATACCGCCGTCGCTGGCCACCACGCGATGGCAGGGGACGATCACCGGGAGCGGATTGGAGCCCATCGCCGCGCCCACCGCACGGGCGGCGCCCGGCTCCCCGACCCGGTCGGCGAGGTCCTGATAGCCGACCACGCTGCCGTAGGGGACGCCGTCGGCCAGAGCGTGCAGCACCCGGGCGTTGAACCCGGAGGACAGCGACCAGTCCAGCGGGACGGTGAAGGTCCGCAGCTCCCCCGCGAAA
>NZ_KN708638.1:1961094-2014904 GCF_000805335.1 Streptomyces sp. CT34 | reverse complement strand
CAGCCCCCCCGCGAAATCCCCGCCGAGCTCGGCGGCGGCCGTCGCCAGGTGGGATATCCCCGGGACCGGCGGGCCGCCGAAGGAGTGCTCCAGACGGGCCTGCGCGCGCCGGGCCACGCGCTCGTCGGCATGGAACACGACCTGGGCCAGCCCCTCCCGGGTCGCCGCGAGCAGCAGCGGCCCGATGGGGGTCTCGATACGCGTCCGGCCCCAGTCGCGGCGGGCCGGGCGGTCCGCCTCCGGACCCGCGTCCGGCGCCCTCGCCGGGCCTGGAACCTGCTCTGAGTTCGTCACGTGATCAGGGTAGGGCGCGCCACCGACAACGCGGTGGGGAACGGAGCGGCGGCCGGTGCCCGGGCCCGCTCCGGTCGCCCCGGTGCGGTCAGTCGTCGCCGTCGTTCAGGGCGTCGCGTACCACGTCGGGCTTGTTGCTGATGATCCCGTCGACGCCCAGGTCGGCGTATTTGACGGTGGACGGGCCGTCGTCGACGGTCCAGGCGAAGAGGTCCAGGCGGTAGTGGTGCGGGCCCCGCAGCGCGTGCACGGCGTTCACGTACCGCCGGGTGACGGCCGTGTGCGGAGGGTTGATCTGGTCGCAGAACTTCGCGTACTTGGGGAGGTCGGCCGCCGGGGGGCTGCCGAGGAAGCCCGTGGTGAGAGTCGGGTTCAGCCGGTGGACCTTCTTGAGGCTGTCGGCGTTGAAGCTCTGGATGATCAGGCGGTGCTTGATGTGCCGCCGGTCCAGCCAGCCGTCGCGGCGCAGCTCCCGGAGGGCCTGGCGCTCGACGCCCGGGTAGAGCTCCGGGTTCTTGAGCTCCATCAGCAGCCTCTGCCCGTTGTGGTCGACCTCGTGCAGGTACTTCCGAAGGGTGGGCACCCGCACGCCCTTGAATTTCGCGCCGAACCAGCTGCCCGCGTCCAGCTTCTCGATCTCGCGGAGCGTGAAGGCACCGACGTTCCACGGGGAACGGCTCGGGAACAGCTTCTTGACGTTGGTCGTCCTGGCCAGCGAGGTGTCGTGCAGGACGACCAGATGTCCGTCCTTGGTGCGCTGGACGTCGTTCTCGACCCAGGTGATGCCGAGCCGGTGGGCCGTGTCGATCGAGGCGAGGGTGTTCTCGGGCGCGTACGCCGCGGCGCCGCGGTGGCCGACCACCACCGGCGGATGCCCATGGGACGCGGCCTGGGCATCGGCCGGCAAGAGGACGAGCGCGGAAAGACCCATGAGCGCACCGGTGGCAACGGCGGTGACGGGGCGAATACGCATACGGACTCCTCGTGACGTCGTGGAAGTGAGCTGACGTGAAGTGAGGTGAACGGGGGCGGACGGACGGAGGCTCGCAGCCGGGCCGAAGCGGGGGAGTCGGGCGGTGGCCGGGCGCTGAACGAGAAGTGGCCGGTGTTCCGTGCGGGGCGCCGTGATTGCAGGAGGCCCGGAATGCCCGTGCAGCAGACGAACGCCCGACGTCGTCCAACTTGCCGGAGCCTCGGCATCCGCGCATCTCGGCCGACGGTTCGTCACCCTTCGTGCGCTTGAACGGTTTTACCGGTCGCACCGATGGCGTAGCGCGGCGGCGGGACGCGCCGGCGGGGACCTGCCGGTTTCCGCGACCGGGCTCGCCGCGGTCGACCACGCTGCGAGCAGGCGTGCGGCCCGGCGGCGGACCGGACGGCCGCCGCACCGCCGCAGCTCGCCACCGCCCCTCATCCCCCCCGGCAAAGCCGCTGGTCAGAGCGTGCGTGGCGCCGATTGTCAGTGGCGGGTCGTACGGTGGATCCCATGCGGCCCGTATCAAAGATCGAACGCACGGTGGCGCCTTTCGAGGTCGTCAGCCCCTACCAGCCCAGTGGTGACCAGCCGGCGGCCATCGCCGAGCTGGAGCGGCGCGTCCGCGGGGGTGAGAAGGATGTCGTCCTGCTGGGCGCGACCGGCACCGGCAAGTCGGCGACCACCGCGTGGATGATCGAGAAGCTGCAGCGCCCGACGCTCGTGATGGCGCCCAACAAGACCCTCGCGGCGCAGCTCGCCAACGAATTCCGCGAGCTGCTGCCGAACAACGCCGTCGAGTACTTCGTCTCCTACTACGACTACTACCAGCCCGAGGCGTACGTCCCGCAGTCCGATACGTACATCGAGAAGGACTCCTCCATCAACGAGGAGGTCGAACGGCTGCGCCACTCCGCGACGAACTCGCTGCTCACCCGGCGCGACGTCGTCGTGGTCGCGTCGGTGTCCTGCATCTACGGCCTGGGTACGCCCCAGGAGTACGTCGACCGGATGGTGCCCCTGAAGGTCGGCGACGAGATCGACCGCGACCAGCTGCTGCGCCGCTTCGTCGACATCCAGTACACCCGCAATGACATGGCGTTCACCCGCGGCACCTTCCGGGTCCGCGGCGACACCATCGAGATCTTCCCGGTCTACGAGGAGCTGGCCGTACGGATCGAGATGTTCGGCGACGAGATCGAGGCGCTGTCCACCCTCCACCCGCTCACCGGCGAGGTCATCAGCGACGACCAGCAGCTGTACATCTTCCCCGCCAGCCACTACATCGCGGGCCCCGAGCGCATGGAGAAGGCCATCGCCGGGATCGAGGCGGAGCTGGTGGACCGGCTCGCCACCCTGGAGAAGCAGGGCAAGCTGCTGGAGGCCCAGCGGCTGCGGATGCGCACCACCTACGACATCGAGATGATGCGCCAGATCGGCTCCTGCTCGGGCATCGAGAACTACTCGATGCACATGGACGGCCGCGAGCCGGGCTCCGCGCCCAACACCCTCATCGACTACTTCCCGGACGACTTCCTGCTGGTCATCGACGAGTCGCATGTCACCGTCCCGCAGATCGGCGCCATGTACGAGGGCGACGCCTCCCGCAAGCGGACCCTCGTCGAGCACGGCTTCCGGCTCCCGTCCGCACTGGACAACCGGCCGCTGAAGTGGGAGGAGTTCCTGGAGCGCATCGGCCAGACCGTCTATCTGTCCGCGACGCCCGGCCCGTACGAGCTCGCACGCAGCGACGGCTTCGTGGAGCAGATCATCCGGCCGACCGGCCTGGTCGACCCGGAGGTTGTCGTCAAGCCCACCGATGGGCAGATCGACGACCTGGTGCACGAGATCCGCAAGCGCACCGAGAAGGACGAGCGCGTTCTCGTCACCACCCTCACCAAGAAGATGGCCGAGGACCTGACGGACTACTTCCTGGAGCTCGGCATCCAGGTCCGCTATCTGCACAGCGACGTGGACACCCTGCGGCGCGTGGAGCTGCTGCGCGAGCTGCGGGCGGGGGAGTACGACGTCCTGGTGGGCATCAACCTCCTCCGGGAGGGACTGGACCTGCCCGAGGTCTCCCTGGTGGCCATCCTGGACGCCGACAAGGAGGGCTTCCTGCGGTCCGGTTCGGCGCTGATCCAGACGATCGGCCGCGCGGCGCGCAATGTCTCCGGCCAGGTGCACATGTACGCCGACAAGGTCACCCCGGCGATGGAGAAGGCCATCGAGGAGACCAACCGCCGCCGCGAGAAGCAGCTCGCGTACAACACGGCGAACGGCATCGACCCGCAGCCGCTCCGCAAGAAGATCGGCGACATCGTCGCCACCATCGCCCGCGAGGAGATCGACACCCAGGAGCTGCTCGGCACCGGCTACCGCAAGGGCGCGGACGCCAAGGACGGCAAGACCAAGGCGCCCGTCCCGGCGCTCGGCGGGAAGGCCGGCAAGGCGGCGAAGGGCAAGGGCGGCAAGGCCGCCGCGCCCCTGACGGACCGCCCCGCCGCCGAACTCGCCGAGATGATCGAGGAGATGACGGAGCGGATGCGGGCCGCCGCGGCCGAGCTGCAATTCGAGGTCGCCGCCCGACTCCGGGACGAGGTGGGCGAACTGAAGAAGGAGCTGCGGCAAATGAGGGAGGCCGGGGTGAAGTAGGAGGGGCGAAGGCCCCGTCTGCCGCTGCCCAGGGTCGCCACCCCTGGGCGGCGCCGATCCGGCGGGTGGGGCTGCTCCAGATGGCGGTGCGCCATCGCGTCGGTATGGCGGTGCGGCATCGCGGCGGCATCGCGCCGGTGCTGGGTCCGCTCCGGCGCGCCCTGCCGCGGCCCGCCGGGCCAGGTGCCCGTGACGTCGGTTCACCGGCGCCCGGCCGCGCGCTGGCCCCCGGCCGGCTTCCGGCCCTCCGACCGGCTTCCGGCGCACGACCGGTCATCGGGGTGCGAGCGGCCGACGGCGGTCCACCGGCATCCGTCCCACCGGGAACCTCGCCGCCCTACCCGGAAACACACTCGACCAGCAATTTTGGGCTTTCCTTTACTGTTTCATGGCCTTCCTTTACCCTTCTTTGTGCGAGGGGCCCCGAGATCCCCGGCAGCGACGACGCTGTGTGTGCCGTACGACCGTGCCGGAGGAGCAGTGGACGTTTCCCCGACCCTGTGGGGGCTGACCATCCTCGGTCTGGCTGCCCTGATCGCCGTCGATTTCTTCATCGGCGGACGCAAACCCCATGAGGTCTCCCTCAAGGAAGCCGGAATCTGGACAGCCGTCTGGGTCGCGCTCGCCGCGCTGTTCGGGCTCGGCCTGCTGGTGTTCGGCGGGGGTGCGCCGGCCGGCGAGTTCTTCGCGGGCTTCATCACCGAGAAGTCGCTGAGCGTCGACAACCTCTTCGTCTTCGTCCTGATCATGAGCAAGTTCGCGGTGCCGGCGACATACCAGCAGCGGGTGCTGATGGTCGGCGTGCTGATCGCCCTGGTGCTGCGGGCCGGCTTCATCGGCGCGGGCGCCGCGATCATCGCCAACTTCTCCTGGGTGTTCTACCTCTTCGGCGCGTTCCTCATCTGGACCGCATGGAAGCTCGTCCAGGAGGCGCGCGCCGGGGAGGAGGACGAGGAGTTCGAGGAGAACCGCTTCCTGAAGGCGGTCGAGCGGCGCTTCCCGTCGACCGACCGCTACCACGGCACCAGGCTGTTCGTGGTCGAGAACGGCCGCCGGCTGATGACGCCGATGCTGATCGTCATGCTGGCCATCGGCACCACCGACGTGCTCTTCGCGCTGGACTCCATCCCGGCGATCTTCGGCCTCACCCAGGACCCGTACATCGTCTTCACGGCCAACGCCTTCGCCCTGATGGGCCTGCGGCAGCTGTACTTCCTGATCGGGGGGCTGCTGAAGAAGCTGGTCCACCTCTCCTACGGCCTGTCGATCATCCTGGGGTTCATCGGCGTCAAGCTGGTGCTGCACGCCCTGCACGAGTCCGGGGTGGCCGTCCCGGAGATCGGCATCCCGGTCTCGCTGGGCGTCATCTGCGCGGTGCTGGTCGTCACGACCGTCACCAGCCTGCGGGCCTCGAAGCGGCAGACGACGGCCGAGGCGACGGCCGGGAAGGAAGCGGCGGCCGGGCGGGACGCGGCGGCCGTGGAGGCCGGTGAGCGCGTCCGCGGCTGACGCACCGGGCCCGGCGCCGGATTTCCGCCGCCGGGCCCGGAATTGCAGGATCCGCCGCTACCAGCCGCGCTCGCGCCACTCCGCGAGATGCGGCCGTTCGGCGCCGAGCGTGGTGTCGTCACCATGGCCCGGATAGACCCAGGTCTCATCCGGCAGCCGGTTGAAGAGCTTGGTCTCCACGTCGTCGAGCAGGCTGGTGAACCGCTCCGCACTGCCCCAGGTGTTGCCGACCCCGCCGGGGAACAGGCAGTCCCCGGTGAAGACGTGCGGATGGCCGTGCGGATCGTCGTAGATAAGCGCGATGCTGCCCGGGGTGTGCCCCACCAGATGACGCGCGGTCAGCCGGACCCGGCCCACGGTCACGGTGTCGCCGTCCTCCACCAGCACGTCCGTGGGGACCGGGATCCCCTCGGCGTCGTACCGCCCCGCGTACGTCCGCGCACCCGTCGCATCGACCACCTCGCGCAGCGCGCCCCAGTGGTCGCCGTGCTGATGCGTGGTGACCACGGACGTGAGGCCGCTGTCGCCGATCAGCGTCAGGAGGGTGTGCGGTTCGGCGGCGGCGTCGACCAGCAGCTGCTCGTCGGTCGCACGGCACCGCAGCACATAGGCGTTGTTGTTCATCGGACCGACCGCAACCTTCGAGATCATGAGGTCGGATAGCTCATGCACCTCGGCCGGTCCGCCGACCTTCACTGCTCCGCTGTAGCCCATGGGATCAACTCTAGAGCGGCGGGATGACCGGCAACGGCGAGCCCTGGGTGTCCAGACCGGCACCGTCGGCACGCCCCGTCAGCCAGCCGACCAGGGCGGTCGCCGGGCCGGTCACCACCACGGATGCGTCCCCGGCGTCATCCCCGGAGCCGGTGCGCCCGGTGCGCCATGTGCGGCCGTCATCGGTCCGCAGCTCCAGTGCGGGCAATTCCGGGTGCCCGGCGAATTTCACGGTGGCCAGGAACTCCAGCTCGCTGTCCAGGAAGGCGGGCGGCAGCTGCTCCACGGCGTAGCCGACACCGAGGTCGACATGGTGCAGCTCGACCTCGGCCAGCCGGCGCAGCGCCAGCCGGTCGGCCCGCTCGACCACACCGTTGCGCATCTCGACCCGGAACGCCCGGCGGTCTTCCGGAAGCGCCTGCGCCGCCGCCGCGAACCGGGCCGCGCTCTCCCGCAGGTCCTCCAGGTGGGCCGCCAGCGGGCGGTCGGCGTCCCGCTCGATATCGCCGTCGCGCGCCGCCGCACTGGCGTACATCGGGGTGCGGACGTCCGTACGGGCCCAGGTCAGGAGGTTGACCAGGGCGTCCGCGTTACGTGCCAGATGGGCCAGGACATGGCCGCGGGTCCAGCCGGGCAGCAGGGACGGCTCGCCGATCGCGGCGTCGTCGAGCTTGCCCAGCGAGATCAGGAGGCGGTCGGTGGCCTCGTGGACGGCGGCCACATCGCGGGGGAAGTCAGGGGAGGTCATGGTTCGACGCTAGCGCCAGGAGGGCGAGTTCGGGAGTCGGTCGACGGCGGTCCGAGCGGCTGCGGGGTGGTGCCGGCGGCACGGGTGGTGCGCAGGGCGCGGAAGGGGCGGGCGGGGCGCCGCCCCCCTTCGGCGGTGCGGTGCCCCGGGGGCCGACCGCTTCCCCGGGCCCCTGCCACCGGGGCACAACGCCGCGCACCGGCCCCGCCGGGGCCCGCCGCCCTCAGGCCACCGCGCCCTCGGGCACTCCGAACCACCGCCGCAGCGCCGCGTCCAGCTCGCCGTACTCCCCCGGGGCGTCGGCGGCCCAGGCGGTGCAGCCGTCCGGACGCACCAGCAGCCCGGCCAGGTCCGGCCGCTGCGGGCAGCCGGCCGCCAGGACCTGCACCCGGCGCCCGTAGCCCGTCGCGCGCTTGCGCAGGTCGGGGTCGCCGGTCAGATCGAGCAACAGGCCCTGGCCGCCGTGCAGATGGTCCGCGAGCCGGCTGCCGTCGGACAGCTCCAGATCGGGGGCGGTGCGGCCGGTCAGCGGATGGCTGCCGGGCAGCTCGTAGCGCTGCTGGACGCCGGAGATCTTCTTGACGAAGAAGGTGGTGGCGGCGCTGGTCAGCGACAGCTCCGCGATCACCTCGCGCAGTGCCCTGGCGTGGGATTCGGGCCGCATCAGCGCCACTTGGGCCCGGGTCCACTCCAGCACCCAGGCGCCTATGGGGTGCCGCTCGGCGGTGTAGGTGTCGAGCAGCCACTCGGGAGCCCAGCCGTGCACCGTGGCGGCCAGCTTCCAGCCGAGGTTCATCGCGTCGCCGATGCCGAGGTTGAGCCCCTGGCCGCCGAACGGCGAGTGCACATGCGCCGCGTCGCCGGCCAGCAGCACCCGGCCGCGCCGGTATTCGGGCACCTGGCGGGCGTTGTCGGTGAAGCGGGTGGCCGTGTGCACCTTGGTGATCGTGACGTCCTGGACGCCGGAGACGCGGCGCAGCGAGGTCTGCAACTCCTCGGCGGTGATGGGCGCTTCACGGTCCCTGGGCGGTCCGTCGAACTCCACGGTGAGGATCCGGCCGGTCATCGGGCCATGGACGTAGGTGCCGGTCTCGGTCCAGTTCCAGCCCGCGCCCAGGGCATCGGAGCCGGTCATCTCCACGATGGCCTGATGACCGGTGATCTCCGGGTCCGTACCGGGGAACGGGAATCCGGCGAGCCGGCGCACCGTGCTGCGACCGCCGTCGCAGCCCACCAGCCACCCGGTGCGCAGCGACCCCTCCGAGGTGTGGACGGTGACGCCGTCCTCCTCGGCGTCGAAGCCGGTCAGCGTCACCCCGCGGCGCAGGGTGACGCCCGACTCGGCGGCGCGGGCGCCGAGAACGCGCTCCAGGGCTTCCTGGGGGATGAGGCCGACCTCGGCGGCGGGGCCGGGCGCGCCGAAGTCCGGGTCGGACTCGTCCAGGAGGTCGCCGCGCAGCATGATGCCCGCGAAGTGCCCGGCGAACCGGGGCGGCGACGTCACCCCGGAGGCACCGGCGGCCTGCCGCTGCCGCATGAAGGAGCTGAACTGCTCCATGGCGGCGTGCTGCACCTCCCTGAGGGCGGGCAGCAGTCCGCGCCGGTAGAAGGCTTCCGCACTGGGGGAGTTGATGGCTCCCGCCTTGATCGTCGGGTCCACGTCGGTCAGCCGTTCCAGGACGGTGACCCGGACGTCCGCCAGTGCCAGTTCGCAGGCGAGCATCAGCCCCACCGGGCCGCCCCCCACGACGACTACGTCTGCGTCATGTGTCATGAGCGTGAGTGTAGTGACTAAAAATTTGTTCCGGCTACAATTTTCTGCGAACGGTTCCCGGGCAGGTGGGAGGCTTTGTGGTGGAGAAGGAGCGGGGCGGCGGCGCGGCGGCCGGCGCCGGGCCGGAGGCCGGGTACGCCGGGGAGGACGGCCGACTGACGCTGCGCGAGCGCAAGAAGCTGCGCACCCGGCAGCGGATCTCCGGGGAGGCGACGCTGCTCTTCATCGAGCGCGGCTTCGACAACGTCACCGTGGCCGAGGTCGCCCGCGCCGCCGAGGTGTCCACGATGACGGTCTTCAATTACTTCCCGCGGAAGGAGGACCTCTTCCTCGACCGGATCCCGGAGGCCGCGGAGTTGATCGTCCGCGCGGTCCGCGAACGCGGCGCGGACGAGTCGCCGCCGGCCGCGCTGCGCCGGCTGCTGCTCGACCTGCTGGCCCGGCGGCATCCGCTGGGTGCGGTGGGGGAGGGGTTCGAGCACTTCTGGCGCACGGTGCTGGACGCGCCGGCGCTGCGGGCGCGGGCGCGCGAGGCGGTCGAGGAGATCGAGGGCACGCTGGCCGGGCTGCTGGCCGAGGCCGCCGGGGGCGATGCCGGGCGGCCCGGGTACGACCACCGGCTGGCCGCGGCGCTGATCATCTCCGGGTGCCGGGCGGCGTACACGGAAGCCGCGGCCCGGGCGCTGGCGGGTGACTCCGCGGATGAGGTGGCCGTTGACCAGGAGGCGGTGATCCGGCGCACCTTCGACGTGCTGGAGCGGGCGCTGCCGGACGGCGCCGGGGGCGGGTCCGCCGCGAGCCGGATGGCGTAACGCCTGGTCGGCGGGGCGGGAAGGGTACGGGGCGGCCACACGTTTGGGTGAACAGGGCTTGCGGGGCCGGTAAATCGAATGCGCGTGCTATAGGCTCGTGTATGGCATCACAAAGACACTGCCGTGGCGGCCCCCCTACCCTTGGTCGGGGGCCCCGCTCCGCTCCGCCGCCTCTGCTCATTCACCGTGCGGCGGGCGCAGCCCCGCGGCTCCCGCCCCTCTCCAAGAAAGGTGCCGACCGGCGTGGCCGACCGTCTCATCGTCCGTGGCGCTCGCGAGCACAACCTCCGCAACGTCTCGCTCGACCTCCCCCGCGACTCCCTCATCGTCTTCACGGGGCTCTCCGGGTCGGGCAAGTCCTCGCTCGCCTTCGACACGATCTTCGCCGAGGGGCAGCGGCGCTATGTCGAGTCTCTCTCCTCCTACGCCCGGCAGTTCCTCGGGCAGATGGACAAGCCCGATGTGGACTTCATCGAGGGCCTGTCCCCCGCGGTCTCGATCGACCAGAAGTCGACCTCGCGCAACCCGCGCTCGACGGTCGGCACGATCACCGAGGTCTACGACTACCTCCGGCTGCTCTTCGCCCGTATCGGCAAGCCGCACTGCCCCGAGTGCGGGCGGCCGATCGCCCGCCAGTCGCCGCAGGCCATCGTGGACAAGGTCCTGGAGCTTCCCGAGGGCAGCCGGTTCCAGGTGCTCTCCCCGCTGGTGCGCGAGCGCAAGGGCGAGTTCGTCGATCTGTTCTCCGACCTCCAGACCAAGGGCTACAGCCGCGCCCGCGTCGACGGCGAGACGATCCATCTCGCCGAGCCGCCGAAGCTGAAGAAGCAGGAGAAGCACACCATCGAGGTGGTCGTCGACCGCCTCACGGTCAAGGAGAGCGCCAAGCGGCGGCTCACCGACTCCGTCGAGACCGCCCTCGGCCTCTCCGGCGGCATGGTCATCCTGGACTTCGTCGACCTGGACGCCGACGACCCGCAGCGCGAGCGGATGTACTCCGAGCACCTCTACTGCGCCTACGACGACCTCTCCTTCGAGGAACTGGAGCCGCGCTCCTTCTCGTTCAACTCGCCCTTCGGCGCCTGCCCGGACTGCACCGGCATCGGCACGCGGATGGAGGTCGACCCCGAGCTGATCATCCCCGACGAGGACCGCTCGCTGGACGAGGGCGCCATCCACCCCTGGTCCGGCGGCCACACCAAGGACTACTTCGGCCGGTTGGTCGGCGCCCTCGCCGACGCCCTCGGATTCCGTACGGACATCCCGTGGGCCGGGCTGCCGCAGCGCGCCAAGAAGGCCCTGCTGTACGGCCACAAGACCCGGATCGAGGTGCGCTACCGCAACCGCTACGGTCGCGAGCGGGCGTACACCACCGCCTTCGAGGGCGCCGTGCCGTTCGTCAAGCGGCGGCACAGCGAAGCGGAGAGCGACAGCAGCCGGGAGCGCTTCGAGGGCTATATGCGCGAGGTGCCCTGCCCGACCTGCGAGGGGACGCGGCTCAAGCCGATCGTGCTCGCCGTGACGGTCCAGGAGAAGTCGATCGCCGAGGTCGCGGCCATGTCGATCAGCGACTGTGCCGACTTCCTGCGCTCGATGAAGCTGAACGCCCGCGAGAAGACCATCGCCGAGCGGGTCCTCAAGGAGGTCAACGAGCGGCTGAGGTTCCTGGTCGACGTCGGCCTCGACTACCTCTCGCTGAACCGCGCGGCCGGCACCCTCTCCGGCGGCGAGGCCCAGCGCATCCGCCTCGCCACCCAGATCGGCTCCGGCCTGGTGGGCGTGCTCTACGTCCTCGACGAGCCGTCGATCGGCCTGCACCAGCGCGACAACCACCGGCTGATCGAGACCCTGGTGCGGCTGCGCGACATGGGCAACACCCTGATCGTCGTGGAGCACGACGAGGACACCATCAAGGTCGCGGACTGGGTCGTCGACATCGGCCCGGGCGCCGGCGAGCACGGCGGCAAGGTCGTCCACAGCGGCCCGATGAAGCAGCTGCTGGCCAACAAGGAGTCGATCACCGGTCAGTACCTGTCCGGCAAGAAGGCGATCGCGACGCCCGGCATCCGCCGCCCCGCCGACCCGGCCCGGCAGCTGACGGTCCACGGCGCGAAGGAGAACAACCTCCGCGACATCGACGTCTCCTTCCCGCTCGGCGTGCTCTCCGCCGTCACCGGTGTCTCCGGCTCCGGCAAGTCGACGCTGGTCAACGACATCCTGTACACCCACCTCGCACGCGAGCTCAACGGCGCCAAGTCGGTTCCCGGCCGGCACACCCGGGTCGCCGGCGACGACCTCGTCGACAAGGTCGTCCATGTCGACCAGTCGCCGATCGGCCGCACCCCGCGATCCAACCCGGCGACCTACACCGGCGTCTTCGACCACGTTCGCAAGCTCTTCGCGGAGACGATGGAGGCGAAGGTCCGCGGCTATCTGCCGGGCCGCTTCTCCTTCAACGTCAAGGGCGGTCGCTGCGAGAACTGCTCCGGCGACGGCACGATCAAGATCGAGATGAACTTCCTGCCGGACGTGTACGTACCGTGCGAGGTCTGCCACGGCGCGCGCTACAACCGCGAGACGCTGGAGGTCCACTACAAGGGCAAGTCCATCGCCGAGGTGCTGGACATGCCCATCGAGGAGGCGCTGAGCTTCTTCGAGGCGGTGCCGACCATCGCCCGGCATCTCAAGACGCTCCATGAGGTCGGCCTCGGATACGTCCGGCTCGGCCAGTCCGCGCCGACCCTCTCCGGCGGTGAGGCGCAGCGCGTCAAGCTGGCCAGCGAGCTCCAGAAGCGCTCCACCGGCAGCACCGTCTACGTCCTCGACGAGCCGACCACCGGTCTGCACTTCGACGACATCAGCAAGCTCATCAAGGTGCTGTCCGGGCTGGTCGACAAGGGCAACACGGTCATCGTCATCGAGCACAACCTCGATGTGATCAAGACCGCGGACTGGGTCATCGACATGGGCCCCGAGGGCGGCAACGGCGGCGGCACGGTCGTCGCCGAGGGCACCCCGGAGCAGATCGCCTCGATCCCCGCCAGCCACACCGGCAAGTTCCTGCGGGAGATCCTCGGCGACCGGGTCAGCGACGCGGCGCCGGTGACCGGGGCGGTCAGGAAGCCGGCCGCCCGGAAGTCCGCCGCGAAGAAGACGGTGGCCGCGAACGCCACGGCGAAGAAGACCGTGACCGAGTCGGCCGCCGCCGGGTCCACCGCGTCCAAGCCGGCGGCGAAGAAGGCCGCCGCCAAGAAGACGACGACGCGGGCCCGCCGGACCTCCTGACGCACCGTCAATGACGGGGCGGAGCCGGGCCGGGCCCGGGACTCCGCCCCCGTGGCGCGTTCCGGCCCCGCCCGCCCCTCCGTCCGGCGCTACGCCGCCAGCTCCGCGGCGAACGGCGGCTCCGCGCCCGCCCGCGAGCAGGTGATGGCGGCGGCCCGGGCGGCGAAGCGGAGGACGTCCTCCCAGGTGTCGGCGGGGAGGTGGGCGAGCGGGCCGTAGGCCAGCGCGCCATGGGCCGCCAGCCGGTGCAGCAGCGCCGCGTTGACGGTGTCGCCCGCGCCGATCGTGTCGACGACCGCGACCCGCTCACCGGGAACGGTCAACTCACCGCCGCCCTGCGTCAGCACCGTCAGCCCCGCGCCGCCCCGGGTGATCACGATCGCCGCGGGCCCGGCGCCCAGCCACTCGCGCGCGGCAGCGGTGACCGCGCCCCGGCCGGCGTCCGGCCCGGCCCCCGCCAGCCAGAGCGCGTCCTCCTGGGACAGCTTGAGCAGACAGAGATGGGGCAGCCAGGAGCGGAAACGGGCCCGATAGGCGTCCGGATCGAGGATCAGACCGGGCCGCACATTGGGATCCAGCGCGGTGAACACCCCGCGCCGCGCCTCCCGTTGGAGCAGCGCCTCGTAGGCGCTCGCGCCCGGTTCCAGCACCAGCGAACAGGTGCCCAACGACAGCGCGCGGACCGTTTCGGGCAGCGCCGGCGGCAGGGTGAAGAGCCGGTCGGCGGTGCCGTCCACGTAGAAGCCGTAACCGGCCGAGCCGTCCGGGCCGATGTCCGCGACGGCGAGCGTGGTCGGCTCCGGGCCGCGCTGCACCAGCGAGGTGTCCACCCCGCTGCCGCGCAGCCCGTTCAGCAGCGACTCCCCGAAGGCGTCGGCCGAGACCCGCGAGCAGAACGCGGTGGGCGAGCCCAGCCGGCCCAGCGCGATCGCGGTGTTGTACGGACCGCCGCCGCGCCGCGGCAGCAGTGCCGGCAACTGGCCTTGCGGAGAGGGCTCCTGCGGGCTGGGTACGAGGTCGATCAGCGCCTCGCCGGCGACGACGATCACGGGGTACGGGTCCTTTCCTCAGCGGCCGGGGAGCCGGCCGGCGGCATGGCGGGCGGAGCGGGTTCGGGGCAGCCGCACGACGTACGGTGCACGAACGCGCAGGGCAGGCGGACGGTACGGGGCGGCCGGTCCGGGTCGTCCAGGCGCGCCAGCAGCAGCCGGACCGCCGCGGCCCCCAGTTCCTTGCTGGGCTGGGCGATCGCGGTCAGCCGGGGCGTGAAGAGATCCGCCCAGGAGAAGTCGTCGAAGCAGGCCAGGGCGATGTCGCGGGGCACCTCCAGGCCCAGGTCGCGCAGGGCCTGGAGGGCGCCGATCGTCATCGCGTTGTTGGCGGTGATGATCGCGGTGGGCGGTTGCGGTGCGGCGAGCAGCCGGCGGGTGGCGTCCTGGGCGCCCGCCGCCTCGGAGCCGCCGCCGGCCAGCAGCTCGGGCGCGAACAGCAGCCCGCGGGCGCGCAGCCCGTCGCGGTAGCCCCGGACCCGCTCGGTGGTGGTGCTCAGGCCGGGCAGCCCGGCGACCAGGCCGATCCGGGTGTGCCCCAAGTCGGCGAGGTGCTCGACCAGTTGGCGCACCGGTCCGGCGCTCTCGGCGCAGACCTGGTCGTGGCCGTCGCCGACCAGCCGGTCCAGGAACACGGTGGGCACCTCGCGTCGGGCCAGGTACCCGACCATCTCGGCGGGCTCCGCGGAGGGCGCGACGATCATGCCGTCCACCCGCCGCTCGTGCAGCAGCTGGACGACCTTGCGCTCGTGCCGCGGATCATCGTGCGGATCGGCGATCAGCAGGCTGTAGCCGGCCCCCAGGGCGCCGGCCTCGACGCCCTGGAGGATCTCGGTGAAGTACGGGTTGCTGATCGCGGACACCGCGAGGCCGATGGAGCGGGTGCGGGAGGTGACCAGCGAACGGGCCAGGGTGTTGTGGGTGTAGCCGAGCTCGTCGATGGCGGCCAGCACCGCGGCCCGGGTGCCGGGGCGCACCGGCCGGGTGTCGTTCAGCACGTGCGAGACCGTGGCGACGGAGACGCCCGCGCGCCGTGCCACATCCACCATCGTTGTCATCCGGCTCTTTCCTCCCCGACTCGGGGCGGACGGCATCCGGGCCGCGTCCGCCCGGCCGAAGTCCATCACAGTACGTCCGTCACAGACCAAACGTAAACGCTTGCGCAATCGTTTACGTCCCTGCGGTTCTTCTGTACCGTCCTCGCCGCCAACCCGCGCGACGCCGTGAGGAGGCGCCGATGCGCGCTCTCGTGGTCACCGAACCGGGCCCCCGGTGCGGCACCGCTGTCACCGAGCTGCCCGACCCCTGCCCGGAGCCCGACGAGGTGGTGGTGCGCGTCACGCCCTGCGGCCTGTGCGGCACCGATATGCACCTTCTCGGCATGCACCTCCTCGGCGGCGAGCTGCCGGCCGCCCGCTAGCCGCTGGTTCCCGGGCACGAGCTGACCGGCGAGATCGTCGCGGTCGGCGCGGCCGTGCGGGACCGGGCGGTCGGCGACCGGGTCGCGGTGGACCCCAACAAGCCGTGCGGCGCCGGCCGTTACTGCGCTGCTGTCCGCCCTCACCCTCCTCGGGATCGCGCTGCACATCGCGCCTTCACGGTCTCCTGGGGTCCGGTGCGGTGGGTGATGCTGCCGGAGCTGTTCCCGATGCGGATCCGGGCCGCCGCGGTCGTGCTGTGCGTGCTCTTCGACTGGCTGTTCAGCATGATCGTGTCAACATGATCGTGGCGCTGGTCTTCCCCGCGCTGCCGCACGCCTGGGGCGCCGGGGCCACCTTCCGCTTCTTCGCCGGGACGACCCTGCTCGCCTTCCTCTTCGTCCGGAGGCTGCTGCCGGAGACCAGGGGCCGCAGCCCGGAGGAGATCGAAGCGGAGCTGCTCGGCGGGCACCGGGGCCCCGCGGAGGTGGGGGAATCCGTGCCGGTATCGTCGGGAACCGGAATCCACTGACGGCAGCCGCCGCCCCGCGCCCTCCTGGAGCAGCCATGAGCCAGCCCCCCGCCCGCCGAACCGTACTGCGCGGGGCCGCACTCGCCGGTGCCGCCGGCTTCGGGCTGGCGGCCTGCTCGTCGGGGGGCTCGGGTGCCGACGCGTCGGCGGTGCCCACCAAGCCGGTCGATCTGGGGGCCGCCGCCGAGGTGCCGGTCGGCGGCGCCAAGCTGTACCGCGAGGACCGGCTGGTGGTCTCGCAGCCCGCCGAGGGCGAGTTCAAGTGCTTCAGCGCCAAGTGCACCCACGCCGGCTGCATTCTGTCCGAGGTCCAGAAGAAGGAGGGCAGCTGCCCCTGTCACGGCAGCCGCTTCGACGTGACCACCGGCCAGGTCATCCAGGGCCCGGCGGCCCAGCCGCTGCCGGAGGTACCGGTCAAGGCGCAGGGCGGCAAGCTGATCGCCGGCTGAGCGGCCGTACGGGGCACGCCGCCCGGCTCACCGCCAGTCCCACGCGATCCCCACGATTCCCGGCCGGACGCCCTGCTCCACCACGTGGACGGCGTGGTACCGGCCGCTGAGCGTCAGCTCCTGCCGGCCGGCGCGCGGGGCGCCCGCCGACGCCTGGGTGAAGCGGTGGCAGCGCACCGGCAGCGCCGCCTCGTCGAAGCGCACCTGGAGGACGTACTGGCCGCCGGCGAAGCTGAAACCGCGCACGTACTCGGCGCTCGGGCCGCCGCTGCCGTCCTCGAAGGCGTAGCCGAAGACATGGGTGTCCCCGGCCCGCAGCCGGGTGTCGAAGAGCAGCTCGGCGACCACCACCCCGCTCTTCGCGTCGCCGCGCACCCGCCCCAGCCGGCAGTTCTCCCCGATCCGCACCCGCACCCGGGCCGGATCGCAGCCGGCGTCGCCGCGGTGGATGGCGATATAGCGGTCGACACCGTCCCGGTGGGCCCGCACCACCTGGAGCGACTCCCGTTCGCGCAGCTCGCGGTGGGCCCCGATCCGTACCCGCTCGTGGTGCCCCACGGTGTGCAGCCCGCCGTCCGCCGGGGTCCCCAGCTCGGCGAGCAGCTGCTGGAGGGAGCCGGCCGGCGCCACCAGCGAGCGGTATGTGCGGGCGGCCGGCCGCACGGTCTCCGGGCGGGCGCCTTCCTCGGGCACCAGGAGGCGGTGCAGCGACCGTGCGGGCAGCCCCAGGACCTCCTCCAGCGCGCGCACCGCCCGTAGCGACTCGGGGCGCTGCGGCCGGCGTGCCCCCTGCTGCCAGTAGCTGAGGCTGGTCACGCCGATGTTGATCCCGCGCTGGGCGAGCTTGTGCTGGACGCGGGTGAGTGCGAGACCGCGTGCGGTGAGCGCGCTGCGCAGGGCCAGGTGGAACGGGCCGGTACGCAACAGCTGTGCCAGTTCGGCCGATTCGGGAGTGTTCTGTGCGATGTCGGGAGTGTTCTGTGCCATTGCCTCGATCCTCCGGCGCGCGGGTGAATGTTCACAACCGGTTCACACGGCGCGCGCTCTCCCTGCCATTTCACTGCAGTACGCCGGGCACCGGCCGTTCACATCCGGGCCCGTCCGTCCACACCCCCATGTCATCTCGCATTGAAGCGTGTTGACCTGCCTGCGACAACACCCGATGCTCCTCAGCAGCATCCGGATGCGCTCCTCTCCCCCCTCACCCCACGTCGGGAGGAACGCCATGACCCGTGCACCGCTCGCCCGCCGTTCGCGCCGCAGATGGCTGTCGGCCGCGGCGCTCACCGCTGCGGCGCTGACCTCGCTTCCGGGGACGGCCACCGCCGCTGCGCCGGCCGCCAACCGCCTCGACATCACCATGCAGGCCCAGCAGCAGACCAACTGGTGCTGGGCCGGATCCGGCAACACCATCGCGTCCTGGTTCGGCCGGAACTACAGCCAGAACCAGTTCTGCAACGCCGCCTTCGGCCGTCAGCAGGGCACCGACTGCCCCAACAACCAGGCCACACTGGGAAATGTGCAGAACGCATTCGACTGGATGGGCATCAATTCTGGCTCGTATGTGACCGGGTATCTCCGGTACGGCACCGTGCAGAACGAGATCAACGCCAAGCGCCCCATCGAGACCCGCATCGAGTGGTCCTCCGGCGGCGGCCACATGCACGTCCTCTACGGCTACGACACGTCACGGAACTGGCTGTACTGGGGCGACCCATGGCCCTCCAACAACCGGTACAACTGGGGCGACTTCGACTACTACGTGAACGGCAGCTCCTTCTCCTGGACGCACTCCCTCTACCGGATAGGAGCCTGAGGCCATGACGAAGCGCACCGCCGTACGTGCCGCCGCCACGGGGACGCTCGCCGCCGCCCTCGCCGGCCTCGCCCCGTGCACCGCGCTGGCCGCCCAGGTGCCCGCGCCGCCGGCCCCCGCCCGGGCGAGCGTGGCCGCCGCCCACGACGTGGCCGCGGCCCCCGCGACCGTGGCGGAGCTGACCCGCTTCTTCGCCGCCGACAAGGCCCGCGGCGGCGCCCGCACCGCGGCGTCCGCGCGCACCGCCCCGCACATCGAGGGCGCCACCGTCCCGGTCTACGTCCTGTCGCCGGACTTCGTCCGCGGCAAGGCCGACGCCCCCGTCGCCCGCCTGGAGTTCCTCGCCACCAAGGCCGTCGCCGGCGACGGCCGCACGGCGTCCGTGTGGACCGTGCGGCGGGGTGCCGGGTGGAAGGTCGTCAACATCGCCAGCGGCGACGACGAGACCCGCTACGCCGCCGCCGGGGCCGCCCGGGATGCCACGGGAACGGTCTTCCACGAGCCGCAGATCGACGCCTGGTACGTCCAGCGCGGCGACCGCATCGAACCCCTGGACGCGGCGGCCCGCAAGGCCGTGGGCGACCGCGGAACCACCGTCGCGGCCTACCGGAAGCGCGTCGAGAAGGCGTACGGCGACAAGCTCCCCGGCTCCGCGTACGACAGGCGGGGAGAGGCGGGCGGCTACGGTCCGCAGGGCGGGCAGGGCGCCGCACCGGATGCCGCGGCCCGGGCCGCGGGCAGCCCCGGCGCGCCCGTCGCGGCCGACACGGTGACCGGCGACAGCATCACGGTCGCCGCCGCCTCCACCGTGGCGGGCGTCGCGGCCCTGCTCGCCCTGGGCCTCTCAGGTGCGGCGGCTCTGCGGCGGCGCAGGGAGCGCTGAGGGGATGAACGCCGAGGAGACTCCGAGGCCGAGCAGGCTCTGAGGCTGAGCAGGCCCTGAGGCCGAGCAGGCCTTGAGGAAGAGCTGAGGAGACGCTGAGGAAGCAGCGCTGAGGAGGCGCCGGAGAAGCGCCGGAGAAGCGCCGGAGAAGCGCAGAAGAGGCGCTGCGGGGGTGGGGTCGCGGGGGCGGGAGGTCGGCTGCTGGCCGCCGGATTCTTCCCCCGCCCCCACCCCCTCCTCCCCCTTCGGGGGGAGGGGGCGGGGGGTGGGTTCGGGGGTGGGGGGATCCGAGCCCGCCGCCCCACCCCGCCCCCGTCCCCACCTCCACCCCCACCCCCGCCGACTGACGCCGTGATTGTCGGTGGCGGTCAGTAGGGTGGTGGGCATGGCAGACCCCAGCAGCTACCGACCCAAGCCGGGACAGATCCCCGACTCGCCGGGGGTCTATAAATTCCGCGACGAGCACGGCCGGGTCATCTACGTCGGCAAGGCCAAGAGCCTGCGCCAGCGCCTGGCCAACTACTTCCAGGACCTGGCCGGCCTCCATCCGCGTACGCGCACGATGGTCACCACCGCCGCCTCCGTCGAGTGGACCGTGGTCTCCACCGAGGTCGAGGCGCTCCAGCTCGAATACACCTGGATCAAGGAGTTCGACCCCCGGTTCAACGTCAAGTACCGCGACGACAAGAGCTATCCGTATCTCGCGGTGACGCTCGACGAAGAGTTCCCCCGCGTCCAGGTGATGCGCGGCGCCAAGAAGAAGGGCGTGCGCTACTTCGGCCCGTACGGGCAGGCCTGGGCCATCCGCGAGACCGTCGACCTGATGCTGCGCGTCTTCCCCGTACGGACGTGCTCCGCCGGCGTCTTCAAGCGCTCCGCCCAGATCGGCCGCCCCTGCCTGCTCGGCTACATCGGCAAGTGCTCGGCCCCCTGCGTCGGCCGGATCTCCCCCGAGGAGCACCGCGAACTCGCCGAGGAGTTCTGCGACTTCATGGCCGGCCGCACCGGCGCGTACCTCCGCCGCCTGGAGCGCCGGATGCAGGAGGCGGCCGAGGAGATGGAGTACGAGCGCGCCGCCCGGCTGCGGGACGACATAGGCGCGCTCCGGCGGGCGATGGAGAAGAGCGCCGTGGTGCTCGCCGACGCCACCGACGCCGACCTGGTCGCCGTCGCCGAGGACGAACTCGAAGCCGCCGTCCAGATCTTCCACGTTCGCGGCGGCCGGGTGCGCGGCCAGCGCGGCTGGGTCACCGACAAGGTCGAGGCCGTCACCACCGCCGGCCTCGTGGAGCACGCCCTCCAGCAGCTGTACGGGGAGGAGCAGGGCGACGCGGTCCCCAAGGAGGTCCTGGTCCCGGCGCTCCCCGAGCCGGTCGAGCCGATCGCCCAGTGGCTCTCCCAGCGCCGCGGTTCCCAGGTCTCGCTGCGCATCCCGCAGCGCGGCGACAAGAAGGACCTGATGGCCACGGTCGGGCGCAACGCCCAGCAGGCGCTCGCCCTGCACAAGACCAAGCGCGCCTCCGACCTGACCACCCGCTCCCGCGCCCTGGAGGAGATCGCCCAGGCCCTCGGCCTGGACACGGTCCCGCTGCGCATCGAGTGCTTCGACATCTCGCACCTCCAGGGCGATGACGTCGTCGCCTCGATGGTGGTGTTCGAGGACGGCCTCGCCCGGAAGAGCGAATACCGCCGATTCCAGATCAAGGGTTTCGCGGGTCAGGACGATGTGCGCTCCATGCACGAGGTCATCGGCCGCCGCTTCAAGCGCTACCTCCAGGAGAAGCAGAAGTCGGGGGAGTGGACGCAGGAGCCGCCCGAGGGCACTCCCGCGGAGGCCGACGGCGTCCCGGATGCCGCGGACGGCCGCCTCACCGACGACGACGGCCGCCCCAAGAGGTTCGCCTATCCGCCCCAGCTCGTGGTCGTCGACGGCGGCGCCCCCCAGGTGGCGGCGGCCCGCCGGGCCATGGACGAGCTCGGGATCGACGACGTCGCGGTCTGCGGCCTGGCCAAGCGCCTCGAAGAGGTCTGGCTGCCCGACGAGGAGGACCCGGTCGTGCTGCCGCGCAGCAGCGAAGGGCTCTATCTGCTCCAGCGGGTCCGCGACGAGGCGCACCGCTTCGCGATCACGTACCAGCGCAGCAAGCGCACCAAGCGGCTGAAGGCGTCCCCGCTCGACGCCGTGGCCGGGCTGGGCGAGACCCGCCGCCAGGCACTCCTGAAGCACTTCGGTTCGTTGAAGAAGCTGCGGGCCGCGACGATCGACGAGATCTGCCAGGTGCCGGGGGTCGGCCGCAAGACCGCCGAGACGGTCGCCGCGGCGCTGGCCGCGGCGGCGCCGTCCGCACCGGCGGTGAACACCGCCACAGGAGAGATCATTGAAGATGACGAGGCCCCGCCGGCCGCGTTGTCAGCAGAACGGGGGCAGGACCGATGAGCAGCACACCGCATGACATGCAAGAACCCGAGCGATCCGAGAGATCCGAGAGAGATGGTGCACAGGTGAGTACGGGCACGATGCGCGAAGCCGACCAGGGCGAGAGCGCCGCGATCCCCGAGCTGGTGATCATCTCCGGCATGTCCGGCGCCGGCCGCAGCACGGCCGCGAAGTGCCTGGAGGACCTCGGCTGGTTCGTCGTCGACAACATCCCGCCCGAGCTGATCCCGCCGATGGTCGAGCTGGGCGCCCGCTCGCAGGGCAATGTCGCCAAGATCGCCGTCGTCGTCGACGTGCGCGGCCGTCGCTTCTTCGCCAACCTCAAGGAATCCCTGGCCACCCTCGACGCGCAGAACGTGAAGCGCCGCATCGTCTTCCTGGAGTCCTCCGACGAGGCCCTGGTGCGTCGCTTCGAGTCGGTCCGTCGCCCGCACCCCCTCCAGGGCGACGGCCGGATCGTCGACGGTATCGCCGCCGAGCGCGATCTGCTGCGCGAACTGCGCGGCGACGCCGACCTGGTCATCGACACCTCCAGCCTGAACGTCCACGAGCTCCGCGCCAAGCTGGACGCCCAGTTCGCCGGTGAGGAGGTTCCCGAACTCCGCGCCACGGTCATGTCGTTCGGCTTCAAGTACGGCCTCCCGGTCGACGCCGACATGGTCATCGACTGCCGCTTCATCCCCAACCCGCACTGGGTCCCGGAGCTGCGCCCCTTCACGGGCCTGAACGAAGAGGTCTCCAACTACGTCTTCAACCAGCCCGGTTCCAAGGAGTTCCTGGACGGCTATGCCGAGCTGCTGCGGCTGGTCGCCGAGGGCTACCGCCGCGAGGGCAAGCGCTATGTGACCATCGCCGTGGGCTGCACCGGCGGCAAGCACCGCAGCGTCGCGATGTCCGAGAAGCTGGCCCGCCGGCTGGTGTCCGAAGGTGTCGAAACGGTCGTCGTCCACCGGGACATGGGGCGCGAGTGACCGCCCGTACGCCCCGGCTGCGCCGGGTCCGCCGCTTCGTCTCCAGCGGCCGTACGTCGAAGGGAGCCACCCCGAAAGTGGTGGCACTCGGCGGCGGTATGGGCCTGTCCGCCTCGCTCGCCGCCCTGCGCCGCATCACCGGGGACCTGACCGCCGTGGTCACCGTCGCCGACGACGGCGGCTCCAGCGGCCGGCTCCGCGACGAGCTGGGCGTGCTGCCGCCCGGCGATCTGCGCAAGGCGCTGGCCGCGCTGTGCGGTGACGACGACTGGGGCCAGACCTGGGCCCGGGTGATCCGGCACCGCTTCACCAGCGAGGGCGAGCTGCACGACCACGCGGTCGGCAATCTGCTGATCGTCGCCCTGTGGGAGCAGCTCGGCGACCACGTCCAGGCGCTGGACCTGGTCGGCAAACTGCTCGGCGCGCACGGCCGGGTGCTGCCGATGTCGGCGGTGCCGCTGGAGCTCCAGGCCCAGGTCAAGGGCCTGGACGCGGACCATCCGGACGCGGTCTCCACGGTCCGTGGCCAGGCCACCGTCGCGCTCACCCGCGGCGAGGTGCAGTCCGTCCACGTCGTCCCCGAGGATCCGCCGGCCGTCCCCGAGGCGGTCGCCGCGGTGCGCGACGCCGACTGGGTGGTGCTGGGTCCCGGTTCGTGGTTCTCCTCGGTGATCCCGCATCTGCTGGTGCCCGAGCTGCGTGAGGCCCTGGAGGAGACCAAGGCCCGGAAGGTGCTCTCGCTCAACCTCGCGCCGCAACCCGGCGAAACCGATGGCTTCTCCCCGCAGCGTCATTTGGAGGTTTTGGCCCGACACGCCCCTAAACTCGCCTTCGACGTGGTGCTGGCCGACAAGGCCGCGGTGCCCGACATCGACGGTCTGACGGTTGCCGCCAAGCAGCTGGTGGGCAGCGAGGTCGAGCTGGCCGCGGTCGCCGCACAAGGAGATGACGCCCGGTCCGGTGCCGGCGGAGCTCCCGACCGGCACGACCCGGAACTGCTGGCAGCCGCGTACGACCGTATTTTTCGGATGCATGGAAGGATCGGCCCATGGCGATGACGGCTGCGGTGAAGGACGAAATCTCCCGGCTTCCCGTCACCCGGACCTGCTGCCGGAAGTCGGAGGTCTCGTCGATCCTGCGGTTCGCGGGTGGTCTGCACCTGGTCAGTGGCCGCATTGTGATCGAGGCGGAGCTGGACACGGGCATCGCCGCCCGGCGGCTGCGCAAGGACATCCTGGAGATCTTCGGGCACTCCTCCGACCTGGTGGTGATGGCGCCCGGCGGGCTGCGGCGCGGCAGCCGCTATGTCGTCCGCGTGGTGGCCGGCGGCGACCAGCTGGCCCGGCAGACCGGTCTGGTCGACGGCCGCGGACGCCCCATCCGGGGCCTGCCACCGCAGGTGGTCTCCGGCGCGACCTGTGACGCCGAGGCCGCCTGGCGCGGCGCCTTCCTGGCGCACGGCTCGCTGACCGAGCCCGGCCGCTCCTCCTCCCTGGAGGTCACCTGTCCCGGTCCCGAGGCCGCCCTCGCACTGGTCGGCGCGGCCCGCCGGCTCGGCATCGGCGCCAAGGCCCGCGAGGTGCGCGGAGTGGACCGCGTCGTCGTCCGTGACGGTGACGCGATCGGCGCGCTGCTGACCCGGCTCGGCGCCCACGAGTCCGTGCTCGCCTGGGAGGAGCGGCGGATGCGCCGCGAGGTCCGGGCCACCGCCAACCGCCTCGCCAACTTCGACGACGCCAACCTCCGGCGCTCGGCGCGCGCCGCGGTCGCCGCCGGCGCCCGGGTCCAGCGTGCCCTGGAGATCCTCGGCGAAGAGGTTCCCGAGCACCTCGCGGCGGCCGGGCGGCTGCGCATGGAGCACAAGCAGGCGTCTCTGGAGGAGCTGGGCGCCCTGGCCGATCCGCCGCTTACCAAGGACGCGGTCGCCGGGCGGATCCGCCGGCTGCTGGCGATGGCCGACAAGCGGGCCCAGGACCTCGGCATCCCGGGCACCGAATCCAACCTCACCGAGGAGCTCGCCGACGGGATGGTCGGCTGACCCGGAGCGCCCCTCGTTCCCGCGCGCCCCCGGCACCCGTACTGGTGCCGGGGGCGCGTGCGTGCGGACGCCGTGCGGGTGCGGGTACCCGCGGACCACAGAGGGGCTCGAAGCCGCTCACCTGAGCATCTTTGGGCGCCGATGTCAATGTCACGTACGTCTCTTCCAGGAGGTAGGGTCGTAGGCGGTCGGGGACAGCCCATACAGCTCGCCGGTAACCAAAACCGGCGTACCAACGAGGAGATCGGTTCGTGACGATCCGCGTAGGCATCAACGGATTCGGCCGCATTGGTCGCAACTACTTCCGCGCGCTCCTGGAGCAGGGTGCGGACATCGAGATCGTCGGTGTCAACGACCTGACCGATAACGCCACCCTGGTTCACCTGCTGAAGTACGACAGCATCCTGGGGCGCCTCGACGCCGAGGTCAGCCACACCGACGACACCATCACGGTCGGCAACCAGACCTTCAAGACGATGGCCGAGCGCGACCCGGCCAACCTCCCCTGGGGCGAGCTGGGCGCCGACATCGTCGTCGAGTCGACCGGCATCTTCACCAAGCGCGAGGACGCCGCCAAGCACCTCGCCGCCGGCGCCAAGAAGGTCCTGATCTCCGCGCCCGCCAAGGGCGAGGACATCACGATCGTGATGGGCGTCAACCAGGACAAGTACGACGCGGCCAACCACCACGTCATCTCCAACGCCTCCTGCACCACCAACTGCGTGGCGCCGATGGCCAAGGTTCTCGACGAGAACTTCGGCATCGTCAAGGGCATGATGACCACGGTCCACGCGTACACCAACGACCAGCGCATCCTGGACTTCCCGCACAAGGACCTGCGCCGCGCCCGCGCCGCCGCGGAGAACATCATCCCGACCTCGACCGGTGCCGCCAAGGCCACCGCCCTGGTCCTCCCGCAGCTCAAGGGCAAGCTGGACGGCATCGCCATGCGCGTGCCGGTTCCCACCGGTTCGGTCACCGACCTGGTGCTGGAGCTCGACCGCGAGGTCAGCAAGGACGAGATCAACACCGCCTTCCAGAAGGCCGCCGAGGGCCAGCTGAAGGGCGTCCTGGAGTACACCGAGGACCCGATCGTCTCCTCGGACATCGTGAACTGGCCGGCCTCCTGCACCTTCGACTCGCAGCTCACGATGGTCCAGGGCAAGCAGGTCAAGGTCGTCGGGTGGTATGACAACGAGTGGGGCTACTCCAACCGCCTGGTGGACCTGACCGTCTTCGTCGGCGGCCAGCTCTGATCTCTGCCTGACGACATCGAGGGCACCGAGATGTGAGGACGGGGCTCGTAGGGCGCGAAGATGCGTCGTACGGGCCCTGACCCATGACGTACCGAACCAACCGGAGTCACTTCACATGAAGACGATCGACGACCTCGCCCGAGACGGCGTTGCGGGCAAGCGGGTCTTCGTCCGCGCCGACCTGAACGTCCCGCTGGACGGCACCACCATCACCGACGACGGCCGGATCCGTGCCGTCGCCCCGACGATCGCCAAGCTCACCGGACTCGGCGCCAGGGTGATCGTCGCCTCCCACCTGGGCCGTCCCAAGGGCGCCCCGGACCCGGCCTTCTCGCTGGCCCCCGCGGCCGAGCGGCTGGGCGAAATCCTCGGCCAGGACGTGGCGTTCGCGACCGACACGGTCGGCGACTCCGCCCGGACCGTGACCGAGGGCCTGGCCGACGGCCAGGTGGCGGTCCTGGAGAACCTCCGCTTCAACGCGGGTGAGACCAGCAAGGACGACGCCGAGCGCGGCGACTTCGCCGACCGGCTCGCCCGGCTCGCGGACCTGTACGTGGGCGACGGCTTCGGCGCCGTGCACCGCAAGCATGCCTCGGTCTTCGACCTGCCCCGGCGGCTGCCGCACGCCGCCGGCGACCTGATCGCCACCGAGGTCGGTGTCCTGAAGAAGCTCACCGAGGACGTCAAGCGCCCCTACGTGGTGCTGCTCGGCGGCGCCAAGGTCTCCGACAAGCTCGCCGTCATCGACCAGCTGATCGAGAAGGCCGACCGCATCCTGGTCGGCGGCGGCATGGCGTACACCTTCCTGGCGGCCAAGGGCCACGAGGTCGGCATCTCGCTGCTCCAGAAGGACCAGATCCCGGCCTGCCTGGAATACCTGGCGCGCGCCGAGAAGCGTGGCGTGGAGTTCGTGCTCCCCACCGACGTGCTGGTTTCGGCCGATTTCCCGGATCTGAAGACCAAGGCCCCGGCCGATTTCGAGGTCGTTGACGCGGATGCCATCCCGGCCGACAAGGAGGGCCTGGACATCGGCCCCAAGACCCGCGAGCTCTACGCCGCGAAGCTCGCCGACGCGGGCACCGTCTTCTGGAACGGCCCGATGGGCGTCTTCGAGCACCCCGACTACGCGGGCGGCACCAAGGCGGTCGCGCAGGGGCTGCTGGACTCGCCGGCGTTCACCGTCGTCGGCGGTGGCGACTCGGCCGCCGCGGTACGCCTGCTCGGCTTCGACGAGAATGCTTTCGGCCACATTTCGACCGGCGGCGGCGCCAGCCTCGAATACCTCGAGGGCAAGACGCTCCCCGGCCTCGCCGCACTGGAGGACTGAACCACCGTGAACGCGCTGAACAACGGACGTACCCCGCTGATGGCGGGCAACTGGAAGATGAACCTCAACCACCTCGAGGCCATCGCCCACGTCCAGAAGCTCGCCTTCGCCCTCAACGACAAGGACTTCGACGCCGTGGAGGTGGCGGTCCTGCCGCCCTTCACCGACCTGCGCTCGGTGCAGACCCTGGTCGACGGCGACAAGCTCAAGATCAAGTACGGCGCCCAGGACCTGTCGGCGCACGACTCCGGTGCGTACACCGGTGAGATCTCCGGCGCGATGCTGGCCAAGCTCAAGTGCGCGTACGTGGCCATCGGCCACAGCGAGCGCCGCCAGTACCACGGCGAGAACGAGGAGATCTGCAACGCCAAGGTCAAGGCCGCGTTCAAGCACGGCCTCACCCCGATCCTGTGCGTCGGCGAGGGGCTGGACGTGCGCAAGGCCGGAAACCAGGTCGCGCACACCCTCGCCCAGGTCGACGGCGGCCTGAAGGACGTCCCCGCCGAGCAGGCCGAGACCATCGTGATCGCCTACGAGCCGGTGTGGGCCATCGGCACCGGCGAGGTCGCCACGCCCGAGGACGCCCAGGAGGTCTGCGGTGCCATCCGCGCCCGCCTCGCCGAGCTCTACAGCCAGGAGCTGGCCGACAAGGTCCGCATCCAGTACGGCGGCTCGGTCAAGTCCGGCAACGTCGCGGCGATCATGGCGCAGCCGGACGTCGACGGCGCCCTGATCGGCGGCGCGGCGCTGGACGCGGACGAATTCGTCAAGATCGTCCGCTTCCGCGATCAGTAGCAGCTATGACGACGGGCCCGGCCCGTCGTACCCTGTCGGGGCCGGGTCCGGCGTCTTGAGCGCCGCCCCCGGCCCCGCACCATTGGTCTTCGGTGGAAGGCCGGCACGTTCCGTCCGTCAGTCCTAGAGAGTTGGTCCAGCCGTGGTCATCGGATTCTCGATCGCCCTCATCGTCTTCAGCTTGCTGCTGATGATGCTGGTGCTCATGCACAAGGGGAAGGGCGGCGGCCTGTCCGACATGTTCGGTGGCGGTATGCAGTCCTCCGTCGGCGGCTCCTCGGTCGCGGAGCGGAACCTCGACCGCATCACCATCGTGATCGGTCTGCTCTGGTTCGCGTGCATCGTCGTGCTCGGCGTCCTGATGAAGCTCGGCAGCTGACATACCGTCGGAGACGCGGCCTATCATGAAAGGCAGCGTCCTGGGACGGGTAACTCGTGTCACTGGACGCGCGTTGGGCCTTACGTAGACTGGGGCGCCCGCAGCGCGCGGCTGTGAGAGGCATTGCAGCACCATTACGCAGGGAGTTACGACCGTGGCAAGTGGCAACGCGATCCGAGGAAGTCGGGTCGGGGCGGGGCCGATGGGGGAGGCCGAGCGCGGCGAGTCCGCGCCGCGCATCCGCATCTCCTTCTGGTGCTCCAACGGGCACGAGACGCAGCCCAGCTTCGCCGGCGATGCGCAGGTTCCGGACACCTGGGACTGCCCGCGCTGTGGTTTCCCGGCCGGCAAGGACCGGGACAGCCCGCCGGACCCGCCGCGCACCGAGCCGTACAAGACCCACCTCGCCTACGTCCGGGAGCGCCGCAGCGACGCCGACGGTGAGGCGATTCTGGCGGAGGCGCTCGCCAAGCTCCGCGGCGAGATCTGACGGACGGCGGCGGACGAGAACGCAACACGAGCGGCCCGGCCGGAGGGACACCCCCTCCGGCCGGGCCGTTCGCGTGGTCCGCACCGGTCAAGGCCCCCTGGGCAGGGTGCTGTCGAGGCGCCGTCGGGGCGCCGCCGGGTACTCGTGGACGGTCTGAGGCAGCGGATGGGGAAGGTGCCCGAGGCCCGTTGTCAGTGGTCGCCCGTACGGTTTTTCGTAGGCGCTTGTGCAGCGGATCCGCAGGACGTGGTTCCGCGGTCGGCAGAGGTGTACGGGGGGTGGGCATGACGGGCGCGGAAGCGGGCGGTGCGGCGGGAGTTGGGGCGCTCGCCTGGCGGGGCGGGTTCGGGCGGTTGTGGAGTGCGGCGGCCGTCTCCCGGTTCGGCGACGCGCTGCGCGGGACGGCGCTGCCGCTGCTCGCCTACGCGCTGACGGATTCGCCGCTGCTGATCTCGCTGGTCACCGTCTGCGGCTTTCTGCCCTGGCTGTTCTTCGGGCTGCTGGGCGGCGCGGTCGCCGACCGTGTCGACCAGCGGCGGGCGATGTGGGCGGTCGATGTGGCGCGCGGGCTGTTGGTGGCCGGGTTCGCGCTGGCGGTGGCGCTCGGCCGGGCCGGGATCGGGCTGCTGCTGGTGCTGGCGTTCGCCCTGACGACCCTCCAGACGCTCTTCGACAACGCCGCCACGGCCCTGCTGCCGTCGGTGGTGGCCAAGGAGTCGCTGGCGACCGCCAACGCCCGTCTGATGACCGGCCAGGAGCTGGTCGGCCGGTTCGTCGGCGGACCGGTGGCGCCGGTGCTGATCGGGTCGGCCGCCGCGCTGCCCTTCGCGGCCGACGCGGCGACCTATCTCGTCGCCGCCGCCCTGGTGGCCTCGCTGCGGACCGCCGCCCCGCCCCGGCCGCGGGCCGCCGCCGGGCGCACCCTGCGGCGCGAAATAGCCGACGGCATACGGGCGTTGTGGCGCGACCGGGTGCTGCGCGCGCTCTGCCTGTCCGTCTCGCTGGGCAACATCGGCATCGGCGCGCTGATCGCGACGCTCGTCGTGACCGTCCGGGGTTGGCTGGGCGCCGGGGACGTCGGCTATGCCGTGGTGACGACCGGATACGGCGCGGGGACGGTGCTCGGCGGGCTGGTGGCCGGCCACGTGATCGCCGCGGCCGGTGGCCGGGCCCGCACGCTGCTCCTGGCCGGTTCGCTGCAGAGTGCGGTGCTGGTCTCCTTCGGGACGGTGCGCGCGCTGTGGCCCGCGGCCCTGGCGCTGGGCCTGTTCGGCTTCGCGGGCGCGGTGTGGAACGTCCTGGAGACGACGGCGGTGCAGCAGCGCAGCCCGGAGGGGATGCTGGGCCGGATCGGCTCCGCGTTCCGCACGGTCTCCATCGCCGGTACGCCCCTGGGCGCGCTGCTCGGCGGTGCGGTCGCCGCGGCCCTGGGGGCCGATGCCCCGGCGCTGCTGGCCGCCGCGCTGCTGGGGCTGGGCACCCTCGTGCTGATACCGGCTGTTCGGACCGGCGACAGCACTTCGTCCGACAGCGGACAGATACCTCATACCGTGTCCTGATCAATTAGGTTGGAGGACGGCGGGGCCGCTACGAGACGAAGAAGGCTGATGTCCGAGATGAACGCAGAAGGCCGCAGCAGGCTCGACCAGTTGCCCGAGTGGACCGCGTTGCGCAAGCACCGCGAGCAGCTGGGGGAGGTGCACCTGCGCGAGCTGTTCGACAGGGATCCCGACCGCGCCCGGCGGTTCACCCTCCAGGTCGGCGATCTGCACCTGGACTTCTCCAAGCACCTGGTCACCGACGAGACGCTGCGGCTGCTCCGCGAGCTGGCCGCGGCGACCGGCGTGGCCGAGCTGCGGGAGGCCATGTTCCGCGGCGAGAAGATCAACATCACCGAGAACCGCTCCGTGCTGCACACCGCGCTGCGCGCGCCCGGCTCGGCCGTCATCACGTCCGACGGCGTCAACGTCGTCCCCGCGGTGCAGCACGTCCTGACGAAGATGGCCACCTTCGCCGACCGGGTCCGCTCCGGCGACTGGAAGGGCCACACCGGCCGGCGCATCAGGACGGTCGTCAACATCGGTATCGGCGGCTCGGATCTGGGCCCGGCCATGGCGTACGAGGCGCTGCGCGCCTACACCCACCGGGACATGCAGTTCCGCTTCGTGTCCAACGTGGACGGCGCCGATCTGCACGAGGCGCTGCGCGATCTGGACCCGGCCGAGACGCTGTTCGTCATCGCCTCGAAGACCTTCACCACGATCGAGACGATCACCAACGCCACCTCCGCCCGCGACTGGCTGCTGAGCGGCCTGGGCGCCGATGAACAGGCCGTCGCCAAGCACTTCGTGGCGCTGTCGACCAACGCCGAGAAGGTCGCGGAGTTCGGCATCGACACGGTCAACATGTTCGAGTTCTGGGACTGGGTCGGCGGTCGCTACTCCTACGACTCCGCCATCGGCCTGTCGCTGATGATCGCGATCGGCCCGGCGCGGTTCCGCGAGATGCTGGCCGGCTTTCATCTCGTCGACGAGCACTTCCGCTCCGCCCCGGTGGAGGAGAACGTCCCGCTGCTGCTGGGCCTGCTGGGGATCTGGTACGGCAACTTCTGGGACGCCCAGTCGCATGCGGTGCTGCCGTACAGCCACTACCTCTCCAAGTTCACCGCATACCTCCAGCAGCTGGACATGGAGTCCAACGGCAAGTCCGTGGACCGCCAGGGCCATCAGGTCGGCTGGCAGACCGGACCGGTCGTCTGGGGCACGCCCGGCACCAACGGCCAGCACGCCTACTACCAGCTGCTCCACCAGGGCACCAAGATGATCCCGGCCGACCTCATCGGCTTCGCCCGGCCGGTCGACGACCTCCGGCCCGGTCTGGTCGCCCAGCACGACCTGCTGATGGCCAACCTCTTCGCGCAGGGCCAGGCGCTGGCGTTCGGCAAGACGCCCGACGAGGTGCGCGCCGAGGGCGTGGCCGAGGAGCTGGTGCCGCACCGGACGTTCCGGGGCAACCACCCCACCAGCACGATCCTGGCGGCGGAGCTCACCCCGTCCGTACTGGGCCAGTTGATCGCGCTGTACGAGCACAAGGTGTTCGTCCAGGGCGCGGTGTGGAACATCGACTCCTTCGACCAGTGGGGCGTCGAGCTGGGCAAGGTGCTGGCCAAGCGCGCGGAGCCGGCGCTGACCGAGACGTCGGCATCAGCCGCTGCCGCGGCGGGCGAGGTGCCGGGCCTGGACCCGTCCACCGCCGGGCTGGTCGCCAAGTACCGCGAGTTGCGCGGGCGTTGACGCGGTACGCCGACGGCCCCACACCCGCGGAGGGTGTGGGGCCGTCGGCGGCTCAGCGGCTCAGGACGACGCCGGCGGGTAGAGGCCGCGCGGCAGTTGGGAGGCCGCCGCCTCGTCCAGCAGCCACAGCGTGCGGCTGCGGCCCCGGGCACCGGCCGCCGGTGCCTGGATCTCCCCGGCACCGGAGAGCGCGATCGCCGCGGCCCCGGCCTTGTCCGCGCCGGCCGCCAGCAACCACACCTCGCGTGCCGCGCGGATCGCCGGCAGGGTCAGCGTGATCCGGGTCGGCGGCGGCTTGGGTGCGCCGTGCACGCCGACCACCGTCCGCTCCCGCTCGTGGACCGCGGGCAGTTCGGGGAACAGCGAGGCGACATGGGTGTCCGGGCCGACGCCCAGCAGCAGCACGTCGAAGGACGGCACCGGACCGTGGTCCTCCGGCCCGGCCGCGGCGGCGAGTTCGAGGGCGTACTCCTCGGCCGCCGCGTCCGCGTCGTTGCCGAAGCGGCCACCGGCCGGCTCCATCGGGTGCACCCGCGCCGGGTCCAGCGGGACGCCGTCCAGCAGCGCCGCGCGGGCCTGGGTGTGGTTGCGCTCCGGGTCCCCCTCCGGCAGGAACCGCTCATCGCCCCACCACAGGTCCAGCCGGGACCAGTCGACGGCGTCCCGGGCGGGCGCCTCGGCGAGGGCCGCGAGCAGCCCGTTGCCGTTGCGCCCGCCGGTCAGCACGACGGAGGCGGAGCCGCGGGCCGCCTGGGCGTCCACGATCTTGGTGATCAGCCGGGCCGCCGCGGCCCTGGCCATCAGCTCCTTGTCGCGGTGGACGACGACCTGCGGAGTGCTCACTTGGCGGCTGCCTTCTTGGCGGGCGCCTTCTTCGCCGCCGCCTTGGCCGGGGCGCTGCCCGCGTCCGCGGAGGCGCCGGCCTCCGGTGCCGCCGGCCGGTCCGCCGCGGCCGGTGCCGCCGGCTGTCCGTCCGGTTCGCCGATCCGCTCCACGCCGTACTTCAGCGCGGTGGCGTAGGTGTCGTCCGGGTCGAGCCGGCGCAGCTCCTCGGCGAGCAGCTCGGAGGTCTCCCGCCGCTTGAGCGCCACCGCGCGGTCCGGCTGGCCGCGCATGGAGAGGGTGGCCAGCGAGCCGTCCGGGCGGTCCAGGACGATCGTCCCGCCGCTGGACTCCAGCCGCACCGCGGTGAGCCCGGGGCCCGCCGAAACGGTGCGCCGGACCGGCACGTCCAGCCTGCTGGCGAGCCACATGGCGAGCAGCTCGCAGCTGGGGTTGAACTCCTCGCCCTCGACCACGGCCGAGGTGACCGTGCACGGCGACTGGTCGAGCGCCGCCGCCAGCATCGAGCGCCAGGGCGTGATCCGGGTCCAGGACAGGTCCGTGTCACCGGGGGTGTACGTGTCGGCGCGCGCGGACAGCTCCCGGATGGGCTCCTCGGCGGCGTAGGCGTCGGTGACCCGGCGCTGCGCCAGCGCGCCGAGCGGGTCCTTGGCCGGGTCCAGCGGGGCGTTGACGGCCCACCAGACCACCACCGGGGCGTCCGGCAGCAGCAGCGGCAGCACCACGGACTGGGCGTGGTCGATCGCCTCGCCGTAAAGCCGCAGCACCACCGTCTCGCCGGTGCCGGCGTCCGTGCCGACCCGCACCTCGGCGTCCAGGCGGGCCTTGGCGCGGTCGCGCGGCGACCGGCTGACCCGCTTGACGACGACGAGGGTGCGCGAAGGGTGTTCGCGGGACGCCTCGTTGGCCGCCTTCAGAGCGTCGTAGGCGTTCTCCTCGTCGGTCACGATGACGAGGGTGAGCACCATGCCGATGGCCGGGGTGCCGACCGCGCGGCGGCCCTGGACCAGCGCCTTGTTGATCTTGCTGGCCGTGGTTTCCGTCAGATCGATCTTCATGGCCGACGCCAGCTCCGTCCGTCTCGTGCGAGCATTTCGTCTGCCTCGACGGGGCCCCAGGTACCCGCCGGGTACTGCGCGGGCTTGCCGTGCTTGTCCCAGTACGTCTCGATCGGGTCGAGGATCTTCCAGGAGAGCTCGACCTCCTCCAGGCGGGGGAAGAGGTTGGCGTCGCCGAGCAGCACATCGAGGATCAGCCGCTCGTACGCCTCGGGGCTGGACTCCGTGAAGGACTCGCCGTACGCGAAGTCCATCGACACATCGCGCACCTCCATCGAGGTGCCGGGCACCTTGGAGCCGAACCGCACGGTCACGCCCTCGTCCGGCTGCACCCGGATGACCAGGGCGTTCTGCCCCAGCTCCTCGGTGGCGGTGTGGTCGAACGGGGAGTGCGGGGCGCGCTGGAAGACCACCGCGATCTCGGTGACCCGGCGGCCCAGGCGCTTGCCGGTCCGCAGGTAGAAGGGGACGCCCGCCCAGCGGCGGTTGTCGATCCCGAGCTTGATCGCGGCGTAGGTGTCGGTCTTCGACTTGGGGTCGATGCCGTCTTCCTCGGCGTAGCCGACGACCTGCTCGCCGCCCTGCCAGCCGGCCGTGTACTGCGCCCGGACGGTCTCCTTGCCGAGGTCCTTGGGCAGCCGGACGGCGCCCAGCACCTTGGTCTTCTCCGCGACCAGTGCGTCCGCCTCGAAGGAGGCGGGCTCCTCCATGGCGGTCAGCGCGAGCAGTTGGAGGAGGTGGTTCTGGATGACGTCGCGGGCGGCGCCGATGCCGTCGTAGTAGCCGGCCCGGCCGCCGATGCCGATGTCCTCGGCCATGGTGATCTGGACGTGGTCGACATAGCCGCGGTTCCACAGCGGCTCGAACATCGTGTTGGCGAACCGCAGCGCCAGGATGTTCTGGACCGTCTCCTTGCCCAGGTAGTGGTCGATCCGGAAGACCTCGTTGGGCGGGAAGACCTCGTGGACGATCCGGTTGAGCTCCTGGGCGCTCTCCAGGTCGTGGCCGAACGGCTTCTCGATGACCGCGCGGCGCCAGGAGTCCGCCTTCTGGTCGGCCAGCCCGTGCTTCTTGAGCTGCTGGACGACCTTGGGGAAGAACTTCGGCGGCACCGACAGGTAGAAGGCGAAGTTGCCGCCCGTGCCCTGCGCCTTGTCGAGCTCGTGGATGGTGTCCTTGAGCGTCTCGAAGGCTTCGTCGTCGTCGAAGTTGCCCTGGACGAAGCGGCAGCCCTGGACCAGCTGCTGCCAGACCTCCTCGCGGAACGGCGTACGGGCGTGCTGCTTGACGGCCTCGTACACCTCCTGCGCGAAGTCCTCGTCCTCCCACTCGCGGCGGGCGAAGCCGATGAGCGAGAAGCCCGGCGGCAGCAGCCCCCGGTTCGCCAGGTCGTAGACCGCGGGCATCAGCTTTTTACGGGACAAATCGCCCGTGACACCGAAAATGACCAGGCCCGACGGCCCCGCGATACGCGGGAGCCGTCGGTCCGCGGCGTCACGGAGCGGGTTGGCTCCGTGTGAACCAGACAAGGGAGATCAGCCCTCCGAGGGAGCGAGGCGCGCCAGTTCCGCCTCTGTCGACTTGAGCAGGTCGTTCCAGGACGCCTCGAACTTCTCCACGCCCTCGTCCTCCAGGAGCTGCACGACGTCGTCGTACGAGATCCCGAGGGCGGCGAGCGCGTCGAGGTCGGCCCGGGCCTCGGCGTAGGTGCCGCGCACCGTGTCGCCGGTGATCCGGCCGCGGGCGGCGGTGGCCTCCAGGGTGGCCTCCGGCATGGTGTTGACCGTGCCCGGGGCGACCAGCTCGTCCACGTACAGGGTGTCCTTGTACGCCGGGTCCTTCACACCGGTCGAGGCCCACAGCGGACGCTGCTTGTGGGCGCCCGCCTTGTCGAGGGCGGCGAAGCGCTCGCCGGCGAAGACCTCCTCGTACGCCTGGTACGCGAGGCGGGCGTTGGCCAGGGCGGCCTTGCCCTTGAGGGCCTTGGCCTCGTCCGTGCCGATCTTCTCCAGGCGCTTGTCGACCTCGGTGTCCACCCGGGACACGAAGAACGAGGCCACCGAGCGGATCAGGGACAGGTCCAGACCCGCGGCCCTGGCCTTCTCCAGGCCGGCCAGGTAGGCGTCCATCACCTCGCGGTAACGCTCCAGCGAGAAGATCAGCGTGACGTTGACGCTGATGCCCAGGCCGATCACCTCGGTGATGGCCGGCAGGCCCGCCTTGGTGGCCGGGATCTTGATCAGCGTGTTCGGGCGGTCCACCAGCCAGGCCAGCTGCTTGGCCTCGGCGACGGTCGCCTCGGTGTTGTGCGCCAGGCGCGGGTCGACCTCGATGGAGACCCGGCCGTCCTGGCCGCCGGTGGCGTCGAAGACCGGGCGCAGGATGTCGGCGGCGTCCCGGACGTCCGCCGTCGTGATCATGCGGATGGCCTCGTCGACGGTGACCTTGCGGGTGGCCAGGTCGTGGACCTGCTGGCGGTAGCCGTCACCCGCCGAGATCGCCTTCTGGAAGATCGACGGGTTGGTCGTGACACCGACGACGTGCTGCTGGTCGATCAGCTCGGCGAGGTTGCCGGACGTGATGCGCTTGCGCGACAGGTCGTCCAGCCAGATCGCGACGCCTTCGTCGGAGAGGCGCTTGAGTGCGTCTGTCATGGGTTCTGCATCTCCTACTTGTCGTATACGGGCGTCAGCGCGCGGCGGCGGCCAGCGATTCCCGGGCGGCGTCGGCCACCGCTTCGGGGGTGAAGCCGAACTCGCGGAAGAGGAGCTTGCCGTCGGCCGAGGCGCCGAAGTGCTCCAGGGAAACGATCCGGCCGGCGTCACCGACGTAGCGGTGCCAGGTCAGGCCGATGCCGGCTTCGACGGCGACACGGGCCCTGACGGACGGCGGCAGCACGCTGTCGCGGTACTCCTGGTCCTGCTCCTCGAACCACTCCACCGACGGCATCGACACCACGCGGGTCGGGACGCCCTCGGCCTGGAGCTGCTCACGGGCCGCGACGGCCAGCTGCAGCTCGGAACCGGTGGCGATGAGCACGGCCTGCGGCTCGGCGCGCTGCCCGTCGGCCCCTTCGGCCTCGAAGCGGACGTAACCGCCCTTGACGGTGTCCTCGTTGGCCTCGTAGGTCGGCACGCCCTGACGGGTCAGCGCCAGACCGTGCGGGGCGCCCACGCCGAACTTCTTCGTCCAGCGGCGCATGATCTCGCGCCAGGCGATCGCGGTCTCGTTGGCGTCGGCCGGGCGCACGACGTTCAGGCCCGGGATGGCGCGCAGCGAGGCCAGGTGCTCGACCGGCTGGTGGGTCGGGCCGTCCTCGCCCAGGCCGATGGAGTCGTGCGTCCACACGTACGTCACCGGCAGGTGCATCAGTGCGGACAGCCGGACGGCGTTGCGCATGTAGTCGGAGAACACCAGGAAGGTGCCGCCGTACACACGGGTGTTGCCGTGCAGCGTGATGCCGTTCATCTCCGCGGCCATGGAGTGCTCGCGGATGCCGAAGTGGATGGTGCGGCCGTAAGGGTCGGCGCCCGGCAGCGGGTTGCCCTCCGGCAGGAACGACGAGGTCTTGTCGATCGTGGTGTTGTTCGACCCCGCGAGGTCGGCGGAACCGCCCCACAGCTCGGGGATGATCGCGCCCAGCGCGTGCAGCACCTTGCCGGACGCCGCGCGGGTGGCCACCGACTTGCCGGTCTCGAACGCGGGGACGTGGTCCTGCCAGCCGTCCGGCAGCTCGCCCGCGGCGATCCGGTCGAACTCGGCGGCGCGCTCGGGGTTGGCGGTGCGCCAGGCGGCGAACGACTTCTCCCACTTGGCCCGTGCCTCACGACCGCGGTCCTGGGCGGCGCGGGTGTGCGCCAGCACCTCGTCGGCGACCTCGAAGTCCTGCTCCGGGTCGAAGCCCAGCACGCGCTTGGTGGCGGCGACCTCTTCGGCGCCCAGCGCCGAGCCGTGCGCGGCCTCGGTGTTCTGGGCGTTCGGGGCCGGCCAGGCGATGATCGAGCGGGCCGCGATGAACGACGGGCGCTCGGTCTCGGCCTTGGCGGCCTCCAGGGCCTTCGCCAGACCGGCCGGGTCCAGGTCGCCGTTGGGCAGCTGCGCGACGCGCTGGACGTGCCAGCCGTACGCCTCGTAGCGCTTGAGGGTGTCCTCGGAGACCGCGGTCTCGGTGTCGCCCTCGATGGAGATGTGGTTGTCGTCCCACAGCAGGACGAGGTTGCCGAGCTTCTGGTGGCCCGCCAGGGAGGACGCCTCGGCGGCGATGCCCTCCTGGAGGCAGCCGTCACCGGCGACGACCCAGACGGTGTGGTCGAACGGCGAGGTGCCCTGCGGCGCCTCGGGGTCGAACAGGCCGCGCTCGTAGCGGGCGGCCATCGCCATGCCCACGGCGTTGGCGACGCCCTGGCCCAGCGGCCCGGTGGTGGTCTCCACGCCGGCGGTGTGGCCGTACTCCGGGTGACCGGGGGTCTTGGAGCCCCAGGTGCGGAAGTTCTTCAGGTCGTCGAGCTCCAGGCCGTAGCCGGCCAGGTAGAGCTGGATGTAGAGCGTCAGGCTGGAGTGGCCGGCAGAGAGGACGAACCGGTCGCGGCCGGTCCAGTCCGGGTCCGCGGGATCGTGCTGCATCAGCTTCTGGAAGAGAACATAGGCGGCGGGAGCCAGGCTCATGGCCGTACCCGGATGGCCGTTACCGACCTTCTGCACGGAGTCCATGGCCAGGACACGGACGGTGTCCACAGCCCGCTGGTCCAGTTCGGTCCACTCGAAATCTGTGGTGGTCGGCTTGTTGCTCACCCTGAGTCAGGGCTCCTCTCCAGATGTCGAATACCGCGGACGGTATGTCCGCCAGGCGGTGTCGAGCCTACCCCCGTGAAAGCACGCGCCTTTTCGACGCTCAGTCGGTGAAATGGGCGCTCATCGGGTAGGCCGCGGTCACGGAAACCTGTCGCTTCAGGCAACTGAATCGGCGCTTCAGGCATTCCCGGCGCCACGGGCGACGCCATACGACCAGACTGCCGGGCGGCCGTCGCGTTCGCCTCCCGAACGCCGGGCGAACGGCCGGGGAAAGATCGGGGGATCCTTCGGACATTCCTCCGACCACCCACCGCCACCACCCCGCGGCGGGCGGGCCAACACGACGGCACCCCCGCGAAGATCGCCGTATGGCCAACGTCTAAAGTGGCGTGGTAAGCGCAAGCCTTACCGGGTCATCACGCCGGCGGAGCTTGCTGGCCTTATCTCCGCGGCTCAAGCCGCTGACGTTACTTCCAGGGGTGTGCGTGACGGCCGTCGAAACCCGTCCTGCGGGGGCGCTCTCTCAGGTCCCCGGGAGTCCCGGTAACCGGTCGTTCGGCCCCCGGCTCAAGGCGTTCGTCGCGCTGACCAAGCCGCGGGTCATCGAGCTGCTGCTGATGACCACGGTGCCGGTGATGTTCCTGGCGGCCCGCGGGGTGCCGGACCTGTGGCTGGTGCTGGCGACCTGCGTCGGCGGCTACCTCTCCGCCGGCGGCGCCGCCGCGTACAACATGTACCTGGACCGCGACATCGACGCGATGATGGACCGCACCTCCCAGCGCCCGCTGGTCACCGGCATGGTCTCGCCGCGCGAGTGCCTGGTCTTCGCGTCCGTCCTCGCGGTCGGCTCCACCGCCTGGTTCTGGTTCCTGGTCAACCCGCTGTCGGCGATGCTGTCCCTCGGGGCGCTGCTCTTCTACGTCGTCGTCTACACGATGATCCTCAAGCGACGCACCTCGCAGAACATCGTCTGGGGCGGCATCGCGGGCTGCATGCCCGTCTTCATCGGCTGGTCCTCGGTGACCAACTCCGTCTCCTGGGCCTCGTTCGTCCTCTTCCTCGTCATCTTCTTCTGGACGCCGCCGCATTACTGGCCGCTGTCGATGAAGGTCAAGGACGACTACGAGCGGGTCGGGGTGCCGATGCTCCCGGCCGTCGCCGGCAACAAGGTCGTCGCCCGGCAGATCGTCGTCTACAGCTGGGTGATGGTCGCCGTCTCGCTGCTGCTCCAACCGCTGGGCTACACCGGCTGGTTCTACACCGCGGTCGCGGTCGCCTGCGGCGCGTTCTGGCTCCGCGAGGCGCACGCGCTCCAGTCCCGCGCCAAGGCCGGGATCACGGGCGCCAAGCTCAAGGAGATGCGGCTGTTCCACTGGTCCATCACCTATGTCTCGCTGCTCTTCGTCGCCGTCGCCGTGGACCCGTTCCTGCGCTGAGTTCCTGCGCCGAGCGTCACTCCCGGAGAGCTCTTCCTCGTTCCATTACCCGCGGGTAGCATGCTGTCCATGGCAGACACCGAGCAGGCGGACGAGCAGGTGGCGGCGGACGGCGCGGCGTCCGCGACCAAGGCGGACACCCGGGCCGACAAGCGGACGGCCAGGCTCGCCGGGCAGATCCGCGCCTTCGCCAAGACGCACGGCGGCAGCGCCGAGGGCCAGCTCGCGCACATCGGCCGCGGGCGCACCCGCATCGCGCTGGTCGGCGCCAACGGCGAGTGGGGCACCCTCGTGGCGGACAGCTACGACAGCGCCAAGGGTGCCGCGGAGCTGGCCGGCATCACGCTCCAGGACGACTTCGACGGCGAGCTGGCCGCCAAGGTCCGCACCGGCCCGTACGAGTGGTCCCGGATGGCAGGCATCCAGGTGGGCGGCCCGGCCAACCCGTGAGACCCCCGTGGACGGGCCCCGGTGCCGTGCGCCGGGGCGCGTCGCCCGCTACCTCACCACCCCCTCGCCCGTTAAGCCCACCAGGCGCGGCGCTTCGGCCACGCCGGGCGCGCTGACGGCCGGGAGGGGCGGATGGAGGGACTGCCACCGCTCGTCGACCAGTACAGCCACGGTGCCGTCCACGGCGAACTGGGCCTCGGGTCCTTCGAGGCGCACCTGGCCACCGCGGTCGGCGCCCAGGGCCCGGCCCCCGCCGGCACCAGCTACTTCGACACCCGCGCCGGCCTGGCGATACGCCGCTGGTGCCCCCCGCTGCTCGGCCTGGAGCCGCACTGCCCGCCGGTGCGCTATCTGGCCCGCCGGCGCGAGGTGGGCGCATTCCACGCCGGCCGGCTGCTGCTCCGCGGCGCCGGCATCGGCACGTTCCTGCTGGAGACCGGCGCCCCCAGCGAACTGACCTCGGCCGCCGAACTGTCCGCCGCAGCCGAGGCCCGCGCCCATGAGGTGGTCCGGCTCGAACCGCTCGCCGAGCAGGTCGCCGACACCTCGGGCAGCGTCGACTCCTTCATCGGCTACACCGCGGAAGCCCTGTACGCCGCGGCCCAGCACGCCACCGCGTTCGCCTCCGGCGCCACGTACTGCGAGGGCCGCGCCCCCGACGGCGCCGAGGTGCGGCGGGCCGCGGACCGCTGGCTGCGCGGGCGCCGTCCCGGGGACCGGCTGGCGGAGCCGGCGCTCGTCCGGCATCTGCTGTGGAGCGCGGTGGCGACCGGGCTGCCGGTGCAGCTGCACTGCCCCGATCCGCAGCCCCTGGCGGGCTTCCTGCGGGCCACCGCCGGCCTCGGCTCGGATCTCGTCCTGCTGCCCGGGACGCCGCACCACCGGCGGGCCGCGCAGCTCGCCGCCGTGCATTCCCATGTCTACGCCGACACCGGGCCGCACCCCGAAGAGGCCCTGGGCCAGGCCCCGTTCGGCAAGCTGCTGTTCTCCTCGGGAGCACGCGGGCTGCCCGAGCTCTATGTCATCGGCGCGCAGTTCTTCTTACGCGCCATGGCACGCGTCGTGGGGGAGTGGACCGCGGAGGGGCTGTGCGCCGCCTCGGACGGGCGGCGGATCACCGAGATGGTCGGCTCGGGCACCGCCCGGCGGGTCTACCGGCTGGTGGCGGGGGCGAGCTGAGCCTCCGGCGCCTTGTCGTCGGCCGCCGCGCCGGCGCCCTCCTCCGGGACCGGACCGCGCTCGCGCAGCGAGAGGGCGAGGCGCAGCACACAGATCCACACCAGGGACGAACCCAGCATGTGCAGGCCGATGACGAGTGCGGGCAGGCCCATGAAGTACTGGACGTAGCCGACCACGCCCTGGAAGGCGATGGCGGCGAACAGCGCCAGGACGGCGCGCCGTGGGGCGGGCGGGGCCTTGACGGCGCGCAGGGTGAAGAACAGAGCGACGGACAGGCCGACGACGATGTAGACGAAGTCGACGTGGAGCTGGGTGATCTCCTGCCAGTTCAGCGGGATGCGGTGGACCTTCCTGGCGTCGCCCGCGTGCGGACCGGTGCCCGTGACGACCGTGCCGATGACGGTGAGCGCGGCCGTCGCCAGCACCAGCAGCCAGGACAGCTGCCGGACCGGGCGGGGAACGATGCCGCGCGGCTCCTCGTCGCCCTCCCCTGCGCGCTGCCAGGCCAGGACGCACACCGTGAGAAGGCCGGTGGTGAGGAGGAAGTGCGCGGCGACGAGGTACGGGTTCAGGCCGGTCAGCACGACGATGCCGCCCCAGACCGCGTTGCCCATCACGACCCAGAACTGTGCCCAGCCGAGCCGGGTGAGCGAGCGGCGGCGCGGCGAGCGGGCCCGTGCGGCCACGATGAACAGCCCGATGAAGGCGCACAGGACGTAGGTCAGCAGGCGGTTGCCGAACTCGATGAGGCCGTTGATGCCCATCGCGGCGGTCGGGGTGAGGCTGTCCGGTGTGCACTTGGGCCAGGTCGAGCAGCCCAGACCGGACTGCGTCAGCCGGACCGCCCCGCCGGTCACGACGATGACCACGGCCATCACGACGGTGGCGAGCGCGGCCCGCCGGACGAACCGTGCGGACGGCTGCCAGCGGCGGGCGATCAGCTCAAGGGGATTCAGCGTGTTCGGCACGGGTGCCATCGTAGGCAACGGCTTGTGCGCGTTTTCACGAGGGTCCGGTTTGCCGTGTCCGGCCGGTGGTTCGGGGGTGTTCGCCGAGGTGGGGGCGTAGGTGAGCCGGTCCGGCGGTTCCGGCCGGGCCGGCCCGTGCCGACCCGCGGCGGCCTACTCCCAGCGGAAGAACTTCGCCGCGGCGCCCAGGCCCAGTACCGCCCAGACGGCCAGGATGCCGAGGTCTGCCCAGGGGATCCCGGCCCCGTGCTGGAGCACCGTGCGCAGTCCGTCGGAGAGCGCGGAGATCGGCAGCAGCCCCAGCGCCGCCTGTGCGGCCTCCGGGAACTTCGCCAGGGGGACGATGACGCCGCCGCCCACGAGGAGCAGCAGGAAGACCAGGTTGGCGGCGGCCAGGGTGGCCTCCGCCTTCAGGGTGCCGGCCATCAGCAGGCCCAGGCCGGAGAACGCCGCGGTGCCCACCAGGAGCAGCAGGACGACGGAGACGGGGTTGCCGTGCGGCGACCAGCCCAGCGCGAAGGCGACCACCGTCAGCAGGACGACCTGGAGGACCTCGGTGACCAGCACCGCGCAGGTCTTCGCCGTCATCAGCGCCCAGCGGGGGAGCGGTGAGGCGCCCAGCCGCTTGAGGACCCCGTAGCGCCGCTCGAAGCCGGTCGCGATGGCCTGGCCGGTGAAGGCGGTGGACAACACGGCGAGCGCCAGAATGCCCGGCGCGAGGAAGTCCACCGACTTGCCGGCCCCGGTGTCGATGATGTCGACGGCGGAGAACAGCACCAGCAGCAGTGTCGGGATGACGACGGTCAGCAGCAGCTGCTCACCGTTGCGCAGCAGCATCCTGGTCTCCAGGGCCGCCTGTGCGCGGATCATCCGCGGCAGCGGGGCGGCACCCGGCCGAGGGGCGAACGTTCCGGTCCCGGCGGTCATGCGCGCAGCTCCTTCCCGGTGAGCTCCGGGCCGTGCTGTCCCGGGTGGCGACCCTCGGGCCCCCGGCCGAAAGGCGAGTGACCCCGCGTCATGCGCGCAGCTCCTTTCCCGTGAGCTCCAGGAAAACGTCCTCAAGAGTGTGCCGTTCGACGGCTATCGAGTCCGGCATCACGCCGTTCTGGGCGCACCAGGAGGTGACGGTGGCCAGAAGTTGGGGATCGATCCGGCCGTTGACGCGGTAGGTGCCGGCGACCAGTTCGGTGGCGATGCTGTCGGCGGGCAGGGCCTTGAGGAGCGAGGCGATGTCCAGACCGGGGCGGCCGGTGAAGCGGAGGCTGTTCTCGGCGCCGCCCCTGCACAGCTCCTCGGGGCTGCCCTGGGCGATCACCCGCCCGCCGTCGATGATCGCGACGTCGTCGGCGAGCTGCTCGGCCTCGTCCATGAAGTGGGTGGTGAGCACGACGCTCACGCCGTCGGTGCGCAGTTCGCGGACCAGGTCCCAGGTGGCGTGCCGGGCCTGTGGGTCCAGGCCGGCGGTGGGCTCGTCGAGGAAGACCAGTTCGGGGCGGCCGACCACGGCCATCGCCAGCGCGAGCCGCTGCTGCTGGCCGCCGGACAGCCGCCGGTAGGGGGTGCGGCCACAACTGCCCAGCCCCAGCCGGTCGATGAGGACGGCCACGTCGAGCGGGTGGGCGTGCAGGGTGGCGGTGTGTCGGAGCATCTCCTCGGCCCGGGCGCCCGCGTAGACGCCGCCGGACTGGAGCATCACGCCGATGCGCGGTCGCAGCACGGCGGCGTCGGCGACCGGGTCCAGGCCCAGTACGCGGACCCGGCCGGCGTCCGGGCGGCGGTAGCCCTCGCAGGTCTCGACGGTGGTGGTCTTGCCGGCGCCGTTGGGGCCGAGGACGGCGGTCACCGAGCCGCGGGCGACGGTGAGGTCGAGCCCGTCCACGGCGGTCTTGGCCCCGTACCGCTTGATCAGGCCGACGACCTCGACGGCAGGTTCCCGGCCTGGGGGTCCCCCCGCCGAAGGAAGGGGGCGGGTCTGGGGGTCGCCCCCTGGGGAGGTACTGCGCATGGCGGGCAGTCTACGGAGCGGGGCCGGGTGGCCGGGAGTGGGGGCTCGGGTACGGTCCGGGGGCCGGGTCGCCGGAACGGCGGTGCGGGCGGCGGCGGTCTTCGACCGGCGAAACGGCGTCCGGGTCGTGCCGCGGAGCGTCCGGCGGACCGGGGCGACCAGGTCGCGTCGTCGCAGGCCGGAGGGCGTTTCCGGAGTTCTGGACGGGTACGGGTTTAGGTAACCCTAAGTGATCGAGGCCACCAGTCCGTGGTGTGAAACAGGCTTGAATCGCTTTGGCGAATTACGCAACAATGGCGTTGTGAAATACGCGAGCGAGGATCAGGAGAGGCCAGCGGTCCAGCCGACCGCCGGGCCGGCTTCCCCCGCGCCCGAGCGGCCCGCGCAGGCCGGACGCCCCGCCCCGGCGCCGCACGACGAGCAGCAGGGCACCCGCAACCGCGTCGCCCGCTCGATCCTCGACCACGGTCCGTCCACCGCGGCCGAGCTGGCCCTCCGCCTGGAGCTGACCCAGGCCGCCGTCCGCCGTCATCTGGACGCGCTGGCCGCCGAGGGCGTCGTGGAGCCCCGCGAGAAGCGGGTCTACGGCGCGCGGGGCCGCGGTCGCCCGGCCAGGGCCTTCGCGCTCACCGACTGCGGGCGGGACGCCTTCGACCAGGCGTACGACCAGCTCGCCTCCGACGCGCTGCGCTGGATCGCGCAGAGCGCGGGCGGCGGGGAGAAGGGCGAGGCGGCGGTCGCCGCGTTCGCCCGCGCACGGCTCGCGGCCCAGGCCGAGGGATACCGCAAGGCGGTCGAGGCGGCCGAGCCGGAGGCCCGTACGGAGGCCCTCGCGAAGGCGTTGACCGCGGACGGGTACGCTGCTACGGCGCGCAGTGCGCCCAACCCCCAGCTCGGTGAACAGCTCTGCCAGCACCACTGCCCGGTCGCCCATGTCGCCGAGCAGTACCCGCAGCTGTGCGAGGCGGAGACCGAGGTCTTCTCCCGTTTGCTCGGGACCCACGTACAGCGACTTGCCACCATCGCCCACGGTGACGGAGTGTGCACGACCTTCGTCCCGAAGGCCGGGGCCGGCAAGGCGGCTCACAGCAGCACAGCGCACAGCAGCACCCCAAAGACCACCACAGCATCTGCAAGCACGGCCGGGAGGAACCCCGCATGACGCTCCCCACGGAGACTGCTCACCCCGAGCTCGAGGGCCTGGGCAAGTACGAATACGGCTGGGCCGACTCCGACGTGGCCGGCGCTTCGGCGAAGCGCGGTCTCTCCGAGGAGGTCGTCCGCGACATCTCGGCGAAGAAGAACGAGCCGGAGTGGATGCTCAAGCTCCGCCTCAAGGGGCTGAAGCTCTTCGACAAGAAGCCGATGCCGCAGTGGGGCTCCGACCTGTCGGGCATCGACTTCGACAACATCAAGTACTTCGTCCGCTCCACCGAGCAGCAGGCCGCCTCCTGGGAGGAGCTGCCGGAGGACATCAAGAACACCTACGACAAGCTGGGCATCCCCGAGGCGGAGAAGCAGCGGCTGGTCGCCGGTGTCGCCGCGCAGTACGAGTCCGAGGTCGTCTACCACCAGATCCGTGAGGACCTGGAGGCCCAGGGCGTCATCTTCCTGGACACCGACACCGCGCTGAAGGAGCACCCGGAGCTCTTCCAGGAGTACTTCGGCACGGTCATCCCGGTCGGCGACAACAAGTTCGCGTCGCTGAACACCGCGGTGTGGTCCGGCGGATCGTTCATCTACGTCCCCAAGGGCGTCCACGTGGACATCCCGCTCCAGGCCTACTTCCGCATCAACACCGAGAACATGGGCCAGTTCGAGCGGACCCTGATCATCGTCGACGAGGACGCCTACGTCCACTACGTCGAGGGCTGCACGGCGCCGATCTACAAGTCCGACTCGCTGCACTCCGCGGTCGTCGAGATCATCGTCAAGAAGGGCGGCCGGTGCCGCTACACGACCATCCAGAACTGGTCGAACAACGTCTACAACCTGGTCACCAAGCGCGCCGTCGCCTACGAGGGCGCGACGATGGAGTGGGTCGACGGCAACCTCGGCTCCAAGGTGACCATGAAGTACCCGGCGGTCTACCTCATGGGTGAGCACGCCAAGGGCGAGACGCTGTCCATCGCCTTCGCCGGCGAGGGCCAGCACCAGGACGCCGGCTCCAAGATGGTCCACATGGCGCCGAACACCTCCTCCAACATCGTCTCCAAGTCGGTGGCGCGAGGCGGCGGCCGGACCTCCTACCGCGGTCTGGTCGAGATCGGCGAGGGCGCCGCCGGCTCCAAGTCCAACGTGCTGTGCGACGCGCTGCTGGTGGACACCATCTCCCGCTCGGACACCTACCCCTACGTGGACGTCCGCGAGGACGACGTGTCCATGGGCCACGAGGCGACCGTCTCCAAGGTCAGCGAGGACCAGCTGTTCTACCTGATGGCGCGCGGCCTCTCCGAGCAGGAGGCCATGGCGATGATCGTGCGCGGCTTCGTCGAGCCGATCGCCCGTGAGCTGCCGATGGAGTACGCGCTGGAGCTGAACCGGCTGATCGAGCTGCAGATGGAAGGCGCGGTCGGCTGACGCCGGTCCGCACGCAGCGACTGACTCCCTGAACGCAGAAAGCGAGCGCAACGACAGCCATGGCTGAGGCTCAGAACATCCCGGCGGGTTCCACGACCACCGGCTCCATCGCGGTGGCCGCGGAGTCCACCGTCGCCACCCGGATGAGCGCCCCGCCGTCCTACGACGTGGCGGACTTCCCGGTGCCGCACGGCCGCGAGGAGGAGTGGCGCTTCACGCCGCTCGCGCGGCTGCGCGGTCTGCACGACGGCAGCGCCGCAGCCGGCGGTCCCGACCTGAAGGTCGACATCACCGCGCCCGACGGCGTCACCCACGAGCTGGTCGACCGCACCGACCCGCGGGTCGGCAAGGCCGGCAAGCCGGTGGACCGGGTCGCGGCCCAGGCGTACAGCTCGTTCGAGAAGGCGTCGGTGGTCACGGTCCCCAAGGAGACCGTGCTCACCGAGCCGATCCGGATCACCGTCCACGGCGAGGGCGGCACCGCCTACGCCCACCAGGTCGTCGAGCTGGGCGCGTTCGCCGAGGCGGTCGTGGTCATCGACCACACCGGTGACGCGGTGCTCGCCGCCAACGTCGACTACCTCCTCGGCGACGGCGCCAAGCTGACCGTCGTCTCCGTGCAGGACTGGGCCGACACCGCCGTCCACTGCGGTCAGCACAACGCCCTGGTCGGCCGGGACGCCACCTTCAAGTCCGTGGTCGTCACCTTCGGCGGCGACCTGGTCCGCCTCCACCCGCGCATCGACTACGCGGGCCCCGGCGGCGAGGCCGAGCTCTACGGCCTGTACTTCACCGAGCGGGGCCAGCACCAGGAGCACCGCCTCTTCGTCGACCACGACACCCCCAACTGCCGCTCCCACGTGACGTACAAGGGCGCGCTCCAGGGCCAGGACGCGCACGCGGTCTGGATCGGCGACGTCCTCATCCAGGCCGCCGCCACCGGCACGGACACCTACGAGCTCAACCGCAACCTCGTCCTGACCGACGGCGCGCGGGTCGACTCGGTGCCCAACCTGGAGATCGAGACCGGCGAGATCGTCGGCGCCGGCCACGCCTCGGCGACCGGCCGGTTCGACGACGAGCAGCTGTTCTACCTGATGGCCCGCGGTGTCCCGGCCGACGAGGCGCGCCGTCTGGTCGTCCGCGGCTTCTTCGCCGAGCTGGTCCAGCAGATCGGCCTCCCGGACGTCGAGGAGCGCCTGATGAGCAAGATCGAAACCGAGCTGGAAGCGTCCGCGGCATGACGTACGTACGCGTGGCCGCGCTCAGCGAGCTGGAGGAGGACACCCCCAAGAGGGTGGAGATCGACGGTACGCCGATCTCGCTGGTCCGCACCGAGGGCGAGGTGTTCGCGATCAACGACATCTGCTCGCACGCGAACGTCTCCCTGTCGGAGGGCGAGGTCGAGGACTGCTCGATCGAGTGCTGGCTGCACGGCTCCAGCTTCGACCTGCGCACCGGCAAGCCGTCCGGCCTTCCCGCGACGCGCCCCGTCCCCGTATACCCCGTAAAGATCGAAGGGGACGACGTGCTCGTCTCCGTCACCCAGGAGTCCTGAGTCACCCATGGCAACGCTTGAGATCCACGACCTGCACGTCTCCGTCGAGGCCGAGAACGGCCAGCGCGAGATCCTGAAGGGCGTCGACCTGACCGTGAAGCAGGGCGAGACGCACGCCATCATGGGCCCCAACGGCTCCGGCAAGTCGACCCTCGCCTACTCCCTCGCGGGTCACCCGAAGTACACGATCACCGGTGGCACCGTCACCCTCGACGGCGAGGACGTCCTCGCGATGTCCGTCGACGAGCGCGCCCGGGCCGGCGTCTTCCTCGCCATGCAGTACCCGGTCGAGGTCCCCGGTGTCTCGGTCTCCAACTTCCTGCGCACCTCCGCCACCGCGATCCGCGGCGAGGCCCCCAAGCTGCGGCTGTGGGTCAAGGAGGTCAAGGAGACCATGGAGCGCCTCCAGATGGACCCCTCGTTCGCCGAGCGCAACGTCAACGAGGGCTTCTCCGGCGGTGAGAAGAAGCGCCACGAGATCCTCCAGCTGGAGCTGCTGAAGCCGGCCATCGCGATCCTCGACGAGACCGACTCCGGCCTCGACGTCGACGCGCTGCGGATCGTCTCCGAGGGCGTCAACCGCGTCCGCGAGACCGGCCGGGTGGGCACCCTGCTGATCACCCACTACACCCGGATTCTCCGCTACATCAAGCCCGACCACGTCCACGTCTTCGCCAACGGGCGGATCGCCGAGTCCGGCGGCCCCGAGCTGGCGGACAAGCTGGAGGCCGAGGGCTACGAGGCATATGTGAAGGGTGGTACCAGCCTGTGAGCGACGCACGCGAGGCCACCGGCCCGCGGATGACCTGCTACCCGCGGGTTCGCCTCGCGGGCGGAGAAGCGAACGAAAGGGCACGGGTGTGACACAGCTGCCGGGCCTCCTCGACACAGAGGCGATCCGCAAGGACTTCCCCGTCCTGGACCGTCTGGTCCACGACGGGAAGAAGATCGTGTACCTGGACAACGCGGCGACCTCGCAGAAGCCGCGCCAGGTCCTCGACGCCCTGAGCGCCTACTACGAACGCCACAACGCCAACGTCCACCGCGGCGTGCATGTGCTCGCCGAGGAGGCCACGGCGCTGTACGAAGGCGCCCGCGACAAGGTCGCCGCCTTCATCAACGCGCCCAGCCGGGACGAGGTGATCTTCACCAAGAACGCCTCGGAGTCGCTCAACCTCGTTGCCAACATGCTGGGTTGGGCCGACGAGCCGTACCGCGTGGACCGCGAGACCGAGATCGTCATCACGGAGATGGAGCACCACTCCAACATCGTCCCGTGGCAGCTGCTCTCGCAGCGCACCGGCGCGAAGCTGAAGTGGTTCGGCATCACCGACGACGGCCGCCTCGACCTGTCCGACATCGACGAGATCATCACGGAGCAGACGAAGATCGTCTCCTTCACGCTGGTCTCCAACATCATGGGCACCGTCAACCCGGTCGAGACGATCGTCCGGCGGGCCCAGGAGGTCGGTGCGCTGGTGTGCATCGACGCCTCGCAGGCCGCGCCGCACATGGTCCTGGACGTCCAGGCGCTGCAGGCCGACTTCGTGGCCTTCACCGGCCACAAGATGTGCGGCCCGACCGGTATCGGTGTGCTGTGGGGCCGCCAGGAGCTGCTGGAGGACCTGCCTCCGTTCCTCGGCGGCGGCGAGATGATCGAGACGGTGTCCATGCACTCCTCGACCTACGCGCCCGCGCCGCACAAGTTCGAGGCCGGTACGCCCCCGATCGCGCAGGCCGTCGGCCTCGGCGCGGCCGTGGACTACCTCACCTCGATCGGCATGGACAAGATCGCGGCGCATGAGCACGCGATCACCGAGTACGCCGTCAAGCGGCTGCTGGAGGTTCCCGACCTGCGCATCATCGGCCCGAGCACGGCCGAGGACCGCGGGGCGACGATCTCCTTCACGCTCGGCGACATCCATCCGCACGACGTGGGCCAGGTGCTGGACGAGCAGGGCATCGCGGTCCGGGTGGGGCACCACTGCGCGCGTCCGGTCTGCCTGCGCTACGGAATTCCTGCGACCACGCGGGCGTCGTTCTATCTGTACTCCACCCCGGCCGAGGTCGACGCCCTGGTCGAGGGTCTGGAGCACGTCCGCAACTTCTTCGGATGAGGACAGGACTGACTGAGTCGTGAAGCTGGATTCCATGTACCAGGACGTCATCCTGGACCACTACAAGCACCCCCATGGGCGCGGTCTCCGGGACGGCGACGCCGAGGTGCACCACGTCAACCCCACGTGCGGTGACGAGATCACGCTGCGCGTGCGGCTGGAGGGCACGACCATCGAGGACGTGTCCTACGAGGGCCAGGGCTGCTCCATCAGCCAGGCCAGCGCGTCGGTGCTCAACGACCTCCTGGTCGGCAAGCAGCTCGGCGAGGCGCAGCGGATCCAGGAGACGTTCCTGGAGCTGATGCAGTCGAAGGGCCAGGTCGAGCCCGACGACGCGATGGAGGAGGTGCTGGAGGACGCGGTGGCGTTCGCCGGCGTCTCCAAGTACCCGGCGCGCGTGAAGTGCGCACTGCTGAGCTGGATGGCCTGGAAGGACGCCACGGCCAAGGCCCTCTCCGAGGAGGCGAAGACCGCATGACCGAGACCCCCGCCACCACCACCAAGCCGGCCTCCGAGGAGGAGGTCCGCGAGGCCCTCTACGACGTCGTCGACCCCGAGCTGGGTATCGACGTGGTCAACCTCGGCCTGATCTACGGCATCCACATCGACGACGCCAACATCGCCACCATCGACATGACGCTGACCTCCGCGGCCTGCCCGCTGACCGACGTCATCGAGGACCAGGCGAAGTCCGCCACGGACGGCATCGTCAGCGAGCTGAAGATCAACTGGGTGTGGATGCCCCCGTGGGGCCCGGACAAGATCACCGACGACGGCCGCGAGCAGCTGCGCGCGCTGGGGTTCAACGTCTGACCGATCCGCCACCGCGATCCGGCCGTGCCCGCCAGTCACCCCTGGCGGGCACGGCCGTTCCGTATTTCCGGGAAGCGGTTGTGTACGACCGTACGCATCGTTGTGTACGCTCGTACGCATGGTCTATCTGACGCTGGCCGGGGCGATCCTCTCCGAGATCCTGGCGACCACGGCGATGAAGTACAGCGACGGGTTCAGCAAGCTGTGGCCGTCGGTGGGGACCACGCTGGGGTACCTGGTGGCGTTCGCGCTGCTCGCGCAGACCCTGAAGTCGATGAGCGTGGGGACGACCTATGCCATCTGGTCCGGGGCGGGCACCGCCGTCGTCGCGGCGATCGGGATGGTGTTCCTGGGGGAGAGCACCAGCCCGCTGAGGATCCTCGGGGTGCTGCTGGTCATCGCCGGGGTGGTCGTACTGAATCTGGACGGTGCGCACTGATGGCACGGCGGTACGACCCGGACCGGCGGCAGCGGATCATCGACGCGGCGATCGCGGTGGTCGGCGAGCGGGGCATCGCCGGGCTCAGTCACCGCGCGGTGGCGGCTGCGGCGGATGTGCCGCTGGGCTCGACGACGTATCACTTCGCGACGCTGGACGAGCTGCTGGTCGCCGCGCTGCGGCAGGCCAACGGCTGGTGGCTGGCGGACTTCGCGCGCTGGGTGGAGGGGATCGACCCGGCGGTGCCGCTGGCCGACGAGGTGGCGCGGCTGGTCGAGGGGGCGCTGGCCGGCGACCGGTCGCGGGTGGAGCTGGAGTACGAGCTGTATCTGGCGGCGCTGCGGCACGAGGCGGTGCGGCCGATCGCGGCGGAGTGCCTGGACGAGATGGTGGCGCTGCTCGGCCGGCGGATCGGTGACCCGGCCACCGCACGGGCCGTGGTGGCGTTCGCCGACGGGCTGCTCCTGCAGCATCTGCTCACCGGTCAGCCCTTCGAACGGGCCCTGGTCCAGGACGGGTTGGCCGGTGTGCTCGGCTGAGGCCGGAGCCCCGGCGGAGGACGGCGGCGGGAGCGGCCGGCTCGTGCGAGCGCACGAAGGCGGTTGTGCGACCCTACGGGCGCGGCCCGATCGCTGAGACCGGTTCGCCTCGGCGGGTGACCTCCGGTTAGGTTTCCAGCATGACCGATGCTGCTGCTTCCCCCCGTACGACCGGCGCCGTCGCCGCCGGGCTCGCCACCGTCACCTCCGACGGCACCGTTCTCGACACCTGGTTCCCCAAGCCCGAGCTGGTCTCCTTGACCGCCGAGGACCTCGGCCCGGCCGGCACCGAGCGGCTGGCGGACCAGCGCGCCACCGAGCTCCTGGGTGCCGCCGTGCTCAAGGCGATCGGTCCCGACCCGGTCCGCGAGGTGGAGGTCGTGGCCGTCCGCACGGTCATCGCCTCGCTCGACGACAAGCCGCTGGACGCGCACGACGCCTACCTGCGCCTGCATCTGCTGAGCCACCGGCTGGTCAAGCCGCACGGCCAGAACCTGGAGGGCATCTTCGGGCTGCTGAGCAACGTCGCCTGGACCTCGCTCGGCCCGGTGCCCGTCGACCGGCTGGAGACGGTGCGGCTGAACGCCCGTGCTGAGGGCCTGCACCTCCAGGTCACCAGTGTCGACAAGTTCCCGCGGATGACCGACTATGTGGCGCCCGCCGGCGTGCGGATCGCGGACGCCGACCGGGTGCGGCTGGGCGCCCACCTCGCGGCCGGCACCACCGTCATGCACGAGGGCTTCGTCAACTTCAACGCCGGCACGCTGGGCACCTCCATGATCGAGGGCCGGATCAGCGCGGGCGTGGTCATCGGCGACGGCACCGACATCGGCGGCGGCGCCTCCACGATGGGCACCCTGTCCGGCGGCGGCAAGCAGATCATCTCGATCGGCGAGCGCTGCCTGCTGGGCGCGGAGTCCGGTATCGGTATCGCGCTGGGCGACGAGTGCGTCGTCGAGGCCGGTCTGTACGTCACCGCCGGCACCCGGGTCACCATGCCCGACGGCCAGATCGTCAAGGCGCTGGAGCTGTCCGGCGGCGACAACATCCTCTTCCGCCGCAACTCCACCACGGGCGCCGTCGAGGCCCGCCCGAACAAGGCGGTCTGGGGCGGTCTGAACGAGATCCTGCACAGCC
>NZ_KN708638.1:1940020-1961084 GCF_000805335.1 Streptomyces sp. CT34 | reverse complement strand
CCCGCGGGGGGGGGGGGCCGTTCGCCGATAGGGTTGCCGCCATGCGTGATCTTGTGGCGGGTATGCGGTATCTGGGCCGGGGGCAGCGCTGGGCCGCCTCGCACGGCCGGTGGTGGGGCTTCGGGCTGCTGCCCGCGCTGATCGCGCTGGTGCTGTACGCCGCGGCGCTCGTCGTGCTCGCCGTCGGTTCCGGCGATCTCGCCGCCTGGGCCACGTCGTTCGCCGACGGCTGGGGCTCCCCCTGGCAGGGGCTGCTGCGCGGGCTGTTCGTGGCGCTGCTGCTCGCCGGCGGGCTGACGCTGTCGGTGCTGACGTTCACCGCCGTCGCGCTGCTGATCGGCGACCCCTTCTACGAGTCGCTCTCGGAGAAGGTCGAGGAGAGCGAGGGGCACTGCCCGCCCGGCCCCGGCCGGCCGCTGTGGCGGGAGATCGCCGTCGCGCTGCGGGACATGGTCCATGTGCTGCTGCGGGCGGCCGGGTTCGGGGTGCTGCTGTTCCTCCTGGGGTTCCTGCCGCTCGTCGGGCAGACCGTGGTTCCGGCCGTCGGCTTCTGCGTCTCCGGCTTCTTCCTCGCCGTCGAGCTGACCACGGCGGCGATGCAGCGCCGGGACGTCCCGGTCCGCGAGCGGCTGCGGCTGCTGCGCGGTCGCACGGCACTGGCGGTGGGCTTCGGGACCCCGCTGGTGCTGCTGTTCCTCATCCCGTTCGTCGCGGTGGTGCTGATGCCGGGCGCGGTCGCGGGGGCGACGCTGCTGGTGCGCGATCTCGTACCGGAGCCGGCCGCGGGGGACGCCGCGGGGGACCGGGACGGGGCGGCGGGGGAGCGGCCCGGGGGCCGGGCGGCACAGCCGCGGCTGCCGGCGCAGCGCGGTCCGGGGCGGTCCGGAGCCCGTCCGCAGGCCGACCGGTAGGGCGGCGGTCGGCCCGGGAACGGCGAACGGCCGCCGCACCGAAGTACGACGGCCGCCCGGCCTCACCTGCCCGTCACGCGTCAGTCAGCCTTGCGCGCCCGCGGCTTCAGGTCCTGGGTCCGCTCGGCTGCGGACTCCTCCGACCGGGGACGGTGCTGGTCGGAACGCCGCTCCGCGGCGCGGTCCTTGTTGCCCGACTTACGGTTCTGCGACTTCGGCATCATGACTCCCTTTGTCTCGCCGAAACAGTGCTTACGAGCCCAGTACCGCACCCCGGGGCGCGGTTGGCGCTCGGACGTGGGCCAGACGAGTGACGACCGGTCACACAGGGTGCCCGTGGCCCGGTGCGCGGCACCTGCCGGTCGGGGGCCGGTTCGCCGGTCCGGTCCGCGTACTCGGCGTTCGCTGTGCGTGCCGCCGCGGCCGGTCCTCGTCAGCGCCGTGCCGGTGCGCGGGTGGTCCCTTACCCGGGAGTCGCCCCGGCCGGCGGCCGGGGCGGGGAGCGTGCGGCGGGATGGCGTGCATGCCTCCGGGCGAAGGGGGGAGGAGGGCGTGGCGGGGCGGGCCCGGCGCGCTCACCACCCGCGTCAACCCCCTTGTGCGTGCAAGGGAGTTGTCAAGATTCTCCCGGTGAACGGGGGCGTACGGGAGAGGGAACCGCCCGAGATGGGGAGAATTCCGTCTACGCTTGGGCGGCGCACGAGCCGTAGTCCGTTCGAGGAGCTGAGAGCCAGATGTCCGCAGACCGCCCGACCATGCCGCCGGTGCGGCTGCACTCCGAAGCGGAGCTGGCCCGTGACGCGCTGAGCGCCCCGCTGCTGGCGCGGGCCGTCAAGCTCGCCCGCTGGGCTGAAGGCGGCGTTCCGGTCGGGGTGGGCGGCGAGATCCTCCACGAGTCGCTGACCGCCGCCACCGAGCACCTGGGACTGGCCGAGGACGAGGACGGGCCCGCGTACACCGCCGAGGCGTGGCAGCTCGCGGTGGACACCGGGCTCGTGGAGATCGCGGAGGACGAGTCCGAGGACGGCGCTGTCGGCGCGGACGGCGCCGAGCTGCCGGACGACGCGGCCGTCGGTACCGCCACCCCGGGCGACGAACTCGCGCTGCTGACCTCCGGCAGCCCGCAGGACGTCCTGGACATCTGGCTCGGCGGCATGGAGACCGTGCTCGCCGACGCGGTCGCCCCCGACCTCTCCGACATCGCCGACCAGCTCGCCGAGGGCGGCGAGCTGGACCTGGACGCGATCGACTGGAACCCGGAGGAGGAGGCCGAGCTGCTGGACGGCATCCTCGGCAACCTCTACCTGCTCAGCGCCCTCAACGAGGCCCCCGACCAGGACATCCCGCTGCCCGCGCTGGCCGCTTCCATGATCGTGCCGGACGACATGGACGAGCCCACGGACGACATCCTCGAAGAGGTCTCCGAGGCGATGATGCGGCTGGACGACCAGTTCCGGGTGCTGGAGCCGATCGGGCTGGTCGCCTACCGGCCGGTCGACGCAGCGCTCATCGAGGAGCTGGACGAGGACGGCGAGATGGTCTCCGCCGCCGAGCCGCTGGACGACGAGGACGTCTCCCGCTACGGCATGGTCCGGCTCACCCCGCTCGGCGTCTGGGCGGTCCGCACCCGGATGCTGGACGCCGGGGTGCACGCCCCGGCCGTCGGCGACCTCACCGACAAGGGCGCCGACGTCCTCCTGGAGGCGCTGCCCGAGTACCCCGAGGCGCTCGCCCAGGCCGAGTCCGAGCAGTGGCTCGCCGCCCGTACGCCGCTGGACGCCGCCCGGGACCTGCTCGGCGCCGCCCGCGGCGACGACGAGCGGGCCCCGCTGCGCCGGCTCGCCGCCCAGCAGACCCTCTCGCTGGTCGTGCCGGACGCCGAGCCCGCGCTGCGCGAGGTGCTCGACGACCGTCAGCTGGGCGGTCTGGCCCGCGTCTGGCTCGCCGAGCGCGGTCTGCCCGGCATCCCCGAGCCGTCCCAGGACATGATCTTCTGGCTGACCGTGGACACCATCGCGGCCCAGCTGGACAGCGCGGACGAGGAGGCCGCGGCCGAGCTGCGGGACCTCGTCCAGGGGCTGACCGAGCAGCACAACGGGTTCTTCGACGCGGCCTGGCGGGTGGACCACCCGGCCACCGCCGACGTCCTGGAGGCCATGGGCCGGCTGCACCCGGACAAGAAGGCGGCCAAGGAGGCGCGCAAGGCGGCCTTCAAGGCGCGGTCGCGGCGCTCCGGCTGAGTCCGGCGGGCACTGCGCACGGTCCCGGGCGGCCGGGGAGCGGGGCAACCGCTCCCCGGCCGCTGCCCGTATGTCGTGCCGCGTTCAACCGGTGTTCGGGGGCGCGCGGCAGCGTGTGCGGCGCAGGTGCAGGGCAACAGGCCGGCCGACCGGGAGATGACCATGCCGCTCACCCGACGCGACACCGCCGGGCACCGTGCCGCCCGCGCGGCGACGCCGGCCACCGAGTCCGGTGTTCTGTGGGCGCCGTACCCGGGTGGCGACGCCGCGGCGGACACAGCCGGCGACGCCGCGGCGGACGCGGTCGGCCACGGCCCGCTGCTCCCGGACCCGGAGGGCGTCCTCGCGCTGCCCGCCGGGTTCTCGTACCGGATCGTGACCCGGGCCGGTGCCACCCGGCTCGACAGCGGTGAGCCCGCCCCGTCCCACCCCGCCGGCACCGGCGCCTTCGCGGCCCGCCGCGGCGGCACCCTGCTGGTGACCGACCACGCACTCGACGGGCCGCGCGGCGACCGGCCGTACCCGGTGCCGCTCGACGGCGGACCGGTCCACGACCCGGCGGCGGCCGGCGGCTGCACCGTCGTCGAGATCGCCGCGGACGGCACACCGGCCGGCGCCCGGGTCGCGCTCGCCGGTACGTCCGCCAACTGCCCGGGCGGCACGACCCCTTGGGGCACCTGGCTGACCTGCGAGCGGACCGAGGACCGGGCCGGCCGCAACGGCATGACCCGGGACCACGGCTATGTCTTCGAGGTCGATCCGGCCGCGAGTTCGCCGCCGCGTCCGGGCGGCGAAGGCCCCGACGACCCGGCGGCCGGCAGCCACCGCCCGCTCGCCGCGCTGGGCCGGTTCGCCCACGGGCCGGTGGCCGTCGACCCGCGGCGCGGCCACCTCTATCTGAGCGAGGACGCCACCGACCCCGGCGGCCTCTTCTACCGCTGGGCGCCGCCGCCCGGCTTCCGGCCCGGCCCCGGCCGGCTGGGCACGCTGCCCGCGGGCGCCGGGGTGCTGGCGGCCCTCACGTGCTGCGACTCCGGCGGGCGCCCGGTCGCCGACCTGTCCCGGGCGACCCGGCCCGGCACGGTCTACGGCGTCGACTGGACCGAGGTCCCGGACCGCGACGCCGGTACCGCGCCGGTGCGCCGGCAGTTCGCCGCGGGGGAGGTCACCCGGGCCGGTACACCGGCGGGCCTGTGGTGGGCGGACGGCGGCGCCTTCCTTGTCACCACGTACGCCCACGAGGGGAGACCGGAGCGGCGGGGCGGGCAGATCTGGTTCCACGACCCGCGGCGGCGGACCCTGACGCTGCGGGCGCTGCTGGGTGCCGGCCCGGACCCGGTGCCGCACGCCGTCGCCGCCTCGCCGCACGGCGGGCTGATCACCGCCGGGGACGGTGCGGGCCTGCCGCACCTCGCCGGGGTGGCCGACGACGGCCGGATTTATCCGGTCGCCCGCGACGACCTCGCCGCCGGGACCGGGGACGCACCGGAGTCCGGCCGGTTCACCGGGCCGGTCTTCTCGCCGGACGGGCGGACGCTGTTCGCCCACCTCCAGGAGCCGGGGATCACGGTGGCCGTCACGGGGCCGTGGCGGCGGGGGCCGCGCCGGCCGGCGCCGCGGCGGTGATGAGGTAGTAGTCCAGCAGACCGGTCTGATACGCCGCCAGGTAGTGCCGCGGCCACGTGTCGCGCAGCTCCGGCCGCTCGGCCATATAGCGGTCGTAGCACTCCCAGACCCCCTCGCCGATCGGCGTCACCTCGACACCGCGCAGCCCGGCCGCGGAGAGCGTCGCGGCCACGTCGTCCACCAGGTGCGGGACGTCCAGACCGTCGGCGTACGGGGGCAGCAGCTCCGGCAGCACCGGGACGGCCTCCTTGATGCGGGCGAAGAAGGTGGCGAGCGCGAACTGGCCGTCCGGGCGCAGCACCCGCGCCGCCTCCCGGGCGAATCCGGCCAGGTCGCGGAAGTGCTGGGCGGCCTCGACGGAGTACACGAAGTCGACCGAGCCGTCCGGCAGCGGCATCCGCTGGGCCGGGCCGAGGACGAAGTCCAGCCGGCCGGCGGCGGTGCCCGAGGGCCCGGTGGGCAGCAGCTCGGCGTTGGCCTCCCGGGCGCGGGCGATCTGGTCGGGATGGGCGTCCAGGCCGATCACCGACCCCAGGCCGAACTCCTTCAGCGCCAGCGCGCAGCCCAGTCCGCGCCCGCACCCGACCTCCAGGGCGGTACGGCCCCGCGGTCGGTCGAAGGTGTCCAGCACCAGGCGGTAGAGGTCCTGCTCGCTGCGGATCCGGTCGTCCTCGGTCAGCGGGCGGTCGGCGACCTCGGGCAGCCAGGCCCAGTAGCCGAAGTTGATGAAGCCGCCGGCGAAGGCCGGGCCGGCGCCGAGGTCGCTGTCGCCGTAGATCTCGGAGACCCGGTCGGGGATGTCCGGCCGCGCTGCGCCGTCCGGGTGGTCCGGGCGCGCGGGGCGACCGGGTTCGCCGGTCGGGGGCGGCTGCTGGGTCATCGGACGCTCCTCGTCTGTGCCGTGGGGGAAAGCGCCGAGGGGGCGTGTCGGTCGGAATCTTGGGCGGGTGCGGACGTTGAAGGGGAGGTGAGCTCCACGATACCGACGACACAATTTTCGATCCTGGACCGCTCCCGCACCAGGGCTGGTCACCCGCCCGCGGAGGCGCTGCGGGACACGGTGGATCTGGCACGCCGTGCCGAGCGGCTGGGCTACCACCGCTTCTGGGTCTCCGAGCACCACGGTGTCCCCGGGGTCGCCGGCTCGGCGCCCACGGTCCTGGCCGCCGCGGTGGCCTCGGCGACCTCCGCCATCCGGGTCGGTACCGGCGGTGTGATGCTGCCCAACCACCGCCCGCTGGTCGTCGCCGAGCAGTTCGGGGTGCTGGAGTCGCTCTTCCCCGGGCGGATCGACATGGGGCTCGGGCGGTCGGTCGGCTTCACCGGCGGGATCCGCCGGGCACTGGGCACGGAGAAGGACGCCGTCGAGGACTTCGGGGACCGGCTGGCCGAGCTGACCGGTTACTTCACCGGCACCCAGACCGCCCATCCGCAGGTCCACGCCAGGCCCGCCGAGGGGCTGGCGGTGCCGGTGTTCGTGCTGGCGACCGGCGCGGGTGCGCGGATCGCGGCCGAGGCCGGGCTGGCCCTGGTCATCGGCGACATCCGGGGCCGGCAGGCGATGCTGGACGCGATCGACGGCTACCGCGAGGCGTTTCGCCCCTCGGCGTTCTGGCAGCGGCCGTATGTGGTGGTCTCCGGGACGGTGGCGGTGGCCGGTACGGAGGCGGCGGCGCGGCGGCTGCTGGTACCGGAGGCGCGGGCGCTGGCGTACTCCCGTACGCACGGGGAGTTCCCGCCGCTGCGGCCCCCGGAGGAGGACGGCGGGGAGCCGATGTCGGCGCGCGAGCGGGAGTTCTACGAGTCCGCGATGCGCGGACAGGTGCACGGCACGGAGGAACAGGTCGCCGACGCCCTCGGCACGCTGATCGAGCGCAGCGGGGCGGACGAGGTGCTGGTCACCACCAGCACCTACGACCGCCCCGCGCTGCTGGAGTCCTTCGAGCGGCTGGCCCGGGTGGCGGGGCTGGCGGTCCGTCCCTGCCGGGCCCGCCGGCCGGCCCCGCGCTCCCGCGGCGGGCGTGGCGCTACAGCGCCGCCGCGCCGGGTTTGACCATGCCGCGGACCGTACGGGCGTCGACGAACTCGCCCAGCGCGGTCATCTCCCACTCGCCGGAATACTGGCGGACCAGCTTGGCCATGATCACGCCGGTCCGCCGCTCCGCTCCGGCCAGGTCGAAGCGGACCAGTTCCTCGCCGGTCTGCGCGTCCGTCAACCGGCAGTAGGCGTTGGTGACTTCGGAGAACTTCTGGCCGGAGAAGGAGTTGACCGTGAAGACCAGGCCGGTGACCTCCGGGGGCACCCCGCCGAGATGGACGGTGATGACCTCGTCGTCGCCGGCGCCGTCCCCGGTGAGGTTGTCGCCGGAGTGCTGGATCGCGCCGTTGAGGATCAGCAGCTTGCCGAAGTAGCAGCTGTCGACCTGGCCGCGGTCCGGGCCGTAGGCGATGACGGAGGCGTCCAGGTCGATGCTCCGGCCGCGGCGCGCGGGCTCCCAGCCGAGGCCCATCCGGACGGTGCCGAGCACCGGGCGGCCGGACTTGACCAGCGAGACGGTCTGGTTCTTCCGGAGGCTGACCCGGCCCTTGTCGAGGTTGACCTTGCCGGCGGCGGGCGGCGGAACGGCGGGGGCGCCCGGCGGCGGGGCGGCCGGGACCGGGGCGCCGGTGGGCGGTCCCCACGGGGTGGCGGGCGCCGGGGGCGAAACGGGGGCCGGGGGAGTGGGCGATGCCGCGGCCCGCGCGGGCTCGGGGGTGGTTGGCGGGGCGGCCGGTTCCTCGATGGTCACGCCGAAGTCGGTGGCGATGCCGGCGAGCCCGTTCGCATACCCCTGGCCGATCGCGCGGACCTTCCAGCCGCCGCCGCGCCGGTAGATCTCCATGACCACCAGCGCCGTCTCCGTGCCGAGCCGCGGCGGGGTGAACGTCGCGAGGACGGCGCCGCTGTCCGCGTCGCGGACCGTGCCGGTCGGCTCGGTGCCCGCGAAGGTCGCGCCGGGCGCGTCCGGGCTCGCGGTGACCATGACCTTCTCGATGCCCGCGGGCACCGCGGCGGTGTCCACCGTGATGGTGTCGCCCACACCGCCGGCCGCCGCGGTGTGGGTCACCCCCGGCCCCGCGGGCTGGTTGTAGAAGACGAAGTCGTCGTCGGAGCGCACCTTGCCGTCGGCGCCGAGCAGCAGGCCCGACACGTCCAGCCGCACGGGGGCGGTGACGGTCACCGCCACCCGCGTGGAGCCGAGTGGAAGGTTCGCGCCAGGAGTCATAGCGGTCATGACAGCCCTAACGGTTGGCGATCAGCCGCGGTTCCGTCGCCGCGGCCCGGACGGTCCCGGCCCGGTGGCCCGGTCCCGGCCCGGCGGCTCAGCGCCGGCTGCGGGAGTTGCCGAAGAGCAGCCGGTAGGCGATCAGCAGGACCAGGGAGCCGGCGACGGCGGCGATCCACATCGACGGGTCGTAGAAGTTCTTCGGGATCGGGCGGTGCAGGAAGCGGGTGGAGAGCCAGCCGCCGATGAACGAGCCGACGATGCCGATGAGGGTCGTGCCGACGATTCCGCCCGGGTCCCGCCCCGGCAGCAGGACCTTGGCGATGATGCCCGCGATCAGGCCCAGTACGAGCCAGCTGACGATGCCCATGATGCGTTTCCTCGTTCCTGCGTGGTGAGCTGCCGCGGTGTTCCGTGGCGTTGTGCTGCGGCGTTGTGCTGCGGCGTTCGCAGACAAGGACGCGAGGGGGCGGCGGCGAGTTCCGTACGGCGGCGGAATGTCGTTGGTGCCGTCGATGCCGTCAATGTGGCCAGAGGGGCGGGTTCGTGCAGAACTTTCCGCCGAGGTAGGCGTGGTCGGGGTCGTCCGGGGCGAGTTCCCCCTGGGCGGCGATCAGTTCGGCGGCGTACGGCTCGGAGTCGTCCCGGGGCTCGTAGCCGAGCGCGCGGGCGGTGGAGAGGTCCCACCACAGGCGGGTGTTGGCCGAGGAGGCGTAGGCGACCGTGTGGCCGACGTGCTCGGCGGTCAGCGCGGCGTGCAGCAGCCGGGCGCAGTCCGCCGGGCTCAGCCAGATCGACAGCATCCGCACGGTCGTGGGTGCGGGGAAGCAGGAGCCGATGCGCAGCGAGACGGTCTCGATGCCGTACCGGTCCCAGTAGAGGGCCGCGAGGTCTTCGCCGAAGCCCTTGGAGAGCCCGTAGAAGGTGTCGGGGCGGCGCGCGGTGCCGACCGGGATGGCGGCCGAGCCGTCCGGCGGCCGGGGTGTGAAACCGACGGCGTGGTTGGAGGAGGCGAAGACCACGCGCCGGACGCCGGCCTCGCGCACCGCCTCGTACAGCCGGTACGTGCCCTCGATGTTGGCCCGCAGGATCTTCTCGAACGTCGACTCCAGGGAGATGCCCGCGAGATGGATGACCGCTTCGACCCCGCGGATCGCCGCGCGCAGCGCCTCCGTGTCGGCCAACTCAGCGGTGATGGCGTCCGGTTCGCCCTCGACGGGCCGCCGGTCGAAGAGCCGAAGCCGGTAGCCGTAGGGCGGCAGCAGCTCCCGCATCAGGGTGCCGACTCCGCCGGCGGCGCCGGTGAGCAGGACGGTCCGGGGCCGGGATGACGGGGACGGGGGCGGGGACGGCTGGGAGGACGGGGAGGGCTGGGACGGCGTCATGGGCGGCTACTCCTCCGGCTGAGCTGCGGAGCCGTGTGCGCGGACGGGGTTCAGATGTGCGGACACCGTAGGGAGCCGGATCTTGGCCGGTCAAGGCGCTTGGCATATCGCTCAAAACCGCTTGCACGAAGCGGATTTGGGATCCTTGACCCGTTCGGAGCGGCTGCAATACCGTGACAGTGTTCAGGGATGTGGACGTCGAACATAAACGTATACGAGAACGCGCGTGCGTACGCCAGGGAGAGCCCGTGACCGCACCTCCTCCCCCAGCCGCCCCTGGGGGGCACCCCCAACTCGCCGACCGCCTCGACGGACTGCTGTTCTTCCCCGTGACCGCCTACGCCTCCGATGGCGCGCCGGCCCTGGACGCCTTCCGCGCCCATGTGCGCGGCGGCATCGAGGCCGGCGCCGGCGCCGTCTTCGCCTGCTGCGGCACCGGCGAGTTCCATGCGCTCACCCCCGAGGAGTACGCCGCGTGCGTCGCCGCCGCCGTCGCGGAGACAGCGGGCCGCGTCCCGGTCGTCGCCGGCACCGGCTACGGCACCGCGCTCGCCGCCCGGTTCGCGCACCTCGCACACGCCGCTGGCGCCGACGGGCTCCTCGCCATGCCGCCGTACCTGGTCACCGCCGACCAGCCCGGACTGCTGCGCCACTACACCGAACTCGCCGCCGCCACCCCGCTGCCGGTCATCGTCTACCAGCGCGGCAGTGCCGTCTTCGAGCCCGCCACCGTCGCCGCACTGGCCCGCACCCCGGGCGTCATCGGGTTCAAGGACGGCCTGGGCGACCTCGATCTGCTCCAGCGCATCATCAGCGCGGTCCGCACCGACGCCGCCGACCGGCCCTTCGTCTACTTCAACGGTCTGCCCACCGCCGAACTCACCGCCCCCGCCTACCGGGGCCTGGGCGTCCGCCTCTACTCCTCCGCCGTGTTCGCCTTCGCCCCCGAGATCGCGCTGGCCTTCCACCGGGCACTGGCGGCCGGCGACCTCGGCACCGTCAACCGACTGCTGGACGGCTTCTACCGGCCGCTGGCGGAACTGCGCAACCTGGGCCGCGGATACGCCGTTTCGCTGGTCAAGGCGGGCGTACGGCTGCGCGGCGGACCGGCCGTCGGCGGCGTGCGGCCACCGCTCGGCGACCCGGCCCCCGCGCACGTCGAACAGCTCGCCCGGCTCGTCGACCACGGCCTGGCCCTGGCCTCGGCCGCGCCCGGGGCCGGTGGGTGATGCGGGCCGCCGCCTTCCTGTATCCCTGGGACGTCATCGGCGACCCCGACGCCCCCGCCCGCATCGCCGAACTCGGCGTCCGGCAGGTCACGCTGGCCGCCGCCTACCACTCCACCCGCGCGCTGACCCCGCGCCACCCCCGCCACCGCGTCGTGACCGCCCGGCACGCCGCCGTCCTCTACCCGCCGGACCCGGCCCGCTGGTCCGGTCGCGCGCTGCGCCCGTACACCCAGGACTGGGTGCCGGGCTCGGACCCCTTCGGCGAGGCCGCCCGGATGCTGGCCGGCGCCGGCCTGGAGGTGCACTCCTGGGTCGTGCTGGCCCACAACTCCCGCCTGGGCGCCGACCATCCGTCGATCGCGGTCCGCAACGCCTACGGTGACGCCTATCCGTGGGCGCCCTGCATCGCCCGGCCCGAGGTCCGCGACCACCTCGTCACCCTGGCCGCCGAGGCGGCCGTACGGCCCGGTGCCCGGGGCACGGAGCTGGAGTCCTGCGGCTGGTACGGCTTCGCGCATCCGCACGGGCACGACAAGACCGCCGGGGTCGGGCTGGACGGCGCCGCGGAGTACCTGCTGTCGCTCTGCTTCTGTTCGGTGTGCGTCCGGGGCTATGCCGAACTGGGCATGGCGGGGCGTGAGTTGAGCGGCATCGTGCGGCGGGCGCTGGAGCCCGTGTGGGCCGGGCGGTCGGGCCCGCCCGGCGTCGGCCGGGCGGCGGAGCGGTCCGCGATCGAGTCGCTGCTCGGCGACGGGCCGGCGGGCGTGGCGCGGGCCTGGCGGGCGCGGGCGGCGGACGCCCTCCAGCGTGCCGCGGTGCGCGCCGTACGGGAGGCCGCGGCGGTGGCGGGCGCGGACTTCCGGGTGCTGCTGCACGCGGACGGGGCCGCGCACCGCTGCGGGGCGAACGTCGGGGTGGACCCGGCGGCGGTGCTGGCGCACGCCGACGGGGTGGTGGTGCCGTGCACGGGTGGCGAGGCGGCGCGGGCCGACGCCCTGGGGCCGTTCGCGGCGCGTCCGCGGACCGCGTGTGTGGCCGCCAACCTCACCGTGGTCGCCGGGATGGGCGGCAGCCCCGGCACCCTGGCCGCCGACGCCGCGCACGCCGCGTCCCTGGGGGCGAACGAGCTGCGGCTCTACCACGCGGGACTGGCCGGCGACGCCGATCTGGCGGCCGTACGGGGCGCGTTGCGGGCGCTGAACCGGTCCGGCCGGGGCCTGGCCCACGGCAGCGGCGCGGCATCCTGACTGCCCGTCAGGTGCCCGAAGACCACCACATTGCCGAGGTATTCCTGCCGGGCCCGGCTGAAGCCGCCGCCGCAGGTGATCAGCCGGATCTCGGGGCGGGCGGCCTCGCCGTAGACCTTCTCGTCGGGGAAGTGCCGCCCGTCGTAGACCTCGACCGCGTCGACGGTGAAGACCGCTGTGCGGCCGTCCTTGCGCAGGATCTGGACGGTGCCGCCCTTCGCGAGGGAGCCGAGGCGGTAGAAGACGGCGGGGCCGGCGCGGGTGTCGACATGGCCGGCGACCAGGGCGGTTCCGGTGGCGCCGGGCGGGGTGCCGTCCCCGTACCAGCCGGCCAGGTTGCGGTTGCCGGCCGGCGGCGGGGCGAGGCTGCCGTCCGCGGCCAGGCCCAGCCGCACCAGCGGCGCGTCGATGTGCAGCGACGGCACCCTGACGCGGACCGGCTGCGAGGCGGGGAGCGGTGGTGCGCCCGGCGGGCGGGCGCCCGGCCGCCGGACGGGGAATCCCTGGGCGGCGGACGGCTGCGGCGGTGCGGTGTCCTCGCTGCCGTTGGCGACGAGCCAGCCGCCGGCGCCGAGCGCGGCGGCGGTGACACCGGCTATGAGGCCGCCGGCGGCGGCCCGGCGCGACCGCCGTGCGCGCCGGCGCCCGGACGGACCCCGCCCGCTCCTTCGGCCCCTTCCGGAGGGCGGCGGAGGAGCGGGCCGGGCCCGCCGTACGGGGCCGTCGGACGGCATGGACCGATCCGGCGGCTGGTCAGTACCGGCCGCCCATGCGGCGCCGGCGGACGACCCAGATGCCGCCGGCGGCAGCGGCCAGCAGCACGCCCGCGCCGGCCGCGATCTCGGTGGTGTTGCCGTTCTCGCTGGTGGAGCCCTCGCCGGTCTTCATCTTGCCCTTGGGGGGCATGGTGGAGGAGGGCTTCTCCTTGGCCGACGTGGACGGGGCGGGCTTCTCCTTGGCGGGCATCGAGGGCCCGGTCTTCTCCTTGGCCGGCATGGACGGCGAGGCGCTGGGGCCGGTACCGCCCTGGCTGCTCGGGCTGCTGCTCGCGCCGCCGCCCTGCATCCCGACATGGACCGTGCCGGTGAGCTCCTTGCCGTCGCCGCACTTGCCGCCGACGCCGTAATTACCGTCCTTGATACCGGTCTTGATCTTCATGTGGCCCGTCAGGGTGCCCTTGTCCGAACCCTGGGCGAGCTTGACGGTGCCGGAGCCCAGGGCGCCGGCATCGACGTTCGCCGATTGGCTGCTCCCGCAGTCCTTGGTGGAGAGGGAGACCGTGGAACCGGCCTTGGCCGTACCCGGTGAGACCTCGATCGCGCCGAAGTCGCCCGCGTACGCGGCGGCGGTGGACAGACCGAGCGCGGCAGCGGACAGCGCGGCACCGGTGAGCAGTCGCGTGGAACGCATGGGAAGAACCTCCGCGAAGCGCGGATGTGGCACACTTCCGTGCCACTGGGAAGTCGGTGGAGTTCCGCGCCTCCTCCCTCGAGGTAAGCCCGCATACGGCCACGCGGCCCGCTGGCCTACGGCGATCGGGTGAGCGACGCCCCGACCGGGCCAGGGGGTGCGCCGTACGGGGTGCCGGGGCGGTGCCGCATCACCCCGGCCGGACGAAGCCGCACTCGTACGCGGCGATCACCGCCTGGGTGCGGTCCCGTACCCCGAGCTTGGCCAGCACCCCGGCGACATGCGTCTTGACCGTGGCCGGGCCGACGCCCAGCCGGTCCGCGATCTCGGCGTTGGTCAGCCCGGCCGTCATCAGCCGCAGTACCGCGCCCTCCCGGTCGGAGAGCCGGTCCCGCAGCGCCTGCGCCGCGGCGTGCGCGGTCCGCTCCCCGGCGTGCCGGGCGGCGAGTGCCCGGAGCGCTGCCGGGAACAGCAGGGAGTCGCTGCGCGCCACCAGCCGTACCGCCTGCACCAGTTCGTCCGCCCGGGCGCGCTTGAGCAGGAACCCGCTGGCGCCGGCCCGCAGCGCGTCATGGACACAGGCGTCGTTCTCGAAGGTGGTGACGACGATGACCCGGGGCGGTGCCGTCATCCCGGAGAGCACCTGTTCGGTCGTCCGGATCCCGTCGGTATCGGGCATCCGGACGTCCATCAGCACGATGTCCGGGCGCAGTTCGCGGATCAGCGACAGCGCCTCGGCGCCGTTCGCGGCCTCGCCGACGACCTCCATGTCGGCCTCGGCGCCCAGAATGGCGCGGAGCGCGGTACGCACCATCCGCTCGTCGTCGGCGAGCACGACACGGATCACGGGGAGCCCGTCCCGGTGCCGGCCGGAGCCACCGGCAGCCGGGCGGTGAGCCGCCATACGCCGTGCTCGGCGGTGGCCGAGGCGTGGCCGCCCAGCAGCCGGGCCCGTTCGGCGATACCGCGCAGGCCGCGCCCGCCGCCCGGACGGGGCCGCGGGCCGGGCGCCTCACCGGCCGCCGCCGTCGGATTCTCGATCGTCAACGCCAACTCCCCCTCGTTCCAACAGATGTGGACGCGCACCGGAACCGGTCCGGCGTGCCGCAGCGCATTACTCAGCCCCTCCTGGACGATCCGGTACGCCTCCCGGGAGACCACCGGCGGAAGTCCCGTGCGGTGCCCCGCGGTTTCCAGCGTGACGGGGACGCCGGCCGCGCGGGTCCGGTCGACCAGGGCGTCCAGGTCGTCCAGGGTGGGCGCGGGAGCGGCCGGCGCGCCGTCCTCGCCGTCCCGCTCCTCGCGTAACAGGCCCAGTACGGTGTCCAGTTCGGCGACCGCCGCGCGGGTGGTGTCCTCGATGGCGGCCAGGGCCTGGCGGGCGAACTCCGGGTCCGCGTCCAGGACCCGGCGGGCCGCGCCCGCCTGGAGGGTGACCGCGCTCAGCGCGTGGCCCACCGCGTCGTGCAGTTCGCGGGCGAGCCGGTTGCGGGCGGCGAGTTCGGCCGCGCGGCGTTCCGCGGCGGCCAGCCGTTCGGCCGGGGAGGGGCCCAGCAGTGCCGGTGCCCAACGGGCCAGGAGCGCCCCGGCTCCCCAGGCGGTGCCGAGCACCAGCGCCAGCAGCGCCAGCCCGGCGAGCGGCGCCGCCGGGCCATGGACGGCCCGCGGCCATCCCAGCGAGGACAGCCCCGGCGGGTCGGCGGTGAGCGGCGTCAGCAGGAGCAGTACGGCGGCCGGTGGCGCGGCCAGCGTCATCCCGCCGACGATCCCGCCGGCCAGCAGATGCGCCACGAACCACAGCGCGGTGCGCCGCCGGGCGTCCCGCGAGCCGGCCGGACCTTCGGCCAGCCGCTCCGCGGGCACCCCGCACAGCGACCGCACGGCGGCCACCTCCAGAGGCCGCAGCAGCGGGAAGGCCAGCGCGGCCAGGGCGGCGAGCGGCAGCGCGCAGCCGAGCGCGGGCAGCTGCCAGAGGGGACGGCGCAGCGGGTCGGCGCCGTCGACGAGGAGCGGCAGCGCCGCCGACGCCAGCAGGAAGAACGGCATCAACAGCGCGCCGCCCAGGACGAGATGGACCCAGCGCCGGACCAGGGCGCCCGGGTTCAACCGCACCGTTCGGCTCCGGGGTGGATCCCGGCCGGCCCGGCGGCGACGCCGTCCGCCGCGTGCTCCGGCCCGCCTTCCGAACGGCGTGCCGCGACGCGCTCCGCGAAGAAGTGGGCCCCGGCGACGGCGACCAGCATCCCGACGATCATCTGCACAGCGTAGGTGAGGCTCATCAGCGGCTCGGGCTGCATCGGGTCGCCCGCCGGGACGGGCAGCGCGGTCAGCGTCATCCAGCCGCCCCAGCAGGCCAGCGCCCCCGAGCCGATCCAGGCGGCGACGAGCGGTACCAGCAGCGGAACCCGCCCGCGGCGGCGGTACGCGAGCATCAGCACGCCCGCCGCCATCAGTGCGGCGAACAGCACATACCCCGCGTCGTGCAGCCGCGCGGACAGATCCCGGGCCGCCACCCGCGCCGGGCCGAGCCCGGCCGTGCCGCCCGCCGCCCACAGCAGATGCATCCCGGCGGGCAGCAGGGTCAGCGCCGTCACCACCCCCGCGGTCAGCCGGCGCGCGGAGAGGGTGGGGCTCTCCGGGAGCGCACTCAGGGGGCCCCGCCACAGGTGCCCCCAGCGCTCCCGGGCGTAGGCCACGAAGAGCGCGCCCAGCGCCAGCGCCTGCACGATGAAACCGGTGTAGACGACGGTCCACACCCAGGGCGCGAGCAGCGCTCCGGGGCCGCCGCCGGCCAGGCCACCGCGCGCCCCGGGCCGGCCGTGCAGCCCCCCGGCCAGCAGCTGCGCGGGGACGACCGCGACGACCGGTGCGAGCAGCCCGGTCGCACACCACATGGGCAGGGCGAGCAGCCAGGCGGGCACCCGCCGCCCCCAGGGCCGGGTCAGCAGGAACGCCAGCACCATCACCGCGGCGTCCATCAGGACGGTGAGCGCGTTGATCGCCATCAGGTAGCCGCCGTCCCGGCGCAGCGGACTGCTCCCGGGGATGCCGAGGTGGCTGCCGGCAACCCAGGCGATCTTGAGCGAGAGGTAGGGGACGCAGGCGGCGATGGCCGTCGCCCGCAGAACGGCGCGGACGGTGCCGGGAGTTGGTGGGCAAGCCGGTGCGGTGCGTTTCGTCATGCCGTCCAGGCTTCCGGGAGCCCGCGCGCACCGCGTCGTCCCCGCCGGCGATCCGCCTCCGCCGCACGGGGGAGGCGGGGGTGGCGGCCAGGACGATGCGGCGCCCACCGCTCCCCAACTGTCGGGCTGCCTACGTCCGTTCACAGCCGCCGGGTGGCCAGGGTCAGCCGGTCCCGGGCGTCGAAGAGGGCGTCCTTGATCGTCTGTTCGTGGGCGGGGGTCAGCCGGGCCACCGGCACCGAGCAGCTGATCGCGTCCCGGGCCGGGGTGCGGTACGGGATCGCCACGCCGAAGCAGCGCAGGCCGAGGGTGTTCTCCTCGCGGTCGACCGCGAAGCCCGCTTCGCGTACCGCGTGCAGCTCCCCGATCAGCTGCTCGCGGTCGGTGACGGTGTGCTCGGTGAGCGCGGCCAGGGTGGGCGGCAGCATCGTCCGCACCTGGTCGTCGGTGTACGTGGCGAGCAGCGCCTTGCCCAGGGACGTGGAGTGCGCGGGCAGTCGGCGGCCGACGCGGGTGAACGGGCGCAGGTAGTGCTGGGACTGACGGGTGGCCAGGTAGACGACGTTGACGCCGTCCAGCCGGGCGAGGTGGATGGTCTCGGTGGTGTCGTCGGAGAGCCGGTCCAGGGTGGGCCGGGCGGCGGCCACCACCTCGTCGCCGTCGATGTAGGAGGTGCCGACGAGCAGGGCGCGGACGCCGATGCCGTAGCGGGTGCCGGTGGCGTCGGTCTCCACCCAGCCGAGGTCGACCAGGGTGCGCAGCAGCATGTAGAGGCTGGACTTGGGGTATCCGACGGCTTCCTGGACGGAGGCGAGGCTGTGCATACCGGGGCGGCCCGCGAAGTACTCGAGCAACTCCACTGTCCGCACCGCGGACTTGACCTGTGCTCCACCGGGCTCGGCAGCTGACATCGCCCTTGACCCCCTTGTTCGGACAGCCGTAGAGTCCCAGGGATTCACCATCCGGGACAGCGTTCAGCATATCGAACAACGTCCGCTGTGCGGCAAGGCTCGGTGCGGCCGGACTTCGCCGCGGAGGGAGGCACGGTGGTGGCAGCAGCGGCACCAGTCTGGAGCGTCGACCCCCGAACCGGGAAGCAGCGGGGGCGAGTTGCGGTGGAAGCCACCGCCGACGCCGTGGACACCGCGGTCCACGCGGCGCACACCGCCCGCGGCGCGCTCGCCGAACGCCCCCCGCGCGCCGCCCTGTTGCGCCGCGCAGCCGGCCTGATCGACGCGGTGGGGGAGGAGTTCCCCGCCGCCACCCGCCGGCTCGGCGACGCGGAGGGCGCCGGCACCGACGCGGCGGGCCGCGGCATCCGCCTGCCGGCCGAGGTCGCCCCGCTCGCCGGCCGCGTCGTCGTCGACGTCCGGCCCACCGGCGTCGCGGTCGCGCCCGAGCGGCACCACGGCGGCCGGTACCCGGCCACCACCTCCACCGCCACCTCCGTCGGCGCCACCGCCCTCGAACGCCGGCTCCGCCCGGTCGCCTACCAGGTCACCCCGCAGGCGCCGCTCCCACCGGAGCCGCCGGACGGCCACCCGCCGGTGCCGCCGTGCCGGATCGACGGCCGGGCAGAGGGGGCGTAGGGCTTCACCGGTGCACCCCGAGACCCACCACCCCGCCCTCCAGGTCCGCGCCGCCACCCCCGCCGACCTGGAGCCCATCGCCGCCCTGCACACCGCCGCCCGCGCCGCGTACCTGCGCGCCAGGGTGCCGGACGCGCCCTTCGACACCTCCGCCGAGCACGCCCGGTGGTGGGACGCCTGGTCCCGGGTGCTGCACCGGGACGGGGCCCCGTCGCTGTGCGCGATACGCCGGGGCGCCGTCGTCGGTGCCGCCTCCTACCGCCGCGGCGCCGACCCCCGCAACGCCGTCGAACTGCACCAGCTGCACGTCGACCCCGCCCACTGGGGCACCGGAGTGGGCCGCGCACTGCACGCCGCCTGCCTGGACGCCTGGCGCACCGCCGGATTCTCCCGGGCCGTCCTCGACGTGCTCTGGCACAACCACCGAGCCCGCGCCTTCTACGCCCGCCTCGGCTGGCGCCCCGACCCGGACCGCCGCCCGGCCCCCGACGCCAGCCACCTCACCCTGACGCTCGCCCTGCCCGGACGGGACGGCCGGCCGGCTCCCGCCGGGCCATGATCTGAAGCCGCTCGGCCGTCCGCCCGCTCAGTGTGACGACCGTTTCGCGATGCTCCCGCACCACCGAGAACCCCGCCGACCGCAGCAGCTCCCGCAGCCGCTCCGGCGGATGGTGCCGGAAGACCCCGCCCTCGTCCGTCGCGAACACCCCGTACGTCCCGTACCGGTCCGCGAAGCGCCCGTAGCGCTCCTGGTTGCGGGCATCGGCCTGGAGCGGCACATCGCTCAGGTACAGCACCCCGCCGGGGCGCACCAGCCGCCCCAGTTCCCCGGCGATCGCCCGCTGCGCCGCATCCTCCGGAACGCAGGTCAGCACCGCGAACAGCAGCGCCGCGTCGAAGCTCGCGTCCTCGAACGGCAGCGGCAGACCGGGCCGGTGCAGCAGCTCCAGCCCCGGGTGCTCGCGCCGGCCGCGTGCGATCAGCGCCGCGGACGGGTCGACCCCGCACACCGCTCCGTACCCCAGCCCGGCCAGCTCGGCGGTGAGCCGTCCGTAGCCGCAGCCGTAGTCCAGCACCCGGGCGGCCGGCGGCACGAACTCCGCCAACAGTGCCGGGTCCAGCGGATGGGTGAAGGTCTTGGCGGCCCCGGTCGTCTCCCAGAACCGGTCGGGCGCCTGCGGCGAGGGCGTGGTCATAACGGGACGGTACCCGCGGAATACCCCGCAGTCCTGCGCTGTTGCACCAGGTCACACCCGCACGCCCGCTCCCACCGAGCACGACGAGAAAAACCGGCTACTCCATGCGCGTCGAAATCTGGTCCGACATCGCCTGCCCCTGGTGCTACATCGGCAAGGCCCGCTTCGCGTCGGGGCTCGCCGCCTTCGCGCACCGCGACGACGTCGAGGTCGTCCACCGCTCCTTCGAGCTGGACCCGAACGCGCCGGCGCCCACCGACATCCCCGTCCTCGACATGCTCGCGCGGAAGTACCGGGTCACCCGCACCGAGGCCGAGGCGATGGAGGCCCGGGTCGCCGAGGCGGCGGCTGCCGAGGGCCTGGAGTACCGCTCCGACCGCATCCACGGCAACACCTTCGTCCTGCACCGCCTCCTCCACCTGGCCAAGGACCACGGCGTCCAGGACGCCCTGCTCTCCGCCCTCTACGAGGCCAACTTCGCCCAGGCCCGGCCGCTCGGCGACCCCGCCGAGCTGACCCGGATATCCGTGGCCGCCGGCCTGCCCGCCGACGAGGTCGCCCGCGTGCTGTCCGACCCGGACGCCTACGCCGAGGCGGTCCGGGCCGACGAGCGCGCCGCCGCCGAGCTCGGCGCCACCGGCGTCCCCTTCTTCGTCATCGACCGCCGCTACGGCATCTCCGGGGCCCAGCCCGCCGAGGTCTTCCGCAAGGCCCTGGAGCGCGCCCACGCGGACGGCGCCGTGCGGCTCCTGCCGGCCGGCGCCGCGGAGGTCTGCGGCGACGAGGGCTGCGCCGTCCCGGAACGGTAGGGCGGCAACCGGCCGGTCGGGCGCGGCTCCCGGGAGATGGACGCCGTGCCGTTCGCCTAGCACAGTGGGGCCATGCTGCGATACGAGGCACTGGGCGGGGCGGAATTCGCCCCCGAGACGGTCTATCTGAACTCGGCGTCCAGCGGGCTGCTGCCCGCGCGAAGCGCCGCCGCGCTACGGGAGGCGCTGGCGGAGTCGGCGTCGTACGGGACGATGGGGCGTGACTACTTCGCTCCGGCCAGCGCCGCGCGACGGGCGTTCGGACGGCTGACGGGGGTGCCCGAGGAGCGGGTGGCGCTGGGCAGTTCGGTCGCGGTGTGGTCGGCGTTCGTGGCGGCCTCGCTGCCCCCGGGCGCCGAAGTCCTGGTCGCCGAGGGGGACTTCAGCTCGCTGGTGAACCCGCTGGCGGCGCACCCCGGCTGCACGGTCCGCGCGGTGCCGCTGGAGGCGCTCGCCGAGGAGGTGCGGCCCGGGACGGCGCTGGTCGCGGTGAGCGCGGTACAGGCGCTGGACGGCAAGATCGCCGACCTGGCGGCCGTACGGGAGGCGGCCCGGGAGCACGGGGCGCGCACGTACGTCGACATCACGCAGGCCACCGGGTGGCTGCCGCTGGACATCGCCGGCTTCGACTTCGCGGTGTGCGGGGCCTTCAAGTGGCTGCTGTGCCCGCGCGGTACGACATTCCTGTACCTCGGCGGGGACATGGCCGACTGGCCCCAGGCGGTGCACGCCGGGTGGGTGGCCGGCGAGGACGTCGGCGAGTCGAACTACGGGGTGATCGGCCGGCCGGCGGCGACCGCCCGGCGGTTCGACGAACCGCATGCGCACTACTCGTACGTGGCCGCCGAGCAGTCCCTCGACCTGATGGCCGAGGTGGGGGTGGCCGCCGTGCACGCGCACAACACCGCGCTGGCCGACCATTACCGCGCCGGGCTGGCCGAGGCCGGGTTCACCCCGCGGCCGGCTCCCGGTTC
>NZ_KN708638.1:1932458-1940010 GCF_000805335.1 Streptomyces sp. CT34 | reverse complement strand
GGCGCGGAGCCGCGGCTGGCCGCGGCCGGGGTGCGGATCTCGGTGCGCGGCGGGCTGCTGCGCGCGGCGTTCCACCTCTACAACTCGGCGCAGGACGTGGAGAAGGTGCTGGCGCTGCTGCGCGATGCGTGAGAACGGGCGATGCGTGAGACGCGCGATGCGTGAGACGCGCGATGCGTGAGATGCGTGAGACGGGCGGGCGGCGCGGAAATACGCCGCGCTGCCGGGACACCGAGGTGAGCGCCGACGTGCCCTCCCGAAAGGCGAGTTGCCCACCGCACGCCGGGACGGCGCCCCCGTTGGCCACAGTTGAGGGGCCGTTCCCGCTCCATCCGGCCACCGACGGCGGGTGGACCGGCACGGCCGACGCCTGCCCGAACGCGCCGTGGCCGCCGCACGGTCGATGCCGTGCGGCGGCCAGCGCACTCCGCGCCGTCCCCCGGTACGCGGTCGCGCGCTACCTCACCGGCGTGAAGTCCCGCGCCCCGATGTACTCCGGGCGCCGGACCGGGGCCGCGAACGGCTCCACCGCGGTGTTGTCCACGCTGTTGAAGACGATGAAGACGTTGCTGCGCGGGTACGGCGTGATGTTGTCGCCGGAGCCGTGCATGGCGTTGCAGTCGAACCACGTCGCCGAGCCGGCCCTGCCGGTGAACAGCCGGATGCCGTGCCGGTCCGCCATGTTCGTGAGCACCTCGTCCGACGGGATGCCCGCGTCCTGCATCTGGAGCGACCGCTTGTAGTTGTCCTTCGGCGTCTCGCCCTGACAGCCCACGAAGTGCCGGTGCGACCCGGGCATGATCATCAAGCCGCCGTTGGTGTCGTAGTTCTCGGTCAGCGCGATCGAGACCGACACGGTGCGCATGTTCGGCAGACCGTCCTCGGCGTGCCAGGTCTCGAAGTCCGAGTGCCAGTAGAAGCCGGAGGCACCGAAGCCGGGCTTCACATTGATCCGCGACTGGTGGACGTAGACGTCCGAACCGAGGATCTGGCGGGCCCGGCCGACCACACGCGGGTCGGAGACCAGCCGGGCGAACACCTCGCTGATCCTGTGCACTTCGAACACGGACCGGACACTCTGCGACTTCGGCTCGACGATGGACCGCGGGTCGGCGCGCATCGCCGGGTCGAGCACCAGCCGGTCCAGTTCGGCGCGGTACACCGCGACTTCCTCTGCTGTGAGCAGCTCCCCGATGGCGAAAAAGCCGTCGCGTTCAAAGTCGCTCAGCTCGGACGGCGCGAACGGGCCGGCCGCTCCGGGCTGCGACCACACCACCGGGTCCTTCCGCGGGGTGATGACCTCGGCGGTCCCACGGGTCGGGTACAGGTCGGCGGTGCGCTCGGGTGCGGTGGTCATGGTGGTGCCTTCCTCTCCTCTCGTACGGAACTTCGTTCACGTGCGCAGTGCGTTGCCTTCCTTGCCTTCCTCATCGCTGCCGGACGGGGCAGGGAGGGGCCCGGCGGCCGGTCTCAGACCGCGTCGGGCTCCGGGTCGGGCTCGGTGAGAAGCGGGTAGACCCCGTTCTCGTCGTGGTCCTCGCGACCGGTGACCGGCGGGTTGAAGACGCACAGGCAGCGGAAGTCCTCCTTGATCCGCATGGTGTGCTTCTCGTGCCCGTCGAGGAGGTACATCACACCCGGCGTGATGGTGTGCTTCTCGCCGGTCTCGTCGTTGGTCAGCTCGGCCTCGCCCTCGACGCACACGACGGCCTCGATGTGGTTCGCGTACCACATGGAGGTCTCGGTGCCGGCGTACAGGACGGTCTCGTGCAGCGAGAAGCCGACCCGCTCCTTGGCGAGCACGATGCGCTTGCTCTCCCAGGTGCCGGACTTGGACTTGACGTGGCGGTCGGTGCCTTCGATGTCCTGGAACGATCGGACGATCACGGTGAGTCGGTGCCTTTCTGTGGAACGGTCAGGAGCTCTCGGTGGTTCAGGCGCAGTCGCGGACCGCGCGGGCGAGGATCCGCAGACCCTCGTCGAGCTCCTCGGGGGTGGTCGTCAGCGCGGGCAGCAGCTTGACGACCTCGCTCTCCGGGCCGGAGGTCTCGATGAGCAGACCCAGCTCGAAGGCGCGCTTGGCGATCTTGTTGGCGAGGCTCTTGTCGGCGCACTCCATGCCCCACACCAGCCCGCGACCGCGGTACTCGACGAAGGTGTCCGGGTGCGCCTCGACGATGGCCTTGAGGTGCGATTCGACGATCTCACCGCGGCCGAGCGTCTGCTTCTCCATCTGGCCGTCGGCCCAGTACGTGTCGAGTGCGGCGGCGGCGGTGACGAAGGCCGGGTTGTTGCCGCGGAAGGTGCCGTTGTGCTCGCCCGGCTCCCAGATGTCCAGCTCGGGCTTGAAGAGCGTCAGCGCGAGCGGGAGCCCGTAGCCGCTGATGGACTTCGAGACGGTGACGATGTCCGGCACGATGCCCGCCTCCTCGAAGGAGAAGAAGGCACCCGTACGGCCGCATCCCATCTGGATGTCGTCGACGATCAGCAGCATGTCGCGGCGCTCGCACAGGTCGGCGAGGGCGCGCAGCCACTCGGCGCGGGCCACGTTGATGCCGCCCTCGCCCTGCACCGTCTCGACGATCACCGCGGCGGGCGTGTTCAGACCGGAGCCCTGGTCCTCCAGCAGCCGCTCGAACCACAGGAAGTCCGGGATCTGGCCGTCGAGGTAGTGGTCGAACGGCATCGGGGTGCCGTGCACCAGCGGGATGCCGGCGCCGGCCCGCTTGAAGGCGTTGCCGGTGACCGCGAGGGAGCCCAGCGACATGCCGTGGAAGGCGTTGGTGAAGGACACGATCGACTCGCGGCCCTTGACCTTGCGGGCCAGTTTCAGCGCGGCCTCGACGGCGTTGGTGCCCGTCGGGCCCGGGAACATGACCTTGTAGGGCAGGTCGCGCGGGCGCAGCACGATGTTCTGGAACGACTCCAGGAAGGCCCGCTTGGCCGTGGTGGACATGTCCAGGCCGTGGGTGACGCCGTCCCGCTCGATGTAGTCGATCAGGGCGCGTTTGAGGACCGGGTTGTTGTGTCCGTAGTTGAGTGATCCGGCACCGGCGAAGAAGTCGAGGTAGGCGTGGCCGTCCTCGTCGAACATGCGGCTGCCCTGGGCGCGGTCGAAGACGGTGGGCCAGCCACGGCAGTAGCTGCGCACCTCCGACTCCACGGTCTCGAAGACGCTCAGATCGGGCTGGGTGATGGTCACGGCAGGCTCCTGGGAGAGTGAGTGCGGCGGGAGGTGAGGGGTGGGGGGATCCGGCGGGGCGGCGGGCTCCCGTGCGGTGCACGGGGGCGGGCGGCGGTCCCGCACGGCGGCTGCGGCAGGGTCGGTGCCGCACGGCCCCGGGGCCGTCAGCGTCCTGGGCGGGACGGTGGACGGAACGGGCCTATGAGGTGCAGGACCTCCGGCTCGTGGCCCTGCTCCGGGAACAGTCCCGCGTCGAAGAGCACCTCGCGCTTGACCGGCACCGAGTGCCGCTCGGCGAAGGAGGCGAACAGCCGGTTGGACGCGGCGTTGTCGGGGCTGATGGTGGTCTCGACGAGGGTTATGCCCTGTTCGTCCATGACACGGGTGGTCAGCCCGTCCAGGAGCGCGGCGGCCAGCCCCTGTCCGCGGTGCGCGTCGTCGACGGCGACCTGCCAGACGACGAGCGTGTCCGGCCGCTCGGGGCGGATGTAGCCGGTGACGAAGGCGGCCGGCTCGCCCTCCGCGTCACGTGCGACGACGGAGGTGGCGGCGAAGTCGCGACACCACAGGAGGTAGCTGTAGGAGGAGTTGAGGTCCAGTGCCTTGGAGTCGCGGGCGATGCGCCAGATCGCGGCTCCGTCCTCCACCCGCGGGGCGTCGAGCTTGAAGCCCTCCGGAATTTCTCTGATTTCGCTTCGGGCACCTGCATGGTCTGCTTGTGCGGCGGTCATGGGAATTAAATTTACCGAGCGAAAAAGGAAAATGCATCGCGGGCAGGGGTTACATGAGAACCCTTTTTGTGTTATCACGCGGGGGCGCGCGAGCGCGCGGTGCGTCGACAGGATGCCCCGATTTGACCCGAAAGTTCGGGGCGAAACGGACACGCTGTGTAATCGGTCACAGCTCTGTAACGGCGATGAGACGCGTCCGAATTACGGGACTTGATGCTAGCGGAATCTTGGCGTTTGAGGTGCGGAAAAGCGGGCAGAAGAATACGGGAAGCTGCGCTTCTGCGAAATGGGAATTCGCCCGTGGAGGGTGCCCGGCGCGGTTCACCGGAACGTGCGCCGGAAGTCTTCCCGGCGTCATAGGAGAAGCCCCGTGGGGCGGTGCGTGAGAGGCCGCGGATGATTATGGGGCGGCCGGTCGAATACGACCCCCGGGTATGCTCCGGTCCGCCATGGCCCACGGCTCGGCCGCGCGCATAAAGTGCCTGCATGACGTCCATGAGCGAAGGTGCGGTGCTGCACCTCAAGGGGAGGGTCCTCGTCGGGCCGGAAGACGTCCGCGACGAGCTGTGGGTGGTCGACGGCCGGGTGACCTTCGAGCGGCCGGCCATGGCACGGGATGCCATGACCGTCGCGGGCTGGGTGCTGCCGGGCCTGGTCGACGCCCACTGCCACGTCGGACTGGACACGCACGGTCCGGTGGACGCCGCCACCAGCGAGAAGCAGGCGCTCACCGACCGTGACGCCGGCACCCTCCTGATCCGTGACGCCGGGTCGCCCTCCGACACCCGATGGATCGACGACCGCGCCGATCTGCCGCGGATCATCCGCGCCGGCCGCCACATCGCGCGCACCAAGCGCTACATCCGCAACTACGCGCACGAGATCGAGCCGGAGGACCTGGTCGCCTACGTCGCCCAGGAGGCCCGCCGCGGCGACGGCTGGGTCAAGCTCGTCGGCGACTGGATCGACCGCTCCACCGGCGACCTGGCGGCCTGCTGGCCCACCGGCGCCGTCGAGGCCGCCATCGCCGAGGCGCACCGGCTCGGCGCCCGGGTCACCGCCCACTGCTTCGCCGAGGAGACCCTCGCCCCGCTCGTCCAGGCCGGGATCGACTGCGTCGAGCACGCCACCGGCCTCACCGAGGACACCATCCCGCTCTTCGCCGAACGGGGTGTGGCGATCGTCCCCACCCTGGTCAACATCGCGACCTTCCCGCAGCTCGCGGCTGGCGGCGAGGGGAAGTTCCCGCGCTGGGCGGACCACATGCGGCGGCTGCACGCCCGCCGCTACGACACCGTGCGCGCGGCCCACGACGCCGGTGTGCCGGTCTTCGCCGGTACCGACGCGGGCGGCTCGCTGCCGCACGGCCTGGTCGCCGACGAGGTCGCCGAGCTCATGAAGGCCGGGCTGTCCGCCGTCGCCGCCCTCTCCGCGACGACCTGGGGCGCCCGCGAGTGGCTGGGCCGCCCGGGGCTCACCGAGGGCGCCCCGGCCGACCTCGTCGTCTACGAGACCGACCCCCGGGCCGACGTCCGGGTGCTGGCGGCGCCGCGCCTGGTGGTCCTGCGGGGGCGGGCCATCGGCTGACCGGCGCCGTGCGGCGCCGCCCCGGCGCTCCCGAAGCCCCCGCCGCCGCCCGCCGTCCTTCCGTACGACCCCGCACCACCCCTTACGACCCCGTGCGACCCCTCCGTACGACCTGAAAGGCTCACCTGTGCTCGACACCGGTTTGACCGGCCGCACCGCCCTGATCACCGGCAGCGCCCAGGGCCTCGGCGCCGCCCTGGTACGCGCCTTCCACGCCGAAGGCGCGTATGTCGCCGCGCTGGACCTCGATGACGACGCCAACCGCGCCCTGGCCCGGGCGCTCGATCCCGGAGGGGAGCGCGTCCGGCCGGTCCGCGCCGATCTGCGGGACCTCGACGCGGTCCGCGGCGCCTACGAGGCGGTGCGCGCCTGGCGGCCGGTCGAGGTGCTGGTCAACAACGCCGCCCGGCCGCCGGCCAAGACGCTGTGGGAGGTCACCCCCGAGGAGTGGGACGAGGTGTTCGCGGTCAATCTGCGGGCGGTCTTCTTCCTCACCCGCGCGGTCGCCGCCGACATGCGCGACCGCGGCTTCGGGCGGATCGTCAACATGGCCTCCATCGCCGGCCAGACGCCCCGCCCGACCGGCGCGGCCTACGGCACCGGCAAGGCCGGGCTGATCGCGCTCACCAGGGTCTTCGCCGCCGAACTCGCCGCGCACGGCGTCACGGTGAACACGGTGGCCCCGGCGATGATCGACACGCCGATGGTCCGCTCGGTCGGCCCGGACACCCTCGCGGAGCTCACCGCCCAGGTGCCGATGGGCCGGATCGCCACCCCCGAGGAGGTCGCCCGGGTCGCCGTCTTCCTCGCCTCGCAGGAGTCGTTCGTCACCGGCGCCACCTACGACGTCAACGGAGGCGCCCTGATGCGCTGAGGCGCTCGAATACGGGCACGAAAACCACCCCTTGGGGTGAACTGCCTCTACATTTCCTCCTGTTCACCCTCACTACGTACACGATGTGCGGGTCGAGGTCGCCGACCCGCGTGATGTCCCCCATTGGCGCGGTCGGCGGCTCCATCTCTCTCGTGGGGGTTCCACACACGTGTTCACCAGCTCCGCCGGCTCCTCCGGCGTGCCGCGACGGCTCGGCGCGGCCCTGGTCGCCGCCGCGCTGACGGCCGGTCCCGCCGTCGCGCTCGGCGCCGCGCCCGCCGCGTACGCCACCGGCAACCACGGCCGCACCCACGGCACTTCGGATGCGGCCGTGCTGCGCACCGGCCTGGACGTCGGGCTGCTCGACAAGTCGCTCCGCGTCCCGCTGCGGGCCACCCTGAACGAGGTGCACGCACCGGCCTCGGCCGACCGGACCGCGCTCACCGTCACCCTGGACGGGATCGACCGGGGCCGGCCGTTCGACGTGCTGCGCGCCGATGCGGCCACCGCGCGGGCCACCGCCGACGCCGAGGGGGCGAAGGGGTACGCCGACCTCGTGCACGCCGCGGTGCACCTGCCCGGCCTCCCCGCGCTGCCGCTGATCGAGGTCCAGCAGGTGACCTCCACGGCGGAGTGCCGGGCCGGGCAGCACCCGCGGGCCGCGTCGCAGCTGCCGGGCAGCGTCGTGGTGCTGGGCAAGCGGGTCACGCTCGGCGCGAGCGGCACGACGGCGGTCACCGTGCCGGGGGTGGGCGACGTGACACTCGCTCTGGCGCGGAAGGCCGTGACGTCGACGAGCGCCGCGGCGACCGCCCTCGAACTCCGGGTCTCGGTCGACCCGCTGAAGCTCAACGTGGCCGAGGTGCACGGCCAGGTGACGCTGGCGCAGGCCAGCTGCACCACCCCGCGCGGCGCGGCACCCGGTACGCCGGAGAAGCCCGGGGAGCCCCAGGGCGGCGCCGGCGGCACCCGTCCGGCCACGCACAACCTCGCCGAGACCGGCGGCAGTTCGGCCACCCCGTACGTCGCCGGGGGCGCGGCCCTGCTGGTCGCCGCCGGCGCCGGATCGCTGGCCCGCGCCCGTCGCCGCCGTACCGCCGCACCGGGCGGGCGCGGCTGACAGACCCGTACGCCGTGCCGGTGCTGTGGGGGCTCCGGTGCGGGGTACGGCCCGGG
>NZ_KN708638.1:1901317-1932448 GCF_000805335.1 Streptomyces sp. CT34 | reverse complement strand
GGCGCGCGGGGGGGCCCCGCCCGGCGCGTCTCCCCTCGCCGGGGCCCCGGCCGGAGCGTGGTCCGGCCGGGGCCCCGGCGAGATTCACCAGGCCCTAATCCAGGGGCCGTTCGGCGAGCGCGTCCGCCAGTGCGGCCACCAGGCGGTCCGTGGTGGCCCGGTCCCGTACGGCGAGCCGCAGCCAGTCGGGGCCCAGGCCCGGGAAGGTGTCACCGCGGCGCACCGCGAAACCGCGCGCCCGCAGTCCGGCGCGTACCGCCGCGGCACCGGGCAGCCGGACCAGGACGAACGGGCCGGCGGCCGGGCCGACCGCCCGCAGCGGGGCGAACTCGCCCAACCGGGCCAGCAGATGGCCCCGGTCCTCGGCGATCTCCTCGGCTGCCGCGGCGGCCTCGGCCAGCGCCGCCGGCTCGCAGCACGCCTCGGCGGCGGCCAGCGCGGGAGTGGAGACCGGCCACAGCGGCTGGGCCCGCTCCAGGGCCGCCAGGGTGTCCTCGGCGGCCAGCACGTAGCCGATGCGCAGACCGGCCAGCCCCCAGGTCTTGGTGAGGCTGCGCAGCACGATCAGCCCCGGCAGCTCGCCCACCCGCCCGGCCAGCGACTCCCGTTCACCGGGCACCGCGTCCATGAACGCCTCGTCCACGACCAGGGTGCGGCCGGGCCGGGCCAGCCGCTCCAGCACGGCGGCGGGGTGCAGCACGGACGTGGGGTTGGTGGGGTTGCCGACGACGACCAGGTCGGCGTCGGCGGGCACCGCGGCCGGGTCCAGCCGGAAGCCGTCCGCCTCGGTGAGCAGCACCCGCCCGACGTCGTGCCCGGCGTCCCGCAGCGCCGCCTCGGGCTCGGTGAACTGCGGGTGCACGACGACCGGCCGGCGGGCCCGTACGGCGCGCGCGATCAGCACGAACGCCTCCGCCGCACCCGCCGTCAGCAGCACCCGTCCCACCGGGAGCCGGTGCCGGGCCGCGACCGCCCGGCGGGCCGCCCGGCCGTCCGGATACCCGGCCAGGCCGTCCAACGACGCGGCGATCCGGGCCTTGAGCCAGGCCGGGGGAGTACCGGCGCGGACATTGACCGCGAGGTCGGTCAGCCCGCTCAGCGGGCCGTCGGCGCCGCGCACCTCGGCGTCGCCGTGGTGGCGCAGATCCGGTTCGCGGTGCGGCGGATGCGGCTCGCCCGGCACCGCGACCGCCGGATACGGCGCCGGCCGGGTCACGCCCGGCCCCCGGTGCCCGCCGCCGGCGGCACCGCGCCGAACGGCGGCCGGGCGTCCCCCGCCGCCGCCCGGCCGCCGCCCCGCGCCTCGCCCGCCACCGTCGCGCGGTAGCGCTCCATGACCACCTCGGCCAGCTCCGGCGCCGGGCCGATCACCTGCGCGCCGATCACCTCGGTCCCCGGGTGCGCCGCCGCCCAGCCCTCGGCCTGCATCCGCAGCCGCTCCAGGAGGTCGCCGGCGAAGTAGAAGTACGGCAGGACCACGATGCGGGTCGGGCCGGTGGCGCCGGGCGCCGCGGCGGCCAGCGCGTGGCACCGGTCGAGACCGGCCGGCACGTCCGGCGCGGCGAGCGTGACGAACGCGGTCTCCACGCCCGCGAAGCCGCGCCCCTCCCACAACAGCCGGGCGGCCCGGACCACTTCGGCATTGGCGTACGGGTCGGCCGCGCCCCGCCCCACCAGCAGCACCGTCGTCCGGGCCCGGTCCCGGGGCCGCCGCGCGCCGGCGCCCAGCGCCTCGTCCAGCCGCCGCTCCAGCACGCCGAGGAGGGCGGGGTGCGGGCCCAGCTCGGCGGCGCAGTCGTAACCGACCCCGGGGTACGCCGCGGTCGCCGCCGCCAGCGCGTCGGGCAGGCTCTCCCGCAGGGGACCGGTGGGAGCCGGCAGCAGCGGGACGGCGGTGATCCGCGTGGCGCCCCGCCGGACGAGCTCGCCGACCGCGCCGGACACCGGCCGCGGCGACCCCGCGGCGCCGAAGAACCCGCCGGCGACGGGCACTTCGGGGTGGCGCTCGGCGAGCGTGTGCACCAGCGCCTCCAGGGCGTCGGCGGCGCCTTCGTGCCGTGTGCCGTGACCGGCGATGAGCAGTGCGGGAGGGGGAGTCACAACATCTCCTTGTACCGGGGGTTTCACCGGCGGGCGTACTGCCGCCGACATCCGCCGTCCGCCGGTCCGCGCCGGGGCGGGGCGGACCGGGGGAGGGGCAAGACGATATCCGCAGTGGCCGACGGGGCTCCGGTCGCTCCCTGCGTACCGGAGGTAATGGCCGAACTGCCCCAAGTGTCCGCCCCGGTGGGCGCGGCGAGGGCACAGGTGGCCATCGGCGGCCGACCGTCCGGCGCGGAGGCGCGCTTCCCGGCGACGAGCCGGGCGCCCGGACCGGCGGCCAGCAGGGCGGCGGCCTCGGCGACGCTCGGGGTGCCGGCCGCGGCCCGTACGGTGGCGGACGGTGCAGGTACCGGCACCGCCGCCAGCGCCGCCGCCGGATAGGAGCGCAGCGGTACCCCGAGCCGCCGGGCCGCGCCCAGCAGTCCGGGCTCCGCCGCCTTGGCCGCCACCGTGGCCAGCGCGGCGAGCGCGGCCGGCGGCCGGCCCGCCGCCGCGAGCACGGCGCCGATCAGCTCCAGCACCTCCGCCTCCGGGACGCCGCGGCGGGCGCCGACCCCGGCGATCAGCACGGGCGCGGGCCGCCCGGCGCCGGAGCCGGAGTCCGCCGCGCGCCGGCCGCCGTCCGGCACCGGGCGCCTCAACGGCCGAAACCGCCGGCAGCGCCGGAACCGCCGACAGGGCCGGAACCGCCGACAGAGCCGACAGCGCCGGCAGAGTCGATGGCGCTGACAGCGCTGACAGCGCAGACAGCGCCGGAATCGCCCGGATTGCGGCCGGTGGTCGGGCCGGGCCCGCTCACCGGCCGCCGCCCGCGAGGGCCGCCGCGTCCCCCGAGGGGGCCGCCGGGCCGCGCCGGGCCGCGCCGGCCACCAGCCGCACCGCCAGCGAGGGTTCGGCCGCCCAGTGCACATGCAGATACGAGGCGTGCACCCCGCCCGCCACATAGCCCTCCACGGCGCGCGCCGGGTGCGTCACACCCCACGCCGGGGACGGTCCGGCGCCCGGCTCCAGCGCCGTGCGGTGGAACTCGTGGCCGCGCACCCGGGTCCCGGCCACCGCCAGCGCGTTGTCCTGGAGGGCCACCGCCTCCCGGTAGCCGAGGGTCAGCCGCTCCGTCATCCGGGCGTCGGCGGGCAGCACCCCGCACATCGGCTTCCCGTCGAGCGACCGGGCCAGATACAGCAGCCCGGCGCACTCGGCGGTCACCGGCGCCCCGGAGGCGGCCAGCTCCGCCACCGCCGTCCGCAGCGGCGCGTTCGCCGACAGGTCCGGCGCGTACACCTCGGGGAAGCCGCCGCCGATCACCAACCCCCGCGTGCCGGGCGGCAGTTGCTCGTCGTGCAGCGGGTCGAACGGGACCACGTCGGCGCCCGCCGCGGTCAGCAGCTCGGCATGCTCGGCGTACGAGAAGGTGAACGCGGCACCGCCCGCGACCGCGATCAGCGGCCGGCCGGCGGACGCCGCCCCCGCGGACCGCCCGGCCGGCACCGCCGCGACCGCCCTGATCTCGGCCGCCGGATCCCACGCCGTGGCCGGCAGCTCCGGCACGTTCCGCGCCAGCGCCAGCAGCGCCGCCAGGTCGCAGCCCTCGCGCACCCGCGCGGCCAGTTCCGCCACCGACTCCACCGCCTCGGCGCGCCGTTCGGCGACCGGCACCAGGCCCAGGTGCCGGGACGGCGTACGGGCCTGCCCGGTGCGGCGCAGCGCACCGAGCACCGGCACCCCGGAGGAGCCCATGGCGTCCCGCAGCAGCTCCTCGTGGCGGTCCGAGCCGACCTTGTTGAGGATCACCCCGGCCAGCCGCACCTCCGGGTCCCACGACGCGAAGCCGTGCACCAGCGCGGCCACCGACCGGGACTGCGACGACGCGTCCACCACCAGCACCACGGGCGCCCGCAGCACCTTGGCGACCTGCGCCGTCGAGCTGAGCTCACCCATCCCGGACGCCCCGTCGAACAGCCCCATCACGCCCTCGACGAGCGCCAGATCGGCGCCCGCCGCACCGTGCAGGAACAGCGGCGCGATCCGCTCCGGGCCGCACAGGTAGGCGTCCAGGTTCCGGCCGGGACGGCCGGTGGCCAGTGCGTGGTAGCCGGGGTCGATGTAGTCCGGCCCCACCTTGTGCGGCGACACCGTGAGCCCCGCCTCGGCGAAGGCCGCCATCAGCCCGGTGGCCACCGTCGTCTTCCCGGCGCCCGAGGACGGCGCGGCGATCACCAGCCGGGGGACGGCGGTACCGCTCATGACGTCCTCACCATTCGATGCCCCGCTGGCCCTTCTGCCCCGCGTCCATCGGGTGCTTGACCTTCGTCATGTCCGTCACCAGATCGGCGAAGTCCAGCAGCGGCTCCGGCGCGTCCCGCCCGGTGATGACGACATGCTGCGCACCGGGCCGGTCGCGCAGCACCGACACCACCTCGTCGACGTCCACCCAGCCCCACTTCAGCGGATAGGCGAACTCGTCCAGCACCAGCAGCTTGTAGGTCCCGGCGGCCAGGTCCCGCTTGACCTGCTCCCAACCCTCCCGGGCCGCTTCCTCGTTGCTGAACTGGGAGTCGCGCTGGACCCAGGACCAGCCCTCGCCCATCTTGTGCCAGGCGACGGTGCCGCCCTCCCCGGAGTCGCCGAGCACCTTCAGCGCCCGCTCCTCGCCGACCTTCCACTTCGCCGACTTCACGAACTGGAACACCCCGACCGGCCAGCCCTGGTTCCAGGCCCGCAGCGCCAGCCCGAAGGCGGCGGTGGACTTGCCCTTGCCCCGGCCCGTGTGGACCAGGACCAGCGGGCGGTTGCGGCGCTGGCGGGTGGTGAGCCCGTCGTCCGGTACGACGGACGGCTGTCCCTGCGGCATTACGCGGCCTTCCTGTTGACGTGATCCCGGTCCCGGCCGGCACCACTGCCGCCGCGAACCGGCCTGCCCTGCACGGTCCGTACGAGCGCGGAGACGCTGTCCGCGCGCAGCTCGTCGAGGGTGATCGCGGGACCGCCCAGGTCCCGCGCCAGTTCGGCGGCCAGCCCCAGCCGGACCGGTCCCGCCTCGCAGTCCACCACCACCGACGCGGTGCCCTCGGCGGCCAGCAGCCGCGCCGCGCGGCGGGCGCGGACCAGCGGCCCGCCCGTCGCCCGACCACCGCCGCCCCTGCCCGAGGCGCCGCGCGCCGCCCCTTCTGATGTGCCGGTGGCCCGGCCGTCGGTCACCACCACGAGCAGCGGGCGGCGGGACGCGTCCCGCATCCGCTCCACCCGCAGTACCTCATGGGCCTTCAACAGCCCCTCCGACAGCGGCGTACGGCCGCCCGTCGGCAGCTGCTCCAGGCGCGCCGCGCCCGCCTCGACGGACGACGTCGGCGGCAGCGCCAGCTCCGCCCCCGAGCCGCGGAAGGTGATCAGCCCGACCTTGTCCCGCCGCTGGTAGGCGTCCAGCAGCAGCGACAGCACCGCGCCCTTGACCGCGCCCATCCGCTTCCGCGCCGCCATCGACCCGGACGCGTCCACGACGAACAGCACCAGGTTGCCCTCGCGTCCCTCGCGCACCGCCTCGCGCAGATCGTCCCGGCGCACCACCAGCCCCGGCCCGCGCCGCCCGCGTGCCCGCTGGTGCGGCGCCGCGGCCTGCACCGTCGCCGCCAGATGCAGCCTGCCCAGGGCGCCTTGGGGCCGCCGCGAGCCGGTCGTCCGGCCGTGCGCGGTACGCGCCCGCGACCGCCGGCCGTCCGCGCCCTCGCCCAACCCCGGCACATCCAGCCGCCGGGTCCGGAACGGCTCGGCGGCGCCCACCGCCGGCTGCTCCCGGCCGGGCCCGGACGCGACGGGCTCGCCCTCCGGCTCGTGCTCCGGGTCCTCGGGGCGGGCCGGCGGCTCCGGCTCCTGCTGGCGCGGCAGTTCGGGACCGGGCGGCTCCTGCGGTCCGCCGTCCTGAGGGGGCGGCCCGCCGGGGCCGCCACCGGGACCGCCGTCCGGACCGTCCGGCTCCGGATCGTCCCCGCCGTCCCCTTCCGGCTCCCGCTCGGCGGTCTCCTCCAGCACCTCGTCGAGCTTGTCCTCGTCAAGTCCCGGCGCGTCGAAGGGGTTCCGCCGGCGCCGGTGCGGCAGCGCCAGCAGCGCGGCCTGCCGCACGTCCTCGGACCGCACCTCGGTACGCCCCGCCCACGCCGCGAGCGCGGTCGCCGTGCGGGCCATCACGATGTCCGCCCGCATCCCGTCCACCTCGAACGCGGCACAGGTCGCGGCGATCTGCCGCAGCGCGGCGTCCCCCAGCTCCACCGACGGCAGCACCTCCCGCGCCCGCGCGATGCGGTGGCGCAGCTCCCGCTCCTCGTCCGCCCAGCGCGCCGCGAAGCCCGCCGGATCGGCGTCGTACGCCAGCCGGCGCCGGACCACCTCCACCCGCTGCTCCGGCTCCCGGGAGGCCGCGACCTCCACGGTCAGCCCGAACCGGTCCAGCAACTGCGGCCGGAGCTCGCCCTCTTCGGGGTTCATGGTGCCGACGAGCAGGAACCGGGCGGCGTGCCGCACCGAGACGCCCTCGCGCTCAACGTACGAGGCGCCCATGGCGGCGGCGTCCAGCAGGAGGTCGACCAGGTGGTCGTGGAGCAGGTTGACCTCGTCGACGTACAGCACGCCCCGGTGCGCGTCCGCCAGCAGCCCCGGCTCGAACGCCTTCACGCCCTCCGACAGGGCCCGTTCGATGTCCAGCGCGCCCACCAGTCGGTCCTCGGAGGCACCGACCGGCAGTTCGACCATCCGCGTCGGGCGGTCCTCGCCGGCGGTGTCCGTCCCGTGCGGGCCGTCGGGGCACCCGGGGTCCGGGGCGGCGGGCGCGCAGGCGAAGCGGCAGCCGCCGACCACGTCCACGGCCGGCATCAGCTCCGCCAGACCGCGCACCATCGTCGACTTCGCGGTGCCCTTCTCGCCGCGCACCAGCACTCCGCCGATGGCCGGGGAGATGGCGTTCAGCAGCAGGCCCAGCCGCATGTCGTCCATGCCGACGACGGCGGTGAACGGGTACTGCCGGGTGGTGTGTTGCGTCTTGTGCGTCGTTGTCATGCCGTGTCGTCCTCCACGTCGCCGGCCGCCTCCGGTCCTGTCCACTGCTCGGTACCCCTCACGGCGCCCCCGGCGGGACGAACGGCAGCCCCGCCGGCACCCCGTCCTCGATCAGCCGCAGCAGCGCCGCCGTGTCCGCGTGCTCCTCGATCAGATCCCCCAGCCGGTCCAGCTGCTCCTCGCGCAGCGCGCCGAAGCTCGTGTCCGGGGCCGGTACGAACCGGCGGCCCGCCACCCGCGCCACCTCCCGCAGGAACGCCCGCCGAAAGCCGTCGCTCTCCAGCGAGCCGTGCCAGTGCGTGCCCCACACGGAGCCCACCCGGCAGCCGTCCAGGAAGGCTTCCCCGCCACCGACCTCGGCCACACCGTGGTGGATCTCGTAGCCCTCGACGCGCTCCCCCAGGGCCTCGCCGACCGGCCGCGCCAGGCACTTCTCCCGGCCGAACCGGACGCGTACCGGCAGCAGCCCCAGCGCGTCCACCTTCCCCGCCCGCGACTCGACCTCGTCGTCGATGTGCTCGCCGAGCACCTGGAAGCCGCCGCAGATGCCGAGCACCGGACGGCCCTCGGCGGCCCGCCGGGCGAGCGCGTCCGCCAGCCCCCGCTCGCGCAGCCATTCCAGCGCCCGCACCGTCCCGCGGGTGCCCGGCACCACCACCAGGTCGGCGTCGGCGAGTTCCTCGGGCCGGTCGACGAACCGCACCACCACGCCCGGCTCCGCCGCCAGCGCGTCCACATCGGTGAAGTTGGACATCAGCGGCACCGCGCACACCGCGACCCGGAGCACGTCCGCGCCGACCGGCGGGGCCACCACGGACTCGCGGACCGTGCCGCGCAGCGACACCCGGAGGCCGTCCTCCTCGTCGATGCCGAGCCCGTGCGCGTACGGCAGCACGCCGAACGTCCGCCGCCCGGTGAGCCCGCGCAGCATCTCCAGGCCCGGCTCCAGCAGCGACACGTCCCCGCGGAACTTGTTGACCAGATAGCCCGCGACCAGTTCCTGGTCCGCCGCGGACAGCAGCGCCGTGGTCCCGAAGAACGACGCGAAGACGCCGCCGCGGTCGATGTCGCCGACCACCACGACCGGGATCCGCGCCGCCCGGGCGATGCCCATGTTGACGATGTCGGTGCGGCGCAGATTGATCTCCGCGGGGCTGCCGGCGCCCTCGCAGATCACCGCGTCGTACGTCCGCCGCAGCTCCGCCAGGCAGTCGGTCACCGTCCCCAGCAGCTGCTCCCGCCCGCTCCCGTACGCCGCCTCGCCGGGGGAGGCCGCGGCCGGCCGCGGCGCCGCGGGCCCGGCCGTGCCGAAGTACCCGCGCGCGCTCAGCTCGCCCACCGGCCTGCCCAGCAGCACCACTTGGCTGCTGCGGTCGCCGCCCGGCTTGAGCAGCACCGGGTTCATCAGGGCCGTGGGCTCCACCCGTGCCGCCGCCGCCTGCATCGCCTGCGCCCGGCCGATCTCCGCGCCCTCGCGGGTCACGAACGAGTTCAGCGACATGTTCTGCGCCTTGAAGGGCGCCACCTTGACGCCCCGGCGCGCCAGCCAGCGGCAGATGCCCGCCGTGACCACGCTCTTGCCCGCGTCCGACGTCGTACCGGCCACCAGCAGCCCGCCACCGACGCCCCCACCGGGCACCGCACTCCGCCCGCTCAACGGGTCCTCCTCACGTCGTCACGCCCCGGCCGTACGCCACCGCGAGCCGCCCCGCGACCGTCGCGCCCAGCGCCAGCAGGCTCACCCGCCGCGAGAGCCGTACCGCCCGCTCGATGTCGGGCGCCGCGGCCGGCCGCGCCCCGCCGTTGAGCACCGGGCGGTGCTCCACCCGCCCGCCGTACGCCAGCGTGCCGCCCAGCCGTACGCCCAGGGCGCCCGCGAACGACGCCTCCACGGGGCCCGCGTTGGGGCTCGGGTGCGCCCCGCCGTCGGCCCGCCAGGCCCGCAGCGCACCGCGCCGGTCGGGGCCCGCGAGCACCGTCAGGGCGGCGGTCAGCCGGGAGCCCGGCCAGCCGGCCGCGTCGTCCAGCCGGGCCGCGGCCCAGCCGAAGCGCCGGTAGCGCGGCGACTTGTGACCCACCATCGCGTCGAGCGTGTTCACCGCCCGGAACGCCACCAGACCGGGCACCCCGCCCAGCGCGCCCCAGACCAGGGCGCCCACCACCGCGTCCGAGGTGTTCTCGGCGACCGACTCCACCACCGCACGGGCCATCTGCGGCCCGTCCAGCGCCTGCGGATCGCGCCCGCACAGATGCGGCAGCCGCTCCCGCGCCACGTCCAGGTCGCCGGCCGCCAGCGCCCCGCCGACGGCCCGTGCCTCCCGCCCCAGCGACGTACCGCCCAGAACGGCCCACACCGCCGCCGCGGTCAGCGCCACCCGGGCGCCGCGGCGGTCCCGTACGGCGCGCTCCAGCAGCGCCGCGCCGACGGCCGCACCGCCCGCGCACAGCACGGTGTGCGCCGCCCCGTACCCGCGGTGGTCGCGCCACAGCCGGCGCTCGACGGCGCCCGCGACCCGGCCGAACGCGGCCACCGGATGGCCCCGCCGGGGATCCGCCGCGACCAGGTCGCCGAGAAAGCCGAGGGCCGCGCCGCACGCGTACCCCGCGTGTTCGCCGCGCACCGGATCAGACCGCCGTCCCGCCGCGAAGGGACCCCGCGCGGGCGGGGAGCGAACGTCTCGTACGGCGGCATCGCGAACGGCAGCCCGGCATGGCGGTATGTCCTCACTCAGGGTCCGCGCCCTGGCTCGACGTGACGGCGACAAGAGTCTCCTGGCTCCCGGATCGGCGCTTCCCCCGGCCTTCCAGCCCGCGAGCGGCACCCGTGGGGGCCCGGAGCCGTGACCTTCTCTGGAGGAGCGCTCCCCGGTGACAGTGGCGGGACCGCGCCGGATTCTCACCGGACTTCCTCAGCTGTCGCCGATTGGCCCGGGCAGTCCACCACGCCCCGCGAACGCCCGTCAACTCGGCTTTGACCTGCCACGCAGCCCCGCCGCGAGCCCTGTGTCACAGACCACAGGGTGGTGCCGGTGTCACGCACGGTTGCTCTCGGGACTGATCCCGCGTCACTATCTGAGGCACGGTGGGCGATGGGGCCTGCCGGAAGGGGGCCGGGGGATGCCGGAGAGCGCTGCACGCGACGAGGGCCGGGAAGCGACCGGAGACGAGATCCGCATCAGGATCACGGGCACCAACAATCCGCACCAGGACATCGAGGACCTGAAGGCGTGGCTGGAGCGCGAGCCCTGGCTGGGGCGGCGGCGGCACGACTGGGACCGGCGGCCCCGCCCCGCGGAGGCACCCGCCGCGCCGGCCCCCGGTGAGGCAACCGACCTCCACGACATGGCGATCGGCGTCGACGACCTGGTCCTGGTGGTGGTCGGCGCGGTGGTCACCGAGATCACCAAGTCGCTGGGCATCGCGTTACGGGAATGGCTGCGGCGGCGCAAGGAGGCGCGCGAGGCGGGCGAGCAGCCCGACGTGTCCGTCGGCACCGGCGCGGTCCTCCGCCAGATCGGCGGCGCGGACCCCGAACGGCCCGCCGGACCGGGCCCGGGACGGCCCGACCCGCACAGCGCGGCGGACGGGGGCGGCAGCACCGGCGAGGACTGACCCGCATGTCCGAGTACGACGCACGGGGCAAGACCAACCGGGCGCTGCTGATCTGCGTCCACGACTACCAGACGCACCCCGCCCTGCCCGCCGTGGAGGCCAACGCCGACGAGCTCAGGCGCGCGCTGACCGGCCCCGGCACCGACCTGTTCACCGCGGACGAGGTCGTCATCTGCCGACCCCGGGAGCCCGAGGAGCTGAGCCGGGCGCTGAAGGCCGTCGCGGACGAGGCGCGCGGCCTGCTGCTGGTGCACTTCTCCGGCCACGGCTGGGTCGGCAGCGACGGCGGCGACCTCCGGCTCCTGGTCGGCGCCTCGGACCACCGCCGGCGCCACACCACGGTCTCCTGGCAGGACGCCGTCCTCTCCTGCCTCGACAGCGCGCGGGCCGACCGCATCGTGGTCGTCCTGGAGTGCTGCTACTCCGGCAACGCCGACGGCGCCTTCCACGCGCTGCGCAAGCCCATGTCGCTGCTGATGGCCGCGCAGCCCAACCGCCGGATCTTCAGCGGCGGCGAACCCGCCGGCGGCACCCTCTTCACCCGCGCCCTGGTGCGGATCCTCGAAGAGGGCATCCCCGGCCGGCGGTTCGTCACCTTCGAGGACCTGGTCGGGGCGCTGCGCGAACGGCTCGCCGACGAGCGGACCCCGATGGGCGAGGTCTGGGAGCCGCGCTCCGCCAAGCAGAACACCCTCGACGACGTCATCCTCTCCTTCGCCACCCCGGAGGACCGGCCGCCGACCCCGCCGCGGATCCGCCGGCGCCGCTGGATCAACCAGCACGTCGTCCGGCCCGTACGGCGCCGCCTCCGGCTCCTGGTCACGCTGTGCGCGGTCCTCGTGCTGGCCGCCGCCGGGCTGATCGCGCACCGCGTGCTGAGCCCGCTCCCGGACTGCCCGCCCGCCCTCGAACTGCGGCTGCTGACCGCCCCCGAGGCCGAACCGGCGCTCCGCCAGGCCGCGTTCGCGTACGAGATGTCCGATACCAACACCCGCCCGCTGACCGGGGAGGGCGACCTCCCGGACGGCTGCCGCCGGTCCCAGATCACCGTCTACTCCGCCGCCGACGACCAGATCGACCAGGGCTTCGCCGCCGCCGACCGCTGGCAGGGCGAGGCCCGCGGCGGCACCGGCCGGGGCGGGACCCAGGGGAAGGAGGCGGCCAAGGGTGCCGACCCCCTCTACCGGCCCGGCCCCCAGCCGGACCTGTGGATCCCCGAATCCACCGCCGACTACGAAGAGGCCCGCCGCGGTATGCCGCCCAAGGGCTCCCCGGCCACCCTGCACGACACCGGCCCGGTCGCCTACAGCCCCCTGGTCGTCGGCATCCCCGCCGGCAAGCGCCCGGACAACGTCGAACAGGTCGCCGCCTGGCAGGACTTGCTCACCGGCACCGACAGCCGGCACGGCGACCTCAGGCTGCTGCGCCCCAGCCCGGTGCTCTCCGGCACCGGCCTGCTGCACACCCTCGGCCTCTACCTCGCCGGCGACGGCTCGCACATCGACCCGTCCAGCTCCCTCGACCCCGCCCTCGCCCGGGACGCCGAGAGCCGGCTGACCGCGCCGGGCAGCCAGTACGCCGGCAGCACCGAACTGCTCTGCTCGCTCCGTCCGGACGCCGGCCCCGACCGGCCCGGCAGTGGCCAGGGCGCCCGCTCGGCGCCACTGGTCTCCGAGAAGTCCCTCGCCGACTACAACCTCGGCCACGCCACCGGCAGTTGCCCGGCCCTCGCCCGGCCGCCGGCCCCCGGCGAGCGGTACGCGGCGTACTACCCCAAGAACGTCCCGGCGCTCGACCATCCGCTGGTCCGGGTCGACTGGAGCGGCGTCGCCGACGCCCCGACCCGGCAGGCCGCCGTCGCCCGCTTCGCCGACTGGCTGCGCGATCCGCACGGCGGCCAGCCCGTCCTCTCCCGCCAGGGCTACCGCGGGGTGCCCGGAAGGGACGGCACGACGCCCCGCCCCGCTCCGGACTCCCCGCTCCTGGACACCGCCGCCGACATCGACCTGGCCGCCCCCGTCGTCCCCTTCACGGCCGGCCCCGACCAGGTCGGCCGGGTGCTGGCCGGCTACGACCGGGCGCAGCGCGCCAGCCGGCTGCTGATCCTCATGGACACCTCCACCTCGATGGCCGGCGGCGGCAAACTCCCGGTCGCCACCGCGGCGGCCGGCCGCGTCCTGGAGATGGTCGGCGCCCGCCACACCTACGGCCTGTGGACCTTCCCGGACCGCACGCACCCCGGCAACCCCTACGCGGTACGCCCGCTCGTCCCGCTCGGCAGCGCCGACCCGGCCCCCGGAAAGGCCGCCCTCGACCGGATCGCCAAGGGTGAACTCGTCGACCACGGCGCCCCGATGGAGGAGGCGCTGACCACCGCGGTGGCGGAGCTGAAGAAGGCGGCCGGCAGCGGCGGCAACAGCGCCGTCGTGCTGCTCCTCGACGAGGACGACGGGGCGGCGGGGCGCGACCGCGGCGTGGAGCCGAAGCTGACCGAACTCCTCAAGAACGGGCCCCCGGTGCCGGTCCTGACGGTGGCGATGGGCCGCTCCGGCTGCGACACCTTCGCCCTCCAGGGGCTGGCCCGCGCCTCCAACGGCCAGTGCGTACCCGGTGGTCCGGACGCACCGGAGCTGCTGGCCGGACTGGTCGCCTCGATCGGCTCCGCGGGCACGGGGGACCGGTGAGGGCCCGCGCGGCGCTGCCCGCCGCCCTCCTCGCCCTGCTCGTGACCGCCGCGGCCGGCGGCTGCACGTCCGGGCCGCCGCCGCGCCCCGAGGAGGGCGCCATCGTGCTGGCCACCGGCAGCGACCTGAGCAGCTCCGGGGTCCGCCAGGACCTGATCCGCGCCTGGGAGCGGCACACCGGCCGCACCGTGCGGATCGTGAAGCTCCCGGACACCGCGGACGGCCAGCGCAGCCAGCTGCTGGCCGCCGGCCAGTCCGGCAACAGCGGCTACGACGTGCTGAACATCGATGTGGCCTGGACCGCCGAGTTCGCCGCGGCGGGCGTCATCCGTCCCTGGGGCACGAGCCTGGACGCCGACTTCCTCCCCAGCGTCGTCAAGACCACCCGGTACGACGGCAAGGTCTGGGCCGTCCCGTTCAACACCGACGCCGGACTCCTCTACTACCGCAAGGACATCCTGCACGACTACGGATACGACCAGCCGCCCAGCAACTGGGGCGAGTTGAAGAACATCGCCGTCCAGGTGGCGGGCGCCTACAACCGCAAGGCCAGGGCTGCCGGGACCGCCGCCGGCGGGACGAGGACCCCGGCCGCGCCCACCCTCTACGGCCTGGTCGCCCAACTGCGCCCCTACGAAGGGCTGACCGTCAACACCCTGGAGTCCGCCTGGGCCAACGGCGGCGACCCCGAGGCGACCAGCTTCACCAAGGGCGAGCAGGTCGGCTCGCTCCAACTCGGCGTCACCGCGCTCAAGGACCAGCTCGACTCGATCATGCCGCACGAGGCCACCGCGATGGACGAGACCGAGAGCCGCCGCTGGTTCGCCGACGGCCGCGCCCTCTTCATGCGCAACTGGCCGGTGGAGTACGCCTCGGTCGCCGAGAAGCTCGAACCCGGCGTCCAGTTCGATGTCGCCGAACTGCCCGGCCGGCCGACCGACGGCCGGCGGATCTCCGTACTGGGCGGCCAGAACCTGGCGATCGCCGCCGACAGCACCCGCCCGGCCGGCGCCCGTTCCCTGATCGAGGCGCTCACCGACCCGAAGAGCGAACGCTGCCTGCTGGAGCGGGGGTTCGCGGCCACCCGCGCCTCCGCCTACCGCACCGGGACCGCCACGCCGCGCTGCCCGCTGCCGCCCGGCGACGCGCAGCGCGGCGAACACGGCGCCACCGGCCGGCCGCCGGTCCCCCCGGGCCAGGAGCCGCCGCCCTACACCCGGACCCTCTACGCGGCCCTGCGCGCCGCCGAACCGCGTCCGCGCAGCGCGCACTACCAGACCTTCAGCAAGGTCGTGCAGATCCGGGTCTCCGAGTACCTGAACAGCACCGGCGGTACGGCCATCGCGGACGAGCTGGCCCGGGAGGCGGACGAGGCGCTCGGCGGACGCAACGGCTGACCGGCCCCGTCCGCGCACGGGCGGACATCGCGCGGTGCGCGGGGGCGGAAAACGCGGAACAGGGACACGAGTTCCCAAGGGGGAAAGAGTTCCAAAGGGGAAAAGGGGAACGGGCCAAAGGGAAGAGGGAAACGAGCCAAAGGGGAACGGGGCGCCCGGTGGACGCCCCGTTCCCCTTCACAGCGGAGACCGTGTGCTCAGGTGGCCACGATCAGATAGATCCCGTACGCCACCGCCACCGCGCACAGCGCGAAGGCCACCAGCGCCCCGGCCCGCGCGCCCGCGGCCGGTGCCGTGGCCGCCGCGCCGTCCGCGGCCGGCTTGCGGGACGTCCCCACGATTCCGACGGTGAACAGGCCCACGATCCCGACCGTCACCACGAGGGTGACGCCGAAGACCTGGCCGAGAGCCGCCCAGTCGATGTGCATGGTGTGTTCGTTCCTTCGGTGAGGGCCGCTAGGGGGTGGCCGTCGCGGGCTGCGCCGGCTGTGCGGGCTGCGCCGACTGAGCGGGCAGGGTGGTGGGTTCCGCCTCGGTGGCGGCCGGGGCCACCGGGGCCGCGGTGCCTGCCGGGGGAGGGGAGACGGTCTGGAGCGCGGCGGTGACGATGCCCACCGGCTCCGCCGCCGAGCCCTCGTTGACGTTGGTGTCGTTGACGTTGGTGTGGTCGATCGGCTTGCGCCGGGAAGCCGCCCAGATGCCGCCGCAGACCGCGAGCGCGCACACCGCGACCGCGGCGACGCCCCAGCTGCCCTGGTCGGCCAGGAACGCGGCACCCGCCGAGACCACCGCGGCGGCCGGCAGCGTCAGCGCCCAGGCGGCGACCATCCGCCCGGCCGTGGACCAGCGCACCACGCCGCCCTTGCGGCCCAGCCCGGAGCCCATCACGGCACCGGAGCAGACCTGGGTCGTGGAGAGCGCGAAGCCGAGGTGGGAGGAGGCCAGGATGGTGGCCGCGGCGCCGGTCTGGGCGGCGAAGCCCTGCGGCGGCTGGATGTCGGTGATGCCCTTGCCCATCGTGCGGATGATCCGCCAGCCGCCCAGGTACGTGCCGAGCGCGATGGCCGTGCCGGCCGAGGCGATGACCCACATCGGCGGGTCGGAGTGCGGCGCGACGGCCCCGCCGGTGATCAGCGCGAGGGTGATCACGCCCATCGTCTTCTGGGCGTCGTTGGTGCCGTGGGCCAGCGAGACCAGCGCGGCCGAGCCGATCTGGCCGGCGCGGTAGCCCTTGGCGGTGTCCGTCCTGTCGCGCCCGCGGGCCAGCCGGTAGGTGAGCCGGGTCGCCGCCATCGAGGCGAGGCCCGCGACGAACGGCGAGGCCACCGCCGGGATCAGGACCTTCATCACGACGGCCTCGCCGTGCACCCCGCCGGTGCCGACGGAGACCAGGGTGGCGCCGATCAGACCGCCGAAGAGGGCGTGGGAGGAGCTGGAGGGGAGTCCGGCGAGCCAGGTCACCATGTTCCAGACGATGGCGCCGACCAGACCGGCGAAGATCACTTCAGGTCTGATGCCGGCGCTCTCGTCGATGATGCCCCCGGAGATGGTCTTGGCCACCTCGACGGACAGGAACGCGCCGACAAGATTGAGCCCCGCCGACATCGCCACCGCGGCCTTGGGTCGCAGTGCCCCGGTGGAAATGGTGGTGGCCATTGCGTTGGCCGTGTCGTGGAAGCCGTTCGTAAAGTCGAACACCAAGGCCGTGACGATCACGATCCCGATGAGAAGCGTGATGTGTTCCATTCACCCAGGCAATCAGTTCGATGGACATGTCGATCGGGACCGTACGGACGGCGGGTGAACGGAAAGTGAACTCTGTCGAGCGCCGCGGTGACGCACCCGCAGTGTTCACACGGAGGTGTCCCACAGACCACTTCCGCCTCATCCGTCCGCAATCTTCTCGTGCTGGGCCAGGGGCCCGGTCCGGCGGCCCCGGGTGCCCGGCAGCGGGCTGTTCGCCCACAGGTCGAACGAGCCGTTCGCTCACGTGTCATGGGTCCCCCTGGTCGTGACATGCGAGGGGTGCGGCTCACTCGACGTTAGGGGATGATCGCCGCAAGGGGGTTGATGTCCGGCCAAATGCCCGTAGTGGTACAGCCGTCCCTATGTGAGGGATACCGGGCAGATGGCGCGATGGCGTACGGTGCCCCGGCCTGCCCGTACGGTGTCGTGCACCCCGATCGCCTTTCCGCATTTTCTGCCGCACCGCGCCGGAGGACGCCATGAAGGACCACCCCGACCACCTCGCCGCCGCCTGGAGCGAACTCGTCGCCACCGCCCGCCGCACGGTCGCCGACGGCCTCGTCGTCGGCACCTCGGGCAACGTCTCGGTACGCGTGAAGGACCTCGTCCTCGTCACCCCCAGCGGGATCCCCTACGACCGGCTCGGCCCCTCGGACACCACCGCGGTCGACCTCGACGGCCGCCAGATCATCGGCAGACTCCGCCCGACCAGCGAACTTCCGCTGCACCTGGCCGTCTACCGCCACACCCCGGCCGCCGCGATCGTGCACACCCACGCGCCGAACGCCACCGCCGTCTCCACCCTCGTCACCGAACTCCCGCCGATCCACTACATGGCCGCCGCGCTCGGCGGCCCGGTACGCGTCGCCCCCTACGCCCTCTACGGCAGCGACGAACTGGCCGCCAACATGCTCGGCGCCCTCCGCGACCGCACCGCCGCCCTCCTCCAGAACCACGGCACCATCGCCTACGGCGCAAGCCTCGACCAGGCACTGGAGCGCACCGCCCAACTGGAGTGGATGTGCCGGGTCTGGCTCGCCGCCAGCTCCGTGCCCGGCCACACCCCCAGCCTGCTGTCGGCCGCCCAGCTCGACGCCGCGGCGGACCGGCTGCGCGGCTACGGCCAGCGCGCCGGCCACCTCGCATAGCCACCCTTCATAGCCACCCCGCGCGGACCCGCCGACGCGCATCGTCGCTGGTCCGGCGGGCCGTCCGGGCGCCCGGTGGCCGGGTCCGGCGGCGCTGCGCACACTGGGAAGGTGCGACTGGGAACCGTGGCGGCGGCGACCGCCACCACCGTGATCGGTGCCGGCGCCGCCGCCCTGGCGGTCGGGCGGTACGCCGGCGACATTGCCCTGAAACCGTCGCCCGACCACCCGCTCCCCGGCGACCCCCGCCTCACCGTGCACTCCGCCGACGGCGACCGCATCATCCTCACCCGCAGTCTCGCGTCCCTGCGGCCCGGGATCTACGGCCTCGCCGGCGCCGGCTGCCACGCCGTCGCCGGCCCCGTCGTGCACGGCACCCCGCACCCCCCGGACGCCGTCGTCCGCCGCCTGGAGCGGGTCACCCACGGCACTTTGCGCCCCGGCACCCGGATGCGGATGACGCCGCAGGTGCACATCGGCAACCCCCACGACGCCCTCGGCATCCCCTACGCCGACGTCGACGTCCCCGGCGAACTCGGGCCGCTGCCCGCGTGGTTCGTGCCCGGCGTCCGCGACACCTGGGTCATCACCGTCCACGGCATCGGCACCACCCGCGAACACCCCATGGTGGTCATGCCGTTCCTGGCCCGCCACCGCCTGCCGGTCCTCGACCTCGCCTACCGCAACGACCTCGGCGCCCCGCGCTCAGCCGACGGCATCCACCACTTCGGCGACGCCGAATGGCGCGACCTGGACGCCGCGATCCGCTATGCCGTCCGCTACGGCGCCCGCACCGTGATCGTGCACGGCTGGTCCACCGGCGCCACCATGGCGCTGCGCGCCACCGCCAATTCCGCGCTGCGCGACCGGATCTCCGGACTCGTCCTGGACTCCCCGGTCCTCGACCGGCACGCCACCCTGTGCGCGCTGGCCGCCGCCCGGCACGTCCCGCGCGCCCTGCTGCCGCTGGTCGTCCGCGCCGCCGAGGGCACCACCGGACTGCCCGTGGACCGCCCGGCCGACGCCCCCGACCCCGAGGCGCTCCAGGTCCCCACCCTGCTCTTCCACGGCCCCGGCGACACCGTCGCCCCCTGGGCGGCCTCCCGCGACTTCGCCGCCCGCCGCCCCGACCTGATCACCCTTCAGCCCGTCCCGCACGCCCCGCACGCCGCGATGTGGAACGCCGACCCGGACCACTACGAGGAGACCCTGCGCCGCTTCCTGACACCGCTGATGTAGCCGGCCGGGACAGGCGAACGGCGACCGCCGGACCCGCCGGAGCCGCCGTGCCCGCGCCCGCGCCGGCCACCGGACGGTGACGCCGGGGCGTACGGCCGGACAACTCCCCATATCGGGGGTGGGTCGGCCGGATGGCGGGCGTCCGGCAGGCCGCGGGACGGGGTCCGATTGGGCTTTCGGGCCGTCAGCCGCAAGACTGCTCCTGTGACGTCCCGTACTCCGCGCGACTCCCGGCTCCGACTCGTCCCACGCCAACCGATCGCCGCCGCCCGCCGGGCGGTGAGCACCCGGGCCGCCCGCCCGGCGCCCCGCCCGCCCGAGGGCACGCCGCCGCCCGCGGAACTGGCCCGCCAGGCCCGTGCCGTACTGGCCGGTGCGGCCCGGCTCGCCCGCTGGGCCGACGGCGCCGCCGGCACCCTGCGGGCCGGCCCGGACGGCGCGCTGCCGCCGGACGCCGTCTCCCGCGCCGCCGCGGCCCTGGGGCTGACCCCGCGGAAGGTCCGCGTCGACTGGGACCGGGCCCGGCTCGCCGGACTCGTCGAACTCCACGACGGCATCGCCCGCCCCGGCTGGCGGCTGCGCGCCTGGGACCGCGACGACACCGCGGTGCTGCGCGGCTGGGTCGCGCTCTTCGACGCCTGGTCGCTGGCCCTGCCCATCCCGGCCGGGGCCGGCCCGACGATCGTCGCCGAAGTCGTCGAGGCGGTACCGCAACTGCTGTCCCTGCTGCATCTGTCGGCCGGGCCGGTACGGCTGCCGGTACTGCTCGACATGCTCGACCAGCGCGTCGCCGAACTGCGCACCGAACGCTGCGAGGTCCCCTCCGGCCACGCCCCCGCCGCGGACGGTGCCGGTGCCACGGGGACGGCGAGCGACGCCGCGGGGGCGTCGCTGGCCGAACTCCTGGGCTGGGCGCTGGACGCACTGCTCGCGGTCGGCGCGCTGGTGCCGCCGGACGGCGCGCCCGAAGGCTCCCACGAGGGCGGCCACCACGGGCCCGAGGCCCGGCTGACGCCGCTCGGCAACTGGTCGGTGTGGGTCAAGCTGGAGCAGATCTGCGTCGCCGCGCAGAGCCCGGCGGGCCATATCGAGCAGTCCGCGGAGGCGATGCTGCGCGGCTGCGCCCGGCTGACCCCGGGGCCGGCCCGCGCCGAATACCGCGCCTGGCTCGCCGCCCGCTCCGTGGGCGCCGCCGTCGAGGAACTGCTGACCGTGGCCCGCGGCGAGGACGCGCTGCTGCGCGGGCTGGCCTTCGAGGCGCTGCGCGCGGTCGGCGCCCCGGCCGAGCCCGCCGTCCGGGCCGCCGCCGACGAACCGGGCCTGCGGCCCTACGCCCTGCTGTGGCTCGTCGAGCACGAGGGCGGCGACCCGGAGTCCGCCCCCGACGTCCTCACCCGCGAGGAGTCGACCTGGCTGTGGGTGGACACCGCGGCGGCCGTCGCCGACCACGGGGAGACCCAACTCCTGGTCCGGCACCTGGACTCGGCGGTCCAGGGCTCGGTACCGCGCCTGCTGGAGGAGGTACGCGCCGTCGGCCATCCGCGCACCGTGCAGGTGCTGGTGGCGCTGGCCGCGGCCCACCCCGATCCGGCACTCGCCAAGGCCGTCCGCCGCGCGGCCTTCCAGGTCCACACGGGCGGGGCGTAGGGCCGCTCCGGTGGGCGGGCCGGGGCCGGAAAGGCCTTGGCCACCGCCCTGCCGGGGCCGGGCGGTGGCGGGTCGGTCCCCCGCACCGCCCGGCGCGTATCAGTCCCCCGTGCCGCCCGGCGCGTACGTCCCGAAGCTCCAGATGTTGCCCTCCAGGTCCCGGGCCATGTAGTCCCGCGAGCCGTAGTCCTGGTCCGTGGGCGGCATCAGGATCTCCACCCCGGCCTGCTCGGCCCGCCGGAAGTGGGCGTCGGCGTCCTCGACGACGACATAGACGCCGGCCGGTCCGGCGTCTCCCATCGCCTCGTCGAAGGGGCCGCCGCGGCCCTTCGAACCGAGCATGACCGTGCCGTTCCCGTAGGACAGTTCGGCGTGCAGCACCGTGCCGTCGTCGGTCTCGTACTGGGCGCCGACGGTGAAGCCGAACGCCTCCGTCAGCTGCTTGATGGCGGCCGGTGCGTCCCTGTAGAGCACCGTCGGGTACATCGTCGGCGTACCTGCCATGCTGATCACCGCACCTCTCGCGTGGCCGGACGGCGCCCGCCGCCCGGACTCCTGTGTCATCTCTCACAGTCTCGCAGCGGGGTCTGACAACGCCGGAAAACGACTTGCACCGGCCCGTTAGACTGCCTGCATGGCAGTTCTCCTCTGGGTTCATTAGACGGCGTAGACCGCTCTCGGACCGTCCGTCCAACCCGCCGTCTTCCTGCCCTGGAGTTTTTCCGTGATCACCGCTTCCGGCCTTGAGCTGCGTGCCGGCGCCCGAATCCTCATCGAGTCCGCCTCCTTCCGCGTCGCCAAGGGCGACCGCATCGGCCTGGTCGGCCGCAACGGCGCCGGCAAGACCACCCTCACCAAGGTGCTGGCCGGCGAGGGCACCCCGGCCGGCGGCGCGGTCACCCGCTCCGGCGAGGTCGGCTACCTGCCCCAGGACCCGCGCACCGGCGACCTGGACGTGCTCGCCCGCGACCGGATCCTCTCCGCCCGCGGGCTGGACGCCGTGCTCCGCAAGATGCGGGAGAACGAGGACCGGATGGCGACCGGCAAGGGCGCCACCCGCGAGAAGGCGATGAAGAAGTACGAGCGCCTGGAGACCGAGTTCCTCACCAAGGGCGGTTACGCCGCCGAGGCCGAGGCCGCCACCATCGCCGCCAGCCTCGGACTGCCCGACCGCATCCTGGGCCAGCCGCTGCACACCCTCTCCGGCGGTCAGCGGCGCCGCGTCGAACTGGCCCGGATCCTCTTCTCGGACTCCGACATCCTGCTGCTCGACGAGCCGACCAACCACCTCGACGCGGACTCCATCGCCTGGCTGCGCGACTACCTCAAGACCTACCGCGGCGGCTTCATCGTCATCTCGCACGACGTCGACCTGGTCGAGACCGTCGTGAACAAGGTGTTCTACCTCGACGCCAACCGCTCGCAGATCGACGTCTACAACATGGGCTGGAAGCTCTACCAGCAGCAGCGCGAGGCCGACGAGAAGCGCCGCAGGCGCGAGCGCGCCAACGCCGAGAAGAAGGCCGCGGCGCTCAACGCCCAGGCCGACAAGATGCGGGCCAAGGCCACCAAGACCGTCGCCGCGCAGAACATGGCCAAGCGCGCCGGCAAGCTGCTGGCCGGCCTGGAGGAGGTGCGGATGTCCGACAAGGTCGCCAAGCTGCGCTTCCCGGACCCGGCGCCGTGCGGCAAGACCCCGCTCACCGCCGAGGGCCTGTCCAAGTCGTACGGCTCCCTGGAGATCTTCACCGACGTCGACCTGGCCATCGACAAGGGCTCCCGGGTCGTCATCCTGGGCCTCAACGGCGCCGGCAAGACGACCCTGCTGCGGCTGCTGGCGGGCGTCGAGCAGCCGGACACCGGAGAGGTCCGCCCCGGCCACGGCCTCAAGCTCGGCTACTACGCGCAGGAGCACGAGACCCTGGACCCGGACCGCACGGTCCTGGAGAACATGCGCTCCGCCGCCCCGGACATGGACCTGGTCGACATCCGCAAGACCCTGGGTTCCTTCCTCTTCTCCGGGGACGACGTCGACAAGCCCGCCGGGGTCCTCTCCGGCGGCGAGAAGACCCGTCTCGCCCTGGCCACGCTGGTGGTCTCCTCCGCCAACGTGCTGCTGCTCGACGAGCCCACCAACAACCTCGACCCGGCCAGCCGCGAGGAGATCCTCGGCGCGCTGCACACCTTCACGGGCGCGGTGGTGCTGGTGACGCACGACGAGGGCGCGGTCGACGCGCTCGCGCCGGAGCGGATCATCCTGCTGCCCGACGGTGTCGAGGACCTCTGGGGCCAGGACTACGCGGACCTGGTCGCGCTGGCCTGACCGGGGCCGTGCCGATCCCGGCGGATGGATCATGCCGGATGGATCATTCGGCTCAGCCGTGATCCATCATCTGAGTGAGAACGGCTCGTACACCGGCGAGCCTGCGGCGCCCTGCCGTGCCCCCCGGGCCCGGCCGTCCCCTTTTCGGCCGCATGCCATCTGACCTGCCCGTTCTCGCGGACGGCCGGGCGGGGCCGCCCCGCGGGGCGCGCGGAACGGGGAATTCCGGGCGCCCCGGTCGCACGCCGGACGGCAAAGGATGTCGCACAGACCTTGCGGAATGGGTGGCCAGGAAGCCGGGGAGGGGTGATCATGAGAGTCCAGAGCGCACTTCCCACGAGGAGGCACGGGTGGCCGAGACTCTGAAGAAGGGCAGCCGGGTGACCGGCGCTGCGCGCGAGAAGCTCGCGGCAGACCTGAAGAAGAAGTACGACGCCGGAGCGAGCATCCGGGCGCTGGCCGAGGAAACCGGTCGCTCCTACGGATTCGTGCACCGGATGCTCAGCGAATCCGGTGTGGTCCTGCGCGGTCGCGGCGGAGCCACGAGGGGCAAGAAGGCCGCCTCGGTCTGACGGCCGCGACTCCGGGTGAAGACGGTGCCCCCGGCCGTCCGAACTGTCGGCCGGGAGGTTACCGTTCAGTCACTTACGCACGCAGGTGCGGCTGGCTGACTCGGAGGCGCCCTCATGACTCTGCTCGACAAGCACGGTGTCCGGCTCGCCGTGGACGACGCGATCGCCACGGTGACGCTCGCCAACGCGGCCAAGCGCAACGCACAGTCGCCCGCCATGTGGCGGGCGCTGGCCGAGGCGGGCTCGCTGCTGCCGGGGAACGTACGGATCGTGGTGCTGCGCGGTGAGGGCAAGTCCTTCTCCGCGGGCCTGGACCGGCAGGCGTTCACCCCCGAGGGCTTCGACGGCGAGCCGTCGTTCCTCGACCTGGCACGCGGTACGGACGGTGAACTGGACGCCACCATCGCCGAATACCAAGAGGCGTTCACCTGGTGGCGGCGCAACGACCTGGTGTCCATCGCCGCCGTACAGGGCCATGCCATCGGCGCGGGCTTCCAGCTCGCGCTCGCCTGCGATCTGCGGGTCGTGGCCCAGGACGTCCAGTTCGCCATGCGCGAGACCAGCCTGGGACTCGTACCGGATCTGACCGGTACCCACCCCCTGGTCGGGCTGGTCGGCTACGCCCGGGCGCTGGAGATCTGCGCCACCGGGCGCTTTGTGCACGCCAAGGAGGCCGAGCGGATCGGCCTCGCCAATCTCGTCGTCCCCGGAGACGAACTCGACGCCGCGGTGGCCGACCTGGCCGCCGCGCTCACCGCCGCGCCCCGGGACGCCGTCATCGAGACCAAGGCCCTGCTGGCCGGCGCCGCGGGCCGCACGTACGAGGAGCAGCGCCGCGCCGAACGGGCCGCCCAGGCCCGCCGACTGCGGGACCTGGCGGGCGTCGGGGACTAGGCCCTGTCTCAACTCCCGCCTGTCTGCCGACGCTCTGCGCGCGCCCCCACCCTCGAAGCACGCGCCCCCGGCCCGAACCGGCTTCGCACGGCTCGGGCCGGGGGGATCCCCTTCGCCGCACCGGGCAACGACCCCAGTACTTCAGTACAGGGGTCCAGTACAGGGGCCGTCGTCCGGCACGCCGAGAGCACGCACCGGACGCCGCCCGGCCCGCCCTTCGGCGGACGACGGGAGTGTGACGACAGGGCCCAGGGGCTGTCCGACCCCCGGCCCCTGGATGTTTGATCACGGGCCGGTCCGGCCTGATCCACCGGGCAGTTCCGGGCCCGTACCGCCCGCTCCCGGTCGCCGTATCGCCCCGATCCCGGCCGCGTCTCCGGCGGGCTGCGGGGCGCGCGGCGGCCGGGTGCGGCACTCCGCTGCCGCGTCCCCGGAGCGGGCCCGGGAAACCGCACCTACTGTGGGGAACGGAGCGGGTGGCCCGCTCCCCCTCGGGCGGCTCGGAAGGGGCGCACCGCGATGACCGAGAGCCAGCACAGCGCAGCCGCGGGGACACCGCCGGTGAAGCGGGGTGGCGGCGACCCCGGGTCGCGTGGCCGCACCACGATCGCCGACGGGGTCGTGGAGAAGATCGCCGGGCTGGCGGCCCGCGATGTCGTGGGCGTCCACGCGATGGGCAGCGGTCTGGCCCGTACACTCGGCGCGGTCCGCGACCGGGTGCCCGGCGGCCGGTCGGCCCCCGCGACGCGCGGGGTGCGGGCCGAGGTCGGCGAGGTGCAGACGGCGCTGGACCTGGAGATCGTGGTCGACTACGGCGTCGCCATCGCGGACGTGGCGCGGGCGGTACGGGAGAACGTCATCTCCGCCGTGGAGCGGATGACCGGCCTGGAGGTCGTCGAGGTCAACATCGCGGTGGTCGATGTGAAGCTGCCCGACGAGGAGGACGAGACGGACGGGGCGGAAGGGGCCGGTGCACCGGAGCCGCGGCTCCGGTGACCTCGCCCGGCCGCAGCGGCAGCGAAGGAGCGCACGATGAGCATGGCCGTGGTCGGTCTTGTGGCCGGGATGGCGCTGGGCTTCGCCGGATACTTCGGGGGGTTCGGCGCGTTCGTTCTGGTGGCGGCGCTGGGCGCCGTCGGGTTCATGGCCGGCAGATTCCTCGAAGGGGACCTGGAGGCCGGGGATTTCTTCCGCACCCCCCGCACCGGGGACCGCGACGGCCGGCGGCGGTGAGGCCGGGTGGCGACGGTGTCCGCGCCGGCCGGTACCGCCGGCGTACCGGCGGGTGAGCGGGGCGCGACCACGATCGCCGACCGGGTGGTGGCGAAGATCGCCGCACGGGCGGCTCGCGAGGCGCTGCGCGCCGCGTGCCCCGACGACCCCACCGACGCGCACGCGACGGTGACCGTACGGCGCCGCGAGGTCCGGCCGCCCTTCGGCGAGGCCCGGCTGCACATCGCCGTGGAACTCGGCTATCCCGTCGACATCGGCGCGCACGCCGGGCTGGTACGACGTCACGTCACCGAACGCATACGGGAGTTGGCGGACATGACGGTGTCCGGGGTGGTGGTGCGGGTCGAGCTGCTGCACTCCCCGCAGCTCGCGGACCGGGGCCGGGGGCGGGTGCGATGAGCGAGGACGGCGGCGCGCGGCGCGACGACCGGCGGCCGGCCGCACCCGGTGAACGGCCCGGCGCCGCGGCCGGGTTGACCGGATCTGCGAGGGCGGTGCCGCCCTCCCCGGGCGGCCCGGCCCCGGACGCCGGCGCGCACCCGGACACCGACCCGGCCGGCGGCGGGCGCGCCGGCCGCTTCTGGTCGGCCCGCCGGGTGCCGTCGGGGCTGGTCGCCCTGGTGCTGCTGGCCGGCGCGGGCCTGCTGCTGTACGACGTGGCGGCGGTACGTGCCCACCGGCCGGCGGCGGCCTGGCGCCGCGAGCTGGCCGACGAACTGGCCACCCGCCACCTTGACGACCCTTGGGTGCTGGGCGGCGCGGCTGCCGCGGTGGTGCTGGGGATCTGGTTGATCGCGCTGGCCGTCACTCCCGGGCTGCGGGCGGTGCTCCCGATGCGGAGCACCGCTCCCGGGGTCCGGGCCGGCCTCGACCGGCCGGCCGCCGCGCTGGTGCTGCGCGACCGGGCCATGGAGGTCGCCGGGGTGCAGTCGGTGCGGATGACGGTCGGCCGCCGCCGGGCGCACGCCCGGGCCGTCGCGCACTTCCGGGACCTGGACGCGGTCCGCCGCGATCTGCACACCGCGCTCGGCGCCGGGCTGCGGGAACTGGGCCTGGCGCACCGGCCGGCGCTCACCGTCGACGTACGGCGCCCGAAGGACCCGGGGAAGGGGTGACCGCGCCATGCCCAGGGCCCGCGCAACGGTCAACCGGCTGCTGCTCGGCCTGACCGGCGCCGTGCTGCTGGCGGTCGGCGGGCTGGTGCTGCTGGGCGGCTTCGGCCTGCCGGCGCGGCTGGACCTCGGCCTCCCCGCCGGGTGGCCCTGGGCCCGACCCGACGCGGTCCTGCTGCCCGCCCGCGACCGCACCCGCTGGACGGACCGCGGCTGGTGGTGGCCGGCCGTCATCGCCGCCCTGGTGGTCCTGGTCGCGCTGTTCCTGTGGTGGCTGCTGGCCCAGCTCCGGCGGCACCGGCTCGGTGAGGTCCTGGTCGACAGCGGCGACGGCGAGGGCGCGGTGGTCCGCGGCCGGGCCCTGGAGACCGTCCTGACGGCCGAGGCGGAGTCCCTGGACGGCGTCGAGCGGGCCGCCGTCCTGCTGACCGGCCGCCGCACGGAGCCGCGGCTGCGCGCTCTGCTGGCCCTGGCCCCGCACGCCGATCCCGGGGCCGTCGTGCTGCGGCTGTCCGACGAGGCGCTGGCGCACGCGCGGACCTCGGCGGGCCTGGCACGGCTGCCCGCCGAGGTCCGGCTGCGGGCGGTGCGGCACCGGCCGGAGCGGGTGAGCTAGATGAATGAGTCCGATGTTCTCAGTGGTCGAAGGCGGTCAGGGATCGTTTGATCTTGGCGCCGGTGGTCCAGTTGTGCCAGACACCTGCTGCGAGTGCGAGGAGTCGTTGGCCGGTGCGGGCGAACACTCCAGGCAGGGTTCTGCCTCCGTGTTGTTCCAGGCTGAGCTGGCCTTTGAGTGTGGCGAACACGGCCTCGATCCATTGGCGGACACGGGCGAGACGGCCGTGTCGCACGGGCTCGTCCTTCCGGTCCGGACGCACCAGATGGACGCCCAGGCTCTCGGTCAGGAACGCCTCGAACTCCCTTCCGGCGAAGCCCTTGTCGGCGAGGATCACTTGGCCGGAGCGTACGAGGTGGTGGTCGCGTTCCAGCAGTGCGGTCATCACCTCCCGTTCGCCGATCTTGGGATGGGCCAGGCACCAGGAGATGGGCATGCCTTCCGCGGTGGTCAGCAGGTAGAGCCGAAAGCCCCAGAAGAAGCGGGAATGGCTGGGGCAGTATCCGTATCCGGCGTGCCCTGCCAGTTCGGAGCGTTTGACTGTCTGGCGGGAGGCGGCGCACGGCAGTGGGGTGGAGTCGACCAGGCGCAGGTTGTCGTGCCAGGTGGGCACCTGCTGGGCCAGTGCCTGGAGCACGGCCGAGATCAGTGGGCCGGCGGCGTTCAGGCGCTTGTTGTAGGCGGATTGCTGGGGCAGGTAGCGGAAGAGGTGTCGTAGGCGGGCGTGCGCGAAGCGGATCCAGTGACGGGTAGAGGGAAAGCCGAGCAGGACCTGGGCGACGGCCAGGCACAGCAGTTCGGCGTCTGTCAGTTTCGGGGGTCGCCCGATCCGGCGACGAGGGGCCACATGGTCGTCGATGAACACGTAGAGTGCCGCCAGAAGGGCGTCTAGGTTTGTCGTCACACACGAGCCAACGGGCGCCCTTCGCCATGGTCGCGGCCAGCACAAACATCGGACTCATTCATCTAGGCCCAATGCCGGTGACATGGAGACCAGTTCGACCACCTGATCCGCGGAGACGTTCCCGCCCGGTGCACTCGGCAGCCGTAAAGTCACCGGCAATGGAGCCAGGTCCTGTCGTCGGTCTCCCGACCGCCGCCCTTCGGGCGGACGACGGGAGTGTGACGACAGGACCTGGGCCCGTCCGGCGGGTCATGGCCGGGTCCGCGGCGTCCGGCGCGGCGCCTCGTGCTCCGCTTCGCTCGCTCCGCCTCGGCTCTTCGGATGGTCACCGGCCGCACCGCGCCGGATGCCGGAGCCGGTCCGACCCTGCCCCGTCGGACAGCCCCCACAGCCCCTCGGCCCGCGGCCCCCGGGTGCCCGTCCGCGGCGCCGCCGTTCTCAGAAGCCGTGGCGGGCGCCCCCGTCCACCGGGACCATGACCCCGTTGATGTACGAGGCGGCCGGCGACAGCAGGAACGCGGCGGCGCGGCCGAACTCCTCGGGGCGGCCGTAGCGGCCCAGGGGGATGGTGGCGGAGTTGCGGGCGCGGGTGCCCTCGGGGTCGCCGGAGAGCGAATCGAGCTGGGTCATGCGGTCGGTGGCGATCCGCCCGGGGAGGACGCCCAGGACCCGGATGCCGCGCGGGCCCAGCTCGTCGGCGAGGGACTTGGCGAAGCCGGCGAGGCCGGGGCGCAGGCCGTTGGAGATGGTGAGCCCGGGGATCGGCTCGTGGACGGAGCCGGAGAGGACGAAGCCGATGACGCCGCCCTCGTCGAGTACCGCGGCGGCCTCGCGGGCGAGCCGTACCGCGCCGAGGAAGACCGCCTCGAAGGCCGTCCGCCACTGGTCGTCGGTGTTGTCGGCGGTCGTTCCGGGGGCCGGGCCGCCCACGCTGATGAGTACGCCGTCCAGTCGGCCGAAGCGCTCGCGGGCGGCCGACACCAGGCGGGCGGCGGCTTCCGGGTCGGCGTTGTCGGCGGCGACGCCGAGCGCCCGGTCGCCCAGAGTGGCGGCGGCCTTGGCGGCGCTCTCCTCGGTGCGTCCGGTGACGACGACGTTGGCGCCGTCGGCGACCAGTTCGCGGGCGGTGGCGAAGCCGAGGCCGCGGGTCGCTCCGGTGACGAGATATGTCCGGTCGGTGAGTCCAAGATCCATGGCCCCAGTCTGCACCCGAGGTCCATGGTCCTAGTCGGGCCCCGGGGCGCCGAACAGTCCGAACGCGGTCCTTACCAGGCCGATATGGCTGAACGCCTGTGGAAAGTTGCCCAGTTGGCGTCCGGCGGCCGGGTCGTACTCCTCGGAGAGCAGCCCCACGTCGTTGCGCAGCGCGAGCAGCCGCTCGAACAGCTCCCGGGCCTCCTTGTGGCGGCCGGTCAGCTGGAGCGCGTCGGCGAGCCAGAACGAGCAGACCACGAACGTCCCCTCGCCGCCCGGCAGTCCGTCGACGGAACCGCCCGCGGTGCTGTAACGGCATACCAGACCGTCGGACGTCAGCTCCCGGCGCACCGTGTCGACGGTGGAGCGCACCCGGGGGTCGTCGCCCGGGAGGAAGCCGACCCGGGGGATCAGCAGCGTCGCGGCGTCCAGTTCCGCCGAGCCGTAGTACTGGGTGAAGGTGCCGCGGTCGGCGTCGTAGCCCCGTTCGCAGACCTCCCGGTGCACCTCGTCGCGCATCGCCCGCCAGCGGTCGACGTCCCCGGTGAGCTTCGGGTCGGTCTCGGTCGCCCGCACCGCGCGGTCGGCCGCGACCCAGGCCATGACCTTGGAGTGCACGAAGTGCCGGCGCGGGCCACGGATCTCCCAGATCCCCTCGTCGGGGTCGCGCCAGGTGGACTCCAGGTAGTCGACCAGCGCCCGCTGGATGCTCCAGGCGTGCGCCTCGGCCGGCAGCCCCGCCGTCCGGGCCACGTGGAACGAGTCGATCACCTCGCCGTAGACGTCGAGCTGCCGCTGCTCGACGGCGGCGTTGCCGATCCGCACCGGCCGCGAGCCGGAGTAACCGGACAGCCAGGGCACCTCGGCCTCCGGCAGCCGCCGCTCCCCGCCCAGCCCGTACATGATCTGGAGGTCGGCGGGGTCGCCGGCCACCGCGCGCAGCAGCCAGTCCCGCCAGGCGCCCGCCTCGTCCAGATACCCGGCGGAGATCAGGGTGTTCAGGGTCAGGCTGGCGTCGCGCAGCCAGCAGTAGCGGTAGTCCCAGTTGCGCACCCCGCCCGGCTCCTCGGGGAGCGAGGTGGTGGGGGCCGCGACGATGCCGCCGGTGGGCGCGTAGGTGAGCGCCTTGAGGGTGATCAGGGAGCGGACCACGGCGGCCCGGTACGGACCGGTGTAGCGGCAGCGCGCGGACCAGTTGTGCCAGTCCTCCAGGGTCTCCTCCAGCGCCTGGAAGGGGTCGATCAGGTCCGGGCGGGGCTCGTGCGAGGGGTGCCAGGTCAGCACGAACGCGGCGCGCCGGCCCGCCGCGACGGTGAAGTCCGAGCAGGTGCTGAAGTCCTTGCCGTAGGTCCTGCCGTCCTCCGGAGTGCGCAGCCACACGGAGTCCGGCCCGGCGATCGCGACCCGGGAGCCCTCGGCGGCGCGCACCCAGGGCACCACCCGCCCGTAGTCGAACCGCAGCCGCAGCACCCCGCGCATCGCGACGCTGCCGTGCAGTCCCTCGACGATCCGCACGACATCGGGCATCCGGTCGCGCTGCGGCATGAAGTCGGTGACCCGGACGCTGCCGTCGGGGGTCTCCCAGACGGTGTCGAGGAGGAGCGAGTCACCGCGGTACGAGCGCCGCGCGCGGGCCTCGGAGGAGCGCGGGGCGAGCCGCC
>NZ_KN708638.1:1858108-1901307 GCF_000805335.1 Streptomyces sp. CT34 | reverse complement strand
GGGGGGGGAGCCGCCAGTGGCCGTTGTCCAGGCCGCCGAGGAGCGCGGCGAAGCAGGCGGGGGAGTCGAAGCGGGGCAGGCACAGCCAGTCGATGGAGCCGTCGCGGCCGACGAGGGCGGCGGTCTGGAGATCGCCGATGAGCGCATAGTCCTCGATGTGTGGGTGCACTCCGCGCCCCTTTTCCGCCCGGCGGGAGCGCTACTCGGGGGTGGCGGCCGTCCGGGCTACGGGTTCTGCCGGGGCCGGCGGTGCAGCGTCGCCGGCTGCCTCAGTCTCTCCGGATCCGGCGGATTCCGCAGACCGCCTGGGGCCCGCCGCGGCCTCCGCGTCGCCGGCCGCCGGCGCACCCTCCGCGGGCTCCGCGGCCTGCTGCGCCGCCTTGGCCGCGGCATCTCGCCGGTCGCGGCGCTCCCGGCGCACCAGGACGGTCCAGCCGACCGGTACCGCCGCCGCGAACAGCCACCACTGGATCGCGTAGGCCATGTGCGGGCCGATGGAGTCATGGTCCGGTTCCGGCACCAGCTCGGGGGTGTTGCCCGGTGACCTGGGCGCGGTCTGCTCGATGTAGCCGCCGAGCATCGGGCGGCCCACCCGCTGCGCCTGCTGCTTGCTGTTGATCAGCATGACCTGGCGGGGCGGCAGGCCCTTGGTGTCCTTGATTCCGCTGACGGCGGTGGTCTCGTCGGCCATCATCCGGCCGGTGACGGTGACCGTGCCCTTGGGGGCGGGCGGGGCCTTCGGGAACGTGGTGAGGTCGCCCGCGGCCGGGATCCAACCGCGGTTGACCAGGACGGCGTCGCCGTTGCCGAGGACCAGCGGGGTCAGGACGTAGTAGCCGATGGTCTGCTCGTCGGCGGCGGTGCGGTGGCGGACGACGACCTCGTGCGCGGTGTCGTAGCTGCCGCTGGCGGTGACCCGGCGCCACATGTCGTCGTGCGGCAGGTCCCGGCCGACGGCGGCCAGGTCGGTGACCGGGACCGGCGTGGCCGCCAGGTTGTCGGCGATCAGGGTGTTCTGCGCGACCTTGTGCTGATGGCGGTGGAGCTGCCAGAAACCCAGCTTGATCATGACCGGGATCAGGACGAGGCCCACGAGGGTGAGGATCACCCACTGCCGGGTCAACAGGAAGCGGTACACGGCTGCGACGGTACCGCGCGGACCTCGGGACACCAGGGCCGGGGGTCCCTCACCGCGGCGCGGTGAGGAGCCGCCGGGCCCCGGTCAGACCCGGTCGACGATGCCCACCCGCCCCGCCGAGCGGGCGCAGTGCGCACCGCAGTACCACTGCCCCTCGGCCTCCACGCCCTGCCCGATGATCTGCACCCGGCAGTGCTCGCAGATCGGCGCCATGCGGTGGATCGCGCAGGCGAAGCAGTCGAAGACGTGCACCGCGCCCTGCGCGTGCACCTCGAACGTCATGCCGTAGTCGTTTCCGCAGACCTCACAACGTGCCATGCGCCACAGCGTGCGGCGGGGGCCCGCACGGGGCGAGGCGCCAGCGGGTGTGTTGGCCGGGCTTCACCCGGACGCAGGCGCCCCGCCCGCCGGCTCGACGTCCTGGAGCAGCTGCATGAAGGCCGCCTCGTCGACGACGGCCGTGCCGTACGCGGCGGCCTTGGCGGTCTTGGAGGTCTGCGCGTCCGGGTCGTTGGTCACCAGCAGGCTGGTCAGCCGGGACACGCTCGTCGCCACGTGCAGCCCGGCCTCGATGGCGCGGTCCTCCAGCAGCTCGCGGTCCACCGACGTGTCGCCGGAGAACGCGACCCGCATCCCCTGGACGAGCCGGCCGCCCGGCTCGTAGCGCCCCGGGTTGGGATACGGGCAGGCCGGCCGCTTGCGGGACGGCCGCCAGGAAGTGGGGCGGTACGCGGACCCGGCGGCCCGCGGCCGGGGCGCGGGGGAGTCCGACCACTCCGTCAGCGGCTGGCAGGTCAGCAGCGGGAGCCGCAGGTTCTGCCGGGCGGCCCGGCGCAGGCTGGGGCGGAACGCCTCGGCCAGCACCCGGGCGTCGTCCAGGGCATGGTGGGCGCGCTCCTGCACCACGCCGTAATGGGCGGCGAGGGACTCCAGTTTGTGGTTGGGCAGCGGCAGGCCCAGCTCCTTGGACAGGGCGATGGTGCACAGCCGCTGGCGCACCGGTGCGGTCGCCGCGGCGCGGGCGTACTCCCGGGCGATCATCGACCAGTCGAACATGGCGTTGTGCGCGACCAGCACCCGGTCGGCCAGGCGGCGGGACAGCTCGGGGACGACGTCCGGGAACAGCGGCGCGCCGTCCAGCACTTCGCTCGTCAGACCGTGGATCCAGACCGGGCCGGGGTCGCGCTGCGGGTTGACCAGCGTGTACCAGGAGTCCTGGAACGCGCCCTGTGCGTCGAGTTGGTACACGGCGGCGGAGATGATGCGGTCGTCGCGGGCCAGGCCGGTGGTCTCGACGTCGACCACCGCGTATCCCTGGGGATACCCGGACGGCCAGTCGGCCGGCGGCGTCTGCGGGCCCGGCTGCTGCCCGATCTTCGGCGCGATCGGGGGAGCTGCTGCCATGCGGTCTTCGAGCATGGTCACTGAGGATACGGGCCGCCACCGACAGCCACCGAACCGCCGTCGGGCGCGCACCGGCCGCACGCGGCCGGGGAACGCCGTTACACCGGGCCGAGCAGGGATGCCACCAGCGCCTCCAGGGACACCCGGAAGAGGTGTTCGGCGTCGGCCGGCGCCGCCAGCGCGCGGGCCAGCGCCGGATCGTCACCGGCGGTGGGGGAGTCCCACAGCTCGCCCTCGCTCGGGTGCTGCGCGGGCGACCGCTCGCGGTTGCGCTCGACCAGTACGAAGCCGACGACCTGGAACTGGACGGCGCGCACCGCCTCGGCGGCCCGCTCGCCGCGCAGCCCGGCGGCGTGCATCTCATGGACCAGCGCCTGCTGCGCGGGCAGGAACATCCGCTCCGTCAGGCCGCGTTCGTGCACCATCGCGATCAGCTGGGGGCGCTCGCGCAGCGCGGTGTGCAGCGCGCGGGCGACCGAGACGACGCGCGCCCGGGGCGTGCTCCCGGTCGGCCGGATCTCGCCCATCTCCTGGATGGTGCGCTCCACCAGGGCGTCCAGCAGGGACTCGCGGTTGCCGACGTGCCAGTAGATGGAGGTGACGGCGGTGCCCAGTTCCGTGGCGAGCCGGCGCATCGTCAGGGCCTCGGGCCCGTGTGCCCGGATCAGCCGGGCGGCGGTGTGCAGGATTTCCTCACCGGTCAGCGCGGTACGTGTCATAGCCCCCCACTATCTCCCAACTCCGGGTGCCGCACGGCCCTTTACCCTTCATCGGACGTCATGTAACTGTGTTACAGGAGCCTCGAACGACCCCCGCGAGTCCCGGATGACGAAGGGCGGTACGACATGGCACGCATACGCTACGGAGCGCGCACCGAGGCGGAGATCGCCGCGACCCGCGCCGCCGGCGCCAAGCTCCCCGACATCTGGTCCACCGGCGTGGTGGCCCTCTGGGAGACCGACCCGGACGCGGTCGCGGCGGTGCTGCCGCCCCCGCTCCAGCCCACCGCCCGCCCCCTGGTCCGGGCCACCATCAGCACCGTCGACCTGCCCGGCTATCCGCTGGGCGCCGGCTCGGTCGCCGTCGCGGCCCTCCACCACGGCACCGAGGGCTGGTACCCGCTGGTCATGCCGATGACCCACGAACGGGCCCTGACCGGCGGCCGTGAGGTCTTCGGCGAACCCAAGAAGCTCGGCGAGGTCACCGTGGAGCGCGACGGCCCGGTCGTCCGCGCCGCCCTGGCCCGGCACGGCATCGCCTTCGTCGAGGTGCGCGGCGCGGTCGGCGGCCCGCTGCAGCTCCCGGAGCCGGAGCACCGCACCGACTTCTACTTCAAGTTCCTGCCGGCCGTGGACGGTTCGGGCTTCGACGCCGACCCGGTACTGGTGCACTGCCGGCGCCACGAGAAGGTCCGCAGGCTGGAGCGGGTCACCGGCGACGTCGTCCTGCGGGAGTCGATGTACGACCCGGTCGCCGACCTGCCGGTGCACGCCCTCGTCGGGATCACCCTCGGCGAGAAGACCACCGACCAGCGCGGCACCGTCGCCGAACGGGTCGACGGCCGAGCCCTGTTGCCGTACATCCACCAGCGCTACGACGACCCGATGCAGACCCTCGACGGGCCGCCGGAAGGCAGCGTCCGGTGAAGGGGGGTGCCTGATGGAGCTGCGGACCGGACAGGTCGCGGTGGTCACCGGCGCCGCGAGCGGAGTCGGCCGGGCCATGGCCCGCCGCTTCGCCGCCGAGGGCCTCAAGGTCGTCCTCGCCGACGTCGAGGAGGCGCCGCTGCGCGCCACCGCCGACGAGCTGACCGCGGACGGCGCCGAACTCCTGGCGCGTACCGTGGACGTCGGCCTGCGGGAGGACGTCGAGGCGCTGGCCGCCGCCGCGTACGACACCTTCGGTGCCGTCCATGTGCTGTGCAACAACGCGGGGGTGGGCTCCGGCGCCGAGGGCCGGATGTGGCAGCACGACCCCGCCGACTGGCACTGGGCGTTCGCGGTGAACGTCTGGGGCGTCTTCCACGGCGTCCAGTGCTTCCTGCCGCGGATGCTGACGTCCGGCGAACCCGGCCACGTCGTCAACACCTCCTCCACGGACGGCGGTGTCGCGCCGCTGCCCACCGCCTCCGTCTACGCCGTCACCAAGGCGGCCGTGGTGACGCTCACCGAGTCGCTGTACGCGCACCTGAAGGCCGAGGGCGCCCCCATCGGCGCCTCGGTGCTCTTCCCGGGCCCGCACATGCTCCGCACCGGGCTGTGGGAGTCGCACCGCAACCGGCCCGCGCGCTACGCCAAGACCCGTCCGCGCAGGACGCCTTACCGCAGCCTCGCGGAGTGGGAGGCGGCCATGAAGGAGGCCGGCCAGGAGGTGGCGTTCACGCCCGTCGAGGACGTCGCCGAGCAGGTCGTGGACGGCATCCGGGCCGGCCGCTTCTGGATGCTGCCGGCCGCCGAGCACACCGACGCACAGATCCGGGCGCGGGCGCGGTCGATGCTCGACCGCGCCGACCCGTCGTATCTCGAACGCTTCATCCTCGACTGACGCGACTGACGCGACCGACGCGATTGATGTGAGCGACGCGACCGACGCGACCGATGGGGTTGATGGGACCGACGCGGCTGACACGACCGATGCGGCTGACGGGACCGGCATCGACTCATGGGACCGACGCGACCGACGCGACCGACGAGTGAGGGAACGGCATGACCGACCTGACCCACGACACCGACCCGCACCGACACCATCAGGACCAACACCGGCACCACCAGGACCCGTACCAACACCACCAGGACCCGTACCTGATCGTCTCCTCCGACTGCCACGCCGGACTGCCCACCGAGGAGTACCGCCCCTATCTGGACCCCCGCTTCCGCCGCGCCTTCGACGAGTTCCTGGCCGGCCGGGACGCCCGGCGGGCCGCGATGACCCGGCTCGGCGTCCGCAACGAGACCTTCGCCGCCAAGTGGTTCGAGGACAACGAGGAAGGATTGCGCGGCGGTTGGGACCCGGCGCAGCGGGTGAAGGAGCTGGACGGCGACGGGGTCGCGGCCGAGGTCGTCTTCCCGGACGCCGACGCCGTGGACAGCTCGACCGCCGCCCCCTTCGGCGTCGGCCTCGGCCTCTCCGGCGACCAGGACCCGGAGCTCGGCATGGCCGGCGCCCGGGCCCACAACCGGTGGCTCGCGGAGTTCTGCGCCACCGACCCGGAACGGCACTGCGGCGTCGCCCTGCTGCCCGTCACCGGCGACATCGGCGCGGCGGTCGACGAGATCCACCGGGCCCGCGACGCCGGCCTCGGCGCGCTGATGATCCCCGCCATGTGGGGCGACAACGCCCCGTACCACGACCGGCGTTACGACCCGGTGTGGGCCGCCGCGGCCGAGACCGGGATGCCGGTCCTCACCCATTCCGGCGCCGCGCCGCGCGAGGAATACGGCGACCACCTGGGCATCTTCGTCAGCGAGGTCACCTGGTGGCCGGCCCGCCCGCTGTGGTTCCTGCTCTGGTCGGGCGTCTTCGAACGCCATCCCGGCCTCCGCTTCGGCATCGCCGAGTCCGGCTGCTGGTGGCTGCCGAACCTCCTGTGGTTCATGGACCGGCTGTACCTGGGCGCGCACGGCGGCAAGAAGCTCTCCCCCTTCGCCGAACTGAAGCGCCCGCCGCACGCGTACCTGGACCGCAACGTCTTCGTCTGCGCCACCAACACCAAGCGCCGCGAACTGGCCCAGCGCTACGAGATCGGCGTCGACAACATCCTCTGGGGCAGCGACTTCCCGCACCCCGAGGGCACCTGGCCGCGGACCCGGGAGTGGCTGGCGAACACCTTCCACGACATCCCGGTCGCCGAGACCCGCCGGATGCTCGGCGAGTCCGCCGCCGAGATCTTCGGCTTCGACCGCACCGCGCTCGCCCCCCTGGCGCGGCGGATCGGCCCCACCCCGGCGGACCTGGGCCAGCCCGCCGACCAGGGACCGGTGACGGCGTCCTGGCGGCGCGCCCGCGAGACCGGCCGCCACTGGCTGACCGGCCACGACTTCCCGTACACAGGAGTGACCTCATGACGGCAGCACACAACGGAGACCGCAGCACGGCATCCCCCACGAGCGACCCCCTGGCGGCGCCCGGCGCCCGCTACACCGTCATCTCCGCCGACTGCCACGCGGGTGCCGACCTCCTCGACTACCGGCCCTACCTTCCGTCCCGGTACCACGAGGAGTTCGACGCCTGGGCCGCCACCTACGTCAACCCGCACGAGGACCTGCTCGCCGACACCGCCGACCGCAACTGGAACTCCGCCCGGCGGCTGGCCGAGCTGGAGGCCGACGGCATCGTCGGCGAGGTCGTCTTCCCCAACACCATCCCGCCGTTCTTCCCCAGCGCCTCCCTGATGGCGCCGGCGCCCACCGGCGAGGAACTCGCGCTGCGCCGGGCGGGCCTGCGCGCCCACAACCGCTGGCTCGCGGACTTCTGCGCACAGGCCCCGGGGCGCCGGGCGGGCGTCGCCCAGATCCTCCTCAACGACGTCGACGAGGCGGTGCGAGAGGTCCGCCGGACCAGGGAAGCCGGCCTCACCGGCGGCATCCTGCTGCCCGGCACGCCACCCGGCTCCGGCCTCCCCGAGCTCCACTCCCCGGTCTACGACCCCCTCTGGGCCGTCTGCGCGGAACTCGGCGTCCCGGTCAACCACCACGGCGGCTCGGCCTCCCCGCCCCTGGGCGACGAACCCGCCGCCCGCGCGGTCTTCATGGTGGAGACCACCTGGTTCTCCCACCGCGCCCTGTGGCACCTCATCTTCGGCGGTGCCTTCCGGCGCCATCCGGACCTCACCCTCGTCCTCACCGAGCAGGGCTCCGGCTGGATCCCGGGCGTCCTGGACATGCTGGACTACTACCACGGCCGGCTGGTCGCCTCCGCGGCCCGCGCCACCACCGCGGAGTCCCGGTTCGGGGCGGGGCTGGCCGACGCGATGGGCGCGAGTCCCGGCGAGGTGTGGCAGGCCAACTGCTATGTGGGCGCCAGCTTCATGCGCCCCCACGAAGTCCCGCTGCGCGACCGCATCGGCCTGGACAAGATCATGTGGGGCAGCGACTTCCCCCACGACGAGGGCACCCACCCGTACTCCCGGCAGGCGCTGCGCGCCGCCTATGCCGGTCTGCCGCCCGCCGAGGTCGCCGCCATGACCGGTGGGAACGCGGCCCGGGTCTACGGCTTCGACCTCGCCGCCCTGGCCCCCGTGGCGGCCCGCGTCGGACCCACCGTCGAGGAGATCGCCGAGCCCCTCAAGGAGCCGCCGGCCGACGCGACCAGCCCGGCCTTCGCGGAGGGGGCCGCACTGCGGGTGTGGTGAGCGCACCCGTCGCCCGGCGGGGGCTACCGGCGGTACGCCCCCGCCGGGCAGCTGACAGCGCGTCTTACATACTTCTCGGTAACAACCCCTAGCGGTAGCCCCGTTACCGCACTTATGGTGCGGGGCATGCCGCACCTGCCCGATGTCGTGTTGTGGTCCGTGCCCGCCTTCGTCCTGCTCACCGTCGTCGAGATGGTGAGCTACCGCCTGCACCCCGACGAGGACGCCGAGGGGTACGCGGCGAAGGACGCCGCCACCAGCGTCGGCATGGGGCTGGGCAGTCTGGTCTTCGACGCGCTGTGGAAGATCCCGATCGTGGCGATCTACTCCGCCGTCTACGAACTCACCCCGCTGCGGATACCGGTCCTGTGGTGGACGCTGCCCCTGATGCTGCTCGTCCAGGACTTCTTCTACTACTGGTCGCACCGCGGCCACCACGTCATCCGCATCCTGTGGGCCTGCCACGTGGTGCACCACTCCAGCGAGAAGTTCAACCTCACCACCGCCCTGCGGCAGCCCTGGACGACCTGGACCGTCTGGCCGTTCTACGTGCCGATGGTCGCGCTCGGCGTGCACCCGGCCGCGATCGCCTTCACCTCCGGCGCCAACCTCGTCTACCAGTTCTGGGTGCACACCGAGCGCATCGGCACCCTGCCCCGGCCCGTCGAGTTCGTCTTCAACACGCCCTCGCACCACCGCGTCCACCACGCCTCGCAAGGCGGCTACCTGGACCGCAACTTCGGCGGGATCCTGATCATCTGGGACCGGCTGTTCGGCTCGTTCGTCCCCGAGACCGAGCGGCCGGTCTACGGCCTCACCAAGAACATCAACACCTACAACCCGCTGCGGGTGGCCACCCACGAGTACGCCGCCATCGCCCGCGACCTCCGGGCCGCGGACAGCTGGAGCGAGCGCGCCGGACGGGTGTTCCGGGGGCCGGGCTGGCAGCCGGCCGCGGTCCTCAACGCCCTTGAGGAAGGCCGGAGTTCGCCGGGCGAGCGGCGGCCCGGCACGCGGGACGCCGGCGACCGGCCCACCGTGGGGGAGCGCTCTGTCGGGGAGCCCGCCGCGTGAGGGCACCCGCGCCCCGGCCGCGGGCCGCGCGGATCCTGCTCGCCGTCTTCGCCGTCCTGGCCGCCGCCCACCTCCTCGCCCTCGTGGCGCATGCCGGCGCCGCGCCCGGCAGCACCGCCGTCGCCCTCGCCGGCACCGCCGTGCACCTCACCAAGCCCGCCCTGATGCCGCTGCTCGCCGCCCACGTGCTGCTCCGCGGCGGGCCGCCGCTGCTGGCCGGCGCGCTGCTGCTCGGCTGCGGCGGCGACACCTTCCTCCAGATCGGCGGCGGCACCGCCTTCCTGGTGGGCATGGGCTCGTTCGCCGCCGGACACGTCTGCTACCTGCTGCTGTTCGCCCGGCACGGCAGCGGCTCGGCGGCGCGGCGCCGCTCCTTCCGGGCGGCAGCGGCGGCCTACGCGGTCGCCCTGATCGCCACCGTCGCACTGCTGTGGCCCGACCTGCCGGCCGGCCTCCGCGTCCCGGTCGCCGGATACAGCCTGCTGCTCACCGCGATGGCCTGCGGCGCGCTCCGGGCTGGCCCGCTGGCCGCGGCCGGCGGACTGCTCTTCCTGCTCTCCGACACCCTGATCGCGAGCGGTGTCGCCCACTGGCCGCAGCTGCCCGCCCCGCAGTTCTGGATCATGGCCACCTACACGGCGGCCCAGTTCGCCCTGGCCGCCGGCGTGCTGGCGGCGGCCGGCGGACCGGACCATCCGGCCGCGGGCGAGCCCCCGTCGCCGGCGTACCGCGCGGCCGTCCAGGAGGCGTGAACCGCCCCGGCCGGCGGCGCCGTTTGCGTCTCCCCCCGGGGGAGACCCGAAAGTGGTGGGTATGAACAACGACGGCACCGGCCTGCTCTCCATCGGCGCGCTCTCGCGCCTGACCGGCGTATCGGTCAAGACCATCAGGAAGTGGTCGGACCAGGACCTGCTGTCGCCCGCCGCCCGCACCCCCGCGGGCTACCGGCTGTACGGACCGGACGCCCCGGCCCGCCTGGAGATCGTGCGCACCCTGCGCGAACTGGGCATCGGCACCGCGGCGATCCGCGCCGTCCTGCACCGTGAGAGGTCGCTCGGCGACACGGCGGAGCGCTGGGCGGACGCCCTGGACGCGCAGCTCCGCACCCTGCGGCTGCAACGCTCCGTCCTGCGTACGGTGGCCGCGCGGGGCACCGCAGCAGAGGAGCTGCCGCAGATGACCCGACTCGCCCGCCTGTCGGCCGAGGAGCGCCGCCGGATCGTCGCCGACGTCGTCGAGGACGCCCTGGACGGGGTGGCCGCCCCTGCCTACCGTGGCGGCCTGCTGGCCGCCACCCCCGATCCGCCCGACGACCCCACGCCCGAACAGCTCGACGCCTGGGTGGAGTTGGCCACCTTGGTCGGCGACCCGGAACTGGGCGCCGCACTGCGCCGGCTGGCCGAGTTCAGCGCCCGTACCGCCCCCGGGCAGCCGGCCGACGCGGCCGACGCGGCCCACGCGGCGGATCCGGCCGCGGCGACCGAGGCCGCCATACGGGTCGCCGAGCTGATGCGCACCCGCGCCGAAGCCGCCGTCGCCGCCGGCATCGCCCCGGACTCCCCGGCCGCCGAGCCGGTCCTCGCCGAGCTGATCGCCGCCTGGATCCCCACCCAGGCCGCCACCGCCGACCCGCCGGCCGAGGACGGCCCGGCCGCCCGCACCCGCCTGCTGGAGCAGCTGGAGACCGTCGCCGAACCCCTCGTCGAGCGCTACTGGCAGCTGCTCTGCACGGCCACCGGCCGTCCCGCACCGCCCCGTTGGGGCACCGCCGGCACCTGGACCGCCGCCGCTCTGCGCGCCCATCGAACCCCGGGGGAGCTGGACCGCTCCGCGTTCGCGCGCCTCGCGGACACCGACCCGGAACGGGTGCTCGCCGCGTACGCGCAGGTGGTCCGTGACGTCGGTGCCCTGGTCGCCACCGTCCGTCCGGCCGACCTCCGGCGGCCGACTCCGTGCGCGGACTGGACCGTACGGGAGCTGCTGGACCACATGGTGTGGGAGAACCTGATGGCCGCCTCGATCGCCGCCGGGTCGCCGCGCGGCGACCACACCGCCGACCACCTCGGCGACGGCCCCTTCGACCACATCGCGGCCTTCGAGGAGTCCGCGCGCACCGCCCGCGCCGTCTTCACCGACAGCGGGATGCTGCACCGCACCTTCGGCCCGTACGAGGCGCCGGGCGGGCTGCTCGTCCAGCAGGTCACCGTCGAACTCCTCGCGCACGGCTGGGACTTGGCGCGGTCGCTCGGCGCCCCGACCGATCTGGCGCCGGAGGCCGCCGGGGAGGTCCTGGAGGCGGCCCGCCTGATCTACGGGTCGGCGCCGCGCACCGAGGGCAGCTCGTTCGCCCCGGAGCGCGCCGCCCCGCCCGGCGCCACCGCCGCGGACCGCCTGGCCGCGTACCTGGGCCGGTCCCCGGCCTGACTGCGCCGCCACCGCCCGCGGCACATCGACGTCCACACCCTCGCCCTGCGTCTGCTCCACCGCGCGGTCGACCGCGTCCACGACGGCGGCCCGGCCGGCGTCGCCCTTGCAGTGCACGTCGACCACGCCTTTGCCATGGGCGCTCCACCCCGTCCGCGAAAACCGCCCGTACGCCCGTACGTCCGTACGCGGAGCCGCGCACCGCCGGACGCCGGAGAGGCGACGTCATCGCCCCACTGGCGACCGGCGAGGGAGCACGGAATCCGTCACCAGGGCAGCGGAATTGACTCCCCGTCAGGCATCTCGCCAGGAAGGCGGTTCGGGGTGGCGCAGGGTGCCCAGGCTCAGCGGCGGCAGGGTGATCCGCCGGCCGTACCAGCGCCTGGTGTCGACCTCCGGGCGCGGCAGCGACGGCGCGAGAGTGATCGGCGCGGACAGCCGGACGCTGCCGTAGGGGCGCCGGCGGGGGCCGGTCGGCGGCGGGGGCTGCAGGGGCGGCGGAGTCATGCCCGGCTCAACGAAGCGCCACCCGTGCGGTGGCGGCCGGTGCGCCCATTCCCCCGATTTCTTCGGGAATTCAACCATCCATCCCCTGTCGCTCCGTAGTCACCACCTCTACGATGCGTGATCTATCTCGCTTACGCGGGCCTTATTGCCGCCCGTCGCGCCAGCTCACCGAGCGTCAGGAGACTCCGTGATCACCACCCCGTCCGCCGGCCCCGGACAGCACGACCCGCCCGACTACCTCCAGGTGCAGTCGAGCCCCGAGTTCACCGAACTCCGGCGCGCACACCGCTCGTTCGCCTTCCCGCTCACCCTCGCCTTCGTCCTCTGGTACCTGGTCTACGTACTGCTGTCGAGCTACGCGGGCGACCTCATGGCCACCAGGGTCCTGGGCCACCTCAACGTCGCCTTCGTCCTCGGCATCGCCCAGTTCGCCACCACCTTCCTGATCGCCTGGTGGTACTCCCGGCGCGCCGCCGCCCACCTCGACCCCCGGGCCGAGGCCATCAAGTCGGGTCTGCAGAGCCCCGCGCCCCACCGGGACGCCGATGTGCAGGAGGCCGGCGCATGACCCTCGCCCAGCAGCTCCCGCTCGCGGCCGGTGGCGCCGGCGAGCACCGCACGCTGATCGTCACCCTCTTCGCGGTCTTCGTCGCCGCCACCCTGGGCATCACCGTCCGGGCCGGCCGGCAGACCAAGGGGGCGGAGGACTTCTACGCCGGCGGGCGGCAGTTCAGCGGATTCCAGAACGGCCTGGCCATCTCCGGCGACTACATGTCCGCCGCGTCCTTCCTCGGCATCGCCGGCGCCATCGCCCTCTTCGGCTACGACGGCTTCCTCTACTCCATCGGCTTCCTCGTCGCCTGGCTCGTCGCGCTCCTCCTGGTCGCCGAACCGCTGCGCAACTCCGGCCGGTTCACCATGGGCGACGTCCTCGCCTACCGGATGCGCCAACGCCCGGTCCGGACCGCCGCCGGCACCTCCACCATCGTCGTCTCGATCTTCTACCTGCTCGCCCAGATGGCCGGCGCCGGCGCCCTGGTGACCCTGCTCCTGGGCATCACCAGCGAGGCCGGCAAGATCCTGGTCGTCGTCCTCGTCGGCATCGTGATGATCCTCTACGTCGGCATCGGCGGTATGAAGGGCACCACCTGGGTCCAGATGGTCAAGGCCGTCCTGCTGATCGCCGGCACCCTGCTGATCACCTTCCTGGTGGCGCTGAAGTTCCACTTCGACCTCTCCGCCCTGCTCGGCGCCGCCGCCGAGAACAGCGGCAAGGGCTCCGCCTTCCTGGAGCCCGGCCTCAAGTACGGCGCCACCGCCACCTCGAAGATCGACTTCATCTCCCTGGGCCTCGCGCTCGTCCTGGGCACCGCGGGCCTGCCGCACATCCTCATCCGCTTCTACACGGTCCCCACCGCCAAGGCCGCCCGTACGTCGGTGAACTGGGCGATCGGCATCATCGGCGTCTTCTACCTGATGACCATCGCGCTCGGCTTCGGCGCCGCCGCCCTCATCAAGCCCGCCACCATCACCGCCTCCAACAAGGCGGGCAACACCGCTGCCCCGCTGCTCGCCCAGGAGATCGGCGGCGGCGCGGGCTCCACCGGCGGCGCGATCCTGCTCGCCGTCATCTCCGCCGTCGCCTTCGCCACCATCCTCGCCGTGGTCGCCGGCCTCACCCTCGCCTCGTCCTCCTCCTTCGCCCACGACCTCTACGTCAACGTCCTCCGCAAAGGGCAGGCCACCGAGGAGGAAGAGGTCGCCGCGGCCCGCTGGGCGACCGTCGGCATCGGCGCCGTCGCCATCGTCCTCGGCGTCTTCGCCCGCGGCCTGAACGTCGCCGGCCTGGTGGCGCTCGCCTTCGCGGTCGCCGCCTCCGCCAACCTCCCGACCCTCCTCTACAGCCTCTTCTGGAAGCGCTTCACCACCCAGGGCGCTCTCTGGTCGATCTACGGCGGCCTGCTCTCGTCCGTCCTCCTCGTCCTCTTCTCACCGGTCGTCTCCGGCAAGGAGACGTCCATGTTCCCCACCGCCGACTTCGCGTTCTTCCCGCTGGAGAACCCCGGCCTGATCTCCATCCCGCTGGGCTTCGCCCTCGGCTGGCTGGGCTCCCTCCTCTCCCGGGAGGAGCCGGACGCCGCCAAATACGCCGAACTGGAGGTCCGCTCGCTGACCGGCACCGGAGCCCACTGAGCCGTCCCTACAGGCCCCGGGCGGGGTGGCGTCGTAGACATCTACGACGCCACCCCGCCCACCTCGTGCTTCTCACGCCTCCTCAGTGTCGGACCCATCGCGTAGTCTCGAAGGCGTACTGATCCACATGCCGATCCACACTCTCGGGGAGGGGGCCCAGTGCTCATCGACACATACGGCCGCGTGGCCACCGACCTGCGCGTCTCGCTCACCGACCGGTGCAATCTGCGGTGCACGTACTGCATGCCCGAAGAGGGCCTGCAGTGGCTCGCCAAGCCCGATCTGCTGACCGACGACGAGATCGTCCGCCTCATCGGCATCGCGGTGCGCGACCTCGGCATCGACGAGGTCCGCTTCACCGGGGGCGAGCCGCTGCTCCGCCCCGGCCTGGTCGGCATCGTCGAGCGGGTCGCCGCGCTCACCCCCCGGCCCCAGATGTCGCTGACCACCAACGGCATTGGCCTCCAGCGCACCGCCACCGCCCTGCGCGACGCCGGCCTGGACCGCGTCAACGTCTCCCTGGACACCCTCCGGCCCGACGTCTTCCAGGCCATGACGCGCCGCAAGCGCCACGCCGACGTGCTGAACGGCCTGGAGGCGGCCCGCGCCGCCGGCCTCACCCCGGTGAAGGTCAACACCGTCCTGATGCCCGGCCTCAACGACGACGAGGCCCCCGACCTCCTGGCCTGGGCCATCGCGGGCGGCTACGAGCTCCGCTTCATCGAGCAGATGCCGCTGGACGCCCAGCACGGCTGGAAGCGCGACGGCATGATCACCGCCGGTGACATCCTCGCCTCGCTGCGTACGCGTTTCACCCTCACCCCCGAGGGTCAGGACGAGCGCGGCTCCGCCCCCGCCGAGCGCTGGATCGTCGACGGCGGCCCGCACCGCGTCGGCGTCATCGCCTCGGTGACCCGCCCGTTCTGCCGCGCCTGCGACCGCACCCGGCTGACCGCCGACGGCCAGATCCGCACCTGCCTCTTCGCCACCGAGGAGACGGACCTGCGCGAGGCCCTGCGCTCCGGCGCCCCCGACGCGGAGATCGCCCGCATCTGGAAGCTGGCGATGTGGGGCAAGAAGGCCGGCTCCGGCCTCGACGACCCCGCCTTCCTCCAGCCCGAGCGCCCGATGTCAGCCATCGGCGGCTGACCGCTCCCACTCCTCCAGCGCCACCACGTCCTTCAAGAACCCGCGCAGGGCCAGAAACTGCGACAGATGCTCCCGGTGCTCGTCGCAGGCCAGCCAGGTCTTGCGCCGGTCCGGTGTGTGCAGCTTCGGGTTGTTCCACGCCAGCACCCACACCGCGTCCGCGCGGCAGCCCTTGGCGGAACAGATGGTGACATTCTCGGAAGCGTTCGGGGAGTTCACGCCCTCAACCCTACGTCCCGCGTTCATACCCCTTCGGACATGGCGACGCCGGGCAGCCACGGGGGGAGCCGCCCGGCGTCGGTCCGTCGCTCCGACGGGGGATGCGGAGCGCGTACGCAGTATGTCACGGGGGATGGCATGCGGTGCACCGGAACCACATGATTGATCTGAGCTTTTCTTGAGCTTTGCAGACGCGGCGGGTCTCAGCCGCGCTCACCACCGGGTTCCGAGGGCTCGCGCGCCGGCCGTTCCGCAACCGATTCCGCCGGCGCGGAGGGCAGCATCCGCCGGGCCGGCTTCACGAACGTCGACGGCAGCGAAGGGGCGTTCTCCCGCCCGGCGTTGGCGATCACGACCGCGATGTACGGGAGCCCTATACCGAGCACGAGCGTCGCAATGGCAACGGGCCGCTCGATGTTCCACAGCACGGCGGTGAGCACGACGGCCACCGTCCGCACGGCCATCGAGATCACATACCGCCGCTGCCGCCCCCGCACATCCTCGGACAGCCCCTGACGAGCCCCCGTGATCCGGAAGGCCTCGACGTCGCTGTGCTTCCGCATCACGTTCCACCACCTGCTCGGTCGCGCCGGATTCTCCCCACTTTCCGGTCAGTTCCCACGGTACGCCGCTGCTTCCCGCCCTACGAGACGGGGTCGCGTCGTTGGCGTACGGGGGTGTCCTGCGTATGCCGTAGCGCCAGCTGGTTGGCCCACGTCGCCGACGCCCCGGCCGTGGGGGCGGGCCGCCTTGCGGGTTCTGCTCGGTGAGTGGGGGCCGGAGGGCTGCACCGGAGTACGTCCTCGGCGCGGGCGCATCTGCTCAGTCAGATGAGGAATGCCCCGGCGTTCGCTCCAGGTCCTGCGGGCGCACTCCGGTACATCCCTCCGGCCCTGCGCCGTTGCCGACCGGCGGACGGTGGCTCCGACCGTCGCGGATACCGGTCCGCGCCTTTGGCCCGCGGGCGGCTGTCCGTCAGTGGTCCGGTGCGAGCCAATGCGCGACGGGGAATTCGACCCCCTCCGGCCGCACCCGGCTTGCTACGCGTGCGGACCGCCTGGAGAAGCCGACGTGCATGGGTACGGCGGGTCAGCCGCGTGACGGGCAGGGGCGGAGGGGATGTACCGGGACCCGCCCGCAGGACCTGGAGCGAACGCCGGGGTATTCGTCACTTGACTGAGCAGATGCGCCCGCGCCGAGGACGGGTTCCGGTGCAGCCCCTCCGCCCCCCCACCCACCGGTGGAGGGCGAAGCGGGCCCGCCCCATCGGCGCGAAGCCCTAGCGGCCGGCGATTTGGGCCAGTTTGCGGCCGGCCTTCAGGTACGCGGTGCCCTCGGCGTCGGGCAGCTTCTCCGTCAGGACCTCGGACAACGGACGCACCGCGTCCGCCTCGGCGAGGACCACCGTCGACTGGCCGTCCTCGCCCTCCACCACCAGCCGCAGCGCGTTCTGCTTCGCCAGCCGGCGCGCCGCCGAGGCGCTCGGCGTGAACTCCAGGACGGTCGTCAGCACCGCGGCCACCGTCGACGCACCGTGCTCGGCGGCGTCCACGACCGGCAGCGACTCCACATCCGCGAACGACTTCTTGGAGAACTGCGCCACGAACCCGGCCCGCGCCGCCATCGCCGCGTCCAGCCCGTACAGCGCCGTCACGACCTCGCCGGCGAGGATCTTCTTGAGGTCCATCGGGTGCAGCGACCGCTCCGAGACGCGGCCCAGGGCGAGCGCGATCTCCGTGTCGGTCCACTCCGTCCACGCCTTGAGGTACGGCTCCATCAGCCGGTCCGGCACCGACATGATCTTGCCGAAGACGTCGTCGGCCGGCGCGCTCAGCCCGACGTAATTCCCCTTGGACTTGGACATCTTGGCGCCGGTGCCGTCCGTGCCCTCGATCAGCGGCATGGTCACCACCAGCTGCGGTCGCTGCCCGCGCAGCTCCATCAGCTTGCGGCCCATCTGGAGGTTGAGCAGCTGGTCGGAGCCGCCCAGCTCCACATCGCACGCCAGCGCCACCGAGTCCAGGCCCTGGGCGATGGGGTAGAGCAGCTCGGTCATGGTCAGACCGGAGCCGGCCGCGAGGCGGTTGCGGAAGTCCTCGCGCTGGAGCAGCTGCGAGGCCGGCACCTGCGCGAGCAGCGCCAGCAGCTCCGGGAAGGTGTACGGCGCCAGCCACTCGCTGTTCTGCCGGAAGCTGACCTTCTCGAAGTCGAAGAAGGGGCGCACCTGTTCGCGGTACGTGGCGAGGTTGTGCGCGATGTCCGCGTCGGTCAGCGGCGGCCGTTCGGCCGTACGGCCCGACGGGTCGCCGATCTTCGCGGTGAAGTCGCCGATGATCAGCGTGACGTCGTGGCCGAGGCGCTGGAAGCGGCTCAGGACGATCAGCGGTACGGCGTGCCCCAGGTGCACATCGGTCGCCGTCGGGTCGATGCCCAGCTTGATGTGCAGGCCCTTGCCGGCCGCCCGGCGCTCCTCGATGCGCTCGGCCAGCTGCTCCACGCCCGGCAGGACCTCGACCGTACGGGCCGCGATCAGCTCCGCCTGCTCCTTGGCGGGCAGGTCCGTCAGGTCGAGATAGCGCCGCGCGCCGGTCTCCTTGAGCAGCTCCTTGACGGTGTCGTCGGAGGAGAGGTCGGCGGAGAGCAGCGTGCTGGCGCGGGCGACGGATTCGCCGAGGCGTGTCATGGCGTTCCTGATCGATCGGGGTTCCCCGAGGGGAGGACAGGCCGACAGTCTATTAGGCCCCGGTCCCGGCCACCCGGCCGTACACCCGCCCCGTGGGCGGGCCTGCCGGGCGCCGGGTGCCGCGGCCCCCTGCGGGCGGGGCGGCGGCCCGCCGTGCACCCGTCGCTCACACCCCCCGGCTGACCGAGCTCATGTTGAAGTCCGGCACCCGCAGCGCCGGCATCGCCGTCCGCGGGAAGTAGTCGCTCCACTCCCGGGACAGCGTCCGCTCGGTACGTCCCGCCTCCACCGCCCGGGACAGCAGGTCGACCGGCGACTCGTTGAACCGGAAGTTGTTGACCTCGCCGACGACCTCGCCGTTCTCGACGAGGTAGACGCCGTCCCGGGTCAGCCCGGTCAGCAGCAGTGAGGCCGGGTCGACCTCGCGGATGTACCAGAGGCAGGTCAGCAGCAGCGCCGGCCCTTCGTGGCCCGCGCCGGCCACCATCTCGTCCAGCGAGCGCGAACCACCGCCCTCCAGAAGGAGGTTGTCGATGGCCGGCGCCACCGGCAGCCCGGTGAGCGCGGCGCTGTGCCGGGTGGTCGGCAGCCGGTCGAGGACCCCGTCGCGCATCCAGTCGGTGGCGGTCAGCGGCAGCCCGTTGTCGAAGACCGAGGCGTCGTCGCCGGAGGCGTGTGCCAGGACGAACGGCGCGCACTCCAGTCCGGCGGCCAGCGGGTCGCTGCGCAGCGTCAGCGGCAGCGCGGAGAGCCGTTCGCCGACCCGGGTGCGCGCGGCACCCTCCCCCTCGCCCGCCTTGGAGAAGACCGTACGGCCCTCCGCGGCGTCCCGGGCCCCGGACGACCACAGCTGGTAGATCAGCAGGTCGGCGACGGCGGTCGGTGGCAGCAGCGTCTCGTAGCGGCCGGCGGGCAGTTCGATCCGCCGCTCGGCCCAGCCCAGCCGCCGAGCCAGCTCGGCATCCAGCTCCCGGGGGTCGACCTCGGTGAAGTCGCGGGTGGCCCGGCCGGCCCACGCGGAGCGGCTGCGGTCCGGCGACTTGGCGTTCAGCTCCAGCACCCCGGTGGGCTGGTCGTGCCGCAGCCGCAGCCCGGCGGAGGTGCCCAGATACGAGGACACGACCCCGTGCTGGGCGAAGCCGTACAGCTCCCGGCCGCCGGCGCCGGCCTGCCGGAAGGACTCCCCGAGGGCCGGCGCGAAGGCCGCGAAGACCTCCGAGGAGGTCTCGGCGGGCGCGTCGGTGAAGTCGTCGGACACCTTCTCGCCGGCGACCAGCGGCTGTGCGTCCTCGGCGGGCCCGGCGTCCCGGGCCGCCGCCTCCGCGGCCCGTACCAGCGGTTCCAGGTCGTCCGCGGTCACCGCGGACCGCGAGACCACCCCGGCCGCGGTGCCCTGTGCGCCGTCCACGGTCGCCACGACGGTCAGCGTCCGGCCGCGGGTGACGCCGTTGGTGGTGAGGGCATTGCCCGCCCAGCGCAGATTGGCGCTGGAGTGCTCGTCGGCGATGACCACGCAGCCGTCGGCGCGGGACAGCTCCAGCGCCCGCTCGACGATCTCGTGCGGTCGGTTGCTGCGGATGCTGCGCGGACTCATCGCCCCGCCTCCTGCGTCGTGTTGAGACTGTGCTTGCCCGGGTGGCGATCCCCGGACCCCCGGCCGATTCGGTGGTGGCGGCTGCTCATCGCCCCGCCTCCCGCGCCGTGTTGAGGATGTTGACGCCCTCGAAGACCGCCGAGGGGCAGCCGTGCGAGACCGCCGCGACCTGGCCCGGCTGTGCCTTGCCGCAGTTGAACGCACCGCCCAGGACGTACGTCTGCGGGCCGCCGAGCGCGGTCATCGACCCCCAGAAGTCCGTGGTGGTGGCCTGGTACGCGACATCGCGCAGCTGGCCGGCCAGTCGCCCGTTCCGGATCGCGTACGCCCTCTGCTGCGTGAATTGAAAGTTGTAGCGCTGCATGTCGATGGACCACGAGCGGTCGCCGACCACGTAGATGCCGCGCTCCACGCCCGCGATCAGCTCCTCCGTTGCGGGGCCGTCCGGCGCCGGACGGAGCGAGACGTTGGCCATCCGCTGCACCGGCACATGGCCGGGGGAGTCCGCGTACGCGCAGCCGTTGGAGCGCGGGAAGCCCGTCAACCTGGCCATTCTGCGGTCGAGTTGGTAGCCGACCAGGGTGCCCTCCCGGACCAGGTCCCAGGACTGGGCGGCCACGCCCTCGTCGTCGTAGCCGATCGTGGCGAGCCCGTGCTCGGCGGTGCGGTCGCCGGTCACGTGCATGATCGGCGAGCCGTAGGCCAGCTTCCCCAGCTGGTCGAGGGTGGCGAACGAGGTCCCCGCGTAGGCCGCCTCGTAGCCCAGCGCCCGGTCGAGTTCGGTGGCGTGGCCGATCGACTCGTGGATCGTCAGCCACAGGTTGGACGGGTCCACGACCAGGTCGTACATGCCGGGCTCGACGCCGGGGGCGCGCATCTTCTCGGCGAGGTGCTCGGGGAGGCGGGCCAGTTCGCCGTCCCAGTCGTAGCCGCCGTCGGTCAGGTACTCCCAGCCGCGCCCGACGGGCGGGGCGAGGGTGCGCATCGACTCGAAGTCGCCGCCGGCCGGGTCCACCGCGACGGCGGTCAGCTGCGGATGCAGCCGGACCCGCTGCTGGGTGGTGCTGGTGCCCGCGGTGTCCGCGTAGAACTTGTTCTCCTGTACGGCCAGCAGGGACGCGTCGGCGTGTGCCACGCCCGGCGCCGCCAGCAGCCGCGCGCTCCACTCCGCCAGCAGCCCGGACTTCTCCGCGTCCGGCACCGCGAAGGGGTCGATCTCGTACGCGGAGACCCAGGTGCGGTCGGGGTAGGCGGGCTCCGCCGCCAGTTCGACCCGCCCGCCGGACCCCGCGGCCTCGATCACCTTCGCCGACAGCCTGGCCATCGCCACCGCCTGGCCGGCCACCCGCGCCGCGGCGTCCATGGTCAGGTCCACCCCGGACGCGAACCCCCAGGCGCCGCCGTGCACCACGCGGACCGCGTACCCGAGATCGGTGGTGTCCGAGGTGCCCGACGTCCGGGCGTCCCGCAGCCGCCAGGAGGCGCTGCGCACCCGCTCCAGGCGGAAGTCGGCGTGCTCGGCGCCCAGTGCGCGGGCCCGCGCCAGCGCGGCGTCGGCCAGCGCGTGCAGCGGCAGCGCGAGAAAGGTCTCGTCAAGGTCGTGGGGTGCAGCAGGCACGGCGTCCTCCCGTAGTCGGCGGATGCATCATGCCCTGGATCTGTGGAGACCCGACAGTGACCGGGGCGCGCCCCTGTTCGGGCCCGATTCCCCGTATCGGTGCCGTGACCGCTAGTTTCGTACCGAACGCAAGACGACAGGACACGGAAAGGGTGATCTCTTGAGCCGCTCGGTTCTGGTCACCGGAGGCAACCGCGGCATCGGCCTGGCCATTGCCCGTGCCTTCGCCGAGGCAGGCGACAAGGTCGCCATCACCTACCGCTCGGGCGAGCCGCCAGCGGGATTTTTGGCCGTGAAATGCGACATCACGGACCCCGAGCAGGTCGAGCAGGCGTACAAGGAGATCGAGGAGAAGCAGGGCGCGGTCGAGGTGCTGGTGGCCAACGCCGGCGTCACCCGCGACCAGCTGCTCATGCGGATGTCCGAGGAGGACTTCAGCTCGGTTCTGGAGACCAACCTCACCGGCACGTTCCGGGTGGTCAAGCGCGCCAACCGCGCGATGCTGCGGGCCCGCAAGGGGCGGATCGTCCTGATCTCGTCGGTGGTCGGCCTGATGGGCGCCCCGGGCCAGGCGAACTACGCCGCCTCGAAGGCCGGTCTGGTCGGCTTCGCCCGCTCGCTCGCGCGTGAGCTGGGCAGCCGCAACATCACCGTCAACGTCGTCGCGCCCGGTTTCGTCGACACGGACATGACCCGGGTGCTCAGCGACGAGCAGCGGGAGAACATCGTGAAGCAGGTGCCGCTGGCGCGTTACGCGCAGCCCGAGGAGGTCGCCGCCTCGGTCCGTTTCCTGGCTTCCGACGACGCCGCGTACATCACTGGAGCCGTCATTCCCGTCGACGGCGGATTGGGCATGGGGCACTGAGCACGATGACGAACACGAGCGGAATTCTCGCCGGCAAGCGCATTCTGATCACGGGTGTGCTGATGGAGTCCTCGATCGCCTTCCACGCGGCCAAGGTCGCGCAGGAGCAGGGCGCCGAGGTCATCCTGACCGCGTTCCCGCGACCGACGCTCACCGAGCGCATCGCCAAGAAGCTGCCCAAGCCGGCCAAGGTCGTCGAGCTGGACGTGACCAACCAGGAGCACCTGGACCGGCTGGAGGGCGTGGTCCGCGAGGAGCTGGGCGGCCTGGACGGCGTCGTCCACTCCATCGGCTTCGCCCCGCAGGACGCCCTGGGCGGCAACTTCCTCAACACGCCCTACGAGTCGGTCGCCACGGCCATGCACGTCTCGGCGTTCTCCCTGAAGTCGCTGACCATGGCCTGCCTCCCGCTGATGCCGGACGAGGGCGGCTCGGTGGTCGGCCTGACCTTCGACGCCCAGTTCGCCTGGCCGCAGTACGACTGGATGGGCCCGGCCAAGGCCGCCCTTGAGGCCACCAACCGCTACATGGCGCGTGACCTCGGCAAGCGGAACATCCGCTGCAACCTCATCTCGGCGGGCCCGATCGGCTCGATGGCCGCCAAGTCCATCCCGGGCTTCTCGGACCTGGCCAACGTGTGGAACACCCGCTCCCCGCTGGAGTGGGACATGGCCGACCCGGAGCCCGCGGGCCGCGGCATCGTCGCCCTGCTGTCGGACTTCTTCCCGAAGACCACCGGCGAGATCATCCACGTCGACGGCGGCGTGCACATGATGGGCGCCTGATACCCGTCGCGTTTCCGTACTGCCCGTCCCGGTCCGCCCGGGGCGGGCAGTACGCGTTCCGGGGTCCGGGGCCCGCGGATCAGCCGCGGTCCACGACGGTGCCGCGGCACCCGAAGGAATGGGTGCTCGCCTCGGAGGCGGCCAGGTCGCCGTCGCCCGCGCGGATCGCCGCAACCAGGCGGGCATGGTCCATGTGCGCCTCGGGCCGCAGCACCTCGCCGACGTCGGCCCGCAGGAACTCCCGCAGCACGCCCCCGAGATCGGCGTAGATCTCGGCCAGTACGTCGTTGTGCGAGGCCGCCACCACCGCCATGTGCAAGGTCGCGTCCGCCTCGACGAACGCCTCGGCGGCACCGGATCGCCAGGCGCGCTCGCGTCGTTCCAGCAGCGCGTCGAGCTGCCGCAGGTCCCCTTCCGTGCGGCGGTCGGCGGCCAGCCGGGCGGCTGCCGCCTCCAGGGCGCTGCGCAGTTCGGCGACGTGCCCGGGGTCGGCCTCGGCGAACCGGCGGTTCATCACCCCGGCGAGCTCGCTGGTCGCGACCACGTAGGTGCCGGATCCCTGCCGGATGTCGAGCAGCCCGTTGTGCGCCAGTGCCCGGACGGCCTCGCGGACGGTGTTGCGGGCCACCCCGAGCTGCTCCACGAGCTCCGGCTCGGTCGGGATGCGGGACCCCACCGGCCAGTCGCCGGACGTGATCTGGGCGCGCAGCTGCGCGATCACCTGGTCGGCCAGGGCGGACCGGCGGGGCGAGGTCAGGGGCATGGCTGGGCTCCGGGGTGCTGGGGCCGGTGGGCCGGCAGGACGGGGGCGGCGCGGGCGCGGACGGGCTGCCGGGCGCCGGGCCGCCGTGCGGGCCTGCTGAGGCTACCGATAAAGGCTGGACAACCATTCATCCCATGATTCTATGATGGCCGGCATGGCACACGACGACCTCGCGACCCTCGGCCCGGCCGCCGAGCCTTCGACGACCTCCCCGCCCGAGTTGCGCGACGCTGCCGGCCCGTCGCGGCCCGCCGCCGAAGAGGCCGTACCGGAGCACTCCCGGGAAGCCGGGCCCGCCGCCCGCTGGCTGCCGCGGATCGTGATCGCCGGTCTCGTCCTGGCCGCGCTCAACCTCCGCCCCGCCATCACCAGCCTCGGCGCGCTGATGAAGGAGGTCCGCGACGGGCTCGGCATGAGCGGCACCGTCGCCGGCCTGCTGACCTCCGTACCGGCCCTGTGCTTCGCGGTCTTCGGCATCGCCGCGCCCCGGCTGGCCAGGCGCTGGGGGCCCGGCGCGGTCGTGTGCGCCGGTATGGCGGCGATCGCGGTGGGCGTCGCGGTGCGGCCGTACGCCGGCGGCACCACCGGATTCCTCGCCGGCAGCGCCCTGGCGCTGGCCGGCATCGCGGTCAGCAACGTCCTGCTGCCGGTGGTCATCAAGACCTGGTTCCCGCGGAAGGTCGGCCCGATGACCGGGCTGTACTCGATGGCGCTGGCCCTGGGCACCTCGCTCGCCGCGGCGCTCACCGTTCCCATGACCGGTGCGGTGGGCGGCAGTTGGCGCACCGGCCTGACCGTCTGGGCGCTGCTCGCCGCCCTCGCCGTGCTGCCCTGGCTCGCCGTCGTACGGCAGCGGCGGAGCGCCCCGGAGGCGCCGCGGAGCGGTGCCCGGGCTCCCGGGGAGGCGCCCCTGCGGATCACCTCGTCGCCGACCGCCTGGGCGCTGGCCGTCTTCTTCGGCCTCCAGGCGACCGCCGCGTACATCACGATGGGGTGGATGCCGCAGATCTTCCGCGACGCCGGGGTCTCGGCGGGCACCGCGGGCGTGCTCCTCGCCGTGACCATGGCGGTCGGTGTCCCGCTCTCCTTCGTGCTGCCGTCGCTGGCGTCCCGGATGCGGCACCAGGGTCCGCTCGTGGCGGTCCTCGGGCTCTGCGGGCTGGCCGGCTACACCGGGCTGGCGCTGGCCCCGGCCGCCGGCTCCTGGGCCTGGGCGCTGCTGATGGGCATCGCCAACTGCTCGTTCCCGCTTGCCCTGACGATGATCGGGATGCGCTCGTCCAGCCCCGCCGGGGTCGTCAAGCTCTCCGCCTTCGCGCAGAGCGTCGGCTACCTGATCTCCATCCCCGGGCCGCTGCTGGTCGGCACGCTCTACCAGCACAGCGGCGGCTGGGGGCTGCCGATCGCGCTGATGGCCGGGCTGATGGTGCCGCAGATCGCGGTGGGCGTGCTGGCCGGCCGGGACCGCCGTATCGAGGACGAGCGGTGAGCGCCCGGGGGTGAGCCCTGGCCGAACGGGCGCGGACACCGGGTGCGACACTGGGCGCATGCCAGTGCTCGAACCGAATCCGCAGGGCAGCCAGAAGAAGCTGCTGCTCGTCCTGGGCCTGATGCTCGGGGTGACCGTCGTCGTCGCGATCGTCGCGAGTATCGCGGCGCCGTGAGCGGGCGGCGGCCCGTTCCGTGGACACCGGACACGGGTCGGCGGTGGGGATGTCCCCCCGTCCCCTAGGGGGCCGGTATCAGGGTCACGTGGGTGGCTTCCCGGATGGGAACGGCCGCCGGAGATCCGTAACTTCGAAGTACACCGCATACCGCGGTGGGCGCGCCGCACCCGCGGTGCGCCGTCCTTCGAACCGCTCTGGAGACCGCCATGTCCGCCGCGTTCCACCGCCCGTCCGCAGCGAAGGCCACCGGCCTGCGGAAGGCGCTGCCCTGGTGGGCGCTGGCGCTGCCGGTGGTCTCCTTCATAGCCCTGCTGGTGCTGATGGCGAATCCCGGCGAGGCGAGCGCGGCCGGTGCGGGGAGCGTTCCGCAGGGCCTGGCACCGCTGCTGGAGTTCCTCGCCCGCGCGGTCGGGATCGGCGGGTGACGGCGGTGCGCTCCCCGAAGGCACCCGGCGGCGCCGCCCGGGGTCACCCGGCAGGGGGAGCGCTTCAACACCCCGAGCCGGGCGCGGGGATCCATGCGAAGCTGGGACACATGAGCGTCGATACACCCCGCCGGATTGTCCTGCTCCGACACGCCAAGGCCGAATGGTCAGATGTGAGCGACCATGACCGTCCGCTCGCCGATCGTGGCCGCAAGGATGCCCCGGTCGCCGGCCGCTGGCTGGCCGGGGCGGGGGTCACCCCCGAGCTGACCCTGTGCTCGACCGCCGCCCGTACCCGTGAGACCTGGAAGCTCGCCGTCCACGAGCTTCCGCAGCGCCCCAAGACCGTCTACGAGGAGCGGCTCTACGAAGCCTCCCTCGGCGAGCTGATCGCGCTGCTGAACGAGACCTCGGACGACGTCAGCGATCTGCTGGTGGTCGGGCACAATCCGGGGATGCACGCCCTCGCCGACGCCCTGGCCGGTGAGGCCGACGGCGACCTGCTGCCGCGGATGCACCGCAGCGGCTTCCCGACGGCGGCGATGGCGGTGCTCACCTTCAACGGCTCGTGGAAGTCGGTCGAGCACGGGGTGGGGCGTCTGGTCGCGTACTGGACGCCGCAGGGCTGAGGCCGCCGGCCGCCGCCGGCGGGACGGCGAGCGGCCGGGACGGCGGCTGGCTGAGCACGCGGCCCCGGCGCACAGGGCGCCGGGGCCGCGTGCCGTTCCCGCCTCATGCTCTCCCCGGTGTCCGGCCCGCCAGGGCCGGGGCCATCGCCTGCGGAGCGTTTCCTCAGGTCACTCCACGTGTGTGTCCGCCGCCTCGACCTCTTCGCGGGTGACGCCCAGCAGATAGAGCACGGTGTCCAGGAACGGCACGTTGACCGCGGTGTGCGCGGCCTGGCGCACCACGGGCTTGGCGTTGAAGGCCACCCCCAGGCCCGCCGTGTTGAGCATGTCCAGGTCATTGGCGCCGTCGCCGATCGCGACGGTCTGCGCCAGCGGCACCCCCGCCTCGTGGGCGAACCGCCGCAGCAGCCGGGCCTTGCCGGCCCGGTCCACGATCTCGCCGGTGACCCGGCCGGTGAACCTGCCGTCGACGATCTCCAGGGTGTTGGCGGAGGCGAAGTCCAGCCCCAGCTCTTCCTTGAGCGCGTCGGTGACCTGGGTGAAACCGCCCGAGACCACGCCGACTTGGTAGCCGAGCCGCTTGAGCGTCCGCACGAGGGTGCGGGCGCCCGGGGTGAGCCGCACCTCCTTGCGCACGGCGTCGACGACCGACGCGTCCAGCCCGCGCAGCAGCTCGACCCGGGCGTGCAGCGACTGCTCGAAGTCCAGCTCACCGCGCATCGCGGCGGCGGTCACCGCGGCGACCTCCGCCTCGCACCCGGCGTGCGCCGCGAACAGTTCGATGACCTCGTCCTGGATGAGGGTGGAGTCGACGTCCATGACGACCAGCCGCTGCGCCCGGCGCTGGAGCCCGGCCGCGACCACCGCGACATCCACCCCCAGCACCGCGGCCTCGGGCGCCAGCACACTGCGCAGCGCCTCGGTCTCCGCACCGGAGACCGCGAACTCGACCGCCGTCACCGGATACTTGGCAAGCCGGAAGATCCGGTCGATGTTGCCGCCGGTGGCCGTTATGGCGGCGGCAATCGCGGCCGTCGACTCGGCGGTGAGCGGATGCCCCAGCACGGTGACGTGGGACCGTCCGGTGCCGCGCGGACGGTTGTCGCCACGGCCGGAGATGATCTCCGCCTGGAGGTTCAGCGACTCGGCCCAGCTGTGCACGGTCGCCCGGAGGTCGCCCTCCGTCGAACCGTAGGAGCCCTCGGCGGGGGAGGGGGCGGTGACCAGCGCGCACAGCGTGATGCGCCCCCGGGTCACCACCTGCTCGATGTCCACGACATCGACGGAGTAGGCGGCGAGGGTGTCGAAGAGGCCCGCGGTGATGCCGGGCCGGTCCTTCCCGAAGATCTTCACGAGGAGGGTCGGTACGTCTTCGCCTGGTGCGGCGGTGGCAGGCGGGGTCTGCGATGCGCTCATGGTGCCCTTACGGTAACCGGCGGGGGGCCGCGCCCGTACGGGTGTCCGGGGTTCGGACCGCGGGTCCGCCCGCCGGGCGCCCCCCGCCGGAGCGCCCCCGGAGCGGCCGGCCGCCGCCGTCCGCCGTCGATCGTTATGGACTCGTGTCCGGGCCGCTGCGTCGTACCGGTGCGGGGGAGCGGGCCGGCGTCCCAACTCGGTTTTTGATAGGGCGATTTCGGCCGCGCCGGGCCATACGGAGCGGGACGCACCACCGGTAATCCCTTGATCGCCGGGCATTTCGGGCCCTTCCGGCCCTCCGGGAGGGTTCGCCGGGCGCCAACTGGAGCCCCGCGCACCCCCGTCGCGTCCCGGTTTCCGGTCCGCGGGCCGAGCCTGAAATAGTTCCTCACGATGTTCGCCATCCCTAGACTTCCCATACAGGGCGTCACTCGGGGGACTATGTAATGGGGCATGGAGTGCCTGAACTCGTACTCGAATTGAACGGAAGGACCTGGACGCTCGATCCGTCCCGGTCCTACAGCGTGGGCCGTGATCCGCAGGGCGATATGGTGCTCGACGACGCCAGAGTCTCCTGGCGGCACGCCACCGTCCGCTGGTCCGGACAGAGCTGGATCGTCGAAGACCACGGCAGTACCAACGGCACCTACGTCCAGGGCCGACGCATCCAGCAGCTGGAGATCGGCCCCGGCACCGCCGTGCATCTCGGCAACGCCACCGACGGCCCCCGGCTGACCCTGTCCGCCGCCGCGGCGCCCGCCGACGCCTACCGCGCGCAGCCCGCGATGGCGCCGCAGCAGCAGGGCTGGCAGGCGCCGCCCGCGCAGCAGCAGGCCCCGCAGCCGCCCGCCCAGCAGGGCTGGCAGGCTCCGCCGCAGGGCCGGCAGCCGCCGTACGTCCCGCCCCAGCAGGCGCAGCAGCCGCCGCAGGGCGGGCCCCGGCAGGCCGTTCCCCCGCAGCGGCCCGACGGGGCCCAGGAGAGTCCGGCCCCGCAGGCCCAGGGCGACCGCAGCCCGACCACCTTCCACCGCCTGGACATGAGCCGGGTGATGCGGATCGGCCGTGCGCTGGAGAACGAACTGGTCGTCTCCGACCTCCAGGTCTCCCGCCACCACGCCGAATTCCGGGCCACCCCCGACGGCCGGTTCGAGATCCGCGACCTGGGCAGCCACAACGGCACCTACGTCAACGGCCAACCGGTCCCCAAGTCCGGCACCGCGCTGATCGGCCCGAACGACACCGTCGGCGTCGGCCACTCCACCTTCCGGCTGGTCGGCGACCGCCTGGAGGAGTTCGTCGACACCGGCGAGGTCTCCTTCTCGGCCCGCCATCTGACCGTCACCGTCGACGGCGGCAAGCAGATCCTCAAGGACGTCTCCTTCGGCGTCCCCGAGAAGTCGCTGATCGCCGTCATCGGCCCCTCCGGCTCGGGCAAGTCGACGCTCCTCAAGGCGCTGACCGGCTACCGCCCCGCCAACCAGGGCGACGTCCTCTACGACCACCGGAACCTCTACAAGCACTTCGCCGAGCTGCGCCAGCGCATCGGCCTGGTCCCGCAGGACGACATCCTCCACAAGGAGCTGACCGTCCAGAAGGCGCTGCGCTACGCCGCCAAGCTCCGCTTCCCCGGCGACACCGCGCAGTCGGAGCGCGAGGCCCGGATCAACGAGGTGCTGCGCGAGCTCAAGCTCGACATCCACAAGGACAAGAAGGTCACCTCGCTCTCCGGCGGCCAGCGCAAGCGCGTCTCGGTCGCCCTGGAGCTGCTGACCAAGCCCTCGCTGATCTTCCTGGACGAGCCGACCTCGGGCCTGGACCCGGGCATGGACCGCGACGTCATGCAGCTGCTGCGCGGCCTGGCCGACGACGGCCGCACGGTCCTGGTCGTGACGCACTCGGTGGCCGAACTCGCCCTGTGCGACAGGCTGCTGGTGATGGCTCCGGGCGGTTCGGTGGCCTACTTCGGCCCGCCCGAGGAGGCGCTGAACTTCTTCCAGTACGAGACCTGGGCCGACGTCTTCTCCGCGTTCGAGAACTACCGCGACTACGACTGGGCGGGCCGCTGGCGCGGATCCCCGCACTTCCAGATGTACGCCGCGGACGTCGACTCGGCCGCCCCGCAGTCGGTCAACGTCCAGGCGCCGCCGGCCCGTATCCAGAAGTCGCAGAGCTGGGGCTCGCAGCTGTGGACACTGATGCGGCGCTATGTCTCGGTGCTCGCCTCGGACCGCGGCTTCCTCGCCCTGATGGTGGTGCTGCCGGCCGTGCTCGGCGTGGTCTCGCTGCTGATCCCCAGCGATTACGGCCTCGGATACGGCCCGGCGAGCAGACACCAGACCAACCGCGACGCGAGCACCATCGCGCTGATCCTCGCGGTCGGCATGTGCTTCTCCGGCGCGGCCAACTCGGTCCGTGAGCTGATCAAGGAACGGGTCATCTACGAGCGCGAACGGGCCACCGGCCTGTCGCGGTCGGCGTATCTGATGTCCAAGGTCATCGTGCTCGGGGTGGTCACCGCCGTCCAGGGCGTGATCATCTCGGCGATCGGCTTCTCCACCCGCAAGCTGCCGGCCGAGGGCCTGATCTTCCCCAAGGCCCCGGCGATCGAGATGGCGCTGGCGATCATCGCCCTCGGCTTCACCTCGATGATGGTCGGCCTGATCATCTCCTCGCTGGTCAAGACCGCCGAGAAGACCATGCCGCTGCTGGTCATGTTCGCCATCGTCCAGGTCGTCTTCACCGGCGTGCTCTTCCAGCTGTTCGACACCGCCGGCGTCTCCCAGTTCTCCTGGCTGATGCCGTCCCGCTGGGCCGTCGCCGCGCTGGGCGCGACCGCCGACATGAACACCCTGCTGCCGTGGGAGGTGGGCCACCCCGACCCGCTGTGGAAGCACCAGACCGGCGTCTACGTGATGGACGTGATCATCCTGCTCGCGCTGGGTGTCGGGCTCGCGTTCGTCGTCGCGCGGCTGCTGCGCCGCCACGAGCCGGAGGTCATGCGCAAGTAGCGCGCGCGGTCACCGCATTGCAGCGCCGAGGGGCGGCACCCGGTCGTGGGTGCCGCCCCTCGGCGGTGTGCGCGGTGGCCGCGGCCGGTGGAACGTCCGGCTCAGTAGGCCGAGTTGACGTTGTCCATGGAGCCGTACATCGCGGCGGCGTACTTGCAGGCGGCGGTGATGTTGGCGACCGGGTCGTAGATGTTCCAGGAAGTGCCGGGCACGTGGTACTGGCGGAAGGTCGGGTCGATGACCTGGAGCAGGCCCTTGGAGGGGATGCCCTTCGCGGCGTTGGAGTCCCAGAGGTTGATCGCCATCGGGTTGCCGGACGACTCCCGCATCAGATTGCGGTAGATGCCGTTGTAGCTGCCCGGGATGCCGTGCTGGGCCATGACGTTCAGCGACTGCCGGATCCAGCTGTCCACGGTGTTGCCGTAGGTCTTGATCGACTTCGGGGCGGCGGTCGGGGCGGCGGCCGGGATGGCGGTGCGTATCGCGGAACGGCTCGCCGTCTCCGTGTCCTTGCGGTCCTGCTCGGCCTTCGCCTTGGCGGACGCCTCGGCCTTCTCCTTGGCCGCCGCCGCCTCGGCCTTGCCCTGCGCCGCGGACGCGTCGGCCTGCTTGGCGATCGTGGCCTGCTGGGCCTGAGCCGCGGTGTCGACCGCGCTGAAGGCGACCGGCTTCACGTTCACGTTCTGGGCGACGGCCTCGCTCTTGCCCTGGCCGGCATCAGCACCCGGAACGACGGCGAAGACCAGCGCGGCGGCACCGACGGCGGCGACGCCGGCGGCGGAGAGCTTGTGGGTGCGGGTCGGATTCAGACCGGAAACAGTGTGCTTGGGCATGGCGGGACGACCTCTTCCAATGGGGGACATCGCGCGGGCCTTGAGCGGCGCAGAATTCCGAGTTCTGATCACGGCGCCGAGCGACGGGAGCCATTCTTAGCGGCCGGAAATTCCCCGGGCAACGGTGTGACGTACGATCCGGGTTAGTGGAACCGGGGGTGCCCGGAATGCGTCCGGGATACCATTTCCGCAGTTCACACGGTCTTTATATGTCCACTAATCGGGGTCGTAAGTGATGTGCGCCCTATGCGCGGGGTCACACCGGGAAGGGGTTTATCTCGCCAGCAGTAATTGCAAACGCACACCCTGTGCGCATTTTTCGGGTGTCAGATCTCGACCATCACCTGGTCAAGGGACTTTCGTACCAAATCGGGCACCTCGCAATGCGCCGCCGGGTACCCCACGGGAATCACCGCGAATGCCTTCTCGTTCGCCGGCCGCCCCAGGACCTCCTGGAGGAACCGCATCGGGCTCGGCGTGTGCACCAGCGCCGCCAGCCCCGACAGATGCAGGGCGGACAGCAGCATGCCGACCGCGATACCCACCGACTCGTCCACGTAGTAGTGCTTGCGCCGGCTGCCGTCCGGGCCCAGCCAGTGCCGCTGCTGGAAGACCACGATCAGCTGCGGCGCGTCCGTCAGATGCGGCTTCACCTCGTCGGTGCCCAGGGGCCGCAGCGCCGCCAGCCACTCCTCGCCCAGCCGCCCCTCGTACGAGCGGCGCTCCTCGGCCTCCGCCGCCGCCCGGATCCGGCGGCGCACCTCGGGGTCCTTGACCAGTACGAACGTCCACGGCTGCTGATGCGCCCCGGACGGCGCGGTGGCCGCACAGGCGATCGCGTCCCGCACCACCTGCTCCGGCACCGGGTCGGTGGCGAACTGCCGCACCGTCCGCCGCCGGTCCATCCGCTCCCGCAGTTCGGCGGCCCGGGCCAGCGACTCGGCCGCCGGCATCCGCGCGGGCCGGTACGGCACCGGCCGGTAGGGCTCTCCGTGGATCGGCGTCCAGCTCCGGGGGGATTCCGTTGAAGGCGACATGCACCGAGTCTGGAACTCGGCCCGGCAGCACCAGACGCAGATCGCCGAATTCGTGCCACGGACAGCGCCGCGCCACCGCCGCCGCGTACGCGCGCCGTAGCACCTCCCGGTTCGCCACCGCCTCCGGCATCAGCGGATGCGCGGCGGTGGGCTCGTGCAGCCCGGTGAGCAGGCCGTCCACCACCCGCAGCGGGCGCTCCGGGGTCACCGCCAGATCCGGCCGGCCGGCCGCCGCCCGCACCCGCCCCTCCGCCCCGGTCGCCGGCTCCAGCGCCGGTACGGCCGTGGTCCCCACCGCCACGATCCACCCGCCCGCCGCCCGGGGAGCCGCCCGGCGCCGCGCCCGCGCCGCGTCCACCAGCCACGCGGTGACCGACGGCACCACGAACCGCTCCGGACACGGCGGCTCGAACGCCTCCGCCGACGCGACGCCGGGGTGCAGCGAGATCGGCGCGAACTGCACCCCCCGCACTCACCAGCCGCGGCACCAGCTCCGCCCACCACAGCCGCGCGCTCGCCGGATCCACCGGCGCCTCCAGGGCCAGCCGCGCCCCGCCCGGCAGCCGTTCCGGTGCGCGTGGCCGCCTTCCCGGGTCGTCGGCTTTCCCGTCGTGGTGGCCGTTCGCCTTTGCGCCTGCGGCGGGCGTGGGTTGCCGGGTGCGCTGCCGCTCCTCCGGACTTCGTCCTGCGGAGCGGCCTCTCCCGTGGGTGGATGGCAAGGCTCGGTGGGGGCCGTGCGTGCTCCGTCCGCTGCGCGCGCGTAGAGGGGTCAGGTGCGGTCTCACCGGCCTTCTCCACTCCCCAGGGAGGGGACGGGCCGCGCAGGACGGAGTCCGGAGGACCGGTCCGGCAGCCGAACGGCCCCGCGCAGCGGCACCGCCCGCCGCGGGCGCCATGGCGGGAAAGCCGAAATCTTGCGCGGGCCGCACAGCGCCGCAACGGTGAGAAACGCGCACGGCGCCGCAGTCGACAACGCGGGAAGGCGGCCAGGCGCAGCCGCAGCAGTGCCGGGACGACCGCGGCCGGCAGCGGGCGCCCGGAGCCGTCGTCGAGCGGGACCGCCACCGCCTACAGATCCGTCCGCATCCGAGCTGATGGCCAGGATCGCCCCACCTGTCCCTATATAAGGGGACACATTCTCTTTGGCGGATGAGTCGTGACTGCCGGATTCACCGGGTTCATGGGCGTCCGGCACCTCGGCACCCGAGGTCTCCGCAGCGGAATCCGGCCTATCTAGATCATTCGGCCAATCCGGCCTATCAAGCCCATCCAGCACCTCTCCGCTCCATTCCCCTGTATAAGGGGACAACAACTCACGAGCTGCCGAACGGGATGAAAGTTCTGAACGGGACGAAAGGGAATGATCGACCGATCGGGAAGGGGTGGCGGACCGCAACAGCGGCAGCGCCTCCTGCACGAGCCCCAGCGGCGCCAGCACGTTCCCCTCCAGCGCCGTCCGCAGCCCGTCCGGCGGCTGCTCCGCCGGCCGCACCAGCGGCTCCACACCCAGCACGCTCGCGTTGTTCACCAGCAGGTCCAGCCCGCCCGGCTCCCGCGCCGCGGCCACCGGCGGCGCCGGTGCCCGCCGTCCGCCACATCCCCGGGCGGCACCACCACCCGCGCCCCGTACGCCGCAGCTCCCGCGCCGCCGCCTCCAGCGGTCCGGCCGACCTGGCGTCCACCACCAGGTCCCAGCCGCGCCCGGCCGGCGCCGCGGCGGCTCCCGGCCCAGCCCCTTCGAGGCTCCCGTGATGATCGTCACCGGCGTGATCGCGTCCCCGCGTCCGCGGGCCGGGCCCGCTGCCCCGCGCCCCCGTCCTCACCGTGAATCCGGCCGCCCGGGGCGTCGGCCGCCGAACCGGCCCTCCCAGGGCCTTCGGCCTAGGCCCGCGGTCGGAGGCGCGGGGCGCCGGTGGACCGATACGGGCCGGTCAGCCCGCCGGTACGGTTGAGGCCATGAGCAACGGAGCGGGTGCCGGGATCCCCGCGGTGAGTACCGCGATCCTGGCGATGAGCAGGCATCTGGAGGTGCGCGACGTCCTCAAGACGATCGTCGCCTCGGCCCGTGAGCTGCTGGACGCCGAGTACGCCGCCCTCGGGGTGCCCGACGACCACGGAGGCTTCGCCCAGTTCGTGGTGGACGGCGTCAGCGCCGAGCAGTGGAAGGCCATCGGCCCGCTGCCCCGCCAGCACGGCATCCTCGCCGCGATGCTGCACAACGCCACCCCGGAGCGGCTCGCCGACGTCCGTGAGGACCCCCGGTTCGGCGGCTGGCCCGACGCCCACCCGGACATGTCCGACTTCCTCGGCCTCCCGGTCGCCGACGGCGACGAGATCCTCGGCGCCCTCTTCCTGGCCAACAAGCGCTGCCCCAAACCGGAGCACACCTGCGGCTTCACCGAGGAGGACGAGCGACTGCTCGGCATACTCGCCCAGCACGCCGCCATCGCCCTGACCAACGCCCGCCTCTACGAGCGCAGCCGCGAGCTCACCATCGCCGGCGAGCGCGCCCGGCTCGCCCACGAGCTGCACGACGCGGTCTCCCAGAAGCTCTTCTCCCTCCGGCTCACCGCCCAGGCCGCGACCGCGCTGGTCGACCGCGACCCGGCCCGCGCCAAGGACGAGCTGCACCAGGTCGCCGCGCTGGCCGCGGAGGCCGCCGACGAACTCCGCGCCGCCGTGGTCGAGTTGCGCCCCGCGGCCCTGGACGAGGACGGCCTGGTCGCCACCCTGCGCTCCCAGGTCCAGGTCCTCGACCGCGCCCACTCCGCCCGCGTCACCTTCGCCGCCCACGGCGTACGGGCGCTGCCCTCCGCCCAGGAGGAGGCCATGCTGCGGGTCGCCCAGGAGGCGCTGCACAACGCCCTGCGGCACTCGGGGGCCGGGCGCGTCGAGGTGACCCTGAACCGCTTCGGCCAGGGCGCCCTGCTGCGCGTCGCCGACGACGGCCGCGGCTTCGACACCCGCGCGGTCCGCCGGGCCGGCCGGCACCTCGGCCTGGTCTCGATGCATGATCGGGCCGGCGGTGTCGGGGGCAGGCTCAGCGTGGATTCGGAGCCCGGCAGGGGCACCGCTGTCGAGATGGAGGTGCCCGGTGGCTGAGGGCGACAAGGGCGAGCGCCGCCCGATCCGCGTCCTGCTCGTCGACGACCACCAGGTCGTCCGCCGCGGTCTGCGCACGTTCCTGGAGATCCAGGACGACATCGAGGTGGTGGGGGAGGCGTCCGACGGTGACGAGGGCGTCGCCGCCACCGAGCAACTGCGCCCGGACGTCGTCCTGATGGACATCAAGATGCCCGGCACGGACGGCATCGAGGCGCTCCGCCGGCTGCGCGAACTCGACAACCGGGCCAGGGTGCTGGTGGTCACCAGCTTCACCGAACAGCGCACCGTCGTCCCGGCGTTGCGCGCCGGCGCTGCCGGCTATGTCTACAAGGACATCGACCCGGACGCGCTGGCCGGTGCCATCCGCTCCATCCACGCAGGGCACGTCCTGCTCCAGCCCGAGGTGGCCGGCGCGCTGCTCTCCCAGGAGGACAACAACGGCGGCCAGGGGCGCGGGACTTCGCTCACCGACCGGGAGCGCGAGGTGCTCGGCCTGATCGCCGACGGCCGCTCCAACCGCGAGATCGCCCGCACGCTGGTGCTGTCCGAGAAGACCGTCAAGACGCACGTCTCCAACATCCTCATGAAACTCGACCTCGCCGACCGCACGCAGGCCGCGCTGTGGGCCGTCCGGCACGGCATCGGGGCCTGAAACGCGGGGGAGGCGGGGACCGGACGGGGCGTCAAACCTATTAACCGAACGTCGCCCTGGAGATCCCGGATTCATACTGTCGTGTATACGTAGCCCGTTTGGCGTATCCCTGCTCCGGGCCGGGCCGTTTCCCAGTGCAGTCGTGGCGGTTGGCCACGGCATCGGCAACGAGGAGCAAGAGAAGTGAAGAACATCAAGCGGGTAGCGGCCATCACGATGGCGGGGGCCGGTCTCGTCCTGGCGGGCGCCGGTGTCGCCTCCGCGCACGACGCCTCGCAGGCCGACGGTGTCGCGGTGGCGTCCCCGGGTGTCCTGTCGGGCAACGTCGTCCAGGACCCGGTGGCCGCCCCCGTGAACGTTTGCGGCAACACCATCTCCGTCGTCGGCGTGCTCAACCCGGCCTTCGGCAACCACTGCGCAAACCGCTGATCGCCGGAGCATTCGCTCCGATCGCCTGACCGCGCCGCGCCCTGGCGCGCAAGAGGCACACCGGACCGGCCCCGCCAAGCCCTGGCCGAGCGGCCGGTCCGGCACTCCACAGTCATCGTCGTTACGGCCCTGTGCCACCACGTGAGGAACACGCCACCATGAACACCGCCAAAAAGGCCGCCCTTGTCCTTGCCACCACCGGTCTCGCTGTCGGCGCTGCCGCCAGTTCGGCGTTTGCACACGATTGCGGGCACGCCAAGGGCGAGGCCGTCGGCTCCCCCGGCGCCGGCTCCGGCAACGTCGTCCAGGCGCCGGTTCACGTCCCCGTGAACCTCACCGGCAACAGCGTCAACGGCGGCGGCGTGCTCAACCCGGCCTTCGGCAACGGGAGCACCAACAACTGAGGCCGTCGGCCCGGGGCCTGCATCCCCCGGACCGCTCCGGGCAGTTCCGCCCGGTTCTCCCGAGGCCCCGCCGGTCAGTCCACGGCCGGCGGGGCCTTCCCTGTTCACCCCCGGCGCCGCTCCCGCTCCTCGACCGCGGAGTTGTACGCCGCCACCTGCGCCCGCCGGGCCGTCCGCTCCACCGGACGCAGCGCCGCGGCGCGGGCCGCGATCTCCGACGAGCTCACCGCCGCGCCGTGCTCCCGGCCGTCCCCGCCCGCCTGCCGGGCGATGTCGATCAGCGCACCGACCCGCTGCGCCAGCTCCAGTACCCGTACGGCCCGCGGCGGATAGCCCGGCGCCAGCACCCGCCGGCCGGCCTCCGCCCGCGCCCGGTACGCCTCCAGCGCCGCCTCGGCGACCGGACCGGACCCGGCCACGTCCAGCGTCGAGAGCACCTCCGTCGCCTCCCGCAGCGCCTCCGCCAGCTCCCGCTCGGCCTCGCCCAGCGACGGTACGTCGGCCGGCGGAGCCTCCCGCGCCGGAAGGCAGTGCCAGACCACCTCCACATGCACATCGGGCCCAACGCCGCCCTCGGGACCGGCCTCGTATGTCTCCGGGACCAGGCCCAGCCCCGTACCGGGGGCCAGCACCGCCTCCCCGGCTTCCAGTGCCCGTGCGTTGAACTCCGGCGGCCCGCTCAGCCCCAGCGGATGCCCGGGCACCGGCAGTGCCACCCGCAGGCCGACGGCGCCCAGCGTCCGCAGCCGCCCGAGCGCGAGGGTCAGCCCGACCGGGGCGTCCTCCCCGGGCAGGTCCGTCACGCGGTGCACCGCGTCGTCGTCCGCGATCCGGTGCGCGGCGTCATCAGGCGAGACAAGTCCGGCCAAAAGGGCATTTCCCCATGCGGCCAGCCGTCCCGAACGAGGTTCATCGAGCATGGCCCCCAGCCTAGGGAACAGCACTGACAGCGAGTGGCGTAGGTTTGCAGGGGGGCTGCGCCTACAGGCGCACACGACGACCGAGAAGCAATGGGAGACAGTGCGCTCATGAGCGATGTGCTGGAGCTGGTGGACGTATCCGTGGTCCGCGAAGGACGGGCTCTGGTGGACCAGGTCTCCTGGTCGGTCAAGGAGGGGGAGCGCTGGGTGATCCTCGGTCCCAACGGCGCCGGCAAGACCACCCTGCTGAACGTCGCCTCCAGCTACCTCTTCCCGAGCACCGGTACCGCCAGCATCCTCGGCGAGCAGCTCGGCCGGGTCGACGTCTTCGACCTGCGCCCGCGCATCGGCATCGCCGGCGTCGCGCTCGCCGACAAGCTGCCGCGCGGCCAGACCGTCCTGCAGACCGTGCTCACCGCCGCGTACGGCATGACCGCGAGCTGGCGCGAGGACTACGACGACATCGACGAGCAGCGCGCCCGCGCCTTCCTCGACCGGCTCGGGATGAACGAGTACCTCGACCGGAAGTTCGGCACCCTCTCCGAGGGCGAGCGCAAGCGCACCCTCATCGCCCGCGCGATGATGACCGACCCCGAGCTGCTGCTCCTGGACGAGCCCGCCGCGGGCCTCGACCTCGGCGGTCGCGAGGACCTGGTGCGCCGCCTCGGCCGGCTCGCCCGCGACCCGTACGCCCCGTCGATGATCATGGTCACCCATCACGTCGAGGAGATCCCGCCGGGCTTCACCCACGTCCTGATGATCCGTCAGGGCAAGGTGCTGGCCGCCGGCCCCCTCGACCTCGAACTGACCTCCAGCAACCTCTCGCACTGCTTCGGCCTTCCGCTGATCGTCGAGCGCAACGGCAGCGACCGCTGGACGGCGCAGGGCCTGCCCCTCAAGTAGCCGCCGGGCCCGGCCGGTCGGGCCGCTGACCGATCGCGCCCTGTCCCGCACCGTGCCCCGGATCTACCATGAAGCCGTGGATCCATGGGTGTGGTGGCTCCTCGCCGCCGTAGGACTGGGCATTCCCCTCGTCGTGACCGCGTTGCCCGAATTCGGGATGTTCGCGGTCGGTGCCGTCGCCGGTGCCGTCACCGCAGCGCTCGGTGGCGGCACCGTTCTGCAATTCCTCGTGTTCGTCGCCGTATCGGTCGCGCTGGTCGCCGTCGTGCGCCCCATCGCCAACCGCCACCGCGGCCAGAGCCCCCGGCTCGCCTCCGGCATCGACGCGCTCAAGGGCAGAAGCGCCACGGTCCTGGAGCGGGTCGACTCCGGCGAGGGGGGCCGCATCAAGCTCGCCGGGGAAATCTGGTCCGCACGTGCCCTCGACAGCGACCGGGTCTACGAACCGGGCCAGCAGGTCGACGTGGTGGAGATCGAAGGCGCCACCGCCGTCGTCATCTGACCCGAACCCGGTGCGCGACACGCCGGGACTCTGGAAGACTGATCAACGTCAAGCCGGCCGCCGGCCGGTACGGACCAGCAACGAAGGGCACGGGAGCCGCTGTGGAACCGATCATCATCGTCCTGATCATCCTGGTGGTGCTCGTGTTCATCGCACTCATCAAGACGATCCAGGTCATCCCGCAGGCCAGCGCCGCGATCGTCGAGCGCTTCGGCCGCTACACCCGCACGCTCAACGCCGGCCTGAACATCGTCGTCCCGTTCATCGACTCCATCCGCAACCGCATCGACCTCCGCGAGCAGGTCGTGCCGTTCCCTCCGCAGCCGGTGATCACGCAGGACAACCTCGTCGTCAACATCGACACCGTGATCTATTACCAGGTCACCGACGCCCGCGCCGCCACCTACGAAGTCGCCAGCTACATCCAGGCCATCGAGCAGCTCACCGTCACCACCCTCCGCAACATCATCGGCGGCATGGACCTGGAGCGGACCCTGACCTCCCGTGAGGAGATCAACGCGGCGCTGCGAGGCGTCCTCGACGAGGCCACCGGCAAGTGGGGCATCCGCGTCAACCGCGTCGAGCTCAAGGCCATCGAGCCGCCGACCTCCATCCAGGACTCGATGGAGAAGCAGATGCGCGCCGACCGTGACAAGCGCGCCGCCATCCTCCAGGCCGAAGGTGTCCGGCAGTCCGAGATCCTCACCGCCGAGGGCCAGAAGCAGTCCGCGATCCTCCGCGCCGAAGGTGAGGCCAAGGCCGCCGCGCTGCGCGCCGAGGGCGAGGCCCAGGCGATCCGGGTGGTCTTCGAGTCCATCCACGCCGGAGACCCGGACCAGAAGCTGCTGTCGTACCAGTACCTCCAGATGCTCCCGAAGATCGCCGAGGGCGACGCCAACAAGCTCTGGATCGTGCCCAGCGAGATCGGCGACGCCCTCAAGGGCCTCGGCGGCGCCATCGGCAACTTCACTCCCGGGGGCGGTGGCGGCAGCATCCCCAAGCCCAGCAACCCGAACCGCCAGTCACCCCCCATCGACTGACGCGCCCACCCACTCGTGCATGATCGGGGTGCCCCTCGACCTCCAATGGCGGGGAGGCACCCTGACCGTGTGAGGAGACGGCGTGTCCATCTGGGAAGCAGTCGCAGTATTCGTCGCCGGCCTCGGGGCCGGCACGATCAACACCATCGTCGGCTCCGGCACCCTGATCACCTTCCCCGTACTCCTCGCCATCGGCCTGCCGCCCGTGACGGCCAATGTCTCCAACACCCTTGGCCTGGTGCCCGGTTCGATCAGCGGCGCCATCGGCTACCGCCACGAACTGGCCGGCCAGTCCCGGCGGCTGCTGCGCTTCGCGTCCGTCGCCCTCGTCGGTGGCCTGGCCGGCGCGGTCCTGCTGCTCGCGCTGCCCTCCACCGCGTTCCGGATGATCGTCCCCGCACTGATCGCCGTCGCCCTCGTCCTGGTCGTCGTCCAGCCCCGGCTCGCCGCCGCACTGCGCGCCCGCCGCGCCCGCAACGGCACCACCGCCCGGCACGACGGCGGGCCGGTGCTCTTCGCCGGACTGCTGCTGGCCAGCGTCTACGGCGGCTACTTCGGCGCCGCCCAGGGCGTCATATACCTCTCCCTGATGGGCGTGCTGCTCAGCGACGACCTCCAGCGCATCAACGCCATCAAGAACGTCCTCGCCGCCGTCGTCAACGGCGTCGCGGCGGTCTTCTTCCTCTTCGTCGCCGACTTCGACTGGACCGCCGTCGCCCTCATCGCGGTCGGCTCCGCACTCGGCGGCCAGATAGGAGCCAAGGTCGGCCGACGGCTGCCGCCGGTCGCCCTGCGCGCCGCCATCGTCGTCGTGGGACTGCTGGCCATCGTTCAACTCCTCGTCAAATAAGGGGAGTTGGGCGAGAGGCGGACAGATGGCCGAACCGGTCCCGGCCCCGGGCTACGCCGGCAGGGCCCGCAGCCTCCCCCATGGCCTAAAGGGCAACAGGAGGTGCCCCCATCGGCAGCATGTCCCGTACGGACACTCCGAGAGCCGACACCAGCGCATCCGCCGGCGTCGGCTCGAAGGGCCGGCGCAGCAGCCGCATCCCGGCCTGCTCGGGCGTACGGTCCGCCTTGCGGTGGTTGTCCTCCGCGCACGAAGCGACGGTATTCAGCCAGGTGTCCCCACCGCCGTGCGACCGCGGCACGACGTGGTCCACGGTGGTCGCCCGCTTCCCGCAGTACGCGCACCGATGCCGGTCCCGTACCAGCACCCCCCGCCGCGACCACGACGCCCGTCTTCGGAACGGCACCCGTACGTACCTGCTGAGCCTGATCACCCGCGGCACCGGCACATCGACCGAAGCGGCCCGGATCCGCAGCCCCGGGTGGGCGTGCTCGACAACCGCCTTGTCCTGCATCACCAGCACCACCGCACGCCGCAGCGACACCGTCGCCAGCGGCTCGAAGCTCGCATTCAGCACCAGCGTCTCGCGCATCCCGTCCACCTCCCGGACCCGGTTCGCCCCCGCGGCGAAGTGGCTCCACTGTGCAGTGGCAGGTATTTCCCGGACAACGCAATTTCCGCATGCCACAAGGGAAATGGAAGGTGATCGCACGATGAAGAAGAGGTGTTGCGCAGCCCGGCCGGAACGGCGCCGGGCACCCCGGGCACAGCGCCGGACGCCCGGCGCGAAAGGTGCGCTCCGGGTTCCGCCCCCGTGATGTGCACGGAACCCGGAGCGTACGACAGCCGGCGCGGACGCCCGACACGAATGCGGACTCCGGCGAACGGTGGGCGACACACCTGCGCCCCGCCGCTCCCGCCACTGCGGTACCAGCTGCCCGACGCCTGGAACAGGCGGCGGTACGCGTACCACTGTGCGTGCCGGAAGCGCCGGGGCGCAACGTAATTACGGGCCGCGGTCCGCCGGCCCGACGAGCCCTACGCGGGCACCTCGTACTCACCGATCAGCTGAGCCCGCCCGATCGCGTGGAACCGCAGATTGAAGCCCACCACCGCGGGCGAGGCGTCCTCGTCCGGGCCCAGCTTCTCCTGGTCCACCGCGTAGACGGTGAACACATAGCGGTGCGGCCCGTCGCCGGGCGGCGGCGCCGCGCCCCCGAAGTCCCGCGTCCCGTAGTCGTTGCGGACGTGCACGGCCCCCTTGGGAAGCCCCTTCATGTCACCGCTGCCGGCCCCCGCCGGCAGCTCCGTCACCGACGCCGGGATATCGAACAGCACCCAGTGCCAGAACCCGCTGCCGGTCGGCGCATCCGGGTCGTAGCAGGTGACGGCGTAGCTCTTCGTCCCCGCGGGGGCGCCCTCCCACCGCAGCTGCGGCGAGCGGTTGCCGCCGGAGTAGACCTGCTCCGAACCCAGCCTCCCGCCCGGCTCCACCTCCTCGCTCACCACCGTGAACTCCGCCACCGGCGGGTGGAAATCGTGCGGGAGCGGCCGTCGCTTCAGCTCGGACACCTCGGACCTCCTGGTCGGTTGCTGACACTCTGTCCGGTCAG
>NZ_KN708638.1:1842695-1852695 GCF_000805335.1 Streptomyces sp. CT34 | reverse complement strand
TTAAGCGCCAGTAAACGGCGGTGGTAACTATAACCATCCTAAGGTAGCGAAATTCCTTGTCGGGTAAGTTCCGACCTGCACGAATGGCGTAACGACTTCTCGACTGTCTCAACCATAGGCCCGGTGAAATTGCATTACGAGTAAAGATGCTCGTTTCGCGCAGCAGGACGGAAAGACCCCGGGACCTTTACTATAGCTTGATATTGGTGTTCGGTTCGGCTTGTGTAGGATAGGTGGGAGACTGTGAAGCGCCAACGCCAGTTGGTGTGGAGTCGTTGTTGAAATACCACTCTGGTCGTGCTGGATGTCTAACCTGGGTCCGTGATCCGGATCAGGGACAGTGTCTGGTGGGTAGTTTAACTGGGGCGGTTGCCTCCTAAAGGGTAACGGAGGCGCCCAAAGGTTCCCTCAGCCTGGTTGGCAATCAGGTGTTGAGTGTAAGTGCACAAGGGAGCTTGACTGTGAGACTGACGGGTCGAGCAGGTACGAAAGTAGGGACTAGTGATCCGGCGGTGGCTTGTGGAAGCGCCGTCGCTCAACGGATAAAAGGTACCCCGGGGATAACAGGCTGATCTTCCCCAAGAGTCCATATCGACGGGATGGTTTGGCACCTCGATGTCGGCTCGTCGCATCCTGGGGCTGGAGTCGGTCCCAAGGGTTGGGCTGTTCGCCCATTAAAGCGGTACGCGAGCTGGGTTTAGAACGTCGTGAGACAGTTCGGTCCCTATCCGCTGTGCGCGTAGGAGTCTTGAGAAGGGCTGTCCCTAGTACGAGAGGACCGGGACGGACGAACCTCTGGTGTGCCAGTTGTTCTGCCAAGGGCATGGCTGGTTGGCTACGTTCGGAAAGGATAACCGCTGAAAGCATCTAAGCGGGAAGCCTGCTTCGAGATGAGGGCTCCCTCCCACTTGATGGGGTAAGGCTCCCAGTAGACGACTGGGTTGATAGGCCAGATATGGAAGACCGGTAACGGTTGGAGTTGACTGGTACTAATAGGCCGAGGGCTTGTCCTCAGTTGCTCGCGTCCACTGTGTGGTTCCCGGGTTGCGAACAGTCGCAATGTCGGTTGAACCAGTTCCACTTCTTCAATTAAAAAGTGTGCTTGTTCGCTAGAACCCGAATGGGTTTCGGTGGTTATTGCGTTAGGGAAACGCCCGGTTACATTCCGAACCCGGAAGCTAAGCCTTTCAGCGCCGATGGTACTGCAGGGGGGACCCTGTGGGAGAGTAGGACGCCGCCGAACAATCTTTCAAGGACCCTTGGTCCCAGCGTTCACGCTGGGACCAAGGGTCCTTTTTGCTTTGCCGAAGCGCGCCGAAGTGGTCGGTGCGTGAGAATGAATGCAGTACCGAAGACAGGAGTCACGCCGATGTCCACCAACTCTTCCGACGATCGTTCGGAGCGCCGGCCCAGGCGTGACGACGGTGACCGTGGTGGTTTCCGGCGTGATGACCGCGGTCCGCGGCGCGACAGCCGGGACAACCGCGGTGGTGAGCGCGGCAGTTACCGCGGCGGGGACCGCGAGCGTGGTGGGTTCCGGCGTGATGACCGGGGTCCGCGGCGTGATGACGTGCGGGGTGGTGAGCGCGGCGGTTTCCGTCGGGACGACCGTGGTGAGCGGGGTGGTTTCCGGCGTGATGACCGTGGGCCGCGTCGTGATGATGAGCGTGGTGAGCGGGGTGGGTTCCGCAGGGATGACCGTGGGCCGCGTCGGGACGACGAGCGCGGTGGCTACCGGGGTGGATTCCGGCGGGACGAGCGGTCGTTCGGCGGTGACCGTGGTGAGCGTGGTGCGTTCCGGCGTGATGACCGTGGGCCGCGTCGTGATGATGAGCGTGGTGAGCGGGGTGGGTTCCGCAGGGACGATCGGGGGCCGCGGCGGGACGACGAGCGCGGTGGGTTCCGTCGGGACGAGCGGCGGGACGACCGGCGGGATGGCCGTGGTGGGTTCCGGCGTGATGACCGGGGTCCGCGGCGTGATGATGTGCGGGGTGGTGAGCGCGGTGGTTTCCGGCGTGATGACCGTGGGCCGCGTCGTGATGATGACCGTGGTGAGCGGGGTGGGTTCCGCAGGGATGACCGGGGGCCGCGTAGGGATGACGAGCGTGGTGGGTACCGGGGTGGATTCCGGCGGGACGAGGAGCGTTCCGGGCGTCGGCCTTATGGGGGCGGGCGTGGGCGGGATGACCGTCGGGACGAGCGGCGGGACCGGGAGCCGATCAAGCGGCTGCCGATTCCGGACGACGTCACCGGTGAGGAGATCGACAAGGATGTGCGGCAGGAGCTGCTGAGCCTGCCGAAGACGCTGGCCGGGGATGTCGCCAGGAACCTGGTGATGGTCGCGAAGCTGCTGGACGAGGACCCGGAGAAGGCGTACGGGTACTCGCGGGTGGCGCTGCGGCTGGCGTCCCGGGTTGCCGCGGTGCGCGAGGCGGCCGGCTTCGCGGCGTACGCGGTCGGGAAGTACAGCGAGGCGCTGGCGGAGTTCCGGGCGGCCCGGCGGATGACCGGCAGCGCGGAGCTGTGGCCGGTCATGGCGGACTGCGAGCGCGGGCTCGGGCGGCCGGAGAAGGCGCTGGCGATGGCCGGTGAGCCGGAGGTGCAGAAGCTGGACCGGGCCGGGCAGGTGGAGATGCGGCTGGTCGCGGCCGGGGCGCGCCGGGACATGGGGCAGGCGGACGCCGCGGTGGTGACGTTGCAGAGCCCCGAGCTGGCGTCGAACGCGGTGCACCCGTGGACGGCGCGGCTGCGGTACGCGTATGCGGACGCGCTGCTGGAGGTCGGGCGCGCGGGTGAGGCGCGGGACTGGTTCGCCAGGGCGCTGGAGGCCGATCAGGCCGGCGCGACGGATGCTTCGGACCGGCTCGCGGAGCTGGACGGGGTGCAGTTCACGGATGTGCTGGAGGAGTCCGAGGACGAGGCGGAGCCCGGCTCGGCCGAGGCGCCCGGCAAGGGCTGACGGATGGCTCGATAGCTGGATCCGTCCTGATAAAGGATGAGGAGAAGGGCGGGACCCGTGCGGGTCCCGCCCTTCTGCGTTGGGGTGAGGGGGTGTCAGGGTGCGTAGGGGGCGATGGGGTTGCGGAGGGTGCCGATGAGCTGGAGGGCGCCGGCGGGGTCCTGGAGGTCGACCATCTGCTGGTTGTCGCGCAGTTGGAGGCGGTTGAGACAGGACAGGGCGAACTCGGGGGCGAAGATGTCGTACTGGGCGAACTTGTCGGCGAGGTGGGGGTGTGCCATGCGGTAGTCGGTGATGCACTCGGCGACGGTGCGCCAGAAGGTGTCCTCGTCGAGAACGCCGTGGTCGGCGAGGGTGCCGGACAGGAAGCGGAAGAAGCAGTCGAAGACGTCGGTGAAGACGGAGAGGAGCTTCTTGTCCTCGGGGACGTCGGCGCGGATGCGCTCGACGGCGGGCGGCAGGACCGCGTCGGCGGACATCACGGCGATCTCCTCGGCGATGTCCTTGAAGATCACCCGGGCCACCGCGCCGTCCTCGATGACGAGGATGGCGTTCTCGCCGTGCGGCATGAAGACCAGGTCGTAGGCGTAGAAGGCGTGCAGGACCGGGGTGAGGTAGCCGTCGAGGTAGCGGCGGAGCCAGGTGGCGGGCGCGAGGCCGGACTCCTCGATGAGGGCGGCGGCGAAGGAGTTGCCGTCGCGGTCCAGGTGGAGGAGGGAGGCCATGGTGGCCGGACGCTGGTGCGGTTCGAGGGTGGGGACGGGGCTTTCGCGCCAGAGGGCGGCGAGCATCTTGCGGTAGGGGGAGCCCTTGTCGGTGGCGGCCTCGTACTGGCGGTGGTGGTAGCCGATGGCGGCGCGCTCGCGGATGATCGAGAAGCGGGCGGCCTTGAAGGTGTCGTCGGCGTCGATCAGGCGGGCCAGCCAGTCGTTGATGGCGGGGGTGGCTTCCATGTAGGAGGCGGAAAGGCCGCGCATGAAGCCCATGTTGAGGACCGAGAGGGCGGTCTTGACGTAGTGCTTCGTGGGGCTGGTGGTGTTGAAGAAGGTGCGGATGGACTGCTGGGCCAGGTACTGGTCGTCGCCGTGGCCCAGGCAGACCAGGCGCCGGTTGGCGACCTCGGCGGCGAAGGTGACGGAGAGCTTGTTCCACCACTGCCAGGGGTGGGTGGGGAAGAGGTAGTAGTCGTCGGGGTCGAGGCCGAGGCCGGTGAGGGTGGCCGCGAAGCGGTTGCGGGTGGGCTCGGGCAGTTCGTCGCGCAGCAGGGTCTCGTAGTCGAGGCCGGCGCCGGCGGTGAAGGTGGTGTGGTCGCGGTGGGCGGCGAGCCAGACGAGCCGGAGGGGGGCGGCGGCTTCGGGGGCGTAGGCGTGGTACTCGTGGATGCCGAAGCCGAGGCGGCCGTTGTTGGCGACGAAGCAGGGGTGGCCCTCGGTCATTCCGGTCTCGATGGCCTGGAAGCCGGAGGCGGCGAGTTCGGCGGCGGTGGGGGCGTCGCCGGCGAGCTTGTAGGCGGTGCCGGAGAGGGTGGAGCTGATCTCCTCCAGGTAGACCGGGAGGACGGCCGGGGCCAGGCCCAGGGAGCCGTGCAGTTCGGTGATGAAGTCCAGGGCGTCCAGGGGGAGTTCGGTGTCCGTGCCGGTGCGGTGGCGGGTGATGCTGCCGGGATCGATCTGCCAGTGGTCGAGGGCCTGTCTGCGGGCCGTGAACCGGTATTCGGTGTGTCCGTCGTCGCTGCGTACGGCGTAGTGGCTGGCCTGCGGCAGGGGCCGGGGGGTGAGCAGCCGTTCGTGGGCGAACTCGGCGAGGGCCTTGCGGATCAGGGCGCGGTTGGCGCGCTCCCAGAGGGCGGGGGTGAGGTGCGCGACGGCGTCCTGGGCGGGGGGCTGCGGGGTGCCGTGGGCGGTCGTCTGCGGGGCGGTGGCGGTGGGCATCAGCAGGCTCCTCGGGTGGCCAGGAACTGGTCGCGGGTGCAGACGCTGAGGTAGGCGTCCTTGGCGGGGAGGGAGAGGGTGCGGACGACCTCGAAGCCGACGGCCTTGTTGAGGGCGTGCACGGCGGTGTTGCGGGTGTCGGGTTCGACGACGACGCGCCGGGTGTCCGGGTCGGCGAAGAGCATCTCCATGACGGTGGTGATGACCGCGCGGGTGAAGCCGTGGACGGGGGTGTCGGTGGGGGCGGTGAGGAAGTGCATCCCGACGTCGCCGGGCTGGGCGGCGTGGCTGCCGACGAGTTCCCGGTGGGCGGGGTCGTAGCGCTCCATGAGGAAGGCGGGGGCGCCGTTGTGCAGCCCGAGGAAGGCGTCGTGGTGGGGGTCGGCGGCGATCCGCCGGAACTCCTTCTCGACGGCGGCCGGATCGCAGTCCTGCATCAGCCAGAAGACGGCCTTGGGGTCGGTGACCCAGCGGTGCAGCAGCGGGGTGTCGGCGGCCGGGTCGACGGGGCGTACGGAGAACTCCCCGAGCACAGGATCGGTGCGGGTGAAGACGGGAGTGGTCATGCGGGGATCTCCGTGTGGTGCGCGGTGGCCGGGGCGGCGAACTCCTGGAAGGCGATGGCCTTTTCGACCGGGTAGTACTCGCGGCCGAGCAGCTCGCGGATGATGCAGGAGTTGCGGTAGGCGGCCATGCCGAGGTCGGGGGTGACGAAGCCGTGGGTGTGCAGCTCGGCGTTCTGCACGTAGATGCCGTGACCGGTGGTGTCGATGCTGTAGTTGCGGGCGACGTCGTAGCGGCCCCGATCGTCCCAGGTGATGCGGTCGCGGACGGGGGTGAGGAAGTCCGGTACGCGGTAGCGGTAGCCGGTGGCGAGGATCAGGCCCTGGGTGTCGAGGGTGAAGTCCTGGCCCTGCTCCTCCTGGCGCAGGCCGAGGGTGTAGGTACCGGTGGCCGCGTCGTAACGCGCGGTGTTCAGCGCGGTGTTGGTGAGCAGGCGGGTGGGGACCGGGCCGGCCAGGTTCTTCTGGTAGAGGAGGTCGAAGATGTCGTTGACGAGCTCGGAGTCGATGCCCTTGTAGAGGTGCTTCTGGGTGGCGTTGAGGTGGTCGCGGGTGGCCGCGGGGAGGGCGTGGAAGTAGTCCACGTACTCCGGTGAGGTCATCTCCAGGGTGAGCTTGGTGTATTCGAGGGGGAAGAAGCGGGGGGAGCGGGTGGCCCAGGTCAGGTGGTAGCCGTGGCTGTCGATGTCCTGGAGGAGGTCGTGGTAGATCTCGGCCGCGCTCTGGCCGCTGCCGATGAGGGTGATGCTCTTCTTGGCCTGGAGGGCGGGCTTGGCGTCCAGGTAGTCGGTGTTGTGCAGCAGGTCGCCGCCCAGGTCGCGGCAGGCGTCCGGGAGGTGCGGCGGGGTGCCGGTGCCCAGGACGAGCCTGCGGGCGCGGAAGGTGCGGCGTTCGCCCTGGTGGTCGGCGTGGACGACATAGAGCTCCGCGGTCTCGTCGTACTCGACGGTGGTGACCTCGTGGGCGAAGCGGATGGTGTCGAGCTTGCCGGCGGCCCAGCGGCAGTAGTCGTTGAACTCGGCGCGCAGCGGATAGAAGTTCTCGCGGATGTAGAAGGAGTACATCCGGCCCGATTCCTTCAGGTAGTTGAGGAAGGAGAAGGGCGAGGTGGGGTCGGCGAGGGTGACCAGATCGGCCATGAAGGGGACCTGGAGGTGGCTGCTGTCGAGCATCATGCCGGGGTGCCAGTCGAAGGCCGGCTTGTTGTCCAGGAACAGGCCGCTGAGGTCGTCGATGGGCTCGGTCAGGCAGGCGAGGCCGAGGTTGAAGGGGCCGAGGCCGATGCCGACGAAGTCGTAGGGGGCATCGTGAGGGGCGGTCACGAGGGTCTCCGTGAGGGGGTGGTGGATCGGGGGGAGGGTCAGCGGGCGCTGAGGGCCGGCCGGGGCAGGGCGGCGAGGTAGCGGCCGGCGTGCTCGGCGATCAGGTCGAGGACGGTGGCGATGTCGTCGAGCGTGGTCTCGGGGTTGAGCAGGGTGAACTTGAGGTGGTGCCGGCCGTCGACCTTGGTGCCGGCGACGATCGCGTCACCGGAGGCGAAGAGGGCTTCCCGGGCGTGCAGATTGACCCGGTCGCTCAGTTCGGGGTCGTGGTCGTCGCCGGGGACGTAGCGGAAGACCAGGGTGCTGAGCTGGGGTTCGACGACGACGTCGAAGCGCGGGTCGTCGTACAGCAGCTTCCAGGCGTCCGCGGCCCGGTCGATGACCTCGTCGAAGAGCTCGCCGACGGCGTCGGCGCCCATGATGCGCAGGGTGAGCCAGAGTTTGAGGGCATCGAACCGGCGGGTGGTCTGGAGCGACTTGTCGACCTGGTTGGGGATGCGCCGCTCGGCCATCCGGCGCGGGTTGAGGTAGTCCGCGTGGTAGGTGACGTGCCGGAGGGCGGCCCGGTCGCGGACCAGGACGGCGCTCGAACTGACCGGCTGGAAGAAGGACTTGTGGTAGTCGACGGTGACCGAGTCGGCGCGCTCGATTCCGGTGAGCAGCTCGCGGCGGCGGGAGACCAGCAGTCCGCATCCGTACGCGGCGTCGACATGCATCCAGGCGCCGTGGCGGGCGGCCAGTGCGGCGATCTCGGGGAGCGGGTCGATGGAGCCGAAGTCGGTGGTGCCGGCGGTGGCGACGACCGCCATGGGTATCAGGCCGTCGCGCCGGCAACGCTCCAGTTCGGCGGCGAGGGCGGTGGTGCGCATCCGCCGGTGCTCGTCGGTCGGTACGGCGATGACGGCCTCCGCGCCGAGGCCCAGCAGGGTGGCGGACTTGCGGATGCTGAAGTGGCCGGCGGCGGAGGCGAGGATGCGCAGCCGGGGGAGGAGGTCGGTGAGCCGGGTGCCGTCCGGGGTGGTGGCGCGGGCCAGTTCGCGGCGGCAGGTCTCGTCCCGGGCCAGCAGCATCGCCTGGAGGTTGGACTGGCTGCCGCCGCTGGTGAAGATGCCGTCGGCGGCTTCGCCGAGGCCGATGCGGCGGGCCGTCCAGTCGATCAGCCGGCGTTCGATGAGGGTGCCGCCGGCGCTCTGGTCCCAGGTGTCCAGGGAGGAGTTGACGGCGGAGAGCACCGCCTCGCCGACGAGGGCGGGGATCACCACGGGGCAGTTGAGGTGCGCGAGGTAGCGCGGGTGGTGGAAGTAGACGGCGTCGCGGAGGTAGACCTCTTCGAGCTCGTCGAGGGCGGCGGCCGGGTCGCGCAGGGGTGTGTCGAGGTCGACGGCGTCGACGGCGGGGGTGAGGCCGTCGACGGAGATGCCGGTGAACGGGCGGTCGGTGGCGGCGATCCGGCCGCTGATCCGTGCGACGCTGTCGGTGACGGCGGTGCGGTACTGGTCGGCGGTGCCGTTGTTGAGCAGATATGTCCGGCTGTCGACCGGGTCCTCGGCGGGGTGCGCGAGGAGACTCATGAAGTGCCCTCCCTGGTGCGGAGTTGACCACGTCCCGTGCAGGGCGGAGGTGTGCACGGGGGCAGGGAGGCCCACCCGATGACGTAGTGAGGTAAGCCTAACCTAACCGGATCATCGGGTGGGTATCGGGTGCCGCGGGCGGCCCGACCAGGGGTGTTCAGTCCGCGGCGTCGTCCAGCGTGCGCAGCACCAGGCCGGTGGCGGGCTTCGGGCCGAAGGACGTCGACTTCCGCGGCATCGTCACGCCGTGCTGGGCGAGTTGGCGGACCGTCTCCTCGGACGTGGCGCGCAGCAGGACGGCCGTGCCGCCGTGCCGGGCGGCCTGCTCGACGGCGTCCGTGGTGCGGTGCAGATAGCTGATGTCCGAGGGATGGTCGGGAATCCGCCAGATCTCGTCGAGCAGAACGGAGTGCAGCACGGTCGCGTCCAGCCGCCGCCACGCCTCGGGGCGGTCGGTGCGGATCGCCCGGTCGAGCAGCCCGGGGTCGGGCCGGTCGAGGAGGTGGAACTCGTCCGGGCCGCCGGAGAGGACGAAGGCGCTGCCGGCCGTCTCCTCCAGCGTCTCCAGGGCGGCGGGCAGTTCGCCGGGCAGCCGGCGGACCCGGAACGCGCCGGTCACCTCCGCGAGCGCCTTGGCGAGCGGCAGGTGCGGCAGCACGCGGTGGATCGCGCGGACCTGGAGCGGATGGCGGGCGGTGTCGACGAGCAGCACCAGTCCGGACGCCCAGGGGGACGCGGCGGTGGCGCCGGGCTGCTGCTCGCGGAGCCGCTGGTAGGTCGCCCAGCGGTGGTGGCCGTCGGCGATCAGCGCCTCCTGGTGGGACAGGTCCTCGTCGACGGCGGCCAGGTCGGCGGGGTCGGTGACCGCCCAGAGGCGGTGCGCGAAGCCGTCCTCGGTGGTGGTGGCGAGCAGCGGGGCGCTCTGGACCGTGCGCTCGATGACCGCGGTGGCGCCGGTCGCGGTGCCCCGGCCGCGGTAGGAGAGCAGCAGCGGCTCGAAGTTGGCGGCTGCGGCGCGCATCAGCGCGGCCCGGTCCTCGACCACTTCGGGGATCACGTCCTCGTGCGGCAGCACCGGGCCGTCCAGGCGCAGCGCGCCGATCAGTCCGCGCTGGAGGACGTCGCCGCAGCGCTGTTCGTAGACGTACAGGGCGGGCTCGGGGTCGCGGGTCAGGACGCCCTCGGCGCGCCAGCGGCGGAGGGTGTCGGCGGCCTGGCGGTGGCGGGTGGTCGGGTCCGCGGCGTGCGGGAGGATCAGCCGGACGATGTTGTACGGATCGGAGGTTTCCAGCTCACGGACGCCGTCCGGCCGGACCACGACGTCGTAGGGCGGGGAGGTGACCGCGGTGAGGCTGCTGACCCGGTCCGGGGCATAGCGCAGTCCGCGGAACGGGAGGAGGCGAAGGCCGTCGGTACTGGTCATTGAAGAATGCTATGCCGCTCGGCGGGTGCGGGATGATCGGGGGAGCGGCCCCCGGTGGCCGGAAATATCGGTAGCAGCGCGGCGGCGGACGGCGGGTCCAGGAGGCGGGCCGGCCCTTCGCGCAGCGCGCCGGAGCCCTTCGTACGGCACGGAGGAGCGAGGAAGCGAGGAGCAGTACGGGATGGACGAGCAGATGCGCGTGCGGGCGGGCGGGGACGAGCGCCGCGGGGC
>NZ_KN708638.1:1831338-1842685 GCF_000805335.1 Streptomyces sp. CT34 | reverse complement strand
GGGGGGGGGGGGAGCGAGCCGTGCCGGCCCGAGGGGAGCCGGCGGGCGCTGAGCGAGGCGTATGACACGGCGCTGCTGGATCTGGACGGGGTGGTCTACGCCGGCGGGCAGGCCGTCGCGCATGCCGTGGAGTCGCTGACCGCGGCGCGGGAGCGCGGGATGCACCTCGCGTATGTGACGAACAACGCGGCCCGGACGCCGCAGGCGGTCGCCGACCAGCTGACCGGATTCGGTCTGCCGACGGCGGCGGAGGACGTGATCACCTCGGCGCAGGCGGTGGCCCGGCTGATCGCCGAGCAGGTGCCGTCGGGCGCCCGGGTGCTGGCCATCGGGGGCGAGGGGCTGCGGGTGGCGCTGCGCGAGCGCGGGCTGGAGCCGGTGGGGTCGGCGGACGACGATCCGGCGGCGGTGGTCCAGGGTTACGACCCGGAGCTGGACTGGGGGCAGCTGGCGGAGGCCGCGTACGCGGTGCAGCGCGGGGTGCCGTGGTTCGCGTCCAACACCGATCTGACGATTCCCAAGGAACGCGGTATCGCGCCGGGCAACGGCGCGCTGGTCGAGGTGGTGCGGATCGCCGCGGGCGGTGCGCCGCAGGTGGCGGGCAAGCCGCAGCCGCCGATGCACCGGGAGACGGTGCTGCGGACCGGCGCCGAGCGGCCGTTGGTGATCGGGGACCGGCTCGACACCGACATCGAGGGTGCCTGGAACGGCGGGGTCGACTCGCTGCTGGTGCTGACCGGGGTGACGACCCCGGCGGAGCTGCTGGCGGCGCCGCCGCGGCACCGGCCGACGTATGTGGACGCGGATCTGCGCGGTGTGCTGGCGCCGCAGCCGGAGGTGACGGCGGACGGCGACGGCTTCCGGTGCGGGGGCTGGCGGGCCACGGCGTCGGGTGCCGGGGCCGGGGACACCCTGGACCTGGACGGCGCGGGGGCGCCGCTGGACGGGCTGCGGGCGCTGTGCGCGGCGGCCTGGACGGCCGCCGGCGAGGGCGGCTGCGCGGCGGACGCCGGGAAGGCGCTGCGGCGGATCGGTATGTGACGGGGCGTCACGGGGGTGCCGGGCCTCGCCGGTGCGGCGGGGCCCGGACCGCTCAGGCCGCTTGCCGGGTGCTCTTGGCCGCCGCGGCGGTGAGCTCCGCGAGCAGCTCCTCCTCGGTGGCGCCGCGCCGCCAGTAGCCGGTGAACTTGACCGCCCGGCGGTCGAATCCGCGCTCCCCGACGAGATGCCGGCGCACCGCCTTGACGGTGCCGGCCTCGCCGGCGATCCAGGCGTAGGGCTTGCCCCCGGGCAGTTCGGCGGTGCGCAGCGCGTCCTGTACGGGCTCGGTGCGCGCGGCCGTGGCCGGGTCCCGGACGAGCCAGGTGATCTCGGCGTCGGCGAACGTCGGCAGCTGCTGCCGGTCGTCCTCGTGCCCGATCTCGATCCAGACCTTGGCCCGGGTGCCGGGGGAGAGCCAGGACAGGATTCCGGCGATGGCGGGCAGCGCCGTCTCGTCGCCGGTGAGCAGGATCCAGTCGGTGCCGGGCGGCGGCCGGAAGTCGACCCCGCCGTTGTCCTCGACGGCCGGGGCGAGGACGGTCAGCCGGTCGCCGGGCCGGGCGCCGGCGGCCCACCGGCTGGCCGGGCCGCCGGCCACCGCCGCTGCGGGGCCGTCGGCGCCGTGCAGCGCGAAGTCCACGTCGAACTCGCCTGTTTCGGGGCGCTGTTCGCGGATGGTGTACGAGCGCATCACGGGCCGCTCGGCCGGGTCCTGCGCCCGCCAGGCGGTGTACCAGCCGTCGCCCATGTCGGCGAAGACCGGCACCGTCTGGTGGGGCTGCGGGAGGAACACCTTGAAGCGCTGGTCCCGGCCGCCGGAGACCAGTGCGTCGAGCCGTTCGCCGCCGAAGGTGATCCGGACCATGGACGTACTCAGCCGACGGGCGCGGACGACGTGGACGTCGAAGAAGCGGTACGGCGCGGCGGCGGGGGCGGCGGTCGTGGTCATTCGGGAACCTCCCGGGACGGTACGGGGATTGGCGTGCGTACGGGGTCGGTTGGAGCCGGTGAGCTGGTGTGGCGGGGCGGCGGGCGGGAGCGGCGCCGCGTCAGTCGACCTTTCCGGCGCCTTCGATGGCCTTGGTGAGCGATTCGAGGAGCGGTGCGGCGCCCGCGTAGGAGAAGCGCGGCTCGCTGGACCAGGGGGTGATCTGGCCGGCCTTGACGGCGGGGAGCTTGTTCCAGGCGGGCTTGGCCGCCAGGTCCTTGGGCTGGAGGGTGGCGCTGCGGTTGTCCAGCAGGAGCACGTCCGCCTTGTACTTGTCGGCGTTCTCCCAGCTGAGGCTCTCGAAGTAGCCGCCCTTGTCCAGGTGGTCCGGGACGATCAGGTCGACGCCGAGGGACTTGAAGTACATGAGGTCGGCGTTGATGCCGGGGTTGGAGGCGTAGAAGAGGTCGGCGCTGCCGGAGCAGGCCAGCACCTTGACCGGGTGGGCCCTGGCGGCCTTGCGCAGCGCCTCGGCGGCCTTCTCGAAGCGGGCCTTGGCCTCGGTGACCTTCTTGGCCTTCGGGTCCGCGCCGAGTGCCGTGGCCAGCTGCGCGTAGCGGGCGACGATGTGGTCGAGCGGTACCCGGGAGGAGGTGATGGCCACGCTCGGGGCGAGCTTGCCGATCTTGTCCTTGCTGTCGTCCGGGACGAACCAGAGCGCGCCCGGCTCGTACATGTTGGTGACCAGCAGATCGGGGCTCAGGCCGGCGTACTTCTCGACGTTGAACTGGTTGTAGGCGTTGCCGATGACGGTGACCTTGTCGACGTCGAGGTCGCCGGCCTGCGGGTCGGGCCTGCCGTCCTTGAGCTTGGTGGGACCGAAGACGCCGACGATCCGGTCGGCGGCGCCGAAGTCGTGCAGCGCGGCGGCGGTGCCGGTGAACGCGACGATGCGCTGGGGGGCGTGGGGGAGGGAGACCTTCTGCTTGCGGTCGTCGGTGAAGGACCACGGGCCGCCCGCGGCACCGCCGTTGCCGCCCCCCGAACCCCTGCCCCCTCCGCACGCGGCGAGCAGCGCGCCGATGCCGACGGCGCCGCCCGCGGCCAGGACGCCGCGGCGGGACGGGGTTACGCTTCGGGGGGTTCTCATGCGTGGGTACTTCTCTCTCGAAGGGGTGACCGGATCGGCGGGGCGTACGGCCGGGTAGGGCCGCTCCGGAGAGCCGGCTGATCACATGCTTGTGAGGGTAGGCTAACCTAACTAGCGTGTTGGTTGACAGTCCCCCCGCAGCAACCGCGGCGCCGGCCCCCGCGGCCCCCCGCCGACGCCCCGTCATACGCTCGGCGGGGCTGCTGGCCTCCGTGGCCGGGCTCGCCGTGATCGCCGTCCTCGGCATCGCCGTCGGCGCCAAACAGATCCCCCTCGACCAGGTGTGGCACGGGGTGTTCCACTACTCCGGCTCCGACACCGACGTCATCGTCCGCGACGTGCGGGTGCCCCGCACCCTCCTCGGTCTGCTCGCCGGCGCCGCCCTCGGCCTCGCCGGCACGGTCATGCAGGCGCTGACCCGCAACCCGCTCGCCGATCCCGGAGTCCTCGGCATCAACGCCGGCGCCTCGGCCGCCGTCGTCTCCGGCATCAGCTTCCTCGGCGTCACCTCGCTGACCGGCTATGTGTGGTTCGCGTTCGCCGGCGCCGCGCTGGTCTCGGTGGCGGTCTACGTCCTCGGCGGCACCCGGAACGCCACCCCGGTGCGGCTCGCCCTCGCCGGCACCGCGCTCACCGCCGTCCTCACCGGCTACCTCAACGCCGTCAACCTGCTGGACAACGCGGCGCTGGACAAGATGCGCTTCTGGACGGTCGGTTCGCTGGCCGCCGCGACCATGCCGACGGTCACCGAGGTCGCGCCGTTCCTCGCGGCCGGCGCGCTCCTGGCGCTGCTGCTCGCCCGGCCGCTGAACGCCATCGCGCTCGGCGACGACCAGGCGCGGGCGCTGGGCGCGCGGCTGACCCGCACCCGGGTGCTGGCGATGCTCGCGGTCACCCTGCTGTGCGGCGGGGCGACCGCCGCCTGCGGCCCGATCGTCTACGTCGGCCTGATGGTGCCGCATGCCGTACGGGCCGTCACCGGGCCGGACATGCGCTGGATCCTGCCGTACTCGGCGGTGCTCTCGCCGGTGCTGCTGCTGGGCGCGGACGTGCTCGGCCGGATCGTGGCCCGGCCCGGCGAACTCCAGGTCGGCATCGTCACGGCCGTCATCGGCGGACCGGTCTTCATCTGTCTCGTACGGCGTCGGAGGATGGCCCAGCTGTGAGTGAGCGCAACGAGGTTGTGAGTGAGCGCAACGAGCGAACCAAGGTGACGGCCGGGGCGCGGCCCACCCGGTGCGTACGGGCGCTCCGCACCGGGAGCGGGCTCTCGGTCCGGCTCGACGTGCGCGCCGCCCTCGCCGGACTGCTGCTGCTGGCCGTGGCGCTGGCCGCCGCCGTCGCGCTGGTCGGCTCCGGCGACTACCCGATGACGCCCTCCGAGGTGCTGAGCACCCTCACCGGCGGCGGCACCACCGGCCAGGAGTTCATCGTGCAGGAACTCCGGCTGCCCCGGGTGCTGGTGGGGCTGCTGGTCGGCGCCGCCTTCGGCATCGCCGGGGCGGTCTTCCAGACCGTCTCCCGCAACCCGCTCGGCAGCCCGGACATGCTCGGCTTCGCCCAGGGCTCCTCGGTCGGCGCGCTGGTCGCCATCGTCTACTTCCACAGCGGGCCCTACGGCGTCGCCGCCGGCTCCGTCGTCGGCGGTGTGGCCACCGGCCTGGCCATCTTCCTGCTCGCCTGGAAGCGCGGCGTCCACGGCTACCGCTTCGTTCTCGTCGGCATCGGCGCCGCCGCGATGCTCTACGCCATCGTGCTCTACCTGCTGACCAAGGCGACCATCCATGAGGCGACCCGGGCCACCACCTGGATGACCGGATCGCTCAACGGCCGGGACTGGGACCAGGTCTGGCCGCTGGCCGCGGTCTGCGCCGTACTCATCCCCCTGGTGCTCGGCCACGGACGACCGCTGCGGATGCTGGAGATGGGCGACGACGCGGCGTCCGCGCTGGGCGTACGTGTCGAGCGGGTCCGGATCACCGTGCTGCTGGCGGCCGTCGTGCTGGTCGCGGCCGGTACCGCGGCGGCCGGACCGATCTCCTTCGTGGCGCTCACCGCACCCCAACTCGCCCGCCGGCTCACCCGGTCACCCGGTCCCAACCTGCTGCCCGCCGCCCTGATGGGTGCCGCCCTGCTGGTCGCCGCGGACTTCGCCGCCCAGCGGCTCTTCGGCGCCGACCAGCTGCCGGTGGGCGTGCTCACCGGAATCCTCGGCGGCGGCTATCTCGTGTGGCTGCTGTTCACCGAGCGGAAGGCCGGGCGGGTGTGAACCGGCACGCCCCGAGGCGCACCGGCCGCCGCGCCCGGCAGCCGTGACCGCGCCCCCCGACACCGGCAGCGAAACCCCCACCACCCCCAGGAGCCCCGAAGTGAGCCGTCTCACGGCCGAGAACGTCACCCTCGCCTACGACCAGCGGGTGATCGCCGAGAACCTCTCGGTCGCCATCCCCGACCACTCCTTCACCGTCATCGTCGGCCCGAACGCCTGCGGCAAGTCCACCCTGCTGCGCGCGCTCTCCCGGATGCTCAGGCCGGCCGCCGGATCGGTGCTGCTCGACGGCGCCGCGATCTCCTCGCTGCCGGCCAAGAAGGTCGCCAGGACGCTCGGGCTGCTGCCGCAGTCCTCGATCGCCCCCGACGGGATCACCGTCGCCGACCTCGTGGCCCGCGGGCGCTACCCCCATCAGGGCCTGCTGCGCCAGTGGTCGGCCGCGGATGAGCGGATCGTCCGGGAGTCGATGGCGGCCACCGGCGTCGGCGAACTCGCCGACCGCTATGTCGACGAACTCTCCGGCGGCCAGCGGCAGCGCGTCTGGATCGCCATGGCACTGGCCCAGCAGACCCCGCTGTTCCTCCTCGACGAGCCCACGACGTACCTGGACATCCAGCACCAGATCGAGGTCCTGGACCTCTGCGCCCGACTGCACGAGGGGCAGGGGCGCACCCTCGTCGCGGTGCTCCACGACCTCAACCACGCGGCCCGCTACGCCACCCACCTCATCGCCATGAAGAACGGCGAGGTGATCGCCGAGGGCGCGCCGTCGGACATCGTCACCGCCGAACTGGTCGAGCGGGTCTTCGGCATCGGCTGCCAGATCATCGACGACCCGGAGACCGGCACCCCGCTGGTCGTGCCGGCCGCCCGCCGGCCGCGCCGGGCCGCCGCGCCCGTTACAGCAGCGTCCTGAGCCGCAGCAGATCGCGCAGCCCGGCCTCCAGCCTGACCCGGCCGCTGCCCCACGCCGCGGCGAAGTTGAGCCGCCCGTCGACCAGTGCGACGAGATCGTCCCCGGCCATGGTGAGCCGGATCTCGGCCTTGTGCGGCGGCGGGCCCGGGACGCTGGTGACGTCCCGGATCGTGCCGTCGGCCAGCCGCCCGAGGAAGGTCGTGTCGAGATCCGTGATGCGGCAGCTGAGCGAGCGGTCGAGCGCGGCGGCGCTGCGCACGTCGCCCTGTGCCGAGGACAGGTTCTGGGCCAGCCGGTCGAGCGCGGCGCGGCACTGGTCGAGGGTTGCCATCGCGGTCGACGATACGCCAGGCCGGGTGCGGCCGAGGTAGCGTCGGGGCATGGAAGAGCCGACGTCCGGCCCGGAGCCGGAGGCACCCGGGGCGCAGGCCGTGCCCGAGTCAGCAGAGGGGCCCGGCGAGCCGTCCGGCCCCGCCGGTCCGCAGCCGCTCGGGGTGCCGGTGACCCCCACCGGCCAGACCGCGGTCGATGCCGCGCTGCGGCGCCTCGCCGAGGCCGACCACCTCCCGACAGGCGGCCACCTGGACATGTACGAGGATGTGCACCGTGGGCTGCGCGAGGTGCTGGCCTCCCTGGACCAGCAGCCCGGGCCGCCCGCGCCTTCCCCGACGACGCACGACAACAGGAGCTGAACCACAGGTGGCAGGAGTGGCACGACGCCGACTCGACGCGGAGCTGGTGCGCCGCAAGCTGGCCCGCTCCCGGGAGCACGCGAGCCAGCTGATCGCCGCGGGCCGGGTGACCGTCGGCGGAGCGAGGGCGACCAAGCCGGCCACCCAGGTGGAGACCGGCGCGGCCCTGGTCGTCCGCGCCGACGAGAGCGACCCCGACTACGTCTCGCGCGGCGGCCACAAGCTCGCCGGCGCGTTCGCCGCCTTCGTCCCGCGCGGGCTGCGGATCGAGGGCCGGCGGGCCCTGGACGCCGGCGCCTCGACCGGCGGCTTCACCGACGTCCTGCTGCGGGCCGGCGCCGGCCATGTCGTGGCCGTCGACGTCGGCTACGGGCAGCTCGCCTGGTCGCTGCAGAGCGACGACCGGGTCACCGTGAAGGACCGTACCAACGTACGCGAGTTGACGCTGGAGCAGATCGACTCGCAGCCCGTCGATCTCGTCGTCGGCGATCTCTCCTTCATCCCGCTGGGCCTCGTCCTGCCCGCGCTGGTGGGCTGCGCCGCGCCGGACGCGGACCTGGTGCTGATGGTCAAGCCGCAGTTCGAGGTCGGCAAGGAGCGGCTGGGCAGCGGCGGCGTGGTGCGCAGCGCCCGGCTGCGGGCCGAGGCGGTGTGCGCGGTCGCGGACCGGGCGGCCGAGCTGGGGCTGGGCGTCCTCGGCGTGACGGCGAGCCCGTTGCCCGGACCGTCGGGCAATGTCGAGTACTTTCTGTGGCTGCGCGCCGGGGCGCCTGCACTCGACCCGGCGGATGTCGACCGTGCAGTGGCGGAGGGGCCCCGTTGACCACAACCCAGGCAGTTGAAGGCAGCGCAGCACAGCAGAACAGCCGCGCCGGGCGGACGGTGTTCCTGCTCGCGCACACCGGCCGCCCGGCGGCCGTCCGCAGCGCCGAACTCGTCGTCCAAGGACTGCTGCGCAGCGGGATCGGGGTCCGGGTACTGGCGGAGGAGGCCGCGGACCTGCCGCTGCCGCCGTCCGTCGAGCGCGTCGAGTCCGAGCAGTGCGCGGCCGAGGGCTGCGAACTGCTGGTCGTCCTCGGCGGGGACGGCACGCTGCTGCGCGGCGCGGACTTCTCCCGGACCTCCGGGGTGCCGATGCTGGGCGTCAACCTCGGCCGGGTCGGCTTCCTCGCCGAGGCCGAGCGCGACGACCTCGACAAGGTCGTCGACCGGGTCGTCACCCGCGCCTACGAGGTCGAGGAGCGGATGACGCTGGACGTCCTGGTCCGCAACAACGGCACCGTCGTCCACACCGACTGGGCGCTCAACGAGGCGTCCGTCGAGAAGGCCGCCCGCGAGCGGATGCTGGAAGTGGTCACCGAGGTCGACGGCCGTCCGGTCTCCCGCTTCGGCGGCGACGGAGTGGTCTGCGCGACGCCGACCGGCTCGACCGCGTACGCCTTCTCCGCCGGCGGGCCGGTGGTCTGGCCCGAGGTCGAGGCGCTGCTGATGGTGCCGATCAGCGCCCATGCCCTGTTCGCCAAGCCGCTGGTCACCTCGCCGCGCTCGGTGCTCGCGGTCGAGGTGCAGCCCAAGACCCCGCACGGGGTGCTGTGGTGCGACGGCCGGCGGACCGTCGAACTCCCCGCCGGCGCCCGCGTCGAGGTCCGCCGCGGCGCCGTCCCGGTACGCCTGGCGCGGCTGCACCACGCGTCGTTCACGGACCGCCTGGTCGCCAAGTTCGCCCTCCCGGTGGCGGGGTGGCGGGGGGCGCCGCACTAGGGTCCGCCCCCTGCTACCGGCCGCCGCCCGGGCCCCCGCGCGCCAGGAGTTCCCGGGCGCGGGTGAGGGCGCTGTCCCGCCGGGCGGCGAGTTCCGCCCCGGTGAAGACGGGGGTGGCGAGCACAGGGGGGATGCCCGGACCGTCGAAGGTGCGTCCGTCGGCGGTCAGGAACTCCTCGTTGGGCAGGCCGAAGGTCCAGCCGTTGGGGAGGCGGCGGTCCAGGATGTCGGAGAAGACGCCCTGGGTGTTCTCGCCGATCCGGGTGGGGGCGGGGGAGCGGCCCATCAGGGACTGGGTGAAGGTCTCCCCGGCGCTGACCGTCAGCCGGCCGGTGAGGACGGCCACCGGGCCGGTGTAGACCGGGCCCCGGTGCGGGCGGACCCGGATCGGCTCGGGAGCGGTGAACGCGGCCGGGTCGCGGGGGTCGTTGCGGGCCCGCTTGCGGTACGCGAGGTAGGGGTGGCCGGTGAGCCGGGAGGCGATCCGCAGGCCGAGGGGGTCGTGGCCGCCGCCGTTGAGCCGCAGATCGACGATGAGACCGCGCAGGGCGGCGGGGCCCTGCGTACGGGACGGGGTGAACACCGCGTCCAGTGCGCGGTCCAGCTCGGCGACGTCGCCGGCGTAGTCGCCCTTCTCGGTGTAGTGGGCGAACTGGGTCACCCGGAAGTAGCCGATCCGGCCCGGCAGATCGGCGTAGGCGAGCCTGCCCCCGGCCCACTGCCGCTGCACGGCGCCGGTTCCGAGGTGCGCGGCGATCGCCCGGTCGACGCGGTCGGTGAATTCCGGGGTGGGCAGCACGGTGCCGGGGCGGCTGCCGGCGAACCACCGGTCGGGGCCGGCCACGACCCGGGTGTGCGCGTCGTGCAGCGGCTCGATCATCTCGCGGAGGATCGCGAAGAGTTGGGCGTCGCTGGTGTGCGCGGTGATCCGGGGCCGGTAGCGGTCGCGGACCGCGGCCCAGTCGATCCCCTTCGCGCGGAAGAAGGGGTAGTTCTCCGCGTAGGTCCGCCAGAAGACGTCGAAGACCGCCCGGGGGTCCCGGGACGGGCGCCGGCCACACCGCTTGGGCAGCGCGCCGCCCCGGTGCAGGATGCGGCTGCCCGCGTCGTCCTCGAAGGCCAGCCGGGCGCGGCCGGTGCCCGACGGGGAGACGGTCAGCGGCGCCCCGTCCGGGACCGTGAAGCGGCTCGCGCCGTGCGCGTCGGGGCCACCGGCCCGGGTGCCGGTGACCGAACCGGGCAGGCAGCTGACGGCGGTGGTCTCGTACGTCCGCAGCGTGCGGCCCTTGACGGCGACGAGGGTGCCGTAGCCGTCCGTCCGCCAGACACCGTCCAGGGAGGGCGCCCGGCCGGCGGCGCGGGCCGCGGCGGCCGGGGGCGCGCAGCCGGTGGCGGTGAGCGCGGCCAGGGCGGTCACGGCGGTCAGTGCGGAGGGCAACAGGGCGGTGGCGCGGGGGCGTTGGGGGCTTTGGGAGCGTTGGGGGCCGGGTGCCGGGCGGTTCGGTGCCGGAGAACTCATGGCGTCTACCTCCTGGGGGCGTGCGGTGTATGTGGCGGGAGGGCGGAGAAGTACGGAGGCGGGGGAGCGGGATCGTCAGGCCGCGGCCAGGGTTTCCGCGGCGCGGCGGCGCAGGCCGAGGTGGACGGGCAGGCCGGTGGCGAGCAGCGCGAGCAGCAGGGTGGTGCCGGCGATCGCGGCGGCCGTCGGCCCGGGGACGTACGGCAGCGGGTCGCCGAACGCCTGCCGCAGCATCGGGGCGAGGGTGCACAGCGCGATCGCGGTACCGAGGACCAGCGCGGTGCCGGCGACCACCGCCGCTTCCCAGGCCGCCATCGCCCGCACCTGGCGGGGCTGCGAGCCGACCAGCCGCAGCAGCGCCAGATCGCGGCGCCGCTCGGCGGTGATCATGGCCAGGGTGTTGCCGGCGGCGATGGCGGCGAAGCCCGCGTACAGACCGGTGCCGAGGTAGTCCAGCCACACCGCGCCGGCCGGGCCCGCGGACCCGGTCCGGTGGGCGGCTGTGGTGTGCAGCGCGATCTTGGTGGTGCCGAACGCGACCACCAGCACCAGCGGAACGACGGCGGCGGAGAACCGGCGGGACTGGGACGTGATGTTCCGCGTCGCCAGCTCGGCCGCGCTGCCGAACCGGCCGATCAGCCGGGACACCAGCCAGGCGGCCGGGCCGACCAGCCGCGGCCCCAGCAGCCCGGTGCCGACGCAGAAGAGCAGCAGGACCAGGAACGCGCCCTGGCTCGCCCGGTCGGCAGGCTGCCCGGCGAGCAGCCGGGAGACGAGCACCCCGCCGGCCAGCGCGGCCAGCCCCAACGGCAGCCGCAGCAGCCCCAGTTCCCGGCGGCCGGCCGCCGCCTCGTCCAGCGCCCGCGCCGGGCGCAGCGCCGCGAACCGGCTGGCCGCCAGCAGCCCCGCCACCGCCGAGGTGACCACCGCAACCCCCAGGCACACCGGCAGCGCGACCCAGCTGAAGCGGAACGGCACCCCGGGCGGCACCAGGCCGTGGCCGACCATGCCGTCGAACCATGCGCGGGCCAGCACCGCCCCCAGCGCGCACCCGGCCAGGGCCGAGGG
>NZ_KN708638.1:1796772-1831328 GCF_000805335.1 Streptomyces sp. CT34 | reverse complement strand
CCGGCGGCCGCCCGCCGGATCTGCCAGGGGCGGGCGCCGATCGCGCGCAGCATCGCGAACTCGCGGTGCTGCTGGGTGACGGCGGTGCCCATCGTCGAGGCGACCACGAACACCGACAGATAGACCGAGCCGAGGAGCAGGACGACCGCCATGTCCCCTACGTGGTGGGCCGCCATCGCGCGCCGTGCGGATGCGGGGACGCGGTCCGCGCCGGTGGCGGCGAGCATCGTCGTCGACGCCCCGACCACGGTCGCGGCGAACAGCGTCGCCACCGCCGTCCCCGCGAACGCGGGCCGGTGGCCGCGCAGCGCGGCTCGCGCCAGTCCGCTGGACATGTGTCCCCCTCTTCCACCGTTCGCACGGTTCTGACCGTTCTCGTCGCCCGGTTCCGTCTCCGGACCAGCGTGACGGCCGGCGGCGGTCCGCCACCATGCGGCCGGCACCCCTTCCGGGGTGGGGTTTTCCGCAGGTCCGCGGGGTGGAGAGCGGCCGGGCGGGGGCCGCTGCCGGGCGGGGCCGGGCGGGGAGTGAGGGGGAGGCCGTCGCGGGGCGGCCCCGGGACCTCGTAAGGTCGTATCCGTGTTGGAGGAGATGCGGATCCGGTCCCTGGGCGTCATTGACGACGCCGTTGTCGAGCTGTCCCCGGGCTTCACGGCGGTGACCGGCGAGACCGGCGCCGGCAAGACCATGGTCGTCACCAGCCTCGGGCTGCTGCTGGGCGGGCGCGCGGACCCCGCCCTGGTGCGGATCGGCGCCAAGTCGGCGGTGGTGGAAGGCAGGATCACCCTCGCCGCCACCGCCCCCGCGGCCGTACGGGCCGAGGAGGCCGGAGCGGAGCTGGACGACGGCGCGCTGCTGATCAGCCGCACGGTCTCCGCCGAGGGCCGCTCGCGCGCCCACGTGGGCGGCCGGTCCGTACCGGTCGGCCTGCTCGGCGAATTGGCCGACGACCTGGTCGCCGTCCACGGCCAGACCGACCAGCAGGGCCTGCTGCGGCCGGCCCGCCAGCGCGAGTCCCTGGACCGCTACGCCGGGGACGCGGTCGCCGTCCCGCTCGCCAAGTACACCGCCGCCCACCGCCGGCTGCGCGCGGTCGCCGCCGAGCTGGCCGAGCTGACCACCCGGGCCAGGGAACGCTCCCAGGAAGCCGACCTGCTGCGCTTCGGCCTCGACGAGATCGCCGCCGCCGAGCCGCAGCCCGGCGAGGACACCGAACTCGCCGCCGAGGCCGAGCGGCTCGGGCACGCCGAGGCGCTGGCCTCCGCCGCGTCCGCCGCGCACGCCGCGCTGGCCGGCAACCCCGAGGACCCCGAGGGCGTCGAGGCCACCACCCTGGTCGCCGGCGCGCACCGCGCGCTGGAGGCCGTCCGCAGCCACGACCCGGCGCTCGCCCATCTCGCCGACCAGCTCGGCGAGATCGGCATCCTGATGGCGGACGTCGCGGGCGAACTGGCCGGTTACGCGGACGGCCTGGACGCCGACCCGCTGCGGCTGGCGGCCGTCGAGGAGCGCCGCGCGGCCCTGAACCACCTGGTCCGCAAGTACGGCGAGGACATCACGGCGGTGCTGGCCTGGTCCGAGCAGAGCGCCGCCCGGCTCGCCGAACTGGACGGCGACGACGACCGGATCGGCGAGCTGACCGCGGAGCGCGACGCCCTCCGCGCCGAACTGGGCGAACTCGCCCAGGAGTTGACCGACGCCCGGACCGCCTCGGCGGAGCGCTTCGCGGACGCGGTCACCACCGAGCTCGGCGAACTCGCCATGCCGCACGCCCGGGTGAGCGTCGCCATCCGCCAGACCGAGATCGCCGGGGACGCCGAGGACACCGACGGCATCGAGGTGAACGGCCGCACCGTGGCCTACGGGCCGGCCGGCGCCGACGAGGTCGAACTGCTCCTCGCCCCGCACCCGGGCGCCCCGCCCCGGCCGATCGCCAAGGGCGCCTCCGGCGGTGAGCTGTCCCGGGTGATGCTCGCCGTGGAGGTCGTCTTCGCCGGCACCGACCCGGTGCCGACCTATCTCTTCGACGAGGTCGACGCGGGCGTCGGCGGCAAGGCGGCCGTCGAGGTCGGCCGGCGGCTGGCCCGGCTGGCGCGGACGGCGCAGGTCGTGGTGGTCACCCACCTCCCGCAGGTCGCGGCCTTCGCGGACCGCCAGCTCCTGGTGGAGAAGACCAACGACGGCTCGGTCACCCGCAGCGGCGTCACGGTCCTGGAGGGCGAGGAGCGGGTCCGCGAACTGTCCCGCATGCTCGCCGGCCAGGAGGACTCCGAGACGGCCCGCGCCCACGCGGAGGAACTGCTGGAGACGGCGCGCACGGGGGCGTAGAGCCTGTCCGACGACGGCGGGGGCGGACGGCCCCAGCAGCCCGGGGGCGCCGGCCGCCCGGGCGGGACACACGTACGGAGAAGGCCCCGGGGCCGGGGAGTTGAGCACCCGGCCGCGGGCCGGGTGAGGGGAGTGGCATGGTGGCGAGGGCAACGGGACGCATCCCGGCGCGGATGGCGGCGCTGACCGCGGCGGCCGGGGCGACCCGGGCCGGGTACGCGGCGCTGCGCCGCCGGCCGCCGGGCGGCGCCGGCCGGTGGGAGCGGAAGAACCACGCGGGCCGCACCGTCACCCTGCACGCGGGACCGGCGACCGCCCTGGGCACCGCGCTCGCCGCGGCCGGCACCCCCGGCCTGTCCGCCCGGACCCGCGGCGCCGCCGCGCTCGCCGTCCTGGCCGCCGGGGGCTGCGGCGGGTACGACGACGTGGCCGGCGCCGGCGACCCTCGGCGCGGGTTCCGCGCGCACCTCTCCGCGCTGCGGCAGGGCGAGATCACCAGCGGGGCGGTGAAGCTCTTCGGGATCGGCGCCGCCGGGCTCGCCGCGGGCGCCCTCCTCAAGGAGCGCCCGGCCGACAAGCTGCTGGCGGGGGTGGTGATCGCGGGCTCGGCCCATCTGGTCAACCTCCTCGACGTCAAACCCGGCCGGGCGGCCTGCGCCGTCCTGGCCATCGGCGCGCCGGGCCTGCTGCGCCGCGGGCCCGCGGGCCCGCTGGCCGCCGCGCCCATCGGGGCCGCGGCGGCGGTGCTCGCGGACGACCTCGGGGAGCGCACCATGCTCGGCGACGCCGGGGCGCACGCACTGGGCGCGGCCCTCGGACTGGCCGTCGTCGCCGGCAACAGCCGTACCGGGCTGGCCGCGCACGCCGCCGGGCTGGTCGCCGCCGCCGCGGTCGGCGACCGCGTCAGCCGGGCCGCCGCCCTCTGACCCGGGTCGCGGGCGCCTCTTCCGGGCGGACCGCCCGGGTCCGCGGTCGAGCCCGTACCGGAGATGAGCGGATCCGGACGCGGATCCGGACAGTGAAGGGCGGGTTCCGGACAGCGGTGGACGGGGACCGGACGGGGTGGTGCGCCTCCTCCGGAGGGCAATCCCCGTGGTCGGCTTGTCGCCCATGTGGGTGAATCCCGGGATCCGGGGGTGAGACTTCCCACCGGAACGGCGTCCGCACGGTGCCGAATTGACGTCTCAGGGCTGGCATCCTGGGCGCGATGCGCAGTGCCGCGGCCGGCCCGCCCCGTCCCTCCCGAGGACGGGCACCGCCCGCGGGCCACGGCGTATCGCAGCACTTCGCAGCAGGAAACCGCCCCGCCGGTACGGAACGTGCCGGCGCCGAACCAGGAGCCCGACCACGTGACCAGCACCCCGCACCCGGCGCACGGCCTGTCGTCGCTGCGCACGGTCCAGGTGCTCGGCCACGGCAGCGCCGGCAGCGCGGCGCACGTCCGTTCGCTGGCCGAAGGGCTGGTCGCGCGCGGCGTGCTGGTCACCGTCTGCGCCACCCCCGAGTCCGAGGAGGCGTACCGCTTCAGCGCGGCCGGCGCCCGGTTCGTGCAGGTCACCCCGCGGATGGACCCGGCGGGCATGGCCGCCCTGCGCAGCGCCTGCTGGGACGCCGACCTGGTGCACGCCCACGGCCTGCGGGCCGGGCTGCGCGCCTCCGTAGCGCTGCGCGGACTGTGCGGCCCCCGGGGCGGACGGGTGCCCCTGGTCATCACCTGGCACACCAAGGCGCACACCGAGGGCGCGCGGGCCCGGGTCGTGCATCTGATGGAGCGGCGGGTGGCCCGCGCCGCCGCCGTCGTCCTGGGTGTCTGCTCCGACCTCGTCGACCGGGCGCGCGAGCGGGGCGCCCGCGACGCCCGGCTGGCACCGGTCGCCATCCCGTGCCCGCGGCCCGGCGGCATCCCCGGCGGACCCGCGGACGACGACGGCGCCCGCGACAAGGAGCGGGCCGAACTGGGCGCGGTGGACCGCCCGTTGCTGCTCGCGGTGGGCCGGCTCGACGCGTACCAGGGCCACGATCTGCTGCTGGACGCGGCGCACGCCTGGTGCGCGCTGGACCCCCAGCCGCTGCTCGCCATCGCGGGCGAGGGCGAGCAGCGGGCCGCGCTCCAGCGGCGGATCGACAGCGAGCGGCTGCCCGTCCAACTGCTCGGCCGCCGTGACGACGTGCCCGAACTCCTCGCCGCCGCCGACCTGGTGGTGCTGCCCAGCCGGTGGGAGGCCCGTTCGCTGATCGCCCAGGAGGCGCTGCGCGCCGGGGTCCCGCTGGTGGCGACCGACACCGGCGGCACCCGCGAACTGGTCGGCCGGGCCGCGGAACTGGTCCGCTACGGGGACGCCACGGCCCTCGCCCGTACGGTGCTCGACCTGCTCGCCGACCCGGTGCGCCGCGACGCCCTCGCCGAGGCGGGCCTGGCCCAGGCCGCCGGCTGGCCCAGCGAGAACGACACGGTCGCCCAAGTGCTCAGCGTCTACGACGAGTTGACCCAGCCGGTCCAGCCGGTCTGACGCGCCGGGCCCTGCCCCACCGAACCGGTCCTACGGCCGGTCCGTATGGCGCCGCGCCCGCAGTGCCAGCCGCAGCCCGAGCACCGTCTGCGGATCGTCCAGGTCCGTGCCCAGCAGCTGGGCGATGCGCGCCAGCCGGTCGTAGAGCGTCTGCCGGTTCACGTTCAGATCGCGGGCGGTCTCCGCCTTGCGGCCGGCGCGGGCCAGATACGCCTCCAGGGTCGGCAGCAGCGGCTGGCGGGCGCCGCGGTCATGGGCGAGCAGCGGCCCGATGGCGCGCTCCACGAAGTCGGTGAGCACCCCCTGTTCGCCGTGCTCCCGCATCCGCCACAGCAGCAGCTCGATGTCCAGGCGGCGGGCGTCGTACCAGGGCTGCTCCGGCAGCCCCTGGGCGGCTGCCGCGGCCTCCCCGGCGTGCCGCAGCCCGGGGCCGGCCGCCGCCCAGTCGCCGGCCGTCCCGACCACGACCACCGGGCGGTGCGCGGACGGCCGGTCCAGGCCCGCGCGGGCGACCCCGGCGCGCAGCGCCCCGGCGATCCGGCCGGCGAGCGCGGCCCGGTCCTGGCCCGCCCGCAGCGCCACCAGCAGTGGGACCCGGCCCTCCGCGGGACGGACGCCGAGCAGTACGGGCACGCCGGGCGCGGCCAATTCCTCGCGCAGCACCTGGGCGAGCAGTGCCCAGCTGCCGGGGGAGGGCAGCGCGGCGGGCAGCCGCATCACCACCGGGAGCACCGGGTCGGCACCCGGCCGGAACCCCAGGAGCCGGGCCTGGGCCGGGGCCTCGGCCGCGGAGATCCGGCCCTCCGCCAGCTCGGCGAGGAAGTCCCCGCGCCCGCGCGCGGCCAGCACCTCCTCCTGGCGGGACTGGAGCATGACGACGGCGAGCAGATCGGCGGCCCGCTCCGCGGCGATCCGGTGGACCGGCGCGAGCGGGGCGTTGACCGGCAGCAGCACCAGCCGGGCGCGGACCGATTCGGGCCCGGGCCCGCCCCCGGGCACGTCGATCCGCACCCCGGCCTCGCGCAGGCCCTCCCAGGCCAGCAGCGGATCGGCGTCCGCCGGCCCCTCGTCGCCCTCCGGCCCCGCCGCGTACAGCGGGCTGCCGTCGGGCGCCTCCAGGCACAGCGGATTGCCGGTGAAGACGGCGAGCAGCCGCAGCACCTCGGGGGCCCCGCCGCCGCGCAGCAGCACGTCCGTACAGCGCCGCAGCAGCTCGTCGGCCCGTCGCAGCAGGGTGTAGTGGCTGTTGACGATCTCGGTGTGGATCTCCTCGGTCACCGTGACGTACGGGACCTCGCGGTGCAGCTGCACCAGCGGCAGCCCGCAGTCCCGCGCGGCGTCGACCAGCGCCGCGGGCAGTGCGTCGAACCGGGAGCCCAGCTCCACCACCAGTGCGGCGATGTCCCGGTCCGCGAGCCTGCGGACGAAGGAGCGCTGCTCGGACGGCCGGGCGCCCACCCCGAGACCGGTGGTCAGCAGCAGCTCGCCGCCCTTGAGCAGCGAGGCGATGTGCGGGACCTCGCCGGCGTGCACCCAGCGCACCGCCCGGTCCAGCCGGTCCTCGCCGGCCAGCACCTCCGGCAGACCGCGCCGCAGCGCGGGCAGCTCCAGCGCCCTGCGTACCGTGATCTCGGCTTCGATCTTCCCTTGCGGCCCCATGGCGACGAACGCTACCCGCAGTACGGCCGTCCGGAAGGCCGCGGTCCGGCCGGCCGCCGCCGCGCACCCGGGCCGCGGGCCGCCCCTCCCGCCCGTACGGGCACCGCGCTGCCCGCTCCAACTCCTTTTCGGCTACGCCCCGTTGACGGTGCCCCACCGGCTCGGCAGGGTTCCCGGTACCTCCGTGGCAGGAGCACTCCCGTCACACACCCCCCACAAGGAGCAGCCCGTGATCACCCGTCGCAGTCTCCTCGGCGGCCTGGCCGCCGGCGCCGCCACCGCCGGCCTGGCAACGGCCGGCCGCGCCCTCGGCGCTTCCGCCCCCGCCCCCGCCCCCACCGGCCCGCCCGCCGCCGCCCTGCCCCTGCACATCGTCAACAGCTCCGGCTCCCACGCCAACTCCTCGATATGGGTCTACATCCTCGGCAACGACGGCACCCGGCAGGTCCGGGTCACCGCCGACGGGCAGATCAAGCCCGTCGCCGTCGCCGACAACGGCCCGGACGGCTTCACCGACTACGCCATCCCGCTCGCCGCCACCGGCACCACCACCCTCCAACTCCCCCAGATGTCCGGCCGGATCTACACCGCGCTCGGCGGCAAGCTCAGGATCAAGGCGGTCGCCGACGGCAATGGCAGGCCCGCGCTCGCCTACCCCGCGGGCTGGGTCGCCACCGACCCCAACTACGACGTCCTGCACGACTGCGCGGAGTTCACCCACACCGCCGGCGGGATGTACTGCAACACCACCATGGTCGACATGTTCAGCGTGCCGCTGGCCCTGCGGCTCACCGGCGCCCGGGACCAGACCACCGGCACGCTCAAGGACGGCGCCCGCGCCCGGATCTTCTCCGACGTCAAGGGCGCCGAGGGCTTCGACCGCCTGGTCATCGGCGACAAGCGCGTCATCGCCCCCGGCCACGGCCTGGACAGCGGCCTGTTCGGCAAGGACTACCTGGCCCCCGCCATCGACGAGGCATGGACCGCCTACGCGTCCAAGGACCTGACCGTCACCACCCGCGCGGGCACCTTCACCGGCCGGGTCAGCGGCGACCGGCTCCGCTTCACCGGCCCCAAGGCGGTCTCCTTCGCCAAGCCCACCACCCGCGACGTCCTCTTCTGCGACGGCACCCTCGCCGCCCCCAACGACGGCACCCTCGGCCCGGTCGCCGCCGTCCTCGGCGCCGCCCTCAACCGCTCCACCCTCACGACCCACCCCGCCCAGCCCACCACCGACCCGGCCGCCTTCTACCGGCAGCGGCTCACCAACCACTACGCCGCCGCCATGCACGCCGCGACCCGGGACGGCAAGGCGTACGGCTTCGCCTTCGACGACGTCGCCGGCTTCGCCTCGTACATCGAGGACCCCGCCCCGAAGGAACTCACCCTCACCCTGACCGCCTTCTGAGCTCCGGCACCCCTCGTCCCGGTACGCGAAAGGTGCCGCCCGGACCACCGGGCGGCACCCCGGACCGCGGAACCGCCGGACGGGCGCCGGGATGCCCGCTACCCCCCGTACGCCCCGCTCGCGGTCAGCCGCAGCGCGGTGTCGATCAGCGGAACGTGGCTGAACGCCTGCGGGAAGTTCCCCACCTGCCGCTTGAGCCGGGGGTCCCACTCCTCCGCCAGCAGCCCCAGGTCGTTGCGGAGCGAGAGCAGCTTCTCGAAGAGCTTGCGGGCCTCCTCCACCCGGCCGATCATCGCCAGATCGTCCGCCAGCCAGAACGAGCAGGCCAGGAAGGCCCCTTCGTCCCCTTCGAGGCCGTCCACGCCGGGCACGTCCCCGGCCGTCGGATAGCGCAAAACGAAGCCGTCCTCGGTGGACAGCTCGCGCTGGATGGCCTCGATGGTGCCGATGACGCGCTTGTCGTCCGGCGGCAGGAAGCCCATCTGCGGGATCAGCAGCAGCGACGCGTCCAGCTCCTGGGAGCCGTAGGACTGGGTGAAGGTGTTGCGCTCCTTGTCGTAGCCGTTCTCGCAGACGTCCCGGTGGATGGTGTCGCGCAGGTCCTTCCACCGCTCCAGCGGCCCGTCCACGTCCCCGGACTCGATCAGCTTGACGGTGCGGTCGACCGCGACCCAGGTCATCACCTTGGAGTGCACGAAGTGCCGGCGCGGACCGCGGACCTCCCAGATGCCCTCGTCCGGCTCGTCCCAGTGCTTCTCCACCCACTGGATCAGCTTGATCTGGAGCAGCGAGGCGTAGTCGTTGCGGGCCAGCCCCGTCATGTGCGCCAGGTGCAGCGCCTCGGTGACCTCGCCGTAGACGTCCAGCTGGAGCTGCCCCGCGGCACCGTTGCCGACCCGGACGGGACGCGAATTCTCGTACCCGGGAAGCCAGTTGAGGTCGTTCTCGCCCAGCTCCCGCTCACCGGCGATGCCGTACATGATCTGGAGGTTCTCCGGATCGCCGGCCACCGCGCGCAGCAGCCACTCCCGCCAGGCCCGCGCCTCTTCGCGGTAGCCGGTGCGCAGCAGCGACGACAGGGTGATCGCCGCGTCCCGCAGCCAGGTGAAGCGATAGTCCCAGTTGCGGACCCCGCCGATGCACTCCGGCAGCGACGTGGTCGGCGCCGCCACGATCCCGCCGGTCGGCGCGTACGTGAGCGCCTTCAGCGTGATCAGCGAGCGCACCACCGCGTCCCGGTAGGGCCCGTGGTAGGTGCAGTGCTCGACCCACTCGCGCCAGAACTCCTCGGTCGCCTCCAGCGCGCCCTCCGGGTCCGCCACGGCGGCCGGCGGCTGGTGGTGCGAGGCCTGCCAGCTGATCGTGAACGCGATCCGCTCCCCGGGCGCGACGGTGAAGTCGGAGTACGTCGTCAGGTCCTTGCCGTACGTCTCCGCGGACGTGTCCAGCCACACCGAGTCGGGCCCGGCGACCGCCACCGTCCGCCCGTCGACCTTGTGCACCCACGGCACCACCCAGCCGTACGCGAACCGCATCCGCAGCTCCGAGCGCATCGGGACCCGGCCGCTGACGCCCTCCACGATGCGGATCACCTGCGGCGCACCGTCCCGCGGCGGCATGAAGTCGATCACCCGGACGGTACCGCGGGGGGTGTCCCACTCGGATTCCAGAACGAGTGAATCCCCCCGGTAGCGGCGACGGTCGGCCTGCTTGGGGCCGTTGCCGTTGACCGGGCCCATCCGCCAGAAGCCGTGCTCCTCGGTGCCCAGTAGCCCCGCGAAGACCGCCGGCGAGTCGAAGCGGGGCAGGCACAGCCAGTCGACCGTGCCGTCCCGGCACACGAGTGCGGCGGTCTGCATATCGCCGATAAGTGCGTAGTCCTCGATGCGCCCGGCCACGTGCATCTCCCGTCGAACTGGAGTCACGCCCCCCATGGGACGTTGTGTGCTGTCCGTCCTGCCCATGAAACGTCGCCGAGCAGCTGGACCGGAAATTTCGGGCGGGGGTGGTGCCTTCTCCGGACGGCTCGTAGCGAGTGTCCGAGCAGGATACGACGCGGTCGGGTGTGGCGCGCGGTGCTCACGACGAGTGGAGTGCTCCGAACGAGTGGCCTGGATGATCCCGGGTGATGTCGCCCCTCGCCGGAGTCGCCGGGAGCGACCATGCCCGGTCGCTGATAGCCTGGTACCCCGTGGACCGGTGGGACGCCCTGAGATGTCACGGCAGAAGTACGGCACCCCCGAACCGCAGCGACGGCACCCCCTGAATCCCAGGACCGGCGCCACCTCGCACCTCTCCACCTCGCGACCACGGGAGTTCCCTCTTGGCCATGCCGCCCACTGCTTCTCGTCTGAACGCAGCCACGACGACCAAGCACCTCTTCGTCACGGGGGGCGTCGCCTCCTCGCTCGGCAAGGGGCTCACGGCCTCCAGCCTGGGTGCGCTCCTCAAGGCGCGCGGCCTGCGGGTCACGATGCAGAAGCTCGACCCGTACCTGAACGTCGACCCCGGGACGATGAACCCGTTCCAGCACGGCGAGGTCTTCGTCACCAACGACGGTGCCGAGACCGACCTGGACATCGGCCACTACGAGCGCTTCCTGGACGTCGACCTCGACGGCTCCGCGAACGTCACCACCGGCCAGGTCTACAACACCGTGATCGCCAAGGAGCGGCGCGGTGAGTACCTCGGCGACACCGTGCAGGTCATCCCGCACATCACCAACGAGATCAAGCACCGCATCCGGCGGATGGCGACCGACGACGTCGACGTCGTGATCACCGAGGTCGGCGGCACGGTCGGCGACATCGAGTCGCTGCCGTTCCTGGAGACCGTCCGCCAGGTCCGCCACGAGGTCGGCCGGGACAACGTCTTCGTCGTGCACATCTCGCTGCTCCCGTACATCGGCCCGTCCGGCGAGCTGAAGACCAAGCCGACCCAGCACTCGGTCGCCGCGCTGCGCAACATCGGCATCCAGCCCGACGCGATCGTGCTGCGCGCCGACCGCGAGGTCCCCACCGCCATCAAGCGCAAGATCTCGCTGATGTGCGACGTCGACGAGGCCGCGGTCATCGCCTGCCCGGACGCCCCGTCGATCTACGACATCCCCAAGGTCGTGCACGCCGAGGGCCTGGACGCCTACGTGGTCCGCAAGCTGGACCTGCCGTTCCGGGACGTGGACTGGACCCAGTGGGCGGACCTGCTCGACCGCGTCCACAACCCCGACCACGAGGTGAAGGTCGCGCTGGTCGGCAAGTACATCGACCTGCCGGACGCCTACCTCTCGGTCACCGAGGCGCTGCGCGCCGGCGGCTTCGCCAACCGCGCCCGCGTGAAGGTGAAGTGGGTCACCTCCGACGACTGCAGGACCCCGGCCGGCGCCGCCGAGCAGCTCGCCGACTGCGACGCGGTCTGCATCCCTGGCGGCTTCGGCGACCGCGGTGTGGACGGCAAGGTCGGCGCGATCACCTACGCCCGCGAGAACAAGCTCCCGCTGCTCGGCCTCTGCCTGGGCCTGCAGTGCGTGGTCATCGAGGCGGCCCGCAACCTGGCCGGCATCGAGGGCGCCAACTCCACCGAGTTCGACCCGGCCGCGGCCCACCCGGTGATCTCCACGATGGCCGAGCAGATGGACATCGTCGCCGGCGAGGGCGACATGGGCGGCACCATGCGACTGGGCATGTACCCGGCCAAGCTCGCCGAGGGCTCGATCGTCCGCGAGACCTACGACGACCAGCCCTACGTCGAGGAGCGGCACCGCCACCGCTACGAGGTCAACAACGCCTACCGCGGCGAGCTGGAGAAGAAGGCCGGCCTGGTCTTCTCCGGCACCTCCCCGGACAACAAGCTGGTCGAGTACGTCGAGTACCCGCGCGAGGCCCACCCCTACCTGGTCGCCACCCAGGCGCACCCGGAGCTGCGGTCCCGCCCGACCCGCCCGCACCCGCTCTTCGCCGGCCTGGTGAAGGCGGCGGTGCAGCGGCAGCAGTCCGCGCGGAAGCCGGCCGCCGCGAAGTAGCCCGCGGCACGACGGATACCGTTGCCGGGGTACGGCCTCCTTCGCCGGGGTCGTACCCCGGTTTCCGCGTTGGCACCGTCGCACGAGAGGACGCGCATGGCGATCAAGGACACCCCGGAGGAGTGGACGGTCACCGCGACCACCACGCCGTTCACCGGAAACAAGACCAGCGTGCGCACCGACGAGGTCGTTATGCCCGACGGCGCCACCGCCCGGCGCGACTACCAGGTCCACCCCGGCTCGGTGGCGGTGCTCGCCCTCGACGACGCGGACCGGGTACTCGTGCTGCGCCAGTACCGCCACCCCGTGCGGCAGCGGCTGTGGGAGATCCCGGCCGGGCTGCTCGACGTCCCCGGCGAGAACCCGCTGCACGCCGCGCAGCGCGAGCTGTACGAGGAGGCGCACGTCAAGGCCGAGGACTGGCGGGTGCTGACCGACGTCTACACCACACCCGGCGGCTGCGACGAGGCGGTACGGATCTTCCTGGCCCGCGACCTGTCCGAGGCCGAGGGGGAGCGGTTCGAGGTCTCCGAGGAGGAGGCCGACATGGAGCTGGCACGGGTGCCGCTGGCCGACCTGGTCCGCGGCGTGCTCGCCGGTGAGCTGCACAACAACTGCCTGGTCGTCGGGGCGCTGGCGCTCGGCGCGGCACGGGCGGGCGCGGGCGTGGACGCGCTGCGGCCGGCCGACGCGCCCTGGCCGGCCCGTCCCTTCGAGGGCTGACCGGGGGGCCGCGCGGCCCTTTCCATCCCGGTCAGATGATCATCCGATCCGATCGAGTGACCCAACCGCCCTGCTCCGCACGGGACGTGACGGTTCGTGAACTACGCTCGGCAGCGTGCCGGTACGCGCTCGCGGCGGGCACGTACGCGCAGGTGGACGGGAGCGTGACCGGTGACGGACCAGGCGGTGGGCGGGAGGCACCTCGCGCCGGAGACGGTGCGCGGGCCCGGCACGGCGGCCCAGCAGTGGCGGACGCCGGGGCCCCGTCAGGACCGTGCCGCACCCCGCCCCGTACCCGCCGGGTTCGCCGGCCGCCGCCGTGAACTCAAGGCCCTGCGCGCCGACATCCGGCGGGCCGGCCTGGACACCCTCTCCGGCCGCCGGGGCGCCCGCAGCCGGGTACTGCTGATCGCCGGCCGCCCCGGATCCGGCCGCACGGCCCTGGCCGAGGAACTGCTCCGCGAGCTGGCGCAGGACTATCCCGACGGGGTGCTGCGCGCCGTACTGACCGGACGCGGCGGCGAACCCGTCGCCACCGACCGCACGGCCCGCGGCCTGCTCGGCGCGCTGGGCGCCGACGCCCCGCCCGGCGCCCCCGAGGACGAGCTGACCGAGGCGCTGCGCGGCGCGCTCGCCGGGCGCCGGGCGCTGCTCCTGCTGGACGACGCGCCGGGCGCCGAAGCGGTCGAGCCGCTGATCCCGGACGCTCCGGACTGCCTGGTCGTGGTGGTCTCCCAGGGGCCGCTGACCGGTATCCCGGACGTCCGGCCGTGCGCCCTCGGCGGGCTGGACGCCGCCGCGGCCGTGGAGGTGCTGTGCCGCTACGCGGGACCGACGAGGATCACCGTCGACCCGCGGACCGCGGACGCCGTCGCGGAGGAGTGCGGCGGCCCGCCCGCCGCGCTGATACTGGCGGGCGCCTGGCTCGCCGCCCGTCCCAAGTTCTCCGTCGCCGACCTGCGCCAGGCGCTGCGGGCCGTCCCGGTGCCGCCGGACCTGCCCACCGGCGACCACCCCCTCTACCGCGCCTTCCGCCTCGCCTACGCGGCGCTGCCGCAGCCCGCCGCCCGGATGCTGCGGCTGACCACCCTCGCCCCGGACGGCCTGGTGGACGCCCATGTCGCCGCCGCGCTGGGCGGCTGCGCGGTCGACGCGGCGGCCACCGTGCTGCACGACTTCGCCGCGCTCGGCCTGCTGCGGCCGGTGCCCGCCGAGGACGCCCCCGGGATCCCGCCCGCCGACGCCGAGCCCTACCCCCGCTACCGGCTTCCCGGCTGCCTCGCCCCGCTCGCCCGCGAGCTGCTCGGGGAGCACGAGCGGCCGGCCGACGTCCAGCTGGCCCGCGCCCGGATGCTGGAGCGGACCGTACGGCTGCTCCAGTCCTGCCGGGCGGCGGCCGAGCCGGCCGACTCCCCCGCGCGCCGGAGGGCCGCGGGGCTGCCGCGGTCGCTGCGCTTCCCCTCCCGGGCGGCCGCCGCGCAGTGGCTGCGCACCCGCCGCGACGCACTCCTGGACGCCGCGCGGATCGCCGTCGCCGACGGCCAACTCGACACCCTGGACCGGCGGTTGCTGGCCGCACTGACCCGGGCGCTGCTCGCCCACCACGGCCCCGAGGCCGCCGCACCGGAGCTCTACACCCTGTACCGGCTCGTCCTGGAGGCCGCCTCGCGGCGCGGGCTGGCGCGCGAGCAGGCCGCCGCCCTGCTGAACCTCGGCGACCTGGACGCCCGAGCGGGCCGCACCGAGCAGGCGCTGGGCCGCTACCGGGGCGCACTGGAGGCCGCGCGTGCGGTGCGGGACCCGGCGGCCACCGGCCGGGCCCTGGAGTCGCTGGGGGACGGCTACGCCGAGCTGGGCGACTGGACCCGGGCCGCCGACTGGTACGGGCGGGCGCTGGAGCTGCGGCTCGCCCGCGGCGAGCGGCCCGACGCGGCGCGGCTGCACGGCCGGATCGGCACCGCACTCGGCTTCACCGGCCGCTACGAGCAGGCGCTGCGGGAGTGCCGGGCCGCCGCCCGGGCGTACCGCAGGCTCGGTGATCTCGCCGGCCAGGCGCGGGCGACGGGGGAGACGGCCCGGGTCCACGAGCACGCCGGGCGGCCCGAGGAGGCGCTGCGGAGCCTTCTGGAGGCCCTCGGCATCGCCCGCGAGGCGTCCGATGTGCGGGCCGAAACGGGGCTCCAGCTGCGGATTGCGGACACCCTCGACGGCCTCGGTGACCCGGCGGCGGCACGGCTGCACCGGGACGCCGGAGAACGCCTGCGAGAAGAGCACCCCGACTGACCTACGAAATCGGTGGTGGCATTCCAGAAAATTAATGCTTTGCAAGGCTAGACAACGTGAGGTCCTTCAATAGACTGGGCGGGCCGCGTACGGCGCGGTCAGTTCCGTCATGCATCGCATGAGGGGATAATTCCTCTGCAAGCCCTCATTCAAGGACCGTGATCGACGTGAAGGTCGGCATCCCCCGCGAAGTCAAGAACAACGAGTTCCGGGTGGCTATCACGCCCGCCGGAGTCAACGAGCTCGTCCGCAACGGCCACCAGGTCTTCATCGAGAAGGACGCCGGCCTCGGCTCGTCCATCACGAACGAGGAGTACGTCTCCGCGGGCGCCGCCATCCTCGACACCGCCGATGAGGTCTGGGACACCGCCGACCTGCTGCTGAAGGTCAAGGAGCCGATCGCCGAGGAGTACCACCGCCTCCGCAAGGACCAGACGCTCTTCACCTACCTGCACCTGGCCGCCTCCAAGGAGTGCACCGACGCCCTCCTGGCGTCCGGTACCACCGCCATCGCCTACGAGACCGTCGAGACGGCCGGCCGCCAGCTGCCGCTGCTCGCCCCGATGTCCGAGGTCGCCGGCCGGATCGCCCCGCAGGTCGGCGCGTACCACCTGATGCGCCAGGCCGGTGGCCGCGGCGTGCTGCCGGGCGGCGTCCCGGGCGTCCAGGCGGGCAAGGCCGTCGTCATCGGCGGTGGCGTCTCCGGCTGGAACGCCGTGCAGATCGCCGTGGGCCTCGGCTTCCACGTCACCCTGCTCGACAAGGACATCAACAAGCTCCGCGAGGCCGACAAGATCTTCGGTACCAAGGTGCAGACGATCGTCTCCAACGCCTACGAGCTGGAGAAGGCCGTCGTCGAGGCCGACCTGGTCGTCGGCGCGGTCCTGATCCCGGGCGCCAAGGCCCCGAAGCTGGTCACCAACGAGCTCGTCGCCAAGATGAAGCCCGGAAGTGTTCTTGTCGACATCGCCATCGACCAGGGCGGCTGCTTCGAGGACTCCAGGCCGACCACGCACGCCGAGCCGACCTTCCAGGTCCACAACTCGGTCTTCTACTGCGTCGCCAACATGCCCGGCGCGGTGCCCAACACCTCCACCTACGCCCTCACCAACGCCACGCTGCCGTACATCGTGGAGCTGGCCAACCGCGGCTGGGTCGAGGCGCTGCGCCGTGACCCGGCGCTGGCCAAGGGCCTGAACACGCACGACGGCAAGGTGGTCTACCCCGAGGTCGCCGAGGCGCACGGTCTCGAGTGCACCGAACTGCGCACGCTCCTCGGCTGAGGCGTCAACCGCGCGCGTCAATGCCGCACAACCGGCCGGGCCTTGTCGACAGGGTCCGGCCGGTCGCATGTGCGACACGCCCCGGGGGCGGATTTCGGCGGCCGGCTCTCAACTCGCCGTGAACGTAACCCTTTAACCGATTCGCATACCCCCGAAACATCGCGGTTGTGCGCTGTGCACCCTTGACATCGAGGGGTTCCGTTACCGACACATCGGGCCGGGTCACGCGGATTGTGTTGCTGCGGACGCCCGACACGCCATAGAGTCGCCAACCGTCGGCATGGTGCCACGCTGACCTATCGATAAGTTTCCTGGTCACATCCAAGGAGGTAAGACGACTTGTGAATGAGTCGACATTTACTCCCGGAGGTGGTCGGCCAGGAGCGGTTGCACGGGGCCAGGGTCCCTCGGGGCGCGAGGCTGTCGGCTCCGTAGCGGTCCACACCTTCGCAGCCCACCAGAGCACTTCCACGACAGCCCAGCAGAGCATGGACGGCCATCACGTGAACGCCATGGCCGGCGACCGGGGCAGTGGAGAACCCGCCCGTCTCGCCGACTACGACGACCTGCCCGAGGGGCACTTCTACGATCCGGACGCGGAGTACGAGCCGGACCCCGAATACGCGGCGACGCTCGCGCCGGACGCCGCGCGTCAGCGCCGCGAGCGCGTCGGCCCGACCGGTCGGCCGCTCCCGTACTTCCCCATCCCGGGACCGCTGTCGGATCACGGCCCCGCCAAAATCATTGCGATGTGCAACCAGAAGGGCGGGGTCGGCAAGACCACCTCGACCATCAACCTGGGCGCCGCACTCGCCGAATACGGACGACGGGTGCTGCTCGTCGACTTCGACCCCCAGGGAGCCCTGTCCGTCGGACTCGGCGTCAACCCGATGGAGCTCGACCTGACGGTCTACAACCTGCTCATGGAGCGGGGCATGTCGGCCGACGAGGTCCTGCTCAAGACCGCGGTCCCCAACATGGATCTGCTGCCCAGCAATATCGATTTGTCAGCGGCAGAGGTGCAGTTGGTCAGCGAGGTCGCCCGCGAGTCGACCCTCCAGCGGGCGCTGAAGCCGCTGCTGTCCGACTACGACTACATCGTCATCGACTGCCAGCCCTCGCTCGGTCTGCTGACCGTCAACGCACTGACCGCCGCTCACAAGGTCATCGTGCCGCTGGAGTGCGAGTTCTTCGCGCTGCGCGGTGTCGCGCTGCTGACCGAGACGATCGAGAAGGTCCAGGAGCGGCTCAACCCCGAACTGGAGCTGGACGGCATCCTGGCGACGATGTACGACTCCCGTACGGTGCACAGCCGCGAGGTACTGGCACGTGTCGTCGAGGCATTCGACGACCACGTCTACCACACCGTCATCGGCCGTACGGTCCGCTTCCCCGAGACCACCGTCGCGGGCGAGCCGATCACCACGTACGCGTCCAACTCCGTGGGCGCCGCCGCCTATCGCCAGCTCGCCAGGGAGGTGCTCGCCCGGTGTCACGCCGAGTGAGTCTGCCCGGAGCCGACGAACTGTTCCGTACCACCGGGGGAGTGGGGCTGCAGCCGTCCGCTCCCCGTCGCACGACGAACGGCGCCCCGGCCGGCGAGGCACCCCGGGTGCCTGCGCCGGCCGGCGAGGCGGACTCCGCCGCGGACGCGCCCGAGGCGGCCACCGCCGCCCGGCAGCGGCGGCCGGAGAACGGCGCGGCCCCCGAGGGCGCGCCGGCCGCCGACGGCGCCTCAGCGGGGCGTACGGCGCCCGCCGGGGCGCCGGCCGAGCACAGCGGCCGGGAGCCGGAGCCGGAGAGCCCCAAGGGGCACCGGACGCCGGCGGGCCGGTCGGGCCGCGGCGAGGGGGAGAGCGCGCAGACCGCGGGGTCGGGCCGCCGGCGCGGCGGGCGCGGCGCCAACCGCCGCCCCAGCGGCCGGGAACGGCACGACGAGAAGATCACCGTCTATGTCTCCGCCGAGGAGCTCATGGACCTGGAACACGCCCGCCTGGTCCTGCGCGGCGAGCACGGACTCGCCGTCGACCGCGGCCGGATCGTCCGCGAGGCGGTGGCCGTGGTCCTCGCCGACCTGGAGTCGCGCGGCGACGCCAGCATCCTGGTGCGGCGGCTGCGCGGTCGCTAGCTGTCCGCCGGATAGCCTCCTTCTTCGGCGGGACGTCCGCCGTGACCAGCCCGCCGCCCCGAGGCGCGGGACCGCAGCACCCTGGACCGCGATGCCCACGACCGACGAAGACGCCCCCGCCCCCCGCGCCCGACGAGCCCTGGGCCGGGGGCCGGGGGCGGTCCCGCGGGCCGCACCGGAAGCGGCCCCGGAAACGCCGGCCTCCGGTGAGCCGCCCGAGGCCGCGCCGGCGGACACCGCGCCGTCCGAGGCCGTGCCACCTGAGGCCGTGTCACCCGAGGCCGTACCGGGCGGGGCCGCGCCGCGGGAGAGCGCGGCCGGGGACCCCGGGGCGGGTGAGGCCGCCGCCCCCGCCGACGAGGCTCCCCGGGAGGGCGGTGACGGGCGCTTCACCCTCCGACTGGACAACTTCGAGGGCCCCTTCGACCTGCTGCTCCAGCTGATCTCCAAGCACAAGCTGGATGTCACCGAGGTCGCGCTGTCCAAGGTGACCGACGAGTTCATGGCGCACATCCGGGCCATGGGGCCGGACTGGGACCTCGACCAGACCACGGAGTTCCTGGTCGTCGCGGCCACGCTGCTGGACCTCAAGGCGGCCCGGCTGCTGCCCGCCGCCGAGGTGGAGGACGAGGCGGACCTGGCCCTCCTGGAGGCCCGGGACCTGCTCTTCGCCAGGCTGCTCCAGTACCGCGCCTACAAGGAGATCGCGGACATCTTCAGCGGCCGGCTGGCCGACGAGGCGCGCCGCCACCCCCGTACGGTCGGTCTGGAGCCACAGCACGCCGAGCTGCTGCCCGAGGTCGTCATCAGCATCGGGGCGGAGGGGTTCGCCAAGCTGGCTGTGAAGGCGATGCAGCCCAAGGCCAGGCCGCAGGTCTACGTGGACCACATCCACGCGCCCCTGGTGAGTGTCCGGGAGCAGGCCGGTGTGCTGATGGCGCGGCTGCGGGAGGTGGGCCAGGCCGGCTTCCAGGAGCTGGTCGCGGACGCACCGGACACCCTCACCGTCGTGGCGCGCTTCCTGGCTCTGCTGGAGCTCTACCGGGAGCGGGTGGTGGCGCTGGACCAGGAGGAGGCCCTGGGGGCGCTGACGGTGCGCTGGACGGGCGCGGAGGGGGCCGCGCCGGTGGTCACCGACGAGTTCGACCGGGAGCCGGACGGGCGGGAGCCGACCGGGCCGGCGGGCGCGGCGGGGGCAGCGGGCACGGCGGACCCGGCGGACGAGGACGCGGACGTGGCGGACGAGGACGAGGAGGCGCGGGCGTGAGCGGCGCGGCGTACGACATCACGGAGCAGGGCCCCGGGGAGCTGCCGGAGGCCGCGGATGCGCCCACCGGGGCGCTGGGCCTCGAAGGGCTGGAGCTGAAGCCGGCGCTGGAGGCCGTCCTCATGGTCGTCGACGAGCCGGCGACCGAGGAGCACCTGGCCAGGGTGCTGGCGCGGCCCCGCCGGGCGGTCGCGCTGGCGCTGCGCGAGCTGTCCGACGACTACACCCGCGAGGGGCGCGGTTTCGATCTGCGGCTGGTGGCCGGGGGCTGGCGGTTCTACTCCCGGGCCGCCTACGCGGACGCGGTGGAGAGCTTCGTCCTGGACGGCCAGCAGGCGCGGCTCACGCAGGCCGCATTGGAGACTCTGGCCGTGGTCGCGTACCGTCAGCCGGTCAGCCGTTCCCGCGTCTCGGCCGTACGCGGAGTCAACTGTGACGGTGTGATGCGCACGCTCCTCCAGCGCGGCCTGGTGGAGGAGGCGGGGACGGAACCTGAAACAGGTGCGATCCTGTACAGGACGACGAACTACTTTCTGGAGCGGATGGGCCTGCGCGGCCTGGACGAGCTCCCTGAGCTGGCACCGTTCCTCCCGGAGGCGGACGCGGTCGAGGGCGACTCCCCGGAAGGTATCCCGTCGTTCGACGTAGACGACAGCGGCGACTCTCAGACGGATCATGATGCGAAGCAGCGGCAGGAACAGCAGCGGCAGCGGTAAGGGCAACTACCGCGGAGCTGGCAACAAGCGGGACGAGAAGCAGCAGCGCGCGGGCCGCCCCCGTCCCGAGGAGCGCCGCTACGACGTGGGCGGATCCGCCGGCAGCGACGAGCGCCGGGGCGGCGGCAAGGGCGGCGCCCGCGGCGCGGCGGCCCGCGGCGGCGCCAAGGGCGGTCCCCGGACGGGCGCGTCCCAGGGCGGCCGGCCGGGCGGCAAGGGCGGTCCGCAGCGCGGCCGGGGCCAGGCGCCCGCGCGGTCCCGCGAGTACGACGCCAAGATCGAGGAGCGCAACCGTGCCCGCTACGACAAGCCGCAGGTCAAGACCCCCAAGACCTTCGGCGAGCAGGAGGGCGAGCGGCTCCAGAAGGTGCTGGCCCGGGCCGGTATGGGCTCGCGGCGGGCCTGCGAGGAGCTGATCGACCAGGCGCGCGTCGAGGTCAACGGCGAGATCGTCATGGAGCAGGGCGTCCGGGTCGACCCGGAGAAGGACGAGATCAAGGTCGACGGCCTGACCGTCGCGACCCAGTCGTACCTCTTCTTCGCGCTGAACAAGCCGGCCGGTGTGGTCTCCACGATGGAGGACCCGGACGGGCGCCAGTGCCTGGGCGACTACGTCACCAACCGGGAGACCCGGCTCTTCCACGTCGGCCGGCTGGACACCGAGACCGAGGGCATCATCCTGCTCACCAACCACGGCGAGCTGGCCCACCGGCTGACCCACCCGCGCTACGGCGTCCGCAAGACCTACCTCGCCGCCATCCAGGGGCCCCTCCCGCGCGACCTGGGCAAGCAGCTCAAGGACGGCATCCAGCTGGAGGACGGCTATGCGCGCGCCGACCACTTCCGGGTCGTGGAGAACACCGGCAAGAACTACCTCGTCGAGGTGAGCCTCCACGAAGGCCGCAAGCACATCGTGCGCCGGATGCTCGCCGAGGCCGGCTTCCCCGTGGACAAGCTGGTCCGGACGCACTTCGGCCCGATCGCCCTGGGCGACCAGAAGTCGGGCTGGCTGCGCCGGATGACCAACACCGAGGTCGGCATGCTGATGCGCGAGGTCGACCTGTAGGCGAAGCCGCTTGCGGCGGTGCCGGGCCACCCCTTAATGTCATCATGACGATTAAGGGGTGGTTTTCTTATGGGGCAGCTCCACGGGGGGCGTGCGGCCACGGGGTCGCTGATCGGGCTGGCGCTCGGTGACGCGCTGGGCTTTCCGACCGAGTTCAGCGATGTGCCGGGGATCCTGGCGAAGTGCGGGCCGTGGCGGGCGATGGACCTGCCGACGCCGGCGTTCGTCACCGACGACACGCAGATGACGCTCGCGCTGGGGCGCGGGCTGCGGACGGCCATGGCGCGCGGCGAACTGACCGCGACGGGACTGGAGAAGCCCGTACGGGACGCGTACGTGGCCTGGTGGCGCTCGCCCGACAACAACCGGGCGCCGGGCGGCACCTGCCTGCGCGCCTGCGAACTGCTCAGCTCCCCGTCGCGGGCCTGGGCCGACGCCAGCCAGATCGGGTCGAAGGGCTGCGGCGCCAACATGCGGGTCGCGCCCATCGGGCTGGCGCCGCGCCTGACCGCCGCGCAGCGCTCCGGCGCCGCGCAGCTCCAGTCCGCGCTGACCCACGGGCACCCCACCGGTCTCGCCGCCAGCGACCTGACCGCGTATGCCGTACGGGCGCTCGCCGACGGCGCCCGCCCGGCCGAACTGCCCGGCCTGCTGCGGGCGTACGCGCACGCGCAGCGCACCGTCTACCGGGAGGACTGGCTCGGCGACCTCTGGCGCCGGTCCCAGGCCCCCACGGCGGTGTCCTTCATCGCGCGCGGCTGGGACGAGTGCCTGGGCGTGCTGGACCGGTTGGACGCGGCGCTCGCCGCGCCGGACCCGGAGGCCGATCCGTGCCTGGCCACCGGCGCCGGCTGGATCGCCGAGGAGGCGCTGGCCACCGGGCTGCTGTGCTTCCTGCTCTTCCCGGAGGAGCCGCTCACCGCGCTGCGCCGGGCGGCCTGCACGTCCGGCGACTCCGACTCGATCGCCTGCCTCACGGGCGCCTTCGCGGGGGCCCGGCTGGGGCCCGGGGCGTGGCCCGAGGAGTGGGCCGGGCGGATCGAGTACCGCGAGGAGCTGCTGGCGCTGGGAGCGGCCTGGGATGCCTGAGCACCTGACGGCCGTCGGCGGCACCGCGGCGCCCGCCGGGCGGGACGCGGTACTGCGGGCGGCCGGGCTGCCCGCAGTCGACCTGGACGCGATCGTCGGGGAGCAGCACGACCCGCTGGTCTTCGCCACGGTCTCCGGCGCGCACCTCTACGGCTTCCCGTCCCGCGACTCCGACGTGGACCTGCGCGGCGCCCATCTGCTGCCGGTGGCCGACCTCGTGGGGCTGCGCGAGCCCGAGGAGACCCGGACGCTGATGGGGGACCGGGACGGCGTCGAGATGGACCTGGTCTCGCACGACCTGCGGAAGTTCGCCCGGCTTTCCCCCAGCCTTCGGCCGGGAGGTGCCCCCAGCTGCGCCGCAACGGCTACGTCCTGGAGCAGCTGCTCTCCCCGCTGGTCGTGCACACCACGCCCGTCCACGAGGAGCTCGTCGCGCTCGCGCCGGGGCTGCTCACCGCCCATCACGCGCACCACTACCGCGGCTTCGCGGGCACCCAGTGGCGGCTGTTCGAGAAGACCGGCGAGCTGAAGCCGCTGCTGTACACCCTGCGGGTGCTGCTGACCGGCATCCACCTGATGGCCAGTGGTCGCCTGGAGCCCCATCTGCCCACCCTGGTCGGCGAGTTGGCGATGCCCGCCTACGTACCCGAGCTGATCGCGGCCAAGGAGGCGGCGGAACACGGCCCGGCCGGCGCGGTGGTGGACCCGGCCCGGCTGCGCACCGACGTCGAGGCGCTGCACGCCCGGCTGGACGCCGCGCAGGCCGCCACCGCGCTGCCGGACGCGCCGGGTGCCCGGGACGCGCTGCACGATCTGGTCGTCCGGGCCCGGCTCGGCGGCACCGGGCGGGGCTGACCGGTCAGACCAGGCCCAGCGCGGAGTCGGGGCGGGTCCGGTAGAGGAAGTCCGCCCCCCGGGCCCGGTCCGGCTCGGCGGGCAGCGGCGAGCCGGACACCGCCGCGTCGGCCTCCTCGGACAGCGCCGCCATCCGGCGCTGCACCGCCTCCCAGGCCACCTCGCCGCGCCGGACGGCCAGCAGCTCCTCGCGGGCCGGGCCGACGTCCAGCGTCAGGACGCCGGTACGCAGCAGGTCGCGGGAGGAGGCCAGCAGCCGCAGCAGATGCATGGCGTGCTTCCAGCGGGGCGCGCCGTACCGCCGCACATCGGCGTGCAGCTGTTTGAGCTGGCCGGTGGCATAGCCGGTGAAGGTGCGGTGCGCCTGCCGGGAGAGGAACGCCCCGCGCAGCGCGAGCAGTTCCCGGCCGGTGGCGTCGGCGTGCTCCACGAAGGGCGAGTGCAGGCACTCCAGGATGTTGGGGTTGGCGCGCAGCGCGAGCTGGCAGAACCGTTCCAGCTCCCAGGAGAACTCCTCCTCGCGCGGCCCTTCCACATGGGTCGGCGGCTTCTCGAACCGCCAGAAGAGCGAGGTGGGCGCGAGGTAGACCCCGCGGCGGTCGGTGTCGCTGGTCCCGGTGGCGAGCCCGAAGGCGCGCGAGCCCATCACACACGCGTACACGGTGTGCTCGGTGACCAGGGAATGAGAGGTGGCGGCTTCCGGCATGGCGGCGATTCTCGCTGGTGGGGCGGGCCGCTGTCACCGGGTTGACAGCAGCGGGGGTGCCCGGCCGGCCATCTCGCCCACCGGCCGCGCGGACGGATGTCGGTGCGGCCGATTACGCTGATCGTGCGTGCACATCGCACGGGCACGGGGCGCGCCGAGGGTGCGCGACGCGGCACACGACGCAGGGGAGCAGTGACGTGGCGGTACGAGCCGTCCGCGGGGCCGTCCAGCTGGAGCGGGACGACGCGGAGCACATGAAGGAGCAGGTCGGCGAGCTGCTCACCGCCATTCTGGAGCGCAACGACCTGGTGCCGGACGACCTGATCAGCGTGTGGTTCACCGCCACCCCCGATCTGCACAGCGACTTCCCGGCCGCCGCCGCGCGCGGCCTGGGCATCACGGACGTCCCGCTGATCTGCGCCCAGGAGCTGGACGTCGCCGGCGCGATGGAGCGCGTGGTGCGGGTGCTGGCCCATGTGGAGACCGGGCTGTCCAAGGCCGGGATAGCCCATGTCTACCTGGGGGCCGCCGGAGCGCTGCGGAAGGACATCGCCCAGTGAGGACCGCACTCGTCATCGGAACGGGCCTGATCGGCACCTCCGCCGCGCTGGCGCTGAACGCCCGGGGCGTCCAGGTGTTCCTGGAGGACCACGACCAGGCGCAGGCCCTGACGGCCGCCGCGCTCGGCGCCGGTACGGCCGAGGCGCCGCCGGGCCCGGTCGACCTGGTGATCGTCGCGGTGCCGCCGGCCCATGTCGCGACGGCGCTGGCCGGCGCCATGCGGCGCGGTGCGGCGCGGGCGTACATCGACGTCGCCAGCGTCAAGGGCGGCCCGCGCCGCGAGCTGGAGGCGCTGGGCTGCGATCTGTCCGGCTATCTCGGGACGCACCCGATGGCCGGCCGGGAGCGCTCCGGACCGCTGGCCGCCACCGCGGATCTCTTCGAGGGCCGCCCCTGGGTGCTCACCCCGGTCCCCGGCGGTGACACCGAGGTGCTCAATCTCGCGCTGGAACTGGTCGCGCTGTGCCGGGCGGTCCCGGTGGTGATGGACGCGGACGCGCACGACCGCGCCGTCGCCCTGGTGTCGCACACCCCGCAGCTGCTCTCCAGCCTCGTCGCGGCCCGCCTCAGGGGCGCCGACGAGACCGCGGTGCGGCTCTGCGGCCAGGGCATCCGGGACGTGACCCGGATCGCGGCCTCGGATCCGGCGATGTGGATCGACATCCTGTCCGCCAACCCCGGCCCGGTCGCCGATGTGCTGGCCGAGGTCGCCGCCGATCTGGACGCGACCGTGCGGTCGCTGCGTGCCCTGGAGTCCGCCGACGAGGACAAGCGAGGCAGCGGGGCCACCGGCATCGCCGACGTGCTCCGCCGGGGCAACGCCGGCCGCGAGCGGGTGCCCGGCAAGCACGGCGCCGCCCCGGCCGCGTACGAGACCGTCGCGGTCTACATCGGCGACCAGCCCGGCGAGCTCGCCCGGATCTTCGCCGACGCGGGCCGTGCCGGGGTCAACATCGAGGACGTCCGCATCGAGCACGCCACCGGCCAGCAGGCCGGCTTCATCCAGCTGACGGTCGAGCCGCCGGCGGTGCCGGTACTGACCGCGGAGCTGCGGGAGCGGGGGTGGTCGATCCGGCAGTGACTCCGTGGACGGCGCTCTGCGGCGCAGCCAGTAACCTTGTCCGAGGCCCTTGGTGCCCTGGACCGCCGCCCCGTGTACAAGAAAGGTGTTCGTCACCGTGGAAACCGCCGCTCGGACCGCCCCGGCTGCAGTGATTGTCGCCATCGACGGCCCCGCAGGCACGGGCAAGTCCAGCACGTCCAGGGCCGTCGCCGCCACGCTGGGACTCGGCTACCTCGACACCGGCGCGCAGTACCGCGCGATCACGTGGTGGATGCTGACCAACGGCATCGACGTCGACGACGCGGTCGCGGTGGCCGACGCCAGCGCCAAGCCGGTGATCGTCTCCGGTACGGACCCGGCCGCCCCGACCATCACCGTCGACGGCCTCGACGCCGCGGGCCCGATCCGCAGCCAGGAGGTCACCGCCGCGGTCAGCGCGGTCAGCGCCGTCCCCGAGGTGCGCGCCCGGATCACCGACCTCCAGCGCAGCATCGCCGCCGCGGCGCCGCACGGCATCGTCGTCGAGGGCCGGGACATCGGCATAACCGTCCTGCCGGACGCCGACCTCAAGGTCTTCCTCACCGCCTCCCCGGAGGCGCGGGCGGCCCGGCGCAACGGTGAGCTCAAGGGCAAGGACGCCCTCGATCTGGCCGCCACCCGCGAGGCGCTGATCAAGCGGGACGCCGCCGACTCCTCCCGCAAGACCTCCCCGCTGGCCAAGGCGGACGACGCGGTCGAGGTCGACACCACCGACCTGACGCTGGATCAGGTCATCGAGTGCGTGGTCACCCTCGTCGAGGGCGTCAGCGCCGAAAAAGCGGGGCGGGTCGCCCGGTGACCGACTCCGGCAAGCCGCCGAGCCCCCGGGGCGCCGCGGTCGGCAGGCGGATCGGCATCGGGCTGATGTACGGCCTGTGGCAGCCGCGGGTGCTGGGCGCCTGGCGGGTACCGGCCAGCGGACCGGTGATCCTCGCCGTCAACCACTCCCACGGCATCGACGGACCGATGCTGATGGGCACGGCGCCGCGACCGGTGCACTTCCTGATCAAGAAGGAAGCCTTCGTCGGCCCGCTGGACCCGTTCCTGCGGGGCATCGGGCAGCTGAAGGTGGACCGCCAGGCCGCCGACCGCAAGGCGATCACCGACGCGCTCGGGGTGCTGGCGGCCGGCGGGGTACTGGGGATCTTCCCGGAAGGCACCCGCGGCGAGGGCGACTTCGCCTCCCTGCGGGCCGGGCTCGCGTACTTCGCGGTGCGCTCCGGCGCCCCGGTCGTCCCGGTGGCGGTGCTCGGCAGCACCGACCGCCCCAGCCGGCTCACCCCGGCCCTGCCGCGGCTGCGCAGTCGCATCGACGTCGTCTTCGGGGACGCGTTCGAGGCGGGCGGCAGTGGGCGGCGCACCCGTAAGGCGCTGGACGAGGCGACCGTACGGATCCAGGAGCGGCTGACCGCCCACCTGGCACAGGCCCGGCGCCTTACCGGGCGCTGACCGACACTTGAGTAGTGGGCCGGCCACGAGCGGCCCACCGACCACATGGATGAACGAGGAACGGACTTCATGAACGAGCAGATCCACACCGGCGACGAGCACGGTGCGCTTGGCGACGCCGAGTACGCGGAGTTCATGGAGCTCGCCGCGGAAGAGGGCTTCGACCTGGAAGAGGTCGAGGGCGACATCGCCGCGGCCGGCCACGGCCCGCTGCCGGTCCTCGCCGTCATCGGCCGTCCCAACGTCGGCAAGTCGACGCTGGTGAACCGCATCATCGGCCGCCGCGAGGCGGTCGTCGAGGACCGGCCGGGCGTCACCCGCGACCGGGTCACCTACGAGGCCGACTGGAACGGCCGCCGCTTCAAGGTCGTCGACACCGGCGGCTGGGAGCAGGACGTGCTCGGCATCGACGCCTCCGTGGCGATGCAGGCCGAGTTCGCCATCGAGGCCGCCGACGCGGTGGTCTTCGTCGTGGACTCCAAGGTCGGCGCGACCGACACCGACGAGGCCGTGGTCAAGCTGCTGCGCCGCTCCGGCAAGCCGGTGGTCCTGGTCGCCAACAAGGTCGACGGCCCGTCCGGCGAGGCGGACGCCGCCATGCTGTGGTCGCTGGGCCTCGGCGAGCCGCACCCGGTCTCCGCGCTGCACGGCCGCGGCACCGGCGACATGCTCGACGCCGCGCTGGAGGCGCTGCCCGAGGCGCCCGCGCAGACCTTCGGCGCCACCGTCGGCGGCCCCCGCCGGATCGCGCTGATCGGCCGCCCGAACGTCGGCAAGTCGTCGCTGCTCAACAAGGTCGCCGGCGAGGAGCGGGTGGTGGTCAACGAGATGGCCGGCACCACCCGCGACCCGGTCGACGAGATGATCGAACTGGGCGGCAAGACCTGGAAGTTCGTGGACACCGCCGGTATCCGCCGCCGGGTGCACCTCCAGGAGGGCGCCGACTACTACGCCTCGCTGCGCACCGCGGCGGCCGTGGAGAAGGCCGAGGTCGCGGTCGTCCTGATCGACGCCGGGGAGTCCATCAGCGTCCAGGACCAGCGGATCATCACCATGGCCGTGGAGGCCGGCCGTGCCCTGGTCATCGCCTACAACAAGTGGGACACCCTCGACGAGGAGCGCCGCTTCTATCTGGAGCGTGAGATCGAGCGGGACCTCGTGCAGATCCCGTGGGCGATGCGGGTCAACGTCTCCGCGCGCACCGGCCGCCACATGGAAAAGCTGGTCCCGGCGATCGAGACCGCGCTGGCCGGATGGGAGACCCGGATCCCCACCGGCCGGCTGAACGCCTTCCTCGGTGAGATCGTGGCCTCCCACCCGCACCCGATCCGCGGCGGCAAGCAGCCCCGCATTCTCTTCGGCACCCAGGCCGGCACCAAGCCGCCGCGCTTCGTGCTCTTCGCCTCGGGCTTCCTGGAGGCCGGTTACCGCCGGTTCATCGAGCGGCGGCTCCGTGAGGAGTTCGGCTTCGAGGGGACGCCGATCCACATCTCCGTGCGGGTGCGCGAGAAGCGCAACAGTAAGAAGAAGTAGCAGGACGAGAAGAAGTAGCGGAGAAGTAGCGGACGGCCGAGCAGCGCGAGCGAAGCAGCGGGGGCGGCGGTTTCTCTCTCCCGGGGCGGTCGGCAGGTGTCAGTGACCGCCGGGGGGCCGGGAGGGGTCCCGCTGCCCCGGCGGCAGGGCCTGCATCTGGCCGCCCCGGGGCTGGAACGGCTGCCGGCCGACGGCCTCCCAGTGGCCCGTCGAGGCCGTGGTGCGCCGCCAACTCGCACTGCCGCGCAGCGATTCCGGTACCTCCACCTCGTCCGTACGGTCCCCGGGCAGCGCCCGGAAGGAGCGCCGGTACTCGGCGTACAACGCGTCGTAGATCGGCGTGGCGGAGCCGCGGTCGGCGGGGTGCGGCGTCCGGTGTTCGCGGGACGGCCGCATCGCGGGGATCGAGTGGGGGTACGGGGCGCGGGGGGAGGGGTCGTATGCGTGCACGTAGGTGCCAACGACCCCGATGGCCCCGGGATGCGGCTTTCTGTCGGAAATGGCTGATCGCGGGAGTAATGCCGCCACATCGGGCGGTCGTACTCCCGCGATCGGGGGAACGTCCGGTCAGGTCCCGGCCAGCGGCATCGACGCGGCGACCAGCTTGCCGTCCTCGGCGGCCTTCTCCAGCGCCTGGCGCATGAGGTCCTCGCGCGGCTGATGGCCGATGGCGCCGGAGGGCGCGGCGTACATCAGCACGGTCTTGGCCTTGTTGGCCGCGGTGCGCCAGCCGTCCGAGACCGCCAGCGGCTGGTGGGCCTGCCACCAGGCCTGCTGGCTGCCGGCGGTGCCGGGCTGGAGGACGGCGTGCAGCTTGCCCATCGCCAGCAGCGCGGACCAGCCGGCGACCGGGGCGGGCAGCGTGTTCATGTCCGTCACCGGGGCGAAGCCGTGCTCGATGAGCAGCGGCAGGAAGTCGTCCTCCAGGCCGGCCGATCCGGGGCGGGCGATCGGGCCGTTGGGCTCCACCACCAGGGCGGGGTGCAGCTCTTCCTTGACCAGGACCAGGCCGCAGGTGATGCCGAGGGTCGCCTGGCGGTCGCTGGTGGGGATCGGGGCGGGCGGGGCCGGCGAGGCGGGCGGGGCAGGCGGTGCGGGCTCGGAGCCGGGGGTGCGGGGCGCGGCGTCCTCGCCGGTGATCGAGCGCACGGCGCCCCGGAGCTGCTCCTCGGACACCGGCACGACCTGCGAGGGGATGCACGTGGCGTGCGCGAACGCGAGGACCGCGGTCTCCTCGCCGACGAAGAGTACGGTGCTGGTCCGCTCCTGCTCGCTGTCACCGGGGGTCCGGCAGGAGGTGCAGTCGTAGCTGCCGGGGGCATCGTCACCGGCCAGCAGGCGGTCGGCTTCTTCGTCGCCGATCTCGGCGCGAACGTCGTCGCTGACGTCGAGCATGCGCGGCACGGGTGGCTCCTCGATCTCTGAGCGGCTGCCGGGCGGTCTCCCGGCTCGTACAAGGACAACGGGTGACCATCGGGAGAGTCACGCGCGGACGGGAACAGAATCGAACCAATCGGCGTACAGCGGGAATCAGCGGAAAGGGGGCAGGGAACCGGTCACACACCGCCAATACCCGTGCAGAACGTGGCCCAGGTGGCGGCGATCCGTACACCGGACCGGGTGGGTTCGCGGTGCGGAGGGCGCGGCGCGGTGGCGCCCGGCGGCCCGCTGCCTACCGTCACCGGCTATGTCGGACAATTCTTCGGCGCCGCGGCGTATCGCGGAATCCGTCGGGCTGCTCACCGCGGCAGCCGCTGCCGTGGTCCTGTGCTTTCCCAGTGGCGCCGTCGCCGACGGTGAGCCGGGCGGCAAGGGCGGCGGCAAGGGCGGCGGCCGGCCCCCGTACGCCTGCGCCGACGACGAGTGGCCGTGGGGGTGCCTCGCCGAGTGCGAGAGCAGCGGCGACTGGCACATCAACACCGGCAACGACTACTACGGCGGCCTGCAGTTCTGGCAGCCCACCTGGGAGGCGTACGGCGGCCTCCGGTACGCCGGGCGCGCCGACCTCGCGACCCGGGACGAGCAGATCACGGTGGCCAAGAGGGTGCAGGCCGACCAGGGTTGGGGCGCCTGGCCGGTGTGCGCCCGGCGCTACGGGCTGATCAAGGACCGCATCCATGTCGTACGGCGCGGTGACACCCTCTCCGGGATCGCGCACCGATACCACGTCAAGGGCGGCTGGCGGGCGCTGTACAAGGCCAACCGCAAGACCGTCGGGGAGCGTCCGGAGCGGTTGAAGGTCGGGACCCGGCTGATGCTTCCGGTGCCGCGCGTCCGAAGCACCGTCTGAGCGCTCCGTTTCCGCCAGAGTTCCCGGAACCGGGTACCGATGCCCTAACCTTTTCGGCACGACTTGGCGAACACCCCCAACCGTGAAGGCCGTTCGTCGGTCTTGCTCTTCAAACAGCCGGACGCAGGAGGCCGTCGGGGCGGGCGATGTGGTCCGCGGGGGGACCGGGACGAGCGGAGACCAGGGGACGCGGGGACGGATGCACATCTCATTCCTCATTCACCATGCCTATGGCACCGGGGAGACGGTCCGTACGACGTTCGGCCTGGCGGGTGCCCTCGCCGAGCGGCACGACGTCGAGATCGTCTCCGTGCTGCGGTACCGCGACGCCCCGGCCGTGGAGCTCGGCCCCGGCGTCGCGCTGCGGCATCTCGTGGACCTCCGGGCGCACGGCCCCGCCCGCGACCGCGCCGACCCGGCGCACGCCCGCCCGGCCCGGGTCTTCCCGGCCGCCGACAGCCGCTCCGGTCAGTACAGCGAGCTCACCGACCGCCGGATCGCGCAGTACCTGCGCCGGACCGAGGCGGACGTGGTGGTCGGCACCCGGCCCGGACTGAACGTGCACGTCGCCCGGCAGACCCGCCGCGGCCCGCTCCGGGTGGGCCAGGAGCGGATCGGCCTGGACGCCCACGGCCGGGCGCTCAAGTCGGCGCTGCGCGGGGCCTATCCGCGGCTGGACGCCGTCCTCACCGCAGGCGAGGCCGACGCCCGCGCCTGGCGCCGCGGGCTGCGGCTGCCCGGCGTCCGCGTCGAGGCGCTGCCCAGCGGGGTGCCCGCGCCGCGCCTGGCGCCCGCCGACGGCAGCGGCAAGTGGGTGGTGGCGGCCGGCCGGCTCACCCGGGCCACCCGCTTCGACATCCTCGTCCGGGCCTTCGCCGGGGTCGTCGCCGTGCGCCCCGACTGGCGGCTGCGGATCTACGGCGGCGGCACCGAGAAGGCCGCGCTGCGCGCCCTCATCGACGAACTCGGCCTGTACAACCACGTGTTCCTGATGGGCCCGGCCGGTCCGCTGGAGTCCGAGTGGGCCAAGGGCTCCATCGCCGCGGTCACCGCCGGCCGGGAGCCGTCCGCGACGACCGCCGCCGAGGCGATGCGCTGCGGACTGCCCGTCGTCGCCACCGACTGCCCCGGCGGGCCGGGCGAGATCGTCGCGGACGGGGTGGACGGCAGGCTGGTGCCGGCCGGGAAACCGGCGGCGCTGACCGGTGCGCTGCTCGCGCTGATCGGCGACGACGCCGCCCGCAGGCGGATGGGCGCCGCCGCGCTCGCCTCGTCCGCCCGCTTCGACCCGGCCGCGGTCGCCGTGCGCCATGCCGCGCTCTTCGACGAACTGCTCGCGGTGCGGCGCGGCAGCAGCCTGCGCGACTCCCTGCACCGCGCCCGGGGCGCCCTGGTGGGCGGTGCCTACGCCGCCAAGTACGCCGCCGAGCACACCGCCCGCGCCGCGGTGAGAGGGGTGCGGACGGCATGAACGCCTCGACGCGGTCCACCGTCACCGGGCCCGGCGCGGCCGGGCGCCCGGCCCGCAGACCCGACAGCGGCCGGCCGGGGGAGCGGCGGACCACGGCAACGGGAGAGGAACCGCCGGTGCCGGTGGACCTGAAGGCCGACTGCATCGCGGACTCCGCGGGCGGCCTCACCTTCGATCTGAACGTCCCCCAGGGAACCGGCACTTCCTGGAGCGCGGCCCTGGTGCTGCGGCTGCGCGGTGGTGCGCGGGCCGACGGCACCGACGACGAGGTGCGGCTCCCGCTCGGGCCGAACGGCTCCGGCCGGCTGCGCGCCGTACTGCCCAGCACCGTCGCGCTCGCCGAGGGCCGCTGGAACGCCTATGCCGACCTGGGCGACGGCCGCGACCCGCGCCGGCTGCTGCCCGGTGTCAACGACCTGCGCTCGCTGGTGGACCGCCGGCCGCTGACGGGCATCGGTCGGCTCGGCGTCCGGATCCCGTACGCGACCAAGCTCGGCAACCTCGCGCTGCGCAGCTGGCTGCGCGGACCGCACGCCGAGGCCGGCGACATCCTCGTGGCGCCCGAGGGCATGACGGTCACCGGCCGCCTCTACGGGGCGAGTCCGGCGGATGGCGCGCGGGCCGAGGCCCGGGTGCGCGGCGCGGACGAGGAACCGGCCGCCGTCACCGTCCCGTTGGCCGTCGACGGCCCGGACTTCACCTTCACCGTCCCCTACGACGAGCTGGCCGCGGGCTGGCGGCGCGGCAGCGGGCCGTGGGACCTGTGGCTGCGCCCCGCCGAGGGCGCCCGGCCGGTCCGTATCGCCCGCCTGCTGGACGATGTCGCGGACAAGAAGCAGGTGTTCAGCTACCCGGCGCTGACGGTGCGGGCCGCGGCCGGGGCGCTGCGGATCGGCCCGTACTACACGCTCGACAACGACCTGGCCATCCGCGTCACCGGCCCGGCCGCGCGCGGATAGCGCCCGCGATGGCGGAGGAGTCCGGCGGAGTGCCGCTGAGCATCGGGGAGTTGGCCCGCCGGGCGGGGGTGACGGTCAAGACCGTGCGCCACTACTCGGACCAGGGGCTGCTCCCGGACGCCGGCCGCAGCGCGGGCGGGCACCGGCGCTACGGGCCGGAGGCCCTGGACCGGCTGCGGCGGATCCGGGATCTGCGCGCCTTCGGGATGCCGCTGCCGGACGTCGCCGAGGCGCTGGCGGGCGGCTCCCTGGAGCGGGCGCTGGCCGGGCGGCTCGCCGCGGTCGGCGGGCAGCTCACCGCGCTGCGCTGGCAGGAAGCCGCGCTGCGCGCCCTCACCGAGGCGCCCGGGGAGCAACGCCCGGCGCTGCTGCGGCTGTTGGGCGGCCTCCCGCTGCCGCCGACCGGCGACATCGCGGTCCGCTTCTGGCGCCGGCAGCTGCCCCGCGCGCTGCCGCCCGCGCTGCGTGCCGCGGTCATCGACGCCGCGGTGCCGGTCCCGCCCGCGGACCCCGAACCGGCCCAGGTCGTCGGCTACGCCCGGCTGCACGCGCTCACCGCGGCCGGCACCGGGGGCCTGGCCGAACGCTGCCGCCGGGTGCGCCGGACGGCGGCCCTGGCCGGGGACACCGACCCGGTGGCGCTCTACCGGGGGCTGGGCGAGGCGTACGCGCTGGCCGCCGCGGCGCTCGCCGCGGGCCGTGCGCCCGGCCCCGGTGACGAGCTGGACTCCTTCGTGGCCGCGCATGCCCGCGCGTACCGCAGGCGGGACAGCCCCGCGTTCCGCGCCGGGCTGCGGGCGGTCACGGCGGCCGGTGAGGACCCGCGGATGCGGGCGTACTGGCGGTATGTCGACGAGGCGACCGGAGGCGGCGGCCCGACGATGGGGGCCGCGCACGACTGGCTGGTCGGCGCGCTCGGCCGCGACGGCTGAGCGGGCCGACCAGCCAGTCGTGCGCGGCGGTCCCGAACGCTGGGAGACTCGGGGGATGTTGGACACCTCGGCGCGTCTGCTGCGTCTGCTCTCGTTGCTCCAGTCCCACCGCGAGTGGCCGGGGGCGGAGCTCGCCGACCGCCTCGGCGTCACCCCGCGCACCGTCCGGCGGGACGTCGACCGGCTGCGCGAACTGGGGTATCCCGTCCACTCCGCGCCC
>NZ_KN708638.1:1768346-1796762 GCF_000805335.1 Streptomyces sp. CT34 | reverse complement strand
CTCGGCGCCGGCGCCGAACTCCCGCCGCTGCTGCTGGACGACGAGGAGGCGGTGGCGGTCGCGGTCGGGCTGGGCACCGCCGCGGCCGGCGGCGTCGAAGGCATCGAGGAGACCTCGGTACGGGCGCTGGCGAAGCTGGAGCAGGTGCTGCCGCACCGGCTGCGCCACCGGGTCGGGGCGCTCACCGCCGCCACCGTCCCGATGCTCGGCCGGCCCGGCGGCCCCCGGGTGGACGCCCGGGTCCTCACCGAACTCGCGTACGCCTGCCGGGACTTCCAGCGGCTGCGGTTCCGCTACGCCGACCACGACGGCGCGGTCACCCGCCGCACCGTCGAGCCGCACCGCCTGGTGTCCGCGCAGTGCCGCTGGTACCTGGTCGGCTGGGACGTGGACCGCGCGGACTGGCGCACCTACCGCGCGGACCGGATCACCCCCGCCCCGCCGCACGGCCCGCGCTTCACACCGCGCACCCCGCCCGCCGAGGACCTCGCCGCGTACGTCTCCCGGGGCGTCTCCGGGCGGGCGTTCCGGACGCGGGCCACGGTGCTGCTGCGGGTGCCGCTGGAGCGGGCCGTGGAGCGCGTCGGCCCGTACGACGGGGTGCTGGAGGCGGTCGACGAGCACAGCTGCCTGCTGCGCACCGGGGCGCACCGCCTCGACGTGCTGGTGTTCCACATCGCGCTGCTCGGCTTCGACTTCGAGATCCGGGAGCCGGCCGAACTCGCCGACCGGGTACGGGAGATCAGGGACCGGTTGTCCCGGGCACTGGCATGACGGTGGTCTCCGCGGACATCTCGGGGTGGTGCAGGTCGAAGGCCGGCGACTCCGAGCGGATCCGGGGCAGCGTGGTGAAGTTGTGCCGCGGCGGGGGACACGAGGTCGCCCACTCCAGGGAGCGGCCGAAGCCCCAGGGGTCGTCGACCGCGATCCGAGTGCCCTGCTGCGTGGTCCGCCACACGTTGTAGAGGAACGGCAGGGTGGAGGCGCCGAGCAGGAAGGCGCCGACGGTGGAGACGGTGTTGAGGGCGGTGAAGCCGTCGGCGGGGAGGTAGTCGGCGTAGCGGCGGGGCATGCCGGCCACGCCCAGCCAGTGGTGGACGAGGAAGGTGGTGTGGAAGCCGACGAACAGCAGCCAGAAATGGACCTTGCCGAGCCGCTCGTCCAGCATCTTGCCGGTGAACTTGGGCCACCAGAAGTAGAAGCCGGCGAAGGTCGCGAAGGTCACCGTCCCGAAGACGACGTAGTGGAAGTGGCCGACGACGAAATACGAGTCGGTGACCTGGAAGTCCAGTGGCGGCGAGGCCAGGATGACGCCGGTCAGCCCGCCGAACAGAAAGCTCACCAGGAAGCCGACCGACCACAGCATCGGGGTCTCGAAGGACACCGAGCCGTGCCACATGGTGCCGATCCAGTTGAAGAACTTCACCCCGGTCGGCGCCGCGATCAGGAACGACATGAGCGAGAAGAACGGCAGCAGCACCGCGCCGGTCGCGAACATGTGGTGCGCCCAGACCATCACCGACAGCGCCGTGATGGCCATCGTCGCGCCGATCAGCATCACATAGCCGAAGATCGGCTTGCGGGAGAAGACCGGGATGATCTCGGTGATGATGCCGAAGAAGGGCAGCGCGATGATGTAGACCTCGGGGTGGCCGAAGAACCAGAAGAGGTGCTGCCACAGCAGCGCGCCGCCCCAGCGCGCGTCGAAGACCACCGCGCCGAACCGCCGGTCCGCCTCCAGCACCAGCAGCGTCGCGGCCAGCACCGGGAACGCCATCAGCACCAGGATCGAGGTGAAGAGGATGTTCCAGGTGAACACCGGCATCCGGAACATCGTCATGCCCGGCGCCCGCAGCGCGATGATCGTCGCGATGAAGTTGACCGCTCCGAGGATGGTGCCGAATCCGGCCAGCGCCAGCCCCATGATCCACATGTCGGGGCCGACGCCGGCGGAGCGGACCGAGGAGTTGAGCGGGGCGTAGGCCGTCCATCCGTACGCCGGGCCGCCCTCGGGCGTCAGGAAGCTGCTCAGCACGATCAGGCCGCCGAAGAGGTAGAGCCAGTACGAGAGCATGTTCAGCCGCGGGAAGGCGACATCGGGGGAGCCGATCTGGAGCGGCATGATCTCGTTGGCGAAGCCGGCGAAGGCCGGGGTGGCGAACAGCAGCAGCATGATCGTGCCGTGCATCGTCAGCGCCTGGTCGAACTGCTCGTTGCTGATGATCTGGAGCCCTGGCCGGGCCAGTTCGGCGCGCATCAGCAGCGCCAGCAGCCCGCCGACGAGGAAGAAGCCGAACGACGTGATCAGGTAAAGGTGCCCGATCTTCTTGTGGTCGGTGGTGCTCAGCCATTCGGCCAGCACCGTCCCGCGGCGCCGCGCCCCGGCCGGCCGGGCGCTCTCCCGGGAGATCTCGCTGACCATCGGCTGCACCTCGTTGGGCCGGGGTTGTACGGGGGCGCCGGTCATGATGCTCGGGCGCGGGGCACAGAGCGAGGGGACGCTCCGGTCCGTTCCGGTGGCACCCCGGCCCGCGGAGGGAGCGGGGCGGGCCGGGGCATCCGGGGCGATGTGCGGGAAATGTGTGTGGAATGTGTCGCGTCGGCCAATTTCCGGGCGGCTGAAAAAGAGGGTCGGGTGAGGGGAATGCGGGGCTTCCCGGCGATTAATTTCCGCCTGCTGCCCGGCTTTGCCCGAAGTGGCGGCACACCGTTCCGCATATGATCAAGAGGGAATTCCGGCCGCTTTGTTTTCCACCCGGTTGCGGCGGTGCACGGCGCGTAAGGGTGAGGGCAGTTCCGGCAATCGCCGGAGCGTTCACCGTGACACAAGTGTGACCAATGACGGGCCGGCAGGTCACCGCGGTGGGCGGCGGACGGGCCTTCCGCGCGCCGCACCGGCCGCCTACGGTGGCTGCCATGGCACCCGTACCGAACCTTCCCGGTGACAGCGACGACATCCAGGACGACGCCGAGGCGTATGTCGGCCTCGGCCGTCAGGAGGCGGAGGAACGGGCCCGGGCCCGCGGCTGGACCACCGTCCGCGCACTGCCGCCGGGCGCGGTGATCACCATGGAGTACCTCGGCGGCCGGATCAACTTCGAGGTCCTGGACGGTGTGGTGCGCCGCAGCTGGAAGGGCTGACCGGTCCGGAGCACCGCGGGGACACGGCGAAGGCCCCGGCTGGCTCCGGAGGGAGCGGCCGGGGCCTTCGGTGCGGGGCAGCAGGTGTGCGTACCGGCCCCGCGGCGCGGGGGCGGTCAGCCGGCGCCGTTGCGACCGCGGCCGGTGGCCGGGGTGAACGGCGCGGCGCCGCGCGGGATACGGTCCGCGTGCGGCGGCCGGCGGCTGCCCGCCGGGGTGACCGGGGTGCGTTCCGCCCGACTGGTGTGCGGGCGCGCCGGGTGGTGCGGCCAGCCGTCCGGGGCGCGGGTGGCGTGCGCGACGCCCACCGTCTCGCGCACCAGCACCTCGCCGTCCGGGGCGACCCGCTGCGGGGCGAGCCCGGGGACCAGCGCGCCGGCCGGCAGCGGACCGCGCAGCGAATCGGGGCGCAGCCGCAGCCAGAGCCGCAGCAGGATGCCCATGAGGCGGTCCTCGACCCAGGTGATCCCGGGCTCGACCCACGGCATGGCCAGCAGCACCAGCAGGCCCGCGGCCCAGCCGAGCAGCACGTCGCTGACCCAGTGCGTACCGAGGTAGACGGTCGTCATGCCGACGCCCAGCGCGCCCAGCGCGGCGATCACCGACAGGGTCCGGCGGCGCAGCGGGGTGGTCGCGATGTAGGCCAGCACACCCCAGGTGACCACGGCGTTCGCGGTGTGACCGGAGGGGAATATATCGCCGCCGAGCCACATCTCGTTGGAGCCGACGGTCGTCGCGTAGTGCGGGCCGAGCCGGCCCATGCCGAGCTTGGCGGCGCCCACGGTGATGTTCAGCAGCAGGAGCGAGGCGCCGAGTACCAGCAGCGGGTGGAGGTTGCGCTGCTTCCAGCAGCGCCAGCCCAGCCAGGCGGCCACCGCCACCGCGGTCGGGCCGCGCTGCCCCAGCACGACGAAGTAGTCGAGGAAGGCATGGATCGACGGCCACTGCTTATAGGGCCGGAAGAACATGACCTGCCAGTCGAGGGTGACCAGATAGGTGTTGGCCAGCACTCCGGCGACGATCGCGATGTACACCGCCAGCGTGCCCCAGAGCAGCCACAGGCGGGTCCGGGTCATGCGGGGCGGTTTGACGCGATCGGTCGGGAGCTGCTCCTCCATCTGGTCGAGCTTGTCATCGGTACGCACTCAAACGACGTTACCGCGTGTGATGTATGCGCTTGGTCAAACCGTGCGCTTTGTAATGACGATGTGATGTGGAATGAGTCTCAATCACCGTTCGGTGTCCTGGATTTCGAAGAGAATTCCCGGGCCGCTGGATTCCCCTCCGGTCATCCGCGTGTCGGCACCGTAGGTGCTTATCTGTTTTTCGCCGGCGGAGTTTATCCCCGATTCGCACGGGTGTCGCGGCGCGTTTTCCCGAGGTGGTGATCGCGGAGCGGGATCTTCCGGTCACGGCGGGCCGGAGCCGTTGAGCCAGAACGCTCCGTAGACCGCCGAGCCGGCCGCCACCAGCCCGATGACCAGCCATGACCGTGCCGGACGCCACCGTGCCAGCCCCGCGGCGAGCGGCAGCAGCAGCGGGAAGGCCGGCATCATCAGCCGCGGTTTGGAGCCGAAGTAGCCCTTGGCGGTGAGCGCCAGCAGCAGCACCGTCCCGCCGTACACCGCCAGCGGCAGCGGCTGGCCCTTCCGTACGCCGTGCACATACAGCCAGACCACCAGCGCGACGCCGATCAGCAGCCCGAGGCCGGCGGCGAACGCGGGCCCGGTCAGCTGGTGGCCGATGAAGCGGCCGAAGGCGATTCCGCCGTCGAAGCCGTTGCCCCAGCCGCCCTGGACGTCGAGATAGCCGGTGAGCGAGCCCCGCCGGGCGGCGACCCACAGGAAGTAGCCGCACCAGCCGAGCGGCGCCAGCAGCACGCCGAGGAGCATCCGGCGGTGCCGGCCTCCGAGGAGGGCGCGGAACCGGACGCCGCCGGCCCGCTCGTTCGCCACCGTCACCGCCGCGGTGATCCACACCGCGGCGACCACCGCCGCGCCCACCGGCCGGGTCAGCCCGGCCAGCGACGCCAGCACGCCCGCCCACACCCAGCGGCCGGTCAGTACGCAGTACACGCCCCAGGCCGCGAGCGCGGTGAACAGCGACTCCGAGTACGCCATCGACTGCACGATCCCGACCGGCAGCGCGGCCCACAGCGCGGCCAGCGCCACCCCGGCCCGCGGTCCGTGCAGCCGCTCCCCGGTCGCGTACAGCGCCCAGGCCGCGGCCAGCGAGGTCAGCCAGGCCACCGCCATCCCGGCGTCCGCCGCGGACAGCGGGGTGAGCGCCGACAGGCCCCGCTCCAGCCAGGGCAGCAGCGGGAAGAAGGCGAGGTCGGAGTGCACCGCGCCGTTGGCCAGGTGGACGGTGTGGCCGTAGCCGTGCTCGGCGATCCCGGTGTACCAGAGGGAGTCCCAGCGGGCGGTCAGCAGGGTGTGCCAGTCCTTGCCGTTCGCGGCCGACCAGACCATGAGCACGGCCAGGCCCAGCAGCCGGACCGCCGCGTACGCCGCCAGCCCGGGGGCGGCGCGGCGCAGCGCGGCCCGGACGGCGGGCGGGCACAGCGTGCGGCCGGGGGCGGCGGTCGAGGCAAGATCGTTCATCGGGACGATTATCCAGGTGGCGAAAGTGCGCCCGACCCGGGCGGGTCGGGCAACGTCAGAGGCTGCGACGAGCGTCTCACCGTGAGGTGGGCCACGCGGGTCCCAGGTGGACTCGCGTAGTCTGACGTCTCAACTCGCCCGTGCCACCGGTTTCCCCGGGGCGCCTTCGCGCCCTGGTCCGTGGCCGCGAGAGCATGGCGGCGAGCGCATGACAGGAGGTACTGGATGTCAGGGACGACCGCGTCCGGCAGGGGGCGGACGGGGGGAGTTCCCCGGCACACAGGTGGCGGCGTGAACCGCTGGACCGTGCTGACCGTGCTCTGCGTCAGCCTGCTCTTCGTCGCGCTGGACACCACGATCCTGTACGTGGCGGTGCCCTCCGTCACCGAGGACCTGCGGCCCGGACCGGTGGAGCTCCTCTGGATCGTCGACATCTACCCGCTGATCGCCGCGTCGCTGCTGATCCTCTTCGGCACCCTCGGCGACCGCGTCGGCCGGCGCCGCATCCTGCTCCTCGGTTACGGCCTCTTCGGACTGGCCTCGGCCGCCGCCGCGCTCGCGCCCAATCCGCAGATCCTGATGACGGCCCGGGCGCTGCTCGGCATCGGCGGCGCGATGATCATGCCCGCGACGCTGTCGATCCTGCGCCAGGTCTTCCCCGACCGGCGGGAGCGCGCGGTCGCCATCGGCGTCTGGAGCGCGGTGGCCGCGGTCGGCGCCGCGGTCGGCCCGGTGCTCGGCGGCTTCCTCGTCGAGAACTTCTGGTGGGGCTCGGTCTTCCTCATCAACATCCCGATGATGGCCGCGATGTTCCTGATAGGACGTTGGCTGCTGCCGGAGTCGCGGGGCGAGCGCAACGGCCCCTGGGACGTGGTCGGCGCGGTCGTCGCGGCCCTCGGTGTGCTGGGCATCGTGCTGGGCGTCAAGCGGCTGGGCAGCGGCGCGCCCGTGGTGGGTCTCACCACCCTGCTCCCGATCGTCCTCGGCACCCTGCTGCTGATCCTCTTCGTGCGCCGCCAGCGCCGCCGGGAGCATCCGCTGATCGACATGCGGCTGTTCGCCCGGCCCGCGTTCGGCACCTCCGTCGGCTGCATCGTGCTGGCCATGCTGGCCCTGGTCGGGCTCCAGCTGATCGCCGTCCAGTACCTCCAGCTCGTCCTCGGGCTGAGCCCGCTGGAGACCGGCCTGCGGATGCTGCCGCTGGTCTTCTCCGCGATGGCCGCCGGACTCACCGGCTCGAAGCTGCTCCAGGCGCTCGGCCCGCGGGCGATGGTCGCCGGCGGCTTCACGCTGACCGCGACCGCGGTGCTGTCGCTGACCGCGATGGGCAGCCAGAACCACTTCTGGCAGCTGTCGCTCGGCTTCGTCCTGCTCGGCTTCGGCTTCCAGTCCACGCTGTTCGGCGCGTACGAGTCGATGCTCAGCGAGGCCCCCGCCGAGCAGTCGGGCGGTGCCGCGGCGCTCGGCGAGACCGCCTACCAGCTCGGTGCCGGGATCGGCGTCGCGCTGCTCGGCAGTGTCATGAACGCCGCGTACGCACCGGGCCTGGACCGGGTCGGCGGCGTCAGCGCCAAGGCGTCCCGCGCGGCGTCGCATTCGCTCGGCGAGGCGTACAAGGTCTCGGCCGGACTGGGGGAGCACGCCCGGTACGCGCTGCGGCTGGCCGCCCGGGACTCCTTCATCCACGGACTGCGGGTCACCCTCGTCGCCAGCGCCCTGCTGCTGCTCGTCGGCGCGGGAATCTCGCTGCGGCTGCCGCGCCGGGCCGCGGAGTCCACCGAACGGGCCGAGGGCGAGGCCGCCGCCGGCGACGGCGCGCCGGCCGCCGGGCGCGAGGGGGCACCGGCTCCGGCGAGCACCGGCCGCTGAGGTCTGCCGCCGGCCTGCCGCGCCCCGCCGCGCGGCGGTGACCCTTGCCCGCGCGGCGGCCGGGGCCGTACCGTCGGACGCGCGTAACTACCACTGCTAGTTTTTCGCGCCAGCGCCGCACCCGCCGGAGGCCCCGCCATGTCCGCAACGCCGTCCTCGCTTCCGCCGTTCGACCCGGGCGACCCCCTGGGCATCGACGATCTGCTCACCGACGAGGACCGCGCGGTCCGCGCCACCGTCCGCCGGTGGGCCGCCGACCGGGTACTGCCGCAGATCGCCGACTGGTACGAGCGCGGCGAGCTCCCCGGCATCCGCGAACTCGCCCGCGAACTCGGCTCGATCGGCGCCCTCGGCATGTCCCTGACCGGATACGGCTGCGCCGGCGCCTCCCACGTCCAGTACGGCCTCGCCTGCCTGGAGCTGGAGGCCGCCGACTCCGGCATCCGCTCACTGGTCTCCGTACAGGGCTCGCTGGCCATGTACGCGATCTGGCGGTTCGGCTCCGAGGAGCAGAAGCGGCAGTGGCTGCCGGGGATGGCCGCCGGGGAGGTCATCGGCTGCTTCGGGCTGACCGAGCCGGACCACGGCTCCGACCCGGCGAGCATGCGGACCCACGCCCGGCGCGAGGGCACCGACTGGGTGCTGACCGGACGCAAGATGTGGATCACCAACGGCTCGGTGGCCGGCGTCGCGGTGGTCTGGGCCCGCACGGACGACGGCATCCGGGGCTTCGTCGTCCCCACCGACGCCCCCGGCTTCGCCGCCACCGACATCAAGCACAAGTGGTCGCTGCGCGCCTCGGTCACCAGCGAACTGGTCCTGGACGACGTGCGGCTGCCCGCCGACGCGATGCTGCCGGAGGCCAAGGGGCTGGGCGCGCCGCTGCGGTGTCTGAGCCAGGCCCGCTACGGGATCGTCTGGGGTTCGATGGGGGCCGCCCGCACCTGCTTCGAGGCGGCGCTCGACTACGCGCGGACCCGCGAGCAGTTCGGCCGGCCCATCGGTGGCTTCCAGCTCACCCAGGCCAAACTGGCCGACATGGCGCTGGAGCTCCACAAGGGGGTGCTGCTCGCGCACCACTTGGGGCGGCGGTTCGACGCCCGCGCCCTGCTGCCGGAGCAGATCAGCTTTGGCAAGCTCAACAACGTCCGGGAGGCGATCGAGATCTGCCGCACGTCCCGGACCATCCTCGGCGCCAACGGGATCTCGCTCGAATACCCCGTCATGCGGCACGCCACGAACCTGGAGTCGGTGCTCACCTACGAGGGCACCGCGGAGATGCACCAGCTGGTGCTGGGCAAGGCGCTCACCGGGCTCGACGCCTTCCGGTGAGCGGCCCTGCCGCTGCTCGTTCGAACTCCCCTTGCCGGGGACGGTGCCGCGGGCGGCCGGCGCCCGGACCCCCGGCCGAAACCCCCATGTCCGTCAACTCTGGTTGAAGAAGCCGCCGTTGCGGTGGGCGTGGGACTCGCCGGTGACCACCTTGTACTCGGCCGGGGTCAGCAGGAACACCCGGGTCGCGACCCGCTCGATGGAGCCGCGCAGGCCGAAGGTCAGGCCGGCGGCGAAGTCGACCACGCGCTTGGCGTCGGCGGGCTCCATGGCCGTCAGGTTGACGATCACCGGGACGCCGTCCCGGAAGAGCTCGCCGATGTTGCGGGCGTCCCGGAAGGAGGCCGGGGTGACCGTGGCGATGCGGGTGCCCTGGTCCTTGGCGGCCTCGTCGGCCACCCGGACCCGGGGGTCGGTCACCCAGGGATTGCCGCCCGAGTCCGCGGACTCGGGTCCCTCGGCGTAGTCGTCGTCGTAGTAGCGCTCGTCATCGTTGTCGTCGACGAGGCCAAGCCAGGCACTCGCCTTGCGCACCGATCCCATTGACGCCTCCTCTCACCCGCGGTGTCTGTGTTCTGTCCGCCCCTATCGTCGTTCATGAGGCCGAGTGTGTGCCAAGTGGATAGCCGCCGCACGGGGGGTTCGTGACATATCTGGTGCAAAGAGGGTGGTGCACCGTCAGGTTGCGTGCCCCAGCGGTGAACTGACAGTACGACGGGGGTCACGGTCGGTACCAGTCCGCGGATGTCGGCAGATGGCCGGAGCCGACAGGATCCGACCCGCGGGGAGGTTCGGGGGTGGGCCCAGGACATATGTCGGCGGTCTTGGCCGCCGGACTGGGTAAAGCCCGATGATCGGGGGACTGACCCAGAGGAGTGTCGTTGACGCCGCGGCGGGAACCGCGCCGCGCGCCGATGCGGTCCGGGTGGGGCGCCGGCGCGCCGGGGTACCGGCCCACGGGGCGGACGGTCCGGTATCCGCCCGCCGCCGCGGTCAGCGGATCTCCGGCGGACCGATCCGCGAGGGGTCGGCGGCCGAGGGGGTGGTGCCCCGCTTCGCCGGGATCCGGTGGTGGGTCCCGTCCTTCTTGAGGCGGTTGACCGCGGTCCGGAAGGCGGGAGCCGGCGGTGTCCCCTTCTTGACGGCGAAGCCGACGTCCAGGCGCTGGAACTCGTCGGGGAACCTCGGCCCCGGCTGCTGCGCGACGGCATGGCGCAGCCCGTCGACGGTACTCGTCACCACGTCGCCGCGGCCCTGCCGGAGCGAGATCCGCAGGGCGCCCTGCGGGCCGCGTGCGACGGCCGTGGCGCGGCGGCCATCGAATCGCCTCCGTGGCCGGTGGCGCCGCTCGACGGCGTACGAGCGCGCCGGAGGAAGGGAAGTCACGGGACCGGGGAAGGCGAGAACAGGGCGCGGGCGGGAGGCGGGGCGGGACAGCGGGGCGGAGCGAGGGGAGGGGTGCGCCCTACGAGGGCGCGGGGTGTGAAGGCGCGCGGCGGGGAGGAGGTCCGCAACGGCCGGGAGGATGGGGGCCGGCGGTACCGGGAGAGCCGGCGGGCCGGCGGAACCGCGGAACGTCCCGCCTGGGGTGGCGGGCTTCGGGGCAGGGGGTCAGCTCAACAGGACGCGGACCACACACGACCGAGGTCGATGTGGTCGCGGGTGACCAGCCGCTGCCATGGACGCATGCGACCAAGTGGAACAGGCATCCGTTTCCGCGTCAACCGCGAAGTGATCCATCGCTCAGAGTCCGGACGGCGGGCCAACCCCCCTTGACAGCGGGCCGTGTTGACCCCATAGCCTCAAGGGCCGGTCGTGCTGAGGGGCGCGGCCCGTTCCGCCTGTGTGAAGGCGCGCGACTCCCGTGATCGACAGCGTCCACGGAGCCTTCGCATGTCTTCCGACACCCTCGACGCCCCCGCCCTGCCCACCCCGGCACCGCCCGGCGCACCGGACGGTGCCGTACCGCGCACCGTGCCGCGGCGCCGCACCGGCCGGTGGGCGGCGGCCGTCCTCGTCCTCGCCCCGGCGGCCCCGGCCGTCACGTCCGTGGTCCGCAACCCGGGCCTCCCGTGGAGCGTGGTCGCCGACTACTTCCTGACCGGCGCGGTGCTGCGCGGCCCGGGGCTCACGCTCTGTCCGATTGCGGTGGTGATGGTGCCGGGCCTCGCGCCGGGCACCCTGCTCGCGGTGCCGCGGCGCTCCGGCGACCCCGTGCCGTGCGGCGTCGCCCGGGGCTACGTCCGGCTGTTCCGGTCGGCTATCCCCGAGCTGCCGGTCGTGCGGCGGCCGGTTCCGCGTCCGTGGGCGGGGGCCGTCCGATGAGGCCGTCCGTGGTGATCGTGGGCGCCGGCCCGCGGGGCACCGGAATCCTGGAACGCATCGCCGCCAACGCCCCCGAGCTCTACGGCGATACGCCGCTCGACCTGCACCTGGTCGATCCGCACCCGCCGGGCGGCGGCCGGATCTGGCGCCGTGACCAGTCCCCGCTGCTGTGGATGAACTCCATGTCCGAGGACGTCACCATGTTCACCGACGAGAGCGTCGAGCTGGCCGGGCCGGTGCGGCCGGGCCCCTCGCTCGCCGAGTGGGCGCGGGCGGTGCGGGCCGGTGAGATCCCGGTCGCACCGGACCTCGCCGGCGGCATCGCGGCGCTGGGGCCGCAGGACTTCGCCGGGCGGCGCCTGCAGAGCGCCTATCTGCGCTGGGTGTACGAGAAGGCGGTGGCCGCGCTGCCGCCGCGGGTCGCCGTGCACGAGCACCGGCGCACCGCGCTGCGGGTCTCCGGGCCGCGCGACGGGCGCCAGCAGGTGTGGCTGGCGGGCCGCACGCCCCCGCTGCGGGCCGATCTGGTCGTTCTGGCGCTCGGCCATCTGGAGTCGCAACTCTCCGAGGAACAGCAGGAGTTGAGCGATTTCGCGGCCCGGCACGGGCTGACGCACCTGCCGCCGGCGTTCACCGCCGACAGCGATCTGAGCGCGCTGCGGCCGGGCGAGCCGGTGCTGGTGCGCGGCTTCGGGCTGGCCTTCGTCGACCTGATGGTGCTGCTGACCGAGGGGCGCGGCGGCACGTACACCACGGGCGCCGACGGGCGGTTGACGTACCGCCCCTCGGGCCGCGAACCGGTCCTGTACGTCGGATCGCGGCGCGGGGTGCCCTACCACTCCAAGATCGGCTACCGGCTGTCCGGTGAACGGCCGCCGCTGCCCCGGTTCTTCGGGCCGCGGCAGGTCGACGAGCTGCTGGCCCGGCCCGGTGGCCCGGACTTCCGGCGCGACGTGTGGCCGCTGATCGACAAGGAGCTGGGTTTCGCCCACTACCACCGGCTGTTCACCGCGCACCCCGGCCGCACCCGGATGCGCCGGCCGGACTTCGAGGAGAAGTACGCCGCCGCCGACCCTGGCAGCGCGGAACTCCGGGCCCTGGTCGCCGCCGCGGTCCCGGACCCGGCCGACCGGTTCGACCCGGCCGCGCTGGACCATCCGCTGGACGGGGCGCGCTACGAGGACGGTGCGGCCCTCCAGGAGGGGCTGCGCGACTACATCGAGGCCGACCTCGCCCGCCGCCACGACCCCGCGCACAGCCCCGACCTGGCGGTCTTCCTCGCGCTGCTGTCGGTCTACGGGCAGCTGATCCGGATCGGCGACCGCGGCCCCTGGTGGCACGGCTTCTTCAGCTACCTCGCCTCCGGTCCGCCGGGGCCCCGGCTGCGGCAGCTGCTCGCGCTCTCCCGGGCCGGGGTGGTGCGCTTCCTGGGCGCCGGCCTCACCGTCACCGCCGACGAGGCCCACGGGGTGTTCCGCGCCACCGGCGCGAGCGTACCGGGGGAGTCGGTCGCGGCACGGGCGCTGGTGGAGGCGCGGCTGCCGGAGCCGACCGTCGCGCACACCCGGGACCGGCTGCTGCGCACCCTGCACGCCGAGGGCGCGCTCGCCACCCCCGCCGGACTGCTGGCCGTCGACCCCGCCGACGGCCGGATCCTGGACCGGGCCGGCCGCCCGCATCCGCGCCGCTTCGCCCTCGGCCCGCACACCGACGCGCGGGCCGGCGGCGCCTTCGCCCGCCCCCGTACCAACGCGCCCGCCTTCCGGCAGAACGACGCGACGGCGCGTGCCCTGCTCACCTTCCTCCGGGACCGTACCGCCCCGCCGGTACCCGTCCCCGCACTCACCCCCGAGGACCCCCATGCCGCTGACCAGTGATCCGCCCGCCGGCTCCGCCCTCGCCGGTTCGCCCGCCGCGCAGCGGACCGGGCCACCGGAGGCGGACGATCCGACGGTCCTCAAGGCCGTCCCTGTACGCCACCCCTGACGCCGGGCGGCGATCGCGGTGACCGCCGTGCCGCTCGCCCGGTTCGTGCACGGAGTGGTCACCAACCCGGCCCGGAGATGGGGGTGTTCGCCCGGTTTCCCACCACCGGGACGGTACTGAAGGCGGCCGGGGGCACCCTCCAACTGCCCGCCTACGGCACCGCCCTGGGCTTCGCGCTCGGCATCGCGCCGGCCCTGACGCGGCTGTCCGAGGGCCAGGCACCCGCTCCCGACGCCCGGCACCGAAAGGAAGGCCCACCCCGTGTCCGCACCCCCGCGGCCGTCGCGCCCGCTGCGCCTCGCCGTCGCACCGGACGCCCCGCACACCCGCCGCCCCGCACACCCCGCCCTCGTACGATGCCGCCCGCCACGTGGCGCTCGCCCGGCTCGCCGAGCGCGGCCCCCGGACTTCGTCGCCGTCGGCGACGACTTCGCCGGCCCCGGGCCCGACGCGCTCGCCGTCCTCGCCCGGGTCGCCCCGCCACCGAGCGGATCGGCCCGTCCCCACGGTCACCACACCACGCACACCGAACCGTTCCCTGTCTCCACCGCCGTCAGCACCCTGGACCGGGTCGGCCGCGGCCGACCCGGCTGGAGCGTCGAGGTGTTCACGTCACCGCGGCGCTCCGTGCGTACGGCGTGACCGTCTTCCGGCCGCGGACGCGCGGACCGGGACCCGTCGGCCGGCGGGCGGGGCCCGGCCCCGGGGGCCGCCGCCAGCCTCGACCGCCCTCCGGGCCGGGCCTACCATGGGAGACAAAAGCGACTCGGGCGACGCAACGGCACACTTCAGGGAGCCGTGATGGTCGAAGAACTGGTCGCGGCCGGGGTGGCGCTGGCCTCCGCGGGCGCGGTGTATCTGATGGCGGCGGCGCGGGTGGTCAAGCAGTACGAGCGCGGTGTGGTGCTCCGGCTGGGGCGGCTGACCAACGAGGTGCGCGGACCGGGCTTCAACATGATCATCCCCGGCATCGACCGGATGCGTAAGGTCAACATGCAGATCGTCACGATGCCGGTGCCCGCACAGGAAGGCATCACCCGCGACAACGTCACGGTCCGGGTCGACGCGGTGGTCTACTTCAAGGTCGTGGACGCCGCCGACGCGGTCGTCCGGGTCGAGGACTACCGCTTCGCGGTCTCGCAGATGGCGCAGACCTCGCTGCGGTCGATCATCGGCAAGAGCGAACTGGACGACCTGCTGTCGAACCGGGAGAAGCTCAACCAGGGCCTGGAGCTGATGATGGACAGCCCGGCCATCGGCTGGGGGGTGAGCGTCGACCGGGTCGAGATCAAGGACGTCTCGCTGCCGGAGACGATGAAGCGCTCGATGGCCCGCCAGGCGGAGGCGACCCGGGACCGGCGGGCCCGCGTGATCAACGCCGACGCCGAACTCCAGGCGTCCAAGAAGCTGGCCGAGGCCGCCGCGGCGATGTCCGACCAGCCCGCGGCGCTGCAACTGCGGCTGCTGCAGACCGTGGTGGCGGTCGCCGCCGAGAAGAACTCCACCCTGGTCCTGCCGTTCCCCGTGGAGCTGCTGCGGTTCCTGGAGCGCTCCGGGCTCCAGGCCCAGGCGCAGGCCGCGCAGGCGGAGGCGGAGACCGAACGGGCGCGCGCGGAGCGTCCGGCCGCGACCGCGGCCCCGGCTTCGGCTCCGTCCCCGGCTGCGGCTCCGGCTCCGGCTCCGGCGGAGAACGGCGGCGCCGACCGCGAACTGCCCCTGCTGGAGGACCTCCCGGAGGCCGAGAACCTGCCGTAGGGCCCGCCGCTCCCCGCTGATCGCCGTACGCACCCGTCCTTGTGGACGGCGCGCGTACGGCGATTTTCGCGCGTCGCGCGCCGTCGTTTTCCGGACAGTTGTAACCCTCACACTTCGCGCTCCGCCGGCGGCCCGGCACGCCCTCTGATGTCCGCACTCGGGATCGGCGTGCGCGGATATCGGCGTGAGCGTGGTGTGAAGGAAAGGTGAACTCCCGTACCCGAGACCGGAACTCGGTCTTGTGCACGAGTGTGGCGGGTGGGAATACTCGGCTCCGCACGTTGGCATGGACGCGACTCCCCGCGGTGCCGTCGCGGGGCCGACCCGTCTGTGCTCCGATTCCTCACTCTCGGGCCCGTGCGCTCCCCTCAGTCCGGGCCCATCCCCCCACGGGAGGCTCTGAGTTGAAGCACCGACGCATACCCAACCGACGCGCGATGCTGGCCGGCGCGGGCGCACTCGCCCTCGCCACCACCGCGACCGTCACCCTCGCCAATGCCAACGCGGCCCCGGCCCCCACCCCCACGGTGGCCAAGCTCACCTCGGCCGCGGCGACCACCCTGGCATCCCAGCTCAAGACCGGTACGGCCGGCGCCTATTACGACGCCGCGGCCCAGAAGCTGGTCGTCAACGTCGTCGACCAGGCCGCGGCCAAGACCGTACGGGCCAAGGGCGCGGAGGCCAGACTCGTCAAGTACTCGCTCGCCCAGCTCGACTCGGCCCGGCAGACGCTGAAGGCCAGGGCGACCATCCCCGGCACCGCCTGGGGCGTGGACCCGAAGAGCGACAAGGTCGTGGTGACCGCCGACCGCACGGTCAAGGGCGCCAAGCTGAACCAGCTCACCAAGGTCGCCAAGAGCCTCGGTGACAAGGTCGAACTCCGGCAGACCAAGGGGGAGTTCAAGCCCCTCATCGCCGGCGGTGACGCGATCTGGGGCAGCAGCGCCCGCTGCTCGCTCGGCTTCAACGTGACCAAGGACGGCCAGCCGTACATCCTGACCGCCGGCCACTGCGGCAACGCGGTCAAGGAGTGGTCCGACCAGCAGGGCGGCCAGACGATCGCGACCACCGAGACGTCCAAGTTCCCGGGCAACGACTACTCGATCGCCAAGTACACCGGCAACACCGACCACCCCAGCGCGGTCGACCTCTACAACGGCAGCACCCAGAACATCACCAAGGCGGCGGACGCCACCGTCGGCGAGAAGGTGAAGCGCAGCGGCAGCACCACCCAGGTGCACGACGGCACCGTCAAGGCGCTGAACGCCAGCGTCAACTACCAGGAAGGCACGGTCACCGGTCTGATCCAGACCGACGTCTGCGCCGAGCCCGGTGACAGCGGTGGCGCGCTCTTCGACGGCGAGAGCGCGATCGGCCTCACCTCCGGCGGCAGCGGCGACTGCAGCAGCGGCGGCGAGACCTTCTTCCAGCCGGTTCCGGCGGCCCTTCAGGCCACCGGCACGAAGATCGGCTGACCCCCGCACACCCCGCACGTATGATGCGGCACCGGCCCCCGGACGGTTGCGTCGTCCGGGGGCCGGTGGCACGGGTGGTCCGGGGCGGCCGGTCAGAACTCGAAGACCGAGCCGTGGTCCGCCATCTGGCAGGCGTTGGGGAAGACGTGCGTGTACGAGACACGGTGGCCCTGCCAGACGCCGTCCGCGGTGACCACGACGGGGTCCCAGATCTGGGGGCATATCCGGCCGCTCTCGGTCGCCGTCACCTCGGTGAAGTCGCCGGACGCCGCGCGCAGTTGGGCGCAGGCGGCGCGTGCGTACGGGTGGCTGCCGGACGCGCCCGGCATACAGGTGAGGGTCGCCGCGCGCAGCGCCGTGGCGGTCGCGCGGCTGTCGCCCTGGCCGACCGTCAGCACCAGTTCACTGGGGGCGTACAGCCCGCCGGTCCGCGCGGGCTGCGCCGGTGCGGCGACGGCCTGTGCGGTGGTGGCGAACGACCCCAGGACCAGCGCCGCGCCGAGCGCGATCGCCCCGGTGATGTACCGCATAACGAACACTCCTTTGCTCGTAGGTTCAGATGCCGGTCCGGAGTCTGGCCCAACCGCATCTCAAACGCACGCGGGGCGTTCACTTTCGGTCGTTAGGTGAAGGCTGACGGTAATGGCGCGATCGGTTCGGGGCGCGGGGGAGCGGGGGCGCGGGAGGGCGGCGCACTGCCAGCGCGGATGCGGCGGGCCGATGCCCCCGTCACGTGCGCGGCCGGGCCCGAGAGGAAGCAATCCGGCCGCCGACCGGTCGTTCGGGAGGTTGTCGATCTCCGGTGATTGGCCGAAGGTCTGGGCCAGTTGTGAAGCGCCCGGTTACTTGTGACGCCCCTTTTGCTTGTGACGGCCCTTCAGCTCGGGCAGTCCGGCGGTCAGTGCGCGCATCCCGCGGACGACCAGTTCGCCGGGCCCGTGCGGGCCGTCCGGCCGCTCCTCGCCCGCGGCCCACTCCTCGACCGCGACCCGCATCGCGGTGTTGGCGGCAGCGGCGGCCAGCCGCACCACCAGGGGGTCCGCGCCGGTCAGCCGCGCCAGGACCGGCCGCAGAGCCTCCTCGGAGTCGTGGTGGACGCGGTGCCAGACCGCGCGCAGCCCGGGGTCGCCGGGCATCGCCCGCAGCAGCCCGCGGGTCCAGCGCAGCGCCTCGGCGGCCGGTTCGCCGGCCGGGGTGAGGGCCCGGCGGGCGGCCTGTTCCAGCGCCTCGCGGGCTGGCGGCGCGTCCGGTCCGGCGGCCAGCGCGGCCAGGTCGTCGATCCACTGCCGCACGCCGGCGGCGAGCAGCGGCGCCACCGCGTCCTCCTTGGTGCGGAAGTAGCGGTAGAAGGTGCGCAGGGCGACGCCCGAGGTGCGGGCGATCTCGTCGGCGGTGACCCCGGGGCCGCGCTCCGCGAACAGCGCCGCCGCGGTGCGGGCGATCTCCAGCTGGGTCTCGGCCTTGCGCCGCTCCGTGAGGGAGGGGCGGGGGCGCGGCTCGGGGTGGGGTGCGGTGGGCATGGGGCCAGCTTACGGAGCACGGTGCCGTATCGGCATGACACGTTAATCTGGCACATCGTGCCAAGTGGGCGTACGGTGCGCACGTACCCCGGGAAGGGGTCCTCGAGAACGGAGCAGCACCATGAACCGCTTTGACGGACGCCGCGTACTGATCACCGGAGCCGGCTCGGGCATCGGGCAGGCCACCGTCCACCGGATCCTCGCCGAGGGCGGCCGGGTCGTGGCGGCGGACATCGACACCGCGGGGCTCCGGGGCACCGCCGACCGCGCCGCCGCGGACGGCGTCGGCGGACGCCTGGAGACCGCGGCGCTCGACATAGCCGACGAGGCCGCGGTCCGCTCCGGCGTCGCCGCCGCGGTGGAGCGCCTCGGCGGGCTCGACGTCCTGGTCAACGCGGCCGGCATCCTGCGCTCCTCGCACACCCACGAGACCGGCCTGGACTTCTTCAACAAGATCATCTCGGTCAATCTGACCGGCACCTTCCTGATGATCCGCGAGTCGCTGCCCGCCCTCCTGGCGGGCCGGGTGCCGGTGATCGTCAACTTCAGCTCCACCTCCGCCTCGTTCGCGCACCCGTACATGGCGGCGTACGCGGCGAGCAAGGGCGGCATCCAGTCCATGACGCACGCCATCGCGAGCGAGTACGGCAAGCAGGGGCTGCGCGCGGTCTGCGTGGCGCCGGGCTCCATCGCCAGCAACATGACCAGCGGTCGCGGCCCGGGTCTGCCCGAGGACGCCGACATGAGCCTGTTCGTGAAGCTCGCCCCGGCCATCGGGCAGGGCTTCGCGGGCCCGGAGACCGTCGCCGGCGTCATCGCGATGCTCGCCTCGGAGGACGGCGCGTTCATCACCGGGACGGAGATCCGGATCGACGGCGGTACGCACATGTGACGCCCGGCTGTGACCCCCCAACACCCCTGTGGTCAGGGGGTGTTGCGGGGGACGGTGCCCGGTGCGTGCCGCGTCGGGAGGGGCGCGGGGCGCCGTCCGCCGTCCGCGGCCCACCCGCTCCCGCTCACGCCGCCAGCCGCCCCCCGCCGCCGGCCTCCCCGTTCCCCGGCTCGCCGGCCGCCCGTTCGCCGCCCGTCCTGCGGAGCGTCGCGAGGGCGAGGGCGACCAGGGTGCCGCCGACCGCCCAGGCGGCGAGCACCAGCAGCGGTCCGGTCAGCGCCCGGCCCTTGAAGTACGCGATGGAGCGCGCCGCCCAGGTGCCGGCGCCCGGCGGCAGCGCGGGCCCGATCGCGCGCCAGAACGGCGGCAGCAGCGGATACGGATAGGCGCCGCCCGCGCTCGGGTTGCCGAACACCACGATCAGCAGGATCGCCAGGCCGATGCCGATGATGCCCAGCAGCCCCTGGAACGCCAGCGTCGTGGCCCCCACCGCGAAGACGAGCAGCGCGCCCAGCCCCCACAGTCCGAAGAGGCTGCCGGGCAGCGCGCCGAGGACCGGGCCGACCACGATCGCCCCGGCCAGCCCGGCGGCGATCGCGTACAGCGCCAGCGCGGCCAGCCGGATGACCGCCCGCTGCCCGTTGGCCGGGCGGGCCCCGGCGCTGATCGCCAGGATCGCGGCGCACAGATAGCCGCCCACGCACCAGCCCACGACCAGGTAGAACGACGACAGGCTGCGGCCGTCGCCCGGGGCCGCCGGTGTCACGTCCACCGTGCGGACGGTCCGCTGCCGGGCCTGTTCCGCCTTGCCCACGACCGCTTCGACGGCCTGGGCGAGCGAGACCCCGCCGCCGCCGGCGACCAGCAGCCGGTCGGTGCTGCCGTGCGGATCGACGATCAGCGCGGCGTCGACCGTCCGGTCGTCGAGCCGGCGCCGCGCGGCCTGTTCGGAGGCGGCCGGGCGCGGGTCCAGCGGTGCGCCGGGCAGCCGGTCCAGCTGGTGCACCACCTGCCCGCCGGCCGGGCCGGGCGCGACCACCGCGAGCGGCACCCGGTCCGGCTTCGGGTGGTGGAAGGCGCCGGTGTACGACGTGATGAACGCGACCATCAGGCCCAGCGCGCCGATCACCAGCAGCGCCGCCCGGGGCGTCACCGCGCTCCTCACCTCCTCCAGGAAGGTGATCCGGGTGCCGCCGTCGGTCGTGGCCATGCGCCGCTCCGTTCCGGGATTCCGGCCCTGGTTTCCAGGCTTTATGGCCATATCTTCCGTTCCGTGATGGGGCCGTGCAGATCGGGTGGGCTGATCGACGGATGCGTACGGACGGCCTCCCAGGGCGCGCGTTCGTACGAGTGTTCGAGCTAGGCGTTATGGTGGAGGGAGTGAAACGAGGGACACAGAGTTGGCCAGGGGGCGGATGAGGCGCAGGAGGTGCGGATGCCCGGGTTCACGCATCTGCACACCGCTTCGGGGTTCTCCCTGCGCTACGGCGCCTCCCACCCGGAGCGGTTGGCCGAGCGCGCCGCCGAGCGCGGGATGGACGCCCTCGCGCTGACCGACCGGGACGGGCTCTCCGGCGCCGTACGGTTCGCCAAGGCCGCCGCCGAGGCCGGCATCCGTCCGCTGTTCGGCGCCGAACTGGCCGTGGCGGAACGGGAACCGGCGCCCCGGCCCACCGCCCGCCGCCGCACCCCGGTGCGCGGCGGCGCCTTCGTCGACGAGTCCGCCGCCCGCGCCGTCTTCCTGGCCCGCGACGGGGCGCCCGGCTGGGCCGCCCTGTGCCGGCTGGTCTCGGCCGCCCACGCGGGCCGGGGCGAGCGGCCCGTACTTCCCCGGGCCGCCCTGGAGTCCGCCACGGACGGGCTGACCGTGCTGCTCGGACCGGACTCCGACGTCGGCCGGGCGCTGGCCGCCGGCCGCCCGGACCGCGCCGCCCGGCTCCTCGCCCCCTGGCGCGAGCTGTACGGCGACGCGCTGCGCCTGGAGGCCGTCGACCATGGGCGCCCCGGCAGCGGCCCCGGCTCGCTGCGGCTGGCCGCCCGTACCCTCGGCTTCGCCGTCGACCAGGGCGTCCGCGCGGTGCTGACCAACGCGGTCCGCTACGCCGACCCCGGCCAGGGCCCGGTCGCCGACGTCCTGGACTCCGCCCGCCGGCTGGTGCCGGTGGACCGGCACCGCCCCGAGACCTGGGACAGCGGCGAGCGCTGGCTCAAGGACACCGCCGCGATGAGCCGCACCGCCGGCCGGATCGCCGAGGCGGCCGGTTTCCGGCGCGGCGTCGCCCACCGGCTGCTCGCCATGACCGAGGAGACCGCCGGGGAGTGCCTGGTGGACCCGCAGGACGACATCGGGCTGGGCCGCATCCACTTCCCCGAGCCCCGGCTGGTCGGCGCGGAGCACCGCACCGCCGCCCGGGTGCTGCGCTCCCGCTGCGCCGCCGCGATGGTGCTGCGCGGCTACGACCGCGACCGCACGCGCTGGGCCCGGCTGCACGACGAGCTGCGCACCATCGAACGGCTCGGCTTCCCCTCGTACTTCCTGACAGTCGCCCGGGTCGTCGACGACGTGCGGGAGCGCGGCATCCGGGTCGCGGCCCGCGGGTCCGGCGCCGGGTCCCTGGTCAACCACCTCCTGGGCATCGCGCACGCCGACCCGGTCGAGCACGGGCTGCTGATGGAGCGCTTCCTGTCCGAGCGGCGGCGCGCGCTGCCGGACATCGACATCGACGTCGAGTCGGCCCGCCGGCTGGAGGTCTACCACGCGATCTTCGACCGCTTCGGCGCGGAGCGGGTGGCGACCGTCTCGATGCCGGAGACCTACCGCGTCCGGCACGCCGTACGGGACGTGGGCGCCGCCCTCGGCATGGACCCGGCCCGGGTGGACCGGCTCGCCAAGGCGTTCCCGCACATCCGGGCCCGGGACGCGCGGGCCGCGCTGGCCGAGCTCCCCGAGCTGCGCGGCGTCCGGGAGAGCGCCGACGAGCGGCTGTGGCAGCTGGTCGAGGCGCTGGACGCGCTGCCGCGCGGGATCGCCATGCATCCGTGCGGGGTGCTGCTCTCCGACGCCACGCTGCTGGACCGCACGCCCGTCGTGCCGACCAGCGGCGAGGGGTTCGCGATGTCCCAGTTCGACAAGGAGGACGTGGAGGACCTCGGGCTGCTCAAGCTCGATGTGCTGGGCGTGCGGATGCAGTCCGCGATGGCGCACGCGGTCGCCGAGATCGGCCGGGCCACCGGGGTCCGGCTCGACCTGGACGACCCGGCGCAGGTGCCGCCCGGCGACCCGGCGACCTACGACCTGATCCGCTCGACCGAGACGCTGGGCTGCTTCCAGATCGAGTCGCCCGGCCAGCGCGATCTGGTCGGCCGGCTCCAGCCCGCCACCTTCCACGACCTGGTCGTCGACATCTCGCTGTTCCGGCCGGGGCCGGTCGCCGCCGACATGGTGCGGCCCTTCATCGAGGCCCGGCACGGCCGCGCGGCGGTCCGCTACCCGCACCGCGACCTGGCCGAACCGCTGCGCGAGACCTACGGCGTGGTGGTGTTCCACGAGCAGATCATCGAGATCCTGCGAATCATGACGGGGTGTCAGCGGGACGAGGCGGACGAGAAGCGGCGCGCGCTGTCGGACCCGGAGGAACAGGGCCGGGTGCGCGCCTGGTTCGCCGCGCGGGCCGAGCGGCGCGGATACCCCCCCGAGGTCGTCGCGCACACCTGGGAGATCGTCGAGGCGTTCGGCGCGTACGGCTTCTGCAAGGCGCACGCGGTGGCGTTCGCGGTGCCCACCTACCAGTCCGCCTGGCTCAAGGCGCACCACCCCGCGGCCTTCTACGCCGGGCTGCTCACCCACGACCCCGGGATGTACCCGAAGCGGCTGCTGCTCGCGGACGCCCGGCGGCGCGGGGTGCCGGTGCTGCCGCTGGATGTGAACCGGTCGGCGGTCCGCCATCGAATCGAACTGGTGTCCGGTGAGGAGGGTTCCCGCGGTGTCTGGGGGCTGCGACTCGCGCTCTGTGACGTGCACGGCATGAGCGAGGCCGAGGCGCGGCGGATCGTGGACGGTCAGCCCTACCGCTCGCTCCAGGACCTGTGGCAGCGGGCCCGGCCGGGCCGCCCGGTGTCCGAACGCCTCGCCCGGGTGGGCGCGTTGGACGCCTTCGGCGCCAACCGGCGGGATCTGCTGCTGCACATCGCCGAGCTGCACCACCGGCAACGCGGCGCCTCCGGCGGCCAGTTGGCGCTGCACGCGGACCAGGACGCGGCCGACCGGGTCGCGCCGGCGGGCCTGCCCGACCTCGGCGACGCCGAACGGCTCAGCGCCGAGTTGAGCGTCCTCGGCATGGACGCCTCCCGTCATCTGATGGCCGACCACCGGGAGTTCCTCACCGAGCTGGGCGCGGTGCCGGCCCGGCTGCTGCGCACCGCCCGGCAGGGCGAGACGGTGCTGGTCGCCGGGGCCAAGGCGGCCACCCAGACCCCGCCGATCCGCTCCGGCCGCCGGGTCATCTTCACCACCCTGGACGACAGTACGGGCCTGGTCGACTGCGCCTTCTTCGATGACAGTCACGAGAGATGCGCCCACACCGTCTTCCACTCCTGGCTGCTGCTGGTGCGCGGTACCGTCCAGCGGCGCGGGCCGCGCAGTCTCAGCGTGGTCGGCGCGGCGGCCTGGAACCTCGCCGAACTGGCCGAACTGCGCCGCGAGGGCGGCCTGGAGGCGGTCACCGCCCGGCTCGCCTCGGCACCGGACCGGCCGGCCGGGGAGGCGACCGCGGCGGGCGCCGGGGGCGGCACCGCGCCGGTGCCCGAGCCGGTCGCCGCCGGGCGCACCATCCGCCTGGAGACCGGCTACGAGATGCACCCCTGGGCCGACCTCCAGCCGCCCGGCGAGCGCGCCGCCACCGGCCGCAAGCTGTGGCACTCCAGCCCCGGGAGTGCGGGATGAGTACGGCACCGGGGCCGCCCGCCGCCGTACCGCCGGACCCCGCCGGCGCCCCGCGGCCGGCCGGCATGCTCCACGTATGCTTCGAGGCCGCCGACGGCGAGCCGGTCGGCGCCGAGCGGTACGAGCAACTGCTGTGCCTGCTGGGCCGGTTCACCCCCGCGATCGAGGCGCTGCCGCCGGACGCCGCGCTGGCCGACGTCCGTGGGGCGCTGCGCTACTTCGAGCGGGACGCGGTGGGGATCGCCGAGCTGATCCGGCTGCGCGCGCTGGCCTGGCACGGGGTGCGGTGCACGATCGGGATCGGTGGCAACCCGCTGTTGGCCCGCATGGCGGCCCGGGAGGCGCCGCCCGGAGAGATCCGCGCCGTTCCCTCGGACCCCCGGGAGGTCGCCGCCTTCCTCGACCGCCGCCCGGCCGCGGCGCTGGACGGCATCGGACCGGCGACCGCGCGCGCCCTGTGCGCGTACGGGCTCGACAGCGTCGGCCGGATCGCCGCCGCACCGCCCGCCACCCTCCAGCGGATCCTCGGCGCGAAGGCCGGCCGGGCGGTCTCCGAGCGGGCCCGCGGGATCGACCCGACGCCGGTCACCCCCAACGCCGCAGCCCGCTCGATCGGCGCCGAACACCGCTTCTGCCACGATGAGTTGGACCCGGCCCGGCGCCGCCGGGCGCTGCTCTCGCTCGCCGACGAACTCGGCGCCCGGATGCGCGCGAGCGGACAGGTGGCCCGCGCGCTCACCCTCACCGTCCGCTACGCCGACCGCTCCACGACGACCCGCACCCGGCGGCTGGCGGAGCCGACCGCACACGGCCCCGCGCTGACCGAAGCGGCCTACGCCCTGCACGCCGCGCTCGGCCTCCAGCGGGCGCGGGTGCGGTCCCTGGCGCTGCGCGCGGAGGACCTCTGCCGCGCCGAACTCGCCGCGCACCAGCTGTCCTTCGACCCGGCCGACGACAGGGCGCACCGCATCGAGGCGGCCGTGGACCGTGCCAGGGCCCGCTTCGGCGCCGGCTCCGTACGCCCCGCGGCGACGCTCGGCCCGGCCCCCGGAACCGACGCCGCCCCGGCGCCCGGGCCTCCCGACCCGGCCCGCACCACCGGCCGCCGGCCCCCGTGGCCGGCCGGCAACCCCCTGGGCCCGTCCGGTAGTTAGGGCCTGCCCGGTGGGCCAGGGTCGGACGGGACCCCGGCCCCCGCTCCGTCCACCCCGCCCGGGAGGGAAGCACCCTCCCGGGCGCGGCGTACCGGCGTACGGCTCGGGAGCGGCGTACCGGCGTACGGCGCTCGAACCCTGCCCAACTGCACGCAACCGGCGTTTCGCACCTGGGCGTTCGGTGCGGGTTACGTGCAGTTTCCTTCACCGTCATACCGCTGGTACGTCCTGCTTACCCGGCCGTAACTTACTTGTCAGTCACCACGTTTGCCCTTGCGATCCGGATCGCAGGTGACCGGTTCACCCAGCACTTCGGAGTCCCCTCATCCCGCAAGGAGCACCGTATGAAGCTGCGCTGGTCACGCATGCGCCGACCGAGGAGGCTCGTGCTCCTCCCGGTCGCCGCCCTGGCCATGGGCATCACCACCGCCACCCCGGCCGCCGCCGACGCCCACCCGTCGCCCGCCACCACCCCGGCCGGAGGCGCTTCGCGCCGCCCCTCTCAGACTGCCGTCAGCAGCGGCTGGAACGACTTCTCCTGCAAGCCCTCCGCCGCCCACCCCCGCCCGGTGGTCCTGGTGCACGGCACCCTCGGCAACGGCACCGACAACTGGCTCGGTCTCGCACCCTACTTGGTCGACCGCGGCTACTGCGTCTTCTCCCTGGACTACGGCCAGCTGCCCGGCGTCCCGGTCTTCTACGGACTGGGCCCGGTCGACGCCTCCGCGCAGCAACTCGCCACCTACGTGGACCGGGTGCTGGCCGCCACCGGCGCGTCCAAGGCCGATCTCGTCGGGCACTCGCAGGGCGGCATGATGGCGCGTGTCTACATGAAGTTCCACGGCGGTGCGGACAAGGTGAACACCCTGGTCGGGCTGGCACCCGACAACCACGGCACCACCCTGGACGGGCTGACCCGCCTGCTGAACCTCTTCCCCGGCGCCAAGCAGTACATCGACACGTTCACCCCGGGGCTGACCGACCAGGCCGTCGGCTCCGACGTCCTCAACCGCCTCAACGCCGGCGGCGACACCCTCCCCGGCGTCCGCTACACCGTCATCGCGACCAAGTACGACGAGGTCGTCACGCCCTACACCTCCGGGTACCTCAACGGCTCCGACGTCCACAACGTGCTGCTCCAGGACCTGTGCCCGGTGGACCTCTCCGAGCACGTCGCCATCGGGACGGCCGACCGGATCGCCTTCCACGAGACGGCCAACGCGCTGGACCCGGCGCACGCCCCCCCGACCCCCTGCGCCTCCGCCGCCTGACCGGCGGACGGGCCGGCCGGCGGACGGCCGCGGCCCGGCCCGCCCCCCGGTGCGGTCCGGGCCGTCCGCCACGGTAACCAGGGCCTGTCCGACGGATCAGGGCCGGACAGCCCTAGCGGCTGCCGCGCCCCGGCCGGCGCAGTGTCAGGAAGCAGCAGGACGCGACCGCCAGCGCCACCGGGATCAGCAGCAGCCACCCCGAGAAGGCGAGCACCCCCGCCGTCAGCACCGAGGAGGCCAGCACGCCGTACCACAGCAGGGTGCGGCGCGGCAGCAGCACCAGCGCGGCGGCCAGCCCGGCCAGGGTCACCGCGGCCAGGCAGGTGGCGGTGGCCCGCATCAGCAGATCGAGATCGGTGCCGCCGGACCCGGCGGCCACGGCCAGGGCGACCGCCGCCGTGCCCAGCACCGCCAGCGAGCGGCGCGGCACCTCGCCCGGCGCACCGCCCTTGGCCAGCCAGCGGGGCGCCGCCCCGTCCCGGCCGAGCGCCGCGCCGAGCCGGGAGGCCCCGGCCAGATACGAGTTGACCGCCCCGAAGGTGAGGAACAGCGCCGCCGCGGCGGCCACCGGGCGGGCGGCGCCGCCCACGCTCCGGGTGAGCAGCGCGGTCAGCGGGGTGTCGGTGTCCGCGGCGGCCGGCCCCAGCGCGCCGACGGTGGCCACCGCGAGCCCCAGGTAGAGCACCGTGATGACGACGAGGGTGCGCCGGGTCACCCGCGGCAGGTCCCGGGCCGGATCGGCGAACTCGCCGGACAGATGGCTGGCCGCCTCCCACCCGGCGAACGCGAAGAACAGCACCGAGGCCGCCGAGCCGACCGACGCCCAGCCGCCCGGCATGAACGGGGTGAAGTGCGCGGCGGACACCTGCGGGGCGGCGGCCAGGACGGTGCACAGCAGCACCGCTGCCAGCAGCCCGCCGAGCAGCAGCTGCACCCGTCCGGACATCCGCAGCCCGACCGCGTTGGACACCAGCGACCCCGCCAGCACCGCCCCGGCGACCACGGCCGCGCCGGTGCCGCCCCAACCCGCCGCGCCGGCCACGTACTTCCCGCCGATCCACGCGGCCGAGACCACCCCGATCGGCACCGCCCCGTAGAACCACCACCCGACCACGGCCGCGGCCCGCGGGCCGATCGCCCGGTGCACATACGTGGCGACGCCCCCACCGTCGGGGAACCGCGCGCCGAGCGCCGCGAAGGAGGCGGCCACCGGGACGCACATGGCCAGCAGGACGACCCAGGCCAGGATCGAGGCGGGGCCGGCCGCGGCGGCGGCCAGCGACGGCAGCGTCAGGACACCCGGGCCCAGGACGGCGCCCGCACAGAGCGCGGTGCCGCTGCCGACGCCCAGCCGCCGTACATCCGGCCGTAGGGAAGCGGAAAGGGATGATTCTTGTACGGTCACAGGCGCTGACCGTAATCGGAAAATTGATCATAATGAGCTGTCGCCGAACGAAATTCGGTTCGTGCGGCACCATGGGGCCCATGGACGACATTGATTCGGCGATTGTCCGCGAACTCCAGCGCGATGCACGGCAGACCAACCGTGAACTCGCCCGCCTGCTGAACATCGCCCCCTCCACCTGCCTGGAGCGGGTCCGCGCGCTGCGCACCCGCGGCGTGATCACCGGCTACCGCGCGACGGTGGACCTGCGCGCCCTCAACCGGCCCGTCCAGGCGCTGCTGACGGTCCGCATCCGGCCCATGAACCGCGAGGTCATCGAGCGCTTCAAGGCGTTTCTGACCTCGCTGCCCGAGGTGCTCAACGTCTATGTCGTCGCGGGCGGCGACGACTTCCTGGTCCATGTCGCGGTCCCGGACGTCGACCGGCTGCACGCCCTGCTCATGGACCAGGTCTTCAAGCGCCGCGAGGTCGTCGACTGCCGCAGCTCGGTCGTCTACCAGCACGTCGCCAACGACATCGTCGAGCCGCTGCCGCCCGAACGGGCCTGACGGCCTGACGGGGGCAGCGGCCCGGGGCGATCGGCGCGGTGCCGAGGGGTTCGGCTCAGCCGTGGTTGCGGACGGCCCTGCGGCGGGCGGCGGTGAACAGCACCCCGGCGCCCACGGCGAGCACCGCGGCGCCGCCGATGGCGAGCGGGGCGGTGGCGGCGTTGCCACCGGTCTCGGCCAGCCGGTGGCCGCCGGCGG
>NZ_KN708638.1:1744197-1768273 GCF_000805335.1 Streptomyces sp. CT34 | reverse complement strand
CCGCCCCCCCGCCGCGATCTGGCGGTCGGTCGGCGCGCCGGCGGCGGGCGCCGACCCGGCGCCGCCGCTGTCCTTGCCGAAGACCACGTCGGAGCAGGTGTAGAACGCCTCGGGGCTGTCCGAGCGCTGCCAGATGCTGTAGATGAGGTGGCGGCCCGAGCGGGCGGGCACCTTGCCGTCGAAGACGTACTCCCCGTTGGTCAGCTTCGGGTCGGTCACCTTCACGAACGGCGTGGACTCCAGGTCCGACCACTTCAGCGGCTTGGTCGGGTCGTAGCCGTCCTTGGTGAGGTACAGCTCGAAGGAGCCCTTGTGCGGGGCGGTGGCCTTGTAGTGGAAGGTATGGTCGCCCGCCTGCATCTTCGTGGACGGCCAGTCGGCGCGCGGCAGGTCCAGGCCCTTGTACTCGGGGTTGCCGGCGCTGCACAGCCGGCCGTCCGGGATCTTCTCCTTGGACCTGCCGCCGGCGTTGCCGTCCCGGACCGCGTTCCAGTCGTAGAGCGCCTGGGTGCCGCCGGCCTGCACGGCCGCCTTGCACGCCGCCGACCTGGGGTGCTCCGGGCCCTCCGCGAAGCAGGCGGCGACCCGGCTGACCGGGTCCGACATCGTCCCGTGCGCGGCGGCCGGGGCCGCGGCGAGCACGGTGAGCGCCAGGGGGGCGACGCCGACCAGGGCGATCACGGTGGCCTTGCGACGAACGGTCATCGTGGGGGGCTCCTTCATGAGGTCCATCAGGTGCGTCGGGTTCGGGGCGGGGGAGCGAAGGCGGAGGTGGGGGGTCGGGACGCGGGCGCCGCGGTGCCGCCCCCGGTGAACGGCGCCGGCGGGCACCCGAACCCGCCTTGCGAGCAGCACGCTAGCCGCGCCGAGCAGCGGATTCGGGGCCCGGAGGCCGATCCCGGCGATCCTTATGGTCGCGTTAAGACGGGACTAAGCGGGGGCACAGGCAGCCGGGCGGAAATCGGGCATCGGGGGCCCGGGGAACGGGTGTTGGGGGTGTGGCGGGCACCGCCCGGGGCACCGGTCGTCGGGGTCGGGGAGCGGGGTCACCGGTCGTCGGGGTCGGCGAAGGCGTCGATGAGGGCACTCGCCGGCAGGGCCTCGGACACTGTCTCCAGGGGGAGTTCGGCCCAGATGAACTTGCCGTCCGCTGTATAACGGGCGCCCCACCGCTCGGCGTACTGGGCGATGAGGAACAGCCCCCGGCCGCCCTCGTCGGTGGTCCTGGCGTGGCGCAGGTGCGGCGCGGTGCTGCTGCCGTCCGAGACCTCGCAGATCAGCGTTCCGTCCCGGATCATCCGCAGCCTGATCGGCCCGGAGGCGTGCCGGATGGCGTTGGTGACCAGTTCGCTGACGATCAGCTCGGTGGAGAACTCCAGCTTCTCCAGCCCCCATCGGGCCAGCTGCCCGACGGCCGACCGGCGGGCCTCGCCGACCGCTGACGGGTCGGCGGCGATGTCCCAGACGGCCAGCTGCTCCTTCGGCAGCGCCCGGGTGCGGGCCAGCAGCAGGGCCACGTCGTCGACCGGCCGGGGGCCGGGCAGGCTGCTGATGACGGTCTCGCAGATGTCCTCCAACGGGGCCTGCGGATTGGCCAGCGCGGTCCGCAGCCGGGTGATCCCGCCGTCGAGGTCGAGGGCCTTGCCCAGCAGCAGGCCGTTGGTGTAGAGCGCCAGCAAGCTCCCTTCGGGCAGCGGGAGTTCGGCGGACTCGAAGGGCATCTGGCCCAGCCCCAGCGGTGGACCGGTCGGCAGCTCCACGAGCGGGCGGGCGCCCGCCGGGCTGACCAGCAGCGGCGGCGGATGCCCGGCCCGGGCCAGCGTGCAGCAGCAGCTCACCGGGTCGTAGACCGCGTACAGGCAGGTCGCGCCGATCACCCCGTCGTCGCTGTTGGCGTCGTGGGCGACCCGGTTGACCATGTCGTCCAGGTGGGCCAGCACCTCGTCCGGCGCCAAGTCCAGATCGGCCAGCGCCTGCACCGCGGCCCGCAGCCGCCCCATCGTGGCCGCGGCGTGCACCCCGTGCCCGACCACGTCGCCGACCACCAGCGCGACCCGGGCCCCGGACAGCGGGATCACATCGAACCAGTCGCCGCCCACCCCCGTGGACGAGTCGGCGGGCAGATAGCGGTACGCCGCGTCCACCGCGCTCTGTTCGGGCAGAGCGCGCGGCAGCAGACTGCGCTGGAGGGTGAGCGCCGCGGTGTGCTCGCGGGTGAACCGGCGGGCGTTGTCCAGGGAGATCGCCGCGCGGGTCACGAACTCCTCGGCCAGTACCAGGTCATCGGGCTGGAACGGTCCGATGGGCTGCCGGCGGGCGAACGTGGCCGCGCCCAGGAAAGTGCCCCGGGCCCGCAGCGGCACCACCATCAGCGAGTGGACGCCCAGCTCCCTGAGGCGCGCGGCCCGGACCGGGTCGTCGGCCGGCCAGTCGCTGCCGTCCAGGTCCAGGGCCGGCAGCAGCAGGGAGTCGCCCCCGGTCAGGCTCAGCACGACGGGCGCCGACGGGGGATAGGCGGCCGGCTCCCCGACGGCCACCACCGCCTCGGGGCAGCCCTCCTGCACGGACCGCTGCCCCGCCCGGCGCATGGCGAACAGGGCCGCGGCGTCGACCGGCCCGGACGAGGGCTCCTCGCCGGACACCATCGCTTCGAGCAGGTCGACGGTCACGAAGTCGGCGAGGTCCGGAACCGCCGCGTCCGCCAGCTCCTGCGCCGTCTGCCAGACGTTCAGCGAACTGCCGATCCGCTCCCCGGCGCGGCTGAGCAGCGCCATCCGCTGCCGGGCGCGATAGCTCTCCGTGACGTCCAGGACCATGTAGCAGACGCCCAGTACGTGGCCGGCCTCGTCCTCCAGGCGGAAGAAGGACGTCGAGTAGGCGTGCTCGCGCTGCGGCTCGGACCGCGGGCGGCCCAGGTACTCGACGCCCACCGACGGGACGCCGGTCCGCAGCACCCGGCGCATCTCCGCCTCGATGGACTCGCCGGGCAGCCCCGGCTGCACCTCGCCGATCCGCTTCCCGACCCGCTCCGCGCTCGGCGAACCGCCCATCCGCTCCAGCGCGTCGTTCAGCCAGACGTACTGGAGATCGGAGTTCAGCATGGCCACCCCGACCGGCGACATCCCGAGGATGCCGTCCAGCAGCGAACGGCTCGCCCCCGACCACGGGGTCCGGGCCATCTCGGCGGCCAGGACCAGCCGGAGGGACCGCTCGTGGGCGTCCAGTACCGGCAGCACGCGCAGTTCCAGGTCCAGCCGGTGCCCGTCGCTGCGGCGTACCGCGGCCAGTCCGCTCCAGCCGTCCGCCGCCAGCCGGTCCCGCCAGGCGGCGTCCTGCGGCGGTTGCCGCGGGTCCGTCCCGGCGAAGACCTCCGCGAGCGGCCGGCCGACGGCCCGGGACGCCGGGTACCCCAGGAGCCGTTCGGCGCCCGCGGTCCAGCCCCGCACCACCCCCGTGCGATCGGCCAGCACCACGGCGGTCCGGGTGAGGTCGAGGACTCCGTCCTGGGCGAGCCGGCTGCTCGGGAATGCGCTCATCTACGACCGGTCCCATGCCGGTGCGACGCCCGGCGTCCGCGGCCCTTCGCTGCGGGCCGCCACCGGCTACCACCAGCGCCTTCAACGGTACTCCCCCGCCCCGCCCGGCCGCTCCCCGCCGCCGTGCGCCCGGCGGACCCCGGCCGCTGTCAGTGGCGTCGGGCACCATGGACGCATGACTGCCAACACCCCCGTCGACCAGGCGGAATCGTCCCTGCCCGATGCGGACGCGGCCTACTGGGAAGCCGCCGCCGCGACCTTTGACGAGGAGCCCGACCACGGGCTGCGCGACCCCGCCGTCCGCGCCGCCTGGGCCGCCCGGCTGCGCTCCTGGCTGCCCGCCGCGCCCGCCGAGATCCTCGACGTGGGCTGCGGCACGGGCAGCCTGGCGCTGCTCGCCGCCGAGCAGGGCCACCGGGTCACCGGCGTCGACCGTTCGCCGGCCATGGTCGCGCTGGCCCGCGACAAGCTCGCGGGCCGGGACGCGGTGTTCATAGTGGGCGATGCCGCCGAACCGCCCGTGGGGGAGCGCCGGTTCGCGGCCGTCCTGGTGCGCCATGTCCTGTGGGCGCTGCCCGATCCGGCGTCCGTGCTGCGCCGCTGGGCCGGGCTGCTGGCCCCCGGCGGCCGGCTGGTCCTGGTGGAGGGCCGCTGGGGCGAGTCCGCCCCGGTCGGCCTGCGCGCCGGCGAACTCGCCGCGCTCGCCGCCCCGTTGGCGTCGCGTACGGAGCTGGTCGAGCTGTCGGCCGAGCCGGCGCTGTGGGGGAGGGAGGTCCCCGACGAGCGCTACGCCCTGATCGTCCGTCCGCACCCCGCGGCCGGCCACGGCACGCCGTAAGCCCTGTCGTCAAGCTCCCGCCTGCCGGGCGACGTCCTGCACGCGCCCCACCCTCGAACCGGCTTCGCACGGCTCGGGCGAGGCCCCTTCGCCGCACCGGGCAACGACCCCAGTACTCCAGTACGGGGGCCGTCAGTACTCCAATACAGGGGCCGTCGCCCGGCACACCGGGAGCACGCACCGGACACCGCCCGGCCCGCCCTTCGGGCGGACGACGGGAGTCTGACGACAGGACCTAGGGCCCGCCCCCTCGGACCGGCGCCGGTCTCCTCACCCCCGCACCAGGTCCCGTACGCACCGCCGTTCGGCGGCGCACGTCCGGTAGCCGAAGGCGCGGTTGATGGCCAGCATCGGGGCGTTGCCGTCGTCGTTGCCGGTGAACGCCTCGGTGCACCCGGCGTCCCGGGCGCGGTGCAGCGAGTCGGTCTTGGCGAGCCGGGCCAGGCCCCGGCCGCGGAAGGCGCGCCGGGTGCCGGTCATCGCCGAGACATAGCGGCCGAGGCCGTCGGTGGCGACGAGGGTGAAGGCGGCGATCTCGCCGTCGACGGTCACCACCGAGGTGAGGTCCAGGTCGGTGTCCGGGTACTCCCAGGTGGTGCGCAGCCAGGTCTCGTAGTCCATGGCGTCGAGGGCGACATCACCCGGCTCGTCCGCCGCGGCCTCCGCCTCCGCGGCGAACAGCGGGTACGGATCGGCCCCGAAGTCCGCGCCGGTGCACAGCCGGACGCCGGGCGGCAACGGGGCGGGGAGCGGGGGCAGCGCGGTGCCCGCGAGATCGAGCCGGAGAAAGCTGCCCGAGCGGGTGAGGCGGTAGCCGCGGCGCGCAGCGAAGGCCAGCGCGCCGGGTTCGTCGTCGGCCCAGGCGAAGAGGTGGTTGGCGCCGACCGCGGTCAGATGCTCCTCGGCGGCGGTCAGCAGGGCTCCGCCGGCCCCCTGCCGCCGGTGGTCGGGGTGGACGACGGGGGTGGCCGCCGCCTGCCCCGGCACGCTGCTCTCGTGCAGCAGCTGCGCGCTGATCTGGCCGATCACCCGGCCGGCCAGCTCGGCGACGAACACCCGAAGTTGTTTCGCCGGGGGAGCGCCGGCGACCTGCCGGGCGACGCCCTGCGGGGTCGAGATCAGATGCGGCAGCGCCGCCCGCCGCAGGTCGGCGACGGCCTTGGCGTCGGCGGGGCGGAAGTCGCGCACGGTAGGCGTCATGGTCGCGCACGGTACGCCGCGGCGCCCCGCCGTGCCTCCCCTTTTCCGCCGCTGCGCGCTGCGATGTGCCACCGGATCTCCGGTCCGTGAAGGGGGCGGGTTCCCGGTGCGTGAGGGGCGGGCCGGTGCCGATCCGGTGAGCGGTGCGTATCTGGCTGATTCCGGACGGTCGCACAGCTACATAGGTGGCCACTGCAACTACCTCGGCGTACGGTGATCACGCGGGCCGCCGACGGGAGTGCGGCGGCCGGCCGTAACCGAGGGAGGAGCCGCGACCATGTGCGGAATCACCGGATGGATCTCCTACGACAACGACCTGACGACACAGCGCCCCACGCTTGAGGCGATGACGCAGACCATGGCCTGCCGCGGCCCGGACGCCGCCGGCATCTGGCTCGGCACCCACGCCGCGCTCGGCCACCGCCGGCTCGCCGTCATCGACATCGACGGCGGCAAACAGCCGATGCGGGTCGACCACGACGGCCGCACCCTGATCGTCACGACGTACAGCGGCGAGGTCTACAACTACCGCGAACTGCGCACCGAGTTGGAGGGCCTCGGCCACGCCTTCCGGACCAGCAGCGACACCGAGGTCGTGCTGCACGCCTACCTCCAGTGGGGCGAGGCGTTCGCCGAACGCCTCAACGGCATGTACGCCTTCGCGCTCTGGGACCCGCGGACCGAGGAACTCCTGCTGGTACGCGACCGGATGGGGATCAAGCCGCTCTACTACCACCCGACCCGCGACGGCGTCCTCTTCGGCTCCGAACCCAAGGCGGTCCACGCCCACCCCGACATACGCCCGGCCGTCGACACCGAGGGCCTCGCCGAGCTGATCACCTTCACCAAGACGCCCGGCCACGCCGTCTACCAGGGCCTGCACGAGGTCCGCCCCGGCCACCTCGTCCGCGTCGACCGCAACGGCGTGCACATCAGCCGCTATTGGGCCCTGGAGGCCCGCGAGCACACCGACGACCTCGACACCACCGTCGCCCGCGTCCGCGACCTGCTCGATGACATCGTCGCCCGTCAGCTGATCGCCGACGTCCCGCTGTGCACCCTGCTCTCCGGCGGCCTGGACTCCTCCGCCATCACCGCGCTCTCCGCCAAGGCGCTGGCCGCCCAGGGCAGCGGCCCGGTCCGCTCGTTCGCCGTCGACTTCACCGGCTACACCGAGAACTTCACGCCCGACGACCTGCGCGGCACCCCCGACGGCCCGTACGCGCACGCGCTGGCCGAGCACGTCCGCTCCGACCACCACGACATCGTGCTGGACACCGTGGCCCTGATGGACCCGGCGCACCGCGCCGCGGTGCTGGCCGCCCGCGATCTGCCCAACGGCTTCGGCGACGGCGACACCTCCCTCTACCTGCTGTTCAGGGCGGTCCGCGAGCAGTCCACGGTCGCCCTCTCCGGCGAGTCCGCGGACGAGGTGTTCGGCGGCTACCGCTGGTTCCACGACCCGGAGTCGGTCGACGCCGACACCTTCCCCTGGGTCGCCGCGGGCGTCTCCGGCCGGTTCTCCGGCGGCGACGCGGTCCGCGAGGCGCTGCTCGACCGCGCCCTGCTCAAGCGCCTCGACCTGCCCGGGTACGAGCACCGCCGCTACCGCGAGGCGCTCGCCGAAGTCCCGTACCTGGACAGCGACACCGGCCACCAGCGCCGGATGCGCGAGGTCAGCTATCTGCACCTGACCCGCTTCGTGCAGATCCTGCTGGACCGCAAGGACCGCGCCAGTATGGCCGTCGGCCTGGAGGTCCGGGTCCCGTTCTGCGACCACCGCCTGGTCGACTACGTCTTCAACACCCCCTGGGCGATGAAGACGTTCGACGGCCGGGAGAAGTCGCTGCTGCGCGCCGCCACCCGCGATGTGCTGCCCGACGTGGTCGCCGACCGCGTCAAGAGCCCCTACCCCAGCACCCAGGACCCCGGCTACAACGAGGCGCTCCGCGGCGAGCTGCGGGAACTGGCCGCCGACCGGGATGCCCCGGTCCGCCCGCTGCTGGACTCCGGGGTCCTCGCCGAGGCCACCGCCGACGGCGCGACCCACGACATCCGCCCCGGCGCCGAACTGGCCCTCGGCATGAACGCCTGGCTGCGGACCACCGGCACGACGCTGGATCTGTAGGCAGGCCGAGGCAACCCGCCTCACGGCACGGTGGCCGCTTCTGGCGCACAATGGATGCGACAAAAAACCGCGCACCCCGCGAGCCCGGGCCCGCCCACCCCGCGCACCCGCCGCCCGCGCCACCACCAGCACCAGGAGTGCCACCGTGTCCCCGCAGACCCTGACGATCACCATCGACCCGGCGGCGGCCGAGGCCCCGTTCGAGCAGGTACGCACCCAGATCGCCGACCAGGCCAGGGAGGGCGGTCTGCCGGTCGGCCACAAACTCCCCACCGTCCGCGGCCTGGCCGAGGAACTCGGGCTGGCCGCCAACACCGTCGCCAAGGCGTACCGCGCCCTGGAGACCGACGGCGTCATCGAGACCCGCGGGCGCAACGGCAGCTTCGTCGCGGCGGCCGGGGACGCCGCCGACCGGGAGGCCGCCGCGGCGGCCGAAGCCTACGCCCGCCGCGCCCACCGCCTGGGCCTGGAGCTGCGCGCCGCCCGCACCGCCGTCGAGAACGCGCTGCGCGCCGCGTACGGAGCCGATGCCTGACGCGTCGTCCGCCGGGCGCCGCGCCCGCCCCTCCTGACGGAAGGACCAGTCCATGCCCAGCCGGCACGCCCTCGTCCGCCGCCCCGGCCCCCGCCTCGCCGAGGGCCTGGTCACCCATGTCGACCGGCGGCCGGTGGACCCGGTGCGGGCGCTCGGCCAGTGGGAGGAGTACGTCCGGGTGCTGCGCGAGCACGGCTGGCGGATCACCGAGGTGGAGCCCGCCGACGACTGCCCGGACGCGGTCTTCGTCGAGGACACCATGGTCGTCTTCCGCAATGTCGCCCTACTCGCCCGCCCCGGCGCCGACTCCCGCAGGCCGGAGGTCGCCGCGACCCGCGCGGCGGCCGGGGCGCTCGGCTGCTCGCTCAACGAGATCCGCGCGCCCGGCACGCTCGACGGCGGCGACGTCCTCAAGGTCGGCGACACGGTGTACGTGGGCCGCGGCGGCCGAACCAACGCCGAGGGGGTGCGCCAACTCCGGGCCGTCTTCGAGCCGTTGGGCGCCCGGGTGGTCGCCGTGCCGGTCAGCCGGGTGCTCCATCTGAAGTCCGCGGTCACCGCCCTGCCCGACGGCACCGTCATCGGCTACCCGCCGCTGGTCGACGACCCCGCGGTGTTCCCGGGCTTCCGCCCCGTCCCGGAGGAAGCCGGCGCACATGTCGTCCTCCTCGGCGGCGACCGGCTGCTGATGGCCGCCGAGGCGCCCCGCACCGCACGGCTGCTCACCGACCTCGGCTACCGGCCGGTGCCGGTGGACATCGGCGAGTTCGAGAAACTGGAGGGGTGCGTGACCTGCCTGTCCGTGCGCCTGCGCGACCTGCACGTCTGAGGTCCGGTGGGCCCGCCCCGGAAGAGGGTGCACAGGACGGCCGGCGGGGCACGAACCGGCCGGCGTCGGACCAGGGGACGCGCGGGGACCTTCCTCCAGAGGGAGCCGGGAGGCCCGATCCCGGCGAACACCCGGAGCGCGGCGGAGCCGGGCGGGGGCGGGTAGGGCCGAAGGCCCGGGACTGCCGCCCGCGCCGCACTACGGACACCCGCGCCGCACTACAGATACAGCCCCGCGTCCGCGCCCGGGTCCTGGGCCGGGACCGAGGCGGGCCGCGTGCCGCGGCGCAGCGCGAAGAGCTCGGCCAGGGTGGCGCCGTCGCGGCCGATGCCCTCCTCCGTGCCCAGCCAGCCGGCGGCCTCCCGCCGGGTCAGCGGACCGACCTCGATACGGGCCAGGCAGCGGCCGGGGCGGACCACCGCGGGGTGCATCCGCTCCAGGTCCTCGTTGGTGGTGACGCCGACCAGGACGTTGCGGCCCTGGCCCAGCAGGCCGTCGGTGAGGTTGAGCAGCCGGGAGAGCGCCTGGCCCGCGGTGTGCCTGGCCTCGCCGCGGATCAGCTCGTCGCAGTCCTCCAGGAGGAGCAGCCGCCAGCGGCCCCGGCCGGTGACGTCGTCCTCGCCGATGGCGATGTCCATCAGGTAGCCGACGTCGTTGAAGAGCCGCTCCGGGTCGAGTACGCAGTCCACCTGGCACCAGTCGCGCCAGGAGCGGGCGAGCGTCCGCAGTGCGGAGGTCTTGCCGGTGCCCGGCGGGCCGTGCAGCAAGAGCAGCCGGCCGGCGATCTCCCCGGGCGCCACCTTCATCAGCCGGTCCATCGCATCGGCCACCGGCGCGGTGTAGTTGGGGCGGATCTCCTCCCACGTGCCGGCGGTGATCTGCCGGGAGGTGCGGTGCGGGCCGCGGCGCGGGGAGAAGTACCAAAAGCCCATCGGGACGTTCTCCGGCTGCGGTTCCGGTTCGTCCTCGGCACCGTCCGCGGCCTGCGCCAGCACCTTCTCGGCGAGCGCGTCGGTGACGGCGGTGACCGTGACGTCGGCGCCGCGGTTCCAGCGGGAGACCAGCAGCGTGAAGCCGTCGCCCTCGGCGAGGGTGGCGCTGCGGTCGTCGTCGCGCGCCGCGCGCAGGATCCGTACGCCGGGCGGCAGCAGCGTCAGCCCGGCCTTGACCCGGTCCACCGACCGGCTGCGGGCGTACGGCTGCTCGCCGTTGGCGAACCGCCCCAGGAACAGCGCGTCGACGACATCGGAGGGCGAGTCGCTGTCGTCCATGGTGAGCCGGAGCGGGAGCGATGCCTCGGCGGGGGAGGGCTGGACGTGATCGGCACACATGCCGCCATGATCCGCCACCCCGGCCCGCCGCGTACACGGAATATCCGGCGTTGCCCGGCACGGGCGCACCACCGCGCCCGGTCGAATGCCCGTCCGAACAGCGCGGATCCGGCGCCGGATACGCCCTCGGTGCGCCCTGGCCGCACCGGACCCGGCCGCCCTACTGTGGTCCGTCGTGCGACGTCGTGCTGGGGAACGTCAGGGCGGCCCGGGGCATCCGGCGCACCGCGGCCGGCTCCGCCGTCCCGCCCCCGGGCAGGGTGCGGGCCTGCACGGTCGGCGGGGTACCGCCCTCGGGGTCGTGGTGGTGGCCGGGTTGGCGGCGCTGGCGCTGCTGCTGGTGATGTGCGGGAGGGGCGGTGAGCGCGGGATGTCGCAACGGGCGGCGGGGCCGGTCGTCGGATGGGGCTTCACCCATACGCAGTTCAGCGCGGACCGGGGGAGCGGGGCCGCCACGGACCGGGTCACCCGGCTGCTGTCCGGCACCCCCATGCCGCAGAACCAGCACATCATGGGGTGGGGCGCGGACAGCCCCGAACCGAGCCCCGGACACTACGACTTCGCCGATCTGGACCGCCGTATCGCGCTGATCAGGCGGGCCGGCGGGACGCCCGTGCTGACGCTCTGCGGCGCCCCCGACTGGATGAAGGGCGGCCGGTCCGGGAGCACCGACTGGAGCAGGCTGGAGCAGGCCCCCGATCCGGCGCACTACGCCGACTTCGCCGCGCTGGCGGGAAAGATCGCCCGCCGCTACCCCGAGGTCCGGCACTTCCTGGTCTGGAACGAGTTCAAGGGCTTCTTCGACGACCACAAGGGCCGCTGGAACTACGAGGGGTACACCCGGCTGTACAACCTCGTCTACCGGGAGCTCAAGCGGGTGGACAAGGGCATCCAGGTGGGCGGGCCGTACCTGGTGATGGACAGCTATCTGCCGGGGGACCGGACGTACGCGTCCGACCTCCAGGGCCCCTGGGGGAGTATCGACCGGCGGACGATCGACGCGCTGCGCTACTGGAACCGGCACAAGGCGGGGGCGGACTTCGTCGTCGTCGACGGTTCCAGCTACACCAAGGACGGGCACTACGCGCAGGACGACCCGTTCCTGGCGACCCGGAAGTTCGCCGATGTGGGGCGCTGGGTGCGCAAGGAGACCGGGCTGCCGCTGTGGTGGGCGGAGTGGTACGTGGAGGCGGGCGAGGAAGAGGGCGCCCGGCACGACTCCGGGTGGAGCGAGCGGGAACGGATCGCGGTGCGGGCCGCCGCGCTGATGGAGATGGCGGCCGGGGGCGCGACCAGCGGGCTGTACTGGAACCCGGAGAACGAGAACACCGACGCCCCCTGCCCCGGCTGCCTGTGGAGCAGCACCGAAAAGGCCGGTGGCGGGCGGGAGTTGCCGATGCTGGACCTGCTGATGCGGTTCTCCCGGGCCTTCCCGCCGCACGGGCCGGTGTACCCGGCCGGCCGCACGCCGCAGGGCGGGGACGCGGACGCGGCGGTCCGGGTGCTCGGCGGCGCGCACACGGTCATGCTCGTCAACACCGCGGACCGGCCGGCCACGGTGACCGTGGAGGGGCGGACGGTGACGCTCGACGCCTACGCGGTGCGCTGGCTCGACCGCCGCTCCTGACCCCCGCGCGGCACCCCGGCGCAGCACCCCCGGTACCCCTGCCCGGTGCCCCTCCGCGACGGCTACGACATCGTCGCGAAGCGCTGCACCAGCGACGCCAGGAACACCGCCAGCAACGGCATGGCGAACCAGAACAGGCCCTGGAGCCAGTGGAGTCGGCGCTCGCCGGGCGGGGCGGCGACCCGTATCACCTCGCGCGCGGACAGCAGCAGGATCACCGCGAGCGCCGCCAGCGCGCCGAGCACCGACCACGGCGTCCAGGTCACCAGCGGTCCGGCCGGGCCGGGCCGCGGGGCGGGGACCGCGCCCGGCGGCCGGCGGGCCAACTCGTAGACGGCGGCATGGTCGTTGGACACCACCCGGCGGAGTTCAGGGCGGGCGTCGAGGGCGGTGCGCAGGCGCTGCTCCCAGTGCTCCCCGTAGCCCGAGTCCAGGCGCAGCGACTCCGCCTGGGCGTGGTTGACGACGAGATACGACTGCGGGCCGGCCTTCCGCAGGGCGTCGAGCACCGGGGCGACCCGGGCCGGGTGGGGGGGAGCCGGTACCGGCTGGTACTGGACCCGCTCCATGTCCCGGGCGCCCCAGGGGAGTTCGGGGGTCACGCTGTTGACGGGGTCGGGGCTCGGCCACAGCAGGCGGGCGGTCGGCCGGTCGTGGGCGTAGACGTAGTCCATCGCCGCGACCTCGCCGGGCCGGACCCGCTCGAACGGCTCGTTGCCCCAGCGGGCGACGAGGAAGCCGAACGCCAGCAGCAGCCCGGTCAGCAGGGCGGCGAGCGGGCCGAGGGCGGCGCGGAGGCCGCCGCGGGGCGCCCCGGCGGCGCGCGGGAAGAGCGCCAGCGCCGCCAGTGTGCAGGCGCCGGGCAGCGCGAAGAGGAAGACCCGCAGCGCCATTTCGCCGCCGTAGGACTGCATGCCGAACGCCAGGAACGGGACGAGGGCCAGCACGAGGAGCGAGCGTTCCGCATAGCCGGCCGCCCGCCGGCGCAGCACCCCCCAGCAGGCCAGCGCCAGCACGCCGCCGGCCAGCGCCACCCGGGTGTAGAGCACCAGTTGGTGGGTGGGGTCGCCGCCGATCCGGTCGGTGACGGAGGAGGCGACGTTGCCGCCGATGCCCCCGAGGCCGCCGAACAGCTCGTCGAAGTGCCCCGACCAGTACGGCTCGGCCAGGAACCCCACCCAGGCCACGACCAGCACCCCGCACAGCAGCGGCAGCCCGCGCAGCTCCGACCGGCCGGCGAGCACCAGCACGGTCAGCACCCCGAGCATGACGAAGGGGGTGAGCTGGTGGCCGGCGACCGCGGCGGCGAAGAGGGCGACGAGCACCGCGAGCAGCGTCACCCGCAGGCCGCGGCCGGCCGGCGCGGTCGCCGCCTCGCCGGGGATGCGGTGCCCCCGGGCCGGCGACGCGGGCGCGCGGAACCACACCAGCAGGATCGCCGCGAACACCAGGTAGAGGAGATAGGTGAAGCCCTGCGGCGAGAAGTAGTCCTGGCCGACCCAGCCGCACAGCGCGAACAGCCAGGCCGCGCACCACTTCGCCCGCCAGCTCGCCCGTACGGCCCGCAGGAGCAGGAACAGCGGTGCCAGATAGAGGAGTTCGATGAGCGTGGGCCACCAGCGCAGCACCTCGGTGTAGTCCGTGACGCCGCACGCCCCGGCCAGGAAGCGCGCCCCGGCGAAGAACCCCGGCCAGCTCCAGCGGGCGTCCAGGTCCGGTACGGCGGTGCCGGTCCGCCCCAGGTAGTCGAGGAACCCCAGATGCTGCCAGGCGGTGGGGAAGCGGGGCACGCTCTCCAGTACGGCCGGGAGGGCGTGCAGTGAGCACACCGTCAGCAGCAGGATGCCGGTCAGCAGCACGGGGCGCGGCCGGGGCAGCCACAGGGCGCAGCCGTACGCCGTGATCAGCAGGGCGACACCGGCCAGCGAGGCGGCCGGCAGTACGGAGACCAGCCCGAGGCCGCCCATCCGGTCCAGATCGGCGTCGCCCATGCCGGCCAGCGGCAGCCAGTACAGCGCGAGGGCGGCGCCCGCGAGCACGGCAACGCCCAGCGGCAGCAGGCGTCCCCGGCCGCCGCGCGGCGCACGGGTGCCGGGCTCCCGGGGCGTCGGCTCCGGCTCGGCCCGGCGCGTGGACCAGCAAGGCTCGTCCCCCCGGTCCCCGTACACCGCCAGGTCCGCCAGGTCCCCGTCCGGCGCGACCGCCTGGACCGGCGCCCGGACCACCGCCGCCTTCGGGCGTCCGGCCGGTCCGCCGGCCGCCTCTCCGCGCAGCACCCGCCGCAGCCGTACGCCGGCCACCGCGACGATCACCGTCAGGCTGGTGACCTCGGCGAGCCCCGCACCGCTCAGGCCCATCCGCGGCAGCAGCACCACGGTCAGTCCGAGGACCAGTGCGCACAACAGGCCCTGGAGGGCGGCCAGTCCGGAGGTCCGGTTCTGCGCGCGCAGCACCGCGAAGTGGACCTCCATGACGACCCGCAGCGCGGCCCCCACCGCGAACCAGCGGAGCAGCGGGGCCGCCGCCCCGGCGTACCCCGGGCCGAAGACCCCCAGGATGTAGGGCGCGCCCACGAACAGGCCGGCGCAGACCGGGAGCATGATCCGGGTCATCCGGCGCAGCACGGCCCGGGTGTTGTGGGCCAGCCGGGCCGGGTCGTGGGCGCCCTCGACGGTCAGCGAGGCGCCCATGTTGAGGGCGAGCAGATTGACCGTGCCCGCGATGGTGGTGGTGATGTAGAAGTACGCGTTGTCCGCCGCGCCGACCTGCGCGGCCACCAGGACCGGAACGAGGTAGACGACGGCCAGCGAGAACAGCGAGCCGGTGCAGTCGCCGGCCAGGAAGCGGGCCATCTGGCGCAGCGTCGGCGGCCGGGCGCCCGGCCCGGTGTCCCGTATGTGCCCGGGTATCAGCCGCCGGAAGACCAGCAGGCCCAGCGGGAGCACCGACACCGCGATCGCCGCCGCCCAGGAGACGAAGACCCCGGCGGCCGGCAGCGCCGCCGCGAAGACCACCAGCAGCCCCAGCTTCACCGCCGAGAACGCGACGTTGCCGACCGGCACCCACAGCGCGCTGCGCAGCCCGGTCAGTACCGCGTCCTGAAGGGTGAGCAGCGACCAGGCGACCACCGCCGCGGTGAAGCCGAGGCCGCCCCAGGGCCCGTGCAGAAAGCGGTAGGACGGGCCCCAGTCGTCGAGGGCGAGCAGGAAGACGGCCGCGGCGAGGGCCACCACGGCGGCGCTGCCGGCGTAACTGCGCAGCACCAGGCGGGCGGTGGTGCGCCCGGCGACCGGGATGAAGCGGGCGAGCGTACCGGTCAGCGTCACCGCGGTCAGCCCGGCCAGCAGCTTCATCGCGGCGACCGCCGCCGAGCCCTGGCCGACCGCGTCCGCCGTGTAGTAGCGGGCGGCGACCAGCCAGAACCCGAGGCCGAGCAGCCCGGAGACACCCGTGTTGAGCATCAGCGCATAGGCGTTGCGGAAGAGCGGGCCGTGCCCGCCCCGCCCCGCGGCGCGCCCGTCGCCCGCCCGCTCCGGACCGGTGCGCTCGTCGGCCCAGGTCGTGGTGTCAGTCACGCCGGACCGCCTGCCGTGTCCGGCGCACCACCGCGTACCCCTTGGTGAGCACCCGGTCCCGGGCGAACGCCCGCCCGATCCCGTGCCCTTCGACGAGCCGGGCGAACTCCTCGATGCCGGTGTGCCGCCGGACGGTCAGCCGCGCCAGCGCGTACGGTCCCTGCCGCCGCTCGGCGAGCGCGTTGCGCACCGCCAGCGCCTGCCGGAAGCCGAGCGCCCGCACCACCTGCCGCACCCGCCCGCTGGAGTGGCCGTAGGGATACGCGAACGACTCCGGCGCCGTGCCGGTCTCCTCGGCGAGGATCTCCCGGCAGCGCGCCACCTCCTGCCACAGCCGCTCCTCGCCGACCCCGTCCAGCGACGGATGGCGGTGGCTGTGCCCGCCGATCTCCACGCCGGCCGCGGCCAGTTCGCGTATCTCGTCCCAGCCGAGCATCGCGTCCGGCGGGCCCCCGGTGGCGTGCCGGCCGCGCAGCCAGCCCGTCGTGGCGAACAGGGTGGCCGGGAAGCCGTGCCGGACGAGGGCGGGCAGCGCATGGCGGTGGACGCCCGCATAGCCGTCGTCGAAGGTGATCAGCACCGGCCGGGGCGGCAGCGGGCCGCCGTCCCGCCAGGCCGCCGCGAGCGCGGCGGTGGTCAGCGGGGTGAAGCCGCGGTCGGCCAGCACCGCCATCTGCTCCGCGAACGCCTCGGGGGTGACCGACAACTCCCTTATGGCGGGCGTCGGGGCGGGGGTCACCGCGTGGTACATGAGGATCGGCACCGGGGGCGCGGCCTCGGCCGCCCCGGTGGCGCCGGCGTCTGCACCGGAGGGTCTCATGCCGCGGCCTCCTCGTGCGCCGGGGCGGATGGGGCGGCCGGCGAGGTCGGCGAGGTCGGCTGCCCTCCGACTTCCGTACGGGGGAGGGCCGTTGACCGGTACCGCAGCCGGCCCACCGCATAGCCGCCCGCCGCGGCCGTGGCGCCCGCCACGATCGCGCCGGCCCGGCCGAGCCCGCCGGGCCGCCTCAGCAGGGCGTCCGCCAGGCCGCGCAGCACCCCCGCGGGCAGCACCCGGGCCGTGTGGCGGCGCTCCGCCGCCAGCCCGTCCCGGGCACCGACGCTCCGCGCCACCAGCGCCTTGGACAGCCCCTCGGCGTAGGCCCGGCCGCGGAAGTAGCCGAACCGCTCCCGTTCGGCGGACACCCGGTGATGGATGACCGCCCGGTCGTCGATCAGCAGCACCGCGTCCGGCAGCGCCTGGCTGATCCGGATGCACAGCTCGGTCTCCTCGCCGCCCAGCGGACGCCGTCCGGCGTCCCGGCCGATGCCGGTGGTGAACCCGCCCACCAGGTCGAACACCCGGGTACGGAACGAGGCGTTGCCGCCGAGCACGTTGCGTACCCGCACCTTCCCCGGCGGCAGTCCGCGGTAGGTGCACCCCACCACCCAGTCGAACTCGGCGGGGAACCACCGCGGCCGGCGCCCCGACGCCCACGCCGGTTCGGTGCGCCCGCCGACCGCCATCACCGCCGGATCCGCGTACGCCGCCGCGAAGTGGCGCAGCCAGTCCCGCTCGGCCACCGCGTCGTCGTCCAGGAACGCGACGACGTCGCCGGTGGCCGCGGCGATACCGGTGTTGCGCCCCGCGGAGAGCCCGCGAGGCCCCGAATTGGCCATGATCCGCAGGTGAGTCGGGGATGCGGGCCGGGCGCCCGCTCCGCCGAAGTGCTCCCGCAGCCGCGCCAGCAGCGTCTCGTGGTGGTCGACCACCACCAGCACCTCGGCCGCGGGGTACGACTGCTCCCGCACCGACGCCACCGCCGCCAGCACGTCCGCCCACCGCTCCTCGGTGTGCGCGCAGATCACCACCGACACTCTCGGGCACGGGCCCCCCGGCGCGGTCACCGCACGTCCCCGGCGATCAGCGCGGGCCGGGCGGCCGGCTTCCGTCTGGTGCCCCGTTCCTTCAGGATCACCCGCAGCACCCGCAGCCCGTCGCGCACCGCCCGCAGATTGCTGGCGCCGTGGATGCGGATGTATTCGTGGCTGGGAATCTCCTGGACCCGCAGCCCCGCCTGTACCACCCTGATATTCATCAGCGTCTCGACCTCGAACCCGGCGCAGTCCAGGGCTATCCGGTCCAGGCAGTGCCGCCAGAAGGCGTTGTAGCCGTAGCAGAGATCGGTGTAGCGGGCGCCGAACTTGAGGTTGACCACGGCGGTCAGCACCCGGTTGCCGAGCCGGCGCACCGGCGTCATGTCGTCGGTGCCGCCCCCGTTTGCGAAGCGCGACCCCTTGGCGAAGTCCGCCCCGGAGACCAGCGCCGAGACATAACTGACGATCTCCCGGCCGTCGGCCGACCCGTCCGCGTCGACCATCACGATGATCTCGCCGGTGCAGGCCGCGAAGCCGCTGATCAGGGCGTCCCCCTTGCCCCTGCCGCGCTGGGTGACGACGGTGACGCCGGGCCACAGCTCGCGGGCGACGCGGACGGTGTCGTCGGTGGAGTTCCCGTCGACCAGGACCACTTCGTGAATCCAGTCCGGCAGGGTCCGAAAGACGTACGGAAGGTTCGCCGCCTCGTTCATCGCCGGGATGACGACGCTCACCGGCGGGGTGATGGCGAGGTGGCTGGAGACGGGACGGTAGGCGGAGTGGTCGGGCACCACGCTCAGCGGCGACGGTTCGTCCGCGTCGGCAGGGCGAAGGAAGGAGCTCATGGGCGGTTTCCCTCTCGTCCGGTGGAACGTCCGGTGGGGCATGCGGTGGACCGCCCGGCTGCGGGCGGTCCGGCTCGCGATCCGGGGCGAAAGGGGGGCGCTCACCCCGTTCGGCACGGCAGTCGTTGCAGGCGGCGTCGACTGCCGTGCGAACAGGCTGAGTTGACATGCGGATACTCGGCCGCGCGGTCGTGTGCCGGACACCGGCAGGCAGCGAACAGCCTGCGACGACCGGGCGCATGGGACCCCCCCACCGCGCCCCCGCTCCGGACGGCCCACCGCACGGCCAGCGCCCTCCCCAGGGGCAGCCGTACCGTGATCATCCGATGCGGGTGGATGTGCGACGGTATTGACGAACGGGACTCTAAAGCAAGACCTCCTACGGCAAATCCCCTTTCGCCGCATTGGTCGATACGGACTGACGTACGCCGGCGCTCGGCCGCGCTCCCCCCGTCGGCGCGACCGCCCCTCACCGCCCCGTCCGGAGCCGCCCCACCCTCCTGAGCAGGCGGTCCGCGGGCCCGGACAGCTCCGGCCTGGCCAGAACGGCGTGCCGCAGCGCGCGCACCGGCGCACGCCGGGCCCGGTGACCCAGCGCAATGGGATGACGCCTCGTCACCATCCCTTCGTGGACGGTCAGTTCACGTGTCTTCAAGGAGTCCTTGTAGTGCTTGTCGCCGCGCCCCAGGTCCAGGTACTCCAGCGCGTCCGCAGCCGCCGCCTCCGCCATCCGCAGATGCATCACCAGCCCGGGTGAGAACTTCGCGAACCGCGGGTCGTAGGCGGGGAACCAGCAGGCGAGGACCGACGGCGACCGCAGCCCGAAGTGCGCCGCCACCGGCCGGTCCCCGGCGTACAGCACCGACAGCAGGCCGGTGAACGACTCCGTACGGGTGTGGAACAGCTGCTCCACGAGCCGCACGATCCACGGGTGCGCGAACCGGTCGCTGCGCCCGGTCCTGCGGTACTGCGCCGATTTCCAGCGCATCAGCGTGTGCAGCATCGCGGGGTCGCGCTCGTCGTGGACGAACCGCACCGGACCGGCGTCCCGGCCGAGCTTGCGCTCCTTGGCGAACGTGGTGCGGACGAACTTCGGGGAACGGGCGCGCAGTTGCCGCACATATGCGTCGAACCCCCGGTCCACGTCGACGACCGGCGACCCGAATCCGGGTAACGTCCGGGTGCCGAACGGCTCCTGCCCCGCCACCAGGTGATCGAATTCCAGTACCGACAGTCCGCACGCCCGGATCAACTCCCGGGCGTCCCACCGGAATCCGGGGCGGTGGATCAGCCCCTGCGCGTCGGAGACCCCCAGGCCGACCGCCCGCCCCACGCCCAGCGGCGACCGCTGGAACGGCAGGTAGGCCACCGGCCGGGCGTCCTCCCGGACCACCGCGATCCGCACCCCGGGCCGGCTGCTGCCCACGGCCAGGGTGAACTCCGGTGCGAGAAAGGGGTTCGCGAGCTGCGGGGCGCCCAGCGCGCGGGCCTCGGACTGGAGGGCCCGCCAGGTGTCCCGGTCGGCCCCGGTCAGTTCGCCGGGGCGCAGTACGGCAAGGTCCACGTCACTCCACCCGGTCCCGGTGGCCGCCCCGGCCGCGCCGCCGTACCGCGCTCAGCAGCAGCCCGGCGCCGCTCAGCGCCGCCACCGCGAGCACCCCGCCGCGTACCGACCACAGGTGCAGCGCCAGCATCGTCTGGGCCACCAGCAGATCGACGGCGAGCGCCCCGGCGCCGGCGACCACCGCGCGGCCGAGCGGATCCATCCGGCCGAGCGCCGCGGTGATCGCGGCGGCCGGCGCCATCAGCAGGAAGAAGAGCGTGAACGGTGCGCGCAGCGGTGAGCCGATGTCGCCGATCGACAGGACGGCGCCCACCGCGGCGGTCCCGAAGGCGGCCCCCGCGACGAGCGACGCGGCGCCGCCGCGCGGGCGGTCGTCGGGCGGCGGTCCGCCCGGTGGGCCGTCGGACGGGCCGCCGGTCGGCCGGTCTGCCGACTGCCGGTCGGACCGCCCGGTGGGGTCCTCGCCGGGGAACGTGTGGTGCATGGTGTGGGTGTGCATTGGCAGCTTTACCCCCCATAAGCGCCGGATGCCGGGCCTCAATGTGGCGCAGCGCTCGAAGAACCGTCAAGACGCACGGGCCGCCCACAGACGGCGCAATGGCCCGGCCGCGCTCGGACCGGTCCGGAGACTGTCGGCACGCGGCTGCCCGGCCGGCCGCGCCGTGACCCGGTGGAAGGAGCCGCGTCCGTGGAGCCGCCGAGCGGAGTCGCCCTGACGGTGGTCATGGTGGGCCTGACCGTGGTCACCGGTGTGCTCGACGCCGTCGGCTTCCTGGCCCTCGGCCATGTCTTCACGGCCACCCAGACCGGCAACCTGCTCTTCCTCGGCTTCGGTATCGCCGGACAGGGCGGGCTGCCGGTGGCGGCGACGCTGGTCTCGCTCGGCGCGTTCCTGGTGGGCGCCGCGCTCGGGGCCCGGGTGGAGTCGGGGCTGGCGGCCCGGCGGCGGCCGTGGTTCCCGGTGGCCCTGCTGGCCGAGGCGGCGCTGCTGGTCGCGGCGGCGGTGGCGGGCTGGGAGTCCGGGCCGGGCCGCGACCTGGCGACCGGTCAGCGCTACGCCACGATCGGCCTGATGGCGGTGGCGATGGGGATGCGCAACGTCACCGCGATGCGGGTGGCCGCCCCCGACCTCGCCACCACGGTGGAGACACGGGCGATGACGGCCCTGGTGAGCGGCTCCCCGCTGGGCCGCGACCGGCGGCTGGGCTACGGCAGCCGCGCGGTGCCCCGCCGGGTGAGCTCGGTGGGCGCGATGCTCGCGGGCGGTCTGCTGGGCGCCTGGCTGCTCGGCCTGGGCACCCGTCCGCCGCTGGTGGTGCTGCTGGTGGCGCTGACCGTGGCCGCCACCGCGCTGATCGTGCCCGGTCTCGGGCACCGCCGGAGCGCCGACGGCTGACGGGATGCCGGCCGGCCCGGGGCGGGGAGGGCATCACTGCATCGCGACGGAGTCCTCTTCATCTGTGGTGCGCCGGGGTGCGCGCGCCGGGTGGTGCAACGGGTACGTAATCGGCCGTTCCGGAAACGTCCGTGATCGTCCGTCCGTGATCGTCCATCAAAGGAATCGATGAGCCGCGCTCAGGCATCAAGTATTCCAACGGGGTGTCATATACGCGTCATGCGTGGTAATGCCGCCACGGCGAAGATGCTGACATAACGACAGATTCGTCATGAATTCTGTACGACTTTTGGCATGGACACTTCCGGCTACCCATGAGTCTTGGTACGACGGATCGAGCAGAGATCCTGCTATGGGAGGTTCCATGAGACTGTCCCGATATGCGGCATTGACATCCGCCTTCCTCGTCACCCCGGCGCTCGCGCTCACCGGCGCGAGCGCCGCGGCATCCGCTCAACTCCCGCACGTCCGGGGCTATGTGGCCCTCGGCGACTCCTACTCCTCCGGCCTCGGAGCCGGCGCCACCAGCGGCTCGTGCAAGCGCAGCACCCATGCGTACCCCGCTCTCTGGGCCGCCCGGCACCGGCCCTCGTCCTTCTCGTTCGACGCCTGTTCAGGGGCCCGAACGGGTGATGTCGTCAGCGGGCAGCTCGGCCACCTCAGCACCGCCACGGGCCTGGTGAGTATCACCGTCGGCGGCAACGACGCCGGAGTCGGCGACACCATGACGACCTGTACGCTCCAGGGTGAGAGCGCCTGCCTGGCCCGGGTCGGCGAGGCGCGCACCTACATCAGGAACACGCTCCCCGGCAAGCTCGACTCGGTCTACTCCGCCATCGCCAGGAAGGCCCCGTCCGCCCGGGTCGTCGTGCTGGGTTATCCGCACTTCTACAAACTCAACGGCGACTGCGACGCCGGGCTGTCGGAGAAGTCCCGCGCCGCCATCGACGCCGCCGCCGACGACATCAACGCCGTCCTCGCCAGGCGCGCCGCCGGCCACCGCTTCGCGTTCGCCGATGTCAACAGGACCTTCGCCGGCCACGAGCTCTGCTCCGGCAGCCCGTGGTTGCACAGCGTGACCTACCCTGTCGACGAGTCCTACCACCCCACGTCGGCCGGCCAGGCCCGCGGATATCTCCCGGTGTTCGGCTCCGCTGCGTAATTCCGCGCACACGGGGCGCGGAGGAGGGTCGGCGCCTCCTCCGCGCTCCGGTGCATCACGGGCCGTCACACCGTCCCGACGGTCGCTCAACTCGCCCTGGTACACGCGCTGTACGTGACATTCCGTATGGTGTTCGTCAACGTCACAGCAAGGCAGGTGAATCCGTTGACCGGTCTGCACGCGTGTCCTCCAAGAGAGATAGGGTTACTCTGCCCGTTGGCCGGGTGCCCTCGTACGGGTGGGGAGAGTCATGGAACAGATAACAGTGCGCAGCAGGGCGCGAGTCCCTGCCATCACATGCGGAAGCGGCGCGTCCAGCGCGCGTCTCGACCGGCACCTCGCGGTGCTCGGCGGACCCGCCATCCCGCAGCGTGAGGCAGAGGGTGCGACATCGCTGATGCAGGAGCTCACCGCGCGTGATCACTCGCGCACGAGGAGGAGCCGCGGCGCCCGGGTGTCGCTGTTCGCGCCGCTGCGTCGGCTGCGCCGCTCGCTCTTCGGAGGCCACGACTGAGCCGTCCCTGAAGCGGTACCACCGGCACAGGCGACCCATCGTCCCGCCCCGGCGCAGCGCTGCCGCCCGGTGTCCCCTTCTCGCCACCCGTCACGCCATGACGGGTGGCTCTTTGCGTACCCGCACACGTGGATCCGGCCGCCTTCCGTCCCGGCCGTCTTCCGGTCCCGTGAGCGCGCCGTAGCCGCCCGCCCCGTACCTCACAAGAGCGCGAACTGGCCGTTCGGCCCCTCCTCGTGGTGGTCGAGCACGGAGGCCGGCCGGCGCGCGGCGTGCGGTACCGGCAGTACCCCCGCCGCCCGCAGCTGCGCCCCGCCGAGCTGCGGGCCCGCGGCCACCTCCCGCGCCAACCGCTCGGCATCCGGCCGGAGTTCGGCCAGCAGCGCCAGGACGGTGAGCAACTCCAACAGCTCCGACGTCCACTCCTGCGGCCAGCCGGCGGGGCGCAGCGCCGCCAGCGCGCCGGCCTCCGCGGCTTCGGTGTCCGGGGCGGCGGCGCCCCGCTGGGCGAACCACGCCTCCAGTACGCGGACGCCCCCCGCGGCGAACTCCCAGGCGCCGTGCGGCACCGGCGCGATCCGGCCGCCGCCGACCAGCAGCGCCTCCTCCTCCGCGTCGTACGCCAGGGTGTCCGGCAGGCCGCGGGCGGGCAGCGCGGCGCGTACGTACGGCCGCCGGCCGCCCGGCATCCGGGGCCGCTCGCCGGCCGGGCAGCCGGGCGCCTGGCGGCTCGCGTACCGGCCCCGGGTGTGCAGCCACAGCAGCCGCTCGCCGAGCGCGACCCCGCGGTCCCAGAGGGCGGGGTCGGCGGTGAGCGGCACCGCGGCGCCGTCGGGGGAGTGGCGGGCGGTCGCGGCGATCCAGGCGAACAGGTCGGTCGGTGCCACGGGGCGGTCCAGGCGGCGGGCCAGCAGCTCCGGAAGGCCGGGGGTGAGATTGGGCTCGGTGCCGCCGGGGCGCCGGTAGAGGGGGCGGATCCGGCCGGGCCGGCCTGCTGGCGAGTGCCCGTCCGGCAGCAGGTCGGAGCAGACCACGGCGGGTCCCGGCGACTGCGGTACGTGCCCCAACTCCACGGCGAACAGCTGTCGTTCGCCGGCCACCCGCCACAACTCCGGGCGGGCCGCGTCGATCAGCCGGTG
>NZ_KN708638.1:1696759-1744187 GCF_000805335.1 Streptomyces sp. CT34 | reverse complement strand
GGGCCCCGCCCGCCGGCCCGGGACAGCGGCCCGGTGGGGGTGGCCTGCCCCGGCAGCTGGCCGACCGCGGAATCCGGCGTCCGGGACCGGGACGGCCGGAACAGCCGCGCACGGGCGGCCTCGTCCCCGGCGTCCGCCAGCGCCTTCCACCGGGCGCGCAGCGTGGCCGCGTCCGGCGCCCGCACCCATGAGCGCCCGAGCCGCAGCGGCGGCACGGACCACGGCATCAGCTCGGACAGCCGCGGCGCACCACCGGCCTGTGGCGCACCCTGCTTCGCCGTCACGCGGAGCCCCTCCCGGACCGTACGGTTGATCCCCGGCATGGTAGCGACGGGGGCGGACGCAGTGCGCCGGCACCCTGCGGGCGGTCCGGGCGGGCGGAGGCGGTCTTCCGCTTGCTGATCTTGGCGGAGTACGGTCCTGGCCGTACCACGCCTGCCAAGGGGAGGACCGCCATGAGGGACACCGCCTCCGCCGCGCCCGAGGGGGGGGGGGGGCCCCCCGCCGCGACCAGGGCCGCGGCGCGGCTGGACCGGCTGCCGCCGTCCCGGTGGCACCGCCGGATCACCCTCGTCGTCGGTATCGGCGCCTTCTTCGACCTCTACGAGATCTTCCTCGGCGGTGTGCTGGCCGCGGTCCTCGCCGCGCAGTGGCACCTCGGCCACACCGCGAGGTCCTGGGTGATCGCCGCCGGGTTCCTGGGGATGTTCGCCGGCGCCAATGTCCTGGCCGTGCTCGCCGACCGGCTCGGCCGGCGCCGGATGCTCCTGGTCAACCTGGGCTGCTACGCGCTGTTCTCGCTCGCCTGCGCCGGCGCGCCGAACCTGTCCTGGCTGCTCGCGCTGCGCTTCCTCGCCGGTCTCGGACTCGGCGCCGAACTCGTCCTGGTGGATACCTATTTGGCCGAGTTCCTCCCGCGGGCGGTACGCGGTCGCTACCTCGCCTACGCGTACACCTTGGGGTTCGTCGGGGTCCCGGTGGCGGCCCTGCTCGGCGCCCGGCTGGTGGCCGGGCACCAGCTGCTGGGCATCGACGGCTGGCGCTGGCTGCTGATCGCCGGCGCGCTGGGGGCCGGCTTCCTCCAGCTGATGCGCCGTCAACTCCCGGAGTCGCCACGGTGGCTGGTGGTCCAGGGGCGGGACGCGGAGGCCCGGCGGATCGTGGCCGGCGTCGAGGAGCGGGTGGCGGCGGAGACCGGGCAGAGCCTGCCGTCCGTACCGGAGGCGGAGACGGTGCCGGAGCGCCGGGTGCCGCTCGGCGAGATGTTCCGCGGCGACCACCGCCGGCGGACGTTCATGTGGTGGGTCTTCCAGGTGCTGCAGACCGTCGGCTACTACGGCTTCGGCTCGCTGGCGCCGGTGGTGCTGACGGCCAAGGGGTTCACGGTCACCGATTCGCTGCTCTACGCCGCGCTGGGCTTCGGCGGCTATCCGATCGGCTCCGCGCTGTCCATCCCGCTCATCGACCGGATCGAGCGCCGCACGCTCATCATCGCCTCCGCGCTCGGCATCGCGGCCTGCGGCCTGGCCTTCGGCTTCGCCGCCGCCCCCTGGGCCGTGGTCGTCTTCGGCTTCCTGCTGACGGTGTGCAGCAACGTCTTCTCCAACGCCTTCCACGTCTACCAGACCGAGCTGTTCCCGACCGGCCTGCGCAGCAGCGCGATCGGCATCGCCTACTCGCTGTCCCGGCTCACCTCGGTCGTGCTGCCGTTCGTCGCGCTGACCGTGCTGACCGACCTCGGCCCGGCCGCGGTGTTCGCCGGGTCCGCGGTGCTGATGGTGCTGCTGTGCCTGGACGTGGCGCTGCTGGGGCCGCGCAGCACGGGGCGGAGTCTGGAGCGGATCTGAACACCGGGCGGCCGGTGGCCGGTGGATGCGATGGCCGCACGCGGCCGGTCAGTGCGCCTCCAGCGTCACCGTGAAGGAGAACCGGTCGCCGCGGTAGTGGATCCGGGCGACGTCGAGCACCCGCCCGGACGCGTCGTAGGTGATGCCGGTGTAGTGCAGGATCGGGCTGAGCAGCGGCACCTGGAGCAGCCGGGCGGTCTCGGGGTCGGCCAGCCGGGCCTCGACGGTGTCGGTGATCCGGCTGATCCGGACGCCGACCGCGTCCCGCAGTACCTTGGTCATCGGCCAGCGCTCCAGGTCCGCGAGGTCGATCCGGTCGGCGATGTCCGGGCGGACGTAGTTCCGCGCGTGGTTGGTGGGTTCGCCCGACGCCTCGTCGCCGCGCAGCCGCCGGAAACCGGCCACCTCGTCGATGTCCGGGAAGAACTCGGACAGTTCGTGGGGTACCGGGACCGGTCCGTGCTCCAGCAGGGTGGTCCGCATCCCGGACTGCTGCGCCACGATCGCGTCCACCGACCCGAGCAGCCGGACCGGCGCACCGCGCTGCGCGCTCGGCTCGATGAACGTGCCGCGGCGCCGGTGCCGGCTGATCAGTCCCTCCGTCTCCAGCTCCTTGAGTGCCTGACGCATCGTCAGCACGCTGACGCCGTAGTGCTCGGCGAGCGCCTCCTCGGTGGGGAGCCGGAGCGGCGCCTCGGGCGAGCGCCCCAGTATGGACGCGCGCAGGGACTGCGAGACCTGGTACCACAGCGGCAGCTTGCGGTTCAGGGCGAGCGAGTCGGGAGCGAAGGTGGTCACAGAGCGGTCCCTGGGTCCTACGGGCGGAAGTGGCGCTGGAGACCCTGCCATACGTCGTCGTAGCCGCGTTGCAGGTGTCCGGCGTCCCGGGCCTGCGCGGTGAGCGTCAGCGGCCAGCGGGTCTCGAACATGAAGGCCAGCCCGTCGTCGATCTTCTGCGGGGCGAGCTCGGCGGCGCTGGCCCGCTCGAAGGTCTCCCGGTCGGGGCCGTGCGCGGACATCATGTTGTGCAGCGAGCCGCCGCCCGGGACGAAACCCCCCGGGCCCGCCGTCTTCGCGTCGTAGGCGCCCTCGATCAGGCCCATGTACTCGGTCATCACATTGCGGTGGAAGTACGGCGGCCGGAAGGTGTCCTCGCCGACCAGCCAGCGCGGCGCGAACACCACGAAGTCGACGCCCGCCAGGCCAGGGGTGTCCGAGGGCGAGGTGAGCACCGTGAAGATCGACGGGTCCGGGTGGTCGTAGCTGATCGAGCCGATGACGTTGAAGCGGCGCAGGTCGTAGACGTACGGAAGGTGGTTGCCGTGCCAGGCGACGACATCCAGCGGCGAGTGGTCGTAGGTCGCCGTCCAGAGATTGCCGCCGAACTTGTTCACGACCTCGACCGGTCCGTCGACGTCCTCGTAGGCGGCCGTCGGGGCGAGGAAGTCCCGGGCGTTGGCCAGGCCGTTGGCGCCGATCGGGCCGAGGTCGGGCAGCTCGAAGGGGCGGCCGTAGTTCTCGCAGACATAGCCGCGGGCGGTGTCGTCCAGCAGCTCGACGCGGAACCGCACACCGCGCGGGACCAGCGCCACATGGCCCGGTTCGGCGCGCAGCAGGCCGAATTCGGTGCGCAGCAGCAGCCCGCCGCGCTCCGGCACGATGAGCAGCTCGCCGTCCGCGTCGCCGAACACCCGCCGGTCCATGGAGGCGTTGGCGTGGTAGAGGTGCACGGCCATGCCCGCGCGCTGGGTGGCGTCGCCGTTGCCGCCGAGGGTCCACAGGCCATCCACGAAGTCCGTCGGATCGGCGGGTTCGGGGAGCGGGTTCCAGCGCAGCCGGTTGGGGTCGGGCAGGCACTCGGTGAACGGCGCGGAGCGGATCTCGCCCCGGTTGGCGCGGAGGAACGGGGGGTGCGCGGCCGACGGACGGATGCGGTAGAGCCAGGAGCGCCGGTTGTGGCGGCGCGGTTCGGTGAACGCCGAGCCGCTGAGCTGCTCGGCATACAGGCCGAGGGGGGCCCGCTGCGGGGAGTTGCGGCCCACCGGCAGCGCGCCGGGGACGGCCTCCGAGCTGTGCTCGTTGCCGAAGCCGGAGGAGTAGGTCAGCCCCTCGGCCGTCTTCCTCGCCTGCTCGTTGCCCGTACCTGTCATCGCGCGCTCCCGCCGCTCACGGAACTCAAGGAATCCTATGCAAAACATTAGGATTGCGAGGGGAGATCGTCAACGGATACCTCCGGACATGGCCGGATCGCCGCCCCGGGCCATCCCCGCTCCGCACGGCGGGCAAGATGACCGTGTGCAGCCATCGACGCCTCATCCCGCCCCCCGGTCCGCCCCCGCCGCCGCCCCCGCCGCCGGACCCTCCGCCGTTCCGTCCCCGCTCCGCCGCGCGCCCGTGCAGCGGCGCAGCGCCCAGCGCCTGGCCCGGATCCTCGACGCCTGCGCCGAGCTGCTGGACGAGACCGGATACGAGGACCTCAGCACCCGCGCGGTCGCCGGCCGCGCCGGGGTCCCGATCGGCTCCGTCTACCGCTTCTTCCCCAACAAGCGGGCCATGGCGGAGGCGCTCGCCCGGCGCAACCTCGACGCGTACGCGGACCGGATCACCGCCCGGCTGACCGCCCCCGGGCAGCCGTCGGGCTGGCGCGGCGCGATGGACGTGGTGGTCGACGAGTACCTCGCCATGAAGCGCACGGTGCCGGGCTTCGCCCTGGTCGAGTTCACCGTCCCCGCCCCGCGCGAGACCCGGCAGGCCAACTACGAGGTCGCCGACCGGCTGCTGGGCCTGCTCGCCGGGCGGCTCGGCCTGGACGCCGGCGACGACCGGCTGCGCACCGCCTTCCTCGTCGGCGTCGAGACGGCCGACGCGCTGCTCCAGCTCGCCTTCCGCACGGACCCCGGCGGCGATCCGGCGATCGTCGCCGAGACGAAGGAACTGCTGCGGGCGTATCTGGCGCGATATCTGGACGCGCGATATCTGGACGGGCAGGCCGGGTGGGCCGGGTAGGCGTGGGCCTACCGGGGGCGCGGGTGGCCGAGAGCTGCTGGCGGCCACGAAACTACCGGCGCTAGTTTGGCTGGTGTCTCCCTGGGAGGTGCCCGAGGCGCCCCCTAGGGTCGAAGGACGACCAGGCGGCCCGGGAGGACCACGACGTGAAGCAGCACGACGCGATGTACATCGACGGCAGCTGGCGCCCCGCCGAGGGCAGCGGCACGATCGAGGTCGTCGACCCGGCCGACGAGCGGGTGATCGGCACCGTCCCGGCCGGCTCCGCGGCGGACGTGGACGCCGCGGTGCGGGCCGCCCGCGCCGCGCTGCCCGGCTGGGCCGCCACCCCGCCCGCGGTGCGCGCCGACCGGCTGGCCGCGCTGCGCGACCAACTCGCCGCGCGCGCCGAGGAGATCGCCGCGACCGTCACCGCCGAACTGGGCTCACCGCTCGCCTTCAGCACCGCGGTGCACGCCGGGGTGCCGGTCGCGGTCTGCGGCTCCTACGCCGAGCTGGCCCGGACGTACGCCTTCGAGGAGACCGTCGGCAACTCCACCGTGCTGCTCGAACCGGTCGGCGTGGTGGGCGCGATCACGCCCTGGAACTATCCGCTGCACCAGATCGTCGCCAAGGTCGCCCCGGCGCTGGCCGCGGGCTGCACGATCGTGCTCAAGCCGGCCGAGGACACCCCGCTGGTGGCCCAGCTGTTCGCCGAGTGCGTGGACGCGGCCGGGGTGCCCGCCGGTGTCTTCAACCTCGTCACCGGCCTCGGGCCGGTCGCCGGCCAGGCGCTCGCCGAGCACGACGGCGTCGATCTGGTCTCCTTCACCGGCTCGACGGCCGTCGGCCGGAAGATCGGCGCCATCGCGGGCGCCGCGGTCAAGCGGGTGGCGCTGGAGCTGGGCGGCAAGTCCGCCAATGTCATCCTGCCCAGCGCCGACCTCGGCAAGGCGGTGGCCGTCGGCGTCGCCAACGTCATGGCCAACTCCGGCCAGACGTGCAGCGCGTGGACCCGGATGCTGGTCCCCACCGACCGCTACGACGAGGCGGTCGCGCTGGCCGCCGCCGCGGTCGCCAAGTACGTCCCCGGCGAGCGGGTCGGCCCGCTGGTCAGCGCCCGCCAACGGGACCGGGTGCGCGGCTACATCGAGCGGGGCATCGCCGAGGGCGCCAGGCTCGTCGCGGGCGGCCCGGAGGCACCCGCCGAGGCCGGCTACTACGTCACCCCGACCGTCTTCGCGGAGGTCACCCCCGAGATGGCCATCGCCCAGGAGGAGATCTTCGGTCCGGTGCTGTCGATCCTGCGCTACGAGGACGAGGACGACGCCGTACGGATCGCCAACGGCACCGTCTACGGCCTCGCCGGCGCGGTCTGGGCCGGCGACGACGCCGAGGCGGTCGCCTTCGCCCGCCGGCTCGACACCGGGCAGGTCGACATCAACGGTGGACGCTTCAACCCGCTTGCCCCGTTCGGCGGTTACAAGCAGTCGGGGGTGGGCCGCGAGCTGGGCCCGCACGGCCTGGCCGAGTACCTGCACACGAAGTCGCTCCAGTTCTGAGCCCGTCGGCGCCCAGCCCGTCGCCCCCTGACGGAGCGCCGGCGCCGCCCGGCCCGGCCGCCCGCGACCCAGCCATCCCACCAGCCCGCCGCCGTCCGCCACCCGCCCCGAGGAGATCCCGTGGTCCGCGCCGCCGTACTGCCCGCCGTCAACGCCCCGCTCCAGATCACCGAGATCGAGCTGCCGGAGCCGGGGCCGGGCCAGGTCCGTATCCGGCTCGCCGCCGCCGGTGTCTGCCATTCCGACCTGTCGCTGTCCAACGGAACGCTGCGGCAGCCCGTCCCGGCCGTGCTCGGGCACGAGGGCGCGGGCACCGTCACCGCGGTCGGACCGGAGGTCACCGCCGTCGCCCCCGGCGACCGCGTCATCCTCAACTGGGCCCCGTCCTGCGGGAGTTGCCGGTTCTGCGAGCTGGCCGAGCCCTGGCTGTGCGTGCACTCCGGGCGCGCCGGCGAAACCCCGTACGCCACCCGCGCCACCGACGGCAGTGCGCTCTACGCCGCCCTGGGCACCGCCGTCTTCGCCGAGGAGACCGTGGTGCCCGAGCGGGCCGCGCTGCCGCTGCCCCACGGGGTGCCGCTGGCCGACGCGGCGCTGCTCGGCTGCGCGGTGCTCACCGGCTGGGGCGCCGTGCACCACAGCGCCCGGGTGCGGGCGGGGGAGTCGGTCGCGGTGTTCGGGGTCGGCGGGGTGGGGCTGGCCACCGTGCAGGCGGCGCGCATCGCCGGGGCGGACACCATCGTGGCGGTGGACGTCTCGCCGGCGAAGGAGGAGCTGGCGCGTGCGGCCGGGGCCACCGACTTCGTGGTCGCGGGCGACACCGGGTCCTTCGAGAAGGAGTGCGCCAAGCGGATCCGCGCGCTGACCGGCGGGTTCGGCACCGATGTCGCGGTGGAGTGCGTCGGCCGCGCCGACACCATCCGCACCGCCTGGTCCGCCACCCGGCGGGGCGGCCGGACGACCGTGGTGGGCATCGGCGGCAAGGACCAGCAGGTGGCGTTCTCCGCCCTGGAGCTCTTCTACTTCGGCCGGACGCTCTCCGGCTGCGTCTACGGCAACAGCGACCCGGCGCACGATCTCCCGGTCATCGCCGAGCAGGTCCGCTCCGGAGCGCTCGACCTCTCCGCCCTGGTCACCGACCGGATCGAGCTGGACGGCATCCCCGCCGCCTTCGAGGCGATGCTCGCGGGGAAGGGCGGTCGGGCGCTGGTCGTCTTCTGAGGCACGCACCCGGTCAGCCCGGGGCCCGGCGCGTCCGGCTCGTGCGCGCCGCCCCCGGAGGCGCCTTCGGCCCCTGCCCGCCAGGGGCTGATGCGCGGTGCACCAGCTATGACCCGGGCGGGGCGAGCTCCGGGTGATGCAGCGTCAGGCCGTCCACCAGCGCGAGCAGTCCGGCCTCGAAGGCGCCCTCGTCGACCCGGCGTTGATGCTCCGCCAGGAGGTGCGCCTGGCCCAGGTGCGGATAGGTGTCGGGGTCGTAGGCGCCGGGGTCGTCGACGAAGCCGCGGGCGAACGAGCCCAGCGCGGAGCCGGCGACGAAATAGCGGACCATCTCGCACACCTTGGTGGCCTGTGCGGGCGGCCAGCCGGCCTCGACCATGCCGCCGAACGCCGCGTCGGCCATCTTCAGCCCGGCGGGGCGGCGGCCGGGGCCCTGGGCGAGGAACGGCACGATGTGCGGATGGGCGGCGAGCGCCGCGCGGTAGGAGCGGGCCCAGTCGAGCAGTCCGGCGCGCCAGTCGCCGCCGCCCTCCAGCGTCGACACGTCGACCTCGGCGACGACCGTGTCCGCGACCGCGTCGAGGATCTCGTCCTTGGTCGTGAAGTGGTTGTAGAGCGACGGTCCGCTCACGCCCAGCTCCGCCGCCAGCCGCCGGGTGGAGAGCGCCGCGAGCCCTTCGGCGTCGATCAGCGCCAGCGCGGCGGTGACGATGCGCTCGCGGCTCAGAAGGGGCTTGCGGGGTCGGGCCATGACGCACATAGTAGGGGCTGCCTCGCGAAAAACTAGCAGCGCTAATTAAACGTCTTCCCGCCGACAGGGGGCCCGAGATGAACCTGGAGCTCAGTGCCGAACAGGCCGCCGTACGCCGGCTCGCCGAGGACTTCGTCCACCGCGAGATCGCCCCGCACGCCGCCGCCTGGGACCGCGCGGAGCGGGTCGACCCCGGCATCGTCAGGAAGCTCGGCGCCCTCGGCTTCCTCGGGCTGACCGTCCCCGAGGAGTACGGCGGCTCCGGCGGCGACCACCTCGCGTACGCCCTGGTCACCGAGGAGCTGGGGCGCGGCGACTCCGCCGTGCGCGGCATCGTCTCGGTCTCGCTCGGGCTGGTCGCCAAGACCATCGCCTCCTGGGGCGACGAGGAGCAGAAGCGCGCCTGGCTGCCCCGGCTGACCTCCGGCGAGGTGGTCGGCTGCTTCGGCCTGACCGAGCCCGGCACCGGCTCCGACGCGGGCAACCTCACCACCCGGGCGGTCCGTGACGGCGGGGACTACGTCATCGACGGCGCGAAGACGTTCATCACGAACGGCACCTGGGCGGACGTCGTGCTGCTCTTCGCCCGGACCGGCGGCGCCCCCGGCCACCAGGGCATCAGCGCCTTCCTGATACCGACCGGCACCCCGGGCCTCACCCGCCGCGAGATCCGCGGCAAGCTCGGGCTGCGCGGCCAGGCCACCGCCGAACTGGCCCTGGAGGGCGTACGCGTGCCCGCCTCCGCCATGCTGGGCCCCGAGGGCAAGGGCTTCTCGGTCGCCATGTCCGCGCTGGCCAAGGGCCGGATGTCGGTCGCCGCCGGCTGCGTCGGCATCGCCCGGGCCGCGCTGGACGCCGCCGTCGGGTACGCCGGCGAGCGCGAGCAGTTCGGCACGCCGATCGCCCGCCACCAGCTCGTCCAGGAACTCCTCTGCGACATCGCGGTGGACGTGGACGCCGCGCGGCTGCTGACCTGGCGGGTGGCCGATCTCGTCGACCGCGGCGAGCCGTTCGCCACCGAGGCGTCCAAGGCCAAGCTGTTCGCCTCCGAGGCCGCGGTGCGCGCCGCCAACAACGCCCTCCAGGTCTTCGGCGGCTACGGCTACATCGACGAGTACCCGGTCGGCAAGCTGCTCCGCGACGCCCGGGTGATGACCCTCTACGAAGGCACCAGCCAGATCCAGAAACTGGTCATCGGCCGCGCGCTCACCGGGGTCTCCGCCTTCTGACCGGCGCTCGCCGCGTACGCTTCCGTCCCGGCGCCCGCCCCCGCCCCGTCCCGCTGCGCCCCCGGAAGCAGACCTAAGCGCTTGCTCAGTCGCGCGGTATGGTGTTCGATCCGGGCAGAGGAAGTTCCCTGGCGGATCGAGGAGCGGGGTACGCGATGGGTGCGGCGGAGCGGGCGGCGCGGGAGAGCGAGGAGTGGGCCGGGGTGAGCCCGGACGCCGCGCGGCGGCTGGTCAGCGCGGCCGTCGAGGCGTTCGCCGAGCGCGGCTACCACGCCACCACCACCCGCGACATCGCCGGCCGCGCCGGGATGAGCCCGGCCGCGCTCTACATCCACTACAAGACCAAAGAAGAGCTGCTCTACCGCATCAGCGGCATCGGCCACGAGAAGGCGCTGCGCATCATGGGCGCCGCCGCCGAGGCCACGGGCAGCGCCACCGAGCGGCTGCGCGACGCGGTACGGACCTTCGCCCGCTGGCACGCCGAGCACCACACCACCGCCCGGGTCATCCAGTACGAACTCCAGGCGCTGAGCGACGCCCACTACGCCGAGATCGCCGGATTGCGCCGGCGCACCGACCGGCTGCTGCGCCAGATCATCCAGGACGGCGCCGACAGCGGCGAGTTCCGGGTCGGCGACGTGCCGGGCACCACCCTCGCCGTGCTGTCGCTGTGCGTGGACGTGGCCCGCTGGTTCTCCGCCGACGGCCCGCGGACACCCGACGAGGTCGGCGCGCTCTACGCCGACCTCGTCCTGCGCATGGTGGGTGCCCCGCCGGCCTGACCGCCGGACCGGCTATCGGGAGAACTAAAGGTAGAAGCGGCTGACCGACTCCGCGACGCACACCGGCTTGTCGCCGCCCTCCCGCTCGATCGTCACGACCGTGGTCAGCTGCACCCCGCCGGGCACCTCGGCCACCTCCGCGATCCGGGCGGTGGCCCGCAGCCGCGAGCCGACCGGGACGGTCGCCGGGAAACGGACCTTGTCGGTGCCGTAGTTGATGCCCATCTTCACGTTGTCGACCCGCATCAGCTGCGGGACCAGCGCCGGCAGCAGCGACAGCGTCAGATAGCCGTGCGCGATGGTCGTGCCGAACGGGCCGGCCGCGGCCTTCTCCTGGTCGACGTGGATCCACTGGTGGTCACCGGTGGCCTCCGCGAACAGGTCGATCCGCTTCTGGTCGACCTCCAGCCAGTCGCTCGGACCCAACTCCGCGCCGACCGCGGCCCGCAGTTCCTCGACCGACCCGAACACCCGGGGCTCTGCCATCTCCGTCTGCCTCCTCAGCGTCGCTTACCAAGCGCTTGCTCAGGATGCGAGTGCGCGGGCCCGCTGTCAACGGTCGCCTCAGGGCAGGTCGTAGGGTTGAGGCGTGCCACAGCTTCCGTACAAGGTCCATGAACTCTCGGTCGGCCAGCTCTCCGCGCGCAGCGGCGCGGCGGTGTCCGCGCTGCACTTCTACGAGTCGAAGGGGCTGATCAGCAGCACCCGCACAGCCGGGAACCAGCGCCGCTACACCCGCGACGCGCTGCGCCGGGTCGCGTTCGTACGGGCGGCGCAGCGCGTCGGGATCCCGCTCGCGGTGATCCGGGACGCACTGGCGGAGCTGCCGGACGAGCGCACCCCCAACCGCGAGGACTGGGCCCGGCTGTCCGAGGTGTGGCGTTCCGAACTCGACGAGCGGATCAGCCAACTCGTCGAGTTGCGCGACCGGCTGACCGACTGCATCGGCTGCGGCTGCCTCTCGCTTCAGACGTGCGCGCTGTCGAACCCGTACGACAACCTCGGCGAACAGGGGCCGGGCGCGCGGCGGCTGCGGGTGGACCGGGGCACCAAGGACCCGGTCCCTGCTCCGGCGCCGCCGGGCGACGGCGGCGCCGGGCCGTGCGCGCCGGGCGACGCGGGGTGCGCCCCTGCGCCGGGGCGCCGCACCGGCCGCGGATGAGCGCGCCCGGCCCGGCCGCCGGTTACTACCAGACGGACGGGGTGCGGGCCGCCCACGGACGGGCCCGCTCCAGCTGGGCGGAGAGCGAGATCAGCGTGGCCTCGTCGCCGTAGCGGGCGGCCAGCATGACGCCGATGGGCAGGCCCTGTGCCGTCCAGTGCAGCGGGACGCTGACCGCGGGCTGGCCGGTGACGTTGAAGAGCGCGCTGAACGGGGTGAACCGCCCGATGACGGCGAACTCGGCCTGCGGATCGGCGTCGTCGCGCAGCGCGCCCACCAGGGGCGGCGGCGTGGCCACGGTGGGGGAGAGGATCACGTCGTAGCCGGTGTCCGGTGGCATGAGGGCGTCGGCGACGGTCTGCCCGAGCATCCGGAAGGCGTGCAGCGAACCCGCGAAGGACGGGCCGCTGATCTCGGCGCCGCGGGCCCGCAGATAGCGGGTGAGCGGCATCAGCCGCTCCTCGCTCTCCGGCGGGACCGGGCGGAGGGCGGCCATGACGGACCACACGCGGGTGAAGGCGATGAGGATGTCCTCGTCGGCCGGCAGCGACAACTCCTCGGTATCGTGGCCGAGTTCGGCCAGCAGTGCGGTGGTCCCGTCGACCGCGGCCCGGCAGTCGGCGTGCACCTCGACGCCCGGGACGGGGGCCTCGGTGAGCACCGCGATCCGCAGCCGGCCGGGGTCGCGGCGGGCGTGGTCGGCGAAGGTCTCACCGGGCGGCAGTGCCGGGGCGGCGTACGGGTCGCCGGGCATCGGGCCCGCCATGGCGTCCAGGAGCGTGGCCGCGTCGGCGACCGTACGGGCCAGCGGGCCCGAGGTGCTCAGGCCCGAGACGTCGTGCAGCAGCGGGCCGGAACTGATCCGGCCGCGGCTGGGCTTGATGCCGTAGAGCCCGCACAGCGACGCGGGGATCCGGATCGAGCCGCCGCCGTCGCTGCCGTGGGCGACCGGTGCGAGTCCGCCGGCGACCGCCGCGGCCGCTCCGCCGCTGGAGCCGCCCGCCGAGCGCGCCAGGTCCCAGGGGGTGCGGGCGGGCGGCGCGAGGGCGTTCTCCGTGTAGCAGGGCAGCCCGAACTCGGGGGTGTTGGTCTTGCCGAGCAGGATCGTGCCGGCGTCCCGCAGCTTTGTGACGACATGGTCGTCGGTGTCCGCGATCCGGTCGGCCAGCGCCCGCGAGCCCATCGTGCAGCGCACCCCGGCGACCTGGCTGAGGTCCTTCACGGGCACCGGGACGCCGAACAGCGGCGGGAGCGCGCGGCCCTCGCGGCGGGCCGCGGCGGCCTCGCTCTCGGCGTCCGCGGCCTGCTTCCCGGCGATCTCCGGGGTGCGGGTGAGGAAGGCGCCCAGGGTGTCGTCCAGCCGGTCGATCCGCGCGAGGTAGTGCTCGGTGAGCTCGACGGGGGAGAGCCGCCCCGTACGGATCGCCTCGGCCTGTTCGAGCGCGGTCAGATCGTGCAGTTCGGCCATGGACGTCCACCCTCTCCTTCGGTGCCCGTGCGGCCCGGGTGCCGCGCGTGCGGTGCGGGCCGGGGCACGGGTGCCGGGCGCCCGTGGATCCGCCCGTGAACAGTTGTTTCAGCTCGCCCGCCGGCTCGTAAAGGCCGTGAGTGATCGGGGCACTTGCCTACAGCCACCTGCGTACCGGGACGGCCGGGCGGCGCGCGGTCGGTGACCGGTGCCCTTCGGACCGTCCGCCGGGCGCGGGCGGTGCGCGGTGGCGGGGTGCGCGGGACTCACCCGGCCGGTGAACAATGGCCGGAAGGTGCCGTCCCGGCGGCTTGCTCCCGGGGCAGAACGCCCGCCAGGTCCCGGGCGGCGGCTATCAGTTGGGCGTTGCCCGCGGCCGGTGAGCCGTCGGGCAGCAGCAGGGTGTCCTCGATGCCGATGCGGCTGCACAGGCCCAGCTCGGCGGCGAGCCGCAGCACCGGCCAGGCCCCGCCGTCCTGGCCGTGCAGCAGCACCGGGCGGCCGTGCGGCACCGGCGCCAGCGCGGCGAGCAGCGCACGGGCGGTGGCCGGAGCGGACTCCGGGCCGGTGTCGTCGATGACCTCGGCCAGCACCCGCAGCACCCGCGGAGCCAGCGGCGAGCGGGCGAAGCGCTCGACCGCCGCCGTCCCGGCCCAGATGCCGGCCTCGACGCCGACGCCGCGCTCCAGCAGGGCGGCGGCGACTGTATCGGCGCCCGCCTCATGCCAGTTGACCGAGGCGTGGTCGGGCAGCACCGTCCAGGACCTGACCTGCTCCGCCCGGCGCTCGGGCGCCGGCTCGGCCCAGGCGCCGGTCGTCACGCCCACCGGGACGTCCACCGCTTCCCGTATCGCCGTGAGGACCGGGCCGACCACCCGCGGTGAGAGGGAGTCCTGGCCGCACGGGGTCTTGGGGTGCACATGGACGTCCTGGGCGCCGGCCGCGACCGCCTGCCGCGCCGCTTCCGCGAGCGCGGCAGGGGACATCGGCACCGCACCGGAATCGGCCGCCGTGCGGGGGCCGTTGAGACACACCTGAAGCATCTTCAGCATGTGTCCGATGATGACAGGTGGGTCCGACAACGCCCGCTGAACGGGGCGTACGACGGGCTACGGTGCCGGGCTGCGGGGGCCTCAGGCCGCCGCGAAGGTTCCCGCGCCGTGGCGGACGGCCGCGGTGCTCAGCGCGTCCGGCGTCAGGACGGACGCCGGGGCGAGCACCCCGCACTCGCGGCAGGCCGGCCCGGCGGCCGGGCAGCCGGCCTCGTCCGGGACCCAGGCGAACCGGGTGGAGCCGCACACCGGGCAGTCGCGGCGCGGGCGTCCCGCCTCCATCGCCGCGATCATGCGGCGCAGCACCTCTGCGAGGCGGGCCGCCGGGTGCCGCTGCGGTGACTCGCAGGGCACGATGTCGCAGCCGCCCCAGGTGCGCCGGTGCCATTCGTCGAGGGCGCCGACCTGGCGGATGCCCTCGTGCTTCTCCTTGCGGCGCCGGGCGGCGAATTCCTCTTCGTAGGCGAGCCAGAGGGTGCGTGCCTCCTCCAGCTCCGTCAGCGCGGCCACCAGCCGCGCCGGATCGGGGTCACGGTCCTGGGTGGCGAACCCGGCCCTGGTGCACAGGTGATGCCAGGTCGCGCGGTGCCCGTACGGGGCGAAGCGTTCCAGGCATTTGCGCAGGGCGGTACGCCGCTGGGCGGTGACGAGTCGTGGGTTGCGGACCTGTTCGGCGAGGGCTCTGAAACCGGCCATCTTCCTTCCACCTCCGGGGGAGGACCCGACTGGACACGGAATGGACGTACCCGATCGCCGCCTGGATCCATCGAATTTCCTTGCGGTATCGGGCGGTGGTGTTCCGCGGTGGCCGTCCTCAACTCCCGTGCGCCTCAGGAGTCTCCGGGGATGGGGGAAAGTTGACTGTTGTTCATCTTCCGGTCACAGGTAACCAGCGGTAACGTCCGGCCCACCCTCCCCCGGCCCGTGACGGACCGGGACCCCCTCGAGGAGCAGGAATGCGACGACGTACCGGAAGGTTCAGGACTGCCGCCGCGGCAGCCCTGCTGGCCTTGGGTGCCACGGTCCTGGCACCACCCCCCACCGCTGCCGCGGCGGCTGCCCGGCAGGCAACCGACGGCGCGCGGAAGGCCGATGGCGACTACTGTCGAGGCCAGTGCGACGACATCCTGCCACCGGGCGCGACGGGCAACGCCACCCTGGCGCAGATCCTCGGCAACAAACTCTTCGGCACCCACCCCGCCCACTCCACCGACCAGATCGCCCCGTACAACGCGCTCAACGGCGGCTATCCCTCGCTCACCGACGCCACTCTCACCGACTTCTACAACGACGCCTCCTTCGGCGTCCCCAAGGACCAGGTCGGCTCGGTCGGCACCCCGCGCCCCGACGTCACCATCACCCGCGACAAGAAGACCGGCGTCCCGCACATCAAGGGCACCACCCGCTACGGCACCGAGTACGGCGCCGGCTACGCCGCGGGCCAGGACCGGCTGTGGCTGATGGACCTCTTCCGGCACATCGGCCGCGGGGAACTGACCTCGTTCGCCGGCGGCGCGCTCGCCAACCAGGGCCTGGAGCAGCAGTTCTGGCCGCAGGCGCCGTACACCGAGGCGGACCTCCAGGCCCAGGTCGACGCCATCCGCACCCACAACGGAGCGCGCGGCAGACAGGCCATGGCCGACGCCCAGGCGTACGTCGACGGCATCAACGCCTACCGCCAACAGTCCAAGGACGGCCGGTACTTCCCCGGCGAATACGTTCTCACCGGCCACATCGACGCCGTCACCAACGCCGGTGAGATCCAGCCCTTCAAGCTCACCGACCTGATAGCCCTGGCCTCCGTCGTCGGCGGGCTGTTCGGCAACGGCGGCGGCGGAGAGGTCCCCTCGGCCCTGGCGCTGCTCTCCGCCCAGCAGAAGTACGGCGTCGCCAAGGGCACCCGGGTCTGGGAGTCCTTCCGGGAGCGCAACGATCCCGAGGCCGTCAAGACCCTGCACGACGGCCAGAGCTTCCCGTACGCCGTCAAGCCCGCCAAGGCCCGGGGCACGGCGCTGCCCGACCGGGGCTCGGTCACCCCCGAGCCGCTGGTCTTCGACCGCAAGGGCGCCGCCGCCTCCAAGAGCGCCACCCCGCCGCGGACGCCGGTCGAGGCCCCGGAGAAGTACCGGAAGCTGGAGGGCCTGTTCAAGGACGGCGTACTGCCCAAGGGGAGCTTCGACCCGACCCGGCACCGCGGGATGTCCAACGCCCTGCTGGTCTCCGGCAAGCACACCGCCGACGGCCACCCGGTCGCCGTGTTCGGCCCGCAGACCGGCTACTTCGCACCGCAGCTGCTGATGCTCCAGGAGATCCAGGGACCCGGCATCAGCGCCCGCGGCGCCTCGTTCGCCGGCGTCGGGATGTACGTCCAGCTGGGCCGCGGCCAGGACTACGCCTGGAGCGCCACCTCCGCCGGCCAGGACATCACCGACACCTACGCCGTCGACCTGTGCAACGCGGACGGCTCCCGGCCCGCCAAGGAGTCCACCTCCTACCGCTACCACGGCGCGTGCCTGCCCATGGAGAGGCTGGAGCGCACCAACGCCTGGCAGCCCACCATCGCCGACCCGACGGCGGCCGGTTCGTACCGGATGCAGGTCTTCCGCACCAAGTACGGCACCGTCACCCACCGCGCCACCGTCGGCGGCAGGCCCGTCGCCTACACCTCGCTGCGCTCCACCTACCGCCACGAGGCCGACTCCATCATCGGCTTCCAGATGCTCAACGACCCGTCGTACGTCCACGACGCCGGGAGCTTCCAGAAGGCCGCCCAGCACATCGGCTACGCCTTCAACTGGTTCTACGCCGACTCCCGCGACATCGCGTACTACAACAGCGGCCTCAACCCGGTCCGCAACCCCGCCGTCGACCCGTCGCTGCCCGTCAGGGCCGAACCGGCCTACGAGTGGAAGGGCTTCGACCCCGCCACCAACACCACCGACTACACCCCGCCCGCCCAGCACCCGCACTCCACCGACCAGGACTACTACATCTCCTGGAACAACAAGCAGGCCAAGGACTACGACTCGGCCGGCTTCGGCAACGGCTCGGTGCACCGCGCCAACCTGCTCGACGACCGGGTGCGCGCGCTGACCAAGGAGGGCGGGGTGACCCGGGCGTCGCTGACCCGGGCGATGGCCGACGCCGCCGTCACCGACCTGCGCGGCGAGGACGTGCTGCCCGAGCTGCTGCGGGTGATCGACGGCAAGCCGGTCACCGATCCCCGGCTGCGGACCGCGGTGCAGCAGCTGGACGCCTGGCGCAAGGACGGCGCCCGGCGCCGCGAGACCTCCCCGGGGTCGCACACCTACGCCCACTCCGACGCGGTACGGCTGATGGACGCCTGGTGGCCGCTGATGATCCAGGGCGTCTTCGCGCCGGGCCTGGGCAAGGACCTCTACACCGCGCTCGGCGCCGACCTGGCCGTCGACGAGTCGCCGTCCGCCGGCCACGGCCCCACCGGGGCGCACGCCGGATCGGCGTTCCAGTACGGGTGGTGGAGCTACGCCGACAAGGACCTCCGCGCCGTGCTCGGCGACCGGGTCCAGGGCCCGCTCACCGAGCGGTACTGCGGCAACGGCACGCTCGCGGCCTGCCGCGACACCCTGCTGGCCACGCTCCGGCAGGCCGCCGTCAGGACCGCCGCCCAGGTATACCCGGGTGACGACAGCTGCACGGCCGGCGACCAGTGGTGCGCGGACGCCATCGTCCACCGTGCGGTGGGCGGTCTCACCCACGACAAGATGAGCTGGCAGAACCGCCCCACCTACCAGCAGGTGGTGGAGTTCCCCGCCCACAGGTAGCGGAGCGCACGGACGGGCCCCGGGGCGAGCACACCCCGGGGCCGGTCCGCGTGCGCCGCCCGCGCGGTCTCCCCGGATGCGGGGTCTCCCCGGGTGGGGAAAATGCGGCGGCGATGCGCAATCAGGGGGCGGCCCGCGAACAGAACTCACCTGGCGGCGAAGGAGGTTGAGAGATCGGTTCGACCATTCCACGGTGCCGTGAACGCATCCCGCAGTTTCCGGGAGAAACCCCCAGATAATCCCCGGTGTTCTCCGCTGTTCTCCGGGTGTGTTTTCCCGTGCGGCTATGCTGCTCGTTCCTGAATTAGGGGGACGGGAAAGCGAGTAGGGGCGGTAGGGGCGGATGGCCGTGCCAGGTCCGGAGCAGTACCCGACGGAGCTGCTCGACACGACGATGGACCAGTTGCGCACGCTGATCGTGGTGCACGAGGCGGGGACGGCGCTGGGGGCCGCCCGCCGGCTGGGCCGCGAGCAGTCCAGCGTGCAGAAGCAACTGGACACGATGAACCGCACGTTCGCCGCACTGTGCGGCGAGGAACTGGTGCTGAAGCAGGGGAGGGGACAGGACGCGCTGTTCACCGCGACCGGTGAGGCCCTGGTCGAACTGGCGCGGCGCACGCTCGGCGAGTGGGCCGAGGGCGTCCACGACGCCCGCCGCCGGCTCGGCCGTACGCTCTCGGTCGGCACCACCCGCTACACCCTCGGTTTCCTCCTGGACGCCGTGGAGCACGTCAGCGCGGACTACGAACGCGCGGGCGTCGACCTGAAGGTCACCCACGTCCGCACCGGCGACCTGTTCACCAAGCTGCGCACCCAGGAACTGGACCTGGTCTGCGGCAGCGTCGTGGTCACCGAGGGGGAGGAGGCCGAACTCCTCGCGCCCTACGAGGTGATGGAGTGGCGGCGCAGCGGCCTGTCACTGCTGACGAACCTGCCGCCGGACCGGCTGTCGGGCGCCTCCTTCAGCGCCCGCGACCTGCCGCGGCTGCCGCTGGTGGTCTCCGCGGGCGGTCTGATCGGCCGCTTCCTGACCTCGTGGTACGGCAGCGACTACCGCCAGAGGCTCACCGTGGCGGCAGAGATAGAGGCCGCCCACTACGGCTTCGAGCTGCTGCGCTCGGGCGTGGTCAGCGGCGCCATGTTGGTCACCCGCGGCATCGGGGAGGCGGCGGCGGACGGCCGCCTCCCGGAGGCCGGCGGGCTGCGCACGCTGGAGATCGTCGGGGAGGTCGGCCCCCGGACGGAGGTCCTGGTCGGCGTCTTCACCCGGCGCGGCGAGCGGGACGCGTATCCGCCGGACCACCCCCTCAACCGCCTCTGGGAGGCGCTCTCCTGGGAGAGCGAACGGTGGTGGCTGCGGCCCTGAAACCGGCGGGCGCCGTGCCCCCTGAGCCCATGAGCCCCTGATCCCCAGGTTGGAGGCCGGCAGCGCGCCCGAGTAGCGCACCGCGGTACCGAACAGCTCCGGCGGATACGCGCCCATCACGCTCGTTGTGCAGGGAAGTCAGCAGCGGGCTCCCGTCATCTCGTCTGGTAGGGCCGGCAATTGGTGGAAGACGCCGCCAGACACCGTCAGACGCCGTCAGAAGGTGTCTTCTCTTCGTCGTCCGCGGAACGGAACATCTCCCTCGGGTTTTCGCCACCGGGGTTTGTTTTCTTGACGCCAAGTCAGAAATTGACCGACAGGTGAATCTGGCCTTCCGGTCGGCTTAATCCCGGGGATGGCCTGAACCGTCGCCCTGACCACCCTCGCCGACCGCGGCGTGGACGCCTGGGTCGGCGGTGAGATCGTCGAGCGCGGCGGCCACACCGCCGGCGCGGCACTCGTCGGCAGCCATGCCGCGTGGCGCGCGCCGGTGGTGTGGTGCGCCGTCGGCCCCCAACAGCCGCTAGCGGTACCGGAGATACCGCTCCCGCACCGCCCGGAAGCGTGCCAGCCCGTCCTGCCACGCCGCCACGATCTCCTCCGTTCCGGCACCCGCGTCGATCATCGTGCGTACGGTGGCGGACCCGGTCAGCAGATCGAAGTGGTCGGCCCGCCAGGCGAAGCCCTTCCAGACCTTCCGGGCCGTCACCAGCAGGCCGATACCGGTGCGCACCGGATCGAACGCGGAGCGGTCGTGGACATGCAGCTGGACCCCGCCGATCGTCCTGCCCTGGAACTTGGAGAAGGTCGGTACGAAGTACGCCTCCCTGAAGTGCACACCGGGCAGGCCCAGTTCGGTGGCGGCGGCGGCCCACCGGCGGTCGATGCCCTCGGCGCCGAGGAGTTCGAAGGGCCGCGTGGTGCCGCGGCCCTCGGAGAGGTTGGTGCCCTCGAAGAGGCAGGTCCCGGCGTAGACCAGTGCGGTGTCGGTGGTGGGCATGTTCGGGCTGGGCGGTACCCACGGCAGCCCGGTCGCCTCGAAGAAGTCGGCGCGCCGCCAGCCGGTCATCGCGACCGTCTCCAGCGCCACCGGCCGCCCGGCGACCCGCGGTACGAACTCGCCGTTGAAGAGCCGGGCCAGCTCCGTCACCGTCATCCCGTGCGCCTGCGAGATCGGCTCCCGGCCGACGAAAGAGGAGTACTTCCGGTCCAGCACGGGGCCGGTCGCGGCCCGGCCGGTGACCGGGTTGGGGCGGTCCAGCACCACGAACCGCTTGCCCGCCGCGACGGCCGCCACCATGCAGTCGTAGAGCGTCCAGATGTAGGTGTAGAAGCGCGCGCCGACGTCCTGGATGTCGAAGACGACGGTGTCCACGCCGGACGTGGTGAAGATGTCCGCCAGTTCCCGGCCGCTCTTGTCGTAGGTGTCGTAGACCGGCAGCCCGGTGGCGGGATCGGTGTACCGGCCCTCCGAGCCGCCCGCCTGGGCGGTGCCCCGGAAGCCGTGCTCGGGGCCGAACACGGCGGTCAGCCGGACCCGGCGGTCGGCGTGCATGACGTCGACGATGTGCCGTAGGTCCCGGGTCACCCCGGTCGGGTTCGTGACGATGCCGACCCGCTGCCCGTCCAGCAGGCGGTAGCCGTCGGCGGCCAGCCGGTCGAAGCCGGTGCGCACCCGCCGGCCGCCGGGCCGCGGCGCCGCCTGGGCGGGGGCCGCGGTGACCGTCGCCGCGGCTGCTCCGGTCGCCGCCAGCTGCCCCAGTAGAACGCGTCTCGACAGAGCCATGCGCACCCCTCCGTGGTCGGTGCCGGGCCGGATACGTGTCGTGCGCACGCTAACGCCTTTCGGGGTGGCGTGGGACGATGCGGGCAGCGACCACGCCCTTGAGGCGGTGGGGGAGCGCCCGGCCGTGTGGGAAGCCGGTGCGATGCCGGAAGCCGGTGCGATGTCGGAAGCGGGCGCGATGCCGGGAGCCGGTGCGGTGTCGATGGCCGGTACCTGCCGCTCGTGCGGGTCCGGGAGTGCTCGCGCGGGTGCGGGAGCCGGGGGACGGTCTTCCGCTGGGACATACCGACTGGTTAGTCTGCCTCTCAGTGAGTCGGGCGACCCGGAGCGAGCGAGGGAGACGCAGCGTGGCAGCCATACGGGACAAGGCCGTTGTCGTGACCGGAGCGGGTGGTGGGATCGGGGCCGCACTGGCCCGCCGGTTCGCCGCCGAAGGCGCCCGCGTCGTGGTCAACGACCTGGACGAGGCGAAGGCCCGCAGGACCGCCGGGGAGATCGGGGCGATCGCGGTCCCCGGCGACGCCTCCGGCATCGTGGCGCCGGCCCGCGAGGCGCTGGGCGGTGCCATCGACGTCTTCTGCGCCAACGCCGGCGTCGGCACCGGTGGCGGTCCCGACGCGCCCGAGGACGACTGGGCGCTGGCCTGGGACGTCAACGTCATGGCCCATGTCCGGGCGGCGCGCGAGCTGGTGCCGGAGTGGCTGGCGCGCGGCGGCGGCCGGTTCGTCTCCACCGTGTCCGCCGCGGGCCTGCTCACCATGGTCGCCGCGGCCCCGTACAGCGTCACCAAGCACGGCGCCTACGCCTTCGCCGAGTGGCTGTCGCTGACCTACCGCCACCGCGGCATCGACGTGCACGCCATCTGCCCGCAGGGCGTACGGACCGACATGCTGGCCGCCACCGGGGCAGCCGGGGACCTGGTCCTGACACCCACCGCGGTGGAGCCCGAGGCCGTCGCCGACGCGCTCTTCGCGGCCATGGACGAGGGCCGCTTCCTGGTCCTGCCGCACCCGGAGGTCGCGGACTACTACACCGCGCGGGCATCCGACCCGGACCGCTGGCTGGGCGGTATGAACCACATCCAGCGGGAGCTGGAGGAGCGCAGCGCAGGCTGACCACCGGGTTCAACGGGCCCACGCCCGCAGGGACTTGTGGGCCGGCGGGCGCGGACCGCACGGACGCCCGCCGGCCGGTTCCACCGGTTTCCGGCCGGCCGTACCGTCCCGCGACCGGACCACCAGTTACGCGCACGGACCATCAGGAAGGAAGGGCCGCACCCCGATGACCTCCTACCAGGACAAGCCGTGGCTGGCACAGCTCACCGACGCCCAGCGCGCCCCCGTCCAGCCGCCGCCCTCGCCGCTGCACGCCTTCCGGGCCGCGGTCCGCCGCGCCCCCGAGCGCACCGCGCTCGCCTACTTCGACGGCCGGCTCTCCTACGCCGAGACCGACGCGCTCTCCGACGGCATCGCCGCCCACCTCGCCGGGCGCGGCCTGCGGCGCGGCGACCGGGCCGCCGTCATGCTCCAGAACACCCCGCACTTCGTGCTGGCGGTGCTCGGCGTCTGGAAGGCCGGCGGGGTGGTCGTCCCCGTCAACCCGATGTACAAGTCGGCCGAGATGCGGCACATCCTCACCGACGCCGAGGTCACCGCCGTCGTCTGCGCGGACCGCACCTGGGACGCCTTCCTGCGCGCCACCGCCGCCGCGGCGCCCTCCGTGCGGATCGCCCTGACCACCTGCGAACGGGAGCTCCAGACCCGCGACGACGGCAGGGTGCTGCGCGGCGAACGGCTCGGCCCCCGGGAGGGCGCCGACGATCTGCTCACCGCCGCCCGGACCGCCGGCCCGGCGGGCGCGGTGCCTGCGCCCTCCGGGCCGACCGCGGACGACCTGGCGCTGATCAGCTACACCTCCGGCACCAGCGGCACCCCGAAGGGCGCCACCAACACCCACGGCAACATCAGCTACAACGCCGAACGCCAGCGCACCGGACTCGCCCTCCCCGACGGCGCCACCTACTTCGCGCTCGCCCCGCTCTTCCACATCACCGGGATGGTCTGCGAACTCGCCGCCTGCCTCGCCAACGCCGGCACCCTGGCGCTCGCCTACCGCTTCGAGGCGGGCGTCGTGCTGGACGCCTTCCTGGAGCACCGCCCCGCCTACACCGTCGGCCCCTCCACCGCCTTCATGGCGCTGATGGCCCACCCCGCCGTCACCCGCGAGCACTTCGACTCCTTCCGGACGGTCAGCTCCGGAGGCGCGCCGCTGCCGCCGGCGCTGGTGGAGACGTTCCGCGCCGGATTCGGCCCGTACCTCCACAACGGCTATGGCTTGACCGAGTGCACCGCCCCCTGTGCCAGCGTCCCGCCCGGCCGCGAGGCGCCGGTCGACAAGGTCTCCGGCACCCTCGCGGTCGGCGTGCCCGGCCCGGACACCGTCATACGGATCATCGACGAGGCGGGCCGCGACCTGCCGTTCGGCGAACCGGGCGAGATCGCGGTCCGCGGCCCGCAGGTCGTACCCGGCTACTGGCGCCGCCCCGATGCCACCGCCGAGAGCATCCCGGACGGCGAACTGCGCACCGGCGACATCGGGTTCATGGACGGCGACGGCTGGCTCTACGTCGTCGACCGCAAGAAGGACATGATCAACGCCTCCGGTTTCAAGGTGTGGCCCCGGGAGGTCGAGGACGTCCTCTACACCCACCCGGCGGTCCGCGAGGCGGCCGTCGTGGGCGTGCCCGACGCCTACCGGGGCGAGACCGTCAAGGCGTATGTCAGCCTGCGTCCGGGTGCCTCCCCCGACCCGGCCGAGCTGGCCGCTTACTGCAAGGAGCGGCTCGCGGCGTACAAATATCCCCGGGTGGTGGAGATCCTGCCCGAGCTTCCCAAGACCACGAGTGGCAAGATCCTCCGACGGGAGCTGCGCCACCGCGCATGAGTACGCACGAAGGACAGGTGAGGGCGATGGCCGGCACGAAGGACGGCACCGGCAACGGCAGCGGCACCGCGAAGCCGGTGGCGCAGCGGCTGCTGGCCACCGCCACCAGGCTCTTCGCGGAGCACGGCTACGACCGCACCTCCGTGCAGGAGATCGTCGACGCGGCGGGCGTCACCAAGGGCGCCCTCTACCACTACTTCGGCTCCAAGGACGACCTTCTGCACGAGGTCTACGGGCGGGTGCTGCGGCTCCAGCAGGAGCGGCTGGACCACTTCGCGGACGCCGACGCACCGGTGGAGCAGCGACTGCGGGACGCCGCCGCGGACGTCGTGGTCACCACCATCGAGAACCTCGACGACACCAAGATCTTCTTCCGCTCGATGCACCATCTGAGCCCGGAGAAGGACAAGCAGGTGCGCGCCGAGCGGCGGCGCTACCACGAGCGGTTCCGGGCGCTGGTCGAAGAGGGCCAGCGCGCCGGGGTGTTCGCCGCCGACATCCCCGCCGACCTGGTCGTCGACTACCACTTCGGCTCGGTGCACCACCTCGGGACGTGGTACCGCGAGGACGGGCCGCTGAGCCCGCAGCAGGTCGCCGACCATCTGGCGGAGCTGCTGCTGCGGGCACTGCGCCCGTAACGGCGTGACAGACGCCGGGCCTGTAACGTCGTTACCGGCACCGCCCCGTAACGGCGTTACAGGTACTGCTTGATCTCGCGCCGGGCCAGCGACCGCTGGTGCACCTCGTCCGGCCCGTCCGCCAGCCGCAGCGTCCGGGCCGCGGCCCACAGCTCCGCCAGCGGGAAGTCCTGGCTGACCCCGCCCGCGCCGTGCAGCTGCACCGCCTTGTCGAGGATGTCCACGACCGTCCGCGGGGTGGCGATCTTGATCGCCTGGATCTCGGTGTGCGCGCCCTTGTTGCCGACGGTGTCCATCAGCCAGGCGGTCTTCAGCACCAGCAGCCGCAGCTGCTCCACCGCCACCCGGGCGTCCGCGATCCACTCCTGGACCACGCCCTGCTGGGCCAGCGGCTTCCCGAACGCGGTACGGCCCACCGCCCGCCGGCACATCAGCTCGATCGCCCGCTCGGCCATCCCGATCAGTCGCATGCAGTGGTGGATCCGGCCGGGCCCGAGCCGCGCCTGGGCGATGCCGAAGCCGCCGCCCTCCTCGCCGATCAGGTTGCCCGCCGGCACCCGGACGCCGTCGAAGACGACCTCGGCGTGCCCGCCGTGGTAGTGGTCCTCGTAGCCGTAGACCTGCATGGCGCGCGTGACGGTCAGGCCGGGGGCGTCCCGCGGCACCAGGATCATCGACTGCTGGCGCCGGATGTCGGCGCCGTTCGGATCGGTCTTGCCCATCACGATGAAGATCCGGCACAGCGGGTTCATCGCCCCGGAGATGTACCACTTGCGGCCGTTGATGACATAGCTGTCGCCGTCCCGCTCGATACGGGTCTCGATGTTGGTGGCGTCCGACGAGGCCACCTCCGGCTCGGTCATCGCGAACGCCGACCGGATCTCGCCCGCCAGCAGCGGCTCCAGCCACTGCTTCTTCTGCGCCGCGTCACCGAACTGCGCCAGCACCTCCATGTTGCCGGTGTCCGGCGCCGCGCAGTTCAGCGCGGTGGGCGCCAACTGCGGGCTGCGGCCGGTGATCTCGGCCAGCGGCGCGTACTGGAGGTTGGTCAGCCCGGCCCCGTATTCGCTGTCCGGCAGGAAGAGATTCCACAGCCCCTGCCGCCGCGCCTCGGCCTTCAGCTCCTCGACCACCGCCGGGGTGTCCCACGGCGAGGCGAGCGCGGCCCGCTGCTCGTGAGCGGTCCGCTCGGCCGGGTGGACGTACTCGTCCATGAACGCCAGGAGCCGGTGGCGCAGTTCCTCGGTGCGGGCGTCGAATGCGAAGTCCATGGGGCTCAGCCTTCCTTGAGGGTGGTCAGTCCGCGGTCGATGAACACGGGCACCAGCTCGCCGATCCGGTCGAAGCCCGCGCCGACCGTCTGGCCGAGCGTGAAGCGGTAGTGGATGCCTTCGAGGATCACGGCGAGTTTGAACCAGGCGAAGGCGGTGTACCAGGCGATGCCGGAGGTGTCCCGGCCGGAGCGCGCGGCATAGCGCGCGATCAGCTCGTCCGGATCGGGGTGACCCGGGGCGCCGCTGGTGGTGCTGACCGGCGACTTCGGCAGGCCGAGGTCCGTGCAGTACATCGCCAGCAGCCCGAGGTCGGTCAGCGGATCGCCGAGCGTGGACATCTCCCAGTCCAGTACGGCGGTGATGGTGTCGTCGGCGCCGACCAGCACATTGTCGAGGCGGTAGTCACCGTGGACGACGGTGGGCGCGGGGGAGGCCGGCAGCGCCCGGCCGAGGGCTTCGTGCAGCTCGTCGATGCGCGGCAGCGCGCGGTTCTTGGACGCCGCCAACTGCTTGCCCCAGCGCCGGAGTTGGCGCTCCAGGAAGCCGTCCGGGCGGCCGAAGTCGGCGAGGCCGGCCGCCGCCGGATCCACCGCGTGCAGCGCCACCAGCGTGTCGACGAGGGAGAGCACCACCGCGCGGGTGCGCTCCGGGCCGAGCGGCGCCAGCTGGTCCGCGGTCCGGTACGGGGTGCCCTCGACCAGCTCCATCACATAGAACGGCGCGCCGATGACCGACTCGTCCTCGCACAGCAGCAGCGCCTCCGGCACCGGCACCGCGGTGCCGTGCAGCGCGCTGATCACCCGGTGCTCGCGCCGCATGTCGTGCGCGGTGGCCAGCACATGGCCGAGCGGCGGCCGGCGGACGACCCAGGAGGCCGTGCCGTCGGTGACGCGATAGGTGAGGTTGGACCGGCCGCCCTCGATCAGCCGCGCGCTCAGCGGCCCGCCGACCAGGCCCGGCCGCTCCCGGTCCAGGTGTTCGCGCAGCCGCGCCAGGTCGAGGCCGGGGGGTGCCTCCCGGCCGGCGGCCGGCGGGGGAGGGGTGCCGTTGCTCATCGTGCTCCTCCGTGGGGAGTGGGACGGTCCATGGCTACCGGTGGTCGCCCGCACGATCATGCCGACTAGTCGGTATGGAGTCCAGTGCTCGTCCGTGGGGCGTCCGTCACCCGCTGCATTTCCGCCACGCCCCGCCGGCCCGACCGGTCATCCGGCCGTTCGCCGCCCCGGACCGGCCGCTCACGCGTGGCAGGCCGGCAGCGCCCCGCCGTTCAGTGCCGCCATCTCCCGGAACCCGGTCACCGGGTCCAGCGGCGCGCCCGGCGCGGCGCCCGCCAGCTCCGCGTACGCCCGGTGCAGATTGGCCACCAGCCGCTCGCTCTCGGCCAGCCCCGCGAACCCGCCCAGGTCCGCCTCCCGCGCCACCTCCAGCGGCGTGCGCCCGGCCGCCCGCCCCGCGCGGGCCAGCTCGCCGACGAACCGCAGATAGCGCTCGACACCGTCGTAGACCTCCGGCCCGGTCACCGGGCCGTGCCCCGGGACGACGGTGGCCGCGTCCAGCGACCGCAGCACCTCGATCGCCCGCAGCGACCCGGCCAGCGAGCCCATGAAGACGAACGGCGTGCCCCCGTGGAAGACCAGGTCACCGGCGAACACGATGCGCTGCCGCGGCAGCCACACGATGGTGTCGCCGGTGGTGTGCGCCACCCCCGGATGGATCAGCCGCACCTCGAACTCCCCGACGTGCACGGTCAGTTCGTCGGCGTACGTGATCTCCGGCGGGGTGATCCGGATGTCGCCGTACGCCACCTGCGGCCAGACCGCGTGCAGCTGGTGCCCGGCGGCCAGCACCTCACGGCGGCACGCCGCGTGCCCGATGACCGCCGCCTCGGGCGCGAACACGCCGTTGCCGTAGGTGTGGTCGCCGTGATGGTGGGTGTTGACGACCGTACGGGGCGCGGGGGCGCCGCACTCCGCGATCCGGCGGCGCAGCAGCCGCGCCCGGCGCTCGGTGGCGGCGGTGTCCACGACCAGCGTGGCGCCGCCGTCGGTGACGAAGCCGGCGTTGTTCAGACACCAGCCGCCGTCCGGCTGGACGAACGCCCAGGCACCCGGGGCGAGTTCGGTGAGATAGGGCTCGGGAACCCGCCCGGCGCGGCTCCGTCCGCCGGTCCGGTTCTCGCTCCCGCCCGGCGCCTGGCTCTGCTGCTCGGTCATGTTCCGCTCCAGGAAGGTGGTTGCCGCGCCCCGCCGCAGCCGGCGGGCCGGGGACGTCCCCGCCTCCGCGCGGCCGGGCTCACCGTACCGCCGGGCGCGCCCTCAGCGGGGCCGCACCAGCAGCGCCGCGCCGCACACCGCCGTCCCCGGCGGGCAGCCGACCAGCGGCAGTGCGAGCCGGGGCGGCAGCGGAGCCGGGCGGCCGGCGGCCGTCGCCCGGATCCGGCGGTCCGCGGGCGCGGTGAGACACCAGGTGTTCTGTCCGGCCGTGAGCCACCGGACCGGTCCGGACCCGGCCGCCGGTGTCCCGGTCCGCTCAGAGTTCCCCGGCCGTCCGCCGGGCGGTCAGCTCCCGGTAGGCGGCCAGCCCGTCCGGCGTCCACGGCCACTCGTCCAGCCGCCGGTGCAGCTCTTCCTCCGGCAGGAACGCGTACCAGTCGATCTCCGCCTCCTGGGGCGCGACCGGAAGGGTGCAGCGCACCTGGTACACCGCCGACCACCAGGTGTGCTCCGGCGTCTCGTACAGGAAGCGGAACAGCGGCTCGGGGCGCGCCAGACCCCGTACGCCCAGTTCCTCCTCCGCCTCCCGGAGCGCCGCCTCGTCGTACGACTCGCCGGCGCCGACCACGCCGCCGACGAACATGTCGTAGTGCGACGGGAACACCAGCTTCCGCGGTGTCCGCCGGTGCACGAAGATCCGGTCCTCGGCGTCCCGGACCAGGACGAACGCGCAGCGGGTGCGCAGCCGGCGGGCGTAGCTCTCGGCGCGCGGGGCCTGCCCGACCACCCGGTCGTGCTCGTCGACGACATCGAGGATTTCGTCCGCGTTGAGCGGTTGCTGATCTGTCATGGCGCCATGCAACCACCAGGTCCGGCGACCCCACCCGCCGGGACGCGGGGCGGACGCGAGGGGTTGCCCCCGGCCGGCCGGCGCCACGATGGCAGCGTCACGATGTCACGGATCCGGGCGCCGTCCACGCCCGCACCGCGAAGATCTCCTCGGCGGCACGGATCGGCTTCTCCCGGAACTCGGGACCCGAAGCCCTGGGCATGCGGCCGTTCTCATGCCGGACATCAACGAAGTTCTCATGCCGGACATCAATGAAGAGCGAGGCAGGAAGCCGTCGTGTGCGCAGTCGGACGCCGGCCCGCGTGCCGGGCGGCCGGCGTGCGCCTCAGCGGGGCTGGAGCTCCCGTACGCGCTCGGCCTTCCCGGCCCCCGGCGGCATCGCCGGATGGCTTCCGATCAGCACGATCCCCGCCACCACCGCCGTGATCCCGGCCGCCTCCCAGGCCAGCGCGCCGGTCGTCACCCGCAGCTGGTCGCCGAGGAACCCCACCCCGCAGGCGATCCCGGCCAGCGGCTGGGCGGCGGTCAGCGCGGGCAGCGACATCCGCAGCGGCGCCGACTCGAAGGCGCTCTGCACCAGCACCAGCGCCAGCACCCCCAGCACCACGATCGCGTACGGCTGCCAGCTGGTCAGCAGCGCGCCCCAGCCGCCGGCACCGAACCGCTCGCCGCTGATCCGGGTCAGCGCGTCCTGCAACCCGTAGAGCAGCCCGGCCGCCACCCCCAGCAGCGCGGCCTCCAGGCTCACATGCACCCGCTCCCGTTTGGCGACGGCCGCCAGCAGCAGCGCGGTGGCCAGCACCGCACCCATGATCAGCCACTGCGCCAGCTGCCCGACCCCGCTGTTCCGGCTGCCGTGCGGGCGCCCGGCCACGATGAACGCGGTCACCCCGCCGGCCAGCAGCCACAGCCCGGCCCATCCGCTGCGGCCCAGCCGCTGCCGGGAGATCCGCCGGGCCAGCGCCATCGCGAACAGCAGGTTCGTCGCCATCAGCGGCTCGACCAGGGTGATGTCCCCCATGCCCAGCGCCACCGCGCCCAGCGCCATCCCCACCACCATCAGCGCGATCCCGGCCACCCAGCGCGGCATCCGCACCAGGTCGAGCAGCAGCCGCAGGGAGAGGTAGTCCTGCGGCGGGGCGTGCTGTGCCGCGATCTGCTGGAAGACAAACCCGGTGCCCAGACAGCACGCCGCGCCAAGGGCGAGCAGAATCACCGTCACGTCGCACACCTCGTATCGCGCGGGGCGGGGGATGCGCCCGAGGATAGCCACCCGGGCGCGGCCCCCGGGTGGCCCGCGTCACCCACCATTCTCGCGCGCACCCGTCTGTACCACCCGGTGACCGGCCGTTGCGGGCATCGGTGACGAAAGTCTGACGCCGGTGCCCGACGTCTGGTCCGGGCGTGCGCCGGATGCTCGAATCGAGCCGTGACACAGGACCCGCAGCCGGAGCCGCGGCCGGCCCGCGACCCGGACGACGACGGAGACCGGCGGCGGGGCGCCGACGGCCGCGGCACCCCCGTCGGCCGCCGCGTCGTACTGGGCATGCTCGCGGCCGGCGCCGCCGGCATCGCCGCCGCACCGCTCCTCCAGCGCGCCTACGACAGCACCCTCGGCGCCGCCGCCCAGAAGGACCCCACCGGGCTGTCCGGCCTGCTCCCCGCCGGCGGGGGATTCCGCTACTACTCGGTCACCGGCTCGGTCCCGCGCAAGGACGAGCACACCTACCGCCTCACCGTCGACGGCCTGGTGGACCGCCCCGCCACCTACCGCCTCGCCGACCTGCGCCGCCTTCCGCAGACCCGGCTCGTGCACGATGTCCAGTGCGTCACCGGCTGGCGGGTGCCCGGCACCCCCTTCGAAGGCGTACGCCTGGGCGCGCTGCTGGCCGCCGCCGGCGTCCACCCGCGGGCCGGGGCCGTCCGCTTCAGCTGCTTCGACGGCTCCTACACCGAATCCCTGACCCTCGCCCAGGCCCGCCGCGACGACGTCCTGGTGGCCCTGCGGATGCAGGACCAGCCCCTCGGCCACGACCACGGCGGCCCGGTCCGCCTCTATGTCGCCCCCATGTACTTCTACAAATCCGCGAAATGGCTGTCGAAGATCACCGTCACCGACCGGGTGGAACCGGGTTTCTGGGAGGAGCGCGGCTATGACGTCGACGCCTGGGTCGGCCGCTCGAACGGACGCGACGATGCGCCGACCACCTGACGGCAGCACGTCCGGCACCCCTTCCGGCTCTCCATCCGGCGATCCGCCCGGCTCTCCGTCCGGCCGGATCGCCCGCTTCACCCCCGCCGAACGCTGGGTGCACCGCACCACCGCCACCCTCATGTCCGTCTGTGTCCTCACCGCGGGCTGCCTCTACCTCCCCTTCCTCGCCGAACTCGTCGGCCGCCGCGCCCTCGTGGTCACCGTCCACGAGTGGGCCGGCATCCTGCTGCCGGTCCCGCTGCTGCTGGGCCTGGCCTCCCGCGCGCTGCGCGCCGACCTCACCCGCCTCAACCGCTACGGCCGGCACGACCGCCGCTGGCTGCGCGCCACGCTCCGCCGCCACCGGGGCCGCCGCCCGGCGGGCAAGTTCAACGCCGGCCAGAAGCTCTACGCCGCCTGGATCGCCGGCGCCGTGCTCGTCATGCTCGCCACCGGCCTGCTGATGTGGTTCCCGCACCTCGCCCCGCTCCTCTGGCGCACCGGGGCCACCTTCGTCCACGACTGGCTCGCCCTCGCCGTGGTCGTGGTGATCTCCGGCCATGTCGGGAAGGCGTACGGCGATCCGGAGGCGCGGCGCGGCATGCGGACGGGGACGGTCGACGCACGCTGGGCGGAACGCCAACATCCGCTCTGGCAGACGCCCGATGCGGGATGTGCGAACGGCGAGTGGTTTCCGGGGGACAGAGCGCGGGCGGTCTTCTCGTCCAACTCACAGGCGCCGCCAGCGGGTTGTTCGCGCCCGCGGCCACCTATCTGCTCTCCCCGCTCTGTCTGCCCGACATCCGGCACCGTGAGCCGGGCTCGGCCGCCGGCGCCGCGCCGCCCGACACCGCCGAGCGAGCGCCGAACTCCGCCGAGCCAGTCGCCGCCACCGCACCGCCCCACGGACTCCACGTCCACCGGGGCCACCGCACCGCCCCAGGCCCCCGGCGTCCACCAGGCCCCCGCGTCCAACGGGCCCCCGCGTCCACCGGGCCCCCGCGTCCACCGGGCCCGTCTCACCCCGCACGCGCCGGTCCGGCCTCCGGCAGTTCCACCTCGAAGCGGCAACCGGCTCCCGTATTGCGCACCGTGGCCCGGCCCTCGTGCGCCTCGGCGATCCCGCGGACGATCGCGAGCCCCAGCCCCGCACCGCCCCCGCCGTCCGCCCCGCCCGCCCGCGGGGTGCGCGCCGGTCCGCCGCGCCAGCCCGTGTCGAACACCCGGGCAAGGTCCGCCGCCGGAATCCCGCCGCAGCCGTCCTCCACCGCGAGCACCACCCGCCCCTCGGCGCGGTACGCGCTGACCGCGACGGTGCCGTCCTCAGGCGTCGCCCGGATCGCGTTGACCAGCAGATTGCCCAGTACGCGGGTGATCTGCTGGGCGTCCACCCGCACCGGCAACGGCACCACCCCGCCGTCCACCAGCCGCACCCCGCTCGCCCGCGCCAGCGGCCGGGCACCCGCCAGCGCGTCGTCCACCAGGTCGTACACCGACACCCGCGACAACGTCAGCGCCAGCGCCCCGGCCTGAATACGGGACAGCTCGAAGAGGTCGTCGACCATCGCGGCCAGCCGGTCCACCTCGACGCGCATCCGCGCGTGATAGCGGGCGGTGTCCTCGGCGACCCCGTCCTCCAGCGCCTCGGCCATCGCCCGCAGCCCGGCGAGCGGGGTGCGCAGATCGTGCGAGATCCCGGCGATCAGCTCACGGCGCGAGGCGTCCAGCGCCCGCTCGCGCTCCCGGGCCTCGGCCAGCCGGCCGCTGGTCTCCTCCAACGCCCGGGACAGCGCGGCCAGTTCGGCGGTCGGCGGCTCGCCCGGCGCCACGAAACCGCCCTCGCTGCCGACCGTCCGCGCGGACCGCGCCAGCTCCCGGCTGCCCGCCGCGATCCGCCGCCCGAACAGCAGCGCGGCGGCCAGCGAGACGACCCCGGAGACGGCCACCACGGCCATCACCACGCCCAGGTCGTGCCCGGACAGGAACATCGCCTGGGCCACCGCCACCGTGCCGGCCGCCATCGCGGCCACCGCCAGCGCCGCCACCGCGAACAGCGACAGCGCCACCGACCGCCGCCGCAGCGCCCGTACGGCGGGCGCGGCCGGCAGACCCACCACCGCCGCACCGAGCGCCGCCAGCGCCACGATGACCAGAAAGTCCGTCATGCCCGCGGCTCGCCGCCCCCGGACGCCGCATCGTGCGTCACCACCTCACCCGCCATGATCACCTCGCCGCCGCCGGGATCGAAGCGGTACCCGGCGCCCCACACCGTCGTCACCAGCCGCGGCGCCGCCGGATCCGCCTCGATCTTCTCCCGCAGCCGCCGCACATGCACCGTCACGGTCGACAGATCGCCGAACTCCCAGCCCCAGACGCGCTGCAGCAGCTGCTCCCGCGAGAAGACCCGCCCCGGGTGCCGCATCAGGAACACCAGCAGATCGAACTCCCGTGCCGTGAGGGAGAGTTCCCGGCCAGCGCGGTGGGCCCGCCGGCCCCCGGGGTCGGCGGTCAGGTCCCCGGCACGCAGTACGGGCGCCGGCGCGACGGCCGGCGGCGCCGCCTCGGCCCGGCGCAACACCGACCCGATCCGCAACACCAGCTCCCGCGGACTGAACGGCTTGGTCACATAGTCGTCCGCGCCCAGCTCCAGCCCGAGGATCCGGTCGGCCTCCTCGCCGCGCGCGGTCAGCATCACCACCGGGACCGCCGGGCCGTCGCCGGACTGCCGCAGCCGGCGGCAGACCTCCAGGCCGTCGATGCCCGGCAGCATCAGGTCCAGGACGACGAGATGAGGGCGGAAGTCCGCGGCGCGCTCCAGGGCGGTGAACCCGTCGGCGGCGTGCGCGGTGGTGTAGCCGGCGCGGGAGAGGTAGCCGGTGACGACCTCGGCGACGGTCGGGTCGTCCTCGACGACCAGGACACGGCGCGGCGGCCCCGGCACGGGCCCCTGAGCGGGACCGGGCGGGGGAGCGGGCGGGGTCGCGGGGCGCACGGACTCAGCATGCCCTTCCCGGGAGATACCTCATACCTCCAGCCAACACCAGCGGACGCGGCTGCGCGCGCCGGGGGCCGGTTCCGTAAGACTCCGGTAACCCGCGGCACCGGCCCCGGGCGCACCGCTCAGGCGCCCCGGCCGTCCAGGCCCTCCCGCACCCGCCGCGACACGGTGATCGCGTACAGGTCCAGCACCCCGGGCGGCTCCGCGATGCCCGGCCCGCCGGCCCGTATCCAGGCGGCGATGTCCGCCAGCGCGTCGTCGTCGTTGACCAGCCCCAGCCACACCGGCCGCCCGCCCGCGGCCCGGCCCGCCGCCGACGGCTGCACCACGACCACGTTGGCCTGGTCGCAGACGTCCAGGCAGTCCGAGGCGCGCACCGGCGCCGCGCCGTCGAGCGCCGCCCGCAGCCGGGGTATCTGCCCGGCGTGGTCCACCCCCGGGATCTTGGCCGCGTCCCCGCAGCAGCAGCCGCGGCAGACGGTGATCCGGCACTGACCCGCGGTGGCACCGGCCGGCCGCCCGGCACGCTTGTCGATCATCCGGCCATGGTACGGGGACGCCGCGCCCGCCCCGAGGCCGGCTGCCACCCGCCCGCGCTTCTCCCCGCCCGCCCGGCCTGCCTGCCACTTGGTCGACCGGAAATCGGCTAGGAATGCGAGCATGCCCTTGACCAACTCCCCCTCTCGTCCCGGACCCGGACCCCGTACCGAGATCCCCGGCCCCGCCGGCCTCCCCGTCATCGGCTCCCTGCTCGACCTGCGCCGCGACTCCCTCGGCGCCTTCTTGAGAGCCCAGCGCGAGCACGGTGACGTGGTCCGACTGGAGGCCGGCCCGCCCGGACTGCGCAGCGTCTTCCTCGCGGTCTTCGACCCCGAGGGCGCCCGCCAGATCCTCGCCACCCAGGCCGCCAACTTCCGCAAGGACCACCCGATTTACGAGGAGGTCCGCCAGGGGCTCGGCAACGGCCTGCTCACCAGCCAGGACGGCGACTACCTCCGCCAACGCCGCCTGGTGCAGCCGCTGTTCACCAAGCAGCGGGTCGACGGCTACGCCTCGGTCGTCACCTCCGAGGCCGACGCGGTCGCCGCCCGCTGGCAGTCGGCCGGCGGCACGGTCGACCTGGTCCCCGAGATGAACCGGCTGGCCCTGCGCACCGTCGCCCGGATCCTCTTCGGCCTGGACGTGGAGGCGGCCGTCGAGGCCATCGACCGCTGCGTCCCGTTCCTCAGCGACTACGTCATCCGCCGTGGCTACGCCCCCCTGAAGGTGCCCCGGGGCTGGCCCACCCCCAGGAACCTCCGGGCGCGCGCGCTCACCGCGGAGCTCTACACCCTCTGCGACCGCATCATCGCCGAACGCCGCACGGCGGCCGGCCGGGGCCCCGCGGCCACCCCGGACGCCGACGACCTGCTCTCCCTGCTGGCCGCCGCCGGCAACGCGGAGGACGGCACCCTCGACGCCACCGAGGTCCGCGAACAGGTGCTGATCTTCCTCCTCGCGGGACACGAAACCACCGCCACCGCCATGACGTTCACCCTGCACCTCCTGGCCCGGCACCCTGAGGAGCAGTCCCGGATCCGCGACGAGATCTGCCGGGTCGTCGGCGAGGGCACCCCCACCGCCGCCGACCTGGACCGCCTCCCGCGCCTCACCCAGGCGTTCAAGGAGTCCATGCGGCTCTACCCGCCGTCCGCGGTCATCGAGCGCCGGGCGGTGGCGGCCACCGAGATCGCCGGCTTCACCATCCCGGCCGGCGCCGATGTCGTCGTCGCCCAATGGGTGACCCATCGTCACCCGGCACTCTGGGAGGACCCGGAGCGCTTCGACCCGGACCGCTTCACACCCGAGCGCGAGGCCGGCCGGCACCGCTACGCCTGGTTCCCCTTCGGCGGTGGCCCTCGGGCCTGCATCGGCCAGTACTTCTCCACGCTGGAGTCGGTACTGGCCCTGGCGACCCTGCTGCGCGCCTACGAGCTGACCGCCGTCGACCGGGACGTCCCGGTCGCCGCCGGTGTCACCCTCCAGGCCACCGGCCCGGCCCGCGTCCGCCTCCGCGCCGCCTGACCGCCACGACGGCGCCCGCCGCACTCCGGCGGGCGCCACCGCGGCACCCCCGCAAACACCCCCTTCCGCAAACGCAACAAAAATAGCGTTTGCCTTTTCCGCTCCCCCCCCCTACCGTCGAAGTCGTCAGTGCCCCCGCCGACAGGAGAAGGCCGTTGCTCGTCTGAGGTCTTGAGACACCGCGCCCGCGACCGGTGATTCGCTCCGCGATCCCCGCCCGCGTGGCCCGTCCGCGACCTCGGCGTACGTACGGCGTACCCCGGCTCCCTGACGTTCCCCCGCGGTGTCTCCCTGCGCAGTTCCCCACCCACCCGCGCACCTCCCAGGAGACCCGCATGCCAAAGCCCCCCGCTTCCTCCGCCTCCGCCGCGACGTCCATCGTCTGCACCGGCCTCGGCTTCACCTGGCCCGACGGCACCCCCGTCCTCACGGACTTCCAACTCGCCGTCGGCCCCGGCCGTACGGGCCTCATCGGCCTCAACGGATCCGGAAAGTCAACCCTGTTGCAGCTGATCGCCGGCGAACTGGCCCCCACCGCGGGCAGCGTCCGGACCGTCGGCGAGGTCGGCTACCTCCCGCAGCACGCCCCCCTCGACACCCACCTCCGCGTCGACCAGGCGCTCGGCATCGCCGAGACCCGGGCCGCGCTGCACGCCATCGAGGCCGGCGACGCCGGCGAGGCGCACTTCGACGCCGTCGGCGACGACTGGGACGTGGAGGAACGCGCCCACGCCACCCTCGACCTGCTCGGCCTGTCCGGCATCGGCCTCGACCGCACCATCGGCGAGGTCTCCGGCGGCGAGTCCGTCCTGCTCCGGCTGGCCGCCCTGCTTCTCGGCCGCCCGGACGTGCTGCTCCTCGACGAGCCCACCAACAACCTCGACCACGCCGCCCGCCGCCGGCTCCACGACGCGGTCGCCGCCTGGTCCGGAGTCCTCCTCGTGGTCAGCCACGACCGCGAACTCCTCGACCGCGTCGACCGGATCGCCGACCTCCGTGGCGGCGAGGTGCACTGGTACGGGGGCAACTTCACCGCGTACGAGGCGGCCCTGGCCGCCGAACAGGAGGCGGCCGAGCGGATGGTGCGGGTCGCCGAGGCCGACGTCGCCCGCCAGAAGCGCGAACTGGCCGACGCACACGTCAAGTTGGCCCGCCGGGTCCGCTACGGCAACAAGATGTACGCACAGAAGCGCGAACCCAAGATCGTCATGAACGCGCGCAAGCGCGAGGCCCAGGTCTCCGCCGGCAAGCACCGCATCATGCACACCGAACGCCTCAAGGAGGCCAGAGAACGCCTCGACGAGGCCGCCGAGGCGGTCCGCGACGACGACGAGATCCGCATCGACCTCCCGCACACCGCGGTCCCGCCGGGCCGCGGTGTCCTCACCCTCCGCGGTCTGCGCACCCGTTACGGCACCCGGGCCGACCTGGAGATCCGCGGCCCCGAGCGCATCGCCCTCACCGGCCGCAACGGCTCCGGCAAGACCACCCTGCTGCGCACCCTCACCGGCGAACTCCCGCCGGACGAAGGCACCGCGGAGGTGCACGTCCCGCACCGCTTCCTCCCGCAGCGCCTCGACGAGGTCCTCGACAACGACCTCACCGTCGTCGAGAACGTCGCCCGCTACGCCCCGGACGCCACCAACAACCGCATCCGCGCCCGCCTCGCCCGCTTCCTGTTCAAGGGCGCCCGCGCCGACCAGCGGGCCGGCACCCTCTCCGGCGGCGAACGCTTCCGGGCCTCACTCGCGGCCCTGATGCTCGCCGAACCGGCCCCCCAGCTCCTCCTCCTCGACGAACCGACCAACAACCTCGACATGTCCTCCGTCCGCCGCCTCGTCACCGCCCTCCACTCCTACGAGGGCGCCCTCCTCGTCGTCAGCCACGACCCCCGCTTCCTGCACGAGCTGTCGCTCACCCGCTGGCTGACCGTCGAATCCGGCCAACTCACCGACACCGAACCGCTCTAGTCCCTGCCGTCACACTCCCGTCGTCCGCCCGAAGGGCGGGCCGGGCGGCGTCCGGTGCGTGCTCTCGGCGTGCCGGACGAAGCCCTACGGCACATCCGCCGAGGGAGAGTGTGCGCGCATCGCACCGAACAGCCGCAGGCTCTCCCCGCACTGCGAATGCAGCGGCCGCGGCAGCACGTCCGGGGCGAACCACCCCAGCGCGTCGAACTTCTCCGGTTCCCCGATCCGCACCGCGTCCGCCGCCACCTCCACCGCGAACACCACCGCCACCCAGTGCGAGGTGACCGGATCCCCGCGCAGCACGTTCCGTACGCCGATCCGCTCGATCCCCCGGGGCCGCACCCCGTACTCCTCGAACACCTCACGGCCCACCGCGGCCTCGAACGTCTCCCCGAACTCCAGCGCCCCGGCACCGCAGTCCCAACTGCCCGGCTCGTCCCGGGCCCCGGCGCCCCGCCGCGCCAGCAGCACCCGGCCGCCCCCGTCATGGCACACGAAGACGCAGGACACCCTCGGCGTCCCACCCGTCACGGCGACTCCCTCCACCCCGTTCAGAAATGCCTCAGCAACTCGCCGAACTTCTCCAGCCGCAGCACCCTCGCATCCGCCGGATCCAACTCCCCGTGCTCCAGCACCCACGTGTGGACATGCGGAATGAACACCGCGTTGAGCCCCGCCGAACGCGCCGGCAAAATATCCGACTTCGGCGAATTCCCGATCATCCAGGTCTCCTCCGGCACCAGCCCGTGCTCCCGCGTCACCTCCTCGTACGCGGCCACGTTCTTCTCCGGCACGATGTGCACCGCCAGGAAGTGCCCGGCCAGCCCCGACGCCGCCACCTTCCGCTCCTGCTCCTCGGCGTCCCCCTTGGTCAGCAGCAGCAACTCGTGCCGCCGCGCCAGCTCCGCCAGCGTCTCGGGCACCCCCGCGATCAACTCCATCCGGCCCCCGGTGAACGCCGCCTCCCACCCGGCGATCCGCCCCAGCTCCTCCTCCGTGGCGGCCCGCCCCCGCACCCGCGCCACGCACTCCCCGAGACTCCGCAGGAACACCTTGCTCCCGTACCCCTGCGTCACGGCGTTCGCCGCCTCGATCCCGTCCAGTACGGCCCGCACCCCGCTCCGGTCCAGTCCCGGTCCCGCCAGCCACTCCGTGAACTCGTCGATCACCCGCTCGAAGATCACGTTGTTCTCCCACAACGTGTCATCCGCATCGAAGATCAGCACCCGGTACGCCCCTCTCGCCTTCCGCCGACCCGGGCACCCTACGCAGCCGCCCGCCCACCCGCACCGGAAAATCCGCCGACGCCGCACGCCCCGCACCGGTCACCTTCCGCCCCTCCCCGACGTCGACTCCACGAAGCGACCACAGACCACGCCGGCAACAAGGAGCCCCCACCATGACCACGCCCACCACCTCCCATCCACCTCCCCGTCCACCTCGCACCCCACCCCCCACCGCCAACCCCTGCTCCGCCCCCTGGACCTCGCCGGCCTGCGCCTGCCCAACCGGGTCGTCATGGCCCCGCTCACCCGCGCCCGCGCCGCCCGCGACGGGCTGCTGCCCACGTCGATGCACGCGGACTACTACGGCCGGCGGGCCGCTGCGGGTCTGATCATCGCGGAGGCGACCTGGGTCAGCAGACAGGCGATCGGCTTCACCGGCGTCCCCGGGATCTACAGCGCGGAGCAGGTGACCGCATGGCGGCGGGTCACCGATACCGTGCACGCCCTCGGCGGCCGGATCGTGCTCCAGCTCTGGCACACCGGCGCCGCCTCGCACCCCGACCTCCTCGGCGGCCGGCTCCCCGCCGGACCGTCGCCGGTCAACCCCCGGACGCGGTCCTTCACCCCCACCGGATTCCAGGAGACCGTCACGCCCCGCGCGATGACCCCGGCCGAGATCGCCGGCACCGTCGCCGACTACCGCACCGCCGCACACCACGCCCGCCGCGCGGGCTTCGACGGCGTCGAGATCGCGGCCCACGGCACGTTCCTGATCGCGCAGTTCCTCAACCCCCGGCTGAACCACCGCACCGACGCCTACGGCGGCGACCGCACCCGCCGCCGGCGACTGCTCCTGGAGATCGTCGACGCGGTCGCCGCCCCCTGGAACGGCCGACGCGTGGGAGTCCGCCTGGGCCCGTACCTGGACGGGGGAGAGCTCTTCCGGCCCGACGCCGCCACCCTCGCCGACCACGACGACCTGGTGACCGCGCTGAACGACCACCCGGTGGCCTATCTGCACCTCCGCGGACCCGACCGCCCGGCCCCGGACGCCCGCCCCGACACCGCGGCGATCGCCCGCTACCGCCACCGCTTCCACGGCCCGCTGATCGCGAACAACGGATTCGACCGCGCGTCCGCGAACGCCGCCATCGAGGCCGGAACCGCCGACGCCGTCTCCTTCGGCACCCACTTCATCGCCAACCCCGACCTGGTCACCCGCTTCGCCCTGGACCGCGAACTGACCACCGGCGACCCCACCACGTACTACGGCGGCGGAGCCCGCGGCTATGTCGACCACCCGGCCAGCACGTGGCAGGACGACCCCGGGCAACAACTCCGCGAAGGACAACAGCCCTGAGACGAAACGGTGGGAACAGCCGGAAGGAGGGCGGGAACACCGGCAAACAGAAACGGTGCCGACCGAAGATCGACCGGCACCGCTGGTGTGTACTGCTGGTGTCCGAGGGGGGACTTGAACCCCCACGCCCGATAAAGGGCACTAGCACCTCAAGCTAGCGCGTCTGCCATTCCGCCACCCGGACCAGGTGTCTGTCGGTCCGGCCCCGGGCCGTTCCGACGAGGAAAACAATAGCAAACGTTCAGGGGTGGTCGATCACCCGCGGGTTTGGCCGGGCGCGGGGCTGTGACCAGCACATGTCGGGAGTATTGCGGCCTTGGGTGGAGCGGGTGCCGGGTGGAGGATGGCGGTGGACCCCCGCCGCGGCGGGCGCCCCCCGGGTGCCGCGCGGCCGTGAACCAAGAGGAGGCAGTGTGAGCGAGCTCCGCGAGCGAACCAGGGAAAGGTGCGAGCCCCGCGAATGCGGGGCCGAGCGAAGCGAGGTTCCGGCATGAGCGCGTCGCAGCCGTCCCGTACGGTCACCGGTGAGGACGAGGTGGTCGACCTCTGCCGGGATCTGATCAGGTTCGACACCAGCAACTACGGCGACCACTCGGGACCGGGGGAGCGCGCCGCCGCCGAGTACGTCGCGGAGAAGCTCGCCGAGGTCGGACTGGAGCCGCAGATCTTCGAGTCCCACAAGGGGCGCGCCTCGACCGTCGCGCGGATGGCGGGGGAGGACCGCTCGCGGCCCGCGCTGCTGATCCACGGGCACACCGACGTCGTACCGGCCAATGCGGAGGACTGGACCCACCACCCGTTCTCCGGGGAGATCGCCGACGGCTGCGTCTGGGGCCGCGGCGCGGTCGACATGAAGGACATGGACGCGATGACGCTGGCGGTCGTGCGCGACCGGCTGCGTACGGGGCGCAAGCCGCCGCGGGACATCGTGCTGGCCTTCCTGGCGGACGAGGAGGCGGGCGGCACGTACGGCGCGCGCCATCTCGTCGACCACCACCCCGAACTCTTCGAGGGGGTGACCGAGGCGATCAGCGAGGTCGGCGGGTTCTCCCTCACCGTCAACGAGAACCTCCGGCTGTATCTGGTGGAGACCGCCCAGAAGGGCATGCACTGGATGAAGCTGACCGTGGCCGGAACGGCCGGGCACGGTTCGATGGTCCACAGGGACAACGCCATCACCGAACTGTCCGAGGCCGTCGGGAGGTTGGGGCGGTACGAGTTCCCGGTGCGGGTGACCAAGACGCTGCGGGCCTTCCTCGACGAGCTCGGGGACGCGCTGGGCACCGAGCTCGACCCGGAGAACATGGACGAGACACTGGCCAAGCTCGGCGGTATGGCCAAGCTGATCGGCGCCTCGATGCGGAACACCGCCAACCCGACGCAGCTGGGCGCCGGTTACAAGGTCAATGTGATCCCGGGGCAGGCCACCGCGCATGTCGACGGCCGCTTCCTGCCGGGCTACGAAGAGGAGTTCCTGGCCGATCTGGACCGGATCCTGGGGCCGCGGGTGCGGCGGGAGGACGTCCACGCGGACCGGGCGCTGGAGACCACCTTCGACGGTGCGCTGGTGGCGGCGATGCAGTCGGCGCTCCAGGCCGAGGACCCGATCGCGCGCGCGGTGCCGTACATGCTCCCCGCGGGCACCGACGCCAAGTCCTTCGACGACCTCGGAATCCGCGGGTTCGGGTTCGCGCCGCTGAAGTTGCCGCCGGAGCTGGACTTCGCGGGGATGTTCCACGGGGTCGACGAGCGAGTGCCGGTGGACGGGCTGAAGTTCGGGGTGCGGGTGCTGGACCGGTTCATCGAGCAGAGCTGAAAGGCGAGTTGGGTGGGGCACCGTGTACAAGCCGGTGCTCGCACAAGCTGAATTCGACGTGGATTTCCTGCCGTTCGCGCTGACTTCGCTGAAATGGGTGAATGCTGCGATGTGTTGGTAGCTTCAACGGCCTGGACCTCGTTGGAGGGATTGCGGTCCGCGGCTGGGACCGCAGTGTCTACAAGGAGGAACCATGATCAAGAAGGTTGTCGCTGCTGCGACCGTCGCCGGTGGTCTCGTCATCGCCGGCGCCGGCCTGGCAGTTGCCGACTCGGGTGCCCAGGGTGCTGCCGTGCGCTCGCCCGGCGTCCTGTCCGGCAACGTGGCCCAGGCGCCGGTGCACGTTCCGGCGAACGTCTGCGGCAACACGGTCTCCGTGGTTGGCCTGCTGAACCCGGCCATCGGTAACACCTGCCTCAACAAGTGAGGCTATCGACGGTGCATTTGGCCCGGTGAGGGCCTGGCCCGGACGGCTCCGGAATGCTTGCGAGCATTCCGGAGCCTCTGGGTATTTCGATGCGCGGGTGAAGGAACTTCTCCACGGTCGTCAGGTACCGGGACCGTTATCCGCGCGCATTTCCGTAGGGCACAAGGCAGGAGAACAACCTATGAGACGGGTCGCGAGAAAGGGCCTGATCACCATGGCCGCCGCGGGTGGCGTGCTGGCCATGGCCACGGGGTACGCACAGGCGGACTCCGGAGCGGTGGGGACCGCCGCGAACTCACCCGGTGTCGGATCCGGCAACGTGGTCCAGGCGCCGGTGGAGGCACCGGTCAACGTCTGCGGCAACACCGTCAATGTGGTGGGGATGCTGAACCCGGCGTTCGGCAACCACTGCGCCAACGGGGCCGGCGGGCACCACGGCCACGGTCACGGCAAGCACCGGCGCCCGACCGGCGGGCACGGCGGCAACGCCCGGGGCGGGGCCTCGAATTCGCCCGGTGTCGCGTCCGGCAACGTCGTCCAGGCGCCCGTGAACGCACCGGTGAACGTCTGCGGCAACAGCGTCGACGTGGTCGGCGTGGCGAACCCGGCCTTCGGCGGCGACTGCGACAACGCCGCGCCGGGCGGACCGGGCACCCCGCACCGGCCCGGCCATCCGCCGACCCCGGGTCCGGGCACCCCGCACAACCCCGGCCACCCGGGGCAGCCGCATCACCCGGGCCGACCGCACCACCCGGGGGGCTCGCACGGGTCGCGCCCGGGCGCGCCGCAGGGCCCGGGCGCAGCGCACTCCCCGCACGCTCCGGGGGTGGGATCGCAGCACGCGACCGCACCGCACGCCCGTGGGGTGACGCCGACCGAACACGGGCAGCAGCTCGCGCACACCGGCGCCGGGGCGCTCGGCTACGCGGTTCCGGCCAGTGCCGGGCTGCTGCTCGGGGGCGCGGTGCTCTACCGCAGGGCGCGTACCGCCCGTAGCTGATCAGCAGCGCCCCGCACACGGGCACAACGGAGCGGGTCCCGTCCTTCGGGGCCCGCTCTGCTGTCCGTATGCCGCTGCGGCGGCACTCACCACGTGGCGCGGAGCTGGCGGATGATCCGCCGGCGCAGCCGCACCCGGCGGCTGCCGTCGGGATTGAGGCGCAGGCGGTCCAACTCCCAGTGCCCGTACTCGGCATGGTCGGTCAGCAGGCGTGTGGTGGCCTTGCGGGAGACACCGCGTGGCACATACACATCGCAGAATTCGTATTCCGGCATCGCATCTATTGTGCGGGACCGGCCCCGGTACGGATAGCGTCTGCACTATGTCTGATGCTGCGCAGCCTTCCGCTGCCGAGGTACGTGCCGCCGCTGAGGCGGTCAAAGCCGCGCTGGACCGTCACCTCGACGCGGTCGAACGCCGCTCGGGGCAGGACGATCCCGCCGTCTACGCCGCGTTCGACGAGCTCGCCGCGGCGGCTGAGGTCTATGACGAGCTGCTTTACGACACCTACGACGAGGTCACCCCCTTCGAGATCCCCGGAAGCGACAACCTGCCCGCCTACGCGGGGCCGGAGGAACCGAGTGCGCTGAGCGTGCTCATCCGGCGCGACTACACCGTCGCCAAGCCGCAGCGTCTGCTGCATCAGGCACAGCGGATCGCCGATCTCGATCCGGACGCCGCGGATGACGTGACGGGCCACGCCCCTGATGCCGCCGCGGTGGTCGGAAGCAGTGTGCACGCGGCGCTCGGGGTGCTCTTCGGCGAGTTCGAACCGGACGAGATCGCCTCCCGGCACAAGGAGTTCGGCCTGGAGGAGGGCGACTCCCCCCTGGGGGGGGCGGCCGTCGACGAGCCGGCCGAGCCGGGTGAGTGGCTCGCCGCGCCGTTCGATCAGGCGGATCCGCAGCGGGTGGTGTGCCGCTTCGACATCAGCTCGGTCTTCGACGAGGAGCTGGACATCGAGGACGAGGACGATCTGCTGGAGCCGGTCGACAAGGAGCGCTGACCGGGAACCCTGACGGGGAGCGTTGACCGGGGACGGTGACCGGGAACGGTGACGGGGCCGGACGGCAGGCCGCTGCCTGCTGCCCGGCCCCGCATTCGTTCCGTCCGGGGCGGTGGGGCTCAGCCCGCCGCGGGATCCGCGTCCGACTGCGCGCCGCTCTGCATCTGGAGCAGCGTCCGCAGCCGGGTGGTGCGCTCCTTGACCGGGATCTCGGCGACCGCGCGGGGCAGCGCCTGGTCGGCGCCCTGGACCACCGACAGATGCCGCTCGCCGCGGCTGAAGGCGGTGTAGACCCAGGCGCGGGTCAGTCCGCCGGCCGCGTCGCCGGGGAGCACCACGACGACGGCGGGCCAGCGCATGCCGACCGCCTGGTGGGCGGTGAGCGCCCAGCCGTGCCGTACCGCGCCGGAGCCGACCTGCTCGCGCGGTACGACGACGGGGCTGCCGGCGCAGTCGAGGCGGAGGCCGTCGGCGTCCGCGCCGGTGACCGTGCCGGGAAGCGTGCGGCCGGGGGCCGGGGCGTAGGCCACGCGGTCGCCGGGGTCGAAGCCGCCGAACCGCCCGGGGCCGGGGTTGAGCCGCTCCTTGAGCGCGGCGTTCAGGGCGCGGGTGCCGGCCGCGCCGCCATGGCCGACGGTGATGACCTGCGTCCGGTCGGCGGGGACACCGAGCGCCCGGGGCACGGAGTCGGCGACCAGCTGGACCGTGCGGTGCACCGCCTCGTCCGCGGCGCGCACCGGGACGATCACCACCTCCTTGCCGGGGGCCTCGACCTCGTTGAGCTCGCCGATGCCGATACCGGACACCAGCTCGCCGATCGGGCCGAAGTCCGGGGTGCGGGAGGCGACTTGGGGGCAGAACCGGGACAGCAGCAGATCGTGGAAGAGCCGCCCGGGGCCGGCGGACCACAGGAGGCCCGGGTCGCCGCTGAGCACCAGGCGGGTCCCGTCGGCCAGCGACTCGACGAGTAGCGCGGCGGTCTCCAGATCCAGCTGCGGGGCGTCCAGCACGACCAGCAGATCGAGCGCCAGTGCGCCGTCCGCGTCCCGGCCGGGGCCCTCCCGGCCGGAGAGCAGACCGGAGACGGTCACCGCCGCGGCGGCCGGGTCCCCGGCGGCCGGCTCCCCTGCGGCCTCGGCGGGGCGGGCCTCGGCGAGGTGCCCGGCGAGCCGTCGGCGGCCGTTCTCGGTGTGGGTGGCGCCGAAGGCCCGCAGACCGAGAGAGCGGGCCGCGGCGATCAGTGCGGCGGGCTCGGCGCGGGCCGCCTCACCGCCGGTGTGCGCGACCAGGCCGCTGGCCGCGGCGGCCCGGATGAGCGCCGCCGCGGAGGGGGAGGGGGCGGCGTCCGCGGCGTCCTCCCAGTCGGCGGGGGAGGGGCGGACGGGGGTGGTGGTGCCCGCGGTGTCCTCACCGGTCCCGCGGCTCCCGCGGCTCCCGCCGCTCCCGTCTGTGTCGCCGGTCTCGGTGTCCGGGGCGTCCGGGGCGGTCGCGGCAACGTCCTCCGATGCCGGTTCTGCCGGTTCTGCTGGTCCTGTTTCCGCGTCCGCCTCCGCCGGTTCTTCGCCGACCGGAGCCGACTCGTCCACGGATGTCGACTCGTCCACAGCCGCCGGCTCGTCCACCTGCTCGGATTCGTCCGGCGACTCGGACCCGGCCACCGGCTCGAACGTGTTCAGCAGCCGGGCCAGGCCGTCCGCGACGCTCTCCTCGGCCATCGCGAAGCGGTCGAGGCCGAGCAGGACGCGCACCGGCTGGTCTTCGTCGTCGTCCGTCGCGGGGCGGGGCCGGCCCGGAGCGTCGAGGGCGTCCTGGAAGACCAGCACCGCGCCGTCCGCGATGGCCGCCTGGAGGGCGTCGTCGGGGTCCGGTACGGAGCGTTGGGCGAGGGCCGTACGGAGGGCGGACGCCTCCAGGGCGGAGTGGCCGGCGATCGCGGCCTGCTCCAGCAGCCAGCCGATCAGCGCCTGGGCGCGCCGCTCGTCGCCCGGTCCGCAGGCGGGGCCGAGCAGCGCCCGCGCGAAGCCGTCGGCCTGCTCCGGGCGGACTCCGGGCACCGCGAGCAGCTGCCAGGGGTCGGCGCTCAGCGCCTCGGCGGCCCGCTCGCCGAGTGCTTCGGCGGCCTGCTCCGCGAGCGCCTCGGGGGCGCCGCCCGCCGCGAGCACCTGCCGCACGCCGGCGATGCCGGGCGCCGGGGTGAGGGCGGCGCGGGGAGTGGCGCCGCTGTTGCCGGGAGCCGCACCGGGGCCGCCGTCCGCCTCGGGGGGCCGCGCCGGGCCGGCCGGCCGCTCCGGGGTGCGCTGCCGCGCGACCTCCGGGGCGGGACCCGCGGGGCCGGCCGGTCCGCGGTCGCCCGCACTCTGCGGCGCCGGGCGGGCGGCGGGCTTGGCGGCCCGCGGGGCGTCGTTGAAGAACGACGCGGCCGAGCGCTCCCCGCT
>NZ_KN708638.1:1684373-1696749 GCF_000805335.1 Streptomyces sp. CT34 | reverse complement strand
CGGGGCGGCGGGCGGCGTGGCGGCGGATCCGGACCGCGATCCGCTGCCCGCCTCGCCGCCGGGCGCGGCCTCCTGCTCGGGCGGGTTGTCGCCGGCGGGGCGGTCGGTACTCACAGCGTGCTCCAGTTGTGGTCGGGATAGTGGTGCACCGGAGCAGACACATCGTCCAGCGCCCGGCGGATCTCGTCAGGAAGAGTAAGGGCCTCCACCGACAACGACGCTCTGAGCTGCGGCGCCGTGCGCGCGCCGAGGATCGGTGCGGTCACTCCGGGGCGGTCGCGGAGCCAGGACAGCGCGACGTGGAGGGGGGTGACGGCGAGGCCGTCGGCGGCGGTGCTGACCGCTTCGACGACCCGGCTCGCGGTCTCGTCCAGATAGGGCGCGACGAACGGCGCGAGCTGTTCCGAGGCGCCGCGGGAGTCGGCCGGGGTCGCGTGCCGGTACTTGCCGGTGAGGACGCCGCGGCCCAGCGGGGAGGAGGGGAGCAGGCCCATCCCCAAGTCCTGGGCGGCGGGCAGGACTTCGCGCTCGACGCCGCGCTGGAGGAGGGAGTATTCGAGCTGCGCGCTCGCCAGGCGGTTCCGTACTCCGGGGGCGGCGAGCTGCCAGGTGGCGGCCTTGGCGAGCTGCCAGCCGGAGAAGTTCGCCAGGCCGACATAGCGCGCCCGGCCGGTGGCGACGGCGAGATCGAGGGCCTGGAGGGTCTCCTCCAGCGGTGTGTCCGGGTCGAAGGCGTGCAGCTGCCACAGGTCGACGTGGTCGATGCGCAGGCGCACGAGGGAGGCGTCGAGGGCGGCGAGGAGATGGCGGCGCGAGCCGTCGACCCGGCGGTCGGGCGCGAGGACGCTGCCGGCCTTGGTCGCGATCACCAGGTCGTGTCGCGGAACCAGTCCTTCCAGCAGCCGGCCAAGGAGGTACTCGGCGCCGCCGTCGGCGTAGATGTCGGCGGTGTCGACCAGGGTCCCGCCGGCCTCCCAGAACGACTTGAGCTGGTCGGCGGCTTCCCGCTCGTCCGTGTCGCGTGCCCAGTTCAGGGTGCCGAGCCCCAGGCGGGACACGCGAAGGCCGGTACGGCCGAGGTGCCTTTGCTCCATGGGCCCTGAGATTACGCGCCGCCCGCCGCGATCAGGGGACCTGTGGACAACCCGTCGGACGGCCCGTCGGTGACGTCTGCCGCACTCGCGCGCTAGAGTCCCCGCAACAGCGACGTTACTGATGGGTAAGGGGAGCGGCATGAGGCTTGGCATCAACCTCGGCTACTGGGGCGCCGGGATGGACTCCGACAATCTCGCGGTGGCCCAGGAGGCCGATCGCCTCGGTTACGCGGTCTGCTGGGCGGCGGAGGCATACGGTTCGGACGCCCCCACCGTGCTCTCCTGGGTGGCCGCGCAGACCGAGCGCATCGACGTCGGCTCGGCGATCTTCCAGATCCCGGCCCGTACGCCCGCGATGACCGCGATGACCGCGGCGACCCTGGACTCGCTCTCGGGCGGCCGGTTCCGGCTGGGCCTGGGCGTCTCGGGGCCGCAGGTCTCCGAGGGCTGGTACGGCGTGAAGTTCGACAAGCCGCTGGCGCGCACCCGGGAGTACGTGGAGATCGTCCGCAAGGCGATGACCCGTGAGCGGCTGTCCTACGAGGGCGCGCACTGGACGCTGCCGCTGCCCGGCGGCCCCGGCAAGCCGCTGAAGCTCACCGTGCACCCGCAGCGCGAGCACATCCCGCTCTACATCGCCGCGATCGGCCCGAAGAACCTGCGGCAGACCGGTGAGATCGCCGACGGCGCGCTGCTCATCTTCCCCTCCGCCGACCACCTGGAGGAGACCGCCGTCTCCCACATCCGGGCGGGGCGGGAAGCGGCCGGCAGGACCATGGACGGGTTCGACGTCTGCCCGACGCTGCCGCTCGCGCTGGGCGAGGACAAGGACGTCAGCAAGCTGGCGGACGCCTTCCGCCCGTACACCGCGCTGTACGTCGGCGGTATGGGCAGCCGCAAGCAGAACTTCTACAACCAGCTGGCGCAACGGATGGGCTACGAGAAGGAAGCCGCCGAGATCCAGGACAAGTACCTGTCCGGGGACAAGGACGGCGCCGCCGCGGCGATCCCGGAGCGGCTGATCGACCAGACCACGCTGCTCGGCTCCGTCGAGCGGATCGCGGAGCGGATGCAGGCGTACGCCGCGGCCGGGGTGACCACGCTGACGCTGGCGCCGGCCGGCTTCACGCTGGACGAGCGGGTGGCGTCCCTGCGGGCGGGCGTCGAGGCGCTGGAGCGGGCCGGGCTGGCATAACGGCCGGGGAGGGAACCGGCGGCGGCCCGGCACCCGGGATGCCGGGCCGCCGCGGAGCGCTGCGGCCGTGGTGGGGGCTCGGGGGTCTTCCCCGCCACGGCCGTCACGGAACACAACGCGGCGACGGGCGGGCGGGTTACGCGCGCCGCCCCGGGGCGCGTCAGGCGAACGGGCCCGGCGGCCCTGCCCCCGGTTGCCGGCGGCGGACCACCGTATTTGACTCTCCCTTTACGGGCGTGTCCGTTCGGAGGTGACGCTGATGTTCTCGGCCAGGAGCCTGTTCCAGGAGATCGTCGACAACGACGACTCCTACCGCCTCTTCTGCTCCATCGCGGCCAGCGGTGAGGCCCAGGGAGGCTGGGAGAACGGCCGGATCGCCGCCCTGCTCCCCGCCTCGCAGCGGGAACTCGCGCCCAAGGTCGCCCGGCACGGTGCCGACGAGGACAAGCACGGCCGGATCTTCCGGGCCCTGCTCCGCAGGCGCGGACTGACGCCCACCGACGTCCCCGCGGCCACCGACTACACCATGCTGCTGGAGCGGCAGGGCATCGGCCTGGCGCACGCCACGCTGCGCCGCGACCAGGCGCTGACCGAGCGGGACGTCATCACCTACCTCGCGCACAGCCGGGTCACCGAGCAGCGCGCGGCCGAGCAGATGCTGCTGCTGCAAAAGCACTTCGGCGACCACCCCGAGGTGGGCAGGGCGGTCCGGATGATCTGCCGGGACGAGGAGAACCACCTCGCCTACTGCCACGAAGAGCTGCTGCGGCTGGCCCGCGCCGGGCACGGGCGCACCATCCAGCACCTCCTCCAGGAGTGCGCTTCTGTTGGGTTGTGAAGTGTGTCGTGCACTGTCGTGACGGGCGGGGCCACACGGTCGAGTGAGACAGGATCGGTAGGGGTGTCGCGCACGTCGGCGATGTCGTTCGCGTCGCGTGAACGTACAAACACTTCCTTCTACGATCTTCCGGTCCTTCCGTGTCCTGCTGCCCTCCGGAGTCGCCTACTGGACCGTCCTGGACGGCGAACTGCGCGTCGTCGACGCGGCGGACGAGTTCCTGCGCCATCTGCGGTTCGGCCGCCACAGCGCGGAGTCCACGACGGAGGCGTACGCCGGTTCCGTCGCCCTGTACCTGCGCTGGTGCCAAGAGAGCGGCAGGGCCTGGACCACCGGTTCCCGTCACCTGGGCATGTTCATGGTCTGGCTCAGACACGCGCCCAGGCACTCCTCATCGACGCCGGTGTTCACCGGGCCGGGCACCAAGGACGTCCGGGGCCCGCGCCGTGTGAACGCCGTACTCGCCGCTGTCCGCGAGTTCTTGAAGTACACCGTCAGCACGGGTGCGGCTCCGGCCTGGGTCATCGACCAGCTCTACGAGATCGGCGACAGTCACGATCTGCCGGCCGAGGTGCGGGGCGAGTACGGCATCCCTCGCGGCTACGCGAAGGTCCGCCACCGCCTGCACGAGCCGGACGAACCGGTGGACCGGGCCACCGATGCGGAGATCGTCGCCCTGGTGAGGGCCTGCCGTTCGGCAAGGGATCGGCTGATCGTGCTGCTGATGGCACGCGCGGGCATCCGCCGCGGCGAACTCGTCGGCCTGCGCAGGGCTGACCTGCACTTCGTGCTCGACGCCCGGCCGCTGGGCTGTCCCGTTCCGGGCAGCCACCTGCACGTGGTCCGCCGCGACAACGTCAACCGGGCCTGGGCCAAGTCCCGCAACTCCCGCTCGGTCCCGGTCGACGCCCTGCTCATGCAGGCTCACGATCAGTACGTCATCGAACGCGCCGCCATCGCGGCGGCCGCCGAGAGCGACTTCCTGCTGGTGAACCTCTTCCGGGGCCGCATCGGAGCCCCGATGCGGCTCGGGGCGATCAACGAGCTGATGACCTCGCTCAGCTGCCGGGCCGCCCTTAGGCGCAGTGTCCGCCCGCACCAGGGGCGCCATGGATTCGCGGACAACGTCGTGGCTGCGGGCGGCCAACTCGACGAACTGGCCGAGCTGTTGGGCCACGACTCACCGATGTCCTCACAGCCCTACCTGCACCCCTCGCACGAGCGACTGCGCGACGCCGTCGAGCGGGTCCCCAGCCCTCGTCTGACCTTGGAAGGAGAACGCCCATGACCGTCACCGCCGTCAGCCCGCTCGCCACCGCGGTCGCGGCCGAGGAGGACGAGGTCACCGGACGTCTGCGGGCCCAGCTGGACGCCGACTTGCTGACGAAGATCGGCTGGGTCGAAGAGAAGCTGACCTGGCGCCCGCCCCGCGAAGACCCGCTCGTCGGCTACGCGATCTGCTCCATCTCCGGCTGCAGGACCGTGATCGGACACCGTCGGCAGTGGTGCTATGCCTGCACCAAGCAGTGGAAGGCCAGCGGGCTGAGCGAGGAGGATTTTCAGGCGGTACACCGCCGTGACGTCAAGGAATGGGACGAGACGATCTGCGCGGTCGCCCAGTGCGAACGGCCCGCCAAGACCGGTCGGCTGCAGGTCTGCACCGCTCATCTATGGCACTACCAACACAGCGGCCAGAGCCTCGAAGAGTTCGCGGCCCGCCGCGACTTGACCCCCTACCCGCATCCGGGCTTCTGCCGGGTCGAGCTCTGCGACTGGCGCCGTTACACCACCCAGGGACAGGACCTCTGCCGTCCGCACACCAAGAGGCTCCAGCACCTGCGGAGCCAAGACCCCGGTATCGACGTGGATCACTGGATGCGGACCGCTCCCGCCCGCCGGGACGGCCGCCGGGTCGACCTTCGCGGCCTGCCGGCCCGCATCGTCGCGGAGGTCCTTGTCGGACTCCAGGAACGCTACCGAGCCGGAGCCATCACCGAAATGCACCGCCTCCGCCTGCTCTGCAACCACGCCCGCCAACAGACGATCACCACCCTTGAAGACCTGGTCGTCGTGCCCCGGAACATCGAGTCACTGCGGTCCACCATCGTCAAGGCCGCCCGTCTGGCGGCCTCCGATCCGGAGACCGAGCGGCACAAGGACATCTGGAACGCTGCCGTCTTCGGGCAGGGCAACAATACCGTCGACTTCACCGGCATCACCCAGCCCTGGCTGCGCGAGGTGGTCAAGTACTGGGTCAGTGAGGAGATGCCGCGTCGCCGCGGCGACGCGGTCGGCTCCGTCATGCAGGGCTACGTGACCAGTCTGACCAGGCTCTCCGAGAGCCTGCGTCTGCACCGCGCCGACGATCACGGAGATATCGCCGCTCGGCTCGGACGTGGCGACGCCATCTGCTTCCTCAACCGCCTTGCCTACCTGGTCAGCGTCGGCAAGATCAGTATGAACATGCGGATCATCGACTGCCGCAACGTCAAACGCGTCATCACCGACCTGCGCAACCGAGGCATGCGCATGCCTGGCGACATCAGCCGCACCCTGCCGCCGGGCTTCACCTTCCTTGCCGAGGACATCCCGCCTCCGGCGGACGACGACGAACCCGGCCGGGCCCTGCCCGACCGCGTCTTGGCCCAGCTCTGCCGGGCCCTGCCGATGCTGGAGGAACGCTCCGGGACATCCATCCGCGTCGCCACCGAGATCCTGATCGACACCGGCCGCCGCCCCGACGAAATCTGCCGCCTGCCCTGGGACTGCCTCGTCACCAGCGCCGACGGCAAAACCGTGCTGATCTACCACGACTACAAGAACAACCGGCCGGGCCGCCGCCTGCCGATCGCGGACGCCACCGCAGAAGTCGTACGCACACAGCAACGCGCCGTCCAGGCCCGTTTCCCCGACACCCCACTGGGCCAACTCGCCCTGCTGCCCGCCCCCAAACGCAACCCCGCAGGCACCCGCCCACTCGGCGACGCCTCGCTCAGTCCCGCCCACCGGGCCTGGGTCGATGCCCTGCCCGCGCTACTGGCCGACGGCGACGTCGAGTTCAACAAGGCGGCCATCGTCCCCTACACCTACCGCCACAGCTATGCCCAACGGCACGCGGACGCCGGAGTCCCGCCCGATGTCCTGCGCGATTTGATGGGCCATCGCTCAATGCGGACAACTCAGACGTATTACCGCATTACCGGCAAGCGCATGCGTCAGGCGGTCGAGCGGGTGGCCGCCCACCAGTTCGACCGCAACGGACAACGCAGCTGGCAGCAGATCCAGGGCGCCCTGGACGACGAACACACCCGCCTCCGCATCGGACAGGTCTCCGTCCCCTTCGGCATCTGCATGGAACCCAGCAACGTCAAGGCCGGCGGACACGCCTGCCCGTTCCGCTTCCGCTGCCTTGGCTGCGGCCACTTCCGCACCGACGCCTCCTACCTCCCCGAACTCAAGGACTACCTCGCCACCCTCCTGCGCGACCGAGAACGCGTCCTGGCCGCAGGCGAACTCGACCCGTGGGCCCGCACCGAAGCAGCACCCTCCCAGACCGAGATCAGCAAACTCCGCCAGCTCATCCACCGCGTCGAGGACTCCATGGACGAGCTCACCGACGACGAACGCGAACAGATCAAAGAAGCCGCCCCCGCCCTGCGTCGCCCCCGCCAGGTCGTCGACCTCGGCATGCCCGTCATCGGCTCGTTCATCGACCAGACCAGGAACGAGCACCGCCCATGAACAACACCAAGTGCCTCACCAACGCGCGCCACCAGGACAGCGAACGCCGACGCGCCAAAGTCCTGGCCGCGCTCGATCAACTTGCCGCACGCGGCGATGACATCAGCATCTCCGCCGTCTCACGGGCCGCCGGAGTGCACCGCAGCCTCATCTACCGCCACCCCGACCTGCACGCCGCCGTCACCGCACGCGCAGCCGCCGAACCGCCACCCGGCACCGCCGCCGGCCCCAGCGCGAGCAAACAGTCCCTCATCGCTGACATTGCGAACCTCACCGACCGCATCCGCCGCCAGGACACCCACATCCGCCAGCTCGAACAACGTCTCGCCGAAGCCCTCGGCGAGCAGGTCTGGCAACAAGCCGGACTCGGCGGACCTCCCGACCACGACGCCCTGCAGAAGCGCGTCAGCCACCTGGAACAGCACATCATCGAGCTGCGGCAACAACTCGCCGATCGCGACGACGACCTCGACGCCGCCCGCGCCGCCAACCGACAGCTCATGGCCAGCCTCAACACCGCGAAAGATAAACCCTGATCGGAAGTCACAGAGCCCGGTCACGCGTGAGTCTTCACCCAGACGGCGCGGTCACCTTGGGCCCTCCCTCAGCCCCGACAACTGCGCGATGCAGCGGAAGCAAGAACGCAACGACGAACAGGCCGAAGAGGTTGATGAACAACAGCCCGTCAGGACGCCACAGCCCCGCCGGATCATCCCTCAGGCTCTGCCAGTTGCCCATGCAGTTCCCACAGACGTCCATCACCATCACGGAGCCTGCAAACCAGACCCCTGCCCTCCGCACGAGTCCCACCAGCACGGCGGCCAGCGGATCGAGAACCACCAGGCTTACGAAGAACACTTGCAGTGGAACCGACCGAAACGGTGCATAAGCATGAATGCCACCACGGGCCAGAACGAGAACGTGGTCGCCGAATCCTTCAAGGAATCCGATCAAGTACACCGCGAGGACCCATCTCACCCACGACTGCTGCCTGCCCCACCGTTCCCGCAGCTCGAATATCACCGGCCCACCCTACGTGCACGACATCTGTCGCGCCGCTAGCGAGCACCTCCACCTGCCTGACCAGGCACAACCCAACCAGCGCGAACCATTACGGACCAGTAGCCATACAGAACGGAACACGGGTCGAGATCGCCGTCCACCGGGACGTCAGCCTGGCCGTGATGGCGCACATGGGCCGCATCCTGAAGTGGCCGAAGGCCAAATCGGCGGTGCTGGCCGCCGGGATCATGGCGCGCTACGGCTACGAACGGCTCGGCGGCTGGCGCCGGATGGTCAGCCTGCGGATGCCCGAGCGGCGCAACGCACTGGGCGGTCCCGCCACCTCCGCGCCGGAGTTCGCCTGAGCCCGCTCGCACCGGGCCGCCGCCGGGTGCCCCTCACAGCCAGCCGCGCCGCTTGAACAGCCGGTACAACGACACCTCGATGACGGCCATCACCAGCAGGATCGCCGGATAGCCCAGGTGCCACCGCAGCTCGGGCATGTCGGAGAAGTTCATGCCGTAGATCCCGGCGATCAGGGTGGGGACGGCCGCCAGCGCGGCCCAGGCCGAGATCTTGCGCATGTCGTCGTTCTGCCGGACGCCCATCTGCGCCAGGTGGGCGGCGAGGATGTCGGACAGCAGCCGGTCCAGGCCCTCCACCGACTCGTTGGCGCGGGCGAGATGGTCGCCCACGTCCCGGAAGAACGGGCGGGCGTGGTCGTGCACGAAGGGCACACCGGGGCTCTGGAGGCGGTTCATCGGATCGGTCAACGGGACGGTGGCCCGGCGGAATTCGAGGACCTCGCGCTTGAACGCGTAGATCTCGGCAGCGGTGTTCCGGGTGTTCTGGCTGCTCCGGCGGATCGGGGCGAACACCTCCGCCTCCAACTCCTCCAGATCCACCTGGAGTTCACCGGCGACCTCGATGTAGTGGTCGACCACCGCGTCGCTGACCGCGTAGAGCACCGCCCCCGGGCCGTGTCGCAGGATCTCCGGGTGGTGCTCCAGCCGCTGTCGCACCGCCGCCAGCGGGCTGGCCGCACCGTGCCGGACGGTCACCACGAACGAGTCGCCGACGAAGACCATCAGCTCCGAGGCGGTCACGGTGTCGGCCGTGACGTCGTAGGTGATCGGCTTCAGCACCACGAACACCGAGTCGTCGTAGACCTCCAGCTTGGGCCGCTGGTGCGCCTTGAGCGCGTCCTCGACGGCCAGCGGGTGCAGCCCGAACTGGCTGCTGACGCGGTCGAACTCGTCCTGCGTCGGCTCGTGCATGCCCAGCCACAGGAAGGAGCGGCCCTCGGCCCGCGCCGCGTCCAGAGCGTGGGAGAAGTCGGCCGCGCACTCATGGCGGCGGCCCTCCCGGTAGATGGCGCAGTCCACGATCACATCGGCATTCTCACCCGGCACCCGGGCACCTGCCACGGAAGCCGGTACGGAACGTAGGGTGGCGGCCATGCCCACGCTGATCCTGGTGCGGCACGGCCGCTCCACCGCCAACACCGCCGGCGTGCTCGCCGGCCGGACGCCCGGCGTCGCCCTCGACGAGCGGGGCGCCGCCCAGGCCGCGGCGCTGCCCGCCCGGCTGGCGCGGATCCCGCTGGCCGTCGCCGTCTCCAGCCCGCTGCAGCGCTGCCGGGAGACCCTGCGCCCGCTGCTGGACGCCCGCCCCGGGCTGCGCCTGGAGACCGACGAGCGGATCAACGAGTGCGACTACGGCGACTGGTCGGGGCGCAAGCTGGCCGAACTGGGCGACGACCCCCTCATGGAGGTCGTCCAGCGGCACCCGTCCGCAGCGGCCTTCCCCGGCGGTGAGTCGATGCGGGAGATGCAGGCCCGCGCGGTGGCGGCGGTACGGGACTGGAACGCGCGGGTCGAGGAGGCGCACGGCGCCGAGGCGGCCTACCTCATGTGCTCGCACGGTGACATCATCAAATCCATGGTCGCCGACGCCCTCGGCATGCATCTCGACCTCTTCCAGCGGATCTCCGTCGAGCCGTGCTCGGTCACCGCGATCCGCTACACCCGGCTGCGCCCCTATCTCGTACGGCTCGGCGACACCGGGGACTTCGGTTCGCTGGCGCCGCGCGACGGCGACGCGGCCGACGCCGGAGGTGTCTCCGGAAGCGAGCGGGACGGGGCCGTCGGAGGTGGTGCGGGAGCAGCGTGATCGACCGGCGCAGTAGGGTGGTGCGACGGCGCTGCCCGCGACGCCCCTGCGATCCGCGCAGTGCCCGCAGGACGCAGCGACCGCACTGACCCCGCAGTCGAGAATCGGAGCAGGACGTTGTCCCGTCAGGTGTTCTTCTACGACGCGCCGGACCGGTTCGTGGCCGGAACGGTCGGGCTGCCTGGCCGCCGTAGCTTCTTCCTCCAGGCCACCGCGGCCGGCCGCACCACCAGCGTCGCCCTGGAGAAGACCCAGGTGGCGGCCCTCGCGGAGCGGATCGACGAGCTGCTGGACGAGGTGGTGCGGCGCAGCGGCGGCAATGCCCCGGTGCCCGCCGTCTCGCCCGCCGAGATGGCCGACACCGCCCCGCTGGAGACCCCGGTCGAGGAGGAGTTCCGGGTCGGCACCATGGCGCTGGCGTGGGACGGCGAGGACCAGCGGATGATCGTCGAGGCGCAGGCGCTGGTCGAGCTGGAGGCCGACAGCGACGAGGACCTGGCCGACGCCGAGGAGCGGCTGCTCCAGGACGACGAGAACGGCCCGCCGATGCTCCGGGTGCGGCTCACCGGGTCCATGGCCAGGGCGTTCGCCAAGCGTGCGCTGGAGGTCGTCAACGCCGGCCGTCCGCCGTGCCCGCTGTGCAGCCTGCCGCTCGACCCGGAGGGACACGTATGCCCGCGCCAGAACGGATACCGACGGGACGCCTGAGCCCCATGGAGCCCACCGCCGAGCCGGCCGGCCCGCTGCCCGGTCCCGCGGACCCGCAGGACGTGGCGCCTCCCGCGGCGGAGCGCACCGGAAGCCTGCCGGGCGCCGTCCTCGCCGAGGGCGAGCTGACCGTGCGCGGCCGGATCCAGGAGGCGTCCAACGCCGTCCTGTACTGCACGGTCGAGAGCGACGGCCGCAGCGCCGCCTGCGTGTACAAGCCGGTCGCCGGTGAGCGCCCGCTGTGGGACTTCCCGGACGGCACGCTCGCCCAGCGCGAGGTCGCCGCGTACGAGATCTGCCGGGCGTGCGGCTGGGACCTGATCCCGACGACGGTGCTGCGGGACGGCCCGTTCGGGACCGGGATGGTGCAGGAGTGGATAGCGCCGCCGGGCGACGCGGACGAGGTGCCCGAACTGCTCGCGCTGGTCGCCGACGACGAGCCGGCGCCGGGCTGGAAGGCGGTCGGCCGCGCGGAGATCGGCGAGGGCCGTACCGCGCTGCTGGTGCACGCCGACCACCCGCGGCTGCGCCGGCTGGCGGTGCTGGACGCGGTGATCAACAACGGTGACCGCAAGGGCGGCCATCTGCTGCCCGGCGCCGGCGGCGAGTTCTTCGCGATCGATCACGGTGTGACGTTCAACTCGGCGGACAGGCTGCGCACGCTGCTGTGGGGCTGGGCCGGGGAGCCGCTCACCGAGGAGGCGCTGGCCGTGCTGCGTGGCCTGAAAGCGGCGCTGGCGGATTCCGCGCCGCTCGCCGTCCGACTGGCCGAACTGCTCACCGACGACGAGATCGCCGCGCTGCGGGCGCGGGTCGACGGGCTGCTGCGCAGCGGACGGCACCCGGAACCGAGCGGGGAGTGGCCGGCGATCCCCTGGCCGCCGGTCTGAGCCGCGGGCGCCGGGCACCGGGCAGCGGGCCCGCGGGCGGCAACACCCGTGCGTGCCCTGCATGTCCGCCCGCGGAACGCAAGAGCGCCTTTCCGGCCAGAGGCCGGGTCCGGTTCGTATGCGGAACGTCCGTCCGGTTACGCTCAAGGCATGCATGCATGGCCCGCTTCTGAGGTCCCCGCCCTGCCCGGTCAGGGCCGCGACCTGAGGATCCACGACACCGCGACCGGCGGACGGGTAACCCTCGCCCCCGGTCCCGTCGCCCGTATCTACGTCTGCGGCATCACGCCGTACGACGCCACCCACATGGGGCACGCGGCGACCTACAACGCGTTCGACCTGGTTCAGCGCGTGTGGCTCGACACGAAGCGCCAGGTGCACTACGTGCAGAACGTCACCGACGTCGACGATCCGCTGCTGGAGCGGGCGGTGGCGACCGGCGACGACTGGACCGCGCTCGCCGAGCGCGAGACGGCGCTCTTCCGCGAGGACATGACGGCGCTGCGGATGCTGCCGCCGCGCCACTACATAGGCGCCGTGGAGGCGATACCCGGCATCGTCCCGCTGGTGGAGCGGCTGCGCGACGCCGGCGCCGCCTACGAGCTGGACGGTGACATCTACTTCTCGGTCGCCTCCGACGCGCACTTCGGCGAGGTCTCCGGCCTCGACGCCGCGGCGATGCGGCTGCTGTCCGCCGAGCGCGGCGGCGACCCGGAGCGCGAGGGCAAGAAGAACC
>NZ_KN708638.1:1684005-1684363 GCF_000805335.1 Streptomyces sp. CT34 | reverse complement strand
CGCGGGGGGGAGCCGAGCTGGGACGGCGGCTCGCTGGGCCGCGGCCGGCCCGGCTGGCACATCGAGTGCGTCGCCATCGCGCTGGAGCACCTGGGCATGGGCTTCGACGTCCAGGGCGGCGGCTCCGACCTCGCCTTCCCGCACCACGAGATGGGCGCCTCGCACGCCCAGGCGCTCACCGGCGAGTACCCGTTCGCCAAGGCGTATGTGCACGCCGGGATGGTCGCCCTGAACGGCGAGAAGATGTCCAAGTCCAAGGGCAATCTGGTCTTCGTCTCCCGGGTGCGGCGCGACGGCACCGACCCGGCGGCGATCCGCCTGGCGCTGCTGGCGCACCACTACCGCAGCAACTGGGAGT
>NZ_KN708638.1:1630727-1683995 GCF_000805335.1 Streptomyces sp. CT34 | reverse complement strand
CGGGGGGCCCGCCGTCTCCCGCCCCGACGGCCCACCCGCCGAGGCGCTCCTGGAGGAGATCCGGGAGGCGCTGGCCGACGACCTGGACGCGCCGGCCGCCCTCGCGGCGGTCGACCGCTGGGCCGCCGCGCAGCAGGACGGCGGCGGTACGGACGAGGGCGCGCCCGGCCTCGTCTCCCGTGCGGTGGACGCGCTGCTGGGTGTGGCGCTGTGACGGCCGGCCGCTGACCGCGGCCCGCTGAGTCCCGCCCGTACGCCGGGTTCCGGTCCGTCGGGGGCGCCCCCGCCGAGTGGCGGAGGCGCCCCTTTCCCGTGCGTCCCCGTTTCCGTGCGTCCGGATTCCGTGCGTCCGGCTCCCGGGTCAGTGCTCGGTGCCGGTGCCTGTGCCGGTGTCGTCCGGGCCGTCGTCGGGCTTCCCGGCGGGGCCGGCGCCGCCGGCCTCCGGTCCCTCCGGGGCGTCCGACGGCCGGGGTTCGCGCGGCTCCTTGGGCGCGGAACGCGGGTAGCGGGTACGGCCGCTGGCGGCGTCGCGGAGGTAGGAGCCGTCGCGGCCGTCGGCGAGTCCGCCCTCGGTCGCCACGCCGGGGCCGGCCTGCGGATCGCGGCGGCGGAGATAGCGCTCGAACTCGCGGGCGATGGCCTCGCCGGACGCCTCGGGCAGATCGGCGGTGTCCCGGGCCTCCTCCAGCGACTGGACGTACTCGGCCACCTCGCTGTCCTCCGCGGCGAGTTGGTCCACGCCCAGCTGCCAGGCGCGGGCGTCCTCGGTCAGCTCGCCGAGCGGGATCCGTACGTCGAGCAGGTCCTCCAGGCGGTTGAGGAGGGCGAGGCTGGCCTTGGGGTTGGGCGGCTGGGAGACGTAGTGCGGCACCGCCGCCCACAGGCTGACGGCCGGGATGCCCGCGTGCGTGCACGCCTCCTGGAGGATGCCGACGATGCCGGTCGGGCCTTCGTAGCGCGACTCCTCCAGGTCCAGTCGGCGGGCCAGGTCCGCGTCGGAGGTGACGCCGCTGACCGGGACCGGGCGGGTGTGCGGGGTGTCGCCGAGCAGGGAGCCCAGCACCACCACCATCTCGACGCCCAACTCATGGGCGAAGCCGAGGAGTTCGTTGCAGAACGAGCGCCAGCGCATGCTCGGCTCGATGCCCCGGACCAGGACGAGGTCGCGGGTGCGGCCCTTGCCGTCGGTGTCGCCGACCCGGACGACGGAGAGCCGGGTCGTGGGCCAGGTGATCTTGCGGACGCCGTTCTCCAGGAAGACCGTCGGGCGGTTGACCTGGAAGTCGTAGTAGTCCTCGGCGTCGAGCGCGGCGAAGACCTCGCCCTTCCACTCGCGGTCCAGGTGGCCGACCGCGGCGGAGGCGGCGTCGCCGGCGTCGTTCCAGCCTTCGAACGCAGCCACCATGACCGGGTCGATCAGCTCGGGCACCCCCTCCAGCTCGATCACCCAGCGCCTCCTTCCGGCCGGTCCGGCCGTGTGCGGACGGCTGCCGGCTGCAGTTCCTGTGCGTGCGTTCCCAAGACTACGGCTTCCGCGGTGGCGTTCCGCAGCCCCTGTGCAGGAAGAGGTGTAGATACATCCGATCTGTTTCGGGAGGTGCAGGGAGTTGTCCGGTCAACTTCCGTACGGCGTCCGGACGGGGGCGAGAGGCGGAGGCTATACATCGGAGGACCGGGAAAGGTCCGATGTTCTTCCGTGGCATCCGCGCGACATCCCAGGGTGCCTGCCCAGGCCCGAGGGGGCGGCGATCGCGGTCGACGGCGGATTCGCGGTCCGACGCCGGACCCGCGGGCGGCGGCGCGGCCGTCGGCGCCCGCGGTCGTCAGCGCACCGCGGCGGTCACAGCGAGGACCGCAGCCACTGCTCCACGCTCGCGACGTGCACCGTCGCCCAGGCCCGCGCTGCCTCCGCGTCCCCGTCGCGGAGCGCACCCAGGATCGCCCGGTGCTCGGTGAGGGTGCGGGCCACCGCGTCCTTCTGGGTCAGCCCGCGCCAGATCCTGGCGCGGGTGGTCGGCCCGGACATGCCGTCCAGGAGCGAGCAGAGCACGGAGTTACCGGACGCGGCCACGATCCTCCGGTGGAACTCCAGGTCGCCGGCGACCAGGTCCTCCACCGGGGGCCGCGGTCCCAGCGCGTCCAACTGCGCCTCCAGCGCGTCCAGTTCGGTCGGCCGGATGCGGCCGGCGGCCATACCGGTGGCGGCCGGCTCCAGGATCCGGCGGACGGCCAGGAACTCCAGCACGGTGTCGTCGCGGTGGAAGTCCACCACGAAGCTCATGGCCTCCAGGAGGAGTTGCGGGTCCAGACTGGTGACGTAGGTGCCGTCGCCCTGGCGGACGTCCAGGATCCGGATGAGCGAGAGCGCCCGCACCGCCTCCCGCAAGGAGTTGCGGGACAGCCCGAGTTCGGCCGCCAGCTCGCTCTCCTTCGGCAGCCGGTCGCCCGGCCGCAGCGCCCCGGAGAGGATCATTCCCTTGATCTTCTCGATGGCCTCGTCGGTGACCGCCATGGCCGCCCTCCCCGCTCGCACCCGCCCGGACCTCCGCACCGGCCGGCACAGACATCCGATGTCTGGGTCCATTATGGCCTGCGGGACCTCCACCGGACAGGTGTCACGAGGCGCTACCGCCCGGCCCGGCCTCCTCCGACAGCGTGCCGGGCACCTCCCCGCGCACCACCCGGGCGCGATCTCCTCGGCGAACCGCTGGAGGGTCTCCGGTCGTTCACCGAGCTCCGGTCCGAATCCGTCGGCCGTGATCGACTGGAGATCGTCCCCGTACACCTCGCGGTGGCCCAGGATCTTGTCGGTTCGGTGATCTGCTGCGGGGAGCCGATCGGCTGCGGGCCGCCGGTGAGGGCGTCCTCGACGGTGCGGAACGGGGTGCGGCAGCCGGCACCCCGGCCCGCCGGGTGCGGCCGGAAGGTCTGGGCGACCTGGCCTCGTCGAGGTCCTTGTGGCGCACCACCGCCTGCCGTTCGGTGTCCGCGACGAGCGGCCCGCCGGAGCCCGCGGCGACCCGCGCCCGGGCCGGGTCGTGGCCGTACGCGGCGAACCGCTCCCGGTGGTACGCGATGAGTCGGGCATAGGCGGCGTGCGGCCGGGCCGCGTACGCGGGCGCGGTGACCGGGTGCGCCGTGGGCGGCGTCCGCCCGGTGCCCCGGATACGACGATGGGGCGGCCTGGCGACCGCCCCATCGTGGTTCACCCACGGCGCGCTGACGCGACGTCAGTTATTGGCGTCAGCCCGCCAGCATCTCCTTGACCCGGGCCCGCACGTCCTCCGTGTCCAGGCCGCGGATGGTCAGCGTGGTACGGCGGCGCAGCACGTCGTCGACCGTCTCGGCCCACTCGTGGTCGCGCGCGTAGGCGACCTGCGCCCAGATCTCCGGCGCGTCCGGGTGGATCCGCTCGGCCAGCGCCGGGTCGTCGTTCGCCAGCCGGGCGATGTCGAAGGAGAGCGAGCCGTAGTGGGTGGCGAGGTGCCGCGCGGTCTCCGGCGCCATCCGCGGGCCGGGGGTGCCGCCGTCGACGAGCAGCCGGTGGGCGACCGCGTTGGGGTTGGCGATACCGGGCAGCGGGAGCTTCTTCGGCAGCTGCGAGATCGGCTCCATGTCGTCCGCCAGCGGGTGGCCGGGCAGCGCGGCGAGCTTGTTCATGACCGTACGGCCGATGTGCCGGAAGGTCGTCCACTTGCCGCCGGCGACCGACAGCATGCCGCCGCTGCCCTCGGTGACCACCGTCTCGCGCTTGGCCTTGGAGGTGTCGCCGGGGCCGCCGGGCAGCACCCGCAGGCCCGCGAAGGAGTAGGTGATCAGGTCGCGGGACAGCTGCTGGTCGCGGATGGAGAAGGCGGCCTCGTCCAGGATCTGGGCGGTGTCCTTCTCGGTGACCGTGAGGTCCGCGGGGTCGCCCTCGTACTCCTCGTCCGTGGTGCCGAGGAGCAGCATGTCCTCCCAGGGGAGGGCGAAAGTGATGCGGTACTTGTCGATCGGGGTGGCCAGCGCGGCCTTCCAGGGGGCGGTGCGCTTGAGGACCAGGTGGGCGCCCTTGGAGAGGCGGATGGAGGGGGCCGCGTTCGGGTCCTCCATCTTGCGCAGGTGGTCGACCCACGGGCCGGTGGCGTTGAGCACCAGGCGCGCGTTGACGCCGAACTCCCGGCCGTCCGTACGGTCCTTGAGCTCGGCGCCGGTGACCCGGCCCTGGGTGAAGCGGAGGCCGGTGACCTCGGCGTGGTTGAGGACCGTGGCGCCGGCCGCGACGGCCGCGCGGACGGTCATCAGGGCCATCCGGGAGTCGTTCATCTGGTCGTCGCCGTACACGGCCACGGCCTTGAGGTTGTCGGTGCGCAGCTCCGGCACGTCGCGCTGGGCCTTGGCCGGGCTTATGACGTGGCCGACGCCGTCGCCGAACGCGGAGAGCGCGGAGTAGGCGAAGACACCGGCGCCGAGCTTGGCCGCACCGTGCGGGCCGCCCTTGTAGACCGGCAGGTAGAAGGTGAGGGGGTTGGCGAGGTGCGGGGCGACCTGGCGGGAGACCGCACGCCGCTCGAAGTGGTTCTCGGCGACCAGCTTGACCGCACCGGTCTGCAGGTAGCGCAGACCGCCGTGCAGCAGCTTGGAGGAAGCCGAGGAGGTGGCGCCGGCGAAGTCGCCGGCGTCCACCAGGGCCACCCGCAGTCCGGCCTGCGCGGCATGCCAGGCGGTGGAGATGCCCAGGATGCCGCCGCCGATCACCAGGAGGTCGTAGGTCGCCTTGGACAGCTGCTCCCGGGTTTCGGCGCGGCTCGGGGTGGAACCGTCGGCCGGGTGCGTCCCGAGGGCCGGGACGCTCTGCAGGGTGCTCATGATGTGCTCCTCGTCAGCTCTCGTCGTCGATCCAGCCCATGGTCCGCTCGACGGCCTTGAGCCAGTTCTTGTACTCGCGGTCACGGGTGGCCGCGTCCATGCGTGGGGTCCATTCGGCGGCCCGGCGCCAGTTGGCGCGCAGTTCGTCGGTGCTGGACCAGAAGCCGACGGCCAGTCCGGCCGCATAGGCAGCGCCGAGGCAGGTGGTCTCGGCGACCATCGGGCGCACCACGGGTGCGTCCAGGAAGTCCGAGATGGTCTGCATCAGCAGGTTGTTGGAGGTCATTCCGCCGTCGACCTTGAGCGCGGTCAGGTCGACGCCGGAGTCCTTGGTCATGGCGTCGGTGATCTCGCGGGTCTGCCAGGCGGTGGCCTCGAGGACGGCTCGGGCGATGTGCGCCTTGGTGACGTAGCGGGTCAGGCCCGCGATGACACCGCGCGCGTCCGAGCGCCAGTAGGGGGCGAACAGGCCGGAGAAGGCCGGCACGAAGTACGCGCCGCCGTTGTCCTCGACCGTGCTGGCCAGGGTCTCGATCTCGGCCGCGCTGTTGATGAGCCCCATCTGGTCGCGCATCCACTGGACGAGCGAGCCGGTGACGGCGATCGAGCCCTCCAGCGCGTAGACCGGCTGCTGGTCGCCGATGCGGTAACCGACCGTGGTGAGCAGCCCGTTGTACGAGTTGACCGGCTCGTGGCCGGTGTTCATCAGCATGAAGGTGCCGGTGCCGTACGTGGACTTGGCCTCGCCCTGGTCGAAACAGGTCTGGCCGAAGAGCGCGGCCTGCTGGTCGCCGAGCGCCGAGGCGACCGGGACGCCGGCCAGCGCACCGGAGGCGGTGGTGCCGTAGACCTCGGCGGAGGAGCGGATCTCCGGCAGCACGGCCGCCGGGATGTCCAACGACGCGAGGATCTTCTCGTCCCACTCCAGGGAGTGCAGGTTCATCAGGAGGGTGCGCGAGGCGTTGGTGACGTCGGTGACGTGGTGGCCGCCGTCGACACCGCCGGTGAGGTTCCAGATGACCCAGGAGTCCATGGTGCCGAAGAGGATCTCGCCGCGCTCGGCGCGCTCGCGCAGGCCCTCGACGTTGTCCAGCAGCCAGCGGATCTTCGGTCCGGCGAAGTACGAGGCGAGCGGCAGCCCGGTCTCCCGGCGGAAGCGGTCCTGGCCGACGTTGCGGCCGAGTTCCCGGCACAGCGCGTCGGTGCGGGTGTCCTGCCAGACGATGGCGTTGTGGACCGGCTCACCGGTGTTCTTGTCCCAGAGGAGGGTGGTCTCGCGCTGGTTGGTGATGCCGATCGCCTTGACGTCGGCGGCGGTGATCCCGGCCTTCTGGACGGCGTTGTCGACGACCTGCTGCACGTTGGACCAGATCTCGGCCGCGTCGTGCTCGACCCAGCCCGGCTTCGGGAAGATCTGCTCGTGCTCCTTCTGGTCGACCGAGACGATCCGGCCGTCCTTGTCGAAGACGATGCAGCGGCTGGACGTGGTGCCCTGGTCGATGGCCGCGATGAACGGGCCGTGCCCGTGGGAGGAGGTGCTGTGGGTGTCGCTCATGGTGTGTGCTCCAGGAAGTCTGTGCGGGCGGAGGCGGGCGGTCGGACGGCTCAGGCGAACGCCACCTGGTAGAGGCCACCGGCGATGGCGCCGCCGATGAGCGGGCCGGCGACCGGGATCCAGGCGTAGCCCCAGTCTGAACCGCCCTTGTTCGGCAGCGGCAGCAGCGCGTGCACGATGCGCGGGCCGAGGTCGCGGACCGGGTTGATGGCGTATCCGGTCGGGCCGCCCAGCGACAGACCGATGCCGGTGACGACGAGTGCGACCAGCAGTGTGCCGATCGGGCCGACGCCCTTGCCGTTGTCGCTCAGTCCGAGGGTGAGGATCGCCAGCACGAGCACGATGGTGGCGATGATCTCGGTGGCCAGGTTCTGGACCACGTTCCGGATCTCCGGACCGGTGGAGAAGATGCCGAGCACCGGGCCGGCCTTCGGCGCGGCGGTCGGGTCGACCATGCCCTCTTCACTGGTGTGGTTGGCCAGCACCTCGGGGTCGGTGAGGTGGGCCCGGAACTGTCCGTAGTACACGACCCACACCAGCACCGCGCCGAGCATGGCGCCGAGCATCTCGCCGGCGAAGTACACCGGCACCTGGCTCCACTGGATGGCGCCCTTGAGGGCGAGGCCGATGGTGACGGCGGGGTTGAGGTGTGCGCCGGACTTCGCGGCGATGTAGGCACCCGTGAGGACGGCGAAGCCCCACCCGAAGGCGATGGCGACCCATCCGGCGTTGAACGCCTTGGAGCGCTTGAACGTGACGGCGGCGCAGACGCCGCCACCCATCAAGATCAGAACAGCGGTACCGATGGTCTCGCTGATGAAGATATCGGAGCTGGACACCCGCGACTCCTTTGTCCTTCGTCCAGGGGAAGGCGAACCCCGGGTCCCTCCGGTGGTCCGCGCCCTCCGAGAGGGCGTTGGTCGGCCCGCGGCAGTGCACACCATAGCGAATATTGTCGTTAGGTGTTCGACAATGCCGACCGACGAACGGCAGTTTTGTTCACCTCCCAGACCGCGTCAAGGGTTGCATGGCGAAAAACTTAGGTGAACATTTACCGCGAAACGGGTCAGAATCGCCCTGCGCCAAGATCCCTGGAGACCGCGCGTGCGCAATCCCTCACAGCGGCGACGATTTCCGGCCGCAGTTCGCCGTCCCGGCACACCCGTTCCACGGCCCCGGTGACCCCCACGGCGCCCACCGGCATCCGCCGCCGGTCGTGGATCGGCGCGGCGATGGAGGCCACGCCCTCCCAGGTCTCCTCCACGTCCGCGGCCCAGCCGCGCGCCCGCGTCAGGTCCAGCAGCCCCTCGAAGTCCGCCAGCCCGGTCACCGTGCGCGGCGTGAACGGCTCCCGCTCCGCCTCCACGACCTCGCTGTGCGCCACCGGGTCGTACGCCGACAGCACCTTGCCCAGCGCCGTGCTGTGCAGCGGCTGCATCGCACCGACCTCCAGCACCTGCCGGCTGTCGTCGGGCCGGAAGACGTGGTGCACGATCAGCACGCCCTGCTGGTGCAGCACGCCCAGGTAGACGCTCTCCCCGCTGGAGCGGGCCAGGTCGTCGGTCCACACCAGGGCGCGGGCGCGCAGTTCGTGGACGTCGAGGTAGCTGTTGCCCAGCCGCAGCAGCTCGGCGCCGAGCTGGTAGCGGCCCGAGGCCGCGTCCTGCTCGACGAAGCCCTCCTGCTGGAGCGTGCGCAGGATGCCGTGCGCGGTTCCCTTGGCCAGTCCCAGGGAGGAGGAGATGTCGGAGAGTCCCAGCCGTCGTTCCCCCCCCGCGAGCAGCCGCAGCATGGCGGCTGCTCGCTCCAACGACTGGATGGTGCGTGCCATCGGGCGACCTCCGAAGTGTGCGGTTCGACAATGCTGAACGATATCGGTCCATGCCGACTCTTGGGGAGCGAGGCGGGCCAACAACGATCATGGATAGTCGACCGAGCCTCACCCGGGCGCCGCTGTCCACGGCGTGGAACGGGGAACACCTGTCCCGTGCCCGGCAGCTACGCTGGCCGGGTGCGCCCTTTCCAGGAGGGTGCAAAGCCGACAGCCGTCGCAACCACGGGAGCATCTCCATGGCCTCGAAGACGCCATCGTCCACCAGCCCGTCCCGCGTCACCTCACTCCGCGAAGCCCTCGCCTCGCGCGTGGTGGTCGCCGATGGGGCGATGGGCACGATGCTGCAGGCGCAGGATCCGACCCTGGAGGACTTCCAGCAGCTGGAGGGCTGCAACGAGATCCTCAACCTGACCCGCCCCGACATCGTGCGCTCGGTGCACGAGGCGTACTTCGCCGTGGGTGTGGACTGCGTGGAGACCAACACCTTCGGCGCGAACCACGCCGCGCTGGCCGAGTACGACATCGCCGAGCGGGTCTTCGAGCTGTCCGAGTCCGGTGCCCGGATCGCCCGCGAGGTCGCCGACGAGTTCACCGCCGCCACCGGGCAGCAGCGCTACGTCCTGGGCTCGATGGGCCCCGGCACCAAGCTGCCCACTCTCGGTCACGCCCCGTACCGCACCCTGCGCGACGCCTACCAGCGGAACGCCGAGGGCATGATCGCCGGTGGTGCGGACGCGCTGCTGGTGGAGACCACCCAGGACCTGCTCCAGACCAAGGCCGCCGTGCTCGGTGCCCGCCGCGCCCTGGAGGTGACCGGCACCGACCTGCCCGTCATCTGTTCGGTGACGGTGGAGACCACCGGCACGATGCTGCTCGGCTCGGAGATCGGCGCGGCGCTGTGCGCCCTGGAGCCGCTGGGCATCGACATGATCGGCCTGAACTGCGCCACGGGACCGGCCGAGATGAGCGAGCACCTGCGCTACCTGGCCAGGCACTCCCGCATCCCGCTGTCCTGCATGCCGAACGCGGGCCTGCCGGTGCTGGGCAAGGACGGCGCGCACTACCCGCTGTCCGCCACCGAGCTGGCCGACGCCCAGGAGACCTTCGTCGGTGAGTACGGCCTGTCCCTGGTCGGCGGCTGCTGCGGTACGACGCCGGAGCATCTGCGGCAGGTCGTCGAGCGGGTCCGCGGCGTGACGCCGCCGGCGCGTGAGCCGCGCCCCGAGCCCGGCGCCGCCTCCCTCTACCAGACCGTGCCGTTCCGCCAGGACACCTCGTACCTGGCCATCGGCGAGCGGACCAACGCCAACGGGTCGAAGAAGTTCCGTGAGGCGATGCTGGAGGGCCGCTGGGACGACTGCGTGGAGATGGCCCGCGACCAGATCCGCGAGGGCGCCCACATGCTCGACCTGTGCGTCGACTACGTGGGCCGCGACGGCGTGGCGGACATGGAGGAGCTGGCCGGCCGGTTCGCCACCGCCTCCACCCTGCCCATCGTGCTGGACTCCACCGAACTCGACGTGCTGCGCGCCGGCCTGGAGAAGCTGGGCGGCCGGGCGGTGCTCAACTCCGTCAACTACGAGGACGGCGACGGTCCCGAGTCCCGCTTCGCCAAGGTCACCGCGCTGGCCGCCGAGCACGGCGCGGCGCTGATCGCGCTGACCATCGACGAGGAGGGCCAGGCCCGCACCGCGGAGAAGAAGGTGGAGATCGCCGAGCGGCTGATCGCCGACCTGACGGGGAACTGGGGGGTGCGGGAGTCGGACATCCTCATCGACTGTCTGACCTTCACCATCTGCACCGGCCAGGAGGAGTCCCGCAAGGACGGCATCGCCACCATCGAGGCGATCCGCGAGCTCAAGCGCCGCCACCCCGAGGTGCAGACGACCCTGGGCCTGTCGAACATCTCCTTCGGCCTCAACCCGGCCGCCCGGATCGTGCTGAACTCGGTGTTCCTGGACGAGTGCGTCAAGGCCGGCCTGGACTCGGCGATCGTGCACGCGAGCAAGATCCTGCCGATCGCCCGCTTCGAAGAGGAACAGGTCACGGTGGCGCGGGACCTGATCCACGACCGGCGTGCCGAGGGCTACGACCCGCTGCAGAAGCTGATGGAGCTCTTCGAGGGCGCCACCGCGAAGTCCCTGAAGGCGGGCAAGGCCGAGGAGTTGGCGGCCCTCCCGCTGGAGGAGCGCCTCAAGCGGCGCATCATCGACGGCGAGAAGAACGGGTTGGAGGACGACCTGGACGCGGCCCTGAAGGAGCGCCCGGCCCTCGACATCGTCAACGAGACCCTCCTGGACGGGATGAAGGTGGTCGGCGACCTGTTCGGTTCCGGTCAGATGCAGCTGCCGTTCGTCCTCCAGTCCGCCGAGGTCATGAAGAGCGCGGTGGCCTACCTGGAGCCGCACATGGAGAAGTCCGAGGACGGTTCGGACGCCGCCAAGGGCACCATCGTCCTGGCCACCGTCCGCGGCGACGTGCACGACATCGGCAAGAACCTGGTCGACATCATCCTGTCCAACAACGGCTACAACGTCGTCAACCTCGGTATCAAGCAGCCCGTTTCGGCGATCCTGGAAGCCGCCGAGGAGCACCGCGCCGACGTCATCGGCATGTCCGGCCTGCTGGTCAAGTCCACGGTGATCATGAAGGAGAACCTGGAGGAGCTCAACCAGCGCAAGATGGCCGCCGACTTCCCCGTCATCCTCGGCGGCGCGGCCCTCACCCGCGCCTACGTCGAGCAGGACCTGCACGAGATCTACGAGGGCGAAGTCCGCTACGCCCGCGACGCGTTCGAGGGCCTGCGCCTGATGGACGCGCTGATCGCCGTCAAGCGCGGCGTGCCCGGCGCCACCCTCCCCGAGCTCAAGCAGCGCCGGGTGCCCAGGAAGCCGGCCGTGGAGGTGGTGGAGCCCGAGCCGGAGCAGGGCGCGGTCCGCTCCGACGTGGCCACCGACAACCCCGTCCCCACCCCGCCGTTCTGGGGCACCCGCGTCATCAAGGGCATCCAGCTCAAGGAGTACGCCTCCTGGCTGGACGAGGGCGCCCTGTTCAAGGGCCAGTGGGGCCTCAAGCAGGCCCGCACCGGCGAGGGCCCCACCTACGAGGAGCTGGTGGAGACCGAGGGCCGGCCCCACCTGCGCGGCTGGCTGGACAAGCTGCAGACCGACAACCTCCTGGAAGCCGCCGTGGTCCACGGCTACTTCCCCTGCTACTCCAAGGGCGAGGACCTCGTCCTGCTCCACGAGGACGGCACCGAGCGCACCCGCTTCACCTTCCCGCGCCAGCGCCGTGGCCGCCGGCTGTGCCTGGCCGACTTCTTCCGCCCCGAGGAGTCCGGCGAGACGGACGTGGTCGGCCTCCAGGTCGTCACCGTCGGCTCGAAGATCGGCGCCGCCACCGCCGAGCTGTTCGCCGCCAACTCCTACCGCGACTACCTCGAACTGCACGGCCTGTCCGTCCAGTTGGCCGAGGCGCTGGCCGAGTACTGGCACGCCCGGGTCCGTGCCGAACTGGGCTTCGCCGGCGAGGACCCGGCCGACGTCGAGGACATGTTCGCGCTGAAGTACCGCGGCGCGCGCTTCTCCCTCGGCTACGGCGCCTGCCCCGACCTGGAGGACCGCGCCAAGATCGCCGACCTCCTCCAGCCCGAGCGCATCGGCGTCCAGCTCTCCGAGGAGTTCCAGCTCCACCCCGAGCAGTCCACCGACGCCATCGTCATCCACCACCCGGAAGCCAAGTACTTCAACGCGCGGTAACCGGCGGTAGCCGGTCCGCCCGCCCCGGGGAGGGCCGCGCTCGCCACGCGTTTCGCCGCGCACGGTCGTACACTGGTCGGTCCGGTAGCGGCCGGTCGTTTCCCCAGCCGGGGAGGCGGCCGGCCCTTTCGTCCCTCCGGGGACGTCCCAACGGAGGTGGATGGATGACCAGCAGCATCCCCGTAGTCGGCACCCGTGCAGCCGAAGCCGCGACCCTCCAGGCCGTCTTCCTCGATCTGGACGGCACCCTCGTCGACACCGAGGGGTTCTGGTGGGAGGCGGAGTCCGAGGTCTTCGCCGAGCTCGGCCACACCCTCGACGACACCCACCGCGAGGTCGTCGTCGGCGGGCCGATGACCCGCAGTGCCGGCTACCTGCTCCGGGAAACCGGCGCCGACATCGGACTGGCGGAGCTGAGTGCGCTGCTCAACGCGGCGTTCACGGCCCGGATCGGCCGCGGTGTCCCACTGATGCCCGGCGCCCGCAGACTGCTGGCCGAGCTGGCCGCCCACGAGGTCCCCACCGCCCTGGTCTCCGCCTCGCACCGCAGCATCATCGAGCGGATGCTGCACTCCCTCGGCCCGGAGAACTTCCGCCTGACGCTCGCCGGTGACGACCTGGAGCGGACGAAGCCGCATCCGGACCCGTATCTGACGGCCGCCGCACGGCTGGGCGTGGACCCGGCCCGGTGCGCCGTCGTCGAGGACACCCTGACCGGGGTGACGGCGGGGGAGGCGGCGGGCTGCCGGGTGGTCGCGGTGCCGTCCGTGGCGGCCATCCCGCCCGCCCCCGGCCGTACCGTCGTGGACTCGCTCGAAGAAGTCGATCTCCCTTTTCTACGGGCGCTCATCACGGAAAGCCGCTGAACCGTGCACTGAGCGTGTCCCGGGGAATCCCGCGGAACTCAGGGCAGCGGTGCGCTCATTTTCCGTGACGAATACGCCTGTGGAATTCCTGTGGTCCACAGGGCCTTTGGGCGCGTGACGTTTCTCACGTTCCGGGGCGTCGACAGCGGGCCCGACGGGTGATCCAGGGGGCCTCGCCGGGGGTTTCTACGGGGGTAAGTGTCCGGATTGATGGAGCAACGCGTGAAACGTTCCGCCGTCCGTATATCGATCGCCGCACCGCCGTTATCCCACCGCCATATCGCCGCAACTCCATTGCGTCGATGACCGGCTGGCGGTGCCTACTAATCTCGACGCGAGCAACACCTCTGCGCTGATAAGGAACCTGCCGACGATGAATCGCAAGACCTTGGTGCTGCCGGCACTGGCCGGACTCCTCGCCCCGGCTCTCGCTGCGTGCGGCAGCTCGGACGGCGCGGGCTCGGGCGGCTCGCCGATCGTCGTCGGCGTCGCCTCGCAGATCGAGGCCACCCAGGCGGCTCCGGCGCCGCTGGACCCGGCGCAGGCGTACGACGTCGACGCATGGAACGTGTTGCGCAGCACCTTCCAGACGCTGATGCGGCTGCCCCGTACCGGTACCGCTCCGGTGCCGGAGGCCGCCGAGTCGTGCGGCTTCCGCGACACCCAGAACGAGCAGTACCGCTGCACCCTGCGCACCGGCCTGAAGTTTTCGAACGGGCATGCGCTCACGTCGCGGGACGTGAAGTTCTCCATCGACCGCCTGCGGACCATCAACTACACCAACGGCCCGGTGTCGCTGCTCAACGACATCGACCGGGTCGAGACCCCCAGCGACCGCGAGGTGGTCTTCCACCTCACCAAGCCGGACGCCACCTTCCCGCAGAAGCTCGCCACCCCCGCCGCCGCGATCGTCGACAGCCAGGTCTACCCCAACAACAGCCTCTACAAGGGCTGGGACGTGGTCGGCTCCGGCCCCTACACCGTCAAGACCGAGCGCTCCGGCGACCGCCTCACCAAGGCCACCTTCACCAAGAACCCCGACTACAAGGGCGGGCTGACGGTGAAGAGCGAGAAGGTCGAGATGCGGTTCTTCGACGACTCCGCGGACATGGAGGCGGCGCTGCGCAAGGGCGACATCGACCTGGTCAACCGCGGCCTGTCGCCGGGCCAGGTCAAGGGCCTGCAGAACTCCACGGACAAGCACATCATGCTGCAGGAGATGCCCGGCCAGGAGATCCGCTACATCGCCTTCAACACCAAGGACCCGTCGGTCTCCAACAAGGCCGTACGGCAGGCGGTGGCACAGGTCGTCAACCGCTCCCAGCTCGTGCGCGACGTCTACGCGTACACCGGCGACCCGCTCTACTCGCTCGTGCCCACCGGCCTCACCGGCCACATCAACTCCTTCTTCACCAAGTACGGCAACCCCGATGTCTCCGCGGCCCGGCAGATCCTGTCGCAGGCGAACATCACCACCCCGGTGAAGTTCACCCTGACGTACACCAAGAACCACTACGGCTCCAGCACGGCCAAGGAGTTCCAGGCGCTGCAGAAGCAGCTCAACAGCACCAAGCTCTTCGACGTCAGCATCCAGGGCATCGACAAGTGGCAGCAGTTCCGCACCGATTCGTCGAACGGCAAGTACGCGGCGTACGGCATGGGGTGGTTCGCCGACATCCCCGACGCGGACAACTACATCGCGCCCTTCGTCGGCAAGGGGAACTTCCTCAACCTGCCCTACCGGAACGACAAGATCGAGTCGGATCTGATTCCGGCCACCCGGCAGCAGACCGACCGCAACGCCGCCGCGGCCGGCTTCAAGGAGGCACAGGACCTCCTCGCCGACGACGTCCCGGTCCTGCCGCTGTGGCAGGGCAAGCAGTATGTGGCGGCGCGCGATAGCGTCACCGGCGTCGAATGGGCCCTCAACTCCTCCTCGGCGCTGCAGATCTGGGAGCTGGGCCGCGGCGTCTCCAACTGACCGCGGGCCGTACCCTCACCTCGCAACCACCCGCCGCCGCGGCCCCCCGGCCGCGGCCCGACCGGTACCACCAGAACGTGAGGAACCACCGACCGCGCCCCGACCGGTACCACCAGAACGTGAGGAACCACCGAGTGAAGCGTGACCAGTGGCTGGCCGCCCCGATCCGAGCGGGGCTGGCGACAGCCCTGCTTGCGGTCGCCGGGTGCGGCTCGGACAACTCACCGGCGGCCGGCCACGGGGAGCCCGTGGTCATGGGGACGACGGACAAGGTCGTCGCCACGGACCCCGCGGCCGGCTACGACCCCGGCTCCTGGCTGCTGTTCAACAACGTCTTCCAATCGCTGCTGAGTTTCCCCAAGGGCAGTACGACGCCGGAACCGGAAGCCGCCGAGAAGTGCGGCTTCACCGACACCGCCAGCAAGGTCTACCGCTGCACCCTCAAGGACGGCCTGGCCTTCAGCAACGGCGACAAGCTCACCTCACAGGACGTCAAGTTCTCCTTCGACCGCACCCGGCGCATCAAGGACAAGAACGGCCCCGCCGTGATGTTCTCCGCCCTCGACGCGGTCGACGCCCCGGACGCCAGGACCGTCGTCTTCCGCCTCAAGACACCCGACGCCACCTTCCCCATGAAGATCGCCTCGGGTGCCGGCTCCATCGTCGACCACGCCGTCTACCCCGCCGACCGGCTGCGCACCGACGGCAAGGCCACCGGCTCCGGCGTCTACACCCTCGACTCCTACGGGCCCCAGCAGGCCAAGTTCTCCGTCAACCGGTCCTACAAGGGCCCCGCCAAGGTCAAGAACTCCGGTATGACCGTGAAGTTCTTCGGCGGCACCGACCAGCTCAAGAAGGCCGTCCAGGGCGGTGCCGTCGACGTCGCCTACCGCGGACTCGCCATGAAGGACATCGCCTTACTGGACCACGCCTCCCCGGACCAGCAGCACGGCACCCAGGTCGTGGAGGGCGGCAGCGCCGAGGTCATGCACCTGGTCTTCAACCTGAACGACCCGGTCGCCGGCAAGCTCGGCGTCCGCAAGGCCATCGCCTACCTGCTCGACCGCGCAACCCTGGTACGGGACGTCTACCAGCGCACCGCCGAACCGCTCTACTCGGTCGTCCCGGCCGGCATCACCGGCCACACCACCCCGTACTTCGACACCTACGGCGACCACCCGCAGCCCGACAAGGCCGCCGCGGCACTCCGCGACGCCGGCATCGAGAGCAAGGTCCCGCTCACCCTGTGGGCCACCCCCGACCGGTACGGCCCCGGCACCGTCCCCGCCGTCCGGGAAATCGCCCAACAGCTCAACGCCAGCAAGCTGTTCAACGTCCAGGTGCGCAGCGTGCCCACCCAGGAATACGAGCAGGGCATGGCGTCCGGCCGCTTCGGCGCCTACGTGAGGGGCTGGATCCCGGACTACCCGGACCCGGACAACTTCACCCAGCCGTTCTTCGGCAAGGACAACGTGCTGGACAACCACTACAACTCGCCCGTCATCTCGGGCCAGTTGCTGCCCAGGACGGCCGACCAGCCCAACCGCGGCGCCACCAAGGACGCCTTCCGCGAGCTCCAGGACATCGTCGCCAGGGACCTGCCGGTCATCCCGATCTGGCAGGGCAAGCAGTACGCGGTGTCCCGCCGCGGCGTCTCCGGCCTGGAGTGGACGCTCGACTCGTCGACCGTCTTCCGCTTCTGGGAGATCAGCAAGTCCGCCGTGAGCTGACCGCGCCGCGGACGACACCGGGGCCGGTCCGGGAACTTCCCGGACCGGCCCCGCCTGCTCTCTCGGTGCCGCTGAGCCCGCTCGGAGCCCCCGACGTGCCCTGCGGGCCGCGCCGGAGGGTTTTAGGTCTATTGCGTGCCCGGCCGCACCAGCCCGCTCTCGTACGCGTACACCGCGGCCTGCACCCGGTCCCGTAGCCCCAGCTTCGTCAGCACATGGCCCACATGCGTCTTCACCGTCGTCTCGCTGACGAACAGGTCCGCCGCGATCTCCGCGTTCGACAGCCCGCGCGCCACCAGCTTCAGCACCTCCACCTCGCGCTCCGTGAGCGTGTGGAGGGTGTCCGGCACCGGCTCCTCGCCCGACGGCAGATGACCGGCGTACTTGTCGAGCAACCGCCGGGTGATGCTCGGCGCGAGCATCGCCTCGCCGGCCGCCACCACCCGGATCGCCTGCACCAGCTCATTGGCCGGGGCGTCCTTCAGCAGAAAGCCGCTCGCCCCGGCCCGCAGCGCCTCGACGACGTACTCGTCCAGATCGAACGTCGTCAGCACCAGCACCTTCGCCGGGCCGTCCTTCGCCGGACCGGTGATCTGCCGGGTCGCCTCGACGCCGTCCATCCGCGGCATCCGGATGTCCATCAGCACCACATCGGGCTGGAGCGCCCGGACCTGCTCCAGCGCCTGGAGACCGTCGCCCGCCTCACCGACGACAGCCAGGTCCTGCTCCGCCTCCAGAATCATCCGGAAACCCGTACGCAGCAGGGGCTGGTCGTCGACCAGCAGGACGCGGATAGCCACAAGCGCTCCTTCGACAGGGCTCGATCTACACGATCCGCTCCATTCTGCCCTGCGGCCCGCCGTCACCGTCCGCCGGGCGCACCGGCGGCGCCTGGGGCTCCCGGGGGGCATCCCCCGGACCGCCGGCCGGATCGGCCTCCGCTGCTCGCACCGGCAACGGATACACCGGGGGAGTGCCACCGAACTCCGGGCAGTGCGCCTGGTGGTCGCACCAGCCGCACAGCTTCGTCGGCCGGGGCCGCCAGTCCCCGGTCTCCGTCGCCACCCGGATCGCCTCCCACAGGGCCAGCAACTTCCGCTCCACGGCCCGCAGATCGGCCTCTCCCGGGTCGTACGTCACCACCTCCCCGCTGCCCAGATAGACCAGCTGGAGCCGCCGCGGCAGCACCCCGCGCAGCCGCCACACCACCAGCGCGTAGAACTTCATCTGGAACAGCGCGCTCTCGGCGAACTGCGGGCGCGGCGCCTTGCCCGTCTTGTAGTCGACCAGCCGCACCTCGCCCGTCGGCGCCACATCGACCCGGTCGATGAACCCCCGCAACCGCAGCCCCGAATCCAGCACCGTCTCCACATACAGCTCGCGGTCCGCCGGCTCCAGCCGCGTCGGGTCCTCCAGCGAGAACCACTGCTCCACCAGCGCCTCGGCCTCCGCCAGCCACTGCCCCAGCCGCGACCCGTCCGCGTCGTCCTCGAACAGCTCGGCCAGCTCCGGGCGCCTGGCCAGCAGCTTCTCCCACTCACCGGGCACCATCGCGCGTGCCCCGGCCGCCGTACGCTCCGCCGCCGGGGCGTCGAAGAGCCGCTCCAGCACCGCATGCACGACCGTGCCCCGGGTCGCCGCCGCGCTGGGCTTCTCCGGCAGCTTGTCGATCACGCGGAAGCGGTAGAGCAGCGGGCACTGCATGAAATCGCCGGCCCGCGACGGCGACAGCGCCACCGGCGGCTGCGCCCCGCCCTGCGCCGGCACCCCGGCCGTCTCCTGCGCCGCACCCGACGCACCCCCGCCACCCTGCGTGGCCGCCTCGGTCTCTTCCGTGCTCCATCCCATGCCACAGAACCCTACGGCCCGCCACTGACAATCGCCGACGGGTCACGAACGGTGAACGCCGCGGCCCGCGCACCGCCCGGCGCGGACCGGACCCCGGCACCCCGCCACCCGCGTCGGATCACGGCGGGAAGCTCCGCATACCATCGACGTCGGGCACCTTTGCCCTGCATGATCGAGTTATCACGCAGAGCAGGCGCCAATGCCGTATTCGACGAGGGGATGCCGTGGACGAGAGCGGGAAGCCGCAGGACCCCAAGGAGTCCGCGCAGGCCCAGCCGCCCCAGCAGCCCGAGCACGGCGACGGCGCCAAGGAACCGGCGCCGGTCAGGCAGCGGGGCGTCGGCGGCGGCATCCTCATGGGCCGCCCCTTCGGCGTGCCCGTCTACGTCGCCCCCAGCTGGTTCCTGGTCGCCGCCCTGATCACCTGGGTCTTCGGCGGCCAACTGGAGCGCGTGCTGCCCGAGCTCGGCGCCGCCCGCTACCTGGTCTCCCTCTTCTTCGCGGTCGCCTTCTACGCCTCCGTGCTCGTCCACGAACTCGCACACACCGTCGCCGCGCTCAGCTTCAAGCTCCCGGTACGCCGCATCCAGCTCCAGTTCTTCGGCGGCGTCTCCGAGATCGAGAAGGAGACCGAGACCCCCGGCCGGGAATTCGTCCTCGCCTTCGTCGGCCCGCTGCTCTCCCTCGTCCTCGCCGGCGTCTTCTACGTGGGCATGCAGATGGTCGAAGCGGGCACCGTCCCCGGCGTCCTGCTCGCCGGCCTGATGATCTCCAACCTCATCGTCGCGATCTTCAACCTGCTCCCCGGCCTCCCCCTGGACGGCGGCCGGATGCTGCGCGCCGTCGTCTGGAAGATCACCGGCAAGCCCATGAGCGGCACCGTTGCCGCCGCCTGGGTCGGCCGCGCGCTCGCCGTCACCGTCCTCATCGGCCTGCCGCTGCTCACCCACACCGGCGCCCTCGGCCGCGCCCCCGAGGAGATCGGCGGCGCCGACTCGCTCACCGACGCCCTGCTCGCCGCGATCCTGGCCGCGATCATCTGGACCGGCGCCGGCAACAGCCTCCGCATGGCCCGGCTGCGCGAACGCCTCCCCGACCTCACCGCCCGTACGCTCACCCGGCGCGCCATCCCCGTCGAGACCGACACCCCGCTCTCCGAGGCGCTGCGCCGCGCCAACGACGCCGGCGCCCGCGCCCTGGTGGTCGTCGACCGCCAGGGCACCCCCACCGCCCTGGTCCGCGAGGCCGCCATCGTCGGCATCCCCGACCACCGCCGTCCCTGGGTCTCCGTGGGCACCCTGGCCCAGGACCTCAGGGACGGGATGCGCGTCGGCGCCGAGCTGGCCGGCGAAAACCTCCTGGAGTACCTCCGCGCCACGCCCGCCACGGAGTACCTGGTCGTCGAGGACACCGGCGAGATCTACGGCGTCCTCTCCACCGCCGACGTGGAACGCGCCTTCGTCGCCGCCATGGCCCGCCCGTCCTGAGGACGCCCCGGCTGCGCCCTGCCGCGCGCCTGCGACCGTCCGTCCTGAGGTTTGTTCGCCAGGTCCGCGCCCGGCCGTGCGTCGTCCTGGGGCCGCCGGTCCGCCCCCGGCCGTCCATGCCTGACCGGCCCCGCTCGCGCCTCCGGGCGTCCCGGGCGTCCCGCGAGTCCCGGGTGTCCCTACGGACCCGCACCGGCCGCACCCCGCCGTCCTGACGGGGCCGCCGCACCCGCCTGCTCCGGCCGCACCCCACGCCGGCCCGGCCCGGCCCCTCCCCGCACCCGCGGTTCTCGCCGCGCACCCTTGGGTAGCCCCCAGCCGGGGGGACAGCCGCGTTCGACCGCCCCGATAGCCGCCCCGCGCACCCTGGCACCGGCGGCCCCACCGCCGGCCTCCTGGCCGCCGCCCGCCGCCCGCCGCCCGTCCGCAGCACGGCCCGCCCCGCGGCCCCGGCCCCCCGCCCGCCGCTCCCCTGGTACGGGGCATGCCGTACGGCCGGTAGGCTGGTCACATGTCCGAACCGACCGGTGCCGCCCGCCGTCGCGGGCCCTTCAAGGTCGGGGACCAGGTCCAGCTCACCGACCCCAAGGGACGCCACTACACCTTCACGCTCGAAGAGGGCAAGAGCTTCCACACCCACAAGGGAGCCTTCCCCCACGACGAGCTGATCGGCGCTCCCGAGGGCAGTGTTGTCCGTACCACCGGGAACGTCGCCTACCTCGCGCTGCGCCCCCTGCTCCCCGACTACGTCCTGTCCATGCCCCGCGGCGCCGCCGTGGTCTACCCCAAGGACGCGGGGCAGATCCTGGCGATGGCCGACATCTTCCCCGGCGCCCGCGTCGTCGAGGCGGGCGTGGGATCCGGCTCCCTCAGCAGCTTCCTGCTGCGCGCCATCGGCGACGACGGCATGCTGCACTCCTACGAGCGCCGCGCCGACTTCGCCGAGATCGCCACGCAGAACGTGGAGCGCTACTTCGGCGGCCCGCACCCCGCCTGGACGCTCACCGTCGGCGACCTCCAGGACAACCTCTCCGACACCGACGTCGACCGCGTCATCCTGGACATGCTCGCCCCCTGGGAGTGCCTGGAGGCGGTCTCCAAGGCCCTGGTGCCCGGCGGCATCCTCTGCGCCTACGTGGCCACCACCACGCAGCTGGCCCGCACGGTCGAGGCGATCCGCGAACACGGCACCTTCAACGAGCCGTCGGCCTGGGAGACCATGGTCCGCACCTGGCACGTCGAGGGCCTCGCCGTCCGCCCCGACCACCGCATGATCGGCCACACCGGCTTCCTGCTCACCGCACGCCGTCTCGCCGACGGAGTCGAGCCCCCGCTGCGCCGCCGCCGACCGGCCAAGGGCGCTTACGGGGAGGACTACGCAGGGCCGGGCGGGCGGGAGAAGAGCGTGCCGGGCGGGCGGGAGAAGAGCGTGCCGGGCGGGCGGGAGAAGAGCGTGCCGGGCGGGCGGGAGAATGGCGTCCCCGGTAGGCCCGACGGGGCGGCGTCCGCCCGCCCGGACGGCTCCAACGAGCACGGCTGACGCGCCCGCTCCGGCCGCCGAACCACCAGGCGCCGCCGACGAGTTCCCCGCCGGGGAACCGCCGGCGGCGCCGTTTCGTTTCCACCCCGGCATCTGCACGGAAAACTCCGCCCCCGCCGGTTCCTTGCCGACCCCTCCTGTGGAACGATGCTGGGCACTCCCACCGCCACAGCACTTCACAGGAGTTACCCCACGTGCAGCCCTTGGCAGGCCAGGACCTGTTGCACACCCAGCCCCACCCCATGCACTGGCTCGCCACCGCGACCGCCGTCTCGGCGGTCATCGCGGTCTCGTCCCTCATCCAGCCGCCCGACGCCACGGCCACGGCGGTCGCCACCACCCGGTCCGCGCGGCCCGCGCCGGCTCCCGACCCGAGCCGGGTGGTGTTTCCCGTCAACTGCGGGCCCAACCGCCTCGACGTGACCGACAAGGTCTCCGGCGACCTCGACGGCACCGGCGGTACGGAGACCGTCGCCGTGGTCCGCTGCCACACCGAGGCCGGGACCCCGCCCAGCGGCGTCTACGTCCTCGCGCAGCCCTCCGACCCCAAGGCCGCACCGCGCATCGTCGCGACCCTTCTGGCGCCCGACCGGCGGCTCACGGTCCAGGACATCGGCATCCAGGGCCGGGAGATCTCCACGACGCTGCTCGGCTACTCCACGCTCGATGTGCCGCGCTGCTGCCCCGACGTCCACAAGAGCGTCAAGTGGCAATGGCAGGGCGGGAAGTTCGTCCAGAGCGAACTCCCCGCCGACGGCACCACCGAGGGTGCCTGATCCCTCACCCGACGTGCTCGCGTCCGCCGATCTCCCGTGTCTCGCCTACGCCCTGTCCGTACGCGTCCACACCGCGTGATACGTGCTGTTCAGCCGGCGTCCGGCCCGTAGACCTCGACCTGGTCGGCGACGCGGCGCACGTGGATGCAGTCGCCGGGACACTCGTTGGCCGAGTCCCGCACATCGTTGAGCAGCGGCAGGGGGACGGGCGTTGTGGCCCCCTTCTCCTGCAACAGCTCGTCGTCCGCGCTCTTGACATAGGCCAGGCCGTCGATGTCCAGCTCGAAGACCTCCGGCGCGTACTGCGCGCAGATGCCGTCCCCGGTGCACAGGTCCTGGTCGATCCAGACTTCCAGCTCCGGTGCTTCGTCCTGCGCGGTCATCTCGCCTGCCGTTCCTGCGTACGTGAACCGTTTTTGTCTAAGTGGCGCCAGCCCTGACGGGTGTTGACCGACTCGACGATACAACCGCTCGCTTTCCGATGTTGTTGGGTGGGTATTCCCTTGGCGTGAGGACGTGCGCAAGGGTGAAGATCGGACACACCCCGACAGTCTTTTCGATCTAGGGGTTTCAACCTGCACCGGCCCAGGTAGGGTCAGGAAGCGTCCAGCTCCTTGGAGGAGGTGAGGACCGTGGCAGCCCACGACGACGACATCAACCGCGGCATCCGGCCGGGGCGCGGGTCTGAAGATCCAGCCGGCCAGGTTGCCTATCTTGAGCAGGAGATCGCCGTCCTGCGACGCAAGCTCGCCGACTCTCCGCGGCACACGAGGATTCTCGAAGAGCGGATCGTCGAGCTGCAGACCAACCTGGCCGGCGTTTCCGCTCAGAACGAGCGTCTCGCCAATACGCTCCGCGAGGCCCGCGACCAGATCGTCGCGCTCAAGGAGGAGGTCGACCGGCTCGCCCAGCCGCCGGCCGGCTTCGGTGTCTTCCTGCAGGCGAACGAGGACGGCACGGTCGACATTTTCACCGGAGGCCGAAAGCTCCGGGTGAACGTCAGCCCCAGCGTTGAGATCGACGACCTCCGGCGCGGCCAAGAGGTGATGCTCAACGAAGCGCTCAACGTGGTCGAGGCCATGGAGTTCGAGTGCGCCGGCGACATCGTCACCCTCAAGGAAATCCTTGAGGACGGCGAGCGCGCGCTGGTGATCGGGCACACCGACGAGGAGCGGGTGGTGCGGCTCGCCGAGCCACTGCTGGACACCACCATCCGCCCCGGCGACGCCCTGCTGCTCGAATCCCGCTCCGGCTATGTCTACGAGGTCATCCCGAAGAGCGAGGTCGAGGAACTGGTCCTCGAAGAGGTTCCGGATATCGACTACACCAAGATCGGCGGTCTGGGCGGCCAGATCGAGCAGATCCGGGACGCGGTCGAGCTCCCCTACCTCTACCCCGACCTCTTCAAGGAACACGAACTCCGGCCGCCCAAGGGTGTCTTGCTCTACGGCCCGCCCGGCTGCGGCAAGACGCTCATCGCCAAGGCGGTCGCCAACTCCCTTGCCAAGAAGGTCGCCGAGGTCACCGGGCAGCCGGCCGGGAAGAGCTTCTTCCTCAACATCAAGGGCCCCGAGCTGCTCAACAAGTACGTCGGCGAGACCGAGCGGCACATCCGCCTGGTCTTCCAGCGCGCCAGGGAAAAGGCGAGCGAGGGCACGCCCGTCATCGTCTTCTTCGACGAGATGGACTCCCTCTTCCGCACCCGGGGATCCGGCGTCAGCTCGGACGTGGAGAACACCATCGTCCCGCAGCTGCTCTCCGAGATCGACGGTGTGGAGGGCCTGGAGAACGTCATCGTCATCGGTGCCTCGAACCGCGAGGACATGATCGACCCGGCGATCCTGCGCCCCGGCCGCCTCGACGTGAAAATCAAGATCGAGCGTCCGGACGCGGAGGCCGCCAAGGACATCTTCTCGAAGTACCTCACGGAAAACCTCCCGCTGCACGCCGACGATCTCGCCGAGCACGGCGATTCGCGCACAGCCGCGGTCAGCGGGATGATTCAGTCGGTCGTCGAGCAGATGTACGCGGAATCCGAGGAAAACCGATTCCTGGAGGTCACCTATGCCAATGGTGACAAGGAAGTCCTTTACTTCAAGGACTTCAACTCCGGCGCGATGATCGAAAACATCGTCGGACGTGCGAAGAAGATGGCCATCAAGGCTTTCCTCGAGCACAACCAGAAGGGTCTGCGGGTCTCCCACCTCCTCCAGGCGTGCGTGGACGAGTTCAAGGAGAACGAGGACCTGCCCAACACCACCAACCCGGACGACTGGGCCCGGATCTCCGGCAAGAAGGGCGAGCGGATCGTATACATCCGCACCCTCGTCACCGGAAAGCAGGGCGCGGACACCGGTCGCTCCATCGACACGGTGGCCAATACCGGCCAATACCTGTAACACCGCTCTCCGGCTGCGGATGTCCTGCACGGGGCGTCCGCAGCCGGACGCTTTTGCGGGGGCGAGCGGACCGCCCCCCGACGGCAGCGATGAACCAGGGAAAACCGGACTGGAGCAATGACTGTAATGATCTCCCCAGCGCCGCAAAGGCGTTCTAGGCTCTTCGGTACCGCTGCGTCACGCTGTGCTGACGCGGGGCACGCACACGGACCGGAAGCGCAGCGGTACTTGAGCGCCGGCCCCATCCGGGGCCGCCGCCGGGCAAGGAGGGCCGCATGACCGTACGGCGAGTAATGGGGATCGAGACGGAGTACGGGATCTCCGTCCCCGGCCACCCGAATGCCAATGCCATGCTCACCTCGTCCCAGGTCGTCAACGCCTACGCGGCGGCGATGCACCGGGCACGCCGTGCCCGCTGGGACTTCGAGGAGGAGAACCCGCTGCGGGACGCCCGCGGCTTCGACCTCGCCCGCGAGGCCGCCGACTCCAGCCAGCTCACCGACGAGGACATCGGCCTGGCCAACGTGATCCTCACCAACGGGGCCAGGCTCTACGTCGACCACGCACACCCCGAGTACAGCGCCCCCGAGGTCACCAATCCGCGCGACGCGGTCCTCTGGGACAAGGCCGGCGAGCGGATCATGGCCGAGGCCGCCGAGCGGGCCGCCCAGGTCCCCGGCGCCCAGCCGATCCACCTCTACAAGAACAACACCGACAACAAGGGCGCCTCCTACGGGACGCACGAGAACTACCTGATGAAGCGGGAGACCCCCTTCTCGGACATCGTGCGCCACCTGACGCCGTTCTTCGTCTCCCGGCAGGTCATCACCGGCGCCGGCCGGGTCGGAATCGGCCAGGACGGCCACGAGCACGGCTTCCAGATCAGCCAGCGCGCCGACTACTTCGAGGTGGAGGTGGGCCTGGAGACGACCCTCAAGCGGCCCATCATCAACACCCGCGACGAACCGCACGCGGACGCGGAGAAGTACCGCCGGCTGCATGTGATCATCGGTGACGCGAACCTCTCCGAGATCTCCACGTACCTGAAGCTGGGCACCACCTCGCTGGTGCTGTCCATGATCGAGGACGGCTTCATCGCCGTCGATCTTGCCGTCGATCAGCCCGTACGCACCCTGCACCACGTCTCGCACGACCCCACGCTGCAATACCTGATCACGCTCCGCAGCGGCCGTACGCTCACCGCCGTACAGCTCCAGATGGAGTACTTCGAGCTGGCCCGCAAATACGTCGAGGACCGCTACGGGGCGGATGCCGACGAGCAGACCAAGGACGTCCTGACCCGGTGGGAGGACGTGCTCGGGCGGCTGGAGAACGACCCGATGAGCCTGTCCGGCGAGCTGGACTGGGTCGCCAAGCGCGAGCTCATGGAGGGCTACCGCCGGCGGGACGGCCTGGACTGGGACTCCGCCCGGCTGCACCTCATCGACCTCCAGTACGCCGACGTGCGTCCGGAGAAGGGCCTGTACAACCGTCTGGCGGCCCGCGGCAAGATGAGGCGACTCCTGGACGAGCCCGCGGTCGAGCGGGCCGAGCTGAAGCCTCCGGAGGACACCAGGGCCTACTTCCGCGGCCGGTGCCTGGAGCAGTACGCGGACGATGTCGCCGCCGCCTCGTGGGATTCGGTCATTTTCGATCTGCCCGGCCGTGACTCCCTGCAACGGGTGCCCACGCTGGAGCCGCTGCGCGGGACCCGTAAGCACGTCAAGGAGCTGCTGGACCGGTGCCGGACGGCAGAAGAGCTGGTCAGGACGTTGTCCGGCCGCTGACTTGCGGCAGGTTCATGGCAAATTCGCCATGATCGGCAGCTGATCCGCGGCTGAAAAGGTCGCGGCGTGGGAATCATCGAGGTGACTCCCGGGCGTTGCAGGAAGTGCAGGGCCGATGTCGGACCCTGCTTGTAGGGTCGGATCTTGAAGGTCACATCGAGCGGGGCGAACCGAGCGGGGTGAGGGATATGGCGACCAAGGACAGCGGCGGCGGACAGCAGAAGGCCACCCGTTCCACCGAAGAGGTCGAGGAGCAGACGCAGGACGCGCAGGTCTCCGAGGACCTCAAGGAGCGGCAGGAGAAGCTGAGCGACGACGTGGACTCGGTCCTCGACGAAATCGATGACGTACTCGAGGAGAACGCCGAGGATTTCGTGCGTTCCTTCGTTCAGAAGGGTGGGGAGTGATTCAACCTTCAAAATGAAGGTTGAAATAGGGGAGGGTGTAGTTGTCCAAGGCGGACGAGGGGCGGCGTTGCTCGCGGTGCCGGGAGCGGAAACCGCGGGTGGCGTTCGCCGGCAACAGGTCCATGCGAGATGGCCTCCAGGCGTACTGCCGTGAGTGTGCGGCGGCGTACCACCAGGCGCGCCAGCTTGCTCGCGGCAAGAATGTCAGGCCGAAAGTCGAGGCGCCGGAAGGGTACAAGCATTGCCGCACGTGTGGGGAGGCTAAACCGCACAGCGAGTGGCATCGGAATCGTCGCACTTCGGATGGATTCGCCACGCTCTGCAAGCCGTGTAAAGCAGCGAAAGGGCGGGTCCGTCACCTGAAGCGCCAGTACGGCATCACCGAAGCCGAGCGTGACGCTCTGGTCAAGGAGCAGTGGGGGCTGTGCGTAATCTGCTTGGACGCCGCTCCCGCGCATGTGGATCACGATCACGAGACGGGTAAAGTCCGAGGCGTACTGTGCTTCAGCTGCAATGCAGCCTTGGGCCAATTCAAGGATCGGCCGGACGCCTTGAGGCGGGCGGCTGAGTATCTGGAAGGAAACGTGTGGAAGCCAATCCTCGAAGCACCGGGCGTCTACCGGCTGCCTTCCTGACGCCCGGGTCGTCCTCGTTCATGGACTTTCTCGGTGACCACTCGCCCGAGCTGCTGCCGGGCAAGCGCCCGTTGCCGCCGGTGCAGGGCGCCATCGAGGCGCCGCACGGCACGACCATCGTGGCGACGTCCTTCCCCGGCGGTGTGGTGCTCGCCGGTGACCGTCGGGCGACGATGGGCAATGTGATCGCGCAGCGCGACATCGAGAAGGTCTTCCCGGCAGACGAGTACTCGGCGGTCGGTATCGCGGGCACGGCCGGGCTCGCGGTGGAGATGGTCAAGCTGTTCCAGCTGGAACTGGAGCACTTCGAGAAGGTCGAGGGGACCCAACTCTCCCTGGAGGGCAAGGCGAACCGCCTCTCGACGATGATTCGCAGCAACCTCGGGATGGCCATGCAGGGCCTCGCCGTGGTGCCGCTGTTCGCCGGCTACGACATCGACCGCGAGAAGGGCCGTATCTTCTCGTACGACGTCACCGGCGGGCGCTCGGAGGAGCACGGCTTCGCGGCGACGGGCTCCGGCTCGGTCTTCGCGCGCAGTGCGCTGAAGAAGCTCTTCCGCGAGGACTTCACGGAGCATCAGGCCGCCACCGCCGTCGTCCAGGCGCTGTACGACGCCGCCGACGACGACTCGGCGACCGGCGGGCCGGACATGGCGCGGCGGATCTACCCGATCGTCACGGTGATCACGGAAGAGGGCTTCAAGAAGCTCACCGAGGCCGAGGTCTCGGAGATCGCCCGCGCCGTTCACGAGCGCCGCCTCGATCAGCCCGACGGTCCGCGCGCCGCGCTGCTCTGACGGGACGGATGTTCCGCCATGCGCCCCCAGCCACCGAGAGAGCTTTTGACAGGAAGGGACGGATAGCCGGTGTCGACGCCGTTCTATGTCTCACCCCAGCAGGCCATGGCCGACCGTGCCGAGTACGCCCGCAAGGGCATCGCGCGCGGTCGCAGCGTCGTGGTGCTGCAATACACCGACGGCGTGGTCTTCGTCGCCGAGAATCCCTCCCGCGCCCTGCACAAGGTCAGCGAGATCTACGACCGCATCGCCTTCGCTGCGGTCGGCAAGTACAACGAGTTCGAGAGCCTGCGGATCGGCGGTGTGCGCTACGCCGATCTGCGCGGCTACACCTACGACCGGGATGACGTGACCGCGCGCGGTCTGGCCAACGTCTACGCGCAGACGCTCGGCTCGATCTTCTCCAGCGCGGCCGAGAAGCCCTACGAGGTCGAGCTGATCGTGGCCGAGGTGGGCAACGCCCCCGAGGACGACCAGATCTACCGGCTGCCGCACGACGGCTCGATCGTGGACGAGCACGGCTCGGTCGCGGTGGGCGGCAACGCGGACCAGATCAGCAGCTATCTCGACCAGCGGCACCGCGACGGGATGACGCTGGCGGAGGCGCTGCGGCTGGCGGTGGAGTCGCTGTCGCGGGACACCAACGGGGGCGAGCGGACGCTGACCGCCGAGCACCTGGAGGTCGCGACCCTGGACCGGACCCGCCCGCAGCAGCGGAAGTTCAAGCGGATCCTGGGCCGCCAGCTGTCCCGGCTGCTGGACGAGCACGGTGCCTCGGGAGCGGAAAAGCCCGAGGCCGACGGCGAGGAGGGGGACTCGGGCGAGTCCTCGGGTGCCGGCGACGCGTCCGGCGCGGCCGGCAAGGGCGCCAAGGGGAAGGGCGCCAACGGCAAGGCCACCGAGGGCGGAGCCGGCGGCAAGGACGACTCCGGTCCGGACGCCGCCGACGGGAGCGAAGGGGAGTCCGGGTCCGCGGACTGAGGATTCCGGAGGAACGCCGGCCGGCCTCCGTGCCCGGATCGCGCGCCCCGGTGGGTCATCGCCCGCCGGGGCGCGCGCTGTTGTGCGGGGCGCCCGGCGGCGGGGCGGTGGAGCCGCGCGGAACGAGCGTGACGGGGAGCGTCTCGGCGCCGGCGGGGGCGCCGTCCAGCACGGCCATCAGGGCGCGCATACCGGCCTCGCCGAACTCCTCCGCGGGGAGCCGTACGGTCGTCAGCTCCGGTTCCACGGCGACGGCCAGGGCCAGGTCGTCGAAGCCGGTGACCGAGATGTCCTCCGGGATGCGCAGACCGAGGCGGCGGACCGCCTTGCAGGCGCCGGCGGCGATGATGTCGTCGTCGCACAGGAGCGCGGTGGGGCGGGGGCCGGGGGCGGTCAGCGCGGTGTGCGCGGCGTGGAGTCCGGCGGTGACGCCGAGGGCGGCCGGCTGCCGGTGCAGTACGGCGCCGGGGACGCCGGCCAGGGTGTCGCCGAGGGTCCGGGCGCGGACCGCGAAGGTCCAGGAGTCGACATCGGCCGCGAGGTGGGTGATGCGGCGGTGCCCGAGGCCGGTGAGGTGGCGGGCCAACTGCCGTACGCCGTCGGCGATGTCGAGGTTGACGGTGGCCGAGGCGCGGGTGTCGGCGGGGTCGCTGTCGAGCATCACCAGGGGCAGCCCGGCGGCGCGCAGCGGGGTGAGAGCCTCGGCGGCCATGGAGGAGGCGATGACGCCGTCGAGGGTGGCGGCGGCGGAGTCGAAGGGGTCGCGGGCGGGGCCGATGCCCTCGGGGGACGGGTAGAGGACCACGCCGAAATCGTGGCCGGCGGCGATCCGGGCGGCGCCCGTGTAGACCCGGGCGAAGAACTCGGTGGTGAGGGCCGGCACGACGAGCAGCGCCGTACGGGTGCGGCCCATGCGTAGGCTGCGGGCGGCGAGATTGGGGCGGTAGCCCAGCTCGCGGGCGGCGGCGCGGACGGCGTCGGCCTTGCCCGGGGAGACCCGGCCGCGCCATTTGTCGCCGAGGACGAGGGAGACGGCGGCCTGCGAGACGCCGGCGACGCGGGCGACGTCGCGGCTGGTGACACGGTCGGCGGCGGCCGGGCGGCGGGCAGGCTGCGCGGCCTCGTTGCTGGTCACCGGGGTGTCACTCCTTGCGTGTGTCCGCTGCGGGGTGGACCCGCGGATTGCCGCCATGGTACGTATGACGGCGGAAGTTATACGTAACACGTCCGGGCCGGCCCGGGTCGGGCGGAGAGGGGCAGGCATGGCCGCGGGATATGCGGATTTGCTCAGGACCCGGCATGCGGCCCGGCTGCTGGCGGGGACCCTGGTGGGCCGGCTGCCGAACGCCACCGCGCCTCTGGCGGTGGTCCTCTTCGTCCGCGCCCAGGGCGGCAGCTACGCCCTGGCCGGCGCGCTCTCCGCGGTCTACGGCGTCTGCAACGCGATCGGCCAGCCGCTCCTCGGGCGGGCGGTGGACCTCTACGGGCAGCCGCGGGTGATGCTGCCCGGCTCGGTGCTCTCCGCGCTCGGGATGGCGCTGCTCGCGGCCGTCGGGGTGGATCCGCTGTGGCTCGCCTACGCCGCCGTGGTGATCGCCGGGTTCTTCACCCCGCCGCTGGAGGGCGGGCTGCGGGCGCTGTGGCCGGGGGTGCTCCGGCGCGCGGACCGGGTGCACGCCGCGTACGCGCTGGACGCGGTGGCGCAGGAAGTCATGTTCGCGGTGGGGCCGTTGCTGGTGACGCTGTGCGTGGCGGCCTGGTCGGCCGGCGCGGCGCTGCTGGTCATCAACGCGCTCGGGGTGCTCGGCGCGCTGTCCGTCGTGGTCTCCGAGCCCTCCCGGGAGTGGCGCAGCGGACCGCGCGAGGCGCACTGGCTGGGGGCGCTGCGGTCGGCTGGGATGCTGGTGCTGATCGGTGCGTTCTTCTTCGTCGGGCTGGCGCTGGGGTCGATAGCGGTGGCGGCGGTGGCGTACGCCGATGAGCACGGTGGCGGGATGGTCTCCAGCTATCTGCTCTCCGCGCTCGGCGCCGGGGCGCTGGCCGGCGGCATCGTCTACGGCGCCCGGGAGTGGCCGGGGCGTCCGGAGGGGCGGCTGCGGCTGCTCGTCGCGCTGCTGGCGCTGGGGTATCTGCCGCTGGCGCTGGTGCCGGGTGTGGCCGGGATGACGGCGCTGACGGGCGTGGCCGGGGTGTTCCTGGCGCCCGCGCTGGCCTGCGCTTTCGTGGTGGTGGACCGGCATGCGCCCAAGGGGACGGTGACGGAGGCGTTTTCCTGGCTGGTGACCACGTTCGGGGTCGGTTCGGCGGTGGGCGCCTCGGTGGTGGGGCCCGTGGTGGAGGCCGGTGGTCCGGCGGGCGGGTTCGCGGTCGCCGGGGCCGGCGGGGTCGCCGCGCTGCTCGTCCTTTTGTCGACGAAGCGCTTTCTGGGTGACCCGGTGCAGCGTACAGCGGGTGCGCGCCCGGCGGAAAATGATCGAAACGGGGCTGTCGAACCCGGTTTCAGAGCAGGCCATCAGGCGTAATGTTCAGTCATGGACCGCCGCATTTTCGGGCTGGAGAACGAGTACGGCGTCACGTGCACGTTCAGGGGACAGCGCCGACTGTCTCCTGACGAGGTGGCGCGTTACCTCTTCCGCCGAGTCGTGTCATGGGGCCGCAGCAGCAATGTCTTCCTGCGGAACGGCGCCCGCCTGTACTTGGACGTGGGTTCGCACCCGGAATACGCAACTCCCGAGTGCGACAACGTGACCGAGCTGGTCACGCACGACAAGGCCGGTGAGCGCATTCTCGAAGGTCTGCTCGTCGACGCCGAACGCCGGTTGCACGAGGAGGGAATCGCGGGCGACGTCTATCTCTTCAAGAACAACACCGATTCGGCGGGAAACTCCTACGGCTGCCACGAGAACTATCTCGTCGCCCGGCACGGCGAGTTCTCCCGGCTCGCGGACATCCTCATTCCGTTCCTGGTCACCCGGCAGCTGCTGTGCGGCGCGGGCAAGGTCCTCCAGACCCCGCGCGGCGCCGTGTACTGCGTCAGCCAGCGGGCGGAACACATCTGGGAGGGCGTCTCCTCGGCGACCACCCGCTCGCGGCCCATCATCAACACCCGCGACGAGCCGCACGCGGACGCCGAGCGCTACCGCCGGCTGCACGTCATCGTCGGCGACTCGAACATGTCCGAGACGACGATGATGCTGAAGGTCGGCGCCACCGACCTCGTCCTGCGCATGATCGAGGCGGGCACCGTCATGCGCGATCTGACGCTGGAGAACCCGATCCGGGCGATCCGCGAGGTCAGTCACGACATCACCGGCCAGCGCAAGGTGCGGCTGGCGAGCGGGCGCGAGGCGTCGGCGCTGGAGGTCCAGCAGGAGTACTACGAAAAGGCCGTCGACTTCTGCGACCGCCGGGGAATCCGGACCGGCACCGTCGAGCGGGTTCTGGAGTTGTGGGGCCGGACGCTGGAGGCGGTCCGGGACGAGGAGCTGGACCGTATCTCCACCGAGATCGACTGGGTGATGAAGCATCAGCTCATCGAGCGTTACCGCACGAAGCACAACATCACCATGTCCCATCCGAGAGTGGCGCAGATAGACCTCGCGTATCACGACATCCACCGCCGCCGGGGGCTCTACTACCTCCTGGAGCGGAAGGGGCAAGCGGAGCGGATCTGCAACGACTTGAAGATCTTCGAGGGCAAGTCGGTGCCGCCGCAGACCACGCGTGCGCGGCTGCGCGGTGACTTCATTCGCCGGGCGCAGGAGCAGCGCCGTGATTTCACGGTCGACTGGGTGCATCTGAAGCTCAATGACCAGGCGCAGCGCACGGTCCTGTGCAAGGACCCGTTCCGTTCCGTCGACGACAGGGTCGAGAAGCTGATCGCCGGGATGTGAGCGGCGGGAATGCCAGGCGGTGCGCCGGGAGCGGAATGCTCCCGGCGCATTGCGTGTGTTGTGCCGGGAAACCGCCACAGGCGCAGGTCGTAGAGTGGCGGGCATTGCCCATCTACCCCACGAGCCCGAGTTGGACAGATGCTGAATATTCCCGGGGGGCGCTTCCCCCGTCCGTTCACCAAGCACACCCGTCGCGCCGCCGTCGCCGCGCTGGCCGTGCCCGTTCTGCTCTTCACCGCCGCCTGCGGGTCCGACGACGGCAAGACCTCCGGCGAGGCGGTGGTCAAGGTGGCGGGCACCGCGGGCAAGAAGCCCACGATCACCGTGCCCAAGGGTGCCAAGCCCACCGACAAGGCCGTCACCAAGACCCTCATCGAGGGCAAGGGCGCGGTGGTCGACAAGGGTGATCTGGTCCGGCTGGACTTCGTCGCGCAGACGATGAAGGGCCAGAACCTCGGCAGCAGCTGGACGCCGGAGCCGGGGGCCAAGCCGGGTGCGCCGCGGACCCAGGTCGTCAGCGAGGTCACCGACCAGATGACGCAGCAGATGCTGCCGCCCAAGGTCATGACCTCGGTGGCCGGGCAGAAGGTCGGCGGCCGGTTCGAGGTGGAGGGCACCGCGAAGGCGCTGATCGGCGAGGGCCTGAACCCGCAGTCCGGCATCAAGCCGGAGGACGGCCTGGTGTGGGTCGTCGACGTGGTCGGTGCGAAGAAGGTGGACAAGAAGGCGAAGGCCGAGGGCACCCAGGCGGCGCCGGAGGACGGGATGCCGGAGGTCAAGGCGGCGGACGACAAGGCCGCGACGATCACCGTCCCCAAGGGGGAGAAGGCGCCCGCCGACCTCAAGCAGCAGGTGCTGATCAAGGGCAAGGGCGCCGAGGTGAAGGCCGGTGACGGGCTGATCGCCCAGTACACCGGTGTGAAGTGGGAGGACGGCAAGAAGTTCGACTCGTCCTGGGACCACGGGGGCGCGACCGCGTTCCAGATCGGTACCGGGCAGGTCGTCCAGGGCTGGGACCAGGCGCTGGTCGGCAAGCACGTCGGGGACCGGGTGGAGGTCGTGATCCCGCCGAAGCTGGGCTACGGCGGGAGCCCGCAGCACGAGCTGGCGAAGAACACCCTGGTCTTCGTGGTCGACATCGTCGGCACGGTCTGACGGCGGCTGCCGCAAGATCTGCAAGACTGGCCCGGTAATCGAAAAGATTCGCAAGTAGGAGCACATACGTGAACATCGACAAGCCCGAGATCGACTTCCCCGAGGGCCCGGTTCCCACCGACCTGGAGATCGTGGACCTGTGGGAGGGCAACGGGCCGGTCGCCAAGGCCGGGGACATGGTCTCCGTGCACTACGTCGGCGTCTCCTTCAGCACCGGCGAGGAGTTCGACGCGAGCTGGAACCGAGGCAAGCCGCTCCAGTTCCAGCTGGGCGTCGGCCAGGTCATCCCGGGTTGGGACAAGGGTGTGCAGGGCATGAAGGTCGGCGGCCGGCGCCGGCTGACCATCCCGCCGCACCTCGCCTACGGCGAGCGCGGCGCCGGTGGCGGCCGTATCGCGCCGAACGAGACGCTGATCTTCGTCTGCGATCTGGTCGCGGTCTGAGACCCCGTCCGACGCTCCGAGGGCCCATGCTGGATGGCATGGGCCCTCGGCTTTGCCGCACGCACCCAGAACGGTACGGTCAGCGGTCGGGAGCTCAACGAGAGAGGGCGTCGATGGCGATTGCCAAGGCCGAGCGGCTGATGAGTCTGGCGCTGTGCCTGCTGGGGACGCGACGCCCGCTGTCCAAGCGCGAGCTGCGGACGTCGATCGAGGCGTACATCGAGGTCGGTAGACCGGGCGGTGCCGCGGTCGGCAGACCGGGAAACGCTGTGGTCGGTAGACCGGGCGGTGCCGCGGCCGGCGGGGACGAGTCCTTCAACCGGATGTTCGAGCGGGACAAGGACGATCTGCGCGAACTCGGTCTGGTCATCGAGACCGTCGACGGGATCGACGGCGAGGTCGGCTATCTCGCCCGCCGCGACAGCAACCGGCTGCCCCCGATCACTCTGGACGCCGAGGAGGCCGCCGCCCTCGGGCTCGCCGCCAAGGTCTGGCAGCAGGCCCGGCTCGCCGGTGCGGCCAGCGGCGCCCTGCAGAAGCTGCGCGCGGCCGGGATGCCGCTGGTCGGGGACGGCGGGGACGTGGACGCCGGGCAGCCGCACAGCGCCCTGGAACCGCGGATCCCGGCCCACGAAGCCGCCTTCGAGCCGCTGATGCTGGCCTGCCGCGACCGCCGGCCGGTGGTCTTCGACTACCGCAAGTCCAACGCCGCGCGCCCCGAGCAGCGGCACATCGAGCCGTGGATCCTGGAGTGCTGGCGCGGCCACTGGTACGTCGCCGGCTGGGACCGGGAGCGGCAGGCCGAGCGGGTCTTCCGGCTGTCCCGGATCACCGGCAAGGTCCGTTCCCGGCAAGGGGCGTTCACCGCTCCGGTGCCCGACCACGTCACCGTCCGCGAGACCGTCGAGAGCTGGGCCGGGGAGACCGCCACCGGCACCGCGAGGATCAAACTCCGCGCGGAGCACGGCTATCCGCTGCGTGCCCGCGCGCTGACCGTCCGCGCGCTGGGCGACGGCTGGGACGAGCTGGAGATCCCGTACGGGCACGGACTCGACGCCTGGCTCGTCGAGTTCGGGCCGGATGTGGTCGTACTGGAACCCGCGGAGCTGCGTGCCGACGTCGTCGATCGGCTGCGCGCCGTGGCCAAGGGCTGAGAGGGACGGGGAGCGGACTCCATGGCTACGAACGCGATCGACCAGACCCGCCGGATGCTGTCGCTGGTGACGTATCTGCGCGAGCGCCCCGGCGCCCGGGTCGGCGATGTCGCCCGCGCCTTCGGCATCACCGAGGACGAGCTGATCGCCGACCTCGACGTGCTGCCGATGTGCGGGACGAGCTTCCGCGGCGGCGACCTCCTCGACATCGACACCGACGGCGACCGCATCTGGTGGCACAACCCCGACGACGCCGCGGAGCCGCTGCGGCTGGCCGCCGACGAGGCCACCGCGCTGCTGGTCGCGGCGCGTGCGGTGGCCACCCTCCCGGGGCTGCGCGAGGGCGACCGGCAGGCGCTGCTGCGGGCCACCGCCAAGCTGGAGGCGGCGGCGGGCGAGGCGGCCGGGGCCAGCTCCCGGCTGTCGGTGACCTTCGAGTCCGAGGGTGGGGTGTTCGCCGATGTGGACCGCGCCATCGCCGAGCGGCGCCGGCTGTGGCTGCGCTACTACTCCCCGGCACGCGACGAGCTGACCGAGCGCGAGGTGGACCCGATCCGGCTGTTCGCCGTCGGCCACACCTACATGGAGGCGTGGTGCCGGCTCTCCGAGGCCCGGCGGACCTTCCGGCTCGACCGGGTGGCCAAGATCAAGCTGCTGGACGCGCCGGCCGACCCGCCGCCCGTCGAGCTGCGCGATCTGTCCGAGGGCCTGGTGCAGCCCGCGGCCGAGGACCCCGAGGTCGTGATCGAGGTCGGGCCCGGCGGGCGCTGGGTCGCCGAGTACTACCCGCACGACCGGGCCGACGAACTCCCCGACGGCGGGCTGCGGATCACGCTGCGCACCCCGGACCCGGCGTCGCTGCGGCGGCTGGCGCTGCGGCTGGGCCGGGACGGCCGGATCGTGTCGCCCGCGGAACTCGCGGACAGCGCGCGGCAGGCGGCCGGGCAGGCGCTCGCGGCGTACGGCGGGTGAGCCCGGTCCACCGCGGGAGCGCGCGGGCGCACCGATGACCGTTGGAGGCAGCGAAGGATGACGACCACGATGGCGACGACCACTCTGGCGAGCATGGCCGCTCCGGTGTTCTTCAAGGCGGCCTGCCCGGACTGCCGGGGCCGCTTCGAACTGGCCTCGGACGCCTTCCGGCTGGCCATCGGTGCCAGCAGCCGCACCACCTTCTACTCCTTCACCTGTCCCGAGTGCGACCGGGCGGTGCGCAGGCCGGCCGGGGAGCGCATCGTGGAGCTGCTCACCGGCGGCGGGGTGCGGACGCTGCGGCTGCACACGGGCTGAGCGGTTGTGCACCGGCCTCGCGGTTGCGCACCGGCCGAGCGAGCCCCGGCCGGTCCCGGTGTGGCGACGACGTGTGACCGGTGCGGGCGGGGCCGACGGCGGCGCTCCCGGTGGCGGCCGGCCCTCCCGCCCCGACCGATAAGCTCGCCCCATGCTCTGGCCCATGATCGCAATCGCCCTCGGCTTCCTGGGGATCGCCGTCCTCGGTGTCCTCGCCGTCCGTGTCTTCGTCGAAGTGCGGCGGCTGGCCCGGCAGGTCGGTACGGCCACGGAGCGGATCCAGCGGGCCGCACAGGACCTGGAGCGGGCCGCGGTCCCGCTCGCCGCCCGGATGCACGACGCCGCCCGTGACTGACGGCCGCGCTCTGCTCCGCCGGGGTCCCGGAAGGTAGGCTGCACCGGCGGGTCGGGCCGTGCGGTGGCACGGGCAATCCGGAATACGCACGGGGATTGCCGGACGTTCACCACCGAACGTTACGATCGAGGAACCATCCGGACGCCAGTCCGACCCCATCGGCAGGCACCACAGGAGACGCCGCCCCGGCGAGAAGGTAGTCGCACATGCTAGCCAACCTGAGGCCCACCGAGATTCTGCTGATCCTCGCCGTGGTCTTCCTGCTGTTCGGCGCGAAGAAGCTGCCCGACATGGCGCGCTCGCTCGGCAAGTCGGCCCGCATCCTCAAGAGCGAGGCCAAGGCGATGAAGCGGGAGGGCGAGGCGGAGCGGGCGGCCGACAGCGGCAGCAAGTCGCAGGCTCCTGCCGACGCGGCGCCCCAGGCACCTCGTACGATTCAGGCTGCGCCCGGTGATGTGGCGAGCTCGCGCCCCGTGGCCGAGCCGAACCGCACCACCCAGAGCTGACCGAGCCGGATCCAGCCGTCCCGACCCCGTCGGTACGGCTGACGCATGAGACGAGGAAGTGGGTTGCCCAAGTCTGCCCGCAAGCAGGAGAAGGACCCCGAGGGGCGGATGCCCCTCGCGGCGCATCTGCGTGAACTGCGCAACCGGCTGCTGAAATCGGTGCTGGCGATCCTCGTGGTCACCGTCATCGCCGCGCTCAAGTACCGGGCGATCGCCGACTTCATCACGGGCCCGACCATCGCGGCCGTCGGCTGTCCCAAGAGTGGCGGGCACCCCCACCCCTGTGCGCAGATCATCGCGAACGGCTTCATCGCGCCTTTCACGATCATGCTCAAGCTGTCGCTGACCGTGGGCCTGGTCGCCGCCAGCCCGCTCTGGCTCTACCAGCTGTGGGCCTTCCTCGCCCCCGGTCTGCACAAGCACGAGAAGAAGTACGCGCTGAGCTTCGTCGCCGCCGGTGTACCGCTCTTCGTCGGCGGTGCCTACCTGGCCTACGCGGTGCTGCCCACCACCGCCGCCGCGCTGGTCGGCCTGACCCCGGAGAACTGGTCCAACCTCTTCCCGGCCGATGACTTCTTCGACATCGTCACGCGCATGGTGCTGGTCTTCGGCTTCTCCTTCGAGTTGCCGCTGCTGCTGGTGCTGCTCAACAAGGGCGGGGTGCTCACCGGCAAGCGGATCCTGGGCTGGTGGCGGTTCATGGTGCTGGGCATCACGATCTTCGCGGCCGTCGCCACCCCGACCGGTGACCCGCTGACCATGTCGCTGCTGGCGGCCCCGATCATCCTGCTGTACTTCGGCGCCGTCGGTATCTGCCTCCTCAACGACCGCCGGCGCAGGCTCGCCGACCCGAACGCGGGTCTGTCCGACGACGAGGCGTCGGATCTGGACCTGACGCCGTCGGACGTCGATGCCATCGAGTCGGTCTCGTCCAGCCGGATGCTGCCGGAGCAGCCGAGCGGCGAGAACGACGGCAACCGCCGCGGCGGCTACGACGATGCGACCTGAGACGGCGGTGATCGGACGGCGCGCGGCAGATGACGCGTAGTCGCGGCGTCACGTGAAGTGACCTACCGCGGACCGGCCTTGCGGCCCCCGAGCTCTTCGAGCCGGGGGCCGTCGTCGTGTGCGCGGATGCGGGGCCGGTGCCGGGCGGGCCGGGTAAAGCCCCGCCATAAAGATCGGGTCGTTGTCAGAGGTGGCCGGTAGGCTCGTAAGCACGATGACCGAGGACATGTCCCCTGCTGAGCGCTATGCCGCCGCCAAGCTCCGGGCGGCCGAGCAGGCCACCGCACTCGCCCCCTTCCGGGAGCTGTACGACTTCGAGCTGGACCCGTATCAGGTCGAGGCGTGCCAGGCCCTGGAGGCCGGTAAGGGCGTGCTGGTCGCCGCTCCCACCGGATCCGGCAAGACGATCGTCGGCGAATTCGCCGTCCACCTGGCCCTGGCGCAGGGCCGCAAATGCTTCTACACCACGCCCATCAAGGCGTTGTCCAACCAGAAGTTCCAGGACCTGGTCAAGCGTTACGGCCCCGAGAAGGTCGGCCTGCTGACCGGCGACAACAGTGTCAACGGCGATGCCCCGGTGATCGTGATGACCACCGAGGTCCTGCGGAACATGCTCTATGCGGGCTCGCAGTCGCTGCGGGGCCTGGGCTATGTGGTCATGGACGAGGTGCACTACCTCTCCGACCGGTTCCGCGGCGCCGTCTGGGAAGAGGTGATCATCCATCTTCCCGAGTCGGTGACGCTGGTGTCACTGTCCGCGACGGTCTCCAACGCCGAGGAGTTCGGGGACTGGCTGGACACGGTCCGCGGTGACACCGCGGTGATCGTCTCCGAGCACCGCCCGGTGCCCCTGTGGCAGCACGTCCTCGCGGGCCGCCGGATATACGACCTCTTCGAGGAGCGGGACGGGCAGAGCGGCGGCCGGCGGGAGGTCAACCCCGACCTGGAGCGGCTGGCGCGGATGGAGAACAGCCGGCCCACGTTCGGCCGCGACAAGCGCCGCGGGCGGAACATGCGTGAGGCGGACCGCGAGCGGGAGCGCCGCCAGCGGGCCCGGATCTGGACGCCGAGCCGGCCCGAGGTGATCGAGCGGCTCGACAACGAAGGGCTGCTGCCCGCCATCACCTTCATCTTCAGCCGCGCCGGGTGCGAGGCGGCCGTCCAGCAGTGCCTGTATTCGGGCCTGCGGCTCAACGACCAGGAGGGCCGTGAGCAGGTCCGCCGGATAGTGGAGGCCCGGACGGCCGGGATCCCGGACGACGACCTGCACGTGCTGGGCTACTTCGAGTGGCTGGAGGGCCTGGAGCGGGGCATCGCGGCGCACCACGCCGGCATGCTGCCGACGTTCAAGGAGGTCGTCGAGGAACTGTTCGTCAAGGGCCTGGTGAAGGCCGTCTTCGCCACCGAGACGCTGGCGCTGGGCATCAACATGCCCGCCCGGTCGGTGGTGTTGGAGAAGCTCGTCAAGTGGAACGGCGAGCAGCACGCCGACATCACCCCCGGCGAGTACACCCAGCTGACCGGCCGGGCCGGGCGCCGCGGGATCGACGTCGAGGGCCATGCGGTGGTGCTGTGGCAGCGCGGGATGAATCCCGGTGCGCTGGCCGGTCTCGCCGGGACGCGGACGTATCCGCTGCGCTCCTCGTTCAAGCCGTCGTACAACATGGCGGTCAATCTCGTCTCGCAGTTCGGGCGGCACCGTTCGCGGGAGCTGCTGGAGATGTCGTTCGCGCAGTTCCAGGCGGACAAGTCGGTGGTCGGAATCTCCCGGCAGGTGCAGAAGAACGAGGAGGGGCTGGCCGGCTACCGCGGCTCGATGGTCTGCCACCTCGGCGACTTCGAGGAATACTCCCGGCTGCGGCGGGAGTTGAAGGACCGCGAGACGGAGCTGGCCAAGCAGGGCGCGGTGCAGCGGCGGGCGGCGGCAGCGGCGGCGCTGGAGAAGCTGAAGCCCGGCGATGTCATCCATGTGCCGACGGGCAAGTACGCGGGGCTGGCGCTGGTGCTGGATCCGGGCATGCCCTCGGGGCGGACCAACGGCCACCGCGGCTTCGACGCCCAGGACGGGCCCCGGCCGCTGGTGCTGACCGCCGAGCGGCAGGTCAAGCGGCTGGCCTCGATCGATTTCCCGGTGCCGGTCACGGCGCTGGACCGGATGCGGATCCCGCGCACCTTCAACGCCCGCAGCCCGCAGTCGCGGCGCGATCTGGCGTCCGCACTGCGCACCAAGGCCGGTCATCTGGTGCCCTCGCGGCACCGCAAGCCGCGGACGGAGGCGGCCGACGACCGGGAGATCAGGCGGCTGCGGACGGAGATCCGGGCGCATCCCTGCCATGGCTGCGACGAGCGGGAGGACCACGCCCGCTGGGCGGAGCGCTATCACCGGCTGCTGCGGGACACCCGCCAGCTGGAGCGGCGCATCGAGGGGCGGACGAACACCATCGCGCGCACCTTCGACCGCATCTGCGCGCTGCTGACCGAGCTGGACTACCTCGAAGGCGACACCGTCACCGACGAGGGCCGCCGGCTGGCCCGGCTCTACGGCGAGCTGGACCTGCTGGCCAGCGAGTGCCTGCGGGCGGGGGTCTGGGAGGGCCTGGGCCCGGCGGAGCTGGCGGCCTGCGCCTCGGCGCTGGTGTACGAGGCGCGGCAGGCGGACGACGCGGTGGCGCCCAAGCTGCCGGCCGGCAAGGCGCGGGACGCGCTGGCGGAGATGGTCCACATCTGGGGCCGGCTGGACGCCCTGGAGGAGGACCACAAGATCAACCAGGCGGAGGGCGTCGGCCAGCGCGAACCGGACCTCGGCTTCGCCTGGGCCGCGTACCGCTGGGCCTCCGGCTTCGGCCTCGACGAGGTGCTCCAGGAGGCGGACATGCCCGCCGGCGACTTCGTCCGCTGGTGCAAGCAACTGGTGGACGTCCTCGGGCAGATCGCGGCGGCGGCGCCCGCCGAGGGCACGGTCGCGCGGTCCGCGCGCAAGGCCATGGACGGGGTGCTGCGCGGGGTCGTGGCGTACTCGTCGGTGGGCTAGCGGTGGCCCGCCGCCGGGCCTGCCGTCCGCCGCCGGGCCGTTGCGGCGCATCCCGCCGCGACGGCCCGGCACCACGGATACCGGGCTACGAAGCCCGCTCGGCCGCCGCCCGTTCCGCGTCCCGCTTGGCGACCTCTTCCCGGACGAGCGGGATGACGTAGCGGCCGAAGTCGACGGCGTCGTCGAGGAGGTCGTAGCCGCGGGCGGAGAGGATGCTCACGCCCAGGTCGTAGTAGTCCAGCAGCGCCCGGGCCACCGTCTCCGGCGTGCCGACCAGGGCCGTGGAGTTGCCGGCGCCGCCGGTCTCCGCGGCGGTCGGCGTCCACAGCGCACGGTCGTGTCGTTCACCCTCGGCGGCCACCGCCAGCAGCCGCTGCGATCCGGCGTTCTGAGGGTTCGTCAGCGGATGGCGGCGGCTCGGCGGGCCGCCCGCCGTGCGCGCCTTGATCCGGCCGAGGGTGCGGTGCGCCTTCTCCCAGGCCAGCTCCTCCGTGGGCGCGATGATCGGCCGGAAGGCGACCTGGATCCGGGGGACGTCGCCGCGGCCGGCCGCCTGCGCCGCCGCCTCGACCGAGGCGATCTGCTCGGCGGTCTGCGCCAGCGGCTCGCCCCACAGGCAGTAGATGTCCGCCTCGGCGCCGCCCGCCGCGTACGCCGCGGGGGAGGAGCCGCCGAACGAGACCCGTGGATGCGGCTGTTGGACGGGGAAGGTGTCGCTGACGAAGTCGTGGAAGCGGTAGTGCGTCCCCTCGTGGTCGAAGGGTTCATGGGTGGTCCAGATCTTCTTGACGATCCGGATGTACTCGCGGGTGCGGGCGTAGCGCTCGTCCTTGGTGAGGGTGTCGCCCTCGCGGCGCTGCTCGTGGTCGTTGCCGCCGGTGATGAAGTGGACGGCGAGCCGGCCGTCGCTGATGTGGTCCAGGGTGGCGAAGGTCTTCGCGGCGAACGTCGGGTACGAGACGTTCGGGCGGTGCGCCACCAGGATCTGGAGGGTGTCGGTCCGGGCGGCGACATACGCGGCGGCCGGGGAGGGGTCGGGGGAGCCGGATCCGTAGGCGAACAGGACCCGGTCCCAGCCGTGGTCCTCGTGGGCGCGGGCGAGCCGGAGCGTGTACTCCTTGTCGAAGGAGGCGCCGGAGCGGGGGGTGACTTCGGATCCGTCGTTGGTCGCGGCGATGCCGAGGAACTCGACAGGCATGGGTACGGCCTCGTCTTCTCGTGAAAAGTGCCTGGGTCTGGGGCGTGTCGAGAAGTCAGCGGCAACAGGAGGCGGACCACACCCGACCGAAGTCGATGTGGTCCCGGGTGACCAGCCGTTGCCGAGGTCGCATGCAGCCAGTGGAACAGGCGGATGTATGCGGCGTCAACCGTTTACCGGGCAAGGAACCGGCGCCGGGCCGGCGGGCAGCGCCTGGTTTGCCGGGGCCGCCCGGCGTAAATCTCTCCCTACGGAAGGTCCCCGCCCAAGGCACGACGCGACGCCTCGCAGCGAAAGGCCGCCGGTATGCCCGCAACCATGCCGCCGTCCCCGCCCGGCCCCGACGTCCGCTGCCAACTGCTGCTGCGCGGCGGGGTGTTGGTCGATCCGGAGCGCGGCGTGCCGGCGCCGGGCGAGGTGGCCGTGGCCGGCGGGCGGATCGCGGCGGTCGGTGCGCCCGGGACGCTGTCCGCGCCGGGTGCCGAGGTGTACGACGCGAGCGGGCTGCTGGTCGCCCCGGGGCTGATCGATCTGCACGTCCATGTCTACGACGGGGCGACGGATCTGGGGCTCCCGGCCGACCGGGCGGGGATCGAACGGGGCGTCACCACGGTTGTGGATGCCGGGAGTTGTGGCAGCGACCGGTGGGCGGACTTCGGCGCGTCCGTCGTCGCGCCGGCCGGTACCCGCGTACTGGGCTGGCTCAACGTCGCACGGCACGGGCTGGTCCGGGGGAGCGGTGAACTGGCCGGCGGTTCGGCCGATCTGGATCCCGAGGCCACCGCCGGTGTGCTGGTCCGGGCACGGGGGACGGTGCGCGGGATCAAGGTGCGGATGAGCCGCTCGGTGCTCGGCGGCAGCGGCCTGGCACCGCTGCGGGTCGCCCGCGAGGTGGCGCAGGCGTGCGGGGTGCCGGTGATGGTGCACGTGGGGAACGCGCCGCCGGAACTGGGTGCGGTGCTGGATCTGCTCGGGCCGGGCGATGTGGTCACCCATGCGTTCCACGGGAAGGCCGGCGGGCTGTTCGGGGGCGGCCCGGAGCCCCTGCCGCAGGTGCGGGCGGCGCTGGAGCGGGGTGTCCGCCTCGATGTGGGGCACGGCAGTGCGAGCTTCGCGTTCGGCACGGCGGAACGGGCGCTGGCGGCGGGCATCCGCCCGTACACCATCAGTACCGACCTCCACCGGCACAACGCGGCGGGGCCCGTGCACGACCTGACCATGACGATGGGCAAGCTGCTCGCGCTGGGCATGCCGCTGCCGGAGGTGATCCGCTGCGTCACCCTGCATCCGGCCGAAGTGCTCGGGCTGCGCGGGGAGTTGGGAACGCTGCGGGTCGGGGCGGTGGCGGATCTGACCGTGCTGGCGGAACGGGCGGCGGGCGGGCCGCGGTGGCTGGTCGACGCGGCGGGGGAGCGTCGGCCGGTGCGGCGGTGGCCGGTGCCGGTCGCGGCCGTACGGGCGGGGCGGCTGGTGCCGGTGCGCGGGGCCGCCGTATGACGGGTGCGGAGCGGGCCGCCGGCCTGGTCGAGCGGCTGGCCGCCGCGGTCGCCGCGAGCGGCGACCCGGTGCGGGAGGCGGACCGCCGGGACCTCGCCCGGCTGCTCCCGCTGATCGCGGAGCGGGCCGCCGCGGAGCGGCTCGCGTTCGACGACGAGCGCGGGCTGGCGCTGGCCGTGCACGCCCTCGGGTTCGTCCGGCGGGTGCGGTCCGGCGCGCACCTCGACGCGCTGGACGCGGCCCTGGCCGAGGAACTCGCGCCGCGGCTGCTGACCGCCGCCCGTACGGCCATCGACGCGTACTGCGCGCCCCTCGGCTTCCGCGCCCGGGATGCCGAAGTCCTGCTGCTGGCACTGCACCTGGCGATGGCGCGGCCGTACCGGCCGGGTGATCGGCCGACTCCACCACAAGGGAGCACCGCATGACAGTCAAGATCGTGATCGGGCACCGGCTCGGCAAGGGCCAGGCGGTCGCCGACGGCATCCGGGCGGCCGGCGCCGTACCGGTGCTGATCCCGGGGCCGGGTGCGGACATGAAGGTCGGCGAGGTGATGGCCGCCGAGGGGGCGGCGCTGGGGATCTCGTTCTGCGGGAGCGGCGGCGCCGGGGCGGTGACCGCCCGGACCCGGTACGGGCACGACATCGCGTTCGGGCTGCGCTCGGCACAGGCCGGGGTCACCGCCGTCCAGGAGGGCCGTACGGTGCTCGGCTTCGGGTTCCTGGACACCGCGGAGCTGGGCTTCGCGGTGGCCGAGGCGCTGCTGCGGAGGCTGGGGGACCCGGCGTGACGGAGGAGCGGCGCACGGTCCGGGTCAGCGGCGGCGGGCCGACCCGGGAGCGGGCGTTCGCCGCCGCGCTGCGGGAGGTCGCCGCGGCGGTCGGCAGGGCCGTGGACGGGGTCTGCTACCGGGTGGAGCCGCTGGCCGTAGAGGTGGTCTCGGCGGTCGAACACCGGTGGACGGAACGGTTCCTGGGACTGCTGTTCCCCCGGGAGCGCCGGCGGTACGAGCTGACGCTGCGGATCGAGGTGCGGGTCGCCGCACTCGATCCGGACGCCATCGCGTTCACCGTCCGCGAGGAGCGGCTGACGCCCCTTCAGCATGCGCTCCGCATGCGGTGAGGACACCCGTATGGTCAGGACACCCCTGTGAGCGGCCTCCTGTACGCCGTCGGGGACACCGCCGTGGCCGCCGCGCCGGGCCGGACGCTCACCGTCGCGCTGGAGTCGATGGTCATCGGCGCGCTGATCGGCTTCGGGGCGGGCGCCGGCGTGGCCCGGATGTTCCATGCGCCCACCGTCCAGGGCATGGGCGCCTTCCGCACCCTGGGCGAGCTGAACGCCTGCGAGAACGACCCGGTCGCGCACTTCTCCTTCGGGCTCGGCTTCTTCTTCCACGCCTGGGCGAGCGCCGTCGGCACCGGTGCGCTGACCTCGGACGTGGACCATCGGATCGTTCCGCACTGGGCGGCGGCGCTGTCGACGGCCCGGCGCGGTGGCCGGGAGGCCGCCGGGACGCTGCACGACCCGCGGCGGATGGCGGTGGTCGGGGCGGCCGTCGGCCTCGTCCTGGTGACCGTGCTGAACACCACCGCGGCGGCCGTTCCGCACTCCCTCCAGCAGGTCGCCGCGGGTGTCCTCGGGCCGGCGTCGCAGTGGCTGATCAACCCGGTGATGCCGATCGTCTTCTGGATGGCGGCAGTTGACGCCGGGCGGCGGACCGGCGGCTGGGGCACCGCGCTCGGCGGGCTGGCGCAGGTGGTGATGGGCAACGCGGTGCCCGGCATCGTGCTCGGCATCGTCGTCGGCAGGGGCGTCGACGAACTGGGCTGGACCAGGACGACCAGGGTGCTGTGCGCGGCGGTGGTGGCGTTGTTCGCGGCCGGCGCGGTGCTGCGCGGTGCCGACCTCCAGCTGCTGCGCCAGCTGCACGCCGAGGTACCGGGGTGGCTGCGGCGGCTGCACGACGCCATCGGCGGCGGACCGGCGAGGTGAGGGGAGCCACGAGGAAGCCATGAGGAAGCCATGAGGACGTCATGAGGAAGAGGAAGAGGCCGCGGGACGCCTCCGGCGAGGGGAGTCTCTGGCTCTCCGAAGGGGCCTTTCCGCTCTTCGCGGCGTGCCTGGCGGCGGGCATCTTCGCCGGGACGCAGCTGTATTACGTCCACCGCACCGGCACCTTCAGCGATATCGCGGTCACCGCGCTGCTCAAGGCCGGTATGGACACCGGGAGTTACGGCGCGGCGGCGGCCTTCGGCGCGGGCTTCCTCTTCGCCCGGGTCATCGAGGGACCGATGGTCGGGATCCTGGACATCGGCGGCTCCCTCCAGACTGGCGTCGGCATCGGGATCCCCGCGATGCTGCTGGCGGCCGGTATCACCGCCCCGCTGGAGCACTTCTGGCTGGCGGTGCCCACCGGGGCCGTGCTGGGCGCGCTGATCGGCGCGGTCGTCCTCGCCGTCCGCCGGGCCACGGTGCATTCCCCGGGCGGCGGCGGATCGACCTTCGGGGCCGACGTGATGATGGGCGCCGGCAATGCCGCGGGGCGGTACCTCGGCCCGCTCGTCATCATCGCCGCGGCCACCGCGTCGCTTCCCGTGGGCCTGGGCGCCACGCTCGGGGCGGCGCTCTTCTACCGGTGGCGCAAGCCGCTCACCGGTGGGGCGATCCTCGGTGCGATGGTTCTCGGGGTGTTCTTCCCGATCACGGGGAAGTGAGGGAGGAGGCACCGGAGTTGGACCGGCCCGGTCGCCTCGGTGCGCCGGTGCCGGCCGGGACCGGTCGTGCCGGCCGGGACCGGTCGTGCCCGTGCCGGCCGGGACCGGCGCACCGCTCACCACCGCTGACGGAAGGCACCCCACCATGAGCACCCTCCACGAGGACCTGGGCGTCACCCCCGCCATCAACGCCGCCGGCAAGCTGACCGTGCTGGGCGGCAGCAGGCTCGACGAGGCGGTGATCGCCGCGATGGGCGAGGCGGCCCGCAGCCATGTGGTGATGGACGATCTGCTGGTCGCCGCGGGCCGGGAGCTGGCCCGCGCCACCGGTACCGAGGACGCCTGCCCCACCACCGGCGCCGCCGCCGGGATCGCCATCGCGGTCGCCGCGCTGGTCGCCGGTACGGACCCGGCGCGCGTCGAGCGGCTGCCGGACGCCGGCGACGCCCCCGCCGAGGTGGTGCTCCAGAAAGGGCACGCGGTCCACTTCGGCGCCCCGCTGACCCAGATGATCGCGCTGGGCGGCGGCCGTCCGGTGGAGGTCGGCAGCGTCAACACGGTGCGTCCGGAGCATCTTTCGGCCGCCGTCACCGAGCGCACCGCCGCGCTGCTGTACGTCCGGTCGCACCACGCGGTGCGCAGCGGGGAGGTGCCGCTGGAGACGGTGGTGGCCCTCGGGCGGGCGCACGGTGTGCCGGTGATCGTGGACGCGGCGGCCGAGGAGGACCTGCGGTACTGGCCGGCCACCGGCGCCGACCTGGTCGTCTACAGCGGCGGCAAGGCCATCGGCGGCCCCACCTCCGGACTGATCTGCGGACGGGCGGAGTTGATCGCCGCCTGCCGCGCCCAGTACGGCGGCATCGGCCGCCCCATGAAGGTGAGCAAGGAGGCCGTGTTCGGCCTCGTCCGGGCGGTGCGGGCGTACGAGGAGGCCGGCGGCGCGGACGCGGCCGGCCGGGCGGCGGGGCAGCAGGCGCGGATGGCGCGGCTGGCGGCGCGGCTGGACGGGCTGCCGGGGGTGTCGGCCCGGGTCGTGGCGGACCCGGCCGGGCGGGGCATCCACCGCGCCGAGCTGACCGTCGATCCGGAGGCGGCGGGGCGGGACGCGGCGGGCCTGGCGGCGGCGGCCCCCCCGCCGATCTTCCTGCGGGGGCATGACATGGCCGCCGGACGGCTGGCCGTCGATCCGCGCCCGCTGACGGCCGACGAGGAGGAGCAGGTGGTGGCGCGGCTCACCGGGATCCTGACCTGGGCCGCGCCGGGGACCCGACCGGACGCCGCGGACGAGGCGGTGGAGCGCCGCCTGGTCGTCACCGAGCCGGCCGGGCTGCACGCCCGCCCCGCCGCCGTCTTCGCGCAGACCGCGGGCCGGAGCGCGGCGGTGGTGACCGTCCGCCGCGCCCGGCCGGGGCCCGGTCCCGGGGACGACGCCCGGGAGGTCTCGGCGCGCAGTGTGCTGTCGCTGATGTCGATCGGCATCCGGTGCGGCGAGGAGATCGTGCTCAGCGCCCGGGGTCCCGAGGCGGAGCGGACACTGGCGGAACTGGCCGAGATCGTGGCGCCGCGGCCCCGCTGACCGCCCCGGCCCGCCGCCGTACCACCGCCCGCAGGCCCAGGAAGACCAGGACGCCGAAGGGGGAGAGCAGCACGGTCAGGACCAGCAGCGGGCCCGTCACCAGCGGGTGGATGCCGAGCCTGCGGGCCTCCCGGTACATCCACTGGCCCAGGAACAGATCCCAGGCGATCAGCTGCGCCCAGATCGCGCCCGCCCCGCCGCCGAGCGCCAGCAGCTTCTGGAAGCCGGCCAGGTCCGGGCGGCTCACCGCCGCCCACAGCTGCGGGAACACCGGTACAGCCAGGGCGAGATAGACGCCGATGACCGGGACCACGGTCAGCGGTGAGGCGGCGATCCGGTCGGTCCAGCGGCGGCCGGGGACCAGGATCAGCAGTGCCCAGAACGGTGCCGCGAGAGCGAACGCCAGGTTGAAGAGGACGCTGTCGTTCATGCGGCCAACTCCTGGGCGGTGGCGGGGCGTTCCGAGCCTGGGACGGGCAGGCGCAGGGCCGCGCCGGCGGCTGCCGCGGTGGCCGCGAGGAGCGCGCCGAGCGCGCCGAGGGTGGCCGCGTCGGGGTGGATCAGGGCCTGGCCGCGCAGCGCCTGCCAGGTGACGAGGGCGAGCAGCCCGGCGGTGAAGCCGGCCGCGGTCAGGACCAGGCGCAGCCGTACCCGGTCGTGCCGCCGCCGGGGGAGGCGGCGGGCCGGCGCCTCGATCCCGTAGCGGAAGAAGGGGAGGGCCTGGAGGGCGTGCATCCCGACGAAGTGCGGGATGCGCAGATCGCCCCCGGTGGTGTTCCAGCCGGTCAGCGGCATGGCCGGGCCGCCGTCGGGGACACCGACGCTGTGCGCGCCCGTCGGGCGATCCGGACGGTCTGCCGGAGGCCCGGCGCACGATCGCGGAGCTGATCGAGCGGCGCGGCTGGCGGGTCGAGGACGGCCATCCGGCCGCCGAGACGATGGCCGTCGCACTGGCCACCCTCCGGGACCTCGGGCAGGGCGCCTACGAGGAGGTGCTCGACGACTACGCCGACGCGTGCGAGCGGATCGCCGCCGCCGACCTGGCGTACGTGGGGCGCAACGCGGACGTCGAGGGACGGGTGGAGAGCGTGGTCGTGGGGACCGTGGTGGGTGATGCGGTGCTCACCGCGATGCGGCGGCTGGCGCACGTGGACCGCTCGGCGCGGCGCCACGAGGCGCGGCTGGCGGCCGGGCCGGAGGGGAAGAAGAGCGGCGCGGCCCGGAGTTGAGCCGCGCCGCGGAGGGGAGAGACGGCGGGAAAAGGGTCAGGAGGCGAGCGTCGCCGGGGTCTCCTGCTCGGCCTCCACCTGCTGGTTCCACTCGCGCTTGCCGGCCTGCCAGCCGTCCTCGTCCTGGCCGGTACGCCAGTATCCGGAGATCGACAGATCCTCGCGCGGGACGCCGTGCTCGACCCGCAGCAGCCGGCGCAGCTCCTTGACGAAGCCCGCCTCGCCGTGGACGAACGCCTGGACCCGGCCCGCCGGGAACTCCAACGCCCGTACGGCGGCGACCAGTTCCCGGCCGACCGGGGCGGCGCCGCGGTGCAGCCAGGTGATCTGGGCGCCGGCCGGAGCGGTCAGCTCCTGCTGCTCCTCCGGGCCCGCGACCTCGATGAAGGCGTGCACCAGGGAGTCCGCGGGCATGCCGGCGAGCGCCGCCGCGACGGCCGGCAGGGCGCTTTCGTCGCCGGCCAGCAGATGCCAGTCGGCGGTGGCGTCCGGGGCGTAGGCGCCGCCCGGACCGAGGAAGCGGATCTCGTCGCCGGGCCGGGCGGCCACCGCCCACGGCCCGGCCAGGCCGGCGTCCCCGTGCACGACGAAGTCCACCGCGAGCTCGCACGCCGCCGGGTCCCAGGAGCGCACCGTGTACGTACGCGTCCTGGGCCACTGGTTGCGCGGCAGGTCGGCCCGGATCCGGGCCATGTCGAACGGCTCCGGGTAGCGGATGTGCGGCAGCGGGAAGACCAGCTTGATGTAGTGGTCGGTGTACTCGCCGGCGGCGAACGCCGCCAGCCCCTCGCCGCCCAGGACCACCCGCACCATGTGCGGGCTCAGCCGTTCGGTGCGCCGCACCCGGGCGCGGTGGAGGGTGGGTGTTCGGCGGGCCGGACGCTCTGCTGCCACGGCAATCTCCCCTGACGCGGTCGACGACGGGGCGGCCCCGCTGGGTGAACCCCGCTTGTTAGGTTTGCCTAACTTAACAGCTCACCGGGGGAGCGCGTCGAGCAACCGCTGCAATGCGCCACCCAGCCCCCACCGGGCGGCCAGCGCCTCCAGCCGCTCCGGGTCCGCCGGCTCGCCGGGCAGCGCCAGGTCGACGTCCGGAACCGGTACGTCGGTGGCCACCCGGACCACCCGCGGTGCGACGTCCAGGTAGGCGCCCGCCTCGGTGAGCCGGGTGCGCTGCGCCGGGGTGATCCTGCTGGCCGGATCGGCGGCGGCGGCCCTGATCCCGGCCAGGTCGCCGTACGCGTCCAGCAGCTTGGCCGCGGTCTTCTCGCCGATGCCCACCACCCCCGGCAGACCGTCGCTGGGGTCGCCGCGCAGCAGCGCGAGATCCGCGTAACCGGGGCCGTCCACCCCGTACTTCGCGCGCAGCAGCGCCCCGTCGGTGACCTGGAGGGTGCCGACGCCCTTGAGGGGATACAGGACGCGGATGCCGCGGGCGTCGTCGACGAGCTGGAAGAGGTCGCGGTCGCCGGTGACGATGTCGACCGGGCCCCGGGCCCGCGCGGCCAGGGTGCCGATGACGTCGTCGGCCTCGTAGCCGGCCGCGCCGATCCGGGCGATGCCGAGCGCGTCGAGGACGTCCTCGATCACCGGGACCTGCGGGGAGAGGGTGTCCGGAATCTCTTCCTCGTCCGGCTCCGCGGAGCCCGCGGGGGCCTCCTCGGCGACCCGGTGCGCCTTGTACGACGGGATCAGGTCGACCCGCCACTGGGGGCGCCAGTCGAAGTCCATGCAGGCGACCAGATCGTCGGGGTGGTGGTCCTGGACGAGCCGGGCGATGAAGTCCAGCAGACCGCGTACCGCGTTCACCGGGGTGCCGTCCGGGGCCGTGACCGATTCCGGTACCCCGAAATAGGCGCGGAAGTACAGAGAGGCGGTGTCGAGGAGCATCAGGCGTCGATTCACACCCCGCATGATGCCGTATGCCCCAAACGCGACCTCCCGGTGGACCGGGCCCACCACAAGCAGGAGCCCGTCGCCGTCGTCCTGTGGTCCCCGCACCGGGCGTACGGCAAGTACCACCTCACCAAGCTCGCCGACCCGAAGGGCACATGGGGCGCCAACGACCAGATCAGGACGCTCGGCAACAAGAGCCTCCCGAAGAAGTTCCCGGAGTTCCACGGCTGGCCGAAGAACTGGAAGATGACCGCCGACGAGCTCGGCAGCCTGGAGCAGGACATCCAGGAGGCCGGCAAGAGCAACGAGAACAAGGGCGTCGAGAAGTGGATCGGCGACCACCCGGGCATCGTCGACACGATCGCCCCGGTCATGTAGCACCGTTCAAGTAGCCCCGGTCCACGGGCATTGGGCCGGCGAGCCCGCCCTGTCAGCAGCCGGCGGCGGGGCTCGCCGGTTTCACCTGACCGGCCGCGCCCGCCTGGCCCGGTGCCGCGGCCGGTGGTTCGCTCGCCCTGTGCCGGTGTGCGTCCCCGGCGGCCGGAGGGGCCGCGGCCGGCCGGCCCGGGAGCTGAAAGTGAAGCCTGCGCACCTGTCCGCCGCCGTCCTGATCAGTGCCGTCGCCCTCGGCGCGACCGCGCCCGGCGCGGCGGCCCGGGTCGCACCGAATCCGGTGGCGGCCGGGGAGCGGATCACGATCAGCGACGGCCGGCGGTGCGGCACGGCCCACGACGTCCGGGCGGTCTCCCGGCTGTTCGGTTCGGTGCCGCTGCGGCCGGGCGCCCACGGGATGGCCACCGACATCCGGATCGCCCGCCGGGCGGTGCCGGGCCGCTACCGGGTGACCGTCGAATGCGCACCGGGCGGCCCCCGGCACACCGAAACCCTCCTGGTGAGCCGCGGCTGGGCAGAGGGCGTCGACGCGACCCAGGCCGCCGGCGGGCTGGCCCTGCTGACGTTGGCGGGCGGGGCGGCGTATCTGCTGCGGCGAACGGGGGCCGGCCGCTAGGCCGTTCCGCTGCGCTTTGCCTGCGCCCCACGTTGTCGGCCGTCCCGCCGTTCCGCTGCGCTTTGCCGCGCCCGACGTTGTCGGC
>NZ_KN708638.1:1614784-1630361 GCF_000805335.1 Streptomyces sp. CT34 | reverse complement strand
CGTTGCGCCTGCGGCGAGAAAGCCAAAAACGTCGGGTGAGGCAAAGCGCAGCGGAAGGGCAGCGGACCCGCCCGCCGCAGGCGCAACGGCGGAAAAGTCAACAACGTCGGGTGCAGGCAAAGCGCAGCGGAAGGGCACAGCGGCGAGAAAAGCCAAAACGTGGGAAGCCGCCCCGCCGCTAGGCGGTAAGCAGACGGCCGCGCGGCAGGCCGATTGCGGTGCGCGTGCCCGCTATCGCCACCGCCGTCACCAACCCCACGTACGGCCCCCCCGCGAGCCACTCGAAGGCCGCCAGCCCGGTGTGGCGGGCCAGGCCCGCGGCGCCGGTGACGCAGGTGCCGACGGGGAAGGTGAAGCCCCACCAGGTCATCGCGAAGCCCATGCCGTTGCGGACGGCGCGGACCACCATCGCCACCGCGATCGCCAGCCACAGCAGCGCGAAGCCGAACACCGGCACGCCGTAGAGGACCGCGAAGGCGCCCATGGCGTGCACATACGAGGGGATGACGACACCGGGGGCGGCGTCGCCGAGGTTGCTGACGGCGGTGGTGGACTGGCCCAGCGGGCCGAGGACGAGGAAGAGGGTGGGGGTGAGCGCGAGCGGCAGCGGGCCGTGGTGGAACAGCCGGTTCAGGACGAGCGGCAGCACCAGCACCGTCGCCAGCAGCGACATCCCGAACATCGCGTAGCAGGCCAGCAGCATCGCCTCGCGCCACTGCCCGGGCGGCAGGTGCGGCACCAGTGCGGGGCCGAGCGCGGCCGAGACCATCGGGGCGACCAGCGGCAGCAGCCACACCGGTGAGGCGCTGCCCTCGGCGATCCGGTGCCGGACCACCATCAGGTACGGGATCCCCGCCGCCGCGGCCAGCCCGACCAGGGTGCCGGCCGTCCACAGCACCGCGTCCGCGGCCAGCGCCGCGGGCAGGCCGATGACGTCCTTGCCGACCGCGAGGGTGCCGCCGCCGACCGCCAGCAGCGCCATCGACAGGCACCCGTAGAACGGTGCGACGGCCGGATCCAGCAGCTGGCGGCGGGCCTGGTCGCCGTGCCGGGACCAGTGGACGGCGCGCGCGGCCAGCAGGGCGACCAGCAGCAGCGCCGACAGCGCCCAGACGGCGCGGTAGGCGACGTGCAGGCCGGGGGCGGTGAACGGCAGCGCCGCGCCGGCGTTGGCGACGATCGCGGTGCCCATGACGGCGGCGTACCAGTTCGGTCCGAGAAGGCGGACCGAGGGCGCCGGGCCGGGGGCCTCGGGGCGGGCGCCGGCGGGTGTGCGGGAAGGTGCGGGTGCGAGGGGTGCCATGCGAGAGAGCCTCGTTGGCGCGGCCGGCCCTCACCAGAGGTGTTGTCTCTATGAGGGCATAAGCTGGGTTTATGGGCAGTGAGCGTGACGAGCGGACCGCGACGGCGGACGGGACCGGAGGACCGGGGGCGGCCCCGCTGGCTCACCGGGTGCCGGACCTCGGCGCGATGGAGCTGCTGCTCGCCGTCGCCCGGCTCGGCAGCCTGGGCCGGGCGGCCCGGGCGCAGGGCATCACCCAGCCCGCCGCCAGCAGCCGGATCCGTTCCATGGAGCGGCAGTTAGGGGTGGCGCTGGTCGAGCGCTCGCCGCGCGGCTCGCGGCTGACGGACGCCGGGGTGCTGGTCACCGACTGGGCGCGGCGGGTGGTGGAGGCGGCCGAGGCGTTCGACGCGGGCGCCCAGGCGCTGCGCGGGCGCCGGGACTCCCGGCTGCGGGTCGCGGCCAGCATGACGATCGCCGAGTATCTGCTGCCGGGCTGGTTGGTCGCCCTGCGTGCGCAGCGCCCCGGGACCGCGGTCTCGTTGCAGGCCGGGAACACGCGCGCGGTGGCCGAGCGGCTGCTGGCGGGCGAGGCGGACCTCGGGTTCGTCGAGGGGCTGGACGTGCCCGCGGGCCTGGACGGCGCGGTGATCGGCCACGACCGGCTGATCGTGGTGGCCGCGCCGTCGCACCCCTGGACCCGGCGGCGTACGGGACTGGCCGCCGCGGAACTCGCCGCCACCCCGCTGATCCTGCGCGAACGTGGCTCGGGCCCCCGCCAGGTCCTGGACGCGGCGCTGGCCCGGCTCGGCGGGCTGGCCGCCCCGCTGCTGGAGCTGGCCTCGACCACCGCGGTGAAGTCCGCGGTGGTCAGCGAGGCCGCCCCGTCCGTGCTGAGCGAACTCGCCGTACGGGAGGAGCTGACCGCCCGCCGGCTGGTCGAGATCCCGGTGCGCGACCTCCGGCTCGGCCGGGACCTGCGGGCCGTGTGGCCGGCCGGCCGGCGCCCGGCGGGCCCGGCCCGCGATCTGCTGGGGCTGACCCGCGGGGCGCCGTAGGGAGTGAGCGGGGCGGGTCCGTGCCGCGGGGGCTCAGCCCGCGCCGGCCGGCGCGGTCCGGCGCGCCGCGCCGAGTCGGCCGCACACCGCCGACAGCACGGTCGCGGTCAGCGCGGCGGCGGGTACGCCGCTGCCGAGGAGGGTGTGCGCCCAGCCCGGCAGCGGTGCGTACAGGCGCGGGGCCAGCAGGGGCAGAAGGCCCGCGAGGAGGGTGAGTGCGACGACGGTCGAGGAGGTGCGGTCGCCGAGCTCGGCGCGGTGGAGCATGGTGATGCCCATGGCGGCGATCACCGCGTAGATCACCAGCGCGGCACCGCCGACGACCGGTGCGGGCAGCGCCGCCAACAGCCGGGTGACCGGGGCCAGCAGCCCGCCGAGGACCAGCAGGACGCCGGCCGCGGCGGTCACGAACCGGCTGCGGACGCCGGTGAGTTGGACGATGCCGATGTTCTCCGCGCTGGTCACCATCAGCGTCCCGCCGAGCAGCCCGGCGCCCAGCGAGGCCACCGCGTCCGCCCGCGCGGTCCGCGGCACATCGCGCGCCGGGTCCGGTGTACGGCCCACCGCCTCGCTGGTGAGCACCGTCTGGCCGGTCGCCTCGGCCAGCGAGGCGAGGGCGAAGACCAGCAGCGGCAGCGCGGCGAGCAGATCGAAGTGCGGGGCGCCGTACGGGAAGAGGCGGGGCAGGGCGAGCACCGGCCCGGAAGGTACGGTCCGGAAGGCGGCGCCGGTGAGCGCGGCGGCGGCGGTGCCGACCGCGATGCCGAGCAGCACCGACAGCTGCCGCCGGACGCCGCGCAGCAGCAGGAATCCCAGGGTGGTGGCGACGACGGTGACCAGCGCGGGCGCGCTGCCGCCGAGCGCCATCGGGGCCGCCACGGCGATCATGTTGATGCCGATGACCAGCACCGTCGTGCCCATCACCAGCGGCGGGAAGAACCGTACGATCCGCCCGTACAGCGGCAGTACGGCCAGCAGCAGCGCCGCCGCGAGCAGTACCGCGCCCGAGGCGGTGGCGGCGCCGTGCTCCCGGGCGATCTGGAGGAAGAGCGCCGCCGCCGCGCCCCCGGGCAGCATCATGAACGGCAGCCGGGCCCCGATCCGCAGCACTCCGAGGGACTGGAGCAGCGCACCGGCCCCGCACAGGACGAGGGTGGCGCCGAGCAGCGCGGCGGTGCGGCCGGGCGGCAGCCGCAGGCCGCCGGCGAGCAGGAAGACGGTGGAGACCGGGGACGCGATCATCGCCAGGACGTGCTGGGCGGCGAGCGGCAGCAGCCGGGTCAGGGGTAGCCGCTCGTCGGCCGGGGGCACGGCTGGGGGTGTGATCGGGGCGGGGCCGGCCGCCGCGGTTCCGCCCGGCGCGGCGTCGGAGGGCGCCATCGCTCACACCTGCCGCTTCAGCCAGGGCAGTTCGGCGGCGGCGTAGCGGTAGGCGCGGAAGACCGCGTTGTTCTGGGTGGGGAAGAGGGTGCCGACCTCCGGTTCGCGGTAGCTGCCGAACTCCGGGACGACGTACTCCCAGCACAACAGGCCCGCCGCGGTGACCTCGAAGATCCGCCCGGCGGGGGAGTCGGTGATCAGGGTGTTGCCGTTGGGCAGCCGCTGGGCGCTGCCCATGAAGGGCGCGAAGAACACCTCCCGCGCCGGGTCGTGGTACTCCCAGACCACCTTCCCCGTCGACCGCTGCACCTCGATCACCCGGGAGTACGGGACGTCGTGGCCGGGACGGAAGACGCCGTTGTCGAAGATCAGGATGTTGCCGTCGGGCAGTTCGGTGGGGTGGTGCTGCTGGGAGACCAGCCCCGGCTCGGTGCGCCACAGGACCTCGCCGGTCGCCCGGCTGATGACGATCACCGCGGAGGCGCTGCGCAGGCTCGCGAGGATGTTCCCGTCGGCCAGTGGCAGCACGGAGTTGATCAGCGGCCAGTGCTCGCGGGAGTAGTCGGGGTGCAGGGCGTAGGCGTCCCGGTCGAGGTGGTCGCCGGCGCGCCAGGACCACAGCAGCCGGCCGTCCGCGTCCACTTCGCGGATGGTGTCGGCGTGGACGGTGCCGTCGGCCGGCTCGGAGCCGGGGACGCCGCCGCGGACCGCCGCCGCCCGCGCGCCGGTGAGGGGTTCCAGCGCGGTGTAGAGGATCCGCCCGTCGCCGTGATGGTGGGCGTCGTGGTGCTGGAGCGGATCGGTGAACTCCCGCAGCACCGTGCCGTCGGGGGCGATTTCCTGCATCAGCCCGCCGCGGTACTTGTGCCACATCGGGAAGAGCGCGTCCTGGCCGGGGAGGGTGGCGTTGTAGGCGAGATTGCCGTTGGGCAGGATGCGCGCGTGGCGGCCGGGGCGGTGCGGCAACTGCCAGCGGTGGGCGACGCGTCCGTGCAGATCGACGAGGAGGACCTGCCCGCCGCCGGTGAGCGGGGCGTAGAGGGTGTAGCCGTCGTAGGCGGCGGACTCGTCGAGCGCGATCAGGCCGGTGCCGCGGCGGCGGCGTGTGTTTTGATCGACAGCGGTCATGCCGGGTTCCCCTCGTCAAGCTGAGTCTCGTCAAACTTTGTTTGATGGAATCAAACAGCGTAGACGCTAGGGCCGGTGTGTTGCAGTGCTGTGAACGCACCGATAAAGCGGCGGAGAGGGCGCCGGGGAGGAGTCAGGGATGAGCGGAACCGGGGAGGCGGCCGACGCCCCGCGCGTCGGGGCGGCGGTGCGCAGACGCCGCCGCGCACGGGAGTTGACGCTGGCCGACCTCGCCCGTGCCACCGGGCTGTCCGCGCCGTTCCTCAGCCAGGTCGAGAACGACCGGGCCCGCCCGAGCATGCGCTCGCTCCAGCTGATCGCGGACGCCCTGGAGACCACGGCGGTCCGCCTGCTGGCCGCCGCCGACGGGCCGCGTACGGTCGATGTGGTGCGCGCCGGCTCCGCCGCGGTGCCCGAGGACGGCACCGGCGGCCGGGTCCGCCCGCTGGTCCGCGGCCGGCAGCAGCTGCACGCCCTGGAGTTCACCGGACGGCACGACTGGCAGCGGGAGTTCCGGCATCCGCACGACGAGTTGATGTATGTCGTCGAGGGCGCGGTGGAGGCCGAGGCGGGCGGCAGCCGCTATGAACTCGGCCCCGGCGACACGCTCTACTGCTCCGGCGGGATCACGCACCGCTGGCGGTCGCTGGCTCCCGGCACCCGGGTGGTGCTGGTGGGGGTGGCGGACGACTTCCGGGGGTGAACGGCAGCGGCGTACGGAATCCCGTACGCCGCGCCGAACAATCAATGGGCCGTCAATGGCCGCCCGCGGACGCGCACTTACGCCCGTGACGCCTCGCCGGCCGCCGTCACCAGCGCCTCCATCACCCGGGTGTCGTCCCCGGCCTCCGGGTGCCACTGCACCGCCAGCGTGAAGGCCCGTGCGTCCGGCAGCTCCAGCGCCTCGATGGTGCCGTCCGCCGCGTACGCCGAGGCCAGCAGCCCGCGGCCGAGCCGGTCCACCGCCTGGTGGTGGTACGTGGGGACCGCGACGGGCCCCGGCAGCGCGGAGCCCAGTACGGTGCCGGGCACCGGCTCGACGTCGTGCCGGGCGAACACCCCGGGCGGTCCGGCGTGCCCGTCCAGGTGCTGGACGAGGGTGCCGCCCAGCGCCACGTTGAGCAGCTGGAGCCCGCGGCAGATGCCGAGCAGCGGTACGCCGCCCGCCAACGCGGCCTCGATCAGGGCCAGTTCCCAGGCGTCTCGCTCCGGCGCGGGCGGCCCGGTCCGGGGGTGCGGCTCCGCGCCGTAACGGGCCGGCGCCACGTCCGCGCCGCCGGCGATCACCAGCCCGTCCAGCCGCGCGATGGTCGCGGCGGCGGTCTCCGGGGCGCCGGGCGGCAGCAGCGCCGGCAGCCCGCCCGAGCGCCGGACCAGGTGGGGATAGCCGGCCGGCACCAGCGCGGCGGGCAGCGTCCACACCCCCCACCGGGCCTCTTCCTGGTAGGTGCTGATGCCGATGAGGGGCTGGGACACGGATCCTCCGATGGGGTGCTGGTGCGTTCCGGCGCGGGCTTCAGAATTCCAGTTCGTGCTCGATGGCGGCCAGCTCCTCCGCCGTGCCCTGGACCTTCGGGCCGGTGAACCACTTGCGGGCCGACACCAGCCACCAGATGCCGGCGAAGCCGAGGACCAGCAGGACGGCGAGCGGGGTGTAGTTGAAGGTCTCCGCCGTGACCGGGCTGGTGGTCGGGAGCATGAAGAGGACGGAGATGACCAGCGTCCAGCCGACGGCGATGACGCCGACGGGCTTGCTCCAGCGGCCGAGGTGCCAGGGCCCGCGCTGGAAGCGGTCGCCCTGGAGCAGGCGGAGGATGACCGGCAGGACATAGGCGATGTAGAGGCCGATCACCGCGATCGAGGTGACGGCCGCGTACGCCGTGGCGTTCCACAAGTACGGCAGGCCCAGCAGGAAGGCGCCGCCGGCGGCCAGCCACACCGCGTTGGTGGGGGTCTTCGTCCGCTTGTTGATGCGGTGCCACAGCTGCGAGCCGGGCAGTGCGCCGTCCCGCGAGAAGGCGTAGATCATGCGCGAGTTGGCGGTGACCGAGGACATGCCGCAGAAGAACTGGGCGCCGATGGCGATCAGGAGGAGCAGTTTGCCGCCGGTGGCGCCCAGCGCGTCGATGAAGATCTGCGCCGGGGGCACGCCGGTCTTGCTGGCCAGCGCGCCGTCGTAGTCCTGGATGGCGAAGGTGATGCCGACCAGCAGCACCCAGCCGGCGACCAGGGAGACCAGGATCGACATCACGATGCCGCGGGGGCCGGCCTTGGCCGCGTCGTGCGTCTCCTCGGTCATGTGCGCCGAGGCGTCGTAGCCGGTGAAGGTGTACTGCGCGAGCAGCAGTCCCAGCAGCCCGACGTAGAGGCCGGAGTGCCAGCCGGTGTTGTCGGTGAAGTGGGTGAGGACGAAGGAGGCGGACTGGTGCTTCGCGGGCACCACGACCAGGGCGCCCACGATGACCAGTACGCCGAGGACGTGCCACCACACGCTGACGTTGCTGAGGAGGGAGGCCAGCTTCACGCCGAAGGTGTTGAGCAGGCCGTGGGCCAGCAGCACGATGCCGAACAGCATGATCGTGTGCACCGGGGTGGCGGCGAAGCCGAACTGGAGGTCCAGCAGCGCGTTCATGAAGGACGCGGCGCCGAAGTCGACTCCCGCGGTCACCGCTACCTGGCCGAGGAAGTTGAACCAGCCGGTGAACCAGGACCACGCCGGGCCGTGCGAGGGGGCCAGCTTCGCCGCCCAGTAGTACAGGCCGCCCGCCGTCGGGTAGCTGGAACAGACCTCGGCCATGGCCATGCCCACGAACAGGGTCATGAGGCCGACCAGTGGCCAGCCCCAGGTGATCATGGCGGGCCCTCCGGTGTTCATGCCGAAGCCGTACAGCGTCAGACAGCCGGAGAGGACCGAGATGATCGTGAACGAGACGGCGAAATTCGAGAACGCCGACATCGAGCGGGCCAGCTCCTGGGCGTACCCGAGCTCGTGGAGGCGCTGTTCGTCGCCGGACAGCCGAGGGGATCGCTGCTCGTGGTCTGGGTTCGTCGCGTGCTCGTTGATGGACACCACGCCTCCGGGGGACTCGATGATCCGCGGCGGGTACGGCCGTCGGCGAACCGCTACCAGCCCCGCAATAAAGGTATGGGCCGATACCTTTGTCTCCGGGTCGGCCGAGCGCAAGACCCGGGCGGGAAAATCTCGTAACAGGCGGGTTTCGCGGGCCTCACGACAGGAAGCCGCGCAGCAGGGCGGCGGTGCCGCGGCAGTGCTCCCGCATCACCTCGCGCGCCCCGTCCGCGTCGCCCTCCAGTACCGCCTCCACCAGCGCGGCGTGCTGGGTCTGCGAGTGCTCCAGGTTCCGGACCAGCAGCGGGATGCAGTCCAGCAGGTCGTTCACGTTCGCCCGCACCGCGGCGTACTGGGCGGCCAGCGACGGCGACCCGGACAGCTCGGCCAGCGTCAGGTGCAGCAGCGTGTCGTGCCGGCGGTAGTCCGCCAGCGGCGCGTCCTGGGTCGCCGCCAGTGCCGCGCGCAGCCGCTCCGCCTGGTCCGCCGGCAGCCCGTGGGCCGCGCACAGCCCGGCCGCGCCGACCTCCAGCACCTCCCGGAAGCGGAGCGTGTCCTCCACGTCGATCTTGCCGATCCGGCGCCGCAGCTCGGCCTCGCCGGGGTTCTCCGTGCGCATCCGTACGAACGTGCCGCCGTAGCGCCCGCGCCGGCTCTCCACCAGGCCCTCGTCCTGGAGGACCTTCAGCACCTCGCGCAGGGTGACCCGGCTGATCTGCAACCGCTCGGCCAACTCCCGCTCGGCGGGCAGCCGTTCGCCCTGCGGTACCAGCCCGAGCCGGACGATCTGGAGTATCTGCTCCAGCGCCTCCTCGAATCCGTTGCCGGCCCGCACCGGCCGCAGCACAGGTGCCAGCCGATCAGCCGCACCGTCCATCGGAACCCCTTCCCAATCAATGGTTCGTGTGCCTACCTTATGACCTCCGGATGCAGTGACAGGAGGCACCACCGTGGCAGACCGCACGCCCCCGCTCCCCGTCGAGGAGCTGAGAATCCTCGTCGACACCGGGGAGATCGACACTGTCGTCCTGGCCTTCACGGATATGCAGGGCAGGCTCCAGGGCAAGCGGTTCGCCGCCCGCTACTTCCTCGACACCGTCCTGGAACACGGCACGGAGGGCTGCAACTACCTCCTCGCCGTCGACGTCGATCTCAACACCGTCGAGGGCTACGCCATGTCCTCCTGGGAGCGCGGCTACGGGGACTTCGCGCTGCACGGCGACGCCACCACCCTGCGCCGCATCCCCTGGAACGCCGGCACCGCCCTGATGACCGCCGACCTCGCCTGGCACGACGGCTCCCCGGTGGCCGCCTCCCCCCGGCAGATCCTGCGGCGCCAGCTGGACCGGCTGGCCGAGCGGGGCTGGTCCGCGTACGCCGGCACCGAGCTGGAGTTCATGCTCTTCAAGGACACCTACGAGGAAGCCTGGTCGCGCGGCTACCGGGGGATGACCCCCGCCAACCAGTGGAACGGCGACTACTCCGTCCTCGGAACCGGCCGCGTCGAGCCCGTACTGCGCCGGATCCGCAACGAGATGGGTGCGGCCGGGATGACCGTCGAGTCCGCCAAGGGCGAGTGCAATCTCGGCCAGCACGAGATCGTCTTCGTCTACGACGAGGCGCTCACCACCTGCGACCAGCACAGCATCTACAAGACCGGCGCCAAGGAGATCGCCGCCCAGGAGGGCATGGCGCTCACCTTCATGGCCAAGTACGACGAGCGCGAGGGCAACTCCTGCCACATCCACCTCTCGCTCCGCGACGAGCAGGGCCGGCCGGTGCTGGCCGACGACGAGGGCCCCTACGGCATGTCGCGGACCATGCGGCACTTCCTCGCCGGCCAGCTCGCCGCGCTGCGCGACCTCACCCTCCTCTACGCCCCCAACATCAACTCCTACAAGCGGTTCCGCCCCGGCTCCTTCGCCCCCACCGCCGTCGCCTGGGGCCCGGACAACCGCACCTGCGCGCTGCGCGTGGTCGGCCACGGCCGCTCCCACCGCCTGGAGAACCGGCTGCCCGGCGGCGATGTGAACCCCTACCTCGCGGTCGCCGGCATGGTCGCGGCCGGCCTGTACGGCATGGAGCACGAGCTCGAACTCCCCGACGCCACCACCGGCAACGCCTACGCCGGGGATGCCGCGCACGTCCCCACCACCCTCCGCGAGGCCGCCGAGCTGTGGGAGCACAGCCCGATCGCCCGCGCGGCCTTCGGCGACGAGGTCGTCGACCACTACCGCCACATGGCCCGCGTCGAACAGGACGCCTACGACGCCGCCGTCACGGACTGGGAGCGCTTCCGCTCCTTCGAGCGCATGTGAGGAACGCCCGTGCTGCAAGAGCTGACCATCCTCAACCCGGCGACCGAGGAGGTGGTGGCCACCGTCCCCACCACCTCGCCCGCCGAGGTCGACGCGGCCGTCCGCCGGGCCGCCGCCGCCCAGGAAGCCTGGGCCGCGGTGGCCCCCGGCGACCGGGCCCGCCTGCTGCGCCGCTTCGCCGACGCCGTCGACGCCGAGATCGAGCCGCTGGCCCACCTGGAACTGCGCGAGGCCGGCCACCCGCTGGGCAACGCCCGCTGGGAGGCGGGCAACGTCCGCGACCTGCTGCACTACGCCGCCGGGGGAGTGGAGCGGCTGACCGGCACCCAGATCCCGGTGGCCGGTGGCCTGAACATCACCGTCCAGGAGCCGCTCGGCGTGGTCGCCGTCATCGCGCCCTGGAACTTCCCGATGCCGATCGCCGCGTGGGGCACCGCTCCCGCGCTCGCCGCCGGCAACGCCGTCCTCCTCAAACCCGCCGAGACCACCCCGCTCACCGCACTGCGGCTGGCCGAACTCGCCCTGGAGGCCGGGCTCCCCGAGGGCCTCTTCCAGGTCCTGCCCGGCGAGGGCCCGGTCACCGGCACCGCACTGGTCGACCACCCCGGCGTCGCCAAGGTCGTCTTCACCGGCTCCACCGCCACCGGCCGGCAGATCGCCGCCCGCTGCGCGGCGCAGACCAAGCGGCTCACCCTCGAACTCGGCGGCAAGAGCCCCAACATCGTCTTCGCCGACGCCGACATCGAGGCCGCCGCGGGCGCCGCCCCCGGCTCCTTCCTCGACAACACCGGCCAGGACTGCTGCGCCCGCAGCCGCATCCTGGTCCAGCGCAGCGTCTACGACCGCTTCATGGAACTGCTGGAGCCCGCCGTCAAGGCGTTCACCGCCGGCGACCCGGCCGACCCCGGCACCCGGATGGGCCCGCTGATCTCCGCCGCCCAGCGCGACCGCGTACGGTCCTACGTCCCCGAGGACGCCCCGGCCGCCATCCGCGGCGAGGCCCCGGCCGGCAAGGGCTTCTGGTACCCGGCCACCGTCCTTGAAGGCCGCCCCGAGGACCGCACCGCCGTCGAGGAGATCTTCGGCCCGGTCGCCGTCGCCCTTCCCTTCGACGACGAGGCCGACGCGATCCGGCTCGCCAACGCCACCGACTACGGCCTGGCCGGCTCCCTGTGGACCCGCGACGTCGGCCGGGCGCTGCGCGTCTCGCGGGCCGTCGCGGCCGGCAACCTCTCCGTCAACTCCCACAGCAGCGTGCGCTACTGGACCCCGTTCGGCGGGTTCAAGCAGTCCGGCCTCGGCCGCGAACTGGGCCCGGACGCGCTGGCCGCCTTCACCGAGACCAAGAACATCTTCATCAGCACCGAGCCGGCCGGCTCGTGACCGCGCACCGCACCCGCACCGCCATCACCCACGAGGAGAGCAAGTGACCGACCAGACCGCCGTGTGCCGCCGCCTCGTCGGCCGTACCGCCGTGATCACCGGAGCCGGCAGCGGCATCGGCCTGGCCACCGCCCGCCGGCTGGCCTCCGAAGGCGCCGACGTGGTGTGCGCCGACATCGACGAGAAGGCCGGCAAGGCCGCCGCCGAGGAGGTCGGCGGCACCTTCGTCCAGGTCGACGTGACCGACTCCGAGCAGGTCGAGGCGCTCTACCGGACCGCCTTCGACACCTACGGCTCCGTCGACATCGCCTTCAACAACGCGGGCATCTCGCCGCCCGACGACGACTCGATCCTCACCACCGGGCTCGACGCGTGGAAGCGCGTCCAGGAGGTCAACCTCACCTCCGTCTACCTCTGCTGCAAGCACGCGCTGCCCTACATGCGGCGCCAGTTCGAGCAGACCGGGCGCGGCGGCTCCATCATCAACACCGCGTCGTTCGTGGCGGTGCTGGGCGCCGCCACCTCGCAGATCAGCTACACCGCGTCCAAGGGCGGCGTGCTGGCCATGTCCCGCGAACTGGGCGTGCAGTTCGCCCGTGAGGGCATCCGCGTCAACGCGCTGTGCCCGGGGCCGGTCAACACCCCGCTGCTGAAGGAGCTGTTCGCCAAGGACCCGGAGCGGGCCGCGCGCCGCCTGGTGCACGTGCCGGTCGGCCGGTTCGCCGAGCCCGAGGAGATCGCGTCCGCGGTCGCCTTCCTCGCCAGCGACGACTCCTCGTTCGTCAACGCCGCCGAGTTCCTCGTCGACGGGGGTATCGCGGGCGCCTACGTCACGCCCCTGTAGCCTCCATGATCAACATCGGGACCGGCGCCACCGGGGCCGGTCCCGTCTGCTGCCCGCCCCTGACCACGGAGGACAGATGACCACCCGCAAGCGCCGCACCCTCGCCCTGGGCCTCACCGGGGCCGCCGCGCTCACCGCCCTCACCGCCACGGTGCCCGCCACCGCCGCCGCCCCCGCCGCGGGCCCGGTACGCGCCCGCTGCCCCCAACTCTCCCCGGACATCCCCTGGTACGGCGACAACCGCGCCAAGCTCCAGCGGATGATCGACGAGCGCGGGACCTGCTCCGGACACCACGGCCCGCGCCCCGTCGCCGCCTTCGACTGGGACAACACCGTCGTCAAGAACGACATCTCGGACGCCACGCTGGCCTGGATGCTGCGGCACGACAAGCTGCCCCGGCCCACGAGTTGGCGGGACACCAGCCCCTGGCTCACCGAGGCCGCCGACCGCGCGCTGACCCGGGCCTGCGGCACCGGCGCCCCCGGCCGGCCGCTGCCCACCGCCACCCGCACCGCCTGCGCCGACGAGATCATGGAGATCCGCGGCACTGCGCGGACCATGAGCGGCGCCCCGGCCTTCGCCGGCGACTGGAACCACCGCCGCACGGTCCCCGAATACGCCTGGGTGCCCGAGCTGTTCGCCGGCCTGAAGCCCGCCACCCTCACCGCGTACGCCAGGAAGGCCCGCGCCGAGAACCTCGCCGCGCCGATCGGTGCGCAGCAGACCGTCGGCACCCACAAACTCGCCGGCTACATCCGCTACTACGACCAGCAGAAGGACCTGATCCGCACCCTCAGGGCGGCCGGATTCGACGTCTACATCGTCTCCGCCTCCTCCGAGACCATCGCCGAGGCGTGGTCCGGTGGGGTCGGCGTGGACGCCCGTCACACCCTCGGCATACGCAACCTCGTCCGCCACGGCCGGCTGACCACCGGCATCGCCGGCTGCGGCGACGTCAAGGACGGCCATGGCGAGGTCATTCCGTACATCGACGGCAAGCGCTGCTGGATCAACCAGGAGATCTTCAAGATCAAGGGCGCCGAGGCGTGGCGGCAGCAGGACCCGGCGCACCGCATCGCGCTGGGCGGTGGCGACGCCAACACCGATGTCACCTTCGTCGACGACGCCACCGGCGCCCACCTGGCCATCAACCGCAACAAGGACGAGCTGATGTGCCGCGGCTACGACAACGCGGACGGCCGCTGGGTGGTCAACCCGATGTTCATCGACCCGCTGCCCCGCAAGTCCGGCCGCTATCCCTGCGCCACGAAGGGCTACACCAACACCGACGGCGGCCCGGGCCCGGTCCGTCGCCCCGACGGGACCGTCGTCCCCGACCAGCGGGACCGCATCCACGGCTGAGCCGGCGGGCGCGTACCGGCGGGGGTCGCACCGCTGTCCTGTTACGCAGGTACAGACTGCCCTCCGTGGCACCAGTCGCCGCTGACGCGGTTGCACCGCTCCGCGTTGGCGCCGTTGCGTCGTAACGCCGTTACAGGAAGGTGTGGCCCTCGCCCCGGTACGTCGGCACCGTCCCCACCACCCGGTCCCCGTCGACGAGTTGGAGCTGTGCGAACCGCTCGCACAGCTCCCCGGCCTTGGCGTGCCGGAACCAGACCTTGTCCCCGACCGAGAGCCCGTCCGCCGCCGCTCCCAGCAGCGGCGTCTGCACCTCGCCCGCCCCCTCCTGCGGGTCGTAGCGCAGCCCGGCCGGCAGATACGGCTCCGGCAGTCGGTCCGCGCCCGCCGCCCCCGACGCCGGATAGCCGCCGCCCAGCACCGTGACGACGCCAGGCCCCGGCCGCCGCACCACCGGCTGGGCGAACAGCGCCGCCGGACGCCCGCTGAACGAGCGGAAGTTGTCGAACAACCGCGGCACGTACAGCCCCGACCCGGCCGCGATCTCGGTGACCGCCGCCTCCGCCGCGGTGTGCTGCACACTCCCCGTCCCGCCGCCGTTGACGAACTCCAGCCGCGGCGCCACCGCCCGCACCGCCCGCACGGCCTCCCAGCGGCGCCGCGCCAGCTCCTTGCGGGACGCCGCCTGCATCAGCCGGACCGCCCGCGAGAACACCGGCTTCCCGGCGACCTCGTCGCCCACCCCCGCCACATGCCCCTCGTACGCCATCAGCCCGACCAGCCGGAAGCCGGGGCGCCGGGCCACCGTGCGGGCCAGCGCGGCGAGCCGGTCCGGCTCCCGCAGCGGCGACCGCCGGGCGCCGACCCGCACCCGCCCGCCCAGCAGCCGGTACGAGGTGTCCAGCTCCAGGCACACCCGCACCTCCGCGCCGCGGCCCGGTCCGGCCGGCCGCGCCGCGTCGATCAGGTCCAGTTGCGCCGGATCGTCGACCGTCACCGTCACCGCCGCGGCCCGCTCGGCGTCGGAGGTCAGCTCGGCGAAGCCCGCGCGGTCCGCCGACGGATACGCCAGCAGCACGTCCGGGAACCCCGAGCGCGCCAGCCACAGCGACTCGGCCAGCGTGAAACTCATGATCCCCGCGAAGCCGTCCCGCGCCAGCACCCGCTCCAGCAGCGCCCGGCAGCGCACCGACTTGCTCGCCACCCGGATCGGCTTCCCCCGCGAACGGCGCACCAGGTCCTCGGCGTTGGCGTCGAAAGAGGCCAGGTCGACCACCGCCAGCGGCGCATCGAGGTGCGCGGTCGCCCGGTCGATCGGGGTCTCCCCTGCTCGCACGGCGTTGAGAGCCTGGGGAAAAGAATTGTCGGCATACGCGGCGGCGCGGTACTGGGACATGGCCGCAGCCTGCCAGAGAGCGCTACCGCTGGGTAGGGGAGCGCCCGAGGCGGCAGCGGCGGCAGGGGCGGCAGAGGCGGCTGCGGCGGCGCCGGATCCGCGACAGCGGCGGGAACGGAGTTGCCAGGGGTTGGAGCAGCGGCGGCGCCAGCCCGTAGAGTGGCCCGACACCGCAACCAGCAGGTCAGCGGCGTGTTGTCCGGATACGAGCCACCCTGCCCCGATTGCGTATCGGGTCCGGGGCACACCGTGCGAGGGGGAGCGCTGGTGAGCGCCGACGCCGATTACGCCGATGCACGGCACACGCCACCCATACCCCCGCGGCCGCCGCACCGCCCCGACCGCGCCCCCGCCCCCG
>NZ_KN708638.1:1599482-1614654 GCF_000805335.1 Streptomyces sp. CT34 | reverse complement strand
GGTCCGGCGACCCCGCCGGGCCCCCCGCCGCGCCCCCGCAAGGAACCGCCCGCCGCGCCCCCGCCCCCCACCACCCGGCCCGCGTCCTTCCGCGACACCGCCGCCTTCCACCTCGCCCACAGCGAGGCCCTGTGGAGCGAGCCCCGCGACCGTGCCCCCGGCACCCCGCCGCCCCCGGACCGCGGCAGGGCGCGGCAGCGCTCCGGGCCGCCAACGCCCGCCGCGTCCACCGCAGTCGGCGCCACCCCGGCCGCCGCCCCGCGCCGCCCGTTCCCCGGCCTCGCCGGCCGCCGCCCCACCCCCCGGAGCCTCGCCGCCGCGGCCTGCCTGGTCCTCGGCGTCGGCCTGCTCGGCGGCGCCGCGGCCGGCAGCTGGCTCACCGACGACACCGGCAGCGGCACCCCGAACCCCGACACCGCCTTCGCCAGGGGCCAGGACGCCTGGCACAACGCCCCCGTCGACCGCCTCTTCCCGCGCGTCGTCGACGGCCTGGGCGTCGGCCCCGGAGGCGCCGACCGGCAGTGGACCCGGATCGCCGTCGCCCCCGACACCGACTGCTCCGCCGACTACGAGGGCCGGCTCGCCACGGAGCTCGCCCCGGCCGGCTGCGCCCGGCTGCTGCGCGCCACCTACGTGGACGCCACCCGCACCAGCGTCATCACCGTCGGCGCCCAGACCACCCGCGCCGACCGGCCCGGCATGATGGACCTCAACGCCCGCTTCAGCACCCACAACCTGGCCACCCGCGCGGACCTGATGCCGCTGCCGCTGGCCGCCAAGGGCACGCCCGCCGCGGACTTCGGCCCCGCCCAGCGCGCCAGCTGGACCATCCGCGTCCTCACCGACATCCCCGTCGTCGTCTACGCCGTCTCCGGCTTCGCCGACGGCCGCGAGATCACCGCACCGCAGCCCGCCGAGGCCGCCGCCCAGCCCGGCACCGCCACCACCCCCGGCGAGTCCGGCCTGGGTCACGACGCCAAGGACCTCGCCGACAAGGTCGAGACGACCTTCCGCACGGCTTCCGGAATCCCCGCCCAGCCCACGGAGGAAGCGCCGTGACCAAGGCCGTCCGGCGCGCCGCCGCCGTCGCGCTGACCTCCGCCGCACTGGCCGTACTGCCGTCCGTGCCCGCATGCGCCGACGCCATCCGGGCCCAGGAATGGGGCCTGCAGTCCATCCACGCCCAGGAAGCCTGGCAGACCACCAAGGGCGAGGGCGTCACCGTCGCCGTCCTGGACACCGGCGTCGACGGCAACCACCCCGACCTCGCGGGCCAGGTGCTGCCCACCAAGGACCTGATCGGCTTCGGCGCCGGACCGGGCGACGCCGCCTGGGCCGAGCACGGCACCGGTATGGCCAGCGTCATCGCCGGCCACGGCCACGGGGACGGCCACGGCGACGGCGTCCTGGGCGTCGCCCCGGCCGCCAGGATCCTCCCGGTCCGGGTGATCCTCGAAGACAGCGACCCGCAGCGCCGGCGCGCCCGCGACCGGAAGGCCGGTGCCCTCGCCGACGGCATCCGCTGGGCCGCCGACCACGGCGCCGACGTGATCAACATGTCCCTCGGCGACGACAGCGGGTCCGCCCACCCCGACCCCCGCGAGGACGCCGCCATCCAGTACGCCCTGGGCAAGGGCATCCCCGTCGTCGCCTCCGCCGGCAACGGCGGCGAGAAGGACAACCACGTCTCGTACCCCGCCGCCTACCCCGGCGTCATCACGGCCACCGCCGTCACGCACCTGGGCGCCCGCGCCTCCTTCTCCACCCGCCACTGGTACGCCACCGTCAGCGCCCCCGGCTACGACATCTTCATGGCCGACCACGGCACCGGCTACGTCTCCGGCTGGGGCACCAGCCCCGCCGCCGCCTTCGTCTCCGGTGCCGTCGCCCTGATCCGCTCCGCCCACCGCGACCTGAGCCCCGCACAGATCCGCCAACTGCTCACCTCCACCGCCCAGCAGCCCCCCAAGGGCGGCCGGAACGACGACTTCGGCGCCGGCCTCGTCGACCCCGCCGCCGCCCTGAAAGCCGCCGCAGACCTCGAACCCACCCCCGAGAAGCCCACCCCCGCCGGCTACGCCCACCGCTACTTCGGCCCCGGCCCCACCACCGACACCGCCGACGCCGCCCCCACCCACTGGCTCCCCTGGACCGCCGGCGGCACCGGCCTGGCCCTGGTGGCCGCCGCCTTCGTCATCCGGCGCACCCGCACCCGCGGCTGACGCGCGGCCGGCGCCCCGGCCGGCGGCGCCCCGCACCCCGGCCGATACGCTCGGCGACGTGCAGAAAAACATCCCCGACCCCGGTTTCGCCGACGACGACGGCTCCGCCGATCCGGCCCTGGCGGCGGCACTCGCGGCGTACGGCGCGGACCGCGGCGCCGAGCCCCGCGTGCTGAGCGCACTGGCCGGCGCCCGCGTCCTCGTCCCCGTCGTGGCCATCCTCGGCGAGGTCGAGACCGGCGCGGACGGCCTGCGCCGCGAGAAGTCCAGCGACATGGCCGTCCCCACCCTCACCGCCCCCGACGGCCGCCGAGCCCTCCCCGCCTTCACCTCCATGGAGACCCTCCAGCGGTGGCGGCCGGACGCCCGCCCGGTCGCCGTCCCGCTCAGGCAGGCGCTGCTGGCCGCCGCCCACGAGAAGGCCGACACCGTCGTCGTCGACCTGGCCGGCCCGGTCACCTACCAGCTCACCGGCCCCGCCCTGCGCGCCCTCGCCGAGGGCCGCACCACCGCCGACCCGCTCGCCGACCCCGCCGTCACCGGCGCGCTGCGCACCCTCCTCGCCGCCGAGCCCGCCGTCCTCCGCGCCCGCCTGGACCCGTCCGACGAGACCGACGGCACCCTCTCCCTGGGCCTCGCCCCGGACGCCGTCCCCGCCGAGGCCGCCCAGCGCCTCGCCCGGGCGCTCGCCGCCGACGAAACCCTCCGCGCCCGTCTCGTACGGGGCCTGGACCTGGCTCTGCTGCCGCCCGGTACGGAGGCCGCCGACCCGGCCGGAGAGCCGCTCTACCAGCGCTGATCCGCGCGCCGCCGCCGTGCCGCCGGTCCGTGCCCAACGGGCGCGGACGTCTCCCGCACCGCACAATGCGAGAAGAGCTCAAGATCCACGCGAGGAGAGCCCATGGAGACCACGGAGACCCGCCCGGTCGTATCCGAATTCCTCGGCACGCTGCTCCTGGTGTTCTTCGCCGTCGGCTCGGCAGTGCTGGCGGGCGAGTACATCGGCAGCTTCGGCATCGCCCTGACCTTCGGTTTCGTCATGCTGGCGCTTGTCTACGCCCTCGGCCCGATCTCGGGCTGCCACATCAACCCCTCGGTGACGTTGGGCGCCCTGCTGGCCAAGCGCATCACCGTGCGTACCGCGGTCGAGTACTGGATCGCCCAGGTCCTGGGCGGCATCGTCGGCGCCGCCCTGCTCTTCCTGGTCGCCAAGCAGGTACCGGGGCTGCAGACCCACGCGGCCTTCGGGTCGAACGGCTGGGGCGACCGGTCGGCGGTGCACATCAACCTCGGCGGCGCGTTCGTCGCCGAGATCGTGATGACCTTCCTGTTCGTCTTCGTCGTGCTGGGGGCCACCCACAACAAGGCGGTGAAGGGCTTCGCCGGCCTGGCGATCGGTTTGGCCCTGGCCACCGTCCACCTCATCGGCGTCCCGCTGGACGGCACCGGGGTGAATCCGGCGCGCAGCATCGGCCCGGCCCTGTTCGCCGGCGGCGCGGCCATCACGCAGCTGTGGCTGTTCATCGTCGCGCCGTTGATCGGCGGCGCCCTGGCGGCCGTGGTGCACCAGGTCACGCACCCGCCCCAGGAGGAGGCCGCCCCTGAGAAGGCCGCCCCCGGCGAGTCCGCCCCCGACGAACCGGCCCCCGGCGATCGGGTCTGAGGCGCGGGCCCGGCCCCGTACGACGACGAGCCCCGGCCGGTGCGGCCGGGGCTCGTCGTCGGTGTGCGGGTGGGCCCGCCTCAGCCGTACACCGGCCCGGTGAACTTCTCGCCGGGGCCCTGACCGGGCTCGTCCGGCACCACCGACGCCTCGCGGAACGCCAGCTGGAGCGACTTCAGCCCGTCCCGCAGCGGCGCCGCGTGGTACGAGCCGATCTCGGTGGCGGCGGCGGTGACCAGCCCGGCCAGCGCGTGGATGAGCTTGCGGGCCTCGTCCAGGTCCTTGTGCGCCTCGCCGCCCTCGGCGAGCCCGAGGTTGACCGCCGCCGAGCTCATCAGGTGCACCGCGACGGTCGTGATCACCTCGACCGCCGGCACCTCCGCGATGTCGCGCGTCATGGCATCGAAGTCGGGCCGGGCCGTGTCGGTTGCGTCGTGTGCGTCCTGCCGCTGCTGGGGGGTCTGCTCGCTCATGTCCTGGGGCTTCACTTCCTGCTGAGGGGATCGCCCCCAGCCTAGGTCCCCGGCCCGCGGTCCCCGCGCGCGGGAGCGCCCGCGGCCGCCCGCGGCGCCGTCCCGGCGCTGCGGGCGCGGAGTGCGTCAGCACGGGAGTGGGGGTCACCCCTTGACTCGTGTATCCTGGTTGCTGCGACCGGCCGGACACCTATGTGACCGGCCCACAAGTGGAGGCTCCGATCTCCCACCCGAACCGACCTCACGGTCGGCGGGTCTTCGGTCCGGCTGCGCCCCGCGGAGATTTCGCGGCGGTGCTCCTGATCTATGTGGAGCCCCGCCTGTGTCCCGTCGGGGCATTTTTACGTGTACCGCGCGGTTGGTCACACCGAACAGACGTTACGCGGCAGTCCGCCAGGCCGTCGCGTGGTGCTACCGAGGAGGATCCATCAGCGCCGAGCCCCGCATCAACGACCGGATTCGCGTCCCTGAGGTGCGACTCGTCGGTCCCAGTGGCGAGCAGGTCGGCATTGTGCCGCTTGCCAAGGCCCTGGAGCTTGCGCAGGAGTACGACCTCGACCTGGTCGAGGTGGCGGCGAACGCCCGTCCGCCGGTCTGCAAGCTCATGGACTACGGAAAGTTCAAGTACGAGTCGGCCATGAAGGCCCGTGAGGCGCGCAAGAACCAGGCGCACACGGTCATCAAGGAGATGAAGCTCCGGCCGAAGATCGACCCGCACGACTACGACACCAAGAAGGGTCACGTCGTCCGGTTCCTCAAGCAGGGTGACAAGGTCAAGATCACGATCATGTTCCGTGGTCGCGAGCAGTCCCGGCCGGAGCTGGGTTTCCGGCTGCTGCAGCGGCTCGCGGAGGACGTCCAGGAGCTCGGCTTCATCGAGTCGAACCCGAAGCAGGACGGCCGGAACATGATCATGGTCCTCGGTCCGCACAAGAAGAAGACCGAGGCGATGGCCGAGGCCCGCGAGGCGCAGGCCGCCCGCAAGGCGACGCGCCAGGGTGCGGCTCCTGCTGAGCCCGCCGAGGAGCACGCCGAGGCGTGATCCCTGGGCGAGCGCCCCGGATTCAGGCCGGGGCACCCGCCCCGGACACAACCGATACATCTGACGCTCCCGCGTACCGGCCCGCGCCGGTGGGAGCGCCACTGACGAGGAGAGTACGGCGCATGCCGAAGAACAAGACGCACAGCGGTGCCAGCAAGCGCTTCAAGGTCACTGGCTCCGGCAAGGTGCTGCGCGAGCGCGCAGGCAAGCGCCACCTGCTCGAGCACAAGTCGTCCCGCGTGACGCGTCGCCTCACCGGCAACGCCGAGATGGCCCCGGGCGACGCCGCGAAGATCAAGAAGCTTCTCGGCAAGTGAGCCGGGGCACCCCGCCGCGCGGGCGGGGTGCGCCGACCGGACCGGGACCCACGTCGATTCGGGCCGTGTGAGGAACAACCACGGCCCCGCTACAAGGAGTTAACAAGTGGCACGCGTCAAGCGGGCAGTCAACGCCCACAAGAAGCGCCGGGCGATCCTCGAGCAGGCCAGCGGCTACCGCGGCCAGCGCTCCCGCCTCTACCGCAAGGCCAAGGAGCAGGTCACCCACTCCTTCGTCTACAACTACAACGACCGCAAGAAGCGCAAGGGCGACTTCCGTCAGCTGTGGATCCAGCGCATCAACGCCGCTGCCCGCGCCAACGGCATGACCTACAACCGCTTCATCCAGGGTCTGAAGGCCGCCAACATCGAGGTGGACCGCAAGATCCTCGCCGAGCTCGCGGTCAATGACCAGAACGCGTTCGCCGCGCTGGTCGAGGCCGCGCAGAAGGCGCTGCCGAGCGACGTCAACGCCCCGAAGGCCGCCTGAATTTCGGCCCGACGGCGTTGACGGCGCCGACAGCGATGTGCTGTCGCGATGCGCGCCGTGCGACGACGTTGTGAGAGCGGACCCGCAGGCCCCGGCCTGCGGGTCCGCCGCTTTTCCGGCCCCGCCGCCCCGGAGCGGGGCCCACGCACCGAACGAAAGAAGCGAGCCGCCGCCCATGGGCACCCCCGAGCTGATCTCCCCGCGCTCCCCGCGTGTCTCCGCCGCCCGGCGGCTGGCCCGCCGCCACTTCCGCGGCAAGGAACGCCGGTTCATCGCCGAGGGCCCGCAGGCCGTACGGGAGGCCATCGCGCACCGTACGGACGGTGCGCCCACCCTCCTGGAGCTGTTCGCCACCGTCGAGGCCGCCGAGCGGCACGCGGAGATCGTCGCAGCGGCCCACGCGGCCGGCGTGCGGGTGCACTTCGCCGACGACCGGACTGTCGCGGACATCTCGCAGACCGTCACCCCGCAGGGCCTGCTGGGCGTCTGCCGGTTCCTGGACTCGCCGTTCGAGGAGATCCTGGCCGCCCGCCCGCAGCTGGTCGCGGTGCTGGCGAACGTCCGCGACCCCGGGAACGCCGGGACGGTGCTGCGCTGCGCGGACGCCGCGGGCGCCGACGCGGTGGTGCTCACCGACGCCTCCGTGGACCTGTACAACCCCAAGTCCGTGCGGGCGTCGGTCGGTTCGCTCTTCCACCTGCCGGTCGCGGTCGGCGTGCCGGTGGAGCAGGTGGTCGGCGGGCTCAAGGGCGCCGGGGTGCGGATCGTGGCCGCCGACGGCGCGGGCGAGTGCGACCTGGACGCCGAGCTGGACGCGGGGTCCATGGGCGGGCCGACGGCCTGGGTCTTCGGCAACGAGGCGTGGGGGCTGCCGGCGGAGACCCGCGCGCTGGCCGACGCCGTGGTGCGGGTGCCCATCCACGGCAGGGCCGAGAGCCTCAACCTGGCGACGGCCGCCGCGGTGTGCCTCTACGCCTCCGCGCGCGCCCAGCGCGGTCGCGGCGGCTGCCGCGCGGTGTCACCCGCCTGAGGGGCGTACCCGCGTTCTCGCCGGTGCGTCCGAGCCGAGCTAGTAGTCTTGCCAGCTCCGGCCCGGAAGGGGGTAAATCGGGGATGACGATGCGGACTTCGGCCATCACAGCCGCCGCTGGCGGGTGCCCGTCCGACGGCCCCGGAGGCGCGCCGGCCACCGCCGGGCAGCCGCTCGGCGACGGCCTCGGGCTCGGCCCCGACGACCTCCCCGACGGCCTGGTCGTCGCCGACGAGCGGGGCCGGGTGATCTGCTTCAACGCCGCCGCAGCGCGGATCACCGGTATCGACCCCTCGGACGCGCTCGGCCGCCCCGTCGACCGCGCCCTGCCGCTCCAGGACATCGAGGGCCGCCGCTGGTGGCGGCTGACCGATCCGTACGGCGGGCTGGCCATCCGCCGCGGCCAGCCCGAGCGCAATCTGCTGCTCGGGGGCCGCGAGGTGCTGGTCTCCGCCCGCTACGTCCGCAGCGCGCCCACCGGTCCCGTACGGCGGCTGGTGATCGCGCTGCGCGGCACCGAGGCCCGGCGGCGCACGGAGCTGAGCCATGCCGAGCTGATCGCCACCGTCGCCCATGAGCTGCGCTCGCCGCTGACCTCCGTCAAGGGGTTCACCGCCACCCTCCTCCAGAAGTGGGAGCGTTTCACCGACGACCAGAAACGGCTGATGCTGGAGACGGTGGACGCCGACGCCAACCGCGTCACCCGGCTGATCGCCGAGCTGCTGGACATCTCCCGGATCGACTCCGGGCGCCTGGAGGTCCGCCGGCAGCGGGTCGACATGATCGCCGCGGTCCGCCGGCATGTGCAGGCGCAGACCACCGCGGGCCAGCGGCCGGACCGCTTCCTTATCCGGATGATGGAGCCGCTGCCCGATCTGTGGGCAGACCCGGACAAGGTGGACCAGGTGCTGGGCAACCTGCTGGAAAATGCGGTGCGTCACGGCGAGGGAACCGTCACCATCGAGGTCGGACCGGTATCGGACGAGACCAGCGACGCGACCAGCATGGAGGGGACGAGCGTCACCGTGAGCGACGAGGGCCCCGGCATCCCGGAGGAGTCGATGAGCCGCGTCTTCACCCGCTTCTGGCGGGGCAGCAAGCGCGGCGGCACCGGCCTGGGCCTCTACATCGTCAAGGGCATCGTCGAGGCGCACGGCGGGACGATCACGGTCGGCCGGGCGCCGGCCGGCGGCGCGGAATTCCGATTTAGCCTGCCCGTCGCGGCCCCGGCATTCATGACCTGAGGGACGGCGGCGGGCGCCCCGCACCCGGGGGCGGGCAGGCCGCAGGCGGCCCGACCCTTAGACTTGACCTTTGGCACCTTTGGCGCACAGGCATCGCGGGCACACGCGGGCAGCCACGCCAAGCCAGTCCACCGGAAGCACGGGAAGAGATGTCCGCACCCAATAAGTCGTACGACCCTGTCGAGGTCGAAGCCCTGAAACCGGAAGAAATCGCCCGGCGGGTGGACGAGGCGCTGACCGCCATCGCCGCCGCGGCCGATCTGGAGGCGCTGCGCGAGGTGAAGGTCGCGCACGCCGGCGACCGTTCGCCGCTCGCCCTCGCCAACCGCGAGATCGGCGCCCTGCCCCCGCACGCCAAGGCGGACGCGGGCAAGCGCGTCGGCCAGGCCCGCGGCCGGGTGGGCCAGGCGCTCAAGGCCCGCCAGGAGGAGCTGGAGGCGGAGCGCGACGCGCGGGTGCTCGTCGAGGAGGCGGTGGACGTCACGCTGCCCTACGACCGGACCCCGGCCGGCGCCCGGCACCCGCTGACCACCTTCATGGAGCGGGTCGCGGACGTCTTCGTGGCGATGGGCTACGAGGTCGCCGAGGGCCCCGAGGTCGAGGCCGAGTGGTTCAACTTCGACGCGCTGAACTTCGTGCCGGACCACCCGGCGCGCCAGATGCAGGACACCTTCTTCGTGCGGGGCAACGGCACCGAGGGCGATTCCGACAGCGGCTCCGCCGCGGGTGAGTCGGGTGTCGTGCTGCGGACCCACACCTCGCCGGTGCAGGCCCGTACGCTCGTCGACCGCGAGCCGCCGGTCTACGTCGTCTGCCCGGGGCGGGTCTACCGCACCGACGAGCTGGACGCCACGCACTCCCCGGTCTTCCACCAGATCGAGCTGCTCGCCGTCGACGAGGGCCTGACCATGGCGGACCTCAAGGGCACCCTGGACCACATGGTCCGGGCGCTGTTCGGCCCGGACATGAAGACCCGGCTGCGGCCCAACTACTTCCCGTTCACCGAGCCGTCCGCCGAGATGGACATGGTCTGCTACGTGTGCCGTGGCGAGTCCGTGGGCAACCCCGACCGGCCGTGCCGTACCTGCTCCAGCGAAGGCTGGATCGAGCTGGGCGGCTGCGGCATGGTCAACCCCAAGGTGCTCATCGCCTGCGGTGTCGACCCCGAGAAGTACAGCGGCTTCGCCTTCGGGTTCGGGATCGACCGGATGCTGATGTTCCGGCACAACGTGGAAGACATGCGCGACATGTTCGAGGGCGACGTCCGGTTCACCCGGCCGTTCGGGATGGAGATCTGATGCGGGTCCCGCTTTCTTGGCTGCGGGAGTACGTCGACCTGCCGGCGGCGACGACCGGGCGCGACGTACAGGAGAAGCTCATCGCGGTCGGCCTGGAGGTCGAGACCGTCGAGCGGCTGGGCGACGGCCTCAAGGGCCCGCTCGTGGTCGGCCAGGTGCTGACCATCGAGGAGCTGGAGGGCTTCAAGAAGCCGATCCGCTTCTGCACCGTGGACGTCGGCGACGCCAACGGCACCGGCGAGCCCCAGGAAATCGTCTGCGGCGCGCGGAACTTCGCGGTCGGGGACAAGGTCGTGGTCGTGCTCCCCGGTGCCGTGCTGCCCGGCGACTTCAAGATCGCGGCGCGCAAGACGTACGGCCGGACGTCGCACGGCATGATCTGCTCGGGCGACGAGCTGGGCATGGGCGACGACGGCAGCGGCGGCATCATCGTGCTGCCGCCCGAGTACGAGGTGGGCAGCGACGCGATCGAGCTGCTGGAGCTCGTCGACGAGGTGCTGGACATCGCCGTCACGCCGGACCGCGGCTACTGCCTGTCGATGCGCGGCGTGGCCCGGGAGACGGCCACCTCGTTCGGGCTGCCGCTGCGCGACCCGGCGCTGCTGGACGTGCCGCCGCCGAACGCGGGCGGCTACCCGGTCAAGGTCGCCGACCCGATCGGCTGCAGCCGCTTCACCGCCCGTACGGTGACCGGCCTGGAGCCCGAGGCGCGCACCCCGATCTGGCTGCAGCGGCGGCTCCAGAAGGCCGGCATGCGCCCGGTCTCGCTGGCCGTCGACGTCACCAACTACGTGATGCTGGAGCTCGGCCAGCCGCTGCACGCCTACGACCGGCAGACCGTGGACGGGCCGATCGGGGTCCGCCGGGCCGCCCCCGGCGAGCAGCTGACCACGCTGGACGGCACCAAGCGGGTGCTGGACGGCGAGGACCTGGTCATCACCGACAACCGCGGGCCGATCGGCCTGGCGGGTGTGATGGGCGGCGCCAACACCGAGATCGCGGCGCCGGTCGCCGATCCGGAGTCCGGGCGGCTGCGCGGGACCACCGATGTGGTGATCGAGGCCGCGCACTTCGACGCGATCTCCATCGCCCGTACGGCGCGGCGGCACAAGCTGTCCTCCGAGGCGGCCAAGCGCTTCGAGCGCGGGGTGGACCCGGAGGCGGCGTCCGCGGCGGCGCAGCGGACCGTGGACCTGCTGGTGCTGCTCGCCGGCGGTACCGCCGAGGAGGGCGTGACGGAGATCGTCTCGCCCCGCGGGCCGCGGACGATCACGATCCCGGCGGACCACCCGGACAAGGTCGCGGGCGTCGTCTACGGCCGCGAGACCGTGGTACGCCGCCTTCAGCAGGTGGGCTGCGACGTCTACGGGCAGGACGAGCTGGTCGTGACGGTGCCGTCGTGGCGGCCGGATCTGAGCGACCCGAACGACCTGGCGGAAGAGGTCATCCGGCTGGAGGGCTACGAGAACCTGCCCTCCACTCTGCCGCTGCCGCCCGCCGGCCGCGGACTGACGGAGCGTCAGCGGCTGTACCGGCGGGTCGGTCGGGCGCTGGCCGGCGCCGGGTACGTCGAGACGCTGAACTACCCGTTCATCGGCTCCGCGGTCCTCGACCAGCTGGGCATCGAGGCGGACGACCCGCGGCGGGACGCGGTGACGCTGGTGAACCCGCTGTCGGACGAGGAGCCCGACCTCCGTACGACCCTGGTCCCGGGGCTGCTGGGCGCGCTGCGCCGCAACTTCGGCCGCGGCACGCACGATCTGGCGCTCTTCGAGACCGGTCCGGTGTTCCGGGCGACCGGCGAGGAGAAGCCGGCCCGCCGGCTGGTCGTCGACCGGCGGCCGACCGACGACGAGATCGCCTCGCTGGACGCGTCGCTGCCGCAGCAGCCGCGGCGGGCCGCCGTGGTGCTCGCCGGAGCGCGGGAGCAGGCCGGCTGGTGGGGTTCCGGGTACCCGGCGGGCTGGGCGGATGCCGTCGAGGCCGGGCGGACCGTCGCCCGTGAGGCCGGTGTCGAGCTGATCGTCCGCCAGGACCAGCACGCCCCCTGGCACCCCGGGCGCTGTGCGGCGCTGCTCGCGGTGGCCGACGGCGAGGAGATCCTCGTCGGCAACGCCGGTGAGCTGCACCCGCGGGTCATCAAGGCGCTGGGCCTGCCGGAGCGGACCAGTGCGATGGAGATCGACCTGGACCGGCTGGAGCGGGCGGCCTCGGGCGCCCTGAAGGCGCCGCGGGTCTCCACGTTTCCGGTCGCCACGCAGGATGTCGCGCTGGTGGTCGACGCCGCGGTGCCGGCGGCGGACGTCGAGGCCGCGCTGCGGGACGGCGCGGGTGCGCTGCTGGAGTCGCTGCGGCTGTTCGACGTCTTCACCGGTGAGCAGGTGGGCGCCGGGAAGAAGTCGCTGGCGTATGCGCTGCGGTTCCGGGCGGAGGACCGGACGCTGACGGCCGAGGAGGCTTCGGCGGCTCGCGATGCGGCGGTCGCGGTTGCGGTCGAGCGGGTGGGGGCGGTGTTGCGGGGCTGATGCCCTTGGCCTCCGGCTCTGTCGGCTCGTTCGGGCCCCTGTCCACGGTTTCTGGGCGGGGGCCTGTTCGTTGGTGTGCGGCTCGGCGCTGTCTGTTCGTTGGTGCTCGGCCGGCGCTGTTTTCGCCTGCGGCCGGTGGGTGGGGTCGGAGGGGCTGCCCCGGGGTACGTCCTCGGTGCGGGCGCATCTGGTACGTAGATGACGAATGCCCCGGCGTTTGCTCCAGATCCTGCGGGCGCACCAGGGGACATCCCCTCCGACCCGGCGCCGTGGGCGGCATTCCCGCCGTGCTCATGCGGGTCCCGGCGGTTGGCGGTTTCGGTGTCCGGTTCACACGGGGTGTGAACTCGCCCTGATTACGCTGGACTTACGGAGTCGTCACGTCCTTGGGGGCACGGTATGGAGCCCAACACGCTGCTCGACGCGATCCTGGACGAGGCCGGTATCTCGCATGCCGGGCTCGCGGCGCGGATCAACCAGCTGGGGCGGCGGCGAGGACTGGCGCTGCGGTACGAACACACCGCGGTGGCGCGGTGGTTGAAGGGGCAGCGTCCGCGGGGGCAGGTGCCCGATCTGATCTGCGAGATTCTGGGCGAGCGGCTGCGCCGGCCGGTGGGCCTGGACGACATCGGGCTGAGTCGGCCGGGGACGCGGCGGGCTTCGGAGACGCCGCTGTCGGGGTTCGTGGAGCGGGCCACCGCGCTGTGGCGGTCCGACGAGCAGCAGCGGCCCCATGTGCTGGCGGCTCCGGCGCTGACGGGGACCTCGGCGGTCATTCCCGTATGGGAGTGGGAGAACCCGCCGGAGGACTTCGACGTGTCGCGCGACGGGCTGACCCGGGTCGGGATGGCCGACATCGAGATGCTGCGGGCGGCGCGGACCCACTACGAGCAGATGTACCGGAAGGCGGGTGGTATCGCTACCAGAGCACGCATCGTGGGATTCCTCAACACCGAGGCGGCGCCGCTGCTGCGGGGCAGCTACAGCGATGCGACGGGACGTCAGCTGCACCGGGCGACCGGTGGACTGGTCGCCGTCGCGGGAATCTGCGCGTACGACTCGGACGCTCTCGGGCTGGCCCAGCGCTACTTCCATCAGGCGTTGCGGCTGGCCAAGGCCAGCGGGGACCGCGGCCTCGGCGCGTATGTGATCGCGCTGCTGGTCAACCAGTCCCTCTTCGTACGGGAGTACCGCCAGGCGGTCGCCTTCGCGGAGGCGGCGTTGCGGGCCGCGGGTCCGCAGATCACTCCGGCGCTCTCCGCGGATCTCTACGCGATGCAGGCCAAGTCGTATGCCCGGCTGGGGGACGGGGCCAGTGCGCTGGCCTGCATCCGGCGGGCCGAGGCGGCCGCGGAACGGATCCGGCCGGGGCTCGAACCGGACGAGACGGGCTATGTCCAGCCCGGCCTGGTGAACGTACAAGTGGCGGAGGCGCTGCTCAGCCTCGGTGACCTGCGGGCCGCACGGGAGCAGGCGGACGCCGCCGTGGACACCCCCGCACATGACCGCGGCCGGGTACACCGGCTGGCCATGCTCACTCATATCGAGCTGCGCCAAGGGGATGCGGACCGGGCCGTGGCCAATGCCGCGCAGATGACCGAGCGGGCTCGGGGCATGGAGTCGCAGCGGTTGCGGGACCGGCTGCGGGCGGTGCGCGAGCATCTGGCGGAGACCGGGAGCTCCGCGACGGACGAGGCTGCCGATCTCATCGACGAGGTGCTGCGCGTTCCGCTGTGACCGGGCTCGTGTCACCTTGCCGGCCCAACAGCGGAAGGTGGCAGTTACGTGCGTTGGAACAACCTCAGCGAAAAGCCCGTCTACGCGAATCCCTGGTTCCGGGTCAACCTGGCCGATGTGGAGCTACCCGACGGCCGTCATCTGGATCACTTCGTGATCCGCATGCGGCCGGTGGCGGTCGCCACCGTGGTCAACGAGGCCAATGAGGTGCTGCTGCTGTGGCGGCACCGGTTCATCACCGACAGCTGGGGCTGGGAGCTGGCCGCCGGTGTCGTCGAGGACGGGGAGGACGTGGCGGCGGCAGCCGCGCGGGAGATGGAGGAGGAGACCGGGTGGCGACCCGGGCCCCTCCACCACCTCCTTTCGGTGGAGCCGTCCAACGGCCTCACCGACGCGCGGCACCACATCTACTGGTCCGACGAGGCCGAGTACGTCGGCTCGCCGCAGGACGACTTCGAGTCGGACCGGCGGGAGTGGGTGTCCCTCAAGCTGGTGCCCGACATGGTGGGGAGGGGAGAGGTGCCGGCCGCGAATATGGCCGCCGCACTACTGATGCTCCACCACATCCGCCTGGGATGAGGGTAGTTGAATACCGCATCCTCCTCAGTGTCCGGTTGCCTGCCACAGGGTGACCACCAGTGCCGCGAGCCCCGTGAGCGCGGCGACCGAGGGTAGCGGCCAGCGGCCACTCTCCAACCGCGTGACGCGGGCCTGCAGTTCGTCCGCGTCACGCGTGGTCTGCTCGGATCGCTGTGCCTGGAGCGCGAGTTGGCCGTCGACCTTGGCGGTGCGTACGTCGAGTAGACGCCTCAGCTCCGCTAAGTCGGCGGCGATCAGGTCGGGTTCCCGGTGGGCGGTCACGGTCCGCTCCTCTTTCCTTCTTCTGGTGACGGTCGGTTCAGTTGCACCTACCAGTCAACTGCGCTGCGGCGGAAGGCGGGAGTGTGTGCGGAGGGGATATCCGGGTCACCGATTCACACCCCGTGTGAGGTGACGGAGCGTGAGCGGTTCGCACGGGGTGTGAAGCGCGCGCACCGAGATGGCGCGTTCACACTCTGTTGCGAACGGCGGCAAGGGAGTTGACTCGTCATCACGGGGGCCGGCGCCGGCGGTCGGGCGCCCGCCGGCCGG
>NZ_KN708638.1:1592794-1599466 GCF_000805335.1 Streptomyces sp. CT34 | reverse complement strand
CCCGTGGGCGACCCCCGGCGGGTCGACGTTCACCCGCCTTTTCCGTCCGGCGGGTTGACGTCCTTCCCCGGCCAGCGCCCGCGCAACTCCGCCAAGGCCGCGCGAACAGCGGGCCTGTGGTCGGTCCGGGAGCGCCAACGACCGCGAGATCCGCCTCTCCCCGTACGACCGGGCCGATGGCGTGGTGGGGGGCGGACTCCACCAGCCGGCGGTCCAGGACGGGGTGGCGCCCGGCGAGGCCGGCGAGCGCGGCGTCGGCGAAGCCGCGGCAGGCCGTGGGAACTGCCCCCGGGGTCGGCCTCCCTGGTTCTCCAGGGCCAGGCGGTGTTCACCGCCCTCCTCGCCGCGGTGCTCCTGAAGGAACGCGCCCGGCGGACACAGCTCGCCGGCACGGCCATCGCCACGGTGGGCATCGTGCGCCGTGCGTCAGGCGGACGCGCACCTTTACGTGACGGGTTCTCCGCCCTCCGGGTGGTGGAGCCTGACCCGTGCGTCCCCGGGCCTGGTGCCGTGCGACAGGCCGGCGGCGTCAGCGGCGGTGCGGACGAGTTGGCGGAAGGCGGTGGGGTTGGCCGTTCCAGCGGGGCGGGAGGTACACGTCGACCCGGTTCCGTTCCCGTGTGACGCGTGCGGGGTGCGCCCGGCGGGGTGAAGTTGATCAGGCCGCGGCTGCGCTCGGCCGGGTCGGGGCCCGCCACGAGCCGGTCCATGGCGGCCCGGGGCGGGTCCGGGGCCCCTGACTGCGGGAGCGAACACCGCGGTCAGGGGGCAAGAGCGGGTAGTGGTGGCTCTACACGGTCGAGGGGCAGGTGGAGCCCGCGCAGCCGCAGCAGGGGCATCGGGCTCCGGGTCAGGTCCGAGACGAGGGTCAGGTCCAGGCACAGTTCTCCGCCGCCGAGCGGCTTCCTGGTCCCGAACCACTTCCCGACGGCGCGGGACCAGGTGGCGCACAGCGCCTTCAGTTCCTTCCGCTGCGGATCGAGGGTCACCGCGGCCGGCGGCTGAACGAGCAACGGGAGGGACACAGGGGGAAGTTGACGGTTGAGGGGGTAGCGGTAGGTCACCTCGGCCCGGACGGTCACCGCGTCCGCCTTCGGCCGGCCGTCGCGCAGCAGCAGGGTCTCGAAGAGCGTCAGGAAGTGCTGGTCGAGCGCCTTGCGCGCAGAAGTGCCGAGATCGGCGATGTTCACCCGGGTGTCCAGATCGACATGCGGATGCAGCGGGTTGGGGAAGGACACCCCCGCCGTCGTGAAGACGAAGGGCGCGTCCAGCTCCCGGTTCGGCACCAGGTGCCGGTTGCGCTCCAGGGAGGCGACGGCCCAGGCGTCCTGGAAGGCCAGGATGTCCAGCCCGGAGAGGACGACGGTACGCGCCGGGATGGCCTGGCCCCGGCTGGCCGGCAGGTACGTGCGGGGGGCGGTCTTCTTCCGGTACGCGAAGCGGTGCGTGCCCGGCTCCTCCTCGGTCGAGGGCAGCGGAACCGTCTCGTACACGTCCGGCTCGACCAGGACGCGCGGGACGCCGATGCCGGTGGGCGGCGTACCGGTGGGCCTGACCTCGACGACGAGCGTGTCCGGGACGCCCGCCACCGTTTCGGCCGACTCGCTGAGGACGAAGGGGAAGGCGGGGTTCCCCACTCCCGCTGCCGCGGCGGGCGGTGGGGCGGCGGTCAGCGGGCCGGCGGCGGAGTCCGGTGTGAGGGCGGTCAGCATGGCCAGCAGAGCGTCGACCGCGACGGCGGCCTTGCGGAAGGTGTCCGGTTCCTTTGCCGGGTCGCTGGTGGCGTCGATCCTCGCGAGATACCTGTCGAGGTCGGCCCGGACCCCGGGGAACGCGGTGGTGAACTGGGCGAGGTGCGGGAAGGGGTCCGTCAGAGTGTCCGCCCAAGCCAGGGCCGTGTCCCGGACGTTGAACCGCACCTCCAGGAGGATCTCGTCCTGCGGATAGTGGAACGGGCGCGTGTAGGTGAACGCGTAGTCCCAGCGCGTGAGATCGCCGAGCCGCTCCGTTCCGGTGGCCGCCGCCTTCCCTGTCTGCACCGTGAGGATCGGGCTGTCGGGGAACGCGCGCAGCGGCAGCGGCACGTCGAAGGTGGCGGGGGTCAGCTCCTTGAAGCCGCCGGGACGCACGAAGGCGAGCCAGCTCGACGGACGGTAGTCGGTGCCGCCGAGCCCCTCGCCGATCTGGTGCTCGATCGCGGTGGGCCGGTAGGCCAGGTCCACCGCGGCGCGTTTGACGACGCCGCCCTCGCGGTCGTGGACGACCTCGGGGCCGCTCAGCACGAAGGTCAGGGGCCGGGTACCCGTTCTGAGGGTGAGCTTGGGCGACGAGGAGGTGAGGGGGACGTCCTGCCGGTCGCCGTCGGATGCCCGGTTCCCGTCCGTGAGGGCGAGCGCCATGCCGCCGTACAGGCGTGGCGGCTCCTGGGCGAGCGGTTCGCCGATGTCCGCTGTCACCTCGGCCTGGAACTCCACGGCCGCACGGGTGGCGTACGCCTCCGACAGCCGGCTGAGGAGCTGCTGTCGGTACGCCGCACGCGCCGTGGCCGGGGCCGCGCCGCGCTGATCGGCGAAGACCGGTGTCAGCCAGGTCTCCGCGATCTCGGCCAACTTCCGCTTGCAGGACAGGAGTTCGTCGAGCCAGTCCCGCCGGGTGCTGCCGAAGGGCTGCCGGGCAAGGATCTGGAGCGCGGCGGTGTAGCGGGGGGTGAGGACGGAGTCGACCGCCGCGAACAGACCCCGGCACCACAGGTCCAGGTCGACGCCGGTGAAGTCGCGCGGCACCGGGGTGACCAGGCCCTCACCGGTCCTGAACTCGCGGATCTGCACAGCGGAGCGCGACTGCAACGCGGTGGCGGCCGGGCGCGGTACGAAGACCAGCGGCCCGGCCTCGCCCGGCTCCTTGAGCGCGCACCGGACCGGGACGCCGTCCTCGAGCCCGACGCGTACCGCCCACAGGGCCGCCGCCGCGCCTGGCCCGGTGTCGCCGCGGTCGGCGCCGGAGGCGACCTTCAGCAACTGGTCGGAGCGGGACAGGGCCTTCTCGAAGGAGTCGGCGAAGACGGCCAGCCCCAGGGACGGGTCCTTCCCGGTCGTCTTCTCGTGGCGTGGCGGAACGGCCGTCGTGGCCCGGCGGATGCCGGGCACGGTGGCCAGACCGCCGAGGACCGCGCCGCCGGTGCGGCCCATGGTGAAGGAGACGGACAGTTTGAAGAGCTGGGCGGGGTTGACGGCGGTGGGGTCGAGCGGGATGGCGAGGGTGTGTGCTGCCGCGGGCTCCTGGGTGGTCGTGCCGAAATCGGCGCGGTCGGTGAGGAACTCCTTGACGCTTCCGAGCCAGCGGAGCAGACCGGTCCGGTGGGGCCCGTCGAGGGGCAGCGGCTTTGGGCGTCCGTCCTTGTCGACGACCAGGGTGGTGGCGACGGTGAGGGCGATGCCGCTCGGGTCGGTGAGCTGGTCCAGGAGGGCGAGGTACATCCGCAGATCGCGCGCGGCGTTGAGTTGAGCGGTGGAGGAGCGGGCGGATTCCTCGCCGTGGAAGGCCGCGGTCCCGCCGAGGTCCCGGTGTCGCGAGGGGGCCTTCGGCCCGATGTCGCGGGCCCTGAGGGTCAGGACGCCGGCGGGCAGGCTGTGCACGGTGAGCCGGACCGTGCGGCCGTCGGCCTGGAGCCGGGCTTCGGTGACGGGGACGTGGGGGCTGATGGTGTAGTTGGCGGCGGCCTGGGCCGAGGCGGGATCCACGGCTTCGGTGAACTCCGCCTCCACCGTGGTGCCGTTCACGGCGCGGGCGGCGAGCAGCCCGGCGTAGCGCGTGGCGTCGAAGGCCAGGCGGAGTTCGATGGCGGGCTTCCCGTCCGCGGTGGCGACTCGCCAGTCGGGGCTGACCGCCGGCCACTGGCCCAGTCCGACGAGTGGGTCGGCGTAGCCGGCGAGCGCCGGTGGCCGGCCCAGCGGCGTCCGGCCCTTGGCGGCCGGTGCGGACAGCGTCGTCACCAGCCGGTTGCCGAACTGGTCCAGCCAGTCGAAGGAGGTCCGGAGAACCCCTCCCACCCCCGCGTACCGCCCCGGGCTCCCCTTGGCGAACCCGGTGTACGGCACGGTCAGGGCGTACGTCCACGTCTCGTCGTCGGCGGGCGCGGGGACGGTGCGCAGCTTGTTCCCGTCGTGTGGCGCGGTCTGTTCCACGGTGGGGCCGGCCGGGATGCCGAGCGGGCTGGCGGTGAAGGCCGCGTTCTCCTCGACGCGGTAGCCGAGCAGCGTGAAGTGGTGCAGCAGGTAGCGCCGGGCGAAGCCGTCGGCGTCCGGGTCGGCCGGAACGGCCGCGGGTACGGGCCGCTCGGCCCGGAACGCGACGACCCCTTGTGGCACGCTCGGCGTCCGGACCATGGGGCCGCCGGTGACGCGGATGAGCTGACCGTCCGCGAAGAGGCCCGGCACGTCGGCGTTGTCGGCGCCCAAGGCCGCGAGGTCCTCACCGCAGAAGGTGCCGACCTCGGCCAGGGTGCCGGTCCGTCCGCTGACGCCCGCGGTGAGCCGCAGCGCGGGCAGCCGGAGGGCGTCGGGGTGGCTGAGGAAGGTGTCCGGCTGGAGGTCGGTGCGCAGCGGATTGGCCGCCCGCAGGGCGTCCACGGTGGTGGAGAAGAGGTCGGCGATGTCCCTCACCTGGATGCGGTTGACCGGTGCCTGGTACACGCCCTGGCCGACGCGGACTTCGGCCTTCTCCCTGAGTTCGAGTGCGGCGTTGTGCTCGGCGAGGTCGCCGACGTCGGAGAAGGAGCGCCCGGCGGCATCGGCGAGCGAGACGTCCGGATCCGTCTCGATGGTCTCCCCGGCCGGCGGGTCGGCCTCGGCGTAGAGCGTGGCGTGTGTGCTCTCGAAGGGTTCGCCGGTCACCAGCGTGTTCATGTGGTCCGTCAGCCGGTTCTGCTGTCCGGGGAGGTCCGGCCTGGCGTGCAGGACGAGCAGGGTGAGCTGGGCCTGGCCGCGGTCGTTGAAGACGCGGTCGGGCAGCCCGCCGCCCGCGACGGTGTCGAAGTAGTACAGGAAGAAGCCGCCGTTGCGGGTGATGCTGGCCTCCCACAGCAGCCGTGTCAGCTCCGCGGGCCGGTTGAGCAGTCCGCCGGCGGGTGCGGCCGGCTGCTGCGGGGCGGCCATGGCCAGTACGCCGCCGGGGCGGGTGGTGGTGGACAGGTCGACCTGCGCGATGCCGGTCGTGACGCGCGCCGGGTCACCGGTCTGGAGCCCGTCGGCGGCGTCCCCGGTGGCGCTCGGCGGGAAGCCGATCAGCAGCCCGGCGTAGCCGGAGTCGTCGTCGCCGACCTGGTCGACCAGGCGTTCCAGGAGCAGCAGGTCCTCCCCTTCGGCGCCGGTGATCTGGTATGTGGCGGCGGAGGCCCGGCCGACGGTGTCGCGCGGTACGCGGGTGACGCCGAAGCGGATCACGGAGGCCCAGGCGTACCGCTTCACCGGTGCGCTGGTGGTGGCGCCGGTCGCCTCGTCGTAACGGGCGACCCCGACCCGCAGTCGGGGCCCGTCCGGGTGGCGCGCGGGGTCGGGCAGGGTACGCAGCGCGTCGGGCAGCTTCCACAGGCGCAGGGCTCCGGGGTCCGCGGCGGTGCCGCCGTACGGCAGGGAGACCGGCGCGGTCGCCTGCCAGACGGCGTGCGTGGTCATCGGGTGGCGCTGGGGGGCGCTGCGGTGCATGGGGGCCGGACCGAGCCGCAGCTCGGGCACGTCCAGCGGGTTCTCGCGGGCCCAGGCGGTGAGCTGGGCCACCGCCTGGCCGCGCTTGCCCTTGGCGAGCGGGAGTTGCAGGCGCTCGGTGGGCTTCCCGTCGCTGCCGACGAGGTGCAGCCAGGACGTGCTCGCGGTGCCGCTGACGGTGAGGACGGCCTCGTCCGGCCGCTCGTCGGGCACGGCGACCTGCTGACCGGTGAGGGCAGGCAGTCCGGCCTCGGGTGGTAGCTTCAGGGCCCCGTCGTCGCCGGTCACCCACATCCCCCGGGCCTTGGGGGTGATGCCGGCGGTCTTCAGCCGCAGCCCGTGCAGTTGGTAGCGGGAGGCCATGCCGGACAGGTGCTGGAGCGCGTGGCACCGCTGGGCCTCGTCGATGAGGGCGCCGAGCCGCAGCCGGTCCAGGTGCGGGAGGGTGAGCGTGGGGGTGCCGTCGGCGGCGAAGACGACGGCGTCGTTGGCCGGCTGGTGGCCGAGCACGGCGAGGGTCGTCCCGAACCGTGCCGCGAGGCCCCGCAGAGTGTCGCCCCGCGTCGGGGTCACGGTGAGCGTCGGGAGGACGAGCACCGCGAGCGGGGCCAGCAGGGTCTCCTGGTTCAGCAACGGCCCGCCCGCCACCGAGCCGTTCTTCAGCAGCTCGGTGAGCGGGACGCCGAGGGCGTTGGCCACGTCGCCCAGGCACTCCCCGGGAAGCAGCGGGTGGGCGGCCTTCCCCGGATAGGAGAGCGTGGTGCCGGCCCGCAGGACGGCACGCCCGGCGTTGGCCTCGGCCAGATCGGCGGCGGGCAGGCCGAGTTCCTTGCCGAGGGAGGCGAAGGTGTCCTTGGCGCGCACTTGCCGGGTGACGGCGGGCACCAGCAGTGCGGTGCCCGCCACGAGCAGGCCGCTCTGCTCCAACAGTCCTGTCTCCGCGACGAGTTGACCGAGCCGCATCCGGAAG
>NZ_KN708638.1:1529231-1592784 GCF_000805335.1 Streptomyces sp. CT34 | reverse complement strand
AGGGGCCCCGCCACATCGAGCAGGGTGTCGCCCGTCCTGACGGTGTACTGGCGGTCGCCGACCGCGATCCGCGCACCGTCGCGCAGGCAGGCCGCGCCCGCGTTGGCGGTGGCCAGGTCGGTGGCGGTGGCGGTGGTGCCGGAGGTCGTGGGCAGCGCCTCGGCGAGCGTGGCGAAGGTGTCCTGGGCACCGGCGGCGCAGATCGCGCCGATCGTGACCGTGCTGCCGCTTCCGGTGGCGAGGGGGTGGGCGGCGTTGGCGGCCAGCACGTCGTACAGGTGCAGCTTCGGGCCGCCCCGGCCGGCGATCCAGGTGCGGGCGTCCTTCGCGGTGGCGCCGTTGGACAGCGGATAGGTGAAGGTACGCAGCCCGCTGCGGGCGGCCTGGACCATCTGGCGTGCCAGCAGCAGGAAGAAGTCGGCGAAGACCCAGGAGGCCACCGAGAGCGACTGGGCGTCCGTGTTGGCCGACGGCGGTGCCGGGGCGGGTTTCTCCGTCTGGGCCTGGACGAGCAGTTTGTTGAAGTCCGCGCGCAGGGCCTTCAGCGCCCCCGTGCCGATCGTGTTGTACCCGTCGAGGGTGTAGGAGGTGCCGGAGGGGAGGGTGAACCTCAGTCCGGGGGGCATCGGGAAGACCGCCGCGGGCTTGGGCGTCGTGGCCTTCCCGGCCGCGGCCTTCTCGTCCTCGGTCGCGGCGCCGACGGTGACCACGAACTGCTCGGCGAGGAACGTCGCGACGGCGTCCGGCGGGATCGGGGTCGCTCTGTCGTCCGCGCTGACCAGGACCTTGTTCAGCAGATGGGCAAGTTGTGCGTCGGTGACCTGTCCGGCGCACACCTCGTCGTAGGTCAGCTTGCCGTCGACGTCGTCGCGGATCGCCGCGACGGCCCAGGCGAGCACCCGCTTGCACAGCACCTCGAAGGAGCTGTCCTTCCCCGCCCCGCCCGGCTGCTCCTGACCGGCCGGGGGCACCGAGTCCAGGGACAACAGGGCGACGCAGACGGCCTGTTGCCGGGCCGGCTCGGCCGGTGCGTACTCGTCGGCGGCCATGGACAGGGGGCTCAGCAGATGACCGGAGAGCGGGTTGGCCTTCTTGTGCTCCTCGTCCGCGGGCTTCAGCCGTGTCCAGTCCACGGCCGATGCGGCGGGGAAGAGGGGACCGCCGCCGTCGACCGCGCACGCCACCAGCATCGCCGGTCCCGGAGCGACGGCGGACAGGGGCCGCAGCTCGGTCAGCCGGCGGTCGCTCGCGCCCGCCAGTACCCCCATGGCCACCTGCCCGTCCGGCAGCCAGGGGGCCTTGCCGTGGTTGGGGAGGGTGAAGGTCTCCTTCAGGTGGAGGGAGAAGCTGAAGTGGAGCGTGATCGAGACCAGCCACAGGTCGATCTTCACGCTCGCGGAGACCTCGACGGAGACCAGGACGCTGATGGCGAGGCTGACGTACGCCTCGTAGGTCATCTGCACGTACAGCTTGATGTCGACGTCGACCTGGGCCTTGATGACCGCGAAGTCGACGCTGCCGTAGAGCTTCCCGGCGATGCCGACGCTGCCCTGGAGCCAGTAGTAGTTGGTGGTCTGCAACTGGGCGCGGTCGTCGGCGCCTTGTGAGGGGGGCAGCGCCTGGTACGGGTTCCAGGTCGCGATGATGCCTTCGAGCACGCCGAACAAGGTGAGGCTGAAGCCCGCCTTCAGGACGCCGTACTCGACCGACTTGCCGAAGCCGACGCGCAGCCCGAAGCCGAAGACGATGACGGGATTGAAGGTTCCCAGGGCCGGTGCCGCGGGCAGCTTGGGGGTCGCGGCCGCGGGGAGCTTGCCGAAGTAGAAGCCGCCGGAGCCGAGCATGGGGAGGCCCGGTGGGATGATTCCCTCGATGCTGAACGAGCGGGTCCAGTCGCCGTTCTTGGGGAAGCCCACGTCGATGAGGAAGTCGCCGTTGGTGTAGACGGCAACGCCGAAGATCGGCAGGGTCAGCGAGTAGGCCCCGACGCTGAGATGGCGCATGGTGTCGGGCAGCGCGATCTCCGCCTGATAGACACCGAGGTCCTTGCTGAGCTGGCGGTACATCACCTGGAAGTCCAGGCCCTTGAAGACCTTGGCCGCGTCACCGTCGAGCGCGACCCGCAGGCCGTACAGGCTGGGGTCGTTGAATACGGCCTGGAGGGTCACCAGATAGCCGGGCTTCTCCGCCGCGGGTGTCCTTGGTGCGCCACCGCCGCCGGACGCGCCACCGCCGTTCGCGCCGGCGGCCCCGCCCAGCCGCAGCACCCCGAAGTCCGCCCCGACCAGCCAGTCACTGGCGGCGTCGAAGGTGACCTCGGGGATCTCTCCCGGCTTGGTCCCGCTCAGCTTGGCCATCGCCTCGATCGCCGCCTGGACGGTGGCGGCCTTCTTCAGCTCGTCGCTGGTGACGTGCTGGCCGAGGGTGAGCAGACGCAGGTCCAGGTATTTCCCGCCCTGGCCGGGAGGGGCGGGCGCGTCACCGGGCGTGCTCGCGTCCCACGGGCCGAGGGTGCCCGAGTCGCCCCTGGCGGAGTCGCCGACATTCCAGGGGAACGAGCCCGTGATCGACACCTTGACGCCCTGCTTCGACGTGCCCTTGGCGTAGTCGACGTTGATCCCGTCGATCCGGGCGAAGCCCAGCTCGATCGGGTCGAGGGCGACCCGGAAGCCCATTCCCGCCCGCTCGGGAGTCTTGGAGTTGAAGGTGTAGCGCAGCTTCAGGCCGCTGAGCTTGACGCTGTCCAGGATGTTCCACGGCGCCTCCAGACCGAACCGCGTGCCGGTCAGCCAGGAGACCATCTCCTCGATCAGCCAGCCGATGGTGACGGTCTCGGTGAGGGCGAGCACTGCGGTCCAGTCGCCCTTGTCGCCCGGTTCGAGCGTGCCCTCCAGTCCGCGCCAGGTGAGGAAGGTCTTCTTCTGGTGGAGGTCGTGGCCCAGTGTGATGTCGATGCCCTGCCACCGGATCCCGGCCTCGATCCGGCCGGACTTGGTGGTGCCGTCGGAGGCCAGGCGGACGGCGGCGTCGACCGCAGCCTCCAGGAAGGGCACCTGCCACCGCTTTGCGGTCCTGCCGCTGAGCTCCCATGCCCCGGTCTTCGACACCAGTCGCACGTACAACCCCTGGATCTGGAGGTCGTAGGCGGGATCGATCTTCCAGCCCAGATACCGCTCGGCGAGCTTGGCGATGCTCACCGGATCGCCGGTCTGCCGGGCCTCGAAGGTCCATTGGGTCGTCGGCGTGTGGCTGCCGACGACGTCGAGGGCGAGCTGGCCCGGTCCGGGCAGCAGGACCAGGCGCCCGGCCACGCGTCCTTGGCGGCTGCCCGGTACGGAGTCGACGAGGAGGGAGAGGTTGCTGAGCGTGAAGACGCCCACGGTCAGGGTGGCCTTCAGGCCGGCCGACACCGTGGTGGCCCGTCCGAGATGGTCGTGCCGGAAGGCGAACTCCGTGATCTCCGGCGTCGAGAGCCCGTCCAGCGTGACGCCGGGCAGGAACGCCGCGAGCAGATCCGTGATCTTGACCGTGCCGTGCGTCAGCTGCCCGGAGAAGACCATCTCGGGTGTGGTGGCGGCGACGACGACGACCGCCTCCCCGATCGAGAACGTTCCCCGGAACCGGGTGGCCACGCTCCGGTCGGCGAGGCTGCCGGGTGCCGAGACAGTGGTCTCGACCTCGATCTCCTTCAGAGCGATGGCGCCGAGGAGCGGCACGGCCTTGGTGGTCGCCATGGTGAAGGTCAGGCTCTCCGCCGCCTTCTTCTTCGGGTCGTAGCAGACGCCGAGTGCCGTGAGCCCCAGATCGTCCAGGTGCGTGAACGGGGCGGGCAGCCTGGTGAGGTCGACGCCGCCGGCCAGGTTGAAGAAGCGCCCCGCGGTGGCCTGCTTCGGGTCGAGGGAGGCGGTGAGCAGCCATGGGGTGGGCGGGGCCGGGAGCGGCAGGGCGAGCTCCGCCGTGGGACCGCCATCGATGCTGATCTTGGTGCGCAGTGCGCCATGGGAGAGCTTCGGCCGCTCCGCGACGGCCAGGTTCAACTCGAGGTCGTGGAGCTGGATCCACTCCAGTCCGGGGAGTCCACCGGTGTCCTGCCAGGCCACGGAGAGCCGAGCCTCCACGAAGCCGCCGGGAGCGGTGAAGACCAGGGTGATATGGGGGTGGTGCGGGAAGTCGATGCCGGTCCCGGTCACCGTGATCTTGGTGATCGCGCCCTCGCCCCCGGCGGGCTCGCGGACGATCGCGGCCTGCTGCAGGGTCACCGGCCCGGAACCCACCAGCGTGCCGAGGAAGGCCCGCCATCTGCCGGGAAAGGATTCCGCCAGGAGCAGGGTGCTGTTCTTGAGGGCCTGGAGCAGTTCCCGATGGAGGGCTTCCAGTGGTGCCTCCGGGGCGGCTCGACCAGCGCGGACCTGGGGTCGTGGCTGCTCGGCATGGCGCTGCGCGAGATAGGCGAGAGCGAGATTGATCTTGTCGTTGGCGGGCGACCGGTAGAAGTCGGCGACCCCGCGGAAGTAGTCGTGGTAGGTTCCGCTGCCGCCGCCTTCCTCGCGGTAAGCGAGGATCGGCTTGGCGAAGATGTCCGGGGGCCTGTTCTGCTCGGACCACAGCCGCAGATAGTTTCTCATCTGGTCGGCCGCGGCCTGGAGTTCGGTCAGGTGGTGCCGGCGCGGGTTGGCCGCCAGGCTCGTGGTGGGGTACAGCACGGTGCCCGGTGCGACACCGCTGACCTCTCCGTTGACGCGGTAGTACATCGAGCCGAAGTTGAGGGCGAGAGCGGTGGTATTGGCGCCTTCGAACACCGGCGGACAGGTGCTGCACCGCAGCAGGTAGTCGAAGAGCTCCGGTGGCACGCGCCCGACCTGTGCCCACAGCACCTTTTGCCCGGCGGGGACCCACTGGTCGCCGGTGGTCAGCCAGTTCAGGGAATCCGCGAGGGAGGCCCCCGTGCAGACATCCCAGAATTTGACCCTGAAGGATGCCTTGGCCTTGTCCGTCAGGTACCCCTTCCGCACCCAACGCGCCCGGTTGGCACGGTCGGTGTCGGGATCGAGTCTCTCCCACTTGACCTGGCCTCCGGCCAGCAGCCTGCGCACCGGATCGAAGTGCTTCGCCGGAGCCTTGTCGGCCTCTTCGCCCTCCGAGTCGTCCCACCAGAATTCATCGAGATTGACGATGACGACCGGCAGGGCGCCTTTGTGGGTGGCGCCGGCCGGCGTGCGCTGCGTCGCCAGGACGCCGGTCGTCAGCAGCACCACCTGTTCGTAGGGCGCGCTCGAGAGGGGATTTCCGATGGATCTGTTGTCCCGGTCGAAGCGGGTACGAATGCCGTAGGTGGTCAGCAGCGCGCAGGTACCGGTCCCCTTCGGGGGGTGCACGCGTTGCACCAGCGCCTTCAGGGCTTCGGCCTGCCGACGCGATGTCTCATCCGAACTGTCGGTATACGGTGTCCAGTTGAAATCACTGATGTCGGGAACGGAAAGCTGCATGGCCCGCTGCCGGAACGTCGCGCCTCCCAGCTCCGGCTGCTGTCCGAGCGGAAAGCGCTGCTCCCCGATCCACAGATCATCGGGCCCGAGCGTCCACTGGAAGGGCTGGACCTGGAGGTAGTAGCCGACGTTCAACTGGCTGGGCTTCATCTCGCGGTCGCAGGCGGCGCTGAGGCCGAAGGCCACCTGAGGCGTCGGCGGTGTGGCGCCGTCCCACTTCACCAGCTCGACGTCTCCGCCTTTGTACTTCCCCTTGTTCTGGCCCGCCGACCATCTCAGGAGCTTGCGCAGCTTCTCCGCGGTGCCGGCCGCGTGGCCCGTGCCTTCCTCGTACAGCACCGTCGCGAGTTTCTTGTACCCCAGCCCGGGGACCTTCCCCTCGGGAGGGGAGAAGAGCCGGTCAAGGAGGCGGACCCCCGCGACCTGGTGACCCTGGCCCGGGCCGGAGCCCACGAACACCCGGATCTGCTTCTCCTTGGCGAGGACCTCGCGCAGTCGTTCCAGATTCTTCTCGACGTCCTCCTTCCGGTATGCGGCCGTACCGGAGACGAACGAGCCCAGCCAGGTCAGGAAGTCCCAGCGCATCATCGACCCCCTTCGCTCTCCGCGATCGGCTGCCTGGAATCCTCGGCGTGCTGCGCATCCTTGGCGTACTGCGCGTACCAGCCGAGGCCGGAGGGTTTGCCGCCCGACTCGGGGTTGCCGAACAGAAAGAACGACGTCGCCCCGGAGGGTGGAATCTTCAGCAGCCCCAGGAAGCGGAGGGCGATCTGTGTGAGCATCAGCAGGAAGGTCTTCTCGTCGTTGGCCAGGGTCAGCCGCACCTGGCCGATGGAGAGCTTCAACACGTTCTCCAGGCGTAGGAGTTCTGTGCCGCCGCCGGTGCCGGGCAGTTCCAGGCCGACGAAGACCGTGGGGGAGGCCGCGGTACTGGACGTCGCCCAGGCGAGCAGGAGCGTGGCGGCCAGTCCCACGTCGCCCGCCAGCTTGCCGGGGCTGCCCAGGTCGATGCCGAAGCGCAGCCCGTACCACGGCTGCCGGTCCAGGCCGCGGGTGGCCACGTCGGTCACCACCGGAAGGAAGCCCGTGGCGGCCGGAGCCCGCTTGGCGTCTCCGCACTCCAGCCCCTTCAGGCTGAGCGCGAACTGCCGGGCGAGGCCGTTCTCGCGCAGGGTGCTGCGGGCCGGATCGAAACGGATACCGTCCGGCGCGAAGGTGAACGTCGGGGCGCTGCCGCTCTTCGCCGACATCACCAGGTCGAGGCCGGAGAAGCTCAGCCCCTGCCGGGGGGCCGTGCCGTCGGCCTGCGGGGGACCGCCGTAAGAGAAGAGGTCCACCGGCACGTTCCGGCCGTCGCGCGTCGCGTGCGGTACGCCGAAGTCCAGAAATCCGGTGAAGCCGAAGGCGGAGACGGTCTCCTCGCCCGTGGAGCGGGTGGCCATCCGTACGCCGGACACCTCGATCCGGCGCAGAATGTCGTTGTCGAAGCGGAACGCGGTGGCGGCCTCGGTGGACAGCGCGTAGTCGGGTTTGCCGCCGGTGGCCTGGAAGGCGCCGCTGAGCACCACCGTGTTGTACGGGTTGGCGCCGCTGCCCGTCATCTCCTTGACCGGCATGCCGAACATCCGGTTCACGGTGAGTTGCACGGTGCTGCTGAAGCGCCGCACGCCGCTGCGGGCGAAGAGCGCCTTGAGCGTCAGCACCCGGAAGGCGTAGTCGGCACCCGGTGCCGGCGGGACCGGCGGCTTGCCGGTCAGTTCCGGGTCGGCATAGTGGATCAGACCGAAGACCGAACTCCTGTCGTCGATGACGGGGCCCGGTTCGGTGAGCTTCAGGTGGCTCATCTCGACGCCGATGTGGTGTGCCCGGAACAGTTCGGGTCTGGTGACGCCGGCGCTGATTCCGGCGAGTTCCGTCGGCAGGCGGCTGATCTCGGCGCGCAGGACGAGGATCCCGGTCCAGTTCTCGTCCTGGGCGAGCTCGTTGAACGCACGGAAGTAGTCGGCGTCCTCGCCGGTGTGTGCCGTGGCGTCGTCGAGGTAGCTCCGCAACCAGGCCGAGAGCGCCGCCAGTTGCCGCCCGTCGGGCCGCCCGCCGATCGCGGGCCAGGCGAAGTCCTCGGCCTGGGTCCAGGTCTGCGGCGTGGCGACCAGATCCGCGAGCCGGCCCTTGCGGGCCTTGACGATCAGGACGTTGGAGTAGTCGCCGGGGGCGTTGTCCCCGACCTCCGCCCGCAGCCGCCAGCTCTCGACGTTGATCTCGTTGCGGAAGACCGGGGCCCCGATCGCCCCGGCACCGGTCGTGCCGAGATGGGCGGCGTTGGCGGCGACGAGGAAGAGCCCGTTGGTCTGGAACGCCTGGCGCAGCTTGTCGTCGGGGGCGTCGAAGGCCAGTTGAAGCGTATCGCCGCTGGGCAGGGTGTTCTGTCCCAGCAGGATCCCGTCCCATTCCCCGTCGTTCTTCAGTGTGACGACCACGCCCGCGGGTGTGCTGGCTGTCCTCCGGCCCTGGGTCCGCGCGGGCGCGGGTGACTCTCCGGCCGCGGCGGCCTTGGAGAGCGCGGGCGAGCCACTGCCCTGGGCGAGCGCGGCGCGGCGCACGGGGGCCAGCACGGTGTGCTCCACCGCCACCAACTGGTCCGCGGTCATCGCGCCCGCGCCGGGGTCGAGGGATACCCCGGCGTAGGGCATCAGGGGGAAGACGGCCGCCCCGTCCTTGAGCGTGACCGCGGGGTCCACCCAGCCGAGCAGCCCGGAGTGGTCCGGGTTGATCACCTCGTCCCTGCCGTACAGTGCGGCGCCGCGCGGCTGGGCGACATAGCTCATGGTGTCAGGGTGCGACGGGGCCGACACCGCCGACACCCAGGAGGTGAGGTACCGGCCGTCCAGCACCTTGGCGGGGTCCACCGGCGGGCCGACCGGGGAGGCGGACTCCAGGGGGAAGACGGGGAGGTAGGCGGGCCTGCCGGGGACGAATCTGAGCCGGTCGCCCTGGTACGTCGCGCTCTTCGGCCGGAAGCCGAGGTGTTCCGTCCCGTCGAGCGCGCACAGCAGCTCGCGTTCCCCCGCTCCGTCCGGACCGTCCACCGCCAGCACGAAGTCGCCCGCGGGCGCGGCCTGGAAGCGCAGGCCGCCGCCGGCCACGATCCCGCGGGCGAGCACCAGGCGGGCGGCGTTCGGGGTGGTCTCCAGGGGGCCGGGGACGGGGATCAGGGTGACCTTCTTCCCGGTGGCGGTGCGGTAGTGGGAGCGCAGGCGGGACGCCGTACCGTCATTGCCGAAGACGAACACGCTCCGGTCGGCGGCGAGGGCGTTGAGCGGGTCGCCAGGGTCGATCCGTGCGGCCAGCTGTACGTAGGCGTTCGGCTTGGGCTCGTCGGTGGCCAGTGGCAACCACTGCGCGGCGGCGGGCACCGGGCCCTTGGCCGGGATGACGATCTGGAAGCCCCAGGACAATCCGCCGTGCAGATAGGACCGTTGCAGGGCGATATGGAAGCGCAGGCAGCCGCGTCGCGGTCCGGCGAAGTCGAGGGAGGCGGACGACACCGGTTGTGCCTCCTCCTGGGAGGGCTTGGCGGTACCGGTCAGGATGACCGCCCGGTTGCCCGGACTCAGGCTCAGGTCGAGTTGGTCACCGGTGAGGCTCAGGGCGACGCCGGACTGCACCGACAGCCCCAGCCTGGCCTCCGCGCTGCCCGATTGCAGGAGCGGCGCGTCGAGCGCGGCTTTGACGGTGGAGCCGTTGTCGTCGATCGCCATGGCGGAGACGCCCATGTCGCGACCGTTGTCCGGATCGCGCAGCCACGCGATATGCCGGTGGCCGGGAAGACTGGTCATGGCGGCTTCGAGCCGTTTGACGAAGCCGTCCAGGTCGGCGTCGACGGACTTCGGCCTGCTCGTGGTGAAGAGAAAGGAGCTGCCTTTGACGCGGTACGCCTGATCGAGCCCGATGGTGTCCGGGAGCTTGGAATCCCGGGGCTCGGGCATGAGAAACCCCAACCAGCCTGGGGCACTGGCGTCTTCGGCGCGATAGAGCGGCGAGGCCGGGTAGCGCGTGAAAGTCGTCATGGCCTTCCCTCCACCGGCTGCCGCGGGATCGGTGCGGCAGCCGGCGCGGCAGCGGTCAGGGAGAGGTGAAGGTGAGGGCCGAGGCGAGGGTGGTCCTCTGGGGCGGCTGCCCGTAGCCGCCCTTGAAGTAGCCGATGGTGAACTTCTGCTTCGACGGGAACTTGTACGTCAACACGGCCGTGCCCGAGCTTTCGTCCTTGGAGGGCTTCCCCATGGCCACGTACGCCTTCTCCTTGTCGTACAGGTCATCCACCGAATCCCCCTTCCACAGGCCGTACCAGTCGCCGTCGGACATCGGATGCTTGCCCTTGGGCACCATGTAGTCGAACTCCACGTAGTCGGCCGACTTGTCCTTGAGAATGCACGACGGGTGGAACTGACCGATCTGCTTCTTGTTCTCGTCGATCAGCACCAGCGCGCAGATGTTCTTGACGTCGGTCCCGACCGCGAAGCCCAGCAGGTGCTTCTTGGAAGGGGTCTCGACCTGCCACACGCCACTGCCGGTGGGCGAGTCCAGGTTCACCGACGTCGAGGCGATCGGCTTGCCCGGCGGGACGTTCAGGGTCGACGCCTGCCAGAGGAAGAGGGTGTTGCCGTTCTGGTTCGGCACATTGCCGTCGATGGTGTTGATCGTGTAGTTGAGCAGGGTGCCGGAGCCGCCCGTCACCGTGAACTTGGTGGCAAACGTCGTCTCGGCGAGGTCTGCGATGACCTCGGGTTCCGCAATACCTACCATGGTGTTCCTTCCCTTGAGGATCGTCGGCCCAGGGCTCCCGGGCGGGCAGCGGCCCGCGTGCGGCCGGCTCCTGTTGACGGGCGCGCGTCAGTGTCCCAACCGCCGATTCCTGTCGATTCCCGCGCGACCACGCCGACGGCATGGCGGCCTGTACGGCTCGCGCAGGCGTACTGGACCTCCGGATCGCGTCGATCCGGAGCCGGTCAGTATTTCTCGTGGCATATGCCTAGCCGAACGAGCGCGGCAGGAAACGGGCCGAGAGGGTGATAGCGGGCCGGGAGCTCCACAGACACCTCGATCGGCGCAGAAGCGATCGCGGTTGCCTGGGCGACCGGGTGTTGTATGCAGACCGATGTCCTCCGGGTGTGAGCCAGGTCGGGTACGGCACGCAGGCGGAGAGCGACCGGACCCCGCCCGCTGACGACGTGGTCGAAGGTCGGGAGGTCGCTGAAGAAGCCGGTGCTGCGACCTTCGTCGGGTAGTCGGCACGCGCCCGGCAGCAACGGGCGCAGCGGCTCGGCCAGCCAGGCGTACGGAGAGGCGTCGGCTCGTTGGAAGAGCCGCTCGGTGATGCCCGGGAGGGTGCCGCGGTAGCCGGCGACCCGGCCGTAGTCCTCGCAGCGGTCCTCCCAAGGAAGGTTGAAGGCCCGGATGGTGCGCGCGGTGAAGGCGGCGAAACAGATTCGGCGATCGATCTCCGGGCTATGCTGACCCGGCGAGCGCCGAACCGTGCGTTCCTGTCCCGCCAACTGCTTCTGGAACGGGCGCCGCGAAGGCCCCTGGACGCCATCGAGCACTTGGTCGGCCTCCAGGCACAGGCCCCCAATCCGCCTTACGTCGGGCTGTGGTCACGCATCAAGGATTTCGTCCCGGACGACTTGTCGGACCTCCTGGCGGACAGGGCCGTCGTTCGGATCATCCTGGTGCGCTGTACGGTCCACCTCGTCAGCGCCACCGACTGCCTCTCGTTGCGGTCGACCGTGCAGCCTTGTCTCGACCGCGCCGTGGGGCCCCAAGGCCAGCGTCGTTTCAAGGGAGTTGAGCCCGACGAATTGGCCTCCTTCGGCCGTGCGCTACTCGGGGAGGAGCCGCGCACCACCCAGCAGCTGGGTCTGCCTCTCAGTGAGCGGTGGCCTGACGCGGATCGAGCTTTGCCGAATCGCGCCTTGCGCGCCGTGATCCCTGTGGTGCAAATCCCGCCGCGGGGGCTCTGGGGTCAATCCGGCCGGCCGACCTGTGCGACGGCTGAGGCATGGATAGGTGGTCCTCTGGATCCAAGGCCGTCGCTCGCCTCCCTGGTGCGCCGCTATCTTGCGGCTTTCGGGCCGGCCACGGTTGCCGACATCCAGGCATGGTGCGGGCTCACGCATCTTCGCGAGGTCGTCGAGGCCGAGAGCCGGGAGTTGGTCAGTTCACCGATGAGGCGGGAAACGAGCTGTTCGACCTGCCCGACGCGCCCCGTCCCGGCCAGGAAGTCGACTGCCCGGTACGACTACTTGCCGAGTTCGACAACGCCGTGCTGTCCCACGCCGATCGCTCCCGAATCATCAGGAGCGACGACCAGAAGCGGATCAACACGAAGAATGCCCAGGTACCCGGGACGGTCCTCGTGGACGGTTCGTACGCGGCCGATGGCACCTCGAACGGGAACGCAAGCGCTTGGCGCTCGTCATCACACCGTTCCGGACACTGTCCGCCGCCGAGCGAGCCGAGCTGGCGGAAGAGGGCATCGGCCTGCTGCGGTTCATGGCGCCGACGACGCAGGGTGTGGATGTGATCATCCGTTCCGGCGAGGGCGATGGACGGGCTGCCGACTCGTAGGCCGGGCCACGCGCGCTGGTCACTCGCTTCGGCTCGGACTCTGTGTCGTTCTCCGAGAAGACGTGGCCTCGGTAGCTGAGATGGGAACGGGTGTCCCCGCCACGCGCCACGGGGGCTGAACGCATGACGGGGCCGTTCGGGGGACCGCTGCGGTCGGCTCCGCGTAGCGGCGTTCGCCGACGCCGTCTGCTGGGCGTCGGCCTCACCGCGTGCAGGAAGGCCAGTCAGTTGGTCGTGCGACAGTTCCCTGGCTTACCGAGGACTGAAGCGGAGCGTGCACGGTGACGCCATGACGCAGCGACATCAGGACACCGGTCCTCCAGTGAGAGAGGCGTGCCGCCACCGTGCTCACCAGATCACGGACGCCAGACGGGCGGTTGCCCGCTTCGCCCGACGGGTTTTCTACCGGTTGAGTTGCCTGGCGATGTGCAGGAACTCGTCCTGGGACATGAGCGGGTCGCCCGCTTCGACGGTGATGGTATAGCCGCTTTCGGACCAGGTGACGGATCGGCTACCGCGAGCGTGCTGTTGGAAGCGCGCAGGGTGTCCGTCGATGACCACCGGGGTGCCGGCGGTGATCGAGGTCTCGCCCGCGGTCTCCGAGATGCTCACGTATCCGGCCTGACCTCCCTTGTCGAGGTTTCGCTGATAGGTGGTTGTCCAGGCGGGTTTCCGGGCCCTTACATAGGGCGGGTTGGAGCGGTTTCCGGGGGCGATGACGGTGTCCGTCTGTGTGTAGCCGTGCGGAAGGTAGTGGGGGCGGTCGAGGTGGGAGCCGTTGAAGGGCGTGATGGTGGAGTGCGTGACGCTGTCGGTGATGTCCCTGTCGCCCGCCGGCTTCGAGAGTGCGGTGCTGACCAGACCGTCATGAGGGTCGTCGCACACGGTGTTCTCGGAGACGAAGGGGTGCCGTTTCCGCGTGAGCACCAGGGTGATGGTGCGGGCGGCCTCGTGCGCCTGCAGGTTGGGCTTGTCTTCGCAGCTGGACCAGTCGACGGGCGTGGTGAGGGTACGGCCGTCGCTGCTCATGAGCACATCGCCACGGACAGCCGCCTCGTGGATATGCGAGTGGTCCCATGCGACCCAGCCGGCCACGGCGGAGACGATGCAAGCCGAGACGGTTAGGGCCCATCCGATGCGGCGGCGTCGCGGTTCCTTGCGGGGCACGGTCACTCATTCCATGGAGGGAGGCGGATATCCGGGCCTGATCCTGGCGCATCTCGGAGTGGTGGGCTGAGGCAATTACCGGCCACAGCCCACCACTCAGGCGTTTACAGCGTGACGAGGGTCCAGCCGGTGTCGTGCAGAGTTTGATAGATCGGCACGTAGTACACGCCCTGGAGACACCAAGGCGTCCTGATGTGCCCGTCGAGGACGGTGTCCTTGTTCAGCGATGACGGGCAGGTGACGGTCCGGTCGAGGGCGGTGATCATGCCGCGTGCTTCATCTGACGTGAAGTTGCTGACGCCGGCGAAGACGGGGCCGCCGCTGTCGCCGTTGACCGCCGCGACTCCATCAGGGGTCAGACTGGTGGCGTAGGCGAGGTCGGTGAGGGGTCGATAGGAACCATCTCCGCCCATGATTCCGATGTCGGTCTTCGCGACCTGGACATTGCAGTGCACACCTGAGTTGGCGCCATCGGCGCACACGTAGTCTCCGACGTTGTTGTGTCCCCACCCGACGACGGGTTTGGCGTAACCGTCCCGCCGGGTCGCCGGGCCGTCGTACAGGTAGGGTCCGGCCTGCTTGGATGGCAGGCGGATGCCCTGTGCGTCATCGGGGAGGGAGACTTCGGCTGCGTCATTGCCTCCCACGACGTCCCCGCCTTCCCAGGTACGCCAGAGGCCGTCTCCGCCTTTGGAGCAGTGGCGGGCCGACATCAGGAGGAAGTCCCCGTCCTTGTTCTTGACGCTGAATGACCCGGAGCAAATGCCGCCCCCGGGATTGCGTAGCGCAGATCCACCGAACCAAGGCGAGGCATCGTGTTGGCGGTTGGCAGGAGCGGCGGAGAGGTCCTTGCTCACCGGCTTGTACGTGGCGACGGTGTTGATCCCGGTCAAGCGGTTCGTGACGGCCTTTACCTCATCGGACCTCCCCTGGCGGGCGCCTCGTGAAAGAGGATCTGTGGCGTCACGCTTGCCTGCGCCCCGGTCCCCGTCGTAGCCGATCTCCAGGCTGCTGCCGTCAACGGCCGGCCCGATACTGGTGATGCGGATGCGTTCTCCCGTGGAGCCGAGGCGTAATGCCGTGGGTTTTCCGCCTCGGAGCAACTTGTTTCGTGCCGTGTGGAGTTCGGCCTTGGAGTAGCGCGCTGGTAGGACTTCGGCCGTCACGCCCTTCGGCAGGTCAGCGAGAATGCGCTGGACGCGCTGCGGTGGAGTGCCCTTCCAATGGATGCGAAGGCGGTTGTGTTCGGGGTCGACCTCGATGTCGGTGAATCCGGAGATCCTTGCTCGGTCGGATTCCGAGAGCCCTGCGGTGATGTCTCCGGCTATCTTGTCGAGCACGTGCTGCTTCTTGAGGATCGCCAGGACGCGCGGGTCCGTCTTTTGAGCAGCCCTCCCCAGGGCTGTGCCCTTCATTGCCTCGTTCCCGGTCGGCTGGGCCGATGCCCCCGCCGGGAGGGCGGCAATGAGCAGAGCGGATGTGAGTATCACGGTGGAGGGCAGCGTGATAGCTGCCCGTTTTCCTCTTCCAGCGCGGTCCGTCAAGGATCGATCCCCCCATATTCGATCGGCCATTGGCATGATCAGGGTGCTTTTCCGGGAGGTGTGAAGCAATGAGGGAATCAGCCCGTCCGGGGCGACAAGTCGGCCATCGTCGGTAAAGGAGTCTTCCGCTCCGCTCGCTCCGGCAGCGCCGTGGTGAACTCCCGGGTTTCACGTCCGGCGAGTCACTGGACATTCCTACCCAACCCCCCACCTCGCGCTCGTGGCGGACTGGGTCAGAGTCCCTCGTGTCCGCCTTGGTGGGGCGGTGCGGTACAGAGCGGACAGAGCCCAACTACCCCGAGCGGCGGTTCACTGCTCGCTGAGAGGCAGTCGCGGCGCCCCCAGAGACATCCAGGCCCCAGGGGAGGGGAGTGCCGCTCTCGCCGACCGTCGTCGCCGCCGATACAGGGCTCGAGACGCAGGTCACACCGCTCCGAACCAGCAACTTCCCAGGGATTTTTCAGGGGCTTTCAGCTCTGTCTCAGGGACTTTCCGGGGACTTTTCGCTGAGTAAGCGGGAAAGGGTCCGACAACTCTGAAAGGCGCAGAGCCACAGGTCAGGGAGGGTTTTCTGCCTGCCGATGGTACTCACTGGGGCGTTTCCCCGTGGAGGCCGCGTCGGCCGGGCACGACTGCCTGGATGAGGGGCTGGAGGGGGACGCGAGAGTACCCCGGCTGTTGCGCCGCCGCTGGCGCTGTTCCAGGTGAAATCCTCCTGGAACAGCGCCAGTTGGCGGTACGGTTGAACTTCCTAGTACGAGTAGAACCCCGACCCGCTCTTGCGCCCGAGTCGCCCCGCGTCCACCATCCGCTGGAGGAGCGGGGGAGCGGCGTAGAGGGGCTCCTTGTACTCCTCGTACATGGAGGCGGCGACCGAGGCCACCGTGTCGAGGCCGATCAGGTCGGAGAGCTTGAGCGGGCCCATCGGGTGGGCGCAGCCCAGTTCCATGCCGTTGTCGATGTCCTCGCGGCTCGCCATGCCGGACTCGAACATCCGGATCGCGGAGAGCAGATACGGGATGAGCAGCGCGTTCACCACGAAGCCGGAGCGGTCCTGGGCGCGGATGGCGTGCTTGCCCAGGACGTCCTGGACGAGCGACTCGGCGCGCTTGAGGGTTTCCTCGGCGGTGGTCAGGGCGGGGATCAGCTCGACGAGCTTCTGGACCGGCGCCGGGTTGAAGAAGTGGATGCCGATGACCTGGTCCGGGCGGGAGGTCGCCACGGCCAGTTTCACCAGGGGGATGGACGAGGTGTTGGAGGCCAGGATGGCGTCCGGGCGGGTCACCACCTGGTCGAGGACCTGGAAGATCTCCGTCTTGACCTGCTCGTTCTCCACCACGGCCTCGACGACCAGGTCGCGGTCGGCGAACTCGCCGAGGTCGGTGGTGAAGCTGAGCCGGCCGAGCGTCGCGTCATGCTCCGCCGTGGTGATCTTGCCGCGTTCGGCGGCCTTGCCGAGGGAGTGGGTCAGGCGGGTGCGACCCAGCTCCAGCGCCTCGCCGGTGGTCTCCGCGACCATGACGTCCAGACCGGCGCGGGCGCACACCTCGGCGATGCCTGCGCCCATCTGGCCGCAGCCGACCACTCCGACGCGTGCAATGTCGGCGAATGAGTCCGTCACCTCGTGCCTTTCGCTGTTCTTCAGGACCGGCGGGTACGTCGTAAGGGTCCGACGCCCGCCTCGGCCCCGACGTTACTCCGCGAGGTGCTGGGACGAGGGCGCCGGGGCAGGCATTCTGAGCCTTCGGAACAGGATGAAACGGATGAACTGGGGCTCTTGGTGCGAGGGATGACACGGCGCGGATTCGGAGCGGCGACGGTGGGAGCGGCCTCCTGGCTGCTGGCACCGGGGACGAAGGCGGGCGCGGACGGGGTGGTCCGGCGCGAGATGCGGGGGATGTGGCTGGCGACGGTGGCCAACCTGGACTGGCCCTCGAAGCCGGGGCTGGGGCGCAGGGAGCAGCAGCGGGAGCTGGTGGAACTGCTGGACGTGGCGGTCGAACGGCGGCTCGGCGCGGTGTTCTTCCAGGTGCGGCCCACGGCCGACGCGCTGTGGCCGTCGCCGTACGAGCCGTGGGCGCAGTGCCTGACCGGCACGCAGGGCCGCGACCCGGGCTGGGACCCGCTCGGCTTCGCGGTCCACGAGGCGCACCGGCGCGATCTGGAACTGCACGCCTGGTTCAACCCGTACCGGGTGGCCAACCACGCCGACCCCGGCCGGCTGGCGCACGGCCACCCCGCACGCCGCCACCCGAGGTGGGTGGTCCCGTACGGCGGCAAGCTCTACTACAACCCGGGGCTGCCGGAGGTCCGCCGGTTCGTGCAGGACGCGATGCTGGACGCGGTGCGGCACTACGACGTCGACGGGGTGCACTTCGACGACTACTTCTATCCGTATCCGGTGGCCGGCGCGTCCTTCGGCGACGACGCGGCGTACGAGGAGTACGGGGCGGACTTCGCGCACCGCGGCGACTGGCGGCGGGCGAACACCGACCGGCTGGTACGGGGGATGAGCGAGCGGCTGGGGCGGCAGGTGCGGTTCGGGGTGAGCCCGTTCGCGGTCTGGCGCAATCGCTCCACGGACCCGCTGGGCTCGCGCACCGAGGCCGGGGTGCAGACCTATGACGATCTCTACGCCGACACCCGCCGGTGGGTGCGGGAGGGCTGGATCGACTACATCGTGCCGCAGGTGTACTGGCCCCTCGGCTACCCGGCCGCCGACTACGCGGAGCTGGTGTCCTGGTGGGCCCGGACGGCGGCCGGTACCGAGGTCGACGTCTATATCGGCGAGGCGCTGTACAAGGCGGGCCGGACGGCCGACCCCGCCGCCTGGCGGAACCCCGCCGAGCTCTCCCGGCACGTCGCCTTCGCCCGCCGCTACCCGCAGATCGGCGGCCATGTCTACTTCTCGGCGAAGGACGTGGCCAGGGATCCGATGGGCGCGCTGGCGCGGGTCGTGCGGGACCACTACGGCGGCGCGGCACGGTAGGCGGCGCGCGCCGTGCGACCGGCGTGGCGGGCGGCCCCGCTACGCCGTGGTGTGGCTGCGGACGGTCTTGGTGTGCTGGACGACGCAGTCCGGGCCGGGCCACATGATCGTCTCGTGGCCGTCCTCGGCGCGGATGCGGAAGGGCGGTTCGCCGTTCGTCCCCAGCACCTCGACGATCTCCACGACATGGTCGCCGTGCCCGACGGTCCTGCCGTGCACCAGCAGCCTGTCGCCCTTGCTCGCGTGCATCTGGTGTCCTCCCGCGTCGGGTGGCCGTACGACCGCACGGCCGACTGCGCGACGGCCGGGCGGTGGGGGCGGCCAGCGGATGACGGACCTGCGACGGCCCGGACGGCGTAACCCGCCATCGCCGCAAGTTTACGTCCGGGGGCGCCGCTCGCATCCGGGGAGCGACGCCCGGCCGCGGACCGGTCAGCCCCGCGTGCGCTGGGTGACCGCGATGCACGCCAGCACCGCCAGCGCCGCCGCGGGTGCGGCCGGCGGCAGCCGCTCGCCGAGCAGCACCACGGACCAGACCAGCGTCAACAGCGGTTGCGCCAGCTGGATCTGGCTCGCCTTGGGGGCGCCGATGGCGGCCATCCCGCGGTACCACACGACCATGCCCAGGAACGTCGAGCCGGCCGCCAGCCACAGCAGCCCGGCGACCGCGTGCGCGGTGAGGTGCGGCGGCTCGGCCGGCAGCGCCACCGCGGTGCCCACCGCGGTCACCGGGAGCGCCAGCACCAGCGCCCAGCCGATCACCTGCCACCCCGGCATGTGGCGGGCCAGCCGCCCGCCCTCGGTGTAGCCCGCCGCGCACACCAGCAGCGCCGCGAAGAGGTACAGGTCGCCGGTGCTCGGGGCGCCGCCGCTCTGCTGCACCGCGAAGCCGACGACCACCGCGGCGCCGGCCAGCGAGGCGATCCAGAACGTCCGGGAGGGCCGGGCACCGGTCCATACGGCCGAGCAGGCGGCGGTGGTCAGCGGCAGCAGGCCGACCACGACGGCGGCGTGCGAGGTGGTGGAGGTCCGCAGCGCGAGGGTGGTCAGCAGCGGGAAGCCGAGGACGACACCGCCGGCGACGACGGCGATGCCCGCCCAGTGGCGCCGTTCCGGTACGGGGACCCGGCCGGCGGCCAGGCAGCCACCCGCCAGCGCCGCGGCCAGCACGCTGCGCAGCATGACCACGGTCCACGGGCCCATGCCCTCCAGCGCCCAGGCGGTCGCCGGGAACGTGAGCGAGAAGGCGGCGACGCCGAGGGCGGCGAGCAGGGCGCCGGAGCGGGGGGTGCCGGCCGCCGCGGGCCGCGGGGTGCGCGGCGGCTGCGGGGCGGTGACCGCTATCGCGTCGAGGGTAGTAGCGCTATCGTTGGGTCTCATGCAAGAGCGTAGCAGTGGTGCAGGACTGGCCGCGGTCCTCCGTACGGAGCTAAAGCGCTACTCCCCGGGTGAGAAGCTGCCATCGAGCCGGGTACTCGTCGAACGGCACCGGGTCAGCCCGGTGACCGTCTCCCGAGCACTCGCCGAGCTGGTCGCCGAGGGCCTGGTCGTCACCCGCCCCGGCGCCGGTGCCTTCCGTGCCGAACCGCGCGGCGAAGCCGCCGGGCCGGTCGACACCTCCTGGCAGGAGATCGCGCTGAGCGCCGAACCGGCCGGCGACCACGTCCCGCGCAGCGTCGACGCGTCCGGTGTGCTCGCCACCCTCGCCGCCCCCGCGCCCGGCGTCATCGAGCTCAACAGCGGCTATCTCCACCCCGCTCTCCAGCCCGAACGCGCCCTCGCCGCGGCCCTGGCGCGGGCCGGGCGGCGGCCGGGCGCCTGGAGCCGGCCGCCGCTGGACGGGGTCCCGGAGCTGCGCGCCTGGTTCGCGCGGGAGATCGGCGGCCCCCGGGGCGGTCCTGCGGCCAGTGACGTACTGATCACCGCCGGCGGCCAGAGCGCGCTGACCGCCGCGCTGCGCGCGCTCGCCGCCCCCGGTGCCCCGGTGCTCGTCGAGTCCCCGACCTACCCCGGCATGCTGGCCGTCGCCCGCGCCTCCGGGCTGCGCCCGGTACCGGTGCCGATGGACGCCGACGGGGTGCGGACCGATCTGCTCGCCGATGCCTTCCGGGCCAGCGGCGCCCGGCTGTTCGTCTGCCAGCCGCTGTTCCAGAACCCGACGGGCGCGGTGCTGGCCGGGGAGCGGCGGCGCGAGGTGCTGAGGGTGGCGCGGGCGGCCGGCGCGTTCGTGGTCGAGGACGACTTCGCCCGGCTGCTGGTCCACGGCGACGCGCCCGCGCTGCCGCCCACGCTGTTCGCGGACGACACGGACGGCACCGTCGTCCATGTCCGCTCGCTCACCAAGGCCACCTCACCGAGCCTGCGGGTGGGGGCGCTGGCGGCCCGCGGTCCGGTCCTGGACCGGCTGCGCGCCATCCAGGTCGTCGACAGTTTCTTCGTGCCGGGGCCCCTCCAGGAGGCCGCGCTGGAACTCGTCGGATCGCCCGCCTGGACCCGCCATCTGCGCCTGATCGCACAGGAGTTGGCGGACCGCCGGAAGGCCGTGCTGGCCGCGTTGCACCGGGAGCTGCCCGCCCTCGCCGCGCGCGGCCTCGGGCACCCTGCGGCGCCCGGCGGCTATCACCTCTGGCTGCGGCTGCCGGACGGTACCGACGAGGCGGCGCTGACCGGTGCGGCACTGCGCGCCGGCGTCGCGGTCGCGGCCGGCCGCCCGTACTTCGCCGCCGAGCCGCCCGCCGCCCATCTGCGGCTGAGCTTCGCGTCGGCGGGCGGCACCGGCGAACTGACCGAGGGCATCCGCCGGCTCCGGGTGGCGTGCCGGGAGCTGGGGGTGCCGGTGGACTGAGCGCCGGCCCGCGGGGAGCGGGCCGGCCGCTTCGCCCATCGGTTCGACTCCGAGCCCGCCCTTCTGCCAACCTCCCGGCATGACCGATCACGCCCTCGACGGCTACGAGATCTCCACCGACCCGGCCCGCCTGGACGGAGATCTGGTCCACCAGTGGCTGTCCGCCGACACCTACTGGGCGCTGGGCCGCACCCGCGAGATGCACGACCGGGCCGTCGCGAACTCGCTCAACTTCGGTCTGTACGAGGAGAGTTCGGGCCGTCAGGCGGCGTACGCCCGGATCGTCACCGACTATGCGACCTTCGCCTGGCTCTGCGACGTCTACGTCTGCCGCGACGACCGCGGCAAGGGCCTGGGCACCGGCCTGGTCGAGGCGATCGCCGGGCACCTGACCCCCTACGGGCTGTCCCGGCTCACGCTCGCCACCAAGGACGCGCACGGCGTCTACGAGAAGGTCGGCTTCCGGACGCTGGTGGCACCGGAGCAGTGGATGACCATGGGACTGATCGACCCGGGGCCGATCGGCATCTGACGGCGCCCAGGGGCTGTCCGCAGGGGCGGTGACGCCCGCTCGGCGCCCGCCTCAGCCCGCCGTATGGCCGCCGGAGCCCGCGGCCCTGGCGTCCCGTACGGCCCCGGTGCCGCGGACCGGGTCGGTGCCGCGCGTCAGCCAGGCGTTCGCCGCCGCCACCCGGCCGCCGACGCGGAGCTTCGCGTAGGCGTGCTCCAGGTGCTTGTCGACGGTGCGCGGGCTGATCGCCAGGCGGCGGGCGATCTGCTGGTTCGTCAGACCGTGGGCGAGCAGGCCGAGTACGGCGGACTCCCGGCTGGTGATCAGGCCGGGCGCCGGGGCCGGCGGGGCCAGCCGGTTCAGGACACGGCTGAGGCGGGTGCGCAGCAGACCGGCGGCGATCACGTCGGCCGCGGTGAAGTCGCTGCCGTGGCCGTCGCGGCTGACCACCACGCAGACCCGCCGCGGTGCGCCGGCGGCGTAGCCCGCGGGGAAGGACATGGCGAGCTGCCGCTCGGCGCCGAACGGCCGGTAGATGTCGGCGTAGGCGGGCAGTGCGTGGAACTCGGCGCGGGTCTGGAGGGCCGAGCGGCGCATCGGGGTGCCGCTGCCGAAGCGGGTGTGCCGCACCAGCGAGTCGGTCCACCACTCCCGGTCGAACGCGTCCAGGACGTCCCGGCTCAGCAGGTCGTCCGGGAGCGTGCGCAGCGGGTGGAGCGGGTCGGGCCGGGGCGACCAGATGACGCTGTCGCCGGGTACCGCGCCGAGCAGCAGCGGGAGCAGCGCCGGCACGAGGGTTTCCTCGTCCACGGCGTCGATCAGCAGGTCCACGACGGACAGGATGCGCCGCAGGCCGGCCTCCGCGGCAGCGCTCATACGACCAGCGTGCCGAGCACGGTGGCCGGGGTCAAGGCCGGTCCGGAGGGCCCGGAAGGCCCGGGAGCCCGCCCCGGAGGCCGGGGCCGCCCGGCCGGCCGGGGGAAGACCGGCCGGGGGCGTCGGGCGCGTCAACGCCCGACGGCATGGACGCGGTTGACCGGGCTCTCCGCCGCGAGCCTCCCGCGGTGCGGCCGGGCCGCGTCGGCGATGTCCCGTACCGCCTCCTCACCCGCGTGGTTTCCCGGCGCCCGCGGACCGTGCCGGGCCGGCGCGGACGGCCGTGATCACCCGCTCCAGGAAGTCCCGCACCCGCGCGTCCCGGGCGGCGCCACCGTCCCGGGCGCCACCGGGCGTGACCCGGGCGGACGTCGCCATGGCCGTCACCTCCTCGCCTGCCTCCACTGCACCAGCTCCGGCGGCCGGACCGCCATACGCGATTCCCCGTATCCGGAGGGCGGCGCGCCGCGGCCGGGCCGACACTGGAGGGGAGGAGGTGGATCATGCGCAAGAAGATCGACTGCCGGGATTACCCGAGCGAGACGAACTGCACCCTCGTCATCGCCGGCGAGGAGGAGGAAGTGGTCCGCGCCGCCAGCGAGCACGCGGTGTCCGTCCACGGCCACACGGACAGCCCCGAACTGCGCGAGCAGATCCGGTCATCCCTCAAGAACGAGATGCCGCAGCACGCCTGAGCCGCCCGCGGCAGCGGCGCCGTGCCCGGTCGTCCCGATGGGCGGCCGGGCACCGCCGTGCGCACCGTCCGGGGCCGTCGGCCGCGCATTCGGGCCCGCCGGGGTCGTCCGGCGGCGCGCGGCGGCGCAGCATCGTGCTGAGAGGGGTAGCGGGCCCGGCGACCGGCGCCCGCGAGGGCACCGGGGCCGGATCGCCGGCGCCGCGCACCGGCGATCCGACGGGAGCGAGCCGATGAACGACCGCACGGGCGGCGGCCTGGACCGCCGGCACTTCCTCGGCGCCGCGGCGGCCGGTGCCGCCGGTCTCGCTGCGGGCCTCAGCGGCTGCGACGCCCCCGAGGGCGGCCGGCCCACGCCCGCCACCGGCGACCAGCCGTCCCCCACCGCCGAGCGGAACCGCCCCGGCAGCCCCGACTGGCGGCTGCGCTCCGCCGGCCCGCCCGACGCGATCGCCGGCTATACCGACCGGGTGAGCGTCCTGCCCGGCGAGGAGTTCGGCCTCCATGTCTCCACCACCGCGCCCGGCTACCGGGTCTGTGCCTACCGGGTCGGCTGGTACGGCGGCGCCCAGGCCCGGCTGGTGTGGCGCTCGGACCGGCTGGCGGGGCGCCGCGAGCGGGACCCCCGGCTGCTGCCGGAGACCCGTACCGTCCAGGCAGACTGGCCGCGCAGCACCACCGTCCGCACCGCCGGCTGGCCGCCCGGCGCCTACCTGCTCCGCCTCGACGCCGAGCAGGGCCACCAGCGCTACGTCCCGCTGATCGTCCGCTCGGCCACCGCCGCGGGCCGCACCGTCCTGATGCACGCGGTGACGACCTGGCAGGCGTACAACGCCTGGGGCGGCTACAGCCTCTACCGGGGCGAGGACGGCGACTACGCCACCCGCTCGCTGGCCGTCACCTTCGACCGCCCCTACGACGCCACCGGCGCCGAGAAGTTCCTGGTCTACGAGCGCGCCCTGGTCGTCCTCGCGGAACGGCTCGGCATCCCGCTCGCCTACACCACGTCCGTGGACGTCCACCGCGACCCGGCCGCCCTCCACGGGGCGAATGCGGCCCTCTCCCTCGGCCACGACGAATACTGGACCCCGCAGCAGCGCGACCATGTCACCCGGGCGCGCGACGCGGGCACCAACCTCGCCTTTCTCGGCGCCAACGCCTGCTTCCGCCGCGTCCGCCTGGAGGCCGGCCCGACCGGACCGCTGCGCACGGTCGTCTGCTACAAGACCGACTACCGCGACGACCCCGGCTTCGCGGCCCACCGCGAGCCGCCCACCCACGACTTCCGCGAACCGCCGTCCGCCGACCCGGAATCCGCGCTGACCGGCGTCTTCTACGAGGGCTACCCGACCGACGCCCCGTACGTCGTGCACGCCGCGGACCACTGGCTCTTCACCGGCACCGGCGTGCGGCCGGGCGACTCCTTCCCGCACCTCGTCGGCGTCGAGTACGACCGGGTCACCCCGGAGTCCCCCACCCCCGCCGAACTGGAGATCATCGCCCACTCCCCGCTCGTCTGCCGGGGCCGCCCCAGCCACGCCGACTCCGCCTACTACACGGTCCCCAGCGGTGCCGGCGTCTTCGCCACCGGCACCATGCGCTGGGTCGAGGCGCTCATGGCGGGGACCGCCGACGACGGCCGCGACCACGGCATCGACACCCGCGCCGGAGCCTTCGTCACCCGCACCACGGAGAACCTGCTGCACGCCTTCGCCGCCGGCCCCGCGGCCAAGCACCGCCCGGCGCCGCGCCGCAACACCGCCAGCATCTACGGGACATGAGGATCCGGGCCGTTCACCCGAGGGCGTCCGCCCGCCGGTCCGTCACTCACCGCGCCAGATGTTCTCGAACGCGGACTCCTCGATGACGCGCCGCTGCCGTACGGCCGCCAGCTCCTGGAGCGCGTCGCTGACGGTGGCCAGCACGGCCGTCACCGCCTCGTCGACCACACCGGGCGCCACCTCGGCCGGCTCCGCGCCGTACCCGAGCGCCACCGCGAGCGCCATGAGCACCGGCTCCTGCGCCGCCCAGCGGTCCGCGGCCCGCCACCGGGCGGGCGAATCCACCGGCACCGCCGCGCTCTTCCGGAAGGTCAGCCCCCGGTGGCGCTCCCGGGTGAGCTGGCCCTCGTCCTCCAGAACGGCCAGATACGCCTCCGCCAGCCCGCGGCCCCTGCGCCACAGCCAGTCGTCGACGGTTTCGTAGGGCGCGTCCCGGACCAGCGACTCGGCGGCCTGCGCCAGCAGCGGGTCGGACAGTCCCGGCAGGTAGCCCGGCATGATGCGGTCGCCGTCCAGGCGGACGGCCTCGACGGTGAGCAGGTCGATCAGCTCGGCGCCGGCGAGCGCGAGCGACAGATCGCCCCGCTCGACAGGATGCCGGGGCGTCCGCTCCAGACTGACGAGCAACAGATCCCGCGCTGTGGTCATGGCAGCTCCCGACGAGAGGCGACCATCCGCCCGGCCAGCACCCCCGTCTACGACCTTACGGAGCCCGGACGGCGACTGCATCCCGCACCGGCCCCGGATCGCACCGGCCCCGGATCGCACCGGCCCCGGCGGCGGCCGGCCGGGCCGCGCCGACCACCATGCGATGCTGGTGCGCGTGACACTCGAGGACCTGGTCAGGCTGCGCCGCGCGCGGGACGTGATGGACCGCGACTACGCGCAGCCGCTGGACGTTCCGGCGCTGGCCCGTGTCGCCCTCATGTCGCCCGGCCACTTCTCCCGCAGCTTCCGCGCCGCCTTCGGCGAGACGCCCTACAGCTACCTGATGACCCGCCGTGTCGAGCGGGCCAAGGCGCTGCTGCGGCGCGGCGACCTGAGCGTGACGGAGGTCTGCTTCGCGGTCGGCTGCACCTCCCTGGGCTCGTTCAGCTCGCGCTTCACCGAGCTGGTCGGCGAGAGCCCGAGCGTGTCCCGGGCCCGCCGCCACGAGGCGGGCGCCGCGATCCCGGCGTGCGTCGCCAAGATCCTCACGCGGCCGGTCCGGAACGGCGCACCGGCCGCGGCCGGGCAACCGGTCAGGATCGGAGAAGCGGACTCCGGCGCCGCCTCGTAGCGTCAAAGGCATGGACATCAAGCTCTCGCAGTGCTTCATCGCAGTCGACGACCATGACAAGGCGCTCGCCTTCTACCGGGACGTCCTCGGCCTGGAGGTGCGCAACGACGTCGCGTTCGAGGGAATGCGCTGGGTGACCGTCGGGTCGCCCGCCCAGCCGGACGTGGAGATCGTCCTCGAACCGCCGCTCGCCAACCCCAACGCCTCGCCGGCCGACCGGCAGGCGATGGCGGAACTGCTGGCCAAGGGGAACCTGCGCGGCGTGATCTTCTCCACCGACGACTGCGACGCCACCTTCGAACGGATCCGGGCCGCCGGCGGCGAAGTCCTCCAGGAGCCGATCGACCAGCCCTACGGCGTCCGCGACTGCGCCTTCCGCGACCCGGCCGGCAACATGCTCCGCTTCACCCAGCCCCGCACCCGCTGACGCCTGTCCGTACGCCGTTTTTCCGTACGCCGTTCCGCACACCGTCCGTCACGTCCTGCCGCAGGTCGCTGTGCCCCGGTCGCGACCGCAGCCCGGGTGGCACCGGCGACGTCGGCATGTCGCTGTGACGTGGCGCTTCCGTCGGCGAGTTGAGTGCTGTGGCCGGCGAGCGAGCCGATCCCGCCCCCCGACATGCAGGCTCTCACCGCCCGCCCCAATCGACCGAGACACCGCAGCCCGACCCACCGGGGGTCATGGCGCGTGAGCACACAAGGCTCGCGTATCGGGGTGTCGTCCGGGCTCCGCGTCAGGACGGGGCGAGGACGCAGAACTCGTGGCCCTCCGGATCGGCCAGGCACGTCCACGGGACGTCGCCCTGGCCGAGGTCGAGGTCGGTGGCGCCGAGGGCCCGCAGCCGGGCCACCTCCGCTGCTTTGTCGTCACCGGGGTACGGCAGCAGGTCAAGATGGACGCGGTCCGGCACGGTCGTCACGTCGGGCGTGCGGAGGAATTCGAGATACGGGCCGGCGTCCGTGGCGGAGCGCAACACCGCATGATCGTCGGTCACCTCGTGCGGGGTCCAGCCCATCGCCTCGCCCCAGAACCGGGCCATGGCCCGCGGATCCGCGCAGTCGACCACCACCGCGGCGATCGGCCCGGTGTCCCGGTAGATCTCCCGAGGCTCCAGCACGCAGAACTCGTTGCCCTCCGGGTCGGCCAGGACCGTCCACGGAACTTCGCCCTGGCCCACGTGGGCGGGCGTCGCACCGAGAGCCTGGAGGCGCGCGACCAGCTCCGCCTGGTGGGCCGCGGAGGTGGTGGCGAGATCGAGGTGCGTACGGTTCTTTGTCGCGGTCTTGGGTTCCGGGACGGCGACGACGTCGACGCAGACGGCGACCGGGTCCGGCCACACGGGGCCGCCGGCGGGTCCGACGTAGGTCGCAACGCCGGATCCCCCGCGGTAAGCACTCCAGCCGAGCGCCTCCGCCCAGAACCGGCCGACCACCGAGTGATCAAGAGCCCGTACCCTTCAAGTGGGCTCGATCGGGCATGAGTTGCAACAACCGGGACACCGGCGTCGCGGCTTGCCCTCGCTGCTAATTAAGAGCTGCGATCAGATCGCTACAGTACGGGCGTGCAGGTGGGCACCCGGTCGGGCTGTAAACTTCGCGGCCAGCCTGGAAGGCCGGATGCGACTCGTGTAGGCCTGCCCATCAAGGGGCTCATAGTGACTCCGTCGGCCGGCCTTCCGGGGCGCCCCATGACTGCTGATTAAGAGTTGCGACTCGATCGCTTGTACGGACTTGCCGATGGGTGTCCCTGCTGATGATCGTTTGAATCTCCAGCCAGAAGGTTGGATGCGACTCTCAAGAGCCTGCCCATCAAAGGGCTCATCAAGACTCCGTCGGCCAGCCTTCCGGCCACCCTCGCTAACTGATTAAGAGCTGCGACTCGATCGCTCGTACGGACTTGCTTCGGGGTGGCCTGGCGCTCCCCGTCCGTGATCGACCTGGAGAGACGAGATGACGCAGCGGCCACCGCAGGTATGGGCTGGGATCGATGTAGGCAAAGGACATCACTGGATCACGGTGGTCGACAGCGACGGCGAGTCGCTGTGGAACCGCAAGGTGGTCAACTCCGAGTCCGACATCCTGGCCGCATTCGGTGAGACCATGGGTATGTCGGACCACGTGACCTGGGCTCTCGACCTCATTGACGGCCCGGCATCTCTGCTCCTGGGGGTCCTGGCCAACCATGGTCAGAACCCGCGGTATGTCACCGGCTCGAAGTTCGCGGCCTTCAAGAAAAGCTTCAGCGGCCAGGGCAAGACCGACTTGAAGGACTCCTACATCATTGCCGAGTTCACCCGCTGCCTCCGACGGCAGACAGTCCCTGTGCCGGCGCCCCCAAGGATCACCAAGGAACTCACGCTCATCCTGTCCCACCGCAACGGCCTCTCGGCCGAACGCACCCGGACCATCAACCGCATGAGGGCCATGCTCACCAGCATTTTCCCGGAGCTGGAGCGGTCCTTCGACTTCGCCCAGTCCGCAGGGGCGCTGGTCCTCCTGTCCGGATATCAGACGCCGGCGGCAATCCGGCGCATGGGCGAGAGCAGGCTGACGGCCTGGCTCGCCAAGCGTGGAGTGAGGAAGGCGGCAGCCATCGCAGAGAAGGCCGTAACAGCCGCCAAAGCCCAGGAGTCAGCGGCCAGTGCAGAAGACCTGGCAGCCGAGCTGGTGGCTGAACTCGCCCAAAAAGTCGCGGAGATGAACCACCGACTGAAAGAGCTGGAGAAGAAGGTCAAAGAACTTCTCTCCCAGCACCCCCAGGCGCCCATTGTCCTTTCCATGCCCGGCTTCGGTCCAGTTCTCGCGGCCGAACTCGTTGCGGCGATCGGCGACATCTCACGGTTCCCGACCGCTGGGCGGCTCGCTGTCGCGTCAGGAATGGCCCCCGTCTCCCGCGACTCCGGATCAAACACGGGAAACCGCCTGCGTCCGACCCAATACAGTCGCCCCCTCCAGCGGGCATTCTTCCTGTCGAGCCAGATCGCGTGCTTGACCCCGGGGACGTGGGAGAACGAGACGTACCTGCGCAAGTACCAGGGCTACACACACGACAAGGGACGCCACAAGAAGGCCGTGATCGCTGTTGCCCGCCAACGAGTCTCCATCCTGTGGGCCATGCTCCGGGACGGCCGGCTCTATGAGAGGGAGTACAACCCCCGCGAGAAGCCGGCCGGAGCGGTTCAGGCAGCTTGACTAAACCAATTAAGAGTCTTGATGTTCACCTGAACCGGTCGCAGTGCCATGCCGGCGATCCTATGCACCCGCTCTGCCACGACCTCCGTACCGTTGCCCAACGGAGATCAACTCGCTCACGAGCCGCAATGCTCGGCTCGCCCACCAGAGCGGTCGGCCCCGCCAGGTGAACTGCCCAGTCGCCAGCCGAAGTGCCACGTCACAGTTGGCTGTTCGCCTGTGACGAAGACCGATAGGTGGCCCCGTGCCGTTCGGTAGCTGGTGCTCAGAAGCCTGCGAAGCAGTGCTTCTGACTTCGGCGAGGACCCATAGGCGGTCCCTACGGGCATCAAGCGGTCCCTACGGGCATCAAATGGTCACGTCTCAGCCCTGCAACCCTGTGCCGCCGACAGGGCGCAGATCGATCCGCTCGGGCGGACCCGCCAGTAGCGGCATCGCCTGCCCGATCAGTTCCTTCACCCCTGCCACGGACAGCGAGCCCTCGTGATCGGCCGCACAGCGCCAGATCTCCGTGACCCACACCACGTCGTCGACGCCCGAGGCGGTGTTCACGACGTACAACTCGCAGCCCGGAGCGTCCGCCATGAGGTCCGCAGCCGCCAGCAGAACCTTCAACAGCGCGTTGCCCTGTCCCGTCTGCGCACGGAATTTCACGTACAGACCGACCTTGTCCATGCCCAATCTCCACCCACCAGATGTGCTCGATCTGCTCGCCATCGGGAAGTGATCCTCGCATGGGCCGGCAATCGCTCGGAGGGGCCGTCTAACGATCGTCGTCACATTGTCCCCGGCCTGCCTTGGCGCACCATTGCATAAAACTGCTGAGGTCCGTATAGTCATGCCATCAAGGAGGAGGGTCCATGACGGTACGAGCAGCAGTCGCCGGTGCGAGCGGATACGCGGGAGGTGAGGTCCTGCGCCTGCTCCTGGGGCACCCGGAGGTCGAGATCGGGGCGCTGACCGGGCACTCCAACGCGGGGCAGCGCCTGGGCGCACTGCAGCCGCACCTGGTGCCGCTGGCCGACCGGGAGCTGGCTGCCACCTCGGCCGAGGCGCTGGCCGGCCACGACGTCGTCTTCCTCGCACTGCCGCACGGGCAGTCCGCGGCGGTCGCCGAGCAGCTCGGGCCGGATGTGCTGATCGTGGACTGCGGCGCGGACTTCCGGCTGACGGACGCCGCGGACTGGGAGGCGTTCTACGGTTCGGCCCACGCGGGAAGCTGGCCGTACGGCCTGCCCGAACTGCCCGGCGGCCGGGCCGCGTTGCGGGGGGCCAGGCGCATCGCGGTCCCGGGCTGCTACCCGACCGCCGTCTCGCTCGCGCTCTTCCCGGCCTACGCCGCCGGTCTCGCCGAGCCGGAGGCCGTGATCGTCGCGGCCACGGGCACCTCAGGGGCGGGCAAGGCCCTCAAGCCGCATCTGCTGGGCTCCGAGGTCATGGGCTCGATGAGCCCGTACGGCGTCGGCGGCGGGCACCGGCACACCCCCGAGATGATCCAGAACCTCAGTGCGGTGGCCGGCGAGCGGGTCACGGTGTCCTTCACCCCGACCCTCGCGCCCATGGCCCGCGGCATCCTCGCCACCTGCTCGGCGAAGGCCGCGCCCGGGGCGGACGCCGGGACCGTGCGGGCCGCGTACGAGAAGGCGCTGGCCGACGAGCCGTTCGTCCGGCTGCTGCCCGAGGGCCAGTGGCCGGCGACCGCCTCCGTCCACGGCTCCAACGCCGCGCAGATCCAGGTGGCGTACGACCCGGCGGCCGGCCGGATCATCGCGATCAGTGCCATCGACAACCTCACCAAGGGAACCGCGGGCGGCGCCGTCCAGTCCATGAACATCGCCCTCGGCCTCGACGAGACGGCCGGACTGTCGACGATCGGAATCGCACCGTGAGCGTCGCACGCGCAGCCGCCGGGCCGCAGAGGACAACGAGAGCCGCGCCGCTGCGCTGCGCGGGTGGAGAAGCGAACAAGGAGGCGCGGTGAGCGTCGCACGCGCAGCCGCCGGGCCGCAGAGGACAACGAGAGCCGCGCCGCTGCGCTGCGCGGGTGGAGAAGCGAACAAGGAGGCGCGGTGAGCGTCGCACGCGCAGCCGCCGGGCCGCAGATGCCTACGAAGGCCGCGCCGCAGAGGACAACGAAGGCCGCGCCGCTGCGCTGCGCGGGCGACAGTGACATCAGCCGCTACTGCGGCGGAGCGAACAAGGAGGCGCCGTGAGCGTCACGGCAGCGAAGGGATTCTCCGCGGCGGGTATCGCCGCCGGGATCAAGGAGAACGGGAACCCGGATCTCGCCCTGGTGGTGAACAACGGGCCGCGCCTTGCCGCCGCCGGTGTGTTCACCTCGAACCGGGTCAAGGCGGCGCCGGTCGTCTGGTCGGAGCAGGTCCTCAAGGGCGGCCGGGTCTCCGCGGTGATCCTCAACTCCGGTGGCGCCAACGCCTGTACGGGGCCGCTCGGGTTCCAGGACACCCATGCGACCGCCGAGAAGGTCGCCGAGGTGCTCGACGGGCACAGCGCGGGCGAGGTGGCGGTCGCGTCCACCGGGCTGATCGGCCTACGGCTCCCGATGGACAAGCTGCTGCCGGGAGTTGAGCTGGCCGCTGCCGAACTGACCGAGCACGGCGGGGAGAAGGCCGCCATCGCCATCAAGACGACCGACAGCGTCCACAAGACCGCCCAGGTCGCGCGGGACGGTTGGACCGTCGGCGGAATGGCCAAGGGCGCCGGCATGCTCGCGCCCGGCCTCGCCACCATGCTCGTGGTGCTGACCACCGACGCCGATCTGCCGGCCGACGACCTGGACGCGGCGCTGCGCGCGGCCACCCGCACCACCTTCGACCGGGTCGACTCCGACGGCTGCATGTCCACGAACGACACGGTGCTGCTGCTGGCCTCCGGCGCCTCCGGTGTCGTACCGGACAAGGACGCCTTCGCCGAGGCGGTCCGCACGGTCTGCGACGACCTGGCCCGGCAGCTGATCGGCGACGCCGAGGGCGCCAGCAAGGACATCCGGATCGAGGTCGTGGGCGCGGCCAGCGAGGACGACGCGGTCGAGGTCGGCCGGTCCATCGCGCGCAACAACCTGCTCAAGTGCGCCATCCACGGCGAGGACCCCAACTGGGGCCGGGTGCTCTCCGCCATCGGCACCACCTCCGCCGCCTTCGAGCCGGACCAGCTGAACGTCGCGATCAACGACGTCTGGGTCTGCAAGGGCGGTTCGGTGGGGGAGGACCGCGACCTCGTCGACATGCGCTTCCGGGAGGTGCGGATCACCGCCGACCTCGCCGCCGGCACCGAGTCCGCGGTCATCTGGTCCAACGACCTCACGGCCGACTACGTCCACGAGAACAGCGCCTACTCCTCATGAGCACTCGCAAGCACAACGCGCTCCCCAAGGCCCGCACGCTCATCGAGGCGCTGCCCTGGCTGACCCGGCATCACGGCAAGACCGTCGTCATCAAGTTCGGCGGCAACGCGATGGTCGACGAGGAGCTGAAGCGGGCGTTCGCGCAGGACGTGGTGTTCCTGCGGCACGCCGGGCTGCGGCCGGTCGTCGTGCACGGCGGCGGCCCGCAGATCAGCGCGCAGCTGGAACTGCTCGGCCTGGAGTCGGAGTTCAAGGGCGGGCTCCGGGTGACCTCGCCCGAGGCGATGAACGTCGTACGGATGGTGCTGGCCGGCCAGGTGCAGCGCGAACTGGTCGGGCTGCTCAACGAGCACGGCCCGCTGGCCGTCGGCATGACCGGCGAGGACGCGCATCTGATGACCGCGACCAAGCACTACGCGGACATCGACGGGCAGCCGGTCGACATCGGCCGGGTCGGCGAGATCACCGCCATCGACCCCGGCGCGGTGCGGGCCCTGCTGGACGACGGGCGGATCCCGGTGATCTCGTCCATCGCGCGCAGCAGCGACGAGGGCGACGCGTCCGGCGTCTTCAACGTCAACGCCGACACCGCCGCGTCCGCGCTGGCGGCTGCGCTGGGCGCGGAGACCCTGATGGTGCTCACCGACGTCGAGGGGCTGTACGAGGACTGGCCGCACAGCGACGAGGTGATCTCCCGCCTCACCGCGAGCGAACTGGAGAAGCTGCTGCCCGATCTGGCCAGCGGCATGGTCCCGAAGATGCAGGGCTGCCTGCACGCCGTACGCAACGGCGTGCACACCGCCCGGGTCATCGACGGGCGGGTCCAGCACTCGATCCTGCTGGAGATCTTCACGGACGAGGGTATCGGCACGATGGTGCTGCCGGACCCCGCGCCGGAACCGGACACGAGCGGCACCCAGGAGGGGACGGAATGAGCGGGTCGGCAGCACACCGGGGCGGGCGGGGAACGGTGACCAACGAAGGGCTCACGCACCGCTGGCAGGGCGCCATGATGCACAACTTCGGCACCCCGCGCCTGCCGCTCGTCCGCGGCGAGGGTGTCGCGGTGTGGGACGCCGACGGCACGGAGTACCTCGACTTCCTCGGCGGTATCGCGGTCAACGCGCTCGGCCACGCCCACCCCGCGGTGGTCCGCGCCGTCTCCGACCAGATCGCCACCCTCGGCCATGTCTCGAACTTCTTCGTCAGCGAGCCCACCGTGGCCCTCGCCGAGCGGCTGCTCGGGCTCGCCGGGCGCCCGGGCCGGGTCTACTTCTCCAACTCCGGCGCCGAGGCCAATGAGGCCGCCTTCAAGATCGGCCGGCTGACCGGCCGGACCCACATGGTCTCCACGGTCGGCGGCTTCCACGGCCGGACCATGGGTGCCCTCGCGCTCACCGGACAGCCCGCCAAGCAGGGCCCGTTCGCCCCGCTGCCCGGCGAGGTCGACCACGTGCCGTACGGGGACGCCGAGGCGCTGCGCGCCGCCGTCACCACCGACACCGCCCTCGTCATCCTGGAGCCCGTCCAGGGCGAGAACGGCGTGGTCGTCCCGCCGCCCGGCTACCTCCGGGCGGCCCGCGAGATCACCGCGGCGACCGGGACCCTGCTCGTCCTCGACGAGATCCAGACCGGCATCGGCCGGACCGGGCACTGGCTGGAATCCCAGGCCCAGGGGGTCGAAGCGGATGTCATCACCCTCGCCAAGGGCCTGGGCGGCGGACTGCCCATCGGCGCCACGCTCGCCTTCGGCCCCGCCGCCGACCTCCTCACCCCGGGCCTGCACGGTTCGACCTTCAGCGGCAACCCGGTCGTCTGCGCCGGCGCCCTCGCCGTCCTGGACACCATCGAGGCGGACGGCATCCTCGATCACGTCAAGCGGGTCGGCGAGCGGCTGCGCGCCGGGACCGAGGCGCTGGCGCACCCATTGGTCAGCCAGGTCCGCGGGGCCGGTCTGCTCCTGGGTATCGTCTTGACCGAGCCCCTCGCACCGCGGGTGCAGCAGGCGGCTCAGGACGCGGGCCTTCTGGTGAACGCGGTCGCGCCGGACGTCATCCGGCTCGCCCCGCCGCTGATCGTCTCGGACGAGGAGGCGGACAGGTTCCTCCGGAAGCTTCCCGGCGTCCTCAACACGGCCCGCCAAGCGGCCGACGGGGACCGACGATCCGGAGACTGACGCAACGATGACCGTGCCGCAGGACAACGAGTCGCACAACGGCGGCCAGGCCGTACCGCAGACCCGCACCGCCCGCCACCGCCGGATCGTGGACATCCTCAACCGGCAGCCGGTGCGCTCCCAGAGCCAGCTCGCGAGGCTGCTCGCCGACGACGGGCTCTCCGTCACCCAGGCGACGCTCTCGCGGGACCTGGACGAACTGGGCGCGGTGAAGATCCGCAACACCGGCGGCGAGCTGATCTACGCGGTGCCCAGCGAGGGCGGCGACCGCAAGCCCCGGGCGCCCCTGGGCGAGTCCGCCAAGGAGGAGCGGATGCGCCGCCTCTCCGGCGAACTCCTCATCTCCGCCGAGGCGTCCGCCAACCTCGTCGTCCTGCGCACCCCACCGGGCGCCGCCCAGTTCCTGGCGTCCGCCATCGACCAGGCCGAACTCCACGACATCCTCGGCACCATCGCCGGTGACGACACCCTGATGCTCATCAGCCGCGACCCGGCGGGCGGCCAGCAACTGGCGGACCATCTGCTGCGCCTGGCGCAGAAGGAGCACTGACGCACCCGTCCCGCCGGAAATCACCCATAGTTCCGATTCATCTGCATATAGTGACGGAGGTCTCACTACCCTCTGCCGCGTCGGCCGAGCCCGGTCCGCGGGAAGGAGCACCTGCGCGTGAAACTCCAGCTCCGGCGGAAGGGCCGGCCGTACACCAAGGCGGCCGGGGTGGCGGTCGTCTCCGGCGCCCTGGCGCTGACCGCCTGCGGCTCGAACGGCGGCTCCCACCCCGCCGGCTCGTCGCCCAGTACGAGCAAAGCGGCCACCGCCAGTGCCGGCGCGAACGGCATCGCCTGCGGCAAGGCGGCCGGACTGCTGGCCTCCGGCTCGACGGCGCAGCAGTACGCCATGAAGTTCTGGATCAAGAACTACACGCACGCCTGCGCGGACACCAAGATCGACTACACCGGTAACGGCTCCGGCGCCGGCCAGGAGGAGTTCCTGGCCGGCAAGACCGCCTTCGCGGGGTCGGACTCCCCGCTGACCGCCGACCAGGTCGCCCGGTCCAAGAAGGTCTGCGCCGACGGCGGCCGGGCGATCCACCTCCCGATGGTCGGCGGACCGGTCGCGGTCGGCTTCAATGTCCCCGGAGTCGACCGGCTGGTCCTGGACGCCGCCACCCTCGCCAAGATCTTCAACGGCCGGATCACGACCTGGAACGATCCGGCGATCACCCAGCGCAACAAGGACGCCAAACTGCCGGCGACGCCGATCCAGCCGATCCACCGCTCCGACTCCTCCGGAACGACGGACAACTTCACCGCGTATCTGCACGCCGCCGCCCCGGACGCCTGGCCGACCGCGCACAGCAAGGACTGGACGGGCAAGGGCGGCAAGTCCGCCAAGGGGTCCGCGGACCTCGCCACCCAGGTCCAGAAGACCGAGGGGGCGATCGGCTATGTCGAGCTGCCGTACGCGGTCGACCGCATGATCCGCACGGTCTCGGTCGACACCGGAGCGCCCACCCCGGCCGACCCCAACGTGATCGCGGCGTCCCGGGCGATCGCCGGCGCCCGGACCACCGGCAGCGGCGGCGATGTGCTCGTCGACCTCGACTACGCGACCAAGGCCGCCGGCGCCTACCCCATCGACGTGGTCACCTACGAGATCGTCTGCGACAAGGGCAACAAGCCCGCGACCTGGCCCGCCACCAAGGCGTTCCTGGCGTACATGGCCAGCCAGAAGGGCCAGGAGAACCTGACCTTCCAGGGTTACGCGACCCTCCCGGCCAAGGTCATGGACCGGGTCCGCGACGAGATCGGCAAACTGCCGTGACGTCCGGGCGTGCGCTGAGGCCCTCCGGCGAAAGCCGGCCGCGCGGCACGGGAAAAGGCCGTTCCCGATACTCGGGAACGGCCTTCGACCTGCAACAACACCGTCGGGACGACAGGATTTGAACCTGCGACCCCTTGACCCCCAGTCAAGTGCGCTACCAAGCTGCGCCACGTCCCGGTGCTCGAACCGGCCGGAGTGTTCCCGGCCGGGCGTGCAGAAGAAAAACTACCCTGTCCCGGCCCATGAATCCAAAGCGGGGTCCCCGCCGGGGAGGACGAGCGGTGTCCAGCGACCTCTCCGCGGGGCCCGGGGGCCGTGTTTCGACGGTCATGTCGGCTGAGGCCCGTAAGGGTGGTGTGTCAACCGTCGATGACATCCGGGTGCGGCGGGTGTGCGGCCTGCCGGAGTCGGCGGACGGGCCGCTGACGCCGCTGACCGCGATCAAGGGCCTCTCCCTCGGCCGTGCCGGGCCGATGGTGCCCTGCCGGCCTGCACGTTTCCCCGGTCATTGACGAAACATACGGTGGAGTGCATACTTATGCCTACCAGCGCATGCACCGTAAGGAGAAGCCCGTGACCGAGCGCGTCGTACTCGCCTACTCAGGCGGCTTGGACACCTCTGTCTGCATCGGCTGGATCGCCGAGGAGACGGGCGCCGAGGTCATCGCCGTTGCCGTGGACGTCGGCCAGGGCGGCGAGGACCTGGACGTCATCCGCAAGCGCGCACTCGCCTGCGGTGCGGTGGAGGCCGAGGTCGCGGACGCCAAGGACGAGTTCGCCGATGAGTACTGCCTCCCGGCGATCAAGGCCAACGCCCTCTACATGGACCGCTATCCGCTGGTCTCCGCGCTCTCCCGGCCGGCCATCGTCAAGCACCTGGTCGCCGCCGCGCGCAAGCACGGCGCGACGACCGTCGCCCACGGCTGCACCGGCAAGGGGAACGACCAGGTGCGCTTCGAGGCGGGGATCTCCTCCCTCGCCCCGGACCTGAGGTGCATCGCGCCGGTCCGCGACTACGCGATGACCCGGGACCGGGCGATCGCGTTCTGCGAGGAGAAGAACCTGCCGATCGCGACCACCAAGAAGTCGCCGTACTCGATCGACCAGAACGTCTTCGGGCGGGCCGTGGAGACCGGCTTCCTGGAGGACATCTGGAACGCGCCGATCGAGGACGTCTACGAGTACACCCACAACCCGGCCACCCCGCGCGAGGCCGACGAGGTCGTCATCACCTTCGCGTCCGGTGTCCCGGTCGCCGTCGACGGCAGGCCGGTCAGCGTCCTCCAGGCGATCCAGGAGCTCAACGAGCGGGCCGGCGTCCAGGGCATCGGCCGGATCGACCTGGTCGAGGACCGGCTGGTCGGCATCAAGTCCCGCGAGGTGTACGAGGCGCCGGGTGCGATCGCCCTGATCACCGCGCACCAGGAGCTGGAGAACGTCACCGTGGAGCGCGAACTGGCCCGCTACAAGCGGCAGGTCGAGCAGCGCTGGGGCGAGCTGGTCTACGACGGCCTGTGGTTCTCGCCGCTCAAGCGGGCCCTGGACGGCTTCGTCAACGAGGCCAACGAGGCCGTGTCCGGCGACATCCGGATGACCCTGCACGGTGGCCGCGCGGTCGTCACCGGCCGCCGGTCCGACCGGTCGCTGTACGACTTCAACCTGGCGACCTACGACACCGGCGACACCTTCGACCAGTCGCTGTCCAAGGGCTTCATCGAGCTCTTCGGCATGTCGAGCAAGATCGCCGCACGGCGTGATCTGGCAGGCGGGGCCTGACGGATCCGGCGGGCGGACCCCCACGGGACCGGCGTGGCCGAGCCCGGACCCGGCTCGTTACTTTTCGTACCACGGCCGCCTCCCCGCCCCGCGGGGAGGCGGCGGCACATCCACAGCCTTGAGGAGCAGCAGTGAGCAGCAACAGCGGTGAGGTACGGCTCTGGGGCGGCCGGTTCGCCGACGGTCCCGCCGAGGCCCTGGCCCAGCTGTCCGCGTCCGTCCACTTCGACTGGCGGCTCGCGCCGTACGACATCGCCGGCTCGCGCGCGCACGCCCGCGTCCTGCACACCGCGGGCCTGCTCACCGAGGACGAGCTGGCCCGGATGCTCGCCGGCCTCGACCAGCTCGAACGCGACGTCGCCGACGGCTCGTTCACCGGCACCGTCGCCGACGAGGACGTGCACACCGCCCTGGAGCGCGGGCTGCTGGAACGGCTCGGTCCGGACCTCGGCGGCAAGCTGCGGGCCGGCCGGTCCCGCAACGACCAGGTCGCCACGCTCTTCCGGATGTACCTGCGCGACCACGCCCGGATCATCGGCGGGCTGATCGCCGACCTCCAGGAGGCGCTGGTCGGCCTCGCCGAGGCGCACCCGGACGTCGCCATGCCGGGCCGCACGCACCTCCAGCACGCCCAGCCGGTGCTCTTCGCCCACCATGTGCTGGCGCATGTGCAGTCGCTGTCGCGGGACGCCGAGCGGCTGCGGCAGTGGGACGAGCGCACCGCCGTCTCACCGTATGGATCGGGCGCGCTGGCCGGTTCCTCGCTCGGCCTGGACCCGGAGGCGGTCGCCGCGGACCTCGGCTTCGAGCACGGCTCTGTTGGCAACTCCATCGACGGCACCGCCTCGCGGGACTTCGTCGCCGAGTTCGCCTTCATCACGGCGATGATCGGGGTCAACCTGTCGCGGATCGCCGAGGAGGTCATCATCTGGAACACGAAGGAGTTCTCCTTCGTGACCCTGCACGACGCCTTCTCCACCGGCTCGTCGATCATGCCGCAGAAGAAGAACCCGGACATCGCGGAGCTGGCGCGCGGCAAGTCCGGCCGGCTGATCGGCAATCTGACCGGGCTGCTGGCGACCCTCAAGGCGCTGCCGCTCGCGTACAACCGGGACCTCCAGGAGGACAAGGAGCCGGTCTTCGACTCCTGCGACCAGCTGGAGGTACTGCTCCCGGCGTTCACCGGGATGATGGCCACCCTCACCGTCAACCGCGAGCGGATGGCGGAGCTGGCGCCGGCCGGCTTCTCGCTCGCCACCGACATCGCCGAGTGGCTGGTCAAGCAGGGCGTGCCGTTCCGGGTGGCGCACGAGGTCGCCGGCGAGTGCGTCAAGGAGTGCGAGGCGCACGGCATCGAGCTGGACCAGCTCACCGACGAGCAGTTCGCCAAGATCTCGCCGCATCTGACGCCCGAGGTCCGCGGTGTGCTGAACGTCCCCGGTGCGCTCGCCTCGCGCAGCGGCCGGGGCGGCACCGCGCCGTCGGCGGTCGCGGTGCAGCTCGCCGAGGTACGTGCCGACCTGGTGCGGCAGCAGGAATGGGCCGTCGCCAAGAAGCGGCCGTGACCGGCGTCCGACGGGAAAGTACGGCCGAGGCCCCCATCCGACCGGGTGGGGGCCTCGGCCGTATCCGTGCCCCGGCGGTCCGCGCTGTCGTAAGGATGAGACATTCACGTCTCATTCGGTTATCCTGTGTCTCATGGCCGTGGATCGTGAACATGTACTCAAGGAAGCCGCCGCGCTGCTCACCCGCCGGTCGACGGCATCGATGGACGAGATCGCCCGCGCCGCGGGCATCAGCCGGGCGACCCTGCACCGGCACTTCGCGGGCCGGGACGCGCTGATCCGGGCCCTGGAGGAGCACGGGATCGAGCAGCTGGCGCAGGCGATGGACGCCGCCGGGCTCGACGAGGGGGACGCCGCCCAGGCGCTGCGCCGGCTGATTCGCACCACCGAACCGGTCGCCGGCGTCCTCGCCTTCCTCTTCACCGAGAACCAGCTCTTCGAGGGCGGCGAGATCAACGCCGGCTGGGCCCGCCTCGATGCGCGGATCACCGAGCTGTTCCGCCGCGGCCAGGAAGAGGGCGACTTCCGCATCGATCTGAGCTCGGCCTGGCTGACCGAGGCGTTCTACGGACTCATCGGGGCGGGCGCCTGGGCGGTGCACGAAGGACGCGTCGCCCGCAACGACCTCAACCACTCGATCGCCGGGCTGCTGCTCGGCGGCATCCGACGGAGCATGGAGAAATGAGCGAGACCATAGCGTCAAGACGGGCCGGTTCGGCTCATGTGGACGACCAGCCCCGGCCGGGTCGCTGGCTCGCGCTCTCGGTTCTCGTCCTCGCGGTGCTGCTGGTCGGCGTCGACGCCACCGTCCTCGGCCTCGCCACCCCGTTCCTGAGCGAGGATCTGCGGCCGTCCGGGACCCAGTTGCTGTGGATCGGCGACATCTACTCGTTCGTCATCGCCGGTCTGCTGGTGTCCATGGGCAGCCTCGGCGACCGGATCGGCCGGAAGAAGCTGCTGCTGGTCGGCTCGGTCGCGTTCGGCGCGCTGTCGGTGGTCGCCGCGTACGCCACCACCCCGGAGATGATGATCGCCGCCCGCGCCCTCCAGGGGGTGGCCGGCGCCACGCTGATGCCGTCCACCCTCGCGCTGATCCGCAACCTCTTCCACGACCCCAAGGAACGCAGCCTGGCGATCGGCATCTGGGGCGCCATGGCCTCGGCAGGTACCGCCGTCGGGCCGGTCCTCGGCGGCTTTCTGCTGGGTCATTTCTGGTGGGGCTCGGTCTTCCTGATCAACCTTCCGGTGATGGCGCTGCTGGTCGTCGTCGGGGCGAGGGCGATCCCGGAGTCGCGCAATCCGGATCCCGGGCCGTGGGACGTTCCCAGCGTCCTGCTGTCGCTGGTGGGCATCGTCGCCGTGGTCTACGCCATCAAGGAGGCCGCGGTCCACGGCTTCCGCTGGGACATCGGGCTGGCGGCCGTCCTCGGCGTCCTCGCGCTGATCGTGTTCGTCCGGCGCCAGCTCACCCTGGAATCGCCGCTGCTGAACATGAAGCTCTTTCAGCACCGCGGGTTCTCCGGCGCGGTGCTGGCGGACCTGCTGACCATCCTGGGGCTGTCCGGGCTGGTCTTCTTCCTCTCCCAGTTCCTGCAGATGGTGCAGTCGCGCACGCCGCTGAACGCCGGGCTCACCGAACTCCCGGCCGCGGTCGGCGCGGTGGGCGCCGGCCTGGCCGCGGGCTGGGTCGCCCGGCGGCTGACGGTACGCGTCGTGGTGGCCGGCGGCCTCGCGGTCGTCGGGCTCTCGCTCGCCGGGTGCATGACCCTGCACGGCGACACCGGCACCCTCGCGCTGTGCTTCATCCTCTTCGTGGTGGGCGTCGGCGCGGGCTTCGCGTTCACCGTCACCGCCGACGTGATCCTCTCCAGCGTCCCGAAGGAGGAGGCGGGCGCCGCGTCCGCGGTCTCCGAGACGGCGTACGAACTCGGTGCCGCGCTCGGCATCGCCCTGCTCGGTTCCATCGTCACCAGCATCTACCGTGGCTTCGGCACACCGGCCGGGGTGCCCGAGAACGCCGCCGGCGCCGCCCGCGAGTCCCTCGGTGGCGCCGTCGAGGCGGCCGGCCAACTCCCCGCCGAACAGGGCGCCGCGCTGCTGAAGACCGCTCAGGACTCCTTCGTCAACGGCGTGGACACCGCCGCCGGGGTGGGCGCGGTGGTGCTGCTGGGCGCCGCGGTGGCCGCGTGGTTCCTGCTCCGCGGCCAGGAGCTGGCGAACAGCCCGGCCGTGGAGCCGGCCGCGCCGGACGCCGCCGCGCCGGTGACCGGATCCGGTTCCGCGACCGGCGGCCCGGCCGAACTCCCGTAGCGTCCCGAACTCCCGTAGCAGCCCGGACACCCGTAAGGGCGGACCCGGCAGGCGAACGAGGGACAGCGCCGGGCCCCCTGGCCCCGCGCAGGCGTGTCCCGTGGCACCCGGCGGTGAACACCCGCCATGATCCACGGGACACGCCCCCGGGGGCGACTGTCCCCCGCCGTTCATACCCGGTATGCGCCCTCGTGGCCGGATGTCCCGCGCGGCTCGTTTGACTCTCCCGTCGTCCCCCCAACGGTCGGCCCCGCTCAGGAGAGTGACGCAGAGTGCGCGACATCGGACGACGGTCCTTCTTCACCGCTGCGGGGGCGATGGCCACCGCCAGCGCCATCGGCAGCAACGCCTACGCCACCGGCCACGCCCGTGACGCGGCCACCGCCGACGAGTACGTCGACGTCCAGCTCCTCAACATCACCGATCTGCACGGCTACCTCCAGGGAGCCCCGGGCGGCAACTCCGTCATCACCGGCGCCGGCGGCAAGCGTTACACCGTCGGCGGCGTCGCCTACATGGCCGCCCACCTGGAGCGGCTGCGCGCCGGGCGTCGCAACTCCATCTTCTTCGCCCCCGGAGACCTCTTCTCCGGCTGGGAGTTCGACGCCGCCTCCTTCGCCGACGAGCCCACCATCGAGGCCCTCAACGCCATGGGCCTGGACTTCGCCTCGGCCGGCAACCACGAATTCGACAAGTCCGCGACGTTTCTGACGTCGCACATGGAACGCGGCACGTCGTTCCGGGTCGCCGGCCGGGACGACTCCTTCACCGACTCCACCGGCCACCGCTTCCGCGGGGCGGACTTCCCGTACTACAGCGCCAACATGGTGTGGCACGAGACCGGCAAGCGGGTGCTGCCGCCGTACAACATCGTGCACGTGGACGCCGGCCACGGCCGCAAACTGCCGATCGGCTTCATCCACCTGACCGCCATCGGCACCGAGTCCTTCCCCGGCTCCTACCAGCCTGGCCTGCGCACCCTGGACGAGTTGGAGACCGCCAACCGCGCCGCCGCGGAGCTCAAGTCACGCGGCGTCAACGCGATCGTGCTCAGCATGCACGACGGCGCGGTGGCCGGCAGCGACTTCTCCAGCGGCAGCGACCCGTCGGGCCCGGCCTACGAGCTGGCGCTGCGCGCCTCCGCCGACATCGACGCCATCGTCACCGGCCACTGGCACTGCGCCTTCACCATGATGCTGCCCGACCCCAAGGGCGCCCCCCGCCCGTTCGTCGAGGCCGGCTGCTACGGCCAGATCATCAACGAGATCAACCTCCGGCTGGACCGCCGTACCGGCAAGGTCATCCGCTCGCTGACCACCGCGGTCAACCACCCCAACACCCGCGATGTGGCCCCGGACAAGGAGCTCAAGTCGATCGCCGACTACTGGGCGGGCTACGGCGCCCGGCGCGCCCGCACCCGGATCGGCACCCAGTCCGCCTCCTTCACCCGGCAGCGCAACGCCGCGGGGGAGTCCACGATGGGCAACCTCGTCGCCGACTGGGCACTGTGGGCCGGCGGGCAGCCGCACGGCCCGATGGACGACCCCGCGGCCCACCGCAACGTCCCCGCCGAGCTCGCCGTCATCGCGGTCGCCCCGCGCGTCGGCTCCGCGATCATCTCGGCCGACCTGGAACGTGACGAGGAGTCAGGTGGCGTCATCACTTTCGGGCAGGCGTGGAACGCGGTCGGCTTCGGCGACCCGATCATGACGGTCACCGTCACCGGACAGCAGATCCACGACGCCCTGGAGGAGCAGTGGGCGCCCGCCCACGGCGGCGGCCTGGCCTTCGCCCCGCTGGCCGTCTCCGGCAACGTCCGCTACACCTTCGACGCCGCGGGCAAGGTCGGCCGCCGGATCGACCCCGCCGAGGTCTTCATCGACGGCAGGGCCCTCGACCGGGCGCGCACCTACCGCCTGGCCGCCCCCTCCTACACCCTCATCAACCAGGACGGCTTCAGCGCCTTCACCGGATTCACCGAACCCGTCCGGCACACCCGCGACTTCGAGAGCTTCGTCGCCTTCATCCGCACCAAGAGGCACCTGGCGCCGGCCCCGCTGAGCCGCGTCGCGGTCAAGAACGCACACGTCCCCGGCGCCCGCACCGGCATCGTCGCCGTGGAGCAGCAGCTCCTCGAAGTGGTCGGCGGCAACATCCCGCGGCCCGAAGCGGCCCTGCGGGCGGCGCTGACCGGCGGCGCCGAGGGCCAGCGCGCCCCCGGCGGCTTCCGGGTGCCCTGCTGACCGGCGCGCCCTGCCGGCGGTCCGGACAACGCACCGGGCCCCATCCCGCGGTACGGGGATGGGGCCCGGTGGCGTCGGCAGAGGTCAGGCGGCCCTGGCCTTGGTGGCGTAGATGTCGACGTACTCCTGGCCGGACAGCTCCATGACGTCGCTCATCACCTCGTCGGTGACCGCCCGCAGCACATAGCGGTCGCGGTCCATGCCGTCGTACCGCGAGAAGTCCAGCGCCTCACCGAAGCGCACCGTCACCGGGGCGATGTGCGGACGGCCCTTGCCGCCGGGCTGCACCTTGTCCGTACCGATCATGGCGAACGGGACGACCGGGGCGCCGGTCATCAGGGCGAGCCGGGCGATGCCGGTACGGCCGCGGTACAGCCGGCCGTCGGGGGAGCGGGTGCCCTCCGGGTAGATGCCGAAGGCGTGCCCCTCCTCCAGGACCCGGCGGCCGGTCATCAGCGCCGCGACCCCGCCGTGCCCGCCGTCGCGGTCCACCGGGATCATGCCGGCGGTGGTGAAGAACCAGGCCATCAGGCGGCCCTTGACGCCCTTGCCGGTGACGTACTCGTCCTTGCCGATGAAGAAGACCGGGCGCTTGACCACCAGGCTCAGGAACAGCGAGTCGATGAAGGTGACGTGGTTACCGGCCAGGATCACCGGGCCGGTCTCCGGAATGCGCTCGATGCCCTCGACCTTCGGGCGGAACAGGACACGCATCATCAGTCCGAGAATCGCCTTCAGCACAATGCGGGACAACGGGTCCTCCGGGTCGTGGCTGGACAGGTCAAGGGGCCGCAGAACTCTGCCGCCCAGGACCATACTCGCGGGTTACCCCCGCTCGCACATCGGGTTCACCAAGGCGATACGCAGAGTTGACGCGGGTTGGGTCCATGGTCCCTCCGGGATCTCCGCTCGTCTCGCCGATGTCACCCGTTCGTGCTTACGATCGGACGACGCCCCCGGTGACGTGCTCAAGACATCTCCCGGGATGCCTCTTGATACACCGGAAAACCGCGAAAAGTCCGGAAACCGGCCGGACGGCAACATGACGCACAGCGAGGAGCACGGTATGGAGAAGCGGCAGGAGCCAGGACGGCGGTCGGTGCTGGGGGCCGCGGCGCTGGGCGCCGGAGCGGCGGTGTTCGCCGCCGCCGGCCCGGCCGCCGCGGCCACTACGGCGGATCCGGCCGGTCGGCCGTCCCGGCCGACGCCCGCCGGGCGGCCCGCGAAGCTGCCCGTCCCGTTCGTCATCGGCCACCGCGGCGCCAGCGGCTACCGCCCGGAGCACACCTTCGGCTCCTACCAACTCGCCCTCGACATGGGCGCGGACGTCATCGAGGCCGGTGACCTCGTCCCCACCAAGGACGGACACCTGGTCTGCCGGCACGAGCCCGACATCTCCGCCACCACCGATGTCGCCGACCACCGCGAGTTCGCCGGCCGCAGGACCACCAAGACCATCGAGGGCAAGAAGATCACCGGCTGGTTCACCGAGGACTTCACGCTCGCCGAGCTGAAGACCCTGCGCGCCAAGGAGCGCATCCCCGACGTCCGCCAGCACAACACCCTCTACAACGGCCACTGGGAGATACCCACCTTCGAAGAGGTCCTTCAGTGGGCCGAGCGCGAGGGGCGCCGCCGTGGCCGCCCCGTGTGGATCTACCCCGAGACCAAGCACCCCACCTACTTCCGCACGTTGGGCCTGGGCATCGAGGAGCCGCTCGCCAAGCTGTTGCGCCGGTACGGCCGGCACACCGCGCACGCCCCGAACCTCCTGCAGTCCTTCGAGCCCAGCAGTCTCCGGCGGCTCAGCGAACTGGGCGTGAAGTGCCCGAAGGTCGTCCTGCTCGACGAACCGTCCGTCCGGCCCGCGGACTTCGTCGCGTCCGGCGATCCGCGCACCACCGCCGACCTCCTCAAGCCCGAGGGGCTCAAGTGGATCGCCGGCTTCGCCCAGGGCATCGGCCCCTGGCTGCCGCAGATCATCGCGCAGGACGACAAGGGCAAGCTCGGCAAGCCCACCACCCTCGTCCGCGACGCGCACGCCGCCGGACTGTTCCTCACCCCGTACACCGTGCGGAACGAGAACAGCTTCCTGCCGCTGGACTTCCGGGTCGGCAGGAACCCCGGCGACTACGGCAACTCGCTCGCGTACTTCAAGGCGCTCTACGCGACCGGTATCGACGGTCTGTTCTCCGACGACCCGGACACCGCGGTGCTGGCCGCCGAGGAGTTCCGCCGGCACTGACCGCCCGCGCGTCCCGGACCGGCGCCGTGCCGCCCCATCCGCCTCCGCACTCATCTGAGTTGGGAATGTCACAGGGGAGCTTGGCGCCGGTCCGTTCCGCTTGTCCCGATTGCCTGCGCAGAATGCTCGCGCCGGAGATTGCCGCGCCTGTTTTGCGGGGACTCCGGAAGCGAGCAGCGAACCGAAAAGGGGAGGCAAACGCGCATGGGCACGAGCGTGACCATCTCTGCGGCGACCGACGACGACGCCGAACAGATCCTCAAACTCCAGTACCTCTGCTACCAGACGGAGGCCGCGCTCTACGACGACTACGCCATCGAGCCGCTGACCCAGACGCTGCACGCCCTGCGTGCCGAACTCGGCGAGGGCTGCGTGATGGTGGCCCGACTCGGTCAGGAGGTGGTCGGATCGGTCCGCGGCACGGTCGACCCCGACGGCACCGCGAAGATCGCCAAACTGATCGTGCACCCGCGCCTCCAGCGGCACGGCCTCGGCGGCCGGCTGCTGGCCGCCGTCGAGGAACGGCTCGCCGCCGAGCGGTCCGCCAAGCGCTACCGCCTCTTCACCGGCCACCGCAGCGAGGGCAGTCTCCGCCTCTACCGCAGCCACGGCTACGCGCCGGTGGGCACCGAGCAGCTCACCACCCGGCTGAGCGTGGTCACGCTGGAGAAGCAGCTCACCGGAGCGTAGGACGCCGGGACGGGCCCGCGTCGGTGGCGGGCCCGTACCTCTGACGCGGCTGCCGCCCCGGCTACGCCGCCGCGCCCGCGCGGGCCCGGCGCAGCCAGATCAGACCGGTGACCGGCAGGATGACCGGGATGAAGAGGTAGCCCATCCCGTAGTCCGACCAGACCGTGGCGTCCGGGAACGCGGCCGAGTCGACCAGCGTCCAGGTGCCGATGCCGAACACCCCCAGCAGCTCCAGCCCGCAGCAGGCGATCGCCGCCCTGCGGGCGCCCTCGCCGCCCCGCACCAGCGAGAACGTGATGAACCCGTACACGACCGCGGAGACCGCCGAGAGGCCGTACGCCAGCGGGGCCCGGTCGAACTGGGCGATCAGCTGGTAGAGCGAGCGGGACGCGGCGGCCACCGTGAAGATCCCGTAGACCGTGACCAGCAGCCGCCCCGGGCCGGTGCCGAGCGACCGCCTCCCGGCCGGGCCCGCGCCCTTGGCGTGCTGTGCCGCGGCGCTCGCGGTGGTCTCGGGCACTGCCTCAGGCACTGCCGCCTCCCCAGATGTCGAACAGTCTCACTTCCAGTACGGCCAGCACCACGGCGCCCGCCGCGACGGTGGCCGAACCCCACCGGGTGCGCTCCGAGAGCGACATGAACCCGGTCGCCGGTACGCAGGCGGCGGCCCCGAGCAGATACGCCACGAACAGCGCGGTGCCCTTGTGCGGCGACTGCCCGCGCGCCAACTGCACGAAGGCGATGACCAGTTGGACGATGCAGAGCAGCGACACGACGGCCATGCCGATGAAGTGCCAGTCCTTGGTGGGCTGGTCGCGGTAGGCCGCGAAGCCGCACCAGACGGCCAGGGCGAGAGCGGTCAGGCCGACCGCGATCGTCAGCGCGTCGATCACCGGGGCCTCCGGGCGACGCGCTCGCGCGCCATGGGTTTGCGGGGCATGGGCCGATGCTAATCGGCGGCGGGTGGCCGGCCGCGCCCGACCCCGCCGCGGCACCCGCCGGCGCGGCGGCCGTGGCGTTGGCCACAGCGTGCCCCGCGGCCGGGCGGGGGCCGGCCGCCGCCGCCCGGGGGCCGCGCGCGCCGTCCGCGCAGGCCATCGGCGCCGGGCCGGGAGCGGCGGCGCGGAGCCCGGCGCCATCCATCGTGCGGTCACCGGCGTCCGGTATACGGACAGGCTTGAGCGGCTCGCACCGCTGTCTGGTTTACTGGCCGCCATGACCACGACGAGCCACCGCACCCCTGCGACCGAGGCGCCCACCGCGCCCGGTGCTCGTTGCCTGTGTCGAATGTGTGACCGCTGAGGGCCCCCGCCTGAGCCTCGCGCCCCGAAGCGAGACCTTGCTGCCATGCGCCGTACGTCACCCCACGGACGCCACCGGCCGCCCCGCGTCACCGGAACCCGGAGCCGGGCCCCGCGCCCGCCGCCGCTCCGCGTTCCCCTCTGCCGCACTCGCAAGAATGCCCCGTGCCCGGCGGGCGAGCCGCCGAGCACTCGACAGTGACGGAATTCCCTGTGATCACCACAACGGGCCTGACCAAGGTCTACCGTTCAGGAGACCGCGAGGTCACCGCCCTGGACGGCGTCGATCTGCACGTCCGCGAGGGCGAGGTGTACGGCGTCATCGGCCAGAGCGGCGCCGGTAAATCCACCCTCATACGCTGCCTCAACCTCCTGGAGCGCCCCACCTCCGGCACGGTCACCGTCGCCGGCCAGGACCTCACGGCGCTCGCCGGAAACCAGAAGCGTGCCAACGCCGCGCTGCGCGCCGCGCGCAGCCACATCGGCATGGTCTTCCAGCACTTCAACCTGCTGTCCTCGCGCACCGTCCAGGACAACGTCGAACTGCCGCTGGAAATCCTCAAGGTCGACCGCCGCGAACGCTCCCGCAAGGCCCTGGAGCTGCTGGACCTGGTCGGCCTCGCCGACAAGGCCCATGCGTACCCGGCCCAGCTCTCCGGCGGCCAGAAGCAGCGCGTCGGCATCGCCCGGGCGCTGGCCGGCGACCCCAAGGTGCTGCTCTCCGACGAGGCCACCAGCGCCCTGGACCCGGAGACCACCCGCTCCATCCTCCAGCTGCTGCGCGACCTCAACCGCCAGCTCGGCCTGACCATCGTGCTCATCACGCACGAGATGGACGTCGTCAAGACGATCTGCGACTCCGCCGCGCTGATGAAGAACGGCCGCGTCGTCGAGCAGGGCACGGTCGCCGAACTCCTCGCCACCCCCGGCTCCGAACTGGCCCGGGAGCTCTTCCCGGTCGGCGGCGAGCCCTCGGCCGAGGACCGTACGGTCGTCGACATCACCTTCCACGGCGAGGCCGCCACCCGCCCCGTGGTGTCCGAGCTCGCGCGCACCTACAACGTCGACATCTCGATCCTGGGCGCCGCCATGGACACCGTCGGCGGCAAGCAGATCGGCCGGATGCGGATCGAACTCCCCGGCCTTTTCGAGGACAACGTCGTACCCATCGGCTACCTGCGCGAGCAGGGCCTCCAGGTGGAGGTCGTCGGCGACGCCGAGACCGGCGCCGCCGGCGCCACCACCGCCCCGCTCCGGAAGGAAGGCGCCAAGTGAGCTGGAACGACATGCAGCCGCTGCTGTACGACAACACCCTCGACACGCTTTTCATGGTGTGGTGGTCGACGTTCTACGCGGTGCTCATCGGCATACCCGTCGGCATCCTGCTGCATCTGACCGGCCGCGGGGCCATGCTGCAGAACTTCGTGGTGTTCAAGGCCCTCGGCACGCTCGTGAACACCGGACGGTCCTTCCCGTTCCTGATCCTGATCGTGGTGCTGATCCCGTTCACCCGGCTCGTCGTCGGCGTCTCCATCGGCCCGACCGGCGCGGTCGTCCCGCTGACCATCGCCGCCATCCCCTTCTTCGCCCGCCTCGTGGAGGCCGCCCTGCGCGAGGTCGACCACGGCCTGGTCGAGGCCGCGCAGGCGATGGGCGGCGGCACCTGGACCGTCGTCTTCAAGGTGCTGCTTCCGCAGGCGCTGCCCGCCCTGGTCGCGGCCGTCACCACCACCGTCATCACACTGGTCGGCTACTCGGCGATCGCCGGCGCGGTCGGCGGCGGCGGCCTGGGCAACCTCGCCTACACCTACGGCTACCAGCAGTACGAGACCTCGCTGATGATCACCACCGTGGTGGAGCTGGTCGTCCTCGTCACCCTCGTCCAGCTGATCGGCGACCTGATCGTCCGCCGGCGGGCCCGCCGCGGCGGCCGCGCCGCGACCGTACGCGTCGGTCTGCGCCGCGTCCGCGCCGAGGAGCCGGCGCCCGCCACCGAGGCCGCCTGATCCCCGAACCCCCCGGACCACCCGCGTCACCCGCACCCCCGAAGCCCGGACCCTTTGCCGGGCGTGGACCACACGGAAACCCCGTGTGCACAAGAAAGAGGCACTCTTCGTGCGTAACACCATCAAGATCACCGTGGCCATAGCCGCCGCCTCCGCGGTCGCCCTCGGCGCGAGCGCCTGCAGCGCTCCGTCCGACGCCACCGCGAGCAGCGACAAGAGCGACAAGAACGCGCCTCTGGTCGTCGCGGCCAGCCCCACCCCGCACGCCACGATCCTCGACTACGTCAAGGACAAGCTGGCGCCGCAGGTGGGCCTCAAGCTCGTCGTCAAGCCGTTCAACGACTACAAGATCCCCAACAAGGTCACCGACGACGGCCAGGTCGACGCCAACTTCTTCCAGCACAAGCCGTTCCTGGACACCTTCAACAAGGAGAACGGCACCCACATCGTCCCGGTCGTGAACGTCGAGATCGAGCCGCTGGGCGTCTACTCCAAGAAGATCCACAAGCTCTCCGACCTGAAGGCCGGCTCCACCGTCTCGGTTCCCAACGACCCCTCCAACGAGGGCCGCGCGCTCAAGCTGCTCGCCGACAACGGTGTGATCACCCTCAAGCCCGGCGCCGGCTCCGACGCCAAGTTGACGGATGTCAAGGACACCAAGGGCATCAAGATCACCGAGCTGGAGGCGGCGCAGACCGCGCCGCGCATCGACGACGTCGACGCCGCCGTCATCAACGGGAACTTCGCCGTCGGGGCGCACCTCAAGCCGTCCACCGACGCCCTGGCCCTGGAGAAGGCGAAGGACAACCCCTACGCCAACTTCCTGGCCGTCAAGAAGGGCAACGAGAACGACCCGCGGATCAAGAAGCTCGCCAAGCTCCTGAACTCCGACGAGGTCAAGAAGTTCATCGAGGACAAGTACAAGGACGGCTCGGTCATCCCGGCCTTCGGCCCGGTCAAGAGCTGAGGGGGCGAGGGGGCGGGGCGCGGGGGCGCTGTCCACGTAGGCAGGGGCGTTGGCCATGTGGACAGAGGTGTTGTCCGTGTATGGCCATGGCGACGTGGGTGGGGGCGCTGTCCTCTGTTCCCCGCCGCCCACCCGTACCTCTTGTTGTTTTTCCCCGCCGCCCACCCCCCTTCGGGGGGTGGGCGGGTGTGGTGGGGAGGTGTGGGGGGCGGGGGGCGGGCGAGCAGGCCGATCAGCGTGAGCGAGGCGAGCAGGGCATCGGAGCCGGCAGCGACAGCCGCCCGCATACGCGGCCGGAAGGCGGCCAGAGCAGCCGTCAGGAGCAGCCACGGCACCGGAGCACGCGGTCAGTTGCGGAACCGGCCAGGGGCGGCGGACAGGGACGGCCGCCGATGCGGCCACCGGCCCGGGCGCGTGGCACGCCCGTGGGCGGATGCTGCATGCTGGTGCATTCAAGACGGTCAGGACGGCCCGCGACCTCACGGAGAAAACAGCCCGTGACGTCCCGGAACACCCCAGTCAACGGCGTTGGAGCATCGGCATGACATCCACCTTTCCGGACATCTCCCTCAGCACGGACCGGTTGGTGCTGCGCCCCTTCGAAGAGGCCGACGTCCCCGCCCTCGCCGAGATGATCTCCGACGAGCTGGTCACCGCCTGGACCGCGCTGCCGCACCCGTACACCCTCGCCGACGCCCGCTCCTGGGCCACCGGCGGGGCCGCCGCCGTCCGCACCGGGGGCCGCGGCATCGCCCTGGCCGTCACCGAGTTCCTCACCCAGCGCCTGGTCGGCTCCATCGTCCTCGACCACACCGACTGGCGCCTCCGCAGCACCGAGATCCGCTACGTGACCGCCCCTTGGGCGCGCGGCGAGGGCTACGCCTCGGAATCCGTGCTCGCCGTCGCGCAGTGGCTCTTCCGGGACCTGAGATTCGAACGCATCGAGCTGCGCACCGCCGCCGACAACACCGCCGCCCAGCAGGTGGCCCAGAAGATCGGCTGCATCAGCGAGGGCGTGCTGCGCAACGCCTGGATAGCCCGCAGCCGCACGGAAGACGGCGGCTGGACGGACATCCGTACGGACCTGATCGTATGGAGCCTGCTGCCCGAGGACCTCGACGGCCTCCCCGGCAGAATGGCCGACGCGAACGGCTTCGCCTACCCCGAGTGGAACTGACCCCGCACCCCCTCCGGTCCCCGCCCATCGGGGTACCCTCGGCCTGCCGGAACATCCGCGCGCACCGCGCCGACCAGCACCGAACCGCACCGACCAGCACCTTCAGCGCCCGTCGCACGACCACCGGCAGGCGGCCGCCCGCCCGCGCACCCCACCAGCCCCAGGAGACTGACGAGCATGGCCGACCGGGTCACGGTGATTGGATGGGACGGCTCCCCGCTGACCGCCGCCGCCCGTTCAGCCCTTGGCGCCGCGACGCTGGTGGCCGGAGCCGCGCACCATCTCGCGCTCCCCGAAGTCCCGCCCGCCGCCGAGCGGATCCGCCTCGGCAGCGTCACCCTGGCCGCCCGCCGCATCGCCCAGCACCGCGGCACCGCCGTGGTACTCGCCGACGGCGACCCCGGCTTCTTCGGTGTGGTACGCACCCTGCGCGCCCCCGAATACGGCCTGGAGGTCGAGGTGGTACCGGCCGTCTCCTCCGTCGCCGCCGCCTTCGCCCGGGCTGGCATGCCCTGGGACGACGCCCAGATCGTCGTCGCCCACAGCCGTGACCTGCGCCGCGCGGTCAACGTCTGCCGCGCCCACCCCAAGGTCGCGGTGCTCACCTCGCCCGGCGCCGGCCCCGCCGAACTCGCCCTGCTGCTGGGCGGCGTCCACCGCACCTTCGTCATCTGCGAGGACCTGGGCACCGAACGGGAACGGGTGACGGTCCTCACATCCGACAAGGCCGCCGACCACGTATGGCGCGACCCCAATGTCGTCATCGTCGTCGGCGGATCGCCCGCCGGCGCCGCCGCCCAGGGCACCGGCTGGATCGCCGCGCACGAGGTGGGCCATCCGACCGGGCCGCGCGGCTGGGGACTTCCGGACCGCGCGTACGGCGGGGCGCTCGGCGAGGGCGAGTCCGTCCAGCTGCGCACCGCCCAACTCGCCCGCCTCGGGCCGCGGGTGGGCGACCTGGTCTGGGACATCGGCTCCGGAAGCGGCGCCGCCGCCGCGGAGGCCGCGCGGTTCGGCGCCGCCGTCATCGCGGTCGACGCCGACCCGGACGCCTGCGGGCGCGCCGCCGCCATCGCCCGCCGGCTCGGCGTCCAACTCCAGGTCGTCCACGGCCGCGCGCCGCAGATCCTGGAAGACCTGCCGGAGCCGGACGTGGTGCGTATCGGCGCCGGGGGAGTGGACGTGGTCACCGCCTGCGCGGCCCGTCGTCCCGAACGGATCGTCACCCACGCCGCGACCCGCGACGAGGCCGAGGCGCTCGGCCGGGCGCTCGCCGACGGCGGGTACGAAGTCGAGTGCGCCCTCCTGCAGTCAGTAGAACTGGACACCTCCGTTTGGGTCGAACGTGAACGCTCTGTGGTGTTTTTGCTGAGCGGGTATCGCGTTCCTCACCCGTGACCTGGAAGCCCACCCGCGCGAGGTAGGCTGGCGGATCGTTGCGCCGCCGTTCCGCGTTCGGCTTCGTACGCCAATATCCGGAAAATGCCGTGGTTTTGGACGAAAATGAAGCACTTGAGGGCGGACGTGCCGGGAGGCGCGCTCGCTCGTTCTAGCTATCGGGGCGTCGGTGCGCACCGGTCGAGCGGGTCGCACGAGCGGTTCGAAGGAGCACTACCAATGGGCGAGGGGTACGCATGACCGACACCGGCCAGGTCCCGGGCGAGGGACAGCCGGAGAACGCAGGCGGACATCGCGGGCAGCCGCAGCCGGCCGTTCCTTCCCCTGCCGACGCCGGCCCGACGCAGCAGTCGGGCGACTACCCCTACCTCGACGCGGCCGACACCGTCCCCGAGGACGACGACCTGCTGCTGATGCCGGGTGCCCAGGGCGCCTGGAGCGAGCAGCCGGCCCAGCAGGCGCCGCAGCCCGCCCAGCCGTTGCCGCAGCCGCACGCCGTACCGCAGCAGGGCGGGCCGTTCGACGCGGCTGCCGGCCCCCAGCAGGCCGCCGGTCACGAGCCGGCGCCCGCACCGGACACCGAGCACCCGGCCGTCGGCGACCACGAGAGCGGCGGTCGCGACTCCGGTTCCGTCGACCTCGGCGCCGTCCGCATCCCGCAGCCCGCCGCCCCCCAGCCCCAGGCACGCGCACGGGCCGCCGCCCAGCCCGCCGGCGCACCGCGCCGCCCGCTCCACATGGGCCCGCCCGTCCCGGACGCGACCGGCGGTGTGGTCCGTTCGCTGGCCGACCGCGGCCCGGCCGAGGCGCCCCAGGCCGCCCCCCGGCAGCCCGCCCAGGTGTCCGGCGGCCCCGAGTACCTCGACGTACCGGCCGAGGCACCGCAGGCGCCGGCCGCCGAACCGGCGCCGGGTGCCGTGGCGGTGGGTGACCGGCCCGCCGAGGCGCCGCCCGCTGACGCCCGGTCGGCTCAGCCGTCTCCCGAGCAGGCCGCCCACGGGGACGCCGGGCACCCGGCGCCGCCCGCCGGCGCCCCGGCCTACGTCCAGCAGCCCTACGACGGCCAGTTGTCCGCCGAGCAGTCCTACGGGGCCGCCGGCCAGGGCCCGTTGCCCGGACCGCAGCTGGGCGAGATTCCCTCCCAGGCCCCGGCGCAGGTGCAGCCGTGGGGAGAGGCGTCCGCGCAGGCGGTGTCGGTCCCCGTGGCGGAGGCCGCGGAGACCCCGGGGGGCGCGGAGACGGTCACCCCGGCGGCGCCGGTGCCCGCCGACGCTGCCGCGGTCGCCGAACCGGGCGCCGAGCCTGCCCCGCAGCCCCAACAGGCCGCGTCGGACGGCGCGTTGCCCGCGGAGCAGCCGCCGGCCCAGACCCAGCCGCAGGCTCCGGCGCAGCCGGCACCGGTGCCCGCCGAGGGTGCCGCGGGAGCGGCGGTCGCCGCCGTGGTGGTGGATGCCACAGGTTCCGCGGTCGTCATGGAGGCCGCCGAGCCGGCCGACGCCGCCCCGGGCACGCCGGGCCAGGCCCCGGCCGAGGCGGCGGAGCAGCCGCAGCACCCGGCGGCGGAGGCCGCCGCTCCGGAAGCCGCGGCCCAGCAGGCCGCCGTCCAGGAAGCTCCGGTCCAGGCCGCCGCCCCCGCGCCGGTCCAGGAACTCCCCGCCCAGGACGCCCCCGTGGCCGCCGCTCAGCCGCAGCCGCAGCCGGAAACAACGGCCGGGGCGGAGACAGGGGCGGCGGCGGAAACCGTGGCGGAGGCAGGGGCCGTGGCGCAGCCCGCGGACCAGGCCGAGCCGGCGGCCCGGCCCGGCGGTGCCGAGCAGGTTCCGCAGGCCGCTGCCCAACCGCAGGCCGCCGCTCAGCCGCAGGAATCCGCGGCGCCGCCGGCCGCCGAGGAAGCTCTGGCCGCGGACGCGTCCCGGCCCGCGGCCGAACCCGGGCCCGCCCAGGCCGAGTCGGGCGAACCGGCCGAGGCCCAGCAGCCCGCGGAGGCCCAGCCGGCCGCCGAGGCCCAGCCCGTGGCCCCCGAAGGCGAGCCGGTTCCCGCGGACGCCGCGGCGGCGCCGCAGGGCCCCATCGCCATGCCCGCGGCCGGGAGCGCCGCGTCCCAGGAGCAGGCCGTCATAGAGGAGCCCGGCTCGCCGGCCGCGGAGTCCGCGCAGGCCCCCGTAGCCGCCGAGGGCGGTCAGCCCGCCGCGCCCGCACCGGCAGCGCCGGCCGCCCCCGAGGGCGCGCAGCCCCCGGCCGCGCCCCAGCCCGAGGCGGTGGCCCCTGATGCCCCGGCCGTGGCCGACGCTCCGGCCGGCGCCACCGCGCAGCCGGCCGCGGCGCAGGCCGCCGAGCCCGCCCCGGATGCCGCCGCCGCAGAGAGGGGGGCGGAGAAGGCGGTCCTGCACATCCCGGCCCAGGCGAGCGCCGAGCCCGTCCCGGTGGTCGGGGCCGCGCCCGACGCCGTACAGCCGCCCGCCGCCGAGTCGGCACCGGAGGCCGCCGCGCCCGGCGCCGTCCCCGCCGCCGGCGCCGCGCCCGACGACACCACCCGCCCGCACCAGCAGGACGACGCCCAACTCGTCGAGCTCGGCGAGGGCGAGGACCACTCCCAGGCGGTCGCCCAGGACGACGTCCCCGCCGACGGCGGCGACACCACCCGCGTCGCCCCCCCGGCCGCCTCCGCCTACGACGACTCCGAGCGCGCCGCCGTCCACCGCGTCATCCGCGAACGCCGCGACATCCGCAACGGCTTCCGCGGCGACCCGATCCCCAACGAAGTGCTGCTGCGCGTCCTGGAGGCGGCCCACACCGCCCCCAGCGTCGGCCACTCCCAGCCCTGGGACTTCGTCGTCATCAGGTCCGACGAGACCCGCGAGAAGATGCACCAGCTCGCCATGCGGCAGCGCGACGCCTACGCCAAGTCGCTGCCCAAGGCGCGCGCCAAGCAGTTCCGCGAGCTGAAGATCGAGGCGATCCTCGAAACACCGGTGAACATCGTCGTCACCGCCGACCCCACCCGAGGCGGCCGGCACACCCTCGGCAGACACACCCAGCCGCAGATGGCCCCGTATTCCTCGGCGCTCGCCGTCGAGAACCTCTGGCTCGCCGCCCGCGCCGAGGGCCTGGGCGTCGGCTGGGTCAGCTTCTTCGACGAGCGCGAGATGGTCCGCGAACTGGGCCTGCCCGAACACCTCGAAGTCGTCGCCTACCTCTGCGTCGGCTACGTCGACGAGTTCCCGGACGAGCCCGAGCTGATGCAGGCCGGCTGGTCCAAGCGCCGCCCGCTGTCCTGGGTCGTCCACGAGGAGACCTACGGACGGCGCGCGCTGCCCGGTGAGGACCCGCACGACCTCCTCCAGGAGACCCTCCAGGGCATCCGCCCGCTGGACGCCAAGGCGCTCGGCGAAGCCTGGGAGCGGCAGAAGCGGATGACCAAGCCGGCCGGCGCGCTGGGCATGCTGGAGATCATCTCCGCGCAGCTCAGCGGCCTGTCCCGCAAGTGCCCGCCGCCCATCCCGGAGCCGGCCGCGGTCGCGATCTTCGCCGGGGACCACGGCGTCCACGCCCAGGGCGTGACCCCCTGGCCCCAGGAGGTCACCGGCCAGATGGTCGCCAACTTCCTGGGCGGCGGCGCGGTCTGCAACGCCTTCGCCAACCAGGTCGGCGCAGAAGTGTGCGTGGTCGACGTCGGCGTGGCCGGCGAACTCCCCGCCACGCCCGGCCTGCTGCCCCGCAAGGTCCGGGCCGGCACCGCCGACTTCACCCAGGGCCCCGCGATGACCCAGGAAGAGGTCCTCAAGGCCATCGAGGTCGGCATCGAGACCGCCCGGGACCTGGTGGCCGCCGGCAACAAGGCACTGCTGACCGGCGAGATGGGCATCGCCAACACCACCGCCTCGGCCGCCCTGATCGCCGTCTACACAGGCGTCGACCCGGCCGAGGTCACCGGCCGCGGCACCGGCATCAACGACGAGACGCACGCCCGCAAGATCGAGGTCGTCCGCCGCGCCCTGGAGTTCCACCAGCCCGACCCGGCCGACCCGGTCGGTGTCCTCACCGCGCTCGGCGGTCTGGAGCACGCGGCCATGGTCGGCCTGATCCTCGGCGGTGCCTCGCTGCGTACACCGGTGATCCTGGACGGCGTCAGCGCCGGCGCCGCCGCCCTGGTGGCCCGGGCCATCGCCCCCGAGGCGCTGGCCGCCTGTATCGCCGGCCACCGCAGCGCCGAACCGGGCCATGTCGCGGCGCTGAACAAGCTGGGGCTCCGTCCGATCGTCGACCTCGACCTGCGGCTGGGCGAGGGCACCGGCGCACTGCTCGCGCTGCCCGTCGTGCAGAGCGCCGCCCGCGCCATGCACGAGGTCGCCACCTTCGACTCCGCCGGAGTCACCGAGAAGAGCTGACCGGGACCGGCCCTCACCAGGCCGCCCCCGACCTCCGGCCCGCAGCACCGGGGCCCGTCGTCACCCCCCCGCCGCCCGCGCCTCGGCCGGACGGCGGTGGTGTGCCGGCAGGCCACCGCGACGGCCGGGCCGCGCCGGCACCGGGCAACGACCCCAGTTCCAGTACAGGGGCCGTCGCCCGGCACGCCGAGCGCACGCACCGGACGCCGCCCGGCCCGCCCCTCGGGCGGACGACGGGAGTGTGACGACAAGGGCCTAGGCTGTGGGCCGGGCCCGTTTCCCCTCATCAGCCGCTCCGGTGCCGCAGCGACTGAGCCGGACGCCGAACCCGCACCATCCGCACAAGGAGCCGTACCACCATGGCAGAGCATGCCTCCGAACACGCTGCCTACCCCGTCGGACTGCGGCTGTCCGGCCGCCGTGTGGTCGTCCTGGGCGCCGGGCAGGTTGCCCAGCGCCGGCTCCCCTCGCTCATCGCCGCGGGCGCCGACGTCCTGCTGATCTCCCCGTCCGCCACCCCCTCCGTCGAGGCGATGGCCGACACCGGCGAGATCCGCTGGGAGCGCCGCCGCTACCGGCCCGGTGACCTCGACGGTGCCTGGTACGCGCTGATCTCCACCGACGACCCCGAGGCCAACGCCGCCGCCTCCCAGGAGGCCGAGGACCGCCGCGTCTGGTGCGTACGTTCCGACGACGCCGAGGCCGCCACCGCCTGGACCCCGGCCACCGGCCGCAGCGAGGGCGTCACCGTGGCCGTGCTCACCGGCCGCGACCCGCGCCGCTCCGCCGCCGTCCGCGACGCCATCGTCGAGGGCCTGCGGGACGGCAGCATCGCCGCCCCGCACCACCGCCGCCCGCACACCCCCGGCGTGGCCCTGGTCGGCGGCGGCCCGGGCGACCCCGACCTGATCACCGTCCGGGGCCGCCGGCTGCTCGCCGAGGCGGACGTGGTCATCGCCGACCGGCTCGGCCCGCGCGATCTGCTCGCCGAACTCCCGCCGCACGTCGAGGTCATCGACGCGGCGAAGATCCCCTACGGCCGCTTCATGGCCCAGGAGGCCATCAACAACGCCCTGATCGAGCACGCCAAGGCCGGCAAGGCCGTGGTCCGCCTCAAGGGCGGTGACCCGTTCGTCTTCGGCCGCGGCATGGAGGAGGCCCAGGCGCTCGCCGCCGCCGGCATCCCCTGCACGGTCGTCCCCGGCATCTCCAGCACCATCTCCGTCCCCGGCGCCGCCGGCATCCCCGTCACCCACCGCGGCGTCGCCCACGAATTCACCGTCGTCAGCGGCCATGTCGCCCCCGACGACGAGCGCTCGCTGGTGGACTGGGCCGCGCTCGCCAAACTGCGCGGCACCCTCGTCGTCCTGATGGGCGTGGAGAACAGCGGCGCCATCGCCGCCGCGCTCGTGGCGCACGGCCGCCCCGCCGACACCCCCGCCGCGGTCATCCAGGAAGGCACCACCGCCTCCCAGCGCCGCGTCGACGCCACCCTGGCGACCCTCGGTGAGACCGTACGGGCCGAAGGCGTCCGCCCGCCGGCCGTCATCGTCATCGGCGACGTCGTCACCGTCGCCGCCCCCACCACCCTCAGCTGACCGATCCGCTCCCCGGCGTGGGAATCCCGAGACCGACAAGGCACCATCTCCCCGTGGCAGAAATCATCACCGTCGAGGACCCGGACGACCCGCGGCTGCGCGACTACACCGGTCTCACCGACGTCGAGCTGCGGCGCCGGCGCGAGCCCGCCGAAGGGCTCTTCATCGCCGAAGGCGAGAAGGTCATCCGGCGCGCCCGGCACGCCGGGTACGAGATGCGCTCCATGCTGCTCTCGGCCAAGTGGGTCGACGTCATGCGCGATGTCATCGACGAGGTCCCGGCCCCGGTCTATGCGGTCGGCCCGGACCTCGCCGAGCGGGTGACGGGCTATCACGTCCACCGGGGGGCGCTGGCGTCGATGCAGCGCAAGCCGCTGCCGGACGCCGCCGAACTGCTGCGCACCACCCGCCGCATCGTGGTCATGGAAGCCGTCAACGACCACACCAACATCGGCGCCATCTTCCGCAGTGCGGCGGCGCTCGGGATGGACGCGGTCCTGCTCTCCCCGGACTGTGCCGACCCGCTCTACCGGCGCTCGGTGAAGGTCTCCATGGGCGCGGTGTTCTCGGTCCCGTACGCCCGCCTGGAGAGCTGGCCCCGCGACCTGGCCGTCGTACGGGAAGCGGGCTTCAAGCTGCTCGCCCTCACCCCGGCCGAACGGGCCACCGCCATCGACACCGCCGCGCCGCACACCCTGGAGCGCGCCGCCCTCATGCTGGGCGCCGAGGGCGGCGGCCTGACGACGGGTGCCCTCCGTGCCGCCGACGAGTGGGTCCGCATCCCGATGGCGCACGGCATCGACTCCCTCAACGTCGGTGCCGCCGCCGCGGTGGCCTTCTACGCGGTATCCGCGGGCCGCCCGGCCTCCTGACACCGCCCGCCCCGCTTCGTCGCGGAATACCACTCCACCCGGCCACGTTGCGGCCTGCAAGGGGACCCCGCACCCCCTAGGGAAAGTGTTCGCCCACCCCCTAGGGCACGCCCGTCCCCGGCCCCCTAGGGCACCCTCCCCGGGGCACCCCCACCCCGGCGCCTGCTCCAGCCTCAGGCCCCGGGCGCCGACGCGTCCTGCGACACGCTCCCGCCGCCGTACGCCGTGACCGGCACCGGCCGCTGCGTGCCCATCCCGTGGACCGGTCCCTGGCACCCCTGAGCCGCCGCGATCCCCAGTGCCACCAGCAGCGTCACCACCACGAACACGACCACCCGCTGCCGCAGCAGCCGCCGGTCGGGACCCGGTCGGCGCGCGCCGGATCCGGTACGCACCGGAGCACGTGAACCGTTTCGCCCCGCGGCACGAGGCGCGGGCCCCCGCCCGCCGGTCCGCGCACCGGCTCCCGACGCCGGGCCCCCGGGCCGGGACGACGCGTCCCGCGGCGTCGGCGGCCGGGACGACTTCGGACGCGGCGTCGGAGTGCCCCCCGGCCGCCGCTCGGTGCGCTGCCGCGCGTACTCCTCGGCCCGCTGCCCGGTCGGCCGGTCCGACGGACGGCGCTCGGCGCTCCCCCAACCGGCGCCGCCGCCCGTCCCGTTCTCCAGCGGACCGCCCGACAGCCCGTGCGCCTCACGGGCCGCGATCTCCTTGAGCCGCAGGGACAGCGACAGGGTGCTGGGGCGGTCCGCGGGGTCCTTGGCGAGACATGCCGCGAGCAGCGGCGCCAGCGCGTCCGGCACCCCGGCCAGGTGCGCCTCCTCATGGACGACGCGGTAGAGCATGACCTCCGAACTGCCCTGCCCGAAGGGAGAGTCCGCGGTGCAGGCGTACGCGAGCGTGGCCCCCAGGGAGAAGATGTCCGTCGCCGGCGTCACGGCGGCCCCGCGCACCTGCTCCGGTGCCAGGAAGCCCGGCGACCCCACGGCCGTACCGACATGCGTCAGCGTGCTGGCGCCGGTCGCCCAGGCGATCCCGAAGTCGATGATCCGCGGCCCCTTGGGAGACAGCAGGATGTTGGACGGTTTCAGATCCCGGTGCACCACACCCGCGTCGTGGACGGCCAGCAGGCCTTCGGACAGCGCCGCGCCGATCGCCGCGACCTGAGCCGGTGACAGCGGCCCCTCCTCGTTCACCTTGTCGTGCAGCGAGGGCCCCGGTACGTACTGGGTGGCGAACCACGGGCGGTCCGCTTCCAGATCGGCGGCCACCAGCCGGGCCGTGCAGCCGCCGCGGATCCGCCGGGCCGCCGAGACCTCCCGCGCGAACCGCGACCGGAATTCCTGATCCTCCGCCAGATCCGGCCGGATCACCTTCAATGCGACCCGCTGACCGCGCTTGTCCGAGCCGAGGTAGACCACGCCCATCCCGCCCGCGCCGAGCCGGCGGTGCAGCCGGAACGTCCCGACGACACGCGGGTCCTCGCGTCGGAGCCGCATCATCGCCATGTCCGTCCCCTGCCTGCGGTGGGGAGGCCCCACTCCGCTCAACCGTCTGACGTGGCACAGCTTACGGATTGACGGCTCGCTGTGCCGATAGGCCGCGCATGCGTCGGCCACCGGTTTGCCGGCAGCCGCCGCGTTACCCGGACCGGGCAAGCAATTCCCGCCGCGCCCCGGTCGGGCTACCCACCCCGGACCCCAATGATCCCTATTGGAACGGACTTTGACGGTACGAAAGGCAATTGTCCCGCTGCGCTCCCGGCCGTCGCCAGGCCGGCCCCTGGGCCGGGGCGGCGGTACGCGGGAGAGGGTGTGAGGTGATCGAAGTCACCGTTTCAAGATCGCGTAGGGCGGTAGGCCGCCGCCTGCGGCTCCGGGCCGGCCCGGATACCGCCCTTCGGCCTCGGGGATGTCCCCAGGTCCGGCTCCCGTGCTCTCCACCCAGGGGAGTACGCCGGGCGCCCTGGCGTCATCCTCGCGGAGGCCCGCCAAGCGGTACGAGGGCATGACGCCCGGCGCCGCCCGGGTGCCTAATCTTGAGGTCAAGCGGCGGGTGCAGCACTCGTCCCCCGAGGTCAGACGCCCGCCGCCCCAGACACGACAGGAGCGGGGCGATGGCGGAGACCACGGCACGGACGGACCTTCGGGCGCAGGGGCGCAGAGTCGCCGCCGTGCTCGACGGCCGACGAGCCGCCGGTACCCGCCACCCCCTCATAGCGGTGGCCATGGTGCTGCCGCTGGTGTTCCTCCTGGCCGTGGTCTTCGGCGGCTGGCAAGCCGTCATCACACAGGCGTCGTCCGTGGCCGGAATGCTGGGGCGCTGAACGGGCGCCCCGGTCCCGGGAGAGCGGCCCGGGACGGGGGACTTCCGGCCGACAACCCCGTGGGGACGGGGGTGCGGCGGACGGCACGAATGGCCGGGCATCTGGGGAGATGCCCGGCCATCGAGCTTGTGGCAAGCGGCCTGCCGTCCGGGCCAGTTGAGCGGCCACGTACCGGTACAACGACCGAGGGCCGGAGCGAATGCTCCGGCCCTCAGGATCCGTGTGGACGATACTGGGATTGAACCAGTGACCTCTTCCGTGTCAGGGAAGCGCTCTCCCGCTGAGCTAATCGTCCTCGGGACCGCGGATCTCGATGGTGTCCGCGGGTGCTGCGTGCG
>NZ_KN708638.1:1512048-1529221 GCF_000805335.1 Streptomyces sp. CT34 | reverse complement strand
CCGTGGTCTTCGGCGGCTGGCAAGCCGTCATCACACAGGCGTCGTCCGTGGCCGGAATGCTGGGGCGCTGAACGGGCGCCCCGGTCCCGGGAGAGCGGCCCGGGACGGGGGACTTCCGGCCGACAACCCCGTGGGGACGGGGGTGCGGCGGACGGCACGAATGGCCGGGCATCTGGGGAGATGCCCGGCCATCGAGCTTGTGGCAAGCGGCCTGCCGTCCGGGCCAGTTGAGCGGCCACGTACCGGTACAACGACCGAGGGCCGGAGCGAATGCTCCGGCCCTCAGGATCCGTGTGGACGATACTGGGATTGAACCAGTGACCTCTTCCGTGTCAGGGAAGCGCTCTCCCGCTGAGCTAATCGCGCGGGGGCCCGGTCGAGCCGGGCCAGTGGACGATACTGGGATTGAACCAGTGACCTCTTCCGTGTCAGGGAAGCGCTCTCCCGCTGAGCTAATCGTCCTTGGAGGTGGAGACGGGATTTGAACCCGTGTAGACGGCTTTGCAGGCCGTTGCCTCGCCTCTCGGCCACTCCACCAGGAGTGAGGGGGGTCGGGAAGATCCCCCACATCGAGCGGACGACGAGACTCGAACTCGCGACATCCACCTTGGCAAGGTGGTGCTCTACCAACTGAGCTACGTCCGCAGGTGACTCTCCCAGACTACGTCGGGAAGCTACCCGGCCCCCGGGGCGCTTCCGCGTCCCGGCGACGTGTTGAACTCTAGCGGATTCCGGGGCCAGTACAAAAACGCGTTTGTGCAGCGTGCTGCGCTGCTCGCTCGCCCCGGGCGGTTGCCGGTGCGCCGCCATAGACTCACTGACGTGCACGACTTCGCTCCCATGGCCCGCTTCGGCGGCCTGATAGCCACTGGCCTGCGCGATGTGACCAGCGATCCCGCGGCCCTGGATTCCGCAGGCTGGTGGGCGGTGACCGCCGGCTTCGAAGGGGGCGTGGTCTGCGCCCGCTTCGCCGACGTACGCCCCGCGACCGCGGCCGACGACCCCGCCCCCGACCGGTGGCGCGGCCCCCTCCCGGGCGACTGGCGCAGCTCCATGGACCGCGCCGCCTATACCGCCGGCGTGCGGCGCATCCGTGAGTACATCGCGGCCGGCGAGGTCTACCAAGTGAACCTCTGCCGGGTCCTGACCGCGCCGCTGCCGGACCGCGGCCGCGCCGACGTGGACGCGCTCTCCGCCGTACTGGCCCGCGGCAACCCCGCGCCCTACGCCGGCACGGTCCGGCTGCCGGACCACGGCGTCGAGGTCGCCACCGCCTCCCCGGAGCTGTTCCTGCGGCGCGCCGGCCGGACCGTCGAGTCCGGCCCCATCAAGGGCACCGGCCGCACCGCCGCGGACCTCTCGGAGAAGGACCGGGCGGAGAACGTGATGATCGTCGACCTGGTCCGCAACGACCTCGGGCGGGTCTGCGCCACGGGTACCGTCACCGTCCCCGCCCTCTGCGCCGTGGAGGAGCACCCGGGCCTGGTCCACCTCGTCTCCACCGTGCGCGGCGAACTGGCCGAGGCGCACGAGAAGACGGCCTGGGCGGATCTGCTCGACGCCACCTTCCCGCCCGGTTCGGTCACCGGCGCCCCCAAGTCCAGCGCGCTGCGGATCATCGACGAGCTGGAGACCGCCCCCCGCGGCCCGTACTGCGGCGGCATCGGCTGGGTCGACGCAGACCGCCGCACCGGCGAGCTCAACGTCGGCATCCGCACGTTCTGGGTCGACCGCACCCCGCCCGGCGGCCCGGTCCTCCGCTTCGGTGCCGGGGCCGGGATCATCTGGGACTCGGACCCGGAGCGGGAGTGGGCGGAGACCGAGTTGAAGGCGCGGCGACTGCTCGCGGTAGCGTCGGGTGAGCACGAAGTGAGCGGAGGGACACGGCGATGAAGATCTGGCTCGACGGGGGACTGCGGGACGCCGGAACCGCCCGGGTCTCGGTCTTCGACCACGGGCTGACGGTCGGCGACGGCGTCTTCGAGACCGTCAAGGCCGACCGCGGCCGGGCCTTCGCCCTCACCCGCCACCTGGAGCGCCTGACCACCTCGGCCCGGGGGCTCGGCCTGCCCGCCCCCGACCTCGACGAGGTGCGGCGCGGCTGCGAGGCCGTCCTGGACGCCAATCCGATGGCGCTCGGCCGGCTGCGGATCACCTACACCGGCGGCGTCTCCCCGCTCGGCTCGGACCGCGGCGAGGCCGGCCCCACCCTGGTCGTCGCGCTCTCCGAGACCACGCGCCGCCCCGACACCACCGCCGCGGTCACCGTCCCCTGGACGCGCAACGAACGCGGCGCGCTCGCCGGCCTGAAGACCACCTCGTACGGCGAGAACGTCGTCGCCCTCGCCCGCGCGCGCGAACTGGGCGCCTCCGAGGCGCTGTTCGGCAACACCGTCGGCGCGCTCTGCGAGGGCACCGGCTCCAATGTCTTCGTCGTGCTGGACGGCGAACTGCACACCCCGCCGCTGACCTCCGGCTGCCTGGCCGGCATCACCCGTGCCCTGACGGTCACCTGGGCCGGCGCCAAGGAGACCGACCTGCCGCTGGACGCCCTGGAGAGCGCCGAGGAGATCTTCCTGACCTCCACACTCCGCGACGTCCAGGCCGTGACGCGTATCGACGGCCGCCAACTCGGCGACCGGCCGGGCCCGGTGACCGCCGAGGCGATGCGGATCTTCGACGAGCGGTCGGCCGCGGACTTCGACCCGCGCTGAAGACGACGGGCCCGTGGGCGGGCGGGTGGAAAGCGAGTAGAAAGTCTTCGTGACCACTACGCTGCGCCCCGCGGGCCCCGAAGTTCGACACGACGACGGCCACCGGTCCCGCCCCTACGACATCTGCGTCAACAGCCGCCGGGTCGGCGGGATCCAGCTCGCCACGGACGCCCGGTTCGGCGATGCGGCGGGCCGCATCGAGGCCCTGGCGGTCGACGCCCCGGACCGGCACCGCGGGCGTGCCACGGTCGCCGCGCTGGCGGCCGAGGAAGTGCTGCGCGGCTGGGGCTGTCGGCAGATCGAGCTGACCGTGCCCACCGACGCCGAGGCGGCCGTACGGCTGGCGGCGGCGCTGGGCTACACCGAACGCAGCCGCACCATGGCCAGGGCGCTGACCGGCCCGCCCCGGCTCCCCGAGGGCAGCGTCGACCGGCCGCTGAGCGCGGACGCGTATCCGGCCTGGCGGGATGCCGCCATCGCCGAGCACATCCGGTCGGAGATCGCCCAGGGGATGTCCCGCGAACGCGCCGAGGAGACCTCGGTCGCCGCGCACGACGCCCTGCTCTCCAAGGGCGCCGCCACCCCCCACCACGCCTTGCGCGTCCTCGCCCACGAAGGCACGGACGTCGGCACGCTGTGGCTCGCGCTGCGCCTCCCGGGGCAGCCCGGCGGCTATGTCTTCGACGTGCGGGTGGTGCCCGGGCACCGCGGCGAGGGCCACGGCCGCACCCTGATGCTCGTCGCCGAGCGCGAATGCCTGGCCGCGGGCCGCTCGTCGCTGGCCCTGAACGTCTACCCGGACAACGCCCCCGCGCTCGGCCTCTACGGCTCACTCGGCTACCGCATCACCGCGTACCGCCTCTGGAAGCCGATCCTCTGAGCAACGCCGGTCCTCCGCACGGCCGGCGCGGCTCGCGGAGTCCGCCCGCCGGTCCGGCCTGTGGAGCAGGCCCTAGCGTCGTCCGCCGTCCTGTCCGGCCAGCAGCCGGTCGGCGATCTCCTCGATACGGGCCCGCAGCCCCTCCTGGCTCTTCCCGCCGTCGAGCCGCTCGCCGCCGATCACATACGTCGGGGTGCCGGTCACCCCGATCGCCTTGCCCTCGGCCTGGTCCGCGTCCACGACCAGCAGATGCCGCCCGTCGATCAGCGCGGTGTCCAGCTCCTCGGCGTCCAGCCCCAGTTCCCCGGCGACGTCCAGCAGCAGCTTCTCGCCGTGCGTGCCGAGCTCCCCGGTACGTGCCAGCACCGCCTCGACGTACGGCCAGGCCCGCCCCTGCACAGCGGCCTCCTCGGCGGCCTGGGCGGCGGCGTAGGCGTGCTTGTGCTTCTCCAGGGGGAAGTGGCGCAGCTGGATGTCCAGCCGGTCGCCGTAGCGCTCCCGGAGCGCCCGTACGTCCGCCAGCGCGGCGGCGCAGTCCGGGCACTGCAGATCGCACCAGACGTCGAGCTGGGGGCGTACGGAGTTGCTGGGGGCCGGGGAGCCGGGGACGGCGGCGTCGTTCATGGGGTCAGTCTCCCAGCCGGCCTCCCAGCCGGCTTCCCCGGGCCGGAACCCGGACCCTACGGAGGAGGGCGACCCGGAGATCTCCCTGAGGTCCGGCCGGAACGTGGCTCGGGTGCGGCCGGAGGGGGCAGGATGGAAGGGAGCGCGGAACGCCCGCTCGTCCCTCGACCGGCAGGAGGACCGGATGCTGACCTCGACAGTGTGTGCCGCGGTTTCGGCAGCGGGCCTGGGCATCGCCGCGCTGACCGCCTACCGCAAGCGGTTCCTGGCCGCGACCCGGATCGCCGCCTTCGCCCTGATCCCCGTCGGCCTGGTGATGACCGGGGTCATCGACTGGGTCACCAGCATCGTCCTCAAGCCCACGGTCTGGGCCGGCTTCGGTGTGCTCGCGCTCTCCGCGGTGCTCTTCACGATCAGTCGATTCGTGGAGCGCCGCCGCGGGATAGGCGGCCGGAAGGAGCGCAAGGCCGCGGCGGCTTCCCGGCCCGACGCGGTGGCACCGGCCGCCTCGGCGCCGTCGCTCGGCGCGGGCCGTGCCGAACGGCAGACTCCCAAGGGCAAGCAGGCTCCGGGCAGCGAACTGGCACCCAAGGATGACTTCTCGGACATCGAAGCGATCCTGAAAAAGCACGGGATCTGATGAACTCCCGCTGCTGAGAGGGTTATTGGCGGCACCGGGACGATCATCTGCGCCATGATGCGCGCGAGATGAACGATGAGTGCGCCCTCGCCCAAGACGACGCCCCGTGCCCCGAACCCCGCGGTTGCCTGTTCGCGCTGTCCCAGCCGCCGCTGATGCTCTTCCTGGCCATCATCGGCTTTCTGCTCCTCCTGGGCGCCGTACACGACCTCTTCATCCTGTGAGGCGGGCGAGACGGTGCGCCGCCCGCCGACCGCTCAGCCCGCCGCCTCCCGGCGCCGCGCACGGTACGCCGCCACGTGCAGCCGGTTGCCGCAGGTCCGGCTGTCGCAGTAGCGCCGGGAGCGATTGCGCGACAGGTCGACGAAGGCGTGCCGGCAGTCCGGCGCCTCGCACCGCCGCAGCCGCTCCCGCTCCCCGGCGACGACGATGAAGGCCAGCGCCATCCCGCCGTCCGCGGCGAGGTGGTCGGCCACCGAGGCGCCCGGTGCGAAGTAGTGGATGTGCCAGTCGTAGCCGTCGTGGTCGGTCAGCTGGGGGGTGGTGCCCGCGGAGGCGACCAGCGCGTTCAGCTGCTCGGCAGCGGTGCGGTCGTCCCCGGCCGCGAAGACCTGCGCGAACCGCGCGCGGACGGCCCGTACGGCCGCCAGATCGCCGGCCGAGAGGTCCCCGACGCCGCTGACGTCGTTGCGCCGCACGAAGTCCTGGAGGGCCGCGAGGTCGATCAGGCTGTCCGGTGCGCCGGGTGCCTCGCCCTCGGGAGCGGTGTTCAGCAGGTCGACGACCGCGTCCAGCGCGCACCGGGTGTCATGGGTGATCAGCACGGTTCCGCTCCCTGGCCGGGTGGGGTCGGACGGGTGCCGCCCCGGTGTCGTTGGCGAATGGTCGCCGACTCTAGCGTCTGGAACAAGCCTCGGCGCCGTCTCCGCGGTGGGTCCGCGGCGACGGCGCCGGAGCGTGCCGTATGGACTTGTCGGTCCTGCGCCGTCTCCCCGAGTCGGACGGCAGCAAGTGTGAGCGGTTGGGTGCGGTGGGTGTCTGTGCCGCGCCTCAGCTCTCCGCCAGGATGTGGGAGAGCTCCGTGTCGAGATCGAAATGGCGGTGCTCCGTACCGGGCGGTACGGCGGCGTCGGTCCTCTTCAGGAAGGATTCGAGCGCCCGCGCCGGGGCTTCCAGAAGGGCTTCCCCTTCGGGGGAGCTCAGGGCGATGCAGACAACGCCCTGCCCGTGGCTCCGGGACGGCCATACGCGGACGTCTCCGGTGCCCGTGGGCCGGTGCAGGCCCTCAGCGAGGAGGTCGCGGGCGAAAACCCATTCGACGGTCTCCTCGGCTCCGGTATGGAAGGTGGCATGCACGGCATACGGATCGGCCGTGTCATACCGCAGGCCCGCGGGTACAGGCAGTGAGGACTCGCTCGACACAACGAGGCGCAGGTGCAGCTCGCAGCTGACCGTGGTGTTCATAAGCGCCAGGGCCTTTCGCTCAGTGTGCGCTCGGGGATTCGCACGTCGGCGAAATCGACATGCCACCTACGGTGCCGTTGTAAACCCCTCTGACGGTTTTGGGTGGCTTCAGATACCTCTTACGGCGGATTGCGTGATCGTCCCCGGGTGTATTTCGATGGCGCGGTCCTGTCCGTTAAGTGTGCGCCCCAAATACACAGAGTAATGGGAGGCGGGGCCGGTCGGACGGTGATCTTCGCGGGTTGGGCGATTCGGGTGACGGGGTTCGGGTCCCGGATGTCGTTCGGATCCGTCCGGTCTCCGTGACGTGGTGGGCGGCGTCCGCTCCTGAGGTGGTCGGAAGGGCCTCCCGACGTGGGGTAATGTTGGCGGTGCGCCGGGCGATTAGCTCAGTGGGAGAGCGCTTCGTTCACACCGAAGAGGTCACTGGTTCGAACCCAGTATCGCCCACCCCGGACAACGGCCCGGAGACGTCAAGTCTCCGGGCCGTTGCGGTTGTTGGGCTTCTCCGGCTGCCGCGGGGCGCACACTGGGATCATGCCCGACTGGTCCGGCCGTCCGCGCCGTCTGCATCGCTACCGCTTCCGCAGCGTATGGCTGCTGAACGCCCCGCCCGCCGTCGTCTACGCCGTGCTAGAACGCGCCGAGGCCTATCCCCACTGGTGGCCGCAGGTCCGCGAGGTGACCCCGAACGACGAGCGGAGCGGGACGGCCCGGTTCCGGTCCTTTCTGCCGTACGAGCTGGAGGTGGTGGCCTCCGAGGTCGTGCGGGACCCAGGGGCCGGGGTGCTGGAGATAGAGATGCGCGGGGACCTGGCCGGCTGGGCGCGCTGGACGATCGTGCCGGGGGAGGGCGGCACCCGGGCGGTCTTCGAGCAGGACGTGGAGGTCTGCAAACCGCTGCTGCGGCGCTGGGCGCTGCTGGGACGGCCGCTGTTCCTGCTCAATCACGCGCTGATGATGCGGGCCGGGCGGCGCGGGCTCGCGGCCTGGCTGGCCCGGGGGTGACCGGGGGTGAGGGGAGCGGGAAGGGAATTTGATGGAAGGCCCCGGCGGCCTGTATCGTTCAGGTCGTTCGCGAGGGAAACCCCGCCGACACCCGGGCGATTAGCTCAGTGGGAGAGCGCTTCGTTCACACCGAAGAGGTCACTGGTTCGAACCCAGTATCGCCCACCGGGATCATGAACCGGGCCGCCAACAGGCGGCCCGGTTCTGTTTTTCGGGTACCGGGCGGCGGTATCGCGGGGCCGGAATTCCGGTGCGGCCGGCGCGGTGCGGCTCGGAATTCCGTACGGATTTCAGGCCGCGGCGGGGAGTTCGGGGCGCAGCGGCCAATGGGGATCGACGGTCTCGGGGGAGCCGCTGCGGGCGAACCACGCCTGGAGCCCGCGCGCCTGGGCGGCGTACCAGACCGCCTGGCGGGTGTGCAGCTCCGCCGGCTGGAAGCCCTCCAGCCGGTCGGCGAAGCGCCGGCCCAGAGCCCGGACCACGCGCAGCGCGGCGAGCGCGTCGGCAGCCGCCTCATGGGCGTCGGTCAGCTCGACCTCGTAGTGCGCACACAGGTCGGTGAGGGTGCGGCGGCCCTTGCGGTAGCGGTCCAGGTGCTTGTCCAGGACGCGGGGGTCGAGGACGTGCAGCGGGCGCCCGCCGAGATAGGCGGTGAGCGAGCTGGCGCGGTGGCGCTTCAACTCCCGTTCCAGGAGCGTGAGATCGAACGGTGCGTTCATCACGACCAGCGGGCGGCCGGCCACCGCCTGGGCGGCCAGCGTGTGGGCGACCTCCTCCAGCACCGGCGCCGGCCACCGGCCGTACAGTGCCAGATGATCTGCCGTCAGGCCGTGTACCTCGATCGAGGCTTCCGGTATCTCGACGCCCGGGTTGATCAGCCAGCGGGTCACGCGCGGGGCGGAGCGCGGGGTTTCCTGGACCACCAGGGCGGCGGAGACGATGCGATCGCGTTCGACGTCGATGCCCGTCGTCTCGGTGTCGAAGGCGGCGAGCGGACCGTCGTACCAGCACGGTGTCATCCCAACTCCTCCCGGTCGTGCGGGGGATGACGGCGCGCCACCCGAGCTGGTGATACCCGGGTCGTACGGTGCTCGAACCGTCCTGGTTTGCGGACCACTTGACGCGGAGACAACCAGAGGGACGGGCCGCCGCCGACCGCGCGGTCCGGCGGCCCCGTATGCACCGGTCGCCTACCCGTCATCCCACGCAGCGAACGGCACAGCCCGGAAGGCCCCTGCGATGACGCTCGCGCAGCCCGAACCGGGCGGGCTATCCCCGGCAAGCGAGAGGTACCCTCGGCCCGCGACCGCCGCACCGCAGCGCGGTGGACTCGCCACCACCGCCTGCATGGAGACCCTCCAGGTCGGCTATCTGCACGCGATCGCCGCCGCCTCCGGATGCTCGCTGGCACAGCCCTTCCCGGACAACGGAATCGACTGGCACGTCAGCCACGGCGCGTCCGGCCACGCCGTCGACGACGAGGTGACCATCAAGGTGCAGCTCAAGTGCACCTACCAGACCGCCCCGCGCCCGCCGGGGCCGACCTTCGCGTTCACGCTCGACAACGACCACCTGAGAAAGCTGGCCCGCACGCCCGTATCGGTGCACAAGATCCTGGTCGTGATGCTCGTCCCGCGGCAGCCGGAGGACTGGCTCCGGGCCGGGCACGACCACCTCGAACTGCGGCACTGCTGCTACTGGATCAATCTCGCCGGCCATCCGGTGACCGGCCGGCGCAGGACCACTGTGCGGATCCCGACCACGCGGATCTTCGACGACCGCGCGCTCTGCGAGATCATGACGCGGGTCGGGGCGGGAGGGAGACCCTGATGTACCGGCCGACCGATGAATACGGCGCGCGGCCCCTGGACGCCGCGCAGCTCGATCCCGCGGTGCTCGGCGCCCTGCTGGCCCGGCACGGCTGGCGGCGCAGGGGCGGCGCGCTCGGCCACTACGCCCGCTGGACGCCGCCGGGCGCCGTGGCCGGCACCAGCCTGCTGGTGCCGCACGACCGCCGCTTCCCCGACAGCGCCGAACTGCTGGCCGAGGCGCTGGCGGCGCTGGAGCGGAGCGCCGCGCCCTCGGCCCGCGAGGTGCTGGTGGGGCTCGCGGTGCCCAGCGACGAGGTCCGCTGGGAGCGCGAGATCCCCGACGACGGCTCGGGGACGGCGCACTGGGTGGCGCAGGAGCAACTGCGGAGCGCGGCGCGCGCCATGCTGACCGCCGGCGCGCTGGCCTCGTACACCCGGGCCGGCTATTACGGCGCGCGGCACAAGCGGCAGGCCGAGGGGTTCCTGGGCCAGGTGCTGGTGGGTCCGGCGCCGGACGGGCGGCGGCTGGCCGCGTTCGTCCCCGTGCAGGCCGGTCGCGGAGCGGTGGCCGGCCTCCAGCGGGCGCTGCACGCGGCCCGGGACGCCACCGACTACCAGCGGGCGACCGGTGGCATGGAGGCGTTCGACGCGGCCGTGGGGCTGGGCGTCTGCCACGAGCTGGCGCAAGCGCTGATCGCGCTGGTGCGGGACGCGGAGGGGGTGCGGATCACGGTCGAGTGGTCGCCGGCGGCCGGCGCCCCGGCCGGGTGCCCGGCGCACCCCGAACCGGTCGAGTTCTCCCCGGGCGACCTGCCCGCGCTCCAGCGGGCCGCGCGGCGCTATGTCCGCGCGGAGCCGTCGCTGCCGGTGCGGGTGACCGGCACCGTCGTACGGCTGCGCAGGGAGCGGCCGGGCGGTCCGGGCGCGGTGCGGCTGCGGGTGATCAACGGGGCGGACGTGGGGCAGGTACGGGTCGCCCTGGGGGAGGAGGACTACCGGATCGCCGGGCATGCGCATCTGGTGGGGCTGCCGATCCGGGTCAGCGGGCGGCTGGAGAGCCGGGGCGGGTTCCGCCGGATCACCGGCGGCCGGGACGTCACGCCCGTCCAGGTCGACGAGGCCGACCGGGACCGGCTGCTGAAGTCGCTCCAGGAGAATGTCGGCACCTTCGAGGAGGCGTGCGGCGGACCGTCGGCCGACGGGTGAACGGGCGGCGGGGAAACCGTTTCGCGGTGCGGTCCACCGGCTCGGTACGATTCGGGAGCGCAGCAATCGCTGCCGCGAGAGAGACATGAGTCAGGAGAGACCGGTGTCAGACGTCCGTGTGACCATCCAACGCGATTCCGAGCGGGAAGAACGCGTGGTGACCACGGGCACTACGGCCGCCGACCTCTTCCAGGGCGAGCGCGGCGTCGTCGCCGCGCGGGTGGCCGGCGAGCTCAGGGACCTCGCGTACGAACTCGCCGAGGGCGAGGTGATCGAGCCCGTCGAGATCACCTCCGAGGACGGTCTGAACATCCTGCGGCACTCCACCGCGCACGTGATGGCGCAGGCCGTGCAGGAGCTCTTCCCCGAGGCCAAGCTCGGCATCGGCCCGCCCATCAAGGACGGCTTCTACTACGACTTCGACGTCGAGACCCCCTTCCACCCGGACGATCTCAAGCGCATCGAGAAGAAGATGCAGGAGATCCAGAAGCGCGGGCAGAGGTTCGCGCGCCGGGCGGTCAGCGACGAGGCCGCGCGCGAGGAGCTGGCGAACGAGCCGTACAAGCTCGAACTGATCGGCCTCAAGGGCTCCGCCGCGGACGCCGCCGAGGGCGCCTCCGCCGAGGTCGGCGCCGGCCAGCTGACCATCTACGACAACCTGGACGCCAAGTCCGGTGAGCTGTGCTGGAAGGACCTCTGCCGCGGTCCGCACCTGCCCAGCACCCGCGCCATCCCCGCGTTCAAGCTGATGCGCTCGGCCGCCGCGTACTGGCGGGGCAGCGAGAAGAACAAGCAGCTGCAGCGGATCTACGGCACCGCGTGGCCGACCAAGGACGAGCTCAAGGCGCACCTGGAGTTCCTCGCCGAGGCCGAGAAGCGCGACCACCGCAAGCTGGGTGCGGAGCTGGACCTGTTCTCCATCCCGGAGGTCCTCGGTTCCGGTCTGGCGGTCTTCCACCCCAAGGGCGGCGTGGTCCGCAAGGTGATGGAGGACTACGCCCGCAAGCGGCACGAGGAGTCGGGCTACGAGTTCGTCAACACCCCGCACATCTCCAAGCAGAAGCTCTTCGAGATCTCGGGCCACCTGCCGAGCTACGCGGACGCGATGTTCCCGCCGGTGCAGTTCGAGGGCCAGGACTACCGCCTCAAGGCGATGAACTGCCCGATGCACAACCTGATCTTCCAGGCGCGCGGTCGCTCCTACCGCGAACTGCCGCTGCGGCTCTTCGAGTTCGGCACGGTCTACCGCTACGAGAAGTCCGGCGTCGTGCACGGCCTGACCCGCGCCCGGGGCTTCACCCAGGACGACTCGCACATCTACTGCGCCAAGGAGCAGATGCACGAGGAGCTGGACTCGCTCCTGACCTTCGTGCTCGACCTGCTGCGCGACTACGGCCTGAGCGACTTCTACCTGGAGCTGTCGACCCGCGATGAGTCCGACAAGTTCATCGGCGAGGACGACGAGTGGGCGGAGGCCACCGAGACGCTGCGCCAGGCGGCCGAGAAGCAGGGCCTCGAACTCGTCCTGGACCCGGGCGGCGCGGCGTACTACGGCCCGAAGATCTCGGTGCAGGCGAAGGACGCCATCGGCCGGACCTGGCAGATGTCGACGATCCAGGTCGACTTCCAGCAGCCCAAGCGGTTCGAGCTGGAGTACACCGCGGCCGACGGCACCAAGCAGCGCCCGGTCATGATCCACCGCGCGCTGTTCGGCTCGATCGAGCGGTTCTTCGCGGTGCTGCTGGAGCACTACGCCGGTGCCTTCCCGGCGTGGCTGGCGCCGGTGCAGGCCACCTGCATCCCGATCGGCGACGCCCACGTCCCGTACCTGGAGGAGTTCGCCGCGGAGGCGAAGGCCAAGGGGCTGCGGGTCGAGGTGGACTCCTCCTCGGACCGGATGCAGAAGAAGATCAGGAACGCGCAGAAGGCCAAGGTGCCGTTCATGATCCTGGCCGGTGACGAGGACATGGCCGCCGGGGCGGTGTCGTTCCGCTACCGCGACGGGTCGCAGGAGAACGGCATCCCGAAGCACGAGGCGCTGGCCAAGCTCCTGGACGTGGTGGAGCGCCGCGTCCAGGTGTGACAGCGGTCTTCACGAGGGGCGGTCCCGATCGGGACCGCCCCTCGCCGCTTCCCCCATGGCCGCAGGAGAATATGCTTCGCAACATGACGAGTGAGCCGGAGCAGCAGATCGGAGTCGGGACGCAGGACGCCTTTCAGCGCCTGTGGACGCCCCACCGGATGGCGTACATCCAGGGGGAGAACAAGCCGAGCGGCCCGGGGGCCGACGACGGCTGTCCGTTCTGCACGATTCCTGCGAAGTCGGACGAGGACGGGCTCGTGGTCGCGCGCGGTGAGCGGGTCTACGCGGTGCTGAACCTGTATCCGTACAACGGCGGGCACCTCATGGTCGTCCCGTTCCGGCACGTCGCCGACTACACCGAGCTGGACGGCGCCGAGACCGCGGAGCTGGCGGAGTTCACCAAGCGGGCGATGACCGCGCTGCGGACGGCGTCGGGGGCGCACGGTTTCAACATCGGGATGAACCAGGGCGGGGTCGCCGGCGCCGGGATCGCGGCCCACCTTCACCAGCACGTCGTCCCCCGCTGGGGCGGTGACACCAACTTCATGCCGGTGGTCGCGCACACCAAGGTGCTGCCCCAACTCCTCGCAGACACCCGCGCGATGCTCGCCGCGGCCTGGGCGGCGTGAGCGCCGTGCGCGCCGGGTGAACGAGGCGACACGCACCCGGACGAATCCAATAGATCGCCCCGATTGGGAAAATTTGCCTCTCTAATGGGGTGGTGACTTCCCTAGATCGTCGTTCCGTGCTGCGCGCGGCTGCCTCCGCCGCAGCCGCCGGTGCGCTCGCGTCGGGCTGCGACCCGCACCGGGGGACGGACACGTCGTCGTCCGCCCCCCGGACCTCCGCCGGATCGGGCCCTTCCGGAACCGGCCGGACCGGGCCCGCCCGGGTACCCGCCGCCCGGCCGCCGACCCGGCTGCCGGGCCGGCCCGTCGAGATCGAGCACGGGCCGCGGGACGGCCGCGCCGTGGCCCTGACCTTCCACGGCAGGGGCGACCCCAAGCTGGCGAACGCGCTGCTGGGCGAGGCCGAGCGGGCCGGCGCCAAGGTCACCGTGTTGGCCGTCGGCGACTGGCTCGACGAGCAGCCCGCGATGGCCCGCCGGATCCTGGACGGCGGCCATGAGCTGGGCAATCACACGATGCACCACCGCGCGATCTGCGCGCTGCCGGAGGCCGCCGCCTACGCCGAGATCAGCCAGTGCGCCGACCGGCTGCGCAAGCTCACCGGCACCATCGGCAGCTGGTTCCGCCCCTCGCAGACTCGGCTGGCCACCCAGCAGGTGATCGGGCTGGCCCGCAAGGTGGGCTATCCGCACGTCCTGTCGTACGACCTGGACTCCCTCGACGCGAACGACCCCGGTGCCGCGGCCGTCCGGCGCACGGTCCTGGACGGCGTGCGGCCGGGGTCGATCGTGAGTCTCCATCTCGGGCACGCCGGCACGGTGGCCGCGCTGCCCCCGATCCTCGACGGCCTCCGCCGGCGCGGTCTGCGCGCGGTGACGACAACGGAGCTGGTGACCTGATGGCTGATCGGAACCGTATCCCCGTCCGCACGACCGGCTCCCGGGCGGCCCGCCCCGTGCGCCGGGCCGCGCTGCTCGCCGTGGCCTGCGCGCTGGTGGCGGCGGGCTGCGGCAGTGGCGGGCCGTCCGCCGGCAAGAGCCCGCAGCCTGCCGCGCAGGGGCCGCGCCAGGCCGTCCAGCAGGGCCTGCCGGGGATGCCGCCGCCGCTGGACCGGCGCGACCTGTACGCGGCGGACCGGCCCAACCGACTGGCGCCGCAGGTCAAGGCCTTCCCGTCGCGGGTGTACGTGCCCAACACCGGCTCGGACACGGTCAGCGTGATCGATCCGAAGACGTACAAGGTCATCGAGACGATCCCGGTGGGGGTGCAGCCGCAGCACGTGGTGCCGTCCTGGGACATGAAGACGCTGTGGGTCAACAACGACCGGGGGCACGACCTGACCCCGATCGATCCGGCGACCGGCAAGGCCGGCAAGCCGGTGAAGGTCCACGACCCCTACAACCTGTACTTCACGCCCGACGGGAAGTACGCGGTCGTGATGGCCTCGATGGACAAGCAGCTGGTCTTCCGGGACCCGCACACCATGAAGGTCCGCAAGGCCCTCCCGGTCAACTGCGCCGGCGTCAACCACGCCGACTTCTCGCCGGACGGCAAGTACTTCATCGTCTCCTGCGAGTTCTCCGGTGAGCTGCTCAAGGTCGACACCGCGAAGATGGAGGTGATCGGCAAGCAGAAGCTGCCGTTCGAGGGGGCGATGCCGCAGGACGTGAAGATCTCGCCGGACGGCAAGACCTGGTACGTCGCCGACATGATGGCCGACGGCGTCTGGATCCTGAACGGCGACACCTTCGGCCGCCCGAAGCTGCTGCCGACCGGCAAGGGCACGCACGGCCTCTACGTCAGCCGGGACTCGCGCCACATGTACATCTCCAACCGGGGTGAGGGGACCATCTCGCTGCTGGACTTCAGGACCGGGGAGCTGGTCGGCAAGTGGCACATCCGCGGCGGCGGCAGCCCGGACATGGGCGGTGTCTCGGCGGACGGCAACGTGCTGTGGCTGTCCGGGCGTTACAACTCCGAGGTGTACGCCCTCGACACCCACACCGGGAAGACCCTGGCGAAGATCAAGGTGGGGCTGGGGCCGCACGGACTGGCGGTGTACCCGCAGCCGGGGCGGTACTCGCTCGGGCACACCGGGATCTTCCGCTAGGCCCTGTCCAGGGTCACGGGCCGAACGCCGGACGGGCGCGGGCACGGCGGTTCACCGCCCGTGCCCGCGCCCGTCCGTGCGGGGAGCTGCGCCGCTGGGCCTGTCCGCTGGGTCAGGGGCGGACAGAACACCTAGGCGTTGTACTCGTCGGCCTTCTTCGGTTCGGCGCTCTGGACCATGCCGCTCAGGACGAGCGAGCGGTTGTCGAAGCGCTCGGTGTCGACGCCGTTCTCCTTGAGGACGCTCATGGCCGCGGCGTGCACCGCCCGCAGGACCGGGGTCGCGGCGCGCAGCGCGTCATCGGCCATGAAGCGGTGCCGCCAGGGCTTGTCGGCCCAGACGTGGCGCAGGCCGAACGGCTCGGGGAGGGTGAGCCTGCCGCCGAGGAAGTCCAGGACGGGCGGGAACCACGTCAGCGGGGCGCGGGCGGCGAGCCGGACCACCTCGGACGGCTCGATCAGCGGCAGCGTCTGGGTCTTGGTCTCCCAGAACCGGATGACCTTGGCGACGTCCTTGGTCTTGGGCGCCGGCTTGCTGGTGAAGAGCGAGTTGACCGGGCCGAGGGCGTGGCCGCTGACCTCGATGCGCAGCGTCTCGTGCAGCACGGTGACGGTGATCATGAGCGTGAGCACCAGCTGGCCGTCCCACAGGACGAACTGGACGCCGAGGTAGTGGCGGTTGCCGGCGCCGAACTGCTGCTCGTTGCAGATCCGCTCGATCTCGTGGCCGCGGACCTCGTACCCGTCGACGTGGCTGCCCTCCGGGCGGGAGACCGCCCCCGCCTTCTCGCCCACGGGGACGACGATCCAGTGGCGTACGGAGGGCGGCTGCTGGAATCCACCGGTGTGCAGCGGGCTGCGCTCCAGCAGGCGCAGCCGGTCGTGGATCGCGCGGATGACGTCCCAGCTGCGGAAGGGGTGGATCTCGGTACCCTCCTGGGCCGGCCGCAGCTCCTCGGCGAGCTGCCAGCTGCCCCAGCGGGTACCCATGCCGAGTATGCCCTTGGGACCGGCGTAGAAGACGACGTTGCTGCGCTGCTCGGCGGAGATTTTGGCGAGATTGTGCCGGAGGGTTTCGGCGGAGGTGTGGTTCGGGTCCTGCGGTACCGCCTCGGGGATCTTGGCGGCGACGCCGCCGCCTTCGAGCAGCCCCTTCCACGCCTCCCGCATGTCCACCGCGGTCTTCTCGCAGATCTGCTTGGCCCACCACCAGCCGACCACCGGGGCGACGATCATGCCGCGGGCGTACAGCGGCCAGAAGCCGGTGAACGGCAGCTTGACCATGAAGAAGAGGCCGGCACCGGCGAGCAGGACCAGCAGGGCGCCGCCGAGGAGGGAGATGCCGTTGCCCTCGCCGTCCTTGGAGAACATCTTGCGCAGCTGGAAGGCGCCCAGCCACAGCAGCACACCGGGCAGGAAGAGCAGGCCGAACAGCACCATCAGGAGCGTCAGCCGGGTGTCGCGCTGCTTGCGGACGCGGGTGGCCGAGAGGCAGTGCTCGACGATGGTCTGCGGCTCCGTCCCGAAGGACTGGATGAGCGCCTTGCGTCCGCCGCCGAGCATCCGCACCTGCACGGCGCGGGAGAACGCCTCGCCGAGGTTCGGCGCGAACAGCGAGAGCTTGGGCTTCTTGATGCCGGAGGCGCCGGAGTCGGAGTCGGCCTTGGAGATGTCGGCGAGCGGGCTGTCCCGGTAGGCGGCCGAGGCCAGTGCCTGGGTCGCCGCCGTCTGACCGGCGCCGCCCGAGATCGGCACCTGCGCCCCCGGACTGAAGTCATAGCCGTCTGCCACTACCGCCCCCCTCACCCGCGCGCATCCGTGATGCGGCTCTCTACCCGACTACCGCTGACGGCACACCTGTTGAGCCGAGGACCGCACGCCCCGTCGCGGAACGCGGCGCTCTACGGCAGAGTCCCAGCGTACAGCCGCCGTCCAGCCCAGGGGGGTGGTGCCGGACGGCGGCTGATCGACCGTTAACTACCCGCCGTTCTCCGGTTGTTCCCGC
>NZ_KN708638.1:1496324-1512038 GCF_000805335.1 Streptomyces sp. CT34 | reverse complement strand
GTCCGCCCTTTACCTCCCCGCCGTTCTCCGGTTGTTCCCGCATCTTGGTGGCGAGCTGCGGGGGCATCGGCTCGTGCCGCAGGTAGCCGCGGCTGAACCGTCCGGTGCCGTGCGAGAGGGAGCGCAGATCGACGGCGTAGCGCCCGATCTCGATCTCGGGGACCTCGGCGCGGACGAGGGTGCGCCCGGGCCCGGACTGCTCGGTGCCCACGACCCGGCCGCGGCGGCCCGACAGATCGCTCATCACCGGGCCGACGAAGTCGTCCGGGACCAGGACCCGTACGTCGGCGACCGGTTCGAGGAGGTCGATCCGGGCCTGTGCGGCGGCCTCGCGCAGCGCCAGCGCGCCCGCCATCTGGAACGCGGCGTCCGAGGAGTCGACCGAGTGCGCCTTGCCGTCGAGGAGCGTCACGCGGATGTCGACGAGCGGGTGCCCGGCCGCCAGTCCGCGTGCCGCCTGGGCACGGACGCCCTTCTCGACGGACGGGATGAACTGCCGGGGGACCGCGCCGCCCACGACCTTGTCGACGAATTCGATGCCGGAGCCGCCGGGCAGCGGGTCGACCTGGATCTCGCAGATCGCGAACTGGCCGTGTCCGCCGGACTGTTTGACGTGCCGGCCGCGGCCCGGGGCGGGCGCGCCGAAGGTCTCCCGGAGCGGGACCCGGTGGGTGACCGTGTCGACCTGGACGCCGTAACGGGAGCGCAGCCGCTCCAGCGCCACATCGGCGTGCGCCTCGCCCAGGCACCACAGGACCACCTGGCGGGTGTCCTGGTTGTGCTCCAGGCGCATCGTGGGGTCCTCCGCGACGAGCCGGGACAGGCCCTGGGAGAGCTTGTCCTCGTCGGCCTTGCTGTGCGCCTCGATGGCGACCGGCAGCAGCGGGTCCGGCATCGTCCAGGGCTCCATCAGGAGCGGGTCGTCCTTGCCGGAGAGGGTGTCGCCGGTCTCGGCGCGGGTCAGCTTGGCCACGCACGCCAGGTCGCCGGCGATCGCCCGGGACAGCGGGCGCTGCTGCTTGCCGAAGGGTGCGGACAGCGCGCCGATCCGCTCGTCCACGTCGTGGTCCTCGTGGCCGCGGTCCTGGAGGCCGTGGCCGGAGACGTGCACCGTCTCGTCGGGGCGCAGGGTGCCGGAGAAGACCCGTACGAGGGAGAGCCGGCCCACGTACGGGTCGGAGGAGGTCTTGACCACCTCGGCGGCGAGCGGACCCTCGGGGTCGCAGGTGAGGGCCTGCCGCGGGGCGCCGTCGGTGCCGCTGACGGCAGGGGCCTCGCGTTCCGCGGGGGTGGGGAAGCCGCCGGTGATCAGCTCCAGCAGCTCCACGGTGCCGAGCCCCTGCCGGGCGCCGTCGGCGGCCGGGGCGGCGGCCAGTACGGGATGGAAGGAGCCGCGGGCGACCGCCGTCTCCAGGTCGCCGATGAGCGTTTTCACGTCGATCTCCTCACCGCCCAGATAGCGGTCCATGAGGGATTCGTCCTCGCTCTCGGCGATGATGCCCTCGATGAGGCGGTTGCGGGCCGCGGCGATGAGCGGGAGCTCGTCGTCGGTGGGCGCGCGCTCGGTGCGTTCGCCGGAGGAGTAGTCGAAGACCCGCTGGGAGAGCAGGCCGATCAGGCCGTGCACGGGGGCGTGGCCGTCGGCGCCCGGTGTGCCGTACAGGGGGAGATAGAGCGGGAGCACGGCGTCCGGGTCCTCGCCGCCGAGGGTGGCGGCGCACCGCCGGGTCATCTCGTCGAAGTCGGAGCGGGCGGCTTCCAGATGCGTGACGACCAGGGCGCGCGGCATGCCGACCGCGGCGCACTCGTCCCACACCATCCGGGTCGCGCCGGCCACGCCGTCGGCCGCCGAGACAACGAAGAGGGCCGCGTCCGCGGCGCGCAGACCGGCCCTGAGTTCCCCGACGAAATCCGCGTATCCGGGGGTGTCCAACAGATTGATCTTGATTCCGCCCCAGTCCACCGGGACGAGGGAGAGCTGTACGGAGCGCTGCTGGCGGTGCTCGATCTCGTCGTAGTCGGAGAGACAGCCGCCGTCCTCGACCCGGCCCGCCCGGTTGACCGCGCCGGACGCCAGCGCGAGCGCCTCGACGAGGGTGGTCTTGCCCGATCCGCTGTGGCCGACCAGCACCACATTGCGCAGGGCGGTGGGCCGGTCGGCCGCCGGTGCCCTTCCGGCGGCTCCTGGGTTCGTACCCGACTTCTCGCTCATGTGTCTCGCCTCCAGGTCGACACTTTGCGGTGATTCGAGCTTTCCACCGTGGTCATGATGCGTCCATACATGGCACACCGGAGGCGTCCTTCCAAGGAGGCGGTCAGGCCGTCTTACGGGGCCCGTCGGCGCGTGCGGCGGCGTGCGGCGGTGGGCCCGGGCCGTGGGATGGAGCTCGCGCCGCGATGCGTTCGCGGTGCCCCCTTGCCTCCTGGCTACGATGGGCCAGCCGGTGGCCCCTTGACCGCGCGGCCCGTATCGACCCTCCGGGAAGGTCATGCTGAACAAGTACGCGCGTGCTTTCTTCACGCGTGTTCTCACACCGTTCGCCGCCCTGCTCATCCGTCTCGGGGTCAGCCCGGACGCGGTGACCCTCGTCGGGACCGGCGGTGTGGTGGCCGGCGCCCTGATCTTCTACCCCCAGGGCGAGTTCTTCTGGGGCACGATCGTGATCACGCTGTTCGTCTTCTCCGACCTGGTAGACGGCAACATGGCGCGGCAGCTGGGCCGCTCCAGCCGGTGGGGCGCCTTCCTGGACTCCACCCTCGACCGGGTCGCCGACTCGGCGATCTTCGGCGGGCTGGCCCTGTGGTACGCCGGACGCGGTGACAGCCTGACGCTCTGCGCGATCGCGATCTTCTGTCTGGCCAGCGGCCAGGTCGTGTCGTACACCAAGGCACGCGGCGAGGCCATCGGGCTGCCGGTGAACGTCAACGGCCTGGTGGAGCGCGCCGAGCGGCTGGTCATCTCGCTGGTCGCCTGCGGTCTGTCGGGGCTGCACAAGTTCGGGGTGCCCGGCGTGGAGGTCCTGCTGCCGATCGCCCTGTGGATCGTCGCCGCCGGCAGCGCGGTCACCCTCGGCCAGCGCGTGGTGACGGTACGCCGGGAGTCGGCCGAGGCCGACGCCGTCGCTCAAGGGGGGAACGGCTGATGGGACGCGGATCGCTGATCGACACCGGGAAGCTGACCGACGGGCTGTACGGCCTGGGCTGGAGCACCGTCAAGAAGCTGCCGGAAGGCGTCGCCGTACGGCTGGGGCAGCAGATCGCCGACGCGGTCTGGCGGCGCCGCGGCAAGGGCGTCCGCCGCCTGGAGGCGAACCTCGCGCGGGTCGTCCCGGACGCCTCCCAGCAGCAGTTGGCCGCGCTCTCCCGGGCCGGGATGCGCTCGTACCTGCGGTACTGGATGGAGTCGTTCCGGCTGCCGGCGTGGAGCGAGGAGCGGATAAAGGCCGGATTCACCCCCCAGGACGTGCACTACCTGGAGGAGGGGCTCAAGAGCGGGCGCGGGGTGATCCTGGCGCTGCCCCACATGGGCAACTACGACCTCGCGGGCGTCTGGGTCACCACCAAGCTCGGCGTCCCGTTCACCACCGTCGCCGAGCGCCTCAAGCCGGAGAGCCTCTACGACCGGTTCGTCGCCTACCGCGAGGGCCTGGGCATGGAGGTGCTGCCGCACACCGGCGGCGCCGCCTTCGGCACCCTGGCCCGGCGGCTGCGGGCCGGCGGGCTGGTCTGCCTGGTCGCCGACCGCGACCTGTCCAGCTCCGGGATCCCGGTCAAGTTCTTCGGCGAGCCGACCAAGATGCCGGCCGGCCCCGCGATGCTCGCCGTCCAGACCGGCGCGATGCTGCTGCCGGTCACCCTCTGGTACGACAACACCCCCGTCATGCGCGGCCGGGTCCACCCGGAGATCGAGGTGCCGGAGAACGGCACCCGCACCGAGAAGGCCGCCCAGATGACCCAGCAGCTCGCCGACGCCTTCGCCTCCGGTATCGCCGACCACCCCGAGGACTGGCACATGCTCCAGCGCCTCTGGCTCGCCGATCTGGAGCCGCGCGCGGCCGAGCCGTCCGGAACGGAGACGCCGTGAGAATCGGCATCGTCTGCCCCTACGCCTGGGACGTCCCCGGTGGCGTCCAGTTCCACATCCGGGATCTGGCCGAGCACCTGATCCGGTGCGGCCACCATGTCTCGGTGCTGGCCCCCGCGGACGACGAGCCCCCGCTGCCGCCGTACGTCGTCCCGGCCGGCCGCGCCGTCCCCGTCCCGTACAACGGCTCGGTGGCCCGCCTCAACTTCGGCTTCCTGTCCGCCGCCCGGGTCCGCCGCTGGCTGCAGAACGGCGCCTTCGACGTCATCCACATCCACGAACCGGCGTCCCCGTCCCTCGGCCTGCTCGCCTGCTGGGCGGCCCAGGGCCCGATCGTGGCGACCTTCCACACCTCCAACCCGCGCTCCCGGGCCATGATCGCCGCGTATCCGATCCTCCAGCCCGCCCTGGAGAAGATCAGCGCGCGGATCGCGGTCAGCGAGTACGCCCGCCGCACCCTCGTCGAACACCTCGGCGGCGACGCGGTGGTCATCCCCAACGGCGTGGACGTCGACTTCTTCGCCCGGGCCGAACCAAAGGCCGAGTGGCAGGGCCGGACCATCGGGTTCATCGGCCGGATCGACGAGCCCCGCAAGGGCCTGCCGGTCCTGATGAAGGCGTTCCCGGCGATCCTCGCCGCGGTCCCGGACGCCCGGCTGCTGGTCGCCGGCCGCGGCGACGAGGAGGAGGCGGTCGCCGGCCTGCCCGCCGAACTCCGCTCCCGCGTCGAGTTCCTGGGCATGGTCACCGACGAGGACAAGGCGCGCCTGCTGCGCAGCGTGGACGTCTACGTGGCCCCCAATACGGGTGGCGAGTCCTTCGGCATCGTCCTCGTGGAGGCGATGTCCGCGGGCGCGCCGGTGCTCGCCAGCGACCTCGACGCGTTCGCCCAGGTCCTGGACCAGGGCGAGGCGGGCGAGCTGTTCGCCAACGAGGACGACCGGGCGCTGGCCGACGCCGCGGTGCGGCTGCTGGGCGATCCCGAGCGGCTGGCCGAGCTCCGCGAGCGCGGCAGCAAGCACGTGCGGCGCTTCGACTGGACGACGGTCGGCGCGGACATCCTCGCGGTGTACGAGACGGTGACGACGGGGGCGTCCGCGGTGGCCACCGACGAGCGGGTCGGGCTGCGCGCCCGCAGGTGGCTCGCCAAGGACTGAGCCGCTTCGCTGCGCTTGGCCGGCTTCCCACGTTGTCGGCTTTCCCGCCGTGGGTGTTGTTCGCCCTTGCGCCCCTCCGCTGCGCTTTGCCTCGCCCGACGTTGTCTGCTTTCTCGCCGTTGCGCCTGCGGCGGGCGGGGTCCGCTGCGCGGGGCTGTCGGCCCGCCCCCTCCCGTTGGGGGTGGGGAGGGGATGGCGGGCCGCCGGCGTGCGGGTAACGTGACGGGGCGTGACCACCTTGATCTGGATCGCCGCCGCGATCGTCCTCATCGGCGTCTACCTGAGCTGGACGGCGGGCCGCCTGGACCGCCTGCACGCGCGGATCGACGCCGCCCGCGCGGCCCTGGACGCGCAGCTGCTCCGGCGGGCCTCCGTGGCCCAGGAGGTGGGGACCTCGGGCGTGCTCGATCCGGCCGCGTCCATCGTGCTCTACCAGGCCGCGCACGAGGCCCGGCAGGCCGAGGAGGACCACCGCGAGGTCGCGGAGAGCGAGTTGAGTCAGGCGCTGCGCGCGGTCTTCGAGGAGGAGGCGCAGCTGGAGGCCGTACGGGAGGCGCCGGGCGGGGAGCAGACGGTCACCGAGCTGACCGCCGCGGTCCGGCGGGTCCCGATGGCGCGGCGGTTCCACAACGACGCCGTACGGGCCGCGCGCGCGGTCCGCCGCCACCGGGTGGTCCGCTATCTCCGGCTGGCCGGCCATGCGCCGTTCCCGCTGGCCTTCGAGATGGACGACGAGCCGCCGGCCGTACTGGACGGCCGCCCGGCCGGGAGCTGACCGGCGGGAGACCGCCCGGCCCGGGACCGCGCCGCGGGGGAGCGGCGCGTCCGGCCTCCAAGATGCCGGCCTGTGACAAGCCACCGGCCTCTAATTGGCCCTTTTCCCAGGTCCCTGGCCAACGGTTGTGTGGGCGCCGAAGCGCAACCACCCGCACTGAGTGAGGTCTACCGTGTCCAGCACGCCCAACACGCCCCAGAACCCCGAGACCGGAACCGCGCGCGTCAAGCGCGGTATGGCGGAGCAGCTCAAGGGCGGCGTGATCATGGACGTCGTCACGCCGGAAGAGGCGAAGATCGCCGAGGACGCCGGCGCCGTCGCCGTCATGGCCCTGGAGCGGGTGCCGGCCGACATCCGCAAGGACGGCGGCGTGGCCCGTATGTCCGACCCCGACATGATCGACGGCATCATCAACGCCGTCTCGATCCCGGTCATGGCCAAGTCCCGAATCGGCCACTTCGTCGAGGCCCAGGTCCTCCAGTCGCTCGGCGTGGACTACATCGACGAGTCCGAGGTCCTCACCCCCGCCGACGAGGTCAACCACTCCGACAAGTGGGCCTTCACCACTCCCTTCGTCTGTGGTGCCACCAACCTGGGCGAAGCCCTGCGCCGCATCGCCGAGGGCGCGGCCATGATCCGCTCCAAGGGCGAGGCCGGCACCGGCAACGTCGTCGAGGCGGTCCGCCACCTGCGCCAGATCAAGGGCGAGATCGCCAAGCTGCGGGGCTGCGACAACAACGAGCTGTACGCCGCCGCCAAGGAGCTGCGCGCCCCGTTCGAGCTGGTCAAGGAGGTCGCCGAGCTCGGCAAGCTGCCCGTCGTGCTGTTCTCCGCCGGTGGTGTCGCCACCCCCGCCGATGCCGCGCTGATGCGTCAGCTCGGTGCCGAGGGCGTCTTCGTGGGCTCCGGCATCTTCAAGTCCGGCGACCCGGCCAAGCGCGCCGCCGCGATCGTGAAGGCCACCACCTTCTACGACGACCCCAAGGTCATCGCGGATGTCTCCCGCAACCTGGGCGAGGCCATGGTCGGCATCAACTGCGACACCCTCCCCGAGGCCGAGCGCTACGCCAACCGCGGCTGGTAAGGATCCCCACGAAGATGAGCACCACCCCCACCATCGGTGTGCTGGCGCTCCAGGGCGACGTCCGCGAGCACGTCAGGGCGCTCGCGGACGCCGGCGCCCAGGCCCGCCCGGTACGCCGCCCCGAGGAGCTGGCCGAGGTCGACGGCCTGGTCATCCCCGGCGGCGAGTCCACCACCATGTCCAAACTGGCCGTCGTCTTCGGCATGTTGGAGCCGCTGCGCGCGTTCGTGAAGGCGGGCCGGCCGGTCTACGGCACCTGCGCCGGCATGATCATGGTCGCGGACAAGCTGCTGGACGCCCGCGAGGACCAGGAGACGCTCGGCGGCGTCGACATGATCGTGCGCCGTAACGCCTTCGGGCGGCAGAACGAGTCCTTCGAGGCCGCGGTCGAGGTCGCCGGTATCGACGGCGGGCCGGTCGAGGGCGTCTTCATCCGGGCGCCATGGGTCGAGTCGGTCGGGGCCGGCGTCGAGGTCCTGGCGACGTACGGTGGACATACGGTGGCCGTCCGGGAAGGTAACGTCCTTGCCACGTCGTTCCATCCGGAGCTCACCGGTGACCACCGCATCCACGCGCTGTTCGTGGACATGGTGCGTGCGGCGGCCTGACGCATCCCCGGTAGGATCTCAGGCGATCGTTTCTGAAATGGGTTACGCGAAGGAGACAGGCGGATGTCCGGCCACTCTAAATGGGCTACGACGAAGCACAAGAAGGCCGTGATCGATGCCAAGCGCGGCAAGCTCTTCGCGAAGCTGATCAAGAACATCGAGGTTGCGGCGCGCATGGGCGGGGCCGACATCGACGGCAACCCGACGCTGTTCGACGCCATCCAGAAGGCCAAGAAGCAGTCGGTCCCGAACAAGAACATCGACTCCGCGGTCAAGCGCGGCGCCGGCCTCGAAGCCGGTGGCGCCGACTACGAGACGATCATGTATGAGGGCTACGGTCCCAACGGTGTCGCGGTGTTGGTCGAGTGCCTGACCGACAACCGCAACCGTGCCGCGTCCGACGTCCGCGTCGCGATGACCCGCAACGGCGGCTCGATGGCCGACCCGGGCTCGGTGTCCTACCTGTTCAACCGCAAGGGCGTGGTGATCGTCCCCAAGGGCGAGCTGACCGAGGACGACGTGCTGGGCGCGGTCCTGGACGCCGGTGCCGAGGAGGTCAACGACCTCGGCGAGTCCTTCGAGGTGCTCAGCGAGGCCACCGACCTGGTCGCGGTGCGCACCGCGCTCCAGGAGGCCGGCATCGACTACGACTCGGCCGACGCCAACTTCGTCCCGACCATGCAGGTCGAGCTGGAGGAAGAGGGCGCGCGCAAGATCTTCAAGCTGATCGACGCGCTGGAGGACAGCGACGACGTGCAGAACGTCTTCGCCAACTTCGACGTGTCCGACGACGTCATGGCGAAGGTCGACGCCTGACGCGCAGGCCGACTCACGGTCGTTCGACGGGCCGGCGGGGACCCCCCCCGCCGGCCCGTTCGTTTGTCAGTGGCAGCCACTAACCTGCAGGAACACAGGAACAGGCGACCGATAACGGCGAGGGGGCGGGGCCCGATGAAGGTGCTGGGGGTGGACCCGGGGCTGACGCGGTGCGGGGTCGGCGTGGTGGACGGGGTCGCGGGACGGCCGCTGACCATGGCCGGCGTCGGCGTCGTGCGGACCCCGGCGGACGCCGATGTCGCGCACCGCCTCGTGCTGATCGAGCGCGGCATAGACGAGTGGCTCGACGCGCACCGCCCCGAATGCGTCGCCGTGGAGCGGGTGTTCAGCCAGCACAACGTCCGTACGGTCATGGGCACGGCCCAGGCCAGCGCGGTCGCGATGCTGTGCGCCGCGCGCCGCGGGCTGCCGGTCGCGCTGCACACCCCGAGCGAGGTCAAGGCGGCGGTGACCGGCTCAGGCCGGGCCGACAAGGCGCAGGTCGGCGCGATGGTCACCCGCCTGCTGCGGCTGGACGCACTGCCCAAACCGGCCGACGCCGCCGACGCCCTCGCGCTCGCCATCTGCCACATCTGGCGCGCCCCCGCGGTCAACCGCCTCCAGCAGGCGCACGCCGCGGCCCGCCGCGCCTCCGCTCCCGTACGCACGCTGAAGGGCACCCGATGATCGCCTTTGTCTCCGGCCCGGTCGCGGCCCTCGCCCCGGACACCGCCGTCGTCGAGGTCGGCGGTGTCGGCATGGCCGTGCAGTGCACGCCGAACACCCTGTCCGGACTGCGGGTCGGCGCGCGGACCAAGCTCGCCACCACCCTCGTCGTCCGCGAGGACTCGCTCACCCTCTACGGCTTCGCCGACGATGACGAGCGGCAGACCTTCGAGCTGCTGCAGACCGCCAGCGGTGTCGGCCCCCGGCTCGCCCAGGCCATGCTGGCCGTGCACTCCCCGGACGCGCTGCGGCTCGCGGTGTCCACGGGCGACGAGAAGGCGCTGACCGCCGTGCCCGGCATCGGCAAGAAGGGCGCGCAGAAGCTGCTGCTGGAGCTCAAGGACCGGCTCGGCACACCGGTCGGCGGCGGCCGGGCGACCGTCGGCAGCGCCGTGACCGCCGGCTGGCGCGATCAGCTCCAGGCCGCGCTGATCGGCCTGGGGTATGCCACCCGCGAGGCGGACGAGGCGGTCACCGCGGTCGCCCCGCAGGCCGAGGCGGCGGCAGCGGCCGGTGGGCAGCCGCAGGTGCCGCAGCTGCTGAAGGCCGCGCTGCAGACCCTGAACCGGGCGCGATGACCGGCGCGCCCCGGCGGCCGGTGGCCCCGAGGGGCGGCCGGTGCGCCGCCGTCCGGGCCCCGCGCCCCCGACCGTACGACCACGCAGGCGGCCCGGCCGCCCCGACCCCGCGAGGCATTCCGCAGTGAACTGGGACGACACCGCACCGTCCACCGCCGAGGACGCCGCCGGCGCCCCGGCCGACCGGCTGGTGGCGGCCGACGCCGATGGCGAGGACACCGCCGTCGAGGCCGCCCTCCGGCCCAAGGACCTGGAGGAGTTCGTCGGCCAGGAGCGGGTCCGCGAACAGCTCGACCTGGTGCTGAAGGCGGCCCGCGCCCGCGGCGCCACCGCCGACCACGTGCTGCTCTCCGGGGCTCCCGGGCTGGGCAAGACGACCCTCTCGATGATCATCGCGGCCGAGATGGGCGCCCCGATCCGGATCACGTCCGGCCCGGCCATCCAGCACGCCGGCGATCTCGCGGCGATCCTCTCCTCCCTCCAGGAGGGCGAGGTCCTCTTCCTCGACGAGATCCACCGGATGTCCCGGCCCGCCGAGGAAATGCTGTACATGGCCATGGAGGACTTCCGGGTCGACGTGATCGTCGGCAAGGGCCCGGGCGCCACCGCCATCCCGCTGGAGCTCCCGCCGTTCACGCTGGTCGGCGCCACGACCCGGGCCGGTCTGCTGCCGCCGCCGCTGCGCGACCGCTTCGGCTTCACCGGCCACATGGAGTTCTACGCCCCCGCCGAGCTCCGGCGCGTCATCCACCGCTCCGCCGGTCTGCTCGACGTCGCCATAGAGACCGAGGGCGCCGCCGAGATCGCCGGCCGCTCCCGCGGCACGCCCCGGATCGCCAACCGCCTGCTGCGCCGGGTGCGCGACTACGCCCAGGTCAAGGCGGACGGGGTGATCACCCGCGAGGTCGCCTCGCAGGCCCTGGGGGTCTACGAGGTCGACGCCCGCGGTCTGGACCGGCTCGACCGGGCGGTGCTCACCGCCCTGCTCAAGCTGTTCGGCGGCGGCCCGGTGGGACTGTCCACCCTGGCGGTCGCGGTGGGGGAGGAGCGCGAGACGGTCGAGGAGGTCGCCGAGCCGTTCCTCGTACGGGAGGGGCTGCTGGCGCGTACGCCGCGTGGCCGGATCGCGACCCCGGCGGCCTGGACGCACATGGGACTGGTCCCGCCCCAGCAGCAGGCGGGCGGCAGCGTCCAGCAGGGCTTGTTCGGGGCATGACGGCGCGGAGACTCGCCCGGTGAGGAACTGCGGTGCGATGCTGGGCGTTGTTCCACTGGTGGAGACTCGCTTAGACTCCGCCGATGCCGCCCGTATGGGCGGTGCATCCACCCCCGCTATATGAGACCGCGGAGCAGCGGTCGTGCGAAGGATTTCCGTCCCGTGAGTATCGTGACTCTCCTCCCCTTCATCGTCCTCATCGGGGCCATGTTCCTGATGACGCGGTCCGCCAAGAAGAAGCAGCAGGCGGCCCAGCAGATGCGCGATGAAATGCAGGCCGGCACCGGCGTCCGGACCATCGGTGGCATGTACGCCACCGTCAAGGAAATCCACGAGGACACCGTCCTCCTGGAGGTCGCCCCCGGCGTGCACGCCATCTACGCCAAGAACGCCATCGGCGCGGTGCTCGCGGATGAGGAGTACAACCGCATTCTGGACGGTGCCGACCCGGTCGTCGGCGACGAGCAGCCGGTCGTCCCGGACGACATCTCGTCGCTGACCGGTGCCGGTGCCGATGAGGCCACCGAAAAGGGTGACAAGGCCGACAAGATCGACCTGGGCAAGACCGAGGCCGAGGCCGAGCCCGCCGCCGACGAGGCCGCGAAGGCCGACGGCGACAAGGCGGACAAGGCCGACAAGGCCGAGGAGCCCGCCAAGGCCGAGGCCGACACCGCCAAGGAAGACAAGAAGGCCGGCGGCGCCGACGCGAAGTAGTCCGTTCTCCGGGAACCGCGGCGCGCCCCCGATGGGGGCACCGCGGTTCCCCGACGGTCTAGGCTCCGGCGGGGGCACGTCCCCACAAGACTTCGTGGCCGCTCGGCAGACATCCCAGGCCGAGGGGTTGGACAGGGAGAAACGACAAGGTGGCAGCACCGAAAAAGGGCCGCAGGTCGCCCGCGAACCAGGGGCATCCAGGGCGCACCCTGATTCTGGTTCTGATCGCGATGGCGGGGCTGGTCGGAGGCATGTTCTCCACCGGCACGCTGACCCCCCGACTGGGCATCGACCTGGCGGGTGGCACCAGCTTCACGCTGGCGGCGCAGAACCAGCCGGGCAAGCCCAACGCGATCAACGAGACCAACATGAACACCGCCGTGAGCATCATGGAGCGGCGGGTCAACGGTCTCGGTGTGACCGAGGCCGAGGTCCAGAAGCAGGGCAGCGACCACATCATCGTGAACATCCCCAAGGGGACGGACGCGAAGCAGGCCCGCCAGCAGGTCGGCACCACCGCTCAGCTCGCCTTCCGGCCGGTGCTGACCACCACCGCCGGCACCAAGACCCCGGAGCCCAAGCCCAGCCCCTCCCAGAACGGCAAGAACGGCAAGGGCAGCGGCGAGCAGGCCACCGGCAAGGACGGCGGCAAGAGCTCCTCGCCCTCGCCCAGCGCGAGCTCCACGGCCCAGGGCCGCGCCGTCACGGACGCCCTGAAGAAGCCGTCCGCGCCGCCGTCCGACTCCGGGACGACCAAGCCGTCCAACCAGCCGACGCCGCCCGCCCCCGGTGGCGCGGGTATCCCGCCGGCCCTGCAGAAGCAGCTCGGCGCGCTGGACTGCTCCACGAAGCAGAGCCGGGCCGCGGCCGGTGAGCAGGCCGCCAACGCCAAGCCGTCCGACCCGGTCGTGGCCTGCAAGAACGACGGTTCGCAGAAGTACGTGCTCGGCCCGGTCGGCGTCGAGGGCACGGACGTCAAGAGCGCCAAGGCGGTCTTCGACAGCCAGGGCGGCCAGGGCTGGATCGTCAATATGGACTTCACCTCCGGCGGCGGCAAGAAGTTCGCGGACGTCACCGGCAAGCTCGCCGCCAAGTCGCCGCCCCAGGACCAGTTCGCGATCGTGCTGGACGGCGCGGTGGTCTCCGACCCGCGCGTCAAGACGCAGCTCAACCAGGGGAACGCCACCATCTCCGGCGGCTTCACCCAGCAGTCGGCGCAGGACCTGGGCAACATGCTGTCGTATGGTGCGCTGCCGCTGTCCTTCAAGATCGACGACGAGACCACGGTGACCGCGGCGCTCGGCGGCGAGCAGCTGCACGCCGGCCTGATCGCCGGTGCCATCGGTCTGGCGCTGGTCGTCGTCTACCTGGTCGCCTACTACCGGGGGCTGGCGCTGGTCGCGCTGGCGAGCCTGGTCGTCTCGGCGATCCTGACGTACACGATCATGACGTTGCTCGGACCGGCCATCGGGTTCGCGCTGAACCTCCCGGCGGTCTGCGGCGCCATCGTGGCGATCGGTATCACAGCCGACTCGTTCATCGTCTACTTCGAACGCATCCGGGACGAGATCCGCGAGGGGCGCACCCTGCGCCCGGCCGTCGAGCGCGGCTGGCCGCGGGCCCGCCGGACGATCCTGGTCTCCGACTTCGTGTCGTTCCTGGCCGCCGCGGTGCTGTTCATCGTCACCGTCGGCAAGGTGCAGGGCTTCGCGTTCACGCTCGGCCTGACCACCCTGCTCGACGTCGTCGTGGTCTTCCTCTTCACCAAGCCGCTGATGACGCTGCTGGCCCGGCGGAAGTTCTTCTCCGAGGGACACTCCTGGTCCGGCCTCGATCCCAAGCGCCTGGGCGCCAAGCCGCCGCTGCGCCGCCGTCGCACCGCCCCCACCCAGACGAAGGAGGCGTGAGATGTCCAAGCTCGGCAACATCGGCGCCCGGCTCTACCGCGGTGAGGTCGGCTACGACTTCATCGGCAAGCGGATGATCTGGTACGGCATCTCGATCCTCATCACCATCACGGCCATCGTCGGCCTGTCGGTGCGCAGCCTGAACATGGGCATCGAGTTCTCCGGCGGTGCGGTCTTCACCACCCCGAAGACCTCGGTGTCGACGGAGGAGGCCCGGCACCGGGCCGAGTCAGCGGCCAACGGCCACCAGGCCGTGGCCCAGAAGCTCGGCGGCGGCGCGCTGCGCATCCAGATCAGCGGTCTGGACACCAAGCAGGCGCTGCCCGTCCAGGAAGAGCTCGCCAAGGACCTCAACGTTCCGGTCAAGGACGTCAACACCCAGCTGGTCGGCCCGAGTTGGGGCCAGCAGATCGCCGACAAGGCATGGCTGGGCCTGGGGATCTTCATGGTCCTCGTGGTGCTCTATCTGGCCGTCGCGTTCGAGTGGCGGATGGCGCTGGCCGCGCTGGTCGCGCTGATCCACGACCTGACGATCACGGTCGGCGTCTACGCCCTGGTCGGCTTCGAGGTCACCCCGGGCACGGTCATCGGTCTGCTGACGATCCTCGGTTACTCCCTCTACGACACGGTCGTCGTCTTCGACAGCCTGAAGGAAGCCTCCAAGGACATCACCAAGCAGAACCGCTTCACATACGGCGAGATCGCCAACCGCAGCATCAACGGCACCCTGGTGCGGTCGATCAACACCACGGTCGTGGCACTGCTCCCGGTCGCCGGCCTGCTGTTCGTCGGTGGCGGGGTGCTCGGCGCCGGCATGCTCAACGACATCTCGCTGGCCCTGTTCGTGGGTCTGGCCGCCGGTGCCTACTCGTCGATCTTCATCGCGACGCCGCTGGTCGCCGACCTCAAGGGCCGCGAGCCGCAGATGCAGGCGCTCGCCAAGCGGGTCCTGGCGAAGCGCGCCGCGTCGGCGGCCAAGGAGGCACGCGAGGAGGGGCAGCCGGACGCCGCCCCGGCCGACGACGAGGCCGAGGACGCCGCGGTCGTCGGCCCGCGGCAGCAGCCCGCCTCCCGCAGCCGCGGACGCGGTCCGTCGGGCAAGCGCCGGTGACCGCCTCACCGGAGCTGCGTGAGCTCCTGCTGAGCCGGATCTCGGACGTCCCGGACTACCCGAAGCCGGGCGTGATGTTCAAGGACATCACCCCGCTGCTCGCCGACCCGGCCGCGTTCGGCGCGCTGACCGGCGCCTTCGTCGACCTGTGCGAGTGCTACCGCGTGGACAAGGTCGTCGGCCTGGAGGCCCGCGGATTCATCCTCGCCGCCCCGGTCGCGGTCTCCGCCGGTATCGGTTTCGTACCGGTGCGCAAGGCCGGCAAACTGCCCGGCGCGACGCTCGGCCAGACCTACGAGCTGGAGTACGGCACCGCCGAGATCGAGATCCACGCCGATGCGCTGGCCCCTGGCGACCGGGTGCTGGTGATCGACGACGTGCTCGCCACCGGCGGCACCGCGGACGCGTCGATGCAGCTCATCCGGCGTGCGGGTGCCGAGGTCGCGGGCCTGGCGGTGCTGCTGGAGCTGGGCTTCCTGGCCGGCCGGCAGCGGCTGGAGCCGGGCCTGAAGGACGCTCCGCTGGAGGCGCTGATCACGATCTGAGTCGGCCTTTCGGCACGGTACGGGCACCAGGGGCATCCGGAACATTCCGGATGCCCCTGGTGCTGTGTCATGTACGGAGCCATGGCCGCGCGGCAGCCGTGGCCATGGGCTCGATACCATGGCACCCCGGCCGCTTCGAGGTCCTGGGGTCCGTACCCGCATGAGGAGTGCTCTTGCCAGACGAGGCCCAGCCGCTCTCCCCCGGACTGCGTCCGGCGGGAACCCCTGCCGCGCGCCCGGACGAGCCGAAGCCGAAGGACGCGGCTTCCTCCGCCGAGCCGAAGCCCGAGCGGCAGAGCGCGGCCGGCGGAACCGCCAAGCCCCGGCCGCCCGCCGACCGGCCCGCCGGCTCCCCGGCCCCCGCCGACCGGTCCCGCCCGGCCGCCGCGGCAC
>NZ_KN708638.1:1482170-1496314 GCF_000805335.1 Streptomyces sp. CT34 | reverse complement strand
CTCGCCCAACCGCGTCCGGGCCCGCCTCGCCCGACTGGGCGTGCAGCGCTCCAGCCCGTACAACCCGGTCCTCGAACCGCTGCTGCGAGCCGTCCGCGGCAACGACCCCAAGATCGAGACCGCCACGCTGCGCCAGGTCGAGCGGGCCTACCAGGTCGCCGAGCGCTGGCACCGCGGCCAGAAGCGCAAGAGCGGCGACCCGTACATCACCCACCCGCTCGCGGTCACCACCATCCTCGCCGAGCTGGGCATGGACCCGGCGACGCTGATGGCCGGTCTGCTGCACGACACCGTCGAGGACACCGAGTACGGACTCGACACCCTGCGCCGGGACTTCGGCGACCAGGTCGCGCTGCTCGTCGACGGCGTCACCAAGTTGGACAAGGTCAAGTTCGGTGAGGCCGCGCAGGCGGAGACGGTCCGCAAGATGGTCGTCGCGATGGCCAAGGACCCGCGGGTGCTGGTCATCAAGCTCGCCGACCGGCTGCACAACATGCGCACCATGCGCTACCTCAAGCGGGAGAAGCAGGAGAAGAAGGCCCGCGAGACGCTGGAGATCTACGCCCCGCTGGCGCACCGGCTGGGCATGAACACCATCAAGTGGGAGCTGGAGGACCTCGCGTTCGCGATCCTCTACCCCAAGATGTACGACGAGATCGTCCGGCTGGTCGCCGAGCGCGCGCCCAAACGGGACGAGTATCTGGCGATAGTGACCGACGAGGTCCAGGCCGACCTCCGCGCCGCCCGCATCAAGGCCACCGTCACCGGCCGCCCCAAGCACTACTACAGCGTCTACCAGAAGATGATCGTGCGCGGGCGCGACTTCGCCGAGATCTACGACCTGGTGGGCATCCGCGTCCTCGTCGACACGGTCCGGGACTGCTATGCGGCCCTGGGCACCATCCACGCGCGGTGGAATCCGGTCCCCGGCCGGTTCAAGGACTACATCGCGATGCCCAAGTTCAACATGTACCAGTCGCTGCACACGACCGTGATCGGCCCCAGCGGCAAGCCCGTTGAACTCCAGATCCGCACCTTCGACATGCACCGCCGCGCCGAGTACGGCATCGCCGCGCACTGGAAGTACAAGCAGGAGGCGGTCGCCGGGGCCTCCAAGGTGCGTACGGACGTGCCCAAGGGCGCCGGCAGGGGCGCCGGCCAGGACACCGTCAACGACATGGCCTGGCTGCGGCAGTTGCTGGACTGGCAGAAGGAGACCGAGGACCCGGGCGAGTTCCTGGAGTCGCTGCGCTTCGACCTCTCGCGCAACGAGGTCTTCGTCTTCACGCCGAAGGGCGATGTGATAGCGCTGCCGGCCGGCGCCACCCCGGTCGACTTCGCGTACGCGGTGCACACCGAGGTCGGCCACCGCACGATAGGAGCGCGGGTCAACGGGCGGCTGGTACCGCTCGAATCGACCCTGGACAACGGCGACCTGGTGGAGGTCTTCACCTCCAAGGCGGCCGGCGCGGGGCCGTCCCGCGACTGGCTCAGCTTCGTCAAGTCCCCGCGGGCCCGCAACAAGATCCGTGCGTGGTTCTCCAAGGAGCGCCGCGACGAGGCCATCGAGCAGGGCAAGGACGCCATCGCGCGGGCCATGCGCAAGCAGAACCTGCCCATCCAGCGGATCCTGACCGGCGACTCCCTGGTCACCCTCGCGCACGAGATGCGCTACCCGGACATCTCCGCGCTCTACGCCGCCATCGGCGAGGGCCATGTCGCCGCGCAGGGCGTCGTCCAGAAGCTGGTGCAGGCGCTCGGCGGGCAGGACGAGGCCACCGAGGACATCGCCGAGTCGACGCCGATCCGGCCACGCTCCAAGCGCCGGTCCAGCGCCGATCCGGGCGTCGTCGTCAAGGGCGTCGACGATGTCTGGGTCAAGCTGGCCCGCTGCTGTACGCCGGTGCCGGGCGACCCCATCATCGGGTTCGTCACCCGCGGCAGCGGCGTCTCGGTGCACCGTGCCGACTGCGTCAACGTCGACTCGCTCTCCCGGCAGCCCGAGCGGATCCTGGACGTCGAGTGGGCGCCCACCCAGTCCTCGGTCTTCCTGGTCGCCATCCAGGTCGAGGCGCTGGACCGCTCGCGGCTGCTGTCGGACGTCACCCGGGTGCTGTCCGACCAGCACGTCAACATCCTCTCCGCCGCGGTGCAGACCTCCCGCGACCGGGTCGCCACCTCCCGCTTCACCTTCGAGATGGGCGATCCCAAGCATCTGGGCCATGTCCTCAAGGCCGTCCGGGGAGTCGAGGGCGTCTACGACGTCTACCGGGTGACCTCGGCGCGCAGGCCCTGAGCGCGGTGGACACGATGGGGGAGGATTTACTCGGCGGGCGCTACCGCCTCGTCCGGCTGATCGGGCGGGGCGGGATGGGCGCCGTCCATGAGGCGGTGGACACCGGGCCGGACCGCCGGGTGGCGGTTGCCGCAGCGTTCCCAGGAGAACGGCGTCGGCCGGCTGCCGCCGGCCCGCAACCGGGCGCTGGCGCGGCGCCGTTCGCCCGCCGGGCCGGTGCTCGACGCCGATGTCCGGGCCGCGATGGTGGCGTCCGGCCTGAGCCGGGCGCGGATGCTGCGGGCGACCGGCAACAGCCGGGACGCGCTGCCGGTGCCGCGGCCGGCCCTCCAGGAGCGCGGGCCGGACGGCCGGGGCGGCCTCCTCGCCGTCCAGCTGGAACTGTCCGAACTCCTCGCGGAGATCGGGCAGATCAAGGAGGTCGCCGAGGTCCTGGAGCAGGCGTTCCACCCGGCCCATCAGGTCTACGGCCCGGAAGCCGTGCCGGTCTGCCGGCGGCGGGCCGATCTGCTCCAGGAGTCCGGCAACCACATCCAGGCGTGCGAGGTCCTCAAGCACGCCCTGGACCTGATGGAGACGGCGCAGCACAGCCGTCGATGAGCCGGCCCCGGCACGCCGACGGCCCACCGGGAAACCCCGGCGGGCCGTCACGTCTGGCACATCAACCATCACTTGAGGAACCCCAACGGCGAGCAACCACTTCCGCGAGAGCGATGGGGGTCCCCCCGCGCCTTAAGGGCGGGGGAGGCTCAGCCGCAAAGAGCTGCTCAGCCGCCGAACTCCTCCAGGCCCTTGAGCGCCTGGTCCAGCAGCGCCTTGCGGCCCTCCAGCTCACGGCCGAGCTTGTCGGCCTTGGCGTCGTTGCCGGCCGCCCGGGCCGCGTCGATCTGCTTCTGGAGCTTGTCGACGGCGTCCTGAAGCTGGCCGGTCAGCCCCGCGGCCCGCGCCCGCGCCTCGGGGTTGGTACGCCGCCACTCGGCTTCCTCGGCGTCCTGGATGGCGCGCTCGACGGCGTGCATCCGGCCCTCGATCTTCGGGCGGGCGTCCCGCGGCACATGGCCGATGGCCTCCCACCGCTCGTTGATCGCCCGGAACGCGGCCCGCGCCGCCTTCAGGTCGGTCACCGGGAGCAGCTTCTCCGCCTCGATGGCCAGCTCCTCCTTGCGGGTCAGGTTCTCCCGCTGCTCGGCGTCCCGCTCCGCGAAGACCTCGCCGCGCGCCTGGAAGAACACGTCCTGGGCGCCGCGGAAGCGGTTCCACAGGTCGTCCTCGTGCTCGCGCTGGGCGCGGCCCGCGGCCTTCCAGTCCGCCATCAGCTCGCGGTAGCGGGCGGCGGTGGCGCCCCAGTCCGTCGAGCCGGACAGCGCCTCGGCCTCGGCGACCAGCTTCTCCTTGGCCTTGCGGGACTCCTCGCGCTGCGCGTCCAGCGAGGCGAAGTGTGCCTTGCGCCGCTTGGAGAACGCCGAGCGGGCGTGCGAGAAGCGGTGCCACAGCTCGTCGTCGGTCTTGCGGTCCAGCCGCGGCAGGCCCTTCCAGATGTCGACCAGCGCCCGCAGCCGCTCGCCGGCCGCCCGCCACTGCTCGCTGGCCGCCAGCTCCTCGGCCTCGGTGACCAGCTTCTCCTTGGACCGCCGGGCCTCGTCGCTCTGCCTGGCCTTCTGGGCCTTGCGCTCCTCGCGGCGCGACTCGACCGTGCCGACGAGCGCGTCCAGCCGCTTTCTCAGCGCGTCCAGATCGCCCACCGCGTGGTGCTCGTCCACCTGCTGGCGCAGGTGGTCGATCGCGGTCATGGCGTCCTTCGCCGAGAGATCGGTGGTCTTGACCCGCCGCTCCAGGAGGCCGATCTCGACGACCAGGCCCTCATACTTGCGCTCGAAGTAGGCAAGGGCCTCCTCGGGAGATCCCGCCTGCCACGATCCGACGACCTGCTCGCCGTCGGCGGTACGCACGTACACGGTCCCCGTCTCATCGACGCGGCCCCATGGGTCGCTGCTCACAGCGCCTCCTCCACATGATGCCGACGGGGCGTGCGGCCCCCCGGCATCGTCCACAGTTTCTGTCCGGCCGGACAGCGCCCTGGCCGGTCCGACGGGCTGTCTTGCGGGTGAGGGTGGTCAGACCCGTCGGAGCAGGCACCCTACACAACGCCAATCTAGGCGACCGGCGGTCGGCTGTCCGCATCCAGCACGACCGAAATTCCAGATGGGGACCACGCAGCGCCGCCCCTTCCGGCCGGCGGTCAGGATTTCGTGACGGCCGCCCTGTCGATGACGACGGTGGCGTTGGGCGCGGTGTTGCCGTTCTCCGGATCGGGTCGTGAACCGGCGGCGGCGATCTTCTTCAGGACGTCCAGACCGCCGGTGATCTTCCCGAACGGCGTGTAGTTCGGCGGCAACTGACTGTCCTGGTAGACGAGGAAGAACTGACTGCCGCCGGAATCACGGGTCTTGTCGTCCTTGCCGTCGTAGCGGTTGGCCATCGCGACCGTGCCCGCCGGATAGACACCGCCCTTGGTCCGGGGGTCCTTGAGGTTCTCGTCCGGGATGGTGTAGCCGGGCGTCCCCTCGCCGGTGGCCTTCGGGTCGCCGCACTGGAGGATGTGGATCTGCGAGTCGACCAGGCGGTGGCACCGGCTGTGGTCGAAGTAGCCCTGGCCGGCCAGGAAGGCGAAGGAGTTGACCGTGTGCGGCGCCTTGCCGGCGTCCAGCGTGAACGTGATCCTGCCGCAGGTCGTGTCCAGCTTCGCGGTGTACGACGCCGAGGTGTCGATGGTCATCGCCGGCTCCTTGGGCCAGGTCTTCGTCGACGGCGCGCCCTTCGCCGGCCTGCCGCACGGGTCGGCGGCCCGGGAGGGCGCCGGGGACGCCGCGTCGCCGTCGGCCCCCTGGCGCCCGTCGCCGGTCAGCGCCACCGAGGCGTACGCGGCGACGCCCGCGGCGAGCGCGACGGCCAGGGAGGACGCGAGGATCACGTTGCGGCGCCGGGACCTGCGGTGCTTCTCGGCCCGGCGCTGCTGCTGGCGCTCGTACTTCTGCCGGGCGAGCTGCCGCCGCCGCTGATCGTTGCTGACCACCGGTCGTCTCCTTGTCCTGAGCATCGATCGCTGCCGTCTGCCGTGGCCGTACCGTATACGGGTTCGCCCTGCCGGGAGTCGCGCCGGTAGGCTCTGGAGCTGCCGGGATGTTCCGGGCGCGGTCCCGCGGGCCGGCCCCACCGATCTTTAAGGACGAACGTGCTGATTGCCGGGTTCCCCGCCGGGGCCTGGGGGACCAACTGCTACTTGGTCGCCCCCGCCGCCGGCGAGGAGTGCGTGATCATCGACCCGGGCCACCAGGCGGCCCAGGGAGTCGAGGACGCGGTCAGGAAGCATCGGCTCAAGCCCGTCGCGGTCGTTCTCACCCACGGGCACATCGACCATGTCGCCTCGGTCGTCCCGGTGTGCGGCGCGCACGACGTCCCCGCCTGGATCCACCCCGCCGACCGCTACATGATGAGCGACCCGGAGAAGGCCCTGGGCCGCTCCATCGGGCAGCAGCTCATGGGCGAGCTGACCGTGGGAGAGCCGGACGACGTCAAGGAGTTGGCCGACGGCGCCGCCCTGGAGCTCGCCGGGATGGAGTTCTCCGTCGCGCACGCCCCGGGCCATACCAAGGGGTCGGTGACCTTCCGGATGCCCGAGCAGGAGGACGTTCCGCCGGTCTTCTTCTCGGGCGACCTGCTGTTCGCCGGCTCCATCGGACGCACCGATCTGCCGGGCGGCGACCACGCCGAGATCCTCCGGTCGCTGGGGCGCGTATGCCTCCCGCTGGACGACTCGACCGTGGTCCTCTCCGGCCACGGCCCCCAGACCACCATCGGCCGCGAGCGCGCCACCAACCCCTTCCTGAGGCAGGTGGCCGCCGGCCTCGGAGACGGCACCCCGACCGCCGCTCCGCGACGAGGAATGTGACGAGACCTTCCGTGAGCACCTTTCAGGCACCCAAGGGCACCTACGACCTGATCCCGCCCAACTCCGCGACGTACCTCGCGGTGCGCGAGGCGATCGCCGCCCCGCTGAAGAACTCCGGCTACGGCTACATCGAGACGCCCGGCTTCGAGAACGTCGAGCTGTTCGCGCGCGGTGTCGGTGAGTCCACCGACATCGTCACCAAGGAGATGTACGCCTTCGAGACCAAGGGCGGCGACAGGCTCGCGCTGCGCCCCGAAGGCACCGCGTCCGTGCTGCGCGCGGCGCTGGAGGCCAACCTCCACAAGGCGGGCAACCTCCCGGTCAAGCTCTGGTACTCCGGCTCGTACTACCGCTACGAGCGCCCGCAGAAGGGCCGCTACCGCCACTTCTCGCAGGTCGGTGCCGAGGCGATCGGCGCCGAGGACCCGGCGCTGGACGCCGAGTTGATCATCCTGGCGCACCAGGCGTACCGCTCGCTGGGGCTCAGCGACTTCCGGATCCTGCTGAACTCGCTCGGCGACAAGGAGTGCCGCCCCGTCTACCGCGCCGCGCTCCAGGACTTCCTGCGCGGGCTGGAGCTCGACGAGGACACCCGCCGCCGGATCGACATCAACCCGCTGCGGGTCCTGGACGACAAGCGCGAGGCGGTCCAGGAGCGGCTGATCGGCGCGCCGATGCTGCGCGACTACCTCTGCGAGGCGTGCAAGGCGTACCACGAGCAGGTCCGCGAGCTGCTGACCGCGGCGGGCGTGGCCTTCGAGGACGACGCGAAGCTGGTCCGCGGGCTGGACTACTACACCCGCACCACCTTCGAGTTCGTCCACGACGGCCTCGGCTCGCAGTCCGCGGTGGGCGGCGGCGGTCGCTACGACGGCCTCTCCGAGATGATCGGCGGCCCCGCGCTGCCGTCCGTCGGCTGGGCGCTGGGTGTCGACCGCACGGTGCTGGCGCTGGAGGCCGAGGGCATCACCCTCGACATCCCGTCCGCCACCGCGGTGTACGCCGTGCCGCTCGGCGAGGAGGCCCGCCGGGTGCTGTTCCGTTCGGTCACCGAGCTGCGCCGGGCCGGGGTCGCCACCGACTTCGCGTACGGCGGCAAGGGCCTGAAGAACGCCATGAAGTCCGCCAACCGCTCGGGCGCGCGGCTGGCGCTGGTGGCCGGCGAGCGGGACCTGGCCGAGGGCGTCGTCCAGCTCAAGGACCTGGCGAGCGGCGAGCAGACCCCGATCGCGCTGGACGCGGTGGTCGACGAGGTCCGGCGGGCGCTCGGCTGACCGCGTCGGCGAGACGAGATCGAGGGGCCCGGACGGATCGCCGTCCGGGCCCCTCGCGTCAACGGCGGGCGCCGGGAATCACTCCGGATCCGCGCACGGCACCCCGGGCTCACAGGGAGGTGCGGCACAATGAAGGACCGGGCCGGGTCCGCCGGCCGAGCCTCATTCCCAAGGGACCGACGGAACGGCGATATGACGACGACAGCGCTTGACGACGTGTCCACCGACGACGACCACGCGAGCGCCACGGGCCCGATCGGCTCGGGGCGCGGGCTGGCCCTGCTCCTGGTGATCACCGGTGCGCTCGGCGCGCTGGCGGCCTGGGTCATCACCCTGGACAAGTTCGAGCTGCTGAAGAACCCGAATTTCAAACCGGCTTGCAGCTTCAACCCGATCATCTCCTGCGGCAGCGTCATGCAGAGCAAGCAGGCGACCGTTTTCGACTTCCCCAACCCGATGGCCGGGCTGGTCGGTTTCGCCGTGGTCATCGCGATCGGCATGGCCCTGCTGGCGGGGGCCCGCTTCCGCCGCTGGTACTGGATCGGCCTGAACACCGGCACCCTGCTCGCCACCGTCTTCTGCATGTGGCTGATGTCCCAGTCGCTGTACGAGATCAACGCGCTGTGCCTGTGGTGCACCCTGACCTGGTGCGCCACCATCCTGATGTTCTGGTACACGACGGTGCACAACATCAAGCACGGCATCATCCCGGCGCCCCAGGGGCTGCGCAACGCGGTCCTGGAGTTCCACTGGGTCGTCCCGGTGCTCTGGTATGGGGTGATCGGGCTGCTGATCCTCACCCGGTGGTGGTCGTACTGGAGCAGCCTGCTCTGAGACCTGTCCGGAACCGCACCGCGCCCCGGTCCGCCGATCACGGCGGGCCGGGGCGTTGTCGGTGGTGTGGCATACGCTCCTGAGCGTGGAGCCCGACCTGTTCACCGCCGCCGCCGAAGACCGTCAGGAGAAGGACCCCGTGGGGGCCCCTCTCGCCGTCCGCATGCGCCCGCGCACTCTCGACGAAGTCGTCGGCCAGCAGCATCTGCTCAAGCCGGGTTCGCCGCTGCGCCGGCTGGTGGGCGAGGGGCAGGGCGGTCCCGCCGGGCCGTCGTCGGTGTTCCTGTGGGGGCCGCCCGGGATCGGCAAGACGACCCTGGCGTATGTCGTCAGCCAGGCGACGAACAAGCGGTTCGTCGAGCTCTCCGCGATCACCGCCGGCGTGAAGGAGGTCCGGGCGGTCATCGACGGCGCCCGCCGTGCCTCGGGGGGTTACGGCAAGGAGACCGTCCTCTTCCTCGACGAGATCCACCGCTTCAGCAAGGCTCAGCAGGACTCCCTGCTGCCCGCGGTGGAGAACCGCTGGGTGACGCTGATCGCCGCGACCACCGAGAACCCGTATTTCTCGGTGATCTCCCCGCTGCTCTCGCGTTCGCTGCTGCTGACGCTGGAGCCGCTCACCGACGACGATCTGCGGGGGCTGCTGCACCGTGCGCTGGCCGACGAGCGCGGGCTCGCCGGGGCGGTCTCGCTGCCCGCGGACACCGAGGCGCATCTGCTGCGGATCGCCGGCGGCGACGCCCGGCGGGCGCTGACGGCGCTGGAGGCCGGCGCCGGATCCGCGCTGGCCAAGGGCGAGCGGGAGATCACCCTCAGGACGCTGGAGGAGTCGGTCGACCGCGCGGCGGTGAAGTACGACCGGGACGGCGATCAGCACTACGACGTCGCCAGCGCGCTGATCAAGTCGATCCGCGGCTCCGACGTCGATGCCGCGCTGCACTATCTCGCGCGGATGATCGAGGCGGGGGAGGACCCGCGCTTCATCGCCCGGCGGCTGATGATCTCGGCGAGCGAGGACATCGGACTGGCCGATCCGACGGCGCTGCAGACCGCGGTGGCGGCTGCCCAGGCGGTGGCGCTGATCGGCTTCCCGGAGGCCCGGATCACGCTGAGCCAGGCCACCATCGCGCTCGCCCTGGCACCCAAGTCCAACGCCGCCTACCTGGCGATAGACGCCGCCCTGGCGGACGTGCGGGCGGGCCACGCCGGCGCGGTGCCCGCGCATCTGCGGGACAGCCACTACAAGGGCGCCCAGAAGCTCGGCCACGGCCAGGGGTATCAGTATCCGCACGACCTGCCGGGCGGTGTCGCGGCCCAGCAGTATGCCCCGGACGGGGTGCACGGCAAGCGCTATTACGCTCCGACCCGGCACGGCGTCGAGGCGCGCTACGCCGATGTCGCCGAGCGGGTCCGCGCCAGGCTGCGCGGCGAGAGCGGCGACTGAGCCGCGCGCCGGCGGCGCCGTGCCGGGTCGGGTCCCGCGGTCACTGCGCCGCGGCCTCGAAGAGGGTGTGCATCGCCCGGCGCAGCCCGACGATGTCGCGGACCGGTTCGGGGAAGTCGAAGCGGGCGTCGAAGGACCGCTGGTCGCCGTCGCTGAAGCGGACCCGCAGCCCGAAGCGGTCCAGGCCCAGCGGGACGGCCCGGTCGCGCAGCCCGCAGACCGCGCGCTGGTCACCCAGCAGTGCGCACAGTCCGCGGACCTGCTCGCCGTGCGCCGTGTGCAGATGCTGGAGCAGCTCCGCCTCGTGGGCGACCAGCGGGTCGGGCGCCGCCGCGGCGAAGGCGTCGGGCTCCACGGACTCCGCGCCCCACAGATCGTCCACCGCGGCCTCGCCGACCTCCAGGCGCAGCATCATCCAGGCGGCCCGCCCGTGGATTCCCGGCACGGCGTCGGGCCGCAGCGCCTCCCCGATGCCGAGCAGCTCGCCGACGGGGTGCCGCTCGGCGAGCAGCAGCGCCGCGGCGGAGCGCTCGTCGTTGCGTACGGGGGTCAGCCAGCCGGCCACCCAGGCCCGTCCGCGGATGCGGTGGGGCACCGAGACCGGCGCCACATCCGTGATCTCCATCACGGCCGCCAGGTCGTCGTCCTGTGCGTGGGCCGCCGCCCGGGCCGTCGCGGAGTCCCCGGGAACCAGCAACAGCACGTCTCCCTCGTCCGTCACGGTCCGGCAGACCGGTGCCGAGAGTCCGCTCTCGTCGTGGTCCTCGACTCCGGGGATGTCCAGCGACGCCATACCATGGGATTCGACGAGAGTTCGTATGCGCTCAGCCGCCGAGGGCCGCTGGGCGTCTTCCACGGGACGCGGCTGACCCGCCTCGGTGCTGTGTGCGCCGGGCAGGGGGATCCCAGGTCGAAACATGCGTTCTCCTCGCGGTAAGGTAAGCCTCACCTAACTTACATGGAGGAACGTTCCACGTGAACCAGTCGCGTCCCAAGGTCAAGAAGTCGCGCGCGCTCGGCATCGCGCTGACGCCGAAGGCGGTCAAGTACTTCGAGGCCCGTCCCTACCCGCCCGGCGAGCACGGCCGTGGCCGCAAGCAGAGCAGTGACTACAAGGTCCGGCTGCTGGAGAAGCAGCGTCTGCGCGCTCAGTACGACATCAGCGAGCGCCAGATGGTCCGTGCCTACGACCGCGCTCGGAAGGTCGAAGGCAAGACGGGCGAGGCCCTGATCGTCGAGCTGGAGCGCCGTCTGGACGCGCTCGTCCTGCGTTCGGGTCTGGCCCGGACGATCTACCAGGCTCGCCAGATGGTCGTCCACGGCCACATCTCGGTGAACGACCGCAAGGTCGACAAGCCGTCCTTCCGCGTCCGCCCCGGCGACGTCGTGATGGTCCGCGAGCGCAGCCGCGAGAAGCACCCCTTCCAGGTTGCCCGCGAGGGTGGCTACGCCCTCGACGGCGAGACCCCGCGCTACCTGGAGGTCAACCTCCAGGCGCTGGCGTTCCGCCTGGACCGGGACCCGAACCGCAAGGAGATCCCGGTGATCTGCGACGAGCAGCTCGTCGTCGAGTACTACGCCCGCTGATCAACGGCCGGCGCGGCACGCACCGCTCAGCCCGCCGCCCCCCCGCCGCTCGCGGAGGGGGAGGCGGCGGGCTGGTTCGTCGGGGGCGCGGTGATCCGCACCACCCCGCGCGGCCCGGGGACGGTGCCCTCGGGGCTCCCGGGCTGGAGGATCCGGGCCACCGCCGCGTCCAGGTCCAGCCGCCCGCCGGTCCGCAGGCAGTGCTCGTAGCGCGCCGCACCGAGCCGGGCCCGGGCCTGCTGCTCGCACAGCTCGTGCGGCTGGTTGTAGTGGCGCGAGCCGAACAGCGGCAGCCCCACCGACGGCCAGATCCGGCCGGCCGCGCCCTGGAGCACCGCCGCCTCCTCCGCATCGCCCTCGCCGAGCGTCACCAGGGCCAGCAGCTCGATCGCCAGCACCGCGCCCAGCAGGTCGTGGAAGGAGTGGTCGATGGCCAGGCACTCCTCCAGCAGCGCCCGCGCCCGCCCGCTCTCCCCGCGCGCCCAGGCCGCGTAGGCCAGCACGAACTGCGCGTACGCCAGCGTCCAGCGCTCGCCGTGGTCCCCGCACACCCGCCGGACGTCCTCGCACAGCCGGACCGCGTCCTCCAGCTGCCCCTGGAAGGCCACCGCCAGCGCCAGCTCGACCTGGCCCATCAGCACATCGCTGTTGAGCTCGCCGATCTCCCGGTAGCGGGCGAGCGCCCCGCGCAGCAGCTCCTCGGCGCGCGGCATGTCGTCGCAGACCAGCGCGAGGCAGCCGGTGCGGTGCAGCGCGTACGCGGCGGCCGTGGCGTTGCCGGTCCGCTCGGCCTCCTCGCGGCATTCCTGGAGCGCCCCGAGCGCGCCGACCGTGTCGCCCTGGAGGACCGCCACGTAGCCGGTCACCCACAGCGCCTTCAACCGGGCGTCGTCATGGCCGCCCTCCAGCTCCAGCGCCCGGTCGAGCCAGTGCCGGCCCTCCGAGAGCCGCCCGCAGCCCACCCAGTAGAACCCCAGGGTGCCGGCCAGGTACTGGCCGAGGTGGACGTCGTCCGCGCTCTCCAGACTCTGCTCCAGCGCGACCCGCAGATTGGGCAGCTCGGCGTCGATCCGGGCCGCGATCTCCGCCTGCCGGGGGCCGAACCAGTCCAGTTCGCACCAGGTCGCCAGCCCCAGGTACCAGTCGCGGTGCCGGCGGCGCAGCCGCTCGCCGTCCGGCGTCGCCGCCAGCCAGCCCGCGCCGTAGTCCCGCACGGTGTCCAGCATCCGGTAGCGCACCCCGGCCGCGGTGTCCTCCCGTACGAGCACCGACTGGGCGACCAACTCGCCCACGACGTCGAGGAGTTCGCCGGCCGGAAGCTCCGGGCCCGAGCAGACGTACTCCACCGCGTCCAGGTCGAACTGCCCCGCGAAGACGGTCAGCCGCGCCCACAGCAGCCGCTCCTGCGGGGTGCACAGCTCATGGCTCCAGCCGATGGCGCAGCGCAGCGTCCGGTGGCGCGGCAGCCCCCCGCGGACCGTGCCGGTCAGCAGCCGGAAGCGGTCGTCGAGCCGGTGCAGCACCTGGTCGACGGAGAGCGCGCGCAGCCGGCCGGCGGCCAGTTCGAGGGCCAGCGGGATGCCGTCGAGGTGGTCGCAGAGTTCGGTGACCGCCGCCTCGTCGGCCGGCTCGACCGTGAAACCGGGGAGCACGGACGCGGCGCGGTCGGTGAAGAGGGCGGTGGCGTCGGCGGTGTTCATCGGGGGCACCGGCAGGTTCTGCTCGCCGGGCAGGCCGAGCGGGTGGCGGCCGGCGGCCAGCACGCGCAACCCGGGGGCGTGGCACAGCAGATCGGCGGTGAGCTCGGCGCAGGCTTCCACCAGGTGCTCGTAACCGTCCAGGACGATCAGCAGTTCGCGGTCGGCGAGGTGGTCGCGGAGTGCGGCGCGGGGCGGGCGGCCGGTGTGGTCGGCCGGCGCCAGCGCCTCGGCGACCGCGTGGTCCAGAAGATGCGGTTCGCGCAGCGCGGACAGCTCGACCTGCCACACCCCGTCGCAGAAGCGATCCTGCAAGATCGCTGCGCTGTGCAGGGCGAGCCGGGACTTCCCGACGCCGCCGAGACCGGTGAGGGTGACGAGCCGGGCGGCGGCCAGCTGCCGTTCCAGCGCGGCGAGTTCGTCCGCGCGGCCGACGAACCGGTCGAGCTCCGCGGGCGGGTTGCCCGGCGCCCGCCCCTGCGCGGGGGAGTGGCGGGAAGCGGGACCGGGGCGCGAGAAGCGTCGCATGGCACACGGAGCGTACTCGTGGGAATGCGGACCGTACAATCACCCCTTCCGGTGCCGCCTTCGGCATGGGGAACGGGGTACGGACGGACAGTCACGGCGCGATAAGGTCAAGGTTGCCGTTCGAGCAGGACGAGACCAGACCCAAGAACCAGTCGGAGAGTGGTGCCAGCGTGTCCGGTGGAGAGGTGGCCGGGATCCTCGTGGCCGTCTTCTGGGCGATCCTCGTGTCGTTCCTCGCCCTCGTGCTGGTGAGGCTCGCACAGACGCTCAAGGCGACGACCAAGATGGTGGCCGAGGTGTCCGAACAGGCCGTTCCGCTGCTCGCCGACGCGTCCGCGACCGTCCGCTCCGCGCACACCCAGCTCGCCCGCGTCGACGCCATCGCCGCCGATGTCCAGGAGGTCACCGCCAACGCCTCCGCGCTCTCCTCGACCGTCTCCTCCGCCTTCGGCGGGCCGCTGGTCAAGGTGGCCGCGTTCGGCTACGGGGTGCGCCGCGCGATCGGCAAGAAGGGCGAGGCGGCCCCTGCCGCCGG
>NZ_KN708638.1:1388382-1482160 GCF_000805335.1 Streptomyces sp. CT34 | reverse complement strand
GCCCGGCGCCCGCCGCGGCGGGCGCCGCAACCGTCGCTCCAAGGACTGATCACCGCGATGTTCCGCCGCGCATTCTGGTTCACCACCGGCGCCGCCGCCGGAGTGTGGGCCACCAACAAGGTCCACCGAAAGCTGCGCAAGCTGCAGCCCGACAGCCTCGCCGCGCAGGCCGCGGACAAGGCCGTCGAGACCGGACACCGGCTGCGCCAATTTGCATTGGACGTACGGACCGGAATGGCGGACCGTGAAGAGCAGCTGCACGACGCCCTCGGGATCGGGTCGCCCGCCGAGGTGCGCGAGCTGCCCGCACCGCGCCGCGCGGTGCTCGAAACGCCGTACCGAACCACGAGAACGACCGGACCGAACGGTCTGACCGGACCGACTGGAAAAGAGGACCACTGATGGAGTCGGCTGAAATCCGCCGCCGCTGGCTGCGCTTCTTCGAGGAGCGCGGGCACACCGTCGTGCCGTCGGCGTCGCTCATCGCGGACGACCCGACGCTGCTGCTGGTCCCCGCGGGCATGGTCCCCTTCAAGCCGTACTTCCTCGGCGAGGTCAAGCCCCCCTTCAAGACCGCCACCAGCGTCCAGAAGTGCGTCCGTACGCCGGACATCGAAGAGGTCGGCAAGACCACCCGGCACGGCACGTTCTTCCAGATGTGCGGCAACTTCTCCTTCGGCGACTACTTCAAGGAAGGCGCCATCAAGTACGCCTGGGAGCTGCTGACCGGCTCGCAGGCGGACGGCGGCTACGGCCTCGACCCGGAACGGCTCTGGATCACCGTCTACCTGGACGACGACGAGGCCGAGCGCATCTGGCACGAGGTCATCGGCGTGCCCACGGAGCGCATCCAGCGGCTGGGCAAGAAGGAGAACTACTGGTCCATGGGCGTCCCCGGCCCGTGCGGTCCGTGCTCCGAGATCAACTACGACCGCGGTCCGGAGTTCGGCGTCGAGGGCGGCCCGGCCGTCAACGACGAGCGGTACGTGGAGATCTGGAACCTGGTCTTCATGCAGTACGAGCGCGGAGCGGGCATCGGCAAGGAGGACTTCGAGATCCTCGGCGACCTGCCCAGCAAGAACATCGACACCGGCCTCGGCCTGGAGCGGCTGGCGATGATCCTGCAGGACGTGCGCAACATGTACGAGACGGACACCCTGCGCGTCGTCATCGACAAGGCCACCGAGCTCTCCGGCGTCCGCTACGGCGCGTCGGACGACTCCGACGTCTCCCTGCGGGTGGTCGCCGACCACATGCGGACGTCCACGATGCTCATCGGCGACGGCGTCACCCCCGGCAACGAGGGCCGCGGCTATGTGCTGCGCCGCATCATGCGCCGCGCCATCCGCAACATGCGGCTGCTCGGCGCCGACGGGCTGGTCGTCGGCGAGCTGCTGGACGTCGTCATCAAGACGATGGGCCAGCAGTACCCGGAGCTGCTGGAGGACCGCCGGCGCATCGAGACGGTCGCCCTCGCCGAGGAGGCCGCCTTCGTCAAGACGCTCAAGGCCGGTACCAACATCCTCGACAGCGCCGTCACGGAGACCAAGTCCGCCGGCGGCACGGTGCTCTCCGGCGACAAGGCGTTCCTGCTCCACGACACCTGGGGCTTCCCGATCGATCTCACCCTCGAAATGGCCGCCGAGCAGGGGCTCTCGGTCGACGAGGAGGGCTTCCGCCGCCTGATGAAGGAGCAGCGGGAGCGCGCCAAGGCCGACGCCCAGGCCAAGAAGCACGGCCACGCCGACCTGTCCGCCTACCGCGAGGTCGCCGACACCGCCGGCACCACCGAGTTCACCGGCTACAGCACGACCGAGGGCGAGTCCTCCGTGGTAGGCCTGTTGGTCAACGGCGTCCCGGCGCCCGCCGCCCATGAAGGCGACGAGGTCGAGGTCGTCCTGGACCGCACCCCCTTCTACGCCGAGGGCGGCGGGCAGCTCGCCGACACCGGCCGGATCAAGCTGGACTCCGGCGCCGTCGTCGAGGTCCGCGACGTCCAGCAGCCGGTCCCGGGCGTGACCGTCCACAAGGGCGTCGTCCAGGTCGGCGAGGTGGTGCTCGGCGCCGCCGCGTACGCCGCCATCGACGTGACCCGTCGGCGCGCCATCGCCCGTGCCCACAGCGCCACCCACCTCACCCACCAGGCGCTGCGCGACGCCCTGGGCCCGACGGCCGCCCAGGCCGGTTCGGAGAACTCCCCGGGCCGCTTCCGCTTCGACTTCGGCTCGCCGACCGCGGTGCCCGGCTCGGTGCTGACCGACGTCGAGCAGAAGATCAACGACGTGCTGGCCCGTGAGCTCGACGTGCACGCCGAGGTCATGAGCATGGAGGACGCCAAGAAGCAGGGCGCCATCGCCGAGTTCGGCGAGAAGTACGGCGAGCGGGTCCGCGTGGTGACCATCGGCGACTTCTCCAAGGAGCTGTGCGGCGGTACGCACGTCCACAACACCGCCCAGCTGGGCCTGGTGAAGCTGCTCGGCGAGTCCTCCATCGGGTCCGGCGTGCGCCGTGTCGAGGCGCTGGTGGGCGTGGACGCCTACAAGTTCCTGGCCCGTGAGCACACCGTCGTCTCGCAGCTCACCGAGCTGGTCAAGGGGCGCCCGGAGGAGCTGCCGGAGAAGATCTCCGGTGTCCTGGCCAAGCTGAAGGACGCCGAGAAGGAGATCGAGAGGTTCCGCGCCGAGAAGGTGCTGCAGGCCGCGGCCGGGCTGGCCGAGGGTGCCCGGGACGTCCGCGGGGTGGCGCTGGCCGCCGCGCAGGTCCCGGACGGCACCTCCGCCGACGATCTGCGCAAGCTGGTACTGGACGTCCGCGGCCGGATCCGTGGCGACCGCCCGGTGGTTGTGGCGCTTTTCACGGTCGCCAACGGCCGTCCGCTGACCGTCATCGCCACCAACGAGACCGCCCGCGAGCGCGGCATCAAGGCCGGCGACCTGGTCCGCACGGCCGCCAAGACGCTCGGCGGCGGTGGCGGCGGCAAGCCGGACGTGGCCCAGGGCGGTGGGCAGAACGCCGCCGCGGTGCCCGAGGCCATCGCCGCCGTCGAGCGGCTCGTGGCCGAGGCGGCCTGACGCGGGTGAGCGAGATGCGACGCGGCCGGCGCATCGCGGTGGATGTCGGGGACGCCCGGATCGGGGTCGCCTCGTGCGACCCCGACGGGGTCCTCGCCACCCCCGTCGAGACCGTGCCGGGACGTGATGTCCCCTCAGCACACCGGCGGCTCAGGGCGATTGTCGAGGAGTACGAGCCACTGGAGGTCGTGGTCGGACTGCCCCGCTCACTCAGTGGGGGAGAGGGTCCGGCCGCGGCCAAGGTCCGGGCTTTCGCACAGGAGTTGGCCCGGAACGTCGCGCCCGTGGGGGTGCGGCTGGTCGACGAGCGGATGTCGACGGTCACCGCGACCCACGGGCTGCGGGCCTCCGGGGTCCGGAGCAAGAAGGGCCGCTCGGTGGTCGACCAGGCCGCCGCGGTGGTCATTCTCCAGAGCGCGCTGGAAACCGAACGAAGCTCTGGGCAGCCGCCCGGGGAGAGCGTCGAAGTGGTCATCTGATCGCGGTACGGTAACGTTCCGCGGGATGTGGCGGCGGTTCGAACAGCCGCGCGTGCAAGTAGAGGCGGATGGGTACCGCAGGCGCTGCCGGCAAGGGGCGCCCCGCCTCTCGGCTCTAGGGGATCGATGACCGAGTATGGCCGGGGCTACGGCTCCGAACCGTGGCATCCCGAGGACCCGCTCTACGGAGACCAGGGTCCCTACGGAGGCCAGGCGCAGCAGCCTCAGTGGAACGGGCAGCAGCCCGCCGGGTATCCCCAGCAGCACCCGCACCCCCAGCAGTACCCGCACCCCCAGCAACTTCCGCAGCAGCCCCAGCAGCAGTACGACCCGGGTCACGGCGGCTGGACCGGCGCACCGCAGAACGGCCAACTGCCGTACGACCCGTACGACCCCTACGGACAGCACTCGCAGCACCCGCCGGCCGACCCGTACGCGGCCCATGGCGGCCAGGAGTACTACGGCGGCCAGGTCGGCTACGCGTTCCAGGACACCCGGCAACTGCCCGCGCAGCAGGCGGTGCCGCAGCAGGCGGTGCCGCCGCAGGATGCGCAGCAGTACGGCCAGGTGCCGCATCCGCAGCATCCCGACGGGCACGTCCAGGAGTACGGTCCGCAGCATTTGCAGCAGGGCGAGCCGCCCTACGACGACCCGGCCGCTGCCGCCGCCGCGGACGACGGGCGGGCCGAGCCGGCGCCGGCCGGGCGGGAGCCGGGGGACTCGTTCTTCACCGACGACCCGGACGACGGGCGCGGCGACCTCGATCCGGAGGACGAGGACACGTCCGGCCGGGAGCGCCGCGGCAAGAAGAAAAAACGTCGCAGCGGCACCGCCTGCCTGGTGATGACCCTGACCCTCGCCGGTGTCGTGGGCACGGTCGGCTACTTCGGCTACGGCTTCTTCATGCGGCACTTCGGCTCGGCCCCCGACTACACGGGCGAGGGCACCGGTGAGGTGCAGGTGGTGATCCCGAACGGGGTGCCGCTGTCCGCGATGGGCGTGATCCTCGCCAAGGACGGTGTGATCAAGAGCTCCGGGGCGTTCACCGAGGCGGCCGACAGCAACAAAAAGGCGCAGAGCCTCCAGCCCGGCACGTATTCGCTGCGCAAGCAGATGTCCGCGGCTGCCGCCATCGATCTGATGCTGGACCCGAAGAGCCGCAACGGCCTCACGATCCGCGAGGGCCTGCGGGCCGGCGCGGTCTACGAAATGATCGACAAAAAGCTCAAGCTCAAGGCGGGCACCACCAAGGAAGTCGCCAAGACCCAGGTCAAGAGTCTGGGGCTGCCGTCCTGGGCCGATGGCTCCCCGAAGATCAAGGACCCGCTGGAGGGCTTCCTCTATCCGTCGACCTACAGCGTGGGCGACAATGCGAAGCCCGCCGACGTCCTCAAGGAAATGGTCGGGCGGGCCACCCGGGAATACCAGAAGTACGATCTCGAAGCGAATGCCCAGAAATTCCATCTGACGTCTCCGCTGCAGCTCATCACGGTCGCGAGCCTCACCCAGGCCGAAGGCATGACACACGATGACTTCCGGAAGATGGCCGCTGTCGTCTACAACCGGCTGGCTCCGACCAATAAGGACACGAACCAGAAGCTGGAATTCGACTCGACGTTCAACTACCTAAAGAACCAGAGCAAGATTAATATCAGCACCGACGAAATCCGGCACTACAACGACCCCTACAATACCTACTTCTACAAGGGTCTGCCGCCCGGTCCGATCGGAAATCCCGGTGCCGACGCACTCAAGGCGACCATCAATCCGGATGATTCCGGGAAGTGGCTCTACTTCATTTCGGTGGACGGCAAGACGACGGAATTCACCACGAATCTCAACGACCATATGAAGCTGGTCCGGGAATTCAACAAGCGGCAGCAAGAGAAGAAGCAGCAGCAGAACGGGAGCTGAAGGCAAGGCCGTGTCCGACAACAAGAAGGCGGCGGTCCTCGGATCGCCCATCGCGCACTCCCTCTCGCCGGTGCTGCACCGTGCCGCCTACGACGCACTCGGGCTCACCGGCTGGGAGTACGGCCGCCACGAGGTCGACGAGGCCGCGCTCCCCGCGTTCCTGGAAAAGCTCGGCCCCGAGTGGGCCGGCCTGTCGCTGACCATGCCGCTCAAGCGCGCGGTGATCCCGCTGCTCGACGAGATCACCCCCACCGCGGCCTCCGTCGAGGCGGTCAACACCGTCGTGTTCGCCCCCGACGGGCGCCGCCTCGGCGACAACACCGACATCCCGGGCATGCTCGCCGCGCTGCGCGAGCGCGGCGTCGACACGGTCGAGCGGGCCGCCGTCCTGGGCGCGGGCGCCACCGCCTCCTCCGCGCTGGCCGCGCTCTCCCGTATCTGCACCGGTGAGGTCACCGCCTACGTCCGCAGCGCGGCGCGCGCCGCCGAGATGCGCGGCTGGGGCGAACGGCTCGGTGTCCCGGTCCGCACCGCCCCGTGGGAGGACGCCGCCGCGGCGTTCGAGGCACCGCTGACCATCGCCACCACCCCCGCGGGCAGCACCGACGCGCTCGCCGCCGCCGTTCCCGACCGGCCCGGCACGCTCTTCGACGTCCTCTACGAGCCCTGGCCGACCACGCTGGCCACCGCCTGGGTGGCCCGCGGCGGCGCCGTCGTCGGCGGCCTGGACCTGCTGGTCCACCAGGCCGTCCTCCAGGTCGAGCAGATGACCGGGCGGTCCCCGGCACCGCTTGCCGCGATGCGCACGGCCGGCGAGGCGGCGCTCGCGGCCCGCTGATCCGCCGCCCCGCCCCGGGCGCCCCGCGCCCCCGGTCCGCTGCGTGGACGGCGCGCCGCGCTGCCCGCGCGGCGTGGGAGGATCAGGGGAAAGACCGTACGCGGATGAGCAGCACATGAGCAGTGACTGAGGAGCACCGTTGAGCAGGTTGCGCTGGCTGACGGCGGGGGAGTCGCACGGCCCCGCACTCGTGGCGACGCTGGAGGGCCTTCCGGCCGGGGTCCCGATCAGCACGGAGCTGGTGGCGGACGCCCTGGCCCGTCGCCGGCTGGGCTATGGCCGCGGTGCCCGGATGAAGTTCGAGCGGGACGAGGTCACGTTCCTGGGCGGCGTGCGGCACGGCCGCTCGCTGGGCTCCCCTGTGGCGATCATGGTCGGCAACACCGAGTGGCCCAAGTGGGAGCAGGTGATGGCCGCCGACCCGGTCGACGAGAAGGAGCTGGCCGAGCTGGCCCGTAACGCCCCGCTGACCCGCCCCCGCCCCGGCCACGCCGATCTGGCCGGTATGCAGAAGTACGGCTTCGACGAGGCCCGCCCGATCCTGGAGCGTGCCTCCGCCCGGGAGACCGCGGCCCGGGTCGCGCTGGGCGCGGTCGCCCGCTCCTTCCTGAAGGAGACGGCCGGCATCGAGATCGTCTCGCATGTCGTCGAACTGGCCGCCGCCAAGGCCCCGTACGGCGTCTACCCCAAGCCCTCCGACGTCGACAAGCTGGACGCCGACCCGGTGCGCTGCCTGGACGCGGACGCCAGCAAGGCGATGGTCGCCGAGATCGACCAGGCCCACAAGGACGGCGACACCCTCGGCGGCGTGGTCGAGGTACTGGCGTACGGCGTGCCGGTCGGCCTCGGTTCGCACGTCCACTGGGACCGGCGGCTGGACGCCCGGCTGGCCGCCGCCCTGATGGGCATCCAGGCCATCAAGGGCGTCGAGGTCGGCGACGGCTTCGAGCTGGCGCGGGTGCCCGGCTCGCAGGCGCACGACGAGATCGTGGCCACCGAGGACGGCATCAGGCGCGCCTCGGGCCGCTCCGGTGGCACCGAGGGCGGGCTGACCACCGGTGAACTGCTGCGCGTGCGCGCCGCGATGAAGCCGATCGCTACGGTGCCGCGGGCGCTGGCGACGATCGACGTCGCCACCGGCGAGGCGGCCAAGGCGCACCACCAGCGCTCCGACGTCTGCGCGGTGCCGGCCGCCGGCATCGTGGCCGAGGCGATGGTGGCGCTGGTGCTGGCGGACGCGGTGGTGGAGAAGTTCGGCGGCGACAGCGTGCCGGAGACCCGCCGCAACGTCCGGAGCTACCTCGACAACCTGGCGATCAAGTGACCGCGCCGGTCGTCGTACTGGTCGGCCCGCCCGGGGCCGGCAAGTCCACCGTGGGTGCGCTGCTGGCCGCGCGGCTGGGGGTCGGCTACCGGGACACCGACGCCGATATCGTCGCCACCGCCGGCAAGCCGATCGCCGAGATCTTCATCGACGAGGGCGAGCCGCACTTCCGCGAGCTGGAGCGGGCGGCGGTCCGTACGGCTCTGGGCACCCATCCCGGAGTGCTCTCGCTCGGTGGCGGCGCGATCATGGACGACGGCACCCGGAAGCTGCTGACCGGACTGCCGGTCGTCTTCCTGGACGTCGAACTGGCCGACGCCGTCAAGCGGGTGGGCCTGGACGCGCCGCGCCCGCTGCTAGCGGTCAATCCGCGCAAGCAGTGGCGCGAGCTGATGGAGCGGCGCCGCCCGCTGTACACCGAGGTCGCGCGCGCCGTGATCGCCACGGGTGAGCGCACCCCCGAGGACATCGCCGGCGCGATCGTGGACGCTTTGGAGCTACGGTCGGCCGCGGACGCCGCGCGGCCCGCCGGCAGGGAGGAACAGGCATGACGGAGCAGGCCACCCGCATCCAGGTCGGCGGTACCGCCGGCACCGATCCGTACGAGGTCCTCGTCGGGCGGCAGCTGCTGGGCGAACTCGCCGGCCTGATCGGGACGGCGGCCAAGCGCGTCGCGGTGCTGCACCCCGAGGCGCTGGCCGCCACCGGCGAGGCGCTGCGCGAGGACCTGGCCGCCCAGGGCTACGAGGCGATCGCCGTCCAGCTGCCGAACGCCGAGGAGTCCAAGACCGCCGAGGTCGCCGCGTACTGCTGGAAGGCGCTCGGGCAGACCGGCTTCACCCGCACCGACGTGATCGTCGGCGTCGGCGGCGGCGCCACCACCGACCTGGCCGGCTTCGTCGCCGCGACCTGGCTGCGCGGGGTGCGCTGGATCGCCGTACCGACCACCGTCCTGGGGATGGTGGACGCGGCGGTCGGCGGCAAGACCGGCATCAACACCGCCGAGGGCAAGAACCTCGTCGGCGCCTTCCACCCGCCGGCCGGGGTGCTCTGCGACCTGGCCGCGCTGGACTCCCTGCCGGTCAACGACTACGTCTCCGGACTGGCCGAGGTGATCAAGGCCGGCTTCATCGCCGACCCGGCGATCCTCGGCCTGATCGAGTCCGACCCGGAAGGCGCCAAGCGCCCCGACGGCCCGCACACCGCCGAGCTCATCGAGCGGGCGATCCGGGTCAAGGCCGAGGTGGTCTCCGCGGACCTCAAGGAGTCCGGTCTGCGCGAGATCCTCAACTACGGCCACACCCTGGCGCACGCCATCGAGAAGAACGAGCGCTACAACTGGCGGCACGGCGCCGCGGTCTCCGTCGGCATGGTCTTCGCCGCCGAACTCGGCCGGATCGCGGGCCGGTTGGACGACGCCACCGCCGACCGGCACCGTGCCGTCCTGGCCTCCGTCGGACTGCCGCTGACCTACCGCGGCGACCAGTGGCCCAAGCTGCTGGAGACCATGAAGGTCGACAAGAAGTCCCGCGGCGACCGGCTGCGCTTCATCGTCCTGGACGGCCTGGCCAAGCCGACCGTCCTGGAGGGCCCGGACCCGGCCATGCTGCTCGCCGCGCACGCGGAGATCGCTTCGTGAGCGACGGACGCGCGGCCACCGTGCCGCGGAGGACGACGGCCGCACCGCTGCGCCGCGCGGGCGGAGAGGCGAACAACGCGGGCGGAGACGGGGGTACCACCGGGCGGAGCCTGGGGGAGAACGGAAGGAGCACAGCGTGACGCGCCCGGTACTGGTCCTCAACGGCCCCAACCTCGGCCGGCTGGGCTCCCGCGAGCCCGATGTCTACGGCGCCACCTCCTACGCCGGACTGGTCGCCGAGTGCGCCCGGCTCGGCGCGGAGCTGGGTTTCGAGGCCGAGGTGCGGGAGACCAACGACGAGGGCGAGATGGTCCGTTGGCTGCACGAGGCCGCCGACGGATCGATTCCGGTCATCATCAACCCCGGTGCCTTCACGCACTATTCGTACGCGATGCGGGACGCCGCCGCCCAGCGCACCGCCCCGCTCATCGAGGTGCACATCTCGAACCCGTACGCCCGCGAGGAATTCCGCCACAATTCGGTCATCGCGGCGGTCGCCAGCGGCACCGTCGCGGGTTTCGGTATCGGTTCGTACCGGCTCGCGCTCCGCGCGCTGGCCGAGGAACTCTCCGGCTGACACGCCCGCTTCGGTCATCCACCCTGCCCTCGGCCGTTCATTCGACGGACGCCGGGGGTAGGGACCCTTCCGGGCAGCCGCCGGGAAGGTACGGTTCACAGCAGCACCACCCACCACCAGCGGTGGGGCACCAACGGCCCTTCCGGGCCGGTCGGTTACCGCACGGCGCACCGGGCAGCCACGCCCGGCGCCGCGCACCGCACCACGTCGACCGCACGAGACGGAGAGCCACCGGATGCAGTACGCAGTGGGGGCTCCGCTGCCGCCGCCCCGCGGGCCGCTTCACACCCCCGGGGCCGCCATGAGCTGGACGCCCCACCACGGGCAGCCCCTCCCGCCCGGCTCGCCGCCCGCCCCCGCGGGCCCGCCGCCCGCCGCCCCGCCGGCCCCCGCATCGCCCGCGCACGGCGCCCCCGGGCCGGGCTGGCCTGCCCCCGCACCGCACCAGGCCCCGCCCACCCAGCACAGCACCGACATCACCGGCCATGTCCAGCTGCCCCCGGGCGCCCCGGTCCCGCTGCCCAGCCCGCCCGCCGACACCGCCGCACCGGACGCCGCGCACGCCGCCGTCGCGGTGCTGCTGATCGGCCCGGCCGGCGCCGGCAAGACCAGCGTGGCCCGCCACTGGGCCGACACCCGGCGGGTGCCGACCGCGCACATCAGCCTGGACGACGTCCGCGAATGGGTCCGGTCCGGTTTCGCCGATCCGCAGTCCGGCTGGAACGACAACTCCGAGGCGCAGTACCGCCTCGCCCGCCGCACCTGCGGCTTCGCGGCCCGCAACTTCCTTGCCAACGGCATCTCCTGCATCCTCGACGACGCGGTCTTCCCGGACCGCCCGGTCGTCGGCCTCGGCGGCTGGAAGCGCCATGTGGGCCCCGGTCTGCTGCCGATCGTGCTGCTCCCGGGGCTGGAGATCGTCCTGGAACGCAACGCCCGGCGCACCGGCAACCGCCGTCTCTCCGACGAGGAGGTGGCCCGAATCCACGGCCGGATGGCCGGCTGGTACGGCTCCGGACTGCCGATCATCGACAACTCCCAGCACGACGTCGCCACCACCGCCGGGATGCTCGACGACGTCGTGGCCCGCAGCATCGCCAGCCCGCCCAGCTGGTAGACCGCGCCCGCGGCCGGTCCCCCGGGCGGCCGTCTCGAACGGCCGCCTCGGGAGTGCGGTCGTAGGCTGGCGATATGTCCGAGTTGTACGCGGTTCGACGCACGCGGCTGCGCGACCGCTGCGCCGCAACCGGAAGCTGTGCCGCCCTGATCTCGCGCCCCGCGAACGTCCGCTACCTCACCGGCTGCACGCCGCCCGGCGCGGCGCTGCTGCTGGGTCCCGGCGATGACGTACTGCTCTGCGGCAGACCGCTGAGCGGCGACCCCTCCGAAGGGCGCCCCGCCGACGACGTGCGGATCTCCGTACTGCCCAGCCGCGGTGGCGATCCCGTCGTGGCCGCCGCCGACCTGGCCGCCAAACAGGGCGTCCGCACCCTCGCCGTCGAGGAGCACCACCTCACCGTCACCCGCCACCGGGCGCTCGCCCAGGTCGCCCCGCAGATGCGGCTGACCGATCTGGCCTGCGCCGTCGAGGCGCAGCGGCTGGTCAAGGACGACGACGAGATCGCCTGTCTGCGGATCGCCGCGGAGATCAGCGACCAGGCCCTGGGCGAACTCCTGGAGTCGATCCTGGTCGGCCGGACCGAGCGGCATCTCGCGCTCGAACTGGAACGGCGCCTGGTCGACCACGGCGCCGACGGCCCGGCCTTCCCGACGTCCGTCGCGACCGGACCGAACTCCGGCCGCGCCCTGCACCTGCCCACCGACCGCAGGGTGGAGGAGGGCGACTTCCTGACCGTCGGCCTGGGTGCGAACTACCGCGGCTACCGCTGCGAGATCGGCCGCACCTTCGTCATCGGCACCACCCCGGCGGACTGGCAGATCGAGCTGTACGATCTGGTCTTCGCGGCCCAGAAGGCCGGCCGGGAGGCGCTGGCACCGGGTGTGGAGTGCCGCGAGGTGGACCGGGTGACCCGTCATCTGCTGGAGACGGCCGGGCACGGCGAGGGGGTCGGACCGTGGACCGGGCACGGTGTCGGACTCGAAATCGATGAGGACCCTCAGTTGTCACCTGCCGCCATGGGTAAACTGGACGCTTGCGTGCCGGTCACCGTCGAGCCGGGGGTTCACATCCCGGGCCGTGGGGGTGTCCGGATCGACGACACCCTCGTCGTCCGCCCCGAGGCGGACGGCGGACCCGAGCTACTCACGATCACGACCAAAGAGCTGCTCGCCCTGTGAGCCCGCGGGCTCACGGCGCGCGGCTTCGAGGTTTCCACCACCTGTAGTCCAGGAGATTCCGCAACCGTGGCTTCCACGAACGACCTCAAGAACGGCATGGTGCTCAAGCTCGAAGGCGGCCAGCTCTGGTCCGTCGTCGAGTTCCAGCACGTCAAGCCCGGTAAGGGCCCGGCCTTCGTCCGCACCAAGCTGAAGAACGTGCTCTCCGGCAAGGTGGTGGACAAGACCTTCAACGCCGGTGTGAAGGTGGAGACGGCCAACGTCGACAAGCGCGGGATGCAGTTCTCGTACATGGACGGCGACTACTTCGTCTTCATGGACATGGACACCTACGACCAGCTGCACGTCGAGCGCAAGACCGTCGGCGACGCCGCCAACTTCCTGCTCGAGGGCTTCGAGGCCGTCGTCGCGCAGAACGAGGGCCAGGTGCTCTACGTCGAGCTGCCGGCCGCGGTCGAGCTGACCATCCAGGAGACCGAGCCGGGCGTCCAGGGCGACCGCTCCACCGGCGGCACCAAGCCCGCCACGCTGGAGACCGGCTACGAGATCCAGGTCCCGCTCTTCATCACCACCGGTGAGAAGATCAAGGTCGACACCCGTACCGGCGACTACCTCGGCCGGGTGAACAGCTAACCGTGGCTGCCCGCACCAAGGCCCGCAAGCGCGCCTTCCAGATCCTCTTCGAGGCCGACCAGCGCGGTGCCGATGTGCAGTCCGTGCTCGCGGACTGGATGCGTCACGCCCGGACCGACCCTCGGCAGCCGCCGGTGAACGAGTACACCCTGGAGCTGGTCGAGGGCTACGCCGAGCATGTCGCACGCATCGACGAGCTGATCTCCACCTACGCCGTCGACTGGGACCTGGACCGGATGCCGGCGGCCGACCGCTCGATCCTGCGGCTCGGCGCCTACGAACTGCTCTGGGTGGACGGCACACCGGACGCGGTGGCGATCGACGAGGCCGTGCAACTCGCCAGGGAGTTCTCCACGGACGACTCCCCGGCCTTCGTCAACGGCCTGCTGGGTCGTCTCAAGGAGCTGAAGCCGGGCCTGCGGCGCGAGACGCACTAGCGGCCGGCTGAGCATCACCACGGGCCCGGAGCGAAGTCATCGCTCCGGGCCCCGTCGCATGCCCGCCCGGCGCCGTCCGGCACCGCTCGCGCCGGCCACGCCGCAGACGACGACCGCCGCCCCGGGAGAACCCGGAGCGGCGGTACGTTTCTGCGTGTGAAGTGTGGGGGAGAGGTGGTCAGATCTCCTCGTGCTGCACGGCGCGGCGCGCGTCCGCGTCCAGCACACCCCAGCTGATCAGCTGCTCGGTCAGCACCGAGGGCGACTGGTCGTAGATCACCGCGAGCGTGCGCAGGTCGTCCTGTCTGATCGAGAGGACCTTGCCGTTGTAGTCACCGCGCTGGCTCTGGATGGTGGCGGCATAACGCTGGAGCGGACCGGCCTTCTCCTGCGGGACATGGGCCAGGCGCTCCAGGTCCAGCACCAGCTTCGGCGGCGGCTCGGCGGCGCCGCCGGGCGTCGTGCCCGGGAGCAGTTCCTGCACCGGGACGCCGTAGAAGTCCGCCAGCTCGGCGAGGCGCTGCACGGTCACGGCACGGTCGCCGCGCTCGTACGACCCCACCACCACGGCCTTCCAGCGGCCCTGGGACTTCTCCTCGACGCCGTGGAGAGAGAGGCCCTGCTGGGTACGGATGGCGCGGAGCTTGGCCCCGAGCTGTTTGGCGTATTCGCTGGACATAAAGCTCCCCAGACGGCTATATGGACATGCGGCTCCGCCGCGTGGCTGGTAACTCACTGTGAGGTTACGCAGCGTAATCTGACTTCGTCAAGCCGAATGAGGCAGACCATCACCCGTCAGGGGGGTGCACCGCTCCTGAGGGGCCTCCTGATAGCCTGAACCACGTAATTCCGACGTCCTTTAAAGTCCGTCCCGTGAGGCGGAGAAGGAGGTCCGTTTCGTATGGACGCAAGCAGTTCCGACACGAGAGTCCAGCTTCCCGCGCGACCGGTGCTCGAAGGCCCGGACATCGCGCGGATGCTCACCCGCATCGCCCACGAAATCGTCGAGCGCGCCAAGGGCGCGGACGATGTGGTGCTGCTGGGGATCCCCACCCGCGGCGTCTTCCTCGCCCGGCGGCTGGCCGCCAAGCTCGAGGAGATCACCGGCCGCGCCATCCCGGTGGGCTCGCTCGACATCACGATGTACCGCGACGACCTGCGGCTGGGCCCGGCCCGCACGCTGGCCCGTACGGACATCCCCGCCGACGGCATCGAGGGCCGCGTCGTCCTCCTCGTCGACGACGTGCTCTTCTCCGGGCGCACCATCCGCGCCGCGCTCGACGCACTGGGCGACATCGGGCGCCCGCGCGCCGTCCAGCTCGCGGTGCTGGTCGACCGAGGTCACCGCGAACTGCCGATCCGCGCCGACTACGTAGGCAAGAACCTCCCCACGTCGCTGCGGGAGACGGTCAAGGTCCAGCTCACCGAGGAGGACGGCCGGGACGCCGTGCTGCTCGGCCTCCGCGACAACGCCCCGGCCGGCGAGCGCTAGCGCACCGCGTACGGACCCGGTGACCCCGGGCCCGCACCTCTGCCCGCTCAACGGACATTCCCGTACACCTCCCTCACTCCCGGAGAAAACCGGATGAAGCGCCACCTCATCTCGGCCGCCGATCTCACGCGGGACGACGCCGTGCTGATCCTCGACACCGCCGAGGAAATGGCCCGGGTCGCCGACCGGCCGATCAAGAAACTGCCCACGCTGCGCGGACGCACGGTCTGCAACCTCTTCTTCGAGGACTCGACCCGGACCCGGATCTCGTTCGAGGCCGCCGAGAAGCGGCTCTCCGCGGACGTCATCAACTTCGCCGCGAAGGGGTCCAGCGTCTCCAAGGGCGAGTCCCTCAAGGACACCGCCCAGACCCTGGAGGCGATGGGCGTCGACGCCGTGGTCATCCGCCACAGCGCCTCCGGCGCCCCCTACCGGCTCGCCGACTCCGGCTGGATCGACGCCCCCGTCATCAACGCCGGTGACGGGACCCACCAGCACCCCACCCAGGCGCTGCTCGACGCCTTCACCATGCGCCGCCGACTCATCGGTCCGGACGCCGGGCTCGGCCAGGACCTCGGCGGCAGGCGCGTCACCATCGTCGGCGACGTGCTGCACAGCCGCGTCGCGCGCTCCAACGTCGACCTGCTGCACACCCTCGGCGCCGAGGTCACCCTCGTCGCACCGCCGACCCTCGTCCCGGTCGGCGTCGAGACCTGGCCGTGCGAGGTGTCCTACGACCTCGACAGCGTGCTGCCGAAGTCCGACGCCGTGATGATGCTGCGGGTGCAGCGCGAGCGCATGAACGCCGCGTTCTTCCCGACCGAGCGCGAGTACGCGCGCCGCTACGGCCTGGACGGCGACCGGATGGCGCGGATGCCCGGGAACGCCATCGTGATGCACCCCGGCCCGATGGTCCGCGGCATGGAGATCACCGCCGAGGTCGCCGACTCCGACCGCTGCACGGTCGTCGAGCAGGTGGCCAACGGCGTGTCCATCCGCATGGCCGTCCTGTACCTGCTCCTGGGCGGCAACGAGCCCGCCGTCACGAACCCCCGTACCGAGGAGAAGTAAGAGACATGGGCAAGATTCTGATCCGCGGTGCGAAGGTGCTCGGCGGCGAACCGCAGGACGTCCTGATCACGGACGGGACCATCACGGCGGTCGGCACCGATCTGACCCTCTCCAGCGCCGAGGGCGCCGAGGTCGTCGAGGCCGCCGGCAAGATCCTGCTGCCGGGCCTCGTCGACCTGCACACCCATCTGCGCGAGCCCGGTCGGGAGGACTCCGAGACCGTGCTGACCGGCACGCGGGCCGCCGCCGCCGGCGGCTACACGGCCGTGTTCGCCATGGCCAACACCTTCCCGGTCGCCGACACCGCCGGCGTCGTCGAGCAGGTCTACCGGCTCGGCCGGGAGCACGGCTACTGCGACGTGCAGCCCATCGGCGCCGTCACCGTCGGCCTGGAGGGCCAGAAGCTCGCCGAGCTGGGCGCCATGCACGAGTCCGCGGCCGGCGTCACCGTCTTCTCCGACGACGGCAAGTGCGTCCACGACGCCGTGATCATGCGCCGCGCCCTGGAGTACGTGAAGGCGTTCGGCGGGGTCGTCGCGCAGCACGCCCAGGAGCCGCGGCTGACCGAGGGCGCCCAGATGAACGAGGGCGTCGTCTCGGCCGAGTTGGGGCTGGGCGGCTGGCCCGCGGTCGCCGAGGAGTCGATCATCGCCCGTGATGTGCTGCTCGCCGAGCACGTCGGGTCCCGGGTGCACATCTGCCACCTGTCGACCGCCGGCAGTGTCGAGATCGTGCGCTGGGCCAAGTCCCGCGGCATCGACGTGACGGCCGAGGTCACCCCGCACCACCTGCTGCTCACCGACGAGATGGTGCGCACCTACAACCCCGTCTACAAGGTCAACCCGCCGCTGCGCACCGAGCGCGACGTCATGGCGCTGCGCGAGGCCCTCGCCGACGGCACCATCGACATCGTCGCCACCGACCACGCCCCGCATCCCCACGAGGACAAGGACTGTGAGTGGGCCGCGGCGGCCATGGGCATGGTGGGCCTGGAGACCGCGCTGTCGGTAGTCCAGCGGACGATGGTGGAAACCGGCCTGCTCACCTGGGCGGACGTCGCGGACCGGATGTCCTTCGCGCCGGCCCGGATCGGCCGCGCCGCCGGCCACGGCCGCCCCATTTCGGCAGGCGAGCCGGCCAACCTCACGCTGGTCGATTCCGCTTACCGTGGAGAGGTGGACCCCGCGGGCTTCGCCTCCCGCAGCCGCAACACCCCCTACGAGGGCCGTGAGCTGCCGGGGCGCGTCACCCACACCTTCCTGCGGGGCCGCGCAACGGTCGTCGACGGGAAGCTGGCGTGACTCCTCCACTCATCCACCTGGCCGCAGCGCCGCACTCCGCACCGGTCACCGACTGGGCCGCGCGGATCGGCTGGGTCGTCGGGCTCCTGGTCCTCGTCGTCTTCGTCTACTGGCTGATGCGCCAGGGCTGGAAGTGGCGCGGCACCCTCCAGGGCGACCTGCCCGAGCTGCTGTCCGCCCCCGACGACGCGGGCGAGCCCCGGCTGACCCTCAGCGGCCGGTACCACGGCTCCACCACCGCCGGGCAGTGGCTCGACCGGATCGTCGCGCGCGGCCTGGGCACCCGCAGCCGCGCCGAGCTGACGCTGACCGACCGGGGCCTGGACGTCGTACGGCCGGGGGCCGAGGACTTCTTCGTGCCGGCCGCCGCCCTGCGCGGCGCCCGCCTCGACGCGGGCATCGCCGGCAAGGTCCTCCCCGAGGGCGGCCTGCTGGTCGTCACCTGGGAGCACGGCGGCAAGCGGATCGACTCCGGCTTCCGCTCCGACCGGGCCGGCGAGCACCCGGCCTGGGTCGAGGCCGTCAACCAGCTCAGCAGCGAACACACCACCGAGCACACCGAAACGGAAGGCGCACGATGACGACCTCCACCAAGGGGACCGCCAAAATCCCCGCCGTACTCGTCCTGGAGGACGGCCGCACGTTCCGCGGCCGTGCCTACGGGGCCGTGGGGGAGACCTTCGGCGAGGCGGTGTTCTCCACCGGCATGACCGGCTACCAGGAGACGCTGACCGACCCCTCGTACCACCGCCAGGTCGTCGTCATGACCGCCCCGCACGTCGGCAACACCGGGGTGAACGACGAGGACCCCGAGTCCGCGCGGATCTGGGTCTCCGGCTACGTCGTCCGCGACCCCGCCCGGGTGCCGTCCAACTGGCGCGCCAAGCGCTCCCTTCACGAGGAGCTGCGCCACCAGGGCGTCGTCGGCATCTGCGGTATCGACACCCGTGCGCTCACCCGGCATCTGCGCGAGCGCGGTGCGATGCGGGTCGGCATCTTCTCCGGCAACGCGCTGCCCGACGAGGGCACGATGCTCGCCGAGGTGCGCCAGGCCCCCGAGATGAAGGGCGCGGACCTCTCCGCGCAGGTCGCCACCAAGGAGCCGTACGTCGTCCCGGCCATCGGCGCGAAGAAGTTCACCGTCGCCGCCGTCGACCTCGGCATCAAGGGCATGACCCCGCACCGGATGGCCGAGCGCGGCATCGAGGTGCACGTCCTGCCGGCCACCGCCACCGCCGAGGACGTCTACGCGGTCGACCCCGACGGCGTGTTCTTCTCCAACGGCCCCGGCGACCCGGCCACCGCCGACCACCCGGTCTCCGTGATGCGCGAGGTGCTCTCCCGCAGGACCCCGCTGTTCGGCATCTGCTTCGGCAACCAGATCCTGGGCCGGGCGCTCGGCTTCGGCACGTACAAGCTCAAGTACGGGCACCGCGGCATCAACCAGCCGGTCCAGGACCGTACAACGGGCAAGGTCGAGGTGACCGCGCACAACCACGGGTTCGCCGTGGACGCGCCGCTCGACAAGGTCTCCGACACCCCCTTCGGCCGCGCCGAGGTCTCCCACGTCTGCCTCAACGACAACGTGGTGGAGGGGCTCCGGCTCCTCGACCGGCCGGCCTTCAGCGTCCAGTACCACCCCGAAGCCGCCGCGGGTCCGCACGACGCCGCGTACCTCTTCGACCGCTTCGTATCCCTGATGGAGGGCCAGCGTGCCTAAGCGCACCGATATCCAGTCCGTCCTGGTCATCGGCTCCGGCCCGATCGTCATCGGCCAGGCCGCCGAATTCGACTACTCCGGAACCCAGGCCTGCCGGGTCCTCAAGTCCGAGGGCCTGCGCGTCGTCCTGGTCAACTCCAACCCGGCCACGATCATGACCGACCCGGAGATCGCCGACGCGACGTACGTCGAGCCGATCACCCCGGAGTTCGTCGAGAAGATCATCGCCAAGGAGCGCCCGGACGCCCTGCTGCCCACCCTGGGCGGTCAGACGGCGCTCAACACCGCCATCTCGCTTCACGAGGCCGGCACCCTCGACAAGTACGGCGTCGAGCTGATCGGCGCCAACGTCGAGGCGATCCACAAGGGCGAGGACCGCGACCAGTTCAAGGAGGTCGTCGAGGCGGTCAACGCCAAGATCGGCCACGGCGAGTCCGCCCGCTCGGTCATCTGCCACTCCATGGACGAGGTCCTCAAGGGCGTCGACGAGCTCGGCGGCTACCCGGTCGTCGTCCGCCCCTCGTTCACCATGGGCGGTGCCGGCTCCGGCTTCGCGCACGACGAGGAGGAACTGCGCCGGATCGCCGGCCAGGGCCTGACGCTCTCGCCGACCACCGAGGTGCTCCTGGAGGAGTCCATCCTCGGCTGGAAGGAGTACGAACTGGAGCTGATGCGCGACAAGCACGACAACGTCGTGGTCGTCTGCTCCATCGAGAACTTCGACCCCATGGGTGTGCACACCGGCGACTCGATCACCGTCGCGCCGGCCATGACGCTCACCGACCGCGAGTACCAGATCCTGCGCGACATCGGCATCGCCGTGATCCGCGAGGTCGGGGTGGACACCGGCGGCTGCAACATCCAGTTCGCGGTCAACCCCGAGGACGGCCGGGTGATCGTCATCGAGATGAACCCCCGGGTCTCCCGCTCGTCCGCGCTGGCCTCCAAGGCCACCGGCTTCCCGATCGCGAAGATCGCCGCCCGGCTCGCCGTCGGCTACACCCTCGACGAGATCCCCAACGACATCACCGAGCAGACCCCGGCGTCCTTCGAGCCCACCCTCGACTACGTCGTCGTGAAGGTCCCGCGGTTCGCCTTCGAGAAGTTCCCGGCCGCCGACGCCACCCTCACCACGACCATGAAGTCGGTCGGCGAGGCGATGGCCATCGGCCGCAACTTCACCGAGGCGCTCCAGAAGGCGCTGCGCTCGCTGGAGAAGAAGGGCAGCCAGTTCGCCTTCACCGGCGCGCCCGGCGACAAGACGGAGCTGCTGGAGCTGGCCCAGGTCCCGACCGACGGCCGGATCAACACCGTGATGCAGGCGATCCGGGCCGGCGCCACCCCGCAGGAGGTCTTCGACGCCACGAAGATCGACCCGTGGTTCGTCGACCAGCTCTTCCTCGTGAAGGAGATCGCCGACGAGATCGCCGCGGCCGACCAGCTCGGCCCGGAAATCCTTGCGGACGCAAAGCGCCACGGCTTCTCCGACGCCCAGATCGCGGCCATCCGCGGCCTGCGCGAGGACGTCGTCCGCGAGGTCCGGCACGCCCTCGGCGTCCGCCCCGTCTTCAAGACGGTCGACACCTGCGCCGCCGAATTCGCCGCCCGCACCCCGTACTTCTACTCGTCCTACGACGAGGAGACCGAGGTCGCCCCGCGCGAGAAGCCGGCCGTGATCATCCTCGGCTCCGGCCCCAACCGCATCGGCCAGGGCATCGAGTTCGACTACTCCTGCGTCCACGCCTCCTTCGCGCTCAGCGACGCCGGCTACGAGACCGTGATGGTCAACTGCAACCCGGAGACCGTCTCCACCGACTACGACACCTCCGACCGGCTCTACTTCGAGCCGCTCACCCTGGAGGACGTCCTGGAGATCGTGCACGCCGAGACCCAGGCCGGCCCGGTCGCCGGCGTCGTCGTCCAGCTCGGCGGGCAGACCCCGCTGGGCCTGGCGCAGGCGCTCAAGGACAACGGCGTGCCGATCGTCGGCACCTCGCCCGAGGCCATCGACCTGGCCGAGGAGCGCGGCGCGTTCGGCCGGGTGCTGACCGAGGCCGGGCTCCCGGCCCCCAAGTACGGCACCGCCTTCTCCTTCGGCGAGGCCAAGACGATCGCCGCCGAGATCGGCTACCCGGTCATGGTCCGGCCCTCGTACGTGCTCGGCGGCCGGGGCATGGAGATCGTCTACGACGAGCCGTCGCTGGCCGAGTACCTGGAGCGGCACGCCGGTCTGATCGACCGGCACCCGGTCCTCATCGACCGGTTCCTCGACGACGCCATCGAGATCGACGTCGACGCCCTCTACGACGGCCACGAGCTCTACCTCGGCGGCGTCATGGAGCACATCGAGGAGGCCGGCATCCACTCCGGCGACTCCGCCTGCGCGCTGCCCCCGATCACCCTCGGCGGCTTCGACATCAAGCGGCTGCGGGCCTCAACGGAGGCCATCGCCAAGGGAGTCGGGGTCCGCGGGCTGATCAACATCCAGTTCGCGATGGCCGGCGACATCCTCTACGTCCTCGAGGCCAACCCGCGCGCCTCGCGCACCGTCCCCTTCACCTCGAAGGCCACCGCGGTGCCGCTGGCCAAGGCCGCCGCCCGGATCTCGCTCGGCGCCACCATCGCCGAGCTGCGCGCCGAGGGCGTGCTGCCCAAGACCGGCGACGGCGGCACCCTGCCGCTGGACGCGCCGATCTCCGTCAAGGAAGCCGTCATGCCCTGGTCGCGGTTCCGCGACATCCACGGCCGCGGCGTGGACACCGTCCTCGGCCCGGAGATGCGCTCCACGGGCGAGGTCATGGGCATCGACTCGGTCTTCGGGACCGCGTACGCCAAGTCGCAGTCCGGCGCCTACGGAGCGCTGCCCACCAAGGGCCGCGCGTTCGTCTCCGTCGCCAACCGCGACAAGCGCTCGATGATCTTCCCGGCCCGCGAACTGGTCGCCCACGGCTTCGAGTTGCTGGCCACCTCCGGTACCGCCGAGGTGCTGCGCCGCAACGGCATCAAGACCACCGTGGTGCGCAAGCAGTCCGAGGGCGAGGGCCCCAACGGCGAGAAGACCATCGTCCAGCTGATCCACGACGGGGAGGTCGACCTGATCGTCAACACCCCCTACGGGACCGGCGGCCGGCTCGACGGCTACGACATCCGCACCGCGTCCGTCGCCCGCGGCATCCCCTGCCTGACCACGGTCCAGGCGCTGGCCGCCGCCGTACAGGGCATCGAGGCGATGTCCCGCGGTGACGTCGGGGTGCGCTCCCTCCAAGAGCACGCGCGACATCTGACCGCGGCCCGCGAGGAGTAGGCCCGGGAGGGGGACACCACGGCGGTGTCCCCCTCTTCACGAGCCCACCCGACCCCACCCGCGGAAGGCCCGCCCCACCATGTACCGCCTGTTCTTCCAGCTGTTCTTCCAGCGCATGGACCCCGAGAAGGCCCACCACCTGGCCTTCCGCTGGATCCGCCTGGCCGCCCGTGTGCCCGTGCTGCGCACCTTCGTCGCGGCTGCCCTCGCCCCCCGTTACAAGGAACTGCGCACCGAGGCCCTGGGCCGCCGGATGCACGGCCCCTTCGGCCTGGCCGCCGGCTTCGACAAGAACGCCGTCGCCATCGACGGGATGGCCATGCTCGGTTTCGACCACGTCGAGATCGGCACCGTCACCGCCCGGCCGCAGCCCGGCAATCCGAAGAAGCGGCTGTTCCGGCTGGTGCCGGACCGCGCGCTGATCAACCGGATGGGCTTCAACAACGAGGGCTCGGAGGCCGTCGCGGCCCGCCTGGCCGCCCGGCGCCCTGTGTTCCGGACCACCGTCGGCGTCAACATCGGCAAGACCAAGGTCGTCCCGGAAGCCGAGGCGACCGCCGACTACGTCACCTCCACCGAGCGGCTGGCCCGGCATGCCGACTACCTCGTCGTCAACGTCTCCTCCCCGAACACGCCGGGACTGCGCAACCTCCAGGCCGTCGACCACCTGCGCCCGCTGCTGACCGCGGTCCGCGAGGCCGCCGACCGCACGGTCACCGGGCGCCGGGTCCCGCTCCTGGTCAAGATCGCCCCGGACCTGGCCGACGCGGACATCGACGCGGTCGCCGACCTCGCCCTGGAACTGGGCCTGGACGGCATCATCGCCACCAACACCACCATCGCCCGCGAGGGCCTGGGGCTGGCCTCCGACCCGGCGCTGGTCGCCGAGACCGGCGGCCTCTCCGGCGCGCCCGTCAAGGAGCGCTCCCTGGAGGTGCTGCGCCGCCTGTACGCGCGGGTCGGCGACCGGATCACCCTCATCGGGGTCGGCGGCATCGAGACCGCCGAGGACGCCTGGCAGCGCATCCTCGCCGGCGCCACCCTCGTCCAGGGCTACAGCGCCTTCATCTACGAGGGCCCGTTCTGGTGCCGCACCCTCCACAAGGGCCTGGCCGCTCGCCTGCGCAACAGCCCGTACGCCACCCTCGCCGACGCGGTCGGCGCCGAGCACAAGAAGGTGACCAAGTGAGTCCCGAACCCTTCGGCGCCCGCCTCCGCCGTGTCATGGACGAGCGCGGCCCGCTCTGCGTCGGTATCGACCCGCACGCCTCGCTGCTGGCCGACTGGGGGCTGAACGACGACGTCGCGGGCCTGGCCCGCTTCACCCGCACCGTCGTGGAGGCACTGGGCGAGCACGTCGCGGTCTTCAAGCCGCAGTCCGCGTTCTTCGAGCGCTTCGGCTCGCGCGGCATCGCCGTACTGGAGACCGCGATCGACGAGGCACGCGAGCGCGGCGCGCTGATCCTCATGGACGCCAAGCGCGGCGACATCGGCTCCACGATGAGCGCGTACGCCGAGGCGTACCTGCGCCCGGACTCGCCGCTGTTCTCGGACGCGCTGACGGTCTCCCCGTACCTGGGCTACGGCTCGCTGCGGCCGGCCGTCGAGCTGGCGCGGGAGAGCGGCGCCGGGCTGTTCGTGCTCGGGCTCACCTCGAACCCGGAGGGCGCGGAGGTCCAGCGGGCGGTGCGCGAGGACGGCCGCAGCGTCGCCGCCACGATGCTGGGCCACCTCGCCGCGGAGAACGCCGGGGAGGCGCCGCTGGGGTCCTTCGGCGCGGTCGTCGGGGCCACCCTCGGCGATCTCTCCTCGTTCGATCTGGCGATCAACGGCCCGCTGCTGGCCCCCGGCATCGGGGCGCAGGGCGCCACCCCCGCCGACCTGCCCACCGTCTTCGGCGGCACGGTCCGCAACGTGGTGCCGAGCGTCAGCCGGGGGGTGCTGCGGCACGGCCCGGACACCGCTGCGCTGCGTGCGGCGGCGGCCCGTTTCGCCGACGAAGTGCGGACCGCGGTCGGATAAGGCGGTCATTTGGTCCCGAAATGTCCTGGTCAGCAGAGTCTGACCAGGACTTTTCGTCTGTTCTCGCTGACTCCGGCGCCATCGGCCGCTAGTCTCCGTCGAGAGCACTGCACGTAAGCGCGTTGCTCGTTGCTCCGCTCATGCGGGGCGACTAGGTTCCACACCGGTCCGTATCCGACAGTTCGACATCCGAGGTGACGTAGGCGTGGCTCTTCCGCCCCTTACCCCTGAACAGCGCGCTGCCGCGCTCGAAAAGGCCGCCGCGGCTCGCCGGGAGCGCGCCGAGGTCAAGAATCGGCTCAAGCACTCCGGTGCCTCCCTCCATGAGGTCATCAAGCAGGGCCAGGAGAACGACGTCATCGGCAAGATGAAGGTCTCCGCCCTGCTGGAGTCCCTGCCCGGCGTCGGCAAGGTCCGCGCCAAGCAGATCATGGAGCGGCTCGGCATCTCCGAGAGCCGCCGTGTACGCGGCCTCGGCTCCAACCAGATCGCATCGCTGGAGCGCGAGTTCGGCAGCCCCGCTTCCTGAGTTTTCCGGCACCGCCCGGAAGCTGGAATAATCGCTGCATGAGTTCTGCAGTCTCCCGGGGGATGGCCCCCGTCCCCCCGGCCAGACAACCGCGGCTGACCGTGCTCTCCGGCCCCTCGGGCGTCGGCAAGAGCACGGTCGTCGCGCATATGCGCAAGGTCCACCCCGAGGTCTGGCTCTCGGTTTCGGCCACCACCCGCAAACCGCGTCCCGGGGAGCGCCACGGCGTCCAGTATTTCTTCGTCGACGACGGGGAATTCGACAAGCTGATCGCCAACGGCGAGCTGCTGGAATGGGCCGAATTCGCGGGCAACCGCTACGGCACCCCCCGCAAGGCGGTGCTGGACCGGCTGGAGTCCGGAGAGCCCGTCCTGCTGGAGATCGACCTGCAGGGCGCCCGCCAGGTCCGCGAGTCCATGGCCGACGCCCACCTGGTCTTCCTGGCCCCGCCGAGCTGGGAGGAGCTGGTCCGCCGGCTCACCGGCCGCGGCACCGAGGCGCCCGAGGTCATCGAGCGCCGGCTGGAGGCCGCCAGGGTCGAGCTGGCTGCGGAGAAGGAGTTCGATGTGACTCTTGTCAACACCTCCGTCGAGGACGTCAGCCGTGAGCTGCTAGCCTTGATGCTGCGCCGATCTGGGGACCGGGAAGCCACCAGCTGATCCCGACTCCGATCCCGGCGCCGCGGATTTCCCGTTTTCGGCGTTTCCACGCCGCCACCTGCTTCATCCCCTTTCGGAAGGTAGAGAGTGTCCTCTTCCATCACCGCACCCGAGGGCATCATCAACCCGCCCATTGATGAGCTTCTCGAGGCCACCGACTCGAAGTACAGCCTCGTGATCTACGCCGCCAAGCGCGCGCGCCAGATCAACGCGTACTACTCCCAGCTCGGCGAGGGCCTGCTGGAGTACGTCGGCCCGCTGGTCGACACGCACGTCCACGAGAAGCCGCTGTCGATCGCGCTCCGCGAGATCAACGCGGGTCTGCTGACCTCCGAGTCCGTCGACGGCCCGGCCGCCCAGTAAGCGGTAGCGCAGATACCTCATCGAGGGCCCGGCAGCGCGTCTGCCGGGCCCTTGGTGTGTCATGGGGGCATACGTTGCGCGTCATGCGTTCGGACCGAGGCTCGGGGAGCGGCGAAGCGATGGAGAAGCGGGAGCAGGAGCGGCCGAGGGTCGTCCTGGGGGTCAGTGGCGGGATCGCCGCGTACAAGGCGTGCGAGCTGCTGCGGCAGTTCACCGAGTCCGGCCACGACGTCCGGGTCGTGCCGACCGCCGCGTCGCTGCACTTCGTCGGCGAGGCCACCTGGGCCGCGCTCTCCGGCAACCCGGCCGCAACCGAGGTCTGGGAGTCCGTCCACGAGGTCCCGCACGTCAGGATCGGGCAGCACGCCGACCTCGTGGTCGTCGCCCCGGCCACCGCCGACCTGCTCGCCAAGGCCGCCCACGGCCTCGCCGACGACCTGCTGACCAACACCCTGCTCACCGCCCGCTGTCCGGTGGTCTTCGCGCCCGCGATGCACACCGAGATGTGGGAGAACCCGGCCACCCAGGAGAACGTCGCCACGCTGCGGCGCCGTGGCGCGATCGTCGTCGAGCCCGCCGTCGGCCGGCTGACCGGCGTCGACACCGGCAAGGGCCGGTTCCCCGACCCCGTCGAGATCTTCCAGCTCTGCCGCCGGGTGCTGGCCCGTGGCGCCAAGGGCCTCCCGCAGGACCTCGCGGGCCGCCATGTCGTGGTCAGCGCGGGCGGCACCCGGGAGCCGCTGGACCCGGTGCGCTACCTGGGCAACCGCTCCTCCGGCAAGCAGGGCTACGCGCTCGCCCGTACGGCCGCGGCCCGCGGTGCGCGGGTCACCCTCGTCGCGGGCAACTCCGAACTGCCCGATCCGGCCGGCGTCGACGTGATCCACGTCGGCACCGCCGGGCAGCTGAGGGAGTCCGTGCTGAAGGCCGCGGCGGACGCCGACGCGGTGGTGATGGCCGCCGCCGTCGCGGACTTCCGGCCCGCCGTCTACGCCCCCGGCAAGATCAAGAAGCAGGAGGGCCAGGAGCCGGAACCCGTCACCCTGGTACGGAATCCGGACATCCTCGCCGAGCTCTCCGCCGACCGGGCCCGCCCCGGGCAGCTGGTCGTCGGCTTCGCCGCGGAGACCGACGACGTCCTCGCCAACGGCCGTGCCAAGCTCGCCCGCAAGGGCTGCGATCTGCTGGTCGTCAACGAGGTCGGCGAGCACAAGGCATTCGGCTCGGCCGAGAACGAGGCCGTGATCCTGGCCACGGACGGCACCGAGACGCCGGTCCCGTACGGTCCCAAGGAAGCCCTCGCCGACACTCTCTGGGACCTGGTCGCCCCCCGCCTCGCGGAGCCCCCGGCCGCCGACCGGGGCAACCCCTGAGGGCCCCGGGAGAGCGCCCCGGAGCGCCCCCTGATTACTCCCACTGGCCCCGCAAAATTCGGCATGTCCTCTTGACCCGACCGATTCTCGAGGTGATCGTCACTACCGTGAGCCGTGGTGTCCCAGGTCACGGGGGTTCCATAAATCGAGACTGCGTGCCCGAGCGCCACATACGACCCGTAAACTGGCAGTGGATTCGGCCGAGCGCAGCTCTCGGCCCTTCCGCCAATGATCAGCCAGCAGCCGCTGCAACCCCAGGGAGCGATGTGTCCCGCCGCCTGTTCACCTCGGAGTCCGTCACCGAGGGCCACCCCGACAAGATCGCTGACCAGATCAGCGACACCATCCTCGACGCACTCCTCAAGGAAGACCCGGCCTCCCGGGTCGCCGTGGAGACGTTGATCACCACCGGCCTGGTGCACGTGGCCGGCGAGGTGACGACCAAGGCGTACGCCGACATCCCCAACCTCGTCCGCAACAAGATCCTGGACATCGGCTACGACTCGTCCAAGAAGGGCTTCGACGGCGCGTCCTGTGGCGTGTCGGTGTCCATCGGCGCGCAGTCCCCCGACATCGCCCAGGGTGTCGACACCGCCTACGAGAACCGCGTGGAGGGCGATGACGACGAGCTGGACCGGCAGGGCGCGGGCGACCAGGGCCTGATGTTCGGTTACGCCTGTGACGAGACCCCCGAGCTGATGCCGCTCCCGATCTACCTGGCGCACCGGCTCTCCCGTCGCCTGTCGGAGGTCCGCAAGAACGGGACCATCCCCTACCTGCGCCCGGACGGCAAGACCCAGGTCACCATCGAGTACGACGGCAACAAGGCCGTCCGGCTCGACACCGTCGTCGTCTCCTCGCAGCACGCCTCGGACATCGACCTGGACTCGCTCCTGGCGCCCGACATCCGGGAGTTCGTCGTCGAGCACGTCCTGAACCAGCTGGTCGAGGACGGCATCAAGCTGGACACCGACGGCTACCGCCTGCTGGTCAACCCGACCGGTCGCTTCGAGATCGGCGGCCCGATGGGCGACGCCGGCCTGACCGGCCGCAAGATCATCATCGACACCTACGGCGGTATGGCCCGCCACGGCGGCGGCGCCTTCTCCGGCAAGGACCCGTCCAAGGTCGACCGCTCGGCCGCGTACGCGATGCGCTACGTCGCCAAGAACGTCGTCGCCGCGGGTCTCGCCTCGCGCTGCGAGGTCCAGGTCGCCTACGCGATCGGCAAGGCCGAGCCGGTCGGTCTCTTCGTCGAGACCTTCGGCACCGCCACCGTCGACACCGACAGGATCGAGCAGGCCATCGCCGAGGTCTTCGACCTCCGCCCCGCCGCGATCATCCGCGACCTGGACCTGCTCCGCCCGATCTACGCCCAGACCGCCGCCTACGGCCACTTCGGCCGTGAGCTGGAGGACTTCACCTGGGAGCGCACCGACCGCGTCGAGGCGCTCCGCAAGGCCGCGGGGCTGTAAGCCGCCGCTCCGCCAGGGCTCGTGACCGACGGCCCCGAACCACCCGGTGGTTCGGGGCCGTCGGCTGTCCACAGCCCCCGCCAGCTGTCGGACCCTTCTGCTAAGACTGATGCTGTGAGCAGGGAGAACGGACGGACGGGGCCGGGTGGGGGGGAGCAGCTGGCCCTCATCCGCGAGGCGGTGCGGGAGTCGAGGGGGGAGCGGGCCCGGCCGCGGACGTGGCGGGGGGCCGAGCTGGCGGCCGGGTTGCCGGTGGCCCGGGTGCTGGTCGACAAGGGGCTGGTGCACCTCGACCGGTTCTTCGACTATGCGGTGCCGGCCGCGATGGACGCCGAGGCGCAGCCCGGGGTGCGGGTGCGGGTGCGGTTCGGGGCGGGGGAGAAGGGCGGTCGCCGGGAGGGCGGCAAGCTCGTCAGCGGGTTCATCGTGGAGCGGGTGGCGGAGAGCGGGTTCCGGGGGGTGCTGGCGCCGATCGCCCAGGTGCTGTCGCCGGAGCGGGTGCTGTCGCCGGAGCTGCTGGCGCTGTGCCGGTCGGTCGCGGACCGCTATGCCGGGTCGCTGGCGGATGTGGTGCAGCTGGCCGTGCCGCCCCGCCGGGCCCGGGCCGAGGCGAAGCCGTCGCCTGCGCCGCTGCCGCCCAACGCACCGCCGGAGCCCGGGAGTTGGACGCGGTACGGGGCCGGCGCCGGGTTCCTGGCGGCGCTCGGGCGGGGGGACGCGCCGCGGGCGGTGTGGACGGCGCTGCCGGGGGCGACCTGGCCGCAGGAGCTGGCGCGGGCCGCCGCCGCGGCACTGGCCGGCGGGCGCGGGGCGCTGGTGGTGGTGCCGGACGGGGGGGCCGCGCCCCGGGTGGACGCGGCGCTGGAGGAGCTGATCGGGGTGGGCCGGCATGTGCTGCTGACCGCGGATTCCGGGCCCGAGGAGCGGTATCGGCGGTGGCTGGCGGTCAGCCGGGGGTCGGTCCGCGCGGTGGTCGGGACGCGCGCGGCGATGTTCGCGCCGGTCGCCGATCTCGGGCTGGTCGCCCTGTGGGACGACGGAGACGCGAGCCACAGCGATCCGCACGCTCCGCAGCCGCATGCCCGGGAGGTGCTGATCCAGCGGTCGGTGAGCGAGCGGTCCGGTTTTCTGCTGGGCGGGCTGAGCTGCACGGTCGAGGCGGCGCAGCTGGTGGAGACGGGCTGGGCCCGGCCGCTGGCCGCCGACCGCGAGCAGGTGCGGGCCGCGGCGCCACTGGTCCGTACGGTCGGGGACGGCGACGAGGCCAGGGACGCCGCGGCGCGGGCCGCCCGGCTGCCGACGATGGCCTGGCAGGTGGTCCGCGAGGGGCTCAGGCACGGGCCGGTGCTGGTGCAGGTGCCGCGCCGCGGCTATGCGCCCCGGCTGGCCTGTGAGCGGTGCCGGACCCCGGCCCGCTGCCGGGCGTGCGCCGGTCCCCTGGAGGCGCGGGAGGCGGGCGAGCTGGTCTGTGCCTGGTGCGGCCGGCAGGAGCCGGACTGGCACTGCGCCGAGTGCGGCGGGGCCCGGCTGCGGGCGCAGATCGTGGGAGCGCGGCGCACGGCCGAGGAGCTGGGCCGGGCGTTCCCCGCGGTGCCGGTGCGCACGTCGGGGCGGGACCATGTGCTCGCGTCGGTGCCGGGGGCGCCCGCGCTGGTGGTGAGCACGCCGGGGGCCGAGCCGGTGGCCGAGGGCGGGGGGTATGCCGCCGCGCTGCTGCTGGACGGCTGGGCGCTGTTGGGCCGGCCGGATCTCCGGGCGGGGGAGGAGGCGTTGCGCCGCTGGCTGGGGGCCGCCGCGCTGGTCCGGGGGCAGGCCGAGGGCGGCACGGTCGCGGTGATAGCGGAGCCGACGCTGCGGCCGGTTCAGGCGCTGGTGCGCTGGGATCCGGTCGGCCACGCGGTCCGCGAGCTGGCCGAGCGGGCGGAGCTGGGGTTTCCGCCGGTGTCGCGGATGGCGTCGGTGGCGGGCCGCGCCGAGGATGTCGCCGGTCTGCTGCGGGTGGCCGAACTCCCCGCGGGGGCCGAGGTGTTGGGCCCCGTTCCACTCCCGGTGCCGGATCCCGGGCGCCCACGGAAACCGGGGGATCCGCCGCCCGGCGAGGCGTGGGAGCGTGCGCTCGTACGGGTTCGGCCGGGCCAGGGAGCGGCGCTGGCCGCGGCGCTGAAGGCCGCCCGCGCGGCGCGCCTCGTCAAGCGGGAGGGTGAGCCGGTGCGGGTGCGGATCGATCCGCCCGATCTCGGGTGAGGCGGCTGCCCACGAACGTGCCGCGCCGGGACCGAAGTCGGCAGGCGGTCCCGGGGTGTTGGCAAGCGTCGTTCGCGGAGCGCGCAGAGCGGGCCGGGCCGGCGGGCGTCAGCCGTTGCGGGGGCCGGGGAAGGCGCCGGGGCGCGCCGCCTCGTCCCTGCTGGCCGCGGAGGGCTGGGTGGGCATGGAGCGGGCGGCGGGCACGGACGGGGAGCCGGGCAGGCCGCCGGCCAGGCTGACCGCGCGGGCCGCGGAGGCGTCGGAGGAGCGCACCGCGGAGTCGCCGCTGTCGGCGGGCGGCTGGGCGGCGGCGCGGCGCGCACCGTAACGGCGGTGCACGGCCTGCTTGGTGACGCCGAGCGCGGAGCCCACCGCGTCCCAGGAGAATCCCAGCGAGCGGTCGAAGTCGACCGCGGCGGTGACGAGGGTCTCGACGCTGTCCCGGAGCTCCTGCGCCAGGCGCACCGTGGGTGCGGGCGCGCGTCCGTAGACGACGAAGCCCGCGGAGGGGCCCGTGCGGCGCGGCCGGTAGACGTTGCCGAGCTGCGCGGTGAGCGTGCGCAGGGCGTCCACCTGTCGGCGGACCCGCTCGATGTCCCGCACCAGGAGATGAAGGCTGGCGCGCGCCTGTGCGTCGTGGGTTGCGTGGTCGGCCATGAGCAAGCCTCTCGAACCGGCGTGGAAAGGAAGGTGAAAGCATTCGGGCCGCCAAAGCGGCCCGTATACAGGTCAATGCTGCTTGACCAACGCGACAGGAGTGGCTCTGGTCACGGTATGGGGGCGTACGAGCTTGTACGCGGGGCGCGGACAACTTCGTACGCCCCCTGTCGTCCGGGCCCATGACCTGGGCCAAGAGCCATAGACTGGTGCGCCGTTCCGCTGCGTGTGAGAGGTAGTCCGTCACCCATGAGGCTTGTCTTCGCCGGCACCCCCGAGGTCGCCGTACCCGCCCTCGATGCCCTGATCGCCTCGGACCGGCACGAGGTGGTGGCCGTCGTGACGAGACCCGACGCCCCGGCCGGGCGGGGCCGCCACCTTGTCGCCAGCCCGGTCGCGGAGCGTGCGGAGGAGGCGGGCATCGAGGTCCTCAAGCCCGTCAGGCCGCGGGACGAGGTCTTCCTCGCCCGGCTGCGCGAGATCGGGCCGGACTGCTGCCCGGTGGTCGCCTACGGGGCGCTGCTGCCGAAGGCCGCGCTGGACATTCCCCCCAAGGGGTGGGTCAATCTGCACTTCTCCCTGCTGCCCGCGTGGCGCGGTGCGGCGCCGGTGCAGCACGCGGTGCTGGCCGGTGACGAGGTGACCGGTGCCACGACGTTCCGGATCGAACAGGGCCTGGATTCCGGTCCGGTGTACGGGGTGCTGACCGAGGAGGTGCGGCCGACCGACACCAGCGGCGATCTGCTCACCCGGCTGGCGTTCGCCGGCTCCGGTCTGCTCGTCGCCACGATGGACGGCATCGAGGACGGCACCCTCAAGGCGGTGCCGCAGCCGGAGGAGGGCGTCACGCTCGCGCCGAAGATCGAGGTCGAGGACGCCAGGGTCGACTGGACGGCACCGGCGCTGCGGGTCGACCGGGTGGTGCGCGGCTGCGCGCCGGCGCCGGGCGCCTGGACGGTCTTCCGCGGTGAGCGCCTCAAGCTGATCGCGGCCACCATCGCCCCGGACCACGCCGAACTCGCCCTCGCTCCCGGCGAACTGGCCGGCACCAAGAAGGCCGTGTACGTCGGCACCGGCAGCCGGCCGGTCGAGCTGCTCTGGGTCCAGCCGCAGGGGAAGAAGCCGATGAAGGGCGCGGACTGGGCGCGCGGCGTACGGATCGCGGCCGGGGAGCGGCTGGGCGACTAGGGCCTGTCCGATGGGATGGGGCAGGGGCGGACAGACCCCGGGCCCCGGCCTGACCAGGCGCCGGCGGTCCGGCCCGGCGCGCTGCCGCCGGGCAGCCCGCGTAGGCTGGGGCGGAACCCACTTCCCGTATCCGGAGCACCTTTTCTGTGAGTCAGCAGCCGCCCCGCCGCCACGGCACCCGCAAGCCCTACCGCCGCCCCAAGAAGGACCCGGTGCGGATCCTCGCCTTCGAGGCGCTGCGGGCCGTCGACGAGCGGGACGCGTACGCGAACCTGGTGCTGCCCCCGCTGCTGCGCAAGGCGCGGGAGGGCGGGGAGTTCGACTCCCGGGACGCGGCGCTGGCCACGGAGCTGGTCTACGGGTCGCTGCGCCGCCAGGGGACGTATGACGCGATCGTCGCGCAGTGCGTGGACCGGCCGCTGCGCGAGGTCGACCCGCCGGTGCTGGACGTGCTGACGCTCGGCGCGCACCAGTTGCTCGGGACGCGGATCCCGACGCACGCCGCGGTCAGCGCGAGCGTCGAACTGGCGCGGGTGGTGCTGGGCGACGGGCGGGCGAAGTTCGTCAACGCGGTGCTGCGCAAGGTCGCGGCGCACGATCTCGACGGCTGGCTGGAGCGGGTGGCCCCGGAGTACGACGAGGACCCCGAGGAGCATCTCGGGATCGTGCACGCCCACCCCCGCTGGATCGTCTCGGCGCTCTGGGACGCCCTGGGCGGTGGCCGCGCCGGCATCGAGGACCTGCTGGAGGCGGATAACGAGCGCCCCGAGGTGACGCTGGTGGCGCGGCCCGGCCGGGCCACCGCCGAGGAACTGCTGGCCGCCGTCGGCGAGGGCGGCGCGCTGCCGGGGCGCTGGTCCCCGTATGCCGTGCGGCTGGCCGAGGGCGGTGAGCCGGGGGCGCTGGACCCGGTACGCGAGGGCCGGGCCGGGGTGCAGGACGAGGGCAGCCAACTGGTCGCGATCGCGCTGGCCGACGCGCCGTTGGACGGCCCGGACCGGGTCTGGCTGGACGGCTGCGCGGGGCCCGGCGGCAAGGCGGCGCTGCTGGGCGCGCTCGCGGCGGAGCGCGGCGCGGCCCTGCTGGCGTCGGAGAAGCAGCCGCACCGCGCCCGGCTGGTGGCGCGGGCGCTCGACGGCAACCCCGGCCCGTACGCGGTCATCGCCGCGGACGGCACCCGCCCGGCCTGGCGGCCCGGTGCCTTCGACCGGGTGCTGGTGGACGTGCCGTGCACCGGCCTGGGCGCGCTGCGCCGCCGCCCCGAGGCCCGCTGGCGGCGCCGCCCGGAGGATCTGGAGGGATTCGCGCCGCTCCAGCGGGAGTTGCTGCGGCAGGCGCTGGCGGCCGTACGGGTCGGTGGTGTGGTGGGCTATGCGACCTGCTCGCCGCATCCGGCGGAGACCCGGGCCGTGGTGGAGGACGTGATCAAGGGGCGTGGCGGCGGCGCGGCGGCGGTCGAGTGGGTGGACGCCCGGCCGCTGATGCCGGGGGTGCCGGCGCTCGGCGACGGCCCGGACGTGCAGCTGTGGCCGCATCTGCACGGGACGGACGCGATGTATCTGGCGCTGTTGCGCCGGACGGACTGAGCTGCCCGGCGGGCAGGACGGCGACGGCCCCGGAGGCCCCCGGACGGGGGGCTGTCCGGGGCCGTCGCCGCGTCTCCGGGCACGACCGGTGCCCGGCCGGGGAGGCGGCACGGCCTAGCGGCCGGTTTCGGCCGCAGTTGGGGCGGACCCCTGTCGAGCGGGTCCCGATCACGAGATATCTTGATGTCAAGCAATGTTGAGACGTGGATGGAGCGGAGCACCCGGTGACTGACTCGACCATCATTTACACCCACACTGACGAGGCCCCGGCCCTGGCGACGTATTCGTTCCTGCCGGTGGTCGAGGCGTATGCCGCGACGGCCGGGGTGACGCTGGAGAGCCGTGACATCTCGCTGGCCGGACGGATCATCGCCGGCTTCCCGGAGCGTCTCGAGGAGAGCCAGCGCATCGACGACGCGCTCGCCGAGCTCGGCGAACTGGCCAAGACCCCGGGCGCGAACATCATCAAGCTGCCGAACATCTCGGCCTCGATCCCGCAGCTGAAGGCGGCCATCGCCGAGCTCCAGAAGCAGGGCTACGCGCTGCCGGACTACCCGGACGACCCGAAGACCGACGAGGAGCGCGACATCCGCGCCCGTTACGACAAGGTCAAGGGCAGCGCGGTCAACCCGGTGCTGCGCGAGGGCAACTCCGACCGCCGGGCGCCCGCGTCGGTGAAGAACTACGCCAAGGCCCACCCGCACCGCATGGGCGCCTGGACGCCCGAGTCGAAGACGAACGTCGCCACCATGGGCGCCGACGACTTCTGCTCCACCGAGAAGTCCGCGGTCATCGCCGAGGACGGCACGCTGCGCATCGAGCTGTCGGGCGACGACGGCAGCACCACCGTGCTGCGCGAGTCGGTACCGGTACTGGCCGGTGAGGTCGTGGACGCTTCCGTCATGCGCGTCGCGGCGCTCCGCGAGTTCCTGGCCGCGCAGGTCGCCCGCGCCAAGGCCGAGGGCGTGCTGTTCTCGGTGCACCTGAAGGCCACGATGATGAAGGTCTCCGACCCGATCGTCTTCGGCCATGTCGTCCGCGCGTTCTTCCCGAAGACCTTCGCCCGGTACGGCGAGACCTTCGCGACCGCCGGGCTGACCCCGAACGACGGCCTCGGCGGCATCTACAAGGGTCTGGAGTCGCTGCCCAACGGCGCCGAGATCAAGGCGTCCTTCGACGCCGAGCTGGCCGACGGCCCCGAGCTGGCGATGGTCGACTCCGACCGCGGCATCACCAACCTGCACGTCCCCAGCGACGTCATCGTGGACGCCTCCATGCCGGCCATGATCCGTACGTCCGGCCACATGTGGGGCCCGGACGGCCAGGAGGCCGACACCCTCGCCGTCATCCCGGACAGCAGCTACGCCGGCGTCTACCAGGCCGTCATCGAGGACTGCCGGGCGCACGGCGCCTTCGACCCGGCCACCATGGGCTCGGTGCCCAACGTCGGCCTGATGGCGCAGAAGGCCGAGGAGTACGGCAGCCACGACAAGACCTTCGAGATCCCGACCACGGGCACCGTGCGCGTCCTGGACGGCGCCGGGAACGCGGTGCTGGAGCAGGTCGTGAGCGCCGGCGACATCTTCCGGATGTGCCAGACCAAGGACGCCCCGATCAAGGACTGGGTCAAGCTCGCGGTGACCCGCGCCCGCGCGACCGGCGACCCGGCCGTGTTCTGGCTCGACGAGGGCCGTGCGCACGACGCCCAGCTCATCGAGAAGGTCAGGGCGTACCTGCCGGAGCACGACACCGAGGGCCTGCGGATCGAGATCAAGGCGCCGGTCGACGCCACCAGGTTCTCCCTGGAGCGGATCCGCCGCGGCGAGAACACCATCTCGGTCACCGGCAACGTCCTGCGTGACTACCTGACCGACCTGTTCCCGATCCTGGAGCTGGGCACCAGCGCCAAGATGCTCTCGGTCGTCCCGCTGATGAACGGCGGCGGGCTGTTCGAGACGGGCGCCGGCGGCTCCGCCCCGAAGCACGTCCAGCAGCTGGTCAAGGAGAACTACCTGCGCTGGGACAGCCTGGGCGAGTTCCTGGCCCTCGCGGTCAGCTTCGAGCACCTGGCGACGACCACGGGCAACGCCCGCGCCCAGGTCCTGGCCGACACCCTCGACCGCGCGACCGGCACGTTCCTCAACGAGAACAAGTCGCCGAGCCGCAAGCTGGGCGGTATCGACAACCGCGGCAGCCACTTCTACCTGGCGCTCTACTGGGCGCAGGAGCTGGCCAAGCAGACCGACGACGCGCAGCTCGCCGAGGCGTTCGGGCCGCTGGCCAAGACGCTGAACGAGCAGGAGCAGACCATCGTCGACGAGCTGATCGCGGTGCAGGGCTCCCCGGCCGACATCGGCGGCTACTACCGGCCCGACGCCGCCAAGGCGTCGGCGGTGATGCGTCCGTCGGCGACGTTGAACCAGGCGCTGGCGTCCCTGAAGGGCTGATCGCGCGGGGCCGCACCCCTTCCGCCCCGGCCGGGCGTCGCATCCGGCCGGGGCGGACCCGTGCGGGCCGGGTGACGGGGCTCTCCCGGCCCGCCGCCGTCCGCGCGCGGGCGCCGGGCCATACTGGTGGCATGGCCTTGATCAACCCCAGCATCCTGTCCGCCGACTTCGCCCGCCTCGCCGAGGAGGCGAAGGCCGTGGAGGGCGCCGACTGGCTCCATGTCGACGTCATGGACAACCACTTCGTCCCCAACCTCACCCTCGGCGTGCCGGTCGTCGAGTCGCTGAGCAGGGCGACGGACACCCCCCTCGACCTGCACCTGATGATCGAGGACCCGGACCGCTGGGCGCCGCAGTACATCGAGGCCGGGGCCGGTTCGGTGACCTTCCACGCGGAGGCCGCCGCCGCGCCGGTGCGGCTGGCGCGGGAGATCCGGGCCAAGGGGGCGCGGGCGTCGATGGCGCTCAAGCCGGCCACCCCGATCGAGCCGTACGAGGACCTGCTCCCCGAGCTGGACATGCTGCTGATCATGACCGTGGAGCCCGGCTTCGGCGGCCAGGCGTTCCTGGACATCATGCTGCCGAAGATCCGCCGCACCCGTGAGCTGATCTCCCGGCACGGCCTCCAGCTGTGGCTCCAGGTGGACGGCGGGGTCTCCGCCTCCACCATCGAGCGGTGCGCGGAGGCCGGCGCCGATGTGTTCGTGGCGGGCTCGGCGGTGTACGGGGCCGACGACCCGGCCAAGGCGGTCCGCGACCTGCGGGAGAAGGCCGAGGCGGCGACGGCCGCGAGCTGGGGCTGCGCGCACTGATCGAGCGCGCCCGGCCGGTACGCGGGCCGGGGCCGGCTTCTCCAAGTTGTGTGCGCCGCCGGTTGTCCTGTCGGCAACCGAGCGTTCATGCTCGTCGGGTCGGTCTTGGTCCCCGTACACCTCGGGTTTCTGAAAGGATGAGCAAAGACTCGATCAGATGCGCAAAAGGGGAGAATTTCGTGGTAGCCAGCCGCCCGCAGTCCGGAATGGGCCCCGCCGAGCTGGTGCAGGCCGCGGCGATGGCCCGCCGCTTCTATCTTGAGGGCAAGTCCAAGATCCAGATCGCGGAGGAGTTCGGCGTCAGCCGGTTCAAGGTCGCCCGCGTACTGGAGACGGCCCTGGAGCGCGATCTCGTACGGATCGAGATCCGGGTGCCCTCCGAGCTGGACGCGGAGCGCTCCGACGCCCTGCGGGCCCGCTACGGCCTGCGGCACGCGGTCGTCGTCGAATCGCCCGCGGATGCCTCGGAGGACGCCGCCGACCCGGAGAACCTCGGCGAGGTCGCGGCGGACCTGCTCGGCGAACTGGTCGCCGAGGGCGACGTCCTGGGGCTCGCCTGGGGTCGCTCGACCATCCACATGGCTGCCGCGCTGCACCGGCTCCCGCCGTGCACGGTCGTCCAGTTGACCGGTGTGTACGACGCCGGCACCGCCGACCGCGGCTCGGTCGAGGCGGTGCGCCGCGCGGCCGACGTCTCCGGTGGCGAGGCGCACCCGATCTACGCGCCGATGCTGCTGCCCGACTCGGCGACCGCCGCCGCGCTGCGCGGCCAGACGGGCATCGCCCGGGCCTTCGAGTACTTCGACAAGGTCACCGTCGCCTGCGTCTCCATCGGCTCCTGGGAGCCCGGCGTCTCGACCGTCTACGACATGCTGTCGGAGGACGAGCGGGAGCACTACGCCTCGCTGGGGGCCGCCGCCGAGATGTCCGCGCACCTCTTCGACGCCGAGGGTCGACGCATCGGCCGCGACCTGGGCGAGCGGTGCATCACGGTCGAGGCGGACCGGCTGCGCCGGATCCCCGAGGTCGTGGCGATCGCCGGCGGCCGGCGCAAGGCCGCGGCGATCGGCGCGGTGCTGCGCTCCGGGCTGGTCACCAGCCTGGTGACGGACACCGCCGCCGCCGACCACCTCCTCCTGGAGACCGGCCCCGGCCCGCGGCCCGCCCTCGACCGGGCGGACCCCGACGGAAAGTGACGGCGAGGGCCGCTCGGTCCTCCGGGGCGGCGGGCACCTCGCTGCTCCCGCCCGCCGTTCCCGTCCGCGTGCGCTCCGGTGCGCGGACCGGCGAGCAGCCCGCGCGCGGCTGTGACAGCATCGGCGCATGCTGATCCACTCCGCCCCGCGGCGGGCCGCCGCCGTCGCCGGCGCACTGCTCGCCGCCCTGCTTCTCGTTCTCACCGGCTGTTCCACCGGCGGTGGCGGCAAAGGGAGTTCGTCCGGTGCGCACCAGCCGGCCGCCACGGGCACGCCGGGTACGGGTGCGTCCGGCGCCTCCGGCACGCCGGGCTGGGCGAAGGGGATACCGACCGTCCAGGCCGGCCGGCTGCCCGCCGAGGCGCGGCACACCCTGAAGCTCATCGACGCGGGCGGGCCCTTCCCGTATCCGAAGGACGGCACCGTCTTCGGCAACCACGAGCGGCGGCTGCCCAAGGAGCCGCGCGGCTACTACCACGAGTACACGGTCTCCACGCCGGGCGCCCGGGACCGCGGTGCGCGCCGTCTGATCACCGGCAAGAGCCACGAGACGTTCTACACCGACGACCACTACCGGACCTTCAAGGCGGTGCTCCGATGACGTGCAGGGTGTTCGACGGGGGAGACACAGGGGGATTCCGGCCACACGCGCCGCTCTCGGGGGCCCGGGGGGCGTCCTCCGGGGGACGCGGTCGGGCGGTGCTCCGATGACGGCCGAGGTGCCCCGGCCGCTCGCGGCGGTGCTGGACGGCAGCACGCCCGCGGGGGTGCTGTCCTGGCCGGCGGACCGCCCGATGGCGGACGCGCTGGCCGCCGCCCGGGACGCGGGCTGGCGCGCCGCCGCGCTGGACCTCGAAGGGGCCCTGGACAAGGCCGAGTTCATGGACCGCTGCGCGCGTGCGCTGCGGCTGCCGGACTACTTCGGCCGCAACTGGGACGCGCTGGCCGACTGCCTCACCGATCTGTCGTGGTGCCCCGCAGGCCGCGGCCGGCTGGTGGTCGTCACGGGCTGGCAGGGGTACGCCGCCGCCGTGCCGGAGGACTGGAGCGTCGTCGAGGAGGTGCTGGCGGACGCGGTCGGGTACTGGCGGGACAGCGGCACCGGGCTCGCGGTGATCATGGCCAGGGGACGCGGCCGGCAGGGGGCGTAGCGGCCACCGGGCGCCCCGTCCCGCACGCCGTTCCGCGACGTCACGGGCACATCCGGTGAGCCGCCGCCGTCCCGGTGGGCGGGCACGGGCTTGGCGGATCGCACCACACGGCTCACCGGCCCGTAGGACAATCACATGAGTCCAGGTCAGGGCCCGTATCCTGGTGGTATGCGATTCCTGAATCCGAAGAACGGCGCCCTCGAAGAGAGTTCTTCGGTGCCCTACGACCTGACCTACGACGACGTGTTCATGGTGCCCGGCCGCTCCGCCGTGGGCTCCCGCCAGGGTGTGGACCTCGCCTCGCCCGACGGCTCGGGCACGACCATTCCGCTGGTGGTCGCCAACATGACGGCGATCGCCGGACGCCGGATGGCCGAGACCGTCGCCCGCCGTGGTGGCCTGGTCGTCATTCCGCAGGACATCCCGATCGATGTCGTCACCGAGGTCATCACCTGGGTCAAGCACCGCCACCTGGTCCTGGACACGCCCATCGTGCTGTCCCCGATCTCGACCGTCGCGGACGCCCTGTCGCTGCTGCCCAAGCGGGCGCACGGCGCGGGCATCGTGGTCGAGGGTGGCCGGCCGGTCGGCGTCGTCACCGAGCACGACCTGGCCGGGGTGGACCGCTTCACCCAGGTCGCCGAGGTCATGTCCAAGGACCTGCTGGTCCTCGACGCGGACATCGACCCCCGCGAGGCGTTCAACCGCCTCGACGCCGCCAACCGCAAGCTGGCGCCCGCGGTCGACGCGGACGGCATGCTGGTCGGCATCCTGACCCGTAAGGGAGCCCTGCGCGCCACCCTCTACACCCCCGCCACGGACGCCAACGGCAAGCTGCGCATCGCGGCCGCCGTGGGCATCAACGGCGATGTGGCGGGCAAGGCCAAGGCGCTGCTGGACGCCGGCGCGGACACCATCGTCGTGGACACCGCGCACGGCCACCAGGAGTCGATGATCAGCGCGATCAAGGCCGTCCGGGCGCTGGACCCGCAGGTCCCGATCGTGGCGGGCAACATCGTCGCCGCCGAGGGCGTCCGCGACCTCATCGAGGCCGGCGCGGACATCATCAAGGTCGGCGTCGGACCGGGCGCGATGTGCACGACCCGAATGATGACCGGTGTGGGCCGCCCGCAGTTCTCGGCGGTGCTGGAGTGCGCCGCCGAGGCGAAGAAGTACGGCAAGCACGTCTGGGCCGACGGCGGCGTGCGGCACCCGCGCGATGTCGCCATGGCGCTGGCCGCGGGCGCGTCCAACGTCATGATCGGCTCGTGGTTCGCCGGCACCCTGGAATCGCCGGGCGACCTTCAGCACACCGCCGAGGGCCGGCCGTACAAGGAGAGCTTCGGCATGGCCTCCGCCCGTGCGGTGCGCAACCGCACGAGCGAGGAGTCGGCCTACGACCGCGCCCGCAAGGCGCTGTTCGAGGAGGGCATCTCCACCTCGCGGATGTTCATCGACCAGGCGCGCCCCGGTGTCGAGGACCTGATCGACTCGATCATCGCGGGCGTCCGCAGCTCCTGCACCTACGCGGGTGCCGCGTCCCTGGCGGAGTTCGCGGAGAAGGCCGTGGTCGGCGTGCAGAGCGCCGCCGGTTACGCCGAGGGCAAGCCGCTGCACGACAGCTGGAGCTAGCGCCCGCCGGCCGCCCGGAGCCGCGTACGGCTCCCGCAGGCGCCGCACAACGGCCCCGCACCGATCCGGTGCGGGGCCGTTCGCGTCCCCCCGGCGGACCGCGATTCCGGGCCCTTGTGTGCAACGAACCACCGCCACCGGACACGGTGCGCAATGATCAGCTGCGGTTGCGCAAGGAACCTGCATTACGGCAGATCAACTACGGGCCGTAAGGTCATGCGCTGTACGTGGAGTGGCGGAGACCGCCTGCTCGGCGGTCTCCTGCTGGGGCGGTTCGTCCTGCCCGCACACGGCCGCTGCGGTCGCCGTCACGGAACTGTGCCGGAATGTGTCCGCCCGACCGGCAGCGATAAAGGAGCCACCCAGTGTTGGAGAACCGCGCAGCCCCGCCCCCGGGGAACAGCGACTCCCCGTCGCCCCCCTCCGGAGGACTCGGCACCCGGCTGATGCGGCGCAAGCCGGTCGAGCGCCTGGTGGCCGAGGGCGGCAAGGGCGAGGGGGGCACGCTCCGCCGCTCGATGGGCGTCTGGCAGCTCACCATGATCAGCATCGGTGCCACGCTCGGCACCGGCATCTTCGTGGTGCTCGGCCAGGCCGTCCCGGACGCCGGACCCGCGGTCGTGATCTCCTTCGTCCTCGCCGGCGTCACCGCGCTGTTCTCCGCGCTCTCCTATGCCGAGCTGGCCGGCACCATACCGGTCTCCGGCTCGTCGTACTCCTACGCCTACGCCACCCTCGGCGAGCTGGTCGCCTGGGTCTGCGGCTGGTGTCTGATCCTGGAGTACGGCGTCTCGGTCGCGGCCGTCGCCGTCGGCTGGGGCCAGTACCTGAACGAGCTGCTCGACGGCACCCTCGGCATCACCATCCCCACCGCGCTCGCCGCCCCGCCGGGCCAGGGCGGCTACTTCAACCTGCCGGCGCTGCTGGTCGTGATGCTCGCGATGGTCTTCCTGCTGGGCGGCGCCAAGGAGAGCGCCCGGGCCAACACGATCATGGTGACCGTCAAGATCGTCGCGCTGCTGCTCTTCTGCGGCGTCGCGCTCCAGGGGGTCAAGTCCGGCAACTACGCCAACTTCATGCCGATGGGCATGACCGGCGTCAGCGCCGCCGGCGCCACGCTGTTCTTCTCCTACATCGGCTTCGACGCGGCCTCCACGGCGGGCGAGGAGGCCAGGAACCCGCAGCGCGACCTGCCGCGCGCGATCATGCTGTCGCTGGTCATCGTCACCACGCTCTACTGCCTGGTCGCGGCCGTCGCGGTGGGCGCCATGCCGTGGCAGAAGTTCAAGGGCTCCGAGGCCGCGCTCGCCGGCATCCTGAAGTCGGTCACCGGCCAGAACTTCTGGGCCGTCCTGCTCGCCCTCGGTGCGGTCGTCGCCATCGCCAGCGTCGTGCTGACCGTCCTCTACGGCCAGACCCGTATCCTCTTCGCGATGTCCCGCGACGGGCTGGTGCCGAAGGCGTTCTCCAAGGTGCACGCCAAGAGCGGCGCACCGCGGGTCAATACCGTCATCGTCTGCCTCTTCTGCGGCGTGCTCGCCGCGGCCGTCCCGCTGGGCCAGCTGGCCGACGCCACCAGCATCGGCACGCTGTTCGCCTTCGCGCTGGTCAACGTCGCGGTGATCGTGCTGCGGCGCACCCGGCCCACCATGCCGCGGAGCTTCCGTACGCCGCTCTCGCCGCTCTTCCCGGCGGTCGGATTCGTCCTCTGCGTCTTCATGATGGGCAACCTCGGCGCCGTGACCTGGGTGGTCTTCGGAGTCTGGATGGTCGTCGGCCTTGTGATCTACTTCGGATACGGCTTGCGCCGCTCCCGATTGGCCACCGCAGAGAAGTGACCCACCCGCAGTGCGACTGAACGATCTCGACGAACGCATCGTGCACGCCCTCGCCGAGGATGCCCGCCGCAGCTACGCGGATATCGGCCAGGAGGTCGGCCTGTCCGCACCGGCCGTCAAACGCCGGGTGGACCGGCTGCGGGCGGACGGCGCGATCACCGGATTCACCGTCCGGGTCGACCCGGCCGCCCTCGGCTGGGAGACCGAGGGGTTCATCGAGATCTACTGCCGCCGCAACACCTCGCCCGAGGCGATCCACCGCGGCCTGTCGCGCTACCCGGAGGTGGCGTCCGCCTCCACCGTCACCGGAGAGGCGGACGCCATCGTCCAGGTCTTCGCCTCGGACATGCGGCACTTCGAACGCGTCCTGGAACGGATCGCCGGCGAACCGTTCGTCGAGCGCACCAAGTCCGTCCTCGTCCTCTCGCCACTGCTGCGCCGCTACGGGTCGGGGGCTCCCAGGTAGGGGCTGTCTCCTGGTCCGTCTCCTCGGAACGGCCCTGGGGACGGGGCCGGTTGGGGCCGGCCCGGTCCGGGCCTCCGACCTGGTCGGGCCTCCGACCCGGCGCGTGCCTCCGACCTGGTGTGTGCGCGTCCAGTTGCGGACCTGTCCTCGGGCGGGGCTCAGGCCGTGTCCCCCTTCCCGGTCTCCGGCCCCGTCGCTATCGGCGGCGGAGTTCCCTGCGTCCAGGTGATCCGCAGGGACGACGCGGAGATCCGCCAGCCGTCCGGGGGCCGCACCAGCTCGTTGTCCGCATGACCCGCGGAGATGAAGAGGTCTTCGGAGCCATCCGCCAGGACGTGGGTGCTGAGCTGGGCGCCGCGGGCGGTGGCCCGGTCGCCGTCGATATCGATGACGGCGTTGGTGCCCAGATGCACCGTCCGGTCGAACAGGGCCATCGCCTGGCCGACGCTCGCGAGCAGGGCGTCCCGTCCGTGGACGGTGCCGACGGGCATCACGGCGGTCACCTCCTCGGTGTGGAAGGCGCGGGCCCAGGCTTCGTCGAATATCCCCTCGTCCAGGGAGCGCAGGTAGCGGTTCAGGAGGTCGGTGATCTCGGCGCGGTCGATGAGGTGCTGGAGCTGTGGTGGGAACCGGGGTTCGGCCTCGGGCCGCGGCTGGGGCCGGGCCCGGTGCTGTGCCGGTACGGGGGAGGGGACTTCGGTGGTGGTCATGGCCTGGTCCGTGGTCTCGGTCTGATCCCGGGTGGTGGTCTGGTGGGTGGTGGCGGGCTGGTAGGTGGGGACGGCGTTGTCGCCGGCGGCGCTCCTTTCCGGCTTTTCCGGCGTCGCGTTCTCGTCTCCGCTCATGCGGCGATCTTGTTACCTCAAGCGAACTTGAGGTCAAGTGTGGTGGGTTCGGGTTGTGGATCAGGGCGCGGACCGGACCTCGGACCGGGCGCCGGACCGGTGTCGGTGTGGTGTGGCCGGGTCTGTTCCGGTGGGGTGCCTTCCGGTGCGGAGGGCGGATATCACCACGGCGCCCGCCACCAGTACCACGCCCGCCGCTATGCGGTAGCCGAGCGCCGCGGCGTCGGCGAAGGCACCGGCCGTGGTCGCGCCGTGGCCCGCCCCCGAGGTGAGGCGGACGGACAGGACGGTGCCCACCACGGCGATGCCCAGTGCCGCGCCCAACTCCCGTGCCGCGCCCTGGAGTCCGGAGCCCATACCGGACCGGTGGGCCGGCACCGATGCGACGATCGCGTGGGACAGGGTCGGCATCGCCAGGCCCGCGCCGGTCGCGAGCACCAGGAGGAACGCCAGGTAGAGGACGTAGGGGGTGGCGGCGTCGGCGGTGGAGAGCAGGAGCAGGCCGGCGGCTATCAGGGCCAGCCCGGTGCCGGCCGTGCCGGCCTCGCCGATCCGCCGCGTCAGGCTCATGCCGTACGTCGTCACGGCCATCATCCCGAAGGCCATCGGCACGTTCGCAAAGCCGGTCTGGAGCGGTGAATAGCCCTTCACATACTGCAGGAACTGCGCGTTGACATAGAACAGCGCGAACATGCCGAAGAAGGCCACGGTGATACCGATACTGCCGCCCCGCAGCCGCGGCAGCCGGAACAGCCGCGGATCCAGCACCGGGTGCGCGGCCCGCAGGCCGTGGCGGACGAACCCCGCGAGCAGCGCGAGCGTCAGCGCGAAGGCACCGGCGACCGGGGGTGAGACCCAGCCGAGCCCGGGGCCCTCGATGATGCCGAAGAGCAGCGCCGCCGAAGCGAGCGCCAGCAGCGCCGACCCCGCCGGGTCGAGCGTCGCCGTCTGGCGGGGCACCCGGGGCGCGGACCGCGCCACCCAGGCGAACAGGACGAGCGCCAGCGGCAGATACCCCCAGAACAGCCCCTGCCAGGGCAGGTATTGGAGTATCAGCGCGCCGCCGGCGTTGCCCGCCATTCCGCCGACACCGAGCGCCACGCTCCATGCCGCCACTGCCGACGCCCTCCGCGCGGGCGGGGTGGAGTACAGCAGGACGGACATCGTGGCCGGGACGAGCAGCGCGGCGCCGGCCCCCGAGACGGCGCGGCCCGCCAGCAGGACCGGGAGGCCGGGGGCCAGTGCGCTCAGCAGCGCGCCCGCGCCGAAGACGCCCAGTCCGGTCAGCAGGATGCCTTTTCGGCCGCATCGGTCGCCGAGGGCGCCGGCCGGGATCAGCAGGCCCGCGAAGACCAGGACGTAGGTGTCGACGATCCAGAGGAGTTGGGACGGGGTCGGGTGGAGATCGCTTGTGGCGATCTTGGGGATGGCGAGGTTCATCGCGGCCACGAGTGACTGCGCGACGAGGACACCGGCGCACATGGCGGCGGTCACCGAGCGTCGTCCGGCGGGGGTAGCTGCTGCGTCGGATCCGGTGGCCGGTGCGCCGGTGGCGGGGCTGGCGGTGGGCGGGTCATCTGCGGTCCGCGGGGCGGTGGTTGAGGGCCCGGCGGACCGGGTGCGGCCGGTGGGCGGCGGGGGCGCTGACGAGGTCATGGGCGGGGACGCTAGAGTCCCGGTTAGTTGATCTCAATTGCAAGGTGTGCACTGCATGATTGCGCGAAACGCAAACATCGACCTCAACCTGTTGATCGCGCTGGACGCGCTGCTGGAAGAAGAGAGTGTGACCGCCGCCGCCGACCGGCTGGGGCTCTCCGGGCCCGCCATGAGCCGGGCGCTCGGCCGCATCCGGCGGACGATCGGCGATCCCGTCCTCGTACGCTCCGGCCGCCATATGGTGCCGACCCCGCGCGCCCTGGAGATCAAGGCCGACGTGCGGCGGCTGGTGGAGGAGGCGCACGGGGTGCTGACGCCGTCGGCGCCGGCCGATCCGGCGGAACTGGCCCGGGTGTTCACCATCGCCGCCAGCGATCTCTTCGTCACCGCCGTCGGCCCGGCACTGGTCGCCCGGGCCGCGCAGGAGGCTCCGCGGGTCGTGCTGCGCTTCCTCGGCGAGAGCCATATCGACCTGCCGGTGCTGAGGGACGGCGCCGCGGATCTGGAGTTCGGGAGCGTCGCGGGGCGTGAGCCGGAAATCCGTACGGAGGAGGTCTTCGCCGATCGCGGAGTCGCGGTCGTGCGCGAGGGGCATCCGCTCACGACCGTGAACGTCACCGCCCGGCGTTTCGCCGATGCCGCGCACATCAACTTCTCCCGCCGCGGGCGGCTGACCGGCCCGATCGACGCCGCGCTGGCCGAACTCGGCCTGCACCGGCGGGTGATCGCCACCGTTCCGACCTTCGCGGCCTCGCTGCTGATGGTGCGCGACGGCGATGCGGTGGGCATGGCCCTGGAGCGGATCGCGGCGGCGACGGTCCGCGGGCTGGGGCTGCGCGCCCTGCCGATCCCGCTCTCGCTGCCACCGGTGTCGATGTCGATGGCCTGGCACCCGCGCCAGGACGCCGACGCCGGGCACGCATGGCTGCGCGGACTGGTCCGGAGGACGGTCGCCGCGGTGGTCGGCTGAGGAGGCGCGCGCGGTGCCGCGCGAGTGCGGGGGTCGGAGGCGGCTGCCCCGGGGCGGAGAGACGCCCGGGGGGTGGGAGCGAAGCGGACCGGGGGCGGGGGAGAGGCGCGGATGGATCATGACTGCGGCTGTCCTTTCGAGAGGGCCGATGTGGCGGTCGCCGGTCGGCCGCCGGATGCTCACAGGCTCCCGCCGCATCCCCCAACCGCACATCGCACCGCGGCGTGAAGGTGCGCGCCGACCTGGGGGACCAGACACCCGCTCCGCTCACACCACGGGTTGATCAGCCCGTCATGCCAGGGGGCGGCTTCCCCGCCGCCGGAGCTGTCCCGCCCCCGCTACCGGAGCCGTCCCGCCCCGGCCCCACCTGCACGGACGCCCGGCACAACGAATCGCCGGACAAGCCATTGAACGCGCAACGAATCGTCCGTCGGCGCGCAACGGTGGCGCCTTGTCCGGGCTCGGCGGCGGCCCGTACCGTCATTGCGTCCCGCCCGCACCGTCCCGCCGAGAGGTCCCATGCCGCCGCTGCACACCGCCCTGCTCCAGAGTTCGGGACGGCCCGGCGACGTCGCGCACAACCTGCGGCTGCTGGACGACGCGGCCCGTGAGGCAGCCGCCACCGGCGCCGGGCTGCTCGCCTGCCCCGAGCTGTTCCTCACCGGCTATGCCATCGGCGGCGACGTCCACCGCCTCGCCGAGACCGCGGACGGCGCCGGCGCCCGGGCCATCGCCGGTATCGCCGCCGCCCACCGCATCGCGATCCTCTACGGCTACCCGGAGCGCGCCCCGCAGGGCGAGCGCGACGCGGGCGACGGCCGGGCCATGGTCCACAACTCGGCGCAGCTGATCGGCCCGGACGGCGCGCGGCTCGCGAACTACCGTAAGACCCATCTCTTCGGCTGCTTCGAGCGCGAATGGTTCACGCCGGGCGACCGGCCCGTCGTACAGGCCGAGCTCGCCGGGGTCCGGATCGGCCTGCTGATCTGCTACGACGTGGAGTTCCCGGAGAACGTCCGGGCGCACGCGCTGGCCGGCACGGACCTGCTGCTGGTGCCGACCGCGCAGATGCACCCCTTCCAGTTCGTCGCGGAGTCCGTCATCCCCGTGCGCGCCTTCGAGAACCAGATGTACCTCGCGTACGTCAACCGGGTCGGCGAGGAAGGCGAGTTCGAGTTCGTCGGGCTCAGCTGCCTGGCCGGTCCCGACGGTGTCGTACGGACCCGCGCCGGGCGCTCCGAGCAGCTGGTGCAGGCCGCGGTCGACCCGGACTTCCTCAAGGAGTCGCGGGAGAACAACCCCTATCTGCACGACCGGCGGCCCGAGCTGTACGGCCACCTGGCGTGACCCCCACCGTCGCGACCGGCCCCCGGATGCGCACCGGCCGCCGACATGACCGCAGCGCCGCCGTGCCTCGGCCGCCGACCTGATGTCACCTGCCCGATGCCACCACCCCCTGACGTGACCACCCCTGACGTGACCGCCCCTGACGTGACCTGATCCGCCCCGCCGCACGACGGGCCGCGGGTGGCCGCCCCGGCCCGCCCCGCCGAGCCGCCCCCGGCCCCGTATCCCGCCGAGCCCCGCTCCGGCCTGTCCCGACACACCGCCCCCGCCCGCAAGGAGTCCGCCCCGATGACGTCCACGGTGCCCACCGCCGCCCACCACGCGGATGCCCAGCCGCCGATCACCATGTTCGGCCCGGACTTCCCGTACGCCTATGACGACTTCCTGGCGCACCCCGCGGGCCTCGGTCAGGTCCCCGCCACCGAGCACGGCAAGGAGGTCGCGGTCATCGGCGGCGGCCTCTCCGGCATCGTCACCGCCTACGAGTTGATGAAGATGGGCCTCAAGCCCGTCGTCTACGAGGCGGACCGGATAGGCGGCCGGCTGCGCACCGTCGGCTTCGAGGGCTGCGACCCGAGCCTGACCGCCGAGATGGGCGCGATGCGCTTCCCGCCGAGCTCCACCGCGCTCCAGCACTACATCGACCTGGTGGGCCTGGAGACCAAGCCGTTCCCCAACCCGCTGGCCCCCGACACCCCGTCGACGGTCGTGGACCTCAAGGGCGAGTCGCACTACGCGCGCACCGTCGAGGACCTGCCGGAGGTCTACACCCAGGTCATGGACGCCTGGAACGCCTGCCTGGAGGAGGGCGCGGACTTCTCCGACATGAACCGGGCGCTGCGCGAACGCGACGTCCCGCGGATCCGGGAGATCTGGTCCCGGCTCGTCGAGAAGCTCGACAACCAGACCTTCTACGGCTTCCTCTGCGACTCCACCGCCTTCCGTTCCTTCCGCCACCGGGAGATCTTCGGCCAGGTCGGCTTCGGCACCGGCGGCTGGGACACCGACTTCCCCAACTCCATCCTGGAGATCCTGCGCGTCGTCTACACCGAGGCCGACGACCACCACCGGGGCATCGTGGGCGGCAGCCAGCAGCTGCCGCTGCGCCTGTGGGAGCGCGAGCCCGAGAAGATCGTGTACTGGGCGCCGGGCACCTCGCTCGCCACGCTGCACGACGGCGCGCCGCGCCCGGCCGTGACCCGGCTCCACCGCACCGCGGGCAACCGGGTCACCGTGACCGACGCCGCCGGCGACATCCGCACCTACGAGGCCGCGGTCTTCACCGCGCAGTCCTGGATGCTGCTGAGCAAGATCGCCTGTGACGACGAGCTGTTCCCCATCGACCACTGGACGGCGATGGAGCGGACCCACTACATGGAGTCCAGCAAGCTCTTCGTGCCCGTGGACCGGCCGTTCTGGCTGGACAAGGCCGTCGACGAGAACGGCGAGCCCACCGGCCGGGACGTGATGAGCATGACGCTCACCGACCGGATGACCCGCGGCACCTACCTCCTGGACGACGGGCCGGACCGGCCGGCCGTCATCTGCCTCTCGTACACGTGGTGCGACGACAGCCTCAAGTGGCTGCCGCTGAACGCCAACGAGCGTATGGAGGTCATGCTGAAGTCGCTGTCGGAGATCTATCCGAACGTCGACATCCGCAAGCACATCATCGGCAACCCGGTCACCGTCTCCTGGGAGAACGAGCCCTACTTCATGGGCGCGTTCAAGGCCAACCTCCCCGGCCACTACCGCTACCAGCGGCGCCTGTTCACCCACTTCATGCAGGACCTGCTCCCCGAGGACAAGCGGGGCATCTTCCTGGCCGGCGACGACATCTCCTGGACCGCGGGCTGGGCCGAGGGCGCCGTGCAGACCGCGCTGAACGCGGTGTGGGGCGTGATGCACCACTTCGGCGGCGCCACGGACGCGGCGAACCCGGGCCCGGGCGACGTCTACGACGAGATCGCCCCGGTCGAACTCCCCGAGGACTGACCGGGCCGACCCCAGAGGCCGGCCGCGCGGATCAGGGCGTGCAGCCCGGCGGCGCGGTCGGCCGGTTCGCCGCCGTCCCGGCAGCGGACCGGGAGATCGAGCAGCACCTCGTCGGCACCGGCCGCCGCTGCCCCGGCCGGGTAGACCGGGATCGGACGGGCGGGCCCGGGCCGACCGAGGCCGGCCCGATGGCGGTCGCGGCGGCCCGACGCCGCCCGGTGTGTCCCCTGCCCGGCGGCGGGGTCAGTTCAGCGGCGTCAGCAGACACCTGCCGATCAGGCCGATGCTCGCGTCCAAGCGCTCGGCGAACTCCTCGGCCACCTCCGGCAGCCGGCGGACGCCCCACAGCATCCGGGCGGCGGCCCAGGCGCCGTCCCGGGCCATCTCCAGGCTCCAGGAGCCGACCAGATGCATGAGCGGATCGGCGATGTCGAGCACGTCGGGACCGGGCATCAGCGTCTCCCGAATGCCCTCCTCCAGGCCGGCCAGGACGGTCCCGATCCGGTCGAAGTCGCCCTCCAGGGCGAGCGGTTCGCAGTCGAGCGCCTGGCAGGTGTCCAGTACGGCGAGCGCCAGATCGTGGCCGATGTGCGCGTTGATGCCGGCCAGCGCGAATTGCAGCGGATGGACTCCGGGGTGCCGCCGCAACTGGAAGAGCGGGCGCCAGCAGGCCGGTGGGCGCAGTCCCGCGGCGTCGGCGTCCACGGCGGTGAAGTAGCGGTGGGCGAACAGGACGTCCAGTTCACCGGTGGCCTCCGGGTCCTCGAAGGCGCCACCCCCTACGCGCTGCGCGATGGCCTCGGTGACCGTCAGGTAGACCCGGTTGAACACCGCCACCCCGTCCTGCGGGGGCAGCGATGCGTCCAGCGCGCGCATCCGCGCCAGAACATCGGCCATACCTGCCGTGGTTGCGGTTCCGGCGCCGTTGGGGGGCCGTGCGGCGGGGCTCTCCGCGGTGTGCCGCGGGCCCTTTCCGCCGTGCTGCTGAATCGTCGTCATCCGCTCAGCGTGGCATCGGTAAACCCCTGAATATGCCGTTGGCCGCGGTCCGTTGACCGGATCGGAGTAATAATCGGCGCGCCGTGCTGTGGTGCCTCCGCCGGATTCCGGGATGTGTGACGACCTTTGTCACGGGCTTCCGGCGGGCCATTCCGCATGAGCAAATGCCCCGTGCGAAACCCCTGTTCGTTCGGTGTACCGGGATACGCCTCGGTGAACGTGACGCAGAATTCCGGAGGTTGGCCACGGCCCGAGTTTCCCCGCCGCGCCCCGGCCCCATTTCTGGCGGTGCTGCGGTCGGCGGTCCGGCCACGACGACGTGGGCCGAGAACATCGGTGTGATGACGGCGACCCGGGGCTATTCCACCGCCGCCTATTCCGCGGCAGCGGCTTTTGCGGTGCTGTTCGGTCCGTGCCCGAAGTCGGCGCGGTGGTGGCCGCGATTCCCGGCGGCGTGCTGGGCGGTATCACCGTCATCCGCTACGGCATGACCGGCCTGCCGGGTGCCCGAATCCGGATCCGCGGCAAGGTGGACTTCACCGTGCCGCTGAACCTCGTTCCCGCCGCGGCCGGATCATCATCGCCATCGGCGGCGTCTCGCTGAAGGTCACGCGGCACTTCGAACTCGGCGGCATCGCTCTCGGGACGCTCATCGTGCTGAGCGGCCACCACTCCGTGCGCTGGCTCTCTCGGGCAGCCGGGCAGCGGCGCATACCGCCCCTCGATGCCGGAACCAGCGATGCGACGGGACCGCTGACCGCAAGGACGGAGCGAGGGCTGCGGGACTGAGGGGGGAGGGACCGAGGGCGAAGGAGTGAGGGCCGAGGGGCTTTCGGCAATCCGTCGGGCATGCGTCAAATCACCTGGATGCAGGGTGAATTCGTCGGATCTCCTGATGCCGGGCGACCTTCCGGACCCGGACCCGGGGTGGGTCGATCGCAGTCGCGCGTACGCGGAATCACGCGGGGGGCCGCGGCCGGTCGCCGAAGACGGTGCCCTCCGCCCTGGCGCGCTCCAGCAGGTCGTACAGCACCGCCTCGATCGCGGCCTCGGAGACCAGCAGCCAGTACGCGTCCGAGCCCGGCTCCACGCCCTGCGACCGGAGCCGCACATCAGCCCGGATCGCCGGCATCACCCGGTGCTCGTCGGCGCGGCCGAAGCACCACAGGAGGGTTCGGGCGTCGGGGACCCAGTGCTCGGCGTCCGTCATGGCAGCCACCGTAGCGGGCGCCGGACGCCGGGCGCGGGAGGCCGGTCAGCGCTGTACGTAGACGTAGTTGCCCTGTTCGCGGCCCACGGTGCCGGGGGCGGGGGCAACGATCTGGAAGGTGACCGAGCCGACGTAGGTCCCGGCCGCGGTGACCTTCCTGCGATCGTCGGGCACCGGCGTGTAGTACGTCACCTGCTGTCCGTTGGTCGGCACGGTCTGGGTCTGGTCGGAGGTCGCGGCGGTGGAGGGCGGGCCCTGTGCGGGGTGGCCGGGCGAGCCGCCGTAGACGTAGCCGAGGGTGCCCCACACCCGGAGGTTGACCGTGGGGACGTTTCCGTTGGCCGTACAGCTCATCCGGGCCTTGAAGATGACACTGCCCGCGCCGTTGGAGAAGTGCGGGTTGTCGACCTGGGCGGTGCAGACGGCGACGTCCTGCACGGAGCTGGCGGACGGGGCGCGTGCCGGGGCGGCGGTGGCGGCGGTGGGGGTCAGGGCGAGCAGCGCGGTGGCCGTGAGCGTGGCGCAGCGGCGGGCGGTGCGGGGCGGGACGTGCACGGGGGCTCCTTTCCGACGGCCCTGGAGCTCTGTGCGGTCAACCACAATTGGCATTGATGCGGTTGGACTCGTGGAACTCGTAACTCCCATCGGCATGCTGGGAGTTGATGTACGTACGGAAGTCGTGGATGCCGGTTCCGCCGCAGTTGTAGGTGATGGTCTGCGAGTGCCGCCCGGTGAAGTTCTGGGTGGCCATGTCCTCCCAGCCGTACCAGCGTGAGCGCTGGATCACGAGGGTCGCCCCGCCGCTGCACGGCGCGATGATGGCGCCGGAGCCGGAGACGGTGTTGCCGTCCTGAAAAGTGCGGCCGATCGAGGTGCAGGTGAGACCGGCCTTCGCGGCCCGGGGCGGGGCGGCGCCGGTGGTGAAGAAGGTGCCGGCGAGGAGTACGGACAGCGCGGCGGCCATCCGGAGCGCGCGGTGCCTGCGGGCCCGCGGCCGCCCGGGGGTGGGCGCGGTCCCCGGTGCGGGAGTTGAGTGGGCGGAAGAGGTGGGCGGGGCGCAAGGGGCGGTTCCGGGGTCGGTCCGCGGACTGCTCATGGAGTTCCCTTCAGGGCCCGTCGTCGGGTACGGGACCGGACGGCACGACGGTGGCAGGGAATCTAGTGCAGCGGGCGACGGGACAGTTCCGGCGTGCAGGGGCATTTGTCGCGTTGGGCGGCGGGACGCGCGCCGGTTCGTCTGTACGCCCGCCGTATACCCGGTTTGCGCCGCCGGCCCACGCGCGTCGCGCTCGCCGGGCGTCTTCGTTGCCTGCGGACATCGGGACAACCGGGTCAGATAATCATGGTTATCTGTATTTCGGGATCATTGGCATAAGGGGCGGTCGTGCTGCGCAGAGATGGGAGGGGCGTCCGCGACAGGCGGGGGCCCGTTTCCCGACAGAGGTGGGGGTTGAACTCATGCGTACAGCAGTGAGCCGGTTGATGCTGGGCCTCGCGGTGACGGCGTTGGTGACGGCGGTTCCGGTGACGGCATCCGCGCAGGAGCGTCCGGGCCGAGTTGCGACGACCGTGACCGCGCCGCTGGTTGCCAACGGGAAGGGTACCTTCACGGGGACGGCGAAGTGCACGCGCGGGATGACGGTGACCGGCGGCGGTTTCACCTCCCGGGGTCAGGACGCCAACGGCAGCATCACCGAGTCGTACCCGGACACGTCCCGCTCCTGGAAGGTGACGATCAACGACCCCGGATTGGGGCACGGAGCGTCGATTCCGCATGTGACCGGCACCGTCTACGCGCGGTGCGTCAAGTAGTGAGCAGAAGGCAGGCCCTGCCTGGAGCCGCCGGGCGGCCCGCGCAGTTGGCCTGATGCCGGGCGACAGACCCTCCACCCTTGCGGGGTGAACGGGTCTGTCCGCTCACCCCCGGATGGTGCCTTGCCGGACGTGCGGGTTACTGGGGGTGGGCGGCGCCCGGTGAGTGCCTGACTATGCTCAAGTGCTCCGCGTGCCAGCCGTTTTCGTCTTCCGCCGGCACGTAGGTCACCCGCAGCCCCTCGACGACAAAGGTTCCGTCCTCGATGGACCGCCTGTCCACCCTTACCTCGCGGCCGTCGTCCCCGTCGATGTACCCGACACCCCGGGCCTGGTTGTACCACCGGACCACACCGCTGACCCTGTCAGCCATCTGTTCGCCTCCAACCGAGGTTTGTGAGCACGCTGTTGACTGTCACATCGGGTCATTCCCGCCGTGATGTGGGGTGTACCTGGTGAGATGTCTTAACTTCGCTACAGTGCCGCGATCACGCGGGCAGGGCATCGGTGAGGCGGGGCGACGCGGGGCGAGGCGGGCGTGGGTGGAAGCGATGTGGGGTGGTGGCCGTTGCGCCGCGCACGCGGGCGGTGACCTGGGGCGCGGATGCTGCCGGTGACTCGCCGGAGAAGCATTCTGAGCAGTCGCTTACGACGACTCGGGCTTGTCGCGGCAGCCCCGCCGGTGCCACGAGCACCGGTCGCCGCACGAAGGAACCCAGGAGCATCAGCAGCGAGCGCCGAACCCCACCGGGCCGCCACCCCCGTCCCATACGGGCAACTGGTCCCCGTCACCGTCCACTTCGACGGTCTCGACGCGCTCGGCATGCTCCACAACTCCCGCTACCCGCTGCTGGTCGAGCGGGCCCGGGCCGAGTACAGGCACGGGTTCGGGTTCGGGTTCGACGGTGACCGGGCCGCCGCCGCGACATGTGCAATGTGAGTAAAGAGATGCGGGTCTCCTGCGAGCGGCCGGTCATCAGCGCAGGCCGCTACGCCGCGCACCTGTGGGTCGAGCGCCCGGGCCGTACCGGGCTCAACCACGGCTTCCGGATCTGCGACGCCGACGGCACCGGCACCCACGCCCACGGCCACCGGGTGCTCGTGCGCGTCGACGCGGGGACGCTGCGCCCCACTCCCTGGTCGGACCGGGCCCGCGCGATCGCCGCGGATCCGCTCGGCCGGAGTCTGCGGACGCGGAGGCGGGCACGGCGGCGGACGCTGCCTGACTCACCGCGGCCGGGACCGCTTCAGGTCGCCGGTCACGGCTGCCGCACCCCCGGACGCGGTGCGGGACGGGACCCGCAGCGCCCGTGCGCCCACTACCAGGCCGAAGGCCAGCGCCGTGACCAGCATGAAGGAGACGGTCAGTGAGGTCGCCTGGGCGATGCCGCCGATGGCCGAGGGGGCGATCAGGCCGGAGGTGTAGGTGATCGTGGCGACGCCCGCGATGGCCTGGCTCGGGGTGGGGCCGCTGCGCCCGGCGGCGGCGAACGCCAGCGGGACCACGACCGCGACGCCTAGCCCGACCAGGCCGAACCCGGCCGCCGCCATGGCCGGGTGCCGCGCCGCGACGATCAGCAGGCCGCCGGCCGTGGCCAGCGCGCCGCCCGCACGGACCGTGCGCACCGGCCCGAACCGGGCCACCACCTTGTCACCGGCCAGCCGGGCGGCGGCCATCGTGCAGGCGAAGGCGGTGGTGGAGGCGGCGGCCAGGCCCGCGTCGGTGCCCAGCCGGTCGCGGAGGTAGACCGCCGACCAGTCCAGGGCGGAGCCCTCCGCGAAGACCGCGCAGAACCCGACGGCGCCGATGATCAGGGCCGACCTGGGTGGCAGTGCGAAGCGGGGCGGCGGGTGCTCCTCGGGGGTGCTGCGCAGGTCCAGCACGCCCCGGCAGGCGAGCGCGCCGAGCAGGGTGAGGACCAGGGCCGCACCGGCGAGATGCAGCCGGGCGTCGGTTCCGGCGTGTGCGGCGGCGGTGCCGGCCGCCGAGCCGAGCAGTGCCCCGGTGCTCCACATGCCGTGCAGCCCGGACATGATCGGCCGGCCGAGCCGGTCCTCGGTCTCCACGCCCAGCGCGTTCATCGCGACGTCCGCCATGCCCGAACTCGCGCCGTACGCCAGCAGTGCCGGGCACAGCACGAAGACGTCGGGGGAGAGGGCGGGCAGGAGCAGGGACAGCGTCCAGAGGGTGAGCAGGCCGCGCAGCGCGGTGCGGGCGCCGAAGCGATGGCTGATCCGGCCCGCGAGCGGCATCGCCAGCGAGGCGCCGATCGCTGGGAAGGCCAGGGCCAGGCCGAGTTGGCCGGGGGAGATGCCGGTGTGGTCCTGGATCCAGGGGATGCGGGTGGCGAAGCTCCCGGTGACCGCGCCGTGCACGAGGAACACCGCGGCGACGGACCGGCGTGCGCGGCGCAGAACCGGGCGGGGGAGAGGGGTGACGTCGGGACCGCCGTTGTCAGCCATGCGCGGTAAATTATCGGGAACTCCGCCTGGTACTAAGGGAATTATGGCGTGGGGAGGGGAGGGCGACGGGGATTCCGCCATGTGTGCACGGCGCGCGGCGGTCGTCGTCGGCAGGGCCCTGCCGGCCACCGCCCGGCTGTTCAGCGGGCCATCCGCTCCGCCAGGAAGTCCGCGTAGGTCCGCCGCCCGTCCGCGTGGTCCGGTACGAGGTTCGCGCCCCGCCGCAGCGCCGCCATGGTCGCACCGGGCAGCGGCAGCGGGAGCAGCAGCCGGTGCCGGCCGCCCGCCTCAAGGGTCAGGCGGGCCAGCTCCCGGAACCCCAGCGCCTCGGGCCCACCCATGTCCGGGACCCGCCCGGCCGGTGCGCCGAGCGCCAACTCGGCCAGCCGGTCCGCCACTTCTCCCACCTCGACGGGCTGGATGCGGACGCCCGCGGGCACCGGCACCACCGGCGACTTGGCGAGCGCCTTGACGATCCCGAGCACCAGGTTGTGGAACTGCGTCGCCCGCAGCACCGTCCAGCCGACCCCGGACTCCTCGATCAGCCGCTCCACCGCGAGCTTGGTGCGGTAGTAGCCGAGCGGGATCCGGTCCACGCCGACGATCGAGATGTACACCAGGTGCCGGACGCCCGCCCGCCGTACCGCCTCGACCAGCCGCTGTGCCGACTCCTGGTCACCGCCCGTGGGGGTCGTGGCGCAGTGCACGACGGTGTCCACGCCCGCCACCGCGTCCGCCAGGCCGGTGCCGTCGCGCAGGTCGACGGCGTACGACCGCAGCTGCGGTCGCGCGGTGCCAGTATGGGGGCGCCGGCTGAGCGGCCGTACGTGGTGGCCGTCGCGGAGCAGCCGGTCGACCAGGGCGCGGCCGAGCGTGCCCGTGCCGCCGGTGACGAGAATCGTCGCCGTTGTCGCCATCGCGGATCAGTCCTTGAGGTGGGAGAGGGGAAACCGGAGAGACACGGCCCTCATGACGGAACATCGAGGGCGGCTGTGACAGGCGGCGCGCCGGATCTTGTGAGGCAGCCCACAGGGCTTCGCCCGCATGGGTCACGATCACTCGTGGCACACTGGCCCTGTACTGACATAAGAGCAGCAGCGCACTCCGGGGTCGGTGTAATTCCGAACCGGCGGTAACAGTCCGCGACCCGTCCGCAGCCAGCGGCCGGTTGAGCAGGTGGAATTCCTGCACCGACGGTGAAAGTCCGGATGGGAGGCAGTGCGCGGCGGGCGAGCTTCGGTACACCGCCGTCGGCGGCGCGTCCGGTCGTGTTCCGGGCGGGCCTCTTCTCCGGCCCCGGTGTCCCCGTGGCTCCGTTTCCGCTTCTGTCGTCCAGACAGCCCCGGAGTCCGTGCCCTGAGAGGCAGGAGGACCCGGTGGCCACCGCAGCCCCCGTAGAGATCGCGGCGATGCGCCGAGCCATCGAGCTCGCCGCCCGCGGCCTCGGGCACACCAGTCCCAACCCGGTCGTCGGCTGTGTCGTCCTGGACTCCGAGGGCCGTACGGCGGGCGAGGGCTGGCACCGGCGGGCCGGCGGGCCGCACGCCGAGGTGTACGCGCTGCGCGCCGCGGGCGAGCGGGCCCGGGGCGGTACCGCGCTGGTCACCCTGGAACCCTGCAACCACACCGGGCGTACGGGACCGTGCGCCCAGGCGCTGATCGACGCCGGTGTCGCCCGCGTCGTCTACGCCGTCGCCGACCCCAGCCCGACCGCCACCGGCGGCGCCCTGACGCTGGCCGAGGCCGGGATCGAGGTCGAGGGTGGACTGCTCGCCGACGAGGCCGCGGCCGGCAACGAGGCGTGGCTGACCTCGGTGCTGCGCGGGCGCCCGTTCGTGCTGTGGAAGTACGCCGCCACCCTGGACGGCCGGGTCGCCGCCGCCGACGGCACCAGCCGCTGGATCTCCTCGCCCGAGTCGCGGGCCGACGTGCACCGGCTGCGGGCCGCCGCGGACGCGGTGATCGTCGGCTCCGGCACCGCCCGCGCGGACGATCCGCAGCTCGGCGTGCGGATCGCCGGGCTGTCCGACGACGAGATCAGCCGGCCGCTGCGGGTGGTGGTCGACTCCGGCGCCAGCGCCGTCAAGGCCGGCGCCCGCGTGCTGGACGGCACCGCGCCCACCCTGATCGCGGTCGCCGAGGACGCCGACGCGGCCCACCTCGAAGGGCTCGCCCCCATCGTGCGGCTGCCGCGCGCCGCCGAGGGGCGCGGGCTGCACATCCCCGCACTGCTCCAGGCCCTCCACGCGCGCGATGTGCGCTCCGTACTGCTCGAAGGCGGGCCCACGCTCGCCGGCGCCTTCCTGGCCGCCCGCGCCGTCGACAAGGTCGTCGGCTATCTCGCGCCGGTGCTGCTGGGCGCCGGCCCGGCCGCCGTCGGCGACGCCGGAATCACCACCATCGCCGAGGCGTTGCGTCTGGACGTGACCGAGACCGCCCGGCTGGGCCCCGATCTGCGCATCACCGCCACCCCCATTCGCCACTCCCGTCCCGAGGAGAACTGAAGTGTTCACCGGAATCGTCGAAGAACTGGGTGAGGTCGCCGCCATCGAGGACCTCGGTGACGCCGCCCGCTTCCGGCTCCGCGGCCCCGTCGTCACCGAAGGCGCCAGGCACGGGGACTCGATCGCCGTCAACGGCGTCTGTCTGACCGTCGTGGACACCGAAGGCGGGGAGTTCACCGCCGACGTGATGGCCGAGACCCTCAAGCGCTCCAGCCTCGGCGCGCTGTCGACCGGTTCGCGGGTCAACCTGGAGCGCCCGATGGCGCTCGGCGGACGGCTCGGCGGGCACCTCGTCCAGGGCCATGTCGACGGCACCGGCACGATCGTCGAGCGCACCCCGGGTGAACACTGGGAGCTGGTGCGGATCTCGCTGCCCGACCAACTCGCCCGCTACGTCGTCGAGAAGGGCTCCATCACGGTCGACGGCGTCAGCCTCACCGTCGTCGAGGCCGCCGACGACTCCTTCACCATCAGCCTCATCCCGACCACCCTCGCGCTGACCACCCTCGGCCTCAAGCAGACCGGCGACCCGGTCAACCTGGAGGTCGACGTGCTCGCCAAGTATGTGGAGCGGCTGCTCGGCCGGGGTTCCCGGGACACCGGCGTCCTCGCGGAGATCCAGGAGATGGACCGGTGAGCCTCCTGGCCTGGCTGAACGGTCCCGCCTTCACGGCCTTCGGACAGCGCGTCATCTGGTCGGACATGCTCGGCAACACCATCGGGCTGGCCGCCCTCGCGCTCGGCTGGCGGCGCTCCATATGGACCTGGCCCGCCCAGTTCCTCTCCGGCGTCATCCTCGTCGCCGCGTACGCCTCCGCCCATCTCAGCGGCGGCGTCGGCAAGCAACTGCTGGTCATCGGCGTGGCGTTGTGGGGCTGGCGGCAGTGGCAGCGCGGCCGGCAGCAGGCGCAGGACGGCTCCGTCGCCGTACGGTTCGCCGGCCGGCGCGAGCGCGGCATGCTGATCGGCGGCACGGCCGTGGGCACCGCGGCCGTCGGCGGCCTGTTCACCCTGGTCCCCCAGCTGTCCTGGAACCCCTGGCCGGACGCCTACATCTTCGTCGGCACGCTCGCCGCGATGGTCGCGCAGGCCCGCGGTCTGGTCGAGTTCTGGTTCGCCTGGCTGCTGGTCGATCTCGTCGGCGTCCCGCTCGCCTTCAGCAGCGGGCTCGCCTTCTCCGGTCTCGTCTACGTCGTCTATCTCGCCCTCGTCGTGTGGGGCATGCGCGACTGGTGGCTGCGCTCGCGGAGCGCGGACGCCGGTCCGGTCCTGGAAGGAGCTCTGCTGTGAGCGACGCACGCGCGGCCACCGGGCCGCGGCCGACAACGAACGGCACACCTCCGCGCCGCCCGGGCGGAGCAGCTATCGATGGGGTGGGGGCATGACCGCACTGCAGAGCTGGTACGACGAGACCGAGGACGCACCGGTGCTGGATCCCGTGGAGCGCGCGATCGCGGACATCGCCGCCGGCCGGCCGGTCGTCGTGGTGGACGACGAGGACCGGGAGAACGAGGGCGACCTGATCGTCGCGGCGGAGATGGCCACCCCGGAGATCGTCGCGTTCATGATGAGCGAATGCCGCGGACTGATCTGCGCTCCCATGGAGGGCGACGAGCTGGACCGGCTGGAACTCCCGCAGATGGTCGACCGGAACACCGAGGCGATGAGCACCGCGTTCACCGTCTCCGTGGACGCGTCCGCCGCGCACGGCGTCAGCACCGGCATCTCCGCCGCCGACCGCGCCACCACCCTGCGGCTGCTCGCCTCCGGTACGGCGGCCCCGGCCGACTTCGTACGGCCCGGCCACATCTTCCCGCTGCGCGCCCGGCCCGGCGGCGTACTGGTCCGCAACGGCCACACCGAGGCCGGGGTCGACCTCGCCCGGCTGGCCGGACTGCGCCCGGCCGCCGCCATCGTGGAGATCGCCGGCGAGGACGGCACCATGCTGCGGCTGCCCGAACTGGTCCCGTTCGCCCGCAAGCACGGCCTGGCGATCATCTCCATCGAGGACCTGATCGCCTACCGCCGGTCGTCCGAACCCACCGTCCGCCGCGAGGCCGAGACCCGGCTGCCCACCGCGCACGGCGAGTTCACCGCGTACGGCTACCGCTCCGCGGTCGACGGCGTCGAGCACATCGCGCTGGTCGCCGGCGACCTCGGCGACGGCGAGGACGTCCTGGTCCGGGTGCACTCCGAGTGCCTGACCGGTGATGTCTTCCACTCGCTGCGCTGCGACTGCGGGCCCCAGCTGGACGCCTCGCTGCGGCGGATCACCGAGGCCGGCCGCGGCGTGGTCATCTACCTGCGCGGCCACGAAGGGCGCGGCATCGGGCTGCTGTCCAAGCTGCGCGCCTACGAGCTCCAGGAGCGCGGCCGGGACACCCTCGACGCCAATCTGGAGCTCGGACTGCCCGCCGACTCGCGGGACTACGGCGCCGGCGCACAGATGCTCCGGGACCTCGGCGTGCGCTCGCTGCGCCTGATGACCAACAACCCCGAGAAGACCGCCGCCCTGGTCCGGCACGGCCTCGAGGTCACCGGCCGCGAGCCGATGCCCGTCCAGGCCGGCGAGCACAACCTGCGGTATCTGCGCACCAAGCGCGACCGGATGGGGCACGACCTGCCCTGGCTGCCCGGTGCAGGCACCGGCTCCACCGGAGCGGCCGGCGCCGCGCCCCCTGATGGCGCGGCCACCTGCGGCAACCAGTAACCACCGTCAGCCAGATCCAGCACCATCACCCGTACGAGGAGAACCGTGAGCGGCAAGGGCGCACCCGAACTGACCGTGAAGAACTGTGGCGACCTGCGGGTGGCCGTGATCGCCGCGCAGTGGCACCAGCAGGTCATGGACGGCCTGGTGGACGGCGCGCTGCGCGCCCTCGCCGAGCTGGGCATCGACGAGCCGACGCTGCTGCGGGTGCCCGGCGCGTTCGAGCTGCCGGTGGTGGCCAAGGTGCTGGCCGGCCGCGGCTACGACGCGGTGGTCGCCCTCGGCGTGGTCATCAAGGGCGGCACCCCGCACTTCGACTATGTGTGCCAGGGCGTGACCCAGGGCCTGACCCAGGTCTCCGTGGACACCGGCGTACCGGTCGGCTTCGGGGTGCTGACCTGCGACACCGAGCAGCAGGCGCTGGACCGCGCGGGCCTGCCGGGGTCCGCCGAGGACAAGGGCCACGAAGCGGTCACCGCCGCGGTCGCCACCGCCGCCACCCTGCGCACCGTCTCGGAGCCCTGGCGCTGAGTGCCCGCCCGTCTCCCACCACCGCCCTTCATACGAGGCGCTGCGCGCCGCCCGCCCGTCGCCCGCCGCCACCCTTCGTACGAGGCGCTGCGCGCCGCTGTGACTGCACCGCGTAGGGTAGGCGGCATCATGTCCAAGAAGACGTTCGAGGAGCTCTTCGCCGAGCTCCAGCAGAAGGCCGCCACCGGCGACCCGGCCACCTCCCGCACCGCCGAGCTGGTGCAGGCGGGTGTCCATACGATCGGCAAGAAGGTCGTCGAAGAGGCCGCCGAGGTGTGGATGGCCGCGGAGCACGAGTCCGACGAGGCCGCCGCCGAGGAGATCTCCCAGCTCCTCTACCACCTTCAGGTGATGATGATCGCCAAAGGCATCTCCCTCGACGACGTCTACGCCCACCTCTGATCCAGCCCCCAGCTCCTCCGCCAACTCCCTTTAGCTGCAAAGGAATTCGCTCTCATGCTGCGCATCGCTGTCCCCAACAAGGGTTCACTGTCCGAGCCTGCGTCGGCGATGCTGCATGAGGCCGGCTACCGCCAGCGCAAGGACCGCAGGGAACTGGTCCTGGTCGACGCGGAGAACGAGGTCGAGTTCTTCTTCCTGCGCCCCCGCGACATCGCCGTCTACGTCGGCTCCGGCAAGCTCGACATCGGCATCACCGGCCGCGACCTGCTGCTGGACTCCGGTTCGCCGGCCGAGGAGATCCTCCAGCTCGGCTTCGCCGGCTCGACGTTCCGCTACGCCACCCGCCCCGGCACCGCCAAGGACGTCGGCGAGTTCGGCGGCATGACCATCGCCACCTCCTTCTCCGGCCTGGTCACCCGGCACCTCGCCGACCACGGCGTGGACGCCTCCGTCGTCCACCTCGACGGCGCCGTCGAGACCGCCATCCAGCTCGGCGTCGCCGAGATCATCGCGGATGTCGTCGAGACCGGCACCACCCTGCGCAACGCCGGCCTGGAGATCATCGGCGAGCCCATCCTGAAGTCCGAGGCCGTGGTCATCCGCGGTACCGGCGCACCCGACGACGACCCGAAGGTGCGCCAGTTCCTGCGCCGGATGCAGGGCGTTCTGGTGGCCCGCCGGTACGTGATGATGGATTACGACATCCGGGTCGAACAGGTCGAAAAGGCCGTCGCGCTCACCCCCGGACTGGAGTCGCCGACCGTCTCCCCGCTGCACCACGAGGGCTGGGTCGCGGTCCGCTCGATGGTCCCGTCCAAGGACGCCCAGCGCATCATGGACGAGCTCTACGACCTCGGCGCCCGCGCGATCCTGACCACCGGCATCCACGCCTGCCGGCTCTGACGCACCGCCGCACGCCCGCACCCCCGGCCGCCTCTCGCACACCCTGACGGAAGACCACACGTGTCCGCGCCCGCCTCGCCCGCCGCCTCCCCGCCCGGCCTCCCGGTGACCTTCCGGCCGTCCCGCACCAGGGCCGTGCTGTACGCCGTCGGCATCGCCCAGCTCGCCGCCCTCGTGGTGATCGCGCTGCTGCTGCCGAAGCTGAGCGGCGGCGAGCGGATGAGCTTCGTCGCGGTCGGCGTCCTGGTGGCCGCCGTCCTCCTGCTGCTCGCCCGCCCCAAGGTGGTCGCGCGGCCGGAGGGCATCACCGTCGTCAACCTCACCACCAAGCGCGAACTGGCCTGGGCCCAGGTCGTGCGCGTCAACCTCCGGGCCGGCGACCCGTGGGTCCATCTGGACCTCGCCGACGGCACCAGCCTGCCCGCGATGGGAATCCAGCCCGGTATCGCGAAGGACCAGGCCATCCGGGACGCCCGCGCGCTGCGCGACCTCGCCGAGAGCTGGGGTGCCGTCGACCACACGGCCGGATGAGCCTGCCCTGACGCGGGCGCCGCTGTTTACTCTGTTCTCCGGGATGCGCCCCGCACCCCGCCCCTCAGTGGGACCACGACAACCCGAGGAGTGACTCCCTCCGGCAATGGACGGATCGTCCTGTAGTACCTGCGCCGCCCCTCCCCAACCCCCGTATACGACGGAGGCGGCGGCATGACCGGCCCCTTGCTCCTGCTCGCGGCGGCACTCGCGCTGATCCTGGCCAACGGCTTCTTCGTGGCCGCAGAGTTCGGCCTCGTCACCGTCGAGAAGGCGGACGCCGAACGGGCCGCGGCCGGCGGCGACCGCCGCGCCGGCACCGTCGTCTCCGCCCTCCGCGAACTCTCCTTCCAGCTCTCCGGCACCCAACTGGGCATCACCATCACCTCGTTGGTGGTCGGTATGCTCGCCGAGCCGGCGCTGGCCCGGCTCCTGTCAGGACCGCTGCACGCCACCGGCCTGCCCGCGGGAGCGGTTCCCGGCATCGCCGTCGTCATAGGCATGCTGCTGGCCTCCGCCGTCCAGATGGTCGTCGGCGAGCTGGTGCCCAAGAACTGGGCGGTCTCCAGGCCGCTCCAGGTGGCCCGCTTCGTCGCCGGCCCGCAGGACGCCTTCTCCCGCTTCTTCCGGCCGGTGATCACCCTGCTGAACACCGTCGCCAACCGCCTGGTCCGCGCCCTGGGCGTGGAGCCCACCGACGAGCTGGCCTCCGCCCGCACCCCCGGCGAGCTGGTCTCGCTGGCCCGGCACTCCGCCCGGGCCGGCGCCATCGAACAGGACACCGCGGACCTGTTCGTACGCACCCTCTCGCTCGGCGACCTCACCGCGGAGAACGTGATGACCCCCCGCGTACGGGTCAGCGCCCTCCAGTCGACCGCGACCGCCGAGGACGTCGTCAACCTCACCCGTGCCACCGGGCTCTCCCGCTTTCCCGTCTACCGCACCCGGCTGGACGAGATCGTCGGCATGGTCCACCTCAAGGACGCGCTCGCCGTCCCGGCCGAGGACCGGCTGCGCACCCCGGCGCTGCGGATAGCGGTACCGCCGCTGCTGGTGCCCGAGACGCTCCCGGTGCAGCCGCTGCTGGAACGGCTGCGCAGCGAGCAGCCGATCGCCGTGGTCGTCGACGAGTACGGCGGCACCGCCGGCGTGGTGACCCTGGAGGACATCATCGAGGAACTCGTCGGCGAGGTCCGCGACGAGCACGACCGGGTCGACCTGCCCGAACTGGGCCAGGCCCCGGCCGAGGACGGCCGCCCCGCGTGGGACGCCGACGGCGGCTGCCGGGTCGACACCCTGCGGCGGATCGGCCTGGACGCCCCGGAGGGCCCGTACGAGACGGTGGCGGGGCTGGTCGCGCACATACTCGGCCGGATCCCGGCGCCCGGCGACACCGCGGAACTGGACGGCTGGCGGCTGCGGGTGCGGCTGGTCTCGCACCCCCGCGCCGAGCGGATAAGGCTGGTACGGAGGGCCCCCGCCGTCGAGAAGCCCCGGGAGCCCGTCGCGGCCGGTGCGGAGGTGGCCCGATGACCGTGGCCCAACTCCTCTTCGCGGCGCTGCTCGTGCTCGCCAACGGCTTCTTCGTCGGGGCCGAGTTCGCCCTGGTGTCGGTACGCCGCAGCCAGATCGAGCCGCTGGCCACCCTGGGCTCCAAGCGGGCCCGCCGGGTGCTGCACGGCCTGGAGAACCTGCCGCAGATGATGGCCGCCGCCCAGTTCGGCATCACCGTCTGCTCCCTGACCCTTGGCGCGGTCGCCGAGCCGACCGTCGCGCACCTGCTGGAGCCGGTGTTCGCGGCCGTCCGGCTGCCCCAGGCGCTGATCCATCCGCTCGGCTACGTCATCGCCCTCGCCCTGGTGGTCTTCCTCCACCTGGTCATCGGCGAGATGGTCCCCAAGAACCTGGCCATGGCCGCGCCGGAGAGGACCGCCCTGTGGTTCAGCCCGGGACTGGTCGCCTTCGCCCGGCTGTGCCGCCCGGTCACCGCGCTGTTCGGCGCACTGGCCCACGGGGTGCTGCGGCTCTTCCGGGTCGAGCCGAAGGACGAGGTGGAGGCGGTCTTCACCAGTGAGCAGCTGACCCATCTCGTCGAGGACTCCGGGCAGGCGGGCCTGCTGGACCCCGTCGAGCAGGAGCGGTTGTCCGACGCCCTGGAGCTCGGCAGCCGTCCGGTCACGGACGTCCTGCTCGACCGGGCCGGGCTGTTCACCGTCGACCCGACCGTGACGCCCCGCCAGGTGGAGGAGCTGACCGTCAGGACCGGCTTCTCCCGCTTCCCGGTGTGCGCCCCCGGCGGCACGTACATGGGCTATCTGCACGTCAAGGACGTGCTCGACCTGGAGGACCGGGACCGGGCGGTGCCGCAGCGCATCTGGCACCCGATGACCACCCTCCGCGCCGAACTGCCTCTGGACGACGCGCTGACCGCGATGCGCCGGGCCGCCTCCCATCTGGCGGCGGTGGCCGATCCGGCCGGGCGGGTGCTCGGCCTGGTGGCGCTGGAGGACGTCCTGGAGATGCTGGTCGGCGAGATGCGCGATCCGGCGCACCGGACCGGTCCGGCGGCGGCCGGCGCGGCGCCGCGGAACGAGCGGGTCGGCGAACCGCGTGAGGGCCTGCCGCGGCCGGCGGGGGGCCCGGCGCTGGCCGGCTGACCGGCCACCGGGCGCGCGCCGGCCGACGTTTCGGGCCGGCGCGCGCCCCTGTGACGCCAGGCCCTGTCGTCACACTCCCGTCGTCCGCCCGATGGGCGGGCCGGGCGTGTCCGGTGCGGCGGGAGCGCGTGCGGGGCGTGGGCCGGCAGGCGGCAGTTCGACGACCGGGCCTACAGGTCCAGCCCCTTCGGCGGTGCCTGCGGGCCCGGCCCGCGGCCGGACAGCACCTCGCCGTACGCCTGCATCAGGTCCGGCAGCCGGAGGGTGGCGAGGTCGTCGCGGGTCGGGGTGCCCGGCCACATGGACAGCCGCAGATCGCGGTAGGCGCAGCTCTTCTCGTAAAGGGTGCGCAGGAAGCGGCCGTTGCCCAGCTCGTCGATCCAGCCCTGCTCGACGACATGGCCGTTGATGCTGCACAGCTCGTCGCGGGCCTCCTCGTCCCAGTGGTCGCCGTTCTCCTCGGCCAGCACCTCGCCGATCCTGGTCAGTTCCAGCGGCCGGTAGCTGGGGAAGTCGACGCGGCTGGTGAAACGGGACGACAGGCCGGGGTTGGCGGCGAGCAGCCGGTCCATGCCCTCGGGGTAGCCGGCGAGGATCACCACCAGCCGGTCGCGGTTGTCCTCGGCGCGCTTGAGCAGCACCTGGAGGGCCTCGTCGCCGTAGGCGTCGCCCTTGCTGTAGCCGGAGTTGGACAGGCTGTACGCCTCGTCGACGAAGAGCACCCCGCCCAGCGCCGAGTCGATCAGCTCGTTCGCCTTGACCGCGGTCTGTCCCAGGAACTCGCCGACCAGGTCGGCCCGTTGGGCCTCCACGAGATGGTCGCCGCCGAGCAGCCCGAGCGCGTAGAAGACCCGGCCGAGTATCCGGGCCACGGTCGTCTTGCCGGTGCCCGAGGGGCCGGAGAAGACGAAGTGCCGCTTCGGGGGCGCCACCGGCAGCCCCTGGCTCGCCCGCAGCCGCGCCATCCGCAACTGCGCCGACAGCGCCCGCACCTGCCGTTTGACCGGCTCCATGCCGACCATCCGCTCCAGTTCGGCCAGCGCCCGCTCCAGCAGCACCGGGTCGGCGGGGCCGGCGGGCAGCCGCTCGGCGCCGCGCCGCCCCGGCATCGCGGACTTGACCCGGGCCGCGGTCTCGCCCCCGGCCGGCTCGCCCTCCGGCCCGTCCGCCTCCCCGGCCACCAGCAGCTCACGACCGTCGACCGGATCGAGCGGGGCCAGCGGGTCGAGATCGCCGGCGGCCTCCTGGACCGGGCCCGCGGCGGAGACCGCCGCGAGATCGGCGCCCTCGTCCAGTCCGTCCGCCTCCGCTATGGCGGCCAGCCGGGCCGCGGTGTCCATGAACGCGGGGTCGACCCGGTGCACCGCCCGGTAGAGGGGGAGCGCCGCGGCGCTGCGACCGGTGCCCTCATGGGCGCGGGCGAGCCAGTAGCGCAGCTCCTTGCGCTGCGGCTGCTCGCTGCGGCAGCGCATCAGCGCGGCGGACAGCAGCGGTTCGGCCTGCCCGTACATCTCCAGCCGCACCCGCGCCATCCCGCCGAACAGCCCGGCCTCGATGCCCAGCACCGGATCGCCCAGCAGCGGTTCGGTGTGCCGTACGAGCTGGTCCCAGTCCTTGACGAGGTAGGCGCGGCAGGCGTGCAGAAAGCGGACCTGGGGGTCGGTGTCCACCGGCGGGCAGCCGGCCAGCGCCTGGTCCAGCTCGGCGACATGGCGGCCGTCGAGCCAGTGGGAGGCGTGCGCCAGCAGCAGGTCGCGGCCGGTCTCCAGCACCGGCTGGCCCCCCCAGCCCAGCCAGTACCAGGAGTTGAGGGTGCGTCGGTGGCGGGCGCGCTGCTCGCCGAAGCGGTGGCGGTGCTGGTGCATCCGCAGCAGGGCCATGGAGGTGTCGGCGCGCAGCGCGTGTAATCCGAGCCAGGCATCGGCCATCGTCGGATCGAGCCGTACCGCGGCCCGGAACTCCTCCTCGGCCTGGGGGTAGGCGCCCACGGTGTAGGCGTCGACCGCGCGCAGCCAGGCGAGTTCGGCCGGGGCGGGCGAAACCTGAGTGCCGACATCCATCCCGTCCCCCTACAAAACGTCCCCCCGTGGTGTACCACCGGACGTGTGCCGGGCCGTGGGACCGGGGCCTGGCCGGCCCTGGCCGAACCTGCCTGCGGCGGGCGGGAGTTGCCGTCACCGCGCAGCTCGGTGCGGATCCTGCGGTGGCACAGACTCGCATCGTACCTGCGCTGTCGGTGCAGGTCGTAGAGGGCCGCACGGGGCAGAAGCGGGGGCGCGGAAGGGGGCGCATCGGCGTGAAGGATGCGGTGACCCTGGGTGAGGGAGACGCCGCGCGACGGGGGCGGCGGATGGGATTCCGCACAGAACGAAGCCCCCGATCACGGGGGAACAACCGGGGGCTTCGCGTCTGCGGGCGGTCCGTTGAACCGCACATTGAGAACGTAAGTCCTGTACGCCCCCCAGGTCAAGCCGAGTTGGCGGACTCGGCGGGTCCCGGTCGGCGATGCTCGGCGTGTCCGCCACGGTCGGCTACCCAGCGTGAAATCCGGGCCCGGTCATGGCCGCGTGGCGGGCCCCACGAGTACCTCATACCCCAACTGCCCCTGGTGCACCAGCAGATCGGCGTAGGGGCGCGAAGCGTCCGCCGCGAAGTGCGCCCGCTCCGCCGGAATCCAGCCATCCCAGAACGCGGACAGCCCCGGCCCGTCGCGGAGTTGACCCCGTTCCCATGAATGCTCGCTCGCCAGTTCCATCCACAGCAGGCACGCCAGATACGGCCGCAGCGCCCGCCGCCCGGCGCCCACGCCCTCCACCAGGACCACCGGGGCCGGTGGCAGTTCCCGCACCGTCGCGAACTCCCGGCGCACCCAGTCGTAGATCCCGTAGTGCGCCGGCTCGCCCCGGGACAGCGGTGTCAGCAGCTGCTCGCGGAACCGGTCGCTCCAGGCGAACAGCTCCTCATGCGTCGCCAGGTCGTCGGTGTGCACCACCGGCGCCCCGCCCAGCGCCGCGGCCAGCCGGCCGGCGAAGGTGGTCTTGCCGGACCCGGCGTGCCCGTCCACCGCGACCAGCCGCACCGGTCCGCAGGACGGCGGAAGGGTGTGCAGCCGGGCGGCGAGCGAGGTCAGCGCGGGGTCCATGCGGTCAGCGTACGTCAGTGGTCCACACCAATATTCGTGCCGCGACGCGCGCCGGACCGGCTTCCGAAGGCCAGGTGGAACGGAGATAGTTGACCCCTGCTGACATGCACGTGCCCGAACACCGCTCGGTACCGACGCCGCCATCCGCTCGACACATCCGACTGGGGGACCTCACATGACCAGCTCCGCGCCCCGGCGCACCGTCCTGGCCGCCGCGCTCGCCGCCGCGGCGGGCGCCGCCGCCCCCCTGGCACGGGCCGCCTTCGCGCCCGGCCCGGCGGCCCCGCCCGCCGCCACCACGCCCGAAGCCGCCGCCCCACACCGACCGAAGAGCCTCGTGGACTATCACGCCTGGACCACCGCAGCCGACTGGCACCATGGCCGGAGCGCCGGCGCCACCGTCCTGCACGGGCCCCGCCCCGGCGTCCGGATCGGCCGAGCCGCCGGCATCGCCGTCTACCACGACCCGCACACCGGCAGGGCCGCCCCCTGGGAGTACGCCACCTGGACCGGGCCGGCGCACCGCCTCGCGGTCCCCGCGACCGAGGTCGTCGCCTCCTGGAACGCGCACACCCCGGCCGGGACCTGGATCGCCGTCGAACTGCGCGGCACCTACGGCGACGGCGGCCACACGCCCTGGTACGTGATGGGCCGCTGGACGGCCGGCGACGGGGAGGCCGACATCCGGCGCACCTCCGTCGACGGCCAGAAGGACGGCAGGAGCAGCATCTCCACCGACACGTTCGCCATCGACACCCCGTCGAGCGGTCTGCGCCTGGTCTCCTACCAGCTCCGGCTCACCCTCTACCGCAGGCCCGGCACCCCGCTCACCCCCACCGTCTGGCGGCTGGGCGCGATGGGCTCGGCCATCCCCGACCGCTTCGGGGTGCCGGCCTCCACGCCCTGCCTCGTCGGCCGCGAACTCCGCGTCCCCCGCTACTCGCAGGAGATCCACAAGGGCCAGTACCCCGAGTACGACAACGGGGGAGAGGCGTGGTGCAGCCCCACCTCGTCCGAGATGATCATCGAGTACTGGGGCCGCCGGCCCACCCGCGAGCAGCTCGCCTGGGTCGACCCCGGCTACGCCGACCCCCAGGTCTGCAACGCCGCCCGGCACACCTTCGACTACCAGTACAAGGGCTGCGGCAACTGGCCCTTCAACGCCGCCTACGCCGCCACCTACCGCGACATGCAGTCCGTCGTCACCCGCCTCGCCTCGCTCAACGACATCGAGCGCCTGGTCCATGCGGGCATCCCCGTCATCACCTCGCAGTCCTTCGTGAAGAAGGAACTCGACGGCGCCGGCTACGGCACCGCCGGCCACCTGATGACCGTCATCGGCTTCACCAGGGCCGGCGATGTCATCGCCAACGACCCGGCGTCCCCGAGCGACCCGGCCGTCCGCCGCGTCTACAAGCGCCGGCAGTTCGAGAACATCTGGCTCCGCACGAAGCGCCACGACGACAAAGGCAAGGTCAAGAGCGGTTCCGGAGGGGTCTGCTACCTCTACTTCCCGGCCCGCCCGGCGCCGACGCAGCGGCGGGTGCTGGCGGAGCTGGGGATCCGCTGAGCGGCTGCCGGTCAGGGGAGGGTGAGGCGCTGGCCGGGGCGGATCCGGTGCGGGTCGGGGCCGAGGACGGCCAGGTTGCTGCGGTAGAGCGTCCGCCAGGGCTCGCCGTGGATGAGGCCGATACCGGTCAGGGTGTCGCCGGGGCGCACGGTGTAGTGGTCGGCGCTGCCGGTGGCCGGGCCGGCCACCGCGGTCCCCGGGGAGCAGCCGGTGGACGAGGGCTGTACGGGCAGGGGCGTCGGCGGGGTGCAGACCGGGGTGGCGAGGCCGATGAGCTGGACCGGGCCCTCGCCTCCGGTGGGCGCGAGGAGCTGCGACCGGTGGTCGGCGAGCCAGACGTTGCCCGACGCGTCGATCTGCACCGCGGTGAGCTGCCGGATCGCCTTGTTCCGCAGCCCCATCGGGGGCGACAGGAGGGTGCCGGTGGTGGCGCCGGGCGGGCAGGCCGCGGTGTCGGCGCCGCACAGCAGCGATACGGACGATACGGAGGAGTCGCCGAAACCGGCGACCCACACGCGGTCCCGGCCGTCGACGGCGACCGACCACGGGCGGATGCGGCGGGGCAGCCGGTGGACGCCCGCGACGCCGCCGTCCGGCCGGATCTCGGTGAGCGCGCCGCTGAAGAAGCCGGCCACCCAGGCGTTGCCCCTGGAGTCCAGGGCGAGCCCCACCGGCCCCTGCAGCGCGTCGTCGCGGATGGTCCTGATCGGCCGGAAGTCGGGGCCCAGGACGGTGACGCTGCCGCCGACGCGGCGGGGGGCACCGGCCTGCCGGGTCTCCGTGAGCTGGGCGAAGGAGAGCCGACCGGTGAAGGGGACATGGCTGTTGGTGACCCAGGCCCGGCCGCGGCCGTCGATCCGGAGGGCGAACGGATGGTGGAAGGAGCCGTCGGTGATCGTGAACGCCCGCGACGGGTCGCCGTGCGGGTACACGACGACGCTGCCCGGGTCGGCCGCGCCCCTGCGGCCTTGGGAGTTGGCGATCCACACGTTGCCGCGCCGGTCGACGGCGACGCCCTGCGGGCGGACCGGCCCGCCGTTCAGCCACCCCGTGGACGGTGACAGCGGGATGCCGGCGGCCGGGTACGCCGCCATGGCGTTGCCGCCGTAACCGGGCACCCGGAGCGCGCCGTTGCGGTCGACGGCCAGGTCCCTGCGGGCCAGGGCGTAGCGGTCGGTGGCGGTATGGCGCAGCGCCAGGACCCAGGCCGCCGGGGGCGCGCCGAGCCCGGGGGCGAAGACCCTGGCCGCACCCGCCAGGGCGTACAGGCCGGCCGGGGACAGCGTCGGGTGGTGGGCGAGGTTGAGGACCGCCTGCACGGTGTCGGCCGGAGCGGCCCCGCCGCGCGGTGTGGCCAGCCGCAGCAGTTCCGCGCAGCGCGGGGTACCCGTGGCGCAGAGGGAGACCATGTCGGCGAGGGTGTTCAGGGTGGCGAGGGTCTCGCTGTTCGCGCTGTCGGCGGTGACCGCCCCTCCGGGCCGGCCGGTGGCCGGGTCGGCGAGGTCGAAGGAGGTCGCCGCGGCGTTCTCCAGCCCCGGGCCGGGCCCGGCGATACCGCGCCGGCCGCTGAACTGGGCCATGGCGTAGGTGGTGGCGACGGTGGTCAGCTCGTTGACGGTCACGGTCCTCACCGACCGGGCGGGGACCCCGGCGCCGTCGCCGATCCCCACCACGGAGCGGAGCCGGAGGCGCCGCCCGTCCCCGGCCTCCACATACAGCACGCCGCCGGCGGGCCCGGCGGCGGCGAGGGTGAAGGATCCGGATCCGTCGGTCGTCGCGTGGTCCAGTTCCCGGACCCCGGTACGCGAACCGGCGAAGAGCGTGACGCGGACTCCGCGGAGCGGTCTGCCCGCCGCGGTGACGGTGCCGTGCAGCGGGGCCGTCACGGCACCGAGCGGCGCCGCCGGGATGCACACCGCGCCCAGGGCGACGGCGGCCGATGCCAGGTGCCACGGCCGGGGCCGTATGCGTGCGCGGCGGGCGGTGGCGGGTGCGCGCCTGCGCGGGGGTATGCCTGAGGTACTCATAGCTCCGAACCGTTCCCTGTGCGTAGTTCAAGGAGGAGAAGGGGGAGAAGGGTGAGTAAGGAGGTGTCCGGTGAGGCGGCCCGAGCGCCGGGGTACGGGTACCACCGCCCGGCACGCGAACCGGCTACCGGTTCTCACCCTGGCCGCCGGCGGGGGCGCCCACCACCGCTGCTGGGCCGAACGGCCGCGTGGGTCGGCCGGGCGCCGCGCCCACCACGGCACCGCACGGCCGGCTTCCGTGATCCGTCGCCCGCCCGGCGAAAGGTGCGGGCGCCTCCCGGAACGGGGAGCGTACGGGCCGTCGGACGGGGCGTGCGCCGTCTTCGGCCCGGACGGCCCCCTCGCCACCACGCCCGGCACCGCGCCGGCCGACCTCAACAGCCACCGTTCCGCCTCCCCGCCGCACGACCTGATGTGACGGTGGCGGAGCACCCGCTCGACACCGAGGCGCTGCGGGGCCGCCGGCGCGTGGCAGGTGAACCGGCGGTAGTGGAGGCGGCAGGTGCCCATGCGGAACACGTCGCCGTAGCGGCCGAGGAGTGCGAGGCGCGGGGTGTGGCTTGCGCACGGGCACCCGACGTCGACCGCAAGGAGTTCGTGACCTGCGACAACCGCGCGCCGGGTCCCCGTCAGGTCACCGAGAAGCCGCCATCCACGAACACCGTCTGGCCGGTCACATATGCCGCACCCGGGCCGGCCAGGAACACCGCGGCGCCCGCGAAATCGGTGAGCTCGCCGTTGCGCCCGGCCATCGTGCGGCGGGCGATCGCCTCGGTGCGCACCGGGTCGGCGAAGACCGCCTCGGTCAGCGGGGTGTGGACGAAGCCGGGCGCCAGCGCGTTGACGCTCACGCCGTGCCGGGACCACGCCTCCGCCTGGGAACGGGTCAGGGCCGCGAGCCCCGCCTTGGAGACCCCGTACGCGCCGCTGTTGCCGAACGCCCGGACCGACTGCTGGGAGGCGATGTGCAGGATCCGCCCCCAGCCGCGGTCCGCCATCCCGGGGCCGAGGCGCTGCCCGAGCAGGAACGCGGCATCCAGGTTGACGGCCATCGTGCGGTCCCAGTCGGCGGTGCTCAACTCGTCCATCGGCGGCCGGGGGTTGACGCCGGCGGCATGGACCAGGATGTCGGGCTCGCCGAAGCGCCGCACCGTCTCCTCGGCGCCCGCCCGTAGCGCGTCCCGGTCGCCCAGGTCGGCGGCGACCCAGTCCGCCGCGCAGCCCGCCGCCCGCAGCTCCCCGGCGGCGGTGCGCAGCGGATCCTCCCGGCGGGCCATCAGGACCACCTCGGCTCCGGCGCGGCCGAGGGCCTCGGCGACGGCCCGGCCGATCCCGGAACTGCCTCCGGTGACCAGGGCACGGCGGCCGGTGAGGGAGAAGAGCGCGTCAAGGTAGGCGGCGGACATGGGAGTTGACCTCCTGTGGGTGGCGGGCGGGGTGTCCGGGGCGGCGGGACAGCCGGCGGGAGCGCAGCCCGTCCGTCGGGTCACGACCGGCCGCCCGTCTGTCCGGTCACGACGGGCTCCCTACGGTGCTCCCTGCCCGCGGGGTGCGCACCCGGTCTCAGCCGACCAGGTCCAGCACCGGCCGCAGGCCGTTCGGGCGGCGGTCCACGGGGAGATGGTCCACCGGCAGGTAGGCGCAGCCCAGGGCCGTGGCGCCGCCGTCCGCGGTGCGGTCGTCGCCGACCATCAGGACGTCGGCGGGGGTGACGCCCAGCTCCCGGCAGGCGAGGGCGAAGAGGGCCGGGTCGGGCTTCTGGCGGCCGTGTTCGTACGAGAGCACACAGCAGTCCAGATAGCGGTCGAGACCGTGGGCGCGCAGGACCGGGCGCAGGTCCCAGCCGATGTTGCTGACGACGCCGGTGCGGATGCCGCGGCGGTGCAGCTCCGCCAGCACCTCGGCGGCGTCGGGGTAGGGGATCCAGGCGGCCGGGGTGCGGTGGCGGTCGTACAGCGCGTCGTAGAGGGAGTCCGGCAACTCGGGCCGGGGGAGCGGGACCTGGAGGGCAAGTCCGGTGTAGAGCGCGCGGTGGGCACGGGCGTCACGGTCCCGGTTCTCCCACAGGGCACGGAGCCCGGCGGGCAGTTCGGCCGGGGAGGCCCCGCCGGGGAGGGCGCCGGCGTGCTCCAGTGCGGCGGCCAGCCGGGCGATCTCGGCGTCGTCCAGCGCGGCGGCACCGGCCGCACCGGACGTGGCCAGGGCCGCGCGCAGCCAGGACTCGGCCGGCTCGATGCGCAGCAGGGTGCCGGAGAAGTCGAAGAGCACGCCCCGGATCCGGCCCGCGGCGGTCCCGTGGGCGCCGCTGTCCTCGCTGGTCGTCATGGTCGCCATCCTGACGGGTCGGCGGCGGTCAGGTCAGGTCAGCGCGCTGAGACCCGGCATGAAGGTCACCAGCAGCGGGATCGCGGGGACCAGCAGCGCGCACGCGGTCATCCGCAGCCGCCGGGCCGGGGTGAAGCGGGCGGCCGGGGCCAGCAGCCGGTCGACCCGCTGCGGGACCTGCGCGTGCTGGTCCGGGCAGGGCCCGAACACCCCGCGGTCCTCGTTCAGTTGGACCAGGGCGAGGGCTATCGTGACCCGGCCGAACCGGCGTGAGGCGACATCGTCGGCGGCCATCTCGACCAGCCGGTGCACCTGGTCGCGGAAGGCGGCGAAGACCGGGATCTGCGGGAAGCCGGCGGCCAGCGCCGACGCGCAGTGCAGCAGTACGTCGTGCCGGGCCCGGACATGGCCCTGCTCGTGGGCGATCAGCGCATCGAGCTGACGCCCCTTCAGGCGCTGCAACGCCGAGGTCGTGATGACCAGTTGGGGCGAGGAGTGGTGCAGCCACCAGGCGCCCGGCCGCCCGTCCTCCAGCACCACCAGGCGGCCGTCGCGGGGGTCCTCGCCGGGCAGTTGAGGCGCGCGCCGCAGCAGATCGGCCCGGCGCTGCCGGCGGCGCGCGCGGGCCGCCCCCACCTCACGGGTCAGCGCGAACGCCGTCCAGGCGCCGCCGCCAGCCAGCAGGGCGGCCAGCACCCCGGCCCAGGGCCCGTACGTGTTGAGGGCGTACGCCTCGACGACCACCCGCGGGGCCGGTCCGAACACCGGGCTGCGGACCTGCTCCCATGCGGCGGCGGCGGTCAGCGCCATGGCCAGCACACAGCACAGCAGGACTCCGGCGACCACGCACTGCCACACCCACAGAGCCAGCACCGGCTCGCGGTCGGGCCAGTCCGAACGGGCCATCAGGCGGGGCGCGGTGGCCGCGGCCAGCACGCCGAGCATCATCAGCGCGAGGGGGACCATCATGCCGTCACCCTATGAGCGGCCCGCTACCGGTTGGTACGGTCGTACGGAGGATGTGACGCACGCCACCGGCGGCCGCGGTGCCGGGCGTGGCTGATACGGAGCGGTGCGGGCGGGGCGGCATACCCCGGCTCCACCCGGGGGTTCACAGTGCCAGCAGCATGGCGAGCATGCCGATGCCCATGGCCACCTGGCAGGCCCGCAGCACGACGGGCGCTTCGGTGGCGGTCCCGGTGGCCGGGGTCAGCCGGATCCCGGCGGCGATCACGTACACCGTGTAGTACGCCAGCAGCACTCCGGTCAGCAACGGCACCCCGGCCGGGGCCGCATGCGCCATCCCGCCCGTTCCGCCCATGCCCGCCATGCCGCCCGCACCCGCCATTCCGGCCATGCCGCCGGCACCGTGCGTGCCACCCGTTCCCCCCATGCCGGCCATCGCGAGCGCCATGTAGACCATCGCCGCCATGCCCACCGCATGGTGCAGGTGGCGGCGGGCCAGCGCCCACAGCCCGGCCGTGCCGAAGACCGCGGTGAACAGCCAGGGCAACCACGCGGGCGGCGCCACGGCGGACGCGGGCAGCGCCATCACCGCCATGCCCCCCGCCATCAGGCTCTCGGCGCGTGCCGTCGTCCGCACCGCCGCCGGACCGGCACGCATACGGGTCAGGCAGTACACGCCGGCGGCGGCGTACAGCAGTACCAGCAGCCAGCCGACCAGTGGAGGTGTGTGCACGGGCGCCTCCCCGGGGATCCGTGCCGAGCGCGATCACGGCCGGATCGCGACGGTCGGTGCGGTACGCCCGCAGAATGCCCGTCCGGAACCCGGCACACGGGAGCGCACGGGCGCAACGGGGGAGCGCAGGGAGTGCGGAGTGCGTGAGCCGGGCGCAGGCGGGATTGGCGGGCGCCCCGGTGGGCGGAGCCCTCGGAGCAGGGGGAGACGGCCGGTGCGGTCGGCCGGACCGTCGCGTGCCCCCGCGGAGCCGGCGCGCCGCCACTGCCGGAGAGCTCGCCGCCCGACCGTGGCCCGGCGACCGGCCGACCGTGGCCCGGCGAGCTGTCCGGCGACGGCGCGCGCCGCCCCGGTCAGCCCGCCGCGCGCTCCGGGCCGCACCACGCGGTGAGCGCGGCCCGCAGCGACTGCGTGTCCACGGCACCCTCGGCGGCCCACGCGGTGTAGCCGTCCGGGCGCACCAGCAGTGTGGCGGCATACGGCCGTTCGGCCTCGGCCCGTACCAGCGCGACCCGGTCCGACCAGGGTGCGGCGGTGTCCAGCGCCGCGGACCCGGCGCTGTTCAGCCCCAGCAGCAACGGGCGCCCGGGGCGCAGGAGTTCGGCCAGCCGCGTCGGCCCGCCCGGCGTCGTCAGCGGGAGGTCGCGGGCGAACGTCCCCACCAGCGGGTGGTCGTCCGGCGCGCCGCCGTAACGGATGCCCGTGCCGTAAATGATCTCGCTGAGATAGGTGTTGACCTCGTCCATGCCCATCAGGTCGACGAACATCTCCCGCAGCGCGTCGACCTGCGGACCCGGCCGCATCAGCGCCACCTGCGCCCGGGTGTTCTGCAGCACCCGCGCGGCGACCGGATGCCGCTCCGCGCCGTAGCTGTCCAGCAGCCCTTGCGGAGCCCCGCCGCGGCACTGTGCGGCCAGCTTCCAGCCCAGATTGAACGCGTCCTGCATGCCGAGATTGACGCCCTGGCCCCCGGCGGGGAAGTGGATGTGCGCCGCGTCCCCGGCCAGCAGCACCCGTCCGGCGCGATAGCTGCTCGCCTGCCGGGCGCTGTCGGTGAAGCGCGTGACGAATTCCGGCTCGGAGAGCGTCACCCGCCGCCCGGTGACCCGGTGAATGGCCTCCGCCAGCTCCTCGACCGTCACCGGGCTCTCCAGGTCGTCCGGCACCTCCCATTCGGTGACCGCGATCCGCCCGTCGGGCATCCGCATGTACCAGCCCCCATCGGTCCGCTGCCAGCCGACCGGCAGCTCGCCCCCGCCCGCCACCTCGAACACCCCGCGGCCCATCCGGGACACCACCGACGGCCCCGTTCCCGGGAAGGCGATACCGGCGCTCTTGCGGACGGTGCTGCGCCCGCCGTCGCAGCCGACCAGGAAGTCCGCGCGCAGCGGGTAACTCCCCTCCGCCGTACGGACGGTGACCGTCACCCCCGCCTCGTCCTGTTCCAGTCCGGTGACCTCCTGGCCGCAGCGGACGACGGCCCCCAGGCTCTCGGCCCGCTTGCCGAGCAGTTCCTTGACGATCTCGCGGGGGAGCAGCAGGCCGTGCGGCTGCTCCGCCTCCGCCTCGTTCCGGCCCAGTTGGTATATGCCGGCGAAGTGGCCGCGCGTGCCGTGGTCGTTGAGCTGCCGGCGGTAGTCCGCCAGGCCCGCGATCCCGTCCTGGGCGGCGGCGAAGTCGGACAACAGGCCGCGCCGGTCAAGGGATTCCAGGGTGCGCGCGTGCAGGCTCAGCGTTCTCGGTTCGCCCTGCCCCTGCTGTCCCTGTTCCAGAACCAGCGTCTCGATTCCGTGGAGCCGCAGTTCACCGGCCAGCAGCAGCCCGACTGGCCCGCCGCCCGCGATGACAACGTTTACGTGCTCCCTGCCGGGATATTCGGAAGTTCCCATGGCCGGGACGCTAGCGGCCACCGGAATTCCCCACCAGTTCCCGCCGTGCAGACCACAGTTGCACCCGACGCAACCCGGGCCGAGGGCCTTGCCCAGGGCCGTTGCCGGGACCGTCCCGGGCCCGCTCCGGAACGGAAGTCCGGGGCGGATTTCCGGGGGATTCTGGTGCCGGAATCAGGGCCGGTACCGCAGCGGGTGATCCGCCGGTACCTCCACGATGACGACCTCGCACGACGTTGCGATGGCCTCCGTCGCCAGGGCGGGTGATGGGGATGCCGAGTAGACCGGGGTGCCCGCTTCGTGGAGGGCGACCACGGCGTCCAGCGTGAGGGCGGCGCTGTCGCGTACGTCGCCGGTCCAGCCCTTCAGGTCGCCGATTCGGTCCACGGCAGCGACCAGGTGCGCGTACCAGGCCATGCGTGGCCCGTCGCCCCGCAGGATCTTGAGCGGCACGGTGTCCGTAGGTGCCCCGAGACCGGCCGCGCCCGGCTCTCCTATCCCGCGACGCCTGCGTGCCCGGCTGCGCCAGGCCGGGGGAGGAGGCATCCCGGCCCTGCGGGAGGCCACCGGCATGGTCGCCTCCTACTTCGCCGCCGAGCGCGACCTGGGCCGCGTCGCGGCCGACGCCGGCCCCGACGTGCTCGCGCCCACGCTGATCGGGGCTGCGCACCTGCTGTTCGCGGGCCGCGAGGGCGCACCATTGGAGGCCGGAGCCGTTGAGAAGGTTGTGCGCACGGTCATCGCCGTCATCGCGATATGACCGGTGGCGAAATGGCCGGATCCGCGCGGTGACGCGGACCGAAGGGGGAGGCGGACTCGATCACAGATCAGGCCCCCGCGCCAACTCCCCTCCGTCGCCTCCTGCTTGACGTCGTGGATGATGATGCGCCCGAACCGGGACGCGTCCGTCGAACCGGGCCACGTCCGCCGAACGCAGGCGGCGAAATGCGGTCGGCCGGGGACGAAGAGTTCGATGCCGGACGACAACGCGATATGGCCAAACAATGGCTGGATCCCAGTACTTGACTCGACCCTAATGCCCAATATGGGGAGCTATGCCTGCTGTTGTGGGAGAGTAATGCATTGCGGCACCTGCCTGACACATGATGTCCTCGCGATTTCCCCATGGCGTAACCGACCGTCATGGGCGGAATTGGGGGAACTGAATGAAGCTGCCAGGATCTTCCGGGCGTCGACGCGGCATTGCCGTCTTAGCCTTTCTCGCCGCTTTTCCGCTGGCTACCGCAACACTGGCCGGCGCGGCGAGCCCGAGTGGAAAACCCACCGGCGGTACGGCTCCGCGAGGCGTGAGTCCCGCCGACATCCAGATCATGAACAGGCAGGAAGTCCTCGACAAGATTGCCGGTCGGTTGACCCAGGGACTCTCCGAGGCCGAGCGGGCAAGGATTCCGGGATTCACCGAAGTCCGGGTGGACCCCGTGCACAACCGAATTCATCTGCACTGGAAGGGCGCGGTCCCGAAGGCGGTCGGCGACTCCCTTCACAAGCTCCCTTCGGGCGTGACGGCGGATGTCGTTCCCGCCAAGTACTCCAAGGCCGAGCTGCACGCGGCCAGGAACAAGCTGATGCACAACGGGGCTCTCGGGGCCATCCCCTCGCGGCTCACCGCTCAGCCGAGCCGCATCACCAGCATCGCCCCGGCCGTTGACGGCAGTGGCCTGGAGATCGGCTACGACGATGGTGCGGCCGAGGCGAAGCCGTCTCTCGCCGATCCGCTGGGCAAGCCGACACGGCAGGCCAAGACACGGGAGGTCGAGACGGCGACGCAACACCTGACGGGCGTCGACACCCGCGTCTCCTACCAGCCGGTGAGCCCAACTCCCGCCGCGGAACGCCCGGTTGCCAACCGGGCCAAGAGCACGTCGCCCATGACGTCGGGGAATACGCGGCAGTTCGACGCGTCCCCCTGGTTCGGCGGCGCGGGAATGACCAACCCGACGGGCGGCATCTGCTCCAGCGGCTTCGGTGTCACCAGCAACGAGGACGGGAGGCAACTGCTCACGGCGGCCGCGCACTGTGACGGAAACGGCTGGCGGTGGAGCACCTGGGACGGCGACCCGAAGAGGTACATCGGACAATCCAACGGGTTGGCGATCCACACCATAGACACCGTCGGAATCATTCCTGACAGCGGGGCCACCGCCGGGTATGTCTATGACGGTCCTTCGGACGACTCCACCGGATACAGCAAGCCGGTCACCGGGTGGGGGCACAACTTCGTGGGTGATTACCTCTGCTCTTCCGGGGCGAACTCGGGAGCGCACTGCAACCTTGCGGTTCAGCAGACCGACATCTCCGAAACGGGCCCCGATGGGTATACCCGTCCCATCGTGGATCTGGCCATGCAGACGGATACCTGGGCCACGCATATCGCCTCCGCCGACGGAGACAGTGGCGGGCCGGTCTTCGCGGGAGTCAACGGCTACACCGCCGACGAGGCGCGGGGCACCATCAGCATGAACAAGTACGGGATGGATTCGTGCCCGGCGAACATCGCTCTGCAGGACACGAGTAAGGCATGCTACGGCGGCCTCTACTTCGTGCCGATCTACCAGACCCTGACCGAGATGCACTGGAGCATCAACACGGCCTGATCCACTCGACGGCCTGATCCGCGCGCGGCGGACTGCCTTCGATCGTCCGACGGCAGTCCGCCCGTGGCGGGTTACCGTGTCGGCGTCTCGGTACGCTGTCCGCCCGGAGGGGACATGAGCTCATTCAGCGCGAAGTTATGGCACCGGCGGCGGCGCGCGACGCGCGTCACAGCGATGGTGGCGGGTGCCGTGGCGGCCGTGTCCCTGGCCGTGACCGCGGCCTGGACGTCCCAGCCCCACGGGCACCGCTACGAGAGCGAGGCCGACGGGGAGGTACTGCTCGGCGCCGACGGCCGCACGCTCACCATCGGGGCGCGGTGGGACGACTGTGAAACGCAACCGCGGCTCGTGGCGCAGGAGTCCGCGCAGGGCGTCACCCTCTCGCTGCACCGGGAGGACGACTCCCGCCCCGACACCGTCTGCGGCAACAGCGGTGCCAGACAGCTGACCGTCACCTTGTCCGCGCCGCTGGGTTCGCGCCGGCTCACCGATGCCGTCGGCCACGACGCCATCGCGTCCTTCGACGAGCGACGGCTCGCCACTCCCCGTTACCTGCCCGCGGGCTTCACCCCGACCGACCTCATCCCGTTCTCCAATCCCCAGGGCGACGCGATCCCCCGCCCTTACGCCAAGCCCCCGACCCCGACGTGGGAACGCTTCTACCAGCGCGAACCCCACCACGGTTACCTGAGCATCACCCAGATCACCGGAAAGTCCGCCGACGCCACCGGCACACCCGTCGACGTCCACGGGCACCGGGGCCGACTCCGTGAGGGGCCGCAGGCGGACAATGTCTCCTTCCGGTCCTTGACGTGGTTCGACGGCACGTACACCTTCAACGTGCTCAGCGACGACGCACAGCACGTGCTGTCGGCGGACGAACTCATGAAGGTCGCGAACGGCATCGCCGCCTGACGGGAACGGCATCGCCTGACGCGAGGGACGGCCCGGGCGGCCACGGCTGCCACCTGGGGCGGCCACCACCCCGGTCTGCTGTAGGGTGCGCGGATTCGTTGGCATTGGCTCCGGCCGAAACGGTGGAATCCGCGTGTAGTTGACAGTGACGCCGTTGGCCTATCGTTGATAATCACGGGCACCTCCAGGGCCGGGCTTGTGACAGTCAGTGGGCTGGCTGGCGACCACCGGGGTCGGGATGATGGGCGTATCAGGGTGAGTCGGACAGTGATGGACGATCGAGTCGCGGGGCTCGTCCGACCGTGAGCGCGGCTGGGGCTCGGACCGGGCGCGTGGGCGACCGGTCCGAGCCCTGTTCGTCTCGCCGCTACTGCGTCACGGTTCGATCGTCCGGCGCTGGCGCGCTTCGTTGCGGCATTCGTCGACCGTCACGTAGCTCTGCTCCTTCAACGGCCGTACCAGGCACAGGTGATCGGCCTCGTTGCGGAGGCGGACGCCGCCGTCGGCGTAGGTCTCCACCAACCACCGGCGGCCCGTGCCATCGTTCCCGCTGTTGCGGCTGCCGCAGTCGCCGAGCACGGAAGCGGTGCCTTCACCGGCATGCTTGCCGTCCAGGACGTCGACGCATTTGCCGCTGTCGATCCCCCGGATCCGGGCGATGTTGTCGCCGGCACCGGCGTACTGGATGTCATGTCCCATCGATCGATGGCCCCGTGCGAGTCGCCGGTCAGTGGGGTCTCGTCTTTCTTGCCCCCGTTCTCGGCGGACAGGTAGAGGCCGTTCGACGCGCGCAGCCGAACCCGGCTCGCACCGGGCTGCCACGCCTTGTCGGGCACCGCGCGGGAGTTGTCCCACCACTGCTGGTATCGGCTGCCGTCGCACGGGAGGGCCCCGATCGGATCCAGCAGCGGCGAACCGGTCAGACACAGCTCCGGGTAGGCGGAGTTGTGCCAGCTCAACGTGCCGTCGGGCACCTCAGGTGGCTCGGGGCGCCACTGGGCGACGCGAGAGTCGCACGGCATCAACATGACCTGTAGCGGCAGCATCGGGTTGAGGGCGAGGCACTCGTCGGCAGCCGCACGGCCGGCGACAGCGCCGTGGGTGGCGGAATCGACCGGCGGGCTGTCGCCGGGGTGGAAGCGCCACCAGTGCCCCGCCACGGTGCCGACACGGAACCGCTGGCTGGCGTTGAATCCATCGCTGGTGCTCATCACCTGGCCGTCGTTGGTCACGCCCGCGACCCACCCGTTCTGGGCGTTCTCCAGAGCGGTGGAGAAGTCGCGTTCGACGTTGGGCGGGGCCGGTACGGGGGTGGGCGCCGGTTCGAATTCGACGGGGTAGTGGTCCGAGCTGCGCCCCGCGGGTTCGGCCCCGTTGTACAGCGGGTTCTCGATGACGCGGACATCGGCTTCGGTGGCGGGTTCGTGGCTGACGATCGCCAGATTGACCCGGCCGCCTATCCAACTGTCCTGTTCCGTCGTGCTGCTGTGCTGCGGGTCGGTCTGCAGGAAGTACACGTGCACGCGACGACGTTCCCTGTTCACATCGTACTGCCACTGCGTGTGGACGATGGAGGTCGGCAGCCCTGGGGGGCAGTCGTCCCCGGTGATGGGGATCTCCTCACGCTGGGTCTCGTACGCAGGAGGGGGTGGGCCGCTGCCGGCCTCCTGGAGGGCGACGACTGGGTGACGCTCCGACAACGGGGCGACTCCGCCGGTCCAGCGCTCTCCGTTGTTGGATCCTTGCATGCTGTACGTGGCGAACGACCGGGCGTCGCCGGAGGTCGGGCCTGACGCCCCCGTCGACCGGTCGTCCGCGCGCGCCGCGGGACCCCCCGAGCCGGGCACGGCACCGACAACAGGCCGGCGGTCAGCAGCATGGCAGCGAAGAACGCTGCCAGCCGTGACCTGTGCGGTCTGGAGCGCGACGAGGCGCTGGGGCGCAGCACCGCCGGTAATCGCATGAAGGGTCCCCCTCGTTCAGAGCTTTGGAATCGAACAAACAAAGACACGATCCGCACACTCGTCAGGCCCACGTCAATACGAAGGGGGCATTTTCAGCGGCTGTGGCCGGCCCGGGAGTTTGTGCACGACCAGAGCTTGCAGAGAGTCCATTGCAATTACCAGGGGAGCTAGGCAGTTTGGGACGTTGGAATGCCGAAATGAGCCGTGAACAGGGGCGGCACGGGAGGTCTGGAACGGTGGGGTGGGGCGCTCCGGAGGGCGGCGCGCGGGAGGTGGTACTGCAGCGCGAAAGGACGGTGCGCCAGGCCGACGTCGACCGGATCGCACTGTTGGCAAACGCCCGGCACTCCTGCACCGACGCCTGGCCACCGTAGCTCGCTGCGCCAACGCTGGTCCCGCGGCTGCCTGTCATCACCGGCGGTTCCGGGCACCTCGGACGGGCCTTTGCCAAAGTCCGCCAGCAGCAGCCGGGCCGGCTCCCACCGGCTCTCATGGACCACGTGCCGTACCGGCGCTTCACGTGCCGCGGCGCCCCCGTGCCGGATCGACGCCGCGGGAACCTTGCGCGTACGACGGGCGCTGCCCGTGCTCCACACGCCCATGACGGAGACGGCACGAAGCACTGGCAGCACACCCCCCTCATACCTTGATCCGAACCAGGAACACTGCCTAGTGATTGAGCATCTCGGCACGGGAGATAGAGCCCGTGGTCGCACACGATTGGCTGTGGGGTGCGCAGTGCCTCCGGCAAGGGCGGCGGCTTCGAAGAGCCTATGGAATGTGACCCGAGGTCCCGTTAGGCTGCGTTTTCGTCAGGGTCGGAATCGGAGTGGATGGTCCGCCGGGATTTCCACGATTACAACTTTGTGCCCGTCCGGATCGGCGATCCACATCTCGATCAGTCCCCACGGCTCCCGCACGGGTGGCCGCAGCACCTCCACCCCGTGCCCCACCAGCTCCTCGTGCGCCCGCGCCGCGTCCGCGACCTGGAGCCACAGCTGGAGGGTCGGCGTGGCCGCGCCGCTGGCCCGGCCGGAGACCTCCAGGAAGCCGCCGCCGAGGAAGTACACCGTGCCGCGCTCCGGGCCCGTACCGAACTCCCGGTAGACCGCCAGCCCCAGTGCCTCGCCGTAGAACGCCCGTGACCGCTCCGGATCGCTCGGCCGCACCAGCACCCTGCTGCTCAGTACCTGCACCATGGCACGGACCCTACGCCGCGCGCCCGGGCGGTCCCCGCCGCGGCGCACCGCCGCGGTCCGCAGGACGAAAGCCCCTGACCTCCGCAGCCCCCCCCTTGTTAGCCTCGCGGCAGCCCTTCGTACGGCCCGAGAGGACCCCGCACCCATGCCCACCAGCCCGCTGACCTTCCGCACCGCCACCGACGCCGACATACCCGGCCTCGTCGAGCTGATCGAATCGGCGTACCGCGGGGACGCCAGCCGGGCCGGCTGGACGACCGAGGCGGACCTCCTCCAGGGGCAGCGCACGGACCCGGCCGGCGTCGCCGAGGTGGTGCGCCAGGAGAACGGCCGGCTGCTGGTCGCCGAGCGGGACGGCGAACTGGTGGCCTGCTGCCAGCTCGACCACCGCGGGGACCACACCTACTTCGGCATGTTCGCGGTGCGCCCCACCCTCCAGGGCGGCGGCCTCGGCAAGGTGATCATCGCCGAGGCCGAGCGCACCGCGCTGGCCACCTGGGGCGCCCCGGAGATGCGGATGACCGTCATCCGGCAGCGCGCCGAGCTGATCGCCTGGTACGAGCGCCGCGGCTACCGCCGCACCGGACAGCTCAGCCCGTTCCCGTACGGCGACGAGCGGTTCGGCATCCCGCAGCGCGACGACCTGGAATTCGAGCTCCTGGTCAAGCCCCTCGGCTGACCCACCGCATGGCCCCTGTCCCCGCCCCGCCTCGATGTTCGGTGGTGGCGCACCCGGCGAGGCGTACGGGGCGAGGGGGCGGTCGCGCGCCCGGAGAGCGCCGGCGCCCCGGCCGCCTGCCGAGATCACCGGGCCGTCCCGCGCGACCACCGGGCCGAACGTCCCTATGGCGGAAGCTCGTTGCGCCCCTGTGAACTCTCCTGCGAACCGCGGATTTCCGCTCTGCCGCGGAGCCCCGGCCGCCCGTACGCCCCGCCCGCCGCGGGCCTCAGGCGGTGAAGCGCACCGCCCGCCGGATCTCCGGCTGATCGGTCACCACACCCGCCAGCCCCAGGCCGCGCGCCAGCCGCAGCTGGTCGTGGGTGTTGACCGTCCAGCCCAGCACCTTCAGCTGCGCGGCATGCGCCCGCTCGACCAGTTCGAGGGTGAGCCGCCGGATGTTCAGCGACAGCGTGCCCGCGCCGACCGCTTTCGCGCGGTCCACGACATCGGCCCCGTAGCGGTCGCCCACCAGCGCCGTCCGCACCGCCGGCAGCAGCGTGCGGATCGCCGCCAGCGCCTCGTCGTGGAAGGAGATCACCTCCACCCGGCCGGCCAGATCGCGCGTCCGCACCACCTCGGCCAGCGCCTGCGCCGCCGCCACGTCCTTGATCTCCGCCTGGAGCGGCACGCGGACCGCGTCCACGACCTCCTCGAAGACCGGAATCCGCTCGCCCAGCCCGGCGTCCAGCTCGCGCAGCTCGGCGAGGGTGCGCTCCGCGATCGGGCCGGTGCCGTCGGTCGTCCGGTCCACGTCCGCGTCATGCATCACCACGAGCGCGCCGTCCTTGCTCAGGTGCAGATCCAGCTCGATGACATCGACGCCCTCGCGTTCGGCGCGCACGAAGGAGCGCAGCGTGTTCTCCGGCTCCACACCCATCATCCCGCGGTGCCCGATGGTCAGGAAGGTCAAGGCTGCCTCGATTCTGTCGGATCGGTTGCTGTCGGTCCGTGCACGTGTCGGCCGCCGGCGATCTGCTGCCCGAAATGGCCCACAGCCTAATCCGTTCACGAGCGGCGGAGCCGTAGGGACAAGTGCCTCCTAGCCCGTACGAGTGCCCCCGTATTCCGCCGTCTACGCACCGTCCGCAGGCCCGGACGGCGACGGGGGCGCGGCCGGTGCCGCGCGGCTCCCGGAGGCCGGCGTTCAAGGTCGTCCGGTGGCGCCGCCCCGCGAAGGGCCACGGCTCTCCGGATCTGTCGCTCCTTCCGGAGGAAGTGCGGGAAGGCGGGGTTCTACTGGCAGTAAATGTTGTGAAGAGCTTCAGTAGCAGGAAGATTGAGCGTGATCATGGGGTCCGAACAGAATAATTTTCATCGACCCCACTTGAACGGGCGATCCTCGGCTGGTTACGGTGTTCTGACAGGACGATCTACCGCCGGAGGGCAGTCATGACGGAAATTCTTTCGCCTGTGGGTGTCCGGGACAGCTCCGCCGCGACCGAATGTGTGGTCGCGCACCCGGCATGGCCCGTGCTCAAGGACGCCGTGGAAACGATCCGCCCCTGGCAGTCCAAGGACGGTTCGATCGACCTCGCGGCGGACGGCGCACCGCGCGCCGAGGCCGTCCGCGACGAGGTCGAGCGAGCCATCGCCGCCATCGGCGAACTCGCCCCGCTGCTACCGCACGATGCCGCCTACCACCGGGCGCTCGCCGCCGATCTGCGCCGCTGGGCCGACGACGGCTTCGGCGTGCCCGACTTCCTCGACTCGTTGCTCGCCTTCCAGCCCGCCCGGCAGCGCGCCGACGGCCTCCAGCACCTGGTCGTGTTCCCCATGTACACCCAGAACGGCAACCCGAACCGGAACTTCGAGGCCGTCGTCCTGCGGATGGTCTGGCCGGAGTGGCTCGCCGAATTGGAGCGCACCCGCTACGACAACCCCCTCTTCTGCGGCATCACCTTCGAGGACTTCACGGCCGGCTACGACACCAACTCCGCCGTCCTGTTCCCCGAGACCATCGCGGTCCGCGAGGCCCCCGAGCGGTTCAGCTGGGGCGGCATCTTCTGCGACCGCGAGGCCGCCCGCTTCCGCCGCGTCACCGAGGCCGCCGTCGAGGCCCTGGGCGTGCAACTCCCGCCGGACGTCGCCGCGTTGATCGGTGACCAGGAGCGCTGCCAGCAGGCGTTCGTCCTGTGGGACATGGTCCACGACCGCACCCACAGCCACGGCGACCTGCCGTTCGACCCGTTCATGATCAAGCAGCGCCAGCCGTTCTGGATGTACGGCCTGGAGGAGCTGCGCTGCGATCTCACCGCCTTCAGGGAAGCCGTCAAGCTGGAGGCCGAGGGCTACCGGCAGGCGCGCGACGTGCAGTTCGCGGTGATCTTCGACCGGATGTTCCGGTTCCCCGTCACCGGCGCCCGGGTGCGCAATTATGACGGCCTCGGCGGCCAGCTGCTCTTCGCATACCTCCACAAGCACGACGTCGTACGCTGGACGGACAACACACTGCACATCGACTGGGAGCGGGCGCCCAAGGTCACCAACCAGCTGTGCGGCGAGATCGAACGGCTCTACCGCGACGGCATCGACCGGCCGAAGCTGGTCCACTGGTTCGCCGCCTACGACCTCGTCTCGACCTACCTCGCTCCGCACCCGGGTTCGGTCTGGGCCAAGGGGCCGGACGCCCTCGACCTGGACCAGCCGCCGCGCAAGCTCGTGGACGACGTGCTTCCCGACGAGTTCCCGCTGAGCATGTTCTACGAAGCGCTCGCCAAGAAGCTGCGTGCTGTGATCGCATCGACCAAGGGCATCACGGCCCACAGTGACACGCTGGCGGCGGCGTGAGGACCGACCGGAAGACCCGGCGGACGGCCGCCCAGGGGCAGGACGAGGAGGCGACGGAGATGGTTACTTCGACGGGCGGCCAGGGGCCGCTGGAGGGTGCGGTCATCGCGGTGGCCGGAGCGGCCGGCCCGGCAGGCCGTGCCACGCTGCTGCGACTGGCCGAGGCCGGCGCGGTGGTGGTCGGCTCGGACTCCAACCCCGAACGGCTCGCGGAGGCCGTCGACGCGGCCCGCTATGCCCACGGCGGCGCCACCGTCATCGGCGAAACCGTGGACCTCCTCGACGTCGACCAGACCCGTGAATGGGCGGCCCGTACGGAGAAGGAGTTCGGCCGGGTCGACGGTCTGGTGCACCTCGTGGGCGGCTGGCGCGGCTGCTCGACGTTCGCCGAGACCGACCTCGCGGACTGGGACGTCCTCCACAAGCTCCTCGTCCGTACCGTGCAGCACACCTCCCTCGCCTTCAACGAGGCCCTCGAACGCAGCGGCAACGGCCGCTTCCTGCTGACCAGCGCGGCCGGCGCCAGCAAGCCCACCGCGGGCAATGCCGCCTACGCCGCGGCCAAGGCCGCCGCCGAGGCGTGGACGCTCGCCATGGCGGACGGTTTCCGCAAGTCGGGGGGCGAGCAGGGGCCGCGCGCCGCGGCTGCCATCCTGATCGTCAAGGCGCTCGTCAACGACCAGATGCGCGCCGAGCGACCGAACGCCAAGTTCGCGGGCTTCACGGACGTCAAGGAGCTGGCCGAGGCCATCGCCGGAGTCTGGAGCCGGCCCGCCCAGGAAGTGAATGGACAGCGTCTGTGGCTGACCCCCGAGCCGTGACCGGAGCGAAGACCGACGCCCGGCAGCACCACGACCCCCGGATACGCGGGTTCGCCAGCGACAACTACTCCGGTGCGCACCCGGAGATCCTCGCCGCGCTCGCCCTCGCCAACGGCGGCCACCAGATCGCCTACGGCGAGGACGACTACACCGCACATCTCCAGCGCGTCGTCCGCAGCCACTTCGGCCAGCGCGCGGAGGCGTTCCCGGTGTTCAACGGCACCGGCGCCAACGTCGTCGCGCTCCAGGCGGTCACCGACCGCTGGGGCGCGGTGATCGCCGCCGACACGGCCCATATCCACGTGGACGAGTGCGGTGCCCCGGAACGCGTCGGCGGCCTCAAGCTCCTCACCGTCCCCACCCCCGACGGCAAGCTCACCCCCGACCTCATCGACCGGGAGGCCCACGGCTGGGACGACGAGCACCGGGCCATGCCGCAGGTCGTCTCGATCACCCAGAGCACCGAACTCGGCACGGTCTACACCCCCGAGGAGGTCCGGGCGATCTGCGACCACGCCCATGAACGGGGCATGCTCGTCCACCTCGACGGCTCCCGCATCACCAACGCCGCGGCCTCCCTCGACGTCCCGATGCGCGCCTTCACCAACGCCGTCGGCGTCGACATCCTCTCCTACGGAGGCACCAAGAACGGCGCCGTCTTCGGTGAGGCGGTCATCGTCCTCAACCCCGAAGCGGTCCGGGCGATGAAGCACCTCCGCAAGCTGTCGATGCAGCTGGCGTCCAAGATGCGCTTCGTCTCCGTCCAGCTGGAGGCCCTCCTCGCCAAGGACCTCTGGCTCCGCAACGCCCGCCACGCCAACACCATGGCCCAGCGGCTGGCCGCCGGCGTCCGCGAGATCCCCGGCGTGGAGATCCTCTACCCCGTCCAGTCCAACGCCGTCTTCGCCCGCCTCCCGCACGACGTCAGCGAACGCCTCCAGAAGCGCTACCGCTTCTACTTCTGGGACGAACGGGCCGGCGACGTCCGCTGGATGTGCTCGTTCGACACCACGGAGGACGACGTCGACGGCTTCCTGGCAGCGCTCCGGGAGGAGATGAAGCGCTAGCCGCGGTCGGCGGGGAGCCGCACATCCCGCGGCTCCCCGCCGACCGCGCCGGCCATCGCGCTTGACCCTCCGGTAACAGGAGGCCCTACGGTCCCGGGCCATGAAGATTGTTGTTCACGACACCGCGACCGCCATGCTCGACCTCCTGCATCTCCCCCAGGACGAGCGCCCCGACGCCCTGCGGGAGATGCTCGCCCCCCTGCACAGCGTGATGTCCACGGTGGTCGGTGATCTGGACCTGGTCCAGCAGCACCGGAGCTTGGGCAGCGGCTTCCGGCTCGACCGGGACGATCGCCGGTACGTGTCCGCCCTGCACCGGATGCGGGACGCGGGCGTGTGGAGCCGGATCGAGGACTCGCTCACCACCGCCTGGGAGCGGATCAGCAGTGCGGCGCCCGGCGTCGAGCACGCCGAGACCGTGCATGTCGTCGTGGTGCTCGGCAACCCGGACGACGACCACCTGATGGTCCGCAGCGCCGGATACTTCGGCCTGGGCGGCTTCCCGGGCGCGATCCAACTGGTCATGTGGCCCACCGACATGACCCTGGAGAAGATCGGCCACGCCGCCGCGCACGAGCTCCACCACAACGTGCGCTACGCGAACGTGGCCTGGAACCCGATGACCGTCACGCTCGGCGAATGGGTCGTCGCCGAGGGGCTGGCCGAGGCGTTCGTACGGGAGCTGGCCGGTGAGCGGGCCATGGGCCCGTGGACCGCGGCACTGACCGGCGCCGAACTGGACAGCGCCTACGAGAAGATCACCGGTGACATCGACCTGGCGGGGATGCGCAACCTGACCGCGTACATGCTCGGCGACGCCACCGCGGAGCGCATGGGCCAGCCGAGCGTGGGACTGCCGGACTTCGCCGGATACGGGGTGGGACTGCGGATCGTCGACGCCCACCTGGCGGCCACCGGGCTGACCGCCGCACGCAGCGTCGCGCTGCCGGCGGGCGAGATCCTCACCAACGCGGGCGTTCCGACCACCGCACAGCGGGATGGATGGAAATGCGAGTGAAGGGAATATTATTGACCCGTGTCTGTGGGCCTGGCTACGCTCCCCTTCGTGGAGCTGATCCAGAACGACCCTGATATTTCCGCCTACTTGGCGGAATCCGAGGCCATCGACCACGGGCATCCGCGCGTCCGGGCGACCGCGGCGGAGCTGTCCGCCGCGGTCGACGATGCATATGCATACGCCGAGGCGGCCTTCGCGTTCGTCCGCGACCGCATTCCGCACTCGGCCGACACCGGCGACCCGCGGGTGACCTGGCGGGCCTCCGACGTGCTGGAGAAGCGGACCGGGATCTGCTGCGCCAAGGCGCACGCGCTGGTCGCGCTGCTGCGTGCGGAGGGGATTCCGGCGGCGCTGTGCTACCAGAAGTTCGAGGTCGTCCACGGTCTGGTGGCGGTCCGGCTGCCGGGGGCGGAGCGCTGGGTGCGGCAGGATCCGCGGGGCGGTGAGCCGGGGGCGGCGGCGGAGTTCCGGGTGGACCGGGAGCGGATCGCGTTCCCGGTGCGTCCGGAGTGCAATGAAGTGGACTACCCGGTGCTGTTTGCTGAACCACACCCCGTCGTGCTCCAATGCCTCCGGGAGGCCGTCGACCGGTCTCACCTCTGGAAGCTGCTCCCCACCGAACTCTGAGGTGCCGACCCATGCCCCGCCCCCTGCACGTGTCCGACGAGGTCCGCGCGCTCGCCCCCGGCTTCGGCTACCTCGCGGTGGAGGCACACGGCCTGACCAACGGGCCGAGCGACGACACCGG
>NZ_KN708638.1:1374497-1388372 GCF_000805335.1 Streptomyces sp. CT34 | reverse complement strand
CCCCCCCCGCCGGCTGGCCGAGCGGCTCGGCGGTCGCGCACCGCAGGACGATCCGCACATCGCCGCCTGGCGCGCCGCGTACAGCGCCTTCGGCTGCAAGCCCTCGCGCACCCGCAACTCCGCCGAGGCGCTGGCCCGGCGAGCCCTCGCGGACGGCGGTCTGCCGCGGATCAACCGCCTGGTCGACATCTACAACGCGATCAGCGTCGCGCACCTCATCCCGGTGGGCGGCGAGGACCTGGATCGTATCCAGAGCGGTATGCGGCTCGTACGGGCCACGGGGGAGGAGCCGTTCGGGACCGCGGCGGGCGGCGCCGAGGCCGTCGAGCACCCGGACGCCGGCGAGGTGGTGTGGTGCGACGACGAGGGCGTCACCTGCCGGCGCTGGAACTGGCGGCAGGGGGTGCGGACCCGCCTCACCGAGGAGTCGGTGAACGCGCTGTTCCTGCTGGAGCGGATGGCGCCGATGACGTGCGACGAGCTGACGGCCGCGGGCACCGAGCTCGCCGAGGGGTTGCAGAAGGCGTGCCCGCAGGCGCGTATCGAGGTCGGGGAGATCTGGCCCCGGTGAGCCGGGGCCTCCCGGCGCGCTCCGGTCAGGCGATGCCGCCGGGGGCCGCCGGCGCCGTGCCGCCCAGATGGGCCGGCACCCACCAGGTGTCCTCGGGGCCCTTGGGGCGTACCGGGTAGGCGCGCTGGGCCGCCTCCAGCAGGTCCTGGACGCGGGACCGCAGCCGGTCGGTGATCTTCTCCGCGTGGTCGGCCGGATCGGCCTCGACCGGCTCGCCGACCCGGATCGTTATCGGGATGTGGTGGCGGCCCAGATCGCGCTTGTGCCCCTTGGTCCACAGCCGCTGGGTGCCCCACAGCGCCATCGGCAGCAGCGGAACGCCCGCCTCCTGCGCCAGCCGGGCCGCGCCCGACTTGAAGTTCTTCAGGGTGAAGGACTCGGAGATCGTCGCCTCGGGGAAGACCCCGATGATCTCGCCCGAACCCAGCGCGCCGAGCGCGTGCCGGTAGGCGTGCATGCCCTGCGCCCGGTCGACCGGAATGTGCTTCATCGCACGCATCAGCGGCCCCGACACCTTGTGCCGGAAGACCGACTCCTTCGCCATGAATCGCACCAGCCGCTTGGCCGGCCGCGCGGCCAGACCGCAGAAGACGAAGTCCAGATACCCGATGTGATTGCTCACCAGTACCGCCCCGCCGCGCCGCGGGATGTTCTCGGTGCCCGCGATGTCGAACTTCAGGTCGAGCGCCTTGAAGAGCGTGCGGGCGGCGCCGATGACGGGCGGATAGACGAGCTCTGCCATGTCCGGGGACCCCTTTTCTGTGCCTGGGGAGGGTTCTCCCGGCGGGAACTTACGCAGCCGTAAGTATGCGGCTCCGGGAGATCGTGCCCGATGTCTGCCCCGGCGGCCAGCAGCAGGGCCCTTGCGGGCGGGAGATTCTCGTCACGTGCGGGTGCGCCTCAGCCGGCCGCCCGCCGCAGCAGAAGGTACACCTCGCACCCCAGGCAGTACCCGAACGCCGCGTTGAGGAAGGCCGCCGCGAGGGCGCAGCCGGTGGCCGCCGGCCCCAGCCACTGCGGCCCCAGGGCGTAGCCGGCCAGCCCGAGAATGGCGAAGAACAGCCCGACCGTCTGGGCGAAACGGGGCGGCGCGGCATCCTCGAACGCCGCCGGCGGCGAGAGCCGCGGCTGCACCGCCACCCTGAACAGCCAGCCGTACGGCGACCGCCGCACCCCGGCCGCCGCGCCCACGGCGAACACCACCGCCTGGCAGGCCAGCAGCCACCCGCTGCCACTGATCAGCACCGCGGCGAGCACGGCGCTCGTCAGCACCGCCCCGAACCGCGGACCCCGTACGTCGACCCTGCCACCCGCCATGACCGCTTCCTTTCCCGGACCGTTCCGCGCCCGTCCGCACCTTCCGCGGCTCCGGGCGTCCGCAGAACAGCCTCCCCAGGAATGACCCGGTGAGACCCCGGGAATCTTTGCGGTCCTGTGAACGCTGCATCCTGAGATGACCGGACTCATGGTGTGCATTGCGGTGCTCGCGGCGGCGAGCGTCTTCGGCCTGCTGCACCAACGCCGCAACGGGAGGCTGACGGTGCGAAAGCGGGACGACGGCGCGCGGCTGGGCGCCGCCGAGATCGGCGCGCAGCTGGGGGAGCGGGCGACCCTGCTCCAGTTCTCCAGCGCCTTCTGCCAGCCCTGCCGCGCCACCCGGCGCACCCTCGCCGAGGTGGCCGGCATGGTCGACGGGGTGGCCCATGTCGAGATCGACGCGGAGGACCGCCTGGAGCTCGTGCGGAGCCTGAACATCCTGCGCACGCCGACGGTGCTGGTGCTCGACAAGGACGGTGCGGTGGTCCGCCGCGCCTCGGGCCAGCCCCGCAAGGCGGACATCATCGCGGCGCTGGGCGCGGCCATCCGTGATTGATCTCCCAGATGCCGGGCGCCACTTGACGCTGCCGGTCACGCATCGTCACTCTGACGTTATGCGGCCAGGAACCCTTCTCTACGGACGCGCGCACGTCGACCTGCTGCGGACCGCCAGCGCACGCTGTCCCCTCGGGTGAGCAGCGACGACTCCACCGCTCCCGGCCGCCGTCCGGCCGCCGGCGGCCCCGCCTCGGCTCGTAGCCCACAGCAGAAGGACAACTCCATGACGGCCTCGCCCGACCTCGGCACGCCCCGCACCGCCTCCCCCGAACTCCTGCGCTCGGTCTTCCGGCAGCACGCCGCGGGTGTCGCGGTGATCACCGCGCACGGCGCCCGCCCCGTCGGCTTCACCGCCACCTCGCTCACCTCCGTCGCCGCCGAGCCGCCGCTGCTCTCCTTCGGCATCGGCACCGGCGCCTCCAGCTGGCCGGCCGTCGCCGAGGCCGAGCACATAGGCGTCCACATACTCGCCGAGCACCAGGAGGAGCTGGCCGCCACCTTCGCCCGCAGCGGTGCGGACCGCTTCGGCCCGGCCACGTCCTGGCGCACCGGACCGGAGGGCGTACCCCTGCTGGACGGCGTACTGGCCTGGCTGGTGTGCCGGGTCGTGGCGCGGGTTCCGGCCGGGGACCACCGGATCGTGCTCGCCCGGCCGGTCGTCGGCGACCCCGCGGTCCCGGGCCGTCCGCTCCTCTACCACCAGGGCCGCTTCAACGCGCTGCGCGACTGACGGGTTCCCGTCCACCTGCTCCTTCACCCGGTCAGGGCCGTTGGCAAGGTCACATTTCGACGGCCTTGATTCGGGGCAACAGAGTGGATGTACTGGCGAGTAATATGACGGTCGGCGCGGGGATTCGCATCCGACCGGGAGCCGCCCCAAGAGGCGCCTATGCTGCCAGCACAAGGCAGTTCTGAAGAGACGAGCAGGTAGGAGAGCCGGCGTGAGCTTGAGGATCGTTGTCTGTGTGAAGTACGTGCCCGACGCCACCGGCGACCGGCACTTCGCCGAGGACCTGACCGTCGACCGCGACGACGTTGACGGCCTCCTCTCGGAGCTCGACGAGTACGCCGTCGAGCAGGCCCTCCAGATCAAGGAAGCCAACGACGACGACGCGGAGATCACGGTGCTGACCGTCGGTCCCGAGGACGCCAACGACGCGCTGCGCAAGGCGCTGTCGATGGGTGCCGACAAGGCCGTCCACGTCGAGGACGACGACCTCCACGGCACCGACGCGCTCGGCACCTCGCTCGTGCTCGCCAAGGCCATCGAGAAGACCGGCTACGACCTCGTCGTCTGCGGTATGGCCTCCACCGACGGCACGATGGGTGTGCTGCCCGCGCTGCTCGCCGAGCGCCTCGGCGTCCCGCAGGTGACCCAGCTCTCCGAGGTCTCCGTCTCCGACGGCAAGGTGACCGGCCGCCGGGACGGTGACACCGCCAGCGAGCAGCTGGAGGCCGCGCTGCCGGCCGTCGTCTCCGTCACCGACCAGTCGGGCGAGGCGCGTTACCCCTCCTTCAAGGGCATCATGGCCGCCAAGAAGAAGCCGGTGGAGTCCCTGGACCTGGAAGACCTGGACATCGAGGCGGACGAGGTCGGTCTGGAGGGCGCCTGGACCAAGGTCGAGGAGGCCGCCGAGCGTCCGGCCCGTACGGCGGGCACGATCGTCAAGGACGAGGGCGAGGGCGCCAAGCAGCTCGCCGAGTTCCTGGCGGGCCAGAAGTTCATCTAAGGCCGGCGGTTCGCCACAACCACCCTTCCTCCCTCCGCCCGCACTCTTCCCGCAGGAGCAATCCCCATGGCTGAAGTCCTTGTCTACGTCGACCACGTGGACGGCGCCGTCCGCAAGCCCACCCTCGAACTGCTCACCCTGGCCCGCCGCATCGGCGAGCCGGTGGCCGTGCACCTCGGCGCCGGCGCGGACACCGCCGCCCCCGTGCTCGCCGAGCACGGTGCGGTCAAGGTCCTGACCGCCGACGCCCCGGAGTTCGCCGAGTACCTGGTCGCCCCCAAGGTCGACGCGCTGCAGGCCGCCTACGACGCGGTCTCCCCGGCCGCCGTCCTCCTCCCCTCCTCCGCCGAGGGCAAGGAGATCGGCGCCCGCCTGGCCGTCCGCATCGGCTCCGGCATCATCACCGACGCCGTCGACCTGGAGGCCGGCGACGAGGGTCCGGTGGCCACGCAGTCCGTCTTCGCGGCGTCCTTCACCACCAAGTCCCGCGTCTCCAAGGGCACTCCGGTCATCACCGTCAAGCCCAACTCCGCCGCTCCGGAGGCCGCGCCGGCCGCCGGTACGGTCGAGCAGCTGGCGGTGACGGTCGCCGAGTCCTCCAAGGGCACCAAGATCGTCTCGCGTACCGCGCGCGAGTCGACCGGCCGCCCGGAGCTCACCGAGGCCGCGATCGTGGTCTCCGGTGGCCGCGGCGTCAACGGCGCCGAGAACTTCCCCGTCATCGAGGCGCTCGCCGACTCGCTCGGCGCGGCCGTCGGCGCCTCGCGCGCCGCGGTGGACGCCGGCTGGTACCCGCACACCAACCAGGTCGGCCAGACCGGTAAGTCGGTCTCGCCGCAGCTGTACATCGCGGCGGGCATCTCCGGCGCGATCCAGCACCGCGCCGGTATGCAGACCTCGAAGACCATCGTCGCCATCAACAAGGACGCCGAGGCACCGATCTTCGACCTGGTCGACTACGGCGTGGTCGGCGACCTCTTCGACGTCGTCCCGGCGCTCACCGAAGAGGTCAAGACCCGTAAGGGCTGAGCCTGTTCGGCCGCCGGGAGCCGGCTCTCGGCGAACGCCCGAAGGCCCCGTACGCGCGGCGTACGGGGCCTTCGGGCGTGGGTCGGGCGCGGCCGTCGGGCCGGTCCGGATCAGGTGTTCGGCAGCCGACCCTTCTCCGGTTCGCCGGCCGGCACCGGCTCCAGCACCGCGACATCCATCGGGCCCGCCAGCGCATCCGCGATCTCCCCGCCCAGCGCGGCCAGCACCGGCCCCGCCGAGTGCGCGTCGAGGGCGGCCTGGTCGGCCCAGTTCTCCACCACGGTGACGCGGTCCTCGCCGGCGTGGGCGGCGTAGAGCAGGCAGCCGGGCTCGGCGTGCACGGCGGGGGCGTGCCGGCGGAACGCCGCGAGGACGTCCTCGCGGCGGCCGGGCTTGGTCCTGAGGGTGGCGACGACGATGGGCACGGAAACTCCCCGTTCGTAGTGGTCCGCAGTGGGTTCGTATCGCTGGCGCGATCTCGGCGGTCGCTGTGACTCTACGTGACTCTCACCGGGCCCGGTGAGCGGCCCCGTCCGGGGCGTTCCCGGAAGGGGGCCGACCGCTGTCGTCCCGTCAGGCGCCGGTCGCGCCGTCGATGCTCTGGCGCAGCAGGTCGGCGTGCCCGTTGTGCCGCGCGTACTCCTCGATCAGGTGCACGTACACCCAGCGCAGGTTCAGCGTGCGGCCGTCGGTGGCGGTGAAGGTCTCGTCCAGTCCGCGGCCCGCGGCCACCGCGTCGCAGGCGGCGATCTCGGCGCGGAACGCGGCGAAGTCGGCCTCGGCGGCGGCCGGGTCGAGGCCGTTGAAGTCGGCGTCCGGGTCGGCTTCGGTGAAGTAGAGGTCGCCGACCCGCTCGCCGGCGAATCGCTGCCGGAACCACCAGCGTTCCACCTCCGTCAGATGGCGCACCAGGCCGAGCAGGGTGAGGGTGGAGGGCGGGCTGCCCGCCCGGACGAGCTGCTCGGGAGCCAGGCCGGCGCACTTGGCGAGCAGGGTGTCGCGGTGGAAATCGAGCCAACCCTGCAGCATGTCCCGTTCGCCGGCCGCAGCCGGGGCGCCGGAGCGTTCGATCTGGGGTGCGGTCCACGTCATGACGGCGATTGTGGCGGTGCCGGCGAGGGAGCGCCACGGAGTTGTCGGCCGGGCGCAGGCCGGTGACCTGCGTCGCCACGGGCGGGGAGGTGTTGACCTCGCCGATCGACACCGTTAGCTTCGCTATACGGATTGTTGATTCCGTTAAGCGGAAAGGGCGCGGTGCCGGCAGCGGCGTCGGGCGCAAGCACCGGGAGGGTACCGAAATGGGGCAGCAGGAGACCGTGGCGACGAGCCTCGCGGACACCGTACGCGAGGGAATCGGAGCCGCCCTCGCCGCGGTGGACGCCGACCTGGCCCGGCGCTACCCGGGAGACCCCGGCACCCGCCAGCCGGTCCACACGGTCTACGTCCCCGGCGACGTCTTCGCCGCCGACACCCTGCGCTCCTGGGGCGACCAGGCCCTCGCCGCCCTCGACGAACACGCCCCCGACGCCGGTGCGCTCGCCGCCGTCCTCGGCATCCCGGACGACCTCGCCGGACCGGTCCACGATCGGGTCCGCGCCAAGCTGGAGCGCGAGCCCGTCGAGGACCTGCGGATCGACTTCGAGGACGGCTACGGCCCCCGCCCGGACGCCGAGGAGGACGAGGCCGCGGCCCGCGCCGCCGCCCTGGTCGCCGCCGCCTACGAGAACCGCACCGCCGCCCCCTACATGGGCATCCGCATGAAGTGCATGGAGGCCGCCGTCCGCGACCGCGGCATCCGCACCCTGGACATCTTCCTCACCGGCCTCATGGAGGCCGGCGGCCTGCCCGAGGGCCTCGTCCTCACCCTCCCCAAGGTGACCTACGCCGAGCAGGTCACCGCGATGGTCCGGCTCCTGGAGGCGTTCGAGAAGGCCCGCGGCCTGGAGAGCGGCCGGATCGGCTTCGAGATCCAGATCGAGACCACCCAGGCCATTCTCGGCGCCGACGGCCGCGCCACCGTCGCCCGCATGATCGAGGCCGCCGAGGGCCGCGCCACCTCCCTCCACTACGGCACCTTCGACTACAGCGCCTCCTGCGGCGTCAGCGCCGCCTACCAGGCCAGCGACCACCCCGTCGCCGACCACGCCAAGGCCGTCATGCAGGTCGCCGCCGCCGGCACCGGCGTACGCGTCTCCGACGGCTCCACCAACGTGCTGCCGGTCGGCCCCACCGCCCAGGTCCACGACGCCTGGAGGCTCCACTACGGCCTCACCCGCCGCGCCCTGGCCCGCGCCTACTACCAGGGCTGGGACATGCACCCCGGCCATCTGCCCACCCGCTACGCCGCCGTCTACGCCTTCTACCGCGAGGGCCTGGAGAAGGCCGCGGCCCGCCTCTCCGCATACGTCGCCAAGGCCGGCGGCGACGTCATGGACGAGCCCGCCACCGCCAAGGCCCTCAGCGGGTACCTGCTCCGCGGCCTCGACTGCGGCGCCGTCGACACCGACGAGGTCGCCCACCTCACCGGCCTGACCCGCGCCGACCTCGACACCCTGGCGGGCCGCCCGACGCAGACCGCCTGACCCGGATCGCCCGGCCCGTCCTCCGCGCACCGCCGCCACCCCCCCTGTGCGGCGTCCCAACGGGGCTCCGCGCACGGTGCGTTGGCGCCGTGCGAGGTCAAGTGGGGCCGGCGGACGGGGTGGTTCGCGGCACGTGCGGCACGGGTCGTCTTCCGGCCCGCCGCTCGGCCGCTCGGCCCGAGGCGGTCCGTCACCCCTCGTACGGCCGGATCTCGCCCGAGCCGCGGGGGATCAGCCGGGTGGGGATCTCCATGCGGCGCGGCGCCTCGTCGACGCCGTCCAGGCGGCGGAAGAGCTGGACGGCGGCCGTACGGCCCATGTGGGCGGCGTCCTGGGCGACGACCGTGATGGCGGGGTGGACCAGGTCGGCGAGTTCGAAGTCGTCGAAGCCCACCAGGGCGACCGGGTGCGGGCGTTCGCGCAGCACGCGGACGGCCGTCACGGTGACACGGTTGTTGCCCGCGAAGAGGGCGGTGACCGGCTCCGGGGCGTCCAGCATCGCCGCCGCGGCGGCCCGTACCCGCTCGGGGGCGGTGGAGCCCGGCGAGACCCAGGAGTCCTCGACGGGCAGGCCGGCGGCGGCCATCGCGGTGCGGTAGCCGCGCAGCCGCTCCCGCGCGGTGTGGATGCGCGGCTGGTCGCCGATGAAGCCGATCCGGCGGTGCCCGTGGGCGATGAGGTGGGCGACCGCGTCCCGGGCGCCGCCGAAGTTGTCGGAGAGGACCACATCGGCGTCGATCCGGCCGGCCGGGCGGTCCACGAAGACGGTGGCGACCCCGGCGGCTATCTCCGGCTCCAGATACCGGTGGTCGTCGCCGGCCGGGATGACGACCAGGCCGTCCACCCGCCGGGCGCACAGCGCCAGCACCAACTCCCGCTCACGGTCCGGGTCTTCGGCGCTGGAGCCGTTGATCAGCAACGCGCCGTGGCTGCGCGCGACCTCCTCGACGGCGCGGCTGAGCGGGCCGTAGAAGGGATCGGCGAGGTCCTCCAGGACCAGGCCGACACTGGCGGTACGGCCCTTGCGCAGGATCCGGGCGGAGTCGTTGCGCCGGAAGCCGAGGGCGGTGATCGCCTCCTGGACGCGGCGTTCGGTGTCCGGGGTGACGCCCGCCTCGCCGTTGACCACTCTCGACACCGTCTTCAGACCGACCCCGGCGCGCGCCGCGACATCCTTCATCGTGGGGCGGGTGCCGTAGCGATGGGAGGTGCCGCGGGCGATGTCGGTCACGGTATGCGGTCCTGTTTCTGTCGGCGTCGGCCGGCGCATCGGCCCGCGGTGGGGGCGCGTCGGCGTGTGGCGTCGAGCATAGCCTCTAGACAACGTTGTCAACTGAGGGAAGACTGGCGTTCTCACGCCGGGCCGGTACCCCCGGCCCCCGGGCCCACCAGGAGATTCGACACCGATGCAGACGGACCTCAGCGCAGCGTTGGACATTGGCGGCACGAAGATCGCCGGCGCTCTGGTGGACGCACACGGAAGAATGGTCGTACGGGCCGCCCGGCCGACCCCCGCGGACCAGGACGGGGCCACCGTGATGCGTGCGGTGGCCGAGGTCGTCCACGAACTGGCCGCCGGCCCGGACTGGGTGCGGGTGGCGGCCGTCGGCATCGGCAGCGCCGGCCCCGTGGATGCCTCCGCGGGGACCGTCAGCCCGGTCAACATCCCTGGCTGGCGCGGTTTTCCGCTCGTTGCCGGGGTGCGGGAGCTGGTCGGCGGGCGCCCGGTGACGCTGGTCGGGGACGGGGTCGCGATGACCGCCGCCGAGCACTGGCAGGGTGCCGCCCGCGGTCACGACAACGCGCTGTGCATGGTGGTCTCCACCGGGGTCGGCGGCGGGCTCGTGCTCAACGGGCGGTTGCACCCGGGCCCCACGGGCAACGCCGGGCACATCGGGCACATCAGCGTCGACCTGGACGGTGATCCGTGCCCCTGCGGTGGCCGCGGTTGTGTGGAGCGGATCGCCAGTGGCCCCAACATCGCCCGCCGGGCGCTGGCCGACGGCTGGCGGCCGGGCCCGGAGGGGGACACCAGCGCCGCCGCGGTCGCCGCCGCGGCGCACGCCGGCGACCTCGTCGCCCTCCGCTCCTTCGAGCGGGCCGCCCAGGCGCTGGCCGCCGGGATCGCCGCCACCGCCACCCTCGTCGAGATCGACATCGCGGTCGTCGGCGGCGGCGTCGCGGGCGCGGGCGAGGTCCTGTTCGCCCCGCTGCGTGCCGCTCTGCGGGACTACGCCACCCTCTCGTTCGTGGCCGGACTGACCGTCGTCCCCGCCCAAATGGGGACGGATGCCGGCGTGGTGGGCGCCGCCGCGGCTGCCGCACAACAGTCCCGTCTCGATGCCTTCGCGCCTGCCCGATGAGGGCATCACAGGCACCCGCCCGACCCGTAGTCTGGTGACCACCGCGCCATGTGCCGTGACGTACACGGCGTACCGGCGAAGAGACGGCATCGAGGGGATCGGCGACGGTGACATCGGGGGAGCGTGAGCAGCACGGGCCGCAGGAGCCCCACGGGGCGGGCGGCGGGAACGGTCCCGGGCCGGTGGGCGGCCCGCCGCCGGCCGGCGGCGACGGCGCGGGTGCCGGCCCCGGTATGCCCCGTGCCGCATCCCGCAGCGGACCCGGGCGCGGCACCGACGACGATCTGACCGGCCGGCTGATCGGTGGTCGCTACCGCGTCACCGGCCGGATCGGCCGCGGCGGCATGGGCGTGGTCTGCCGCGCCGACGACCAGGTGCTGGGCCGCGAGGTGGCGCTCAAGGTCCTGCGGGCCTACACGGACGCCTCCGCACCCGAACTCGCCGATCTGCGCACCCGTATGCAGCGCGAGGCGCGGGCGGCGGCCCGCATCCGCCACGCGGGCGTGGTCACCGTCCACGACGTCATCGACGAGGCGGGGCGCCCGGTCATCGTCATGGAGCTGGTGGACGGGCCGTCCCTCGACGACGCCGTCGAGCGGCGCGGCCCCCTGGACCCCCGCGAGATCGCCCGCATCGGCGCCGCGGTGATGGACGCGCTGGACGCCGCCCACCAGGTCGGTGTGCTGCACCGCGACGTCAAGCCCGGCAACGTCCTGCTGGACTCCAGCGGCCGGGTCGTCCTCACCGACTTCGGCATCGCCAGCATCGAGGCCCCCGGCGACGGCGCGACCACGAACATCACCCGCAGCGGCGAACTGGTCGGCTCCCTCGACTACTTGCCGCCCGAGCGCGCCCAGGGCATGGACCCCTCCCCGGCGTCCGACATCTGGTCGCTGGGCATGACGCTGTACGCGGCGGTCGAGGGCGGCGCCGCCCCGTTCCGCCGTACGTCGGTGTACTCGACGCTGACCGCGATCGTCACCGAGCCGCTGCCCGAGCCGCGCCGTGCCGGGCCGCTGGCGCCCGTCCTGCACGCCCTGATGGCCAAGAACCCGGCCGACCGCCCGTCCGCCGCCCAGGCGCGGACCATGCTGGAGGCGGTGGCGGACGGCCGTGACCCGGGTGTCACGCCGCCGCCCGCACCGCAGCCCGGCAGCCCCTATGTGCCGACGGCCACGAATATCCGCTCCGGGGCGGTGCCCGGGAGCGCTCCGGACGCGCCGCCCGGTGGCGGGTCCGCCGGTGCCGGCAACGCCGGTGCGCCGCCGGCCGGTTGGCTCTCCGGGCCGGGCGTGCAGGGCGCGTCCACCCCGCACGACCGGGCCGCCGGCGCCCCGCAGGCCGCTGCCCAGGGACCGCTCCACGACCCGCCCGGTGTGGTGGCCGGCCCCTTCGTGGGCGCCACCGGCCCGCACCCCCGTCCGGGCAGCCGCGGCGGCACCCCTGACGGGGACACCACGCGGCTGCCCGCCCGGCGCCGCCGCCGGGTGCTGCTGGCCGTGGCGGCGGTGCTGGCCGTCCTCGCCACCGGCGGCGGGGTCACCTATGCGCTGGTCGGCGGGTCCGGCGACACGACCGCGGCCGGCGGCCGACAGTCCGCGGCGCCCGCCACCCGACCCGGTGAGCCGAGCGTGGCCACCGGCCAGGGCGAGGTCAACGGGCAGGGCAAGGAGCAGAGCTCCGCGCCGTCCGCCCCGGGCAAGCCGGCGGGCGGCGCGTCGTCGCAGCCCTCCAAGCCCGCGGGTAGCGGCGGGAGTTCGGGCGGCCGGGCCACCGGCGGCGCGGCCTCGGGCGGCAGCCAGGGCGGCGGTACGGGCGGCCCGATCAGCGGCGGCGCACAGGGCGGCGGAAGCGGCGGGTCCGGCGGCACCGGCGGCTCCGGTGGCGGGACCACCACCGGCGGCGGCGCGGCCACCGGCGGTGGTGGGCCCACCCAGGGGCCCTCGTGCACCGCGATCGCCGGCGGTAGGGCCAACTGCACCGTGTGGCGTACCGCGAACTCGTACACCGCCTCCTTCCAGCAGGTCGGGCACCTGAACGCGGGCACCAACTACTTCTACTGCCAGGCGAACCTCGGCCGCCGCGAGACGTACGGGAAGTGGACGAACGTCTGGTGGGCCAAGACCGATGACGACAGCGGCAATTCCGGTGTCTACGTGAGCGTCGTCTATCTGACGGGCGGGCAGAACGACCAGCCCGTCCCCGGTCTGCGCACCTGCTGATCCCGGGTGTGCCGGAGCGTCCCGGAAGGCTTCCGCCGGCGGTCCCATGGGACATCGTCATATGCGGCGCGGCGCCCTCCCGCCGGCGGGCACGAGCCCGTGAGCGGGTGGGGGTTTCGGTACTGAAGGGGCGGGGGAGCGCTTGTTTGCCGGGGGCTTCGCGGCGGGGGAGAGCGCGACCGGCATCCCCCGCGCAGTGTGTTCAGCAGGCGGCGTTCCCGGTCAAGCGCGTGGCCCGTGGTCCCGAGCGTTTCCGTGGCAGGGTGTTGCGGGCAACTCACCTGGGTCTAGGGAAGAGGGGAAACCGTGATCGTCTGGCTGAACGGCACGTTCGGTGCGGGCAAGACCACTGCGGCTCATGAATTGCTCGACCTGCTTCCCGGAAGCACGCTCTACGACCCCGAACTCCTCGGCAGCGGACTGCGGTCGATGCTGCCGGCCAAACGGTTCGAGGAGATCGACGACTACCAGGACCTGCCCTCCTGGCGACGCATGGTCGTGGACACCGCCGCCGCCCTGCTCACCGAGGTGCCGGGCCCCCTGGTGACGCCGATGACGCTGCTGCGCCAGGAATACCGTGACGAGATCTTCGGCGCCCTCGCCGCCCGCCGCATCCCCGTACGGCATGTTCTGCTGCATGCGGAGGAAACGATCCTGCGGGAGCGAATAGCGCGCCGGGAGGAGATGCCGGGCGACGCCGAGGGCAGCGCGTCCGTGCGGCGCTGGTGCCTGGAGCACCTGGGGCCGTACGCGCAGGCACTGGACTGGCTCAAGAACGACGCCCATGTCGTCGACACCACGGCGCTGACGCCCCACCAGACCGCGGAGCGCGTCGCCGAGGCCGTACGCACCGGGGCCGGCGCCTGCGACATCGTGCAGACCCCCGAGCCGACCGCGGAGACCCTCGCCGCCGGGGTGCTGCTCTTCGACGACCGCGACCGGGTGCTCCTCGTCGACCCGACGTACAAGGCCGGCTGGGAGTTCCCCGGCGGCATCGTGGAGCCCGGCGAGGCACCCGCCCACGCCGCTGTACGGGAGGTCGCCGAGGAACTCGGCATCCAACTCCCGCGCGCCCCACGGCTGCTGGTACTGGACTGGGAGGCCCCCAAACCGCCCGGTTTCGGCGGACTGCGACTGCTCTTCGACGGCGGCACGCTCACCGGCGACCGGATCAACCGGCTGCTGCTGCCCGGCTCGGAACTGCGCGACTGGCGCTTCGTCACCGAGGCCGAGGCCGAGACGATGCTGCCCCCGGTCCGCTGGAACCGCCTCCGCTGGGCACTGCGGGCGCGCGAACGGGGGTGTCCGCTGCACCTGGAGGCCGGGGTCCCTGTCGGGTAGCTCCCCCCGTTGTCGGCTCCCCCGCCGTAGGGGTTTCTCGCCGTTGCGCCTGCGGCGGGCGGGGTCCGCTGCCCTTCCGCTGCGCTTTGCCTGCTGCCCACGTTGCCGGGTGCGGCGCCGTTGCGCCTGCGGCGGGCGGGTCCGCTGCGCGGGGCTGTTGGG
>NZ_KN708638.1:1368140-1374487 GCF_000805335.1 Streptomyces sp. CT34 | reverse complement strand
CGTTGGTGGGTGGGAGAAAAGACCGGTGGGTGTGCGCGTGGGTGGGACTGTGCGGGTTCGTGGGTGGAGGGAAACCGTCACCGGACCACTCGGCTCAGCCCCCATTCGCCGTTTTTCCCACCCTCCACGGGAGGGGGCGGGCCGGAGGGGGGGGTGTGCCGGACGTAAAGCGAAGCAGTCCGGCACACCACCCCCGGAGGACCGCCACCGCACCCGAAAGCCCCGCGCAGCGGACCCGCCCGCCGCAGGCGCAACGGCGAGAAACCCCCGCGGCGGGACAGCCGACAACGTCGGGCGCGGCAAAGCGCAGCGGAAGGGCCGCAGGCGCAACGATGCCGCACCCGGCAACGTGGGAAGCCAGCCAAGCGCAGCGAACGGTCAGCGCCGACTTTCGGCGTACCGGCTCAGGAACAGTGCCTCCGCCAGCGACAGCCGTTCCAGTTCCTCCGGCGATACGCTTTCGTTGGCGGCGTGGATCTGGGCCTCCGGTTCGCTCAGGCCGATCAGCAGGATCTCGCTGTCCGGGTAGAGCCCGGCGAGGGTGTTGCACAGCGGGATCGAGCCGCCCAGACCGGACGTCTGCATCTCCTTGCCGTCGTACGCCTCGCGCAGCGCGTCCGCCATCGACGCGTACGCCGGGCTGCTGGTGTCCGCGCGGAACGGCTGCCCCTGGCCGACCTGCTCGACGGCTACCCGGGCGCCCCACGGAGCGGCGCCTTCCAGGTGGGCGGCGAGCAGTCGGGTCGCCTCGGCGGCGTCGGTGCCCGGCGGCACCCGCAGGCTCACCAGGGCGCGGGCTCCGGCGTGTACGGACGGGGTGGCGCCCACCACCGGCGGGCAGTCGATGCCCAGCACCGTCACCGCGGGCCGGGCCCAGAGCCGGTCCGCGACGGTGCCGCTGCCGATCAGCTCCACGCCGTCCAGCACCTTGGCGTCCTTGCGGAAGTCCTCCTCCGGGTACTGGAGGCCCTCCCAGTCGGCGTCCGCGGCCAGCCCGCGCACCGTCGTCGAACCGTCCTCGGCGCGCAGCGAGTCGAGGATCCGGATCAGTGCGGCGAGCGCGTCCGGGGCCGCGCCGCCGAACTGGCCGGAGTGCAGATTGCCTTCCAGGGTGTCGACCTGGACGCGCACCAGGGTCATCCCGCGCAGCGTCGCGGTCACTGTGGGCACCCCGGCCCGGAAGTTGCCGGAGTCGCCGATGATGATCGCGTCGGCGGTCAGCAGCTCCGGGTGCGCTTCGGCGTACCGCTCCAGTCCGCCGGTGCCCTGCTCCTCCGAACCCTCCACGATCACCTTGATGTTGACCGGGGTGCCGCCGTGCTCCTTGAGCGCCCGCAGCGCGGTCAGGTGCATGATCAGGCCGCCCTTGCAGTCGGCGGTGCCGCGCCCGTACCACCGGCCGCCGCGCTCGGTCAGCTCGAACGGCGGGGATATCCAGGCGTCCTCGTCCAGCGGCGGCTGGACGTCGTAGTGCGCGTAGAGGAGTACGGTCGGGGCGCCGGCCGGGCCGGGCAGGAAGCCGTAGACGGACTGGGTGCCGTCCGGGGTGTCCAGCACCGCGATGTCCTGGAAGTCCTCGGCCCGCAGCGCGTCCACGATCCAGCGGGCGGCGGCCTCGCTCTCGCTCTTCGGGAACTGCGCGAAGTCCGCCACCGATCTGAAGGCCACGAGTTCGGCGAGTTCGGCTCTGGCACGGGGCTGCAGCGCGGCGACGGTCTGGGCGAGCGGGCTGTCAGGCATGGAACGTTCCTTGTGGGCGCGGCGTTGAGTACGTACGGCACGTCCGGCAGGGTGGCCGGGCGGGCCGGACGTACGGGTATGGGTGCCCCCGATCTTCCCACAGGCGGTGCGCCGGAGTGCGGCCCGTAGGATGCGGGCGGTAGGCGCAGCCGGCATCGAACGGGAGCAGAAGTACAGGTGAGCAGCGAGCAGGCAGCCGAGGGCAACCATCAGGTGTGGGACGTCGTGGTGGTGGGCGCGGGGCCCGCCGGAGCCTCGGCCGCCCACGCCGCGGCATGTACGGGACGCCGGGTGCTGCTCCTGGAGAAGGCCGAACTACCCCGCTACAAGACCTGCGGCGGCGGCATCATCGGCCCCTCCCGGGACTCCCTGCCACCCGGCTTCGAGCTGCCGCTGCGCGACCGGGTGCATGCCGTGACGTTTTCCCTCAACGGCCGGCTGGCCCGTACCCGCCGTTCCAGGAACATGCTCTTCGGGCTCATCAACCGACCCGAGTTCGACGCCGGACTGGTCGAGTCCGCCAAGGACGCGGGCGCCCGGGTCCGTACGGGCGTGACCGTCTCGCGGGTCGAGCAGCACGGCGCGGAGGTTCCCGACCGGCGGACCGTTGCGGTCGTGCTCGCGGACGGCGAGGTGATCCTGGCCCGGGCCGTGGTCGGCGCGGACGGCAGCGCGAGCCGGATAGGCGCGCACGTCGGCGTCAAGCTCGACCAGGTCGACCTGGGCCTGGAGGCCGAGATCCCGGTGCCGGAGACGGTCGCCGAGGACTGGGCGGGCCGGGTCCTCATCGACTGGGGTCCGATGCCCGGCAGCTACGGCTGGGTCTTCCCCAAGGGCGACACCCTCACCGTCGGCGTGATCTCCGCCCGTGGCGAGGGCGCGGCCACCAAGCGCTATCTGGAGGACTTCATCGGACGGCTCGGCCTCGCCGGCTTCGAGCCCCGGATCTCCTCCGGCCATCTGACCCGCTGCCGCGCGGCGGACTCGCCGCTCTCCCGCGGGCGGGTCCTGGTCTGCGGCGACGCGGCCGGTCTGCTGGAGCCCTGGACCCGCGAGGGCATCTCCTTCGCCCTCCGCTCCGGCCGGCTCGCCGGCGAGTGGGCGGTACGGATCGCCGAGGCGCACGACGCGGTCGACACCCGCCGCCAGGCCCTCGACTACGCCTTCGCCATCAAGTCCGGGCTCGGCGTGGAGATGGGCGTGGGGCGGCGGATGCTCAGCGTCTTCGAGCGGTGGCCGGGGATGTTCCACGCCGCGCTGACGGGCTTCGGGCCCGCGTGGCGCGCGTTCGCGAAGATCACGCGGGGCACCACGACGTTGGGGGAACTGGTTCGGACGCATCCGGTGGCCCAGCGGGCCCTGGACGCGTTGGACCGGAGGGAAGAGGGCAAGAAGTCCACGGCGGCGGGCGGAGCCGGCGGGACCCGGGAGGCCGAGGCGGCCGAGGAGCAGGTGGGCTGAGGGGGCCTGTGCCGGCCCGTACGGCATCGGCGGTGGTGCGGGCCCGGCGACGGTGTCCGCTCCGCGTCTCTCTGTGCGTGGCTGATGCCGCGACTGGTGCCGCGACCGGTGTTGCGGCCGGTGGCCGTGTCCTTGTCCCGGCGTCCATGTCCCCGGCGGCGACGGGTGGTTGGCGAGGGTGGTCGCTCAGGCTTCGGTGATACGGAAGACCGGGTGGTGCGGGGCGATGGCGCGGAGTTCGTCGTCGGTCGAGTCGGCGGTGGCGCCGCCGAAGAAGGGCCTGACCTCCCAGCCCCAGCGCGCGAGGTAGGCGCGGAGCAGGTCCGTGGTCTCGGTCGGGGGCAGTTCGACGGCCGTGAAGGCGCGGGTGCGGCGGCCGACGCGGAGTTCGCCGCCGCCCGCGGCACGCATATTGCGTACCCATGCGGAGTCACCGCGTGCGGAGACGAGATAGCGGCCGTCCTCCCGGACGGCCCGCCCCTATAACCTCGGCCTACTCCCCGGGGAGTACACCTCCTCACTGCGCCGGGCTGACGCCTCCGGCTCCCGGTGCGGTCTAGCGTGACGGCATGGAGAACGCACGGCCGCCATGGGCGCGGCGCTGCCTGGGTACGGCGCGGGAGCGGTGGGCGGCGGCCGGGTATCCGGCACCCGGAAGGCGGGTGGGCGGGCGGCTGCCCTGGCTCTCGACGCTGGCGGTCACGGTCGTCGTCATGGTCGGTACCAACGCCGCCGCGCACGGCCAGACGGGACGCACCCCGCTCGATCCGCTCGGCCGTGCGCTGCTCCTCTTCGGCGCTCTGCTGCTGCTCTTCCGGCAGCGGTATCCGCGCACCGTGGCGCTGGGCACGGCCGCCTCCTGCGCCGTATACCTCGCGGCCGGCTACCCGTACGGACCGGTGTTCCTCACCCTCGTGCTGGGGGCCTTCGCGGCGATCGTCGCCGGGTATCGGGCGGTCGCCTGGTGCGCGATGGGCGGGGTGTGGGCCGGCCATCTCCTGGTCGGGCACTGGCTCTACCACTGGTTGCCGCCGTACCGCGGGCCCGCCCCCTGGGGGCAGGAAGTGGTCGTCGCCGCCTGGGTGGTGGCCGTGGTGGCGGTCGCCGAGCTGGTCCGGATCCGCCGCGAGCAACTGGCCAGAATGCGTGCCGAACGGGCCGCCACCGAACGCCGCAGGGCCGACGAGGAGCGGCTGCGGATCGCCCGCGAGCTGCACGACGTCCTCGCGCACAGCATCTCGGTCATCAACGTCCAGGCCGGTGTCGGGCTCGCGCTGCTGGACTCCGACCCGGAGCAGGCGCGCACCGCGCTGACCACCATCAAGTCCGCCAGCAAGGAAGCGCTCGGCGAGGTCCGGCAGGTCCTGGACACGCTGCGCACCCCGGGGGACGCCCCGCGCTCCCCGGCACCGGGCCTGGCCCGGCTGCCCGAACTCGCCGAGCAGGCCAGGGGCGCCGGCCTCGCCGTGGACGTCACCACCGAGGGTGCCCGGACCGCTCTGCCGCCCGCTGCCGACCTCGCCGCGTTCCGCATCGTCCAGGAGGCGCTCACCAACATCGTCCGGCACTCGGGCTCGCGGACCGCCCGGGTGCTGCTCCGCCGCACCGCCGGGGCGCTGGAGATCCGGGTCGACGACGACGGCCCGGCGACATCCGGTACGGGGGAGCCGGCCGGCGGCGGCAACGGCCTGGTCGGCATGCGGGAGCGGGCCGCGGCGCTGGGCGGCAGCGTCGAGGCGGGCCCGCGGCCCGGCGGCGGCTTCCGGGTCCGGGCGCGGATCCCGCTCGGTGGGCCGGCCGGCCGCCGGCGGCCCGGGGCCGCGGATACGGTGAACTCCACCGGTACCGAGGAGGATTCGTGATCCGGGTGCTGCTCGCCGACGACCAGTTGCTGGTCCGGGCCGGCTTCAAGGTGCTGCTGGACGCCCAGCCCGACATCGAGGTGGTCGCGGAGGCCGGGGACGGCCGGGAGGCGCTGGCCGCGGTCCGCGAACACCGCCCGGACGTCGTCCTGATGGACATCCGGATGCCGGTGGTGGACGGCCTGGTGGCCACCCGCCACATCACCGAGGACCCGGCGCTGCCCGACGTGAAGGTCGTCATGCTGACCACCTTCGAACTCGACGAGTACGTCTTCGAGGCGATCCGCTCCGGGGCGTCCGGCTTCCTGGTCAAGGACACCGAACCGGAGGAGCTCCTGCGGGCGGTGCGCGCGGTCGTCGGCGGCGATGCGCTGCTCTCGCCGGGCGTCACCCGCCGGCTGATCGCGGAGTTCGCCGCCCGCTCCAAGGCGCCCGCGTCGGCCGACGCGCTGTCCCGACTCACCGAACGCGAGCGGGAGGTGATGGCGCTGGTCGGCATCGGCCTGTCCAACGAGGAGATCGCCCGCCGGCTGGTGGTCAGCCCGCTGACGGCCAAGACGCATGTCAGCCGCACGATGGTGAAGCTGGGCGCGCGGGACCGGGCCCAACTGGTCGTGCTGGCCTACGAGTCGGGGCTGGTGCGGCCGGGGTGGCTGGGCTGAACGGGCCCGGCCCCGCCGGCCGCAGGCCGGCCCGCGGACTCAGGGGGCGCCGTGCTCCCGCCAGAGCTCGGGCAGGGCCGGATCGCCGGTGACCTTGAGCGCGTCCCACGGGAGGCGGTTCCACAGGGCGAGGTACAGCCGCTCGGCCGGGCCCTCGACCGTGCAGTCCGCGGGGCCGCCGTCCGCGTCCCCGACGGGCGTACGGACCGTCTGCGGCGGGCCGTCGGTGAGCCGCACCGTCCAGTCCGCGCCGGGGGAGTCGGTCGCGTGCAGCCGCAGCGTCCGCGGCGGATCGGCGTGCAGCGCGCTGCGGGCGGTGGAGTGAAAGCCCGTCAGGAGTTCGTCCACGCCGTCGGCGGCGAACCGCGCCGGGAGCGGGGTGAGCGGAACGCCGGCCGCCTGCTGGGCGTCGGCGCGGTGGACGGACGTCTCGTGCGCCTGGCGGCGCGCCCAGAAGGCCAGCGGGGACGACGCGGGCAGAAACGCCCAGGTCTCCAGGTCCCGCGGCGCCCCGTGGAGCGCCAGTACGAGGTGGTGGTGGCCTTCCCGCAGCCAGGGCACCAGCTCGTCATCGGCCGGCTCCGGGGCCTCGGCGGGGCGGCTCGGCTCCATCCGGGGCTCG
>NZ_KN708638.1:1364986-1368130 GCF_000805335.1 Streptomyces sp. CT34 | reverse complement strand
CGGGGGCCCCGCCCCCGCCAGTTCGGACAGGACGGAACCGGGGCGTCGGGCCCGGCCTCCTCCGCGGCGTCCGCGAGCAGCGCTCCGTCCAGCCGCAGCGTTTCGACGAACTCGGTGATCTGCATGCCCCGAGTGTGCCAGCCGGCAGCGGAATCGGACCCCGGCGGGGTGAGCCGGCGGAGCTGCGGCCCGCCGGCACCGATCCGGCCCCCCGGCGCGCCGACCAGCCGCGATGCCGCCGCCGCGGCCGTCAACTCCCCCTCGGGCGGGCCGAATTCAGCGCACAGCGGATCGCCCGCGCGGGGGAGCCGGGGCGCTCAGCCGCGCCCGCTGCGGTGCGCCCCGCGGGTCGCGTACGCGACGGCCGCCGCCACCGCGGCCAGCAGCGCGGCCGTGGTCAGCGCGACGGGCAGCCCGAACGCCTCGGCGAGGAAGCCGATCGCGGGCGGGCCGAGCAGCATGCCGCCGTAGCCGACCGTGGAGGCCACCGCGACCCCGTCCGGGCCGTCGGCCTCGCCGGCGCGGGCGATGGCGATCGGGAAGATGTTGGCCAGGCCCAGACCGGCGACGGCGAAACCGGCGCAGGCGGCCCATGCGGTCGGTGCCAGTGCGCCGAGCAGCATGCCGGCCGTGGCCGTGGAACCGCCCGTGATCAGGGCGCGGGTCGGGCCGAAGCGCTGGACGACGGCGGTGCCGGAGAGCCGGCCGGCGGTCATCGCCAGGGCGAACACCGCGTATCCGGCGGCGGCCAGGCTCGGCCCGGCGGCCAGGTCCTGCGAGAGGTGCAGCGCGCCCCAGTCGGCCATCGCGCCCTCGCCGTACGCGGTGCAGAGCGCGATCAGGCCGAAGACCAGGACCAGCCGGCGCGCCCGCTTGGCCCCGCCGGCCGGCCGCGAACGGTCCGACCGGGACGCACCGGGTCCCTCGGGAAGCGGCGTCCGGTCCGCCCCCGCGGGCCCGCGCAGCGCCCGCCCGGCGACGGCCGTCACCACCAGCCCGATGACCGCCAGCACCAGCAGGTGCGTGGCCGGGGACAGCCGGCCCGCGATCAGCCCGCCGAGGCCCGCGCCCAGCATCCCGCCCAGGCTGAAGGCGGCGTGGAAGCCGGACATCACCGGGCGGCGCAGGGCGGCGATCAGCTCGACGGCGGCGCTGTTCATGGCGACGTTGAGGGAGCCGTACGCCGCGCCGAAGACCAGCAGCACCAGGCCCAGCGCGGTGGCCGAGCGGGTGAGCGGCGGCAGCAGGATGCTCAGCGCCAGGGCGGCGCCGGAGGCGGTGGTCACGGCATGGCTGCCGAAGCGGCGGCACAGCCGGCCGGTGATCATCATGAAGGCCACCGCGCCCGCGGACACGCCGAGCAGCGCGAGCCCGAGGGCACCCGCGCCGGCGCCGGTCTGCGCCTTGATCGCGGGGATGCGGACGACCCAGCCGGCGAAGAGGAAGCCGTCCATGGCGAAGAAGGCCGTGAGGGCGATGCGGAGGCGGGTCGGTCGGGGATCGGTCGGTCGGGGAGCGGAGGGGAGCGGGCCCCGGTTGCGGGCGAGGGCCGTCCGTATTTTGTTTAGCGTCGGCACAAAGCCAGAATAGAGACGTGACCCAGACTCGGACAACCAGGCTGGAGCGGGGCCGCAGCGCCCTCGGACCCGCACTGGAGCTCGTACACACAGGACGCGCACCCACCCGCGCCGTACTGACCTCCGAACTCGGCGTGACGCGGGCGACCGCCGGGGCGGTGGCCGCCGAGCTCGAAGCCCTCGGCCTGATCACCGTCGACTCCCGGCCGCACGCCTCCGCCGGCTCCCAAGGCCGCCCCTCCCACCGGCTGTTCGTCGACGAGAACGGCCCGGTCGTACTCGCCGCGCAGATCCACGCCGACGGCTACCGCGCCGCGCTGGTCGGCCTCGGCGGCCGGATCGTCGCCACCGCGCCCGGCTGCGGCACCGTCCCCGCCGACCCGGCGCACGTGCTCGCCGAGGTCGTCGCGGCCGGCTCCGCACTGCTGGACGAGACCGGCCGCCGCTGCCTCGGCGCCGGCCTCGCGGTACCGTCCGCGGTCGCCGAACCGGACGGTGAAGCGCTCAACCCGCTGCACCTCGCCTGGCCTTCGGGCGCTCCCGTACGCGAACTCTTCCTGCGCGCGCTCGCCGACGCCGGCATCCCCGGCGTCACCGCCGGGATCGGCTTCACCGGCAACGATGTCAACCTCGGCGCACTCGCCGAACACCGGCACGGGGCCGGCCGGGGCGCCCGCCATCTGCTCTGCGTCGCCTCCGGCCACCGCGGCGTCGGCGGGGCGCTGGTGCTCGACGGCCGCCTGCACAGCGGCAGTTCGGGCCTCGCCCTGGAGGTCGGCCACCTCACCGTCAACCCCGAGGGCGCGCCCTGCCACTGCGGCAGCCGCGGCTGCCTGGACGTCGAGGCCGACCCCCTCGCCTTCCTCGTCGCGGCCGGCCGGGAACCGGGCCCCGAGGTCTCGCTCCTCCACCAGGCCGTGGAACTGCTGCGCAACGAGTACGCCGACCCGGGCGTACGCGCCGCCGCGGACCTGCTCATCGACCGCCTCGGGCTCGGCATCGCCGGCCTGGTCAACATCCTCAACCCCGACCGCATCATCCTCGGCGGACTCCACCGCAGCCTCCTGGAAGCCGACCCGGAACGGCTGCGGGCGGTGGTCGCCGACCGCAGCCTGTGGGGCCGCAGCGGCGGCGTCCCGATCCTGCCGTGCAGCCTCGACCACAACAGCCTGGTGGGCGCGGCCGAACTGGCCTGGCAGCCGGTGCTGGATGATCCGTTGGTGGTCATGGATTAGTCCGTCGTTCCGTGGTTCCGCTGCCCGTCCGCTGCGCTTTGCCGCGCCCGACGTTGTCGGCTGTCCCGCCGTGGGGGTTTGTCGCCGTTGCGCCTGCGGCGGGCGGGGTCCGCTGCGCGGGGCTTTGGGGTGCGGTGGCGGTCCTCCGGGGGTGGTGTGCCGGACTGCTTCGCTTTACGTCCGGCACACCGCCCCCTCCGGCCCGCCCCCTCCCGCGGGTGGGAGGGAAAACCGGTGCGTTGGGGCCGGGCGAGTGGTCCGGTGACGGTCTCTATCCGCCCATGAACCCGCACGATCCCACTTGCGTGTGTCCCACGGGTCTTTTTCCACCC
>NZ_KN708638.1:1350124-1364903 GCF_000805335.1 Streptomyces sp. CT34 | reverse complement strand
CCCCGCGCAGCGGACCCGCCCGCCGCAGGCGCAACGGCGCCGCACCCGGCAACGTGGGACGCCGGCAAAGCGCAGCGGAAGGGCAGCGGACCCGCCCGCCGCAGGCGCAACGGCGGCGAACCCCTATGGCGGGGAAGCCGACAACGTGGGGCGCAGGCAAAGCGCAGCGGACGGCCATTCGGCCGCAACGGCCCGGGACGGATTCTCCGTGAGCATCCGTGTCACCACGCCCGCGCCCAGGGCGAGCTCAAGACGTCGGCGATGCCCGCGCAGCAGATACCGCATGCCAGGGCCGCCGTTCACCGACCGCGCCGTGGCCAAGGTGGTGTCGCCGCCGAGCAGGATCCGGTCGGCGAAGCCCGCATCGACGAGCGCGGCCAGCGTGTCCGGCAGGCGCCAGTCGGTTGCGTGGTTGGCGCGTGAGGGGCCGTCGAAGGCCAGGTACGCGCCGGCCTCGGCCGCCATCCGGTGGACGACCGGATCGGGCGAGCGGTTGAGGTGGCCGAGGATCACCCGGTCCGGCGGGACCGCCAACTCGCCGCAGAGGAGGTCGAGTACGTCCAGGGCGCCGGTGCCCAGCTCCAGGTGGACGCCGATGACCGCCCCGGTCGCCAGATGGGCCTCGGCAGCCGCGGCCATGGTGTACCGGGCATGCCGGTCCAGGCCGTGGAAGCCGCCGGCGACCTTGATCATTCCGGCCAGGGGCCGGGCGCCGGGCTCTTCGGCGGTGCCGATCCCTTCGGTCAGCTCGGCGACGAACAGCCCGGCCAGGTCCGCGCGGACCCGCTTGCGCGCCAGGACCTCGGGGTCGTAGTGCGCCGCCTGGTGCAACCCCGTCGCGGCGACGATGGTGACCCCCGACTCCCGTGCCAGCCGCGGCAGTTCACCGGCGAACCGCCCCATCCCGTACGGCGTCCACTGGATCACCGCGGCGCCGCCGGCGGCCCGGAACGCGGCCAGCTCGGCCGCCGCCGCCCCGGTGTCGGCCAGCTCCTGGCCGGGCAGCTGAGGGCTGCGCAGGAAGAGGTGGTCGTGTGCGTCGCAGATGCCGAGTTCGGCGGGGGCGATGTCCCCGAGGACGGTGCGGACGGTGGGGCCGGCAGCGCAGGCCGGTGCCGTTTCGTGCGCGGCGGTCATGACCGCCGCTCCGGCTGCGGGACCGTCCCGGCGTGCGGTCCGGCGGCCGGCCGGATGGAGCCCGGGGCGGACAGATGCAGTACTCGGAAGCGCTCGCCGGCCGCCGATTCCGGGACGGAGTCGGCCCAGAGCGTGAAGTGGACCAGTTCCCAGCGCCGCGGGTCGAGGCCCAGTGCGGTGGTGTGCACACCGTCCGCGGCGGCCAGCTCCTCGTGGGCGGTCCGCGCGCGTTCGATGGTGCCGGCCGCGTCCGCGCCGTCGGGGATCGTCTCGATCCGCCGGGTGAAGGCGCGCGGTGGGCGCCCGGCCGCCGGTCCCGAACGGTGGTACAGGCCCTGCCAGTTGAGGACGGCGGGTCGTCCGAAGTCGCGGGCCAGGGCCCGGAACCCGTCACCGGTCAGAAAACGGTTCATGGCGTCCGGGTCGGCCCAGAGGTAGAACGGCGCGTACTGGTTGACCGGCGAGCCGTCGACCCCGCGTTCGCGGATCCCGTACGCCTTGAGGCCGAGTCCCTCGAAGGTGTCCAGGAGCGGCCCCTTGGATTTCACGCGGCGCCGGATGATCTCCATGTCGTAGTCGGCGGGCAGGGTGATGGCGTAGTGCATGGCGTGCACGGCGGCTCCGTAAGGGAGTTGGGGAGAGGGGGGTGGGGACGGTGCGGGGGCCGGCCGAACGTCTCGTCCGGCGGCTGCCGCAGCTCGGGGCTGCCGGGGTGCTGCCCGTGTTGTGCGGGGTGCCCATGAGGGGACTGTACATACTAGTAGTTACAAAGATCAAGAGGGGGTGGATCGGGCGACCGGGTGCGGGCCGGGGGCGATGGTGCGGTGCCGGCCCGGCCCGTCGGCGGGCGGAGCAGACGCTGCGGTCCCGCGTACTTCCCCGGTCGTACGGGCGGAGCCGCTGGCGGTACGACGACGAGCGGCCTTCGGACGGCGAGGCTCGAAGGGAGTCGGTGGAACGCCGTCCACCGGCCGGCAGCGCCTCATCGATCAAGGAGACGATCCCCATGTACGCACTCGCGGAGCCCTGGTCCGGCGGTGGACCGGGCCCCTGGATCCTGTTCGTTCCCCTGGTGTGGGCGGCGGTCGTCTTCACCGCGGTGACCGTGCTGCGCCGCACGGTGTGGCGGCACGGCGGGCCCGGCGGGCGGATTCGTGGCCCCTGGGGTGATCCGCGGTCCGCGGCCGGCGCCGGGACGCCCTCGCCGATCGCCGTCCTCGGGCGGCGCTTCGCGGCCGGCGACATCGACGAGGAGGAGTACTGGCGCCGGCTCTCCGTGCTGGAGGAGCACTTCGGTACCGGCCCCAGGAGCGGCCGGGCGTGACCGCCACCGGCCGCTGATGTCTCCGGCGGATCCGCGCGGCTTGGCGGCCCTGCGGGTGTCCGTCAGCCGACCCTCGCGCTCCGTGTACGGGGCCGGGGGTCGGTCGCCGCGTCCTCCAGTGGCGCGGTGTCCCAGTGGGTGCGGACCGTGCGGGCTTCCTCGGGGGCGGTGGTCAGTGCGGGGAGGGTGAACCAGACGATCTTGCCCGGGTCGTCCGGGCGGACTCCCCAGCTCTCGCTGAGCGCCGCGATCAGTGCCAGCCCGCGCCCGCAGGTCTCCCAGTTGTCGGCGACCCGGATCCTCGGCAGCCGCGGATCCAGATCGTGCACCGAGACCGTCAACTGGTCCAGCAGGACGCACAGTTCGACGGTGCACTGCTTGCTGGGACGGGCATGCCGGCAGACGTTGGCGAGGAGTTCGGTGACTCCGAGGGCCGCCGGGTCGATCAATGCGTCGAGCTGCCAGTACCGCAGTTGCGCGGAGACGATCCTGCGCACGTGCCCGATGCGGGCCGGGACGGCCTGGAGCTCCACCGTGCAGTGTCTGCTGGGCTGCCTGATCACGACCGCGACTCCCTGATGAGGTCGGGCGCCCCTTACCGGGCAGGGGCGAAGATCGGATCCAGCGATGCCGGCTGCATCACAGTGTCACCGCTGGTGAACCCTCAGTGATACGCATCCAGGGTCACGCAGACGGTGGGCCCCCGCAACCGCACCGCCTCGGCCGCGGCCGGCGTTCACGCGCGTGGCCGACGCGCCGTCTCCACGGCCTTGAGGAAGCGGTCGGGGGCGCCCAGCGTGAGCGAGTAGCGGTTCCCGTTGAGGATGGCCAGTGCCCGGTCGCGGGCGGCGAACAGCGGCTTGTGGGCCTCGACCGCGCCCAGCGGGGCACTGTCGATCTCCCTCCCGTAGCTGGTCAGCAGCGCCAGCCGGCCGTTGCTGATACGGACCTGGCCCGCCCTGGTCAGCGACCGCAGCCATCGCTCGATCCGTACGCCGGTCGCGTTGAATTCCGACTCCGCCATCCCCACCACTTCCTCGGCGCCACGGGTTGGTGCCGTCCACCGCCCCTCTCGGGAAGTTTGCCCCTACCGCGCCTCGTATACCAGTGCCGCCCCGGGTGCGACGGATGCAGACGGAGGCAACAGCCGTCCCCCAGGGCCTTCTTGGGGCGTCTCAAAGGGATGTTTATGCAGGTGAGAAGCGTGCGGCGGGTGGTTATAGTCGGAATCGGCCCGGCGTCGCGCGCGGGCTCGTCATCCCCCGTCGAGGAGTGCGCCGGTGAGCATCGCACCACAGCCGCAGAGCCGGCCCGACCGCAGCAGAGCGGATCGGGGGCCGGCCCCCATCGTCATACCGACCACGGACGTCGACCGCACGGATCCGGACTACCGGACCTGGCTCAAAGACGCGGTACGCAAGGTCCAGGCGGACGCCAACCGCACCGCCGACACCCACCTGCTCCGCTTCCCGCTGCCCGAGGAATGGGGCATCGACCTCTACCTGAAGGACGAGTCGACGCACCCCACCGGCAGCCTCAAGCACCGGCTGGCCCGCTCGCTGTTCCTGTACGGGCTGTGCAACGGCTGGATCCGCCCCGGCAAGCCGGTCATCGAGTCCTCCAGCGGCTCCACGGCCGTCTCCGAGGCGTACTTCGCCTCGCTGATCGGGGTCCCGTTCATCGCGGTGATGCCGGCGACGACCAGCCGTGAGAAGACCCGGCTGATCGAATTCCACGGCGGCACCTGTCATCTGGTCCAGGACCCGCGGACCGTCTACGAGGTCTCCGCCCGGCTCGCCGCAGAGTCCGGCGGGCACTACATGGACCAGTTCACCTACGCCGAGCGGGCCACCGACTGGCGTGGCAACAACAACATCGCCGAGTCGATCTACCAGCAGCTGCGGCTGGAGCGCTATCCCGAGCCCGCCTGGATCGTCGCGACCGCGGGCACCGGCGGCACCTCCGCGACCATCGCCCGCTACGTCCACTACATGCAGTACGACACCCGGATCTGCGTCCCCGACCCGGAGAACTCCTGCTTCTTCGACGGCTGGCTCACCGGCGACGCCGGGACCAACTGCGAGACCGCGTCGCGGATCGAGGGCATCGGCCGGCCCCGGATGGAGCCGAGCTTCCTGCCCGGCGCGATCGACCGGATGATGAAGGTCCCGGACGCGGCCAGCGTCGCCGCCGTCCGCGCCCTGGAGGCGGCGATCGGCCGCAAGGCGGGCGGCTCGACCGGCACCGGGCTGTGGAGCGCCCTGAAGATCGTCGCGGAGATGGTCGCCGAGGGCCGTACGGGATCCGTGGTCACGCTGCTCTGCGACCCCGGGGACCGCTATCTCGACAAGTACTACTCGGACGACTGGCTGGCCTCGCAGGGCCTGGACATCACGCCCTACGCGGGCACCATCGACACCTTCCTTGCCACCGGCACCTGGAGCTGCTGACCCGGGCGGCCCCGGCGGCGGAGGCGGCGGGTGCGCGGCCCAGGGGCGGGCCAGGCGCCGGTCCGGGGCCCGTACCGAGTCGCGGAAGGCGCGGCCCAGGCCCGGCCGGGCCGCCGTCACCAGCCGGCGGAACGGCGCCGGGCCGTCGGCCGCGAACGTCCACCGCACCCGCGTCCCACCGTCCGCCGGGGTCAGCCGCCAGTCCTCCAACAGGGCCCGCGGTCCAGGGGCGTTGGTGGTGTCGACCCGATAGGTATCGACCCGATGGGCGTAGTGCTCGTCGGGCTCGGCCGCCGGCACCGTCTCGCCGCACCGCGTGCCGCCCGTCAGACGGATGTCGCGGCCCGCGCCGCCATCCGTCGGCGCCGCACGGGACACCCCCGTGAACCAGTCCGCCCAGGCCGCTACGTCATCCGCCGGCGCCCGGCAGACGGCCTCCGGTGGCGCGGCGGTCTCCGCGGCGAACACCAGCCGCGGCGGGGCGGCGGCGACGAAGTCGAGTTCGACGGGGCGGAGTCGGCGTGGTGCGGTACGAGGACCCCCTGGGGGACGGCCGGCGGGACAGCGCGGCACAACCTGGCTGGCGCTGCGTCAGATGTCTGTGCCGGCGGCCGGTTCGCCCGCCACCACCAGCTCGGTCGGCAGCTCCGCGAACTCCGCCCGCACCCCCGCCGGCAGTCCGGCATCCGTCACCAGCACATCCACCTGGTCCAGGCCGGCGAACGAACTCAGGCCCACCGTCCCCCACTTGGTGTGGTCGGCGACCACCACCACCCGCCGCGCGGACCGCACGAAATGCCGGTTGGTCTCCGCCTCCGCGAGATTCGGTGTCGACAGTCCCGCCTCCACCGATATGCCGTGCACCCCGAGGAAGAGCAGATCGAAGTGGAGCGACCGGATCGCGGCATCCGCCACCGGCCCGACCAGGGTGTCCGACGGCGTCCGCACCCCGCCCGTGAGCACCACCGTCGCCGCCTCCGCGGCCGGCATCCCCTCGCCGCTGGCGGCGGCCCGCTGGGCGTTGTAGAACACATCGGCCACCCGCACCGAATTCGTCACCACCGTCAGCTCCGGCACCTCCAGGAGCTGATGCGCCAGCGCGAACGCGGTCGTACCGCCGGCCAGCGCGATCGCGCTGCCCGGCACCGCCATCCGCGCCGCCGCCTTGGCGATCTCCGCCTTGGCGCTCAGCTCCAGCGCCGACTTCACCTCGAACCCCGGCTCGTGGGCGCTCGGGTCGCTCACCGGCAGCGCGCCGCCGTGCACCTTCTCGACCATGCCCTGGCGGGCCAGCGCGTCCAGGTCGCGACGGACCGTCATGTCCGAGACGCTCAGCCGGCGGGTCAGCTCGTTGACGCGCACCCCGCCGCGCCGTCTGACCTCGTCGAGAATCAGGGCACGCCGCTGCTCCGCGAGGAGGTTCTGGTTGTCGCTCACCGGCCCGTCCCTTCCGCCCGGCACCGCGTCCCGGGTCCTGCACACGGGCTGCCACCGCCCGCGATCACTGGTGCCCTCATCCTCGCACGAGGGTCCGACAACGGCCCCGACGCCGGTGTGCCCGGCACCCGCCGCGGACTCCGCGGGACCGCGGGAACCGAAACCCGGATGAAGTCGCTCCCAGAGGAAAGAGACAATTCCGGGGGGACCGCGGCGCGCACAGCACCGCGCACACTTCATCGAACACCGCACCGCACTGACATCGGGGGAGAGCCAGTGGAGACCGCGGACACACCACCGCACGCCCGCCCAACGGACCGCGCCACCACGGCAGATGCCGCACCGGACACCGTGCCGGTGCCGCATATCGGCCTGGAACTGCTGGTCCACGGAGTCGGCGGCACCACGCCCGAGAAGATGCTCGGTGATCCGCGCGTCCAGCGGATCACCGGCGACGACACCGCCGCCTGCTACCGCCGTACCGAGGACGCCAACGCCGAGGAGCGGCCCGGCGACCACCTCTCCGAGCCGGTCCGGGAGGCGTACTGCTGGAGCAATCTGACGTCCGGCAACGGCGCCCGTGCGCTCTGGCTGATCCTGGTGCCCTTCATGGTCGCCAACCTCGCCCACTGGATGCGCCCGGCCGCCCCGCCCGAGCACCGGGCGCAGCGGATCTACGACCTCCTGGTGCGCCTGCTCGCGCTCACCCTCACCGTGCTGCTCGCCGCCGCGGCCTGCGAGGTCGCCCTCGACCTCACCGCCTGGCAGTGCGCCGGCACGCCCGGCTGCGTCGTCGGGAAATCCTGGCTGGGTTTCCTCAGCCCCGACAACGCCGGTTGGTGGAGCGTCCCCGGCCGCCGGCTGGCGCTCGCCTCCGTCGTGCCCCTGATGGTCGTCGGCTTCCTCTGGTGGCTCTCGCACCGCACCTGGAGCGCGTACGAGTCCGCCTCGCCGCCGCCCCGCCCGCCCGGTGCCTCTCGTGACACCCCCGCCGAGGAGCGCACCGCGCTCAACCTGAACGGCTTCTGGTACGGCCGCCGGCTCGTCGCCCGGCTGCGTGCCGCGCACACCACGGCCGGGGTCCTGACCATCGCCGCCGCCCTGCTCGTCGCCTCCCGGCGGACCGACCGGCAGGCCGGTGACGGCACCCTCGTCGCCCTCGGCCAGGGGCTGACCGCACTGGTCGTGCTGCTCGCCGCCGGCACCCTGATCGTCGTCTGGCGCACCGCCCGCAGCGAGGCGGCACCGGACGACGGGGCCGACCACCCGGCCGTACGGGCGCTGCCGTACGCCGCCCTGGCCGTGCTGGCGCTGACCGCCGTGCACGCCGGATGGGCGCGGCCCGGAGCGCGCAGCCACGGCCCGCTGCCCGGTGTCGCGGCCTTCGGCGAGATCGCCGTCCTCCAGGGCGTCCTGGTCCTCGCGCTGGCGGTGACCGCCTGGTTCCTCCAGCGCGCGGCCCGCGACGAGGCCCGTACGGCGCTTCGCGGGATGGGCGGGCCGGCCGTCGCGCTGCTGGCCTGCGCGGTCGGCGGGGTGCTGTCCGGGGGAGTGGCGGTGCGGTTCGCCGACTGGATCGGCGGTCCGGCGGCACCCGACCGGGGCCACGCTCCGATCCCCGGGCCGCCGGTCCTGCTGTCCTGGCAGGCGTCGGTGATCCCCGCCCTGCTGGTCGTGGTCGCCGTCGTCGCGGTGCTCGCCGGGATCCGGGTGATCGTCGTCCGCAACCGCGTCGCCGAGGACGTGCCGGGCCTCTACGACCCGCGCGAGCGGCCCGACGCGCTGCGCGCCCGGCGGATCGCCGGCACCATCGCACGTGCCGGGCTGACCGACGCGGCGCCCGTCCTGGTGGCCGCCACCGCCGCCGTCACGCTCACCCTGGGGGCCGGCGCGGTGGCCGGTGCCTGGATCACCGGCCAGACGCCCGGCCGCGCCACCGCGGGCGCCGCGCCGGTCCTGCACGCCGCCGCCGAGACCGCCGAGTCCCTCGGCTCCTGGCTGATGGGCGCCGGCGTCGTCCTGCTGCTCACGATGGGCCGGCGCGCCTACCGCGACCACTCCGCCCGCCGCACCATCGGCATCCTCTGGGACGTGGGCACCTTCTGGCCGCGCGCCGCGCACCCCTTCGCGCCGCCCTGCTACGCCGAGCGCGCGGTGCCCGACCTGACCTGGCGGATGGCCACCTGGACCGAGCGGTTCGACGGCCGGCTGGTGATCTCCGGGCACTCCCAGGGCAGCGTGCTGGCCGCGGCGGCCGTCTGGCAGCTGGACCCGGTCACCCGCAGCCGGGTCGCGCTGCTGACGTACGGCAGCCCCCTGGAACGCCTCTACGGCCGCTGGTTCCCCGCCTTCTTCGGCCCGCCCGCGCTCACCGGACTGCACCGCGAGATGGACGACTGGCGCAACCTCTGGCGCTTCACCGACCCCATCGGCGGCCCGATCCGGCTCACCTGCGAGGACGGCCGTCGGATCGACGAGGGGCCGCTGCGCGACCCGCTCGCCTTCGGCCGTACGCTCCAGAACCCGCTGCCCGCCCAGATCCTCGGCCACGGCGATTACCAGGCCGATCCGGTTTTCGACAAGGTACGTGCCGAACTGATCGCCCGGCTCGGCCCGGCGATACCGTGCCCGCGCGCGGAACGGGCGCCCGCTCACGGCAGTTCGGGCAGGTCCTCCGCGTAGAGGAGGGTCAGGTCGTCGGTGCTCGGGTCGGGCAGCTTCGCCACCCGGCCCGCGTGCCGCTCGACCATCGCCTCGAACGTCTGCCGCGCGGTGCGCCCGTTGCCGAACGACGGCCCCTTGGGCAGCGCCGTGAAGTACTTCAGCAGCGCCTCGCCGGCCCCCTCGGCGAGCCGGTACTCATGCTCCTCGCCCTGCTGCTCGACGATCCGCAGCAGCTCCTCGGGCGCGTAGTCGCCGAAGGTGATGGTCCGTGAAAAGCGGGACGAGACACCGGGGTTGACCGCCAGGAAGCGCTCCATCTCGGCGGTGTAGCCGGCCACGATCACCACCACCGCGTCCCGGTGGTCCTCCATCAGCTTCACCAGGGTGTCGATGGCCTCCTTGCCGAAGTCCCGCCCGGAGTCCTCCGGCGACAGGGCGTACGCCTCGTCGATGAAGAGCACCCCGCCGCGCGCCCGGTCGAACGCCTCCTGGGTGCGGATCGCGGTCGACCCGATGTGCTCGCCCACCAGGTTCACCCGCGAGACCTCGACCAGGTGCCCGCGCTCCAGTACGCCCAGCGCGTGCAGGATCTCGCCGTACAGCCGGGCCACCGTCGTCTTGCCGGTGCCGGGGGAGCCGGTGAAGACCAGATGGCGGCGGACCGAGGCGGCCTTCAGCCCGGCCTCCTGCCGCCGGCGGCCCACCTCGATCATGTTGATCAGGCTGCGCACCTCGCGCTTGACGCTCTCCAGCCCTACGAGGGTGTCCAGTTCACCCAGCACCTCCTCGGAGGGGCGGACGGCCACCTGCTCCTCCGGGGGCGCGGTGGCCGTCGATGGGGCGCGCTGCGCCGGGACGTTGCCCAGCAGCCCGGCCGTCTGCGTCGCCTGCTGCACCGAGGGGGCCGGCACCGTCCCCGCGGCCGGTGCCGGCGTGGTCCGGCTCTCGTCGCTGGTGCAGTCCTCGACGGTGGGCCCGCCACCGGTACCGTGCGCGTCGGCGAACTCGTAACCGCCGCGCGCACAGCGCTCCGTACGGCAGCGGGTCAGCGTCGTGCGGCAGCCGTCGATCACATGGAAGCCGAAGCCCGAACTGCCGGTGACCCGGCAGCCGTGGAAGGTGCCGCGGCCCTCCGCCGAGACGTAGAACCCGGCCTCGGCGGGCGAACTGACCGTGCAGCCCTCGATGGTGGGGTCCGCCCCCTTGGTGACGATCACGCCGGTCTGCGCCCCGTCGATCGTGCAGTTGGCGAGCGTGCCGCCGCTGCCGTGATCGCGGAACCAGGCGCCGGTCGAGGTCTCCCGGATCCGGCAGTCGTCCAGTTGGACGGTCGCGCCGTCGCTCACCGACACCGCGGTGTTGCGCACCTGCGCGATATCGCAGTCCACCACGTCGGCGCGGGAGCCCCGGTCGAGGACGAACAGCGCGTCCGGTACGTCGTGCACCCGCGTGGCGTCCAGCACCGCGGTCGCGCCGTCGCTGACCCACACCGCGGGATAGTCGCCCGTACTGTCGTGGATCTCGCACTGGTTGGCGTCCACCCGGGTGCCCGGGTCCCAGACGGACAGGCCGTTGCGCCCGAAGTGCCGCACCGTGCTGCGGGTCAGCGTCAGCACCGACCGGGAGCGGAGGTCGACGGCGTTCTCCGGGATGTCGTGGATGTCGCAGTCGGCGAGGGTGAGCACCGCGTCGGTGTCCAGGGTGACACCGTCCGCCGAGGTCCGGTGCACCGTGCAGTCGGTGAGATGCCCGGTGGCCCGCGCCGCCACCTGGATGCCGGCGCCCTTGATCTCGTACAGCTCGCAGCCGACCGCCTCGACCGCGCTGCCCTCGCCGGTCAGCGACAGACCCGCCCCCGAGGCGTGGTGGATCCGGCAGTTCTCCAGCCGCGGATGGGCGCCGCCGCGGACCGCCACGCCGGCCTGCCCGGCGGCCATCACCTCGCACTCCTCGAACAGCCCGCCGGCGCCGTCCAGCACGCTGATGCCGACGCCGCCCGCGTTGTCGACCGTGCAGCGGCGCACCGTCGGGCGGGCCCCGCCCCGGACCTCGATACCGGCCGCGGACCGGGTCACCACCCGGATGTCGGCGAGTTCGGGGGCGCCGTCCTCCACCAGCAGCGCGGGCGAGGCGGAATCCGCCGCCTCCAGGTGCAGGTCGTGGACGGTGGCCGAGGCCCGTATGGTCAGCGCCACCCCGTCGGCCGGCGCGATCCGCACCGACCCGCGGGCCCCCTCGGGACCGCGCAGCGTCACCGCGCGCAGCAGCACCAGGTTCTCGCGGTACGTACCGGCCGGCACGGTCAGCACGTCACCGTCCCCGGCGGCCTCCAGGGCGGCGGCGAGCGAACTGTACTCCCCGGTGCGGCGCCGCCATCGCGACGTTCCGGAGTGCGTCACCTGGACCGAGCCCTGTGCCATGGCGGTGTCGTGTCCCCACTTCGTGCGGCGGATGTCGGCCCGGCAGCCATCCGTCCGCGGATGTCCGCACGGGGGTCTGCGAGGCCCCAGCCGAGAGGCTGGCTGCACCACCGTAGCGCGCCCGGCGAGTGGTGGCGGACACAGTCCGCCGCCTGGTCAGCCGCACCTCAACTCCCGGCGTCCGCCCGGCCCCAGTCCTGCCCCGCGCGCTCCCACGCCGCGTCCCAGCGACGGAACCGACGTACCATCAACTGCCGTACGGCCAGCCGCCGGCCGGCCTCGACGAGCCCTCCGGCGGCCCCCGCGACGGCCAGTCCGGCGAGCACCGCATGGGTCGCCGCCGCGCCCTCGTCCATCGGGCGCGGCACGATCCGCCCGCGGCCGTCGGTCCAGATGCGGAACCGCGCACCGGGCTCCCGCGACCGCGGTGTCGCGATCTCGGCGGTGTGCGTGCTGCCGTCCCGCCCGGTCCAGCGGGCGACCGTCCGCAGGCGCGCCGCGTGCTGGGAGGTGGTCTCCGGGTCGGGGTGGGCGGTCGGCCGGGAGACCGGCCGGCCGGCGGTGGCCCACACCGGATACCGCTCCCGGTGCTGCCGCCGTACGGCCTCCAGCAGCGCGCCGTGCGCGGCCCGGCCGGCGAACCAGCCGGCCGCGGGCGCCCCGAGGACGATCAACAGGGCGGCGGCCAGCGCGATCCAGGCTTCGGTCCGGTCCGTCCGCCGCCGCACCGGATTGTGCCGCCAGTGCCATAAGCCCCGTATCGCCCGCATCGCCACCCCTTTGCTGCGCCCAGATCTGTGCATACCGCATCGCGCGGCGCTCATGCGAAGGTTCGGTGAAGAGAGAGCCACATCACGCCGCGGGCCGGCGGTCGGCCCGGTCGCACCCGCCCCACCCGAACCACCTGTTTCACGAACACCCCGTGTCCCGGTGCGAGTTGGGGGTATTTCGAGGGAGTTGTGATGCTCGCCGCGAGAAGGCCGAAGAGTGCCCCGTACGCCGTGGCGTCAGCGCAGCCGTACGGCCACGGTCACCACCGCGCCCGCCTCGCCCGCGGCGCCGGGCGCCCCCGTCCCCCGGGACACCGCGAACCGGTCGGCCACCAGCCGTGCCAGCCACAGCCCGCGCCCCTTCGGCGCGCCGTCCAGGCCCGGCAGCAGCTCCGGGATCACCGCCTCGCTGAACCCCGGGCCCGCGTCGCTGATCCGGCACTCCAGCTCGTCGCCCACCCGCCGCAGCACCAGCCGTCCCGAACCGCCCGCGTGCTCCACGGCGTTCCCGGCGATCTCGTCCACGGCCAGCACGAACTCGCCGCGCCGCGGCTCGCACAGCCCCTCGCGCGCCGCGCACTCCTCGACCAGCAGCCGCAGTTGCGGCAGCAGGCGGGCGGTGAAGCGCCGCTGCAGCAGCCGGCGGCCGGGTTCCTCCGCCCGACCGGCCGGTTCCGGGTTCAGCACGGCCGTACCACCTCCGTCGGCGTCAGCCGCGGCACCGCATCGGCGCCCAGCCGCCGCAGCATCCGGCGCTGCCCGCCGTCGCAGCGCACCTCGACCAGATCATGGCCCGCGGCGCCCCGGGCCAGGGTGAGCAGCGCCACCGCGCAGCCCACCGAGAGAAAGTGCAGCCGCGTCAGATCGACGGTGAGCCGGCGGGCCGCCGCCGTCCGCGCCAGCGCGATCTCCAGCGACCGGGCGAACGCGGCCTGATTCGCCGCGTCCGCCTCGCCGACGAAGCACAGCGCCTCGTCGGGGCCGCGCACCGACCGCAGACTGCCCAGCCGCTCCAGTACGGCGCGCGGATGCGCCCGCTCCATCGCGGCCACCACCGACCGGTCGAACCGGCGGCGGTCGTACGCGCAGATCTCCGTGTACCGCCGCCCGGCGAACAGCTCGTCCGCACCGGTCTCCCGGCGTTCCATCGCCGCGACGTCGGTGCCCAGGGCGGCCACCCAGCCCATGTCGATGAACGCCCGCAGCCCCGTATAGCCCTCGGCCGTCGCCCGGTCGGTGGCCGCACGCAGCCGGCCGAGCTGCCGGGCCGCGGTGAACTCGGTGTCCGGCAGGAGCAGTTCCCGCATGCTGGACAGCACCAGCTGGCCGCGCTCGCGGGCCGGAACCGTACTGCGGCTCGGGAAGTCGATCCGGGCCAGCACCTCTTCCTCCGGCACGCCCGGGCAGGGCAGCACCAGGACCTTCTCGCCGCGGGCCAGCCCGAGGCGCACGAAGGCCGTGACGACCTCCCAGCGCACCTCGTCGTTGCCGTAACTCACAAAGGCGTGGTCCCCGGGCCGCAGATGCTGGACAGGGATGAGCAGACCGCTTCCGGCGTCCCTTGCAGGCATCGGCACAACAGCTCTCTGTCTCCCCCCGCGGCCGGTCCCGTCGGCGGCGCTGTGCGCTCACTGTAGGCAGCCGCCGACCGGCCCGCAATGCGTACGACGGCGGCTGTGCACGCCCGCGGCGCGACCACGCCGGGGGCCGCGCCGGCCCGTCAGGCGAGTATCTCGAACGGGTCGCCGATCCGGATCGTGCCCGTCCCGCGCGGGATCAGGTTCTGGCCGAAGACCAGCCGGTCGCCGAAGCGCCGGTGGCGGGCCAGCGTACGGAGCGGCTCCTTGCCGCGCTCGGCGGTGGACTGGTCGGTGGTGGTGACCACGCAGCGTGCGCTGGGCTTGGCCACGTCGAAGACCACCTCGCCGATGCGCACCCGCCGCCAGTCGTCCTCCGCCCAGGGCGCGGTGCGGTCCACCACCACATTGGGCCGGAAACGGTTCATCGGCAGCGGGCCCTCGTCGGGGAGGTCGCCCTGCGCGATGAGGGAGTTGAGGGCGTCCAGCGACGCGGCGGTGGTGAGCAGCAGCGGATAGCCGTCGGCAAAGCTGACGGTGTCCCCGGGCAGGCCGTACTCCGGATCGACGGGGCGGCGCTTCTCCGGGGCGTCGAGATGCACCATCCGGCACTCGACTCCCAGATAGGCACGGAACCACTCGGCCGCCTCGGCACCCGCGGGCACCGCCTCGACCTCGTCCTTCCACACCCCGACCGGGATCGTCTCCACCGGGGCCGGCACCTGGACCGTCAGCGGCGGCATCCCGGGCGCGGTCAGCCGCAGGGCGCCCTCGGGCCGCTCCTCGGCACGGGCCAACGCCAGCGCCGGATGCTGCCGTTGGGTCATCAGCCGCCGCTCGGCGTCCACCACCAGCCAGCGTCGGTCCCCGGCGAGCCCCCACGGCTCCACGACCGCCTCGCCGGGACCGGACCCCGTAAGGGATTTGACCGGATAGAGATGGAGCGACTGCAGCACGGACGACGACATGGCCCCATCCTGCCAGCCACCTCCGACAGTTG
>NZ_KN708638.1:1334812-1350114 GCF_000805335.1 Streptomyces sp. CT34 | reverse complement strand
GCCGGGCCCCGTCAGTATCCGCGGGGGTACTGGCGGCCGTACGGATCGTCGAAGGGCGAGGCGGGCCGCGGTGCGACCGGGGCGGCCGGGCGCATCGCCTCGTACCCGGTGCCGCCGGCCGGGCGCTGGTACTGCTGCGGGGGCTGATAGCCGCGGTTCCCCGCCTGCTGCGGGATGTACGGGGCCGGGGTGTGCTGCAGCGGGGCGACCGGCTGCGCGGCGGCACCCGGATACCCGCTGCCCGGAGAGGGATGGGAGGGCGCCGCGGGCAGCGCGGGCAACGCCGAAGGCAGCGCGGGCAAATGGGAGGAACCGGTGTCGTAAGGGGACGGGTTCACGCGGATCGGGGCGATCTGCGGGGTGCCCCGCTCTGCGACGAGGCTGTCGTAGATCGGGGTGTCCGGGAAGGAGGGCGAAGCGTAGTAGCCGCCGCCGTAGGTCGAGCGGGGGGAGGTCATGCTTCATAAGTTAAGCCCACGATGTGTCGATTGGGGAGCCTGAAAAGAGGGTTGTTTTATGGGTTGCGAGCGGCCATGGGTCCACAATGCGAGCGAACTTGTGAAAATCGGTCGCGATCGCCCGTAGGAATCGTGTAAAGAGCGAGCTTCTCGCGGATGAACAGTTGGCGATTCCGGGTGCTCATGGCCAAGTGGGTTGGGGTGCACCACCGCTGACGGGGTGCGAGGGGAGCCGGCCGCGAGGACCGGGAGGAAGGTGCGGCGATGCCGATGCCCAAGGGCGGCAATGTCCCGGTTCCGGTCCCGGCCCCTGGCGGTCCGGGTGGAACCGGGCCGGCGGCCGGCCCCCGGGGCGCCGGATGTGCACGTCACCACCGAGGCCGCCTTCGTCCTGGGCGAGCTCTACCGCCGCGACGGGGCCCGGAGGCTCCGCGTGGTGGGGCAGGGGTACGCCACCGGGTTCGCCGGGCCGGCCACGGACTTCGGCATCGGCGTCGAGGAGTCGAGGAGGAGCCGCCCGCGCCGCCGGCCCCGGCGGCTCCGGCGCCCGTCCAGGCTCCACCGGCGCCCGCGCCGCCCCCGTTGCCGACGGGTCAACCGGTGGCGTCAATTCCGCCACCGTCCGGGCAACCCGCGCCGGCGCCCGCGCCCCCTCCCGCGCGCCTTGCGAAAGGCACCCTCACGAAGGACGCCACGGCGGTTTCGTTGACGAGGCGGGGCGGTGCCTCGGGCACGATGCGGGGGAACCCCAGCTGGCGCGCGGACAGCGCCGGCAGGCGGTTCACCGAGAAGCTCGGCCGCAGGGCAATGGAGGCGCGGGCGCCCGCGGCGCGCTGCTGTCGCCGGCGGGCGACATCGACCTCGATCAGTGCGCGCGCTACGAATTCACGACGGCTCGGCCGGTGGTGCACCCGCTCGCCACCGCCGCTCGCCACCGCCTTCGGCGCCCTGCGCGCTCCGCCGTACATCCTGCTCGACCGGGACGACGGCACCGGCGCGGTGCGAGGGGCACGAACCTCGCCATCAAACGCGACCCGGGCGCGCTTCCGGCGCATCCTGATCTTCGTGACGGTCCACTCCGGAGCCCGCGGCTTCGAGGGCCTGAACGCCACGGTCACCCTCCGGCCGCAGCACGGCGCACCGGTCGGGTTCTCGCTCGACGCCTGCACGGTCCCGTTCACCGTCTGCGCGCCGACCCTGATCACCGACACCGGCGGCGAACTCGTCGTGCAGCGCGAGGCCCACTACCTCGTCCCCGAGCCCGGCATCGGTCCGCGGCGTACCGTCGACCACGCCTACGGCTGGGGCCTGACGTGGTCCCGGCAAGTGACCGCCGCGCCGGCGGGAGCGCGGCTCACCCCGCCCCGTAGGTACGGCCCTTCCAGGCCGCGCCGCGCCCCCGGTAGTGCTGCACCGCGGAGTCGACGGTCATCAGGAGGTAGAGCAGCGCGGTGAAGGGCAGCAGCGGGGCCGTCCACAGCGGTTGCCGGTAGTAGCGCAGCATCGGCAGATACGTACCGCACATCAGGGCCCAGGCCGCGCCGCCCGGCGCCGCGAGCGCCGGACGGCCGGCGGCCAGCCCGGCCAGCAGCGCGACCGGCGGCGCCAGATAGACCAGCGCCAGGCCGAGGACCGTGCCCAGCAGGAGCAGCGGGCGGTGCCGCAGCTGGGCGTAGGCGCTGCGGGAGACCATCCGCCACAGCCCGGCCAGTCGCGGATTCGGGCGCACGCTGGTGACCCGGTCGGCCAGCCCGAGCCAGATCGCGCCGCCGGATCGCTGCACGGCGCGCGCCAGCGTCACATCGTCGATCACCGCGTGCCGGATCGCCTCGGGGATGCCCGCCCGCTCCGCCGCCTCCCGCCGCAGCAGTACACAGCCGCCGGCCGCCGCGGCGGTCCGTGCACCGCGGCGGTTGACCCGGCGGAACGGATAGAGCTGCCCGAAGAAGTACACGAAGGCCGGCACGACCAGCCGCTCCCAGAAGGTCACCACCCGCAGCCGCGCCATCTGCGAGACCAGGTCCAGGTCCGCGGAGCGGGCCGCGGCCACCAACTCCCGGAGGCTGTCCGGGGCGTGCGCGATGTCCGCGTCGGTCAGCAGCAGGTACTCCGGCGCCGAGCGCTCCCGGGCCAGCGCGATGCCGTGCCGTACGGCCCACAGCTTGCCGGTCCAGCCCGGCTCCGGCTCACCGGGGGAGGCGACGGTCAGCGGCAGCCCACCGCGCCCGTCCGCCAGCTCGCGGGCCAGCGCGCCGGTCCCGTCCGTGCTGCCGTCGTCCACGAGGAAGACCTCCGCGCGGCCGGGGTACTTCTGCGCGAGCAGTGTCGGCAGGCTCGCGGGCAGTACCTCGGCCTCGTCGCGCGCCGGGACCACCACCGCGACCGACGGCCAGCGGTCCGGATCGCACCGGTCCGGCAGCCGGACGTCCGTCCGCCAGAAGAAGCCCTGCCCCAGTACCAGCCACACCCAGGCCAGCAGCGACCCGGCACCGATCCACTCCATCGCTCCCACGGGCGCAGTCTGCCCACGACGGCAGCCGCCCGCCCGTGATCGACACGGTCTCCCGGTATGGCCCGTTCTCCCGGCCGGTATGACAAGTCGGGCGGGCGGCTGAGTAAAGTGTCCGCGTGAAGATCGCGCTGATGGACTCCGGGACCGGGCTGCTCGCGGCAGCCGCCGCCGTTCGCCGTCTGCGGCCGGACGCGGATCTGGTCCTCTCCGCCGACCCCGACAGCCTGCCGTGGGGCCCGCGCAGCCACCAAGAGGTCGCCGCCCTCGCGCTGGACGTGGCCCGCGCCGCGGCGGCGCACCGGCCCGACGCGCTGATCGTGGCCTGCAACACCGCGTCGGTGCACGCCCTGCCCGCGCTCCGCGCCGCACTGGAGCCGGACGTGCCGGTCATCGGCACCGTCCCGGCGATCAAGCCCGCGGCGGCCGGCGGCGGCCCGGTCGCCATCTGGGCCACCCCCGCCACCACCGGCAGCCCCTACCAGCGGGATCTGATCGAGCGGTTCGCGAGTGGGGTGACGGTCACCGGAGTGCCCTGCCCGGGGCTCGCCGACGCCGTCGAGGCGGCGGACGAGGCCGCGATCGACGCCGCCGTCGCCGCCGCGGCGCATAGCACCCCGCGGGACGTGCGCGCCGTCGTCCTGGGCTGCACCCACTACGAGCTGGTCGCCGAGCGGATCCGCGCGGCCCTCCAGCAGCCCGGTGCCCCGCGCCTCGTCCTGCACGGCTCCGCCGAGGCCGTCGCCGCTCAGGCACTGCGCAGGATCGGTGCCGAACCCGCGCCGTCGGCCGCCCCGACCGGCACCGTCACCGTGCTCCTCGGCGGCCGTCCGGCCGCGCTGCCGGCCATGGCGCTGGCGTACGCGGAGGGCCGGCTGCTCAATGCCGACGTCATCCATGACGTCGGCGCCGCCGCGTCGGCTCCGGGACTGGCGTGACGGACGACGCGTCCTGACGCGCTGCCGCAGTGTGCAAAGGCGCGTACGCTGCGTCTCATGAGGGACCACCCCCACGAGGGGGCAGCAGCCCCCGATCAGCACGGTTCCACGGACGGCGCGGCCGGCGGCGCGCCCCGCTCCGACGGCTCCGGTACGGAGATCCCCGAGGTCTGGCACGGCACCGCCACCAACCGCATCCAGTGGCTGCTGGCCGTGGTGGGCGCGGCCTGCCTGGCGCTGGGCATCGCCCTCGCCGTCGAGAGCACCTGGACCCACGGCCTGGCGCCCCTGGTGATGTCCGTGGTCGGCTGTGTCGCGGCCGGCCTGTTGGTGCTCTTCGGCACCCTGGCCTTCGTCCATGTCGCGGTCCGGGTCGACAGCGACTGCCTGGAGGTCCGGTGCGGCCACTTGGGAGTGCCGCGGCGCCGGATCCCGCTGGACACGGTCGTCGGCGCCGACGTCGATCCCCGGGTCACCCCCCGCCACTGGGGCGGCTGGGGCTACCGCTGGCGTCCCGAGCAGGGCACCGCGGTGGTCGTGCGCCGCGGGGAGGGGCTGGTGCTCCGGCTCGGTGACGGGCGGACGTTCACCGTCACCGTCGACGACGCGGAGGGCGCGGTGCGCTGCGTCCGCGAGCGGCTGCGGCTGCGCCGGCCGGCGTCGACGTCGTGACCGGGCCGGCCGCGCGCCCCTGACACACGCCCGGCGGGCGTCCGGCCCGGCGGGCGTTCGCGACCCTGGTTCGCGCCGGGGGCCCGCCCGCGGTGTCCCGTAGGGTCGACGCATGGCAACCCCCGATTTCATCCGCGAACTCCGGAGCTTCATCGGCCGGCGGCTGCTGTGGCTGCCCGGGGTGAGCGCGGTCGTCTTCGACGGCGACGGCCGGGTGCTGCTCGGCAAGCGCGCCGACACCGGCGACTGGTCGATCATCGGCGGCATCCCCGAGCCCGGCGAGCAGCCCGCCGAGACGGCGGCGCGCGAGGTCTACGAGGAGACCGCGGTGCGCGTGGTCGCCGAGGGCGTCGTGCTCGTCGAGACCATGCCGCCGACCGAGTACCCGAACGGCGACCTGTGCCAGTTCATGGATGTCACGCTGCGCTGCCGGGCGGTCGGCGGCGAGGCGAAGGTCAACGACGACGAGTCGCTGGCGGTCGGCTGGTTCGCCCTCGACGCCCTTCCGGAGCTGGACGGCTTCGCACTGACCCGGATCAAGAAGGCGGTGGAGGCCGGTCCGACGTGGTTCCATGGCATGGGGGAGGAGCTCGCTGCCCCCTGAGGGACCGGCGCGGCGGACGGCGCGGCGTCGGTAACCCGCCGCGCCCTACAGCTCCGTCGTCGACGGCCGCGCTATCGGGGTCGCGGACTCGTCGGGCAGGCTGGGCAGTTGGGACGCGCCCGGGGGACCGCCGGGGTCGCCGTCCCGCCCGGCCGGCTCCTCCGTGTGCATCTCCCGCTTGTCCTTGCGGCAGCTGGTGATCCAGGTGCCGGTCGGCCCGCTCTCGTACTGGCACAACCAGCCCCGCACGGCCAGCGCACCGCGGTTGGCGCGCGTCGGGGGCGCCCGCAGGAAGAACTCCGCCATCACGTCGTGCGCCTCCGCGCAGCCGACCGTGCCGCCCGCGCCGGGGTCGGCGAACAGCGCGACGCCGTGCGCCCGGCCCAGCGCATCGGCGATCTCGCCGCAGCTCACCGGCTGACCGGGGATGGTGGGCGACGCCGGATCCGGCGTGCCGTCGCCGGAGCTCTGCGGACCCGGGCCGCCGCCCGGTTGGCCGGCGGACGGAGCGGTGGTGGACACCTCGTCGCCCTCTCCCGTGCCGCACCCCGCCGCCGTGAGTGCGAGCAGCACCGTCGGCGCGATGATGAGCCTCCGCATGGTCGGCCTCCTCGTGGCGGCGGTGCGCAGACGGCACGCCGCGTCGTTCGACGCTAGGAGGCACCGGGGGCGCGGGGCGATCCGGGGCGGCCGTTCGAGTGAGTCGGCGGATCGCCCTCCTGCGGCGCGGACCCGCTCTAGGGTGCGGGCATGACTGCGATCACCAGCCCCGGAACGCCGGACACCCCGGGTACGTCCTCCGCTTCGCCGGGCTCTGCCGGTTTCCCCGCTTCCCTCGATCTGCGCGGCCGGACCGCGCTGGTCACCGGCGCCGCCGGCGGTATCGGGCGGGCCTGCGCGCTGCGGCTGGCGGCGGCCGGTGCCACGGTCCGGGCGGTGGACCGGGACGCCGAAGGACTCGCCGGGCTGCCGGCCGCCCTCCCCGGTGCCGCGCCGGGCCGTATCGAGCCCCGTCCGCTGGACCTCACCGACCTGGCCGCCGCCGAGCGGGCCGCGGCGGGCTGCGACGTACTGGTCAACAACGCGGGCATCCAACTCGTGCGGCCCATCGAGGACTTCCCGCCCGAGGTGTTCCACGAGGTGCTGACCGTCATGCTGGAGGCGCCGTTCCGGCTGCTGCGCGGGGCGCTGCCCCATATGTACGAGCAGGGCTGGGGCCGGATCGTCAACATCTCGTCCGTGCACGGGCTGCGGGCCTCGCCGTTCAAGTCCGCGTATGTCGCCGCCAAGCACGGTCTGGAGGGCCTGTCGAAGACCGCCGCACTGGAGGGTGCCGCGCACGGCGTGACCAGCAACTGCGTGAACCCCGGCTACGTACGGACGCCCCTTGTGGAGCGCCAGATCGCCGACCAGGCCGCCGCGCACGGCATCCCCCCAGAACGCGTACTGACCGACATCCTGCTGGCCGATTCCGCCCTCAAGCGGCTGCTCGAACCGGAGGAGGTCGCCGAGGCGGTCGCCTATCTCTGCACTCCGCAGGCGTCCTTCGTCACCGGGACGTCGCTGGCGATGGACGGGGGCTGGACGGCGCACTGAGGGGGCACGCCTGCTTGCCCAGGGGCGCGGGCGTGCTGCTGCGGTCCTTCCGGGATGCTCGGCGAGTCGTCCGCAGGGTGCTCGGCGATCGTCCGCGTCGCCCGAACCGGCCGTGCCGGCCGCGCGGTTGGGGAGTCCCCGTACCTCAGTCGTCGTCGCGGGGGTCGGGCCGGCCGGTCCGACCGTGGTGAACGTCCTGCGGCCGTCGGTGCCGGCTGCGTGCTGTGCGGCGCCCGCGTGCCGGATTCACGCGCCGGGTGCATCGAGGAGTGGGCGGCCCGGGTGCCGGCCCGGCGGGTCCGGTCGCGTGCGCCGAATGCGCGGCGCCGGCAACGGAGTTGGTGAACGGAACCGGCAACGGTGTTGTGGGGCGGCCGTCGCGTAACCGGTGCGGGGTACGGATGCGGTGCGCTCGGCCGCGGTACGGCGGCGCTAGGTGGTCGCGTAGACGCGGTTGGCGAACTCCGCGACCTGGGCGTCGGTGAGGTTCTTCGCGAGGTCGGCCTCGGTGATCATTCCGACCAGTTGGTGGCCGCCCTTGACGTCGATCACCGGGAGGCGCTTGATCTGGTGCTGCTCCATGGTGCTCAGCACGTCGCCGGCGTCCGCCTCGGCGTCGATCCAGTGGATCTTCGACTGCATGCTTCCGGCCTGCACCGTCGCCGGATCGATGCCCTCGGCAACGCACTTGATGACGATGTCACGGTCGGTGACCATGCCCGCCAGCCTGTTGTTGTCACCACAGATGGGCAGGCAGCCGACCTTCAGGTCGCGCATCATCTTCGCCGCGTCGAGCAGCGTCTGGTGCGCGCCCACACATTGCACTCCGCCGGTCATGATGTCCCGGGCTCGTTTGCTGGCCATGATTCCTCCCGCCTTCGGAGCGTGGTGGAAGTTGCGTCTCTGCTTCGATGACACCACGAATGGAGCAAGGTCGCTTCCGGGGCCGGAGGCGGTCCCGGACCGGCTCGGAGAGGGTGCCGCGCTGCTGCTGCCGCACCGGGGAATCGGGCATATCGTTCATAGTGTGGCCGGGTGCGGGGTAGCGGGCCGGGGGTGGCGGACGGCGCCCGGCGGGGGCGGTGCGCGCACGGCCGACGGCGCGTCCCTGTGCGCATCCACTCGCGGAAACGCCCCCGTGCCAAATCCACTCGCGGAAAGAAGGTTCCGATGCATGCTGCGCTCAGCTCTGCCGACCTCGCCAAGCTCCGGCGGCAGCGGCCCTATCCGGCCGTGACGGTCCTCATGCCGACGCACCGCCGGGAGCCGGACAGTGCACAGGACCCGGTCCTGTTGCGCAACATGATGGCCGAGGCCAAGGAGCAGCTCCAAGCCGATCCGGACGTCAGCAGGGACCGACGGATCGCCGTCATCGAGCAGTTGGACCAGGCCGTCTCGGAGATCGACCTGACGCACGCCGAGGACGGGATGGCCGTCTTCGCCGCGCCGGGCGAGCACCAGGTGTGGTCGCTGGGTCGTACGGTGCCCGCCCGCGTGGTGCTCTCGGACACCTTCCTGACCCGCAACCTGGTCGCCGCGCAGGCCGCCGAGCGGCCGTTCTGGGTCATGGCGCTCTCGGCCGGCCGGATCTCCCTGTGGAGCGGTGCGGCGGATCGCGTCACCGAGGTGCACCGGGGCGGCTTTCCCGTGACCCGCAGCCTGGTCGACCCGGACGCGGAGAACCAGGAGCAGGTCGGCGAGATCCCCAGCACCTTCAGCGACGAGCACACCCGCCAGTTCCTGCGGGAGGCGGACACGGCGATGAGCGCCGTCCTCAAGTCCGATCCCCGGCCGCTGTACGTGGCCGGTGAGGCGGTGGCGCTCGCCCTGCTGGACGATGCCGGCAGCGTCCTGCGCGGCGCCAAGGGGGCCAAGGGCGAGGTCACGCAGGTGCCGCAGGCGGGGCTGGCGGCCGGACCGCCGGACGCGGTCTGGCAGGCCGTACGCCCCTACGCCGAGAAGCGCGCGGCCGGTGAGGTCGAGGAGGTGCTGGCCGAGCTGGACCGGGCGCGCGGGCGCCGGGCGTTCGCGGCCGGGGTCGACGAGATCCGGCAGAACGTCACGACCGGCCGGGTCGCCCTGCTGGCGGTGGAGGAGAACTACCGCGAGACGGTACGGGAATCCGGCGGCCATCTGACGCCGGCGGAGCCCGGCGACCGGGACGCGGTGGACGACATCGTCGACGAGATCGTCGAGCGGTGCCTGGACACCGGCGCGGAGGTGCGGTTCGTACCGGACGGCACGCTGGCCGAGGTGGGCGGCATCGCGAGCGCGTTGCGGTACTAGCCGGGCCGGCGGGGCCATCTGCCGGGACGGGACATGGACCGGCCAACGGCGGTCAACGGGAAGTCCGTTGACCGCCGTTCGACGTCTTACCGCGGTTCGATCGTTCGGCTGACCGCCCTGCGCCCGGCCGGCCGGGCGCAGGGCGGGGGTCAGGCCGGTTGGAGGTGGAAGTGGCGGGTGAACCAGTCGCGGGCGAGGACGGAGACCCGGTCCAGGGCGCCGCGCTCCTCGAAGAGATGGCTGGCGCCGGGGACGATTTCGAGCGTGTTCTCGCAGCTCAGCGCGGACTGCGCCTGGCGGTTGAGGTCCAGCACCAGGGTGTCGTTGCCGCCGACGATCAGGAGCGTCGGCGCCTGTACGGAGCCGAGCAGCGAGCGGCCGGCGAGGTCGGGGCGGCCACCGCGGGAGACCACGGCGCCGATGTCCGCGTCCGGGTAGGCGGCGGCCCGCAGCGCGGCGGCGGCTCCGGTGCTGGCGCCGAAGTAGCCGATGGGCACCGGAGCGCGGTCGCGCAGCCAGCGGGTGGCGTCGGCGAGCCTGCGGGCCAGCGTGTCGATGTCGAAGACGTTGGCCCGGTTGGCCTCCTCGGCCGGGGTGAGCAGGTCGAAGAGCAGGGTGCCCAGGCCCGCGCGGTTGAGGGCCGCGGCCACCGCGCGGTTGCGGGGGCTGTGCCGGCTGCTGCCGGAGCCGTGGGCGAACATCACGATCGGCGCGGTGGCGGTGGGCCGGGTGAGATCCCCGGTGAGCACCACCGGACCCGCCTCGACGCGGACCTCCTGCTCGGTCGGCACGCTCTCCGGCGCTCCCTTCCCGGTGCGGGTGCGCGGGGCCGCACCGGCCGCGGCCTGGGCCAGCAGGGAGACGACCTCGTCGTCCGAGGTCTGGGAGAAGTCCTCGTACCACTCGCCGACCGCGGAGAACGCGTAGGGGGTGGACAGACAGACGATCTCGTCCACCGTGCTGCGCAGGCGCTCGGCGGCGTCCGGCGGCGCCACGGGGACGGCCAGCACGACACGGGCCGCGCCCTGGGCGCGTACCACCTGGCAGGCGGCTGCCGCGGTGGCGCCGGTCGCGATGCCGTCGTCGATCACGATCGCGGTCCGGCCGTCCAGCGACAGCCGCGGCCGGCCGGCCCGGAAGCGGGCGGCCTGCCGGGCGAGTTCCGTCGCTTCCTCGCGCTCCACGGAGGCGATGTCGGACTGGTTGACCCGGCCCCGGCGGATGATGTCGTCGCTCAGGACGCGGATGCCGCCCTCGCCGATGGCGCCGAAACCCAGCTCGCGCTGGTACGGGACGCCGAGTTTGCGGACGACGATCACGTCGAGGGGGGCGTCGAGCGCCTGGGCCACCTGATAGGCCACCGGAACCCCGCCGCGGGGCAGGCCCAGGACGACGGGGTCCTCGCTCTGCAGGTGGCGCACCGCCTCGGCGAGGCGGCGTCCGGCGTCCGCGCGGTCAGTGAACAGCACGATGTGCACCCCCTACCCAGGGGAGACGGAAGCCACGTCCACACCTAGTTCGAAATAACCCCACATCGCGCTATTGCGCAAGTCCGAGCAGGGCGACGATCTCCTGGACCGACCACCCGGCGGCCACTCCCGGGCACGCGGCGAGATATTCCGCGGTGCGCTGCCGGGTCCAGCCGTGGGCGGCGATGATCCCGGCGGCGATATGGCGCAGATAGGCGGGGGCGGGCGGGTTCGGCGGGACGTCCGCGCTGTGCCAGGGGGCGGTGAAGGTCAGCACCGGGTGCCCGTCGAGCCGGCCGGGGCAGACCAGGGTCTCGTACCGGCCGGGGCCGAGGCGGGCGCGTCCGCGGGTGAGGGCCGGAGTGAGGTCGAGGTCGCCGGACGGATCGCGGTACATCTCCTGCGCGGCGATGTCGGAGAATTGAGAGAGCGTCAGGAGGTAGGCGTAGGCGGGGAGTTCGCCGTCCGCGTCGGCGTCGTAGAAGGCCCGGCCGCCGGTCCACAGCGCGGATTCGGTGGCGAAGTACAGCCGTCCGCGGAGGACTACGGGCACGCTGCGCGCGGGAGGGCGGGGGTCGCGGCAGCCGGGGTGGTCGCGCCGGCCGCCGGGCGGACGGCCGCCGGCGAGATAGTGGCCGAGCCGCTCGGGATGCATGTTGGACCCGTAGGCGGCGTACCAGACCAGGGGAACGGGGGCGGCGCCTGCCGCGTGCCGCCCGGACTCCCGGGGTTCCAGGACGCGCGGAGTCATCACGTGTCCACGGTATCGCCGCGGGTCACCGGGCGACGGGACGGCCCGCGGCCGGCCCGGATCGCGCGCTGCGCGGCGGGGGAGGATTCCGGTTGATCGGTTCTCGACGGGCTGATAGACCTCCTGTACGTGGCTACTACCAGCGAGTACAGCAACCGGTGGATCCGCCGGTTCCGGCCGGCGCCCGAGGCGCCGTGCGGATTGGTCTGCTTTCCGCACGCCGGGGGCTCGGCGGCGTTCTACTTCCCGATGGCGCGGGAGCTCTCCCCGCAGCTGGACGTGCTCGCCGTGCAGTACCCGGGCCGCCAGGACCGGCTGTCCGAGCCGTGCCTGGAGGACATCCACGAGCTGGCCGACCGGGCCACCGCGGCGCTGGAGCCCTGGACCGACCGGCCGCTGGCGCTCTTCGGCCACAGCATGGGTGCCACCGTCGCCTACGAGGTCGCCAGGAATCTGGCGCGGGCCGGCACGCCGCCGCTGGGCCTGTTCGCCTCCGCCCGCCGGGCCCCTTCCCGGCACCGCGACCTGGCGGTCCACCGGCGGGACGACGACGGACTGGTCGCCGCACTCAAGGAGTTGAGCGGCACCGACGAGCAGGTGCTCGGTGACGAGGAGCTGCTGCGGATGGTGCTGCCCGCGGTCCGCGCGGACTACAAGGCCGTCGAGACCTACCGCCACCGCGCGGGGCCCCGGCTGAGCTGCCCGGTCTCGGTCCTCGTGGGGGACGACGACCCGGTCACCACCCCGGAGGAGGCGGACGCCTGGCGCGAGCACACCACGGGCCGCTGCGAGCTGACGGTGTTCCCGGGCGGTGGCCACTTCTACCTCAACTCCCGGGCGGAGCAGGTCGGGAAGATCGTCGTGCGTGACATCGGGCGCTGGGCGTAGCGCGGCCCGGGTGCCCGTGCGCGGGTGCGGCCGGACCGGCGCCGCCCGCCGCGGGTCCGGTCGGGCCGGTCAGTACGCGTGGTGGTCGACCCGGTGCGACCACGCCTCGTAGGCGCCGGCGCCCAGTTCGGGGTAGATCTGCCGGATCGTGATCCGGCGCTGGTCGAGCGGCCTTCGGAAGTCCTCGTACTGGAACGCGTCGTCGAAGCCGATCCGCCGGGTGTCCTCCAGGCCGCAGCTGAAGTAGACCGCGTCCAGCCGGGACCAGTAGATGGCGCTCATGCACATCGGGCAGGGGGCGCCGCTGCTGTAGATCGAGCAGCCCTGGAGCATCCGGGCGCGTTCCGGCACCGGGTCCGGCGAGCCCTCGGGCCGGGGCACGTACTCCAGAGTGCTCTCGTTCTGGTGCTCCTCGGCGATTGACGGGGCCTCAGGATTGAGTATCTGCGCGGCCTTGCGGATGGTCTCCACCTCGGCGTGCGCGGTGGGGTCGCCGGTGAGCAGGACGCGGTTCTGGCCGCGGGCGACGATCTCGCCGTCGCGGACGATGACCGCGCCGAACGGACCGCCCCAGCCCTTGTCCACGGACTCCGTGGCGAGCCGCACCGCCTCGGCGATCAGTTCCCTCGGTTCCATCGCCACGTCTCCGATCGGCCGCTGATCCGTGGTGGAGTGGCCAGGCAATTGCCCCATGTGCCAGTTAATTCGCTTTTGCACTACGCTACTCCGGGTGAGTGCCCGTGCAAGCCGTCGCCCGGCGGGCGGCAGCGCCACCGCGGTGGCCTCTCGGGGCAGGTGCGTGACGGCCGGACCGACGCGTACCGGCGCCGACCGGAGCGGACCGGCGAACGGGTGGTTGTCTTCCGCTTCGCCCTCATCTCCCGTGGTCTGCGCCCCGGTTGCGAGCGGGACTTCCTCAACTGGCCGGAGCAGGCACGCAAGGCCGACGCACGCAAGGCCGCCCGGCGTTCGGCGGCCGGTCCCGCTGCGGGCGCCGTACCGGCTCCGCGGCGCCGCCGACGGGAAGCAGGCCATGGCGGTGCCGTCGGCGCGCCACCCCGCGGTCGCGGTGCTCGCCCCGACCTTCGGTGCGGCGCCGGGGCGGCTCGACGTCCCCGTGCACCTCGCCCCATAAGGGCGGAAAGTGGTCCTATGCTGCTCGCCCGTCTCGCACAGGTCTCGGCGGAGGTCGCCGCCACCGCGGCGCGGTCCCGGAAGATCGCGCTGCTGGCCGGGCTGTTCCGGGCCGCCGCGCCGGAGGACGTGCCCGTCGTCATCCCGTACCTGGCCGGACGGCTGCCCCAGGGGCGCATCGGGATCGGCTGGAGCGTACTGCGCGCACCGCCACCGCCCGCCGCCGAGCCCACGCTGACCGTGGCCGGGGTCGATGCCGCGCTGTCCCGCCTGGCCCGGGTCGCCGGGCCCGGCGCGCAGACCGAGCGGCGCCGGCTGGCCCGGGAGCTGCTGGCCGCGGCGACCGCGCCGGAGCAGCGGTTTCTGCACGGTCTGCTGACCGGCGAGGTGCGGCAGGGGGCGCTGGAGGCGCTGGCCGCCGAGGGGCTCGCCGCGGCCACCGAGGTGCCGGCGGCCGACGTGCGCCGGGCCGTGATGCTGGCCGGCTCGCTGCCGGACGTGGCCCGGGCCCTGCTGTCCCGGGGCCCGTCGGCGCTCGCCGACTTCCGCCTCACGATCGGCAGCCCCGTCGGACCGATGCTCGCGCAGACCGCCGCGTCGGTCGACGAGGCGATCGACAGACTGGGCCACTGCGCCGTGGAGGAGAAGCTCGACGGCATCCGGGTGCAGGTGCACCGGGACGGGCCGGACGTACGGATCCACACCCGCACCCTGGACGAGGTCACCGACCGGCTGCCCGAGGTCACCGACCTGGTCCGGGAGCTCCCGGCCGGGCGCTTCATCCTGGACGGCGAGGTGATCGCCCTGGATGCCGGGGGCCGGCCGCTACCCTTCCAGCGGATCGCCGGCCGCTTCGGCTCCAGGGTCGATGTCGAGGCGGCCCGGTCCGCCCTGCCGCTCACCCCGGTCTTCTTCGACATCCTCGCGCTCGGCGACCGCGACCTGCTGGGGCTCCCGGGCGACAAGCGGCACGCCGAGCTGGCCGCGCTGGTCCCCGAGCCGATGCGGGTGCGCCGCTGCGTGGTGCGGGACCCGGCCGACGCCGCCGCCCGCGCCGCCGCCGCGGAGTTCTGGGTGCGGACCCTGCGCCGCGGCCACGAGGGCGTCGTGGTCAAGGCCCTCTACGCGCCGTACAGTGCGGGCCGCCGGGGCGCCGCCTGGCTGAAGGTGAAGCCGGTCCACACCCTGGACCTCGTGGTGCTCGCCGCCGAGTGGGGGCACGGCCGGCGCACCGGCAGGCTCTCCAACCTCCACCTCGGCGCGCGCGACCCGGACGGCGGCTTCGTGATGCTCGGCAAGACCTTCAAGGGCCTGACCGATGCCACCCTCGACTGGCAGACCCGACGGCTCCAGGAACTCGCGGAGTCGGACGACGGCCACGTGGTGACGGTCCGTCCGGAACTCGTCGTCGAGATCGCCTACGACGGGCTCCAGACCTCGCCCCGCTACCCGGCCGGCGTCACCCTGCGCTTCGCCCGCGTGCTGCGCTACCGCGAGGACAAGCCGGCGGCGCAGGCCGACACGATCGGGACGGTGCTCGCCGCGCATCCCGGCGGGCACGGATAGCGGCGGCGGGCTCGTGGCGGGCGGACGGAGCGCGGGGCTGCTGCTGTACCGGGGTGATGCGGACGGCGGTGTCGAGGTGCTGCTGGCGCACATGGGCGGACCGCTGTGGGCCCGCCGGGACGCGGGCGCCTGGTCCGTCCCCAAGGGCGAGTACGCACCGCCGGAGGAACCGTGGGACGCGGCCCGGCGGGAGTTCGCGGAGGAACTGGGGCTGCCGCCGCCGGAGGGGCGGTACCTCCCGCTGGGGGAGGCCCGCCAGTCCGGCGGCAAGGTGGTCACGGTCTGGGCCGTCGCGGGCGATCTCGACCCGGAGCGGATCGTGCCCGGCACCTTCGCCATGGAGTGGCCGCGCGGGTCGGGGGTGGTCCGCGGCTTCCCGGAGATCGACCGGGTGGCCTGGTTCACCCCGGAGGCGGCCCGGGAGCGGCTGG
>NZ_KN708638.1:1325432-1334802 GCF_000805335.1 Streptomyces sp. CT34 | reverse complement strand
CGCCCCCCCCCGGGGGGGGAGCCGGCCCGGCGCCCCGGGTGCCGCGCCGACGTGCCGTCAACCCGCCACCTCAGGGCCGTACTTGGATCTTCCGCCCCTTCCCCGCCCGGAACTGCTCCAGCGCCGCCGGGTACCGCTCCAGCGGGTAGCGGTCGCTGATGAACACCTCCGGGTCCAGCACCCCGGCGGCGAACAGCGCGGCGGCCCGCTCGTAGCTGTGCAGTACGGCCATCGAGCCGGTGATGGTGATCTCCTGGTGGTAGATCCGGTACGGCTCGATGACGGCCCGGGCCGCGTAGTCGGAGACCCCGAACTGGAGGAAGGTGCCGCCCCGGCCGACCCGGCCCAGCGCGTCCTGGATGGCGCGCTCGCTGCCGGTGGCGTCGATGACCACGTCCCAGCCGCGCGGCCGGTCGAGCGCGTCGGCGGAACCGGCCGCGTTGCTGCACCCCAGCTCACGGGCGGTGGCCAGCCGCTCCGGGTTGATGTCGACGACGTCCACGCCCGCCGCGCCGGTCCGCTTGGCGAGCTCCAGCATCATCAGGCCCATCGTCCCGGACCCGTAGATCAGCACCTGGGTGCCCAACTGCCGGCTGCGCAGGATGTCGTAACCGCGTACCGCACAGGAGAGCGGTTCGATCAGCGCGGCGTCCTCGGTGCGGATGTGGTCGGGCAGCTTGACGCAGTTGGCGGCCGGTGCCACCGCGAACTCGGCGGCGCCGCCGGCGGTGGTGACCCCGATGGCGGCCCACCGCTCGCAGAGGTTGTTGCGGCCGGTGCGGCAGTAGTGGCACTCGTGGCAGTAGAGGGAGGGGTCCACCGCGACCCGGTCGCCCTCGGCCAGTTCGGTGACCGCACCGCCGGTCGCCACGACCGTACCGGCGAACTCGTGCCCCGGTACGACGGGCAGGGCGGGCGCGAACTCGCCCTGGAGGATGTGGAGATCGGTGCCGCACAGTCCGCAGGCGGCGACCCGCACCACCACCTCGCGGGGGCCGGGCGCGGGGTCGTCGACGGTGGTGATGCCGACCTCGCCGGGGGCGCTGATCACTGCTGCTTTCACTTCACGGCTCCAAGGGAGAGGCCCTGGACGAGCTTGTCCTGGGCGGCGAACCCGGCGACGATCACCGGGAGGGAGATCACGGTGGCGGCGGCGCACACCCGGGCCAGGAACAGGCCCTGGCTGGTGACGAGCCCGGTCAGGAACACCGGTGCGGTACCGGCCACGGTCCCGGTCAGGACCCGGGCGAACAGCAGCTCGTTCCAGCTGAAGATGAAGGAGATCAGGGCGGTCGCCGCGATGCCCGGCATGGCGACCGGGGCGACGATCCGGGTGAGGGTGGTGGGCAGCCCGGCCCCGTCGATGGAGGCGGCCTCCAGGATCTCCACCGGGACCTCGGCGAGGAACGAGCGCATCATCCACACCGCGATCGGCAGGTTCATCGAGGTGTAGAGGATGACCAGCAGCCAGATGCTGTCCAGCATCCGGGTGTTCTGGGCGACCAGATAGACCGGCAGCAGCCCGGCCACCAGCGGCAGCATCTTCGTGGAGAGGAAGAAGAACAGCACGTCGCTCCACTTGCGCACCGGCCGGATCGACAGTGCGTACGCCGCCGGAACGGCCAGCGCCAGCACCAGCAGCGTCGAAACCACCGACGCGGTCAGCGAGTTGACCAGCGGCGGCCAGGGGCTGACGCCCGCACCGCCGGCGCCGAAGAACTCGCGGTAGCCGTGCAGGGTGAGCGGTGCGGCCAGGCTCGGCGGGTTGGCCGCCGCGTCGCTCTCGCCGTGGAAGGACGTCAGCACCATCCACGCCACCGGCAGGAAGAAGGCGGTACCGCAGAGCCAGGCCAGCAGGCCCAGCGCCCCGTGGCCCCGCCGCTGCCGCAGGGTCGGCCGGGCGCGGCCCGGCAGGTGAGCTCCTCGCGTCATCGGGTGATCTCCTCGCGCAGCAGGGACGACACGGTGCGCAGCGCGAACGTCGCCACCAGCAGCGAACACAGCACCACCACGACGCCCTGCGCGGACGCCCGCCCGTAGTCATGGGCCTGGTAGAAGGTCTGGTAGATGGTGTACGGCAGGTTCGCGGTGCCCAGCCCGCCCGAGGTGATGGTGAACACCGCGTCGAAGTTCTGCACGATGTACACCGTCCCCAGCAGCGCGGCCAGTTCGAGGTAGCGCCGCAGATGCGGCAGCGTCAGGTGGCGGAAGATGTCGAAGGGGGACGCCCCGTCCATCCGGGCCGCCTCCACCGCGTCCGCCGGCCGGCTCTGCAACCCGGCCAGCAGGATCAGCATCATGAACGGTGTCCACTGCCAGATCAGCGACAACTCCACCGCCATCAAAGGGGAGTCGGTCATCCAGTCCGGCTGCGGCGGGCCGGCGCTGCCGAACAGCCGCCACAGCCAGGTCAGCGATCCGTTGATCAGCCCGTACGAGGCGTTGTAGAGCGCGTGCTTCCAGAGCAGCGCGGAGGCGACCGGCACCACCAGGAAGGGGGTGATCAGCATCGTCCGTACCGTCCCCCGCCCGCGGAAGCGGCGGTCCAGCAGCAGCGCCAGCGCCAGCCCCAGGGCCAGGCTGACCAGCACCACGGTCGCGGTCAGCAGCACGGTCGTGCCGACCGACGCCCGCAGCGCCGGATCGGTGAAGACCGCCCGGTAGTTGGCGAAGGCGGCGAAACCGCGGTGGTCGGGGGCCAGTGCGTTCCAGCGGGTGAAGGAGATCACCACCGTTGCCACGAAGGGCAGTTGGGTGACCGCTATGAGGAAAACCAGCGCCGGCAGCAGGGGAGCCCGGCGCGCCCACGCCCCGGCCCGGCTCGTGCGGTCAGTGGCCCGCGTACGCATCGGACACCTCCCGCGCCAGTCGCCGGCTCTCCTTCAGCGCGTCGGCCACGCTCTGCTTCCCGGCGATCGCCGCACTGATCTCCTGGGACACCTTGGTCCCCAGGTCGGAGAACTCCGGTATGCCGACGAACTGGATGCCGGGCGCCGGCCGGGGCTGTACGCCCGGATCGTCCGGCCGTGCCGAGCGGATCGCCCCCTGGGTCGCCGCGGCGAACGCGCCGGCCTCCTTGAGGTACTCCGGATCGCGGTAGATCGAGGCCCGCTTGCCGGCCGGCACCTTCGACCAGCCCAGTTCGTGCCCCACCAGCCGCTCGTACGACCTCCCCGACGCCCAGCGGACGAACTTCCAGGCCGCGTCCTGGTGGGTACTGGCTTTCTGGATGCCCCAGGCCCAGGTGAAGAGCCAGCCCGCGGTACGGGTCCGCTCGACCGGCGCCGGGGCGTAGCCGATCTTGCCGGCGACCGGGGAACCGGCGCTCTCCAGCGAGCCGGCACCGGCGGTCGCGTCGTACCACATGGCGACCTTGCCCTGCTGCATGTCGTTGAGGCATTCGGTGTACCCGGCCTGCGGCGCCCCCGCCTCCCCGTGCGCGCGCAGCAGACCGACGTAGAACGCGACGGCCCGGCGGAACTCCGGGCTGTCCAGGCGGGCGTGCCAGTCCTTGTCGAACCAGGTGCCGCCGAAGGTGTTGACGACCGTCGTCAGCGGCGCGGTCAGCTGCCCCCAACCCGGCTGCCCGCGCAGGCAGATGCCCTTCATGCCCGGTCGGAAGCCGTCCAACTTGGCGGCCAGGGCGGCCACCTGGGTCCACGTCGGCCGCGCCGGCATGGTCAGCCCGGCCGCCTCGAACAGGTCCTTGCGGTACATCAGGAACGACGACTCGCCGTAGAACGGCTCCGCGTAGACCTTCCCGTCGGCGGCGGTGAGCGAGGCGCGCACCGGAGCGAGGATGTCGCTCTGGTCGAACTCCCGGTCGCTCGCGGCGAGTCGGCCGAGCGGGGTGAGCCAGCCGTTGCGGGCGTACAGGGGCGTCTCGTAGTTGCTGAGGCCGGCCACGTCGTACTGCCCGGCCTGACTGGAGAAGTCCTGGCTCATCTTGTCGCGGAGGTCGTCCTCGGGAAGCACGGTGAAGTGGACCCGGATCCCGGTCTCCTTGGTGAAGTGCTCGGCGGTGAGCCGCTGGAGGTCCACCATCTGCGGGTTGTTCACCATCAGTACGTTGATGGTGTCCGGGCCGCCGTTGCCGACGTCGCCGGCGCCGCGGTAGCAGCCGGCGGTGGTCAGCGACAGGGCGACCGCGAGGGCGGTCAGCCATCTGGTGCGGCGGCCGGGGCTGCCGCCCGGTCCGGGGGATCGTGCTCGCACGGCTCCTGCCTTTCTTGGGGATGTCTGCTCGCGGGGAGGGGGACGCGGGCATGCCGGGATGGCCGCCGGAGGCCGGCGGCGGTGGGCTGTGTGTGTGGGGGGGTCAGACCCGGAGCACCTGCGGCCCCAGGAGCGAGTAGCGATGTGCCTCCGGGGCGGACAGGCCGGTGTCGGTGACGATCACGTCGAAGTCACCGATGTCGGCGAACCGGCAGAAGCTGCTGGCGCCGAACTTGGTGTGCACCCCGACCAGCACCCGCCGCCGTGACGAGCGCACCGCCTGCGCCTTCACATCGGCGACCGCCGGATCGGGGGTGGTCAGGCCGTGCTCCCGCGAGATGCCGTTGGCCCCCAGGAACGCCAGGTCGACCACGAACCCGGCGAGCATGTCCCGGCACCAGGGCCCCACCGTCGCCTGCGTCCCGGCGCGCACCCGCCCGCCGGCCAGCAGCACGGTGGTCGAGTCCGACGCCGCGACCAGCGAGGCGGTGCGCAGCGACGCGGTCAGCACGGTCAGCGGGCGGTCCGACGGCAGCAGCGTCGCGAGCAGCTCGGGTGTGTACCCCTCGTCGACGAACACCGTCTCCGCCTCGCCGACCAACTGGGCCGCAGCCGCCGCGATCCGACGCTTCTCGGCGACGTGCTCGGTCTCCCGCCGCGCCAGCGTGGTCTCGAATCCGGCGCTCTCGACCGGATACGCCGCACCGTGCGTGCGCCGCACCAGCCCCCGCCGCTCCAGCTCGCTCAGATCGCGCCGTACGGTCTCGCGGGCCACCCCGAACTCCGCCGCCGCCTCGGCGACCTCGACCCGTCCGGTGCGCCGGGCGAGCGCGAGGATGCGGCTCTGGCGTTCCTCGGCCCTCATGGCTCTCTCCTGCCCTTGCGCGGTCCGCTTGGTGTGGCCCGGCCCACCGCGCTCCGTTCGGTCACGGCGCTGCCCGTTTCTGCCCGCATGCAGGTTTATAGCAACCGGACCGGCGCGCGGAGCCGCCCGTAACAGCACCAAACATGCCCGTTTCTGCCCGTCCTCAGACGCTTCCGCACCGGCTTCCGGACCGGACCGGTGCCCGTACGGGACGGTGGCCGGGTCCGGATCGCGCGCCCGGCCCGGTGCGGGTGCGCCGGTGCCGCGCCGGTGGTGCGGGCCACGGTGGCGCTTAGGCTGGACGGCATGAGCTCGGAGATGCGGTCGTTGGCGGTCACTGCGGTCGTCCAGGAGGAGGAGTGTGCGGTGCTGCGGGTCAGCGGGGAGCTGGACCTCCGCACCGAGCAGGCGTTCCTCGCCGAGGCGCGGTCCATCGTCTCGGCCGGCCACCGCTTCCTCGTGCTCGATCTGACCGCGCTGCGCTTCTGCGACTCGCGGGGGCTGAGCTGCCTGCTCGCCCTGGAATGGCTGTGCCGCCGGCTGGAGGGCCGGCTCCTCCTGGCGTCACTGGGCGTGCGGATGCTGCGGCTGCTCGTCGGCACCCAGTCCCTCGGCGTCTTCTCCTGCTACCCCACGGTCGGCCATGCGCTGGCCGCCGTCCCCGACGGCAGCCGCCCGGCCTGGCCGCCCGAGCAGGACGGCACCGCGGGCTGACCCGGGCCCGTCCGACAGGTCGGGCCCGACGTTCCCTGGGCCGTGTGAGGGATCGGTCACGCCTGTGAGGGAAGCGCCCGGTCCCGGCCCCGCTGACTCCTGAGTGTGACGTTCGGCCGCTCCGGGGCGGCCGGCAGCCGCGTGCCCGGCCGCTCACGGTGCCGCGCCGGCCCGCAGTGCGTCGATCAGCGCCGCCACCGACGGCCGGTCGCGGGCGGTGGCCCCGACCGCGACCACGATGTGCCGCTCGACCACCTCCCGCAGCGGCAGCGGCACGATCCCCTCGGACCGCAGCCGCAGCATCAGCTCGGTCAGCGGCGCGACCCCCAGCCCCGCCCCCACCATCGCCAGCGACGTCGCGGTGTCCGTCACCTCGTGCGCCACCCGCGGCTCGAAGCCGGCCCGCCGGCAGGCCGTGCGGACGGCCCGCCCGTAGTACGAGCCGGGCGCGGGCAGGATCCAGTCGCAGTCCGCGGCCCCGGCCAGCGGCAGCGGCGTCCCGAAGGCGCCCGCCCGTCCCTCCGGAACCGCCAGCGAGAACCGCTCCGAACGCAGCCGCACCAGCTCCACCGCGCCGTCCCGGTCCAGCGGCGCGTCCGGATAGTCCAGCCCCAGCGCCAGATCCACCCGCCCGGCGCAGACCTCCGGGTACGCCAGGTCCACGTCCACCTCACGGCTCTCCACCCGCACCCCCGGGTGCCGCGCCGCCAGCCGGCGCAGCGCCGGCGGCAGCAGCACGGCCGCCGCCGTACCGAACACCCCCAGCCGCAGCCGCCCGGACACCTCGCCGCGGGCCCGCTCCAGCGCCGCCACCGCCTCGGCCTGCGCGCCCAGGATCAGCTCCGCGTGGACGGCGAGCGTCTGCCCGGCGTCCGTCAGCTCCACCCGGCGCCCCGCCCGCCGGACCAGCTCCGTACCGGTGGCCCGCTCCAGCGCCGCGATGTGCTGGGAGACCGCACCCGGCGTGTAGCCCAGGGCCGCAGCCGCCGCGGTCATCGTGCGGCTCCGGGTCAGCTCCCGTAGCGTCCTGAGCTGAACCCCCGGCAATTCCATGGCGGCACCTTACCGATCAGCCGCCCACGCCCCCGCGAAACCCCGAAAAGCCCAGACCTCCTCATAGATCACGTCCAGCAACTCTGCATGGACGGGCGACGGCCTTCCCGCCACCATCGGAGCGACCGGCCTCCGGTGACGCACCGGTGGCCGGGACGCCCACCCGACCGCTCGGTACGACGACGGGAAGACAGGAAGGCGCTCCGCATGGCTCCGAGTACGGCTTCTGCTCCCTCAGGCTCCGCCCCCCTGCCCGAGCCCCTCCCGGAGGCCGCCGATGTCGTGATCATCGGCGGCGGGGTGATCGGCGCCGCCACCGCCTTCCACCTGGCCGAGGCGGGCGTCGGCCGGGTGCTGCTCCTGGAGCGCGAGCTGCCCGCGTCCGGTTCGTCCGGCAAGCCGATCGGCGGGGTACGTGCCCAGTTCTCCGACCCGCTCAACATCCGGCTCGGGCTGCGCAGCCTGGATGCCTGGCGGGACTTCCCCCGGCGGCCCGGCGCCGACATCGGCCTGGAGACCGTCGGCTACCTCTTCCTCCTCGGCAGCGAGCGCGAACTCGCCACGTTCACCGAGGGAGTCGAGGTCCAGAACGCCCACGGCGTGCCGAGCCGGATCATCACCCCGCGCGAGGCCCACGAGCTCTGCCCCTACCTCGACCCGTCCGGCCTCGTCGCCGCCGCCTTCTCGCCCACCGACGGCTACGCCCTGCCCCGGGCCGCGGTGACCGGCTATCTCAGCGCCGCCCGCCGCCTCGGTGCCACCGTCCGCACCCGCTGCCCGGTCACCGCCATCGACACCGCCGACGGCGCCGTACAAGCCGTCCGCACCCCGCACGGCACCGTCCGCACCTCCGCGGTGATCTGCTGCGCGGGCGCCTGGTCCGGCGCCGTCGGCGCGATGGCGGGCGTCGACCTCCCGGTCACCCCGCTGCGCCGGCAGATCGCCTTCACCGGCCCGCTGCGCCCGGCGCCGCCCCGGATCCCCTTCACCCTCGACTACGAGTCCACCTTCTACTTCCACAACGACGGCGCCGAAGGGCTGCTCATGGGCCTCTCCGACCCCGACCAACAGCCGGGCTTCGGGCGGGAGTTCAGCCGCGAGTGGCTGACGCCGTGCCGCGCCGCCGCGGCCCGCCGGGCGCCGGAACTCGCCGGACTGCCGGTCACCGGCGGCTGGGCCGGCCTCTACGAGCTGACCCCCGACCACAACGCGCTGATCGGCGAGGCCGGTCACGTCGACCGGTTCCTGTACGCCACCGGCTTCTCCGGCCACGGCTTCCTCCAGGCCCCCGCGGTCGGTGAGATCGTCCGCGACCTCTATCTGCGCCGCGAACCCTTCCTCGACATCGGCCCGCTCGCCGCCACCCGCTTCGGCGCCGGGCACGCCGCCCGCCCCGAGGCCCACATCATCTGAACCGCCGCACCCGGGAGTCCCGTATGGCCATGGTCCCCACCTGGCGGCTGCGCGCCGCGTTCGCCCGCCGGCTGTCCGACATGTACGGCACCGAAGTCCCCGCCTACACCACCCTGCTGGAGGTCGCCGGCCAGATCAACGACGAGGTCGCGGGCCGGGACCCGGACGCCGGCCGGCTCGGCAGCATCAGCCGGGTCACCGCCGAGCGGCACGGCGCCATCCGCGTCGGCACCCCCGGCGAACTCCGCCAGGCCGCCCAGATCTTCGCCGCGCTCGGCATGCGCCCGGTCGGCTTCTACGACCTGCGGGACGGCGACATCGGCGCCGTCCCCGTGGTCTCCACCGCCTTCCGCCCCACCGACACCGACGAACTCGACCGCAACCCCTTCCGTGTCTTCACCTCCCTCCTCACCACCTCCGACCGCCGCTTCTTCGACGCCGACCTGGAGTCCCGGCTCACCGCCTTCCTCGCCCGCCGCCGCCTCTTCCCGCCCGAACTCCTCCAACTGGCCGAGCAGGCGGAGAAGGCGGAAGGACTCGACGAACCCGCCGCCGAACGCTTCCTCGGCCTCGCCGTCGATGCGTTCCGGCTCTCCACCGAACCCGTGGACCGCGCCTGGTACGCCGAACTGGAGCGGATCTCCGCCGTCGCCGCCGACATCGGCGGGGTCGCGGCCACCCACGTCAACCACCTCACCCCGCGCGTCCTGGACATCGACGCCCTCTACCGGCGCATGGGGGAGCGCGGCATCACCATGATCGACCGGATCCAGGGACCCCCGCGCTGGGACGGCCCCGATGTCCTGCTGCGCCAGACCTCCTTCCGCGCGCTGGCCGAACCCCGCGCCTTCCGCGAGCCCGACGGCCGGGTCACCAGCGGCGCGCTGCGGGTCCGCTTCGGCGAGGTCGAGGCCCGCGGCATCGCCCTGACCCGCGGCGGCCGGGCCCGCTACGACGCCCTCATGGCGGAGACCGACCGCACGATGGCCGAGCACCCCGACGCCGACCGCGGACAGACCGCCCGCGACCTGTGGCAGCACGGCTTCCCCCGGACCGAACACCAACTCGCCGTGGAACAGCAGGCGTTCTTCACCTACCACCCGGTGACCG
>NZ_KN708638.1:1308295-1325422 GCF_000805335.1 Streptomyces sp. CT34 | reverse complement strand
CCCCCCCCCCCCCGCCCCATCGTCTACGAGGACTTCCTGCCCCGCTCCGCCGCCGGCATCTTCCACTCCAACCTCACCGGCGACGGCACCCGCGACGCCCGGCGCCCCGGCACCCCCTACGACGCCCACCGGCTCTCCGCCGCGATCGACCGCCCGGTGCTCGACCCCTTCGCCCTCTACGCGGACCGGCAGGACCGCTCCCTACGGCGGGCCCTGGTCACCCTGGGTGCCGATGCCGCACTCCGCGCCCTGGACGCCGCCGCCGGCTAGCCGACCGACCGCCCATCGATTCCGTTGCCGATTCCCTTGTCGATATTCCGTTGCCGAGCAAGGAGTTACCCGATGACCCCGGCCACCGCCGACCCCTCCGCCCCGCGACTGCCCGACACCGCCGCGCTGCGCACCCGCGCCTCGGCCGCGCTGCGCCGCTGCGGCGCGGCCGACCTCGACGGCTACGCCGCCGAATCCGCCACCGGCCACACCCTCGCCGCCCGCACCCCGCTCACCGGCGCCACCCTCGCCCGGCTTCCCGCCACCACCCCCGAACAGGCCGAGGCGGCGCTCGCCGAGGCGCACCGCACCTTCCTCATCTGGCGCACCGTCCCCGCCCCCGTGCGCGGCGCCCTCGTCAAGCGGCTCGGCGAACTGCTCACCGCCCACCAGGAGGACCTGGCCGACCTGGTCACCATCGAGGCCGGCAAGATCCGCTCCGAAGCGCTCGGCGAGGTACGCGAGATGATCGACATCTGCGACTTCGCGGTGGGCCTCTCCCGGCAGCTCTACGGCCGCACCATCGCCGGCGAACGCCCCGGCCACCGGCTCTCCGAGACCTGGCACCCGCTCGGCGTCGCCGGGGTGATCTCCGCCTTCAACTTCCCGGTCGCCGTGTGGTCCTGGAACGCCGCCGTCGCCCTGGTCTGCGGCGACCCGGTGGTCTGGAAGCCGTCCGAGCTGACCCCGCTCACCGCCCTGGCCTGCACCGCGCTGCTCGCCAGGGCCGCGGCCGACACCGGCGCGCCGGCCGGCGTCCACCACCTCCTGCTCGGCGGCCGGGAGTGGGGCGAACTACTGGCCGACGACCCCCGGGTGGCGCTGGTCAGCGCCACCGGCTCGGTGCGGATGGGCCGGCAGGTCGCCCCGCGGGTGGCCGCGCGGTTCGGCCGCTGCCTGCTGGAGCTCGGCGGCAACAACGCCGCCGTCGTCACCTCCTCCGCCGACCTCGACCTCGCGGTACGCGGCATCGTGTTCGCCGCCGCCGGGACCGCCGGACAGCGCTGTACCACGCTGCGCCGGCTGATCGTCCACGAGGACGTCGCCGAACCGCTGACCGAGCGGATCGTGCGCGCCTACGGCCAACTCCCGCTGGGCGACCCCTTCGACGCGGCGACCCTCGTCGGCCCGCTCATCAACCCGGCCGCCGGCACGGCGATGGCCGAGGCGCTGGCCGCCGCCCAGCGCGACGGCGGCAAACTCCTCGCCGGCGGCGACCGCTGCCTGACCGCCGAGGCCCCGGACGCCGCCTATGTCCGCCCCGCCGTCGTCCGGATGCCCGAGCAGACCGAGATCGTCCGCACCGAGACCTTCGCGCCGATCCTCTACGTGCTGACCTACCGCACGCTCGACGAGGCCATCGCCCTGCACAACGGCGTCCCGCAGGGCCTCTCCTCCAGCATCTTCACCCGCGACCAGCGCGAGGCCGAACGCTTCCTGGCCGCCGACGGCTCCGACTGCGGCATCGCCAATGTCAACATCGGCACCTCGGGTGCGGAGATCGGCGGTGCGTTCGGCGGCGAGAAGGAGACCGGCGGCGGCCGGGAGTCCGGCTCCGACGCCTGGCGCGCCTATATGCGCCGCGCCACCAACACCGTCAACTACTCGGCGGACCTGCCACTGGCCCAGGGCGTCAACTTCCTTTAGAGAAGCGGTGGTTGGGGCAGGCGGCGCGACGTCATCGATCCTGACCGGCGGGCAGCCCTAGCGCAGCGCGCGGCCCAGGTCGCGGACCAGGGTCGGTGACGGACGCGGGATCTCCCCGAAGTCCTCGTCGTCGCCGTCCACCACCAGCTGGCTGATCACGCTCTCCAGCGCGGCCGGCAGGGTGGGCGCCAGCCCGCTGTGCCACTGCACGAGGAGGTTGTGCCGGGCGTCGTCCGGCAGCAGCTGCTTCTCGTCGAACGCGGCCACCGCCCGGCGCTCCTCGTCGGGCGCGTGCGCCGCCTGCTCGCGCCAGTAGGCGGCATCGCGGAACTCGCCGTCGCGGCGGTGGGCGAGATACAGGCAGTAGGCGGCGGTGCGGCTGCCGGCGCCGGCGCCGAAGTGCCACCAGAAGTGCGCCGCGTCGGTACGCCCCGTGATGTGCAGCAGGCAGGCGAAGACCAGCGCGCCCTCGGGGTCGATGTGGTGGTCGTTCACCAGCCGCTCCAGACTGGCCGCGGCTGCCGCCGCGTTGACCACCAGCGCACAGGCCAGCTGGAGCTCGTGGGTGGCCTCGTCCCGGGCGCTCGGGTAGCCGCTGGGCGCCCCGAGGTCCGGCCGGACGATCGGCGGCACCGCCGCGGGCGGCGCGCCCGCCCGACGGTCCCGCTCGTCCCGCGCCCCCGCGCAGATGTCCCCGCGGCCGAGGCCGTCGAGCGTGCCCGCCTCGTCGAGGTCGCTGAAGCCGGCCAGTCCTTCGATGCCGGCCACCGCGGCGGCGGCGCTGAGCAGCGTCTCGACGGTCTCCCGGCGTTCGAGCGGATCGCTGTACCACATGGTCCGTTCCCCCATTTCCGTTTCCCGGTCTATCCCTGGTCGATTCCGAGCGCGCCGGCGAGCTTGCGCTTGCCCCGGCTCGCGTACGAGCGCACGGTGACCTCGTCCACCCCGAGCAGTGCGGCGATCTGCGCGTCGCTGTACCCGATGACATGCCGCAGTACGATGACGTCGCACTGCCGCTCCGGTAGCCGGGAGATCGCCGCGTAGAGCCCCAACTGGCTCTCCAGCATGGCGAACTGCTGCTGGCACTCGCGCAGCAGCGCATGGGTGACGACCGCGAAGGCGGCGGTCTCGGTCAGCGCGGTCGGCTGCTGGTGGTCGTAGAGCCACTCCACCACCCGCTCCTTGAGCACCGCCCAGGCGTACGCCTCCACCGACGCCTGCCGCAGGGCGTGCGGCCACACCCGGCCGAGCTGCCCGTATGCGGCGCGGGTCACCTCATGGGCCGCGGCTTCGCTGCCGGTGTGCAGATAGGCGTAGGTGAACCACTTCCGGGCGTGGGTCGCCAGAAACGCCTCGAAGGTGATCGATAACGATCCGTCGGATTCCTGTGCGCCGATGGCTATCTCCACTGTGGCAGCGCGGGCCGGGCTCCCGGCCGGCGGATGTCGGTCCCGGTCTCTGCTCACGCGCTGTCCTCGTTCCGTTCGCCGTGCACCACCGCGGTGGCGCCGGATCGGCGACCGCAGCAGGAGGGTGTTTGCCCTCACCTTCCAATGAACAGGAAACCGAGCCGTTTTGTGGCACCCGGAAGCAAATAATCCTGCGCTCCGTATTCATATGACTACCCATGACGAAGATTGGTCACGGAATCGCCCCGGGTGACTGACTGCCGTTGACCATGATCCCGGCCCGACCGGATCGGGGCGTCGCGTGATCGCTCCCCGCCGCATGATCCGGCCCGGCCCGGGGCAGGGCTCTTTCCGCCGGCGACCCATCGGACGGAGCCTGGGCTCCCGGCGCCGGGGAGGCGGCACAGCATGAGCGAACACCAGCCGGTCGTGGACCTGCAGTTGGACCGGGCGCACTCGTCCCGGATCTACGACTACATGCTCGGCGGCAAGACCAACTTCCTCGCCGACCGGATGGCCGCCGGCAGCGTCCTGGGCGTCTTCCCCGCCGCACTGGTGGCCGCCCGGATCAACCGCGAGTTCATGCACCGCACCACCCGCCATCTCGCGCGCTCGGGCCTGCGCCAGTTCCTGGACATCGGCACCGGCATCCCCACTCCGCCGAACCTGCACGACATCGCCCAGGGCATCGCCGCGGACGCCCGGATCGTCTACACCGACAACGACCCCATCGTCCTCGCCCACGCCGCCGCCCTGCTCCTGAGCACCCCCGAGGGCCGGACCTCCTACGTACAGGCCGATGTCACGGACCCCGACAGCATCCTGACGGCACCACAACTTCGCGACACCCTCGACCTGACCCAACCGGTCGCACTCAGTCTCAACGCCCTGCTGCACTTCGTCACCGACGACGGCCGCGACCGCGCACACACCGTCGTCGAGGCCCTCAAGGCCGCCCTGCCCAGCGGCAGCACCCTGGCGATGACCCACGCCACCTCGGACTTCAGCCCCGGGACGATGAACAAGATCATCAAGATCTACCGGGACGCGGGTACCGCCCTCCAGTTCCGCACCCGCGCCGAGTTCCTCCGCTTCTTCGACGGCTGGGAGCTGCTGGAGCCCGGCGTCACCCTCTCCCACCAGTGGCGCCCCGACCGCCCCGAGGACGCCACCCACGTCACCGACGCCGAGGCCGCCTGCTACGCCGCCGTGGCCCGCAAACCCTGACCCCGGCGCCCCGGCTCACGCCTTGCGGTGACCGTACGCCTCCCCGGCCGCCGCGGCGACCGCCGCCAGGTCCGCCCCGGCCGACGCGCTGACCACGGCGGCCACCGCCCCCTCCAGGAACGGGGCGTCCACCAGCCGTGCCCCGTCCGGCAGTTCGTTCCCCTCCGCGACCATCGCCTTCACCGTCAGCACGGCGCTGCCGAGGTCCACCAGCAGCGCCACCCCCGCGCCCCGGTCCACCTCCCGCGCCGCCGCGGCGATCAGCTCCGTGCTCGTCCCGAGCCCGCCGTCCGGCCTCCCGCCGGCCGCGGCCACCGGCGCCGTCACGCCCCCGCCGGCCAGCCCCACCGCGAGGGCCGCGACGGACCCGGCGACCTCCGCGCTGTGCGACACCAGCACCACCCCGACCATCGGGCCGCCGCTCATCGCGCCACCGCCGCCAGGGCCGCGAAGAGCAGGGCCGACGAGGTCGCCCCCGGATCCTGATGGCCGATACTGCGCTCGCCCAGATAGCTGGCGCGCCCCTTTTTGGCCCGTATCGGCACGGTGGCCAGCGCCCCCTCCTCGGACGCGGTGGCCGCCGCGTCGAACGACGTCGCCAGCGCCTCGACACCGGGCACCAGCGCGTCCAGCATCGTCTTGTCCCCGGTCTGCGAGCACCCGAGCTCGCCCACGGCCGCCACCCCGGCGGTCAGCCCCGCCCGCAACTCCGCCGCCGTCACCTGCGGTGCCCCGCCCAGACTCTTCCCGGTCCGGCGCAGCAACGTCCCGTACAGCGGCCCGGACGCCCCGCCCACCGTCGAGATCAACTGCCGCCCCGCGGTGGTCAGTACGGCACCCGGCGTCGCCGGCGGCGCCGCCGTCAGCGCCGTCGCCACGGCGGCGAATCCCCGCTGCATATTGCTTCCGTGATCGGCGTCGCCGATCGCCGAGTCCAGCTCGGTGAGCCGCTCGGCCTCCCGGTCGACCAGGCCGGCCACCGCCGTCAGCCACCGCACGAAGAAATCCGCGTCAAGGTTTGCCTCGGACACCCACTGCTCCTCTTCTTCTCGCCGGTCCCGCCCGTCTCCTGCGCCGGTCCCGACCCCGCGACGCACCGCGACCCGCCCATGCGTCCGGCCGCGGCGCCGCTCAGCATCCCCAGCGCAGCCCCGCCGTGGACACCGGGGCATCCCACCACCGCAGCAACTCCCCGTCCACCTGGCACAGCGTCACGGAACAGCCTGCCATGTCCAGGGACGTCACATAGTTCCCCACCAACGTACGGGCCACCGGCACCTCCCGTTCGTCGAGCACCCGCCGCACCTCCGCCGAGAAGCCGTAGAGCTCCAGCAGCGGGGTGGCCCCCATCCCGTTCACCAGCACCAGCACCGGGAGCCGCGGCTGAAGGTCCTCCAGGATCACGTCCAGCGCATAGTCCGCGATCTCACCCGACGTCATCATCGGCCGCCGCTCCCGCCCCGGCTCCCCGTGGATGCCCACCCCCAACTCCAGCTCACCGGGCGGCAGATCGAACGTCGGGCTGCCCTTCGCCGGCGTCGTACAGGCACTCAGCGCCACACCGAAGCTCCGCGACGACTCCACCACCCGGCGGGCCACCGCCTCCACCCGCTCCAGCGGCAACCCTTCCTCCGCCGCCGCCCCCGCGATCTTCTCCACGAACAGGGTCCCCCCGGTGCCGCGCCGTCCCGCGGTGAAGGTCGAGTCGGTGACCGCGACATCGTCGTTGACCAGCACACTGGCGACCTGGATCCCCTCGTCCTCCGCCAGCTCGGCCGCCATCCGGAAATTCAGCACGTCCCCGGTGTAGTTCTTCACGACGAAGAGCACCCCGTGCCCGCTGTCCACCGCCGCCGCGGCCCGCGCCATCTGATCCGGCACCGGCGAGGTGAACACCTCCCCGGGACAGGCACCGTCCAGCATCCCCGGCCCGACGAACCCGCCGTGCAGCGGCTCGTGCCCACTGCCCCCGCCGGACACCAGCGCCACCTTCCCCTCCACCGGTGCGTCCCGCCGGACGACCACCCGCTGTTCCACGTCCACCACCAGCTCGGGGTGGGCCGCGGCCAGCCCGCGCAGGGCGTCCGCCACCACGGTCTCGGCGACGTTGATCAGCATCTTCACGGGTACCTCCTGGTGAGACGTTTTCGCGAGTGGGGACCGGATGGTGCGCCTGTGGGCCGGCCCCAGTCTCGCCGGTTCCCGGCCGTGGCGCGCCACGGCGCTCCGAGGCGGGCTCCGGCGGGACCGAACCGACGTGATGCTGACTTCCCTGACCGGCGATCAGCCAATCGGGCGGGCCTCCGCGGTACCACCGCGTCGGCGGGCCACCCGTCGGGCCGGGGTGCTGTCCAACTGGGGGCGGCCGGGCCGGTCACGCCTGAGGTGCTGTGCCCAACATCCTTCTCCAGCAAGGGCGTTACCTGTCGATCGCGCGCGGATCCCTCCTGGCCGGGTCGATGGCCCCTGCGGTGATCTGACCCCCTGACCCCCGTGGACACTTTTGACCCCCGTGGACACCCTCACCCTGGAGTGCCCCCGCAGGACGCCGCTTACTGAGCAACGGCGCCTTCCGGCACGGGTGGTGACGCGGCAGCCACCTCTGGTCGCCCACCGGACGCCTCGGCGGCCCGCCTTCCCCAGGCGGTGCCGATGAGGATCAGGGCCGCTCCGGCGTAGCCGAGCGCCCCCGGCTGGTCCCCGCCGAGGGCGACACCGATGACGGCGGCCCAGAGCGGTTCCGTACCCAGCAGCAGGCTGACCCGGGACGGGCTGGTGCGGCGCACGGCCCAGAGCTGGACGAAGAAGGCGAACAGGGTGCACAGCAGGGCCAGGTAGAGCAGGTCCAGCCACTGGCCCGTCTCCAGGCCGGCGGCCACCCGCAGGGGCGAGGTTCCCACACCGGCGGAGAGCGCCGCGAAGCAGACGACGGCGGTGGACAGCTGGACGAAGGTCAGCGCGCCGTCGTCGGCGCTCTTGATGGACGGGAGCCGGTGCGTGGTGAGCACGTTGGCGGTCCGGGCGAGGGCCGCGAGGAGCATCAGCAGGTCGCCGACCGAGGGCGCGGTGAATCCGCCGCCCTGGGTGAGGAGCAGCACGCCCAGGACCGAGCCGGCGGCGGCCATGACGAAGGATGCGGTGGGCGGGGTACGGCGCAGCGCCGCCTCGGCCAGGGGGGTCATGACCATGGTCAGGCTGATGATGAGGCCGGCGTTCGTCGCCGAGGTGTGCACGACGCCGTAGGTCTCCAGCAGGAAGACGCAGGTGAGGATCAGGCCGATGAGGATGCCGCCGCGCACCTCGGCCGCGGTGAGGCGCCGGATGGCGCGCAGGCGGAGCAGCCCGAGCACGGCGACGGCAATCAGGAAACGCAGCAGCAGTGTGGCGATGACGGTCGACGGGCCGGTGATGCTCTTGGTGGCCAGATAGCTGGAGCCCCAGGTGATGGCGACGGCCAGCACCGGTGCGTCGGTCAGCCAGCCGCGGTGTGACGAGCGGGCACGAGTCATGGAGGTTCCCAACGGTGACGGTGGTGGCGGGGCCGTACGGGGGGCCGCGTACGGCCCGCCACCGGGGCGGTCAGCGAGCCGTGTAGGCGATCACCAGGACGTCGCGGTGTGCCGCCTCCTGGGGGTCGACCGGATGGATCGGCGTCACGTCGTGGAAGATGGTGCGGTCGTCGCCGAGGAACAGGTCCCCGGGGGCGGACAGCGTGCCGCGGACGAGTTCGTCGCCTTCCGGTGTGAAGGCGGAGCTCTCCCCGCCCGTCACGTTCACGCGGTTGATGAGGAGCGTGGTGATGAAGGTGACGCCGTCCTGATGGCGGCCCTCCGGCGCCGGCTGCCCGACCTCGCGCCCGGCGACGATCCGGTAGGGGTGGAGTTTGATGTTCCACCGGTCCGTACCGTCAACTGCGCTGAAGATCCTGCCGAGACGGACCAGGATGCGGGTGAGCAGGGGGTCGTGGGTGAAGTGGTCCGTGAGCGGCTCGAAGACGCGGTCGACGCCGCCGTTGAGGCGGTTGATGCGGCTCTCCTGCCGGTAGGGCTCGTGCGGGAGCAGCGTCAGGGATCCCTGCGGGTCCAGGTCGTACTGGCCGTAGCGCCGGTAGCGGTACCTGCCGCCGTCGGCCATGTACTCGTCGAGCAGGAGGTCTTCCCAGTTCCGGCCGAAGCGGGTCCAGTCCTCGGCGGTGGCGTCGAGGATGCGGGAGAACGTGCCGGAGGGCAGGACGCACGCACCCGTGGTGGCCAGCGCGTCGACGGCGGCCCTGGCGTCGGCGGTGGGTGTCGCGTTGTCGTTCATGGCGATTCCTTGGGGTGTCGGGTCAGGCCGTGGCGGGGTCGAGCAGTGCGTGTGCCGAGGACTCCGCGGCGATGGACTGCTCCTCCCAGCGTTCCCGGTCGCGGAGGTACAGGGGGTGGGGCGCCACGATGGAACGCGTGTCGGCGCCTCCTGCGCGCAGTTCCCAGGTGACGGTCCCCGTGGTGCGCTGTGCGCAGGTGTCCATGAAGGTCTGCACGGCCCGGCGCAGATCCCCGAACCAGCGGCCCTCCAGCGCCTCACGCACCCACACCTGCTCCAGATGCTGCTTCTCGCGCAGCAACTCGGCGTCCAGGCACGCCGCCTCGATGTGCCGGTAGGAACGCAGCAGAATCCAGGCCGCCGGCATTTCCCTGAGTTCGAGGACCTTCTCGCCGTTGTCCAGATGCTCCAGCCCGGAATAGCGTCCGATGCCGTACGCGCCCACCCGCCCGTTGAGTTCGGCAATCAGCTCGACCAGCTCCATCGGCCGGCCGTCGACCGTGACCGGGATGCCGGACTCGATTCCGACGGAAATCTCGCTCGGTGCCACGCCGGGCCGCACGGCGCTCCACCGGAACAACTCATCCGGAACGCGGTGCCGTTCCGGATCGTCGAGGATTCCGGACTCGAATTCGCGGCACCAGAGGTTGGAATCACCGCTCACCGAACGGCCCTTGAGAAGCTCGACGCCGGCTTGCGCCAGGGCGGCCTGCTTGTCGTCGCGGTCGACGGGTTCCAGGTCGTACGGGCTTCCGTGGAGCCCCGGGTAATTCAGCAGGTGCAGCGCGCCGTTGAGCCGGCGCAGCGTGTTCTGGGACCGGTTCGCGGTGTGGAGCACGGCATGGGCGCCCAGCCGGTCGGCCAGCTCGGCGGCCCGCTGCGCGATCAGCGGGCGGCTCAGGGTGGAGCTCACGGGATGGAGGTCGAGGTAGACGGCCTGTGCGGAGATCGCCGGTGCGACGAAGTCCCGGGCGAACTCCTCCTGGCAGTCGAGGATATGGAGCTTGGCCCCGAGCATTCCCGCGATCTCGGTCTTCTGGTCGCTGGTCTCTGATTCCGCCAGATCGATGCTGACGGCGTGGACATCGGTGAATCCGTTGTCCCGTAGCCACAGCAGGAGATAGGCGCTGTCCAGGCCGCCGCTGAAGAGCGTGACGACCGGCGTATCGCGCCTGAGCTTCCTTTCGATATCCCGAAAGGAACGAATGGGGGGACGTAAAGGCACAGGGCACCTCTGGTGTCAGAAGAAGCGCGGACGATTCTCTCAATCGTGGAACCACGTCGTTGTAGTCCGCTGATTCCGGTGCTCGACTCGGCGGACATCACGGTACCGGTGCATGATCATGACACAACGTGCCCTTTGTCACACCGTCCTCCGGCGATGTGAATTCGTGCCGGTGTGGATTCCTCAACTACGGGGAAATCAAGCCCAGTTACGGTGCGGAAGGGACCCGTCGGGCGCCCGGTGAACGTGCTCAGCATGCGGACAGGGCCGCCGTCATGCGCAGGGTCCGGCCGGCCGCCCCCGACCCGCCGGACAGGGCCTATGCCGCGGAGTGGAAGAGCGCCGCCGCCTCGCCGCGCGAGCCGACACCCAGCTTGGTCAGGATGTTGGCGACATGGAACTTCACCGTGGACTGGCTGATGTGCAGTTCCTCGGCGATCACGCGGTTGCGGTGGCCCAGCGCGAGCTGCGCCAGTACCTCCAACTCCCGCTCGCCCAGGCTGGTCAGCGGGTCGGGCGCCGGGTCCTGGAAGGCGGACAGCGGGATGGTCGCGGTGACCGTGGAGCCCCAACCGGGGACCGCGTCGACGTCCAACCGGCCGTCCAGAACGTCGAGCCGTTCCCTGACCCGGCCGGGGGTGAGGGCATGCGCGGTGAGGGTGCCGGGGCCGTCGTCCCGTACGGTCGCGCGGAGTTCGCCCTCGGTGAGCTGCCAGCCGACGTGGATCCGGCTCACCGCGTCCTGCGCCAGCGCCTCCAGCAGTACGGTCCGGACCACGGCCCGGGCGGTGTGGGCGACGTCGGCGGCCAGGCTGCGGGCGGAGTCGGGCGCGCCGAACTCCAGCCGCACCGGGCTGTAACGCACCAGTGGCCGCAGCGAGTCGGCGAGCCGGGCGAACGCCTGGCCGGCCGGCTCCTCGGCGATCTCCCGGTCGCGCTCGGCCTCCGCGCGCAGCTCCACCAGCGCCGACGCGGCCAGATCGGTCGCGGTGGCGCGGGCCGCCGCGTCGTCCAGGCTGCGGCTGCGCAGCACGCCCAGCAGTCCGGTGAGGACGGCCGAATGCGCCTCGCCCAGCTCGGCGATGACCCGGGCGCGGGTCCCGGCGGCGGTCCGCGAGCGGGCCAGCGCACCGGGCATCGCCCCCGCCGCCAGCCGGTCGAAGTGGCTGGTCACGATGTCCCAGAGGGCCTGTACGACGGCGGTGACGGTGTCGTCGAGGGGTGGCACCGGGGCGTCGTCGGGCACCGTCCGCACGAGGAGCAGGACGGCGCCCCTGGGGGTGGCGTGGCTGGTGACGGCGAGCACGGGGCGCTCGGCGCTGGCGAGCGGGAGGGTGCCGAGCCAGGGCCGGCCGGGGACGCCCGACGCGAGCAGCGGGGTCAGATCGGCGGTGGAGAGCCGGCCGGTGATCTCCGGATCGCCGTACGTCTTGAACGGTGAATGGGCGCAGTGCGTGGAGAGTTCGGCCGCCGCGCGGTGCGGGATCGGCCCGGCCAGCAGTCCGGACAGCCGGGGCAGGATCTCGCCCAGGGGTGCGCGGATCACCTCGTGGGCGGCGGTCAGGGCGGGCAGCGGGCCGGTCAGCTCCATGCGGCTCAGCGTAGTCCCGGCCCGTCCCGCGCGACCTGGCCTTTCGGCCGGGTGGGACTGTTCCGATGACCGGCCGCCGTACCGCCCGCCGCAGGTCAGGCTGATGCCGTCACGTCCCATCAACGCGCCTCATGAGGGGCCACGGGGAGATCGATATGCGAGCGATTGTGTACCGCGAGTTCGGCGGCGCGGAGGTGCTGTCCTATGAAGAGGACGCCGGCCGGCCGGAGCCGGCGGCGGGCGAGGTCCGGGTCAGGGTGGTCGCCGTGGGCGTCAACCCGGTTGACCACAAGCGGCGTTACGGCCGGCTGGAGCAGTTCTTCCCGACGACCTTCCCCGCCGTCCCGGGCATGGAGTTCGCCGGCGTGGTGGACGCGCTGGGCCCGGGTGCCACCGGATGGGCCGTGGGCGACGAGGTGTTCGGCCTGACCCGGACGGGCGCCTACGCCGAGTACGCCATCGCCGCGGAGATCGCGCCCAAGCCCGCCGGGCTGGGCTTCGAGGCCGCCGCCACCCTGCCGGTCGCCGGTGAGACCGCCCAGCGCGTGCTGCACGAACTCGGGCTGAACGGCGGCGAGACGCTGCTGCTGCACGGCGCGGCGGGCGCGGTCGGCCAGGTCGCCGTCCAGCTCGCGGTGGCCGCCGGTGCCACCGTGATCGGTACCGCCTCCCCGGCCAACCACGACTTCCTGCGCACCCTGGGCGCGATCCCCGTGGCCTACGGGGAGGGCCTGGCGGAGCGGGTCCGCACGGTCGCCCCGCAGGGCATCGACGCGGTCTTCGACGCGGCCGGCAAGGGCGTGCTGCCGCTCTCGGTCGCGCTGCGCGGCGGTACGACCGACCGCATCGTCACCATCGCCGACGTGAACGCCGCCGAGCACGGCATCCCCTTCTCCGCGGGCGGCACCCCGCCGGCGGAGATCGTCGCGGGGCTGGCCCGGCATGCCCGGCTCGCCGTCGAGGGCAAGCTGGCGGTGCCGGTCGCCGACACCTTCCCGCTCGCCGAGGCCGCCGCCGCGCAGCAGGTCAGCGAGGCGGGACACGTACGCGGCAAGCTGATCCTCACGGTCTGAGCCGCCACCGCCGGGCCGGGCGGGGGAGGGGCGGCGGGCTCCCTGCCCCAACCGGTCCCTCCCGGTGGGCAGTCGCGGGGCCGCGCACCGTCCGGATGCCCGTACGGTGCCGCGGTCCTACGCTCGGGGTATGCCGGGAGGCCGCGCACCGTGGCGTACCGCGGCGCCGCGCAGGGCAGCCGGGGCGGGGCGGTGTGTGTGCGGAGCCGTCGGCGGGCTGGTGGTGTGCGCGCTGGCCGGCGCCCTGACGGGGGCCGTGGCCCCGGCGGCGGGCGGTACCGCGGGGCCGGTCCCGGCCCCGAACCCCGGCCTGGCGCGCTTCTACCAGCAGCAGCCGGCCTGGCAGCGGTGCCCGCCCGACATGCTGCGGTCCGCCTCGTCCGGCCGGGGCGCACCGCGGCCCGGCTACCCGGACCGTCTCCAGTGCGCCCGGCTGGAGGTCCCCCGCGACTACGCGCACCCCGGGCAGGCCACGCTCCGTGTCCAGCTGATCCGGCTGGCCGCGACCGGCCCCGGCAAGCGGTTGGGGTCGCTGGTCATCAACCCCGGCGGGCCAGGTGATTCAGGCGTCAACTACCTTGTCGGCAACGCCGACGCGTTCGCCCACCTCGGGCAGCGCTACGACCTGGTCAGCTTCGACCCGCGCGGCACCGGTCGCACCGACCCCATCTCCTGCGGCACCACCTTCACCCCGGTGACCGGCAACGGCGCGGCGAGCCTCGGCGCGAGCGAGCAGCGCCTCAACGAGGCGTGCGGCCGGTACTCCGGTCCGCTGCTGCCCTGGGTCGGCACCCCCGACGTCGCCCGCGACATGGACGTGCTGCGGTCCGCCGTCCGCGACGCCAAGCTCAGCTACCTGGGCTTCTCGTACGGCAGCCGGCTCGGTGCGGTCTACGCCCACCAATTCCCCCGCAACGTCGGACGGATGGTCCTGGACGGCGTCGAGGACCCGACCAAGAACACCTGGCAGACCGCACTGGCCCAGGCCCGCGGGTTCCAGCGGGCGGCCGACGCCTTCGCCGCCGACTGCGTACACGGCTCCGCCTGCCCGCTGGGCACCGACATCAAGGCGGCTCAGTCCCAACTCAACGACTTCTACCGGAAGCTGACCGACCATCCGCTGAGGACGAAGGGCACCACGGTCGACGGGACGACCTATGTCTACGCCCTCCGGGAGTCCCTCTACAGCCGGTCCACCTGGCCCGCGCTGCGCCAGGCGCTGACCCGGCTGCGCAACGGCGACGGGTCGGGGATCCTCGACCTGAGCGGCGGCGGAAGCGGCAGCGGCGCCGTGCGGGCCCTCCGCGGTGCCGGCGGCCGGCTGCCCTCCCAGGACCAGCTGGCCCTGCGGGCGATCAGCTGCCGGGACACCTCCGAGCGCTACGGCCCCACCGACTACCCGCGTGCCGAGCGCGAACTCACCCAGGCGTCCCCGCTGTTCGGCCCGGACATCGCGCCGACCCTGCTGGACTGCTACCGCTGGCCCACCGCGGGCGACGACTCCTCCCGCGACGTCGCGGCACCGCACGCACCGCCGCTGCTCCTCGTCGCCACCACCGACGACCCGGCCACGCCGTACGAGGGTGCCGCGAACATGGCCCGCGTGCTGGGGAACGCCAGCCCGGTGCTGACGTACCACGGCGAGGGGCACGCCGCATACACCTCCGGAAACCCCTGCGTGCTCCGCGATGTCGACGGCTTCCTCCTGGACGGCGCGCTGCCGGTGGGCGGCACGGGCTGCCGCTGACGCCCGGCAGGGGCCCACGGGGCCGAAGTCGCCCACAGGGCCGGAGTAGTCCACGGGGCCGGAGTCCGGGTGCTTCGGAGCGCGCCGTACGGCGCAGCGCACCGTACGGCGCGGGCCCCGGCCGTGCTCGTGCCGCAGTACCGCATGAGGCAGCCCCTAGCTCGCCCGCCGTCCGCGCCCGGCGCCCGCGGTCCGCTTCGCCGCAGCCGCCGTCTTCGTGGCCTTCCCGGCCGTCGCCGTCTTCGCGGCGGTCTTCTTCTGCGTGGCGGTGCTCTGCTGCGCCGTGCCCTTCCGCGCCGCGGACTTGTTCGCAGCGGTCTGCTGCGCCGCGGACTTCTTCCCCGTGGTCGCGGACTTCTTCGCCGCTCTCCCGCTCCCCGTACGCCCGGCCGCCGCCCGTTCTCCGTCCGTCGCCTCCCCGCGGGCCTCCTTCGCCGCCCGGACGCTGTCCTGGAGGGCCGCCATCAGGTCCGTCACCCGGCCCGTGGGCTGCTCCGCGCCGGCCGCGAACTCCGGTGCGCGATGGGCGAGTTTGGCCGCCACGATCTCGTCCAGCGCCTCGCGGTAGTGATCGTGCACATCCTCCTCGGACAGCTCGCCGAAGGAGTCCATCAGGGTCTCGGCGGCCCGCACCTCGTTGGCGGCGACCGTCACCTCCCGCTCGGGCAGCACTCCGTCCATCGGGCGGATCTGATGCGGCCACAGCAGCACCTGCATCACCAGCGCGCCCTCCAGCGGCCGGATCACGGCCAGTGTCTCGCGGCCGTGCAGCGCGATCTTGCCGAGCCCGACGCGCTGGTGCCGCTCCATGGCGTCCCGCAGCAGGACATAGGGCTTGGCCGCGGCCGGGCCGTCGATGCCCAGGTAGTAGCCCTTGCCCAGCTGGAGCGGGTCGATGTCGCCGCCGGCGACGAAGGCCAGGATGGTCAGGGTCTTCGCGGTCGGCAGCGGGAGGGCGCCGAGATCGTCGTCGGTGAGCGGTACGACGGTGTCGTCCTCCGTCCGGTAGCCCCGGCCGATCTCGTCCGGGGAGATCTCGACGCCTTCGAGGGAGCAGACCGGCTGGTTGCGCACCCGGCCGCCGTCCGCCGTATGGATCCGTACGAAGCTGACCGAGGCGGCGGGGTCCGTGGCGTTGTACGCGGCCACCGGGATCGTGACCAGGCCGAAGCTGATGGAGAACTTCGCCGTGGGACGCATGGCAGCCGCCTTCGTCGGTACCGGTGCGGTGCGGATCGCTGCCGTTCCATGCTAGGCGGGCCGGACGGCCACCACATCCCGGCACATCCCGGGCCGGGCCCTCAGGGGGCCATCGGGCCGGCGCCCGGCGAACGCCCGCGCACAGCGCGCAGATGATGAAGACGGCGATGGCGACCGGCACCGTCGCCCGGAACGGCCCCGACCACCCGCGTCTCTGCTCGCGCCCGCCCCCGAGCGGCCCGCGGCCGGGCCGCCACCCGGACGCCGGAGCCTACCGCCGCACCGACCGGGTACCCCGCCCGCAGGGACGCCCCCGGCTCCGGCACGGCCACCGTACGTGCCGCCCGCGGGCGCCCGACGTCCGCACCCCATCCGCCCACCCCGCATCCCCAGGAGTGACGCCATGAGCCCGCGCCCGACCCAGCAGGACCTCGTCCGCGCACTGCTCGACCGCCACGGCCGGACCTACGCCGCCGAGGCGGGCATCGCGCTGCGCAACACCCCGCAGCCGCTCTACCAGGCCCTGGTCGTGGCCGATCTGCTCAGCGCGCGGATCCGCGCGTCCGTGGCGGTGGCCGCCGCCCGCGCCCTGTTCGCCGCCGGGCTGCGCAGCCCGCGCCGGATGGCCGACGCACCGTGGCAGCAGCGGGTCGACGCGCTCGGCGAGGGCGGCTACCGACGCTACGACGAGAGCACCGCCACCCGCCTCGGGGAGGGCGCGGTGCTGCTGCTCGACAGCTACGGCGGCGATCTGCGGCGGATGCGGGACGCGGCCGGCGGCGACACCGCGGTGCTGCGCGGCGCACTCCAGGAACTGCCGGGCATCGGGCCCGCCGGATCCGGCATCTTCGTGCGCGAAGTGCAGGCCGTATGGCCGGAGTTCGCCCCGTACCTGGACGCCAAGGCCCTCCAGGGCGCGGCGGAACTGGGGCTGCCCGGCGACTCCGGGCGACTGGCCCGGCTGGTCGGCCCGGACCGGATCGCCGACTTCGCCTCGGGGCTGGTGCGGGCGGCGCTCGACCCCGCCGTGGCGGACGACGTACGGGCGCGCATCCCCGCCTGACGGCCGCTCACCGGCCGCTGCGCACCGCCCGCCTACGCCGGTGCGCAGCCCGCCCAGCTCCACTCCGCGACCTCGGGCAGATCGGTTCCGTGCTCGCGGATCCAGTCGTGGTGGCGGGCGCGCAGGTCCGCCATCGCCTGCCGCAGCGCCACCGCGCGGACCCCCAGGCCCGGCACCCGGTCCACCACGTCCATCACCAGCCGGAAGCGGTCGAGATCGTTGCGGACCACCATGTCGAAGGGCGTGGTCGTGGTGCCCTCCTCCTTGTAGCCGCGGACGTGCAGGTTCGCGTGCCCCGCGCGGCGGTAGGCGAGCCGGTGGATCAGCCACGGGTAGCCGTGGTACGCGAAGATGACCGGCTTGTCGCGGG
>NZ_KN708638.1:1280692-1308137 GCF_000805335.1 Streptomyces sp. CT34 | reverse complement strand
GCCGCGCCCCCCGGGGGGGGGGGGGGGAGCCGGTGGATCAGCCACGGGTAGCCGTGGTACGCGAAGATGACCGGCTTGTCGCGGGTGAAGAGCGCGTCGTACTCGAAGTCCGGCATCCCGTGCGGGTGGTCGTCCGCCGGCAGCAACCGCGCCATCTCGACGACGTTCACCACCCGCACCGCCAGATCGGGCAGTTGGCGGCGCAGCAGATCGGCGGCGGCCAGCGTCTCCTGGGTGGGGACGTCGCCGGCGCAGGCCAGCACCACGTCCGGGTCGCGGCTGCCGTCCTCCGTGCCCGCCCAGTGCCAGGCCCCGGCGCCGCGGGCGCAGTGGGCGCGGGCCTCGTCGAGGGTGAGCCAGTCGAAGCCCGGCTGCTTGCCGGCGACGATCACATTGACGTGGTCGCGGCTGCGCAGTACGTGATCGGCCACCGTGAGCAGGGTGTTGGCGTCCGGCGGGAGATAGACCCGGACGATCTCGGGGCTCTTGTCGAGGACCTGGTCGACGAAGCCGGGGTCCTGGTGCGAGAAGCCGTTGTGGTCCTGCCGCCAGACGTGCGAGGTCAGCAGGTAGTTGAGGGAGGCGACGGGGCGCCGCCAGGGCAGCCGGCGCGCGGTCCGCAGCCACTTGATGTGCTGGTTGACCATCGAGTCGACGATATGGGCGAACGCCTCGTAGCTGGCGAAGAGGCCGTGCCGCCCGGTGAGCAGATAGCCCTCCAGCCAGCCCTGGCACAGGTGCTCGGACAGCACCTCCATCACCCGGCCGTCCCGCGCCAGATGCTCGTCGGTCTCCCGTGTCGCCGCCTGCCACGCCTTGCCGGTGGCGCGGTAGACCGCGTCCAGCCGGTTGGAGGCGGTCTCGTCCGGGCCGACGAGCCGGAAGTCGCGGCGCCCGGCGGTCGCCGCCATGACATCGGCGAGCAGCCCGCCGAGCACCCGGGTCGGCTCGTGCAGCGTGGTCCCGGGTTTGGCGACGTCCACCGCGTACCGCTCCAGCGGCGGCAGCGGCAGCGCGCGCAGCAGCAGCCCGCCGTTGGCGTACGGCGAGGCGCCCAGCCGGTGCCGTCCCTCGGGCACGCACGCCAGCACCTGCGGACGCGGCCGGCCCGCCTCGTCGAACAGCTCCTCCGGCCGGTACGAGCGCAGCCACCGCTCCAGTTGGTGCCGGTGGTCGGCGTGATCCCGTACGCCGCCGAGCGGCACCTGATGGGAGCGCCAGGTGCCCTCCACCGGCTGCCCGTCGACCTCGTGCGGGCCCGTCCAGCCCTTGGGCGTCCGCAGCACGATCACCGGCCAGCGGGGACGGTCGGCCGCCCCCTCCTCGCGCGCCCGGCGCTGGATCGCCGCGATCCGGTCCAGCGAGCGGTCCATGGCGGCGGCCATCGCCTGGTGCACCGCGGCCGGGTCGTCGCCGGAGACATGGACCGGATCGTGGCCGTAGCCGCGCAGCAGGGCGTCCAGTTCGTCCTCCGGGATGCGGGCGAGCACCGCGGGATTGGCGATCTTGTAGCCGTTGAGATGCAGGATCGGCAGCACGGCGCCGTCGTGCACCGGGTCGAGGAACTTCGTGGAGTGCCAGGACGCGGCGAGCGGCCCGGTCTCCGCCTCCCCGTCGCCGATCACGCAGGCGACCAGCAGCCGCGGGTGGTCGAACGCCGCACCGTAGGCATGCGTGAGGGAGTGGCCCAGCTCGCCGCCCTCATGGATGGAGCCCGGCGTCTGCGGCGCGACATGGCTGGGCACCCCGCCCGGGAACGAGAACTGCCGGAACAGCAGCTCCATCCCCGCCCGGTCCCGGCTCACGTCCGGATAGGTCTCCGAGTACGTGCCGTCCAGCCAGGAGTTGGCCAGGACGGCCGGCCCGCCGTGCCCCGGCCCCCACACGCACAGCGCGTCCAGACCCCGGGCCGCGATCACCCGCTTGAGATGCGTGTGCACCAGGTTCAGCCCCGGTGCGGTGCCCCAGTGCCCCAGCAGCCGCGGCTTGATGTGCTCGGGGCGCAGCGGCTCCTCCAGCAGCGGGTTGGCCATCAGGTAGATCTGCCCGGCGGAGAGGTAGTTGGCGGCCCGCCAGTGCGCGTCCAGCGCGGCGAGCTCCGCCGCGCCGAGATGGTCCGCGCCCGCCGGCGCCGCGGCGCCCGCCGGTCCCGCGTCGTCCCCTGGCATCTCCTCGCCCTCCTAGGGCCTGTCCGACGGGTCGTGGCCGGGTCCGCGGCGTCTGGCACATCGGACAGGCCCTGCCCTGCGGCACTCGCCCGTGCCGGAAGCCGGTGTTCCGCTATCCCTTTCCCCGCTCGGCCGTCCGGGGGACGGCCCGGCCGGCCGAGAGATAGCGCTCCGCCTCGATGATCGCCTCCTGGACGGTGCGCCGGCCCATCAGCACACACAGGGTGTAGGCGATGTCCTCCAGCCGCCGCCGCGCCACCGGATCGTGCGGATCCGCGAGCACCATCCGCTCCCACAGGCGATACCGCCGCAGCAGCGAAGTGAGCACCGACTTGTCCGGCAGCAGCATGCCGTCCCTCTTCCGACCTCGGCCCGGCATTCCCGGGGCGGCTGACCGGCGCGCGGATCCGGCGCCCGAACCCGAGTGGCTCCCACCTTGCGTCGGCCGTACGGCACCCGCAACCGGACGCGGGGCATCGGGGGTTCACTCCGCGGCCACCGACCGCTCAGTCGGGCGGCTCGGGGACCGGCTGCTCACCCGGTGCGGCTCCGGGTGGCTCCGCCGGCTCGGTCGCCGGCTCCTCCGGCGCGCTCCCGGGTTCGGCCTCCGGCTCCGGCCCGGGTCCGGCCGGCTCCGGATCGTGCGGTACCGGATGCGGTTTCCGGGGCACCGGCCCCGGCCCGTCACCCGCGTTTCCCCTGCTCATGACCGACCCCCTGCCTGCCGGCCTCTCCCGGCCCTTCCATGGTGCGCCGCCCGGCCTCCCGCCGCCCTGCGGGGAACACCGCGCGGCGGCGTCCGGCGCTGCTACGTTCGCCGCATGAACGCACGCGCCTGCGACGGCAGCGCCGGAGACGTCGACTACGCTGCCGTCGGCGGCGGTTACGCCGCGTACCGGCAGCCCGATCCGCGCATCGCCGCCCGGATCCACGCGGCCCTCGGGACCGCCCGCACGGTCGTGAACGTCGGCGCGGGAGCCGGTTCCTACGAGGCGACCCCGCTCGACGTCACGGCCGTCGAACCCTCCGCGTCGATGCGCGCCCGGCGGCCCGCCGGCCGCTCCCCGGCAGTTGACGCGGTCGCCGAGCAACTCCCGTTCCCCGACGACTCCTTCGACGCGGCGATGACCACGTTCAGCGTTCACCAGTGGAGCGACCCGGCGGCCGGGCTGTGCGAGATGCGCCGGGTGGCCCGCGGCCCGGTCGTGGTGCTGACCTGCGATCCCGCGCTGGTCCGCGACTTCTGGCGGTACGCGTACGCCGCCGAGGTCCTGGACGCCGAGGCCCGCCGCCACTCGGAGATCGCCCAGCTGACGGCCGCGCTCGGCGGCCGGGCCACCGTCGAACGGGTCCCGATCCCGCTCGACTGCTGCGACGGCTTCAACGAGGCGTACTACGGCCGCCCCGAGCGGCTCCTCGGCCACGGCGCCCGGCAGGCGTGCTCCGCCTGGAGCTTCGCCGACGACGCGACCCGGGCCCGCTTCGCCGCCGCACTGCGCCGCGACCTGGAGGACGGCAGCTGGGGCGCCCGCCACGGCGCGCTGCGCCAACAGCCCTTCTTGGAAGGCTCGTTGGTCCTCCTGCGCGCCGTCCCGGACTGACCGGGCGGCGGCGGGCGGCGCCAGCGATCGCACTTTCCGGGCGGCTGTGCTCCTCTGGAACGGAGGACGATCCGCACCGAGGAGTACCGTGCCATGCACGCCACCACACTCCGCATCGCGATCATCGGCGCCGGTCCCGGCGGGCTGGTCTGCGCCCGGGGGCTCCAGCACCACGGCGTACCGGCGGAGGTCTTCGAGCAGGAGGCCGCCGCGGACGCGCGCCCGCGGCAGGACACCGCGGCGCTGTGGCCGGAATCCGGGCAGGCGGCCCTGCGCGCGGCCGGGCTGGAGCGGGAGTTCCGTGCCCTCGCCCGGCCCGAAGGGCAGCAGACCCGGCTGCTGGACCGCACCGGCGCGGTGCTCGCCCGGCACACCGCGGAGCCCGGCGCGGTCGGCACCTCCGGGGCCCGGGAGCTTCCCGGGATCGGGCGGGCGGAGCTGCGCCGGCTGCTGCTGGACTCCCTCGCCCCGGGGACCGTCCACTGGGGGCGGTACCTCCGTACGCTGCACCCGCGCGGTGCCGGCCGCCACGAGGCCGAGTTCGACGACGGCCGCGGGGAGACCTTCGACCTGGTCATCGGGGCCGACGGGGCCTGGTCGCGGGTACGGCCGATGCTCTCCGACGCCACCCCGCACTACTCCGGCGTGATCTTCGTCGAGACCGGCTTCGAGGACGTCGACGCCCGCCATCCGGAGATCGCCCGGCTGGTCGGCCACGGCCGCGTGATGGCGTTCTCCGGGCCCGAGGGCCTGATCGCCCGGCGTGACGGCCGCGACCGCATCCGGGTCCAGGCCGCCTTCCGCGACTCCGAGGACTGGGCGCTCGCGGCCGGGCTGGACCTGGCGGACACCGCCGCCGTGCGCGCCGCGCTGCTCGGCCGGTTCGCCGGATGGGACGCGCGGCTGCTGGCGCTGCTGCGGGACAGCGACAGCGGCTTCCTCCACCGGCCGCTGTTCGCGCTGCCGGTACCGCACACCTGGCCGCACACTCCGGGCCTGACCCTGCTGGGCGACGCCGCGCACCTGATGACGCCGCTCTCCGCGCCGGGTGCCGACCTCGCGCTGTTCGACGGCTGCGAACTGGCCCGGCACCTCGCCGAGGCGCACACCTGGCAGTCCGACCCGGACCAGGGGGTGCGGGCGTACGAGACGGCCCTGTTCCCCCGCTCGGCCGCGGCTGCCGAAGGCGCCGCCCGCGCCCTGGACAGCGCCCTCGCCCCGGAGGCCCCGCAGCGCGCCCACCGCCCACCGCGCCACCGCTTCACCCGCGCTCTGCACCGCCGCTGACCGGGCCCGGCGCCCGGGTTGCGGCCCGGTCCCGCCCGTCGGACGATCGGCAGCGTACGGAATCGGCGGCGGCGTACCCGGAACGACCGCGGCCCGGCCCGCGGTGCGCGGAGGGACGGAACCGACCGTGAAGATCACTGAGCCCACGCCCGGAGCGCCCTGCTGGGTGGAACTGGGCACCTCGGACGTGGCCGCCGCCAAGGTGTACTACCGCCAGGTCTTCGGCTGGCGCGCCGAGACCGAACCGCGGGCGGAGGCCGGCGGATACACGCTCTTCTCGGTGGGCGACGCCCGGGTCGCCGCGGCGACCCCGCTGTACGCGCCGGGCCAGCCGACCGCCTGGACCGTCACCTTCGCCACCGGCGACGCCGAGGCGCTGGCCGCGGCGGTGACCGAGGCCGGCGGCAGTGTGCTGGTGGCCCCGCGGGACGTCCTCGACCTGGGCCGGTTCGCGGTGCTGGCCGATCCGGCGGGCGCGGCCTTCGCGGTCTGGCAGGCCGCCGGCTTCGCCGGCGCCGAGCTGCTGAACGATCCCGGCGCGCTCGGCTGGGTCGAACTCGCCACCGGCGACGCCGAGTCCGCGGTGGCGTTCTACTCCCGGGTCTTCGGATGGACCGTCAGGGCCCACGGCACGTATACCCAGTGGGGCATCGGCGGCGCCGACTTCGGCGGGATGAGCACCGTGGAGGCGCGCGACCGGGAGGACGTCCGGCCGCACTGGCTGCCGTACTTCGCGGTGGCGAGCGTGGACGCGACCGCCGCGCGCGCCGCCGAGTCCGGGGGCATGCTGCTGCTGGCCCCGACGGACGTCCCGGACGGGCCCCGGATCGCGATGATCCGCGATCCGCAGGGCGCCGTCTTCGGCATTCACCAGGTGGGTACGGAGGGCTGACCGCTCCGGCGGGGGCGCGCCGACAGTGGGGGTGATTTTCCTCGTCCAGCGGGCGTCGCGGCGTCACACGATTGGCTCCCTGGTCGTCGTTTCACCACACTGCACAACCGATTTGCGCGTAATGTCCCCCACGCGCCAATGGGTGGCATAGCGCGTCAAAGGATCGCGCGTCAAGAACAGGAGACCTCCTATGTCCACGACCGACGTCCTTGTGGTCCGAGGCAAGAAGCTCGCAGCCGGTGCGGGCGCACTGACCATGGCTGTCGCCCTGGGGGCGACGCTGCTCGCGGCGGCTCCGGCGCAGGCGTCCCCGCAGCCGCAACCGCACTCGCAGCCCCCTTCGCAGTCGCAGCCCCCTTCGCAGTCGCAGCCGCCGTCGCACTCGCAGCCCCCATCGCAGTCGCAGCCGCCGACGCAGAGCGACCTCGGCGGACCGTACGGCACCGTCACCGCCTCGCGCGGCATCTACGAGCGGACGGCTCCGAGCACCGACGCCCCCAACAAGGGCTTCCTCCGCAACCGTGAGGGGGTCACCCTGGAGTGCAAGGTCCGTGCCCAGAGCATCCGCGGCAACGACGTCTGGTTCCAGGTCCGCGAGCACCGCTGGGTGTCCGGCAAGTACGTGTCCAACAACGGCTACGTCAAGTACTGCAAGGACGTCCAGCGCAACCGCAGTCAGGACGACGGGGCGCGGCACGCCGGCTGAGCCACGGCCACCGAGGAGGCCCGGCGCGGTACCGCGGAGGTGCCGCGCCGGGCCGTTGTGTGCCCCGGCCGTCCGGCCGCCGCCCTTCCGTATCGCTGGAACACGTTCTACTGTGCCCCTCGACCTGGAATCCGACGGACCGTCAGGACGAACGGGAGGGGCCGTGCACCTCGAATACACCCCGGAGCAGCAGCAGTTGCGCGCCGAGCTGCGCACCTACTTCGGCGAGCTGGTGCCGGACAACGCCTACGCCCGGTACGCCGAGCCGGCCGACCGGAAGCGCTTCTACCGCGAGACGGTGCGCCGGCTGGGCGCGGACGGCTGGCTCGGGGTCGGCTGGCCCAAGGAGTTCGGCGGGCGCGGGATGACGCCGATGGAGCAGTTCGTCTTCTTCGACGAGGCGGCGCAGGCCGGGGTGCCGCTGCCGCTGATGGCGCTGAACACCGTCGGCCCGACGATCATGCAGTTCGGCACCGACGAGCAGAAGGCGTACTTCCTGCCCAGGATCCTCTCCGGCGAGATCGACTTCGCGATCGGCTACAGCGAACCGGACGCCGGCACCGACCTGGCGGCCCTCAAGACCCGCGCGGTGCGCGAAGGCGACGAGGAGAGCGGCCATTACGTCGTCAACGGCCAGAAGATCTGGACGACCAACGGCGACACCGCGGACTGGGTCTGGCTGGCCGTCCGTACCGCGCCGGTGACCGACGGCGTCCCGCCGCACAAGGGCATCACCATGCTCCTGGTCCCCACCGGCGACCCCGGCTACTCCTGCACCGTGATCAACACCCTCGCCTCGCACGACACCACCGCCAGCTACTACGAGAACATCACCGTCCCCGCCACCCGCCGGGTCGGCCGGGAGAACCAGGGCTGGCGGATCATCACCAACCAGCTCAACCACGAGCGGGTCACCCTCGCCGCCCACGGCACCATGGCCATCCGCGCGCTGCACGACGTCCAGCGGTGGGCGGCCGGGACCAAGCTCGCCGACGGCCGCCGGGTCATCGACCTGGCCTGGGTCCGCGGCCGGCTGGCCCGTACGCACACCCGGCTGGACGCCATGAAGCTGCTGAACTGGCGGATGGTCGACGCGCTCCAGCGGGGCGCGCTGACCCCGCAGGACGCCTCGGCGGTCAAGGTCTACGGCTCCGAGGCCCGGCGGGACGCCTACGCCTGGCTGATGGAGGCGGTGGGCGCGGCCGGTCCGCTCAAGGAGGGCTCGGCCGGCGCGGTGCTGCACGGCGAACTGGAGCGCGGCTACCGCTCCGCCGTCATCTTCACCTTCGGCGGCGGCAACAACGAGATCCAGCGCGAGATCATCTCGTGGATCGGCCTCGGGATGCCCCGCGTACGGCGCTGAGACGGTAACGGGAGGTGCGGTGATGGCGGGTGAGGAAGGGCTCTTCGGCCCGCGTTCGGTGACCTGGCAGCTGCACGGCGACCCGATGATGTGGATCGCCGGAGTCCGCGCGCTGTACCTCCAGGCGCTCCATCCGCGCGCGGTGCGCGGGGTCACCCAGAACTCGGCCGCCTTCCGCATGACCGGGCGGGGCCGGCGCGACGCCTGGGGCCGGCTGATGCGGACCGCGAACTTCGTCGGGACGGTCACGTACGGGACGACCGGCGACGCCGAGCGGGCCGGCGCCGCGGTCCGCCGGATCCACCGCCGGCTGACCGCCACCGACCCGGCCACCGGCGAGCGTTACCGCGTCGACGACCCCGCGCTGCTGCTCTGGGTGCACTGCGCCGAGGTGGACTCCTACCTCCAGGTGCTCCGCCGCTCCGGCTACCCGGTCGGCGACGCCCAGGCCGACCGGTATCTGTGCGAACAGCGCGCCAGCGCCCGGCTCGTGGGGCTCGACCCGGAGGAGGTCCCCGGCGACCGGGCCGCGCTGGCCGCCTACTTCGCGCGCGTACGGCCCGACCTCGCGCTCACCCCGGAAGCCCGGCTGATCGACGGCTTCCTGCGCCGCCCGCCGACTCCCGCCCCGCTCGTCCCGGTCCGCGCCCTGCTCTGGCGCCCGGTGGCGGACCTGGCGTACGGGGCGCTGCCCGCCTACGCCCACCGGCTGTACGGCCGGCCGGCGCCGCCCCCCGCCGCCGTCCCCCGCCGGCTGCGCGCCACCGGCCGGCTGCTGCGCGCCGTTCCACCCACCCTCCGCTGGCAACTGCCGCCGAAGCACATCCTGCGCGCGGTGGCGCGGCTCGGCCCCGGTACCCGGCCAGGGCCCTACAAGCTCCGCGGTTCCGCCGCCATACTGGACGGGCAGGGCACTCAGGGGGATCCACGCGGCTGAACGCGGGGGCGGGGGCGGCGATTCAGGATGGCGGAGAACAGACTGATCCAGGGGCGATACCGGCTGCTCGACATCATCGGGCGGGGCGGCATGGGGGAGGTGTGGCGGGCCCGCGACGAGTCGCTGGGCCGCCAGGTCGCGGTCAAGTGCCTCAAGCCCATGGGCCAGCGCCAGGAGCCCGGCTTCCTGCGGGTGCTGCGGGAACGCTTCCGCCGGGAGGCCCGGGTCGCCGCCGCGCTCCAGCACCGCGGCATCACCGTCGTCCATGACTTCGGCGAGGACGGCGGCATCCTCTTCATCGTCATGGAGCTGCTGAACGGCCGCAATCTCAGCCAGTTGCTGGACGACAACCGGCGCCAGCCGCTGCCCGTCCCGGACCTCGTCGAGATCGCCGAACAGGTCACCGCGGCGCTCGCCTACACCCACGAACAAGCCATTGTTCACCGCGATCTGAAACCGGCGAACATCGTCCGCACCACCGACGGCACGGTCAAGATCTGCGACTTCGGCATCGCCCGCCTCGGCCACGACATCGGCTTCACCGCCCGGCTCACCGGCACCGGCGTCGCCATGGGCAGCCCGCACTACATGTCGCCCGAGCAGATCGGCGCCGGCACCGTCGACCACCGCAGCGACCTGTACTCCCTCGGCTGCGTGCTCTACGAAATCGCCACCGGCGCACCGCCGTTCGCCCAGGGCGACGCCTGGGCGGTGCTCGTCGGACACCGCGACACCGCCCCCGAGCCGCCGCGCAGGACACGCCCGGACCTCCCCGAGGCGTACGAGCGGATCGTCCTGGACCTGCTCGCCAAGGAGCCGGACGACCGCCCCAGGGACGCCGACGAGCTGGCCAAGCGCCTGGCCGACGCCCGCCATCCGCGCGCCGTCCGGGGCCCCGGCGGCGGACCCGGGGACGCCACGGTGCCGACCCCGCGGCTGCCCGCCTGGACACAGGGCATCACCGCCGGTTCCCCGGCCGCCGGCGCCCGGCCGCGCCGCCGCCCGGCCGCGGACCGGGCCGCCGCGGTCCTCACCGACGCCTGGACCGTCGGCGGCGACCCGCAGCGCGGCGAGTCGTCCCCGGCCGTCGGGCTCGTCCAGCCGGCACCGGCCGACGGCCACCACGCCACCCTCGCGGCGCTCGCCGACCGTCTGGAGAGCGCCCGGCAACTGGCCGGTCTCGGCCGGCACTTCGAGGCGCACCAGCTCTTCACCGAGGTGCTGGCCGGCCGGGAGCGCACCCTGGGCCCCGACCACCCCGACACGCTCGGCTGTCGCCACCACCTCGCGGTCGGCCTCGGCCGGCTGGGCCGGCTGGAGGACAGCCGGACCACCGCCCGCGAGGTGGCCGCCGCCCGCGCCCGGGTGCTCGGCGCGCACCACCCGGACACCCTGGCCAGCCGCTTCCAACTCGCTGCTGTGACGGCCCAGTTGGGTGCCTGGCCGGAGGCGCTGCGGACGTACCGGGAGGTGGCCGCGGCGCGCGCCGAGTCGCTCGGCCCGGACCACCCGGACACCCTCGCCGCCCGCTACGAGGTCGGCATCTGCCTGGGCCGGCTGGGCCGCAGCGCGGAGGCCCTGACGCACTACCGCGAGCTGGTGGCGGCCCGCACCCGCGCCCAGGGCGCCGACGACCCGGAGACGCTGCGCGCCCGGCACGGACTCGGCGTCAACTACGGCCGGCAGAACCGCTGGGAGGAGGCGCTGACCGAGGCCCGCCAGGTGACCGCGGCGCGCGCCCGGGTGCTGGGCGCCGACCACCCCGACACCCTGGCCAGCCGCCGGGAGACCGCCGTGGCGCTCGGCCGGCTCGGGCGCTGGGGCGATGCGCTGGAGGTGTACCGCCAGGTCGCCGACGCCCGCGAACGGGTCCTGGGCCCGGCCCACCTCGACGCGCTCGCCAGCCGCGGCGACCAGGCCCAGTGCCTGGAGCAACTGGGGCGTACGGACGAGGCCGCGGCCCTCTACCGCCGGGTCGCACAGCTGCGCCAGGAGCGCGTACGACGCCGGCGGTAGCGGGCCTGTTGACGGGCCGTCAGTGCGGGGTGACCCGGTAGAGCACCGTGCCGTGCGGCGGGATGTTCCGGGCGATCACGTCCCGGCGGGTGGCCACGGTGCGGCCGGTGACCAGGTCCCGCAACCGGTACGAGCCGGCCTCCGGCAGCCCCGCCGCGCCCGCCGTGATGGACAGCGTGCGGGCGGTCTTGCCCGAGTTGAACAGCGCGATCGCGTGGTCGCCGTTCTTCAGCGGCTTGGCCAGCACCACGCCGTCGCCGTCCTGCTGCACGATGTGCCCCTGGACGCCGAGCGGGTCCTGGTCGACGGCGATGATCTCGCGGTTGCCCAGGATCGCCCGGGCCTCGGGGGAGAGCTTCCCGAGGTCCGTACTGGAGATCAGCGGTGCGGCCATGATCGCCCACAGCGACATCTGGCTCTGCATCTCGGACCGCGACAGCCCCGCGTCACCGACCAGCAGGAAGTCGGGGTCGTTCCAGCGTCCGGGCTGCTGGAGGTCGGCCAGATTGGCGTTGTAGCGGAAGTTGAAGACGATGGACGCCCACTTCTTGGCCGGGGTGCTCTGCTGCACCGCGATGTCCGCCCCGCCCCGCCACAGGTTCCCCAGCTGCGCCGACCAGCCGATGACCTGGTGCCAGACCTTGTCCCCGTTGTACTGGAAGTAGGCGGGCGCGGAGATGGAGAAGGTGATGGGCCGTCCGGTGGCCCGCAGCGCCCGGCTCTGCTGGCGGTACAGGTCGTGGTACACCTGCTCCTTGCTCTGCCCCTTGGGCACCGGCACATTGCAGCCGTCGGCCTTGAGGTAGTCGACCCCCCAGCGCGCGAACAGCTTGGCGTCCTGGGGGAAGTGCCCCAGACTGCCCGGGTACTTGCCGCAGGTCCGCGTGCCGACGTCCTCGTAGATGCCGAACTTGAGGCCCATCCTGTGGAGCTGCTGGCCGAGGTAGGCCATGCCGTGCGGGAACTTCGCCTTGTCCGGCAGCAGTTCACCTTTGGGGCCGCGCTTCTTGGCCATCCAGCAGTCGTCGACGGTGACGGTGCGGTAGCCCCTGTGGGCCAGCCCGCTGCGTACCAGGGCCCGCGCGTTGCCCAGGACCACCTGCTCGCTGACGTTGCACATGTAGTACGACCAGTTGTTCCAGCCCATCGGGGGCGTCGGGGCCAGGTTCGGGTACTGGCCGTCGTGCTGAGGACCGGATGCGCGGGCGGCGGAGGTCGGTGCGGTGGCGGCGAGCAGTCCCGCCGAGCAGGCGGCGACGGCGGTGAGTCCGGCGAGGGTGCGGCCGATGCGGGATACCGACGGATGGGACACGGGTCACCTCACGTGGTGGGTGGGACGGCCTGGTCGAACGGCCGTCGAAGCGGTCCAGTGGCGGCGCACGGCCGGACGCTAGGAGCACGTTCCGGTCCGGTCAAGAAGCCGCACCGACCGGATCGGGGCATTCAGCCGCGTGGGCCTGGCGACCGCGATCACCGCGTGCTACCAAGGGGCATGCCGGAACGGACTTCGTATGACGCGGTCGTCGTCGGCGGCGGGCACAACGGACTGGTGGCCGCCGCCTATCTCGCGCGCGCGGGGCGCAGCGTGCTGGTGCTGGAACGGCTGGACCACACCGGTGGGGCCGCCGTGTCGACGCGGGCCTTTTCCGGGGTCGACGCCCGGCTGTCCCGCTACTCCTACCTCGTCAGCCTGCTGCCGCCGAAGATCGTGCGGGACCTCGGGCTGCGCTTCGCGGTCCGCAAGCGCACCGTCTCCTCGTACACCCCCACCGTCCGCGGCGGCCGGCCCACCGGTCTGCTGGTCGGCGGCGGCCCGGACCGCACCCGTGCGTCCTTCGCCCAACTGACCGGATCGGACCGTGAGTTCGCCGCCTGGCAGCGCTTCTACGACACCACCCACCGGCTCGCCGGCCGGGTCTTTCCCACCCTCACCGAACCGCTGCCCACCCGCGCCGCGCTGCGCGCCCGTATCGACGACGACGCCACCTGGCACGCCCTCTTCGAACGCCCCCTGGGCGAGCTGATCGAGGAGACGTTCGACGACGACCTGATCCGCGGGGTGGTCCTCACCGACGCCCTCATCGGCACCTTCACCACCGCCCATGACCCGTCACTCCGTCAGAACCGCTGCTTCCTCTACCACGTCATCGGCGGCGGTACCGGCGACTGGGACGTCCCGATCGGCGGGATGGGCGCGCTCACCGACGAACTGGCCGACGCGGCCCGCCGGGCCGGCGCGGAGATCGTCACCAGCTGCCCGGTGACGGCCGTCGCCACCGACGGCCGCACCGCGGAGGTCACCTGCGACCAGGGCACCATCGGGGCCCGCCGCGTCCTGGTCAACGCCGCCCCCCGGGAACTGGCCCGGCTGCTGGGCGAGTCGGAGCCGCCGCCCGCCGAAGGCGCCCAGCTCAAGGTGAACATGCTGCTCACCCGGCTGCCCCGGCTCCGGGACACCGGCGTCGACCCGCGCGAGGCCTTCTCCGGCACCTTCCACATCGCCGAGGGATACGGCCAGTTGGAGACCGCCTACCGGCAGGCCGCGGCCGGTGAGCTGCCCGCCGCACCGCCCTCGGAGATCTACTGCCACTCCCTGACCGACCCCTCCATCCTGGGCGCCGACCTGGTCCGCCGGGGCCACCACACCCTCACCCTGTTCGGCCTGCACACCCCCGCCCGGCTCTTCGCGTCCGACACCGCAGCCGCGCCGGCCACCCGCGACCGCCTGCTCGCCGCCACCCTCGCCCAGCTGGACGCGCACCTCGCCGAGCCGCTCGCCGACTGCCTGGCCCGGGACGCCGAGGGCCGGCCCTGCATCGAGGCCCGCAGCCCGCTCGACCTGGACCGCGAACTGGGCCTGCCCGGCGGCAACATCTTCCACCGCGAGCTGGCCTTCCCGTACGCCGACGAGGAGGGCGCCGCCGGCGACGCGCCGGCCCGCTGGGGGGTGGCGACCGGGCACGCCAACGTCCTGCTCTGCGGCGCGGGCGCGGTCCGCGGCGGGGGAGTGAGCGGGATCCCGGGGCACAACGCGGCGATGGCGGTGCTGGAGGAGGGGTAGGGCGACTCCGACCCCGGGTGCCGGGCCGTTGGGAGTCCGGATTTTCTGACGGGGCATCAGGAAGCCTCTTCCCTCGTACCGCCCGCTGCGGCATCCTTCGCCCATGCAGACGGAGCTGAGCAACGCGCTGGGAATCGAGCACGCCGTCTTCGGGTTCACGCCCTTTCCCGCGGTCGCCGCGGCGATCACCCGGGCCGGCGGGTTCGGGGTGCTCGGCGCGGTCCGCTACACCGCGCCCGGTGAACTGGCCCGCGACCTGGACTGGATGCAGGAGCACACCGGCGGACTGCCCTACGGCCTCGACGTCGTGATGCCCGCCAAGAAGGTGGCAGGCGTCACCGAGGCCGACGTGGAGGCGATGATCCCGCCCGGGCACCGGCGGTTCGTCGACGGGATCCTGGCGAAGTACGACGTGCCGCCGCTCGCACCGGGGGAGGCGTCGGGCTGGCGGATCACCGGCTGGATGGAACAGGTCGCCCGCAGCCAGCTCGACGTCGCCTTCGACTACCCGGTCAAGCTGCTCGCCAACGCCCTCGGCCCACCGCCCCCGGACGTCATCCGGCGCGCCCACGACCACGGCATACGGGTCGCCGCACTGGCCGGCAGCCCCCGGCACGCGCTGCACCACAAGGCCGCCGGCATCGACATCGTCGTCGCCCAGGGCTACGAGGCCGGCGGCCACACCGGCGAGATCGCCACCATGGTGCTCACCCCCGAAGTCGTGGCCGCCGTCGACCCGTTGCCGGTACTGGCCGCCGGCGGCATCGGCACCGGCGAGCAGATCGCCGCCGGACTCGCCCTCGGCGCCCAGGGCGTGTGGCTCGGTTCGATCTGGCTCACCACCGAGGAGGCGGAGCTGCACTCCCGGCGACTGACCGCGAAACTGCTCGCCGCCGGCCCCGGCGACACCGTCCGCTCCCGCGCCCTGACCGGCAAACCCGCCCGCCAGCTGCGCACCGCGTGGACCGACGCCTGGGACGGCCCGGACGGCCCCGGCGCCCTTCCGATGCCGCTCCAGGGCCTGCTGGTCGCCGAGGCCAACTCCCGTATCCAGCGGCACGAGGTCGAGCCGCTGCTCGGCACCCCGGTCGGCCAGATCGTCGGCCGGATGAACAGCGAACGCGGCGTCCAGGCCGTCTTCGACGACCTCACCCGCGGCTTCGAGCGGGCCATCGACCGCGTCAACCGCATCGCCGGCCGCGCCTGATCCGCCGATCCGCCGACCGCCCGAGGAGAACGACGTGAGCGTCGCACTCGCGGCCGCTCAGCCGCAGACAGTCACGAAAGCCGCACCGCTGCGCCGCGAGGGCGGAGAAGCGAGCAGAAGGGCACTGCCATGACCGACACCCCCAACGGCTTCTGGGCCCAGGCCACCGCCGACCCCGGCCGGACGGTGCTGATCGCCCCGGACGGCGAGGAGTGGACCGCCGGCCGGCTGCACGCCGCCGCCAACCAGCTCGTCCACGGGCTGCGCGCGGCCGGGCTGGAGCGCGGCGACGCGTTCGCCGCCGTCCTCCCCAACGGCGTGGAGTTCTTCACCGCCTATCTCGCCGCCTCCCAGGCCGGCTTCTACCTCGTCCCCGTCAACCACCACCTGGTCGGCCCGGAGATCGCCTGGATCGTCGCCGACTCCGGAGCCAAGGTGCTGATCGCCCACGAGCGGTTCGGGGCGACGGCCCGGGAGGCCGCCGACGAGGCCGGCCTGCCGGCCGGGCGGCGGTACGCCGTCGGCACCGTCGCCGGCTTCCGTCCCTACTCCGAACTCCTCGGCGGGCAGCCGGAGTCCGCCCCCGCCGGACGCACCCTGGGCTGGGTGATGAACTACACCTCGGGCACCACCGGACGCCCCCGCGGCATCCGCCGCCCGCTGCCCGGCAAGCCCCCCGAGGAGACCTACCTGGGCGGCTTCCTCGCCATCTTCGGCATCCGGCCGTTCGACGACAACGTCCATCTGGTCTGCTCGCCGCTCTACCACACCGCCGTACTCCAATTCGCCGGCGCCTCCCTGCACATCGGCCACCGCGTCGTCCTGATGGACAAGTGGACTCCCGAGGAGATGCTGCGCGCCGTCGACCGGCACCGCTGCACCCACACTCACATGGTCCCGACCCAGTTCCACCGGCTCCTCGCGCTGCCGGAGGCGGTGCGGTCGGCGTACGACGTGTCCTCGATGCGGCATGCCGTCCACGGCGCCGCGCCCTGCCCCGACCACGTCAAACGTGCCATGATCGAGTGGTGGGGCGGCTGCGTCGAGGAGTACTACGCGGCCAGTGAGGGCGGCGGTGCCTTCGCCACCGCCGAGGACTGGCTGAAGAGGCCCGGCACGGTCGGCCGCGCCTGGCCCATCAGCGAACTCGCCGTCTTCGACGACGCCGGAAACCGGCTGCCCGCCGGTCAACTCGGCACCGTCTACATGAAGATGAGCACCGGCGGATTCTCCTACCACAAGGACGAGGGCAAGACCCGGAAGAACCGCATCGGCGACTTCTTCACCGTCGGCGACCTCGGCTTCCTCGACGAGGACGGCTACCTCTTCCTCCGCGACCGCAAGATCGACATGATCATCTCCGGTGGGGTGAACATCTACCCCGCCGAAATCGAAGCGGCCCTGCTCGCCCACCCCGCGGTCGCCGACGCCGCCGCCTTCGGCATCCCGCACGACGACTGGGGCGAGGAGGTCAAGGCGGTCGTCGAGCCCGCCGAGGGGTATCCGGCGGGACCGGCGCTCGCCGCCGAGATCCTCGCCCACTGCGAGCGCCTGCTGGCCGGCTACAAGCGCCCGCGCTCGGTCGACTTCACCGACGCCATGCCCCGCGACCCCAATGGCAAGCTCTACAAGCGGCGGCTCCGCGCCCCGTACTGGGCCGGCCGGGAGCGCGCCGTGTAGCCGCCCCGGGCGGAACCTCCCGGTTCCGAACCGGGCGGCACGGGCCGCGCGCCGCCACCCGCCCGGTGCCTTGACCCGCCCCCGGTCGCGCCCCAGGATCGCCGCATGACGCGAGCGCGGAGCAACACGGTCGACGGAGTCCTGCGGCGCAGCGCCCGGCGGGTGCCGGAGCGGACGGCGGTGCGCTACGGAGCGCGGAGCTGGACCTATCGCGAACTGGACGCCGCGGTCAGCGCCGCGGCCCGGGTGCTGCGGGCGGCGGGACCACGGCCCGGCGACCGGGTGGCCTCCTACGGGCACAACTCCGACGCGTATCTGATCGGCTTCCTGGCCTGCGCCCGCGCGGGACTCGTGCACGTACCGGTCAACCACGGCCTCACCGGCGAGGACCTGAACTACCTCCTGACCCAGTCGGGCAGCGCGCTGGTGCTCACCGACCCGGCGCTGGCGCCCCAACTATCCGAATCCGTACGCGCGATGCCGCTGTACGGCGCGCCCGACGGGCTGCTGGAGCGGATCGCCGGGGCGTCCGGCGCACCGGACGAGGAGCCCGCCGAGGACCTCGGCGAGTTGCCCGCCGCCGGGTCCGGTGACAGCCTCGTCCAGCTGCTCTACACCTCGGGAACCACCGCGCTCCCCAAGGGCGCGATGATGACCCACGGCGCGCTGGTGCACGAGTACACCAGCGCGATCGTCGCCCTCGACCTCAAGGAGAGCGACCGTCCGGTGCACTCGCTGCCCCTCTACCACTCCGCGCAGATGCATGTGTTCCTGCTGCCCTATCTGGCGGTCGGCGCGGAGAACACCATTCTCGACGGACCCGACCCGGAGCAGATCTTCGACCTGGTGGAATCCGGCCTGGCGGACAGCCTGTTCGCGCCGCCGACGGTCTGGATCGCGCTCGCCGGCCACCCCGGCTTCGCCGTCCGGGAGCTGAGCGGGCTCCGCAAGGCGTACTACGGGGCGTCGATCATGCCGGTGCCCGTTCTGGAGCGGCTGCGCGCCCGGCTGCCGGGACTGGCGTTCTACAACTGCTTCGGGCAGAGCGAGATCGGGCCGCTGGCCACCGTCCTCGGCCCCGACGAGCACGAGGGCCGGATGGACTCCTGCGGGCGCCCGGTGCTGTTCGTCGAGGCGCGGGTGGTCGACGAGGAGGGCCGGGAGGTGCCGGACGGCACCCGGGGCGAGGTCGTCTACCGCTCGCCGCAGCTGTGCACCGGCTACTGGGACAAGCCGGAGGAGACCGCCGAGGCGTTCCGGGACGGCTGGTTCCACTCCGGGGACCTGGCCGTCCGGGACGCCGAGGGCTACCTCACGGTGGTCGACCGGGTCAAGGACGTGATCAACTCCGGCGGCGTCCTGGTCGCCTCGCGCCAGGTGGAGGACGTGCTCTACGAGCATCCGCAGGTCGCCGAGGTCGCGGTCATCGGGCTGCCGGACGAGCGCTGGATCGAGGCGGTGACCGCGGTCGTGGTCCGGCGCACCGGAGGTGCGGACGGGGCGGGCGGTGCGGACGCTGTGGGCGGGGCCGAGGGGAACGGCGTGGTGGGGGAGGCGGAGCTGATCGCGGCGGCCCGCGCCCGCCTGGCGCCGTTCAAGGCCCCCAAGCGGGTGGTGTTCGTGGACGAGCTGCCGCGGAACGCCAGCGGCAAGGTGCTCAAGCGCGAGCTGCGGGAGCGGTTCGGCACTCGCTGAGCGGCGCGCGAAGGGCGGTTGTCAGTGCCCGCTGCGATGCTGGGAACCGGTAACTGACCACCGCGTGATCGGAGCACCTCTGATGCTGACGACCCACTTCGTCCCGGGCTCGCCGAACTGGCTCGACCTCGGCGCCCCCGACGTCGACGCCGCCGCGACCTTCTACTCCGCGGTGCTCGGCTGGACCTTCCAGTCGGCCGGTCCGGAGGGCGGCGGCTACGGCTTCTTCCAGCTCGACGGCAAGACGGTCGGGGCGGTCGGCCCGCTGACGGAGGAGGGCGCGAGCCCGGCCTGGACGCCGTACTTCCACACCACGGACGCGGACGCCACCTGCAAGGCGGTGGAGCAGGCCGGCGGCCGGGTCCGGGTCCCGCCGATGGACGTCTTCACCGCCGGCCGGCTGGCCATGCTCACCGACCCGACGGGCGCCGACTTCGCCGTCTGGCAGCCGGGCGAGGTCAAGGGCCTGGACGTGGTCATGGAGCCCAACACCCTCTGCTGGACGGAGCTCTACACCACCGACGCCGCCGCGGCCAAGGAGTTCTACGGCTCCGTCTTCTCCTGGAGTTACCGGGACATGCCGATGGGCGGCGGCCTGGTCTACAGCCTCGCCTCCGCACCCGGCGCCGGACAGGGCGACGACACCGCGCACGGCGGCATCATGCAGCTCCAGCAGGTGCATCTGGACGCCGGCTCGACGTCCGAGTGGCACCCGTACTTCGGCGTCACCGACTGCGACGCCACCTTCAACACCGCCGTCCAGCACGGCGCCACGCCGCTCATCGCCCCGATGGACACCCCCGGCGTCGGCCGGCTGGCGATGCTGACGGATCCGGCCGGCGCTCCCTTCGCCATCATCAAGGGGGACCCGACGATGACCTGACGACGACCTGACGTCACCCGTCCCGGCGGGCGTCCACGATGCGCTTGAACTTCCCGACCGAGCGCTCCAGCGTCTCCGGATCGACGATCTCGACGGCGACCGTGACCCCGATGCCGTCCTTCACGCCGCGGGCGATCCGGCCGGCGGCGGCCGTCCGGTCGTCCGCCGTGGCGCCCGGCCGGGCCTCGGCCCGTACGGTCAGTCGGTCCAGCCGGCCCTCGCGGGTCAGCCGGAGCTGGAAGTGCGGGGCGATGCCGGGGGTGCGCAGCACGATCTCCTCGACCTGCGCGGGGAAGAGATTGACCCCGCGCAGGATGATCATGTCGTCGCTGCGTCCGGCGATCCTCGCCATGCGGCGGAAGGCCGGGCGCGCGGTGCCGGGCAGCAGCCGGGTCAGATCCCGGGTGCGGTAGCGGATGACCGGCATGGCCTCTTTGGTGAGGGAGGTGAAGACCAGCTCGCCGTGCTCGCCGTCCGGGAGCACCTCGCCGGTGATCGGATCGACGACCTCCGGGTAGAAGTGGTCCTCCCAGATGTGGAGGCCGTCCTTGGTCTCCACGCACTCCTGGGCGACGCCGGGCCCCATGACCTCCGACAGACCGTAGATGTCCACGGCGTCGATCGCGAACCGCTCCTCGATCTCCCGGCGCATCTCCTCCGTCCAGGGCTCGGCGCCGAAGATGCCCACCCGGAGCGAGGTCGTGCGGGGGTCCACGCCCTGCCGCTCGAACTCGTCCAGCAGGGTCAGCATGTAGGAGGGCGTCACCATGATGATCTCCGGGCGGAAGTCCTGGATGATCTGCACCTGGCGGGCGGTCATCCCGCCGGACGCCGGCACGACCGTGCAGCCGAGCCGCTCCGCGCCGTAGTGCGCGCCCAGCCCGCCGGTGAACAGCCCGTATCCGTAGGCGATATGGACGGTGTGGCCGGGGCGCCCGCCGGCCGCGTGGATCGACCGGGCCACCACATCCGCCCAGTGCGACAGATCGCGCTCCGTATAGCCGACGACCGTCGGGCGCCCGGTGGTGCCGCTCGACGCATGGAGGCGGCGCACCTCGCTCCTGGGGACGGCGAACATCCCGAACGGATACCGCGCCCGCAGATCGTCCTTGACCGTGAACGGGAAGCGCGCGAGATCACCGAGCGAGCGGCAGTCCTCGGGCCGCACGCCCGCCCGGTCGAAGGACTCCCGGTAGAAGGGGACGTGCTCGTACGCGTGCCGCAACGTGGCCTGGAGCCGGGTGAGTTGGCGTGCGCGCAGGGCGTCCGAAGAGAGCCGCTCGGCCTCATCGAACCCGCTGACCTGTCCGGACGTCCCGCTGCCCGCAGCCGCCTGTGGCATGGAGTCTCACCGCCTCGTGTCCCTACCGATCATTCGGTAGCCGCATGCGGATCCAAGTAATCAGCGCGCGGCGACCGCGTCAAGGGGCGTGCCACGAGCAGCCTCCGGGTAGCGTCCCGGGCATGGGTGACGTACAGAAGGTGCAGGTAGGTGACGTCCAGCTGGCATACCGGGTGTGGGGACAGGAGGACGCGCCGCCGGCCGTGCTGCTGCACTGCCTCGGCGAGGACGGCGAGGACTGGCGCGGCGTGGTCGGCCGGCTCGCCGGCACCCACCGGGTCTTCGCCCTCGACCAGCGGGGCCACGGCCGCAGCGACTGGCCGGGCGAGTACGGCTTCGCGCGCTGGCGGGACGACGCGATCGGCTTCGTCGAGACGCTCGGCCTCGGGCGCGTGACGCTCATCGGCCACTCCCTCGGCGCCACCACGGCCCTCCTGTTGGCCGCGCACCGCCCGGACCTGGTGGCCCGCCTGGTGGTGGAGGAGGCCGCGCCGCCGCTCCCCGCCGATCCGCCGCAGCAGCTGCCCGAGCCCCCGCCGGGCCCGGCGGCCTTCGACTGGCAGGCGAAGGCCGCAGTGGTGGCGGAGCGCAACGCCCCCGACCCCCGGTGGTGGGACACCCTCGACCGCATCACCGCCCCCACCCTCGTCATCGCCGGCGGCCCCACCAGCCACATCCCGCAGCAGCACCTCGCCGACCTGGCCGCCCGCATCCCCGGCGCCCGTCTGGTCACCGTCGAGGGCGCCGGGCATCTCGTCCACGAGGAGCGGCCGGGGGAGTTCCTGGCGGCGGTGGCGTCGTTCCTGGCGGGGTGCGAGGCACACTGACAGCCGGTCGGGCGGCGTGGCCGGCCGGCCCGGTGGCATCCCGTACCCCGGCCGGGCCGTAGCTCCTGTCGTCGAACTCCCGCCTGCCGGGCGGGCGGACGACGGGAGTTCGACGACAGGACCTAGGCTTCATCTGCCCGCACGCCTCCCGCGGTTTCGAGAAAGGCCGACCGTGCAGCTGACCTCCTCCCTGGGCCGTACGTTGCTCGCCGGTGCCACCGCGGTGGCGCTGTTCGCCGGGGCCGGTGGCGCCGTCGCGGCGCCGTCCGCCGCGCCCGGCGGGAGTACCCCGGCCGCGACCGCCGGCGCCCCGGCCGCCCGTACCGCGCCCGCTCCGTACGACCGGCTGCGGCCCCTGGCCGCGCTCTCCGAGGAGCGGCTGGCCACCGCCGATGCGGTGGCCGCGGCGAAGTGGGGGACCGGCGGCCCGATCGACGATCCGGTGCGCGAGCGGCAGGTGCTGGCCGCGGTGGTACAGCAGGCCCGGCGGCTGGGCACCGACCCGGAGGCGACGGTGCGGATCTTCCGGGACCAGATCGAGGCGAGCAAGGTGGTGCAGCGGGGGCTGCACCGCCGGTGGGTCGCGGACCCGTCGCAGGCGCCGACCGGCCGGCCGGATCTCGCCCGGGTCCGCAAGGAGATCAACCGCGTCAACGGCGAGCTGGTGCGGGCCATCGCCGCGTCCCCGCAGGCGCGTTCGGCCCCGGGGTGCGTGCCGTGGCTCGCGGTGTCCGCGGTGCGGATCGGCCATCAGCACCACGTGGACCTGCTGCACGCGGCCGGGCTGGCCCGGTCGCTGCGGTCGGTCTGCGCGGGCTGAGCCGGCGGCGCCCGCCCCGGCCCTCACACCCCCCGCTCGCCCGACACCACGGCCCTCGCCCAGCGGTAGTCCGCCTTGCCGCTGGGCGAGCGCTGGATGCGGTCGGTGAAGACGACATCGCGCGGGATCTTGTAGCCGGCGAGCCGGGCCCGGCAGTGGGCCTGGATTCCCGCGGCGTCCAGCACGTCCGCCCCGTCGCGGAGTTGGACGACGGCCGCGACGCGATGTCCCCAGCGTTCGTCCGGAACGCCCGCCACCAGCGCGTCGTAGACATCCGGATGGGCCTTCAGGGCCTGCTCCACCTCCTCCGGATAGACCTTCTCGCCACCGGAGTTGATGCACTGCGAACCTCGGCCCAGGACGGTGACGACGCCCTGGTCGTCGACGGTCGCCATGTCGCCGAGCAGCACCCACCGGTCGCCGTGCGCCTCGAAGAACGTCTCGGCGGTCTTGGCGGGGTCGTTGTAGTAGCCGAGCGGCACATGGCCGCGCAGTGCGATACGGCCCGGCTCGCCGACCGCCACCGGCTCGTGGGTGGCCGGATCCACCACCGCCGTACCGGAGTTGACGTTCAGCCGGAACCCCTTCCGCGGCCCCGAGTCGTCGGTCGCGGTGCCGTTGAAGCCGGATTCGGAGGAGCCGAAGTTGTTGAGCAGCATCGCGTGTGGAACGAGTGCGGCGAACTGGGCGCGCACCGTCTCGGAGAGGATCGCGCCGGAACTGCTGACGCTGAGGAGGGAGGAGCAGTCCGTCCCCTTGAGGGGGCCGCCGAGCGCGTCGACGAGGGGGCGCAGCATCGCGTCACCGACCAGCGAGACGCTGGTGACCCGCTCCCGCGCGACGGTGCGCAGGACCTCTTCCGGTACGTACTTGCGGTGGATGACGACCTTCTGGCCGAAGTGGAAGGCGATGAACGCGGTGAGCGTGGAGGTGCCGTGCATCAGCGGCGGCGTCGGGAAGAAGACGAGGCCGGCGCCGCCGGCCGCGACCCGCTCGGCCAGTTCCGCGGGGCGCTCGACCGGCTCTCCGGTGGGTGCGCCGCCGCCCATCCCGGAGAAGAAGATGTCCTCGTGGCGCCACATCACGCCCTTGGGCATGCCGGTGGTGCCGCCGGTGTAGATGACGATCCGGTCGTCGGCGGAGCGGGGGCCGAAGCCGCGCTCCGGCGAGCCGGCCGCCTCGGCGTCCGCGAGCGCGACGGGGGCGGGCCGCGGCTCGGGGGCGCCGGGGGGCGGGGTGCCGACCCGGACCAGATGCCGCAGCTTCGGGGCCCGCGGCAGGGCGGCGGCGACCCGTTCGGTGAACTCCGCGTCGAAGACCAGTGCCACCAGGTCGGCGTCGCGGTAGAGGTAGACCAACTCCTCCTCCACATAGCGGTAGTTGACGTTCACCGGTACGGCGCGGATCTTCAGGCAGGCGTAGACGGCCTGGAGGTACTCGATGCCGTTGTAGAGGTGCAGCCCGACGTGGTCGCCGGGGCCGATGCCCCGGTCGCCGAGGTGGTGGGCGAGGCGGTTGGCGGCGCGGTCGAGCTGCGTGTAGGTCAGCCGCCGCTCCGCGCCGGTGCCGGGATGGTCGAGATACACCAGCGCCTCGCGGCCCGGGACCGTGTCGACGATCGACTCGAAGAGGTCGGCAAGGTTGTACTCCATGTCTCCTCCAGATCGTGCGGGCATCGGCCTGGCGGTCATTAGAGCGCCGCCGGAAGGAGCAGGGAAGGGCCGCGGCGAAGAAAGCTGACTGCACGTCAGAAAAGCCTTGAAGTCGCCGTGCCGCTACTGCAACCTGTTCTCGTCGTGAGACGGGAGGACGCAATGGGCGGGACCGAACGACCCTCGACCACACCGCGACCGCAGCGGGCCGAGGACACCGAACACCTCACCGTGGAGCGCGTCGGCGCGACACTGGTACTCACCCTCAACCGGCCGGAGGCCCGGAACGCCCTCTCGCTGCCGATGCTGGTGGGCCTGTACGACGGCTGGCTGGCCGCCGACGAGGACGACGGGATCCGGTCGATCGTGCTGACCGGCGCCGGCGGCACCTTCTGCGCCGGTATGGACCTCAAGGCGCTGGCCGGCGGCGGAATGGTCGGCGAGCACCACCGCGAACGGCTGCGCGCCGACCCGGATCTGCACTGGAAGGCGATGCTCCGGCACCACCGCCCGCGCAAACCGGTCATCGCCGCCGTCGAGGGCCACTGCGTCGCCGGCGGTACCGAGATCCTCCAGGGCACCGACATCCGCGTGGCCGGCGCGAGCGCCACGTTCGGGCTCTTCGAGGTCCGGCGCGGGCTGTTCCCGATCGGCGGCTCCACCGTCCGCCTGGCCCGCCAGATCCCGCGCACCCACGCGCTGGAGATGCTGCTCACAGGGCGGCCGTACCCGGCGCCCGAGGCCGCCCGCATCGGGCTGATCGGCCATGTCGTGCCCGACGGCGGGGCGTTGGCGAAGGCGCTGGAGATCGCCGAGCAGATCAACGCCTGCGGACCGCTCGCCGTCGAGGCCGTCAAGGCGTCCGTGTACGAGACCGCCGGGATGACCGAGGACGACGGGCTCGCCGCCGAACTCGCCCGAGGCTGGCCGGTGTTCGACACCGCCGACGCCAAGGAGGGCTCCCGCGCCTTCGCGGAGAAGCGCCCGCCCGTCTTCCGGCGCGCCTGACCCCCCACAGACCGAGGAGTCCGCATGTCAGAGGTCCTCACGGCGCCGCTCGTCGTGGAATTCCCGTTCACCCGCTCACTGGGACCGGTCCAGAGCGCCTTCCTGACCGGGCTGCGCGAGCGCCGCGTGCTCGGAGTCCGGGCGACCGACGGGCGGGTGGTCGTACCGCCCGTCGAATACGACCCGGTCACCGCCGACGAGATCCGCGACCTGGTCGAGGTCGGCACCGGCGGCACGGTCACCGCCTGGGCGTGGAACCCGTCCCCGCGCCGCGGCCAGCCCCTCGCCACCCCCTTCGCCTGGGTTCTGGTCCGGCTCGACGGCGCCGACACCGCCCTGCTGCACGTCCTGGACGCCCCCGGCCCCGACGCCGTACGCACCGGTATGCGGGTCCGCGTCCGCTGGGCCGCGGAGCGTACCGGCGCGATCACCGACATCGCCTGCTTCGAGCCGGCGGCGGATGACCGGACGGGCGATGAGCGTCAACCATCCCCGTACTGCGGGGAGTTCGACGACCCGCTGACCGGCATCACCACCCCGGCCCGACTCGACTACACCTACTCGCCCGGCCGCGCCCAGTCCCGCTACATCCGCGCCCTCGCCGACCACAGGACCATCGGCGAACGCTGCCCCTCCTGCCGCAAGGTCTACGTTCCGCCCCGCGGTGCCTGCCCCACCTGCGGCGTCGCCACCGGCACCCAGGTCGAGGTCGGCCCCCGCGGCACCGTCACCACCTTCTGCATCGTCAACATCAAGGCCCGCAACCTCGACATCGAGGTCCCCTACGTCTACGCCCATATCGCCCTGGACGGCGCCGACCTGGCGCTGCACGCCCGGATCGGGGGGATCCCGTACGACCAGGTCCGGATGGGGCTGCGCGTCGAACCGGTGTGGACCGAGGGCGCCCGACACCCCGACCACTACCGGCCCACCGGCGAGCCGGACGCCGACTACGACAGCTACAAGGAGCTGATCTGATGCCCGAGCCAGCGCGTGAACCGGCGCGGGAACCCGTCCGGAAACCGGCGCCCGGACCGGTCCGGGAACCGGCGCGGGACGTCGCCGTCGTCGCCTTCGCGCAGAGCGAGCACGTCCGCGACAGCGCGGCGACCTCCGAGGTCGAGATGCTGATGCCGGTACTCCACGACGTCCTGGCGCAGACCGGACTGCGTGCCCGGGACATCGACTTCACCTGCTCCGGATCCTCCGACTACCTCGCCGGCCGGGCCTTCTCCTTCACCATGGCCCTGGACGGCGTCGGCGCCTGGCCGCCGATCTCCGAATCGCATGTCGAGATGGACGGCGCCTGGGCGCTCTACGAGGCGTGGGTGAAGATCCTCACCGGCGAGGCCGACACCGCACTGGTCTACGCGTACGGCAAGTCCTCGCCCGGCGACATCCGGGAGGTCCTCACCCGCCAGCTCGACCCGTACTACGTCGCCCCGCTGTGGCCCGACTCGGTGGCGCTCGCCGCCCTCCAGGCCCAGGCCCTGATCGACGCCGGGCTCACCGACGCGCGCGAACTGGCCGGGATCGGCGCGCGCAGCCGGGGCGGCGCGGACGCCGATCCCGGCCGGCAGGTCGTCGGCCCGCTGCGCACCGGCGACTGCCCGCCCGTCGTCGACGGTGCCGCGGCCGTCGTCCTCGCCGCCGGGGACACCGCCCGCCGGCTCACCGACCGCCCCGCCTGGATCCGCGGCCTGGACCACCGCATCGAGGCCCACGGCCTCGGCGTCCGCGACCTCACCGACTCCCCGTCCACCCGGCTCGCCGCGGAGCGCGCCGGCGCCTTCGAACGCCCCGTGGACACAGCGGAGTTGCACGCCCCGTTCGCCTCTCAGGAGGTCGTCCTGCGCCGCGCACTCAAGCTCGACGGATCGCGGAGCGCGCACGTCCGCATCAACCCGTCCGGCGGCGCGCTCGCCGCCAACCCCGTCATGGCCGCCGGCCTGATCCGGCTCGGCGAGGCCGCCGCCCGCATCCGGCGCGGCGAGTCGGACCGGGCCCTGGCACACGCCACCTCGGGCCCGTGCCTCCAGCAGAACCTGGTCGCCGTCCTCGAAGGGGACCCGCGGCCGGGCACCGGCGGACAACACAAGGAGGGGCAGTGAGCAAGGAGCCCGTGGCCGTCGTCGGCATCGGCCAGACCAAGCACGTCGCCGCCCGCCGTGATGTCTCCCTCGCCGGACTGGTGCGCGAGGCCGCCCAACGCGCCCTGGCCGACGCCGGGTTGCACTGGGCGGACATCGACGCCGTGGTCATCGGCAAGGCCCCCGACTTCTTCGAGGGGGTGATGATGC
>NZ_KN708638.1:1259063-1280682 GCF_000805335.1 Streptomyces sp. CT34 | reverse complement strand
CGGCAAGCCGATGCTGCGGGTGCACACCGCCGGCTCCGTCGGTGGCTCCACCGCCCTGGTCGCGGCCAACCTCGTCGCCGCCCGGGTGCACCGAACGGTCCTCACCCTCGCCTTCGAGAAGCAGTCCGAGTCCAACGCCATGTGGGGCCTGTCCCTCCCCATCCCCTTCCAGCAGCCGCTGCTGGCCGGCGCCGGCGGCTTCTTCGCCCCGCACGTCCGCGCGTACCTGCGGCGCACCGGCGCCCCCGACACCATCGGCTCCCTGGTCGCCTACAAGGACCGCCGCAACGCCCTCAAGAACCCCTACGCCCATCTCCACGAGCACCACCTCACCCTGGAGAAGGTCCGGTCCTCGCCGATGCTCTGGGACCCGATCCGTTACTCCGAGACCTGCCCGTCCTCCGACGGCGCCTGCGCGATGATCCTCACCGACCGTACCGGCGCCGCCCGCGCCCCGCACCGTCCGGCCTGGGTGCACGGCGGGGCGATGCGCAGCGAACCCACCCTCTTCGCCGGCAAGGACTTCGTCTCCCCACAGGCCGGCAGGGACTGCGCCGCCGACGTCTACCGCCAGGCCGGTATCACCGATCCGCGCCGCCAGATCGACGCCGTCGAGATGTACGTCCCGTTCTCCTGGTACGAGCCGATGTGGCTGGAGAACCTCGGCTTCGCCCAGGAGGGCGAGGGCTGGAAGCTCACCGAGGCCGGCGTCACCGAACTCGACGGCGACCTCCCGGTCAACCCCTCCGGCGGCGTCCTGTCGACCAACCCCATCGGCGCCTCCGGCATGCTCCGCTTCGCCGAGGCCGCCCTCCAGGTGCGCGGACAGGCCGGCGAGCACCAAGTGGACGGCGCCCGGCGGGCGTTGGGCCACGCGTACGGCGGCGGTTCGCAGTTCTTCGCGATGTGGCTGGTGGGCGCCGAAGCACCCGCCGGCTGACGCCCGGCCGTGCCCGGGGACCCCGTCCGACGTCCCCTGTCGGTCCCCGGACGCAGTCGTTACGCTGGCCCGGACGACGACCGGGAGGAGCGGTTACGTGGCCGACAGCATCACCGACCAGCGGCTCGCGGGCGGGCCCAGGCCGGAACTCGACCTGACGCACGCCGAATGGCGGTCGAGCAGCCAAGGGGTGGGCGGCGATGTCCAGGTCGCTTTCGTCGAGGGCTACATCGCCATGCGCAACGGCCGCAGCCCGGAGATACCGGCCATCATCTTCACCCCCGCCGAATGGCGCGGCTTCGTCCTCGGCGCCCGCGAGGGCGAGTTCGACCTGACCTGACGCGCGGTGCCTCGTTGCCCCCAACCCGCCCCACCTCGCGTGCGGTTGATTCCCTCCCCCCACCGCGCCCCCTCCTACGCCAGATCGAAGGGGGCGGGCGCATGCCCCTCCCAGATGCGGCGGGAGGCTTCTTCGGGGTAGGGGGCGGTCGTGGGTTCGGCGTCCAGGACACGGGTGAGGCGCCGGTCGGGGGTGTAGGCCGGCCAGCCGGAGTCGCCGGTGGTGGCGAAGCGCACCCACGCCTGCTGGAGTTCCCGCGATACCGCGCGGGCGCCGGGGGTGGGCGGGTCGCCGACGAGATCCCTGCCCGTCGGGCTGTCCAGCGTGCCGAAGGCCAGGGGGAGGTCGAGGCTGTGGCAGGCACCCAGGGCGCCTCCCAGGGCCGGCGACGGCAGTCGCAGCGTGAAGAGGAACGAGGTGCCGCCGGCCGCGGCGTTCGCCTGGGCCAAGCGCAGTGACGGCATCCGGAAGAGGGCGTCCGAGCAGACCGTCTCCAGCAGTTCCCCGGGGGTGGCCTCGGGGTGGGCGGCGCGGTATGCGGCCGGACCGCCGGGCGCCGGGGCGAAGAGAGCCAGGGCGGTGCGGGCCTCCTCCTCGGTGAACCCCTTCGCCCGTCCGCTCATCACGCTGAACAGCCGGAATTCGTCGCGGGTATGGCCGACGAGAAGCTCGATTCCGCCGCCGGACCGGCCACCGCCCGGCGGCTGCCAGGGCGATACGGCGAGGACCTCGCCGTCGACGACGGGGTGGACCGCGACACCGGTGCGGGAGATCGGTCCCCAGCTCTCCAGGTAGCGGGGGAGTTCGGCACCGAGTGACGTCAGTTCCGCGGCCAGGCGCTGCGGGGAGATGCCGGAGAGGGCACCGGCGGTGGGCGCCGTGCCCAGCCGGCGGGCCAGTGCCACGGTGATCCGCTCCGCCAGCGCCGGGGTGCAGTGGCCGCCCGGCACGGAGTGGGTGATGGCCCGCCGGAACAGACCGCGCACCGGCCGCATCGTCAGCAGGGCGGCGATGGATCCCGCCCCGGCGGACTGCCCCGCCACGGTGACCTGGCCGGGGTCCCCGCCGAACGCGGCGATGTTCCGCCGTACCCAGTGCAGCGCCGCGATCTGGTCGAGGAATCCGCGGTTGGCCGGGGCGCCGTCGAGGAAGGCGAAACCCTCGGCGCCCACCCGGTAGTTGATGCTCACCACGACGAGCCCCGCCGCGACCAGCGCCGTGGGGTCGTACACCGGGTCGCTCGACGTCCCCGCGAGATAGCCGCCGCCGTGGATCCACACCAGCACCGGCAGCCCCGCGGCACCCGGATCCGGCGTGCGGACATTGAGCGTCAGCCAGTCCGTGCGCTCCTCCGCACGCGCCTGAACCGGCCCGGACTGCGGTGCCGCCGGCCCGAACTCCGCAGCCTCCCGCGTCCCGTCCCAGCGCGGAGCCGGCGCGGGTGCGGCGAACCGCAGCGCCCCCACCGGCGGTGCGGCGTAGGGGATGCCGCGGAACACCGCGTGCCCCTGCCGGCGGCGCCCCCGTACCACACCCTCCGCGGTACGTACTGTCGGCTGCTCAGGCATGCAACTCCCTTTCTCCGAGGGCCTCCAGGGTTATCAGCCACGTGTATTATGTCAAGTGTACGGGAAAGGGGGTGGAGGGGTGGCGATGAAGAAACGGGTGTGTGCGCGGTCGGATGGTGCGCCTGTCCTCGTACTGCACGCGATGAAGCCCCGCGACGCCCTCGCCGCCACCGACCGGCACCGGGGCCGGCATCAACGCCGCTACGCGAACCGGCTGTTCGTCGGAGGCGAGAAGCGCGCGGGGCCTCTCTTGGGTGGAACACACACTGTTCCGGCGGTAGTTGAGCCGCTTGCCCGCCGGGCCGGCCTCAGGGCCAGTCGCCCAGTCGGGGTAGGGGTGCGCCGGTTCCCGCACGGGTACAGCGGAGGGCGTCGCGCGGGGTCCGGCCCGCCAGCCAGGCGGCGAGGTCGGTGAGCGTGCCGCGCACGGTCACCGTGGGCGCGTCCGCCGGTCCGTACGGCGGACGTGGCGTCGCGTCGTCGGTCGCTTCGAGGGCGAGGCGGAGGTCCTGCGGGGCGCGCGGGGCCAGGTGCTCCAGGAGGTGGTGGCACAGGGCCGGCGACCAGTCCGCGGGGCTGTGGCCGAGGAGCGCGTCGGCGGTATGGATCGCCAACTCCCGCCACCAGGCCAGCAGTGCGCCCCGCAGTTCGCCGTCGCGGTAGCCGACCGGCCGTGACCAGTCCGCCGGGCCGACCGCGGCCCAGGCCGCCGACGCCTCGGCGAGGGTGTCGGTCACCGCCTGGCGGATGGCCGCCGCGTCCCGCCGGGATCCCTCCTCGATGGCGGCGCTCCGGGCCGGGAAGCCGCCGTCGTACACCGCGATCAGCTCACCCCGCAGTGCGTGGCGCGCCTGGCGGGCCATGGCGTGGCCGATGCCTTCGATGTGGGAGAGGACATGGGCGCGGGACCAGCCGGGCAGGGCGCCGGGCTCGCGGACGGCGGTGTCGGTGAGGCCCGGGAGCAGGCCGCGGAGCCGCGCGTGTCCGGCCTCGATCTCGTCGCGTACCGCCTCGGCGGTCGGCGGGGGGTGCGCGGTCACGGCCACAGGAGTCCCTTCTGCCACGTCGTGCCGGTTCGCCGGTACCGGAGCCGGGTGTGGTTGCGCTCCTTGTCGCCCTGCCAGAACTCCACCGACTCCGCCCGGACGGTGTGCAGCGTCCACTGCGGAGGCACCAGGTCGGGGTCGTCGGCCAGGCGGGCGGCGGAGGCGGCCACCGCGGCGTCCCGCTCGGCAGGGTCGGTCAGCGGGGTGCTCTGCCGGCCGATCAGGGCCTCGGCGCGGGCGCCGGCGCCCCGGGCGCGGAAGTCGGCGGCGGAACGCTCCGCGCTCTCCCGCACCACCGGTCCCCGTACGCGCACTTGGCGGGCCAGCGGCTGCCAGTAGAAGGTCAGCGCGGCATACGGACGGGCGGCCAGCTCGCGGCCCTTGAGGCTGTCGTCATGTGCGGCGAACCGCCAGCCGTCCGCGTCGAGGTCCTTGAGGATCAGGGTGCGGGCGGACGGATTGCCGTCGGCGCCGGCGGTGGAGACCGTCATCGCGTGGGGTTCGGGGATCTGCGCCCGGATGGCGCCGAGGAGCCATGCGGCGAACAGGTCCACGGGGTCGTCGGGCGTGTCCACCGGGTCGAAGGCGGGCAGTTCGCCTCCGAACACCGGGAGATCGCGGAGCAGTTGACGCAGGTCGGCCATGTATCCCCCTCAGGTGTTAATGGCTGATCGCGACGTTACCATTAGCACCATGGACGCAACACGGCTTGCCCTGGATCTCGCGGTCACCATCCGCCACGACGGGCACGGCGGCGTCGCCGACGATCTGACCGATACGGCGGGACTCGCGGCATGGATCGGGGAACGCACCGCCCTCCTGGACGGCGCCCAGGACCTGGGCACCCCCGACGCGTCGCTGCTCACCGCCGTCCGCGAGCTGCGGGCCGCCGTCCGGTCGCTGTTCGCCCGCGCCGTCCGCCCCGGACCGCCCAGCTCCGCCGACGCCCGCCGGCTGCTCCCCGAGGACGAGGCGATCCGCCGGCTGAACGCCGCCGCGGCCCGGGTCCCCACCGCACCCCGGCTCAGCTGGGAGCCGGGCGCACCGCCCGCACTGCGCGAGACCCCGGCCGGCTCCCCTTCGCCCGCCGACCGGCTCACCGCCGCGCTCGCCCGCGCCGCCATCGCCTTCCTCCACGGCCCGGACCGCGAACGGCTGCGCGCCTGCCCGGCCCCGCGCTGTGTGCGCTACTTCGTCAAGGACCACCCCCGCCAGGAGTGGTGCACGCCCTCCTGCGGCAACCGCGCCCGGGTCGCCCGGCACCACGAACGGCACCGGGAGCGACACGGCGACGCGCCCGGGGATCCGACCGGCTGACGCTGCCGCACCCGTTGACACCTCACGGCCGACGTCCGCGCGGCGACCGGGGCCGCGCCACGTACGATGGCGGCATGTCCTTCCTCCGCCGCCGTAGCGCAACGCCCGCCGGTCCAGATTTCGACGTACTCGCCATGGACCCCGGGGACTGGCCCGGCAACCTCGGGGCCGGGCTGCTGCCCGCGCCCGACGGGAGCTGCCAGGGCGTCTTCCTCCGCTACGACCTGTTCGGCGGGCGCGGCCCCGCGATGATCATCGGCAACCTGCCGGAGGGCTCACCGGCCCGCGAGCTGGAGGAGGGCCAGGTGCCCTTCGAGGTGGCCCAGCTGCTCGCGGCGCTCGGCAACGACGAGCCGGTGACGGTCGTCGAGAGCGAGGACACCCCCGTGATGCACGAGGACAACCTCCTCATCGTCAAGCGCATCAAGTGCTCCGAGAGCCGCATCTCCTGCGCGCAGTTCGACCGCAGCGACGGCGTGCTGGTCACCATCGCCAGCTGGGACCGCCCGATCACCGACGACCTCTACGCGCTGCTCAAGCCGCTGCCCGCGGAGCTCTTCCAGCAGGGCTGACCCGGAGCGGACATACCTCGGGCGGCGTCGCGCCCGGTGGACGGCCCCCGCCGCCCACCGGGCGCGACGCGCTCGTCAGGCGCGCACCTCGATCGGCTACGACCCCGACGCCGGTGCCCGGGACGACTTCACGTCCACGTCGGCGGCCCGCACGTACGCCACCCGGTGCCCGAACTGGATCTCGTAGTACATGTCCCGGCCGCGGACGATCGCATGCTTGGCGGTGTCGAAGGTCGGCGCGTAGAAGTAGTCGCTCTGCACCCGCCCGCCGACCGCGTACGCCTGACCGGCGAGGAGCTTGTACGGCAGCGGGGAGACCGCCTGCACCGGCACCTTCGACGGGTAGGCCGCGGTCTCCGGGTACGCACGTCCGTAGACCGGGATCGCCGCCCGGCCGGCCTTCGGCGTGGCGACCGGGCCCTTGGCGTCCACGGCCGTCGGAATGCCGAGCGGATTGCGGAACCACGCCTTCTGCCCGAGATACCAGATCGCCGTCCAGTCGCCGGACCTGCCGGCCACCGCGAACCGCTGGCCCGTCGTCGCCCGCGCTCCCGTGTCATTGACGCCGGTGGTCGTCGCGGAGCCGTCCGGATGCAGTCCGATGTCCCGGACCAGCGGGGCGCTGTCGCTCGGCGCGGTGTGCAGCCGGACGGCCGTGGAGCCGTGGTCGGGGCACGGTTGGCCGGCCTTCGCGCAGCCGGTGTAGACCGGCCGGTTGAGCGGGTAGACGGGCAGGATCGTCACCAGGCCGCCGCGCGGGTCGACGGTGGGGAAGAACGGCCGGCCGAGCAGGGTGAAGTAGTGCGCCCAGTCCCAGTACGGGCCGGGATCGGTGTGCATCCCGGGGATCGTGGACGTCGTGGTGCCCGGGACGTTGTCATGGCCCAGGATGTGCTGCCGGTCCAGCGGGATCCTGTACTTGTGGGCCAGGTACGTCACCAGGCGGGCCGACGTCATGTACATCGCCTCCGTGTACCAGGCGTCCGGTGCGGCGAGGAAGCCCTCGTGCTCGATGCCGATCGAGTGCGAGTTCACGAACCAGTTGCCCGCGTGCCAGGCGACGTCCTTGGTCGGCACATGCTGCGCGATCAGCCCGTCCGAGGAGCGGACGGTGTAATGCCAGGAGACGTACTTGGGGTCCTTGATCAGCCGGAGGCTGGTCTCCCAGGAACCCTCGGTGTCATGGATGACGATGGTGTCGATCCGCTGGTCCTTGGGGCGGTTCGCCAGGTCGTGGTTGCCGTAGTTGGTCTTGTCGTAGACCTCGTACGGAGCCGGCCAGGACTCGCAGGCGACGGTCCAGGGGCACTCCAGCGCACCGGAGGAGCCGTGGGCGAAGGCCCGCTGTGCGGAGCCGGCGGACGCGCCGATACGTTTCACCTGGGTGGGGTCGGGGGTCAGCGCCGGCGCGGCGGCGAGGGTGACCCGCTGCCCGGCGTCGGTGGTCCGCGACCGGCCCCGGCGCAGCACCGCGTACACATCGTTCGCGAAGGCCGCACCACCGCGCGCGCTGTCCTCGCCGCCGTAGCGCGCCACCGCCGCGTACCACTTCGCCGGGTCGCTGCTCACCGGCAGCCCCAGCCTGCGCTGCGACGCGGCCAGCAGCGCGGCGCCGCCCAGCACATTCGCCGCGGAGTCGGTGCGCAGCTTCGCCGCCGGCAGCCCGGTCAGCCGCGCGGCCTGGGGCAACGTCCGCAGCCGGGCCGGGAGTTGGGCGGGCAGCACCGCCCGCTGCCGCGCGGCCGGTACCGTACGGCGGGTCCGGGCGGTGTCGCCGCGGGCGTCCTCGTCGTCCGCGCTGAACTCCGGCTGCCGCGCCACGGCCGCCCGGGCGTCGGTCAGGTGCATCGGGCCGTAGCCCCCGGAGACACTGGGCGCGCCGCGGTGGCCGTCCCAACGGGACTCCAGGTACGCGACGCCCATCAGCACACTGCGTGGTACATGGAAGCGCGCGGCGGCAGCGCTGAAGGCTTGCTGGAGGGTGCCCGGACGGGGCTGCCCGGCATGAGCGGACGGGGCCGCCGAGACCATCGGCAGCAGCAGCACCGCGGCGGCGACGGCGGTGGCGGACCTGCGCAGGGCGGGACGGTGGGTTCTCGTGTCGTCTTCCGGGGCGGATCCTCGCAAAACAGCCTCCTCAAGCCGGCCCGAGCCGGGGCGGTGTGACGGTGTGCCAGGACCTGGTCCGGCGGTCGCCGTCAGCCGGGTCCTTCGGCCGTGCGGGAGAAACCGAGACTAAAGCCCTGGGTCGGCTGAGAGCCAGAGGCTTGCCGACGTTCCGTCAACCGCCGCATCCGGCCGGGATGTCGCCTGTCAGGGCAGCACCGGAGGAGCTTTCCCGGGCGGGCGCCGGGCCTGCGGGGCGTCAGTGGAGTGGACCAACAGGGGTGAGCGGCGCGCCCCCGTGGGGCTGCGCCGCTCACCAATCCCCTCGGGGGTGCCGCCTCGCCGGCACCCCCCGGCGGTCAGCGTGTGCCGACCGCCGCCCGTACCGCACGCCGCGCCATCTGGCAGTCGTCGTGCAGTCGGCGCAGGAGCAGCCGCTGCTCCTCGCCCGCCGCGGGCACCCCGGGCTGTCCCGGACCCGGTGTCCCGGTCGGCGTGGGCTCGCGCATGGTGCGCTGGACCGCGGTCTCGTAGCGACGGATCTCGCGGGTGAGCACCAGCATCAGATTCACCAGGAAGGCGTCCCGCGAGGCGGTGCCCGCGGTCTGCGCGAGCTGGCTGATGTGCCGGCGGGCCACCGGCGCGTCGCCGAGCACCGACCACAGGGTGGCGAGGTCGTAGCCCGGCAGGTACCAGCCGGCGTTGTCCCAGTCGAGCAGCACCGGGCCCGCGGGGGACAGCAGGACGTTGTTCAGCAGTGCGTCGCCGTGGCAGAACTGGCCCTGGGTGTGCGAGAGGCCGTGCAGCAGCTTCTGCAGATCACCCAGATCGCGGTCGGTGAGCAGTCCCAGGTCGTGGTAGCGCCCGATCCGGCCCGCGTAGTCCAGCGGGGCGTCGAACAGACCGGCGGGCGGACGCCAGGCGTTGACCCGGCAGATCGCCCCGAGCGCGGCCCGCACATCGGCCCGCGGCGGCGCCTCGGAGGGGTGGCGCGTCAGGGCCGCCACCCGGCCCGGCATCCGCTCCACCACCAGCGTGCAGTTGTCGGGGTCGGCCGCCACCAGACGCGGCACCCGGACCGGCGGACGGTGCCGGACGAACGCCCGGTACGCGCTTATTTCCTGCCGGAAGCTCTCGACCCACGCGGGCGAATGGTCCAGTAAACACTTGGCGACGGCGCTCATCCGGCCGGTCGTGCCCACCAGGAGCACGGACCTTCCACTGCGGCGCAGCACCTGGACCGGGTTGAACTCCGGGCAGATGCGGTGCACCGAGGCTACGGCGGCGCGCAGCTGGGCGCCCTGGGGGCCGGACAAGTCGAGTCTCCCGCTGAGCGGTTGGGTGCCCATCCCCTGTGCCCGCCGGTTCCGGCCGCCGGGGAGACCGGTCACCGCCCCCGCGGAAGGGGAGGGATCGAGATACGGCCCGCTGCCGGCAGGATGCGGGCGGTACGTCCGGGTGGGGGCGGTCACGGCGGACGATGCTGCATACATGGGTGAGACAGATCCCTTCGTGCGCCGACGAGTTGCGTGCGCTCCCGGCCCGGTGGGGGAACCCGTGAACGGGCCCCGTGCAGGAGGCCGATCCAGGGTCCCTGTGAAGGGCGCGCACCCTGGGGAATGCGGTCCCGCCACCGGGCCGGGGGCTGCACACCTACCGAACACGCGGCTACGGGTGGCAGACCATCTGGCGCACCCTGGCGAACCCTGGCGAATGGTCGCACCGCATGTCACCGGCCGGTTACTGTCAACTCAGTCGAGGAACCTGGGGGCTTGACGTGAACAGGGAGCCGAACACCCGTCTCGCGGACCTTTTCGGCCTGGCCGGCTGGTCCAAAGGAGAACTGGCGAGGCTGGTCAACCGGCAGGCGGCGGCCATGGGCCATCCGCAGCTGGCGACCGACACCTCGCGGGTACGGCGCTGGATCGACATGGGGGAGACCCCCCGGGATCCGGTGCCGAAGGTCCTTGCCTCCCTCTTCACCGAGCGCCTCGGCCGTGTCGTAACCATCGAGGACCTCGGGTTCGCCAGAACCGGTCGCTCGGGGAGGCGGCAGGCCATGGACGGTCTGCCGTGGGCTCCCGAACGGACCGCCGCGGTCCTCACGGAATTCACGGGAATGGACCTCATGCTCAATCGACGCGGCTTGGTGGGTGCGGGCGCTGCGCTCGCCGCGGGCTCCGCACTCACCGGCGCCATGCACGACTGGCTGCACACCGACCCGGCCTCTACCGCCCTGCGCCATGACGATCCGCTCGCCCACTCCTCCCTGCACGAACTCGACCAGATCGGCCTCGACCGCTATGAGGCGGCCCCCGTGGGGTCGCAGGAGATCGACGCGCTGGAGCGCTCCGTCGAAGTGTTCCGCGCCTGGGACGCGGCCCGCGGCGGCGGGCTGCAGCGCAAAGCCGTGGTGGGCCAGCTCAACGAGGTCGGCGGGATGCTCGCCTACCGCCACCCCGGCCATCTCCAGCGCAGGCTCTGGGGGGTCGCGGCCAACCTCGCCGTACTGGCCGGCTGGATGTCCCACGACGTCGGCCTGGAGCCCACCGCCCAGAAGTACTTCATCATCGCCGCCCATGCGGCCCGCGAGGGCGGCGACCGCCCGCGGGCCGGCGAGGCGCTCTCGCGGGCCGCGCGCCAGATGGTCCACCTGGGCCGTCCGGACGACGCGCTTGATCTGATGAAGCTGGCCCAGTCCGGATCCGGCGGCGAGACCCTGCCACGGACCCGCGCGATGCTGCACACCATCGAGGCATGGGCCCAGGCGTCGAAGGGGCACGGCCAGGCGATGCGCCGCACGCTCGGCGAGGCGGAGGAACTGTTCGTCTCGGACAAGGGCGATGTGCCGCCGCCGTGCTGGATGCAGATGTTCGACGAGGCGGACCTCCACGGCATGCAGGCGCTGGCGTTCCGTACGCTCGCCGAGCACGACCCGTCGGCCGCCAAGATCGCCCAGAGCCACGCCAAGAAGGCCCTCCAGCTGCGGGAGCAGGGCCGTCAGCGGTCGCAGATCTTCGACTACATCTCGATGGCCTCGGCCTGCTTCATCGGCGACGACCCCGAACAGGCCGACCGCTACGCCCGGCTGGCGCTGGTCTCCATCGGCGAGAACTCCTCGCACCGCACCTGGGACCGGCTCCGCGAGATGTTCCGGCTCACCGGTCAGTACGCCAACTACGGCAAGATCCAGGATCTGCGCGAGGAGATCCAGCAGGTCCTGCCGAAGGCGAAGCCACGGGCCAAGGGAGCGGCACTGGGGCCGGGAATCGGGACGGGACCGAACTTCTCCGTCTGACCCGGGCGGCCGGCCCCGCCGAGCCCCAATTCGCCGTTCCTGTCGGCCACTCCGGCAACGCATGTGAGGCATGTGACCGCGTAGGCGTCACCGTGTGCCACGGTTCGCGTTCGCCGCCATCGCTTCCGCCGTCAACAACAACCGTTCGTCAACAACAACCGATCGTGAACAACGGATCACCGACCATCCTCGATCGATCGTCATCCATTCCCGACCGGCCTCGACCGCCCCCAACCGATCGACGCCAGGCGGTATATGACGTCCCGTTCGCCGACCCGTTCACCGACCCCGAACCCCTCGGGGCGGCCGGCATCCCCACAGCCGGTCCGCCCTCGGTCGCCGCGGTCTGCATCAGCCGCCGACCCTGGCGATCAGCACACACGCGTCATCCTCGCGCTCGGTGCTGCCGAACTCCTCGACCACGACGCGGACGCTGTCCTGCGCACTGCGGGCCGCGCCGAACCGCGGTGCCAGGGCCAGCAGTTGTTCGGCACCCTCATGGGCGCTCTCCGGGCCGTGGGTGCGGCGCGGGGCGATCCCGTCGGTGTGCAGGACGAGCAGATCGCCGGGCTCCAGCTGTTCGGTGTGCTGGGCGTAGGCCGCACCCGAGGTGGCGCCGAGCAGGACGCCCTCGGGCGGGTCCAGCGCGCGCCCCGTGCCGCCGCGGAAGAGCAGCGGTGCGGGGTGCCCGGCCTGGGCCCACTCCAGCGTGCGCGTCTCGGGGTCGAACCGGCAGCACACCGCGCTGCCCAGCGCCGGCTGGGCGGCGGTGTCCAGCAGCTGGTTGAGGAAGCCCATCAGCGGCCCGGGCCGGTGGCCGGCGACGGCCATCCCGCGCAGCGCGCCGAGCACCATCGCCATCCCGGACGTCGCGGCGACGCCGTGCCCGGTGAGGTCGCCGACGCTCAGCAGGGTCTTGCCGTCGGGGAGTTGCAGCGCGTCGTACCAGTCGCCGCCGATCAGTGCGGAGGTACCCGCCGGAAGATAGCGCCCGGCCAGGTCGAGGGTGACCGGTCCGCCCTGCGGGAACCGCAGGGAGCCGCGCCATGGCGGCAGCACGGCTTCCTGCAGCTCGACCGCGAGCCGGTGCTCGGTCTGCGCGATGTGCCGGTGGCGCTGCAGCGAGTCACGGGTCTCGCGCACCGCCATCTGGCTGCGGCGCAGCTCGCTGACGTCCCGCAGTACGGCCCACATGCAGGCCGTACTGCCGTCGGCGTCCAGCACCGGCTCGCCCACCATGTGCACCGTGCGGACGCCGGCATCCGCACGCACGATGCGGAATTCGCCGTCGATCGGCCGGCCGTCCACCAGGCAGTCCGTGACCATCACGGCGAGAGACTCCTGGTCGTCGGTGTGCACCAGGGACGGCAGTTCGTCAAGGGTCAGCGGGCCGTCGGACGGATCCCGGCCGAACATCGCGAACAGTTCGTCGGACCAGCTCACCTCGTCGGTGAGCAGATTCCACTCGGCGCTGCCCACCCGGCGCAGCAGCGCGCCGCGCTCGTGGGTCTCCGGCTCGGGCGGGGCCACCGGAGGCTCGGCGGCCGGCTCCGGATCGTCCTCCGCGATCTCGGCGGGCAGGCCGTCTCTGAGCTGGTCGAGATGACCGCCGAGGTCGTCCAGGTGGTGGACGGCGAGATCGCACAGCGCCCGCTGCCAGCGCAGCTGCGGGTCGGCGGCGAGTTCTGCTGCCACCGAGGACTCTCTGCGCACCGCGTCGAGACCACCGCGCAGGCTGCGGGCCTGCGAGATGAGTGCCTCGACCGCGTCGCGCTCGGGTGTCCGATCGGTTGGGTGATCCGCGAAGAGAGGGGGCGGCATGACGTACTCCGTGATCAGGCGGCGCCGGGTCGTATGGGCCGGTAACGACTCTTGCACAGGCTGCGACCGTCCGTAAGGGATTTGGCATTACCCGATACGGTGGTGCACCTGGCATATGCCAACGGCCTCCCTTGTGGCAGTCCCTGCCGAGTCTGCGGAATGCCGGCTTCCACGCTAGGCTGCGGGCCGCCCTACAGCTGTCTACCCCGCCGATCCACGGTGGGAACGACGCATAAGGCCCGCGGTCACCGGCAAGAATGCCGGTCAGCGGAAATCCCGTTGCCAGCCTGCCCCCCGCACCGGATGCTGACCTCATGTTCGATCCAGACATAGCGCCCAGTGGCACCCTGCTCGGCCTTCTCCAGCGAGGCCGCGGCGACGGGACCCTGCATGCCCTCGCGGCGCCGCGGGCCGAGGCGCTCGCGGCACTCAACGACAGCGTGCTGCGCGACCCCCGCCGCGACTGGCAGGTCGAGAACCGCTCGCTCTATTACGCGCGGCTCTACATGCAGCTCGACGGCGGGCTCGAAGAGATCGAACGTCACCTCTTCCCCCCCGACGACCTCACCGACACCGGCGAGGAGCGCACCGGCCTCGCCCTCTCCGTCCTCGGCCACCTCGCCGCGTACGGCAGGGACGCCGCCCGGCTGCTGCTGCGCAGCTACGCCGCGGCCGGCAGCAACTGGCGCTGGGCGCTGGACGAGCTCGCGCTGCGCGACGACGACGCCGGGCTGATGACCCTGGCGCCCGCCGTCCTGGCGCGCTTCCCCGAGACCGGGGAGGGCGCGGCCGAGCTCGCCGCCGCCGTCCGTGACGCCTTCGAACCCCGGCCCTGGCGGCTGTGGGCGGAGGACCCCCGGTACGGCGCGCGGCTGGCCGCCGCCGGGGAGCAGGGCTCCTTCGACCGCTGGCAGCGGCAGCTGCGGCCGCGCGGCCCGCGGCCCGGCTGGAGCGTCACCGAGGTGCTGGACTGGGCCCAGCAGGAGCTGGACCCGAGCCACGGGGAGCACCGGCACATCGCCGCCGCCCGATGCCTGAGCGCCGTCGCCGGACCGGAGGACCGGCCCGAACTGCTGCGCGCGGCGCGCACCGGACCGGACGCGGCGCGCGCCGCCGTCCTTCACCACCTCGCCGAACGCGGCGACCCCGAGGTCCTGGACCTCATCGAGGCCGCGGTCGCCGACCCGCTGTCCTCCGAGCAGCTGACCGCCGCGGCGCTCACCTCGTACGAGCGGATGCGCAGTGTGGCCGCCGTCGAGCGGGCCCGGGGCTGGGCCGCGCGGGCGGACCGGCTGGGCGCCTCCGCCGCCGCGATGCTGGCCCGGCGCGGTGCCCGGCGCGACACCGAGCTGGTGCTGGCCGCGCTGCGCCGGACGGTGCGGGAAGAGGGGCCGGACGCGCCCGGTCTGTGGGAACTGGTCGACGGCGCCGGCCGCCTCGGCGTCGCCTGCGCGGCCCCGGTGCTGCGCCACATCTACCGCGAGACGTCCTCCTCCCACCTCCGCGGCCGGGCCGCGGGCGCGCTGGCCGTCACCGATCCGGGCTTCGCGGCCGGCTTCGCCGTCGAGTGCCTGTGGGACTGCGAGGAGACCACCCGCGAACTGGCCGCCCGGCACGCCGCCACCGGCGACGACCGGGTCGTCGAGCAACTCCGCCGGCTGGCCGCCGACCCGGCCGAGGAGGCCGAGGTCCAGACGGCCGTCCGCAGCCGCTTCGGCCCGGACGCGTCGGCGGTGTGAGCGGGCCGGGCGTCCACGCCTCCTCTTGTTCCCCGCCGCCCACCCGCACCACTGGTGTTTTCCCCGCCGCCCACCCCCCTTCGGGGGGTGGGCGGGTGTAGTGGTGACGCGGGGACCGCGAATCCCGGGGCGGGCGGGGGCGAGCGCGGGGACCGCGCTCCCGGGGCGAACGCTCATGGGACGTTCGCCGGTTGGAAAGATCCCCTTGGTCCGGTCCACGCACGGCGCGTGGACAACAGCGGTATGCGTGTCGTCATCGTCACCGAATCCTTCCCGCCCGACGTCAACGGCGTCGCACACTGCGCCCTGGAAACCGCCCGGCATCTGGTCCGGCGCGGGCACGAGCCGCTGGTCATCGCTCCGCTGGGGGGCTCCGCGCCGGCCGCCGGCCCGTACGGGTACGAGAGCCCGTGCCCCGTGGTGCGGGTGCCGTCGATGCCGTTGCCCGGCTATCCGCAGGTGCGGATCGCGCTGCCGGGGCGGCGGCTGTCCGCGGCACTGACCGGGCACCGGCCCGATCTGGTGCATCTGGCCAGCCCGTTCGTCCTCGGTGCGCGGGGGATGGCGGCAGCGGCGCGGCGGCGGGTGCCCGCGGTCGCGGTGTATCAGACCGACATGGGGCGCTATGCCCGGACGTATCTGGGGCGCGGCGGGGCGACGGCCTGGCGGCGGATCCGGGCGGTGCACGCCGCCGCCGACCTCACGCTCGCGCCCTCCAGCTCGGCGCTGCTGGACCTGACCGAGCACGGGGTGCCGCGGGTGCGGCTGTGGCCGCGCGGGGTGGACTCGGAGCGGTTCGACCCGGGCCGGCGGGACGCGGTGCTGCGCAGTTCGCTGCTCGCGGGGCGGGAGTTGCTGGTGGGGTACGTGGGGCGGCTGGCGCCGGAGAAGGACGTCCGGCTGCTGGCCGAGACCTCACGGCTGCCCGGGGTGCGGACCGTGGTGATCGGCGAGGGGCCGAGCGCCGCCGGGCTGCGGGCGCAGCTGCCGGAGGTGCGGTTCCTGGGGCGCCGGACGGGCGATGAACTGGCCCGGCTGTACGCCTCGTTGGACGTCTTCGTGCACACCGGGCCGTACGAGACCTTCTGCCAGACGGTGCAGGAGGCGATGGCGTCCGGAGTGCCGGTGGTCGCGCCGAGCGCCGGCGGGCCGCTGGACCTGGTCGACCACGGCCGTACGGGCCTGCTGGTGCCCCCGGGCGACGGCGGTGCCGTACGGGACGCGGTGCGACTGCTCGGCGGCAGCGCCGAACTGCGGGTGCGGTACGGCGCGGCCGGGCGGCAGGCGGTGGCGGACCGCACCTGGCAGGCGGTCGGCGACCAGCTGCTGGGCTACTACGAGGACGTGCTCGCCGACCGGACGGCGGTCGCGGCATGACCGGGCTCCGGGACCGGGACGCCGCGCGGGGCCTGCGGATCGTACGGATCGCCAACTTCGTCACGCCGGCCTCCGGCGGCCTGCGTACCGCGCTGCGCGAGCTCGGCACGGGCTACCGGGCCGCCGGCCACGAGCCGGTGCTCATCGTGCCGGGCCCGCCCGGCACGGCGGGCGGCGCGGGCATACGGGACGAGCACACCGCCCAGGGGCGGGTGATCCCCCTCCCCGGCCCCGTGGTGCCGGGCAGCGGCGGCTACCGGGTGCTGACCGACCGCCGGCGGCTGCGGCAGCTGCTGGAGGCGCTGGCCCCCGACCGGCTGGAGGTCTCCGACCGGACGACGCTGCGCTGGACGGGAGAGTGGGCGCGGCGGGCCCGGGTCCCCGCGGTGATGGTCTCGCACGAGAGCGTGGACGGGGTGCTGCGCACCTGGGGGGTGCCCACCCCGGCGGCCCGTATCGCCGCGGACCGGCTCAACCGGCGGACCGCGTACGCCTACAGCCGGGTGGTGTGCACCACCGAGTGGGCGGCGGCGGAGTTCACCCGGGTCGGGGCGCGGAACGTGGTGCGGGCGCCGCTCGGCGTCGATCTCGCCGCCTGGCACCCGGACTGCCGCAGCGAGGGGCTGCGCAGCCGCCACGCGGGGCGGGCCGCGGTGCTGCTGCTGATGTGCTCCCGGCTCTCGCAGGAGAAGCGGCCGGGACGGGCGCTGGAGGCGCTGGAGGAGCTGCGGCGGCGGGGCGTGGACGCGGCGCTGGCGGTGGCCGGCGAGGGGCCGCTGCGCGGACGGCTGGAGGCGCGGGCGCGGGCCGAACGGCTGCCGGTGGCGTTCCTGGGGCATCTCGCCGACCGCGAGCGGCTGGCCGCGCTCCAGGCGAGCGCCGACCTGGTGCTGGCGCCCGGCCCGGCCGAGACGTTCGGGCTGGCCGCGCTGGAGGCGCTGGCCTGCGGTACGCCGGTGGTCGCGAGCGCGGCCTCGGCGCTGGCCGGGCTGGTGGACGGGGGCGGCGACACGGCGCTGGACGACGGCCCGTCCTTCGCGGACGCGGTGCAGCGGGTGCTGGCGCGGCCCGAGGCGGTACGCCGGGACGCCGCCCGGCGGTGCGCCGAGGGCTACGGGTGGCGGCCGGCGGTGGCGGCGTTCCTGGCGGCGCACGATGCGCCGCGGCTGGGCGGTGACCCGTCAACGCGGGCCGCCGCTCCGGTCGTTCCGCGGCCGGTCGGGCCCCGGAGCGGGTGGTGACGGTGGCGCCGCCGCGGTTCGTGGCGCTGGGCGATTCCCTGACCGAGGGGCTGGGCGACCCGGTGGCCGGGGGCGGCTGGCGGGGCTGGGCCGCGCTGCTGGCCGATGCGGTGGGGGAGCGGCCCGGGGACCTGGAGCTGGTGAACCTGGCGCGCAGCGGGGCGCTGGCGGGCGAGGTGGCCGAGCGGCAGCTGCCCGAGGCGCGGGCGCTGGCGCCGCGGCTGGTGTCCTTGGTGGTCGGGGCGAACGACACCCTGCGCGCCGCGTTCACCATCGAGCGGGTGGCCGCCGCGCTGGATCACGCGCACGGTGCGCTGAGCGCCGACGGTGCCGTGGTGCTGACCGCCTGCCTGCCCGACCCCGGGCGGATGCTGGGGCTGCCCGGGCCGCTGGCCCGGCCGCTGGCGCGCCGGATGCGGGCGGTGAACACCGTCGTCCACGCGGTGTCGGCGCGCTACGGAGGCGTCCATCTGCATCTCGCCGACCACCGCTGGGTCGCCGACCGGGCGTCCTGGAGCGTCGACCGGCTGCACCCCAGCGAGCGCGGCCACCGGCTGCTGGCCCGCGGCTTCCACGCCGCCCTCGCCGAGCGGGGGCTCGCCGCGGGGCCGCCGCCCCCGCTCGCCCTGGACGGTCCGCCGCCGACCCGAACCGGTTCCGCGGTGTGGATGGCGACCCGCGGAACCCGCTGGGTGGTGGACCGCTGCACCGACCTGCTGCCCGGTCTGCTCGCCCTCGCCGTACGGGAGTCCCGCTACGGACTGGCCGGATCCGGCCGGCTGCTGGACGCCGCGGCCGACCGCGCCACATGTACCGCGCTCGCCGCCCTGTCCGAACCGAAAGGCGCTGCGACAATGGCGGGATGACCGGACGCTGGGAGTTCTGGATCGATCGCGGTGGTACGTTCACGGACGTCATCGGCCGGCGGCCGGACGGACGGCTGGTCACCGGCAAGCTGCTCTCGCACCACCCCGAGCGCTACCGGGACGCCGCGGTCGCCGGGATCCGGCTGATGCTGGGGCTGGGCCCGGACGAACCGGTGCCCGCCGAGCGGGTCGCGGTCGTCAAGATGGGCACCACCGTCGCCACCAACGCGCTGCTGGAGCGGACCGGCGAGCCGACGGTGCTGCTCACCACCGAGGGGTTCCGGGACGCGCTGCGGATCGCGTACCAGAACCGCCCGCGGATCTTCGACCGCCGGATCGTGCTTCCGGAGGCGCTCTACGACCGGGTGATCGAGGTGCCGGAGCGGGTCGGCGCGCACGGCGAGATCGTCCGCCCGCTGGACGGGGAGGGGGTCCGCCGGGCGCTGATCCGGGCCCGGGCGGACGGGCTGCGCAGCGCGGCCGTGGTGCTGCTGCACGGCTACCGGCACGCCGCGCACGAGCGGGCCGTCGCGGAGCTGGCCCGGGAGGCGGGCTTCACCCAGGTCAGCTGCTCGCACGAGGTCAGCCCCCTGATGAAGCTGGTGGCACGCGGGGACACGACGGTCGTCGACGCGTATCTCTCGCCGATCCTGGGGCGGTACGTCGACGAGGTCGCGGCCCAACTCCCGGGAATCCGGCTGATGTTCATGCAGTCGAACGGCGGGCTGCGGGAGGCTGCGCACTTCCGGGGCAAGGACGCGGTGCTGTCCGGGCCGGCCGGCGGGGTGGTCGGCATGGTGCGGACCGCCGCGGAGGCCGGCGGCGACGCCCCGGAGGCGGCCGGCTTCGACCGGGTGATCGGCTTCGACATGGGTGGCACCTCCACCGATGTGTCGCACTACGCGGGCGAGTTCGAGCGGATCTTCGGCAGCGAGGTCGCCGGGGTGCGGATGCGCGCCCCGATGATGAACATCCACACCGTCGCGGCCGGCGGCGGCTCCGTACTGCACTTCGCCGCCCGCCGCTACCGGGTCGGCCCCGACTCGGCGGGCGCGGTCCCCGGTCCGGCCTGCTACCGGCGCGGCGGTCCGCTCACCGTCACGGACGCCAATGTGATGCTCGGCCGCATCCAACCCGCCCATTTCCCGGCGGTGTTCGGCCCGGACGGCGATCGTCCGCTGGACGCCGGGGTGGTCCGCACCGGCTTCGCCGAGCTGGCCCGGCGCATCGCCGCGGAGACCGGCGACGACCGCGGGCCCGAGGACGTCGCCGCCGGCTTCCTCGACATCGCGGTGCTCAACATGGCCAACGCGGTCAAGAAGATCTCGGTCCAGCGCGGCCGGGACATCACCCGCTACGCCCTCGTCGGTTTCGGCGGCGCGGGCGGCCAGCACGCCTGCGCGGTCGCCGACGCACTGGGCGTCGACACGGTGCTGGTCCCGCCGCTGGCCGGGGTGCTCTCCGCGTACGGCATCGGCGTCGCCGACGCCACCGCGATGCGCGAACAGGCCGTCGAGGAGCGGTTCCTGGAGCCGGGCGGGATGGACCGGGTGCGCGCGGTGTGCGAGAGGTTGGCCGCACAGACCCGGCAGGAACTGCTCGACGACGGGGTGCCGGACGCGTCCGTCACCACCCGCGCCCGGGTGCTGGTCCGCTACGCCGGGACCGACTCCACCATCGGCGTGCCGCTGGCCGCGGCCGACACCATGGCCGCGGAGTTCGTCCGGGAGCACCGTGAGCGCTACGCCTTCACCATGGACAAGCCCCTGGTGGCCGAGGCGGTCTCGGTGGAGGCGCTGGGAGCGGCCGGCGGGGCGAGCGGCTACCACGTACGACTCGGCGACCGGGAAGGGGAGTTGACGGCCGCCGCGACGGTGCGGATGTATGCCGGCGGGCGGTGGCGGGAGACCGGGCTCTACCGGCGCACGGAGCTGCGGCCCGGCGATGTCCTCACCGGTCCGGCGATCATCGCCGAGGAGGACGCCACGACGGTGCTCGACCCGGGCTGGCAGGCGGCCGTGGGGGAGCGCGGCCATCTGGTGCTGACCCGGGCCCGGCCGCGGCCCCGGCGGACCGCCGTCGGCACCCGGGCCGACCCGGTGATGCTGGAGGTCTTCAACAGCCTCTTCATGGCGATCGCCGAGCAGATGGGCGTACGCCTGGAGAACACCGCGCACTCCGTCAACATCAAGGAGCGGCTGGACTTCTCCTGTGCGCTGTTCGACGCCGAAGGCAATCTGATCGCCAACGCCCCCCATATTCCGGTGCACTTGGGGTCGATGGGGGAGTCGATCAAAGAGGTACTGCGGCGGCGCGGCGGCGATCTGCGGCCGGGCGATGTGTACGCGATCAACGACCCGTACCACGGCGGAACGCATCTGCCGGACGTCACCGTCGTCACCCCGGTGTTCGGTCCACCGGGCCCCTCGGGCGGGGAACTCCTCTTCCTGGTCGCCTCCCGCGGCCACCACGCCGAGATCGGCGGTGTCACCCCCGGCTCGATGCCCGCGTTCAGCAACACCATCCAGGAGGAGGGCGTCCTCTTCGACAACTGGCTGCTGGTGCGCGACGGCCGGCTGCGCGAGCGGGAGACCCGCGAGCTGCTCACCTCCGGGCCGTATCCGTCCCGCGCGCCGGACGTCAACCTCGCCGATCTGCGCGCCCAGATCGCCGCGAACGAGAAGGGGATCCGGGAACTGCGGCGGATGACCGAGCAGTTCGGCCTGGACGTCGTACGGGCGTACATGGGCCACGTCCAGGACAACGCCGAGGAGTCGGTGCGACGGATCCTCGGCCGGCTGCCGGACGGGAGCTACCGCTACGAGACGGACAGCGGGGCGGAGATCCGGGTCGCGCTGACCGTCGACCGCGCGGCCCGCAGCGCGGTGCTGGACTTCGCCGGTACGTCACCGCAGCAGCCCGGCAACGCCAACGCGCCCAGCTCGGTGGTGATGGCGGCGGTGCTGTACGTGCTGCGGACCCTGGTCGCCGAGGACATCCCGCTCAACAGCGGCTGCCTCAAGCCCGTCGAGGTCCGCATCCCGGAGGGCTCCATGCTGGCTCCGGTCTTCCCGGCGGCCACCGTCGCCGGCAACGTGGAGACCTCTCAGGCGGTCACCGGGGCGCTCTACGCGGCGATGGGCATCCAGGCCGAGGGCTCGGGCACGATGAACAACGTCACCTTCGGCAACGCGCGGGTGCAGTACTACGAGACCGTCGCCAGCGGCTCGGGCGCCGGCGACGGCTTCGACGGGGCGGACGCGGTGCAGACCCATATGACCAACTCCCGGCTCACCGACCCCGAAGTCCTGGAATGGCGCTACCCGGTCCGGGTCGACAGCTTCGCCCTCCGCGACGGCAGCGGCGGGGCCGGCCGCCGGCGCGGGGG
>NZ_KN708638.1:1256956-1259049 GCF_000805335.1 Streptomyces sp. CT34 | reverse complement strand
CCCCCGGCGGGCCCCGCCGTACGGCATGGCGGGCGGCGGGCCGGGCGCGCGGGGCGTCAACTCCCTGGTACGGGCGGACGGTTCACACGAGGAGCTGCGGGGGTGCGACACGGCCGAGGTCGGGGTGGACGACGTCCTGGTGATCCGCACGCCGGGAGGCGGGGGGTACGGGGAGCCGTAGCGCGGATCGGCGCGGCGGTGGGCTCCGGGGTCAGCCGGCGGGTGTCGCCGGGGCCGGGCGCCGGGCGATGCGGACGAAGCGCACCGGAGTGCCCGGCGCCGCCTGCGCCGCCGGGGCCAGGAAGCGCTCCGGGACGACGCCCGCGACGGGGTAGCCGCCGGTGGTGGGGTGGTCGTGCAGGAAGAGCACCGGCAAGCCGTCGGGCGGGACCTGGAGGGCGCCCAACGGCATTCCCTCACTGGGGAGTTCGCCGTCGCGGGCGCGCTCCAGCGGGGTGCCTTCGGTGCGCAGCCCGATGCGGTTGCTGGCCGCGGAGACCAGGAAGCGGCCGGTGGTGAGGGTGCGCAGTCCGGCTTCGGTGAACCAGTCGTCGCGCGGGCCGGGCAGGAACGGCAGCACCAGCTCGGCCGCCGGGCCGGGGTGCGGAACGGCGTCGGCGGCGGCCGGCGGGCCGTGCGGCGGGTCCAGCGGCAGCACCGCGCCGTCGGCGAGCGGATCGGGGCCCAGGCCGGAGAGCAGGTCGGTGGCGCGGCTGCCGAGCACCGGCTCGGTGCCGATGCCGCCGGCGAACGCCAGGTACGAGCGCAGCCCGTGGGACGCGGGCCCGGCGTCCAGGACGGCACCGGCCGGTACGCGGACCGGGGCGCCCCAGGGCGCGGGGCGGCCGTCGACCGTCACCGGGCAGGGGGCGCCGGCGACCGCGACGGTGGTGGCGGCGCGGAGCCGGACGGCGCAGCCGGTGACCGTGGTCTCCAGGGTGGCGGCCGGCCCGGGGTTGCCGACCAGGCGGTTGGCGAGGCGGTGCGCGGGCTCGTCCAGGGCCCCGGCGCGCGGTACGCCGAGGTGGGCGTGACCGGGCCGGCCGAGGTCCTGGACGGTGGTGAGCGCACCGGCCCGGACGACCGAGAGGGCGCGGTCGGTCATCGGGCGGGCTCTCGGTGCGTACGGTCGTCCCCGGGGGCGGCCGGTCCGGGCAGCCGCTCACGGGCCGGCCGCGGGACGAAGCGGACGCGGGTGCCGGGGGCGAGCAGCGCCGCCGGCTCGCGCCTCGGGTCCCACAGGGCGGCGTCGGTGCTGCCGATGAGCTGCCAGCCGCCGGGGGAGGAGCGCGGATAGACCCCGGTGTACGGGCCGGCCAGCCCGACCGAGCCGACCGGGACCTTGGTGCGCGGGGTGTCCCGGCGCGGTACGTGCAGTGCTTCCGGCAGGCCGGTCAGATAGCCGAAGCCGGGGGCGAATCCGCAGAAGGCGACGTGGAATTCGGTGCCGGAGTGCAGCCGTACCACGTCCTCGGGGGTGACGTCCCAGAGGGCGGCGACGTCGGCGAGGTCCGGGCCGTCGTAGCGGACGGGGAGTTCGACGGTGGGGCGGTCGCCGGTGGCGAGCGGGGGGATGTGCCAGGTGGCGAGTTCGGCGATCAGCCCGTGGGGGTCGGCGAGGCCGTCGAGGAAGACCGTACGGGCGGCCGGCACGATCTCGCGGACGGCGGGCAGCGTGCCGTCGGCGGCGCGGCGCAGCAGTTCGGCGTGCAGCGCCTCGACGTCCGCGGCGCGGTCCAGTTCGATCAGCAGTCCGTGCGCGCCGACCGGCAGCGGCCGGAGGGGGAGCGGTCGCGCGCCGTCCGGGCTCATCCGAAGCTCCGGATGCGGACGCCGGCCGCGGTGAGCTCGGACCGTACCCGGCGGGCGAGTTCGGCGGCGCCGGGGGTGTCGCCGTGCAGGCACAGCGAACGGGCGGCGATCGCGATCCGGGTGCCGTCGCGGGAGGTGACGGTGCGGTCGCGGGCCATGCCGAGGGCGCGCTTGACGACCTCGTCGGGGTCGTGGACGACGGCGCCGGGCTCGCGGCGCGGCACGAGGGTGCCCTCGGCGGTGTAGGCGCGATCGGCGAACGCCTCGCCGACGACCGGGAG
>NZ_KN708638.1:1221655-1256946 GCF_000805335.1 Streptomyces sp. CT34 | reverse complement strand
GGCCGAGGCCCGGCAGGCCGCCGCCCGCCATCCGGATGCCGGCGACGACCGCGGCGGCCTGCTCGGCGTCGTGGACGCAGCGGTTGTAGAGCGCGCCGTGCGGTTTGACGTAGCCGACCCGGGCCCCGGCGGCGCGTGCGAAGACCTCCAACGCGCCGATCTGATAGGCGACTTCGGCGGCCAGTTCGTCCGGCGGCAGCTCCATCGCGCGGCGGCCGAAGCCGGCCAGGTCGCGGTAGGAGACCTGGGCGCCGATGACCACCCCGCGCTCGGCGGCCAGCGCGCAGACCCGGCGCATGGTGGCCGGGTCGCCGGCGTGGAAGCCGCAGGCGACGTTGGCGCTGGTGACGACGGACAGCAGGGCGTCGTCGTCGGTGAGTTGCCAGCGGCCGAAGCCTTCCCCGAGGTCGGCGTTGAGGTCGATGACGGGAGGGGCCGCCGGGTCGATCATGGGTGTCCGTTCCGGGGAGTGCGGATGCGGGGCGCAAGTCAACGTACTAGATCGTTGAACGATCCGACAAGAGGTGTGTTGTCTCGTCCTGCCATCTGGGATTGACTTCCGCTGACACGACACCTGGACGGATCCCCGCGGTCCGTCCGTACGGGACGGAGCGCGCAGCGTATGGCCGGCGGAGTGACGAAGAACGATCAGCGGCGGCTCGCCGAGGTCGCGGGCCTGGCGCGGGACCGTGCGCTGCTGGGGCGCTCCAGCACGGCCGAGCGGGTCGCCGACATCCTGCGGGACCGGATCACCGAGGGCTACTTCGCGCCGGGCGTCCGGCTCTCGGAGGAGAGCATCGGCGGCGCGCTCGGCGTCTCCCGCAACACCCTGCGCGAGGCGTTCCGGCTGCTCACCCATGAACGGCTGCTGGAACACCGGCTCAACCGCGGGGTGTTCGTCCGCGTGGTCACCGTCGAGGACCTGGACGACATCTTCCGGGTGCGGATGCTCGTGGAGTGCGCGGCGGTGCGCGGTCTGGGGCAGGGGCCCTACGGGGCCGAGGCGGCCGAGGCCGTCGCGGCGATCGAGGCGGCGGTGCGGGCCGGCGAGACGGCCGCCGCGGACCGGCAGTGGGAAGACCTGTCGACCGCCAACATCCGCTTCCACCAGGCCATCGTCGCCCTGGCGGGCAGCCCGCGCACCGACGAGCTGATGCGCGGAGTGCTGGCCGAACTCCGGCTGGTCTTCCACGTGATGGCCGATCCGCAGCGCTTCTACGCGCCGTATCTGGTCCGCAACCGGCAGATCGCGGAGTCGCTGCTGGCGGGCGACGCGGCGGCGGCCGAGCGGCTGCTGCTGGCCTATCTGGAGGACTCGCGCGGCCAGTTGTCGGGGGCGTACGCCCAGCGCATCGCCGAGAGCTGAGAAGCGCCGGAAGTCCACCGCTTCCGACCCCTTGTCGGATCGTTCAACAATCGCATAGCCTCCGCAGCAATCTTCTCTCGCTCCCCACGCGTCCGTGGGGCATCCCGTACGCGGAAGGCGGATCCATGATCGTGCTCCTCGGCGTGCTCGTGGTCGTGATCGGCTTCGCCACGAAACGCAATCCCCTGCTGGTCGTCGCGGTGGCCGGGATCGTCACCGGCTTCCTCGGCGGACTCACCCCCGGCAAGGTGCTGGCCGCGTTCGGCGAGGGCTTCGCCGGCAGCCGGGCGGTGACCATCTTCGCGATCACCCTCCCGGTCATCGGCCTCCTGGAGCGCTACGGCCTCCAGGAGCGGGCCCGCGCCCTGATCGCCCGGTTCGGCCGGCTCACCACCGGGCGGTTCCTCGCGCTCTACCTGGGGCTGCGGCAGATCGGCGCGGCGGTCGGGCTGACCGACGTCTTCGGCCACGCCCAGACCGTCCGCCCGCTGGCCGCCCCGATGGCGGAGGGCGCCGCCGAGCGGGCGCACGGCCAACTCCCGGACCGGACGCGGGAGAAGATCCGCTCCTTCGCGGCCAGCGCGGACAACGTCGGCCGCTTCTTCGGCGAGGACGTCTTCCTCGCCGTCGGCTCGATCCTGCTGATCACCGGCTTCGTCAACACCACGTACGGCACCCACCTCGAACCGCTGCACCTCGCGCTGTGGGCGATCCCCACCGCGCTGTGCGCCTTCGTGGTCCACGGCTGGCGGCTGCTGCGCCTGGACCGGCGACTGGAGCGCGAACCGCTCACCGCACATGTCCACCACACCAGCGCAGCGGAGGCCGACCGGTGATCAAGGCAGAGTGGTTCTACTGGCTCGTCGGCCTCAGCTTCCTGGTGATGGCCGCCCAGATGGTCGCCGACCGCGGCAACCCCAAGCGCTTCGGGACCGGCGCCTTCTGGGGCCTGATCGGCGCCGGCTTCATCTACAGCAGCTGGGTCGTCACCAAGCAGGCGCCCGCCGAGCCGCTGGGCGCCGCCGTCCTCGTCATGGCCGTACTGGCCGGCTTCGGCTTCACCGGGCGCGGCACCCCGCGCACCACCACCCCCGAGGAGCGCGCCGCGAGCGCCGCCCGCCTCGGCAACAGGCTGTTCGTCCCCGCCCTGACCATCCCGGCCGTCGCGCTGGTCTGCGCCGTCGGCGTCAAGCACCTGTCCATCGGGGGTCGGCCGGTCCTCCAGGAGGGCAGCGAGACCATCCTGGGCCTGGGTCTCGGCGCGGTGGTCGCGCTGGTGGTCGGTATGGCCATGCTGCGCGAGAAGCGGATATCCGTGCCCGTCCAGGCCGGCCGCTCCATGCTGGAGGCGATGGGCTGGGCGATGCTGCTGCCGCAGATGCTGGCCACACTGGGCACCATCTTCCAGGTCTCCGGCGTCGGCGGCCAGGTCGGCAAGCTCGCCGCCGCCGCCCTGCCCAAGGACTCCCTCTACGTCGCCGTGGTCGTCTACTGCGTGGGGATGTTCGCCTTCACCCTCATCATGGGCAACGCCTTCGCCGCCTTCCCCGTGATGACCGCGGCCGTCGGCTGGCCGGTCCTCGTCGGGCACTTCCACGGCAACCCGGCCGCCGTCCTCGCCCTCGGCATGCTCGCCGGCTTCTGCGGCACCCTCGTGACCCCGATGGCCGCCAACTTCAACATCGTCCCGGCCGCCCTGCTGGAGCTGAAGGACCAGTACGGGCCCATCAAGGCGCAGTTGCCCACCGCGGGCGTGCTGCTCGGCTGCAACATCCTGGTCATGGCGGTGTTCGCCTTCTGAGGCGGAGCCGCTTCGCCGGCCCGCCCGTCCGTACCCCGCCCCGGACCGCAGAGGAAGACCGTATGACCCGCGTACTGCTCACCGGATTCGAACCCTTCGACGGGGAATCCACCAACCCCTCCTGGCAGGCGGTCCGCGCCGCCGCGGCCGAACCGCTCGCCGCCGCCGTCGTCTCCACCGTCGAGCTGCCCTGTGTCTACGGCCGCTCACTGACCGCACTGCGCACCGCCATCGACGCGACACAACCGGACATCGTGGTATGTGTCGGACAGGCCGGCGGCCGTCCGGACATCACCGTCGAACGGGTCGCCCTCAACATCGACGACGCCCGGATCCCGGACGCCTCGGGGGCCGAGCCGATCGACGAGCCGATCGTGCCCGGCGGGCCCGCCGCGTACTTCTCCACCCTGCCGGTCAAGGCGTGCGTGGCGGCGGTCCGCGCCGCCGGACTGCCCGCCTCGGTCTCCAACACCGCCGGCACCTTCGTCTGCAACCACGTCTTCTACGGGCTCGCCCACCTCATCGCCACCGAACTGCCCCACGTACGCGGCGGATTCGTGCACGTCCCCTACGCGCCCGAGCAGGTCACCGACCGCGCCCGGCCCTCGCTCCCGGTGGACGCGGTCGCCCGCGCCCTGCGGGAGATCGCCGCCGCCACCGCCCGCACGCGGACCGACATCCGCGTCGCGGAGGGGGCCACGCACTGAGCCGCGGATGACGCCGTAGACTGACCAGTCGGCCGGGCGGCAGGTCCGTCAACGGGCCCGGCGGCGGTCCACCCATGAGCGGATCCGCGCCGTTTCGTCCGTTGTCAGTGCCAGCGCCTACTCTGTGCGACGTGACTTTCTCCGCCCCGGGGCCCGCTGCGCCCCAGCTCAACGGCCCGAACCGGCCCGCGCCGGGCCCGGCCGCCGACGAAGGACTGGCCCGCCGGCTGCGCGCGCTCGCGTGCACCGCGCCGCTGCACGACCTCGACGTGCGCAAGGCCAACCTCGCGGGCGAGTACGGGGGCTACGCGATGGCGGAGGTGGCGCTCGCCGTCATCGACCTGGTCACGCTCAACATGGACTTCGACACCGGCGCCGACCACGAGGAGATAGTGGCGAAGGTGCTTCCGCGGGTCGCCGCGCAGGCACCGCACCGCCCGGCGGCGGAACACGAGCGGGTCGCCCGCTGGGTGCTGGAGAACCTGATCAACGTCGGCAGCGTGGACCGCGGCTTCCGCGCCGTGTACGGCACCTTCACCACCGAGGGCGAGTACGTCCGCCGCGACTACGACTTCAAGCTCGTCGAAGAGGTCCCCGGCGCGGGCGGCACGGTCTATCTGCGCGCCACGGACGAGGCCGTCAACGTCCTGGTCGGCGCCCTCGACACGGACGTCACCAGCGCCCAGATCGCCGCCGAGGTCAAGCTGGAGGTGCTGATCAGCCGGGGCCGCCTGGCCGACGCCCAGCTGGCCGCCGAGCAGGCCCGCTACCGCACCGTCCAGTACGCCGAGACGCTCCGCAGGACCCTGGACGCCACCCGGCGCAACGTCCGCGCCGTCGACTGGCTGCAGACCGTCCCCGACATGATCACCGAGGCGCTGGACCACGTGGCGGACCGCTACCGCCACGAGAACGCCATCCTCACCAACATCCGCAAGGCCCGCGACGAGGCCGAGGCCGTCGACGAGAAGACCGGCGAGCACAAGCGGCGCGCCGCCGAGCTCGTGGACATCGTCAAGGACTGCATCCGCCGCCACACCCAGCTCCAGTCCCGGCTCCTGGAGGCCGGGCCGCTCTTCCGCGCCGAGCAGGACCGGCAGGCGTTCGCCACCCCGACCGCCCGCGCCGGCCTCGACCTCTACGGCCAGCTCGTCGCCCCGGTGCTGCCGCTCTCCGTGGCGCACGCCACCCGGGTCACCGACGCCTTCTTCGCGCGCGGCACGGGCCTGCGCACCCCCTCCGCGGTCCGGGTCGGCGACCTCGTCGAGATGCTGCTGACCCCGCCCGTGGAGCGCGAGCACCTCGGCGCCGAGATGCCCGAGCCCGATCTGGTGGCCACCCCGGACGACAGCCGCTTCAGCGAGGCCCAGCTGGATGCCGCGATGGCGCTGCTCGACCTCCCCGCCGACGCCCCCCGCCGGCTCTCCGGGCTGCTCGCCGAGGCGCGCCGCAGTGACCCCGAACTCCCGTATCTGGTCGCCCTGCTGGCGGTGCACGCCGCCAGCCCGCCGGTCGGTACGGCCTACCGCCAGGGCGAACGGCAGCTCCTCTTCGCCGTCGACGACGGCACGGAGCTGACCGACCCCGAATTCGGCGGCGCCGACCTCATCGTCGGCACCGCCCTGCTGGACGCGGCCGGGATGGCCGCCGGCCGCTCGGAGGTGGCCTGATGCCCGTGGCACACGGCCTCCCGCCGATAGCGGACGGCCCGCCCCCGGCGGCCGCCCGGTTCGCCGCCCCGTACGGCCACCCGCCCGCGCCCCGGCGAGCGGCGCCCCCGCACCGGCCGCCGCAGTACGAGATACCCCCGACCGTCCCCCGCAAGGAGCTTGTCCCGTGAGCCAGTACGACGCCGACGAGGTGCCGCAGCCCGACCCGGCGCCCGGCACCGGCGATCCGGGCCGGGGCGCGCCCGCCGACGGCACCGGGCCGGCCCCGGCGGGGACCGCGCCGCCGACCCCCGCCGACGCGGCCGACGCCGCCCGGCTGGTCTCCTTCGGCCTCCAGCCCAAGCTGCTGCCCGCCCGCGACGCGGAATACGGCGAACTGCTCCGCCGCTATCGGGACGAACCCGCCTTCGCCCGGCTCGCCGACGCCGTCGCCGCCGGCCTCGGGCTGGTCGTCCTGGAGGTCTCCACCCGCGCCGGGATGGCCGTCACCGCCGCCGAGGACTCCGTCTTCGCCGTACGGATGGGCGACTACGCCCGCCGCGCCTCGGTCGACTCCGGGGACCGCTTCCTGCACGGCCTGGCGCATCTGGCCGTCGCCGCACTCGCCTTCCCGCGCCCCGAGGACCTGGCCGACGACGGCTACATCGGCCGGATCACGGTCAACGGCGTCGACGCCTTCGTACGGCAGGCGTGCCGCCGCCTTGAGGAGCGCGCCGAGCAGGACGGCGAGAACACCGACCCGGTCAGCGACACCCCCGGCCTGGAGTCCGCCTGGCGGGTCTACGCCCGGCGGAGCGCGACCGGTGCCACCAAGGACGCCCGGCGGCTGGCCGGTTCGACGACCGGCATCATCGCCAAGGCCGTCACCTTCCTCGTCGACTCCGGCTTCCTCCAGCGCACCGGCGACGACGCGGGCGGTGCGTACCGGACCACGGCCCGCTATCAGCTCCAGGTCCGCGACATGGCCGGCAGCGCGGCCATGGCCGAACTCCTGGAGCTGGGCATCGTGCCCGTCGCCGACGGCAGCGCCTCCCTGCTGCCCGGCGAGGAGACCGATGACCTCGACCTGGTCGCGGAGGCGGGACTGCCGTTCCACTCGGGCTGAGGGAGCGGGCGGGGCGGGGGAGCGGGGTGCTTCGGCTGAGGCGCTTGGCGGTCCCCCCCACCCCCGAACCCACCCCCCGCCCCCTCCCCCGAAGGGGGAGAGGGGGAGGGGGCGGGGGACGAAAATCCCGGTCCCGGCCCCCAGCCACCGCCCGCGGCCCCACCCCCGCCCCACCGGCCCCGCCACACAACCACCCACCCCCCGCCACTCACCGCCCGCCACCCGCCCCCCCCCCCCCCCCGCCCCCCCCCCCACCCGCCCCACCCGCCCTCCCACACCAACGAGAGTCCGCCATGTACGAGCTGTCCCGGGTCCGCCTCTACTCCATCGGGCCCGCCGGTGCGCGTTATGCCGACACCGTCCTGGACCTGCGCGGAGTCGGCGCGCCGGTGCCCCAACCGGCGCCGGCGCAGGCGGACTTCTTCGAGGACGAGCCGGTCGGCCCGCCACGCCGCCCGGCGCCCGCGGGCGTCCTCTTCCTGGAGAACGGCGGCGGTAAGTCCGTCCTGCTGAAGCTGATCTTCTCGGTGATGCTGCCCGGCCACCGCAACACCCTCGGCGGCGCCAGCTCCGGTGTGCTGCGCAAGTTCCTGCTCGCCGACGACTGCGGGCATGTCGCGCTGGAGTGGCAGCACGTACTGACCGGCGAGACCGTCGTGGTCGGCAAGGTGAGCGAGTGGCGGGGGCGGCAGGTCTCCAACGACCCGCGGAAGTTCGCCGAGGCGTGGTACAGCTTCCGGCCCGGCCCCGGGATGAGTCTGGACTCGCTCCCCGTCGCCGAGGCCACCCTGGTCCGGCCTCGGCAGGAGAACGGCGAGGGCACGTCCGGCGCGCAGGGCCGCCGCCGCACGATGAAGGGCTTCCGCGACGTCCTCACCGAAGCCGGGAAGAACTACCCCAATCTGGACGTCGTCTGGGAGGAGATCCACGAGCGCTGGAACGAGCACCTCGGCGTCCTCGGCCTGGACCCCGAACTCTTCCGCTACCAGCGGGAGATGAACGCCGACGAGGGCGAGGCGGCCGGGCTCTTCGCGGTCAAGAACGACTCCGACTTCACCGACCTGCTGCTGCGCGCCGTCACGGACACCCGGGACACCGACGGCCTGGCCGACCTCGTCCACGGCTTCGCCCACAAGCTCGGCCGGCGCGCCGAACTCACCGCCGAGCGGGACTTCACCGCCGGCTCGCTCGATCTGCTCTCGCGCATCGCCGAGGCCGCCGAGCACCGCGCACGCGCCCGTGAGGTGCACGCCGGCGCGGAGCGCCGCACCCGCGCGCTGGCCCAGCGGCTGCACGCCCGCGGTACCGAGGAGCGCGGCCGGGCCGCCGAGCTGGCCGAGGCGGTCGCCGCCGCCGCGCACCGCGTGACGGACGCCGGGCGCACCCGCGAGCGCCGCTCCCTGGTCGCCGCCGAACTCGCCTACCGGCACGCCTCGCTGGCGCTGGCCGCCGCCGAGAAGGGCGCCGCCGCCCAGCGCCGCGAGCTCAACGACGCCCGTACGCTGCACAGCGCCTGGCAGGCCGCCGAGATCGCGCTGCGCCACCGGGCCGCCGCCGACCGCTCGGCGCGGGTCGCGGCCGCCATCCGCGAGGCCGAGCGGGACGCCGCCCCGGCGCTCGCCGCCCGCGCCACCGCCGCCGCCGACCTGGTCCGCGCCCTGCACGGCGCCGCCGAGGCCGGTGAGCGGCTGGCCAACGAGGAGGAGGAACGGTCCGCCGCCCTCCAGGAGGCCGGTGAATCGGCGCACCGCGACGCCACCACGGCCGCCACCCACGCCCAGCGCGCCCGCAGCGAGGCCGATCACCTCAGGCAGCGGCTCGCCGAGGTCGCCCAGGAGACCGAGGAGGCCGTCCGGGCCGGCTGGCTGGACGACTCCGCCCCGGACGCCGACCCGGCCCGTGCCGCGCTCGCCGCCTCGGACGCCGAGAAGACCGCCGTGGCCGCCTGGGACTCCGCCCGCGAGACCGCCCGGCAGGCCACCGACCGGGCCCGCGAGGCCGCAGCGAGGCACTCCGCCGCCGAACTGGCCGCGGCCCGCGCCGAGGACGCCGCCCAGGCCGCCGGGCGGGCCCACGACGCCGAGCGCCGCGCCGCCGAGTCCCTCGGCGCCGAGCAGCGGCTCGCCGAACTCCTCGGGCTCCCCGAGGCGGCGTCCGTCGCCCTGCCCGGTCCCCGTACGGCCACGCCCGGCGGGGAGTCCGCTCCGCCGCGCCGCTCCGCCGCCGGTCCGCTGTCCGCCGAGGAACTGGACCGCAGCGCCGACGCGTTGCGGGAGCTGCTGGAGGAGGGCGTCGCCACCGCCGAGCGCCAGCTGTTCGAGCTGCGGACGGCCGCCGCCGACGACGCCCGGATCCTGGGCGCGCTGGGCGACGGCGGACTGCTGCCCCCGGGGCCCGATGTGCTGGCGGCGGTGGAGTATCTGGGCGAGCACGGCGTTCCGGCGCTGCCCGGCTGGCGCTATCTCGCCCAGTCCGTCGACCCGGCCGACCACGCGCGGCTGCTGGCCGCCCGCCCCGAGCTCGTCGACGGCGTGATCATCACCGACCCGGACACCCACGCCCGGGCCCGCGAGATCCTCGCCCAGGCCGCGCTGCTGCCGCGCTCCGCCGTCGCCGTCGGCACCGCCGCGGCCCTGCTCGCGCCCACCCCGCCGGCCGGCGAGGACGACCCGGGCGCCGCCGGCGTCTTCCTCGTACCGCCGAACCCGGCGATGCACGACGAGTCCGCCGCCGACGAGGAGCGCCGGGCGCTGCGCGCCCGCGCCCTGCGGCGCGACGAGGAGATCCGGGTGCTGGCCGCGCGGCTCGCCGGGGACCGGGCGCTCGCCGCCCGCCTCGGCTCCTGGCGCGCCGGCTGCCCGGCGGGCCGGCTCGCCGAGCTGGCCGAGGCGGCGGAGGCGCCCCGTACGGCCGCGGAGACGGCCGCCGCCGAGCTGACCGAGGCCCGTGCGGCCCGCGCCGAGGCCGACGAGGCCGCCGCGGAGGCCACCGGCGTGCGCGACGAGCGGCAGGAGGCCGCGCAGCGCGCCCGGCGCGCCGCCGATCTGCTGGCCGGGCTCGCCCACCGGCTGCGCGAGCGCGCCGGCTGGCAGTCGCGACTGCGTGAACTGGCCGACGAGGCGGCCGAGTTCGAGGCCCGCGCGGAGGAGTGCGTGGACCGTGCGCGGGCCGCCGACGAGGACCGCCGGGCCGCCCAGCGCGCCGCCGACGACGCCCGCCGGACCGCCCGCGCGCTGCGTGCCGAGCGTTCCGAGATCGCCGGTGTCCCGGACGACCTCGGCGAGGCCCCGGCGGAGCCCACCGCCTCGCTGCCCGCGCTCCGCGAGGCGTACCGCGCCGCCTCCCAGCTCTACGAGAAGGTGGGCGTCGGCGCCGACCTGCGCGCCGAACAGGCCCGCGCCGAGGGCGACGAGTCCGCGGCGCTGGCCGAGCTGAACCGCCTCACCAACAAGGTTCGCACCCGCGCCGAACAGCTCCTGGAGAGCCCGGACGCCGCCGACGGCCCGTCCCGCCAGGCCGCGGCGGCCCGCGCGGAATCGCTGGTGCAGATGCTGGAGCCCCGCGCCTCGGCCGCCAGCGAGCAGCTGGGCCGGCTCCGCGGCGAGGCGGAGCGGCTGGCACCCACGGACGGCGAGGCGCACACCGAGCTGCCCGACGAGCTGGTACCGGCCGACGCCGACCGCGCCAAGGAGCTGCTGCGCTCCGCCCACGCCGAACTGGCCACCGCCACCGAGGCGTCGGACACCGCCCGGGAGCGGCACGAGGAGCTGCTGCGCGGCCACCGCGCGGCCGAGGACGCGGCCGGCGGCTTCGACGAGACCGCGGCCCTGCTGCGCGATCTGCTGCGTGACCACCACGACGCCGAGGAGGGCGAGGCCGAGCAGATCGAGCCGTACGCCGGCGGCCTGGCCGAGGCCCGGCAGGCCGCCGCCGAGTCCCGCCGCTCGCTGCGCGGCTGCGCGGCCGACCTGTCCGCCGCCGAGGGCGCGGTCCGTGAGGCCGCCGACATCCTCGTACGGCACGCCAACTCCACCCGGTACGAGCAGGTACGCACCCCCGCCCGGCAGCAGATCCGCGAGCTGCCCGCCGCGGCACTGCCGGACCACGCCGCCAAGTGGGCGGAGGCGTTCGCGCCCCGACTGCGGGTGCTCACCGACGAGTTGACGCAGCTGGAGCGCAACCGTGACTCCATCGTCGACCGGCTGCGCGGCCTGGTGGAGTCGTCGCTGACGACGCTGCGCTCCGCCCAGCGGCTGTCCCGGCTGCCCGAGGGGCTGGGGGAGTGGTCCGGCCAGGAGTTCCTGCGGATCCGCTTCGAGGACCCCGACCAGGCCACGCTCACCGAGCGGTTGGGCGAGGTCATCGACGAGGCGACCCGTGCGGCGGTCCGCAAGAACAGCGATCTGCGGCGGGACGGCATGTCCCTGCTGCTGCGCGGGGTGCAGGCCGCGCTGCTGCCGCGCGGGGTGGCCGTGGAGATCCTCAAGCCGGATGCGGTACTGCGCGCCGAGCGGGTGCCCGTGGGGCAGATGGGCGATGTCTTCTCCGGCGGCCAGCTGCTGACCGCCGCCATCGCCCTGTACTGCACGATGGCGGCGCTGCGCAGCAACGACCGGGGCCGCGACCGGCAGCGGCACGCCGGCACGCTGTTCCTGGACAACCCCATCGGCCGTGCCAACGCCACGTATCTGCTGGAGCTCCAGCGTGCCGTGGCCGATGCGCTGGGCGTCCAACTCCTCTACACCACCGGGCTGTTCGACACCACCGCGCTCGCCGAGTTCCCACTGGTCATCCGGCTGCGCAATGACGCGGACCTGCGGGCGGGCCTGAAGTACATCAGCGTCGAGGAGCACCTGCGGCCGGGGCTGCCGCAGCAGGACCCGGCCGGGGAGGCGGTGCACGGGCAGATCACCGCGACCCGGATGTACCGGCGGCCCGAGGACGACGGGGAGACGGCGGGCGGCTGACCGGGCGCGGTGGCGCGGTCGCCGGACGACCGCGCCACCGACGCACGCTGCCGGTGCGCCCGCGCCACCCCGCGCTCACCGGTAGGGCGGCAGTCTCCGCATCAGGCGCCGGGGTCCGCGAAGGGGCCGCCGGCGGCGAAGGCCGACCCGGCGAAGCGTTCGCCGATGCGGCGGTGGGTGGCGGCGTCCGGGTGGAGCCCGTCGGGCAGCGGCAGTTCGGCGGCGTCGGCCGCGCCGTAGAGGTCGCGGCCGTCCAGGTAGTGCAGGTTCGGGTCCGCGGCCGACCGCTGTGCCACGATCCGGGCCAGCTCGTCCCGGATGACGCCCAGGGTCAGCTTCCCGCTCGCCCGCTCCGCCGGGTCGCCGGTGGCCCGGAACCGCAGCCGCCCCTTGTCGAGGGCGCCGAGGTCGGGGGCGCTGGGGCCGGGGGTGTCCTCGTGGATCGGGCACAGGATCGGCGAGACGACCAGCAGCGGCGCGGTGGGGTGGCCGTCGCGGAGGGTGTCGAGGAAACCGTGCACGGCCGGGGTGAAGGCGCGCAGCCGCATCAGGTCGGCGTTGACCAGGTTGATGCCGATCTTGACACTGATCAGGTCCGCGGGCGTGTCCCGCATGGCGCGGGCGGTGAACGGGTCGAGCAGGGCGCCGCCGCCCAGGCCCAGGTTGACCAGTTCCACGCCGCCGAGCGCGGCGGCCAGGGCGGGCCAGGTGCTCGTGGGGCCGGCCGCGTCGGAGCCGTGGCTGATCGAACTGCCGTGGTGCAGCCACACCTTGCGCCCCCGGTCCGGTGCCGGCTCGACGGGGGCGTCGGTGCGCAGCGCGACGAGCTCGGTGGTCTCGTTGTGCGGCAGCCAGATCTCGACGTCCTTGGCACCGGCGGCCAGACCGGTGAAGCGGACGGTCCCCACGGGGCCGGGCCGGTGCTCGGCCTGCCCGGTGGCCATGTCGACGGTCAGGGTGTTGCCGCCGGCCACACCGGACCGCCCGGTGAGACGGCCGTCGACGAGCAGGTCGTAGACACCGTCCGGGCGGGGCGGGACGCCCACGTAGACCCGCTTGGTGGGCAGCGTGTCCAGTTCGACGGCGGTCGCCCGGGTCCGGAAGACCAGCCGCACGCCGGAGGGCTGGGACTCGGCCATGGCGAGCTGTCCGTCGGCGCACTGGGCGCGGGCCCGGGCGGGCAGCCGGTGCGGCAGCAGGCCGTGCGCGGTGCGCTCCAGGTCGAGGGCGCCGCGCAGGAGGTCCGGGGTGAGGGGGGTGGTGATCCAGTCGTGCGTGGTGTGCATGGTCCCAGCCTGTTGATCAAGGTGTCGGAGGCCCGGCCGGCACGGAGGTGCGGTGCGGCGCGCCGGGGCCAGGGTAAGCAGGAACGGTGTGCGGACGTCGTCCTCCGTGCCGGCGTGCGCGGGCGCGTGCGAGGGGTGTCTTCGTCGCCCCTGGCACGCGCCCCTGTTTCCCGCCTAGAGCGACACCACCGACCGCAGCACCTCGCCGCGCTGCATCTTGCCGAAGGCCGCCTCGATGTCGTGGAGCGTGACGGTCTCGCTGACGAAGCGCTCCAGGTCGAGCTTGCCGCTCAGGAAGAGATCGATGAGGACGGGGAAGTCGCGGCTGGGCAGACAGTCGCCGTACCAGGACGACTTGAGCGCGCCGCCGCGCGAGAAGAGGTCGATGAGCGGCAGCTCGATGCGCATGTCCGGGTCCGGCACCCCGACCTGGACCAGCGTCCCGGCCAGATCGCGCATGTAGAACCCCTGCCGGTAGGTCTCCGGGCGCCCCACCGCGTCGATCACCACATCCGCGCCATGACCGCCCGTCAGCTGCCGTACCGCCTCGACCGGGTCCGTGCCGCGGGAGTTGACGGTGTCGGTGGCGCCGAACCGCTCGGCGGCGTCCAGCTTGCCGTCGTCCAGGTCGATGGCGATCACCCGGCGCGCACCGGCCCGCGAGGCGCCGGCGATTGCGGCGTTGCCGACGCCGCCGCAGCCGATGACGGCGACGGTGTCCCCGCTGCCCACGCCCCCCGTGTGCACGGCCGCGCCGTACCCGGCCATCACCCCGCACCCGATCAGCCCGGCCGCCTCCGGAGGCGCCGACGGATCCACCTTCACCGCCTGCCCGGCCGCGACCAGCGTCTTCTCCGCGAACGCGCCGATGCCCAGCGCCGGGCTGAGCGGGGTGCCGTCCGGAAGCGTCATCGGCTGCGCCGCGTTGCGCGAGGCGAAGCAGTACCACGGGCGCCCGCGCCGGCACGACCGGCACCGACCGCACGGCGCCCGCCAGGCCAGCACCACGTAATCCCCGGGCGCCAGTTCGGTGACCCCGTCGCCCACCGCCTCGATCAGCCCCGCCGCCTCGTGCCCCAGCAGGTACGGGAACGCGTCGCCGATCGCCCCCTCGCGGTAGTGCAGATCGGTATGGCACACCCCGCACGCCTGGACGGATACGAGCACCTCTCCCGGGCCGGGATCGGGCACGAGAATGGGCAGGACCTCGACGGGCGCGCCTCGTTTGACGGCGACGGCGGCGCGGGCTTCGTGCGGCATGTCTACTCCTCATACAGCGCCTGCGGCGGCGGCAGGGGCGGGGTGCGCATGGAGTTGGCACGGATGCCTGTGAGGGGTGGAGTCGGTGCACTGTGCGGAGAACGGGGCGCCGCCCGGCGGCACCACGCCGCCAGGCACCGGGTGTTGCTCATGGCGCGCGAAGTTGCGCCATAGGAGACATGCTGGAAGGCCGTCAGGGATCCGTCAAGGGGTGGCCGGCGCGCCCCCGTTCACCCCCCGTACCCCATACGCCGGGAGAGTTCGGCCGCCGCCTTCGCGGACCGCTCGGCGAGCTCCGGAAGCCGTTCGCGGGCCATCCGGTAGGCGGGCCCGGAGACGCCGATCGCCCCGATCACCGCGCCGTCGTACGCCCGTACCGGCGCCGCGACGGCGTTCAGGCCCTTCTCGAACTCCTCGTCGGTGCAGGCGAATCCGTCCTCGCGGGCGGCCGTCAGCTGCTCGCGCACGCCGGTGGCCGCGGTCAGGGTGTGCTCGGTGAACCGCGGCAGCTTCCGGCTGAGCAGGGCCTCCCGGCGCTCCCGCGGCAGATGCGCGAGCAGCACCTTGCCGCTGGCGGTGGCGTGCAACGGGGTACGGCGGCCCAGCCAGTTGAAGGCGGTGACCGCGGCGGCGCCCCTGGCCTGCATGATGTTGACCGCGGCATCGCCGTCCAGCACCGCGATGTTGGCGGTCTCGCCGGTCTCGTCGGCCAGCGCCCGGCAGATCGGCTGGCCCTCCTGCGAGATGTCCAGCCGGATCGCCGCGGCGCCGGCCAGCCGCAGCACCCCGGCGCCCAGGAAGTACTTCCCCCGCTCCTTCTCCTGCTCCACCAGTCCGCGGTTCTCCAGGACGCCCAGGATCCGGAAGGCGGTCGACTTGTGGACGCCCAACTCCTCGGCGATCCCGGTCACCCCGGCCTCGCCCAGCCGGGCCAGGCTCTCCAGTACGCTCACCGCGCGGTCCACGGACTGGACGGATCCCGCTCCGCCGCGCCGGTCCTCGGACCGCTCGTCCGCCGTGTCGGTCGTCTTCGCCATGGCTCTTTGCCTCACCACCCGTTGCCCCCGACGGGCACGCCTTCGGGACGCTCTCCGGGAAACCCTTGACGGCCCGCCCCCCGGCTTGGATTCTGTTGCGCATCGCGCGATGCGATGCGTGATTCACAACACCATGATACCGATCAGCGTGAGGGGGGCCAGATGATTCCCGTCTGCCGCATCGAGGACCTGCCCGTCGGCGAGTCCGTACGGATCGAGATCGACGAGGCCACGCCCGCGATCGCCGTCTTCCACACCGACACCGGCTTCTACGCCGTCGACGACACCTGCAGCCACCAGGACGCCTCGCTCTCCGAGGGCTGGGCGGAGGGCTGCTTCGTCGAATGCCCGCTGCACGCCGCGCTCTTCGACCTGCGCACCGGAGCGCCGACCTGCCTGCCCGCCCGCCGCCCCGTACGCACCCATGAGGTCAGCGTCCTGGACGGGATGGTCCATGTCCGGCCCGCCGTAAGGGAAGAGGCGGTGGCGTGACGATCGGCCGGCCGGGCGCCGGAGAACACCGCGGGGTCCGGCGCCCCGCCCGGGTGCGCGGCGCGGTCAGGCCGCGGCGCGGTCCGTGTGCCGCGTCCCCTCCGGCGGCTCCCGGCGCTCGTCGCGCCGGGACCGGCGGCGTTCCCGGCGCGGTTCCCTGGCCGTGCTGCTCGGCCGGGACTCCACGCCGTGGCGCTGCACCCAGACCTGGCGGGTCACCCACACATCCAGGACGGCCCAGGTCGCGACCACCGTGCTGGCGACGGTGCAGAGCACCGCGGGGAAGGCGAACCAGGAACCCGCGAGGGTGCACAGGAACGCCACCATGGCCTGGATCAGGGTGAGGGCGACGATGATGACGGCGCGCACCGCGGCCGTACGGACCGGGTCGGCCATCCGGCGCCGGGGCGCCGACTCCTCCTGCCACAAGGGACGCCTGCCGCCGTCCATCGCGTCACACTCCCCGCAGTCTGCCCGGCTGCCCGACTCCTCGGTGGCTGCCCGGATTTCACCGGATACATGCCACACGCACCGCCCCGCTGTCCAGTCCGCGTTCCCCCTCCCTCGTCACGCACCGGGGTGGTGCGGGGTTACCAGGGGTAGGTGGATTTCGGCCGTGCGCCGGGTGTCCATAGCCACACTCGCCGGGCGGGTCGGCCGGGCATCACCGGACAACTCGTGACGATCCCGCCCCGTTCGCGCCCCGCGCCGCCTCGCCGGGCCTTCGGATCGATCCCCCGTCAGTAGTAGGCTCGCGCCGCTGTTGACGGAACACCACCCCCGTGCGCCGGGGTTGACGTAGGGGAGGCCATGCGCTTTCGCGGGAAGTCGATCCGCCGGAAGATCGTGGCGCTGCTGCTCGTGCCGTTGGTGTCCCTGACGGCCATGTGGGGCATCACGACCTATGTCACCGGGCGCGAGGCCAACCAACTGCTCGATGTCGGCAACGTCGTCAAGAACCTGGGCTATCCCGTCGAGGACGTCGTCCAGGCCCTCCAGCGCGAACGCCGCCAGAGCCTGCTCTACCTCGCCGACCGCCGCGGCGCCAACGCGCTCCCCGAACTCCGCGGCCAGACCCGGTCCACCGACGACGCCGTCGACCGGCTCCGCGCCGACGTGGACACCCAGCACGTCCGCACGGATCTGAACGGTGACAACGCCGACCGGGTCGCCGGCCTCCTCAAGAGCCTGGACGGCCTGGACGCGCTGCGCGCCCAGGTCGAGGACAACAAGGTCTCCCGCGACGAGGCGATGGAGTCCTACGACGCCCTGGTCGACCCCTGCTACGACCTGCTCGCCGCGCTCCATGCCCTGGACAACGTCGAGATGGACAAGCAGGGCCGCGCGCTGGTCGACATCACCCGCGCCCGCGAGGCGTTCTCCCGCGAGGACGCGCTGATGTCCGCGGCGCTCACCTCCGGCAGCGTCACCAAGCGCGACCAGCGCGCGCTCTCCGACCGGGTCGCCGAACGCCGCATCCTCTACAGCACCACCCTGCCCCTGCTGCCCGCCACGGACCGCGCCCGGTACGAGGACTACTGGCACTCCGCCGGCGCCCGCGAACTGATCTCGTACGAGGACCGGGTGATCGCCGCCGACCCGGCCACCGCACCGCACGTGGTCAACGCCGATCGCTGGAACACCGCGGCGGAGAAGGTCGTCGGCGACCTCCAGCGGATGGGCAAGGAGGCCGGCGACCGCTACCAGCAGCGGGTCGCGCCGGTCGCCACCCGGATCGTCCTCAAGGCGGTCGCCACCGGCGTCCTCGGCTTCCTCGCACTGCTGGTCTCGATCGTGGTCTCCTTCCGGATCGGCCGCCGGCACGTCCGGGACCTGACCCGGCTCCGCAGGACCGCGCACGAGGTCTCCGGTGTGCGGCTGCCGAGCGTGATGCGCCGGCTGGCGGCCGGCGAGCAGGTCGACGTGGAAACCGAGGCGCCCCGGCTGGAGTTCGGCCCGGACGAGACCGGGCAGGTCGGCCAGGCGCTCAACACCCTTCAGCGGGCGGCCGTCGAGGCCGCCGTCAAACAGGCTGACATGCGCCGCGGCGTCTCCGAGGTGTTCGTCAACCTCGCCCGCCGCAGCCAGGTCCTGCTGCACCGTCAGCTGACCCTCCTGGACGCCATGGAGCGGCGCACCGAGGACACCGACGAACTCGCCGACCTCTTCCGGCTCGACCACCTGACCACCCGTATGCGGCGGCACGCGGAGGGCCTGGTCATCCTCTCCGGCGCCGCCCCCTCCCGGCAGTGGCGCAAGCCGATCCAGCTGATGGACGTGGTGCGCGCGGCGGTCGCCGAGGTCGAGGACTACGAGCGCATCGAGGTGCGCCGGCTGCCGCGGCTCGCGGTGGACGGCACCGCGGTCTCCGACCTGACGCACCTGATCGCCGAACTCCTGGAGAACGCCACCGTCTTCTCGCCGCCGCACACCGCCGTACAGGTACTGGGCGAGCGGGTCGCCAACGGCTTCACCCTGGAGATCCACGACCGCGGTCTGGGCATGGCCCCCGACCTCCTGCTGGACGCCAACCTCCGGCTCGCCGAGACCCCCGAGTTCGCACTGTCCGACACCGACCGGCTCGGCCTGTTCGTGGTCAGCCGGCTCGCCCAGCGGCAGGGCGTACGGGTCTCCCTCCAGCCCTCGCCGTACGGCGGCACCACCGCCGTGGTCCTCATCCCGGGCGCGATCCTCACCGAGACGGCGGAGGGCGCCCGCGACGACGCGCCGGCCGCGGTGGACGAACCGGCCGGGGACGGTCAACGGGACCGCGCGGACGGCATGTTGGCCGCCCTCGCCCAGGTTCCGGTGCCGCTCCCGCGGCGCCCGAAGCGCGGGGCCATCGACGGGCCGGTCGAACTGGAGGCACCGCTCGGCGCCGACGAGTCGGACCCCGCCGACGAGGAGGACACCGTCTTCCGCGGCCGGGAACGGGACCGCGGCCGGGAACGGGACCGTCGCGGCAGCCGGGGGCCGGCCGCCGCCCCCAAGACCGCCCCGTCCGTCTCCCGCGTCCCCTCGGGCGAGCAGCACCAGCAGGCCCGCGACCAGGCCCCCCCCGGCGGGCTCGCCCCGCTGCCGCGCCGCCCGCGCCCCCCGGTCCTGGTCTCCGATCACGGCCGTACGGTCGACGACCCGGAGGACCGCGGCACGACCCACGGGACGGCGGAAGGCAAGGCACAGGGCGAGCGGGCGGACGGACCGGGCAGGCGTACGCCCGAGGCGGCGGCCGAGCGGCCTGAGCCCGCGGACCGTCCGGAGCCCGCGGACCGTCGGGAGCCCGCGGACCGTCCGGAGCGCACGGACCGTCCGGAGCGTCCCGGCCGCGCCGAGCGCCCCGCCGGCGGTACACCGTCCCCCGCGCCCGGTGCCGAGGAACCCGACGGCACGCCCGCTCCGCCCGCCACCACCCCCAAGGGCCTGCCCCGGCGGGTCCGCCAGGCCAGTCTGGCCCCGCAGCTCAGGGCCGCCCCCGCCCGGGCCCCCGGGACGGCCCGGCCGGCCCCGCCGCCGGCGGACGACCGCGACGCCGAGGAGGTCCGGGCCCGGATGGCCTCCCTCCAGCGCGGCTGGCAGCGCGGTCGCCGGGACCACGGCGAGGCCCCGCAGACCCCCACACCCCCGGACGCCGGCGACGCTGACGCCGCCACCGGGGGCAACACAGCACCACCACGAACCACATCGGGAGAGGACGGTCCATGACCGCACCGAAGGCAGCTTCCAGCGCAGCGTTCTCGGCGCAGGGATCCGGAGAGCTGAACTGGCTCCTGGACGAACTGGTCGAGCGGGTCGGCAGCATCCGCAAGGCACTGGTCCTCTCCAGCGACGGACTGCCCACCGGCGCCTCCAAGGACCTGACCCGCGAGGACGGTGAGCACCTGGCCGCCGTCGCCTCCGGCTTCCACAGCCTGGCCAAGGGCGTCGGCCGGCACTTCGACGCCGGCCGGGTCCGCCAGACGCTGGTCGAGCTGGACGGCGCGTTCCTCTTCGTCAGCGCGGCCGGCGACGGCAGCTGTCTGGCGGTGCTGGCCGACGCCGACTCCGACGTCGGGCTGATCGCCTACGAGATGACGCTGCTGGTCAAGCGCGTCGGTACGCACCTGGGCACCGCGCCCCGGGCCGGACAGGCCGGCTGAGCGCGACTACGGTGATGCCATGACCGACCAGGACGGCCCAGCCGTACCGGGAGGGGGCGCGGCCCGTTGGTTCGACGACGACGCGGGCCCCGTCGTCCGGCCGTACGCGATGACGCGTGGGCGCACCCGTACGGCGGCCGAGGGGCGGCTGGACCTGATCGCGCAGGTGGTCGCCGAGAGCCGCGCCGAGGAGCCCATCGCGGACCAGACGCTCTCCCCGGAGCATGTCGACATCGTCGGGCTGTGCCGCACCTCGCCGCTCTCGGTCGCCGAGCTGGCGGCCGAGCTGGATCTGCCGGTGGGCGTGGTCCGGGTCCTGATCGGCGATCTGCTGGACGCCGGGCTGGTCCGCGTCAGCCGCCCGGTACCGCCGGCCGAGCTGCCGGACGAGCAGGTGCTGCGCGAGGTGATCGACGGCCTGCGCGCGTTATGACGCGCCGCGTATCGGCATGACCGTGCCGCCCACCCGGGCTCTCCGGGCGGGCGGCACGGTGCGTTACGGGCCCTGGCCGGAGCTGTTGAGCATTGCTCAACACCGCAGTACGGTGTTGTCGAGCGGCTGTCAACAGCGCGGAAAGGAGCTCACCGCCATGGTCACGGACGCGACATCCACCCTCGCCGGGGACCTGCACCCCTTCGAGCGGCTGACGATCGCCGTCGGCCCGCACACCCATGACGCCCTGGCCTGCGGACCGGCCGACGGCCAGCTGGTCCTGCTGCTGCACGGCTGGCCCGAGTTCGCCGACTCCTGGAGCGCCGTACTGCCCGCCCTGGGCGCGGCCGGCTACCGCGCGGTCGCGGTCGACCAGCGCGGCTACGCCCCGGGCGCCCGCCCGCCGCGGATCGCCGACTACGCCGTCCCCGAACTCGTCGCCGACGCCCTCGCGTTCGCCGACGCGCAGGGCGCGGACCGCTTCCACCTGGTCGCGCACGACTGGGGCGGCATCGTCGCCTGGGCGCTGGCCGGCGCCCACCCCGAGCGGCTGAAGTCCCTGACCGTGCTGGCCACTCCGCACCCCGAAGCGCTCAACCGCGCCGCCGCCGGGGACCCCGACCAGCACCACCGGCTCGACTACGTCCGCTTCTTCCGCCGCGAGACCGGCATCGCCGAGGCCGCGCTGCTGGCCGACGAGGCCGCCCGGCTGCGGGCCGTCTACGGCGGCAAGGTCCCCGCCGAGCTGGTCGACGGCAATGTCCGCCGGCTGGCCGAACCGGGCGCGCTGACCGCGACGTTGAACTGGTACCGCGCCCCCGAGTCGGTCATCTCGGTACCCGCCGGGCGGATCGCCGTGCCCACCCTCTTCCTCTGGGGCAGCGAGGACATCGCCCTGGGGCGCACCGCCGCCGAGGCGACGGGGGAGTGGGTCGAGGGCCCGTACCGCTTCGAGGCGCTGGACGGTGTCGGTCACTGGCTGCCGGAAGAGGCGCCCGACCTGGTCACCCCCAGGATCCTGGACCACCTCGGTACCCACCGGCGGGGCTGAGATGGCCGACCGGCGGGTCACCCGGCTCACCCCCGACCAGCGCCGCGCGCAACTGGTGTCCATCGGGCTGGAGTTGCTCGCCGAACGCTCCCTGGACGAGCTGTCCACCGACGAGGTCGCCCGCCGGGCCGGCATCTCCCGCGGACTGCTCTTCCACTACTTCGACTCCAAGCGCGACTTCTACCGCGCGGTGGTCCGGGCCGCCTGCGACCGCTTCGCCGCCGCGACCGCGCCGGACGACGCGCTGGAGCCGGTCGCCTGGATGCGGGCCTTCATCGCGGGCTTCGTGGACCACGTACTGGAGCACCGCCAGGTCTATCTCGCCCTCGTCCGGGGCGCGGCCGGCAGCCATCCCGCGGTGACCGACATCCTCGGCGGGACCCGCGAGACGCTGGCCCGCCGGGTACGCGACGCCCGCCGGCGGCTCGGTGCGCCGGACGCCCCGCGGGCCGAGCCGGCGTCCCGCGCCTGGATGGCGTTCGCCGAGGAGGCGGTGGTCACCTGGCCGGTCGGGGAGGAGGGCGCCCGCGACGAGCTGTGCCGGTTCATCGAGGCCAGCTTCGTGAGCCTGCTGGGGCTGCTCGAACGGCCCGAGCTGCTCGGCCCGGAGAGCTGACCGCCGGCCCGATCGGCCGCCGGGCCGGTCCTTTTGAGCCGGTTGGCGGCCTTGGCCCGCCGCGTCCCCGCGACGAGGCCCGCCCTCAAGTGGGCGCCGTGCCCGGCACGTTGTACGGTGCACTGGCAGCCGCCGGACCGCGGCGCAGCAGCGTGAGCTCCCGCGCGTTCCACCCGCATTCACGGCAATCCAGGAGAAGAATCCCATGGTCTTCGGGCGTTCTGAGCGCCGCCGCCGGTCCGCCCCGGCCGAGCCGGTGACGCTGAAGATCCTCGTGGCGGGCGGCTTCGGAGTCGGCAAGACCACCCTGGTGGGCGCCGTCAGCGAGATCAGACCGCTGCGTACGGAAGAGCGGCTGACCGAGGCCGGCCGCCCGGTCGACGATCTGGAGGGGGTGGAGGGCAAGTCCACCACCACCGTCGCCATGGACTTCGGGCGGATCACCGTCCACGACGAACTGGTCCTCTATCTCTTCGGCACCCCGGGACAGGACCGCTTCTGGTTCCTGTGGGACGAACTGGCCCGCGGCGCGCTCGGCGCGGTCGTCCTCGCCGACACCCGCCGGCTGGCCGACAGCTTCGCCTCCATCGACTACTTCGAGCGCCGCGGACTGCCCTTCACCGTCGCGGTCAACTGCTTCGACGGCGCCGACCGTTACCCCGTCGAGACCGTCCAGGACGCCCTGGATCTCGACCCCGAAGTGCCGGTGATGCTCTGCGACGCCCGGGAGCGGGAGTCTGCACGGGACGTGCTGATCGCCGTCGTCGAGCACGCCATGCGGCGCGGCGCCCAGCGGCGCGAGCCCGCCCTTCCCTGACCGGCGCCCGCCCGCCGGCGCCGCCCAGGCCCGCGCTTCCCTGACAGGGCGCGGAAGTACGGCCCGTACCCCGCCGCCCGGGGTACGGGCCGTACGTCTGTGGGGCGCCGGCGCAGGCCCGTCTAGCCTTGCGCCGCGCCGTCCTCCGCCAGCCAGCCGAAGCTCCGCTCCACCGCCCTGCGCCAGTTGCCGTACTCGCGCTCCCGGGCGTCGGCCGCCAGCCGCGGTGTCCACTCCCGGTCGCGCTGCCAGTGCGACCGCAGCTCGTCGAGGTCCTGCCAGACGCCGGTGGCGAGCCCGGCAGCGTAGGCGGCGCCCAGGCACGTCGTCTCCGAGATCACCGGGCGGATCACCGGAACCCCCAGCACATCCGCCTGATGCTGCATCAGCAGGCTGTTGGCGGTCATCCCGCCGTCGACCTTGAGCCGGGTGATCGGCACCCCCGAGTCCTGGAACATCGCGTCCACCACCTCACGGGTCTGCCAGCTCGTCGCCTCCAGCACGGCCCGCGCCAGATGGGCCTTGGTGACGAAGCCGGTCAGACCGGTGATCACACCGCGTGCGTCGGACCGCCAGTACGGGGCGAACAGCCCGGAGAACGCCGGTACGACATGGCCCCCGCCGTTGTCCGGGACGCTCGCGGCCAGCGGCTCGATCTCGTCCGCGGACGCGATGATTCCGAGCTGGTCGCGGAACCACTGCACCAGCGCGCCCGTGATGGCGATCGAGCCCTCCAGACAGTAGACCGGCGCCTCACCGCCGAGCTGGTAGCCCAAGGTCGTCAGCAGCCCGTTCTTGGACGGCACCGGGCGGTCGCCGGTGTTCAGCAGCAGGAACGAGCCGGTGCCGTAGGTGTTCTTGGCCTCGCCGACGCCGTAGCAGGTCTGCCCGAACACCGCCGCCTGCTGGTCGCCCAGCGCCGACGCCACCGGCACCCCCTGCAACTGCCCCACGGCCGTCCCGTAGACCTCGGCCGACGGCCTGATCTCCGGGAGCATCGCCTCCGGCACCCGCATCGCCGACAGGATCGCCGGGTCCCACTGGAGGGTGGCGAGGTTCATCAGCATCGTGCGGCCGGCGTTGGTCACGTCCGTGACGTGCACCCCGCCGTCGGTGCCGCCGGTCAGATTCCAGATCAGCCAGGAGTCGATGGTCCCGAACGCGATCTCGCCCCGCTCGGCGCGGGCCCGCAGCCCCGGCACCTCGTCCAGCAGCCAGGCCGCCTTCGGCCCGGAGAAGTAGCTGGCCAGGGGCAGCCCGGTGGCCTCCCGGAAGCGGTCCTGCCCGTCCGCACCGCCCAGTTCCGCGCAGAGCGGGCCGGTCCGGGTGTCCTGCCAGACGATCGCGTGGTGCACCGGTCTGCCGGTGGCCCGGTCCCACAGCACCGTGGTCTCCCGCTGGTTGGTGATGCCCAGCGCGCTGAGCTGGTCCGCACGCAGCCCCGCCCTGGTCAGCGCGCCCGCCACCACGGCCTGCACCTTCGACCAGATCTCGGCGGCATCGTGCTCCACCCAGCCCGGCCGGGGAAAGATCTGACGGTGCTCACGCCGGTCGACGGCGACGATCGCCCCGGCGTGGTTGAAGATGATGCAGCGGCTCGACGTGGTGCCCTGGTCGATCGCGGCGACGTACTTTGCGGCCTTCCCGCTCTTCGGGGTCTGCTCCGTCATACCGTCACGTCTCCTGACGTCCTGGACCGAACTGCGTACGGGATGTTCCATGGCCGGCACATTCAGAACACGGCCGTGTAGACCAGCCCCGACAGCACCGCGCCGATCAGCGGCCCGGCCACCGGGATCCATGCGTAACTCCAGTCGGAGGAGCCCTTGTTGGGGATCGGCAGCACGGCGTGCGCGATCCGCGGGCCGAGGTCGCGGGCCGGGTTGATGGCGTAGCCGGTCGGCCCGCCGAGCGACAGCCCGATGCCGACCACCAGCAGCGCGACCAGCAGCACATTGATCCCGGAACCGTAGACGCCCGCCCGGGCCCCCGGCACCTGGCCGATACCGATCCCCTTGTTCCGACCGAAGAACAGCAGCGGCAGCACCAGCCCGGTGGTGGCGATGACCTCGGTCACCAGATTGGCGACCGGCCGGCGGATCTCCGGGGCGGTGGCGAAGACCCCCAGCGTCGGCTGCGGGGCCTGACCGGACCGCCCGTCGTTGGCGGCGAACTGCGCGTAGTACAGCGCCCAGGCCAGCACGGCACCGATCAGCGCCCCGGCCAGCTGCGCCAGGACGTACAGCGGCACCTTCGACCAGGGCGTGCCGCCGGCCACCGCCGAGCCGAGCGTCACCGCCGGATTCAGGTGCCCGCCGGACAACGGCGCCGAGGTGTACGCCCCGGCCAGTACGCCCATGCCCCAGCCGAACGCGATCACCACCCAGCCCGCGCCCCGTGCCTTCGAGTGGTGGAGGGTGACGGCGGCACACACCCCGGCCCCGAACAGGACCAGCAGCGCGGTACCGATCACCTCACCCACGACGATGTCCCCATTGGCATACATGGCGGCTCCTCGGCCCTCGCCCGGGGAGGTCCCCGGTCCTCCGTGCAGGGTGCGTGCCACGCCTGAGTACGGCGGTGCCGACTGGCATCCGGCGACCGGCACCCGGAAGTGTTCACCGCGGGTGTGGGAGCGTCAAGGTCGCCTGCATCCAAGGCGGTTGAGTCGGCACGGCGGCGGCCGGGTCACCCGCGGCTCCTGGCGCCCTCCTGCCCGGCCGGCTCGCCGGGCCCGTCCGGGGCGGGTGCTGCCCCGAGGTGCTCGGCCTCCGGCACCGGCTCTGCCGCCTCCAGCACCTCTGCCGCCTCCAGCACCTCTGCCGCCTCCGGCACCGGCTCCGCCGCCTCCGGCACCGGCTCCGCCGCCCCGCGCCGGACCTCCGTATGCTCCGTGCCCGGCCGTCCCAGCACCCAACTCGCCCCGGGCAGCGCCTTCGCGGCCTTCTTCAGCGGCGCCAGCGCGGCTGCCGCCGCACCGTGGCCGATGACGCTGCCGGGCGGGCACACCACCGTCGCCAGCGACAGCGTCACCGGCATCTCACCCGCCGACCAGCCCACGTCCAGCAGCGCCCCGGCGAACGGCTCCAGGCCGTCCGGGTCGGCCAGCACCAGGAAGTCGTCGCCGCCGATGTGCCCCACCCGGGCGGTCGGTTCGCCCTCCGCGACCTCCGCGAGGGTACGGCCCACGGAGCGGATCAGCTCGTCGCCGGCCGCGAACCCGGCACCGTCGTTGACCTGCTTGAACCCGTCCACGTCCAGCCAACTCAGCGCGAACTCGCGGCCCTCGGCGATCCGCCGGTCCACCTCGGCGTTGACCGCGTCCGAACCGGGCAGCCTGGTCAGCGGGTTGAGCCGCGCCGCCTCCTCCACCCGGCTCTCGGCCAGCGCCCGCAGGATGTCCGCGAGATGCACCACGCCCATGCACCGGCCGCGCTCGTCCACCACCGCCACATCGTCCCCGGTACGGTCCCGGTCCCCGTCGGCGATCATGTCCAGCACCTGCCAGGCGGTGGCATCCGCGCCCACCGTCCGCGGCCGGTCGGCCAGCCGCAGCGCCGGCCGGTCCGCGTACAGCGCGTGCCCGTACCGCCCGGAGAGCGAGAGCAGGAACCGGTCCCGGTCGATCGCCCGCACCGGCACCCCGTCGCTGTCCACCAGCAGCACCCCGGACACCTCCGGGAAGCCGGTCAGATGGCTGCGGACCGCGCCCGCCGACACCGACATCGGCAGCAGCGCGGCGGGTTGCAGGAACTGGGCGACCGGCGGACCCGACGGCGGGCGGTAGGGCGCCCCCCGGCCGCTCGCCGGCGGCGGATGCGCGACCGGCAGATACACCTCGGCAGCGGCCCGCCGCGCCGGCGGCGCGAACAGATGCCCCTGCGCCAGCTGCACCCCGGCCTCCCGCACCGCCGCGTACTGCCGCTCGGTCTCCACCCCCTCGATGGCCAGCAGCCCGCCCAACCGCTCGCACAGCTGCCGCATCGCGGCCACCGCGGCCTGCCGCCCCGGGTCGCTGTCCAGCCGCGCGCACAGCGACGCGTCGAGTTTGACGATGTCCGGCGTGAGATCGCCCAGCAGTCGCAGCGGCAGATCACCGTCCCCCACGCCGTCCGCACAGATCCGGTAGCCCTCGTCGCGCAGCTCCGCCACCGCGTCCAGCAGCGGCCGGTGCCGGACCCGGGTGAACGGTCCGACGAGATCGAGGGTGATCTCCCAGGGCCTCCGACCCGCCTCGTGCACCGCCTTGCCGAGCGACGTCAGCCCCGGCCGCTCCGCGACGGTCTCCGCGAACACGTTGACGTGCAGCGGCAGCAGGGTCTCCTGCCGCGCCGCGGACCGTACCGCGAGCGCCGCCAGTTCGGCGTCCAGATCGGGGCAGCGGCGCGCACAGCTCAGCACGTCGACGTCGCTGTCCTCGGGGCGGGCGAGGGTCTCCAGCGCGGCGACCGAGCCGGTCGCGAGATTCACCACGGGCTGGAAAGCGAAACGAAGCTGGTCCGTCCAGGGAGGCACGGGAGCAGCATGCCGCCCCTCCCCAGCCAACTAACCTTCGTTTACGCACTGTTCACACACCCTTCCGGAGCGTACGGCTGCTCGGCGCAAGGACCACACGAAACGGGCCGGAACTCCCCGCTGATATCCGGCGCGTGCAGCCGCACACCGGACGAGGAGCAACGCCGAACCGTGCCGGGAGATCCTCTGATGCCCCGTCATTTACCCGCATTCGACGGGAACTTGGCGCTCCTCGGCGGTATCCGTGCGGCTGCCGTGCCGGTCCGCCGTCGACTCCACCGCGACCAGGTGGTCCGGCTGCCCCCGAACCGCGTGCCGAAGCCGGTGGACGCCGCCGATCCCTCTTGCTATGTTGTTCTCGCTCCGAGAAAGACTCAACCTGAGAACAACACTGTGAGGCAACACTCGGAGCGATGACCGACGACGACCGGAAGGGGGGACGGGGTGTGACCACGCACCATCGGCGCACCGCGGACGGCGCCGCGGCGGACGACTCGGCCGCACGCGACGAGGCGGCCTTCCTCGCCGCCTACGACCCGCACGCCTTCCCCGCCATCGCGGTGACCGTCGACATCGTCGCGCTGACGCTGCGCGGCGGCGCGCTGCACATCCTGCTCGTCGAGCGCGGCGGCCCCCCGTTCCGGGGCGCCTGGGCGCTGCCCGGCGGCTTCGTACGCGCCGGCCAGGAGTCCCTGGACGAGGCCGCCGCCCGCGAACTCGCCGAGGAGACCGGGCTGGACGCCGCCCTGCTGGAGCGCGTCCACCTCGAACAGCTCGGCTCCTACGGCGACCCCGGCCGCGACCCGAGGATGCCCGTGGTCACCGTCGCCTACCTCGCCTTCGCGCCCGACCTCCCCGAGGCGCGGGGCGGCGGCGACGCCTCGGCCGCGGCCTGGATCCCGGTCGCCGACCTGGCAGCCGATCCAGGGGGCACCGCCGCACCGGAGCGCGGCACCGAACCGGACGCGGCCCGGCGGCGTCCCCAAGAACAGGGCCCGGGGCACGGGATCGACGGGGGTGATTCCGAGCCCCGGCCCGCACCGCTCCCGCTCGCCTTCGACCACCCGCGCATCGTCGCCGACGCACTCGACCGCGCCCGCGCGAAAATCGAGTACACCCCGCTGGCCACCGCGTTTCTCGCCGAGGAATTCACCATCGTCGAACTCCGCGGCGTCTATGAATCCATCTGGGGCAGCCCGCTGCACGCCGGGAACTTCCACCGCAAGGTGCTCTCCGTCCCCGGATTCGTCGAACCCCCCGGCCCCCCCGCCGCGCGCGGCGGAGCCCGCGGCGGCCCCCGCGCCCGCCTCTACCGCGCGGGGGCCGCCCGGCTGCTGCACCCGGCGCTGCTCCGCCCCGCGGCCTCTCAGTCGGCTACCAGCGAGCCCCACGACACCGGAAAGTCGAAATAGGTGTCCGGGAACGTCTCCGGCGTAAAGGTGTAGTGCCACCATTCGTCCGCGTAATTCACGAACCCGGCCCGCTCCAGCCCCTTCCTCAGCAGCAGCCGATTCGCCAACTGCCGCCCCCTGACCCGCGGATCGAGGGGGTGCGCCAGCGTGTCGAAGCAGTCGAAGCCGGTCCCCATGTCCAGCGAATTGTCCGGGAACCGGCGCGCCTTGGGGCCGTAGCACGACGTCAGCGGCTCGCCCGGCACATACGGCCGGGTCGGCACCGCCGGCAGCCGCACCAACGTCAGATCGACCGTACTGCCCCTGCTGTGCCCGGACTTCTCCGCGATATAGCCGTCCCGGAACAGCGTCGACTTGTCCACCCGGGGATAGAACTCCGCCTTCATCCGCTGATCGGCCAACTCCTTCGACCAGGCCACGAAGTGGTTCACGGCGCGCTGCGGCCGGTAGCAGTCATAGACCTTGAGGGAGTATCCGCGCCGCAGGAACGAGAGCTGCGCCCGGTGCAGTGCCCGCGCCGCGTCCCGCGTCAGAATGCACATCGGCTCGCGATATCCGTTCACCGGCACCCCGGTGAAATTGTGCGGGGTGGCATAGCGGATCTCCTGGATGATCGTGGGGTCGACGGCGCGCAGCGCCACGAACTCCCTTGGCGCCTTGGGGCCGTCGGCCACTCCGTGGCCCGCCGGCGACGACGGCGCCGGGTGGACGGCGGTGCCCGCCACGGCGCTCGACGGCAGGGCGGTGACGGTCATCAGGGCGGCGGCAGCGGCGGCCAGGCCGCGCAGCGCGGCAGCTAATCTCGGCATGGCCCCCGTCTACCAGGCGCCGCGGACCCTAGGGAAGTCCCCGCACCCGCACCGGGTACCCCGCCGGCCCGCCGCCCCGCCGCTCGACGACCACCCGTCCCCCCTCCAGGCGCGTGGTGAAGCGCTCCACCGCCGGCCGCCGCCAGCCGTCCCCGGCATCCGGCACCACCAGCCCGCCACCGGTACGCCCGGCCACCGGCGCCCACACCTCCAGCTCCGTCGCCCCGTCCGCGCCCGCCACCGGCAGCACCGCACCGGCCCGCGCCAGCACCGGAATACGGGACAGCGGCGCCTCCACCCACACTCGCCCCGGCCCCTCGTGGGCCTGCCCGGTCGCGGTGTCGTACCACCGGCCGCGCGGCAGCCGCACCGCCCGCCGGGTCGCCCCCGCCTCCAGCACCGGCGCCACCAGCAGCGCATCCCCCAGCAGAAACGCGTCCTCGCAGTCCCGCAGCGCCCGGTCCCGCGGCGCGCTCCACCACAGCGGACGTACGTACGGGGCCCCGGACAGCCGGGCCCACTGACCCAGCGTCACGAAGTACGGCAGCAGCCGCTCCCGCTCCCGCAGCGCCGCACGGGCGTGCTCCAGGACCTCGCTCCCGTACTCCCACGGCTCCCGCCGCCCCGCCCGGAGCGCCGAGTGGGTACGGAACAGCGGCAGATACGCCCCCAGTTGGAACCACCGCAGATACAGCTCCTCCGAGGGCACCGCCGAGAACCCGCCCACATCCGGCCCGTTGTACGGCACCCCGCACAGCCCCAGCCCCAGCACCAGCGACAACGACGCCCGCAGCCCCGGCCAGCCGGTCGCCACATCCCCCGACCAGGTGCCCCCGTACCGCTGCAACCCCGCCCAGCCCGACCGGGAGAACAGGAACGGCCGCTCCCCGGGCCGCAGTTCGCACAGCCCCTCGAAGCCCGCCTGCGCCATCGCCAGCCCGTAGACGTTGTGTGCCTCCCGGTGGTCACCGCCCCGGCCCTCCATGTCGTGCCGCGCCGAACGGGGCAGCGTCGGCTCCCCGAAGGCCGCGAACGACACCGGCTCGTTCATGTCGTGCCACACCCCGGCGAACCCCTGCGCCAGCCGCTCCGCGTACAGCGCGCCCCACCACTTGCGCACCCGCGCGTCGGTGAAATCCGGGAACACCGACTCACCCGGCCACACCACACCGCGCACCTCCCGCCCCCGCGCGTCCCGTACGAACGCGTCCGCGGCGGCCCCGCTCTCGTACACCGCGTTCCCCGGCTCCGCCTTCACCGCCGGATCCACGATCGACACCAGCCGCACGCCCTGCTCGCGCAACTCCCGTGCCAGGCCCGGCAGATCGGGGAACCGCTCCCGGTCGACGGTGAAGACCCGGTGCCCGTCGTAGTGGTCGATGTCCAGATGGACCGCCGACAGCGGCAGCCCCCGCTCCCGGTAGCCCGCCACCACCCGGCGCACCTCCTCCGCACTCCCGAACCCCCACCGGGAGTGCTGATGGCCCAGCGCCCAGCGGGGCGGCAGCGCCGGCGCACCGGTCAGCGCCGTCCACCCCAGCAGCACCCGGGCCGGCGTCCCCGCCAGCACCCAGTAGCGCAGCGGCCCGCCGTCCATCCGCAGCTCACAGATGCCCGGCCGGTCATGGCCCGAGCCCGCGCCCTCCACCCCTTCGCGCAGCGTCACCCGGCCGTCCCACGAATTGTCGTGGAACACCAGATGCGTCCCCGCGTCCGCCACGACCAGCTGCACCGGCATCGTCAGATACAGCGGATCGTCCCCCGGACCGAACGCGCCGCCCGGATCGGTGTTCCACAGGCGGTACACCCCGTCCCGCAGCCGCGGTCCGCCCGCCCGGCCGCCCAGCCCGAAGAACCGCGCATCGGCCGCCACCTCCGACCGCTGCACCCACCGCGACTCCACCATCCCCTCGGGCCGGCCGCCACCCTCCGGCGCCGCACTCTCCCGCCCACCCGGCGCCGCCCCCTTCCGCCCTGCCGTCTCCGTACGGTCCCACCAGCGCGGCGGCAGCTCCCGCCGCAGCACCGCGCCACCGGGCGTCCGCACCTCGACCGCGCCGAACCGGGACACCGCCACCAGCACCCGCTCCGAGACGACCCGCCAGCCGCCCCCGGTATCCGGTTCCAGCACCGCCCGCGCATCCACCTCCGGGCACGCCCCGGCCAGCGCGTAGGAGGGCTCCGGCCCGGCCCCGTCCCAGCCGCAGAACACCGCACCGCCCGACGCGACCCGCACCCGCAGCGACGACCGCGCGAAACGGATCACCCCGCCACCCGGCTGGGGCTCGGCCCCGCGCGCCTCACCGGGAACCCGCGCCCGCTCCGCGACCCGCCGCGGCAGCGCCAGCGCGTCCGCCCTGCGCCGGCGCCACGCCGTACGCATGGCCCGGAGCCCCTGCGCCGGCCCGACCGCCCTGACCATCCGTACCGACCGCACCAGATCACGCCCGTCCATGCCGGTCAGCCTGCCATCGACGACCCCCGGTGCGGGAACCGTTCAACTGCCGTTCACCTGCGCGGGGTCACGCTCGGCCACCTTCAGGCCCGGGCATCACCCGCCACTGGCCGGAACCGGCCTCCCGGGACCGTCCGCGGCCCCCGTGGGCGGCCTTCACACATCCGCCACCCCGAGGGTGCGCGGGTCCACCGATGTGGGGTCCACCCTGGTGCACAAGTCGATCACGTGGCATGGTCCAGGCAAGCCATGCCGCGCGCGCCCGCCCACCCGCTGGGCACGGGGAACCCCCGGCCACCGCGCGCGACCGACGCCGACCACGCGTACCGCCCAGGAGCCGCAACATGACCACCGCACCGCACTCCGCCGACCGGCCGGAACCCCTCTGGCAGCCCGGCCCGGACCGGATCGCCGGCGCACAGGTCACCCGCTTCCACACCTGGGCCGCCGCACACCACGGCGCACCCGCCCCCGTACCCGGTGACCCCGCCGCCGACTACGCGGCCCTGCACCGCTGGTCGGTGGACCGGCTCCCCGACTTCTGGCGGGCCACCGCCGAATGGTTCGACGTCCGCTTCACCACCCCCTACGACACCGTCCTCGCCGACCGCACCATGCCCGGCGCCCGCTGGTTCCCCGGCGCCACCCTCAACTACGCGGAACACGCCCTGCGCGCCGCCGAGGACCCGGACCGCGCCGGGCGCCCCGCCCTGCTCCACGTGGACGAGACCCACGAACCCACCACCGTCACCTGGGCCGAACTGCGCGCCCAGGTCGCCTCGCTGGCCGCCGGACTCCGCCGCCTCGGCGTCCGCCCCGGCGACCGCGTCAGCGGCTACCTCCCCAACATCCCGCAGGCCGTCGTCGCCCTCCTGGCCACCGCCGCGGTCGGCGGCGTCTGGACCTCCTGCGCCCCCGACTTCGGCGCCCGCAGCGTCCTGGACCGCTTCCAGCAGGTCGAACCGGTCGTCCTGTTCACCGTGGACGGCTACCGCTACGGCGGCAAGGAGCACGACCGCCGCGCCACCGTCACCGAACTCCGCGCGGAACTCCCCACCTTGCGCGCCGTCGTCCACATCCCCCTGCTCGGCACCCCCGCCCCCGAAGGATCCCTGAACTGGTCCGACCTGACCACGAACGACACCGAGCCGGTCTTCGAACCGGTCCCGTTCGACCACCCGCTGTGGGTCCTGTACTCCTCCGGCACCACCGGGCTCCCCAAGGCGATCGTCCAGTCCCAGGGCGGCATCCTGCTCGAACACCTCAAGCAGACCGGCCTGCACTGCGACCTCGGCCCCGACGACCGGTTCTTCTGGTACACCTCCACCGGCTGGATGATGTGGAACTTCCTCGTCGGCGGCCTCCTCGTGGGCGCCACGATCGTCCTCTACGACGGCAGCCCCGGACACCCCGACATCGCCGCCCAGTGGCGGGTCGCCGCCACCACCCGCGCCACCTTCTTCGGCACCTCCGCCGCCTACGTCATGGCCTGCCGCAAGGCCGGCATCCACCCGGCCCGCGACCTCGACCTGTCCGCCGTCAGCTGCGTCGCCACCACCGGCTCCCCGCTCCCGCCCGACGGGTTCCGCTGGCTGCACGACAGCTTCGCGGAGAGCGGCGCCGACCTCTGGGTCGCCTCCGTCAGCGGCGGCACCGACGTGTGCAGCTGCTTCGCCGGCGCCGTCCCCACCCTCCCCGTCCACATCGGCGAGCTCCAGGCCGCCTGCCTCGGCACCGACCTCCAGGCATGGGACCCCCAGGGCAGGCCCGTCGTCGACGAGGTCGGCGAACTGGTCGTCACCAACCCCATGCCGTCCATGCCCACCCGCTTCTGGAACGATCCCGACGGCGTCCGCTACCACGACAGCTACTTCGACATGTACCCCGGCGTCTGGCGGCACGGCGACTGGATCACCCTCACCCCCCGGGGCAGCGTCGTCATCCACGGCCGCTCCGACTCCACCCTCAACCGCCAGGGCGTCCGGATGGGATCCGCCGACATCTACGAAGCCGTCGAGCGCCTCCCCGAGATCCGCGAATCCCTCGTCATCGGCCTCGAACTCCCCGACGGTGGCTACTGGATGCCCCTTTTCGTCCACCTCGCCCCCGGTGCCACCCTGGACGACGCCCTGCGCGACCGCATCAAGCGCACCATCCGCGAACAGCTCTCGCCCCGCCACGTCCCCGACGACATCATCGAGGCCCCCGGCGTCCCGCACACCCTCACCGGCAAGCGCATCGAGGTCCCCGTCAAACGCCTCCTCCAGGGCACCCCCCTCGAAAAGGCCGTCAACCCCGGCTCCGTCGACAACCTCGAACTCCTCCGCTTCTACGAGCGGATCGCCGCCGACCGGACCCACGCAAAGTAACCAGCCCGGCGCCGGTCTACCGCTCCGACCAGCGAAGACCGGCGCCGGACCGGCATTGTCAGACCCTCCGATTACTCTCGGTGACAAGTGACGTTCGACCGACGCACCTCACCGAGGGGGAGCCATGACACGCAGCAACCGTCCCGCGCAGCAGACCGCCGCCGGCCGCACACTCCGCCGCGAAGTCCCCAGCACCGCCGCCGTGTTGGCCGACGAACGGGACTTCGCGGCCATGCGCCGCTACCGCACCTTCCCGTTCGACGACCACCACAGCTACCTCCAGCAGATGGAAACCCTGCTGCACACCCTCGCCTCCCAGGGCGTGCACACCACCCTCAGCCTCTTCGACCCCACCGCCTACGAGAACTACTGCGCCGAACACGCCCTCGCCCCGGACCACCCCGACAGCCGCACCCGTTACACCGCCGCCCTCGCCTGCACCGGCGCCACCGTGCCCTACGAAGGCCAACCGCTCGCCCAGCTCCTCCCGTTACTCCGCGAAGAAGCCGCCCGCCAGGATTCCTGGGAGCGCGCCACCGCCCTGCTGGCCCGCGCCGGCCGCTGCGAGGAGTGCGGCGAGGACCGCACCCCGGCCGCCCTCGCCCGCGCCACCCAGACCCTGCGGCAACTCCTCGAAGCCCTCGGCGCGGGCACCCACCACCTCGTCTGCTCCGTCCCGGTCGGCACCCCTTCCCTCTCCGCCGAGCTGTACGCCACCGCGGCCCCCGACGGCAGCCCACCCCAGCTCACCGAATCCCAGACCGTCCTCTTCTGCACGGTCCTCGCCGTCGGCTGCGCCCTGCGCACCCCCGGCGCCATCGTCTGCCGCACCACGACCGAACCCGCCGGCACCACCGGCACCGCCCGCATCACCGTCCGCGGCTGGCGCCTCAAGGACGCCTGGCCGCACGCCCTCGGCGCCGCCGAGATCTTCAACGCCTACTGCACCGACGACACCGGCCACCCCATCCCACCCGAGCACCGCGT
>NZ_KN708638.1:1218611-1221645 GCF_000805335.1 Streptomyces sp. CT34 | reverse complement strand
CCCCCGGAGACGCCCCCCCCGCCACAACGGCGGGACGGCCCTCACACTCCACTCCGGCGACGCACCGCGCCGCGCGGATCACTCCCCGGAGAGCACCGCCTGCGCAGCGGCCCGGGCGTCGTCGGCGGTGTCCGCGGCACGGGCCGCGGCAGCCGCCCGCTCACACTGCGCCAGCGTGTGCTTGGCCAGCGTCGCCCGCACATACGGAATCGACGCCGCACCCATCGACAGGCTGGTGACCCCAAGTCCCGTCAGCACACACGCCAAGAGCGGATCGGAGGCCGCCTCACCGCACACACCACAGCTCTTGCCCTCGGCCTTCGCCGCCTCGGCAGAAACCGCCACGAGATCCAGCAGCGCCGGCTGCCAGGGGTCCTGCAGCCGCGACACGGCGCCCACCTGACGGTCCGCCGCGAAGGTGTACTGCGCCAGGTCATTGGTGCCCAGCGAAAGGAACTCCACCTCTTGGAGAATCGACCGCGCCCGCAGCGCCGCCGACGGAATCTCCACCATCGCGCCGAACTTCGCCTGCAGCCCCGCCTCCCGGCAGGCATCCGCGAACGCCTTGGCATCGATCCGGTCCGCCACCATCGGCGCCATGACCTCGAGGTAGACCGGCAGCCCCTCGGCCGCCTTGGCCAGCGCCGAGAGCTGGGTCCGCAGCACGTCCGGGTGGTCGAGCAGCGTCCGCAGCCCCCGCACACCCAGCGCGGGGTTCGGCTCGTCGGCCGGCGTCAGGAAGTCCAGCGGCTTGTCGGCCCCGGCATCCAGCACGCGCACCACCACGCGCCCCTCGGGGAAAGCCTCCAGGACCTTCCGGTAGGCGTCGACCTGCTTCTCCTCGGACGGCGCGTTCTTGCTGTCGTCCAGGAAGAGGAACTCCGTACGGAAGAGACCGACCCCCTCCGCACCGGCCGCCACCGCCGCCGGCACATCCGCCGGACCGCCCACGTTCGCCAGCAGCGGCACCTTGTGCCCGTCGGACGTGGCACCGGGACCGGACGACGCCGCCAGCGCCGCCCTCCGCTCCTCCGCCGCCTTCGCCAGATCCGCGCGCTTGGCGGAACTGGGGTCGACGAAGACCTCACCCGTGCTGCCGTCCACGGCGATCACGGTGCCCTCGACCAGCTCCCCGGCACCCGGCAGCGCCACCACGGCCGGCACCCCCAGCGCCCGCGCGAGAATCGCGCTGTGGCTGGTCGGCCCGCCCTCCTCGGTCACGAACCCGAGCACCAGCGCCGGGTCCAGCAGCGCCGTGTCGGCCGGCGCCAGATCCCGCGCGATCAGCACATACGGCTCATCGCTGTCCGGCACGCCCGGCATCGGCACCCCGAGCAGCCGCGCCACGATCCGGTTCCGCACGTCGTCCAGGTCGGCCACCCGCCCGGCGAGGTACTCACCCGCACCGGCCAGCAGCGCCCGGTAGGCGGCGAAGGCGTCGTACACCGCCCGCTCAGCCGTGCTGCCGACGGCGATCCGCCGCTCGACATCGGCCATCAGCTCAGGGTCCTGAGCCATCATGGCCTGGGCCTCCAGCACGTGCTGCGCCTCGCCGCCCGCCAGATTGCCCCGCGCGATCAGATCGGCGGCCACCGCCTCCACGGCCTGGCGCGCACGCCCCTGCTCGCGCTCCGCCTCCTCGGCCGGAATCTGCTTGGCCGGCGGCTCCAGCACCGCCGTGCCCATGTGCCGCACCTCGCCTATGGCCACACCGTGGCTCACGCCGACGCCTCGCAGCGTTGTCTCCATGTCACCCGTCTCCGGTTGCTTGCGGCGGACCCAGCCGCCGCGGTGGATGTCGTACCTGCCGTGCGGAACGGCGCCCGGCAAGTCCCTACTGCCAGGAGAAGAGCGAGTCGCCCGCCTTGACGTCGCCGTCCTCGCGCACGTCACCGAGCGAGTCGACAGTGGCCTCCAGCGCGACGACCGGGCACACCGGCGACTTGCCGGCCTGCTCGACCGCGGCCGGGTCCCAGCGCACGACGGCCTGGCCCCGCGACACCGTGTCGCCCTTGTTCACCAGCAGCTCGAAGCCCTCGCCGTTGAGCTGAACGGTGTCGATACCAAGGTGCGTCAGGACGCCGTGTCCCTCGCCGTCGACCACGACAAACGCATGGGGGTGGAGCGAAACAACGACGCCGTCCACGGGCGAAACCGCCTCCGACGGCTCGCGAACGGGGTCGATGGCGGTACCGGGACCCACCATCGCTCCGGAGAACACCGGATCCGGCACTGCCGCGAGTCCGATGGCGCGTCCTTCAAGAGGGGACGTCACGGTGGTCATGGGAAGCCTCCCAGGGGTGAAGATTCATCAGGCCGCCGTCACTGCCTGTCCTGGACGGCGCACCGTTCAGAAGCGTAAGTCATAGGAACTGACGGTTCCGCACGAGAGACGCCGGTTGGCACCTGCTTCCCCGTCGAATCGATTTGCCTCGCCCACACCACCCCTGTACTGTCTGAGATCTGCCCCGGACAACCAGGAAGCACGCAACGGCGACCGGTTGAGTGGGCGGCACTCCTCAGAGTCATGATCCTGATTCTCGAATCATGCGCTTCTGCATGCCTGCAGAAAAGCGGTGGTTCGAAAGCCGGAAAAGCCCTGATAGAGTGTGAAACATCGAAGGGAAGCGCCCGGCAGAAACCCGAGAGGGAATCCAAAGGAAGCGTCCGTTCCTTGAGAACTCAACAGCGTGCCAAAAGTCAACGCCAGATATGTTGATACCCCGTCTCTGTCATGGAGATGAGGTTCCTTTGAAAGTCCTCCCGAGTTTGGGAGGCACACACAGCGAGGACGCTGTGAACGATCGGGACTATTCCTCCTGGTTGTTCCGCTCAACGCGAGTGTCACCGGATTACCGGTAAACATTCACGGAGAGTTTGATCCTGGCTCAGGACGAACGCTGGCGGCGTGCTTAACACATGCAAGTCGAACGATGAACCGGTTTCGGCCGGGGATTAGTGGCGAACGGGTGAGTAACACGTGGGCAATCTGCCCTTCACTCTGGGACAAGCCCTGGAAACGGGGTCTAATACC
>NZ_KN708638.1:1183611-1216111 GCF_000805335.1 Streptomyces sp. CT34 | reverse complement strand
CCACCAGGGTTGAAAACCTGGGGGATGACCTGTGGTTAGGGGTGAAAGGCCAATCAAACTCCGTGATAGCTGGTTCTCCCCGAAATGCATTTAGGTGCAGCGTCGTGTGTTTCTTGCCGGAGGTAGAGCACTGGATAGGCGATGGGCCCTACCGGGTTACTGACCTTAGCCAAACTCCGAATGCCGGTAAGTGAGAGCGCGGCAGTGAGACTGTGGGGGATAAGCTCCATGGTCGAGAGGGAAACAGCCCAGAGCATCGACTAAGGCCCCTAAGCGTGTGCTAAGTGGGAAAGGATGTGGAGTCGCAGAGACAACCAGGAGGTTGGCTTAGAAGCAGCCATCCTTGAAAGAGTGCGTAATAGCTCACTGGTCAAGTGATTCCGCGCCGACAATGTAGCGGGGCTCAAGCACACCGCCGAAGTCGTGTCATTGCAGCATGAGGGCTAACGCCTGTTGTGATGGGTAGGGGAGCGTCGTGTGCCGGGTGAAGCAGCCGTGGAAGCGAGTTGTGGACGGTTCACGAGTGAGAATGCAGGCATGAGTAGCGATACAAGAGTGGGAAACTCTTGCGCCGATTGACTAAGGGTTCCTGGGTCAAGCTGATCTGCCCAGGGTAAGTCGGGACCTAAGGCGAGGCCGACAGGCGTAGTCGATGGACAACCGGTTGATATTCCGGTACCCGCTTTGAAGCGCCCAGTACTGAATCAGGCGATGCTAAGTCCGTGAAGCCGCCCTGATCTCTTCGGAGTTGAGGGGAGTGGTGGAGCCGACGGACCAGACTTGTAGTAGGTAAGCGATGGGGTGACGCAGGAAGGTAGTCCAGCCCGGGCGGTGGTTGTCCCGGGGTAAGGGTGTAGGCCGTGTGGTAGGTAAATCCGTCACACGTTGAGGCTGAGACCTGATGCCGAGCCGATTGTGGTGAAGTGGATGATCCTATGCTGTCGAGAAAAGCCTCTAGTGAGTTTCATGGCGGCCCGTACCCTAAACCGACTCAGGTGGTCAGGTAGAGAATACCGAGGCGTTCGGGTGAACTATGGTTAAGGAACTCGGCAAAATGCCCCCGTAACTTCGGGAGAAGGGGGGCCATTTCTGGTGATGACATTTACTGTCTGAGCTGGGGGTGGCCGCAGAGACCAGCGAGAAGCGACTGTTTACTAAAAACACAGGTCCGTGCGAAGCCGTAAGGCGATGTATACGGACTGACGCCTGCCCGGTGCTGGAACGTTAAGGGGACCGGTTAGTCGACCTTCGGGTTGGCGAAGCTGAGAACTTAAGCGCCAGTAAACGGCGGTGGTAACTATAACCATCCTAAGGTAGCGAAATTCCTTGTCGGGTAAGTTCCGACCTGCACGAATGGCGTAACGACTTCTCGACTGTCTCAACCATAGGCCCGGTGAAATTGCATTACGAGTAAAGATGCTCGTTTCGCGCAGCAGGACGGAAAGACCCCGGGACCTTTACTATAGCTTGATATTGGTGTTCGGTTCGGCTTGTGTAGGATAGGTGGGAGACTGTGAAGCGCCAACGCCAGTTGGTGTGGAGTCGTTGTTGAAATACCACTCTGGTCGTGCTGGATGTCTAACCTGGGTCCGTGATCCGGATCAGGGACAGTGTCTGGTGGGTAGTTTAACTGGGGCGGTTGCCTCCTAAAGGGTAACGGAGGCGCCCAAAGGTTCCCTCAGCCTGGTTGGCAATCAGGTGTTGAGTGTAAGTGCACAAGGGAGCTTGACTGTGAGACTGACGGGTCGAGCAGGTACGAAAGTAGGGACTAGTGATCCGGCGGTGGCTTGTGGAAGCGCCGTCGCTCAACGGATAAAAGGTACCCCGGGGATAACAGGCTGATCTTCCCCAAGAGTCCATATCGACGGGATGGTTTGGCACCTCGATGTCGGCTCGTCGCATCCTGGGGCTGGAGTCGGTCCCAAGGGTTGGGCTGTTCGCCCATTAAAGCGGTACGCGAGCTGGGTTTAGAACGTCGTGAGACAGTTCGGTCCCTATCCGCTGTGCGCGTAGGAGTCTTGAGAAGGGCTGTCCCTAGTACGAGAGGACCGGGACGGACGAACCTCTGGTGTGCCAGTTGTTCTGCCAAGGGCATGGCTGGTTGGCTACGTTCGGAAAGGATAACCGCTGAAAGCATCTAAGCGGGAAGCCTGCTTCGAGATGAGGGCTCCCTCCCACTTGATGGGGTAAGGCTCCCAGTAGACGACTGGGTTGATAGGCCAGATATGGAAGACCGGTAACGGTTGGAGTTGACTGGTACTAATAGGCCGAGGGCTTGTCCTCAGTTGCTCGCGTCCACTGTGTAGGTTCTGAAGTAACGAACTCGCCATGCTGGTTGGAGTTTGTCTTCATAGTGTTTCGGTGGTTATTGCGTTAGGGAAACGCCCGGTTACATTCCGAACCCGGAAGCTAAGCCTTTCAGCGCCGATGGTACTGCAGGGGGGACCCTGTGGGAGAGTAGGACGCCGCCGAACAATTTTTGAAAAAGCCTCGTCGGGAACTTCGGTTCCCGGCGGGGCTTTTTTGCGTTCCAGGGTGCGGGCCCCGGGGCGCGGCGGGGCCGGCGGGGCAGGTAAAGTCAGGGGCATCATTGGCACATTTCCCACAGGAGGCTTCCGCGTGGAGGTCCAGGAGACGCGGGTCCAGACAGATCGTGTCCTCACCATCCCGAATATTCTGAGCATGGCGCGCCTGGTCGGCGTGCCCGTGTTCCTGTGGTTGATCCTCTGGCCGGAATTCGGTGGTCCGAAGGCTGACGGCTGGGCGCTGCTGGTCCTCGCGCTGAGCGGTGTCAGTGATTACCTGGACGGCAAGCTCGCCCGGCGCTGGAACCAGATCAGCAGCCTGGGGCGGATCCTCGATCCGGCCGCCGACCGTCTCTACATCCTCTCCACCCTCGTCGGCCTGACGTGGCGTGAGATCCTGCCGCTCTGGCTCACCGCGGCGCTGCTGGCCCGGGAACTGATGCTGCTGATCGCGGTCGGATTCCTCGGTCGCCACGGCTATGGGCCTCCCCAGGTGAACTTCCTGGGCAAAGCGGCTACGTTCAACTTGATGTACGCCTTCCCGTTGCTGCTACTGAGCGATGGAAGTGGCTGGCTTCACACACTCGCTGCTATTTTCGGATGGGCGTTCGCGGGGTGGGGTACGGCGCTGTACTGGTGGGCAGGGATCCTCTACGTGGTCCAGGTCCGCCGGATCATCAGGGCGGACGCCACGGCCGACTGAGCTCGCCCAACCGGCAGAACGTGCCGAGGTCCAGGGCCCGTGCGGAAAACAGTGGGCGAACCGGACAAGTGAAGTCGGCAAGAACCGTCGTCTCTTAGAGGAGGACGCTTCCGACATGAAGGCCGTTGTGATGGCCGGCGGCGAAGGCACACGCCTTCGCCCCATGACGTCCAGCATGCCCAAGCCGCTGCTTCCCGTGGTCAACAGGCCGATCATGGAACACGTACTGCGGTTGCTGAAAAGGCATGGTCTCAGTGAGACCGTTGTGACCGTGCAATTCCTAGCTTCGCTCGTTCGCAACTATTTCGGGGACGGGGAAGAGCTCGGTATGGAGCTCACCTATGCCAATGAGGAAAAGCCACTCGGCACTGCCGGCAGTGTGAAGAACGCAGAGGAAGCCCTCAAGGACGACGCCTTCCTCGTCATCTCCGGTGATGCGCTCACCGACTTCGATCTGACCGACCTCATTCGGTTCCACAAGGAAAAGGGCGCCCTCGTCACTGTTTGCCTCACGAGGGTCCCCAACCCGCTGGAATTCGGCATCACCATTGTGGACGAGGCCGGCCGGGTCGAGCGATTTCTGGAAAAGCCGACCTGGGGCCAGGTCTTCTCGGACACCGTCAACACCGGCATCTACGTCATGGAGCCGGAGGTCTTCGACTATTTTGAGCCCGATGTTCCGGTGGACTGGTCCGGGGATGTCTTTCCGCAGCTCATGAAGGAAGGCAAGCCGATCTACGGCTATGTCGCCGAGGGCTACTGGGAGGACGTCGGCACGCATGAGAGCTATGTGAAGGCGCAGGCCGACGTCCTTGAGGGCAAGGTCGATGTGGAGATCGACGGCTTCGAGATCTCGCCGGGTGTGTGGGTGGCGGAGGGCGCCGAGGTTCATCCGGACGCGGTACTGCGCGGCCCGTTGTACATCGGTGACTACGCCAAGGTCGAAGCGGATGTGGAGATCCGTGAGCACACCGTCGTCGGTTCCAACGTCGTCGTCAAGAGCGGGGCGTTCCTCCACCGGGCGGTGGTGCACGACAACGTCTACATCGGTCAGCAGAGCAATCTGCGCGGTTGTGTGATCGGGAAGAACACCGACATCATGCGGGCCGCGCGGATCGAGGACGGCGCGGTCATCGGCGATGAATGCCTGATCGGTGAAGAGTCCATCGTCCAGGGCAATGTGCGGGTCTATCCGTTCAAGACCATCGAGGCCGGTGCGTTCGTCAACACCTCGGTGATCTGGGAATCCCGGGGCCAGGCGCATCTGTTCGGGGCGCGCGGGGTGTCCGGCATTCTCAACGTCGAGATCACCCCGGAACTCGCCGTGCGGCTCGCGGGTGCGTATGCCACCACGCTCAAGAAGGGCTCCACGGTCACCACCGCCCGGGACCACTCGCGTGGTGCCCGGGCACTGAAACGCGCGGTGATCTCCGCTCTGCAGGCGAGCGCCATCGACGTACGCGACCTGGAGAACGTTCCGCTGCCCGTCGCGCGGCAGCAGACCGCGCGGGGCAGCGCCGGCGGCATCATGGTCCGCACCACGCCCGGTGTGCCGGACTCCGTCGACATCATGTTCTTCGACGAGCGGGGCGCGGATCTCTCGCAGGCCGGGCAGCGCAAGCTGGACCGGGTCTATGCGCGCCAGGAGTACCGGCGGGCGTTCCCCGGTGAGATCGGTGATCTGCACTTCCCGGCCAGCGTCTTCGACACCTATACGGGAGCCATCCTGCGGGCCGTGGACACCACGGGCATCAGCGACTCCGGGCTGAAGGTCGTCGTCGATGCCTCGAACGGCAGCGCCGGTCTGGTGCTGCCGAGCCTCCTCGGCCGCCTCGGCGTCGACTCGCTGACCATCAATCCCGGTCTCGACGAGTCCCGGCCGACGGAGACCGCGGACGCCCGGCGCTCCGGGCTCGTACGGCTCGGCGAGATCGTGGCCTCGGCGCGGGCCGCGTTCGGGGTGCGGTTCGACCCGGTGGGCGAGCGGCTGTCCCTGGTGGACGAGCGCGGGCGGATCATCGAGGACGACCGTGCGCTGCTGGTGATGCTGGATCTGGTTGCCGCGGAGCGGCGGAGTGGGCGGGTGGCGCTGCCGGTGACCACGACTCGGATCGCCGAGCAGGTGGCGGCGTACCACGGGACCCAGGTGGAGTGGACGACGACGTCGCCGGACGACCTGACGCGGGTCGGGCGGATGGACGGCACGATCTTCGGCGGGGACGGTCTCGGCGGCTTCCTCATCCCGGAGTTCAGCAGCGTCTTCGACGGTGCGGCGGCGTTCGTCCGGCTGATCGGCCTGGTGGCCCGTACGCAGCTCACGCTCAGCCAGATCGACGCGCGGATCCCGCGGGCGCACGTCCAGCGCCGCGACCTGGCGACGCCGTGGGCGGTCAAGGGGCTGGTCATGCGGCATGTCGTGGAGGCGGCCGGCGACCGGGACGTGGACACCACCGACGGTGTGCGGGTCGTGGAGGCCGACGGGCGGTGGGTGCTGGTGCTGCCCGATCCGGCCGAGGCGGTCACGCATCTGTGGGCGGAGGGGCCGGACGACGCCTCCGCGCAGCAGCTGCTGGACGAGTGGTCGGCCGTGGTGGACAGCGCGGGACGCTGACCCGATCCCACCGGCGTGCCGCCGCTCCGGCACGTCGGTGGGGCCATTGGGAGACCGCGCCGCCGACATGCGACGATGTGCGGCATGTCGCAGCAGCGCCCCGATCGGACCAACACCCGGAAGCCGGCCGCGCGTCCCGATGCGTCCATGTCGCTGCTGACCAACGTGATGGATCACAGCCTCGACGACGGATACGCGGAGGCCGCCGCGCGCAGGTCCGAAACCGGTGAACGCGGTCTGCCGCGCACGCTGCGGGCGAAGTTGGGCCTGGCCGCCGGACTGGTGCTGGCGGCGCTGGTGGTGACCGTGGGGGCGGCGCAGGCGCGGGTGTCGGCACCGACGCTCGCCAAGGAGCGCGAGCAGCTGATCCACCGTATCCAGAAGGGCACCGCCGAGGCCGACACGCAGCAGCAGCGGGTCGATACGACGCGGGACGCCGTGGACCGGATGCAGCGGGAGGCGTTGCAGAAGCACGGTGGTGACAAGGCCGAACTGCTGGCGCTGTTGGCGGGTTCGACGCAGGTCACCGGGCCGGGGGTGAAGCTCGTCGTGGACGATGCCAAGGGTGCGGAGAGCGGCGCCGGCGGGCCGCGCGAGAGCAGCGACTTCTCGGACACCGGGCGGGTGCGGGACCGGGATCTGCAGCGGGTCGTCAACGGGCTCTGGCAGTCGGGTGCGGAGGCGATGGCTGTCAATGGGCAGCGGCTCACGTCACTCTCGGCGATCAGGGCCGCGGGAGACGCCATACTGGTCGACAACAAGCCGCTGGTGCCGCCGTACACGGTGCTGGCGGTGGGGGACGGGCAGCGGCTCAGCACCGCGTTCCAGGACAGTGCCGACGGCCAGTATCTGCATGTGCTGCAGGAGAACTACGGCGTACGCGCGAAGATTTCCGCCGAGAGCCAGGTCACGCTGCCGCCCGCGCCCAGTTTGACCGTACGTACAGCAAAGCCGCAGGCCGGTGCCGCGAAGACGGACGGCGCCGACACAGGGAAGGGCACATCGTGATCGCCGTACTGGGCCTCATCGTGGGAGTCGTGGTCGGACTCGTGGTTCGACCTGTGGTGCCGACGGTGGTCGAGCCGTACCTGCCGATCGCTGTCGTGGCGGCGCTGGATGCCGTGTTCGGCGGTCTGCGCGCGATGCTGGACGGCATCTTCGACGACAAGGTCTTCGTCGTCTCCTTCCTGTCCAATGTGGTGGTCGCGGCGCTGATCGTCTTCCTCGGCGACAAGTTGGGCGTCGGTGCCCAACTCTCCACCGGTGTCGTGGTGGTGCTGGGTATCCGGATCTTCTCCAATGCCGCCGCCATCCGCCGGCACGTCTTCAGGGCGTGAGGCGGATGGGTACGGAGGAGACGCCGGAGCCGGAGAAGAAGTCCGAGTCGCAGCCCGAGCGCAGGCCCGGTCCGGAGCGCAGTCCCGCCGACCGGCGCCCGATGCCGCCGGAGAGTCCCCGTACGCCCGCAGGGGATACGGGTGAGGAAGCCGAACACCGGGGCTCCGACAAGGAATCGGGCGAGGCGGGGCAGAGTGGTGCCAAACCGGCGGACGAGGGCACCTCTGGCGCCGCGGCGGACGACGGGACACCGTTGGAGCCGCGGACCGGCCGGCAGCGCCTTGTCGCCGGCCTGTGGCCGCCGCGGCTGACGCGGGCTCAACTGATCGTTGCCTTGCTCCTGTTCATTCTCGGTCTCGGCCTCGCGATTCAGGTACGTTCCACGAGTGACAGCAGTGCGCTGCGGGGCGCGCGCCAAGAGGATTTGGTGCGAATCCTGGATGAACTGGACAACCGTTCCCAGCGGTTGACGGATGAACAGCGGCGCCTGGAAGGGCAGAAGACCGAACTGGAGAACAGTTCGGACCAGGCCAAGGAGGCCCGTAAGCAGACCGTGGAGAAGGAAGCGCAGCTGGGCGTGCTGGCCGGGACCGTCGGGGCGCAGGGCCCCGGCATCAACCTGACCATCGACGACCCGCACCACTCCGTGGAGGCGGACAAGCTGCTCGACACGATCCAGGAACTGCGGGCGGCCGGAGCCGAGGCCATCCAGGTCAATGGCGTACGGGTCGTCGCGAACACCTACTTCTCCGACCTCCGGGGCGGGGTGCAGGTCGACGGCAAGCGCGTCACGCAGCCGTACCGATTCAGGGTCATCGGCAAGCCGGAGGACCTGGAACCGGCGCTGAACATCCCTGGCGGAGTGGTCCAGACACTGGAAAAGGAGCAGGCCAAGGTGTCTGTGACCCGTGAGGAGAAGATCGTTGTGGACGCCTTGCGGGAGGCGAAGCGGCCTGACTACGCTCGGTCGTCATCGCAGTGAGGCGTCTACGGATGGTGATGGCCCGGGGAGGGCATGACGTAGCGGGGGGTCGACGCACCGTGCGTGTGGTGTGTGGTGGAAACTGTCTGATGGCCACGGACGTTCACAGGATGTCCGGATCGGCCGGTGTGTGCATCGAGGGTTCGTCCTGCCCCACGGGCGGGTCTGTTTCGTACAAGGGGAATCGCCCGTGAAGTTGTTTGGAAAGCTGTTCGGCAAGAGCGCTCGCCAGGAGGGCGGCAGCGGCTCCGCGCGGCATCGCGCGACGCGCCAGCCCGAGGAGAGCGGCGCGGCCGAGGACCGTCCGCTCTTCCGTGACGAGGTCAGCGGTCCGTCCGGGGGGCACGGCGCGGGTTCTGTTGACCCCTCCGGGTCCGGCCGCATAGGTTCCCAGGAACCATCAACCTCACGCACGGGTGGAGGGTTGGCCTTGCCGGTTTGTACGAGGTGTGGGCACCGGAACGCCGAGGCGAGCCGGTTCTGCTCCAACTGCGGTGCGCCGCTGCGTCCGGGCGCACAGCCCGAGCGCGCGTCCGAGACGACCTCGACGATCTCCATCTCGGGGATCGAGGCGTACGACGCGGAGGCGACGGGGCAGAACCTGTCGCCGTCGCTGTCCCCTGAGGCGCAGGCGGCCGTCGATGCCCTCCCGCTGGGGTCGGCGCTGCTGGTCGTCCGCCGGGGCCCGAATTCCGGCAGCCGGTTCCTCCTGGACGGCGAGCTGACGACGGCGGGCCGGCATCCGCAGGGCGACATCTTCCTCGACGACGTCACGGTCTCCCGCAGCCACGTGGAGTTCCGCCGCGGCCCGGACGGTCGCTTCACGGTCACCGACGTCGGCAGCCTGAACGGCACCTACGTCAACCGCGAGCGGATCGACTCGGCCGTCCTCGCCAACGGCGATGAGGTGCAGATCGGCAAGTACCGCCTGGTCTTCTACGCGAGCCAGCGGGGCGTCGGCATCTGACCGCCAGGGAAGGCATATGCGCCATACACCGGCAGGCGGTGCCGGTTCTACCGGCACCGCTTCCTCGGACCGCAAGCCGATGAGCATCGGCAGGGTGCTCAACGCGCTGCGCGAGGAGTTCCCCGAGGTCACCATCTCCAAGATCCGCTTCTTGGAAGCCGAGGGGCTCGTCGAGCCGAAGCGCACGCCTTCCGGGTATCGCAAATTCACCGCTGCCGACGTCGAGCGCCTGGCGAGCGTGCTGCGCATGCAGCGGGACCACTATCTGCCGCTCAAGGTCATCCGGGAGCATCTGGACGCCCTGGAGCGGGGCGAGCAGGTGTCGCTCCCGGCCCCGGCGCCGTCCCGTGACCTGGTCGAGGGCGTGTCCGACCCGGACGACGAGGGCCCGACGGCGGCCCGGATCGGCCGGGCGGAGCTGCTGACCGCCGCCGACGTGGACGAGGCGGCCCTCGCCGACTGGGAGTCCTACGGACTCATCGTCGCCCATGAGGACGGTGGATACGACATCGAGACCGTGTCCGTCGCCAAACTTGTCGCGGAGCTGGGCCGCTTCGGTCTGGAGCCGCGGCATCTGCGTGCCGTGAAGGCGGCGGCCGAGCGCGAGGCCGGTCTGGTCGAGCAGGTCGTTGCACCCCTTCGGCGGCACCGCAACCCTCAGACCCGGGCGCATGCCGAGGCCACCGCCAGAGAGCTGGCCACGCTGTCCGTACGGCTCCACGCGGCGCTGGTACAGAGCGCTCTGCGGGTCCGTCTGCCGTGAGCAAACGACTGCCCGACTACCCAAACCTGCCGGGCACGTCCTAGGGTTGCTGTGTGAACGAGCTCGACGTCGTGGGTGTCCGGGTGGAAATGCCTTCCAGCCAACCGATCGTGCTCCTGCGGGAGGTGGGAGGCGACCGTTACTTGCCCATTTGGATCGGGCCGGGGGAAGCCACCGCCATCGCCTTCGCCCAGCAGGGCATGGTCCCCGCCCGGCCGCTGACGCACGACCTTTTCAAGGACGTGCTCGAAGCGGTGGGCCAGGAGCTGACGCAGGTCCGCATCACGGATCTGCGCGAAGGGGTCTTCTACGCCGAGCTGGTCTTCGCCAGCGGCGTCGAGGTCAGCGCCCGGCCGTCCGACGCCATAGCGCTGGCGCTGCGCACCGGAACGCCGATCTTCGGTACCGACGGTGTGCTGGACGACGCGGGGATCGCGATTCCGGACGAGCAGGAGGACGAGGTGGAGAAGTTCCGCGAGTTCCTCGACCAGATCTCGCCCGAGGACTTCGGCACCAGCAACCAGTGACTCGGCCAGTCGAACGCCTGTTTCCGGCCAACCTGCAATCCATTCCCCGCGGCAAGTCACGAGAAACCACTCGTAGGGTGATTATCACTCGGCGTGGCGAGCGCGGCGATCGTTGACGCACCCCGGGTGACTGCATACCGTCGATATGGCAGGTCCCGTCCGGGACGTGGAGGACGGAGGGCGGCGTGGCAATCACCGGCGACGGTACGGCGGCGGAAGGGGCATTGCCGCTCCACTCGGGCGCGGCAGCGAACCGCGGTCCTGTACAGGCCGCCGCGATGTCGGGGGACCGCGAGGCGGAGAACATCGGCTACCGCGGACCGACCGCATGCGCGGCGGCGGGCATCACGTATCGACAGCTCGACTACTGGGCGCGGACCGGTCTGGTGGAGCCCAGCATCCGGCCGGCGTACGGCTCCGGCACACAGCGGCTCTACAGCTTCCGGGACGTCGTCGTCCTGAAGATCGTCAAGCGGCTGCTGGACACCGGGGTCTCGCTCCAGAACATCCGCACCGCCGTGCAGCACCTGCGCTCGCGCGGGCTGGCGGATCTGACGCGGATGACGCTGATGAGCGATGGCGCGACGGTCTACGAGTGCACCTCGCCCGACCAGGTCGTCGACCTGCTCCAGGGGGGCCAGGGGGTCTTCGGCATCGCGGTCGGCGTGGTGTGGCGGGACGTGGAGGGCGCGCTGTCGCAGCTCCACGGAGAGCGCGTGGACACCGGCGAGACGCTGATCGGGAAGAACCCGCAGGACGAGCTGGCGCGGCGGCGCAACCGGGCCGGCTGACGGCGCGTACGGGGTCCCGGGCCCGGGTCGGGCCGATTGTCAGTGGTGTGCGGCAGCATCAGTGGTGTGAGACGTGCGCCGACGATCCTGCATCTGGACATGGATGCGTTCTATGCCTCCGTCGAGCAGGCGGCCAAGCCGAGCCTGCGGGGGAAGCCCGTGGTCGTCGGAGGGATCGGGCCGCGCGGGGTGGTGGCGACGGCGTCGTACGAGGCCCGGGTCCACGGGGTGCGCTCGGCCATGCCGACGGCGCAGGCGCGCCGGCTGTGCCCCAACGCCGCCTATCTCAGCCCGCGGTTCACCCTGTACCGCCAGGTGAGTGAAACGGTCATGGAGCTGCTGCGGGCGCTGTCGCCGTTGGTGGAGCCGCTGAGCCTGGACGAGGCTTTCGTGGATCTGGAGGCGGGCGGGGTCGCGCCGGAGACGGCCGCGGTACGGGCGGTGGGGGCGCGGCTGCGGCGGGATATCCGGGCGGCCACGGGGCTGACGGGGTCGGTGGGGCTGGCGGGCGCCAAGATGCTCGCCAAGATCGCGTCCGAGCAGGCGAAGCCGGACGGCCTGGTGGTGATCGAGCCCGGTACGGAGCGGGAGCTGCTGGGGCCGCTGCCGGTGCGGACGCTGCCGGGGGTCGGGCCGGCCACGGCCGAGGCGCTGCGCCGGGGCGGGATCCATACCGTCGCGGAGACCGCGGAGGCCGGTGAGGCGGAGCTGGTGCGACTGCTGGGCCGGGCCCACGGCACGGGGCTCTACGCGATGGCACTGGGGCAGGACGACCGGCCGGTGGTGGCCGAGCGGGACGCGAAGTCGGTGTCGGTCGAGGACACCTTCGAGGTCGATCTGACGGACCGGACGCGGGTGCGGAACGAGGTGCTGCGGCTGGCCGACCGGTGTGTGGAGCGGCTGCGGGCCGCCGGGCGGTCCGGGCGCACGGTGGTGATCAAGGTGCGGAACTACGACTTCTCGACGCTCACCCGGTCCGAGACGCTGCGCGGTCCCACCGACGACCCCGCGGTCGTGCGGGAGGCGGCCGTACGGCTGCTGGAGACGGTGGACACCACCGGCGGGGTGCGGCTGCTGGGCGTGGGGGTGAGCGGGCTGGCGGACTTCACACAGGAGGACCTCTTCGCCCAGATCGCGACGGAGCGGGAGGCGGCGCAGCATGCCGTGACCGCCGAGCCGGAAGCGCAGGAGGAGCGGGAGCCGGTGCTGGAGGAGGAGCTGCCGCGGCGGTGGCACCCGGGGCTGGACGTGGTGCACGAGGAGTTCGGCGCCGGGTGGGTGCAGGGCAGCGGGGTGGGGCGGGTGACCGTCCGGTTCGAGACGCCGTGGTCCGCACCCGGGAGGGTGCGGACCTTTGCCGTCGGGGATCCGGCGCTGCGGCCGGGGGAGCCGCTGCCGCTGCTGGGCGGCCCGGATCAGTCGTCCGCGCCGGCGATTCGCCCGAAGTCCGACTCACCGGCGGCGGACGGTGAGTCCGAGACCGGGGAGGAGATATCGAGCCGGTAGTGGTGGTAGAGCTGGAGTTCCTGCTCGGGGGAGAGATGCCGGCCGACGCCGAAGTCCGGGGCATCCTTGATGAGCTTGCGGTCATAGGGAATGCGCAGGCTGTCGCCGACCATTTCGCTGGGTTCCAGGGGGACGAACGCATCACGGCTGAAGAGGCCGGTGCGCACCGCCGCCCACTCCGGCTCGCCCGTCGCATCGTCGAGGTAAACCTCGTCGATGGTGCCGATTTTCGCGCCGTTCCGGTCGAACGCTTTGCGGCCGATGAGGCTCCGGGGATCGATATCGGTTTGCACGGTCCCTCCAGTTGGTCGCAACTGCCTTGTGACAACTACGAAACGGCACATTTCATGCCTCGGCCACTCGAAGGATCGTTCCGGCAGTGCGCTGGTAGGCTGACGATTGGCCGCAGAACCCAGGCGGGAGAGTCCTTTGTCGTTCGCGGCAGGGGCGCCGAAGGAGCAAATCCTCCCCGGAATCTCTCAGGCACACGTACCGCGTGGGTGAGGTCACTCTGGAAAGCAGGACGGGGCACGGTCGGTCACCGAGCCGGAACCCCTCCTCACCGACGGTGAAAACCGGGCCGCACCCCACGGGCCGGTGAAGCTCTCAGGTTGAGATGACAGAGGGGGAGGCCGTCCGGGCACCAGCGCCCTGGTGCCCCTCGCAGGTCGTACCGACCAGGAGGCCCCCGCAGATGACCACCAATCGCATCTCCTTGACCGAGCTGGAGCGCGGCACCCCCTTCGAGCGCCGGCACATCGGCCCCGATGACGCGGCGCAGGCCAAGATGCTCGCGCAGGTCGGCTTCGGTTCGCTGGACGAGCTCACCGCCGCCGCCGTCCCGGACGTGATCAAGAGCGCCGAGGCGCTGGGGCTGCCGCAGGGCCGTACCGAGGCCGAGGTCCTGGCGGAGCTGCGTGGTCTGGCCGACCGCAACCAGGTCCTGTCGTCCATGATCGGACTCGGCTACTACGGCACGTTCACGCCACCGGTGATCCTGCGCAACGTCATGGAGAACCCCTCCTGGTACACGGCGTACACGCCCTACCAGCCGGAGATCTCGCAGGGCCGGCTGGAGGCGCTGCTGAACTTCCAGACGATGGTCGCCGAGCTGACCGGACTGCCCACCTCCGGTGCCTCCCTCCTGGACGAGGGCACCGCCGCCGCCGAGGCGATGGCCCTCTCCCGCCGGGTCGGCAAGGTCAAGCAGGGCGTCTACCTGGTCGACGCGGACTGTCTGCCGCAGACCGTCGCCGTGATCCGGACCCGCGCCGAGCCGACCGGCGTCGAGGTCGTCGTGGCGGACCTGTCCGGCGGCATTCCGGCGGAGATCGCCGAGCGCGGGGTCTTCGGCATGCTGCTGCAGTACCCGGGCGCGTCCGGTGCGGTGCGCGACCCGCGGGGGGTGATCGCGCAGGCCCACGAGCTGGGCGCGGTCGTCACCGTCGCCGCCGATCTGCTGGCCCTGACCCTGCTGACCTCGCCGGGTGAGCTGGGCGCGGACATCGCGGTCGGTACCAGCCAGCGGTTCGGCGTCCCGATGGGCTTCGGCGGCCCGCACGCCGGCTTCATGGCCGTACGCGAGCAGTTCGCCCGCAGCCTGCCCGGCCGGCTGGTCGGGGTCTCCGTCGACGCGGACGGCAACAAGGCGTACCGGCTGGCGCTGCAGACCCGTGAGCAGCACATCCGCCGGGAGAAGGCCACCAGCAACATCTGCACCGCGCAGGTGCTGCTCGCCGTCATGGCCGGGATGTACGCGGTCTACCACGGGCCCGACGGGCTGCGGACGATCGCCCGGCGCACCCACCGCTACGCGGCCGTCCTGGCCGAGGGCCTGCGGGCCGGCGGGGTGGAACTGGTCCACGAGGCGTACTTCGACACGCTGACCGCGCGGGTGCCCGGCCGGGCCGCCGAGGTCGTCGCCGCCGCCCGCCAGGCGGGGATCAACCTCCGCCAGGTCGACGCGGACCTGGTAGGTATCGCCTGCGACGAGACCACCGGGCGTGCCCAGCTGACCGGGGTCTGGGGCGCCTTCGGGGTGCGGGGCGACATCGAGCGGCTGGACGCGGCCGTCGCCGAGGCGCTGCCGCAGTCGCTGCTGCGCACCGACGACTACCTCGGCCACCCGGTCTTCCACCAGCACCGCTCCGAGACCGCCATGCTGCGCTACCTGCGGACGCTGGCCGGCAAGGACTACGCGCTGGACCGCGGCATGATCCCGCTCGGGTCCTGCACGATGAAGCTGAACGCCACGACCGAGATGGAGCCGGTCACCTGGCCGGAGTTCGGTCAGCTGCACCCCTTCGCGCCGGCCGACCAGGCGCAGGGCTACCTCACGCTCATCCAGGAGCTGGAGGAGCGGCTGGCCACGGTCACCGGCTACGACAAGGTGTCCATCCAGCCCAACGCCGGTTCGCAGGGCGAACTCGCCGGGCTGCTGGCCGTCCGCGCCTACCACCGCGCCAACGGCGACGAGCAGCGCACCGTCTGCCTGATCCCGTCCTCGGCGCACGGTACCAACGCCGCCAGCGCCGTGATGGCCGGCATGAAGGTCGTCGTCGTCAAGACCGGTGAGGACGGCGAGGTCGACGCCGACGACCTGCACGCCAAGATCGAGAAGCACCGCGACGAGCTGGCCGTCCTGATGGTCACCTACCCGTCCACCCACGGCGTGTTCGAGGAGCACATCACCCAGATCTGCGCGGCGGTGCACGAGGCCGGCGGCCAGGTCTACGTGGACGGCGCCAACCTCAACGCGCTGGTCGGCCTCGCCGAACCGGGGAAGTTCGGCGGCGACGTCTCGCACCTCAACCTGCACAAGACGTTCTGCATCCCGCACGGCGGCGGCGGTCCCGGCGTCGGCCCGGTCGGCGTCCGTGCCCACCTGGCGCCGTACCTGCCCAACCACCCGCTGCAGCCCACCGCGGGCCCGGAGACCGGTGTCGGGCCGATCTCCGCCGCCCCCTGGGGTTCGGCCGGCATCCTGCCGATCTCCTGGGCGTACGTCCGGCTGATGGGCGGCGAGGGCCTCCAGCGCGCCACCCAGGTCGCGGTCCTCAGCGCCAACTACATCGCCAAGCGCCTGGAGCCGCACTACCCCGTGCTCTACACCGGGCCCGGCGGGCTGGTCGCCCACGAGTGCATCATCGACGTCCGGCCGCTGACCAAGGCGACCGGTGTGAGCATCGACGACGTCGCCAAGCGGCTCATCGACTACGGCTTCCACGCGCCGACGATGTCCTTCCCGGTGGCCGGCACGCTGATGATCGAGCCGACCGAGAGCGAGGACCTGGGCGAGCTGGACCGCTTCTGCGACGCGATGATCGCCATCCGCGCGGAGATCGACAAGGTCGGCTCGGGGGAGTGGGACAGGGACGACAACCCGCTCCGCAACGCCCCGCACACCGCGGGCGCGCTGGCCGGCGAGTGGCACCACGCCTACCGCCGCGAGGAGGCCGTCTTCCCGGCCGGGGTGAACGCCGCGGACAAGTACTGGCCGCCGGTGCGCCGGATCGACGGTGCCTTCGGGGACCGCAACCTGGTGTGCTCCTGCCCGCCGCTGGACGAGTACGACAGCTGATCCACGGCAACATCAAGGGCCCTCGGCAGGGATGCCGGGGGCCCTGTGGTTCGTGCCGGGTGGCGGGATCAAGCGGCGGCGGTGACCCGGGCGGAGCCGAGCGGCCGGTGCGGGGCGATGACCTGGCCGTCCGGCAGCAGCTCACCGGTGTCCTCGAAGAGCAGGACGCCGTTGCAGAGCAGGCTCCAGCCCTGCTCCGGGTGGTGCGCCACCAGTTGGGCGGCCTCCCGGTCGGTGGATTCCGCTGACGGGCATGGCGGTTGATGCTGGCACATGGGAATTGTCTTTCGCTGCGGTGTGGTGAACGTCGTGCGGCTCGATGAGGTGGTCATGGCCGCTCCCCCGTTTCATGTCGGTCCCAGTCTTGCCCCACGGAGGTGTTTCCGCAGGGATTTCGCAGCAGCGGTACACACTCGATACTGACGCATCACCCGTGCGGGCGGTTGCTCCCAATTGAGCACGACTCCCGGGGGGTTGGGAGTGGTATCGGCGGCGGGTCCGCGCGGGTGGGCAGCGCGGTGCGCCCCGCGGCCGGGAAGGGCCACGGGGCGCAGGGCGGCGGTGCGGGGTGCGCGGGCGTGCGAGGGGGTGCGGCGGTCAGGCCGGTTCGCGGAGCAGCGGGGTGGGGGCGAGGCGGCGGGCCAGGCGGGGGAGCAGGTCGGCGAGGCGCTGCGGGAGGTGCGGGGCGATCCCCGGCGGTGCGGGTGCCAGCGGCACCAGGAGGTCACCGGGGGCGGGCATGCCGTCGGCGCCGTCCGCGGTGATGTCGTGGTGCAGCCACAGGGTGAGCATGTACAGCTCCGGGACGGACAGCAGCCGCGGCTGGTACGGCGCGGCGAGCGACTCCGCCTGCTGAAGGGCCCGTTCGGTCGCGACGACATAGGGGCCGTCGCAGAAGCGCGAGAACGTCCAGCCGTCCGCGGTGAGCCGGGCCTCGGCGGTCGCCAGGGCGCGTTCCCCGCCGCGGACCAGGAAGCGCCAGCCGGCGAGGCGGGTGCGCGGCGGGCCGGCCTGGCTGATGTCGTCCCAGACGTGCACCGGCAGCGGGTGGTCGGGGCTCAGTGGTCCCTGATGGGCGCGCAGCGAGGCGGTGGGGGCGTCGCGGACGGCGGTGGCGGAGCTGAGGGCGGTGAGGATGCTGCGCAGGGCGGGCGCAGGGGCAGGCGGGATGTGCAGCGGCATGGCGGGTCGCCTCTCGCTTCGGAGACACGGTGGAGCCGGGAAGTGCGGACGTCGCTGTCTGCGGGCGGGGTCAGAGCAGGGCTGACCGCGGTTGCGGACCGGCACGGCCGGCAGCGGTGCCGGAGTACCGGTCGGAACACCGCCACGCCGGCGCCAAATCTCTGCCTCGTCAGCGAAGTTTATACGACATATGTTCTGGAAGTGTTTCGGCTACTCGTCTTGCGGATTTCCGGCAAGGTAGAATCCGGTCCCTTGCTCCGGGTGGTTTCCGCCGCTTTGTGCCGAGGTCGGAAGATGCCACCTCGTAATTCCTGGGTGATGCGGTAGGCCGAATCACGTCGGTGTTTGTTACCAGCGAATTGCGGAGGGCGCTGGCCATGGAGGTATGCCCGCGGAAAATGCCCGGCGCCCGGTCCTCGTCAGAGTAACGGTACCGTCCTGGCCGCGAGGCGTTATCGATCAGATTGCCGGGGCATCATCGACCGTAGCGCGTGCCCCGGGGTGCCGGGGGCGGCCCCAAGCAGCCGGTGGCCGCGGGCTGTTCACTGCAGGAGGGACCCTTCGATGGGGGAGAAGGTCGCTGCGGACCGGATCGACCTGGCGGACCGGGAGCGTTATCGAAGAAAGCTGCACGACTGTCTTGTGGGATTGCGCAGGATGCTGGCGGAGAAGCGGTTCGATCGCCCCAGGAATCTCATGGGGCTGGAGATCGAGCTGAATCTCGCGGGTGCCGACGGGCTGCCGCGCATGCTGAACTCACAGGTTCTGGAACGCATCGCCAGCGGTGATTTCCAGACCGAACTCGCCCAGTGCAATCTCGAGGTCAACATCACCCCGCACCGATTGTCCGGACGTGTGCTGGACCAGCTCGCCGAGGAACTCCGCACGGGCCTCGGCTATGCGGAAAGAAAGGCCCGCGAGCTGGCCGCCCGCATCGTGATGATCGGCATCCTGCCGACCCTGCACGCCAGTGACCTCACCGCCTCCAGCCTCTCCGCGAACGACCGCTATGTGCTGCTCAACGAGCAGATGCGGGCGGCCCGCGGGGAGGACTTCGCCATCGACATCGAGGGCGTCGAGCGGCTGGTGTCCCGCTCGCCGTCGATCGCGCCGGAGGCGGCGTGCACCTCCGTCCAGCTGCACCTCCAGGTGACGCCCGGCCGGTTCGCCGCGGTCTGGAACGCGGCCCAGGCGATCGCCGCCGTCCAGATCGCGGTCGGCGCCAACTCGCCGTTCCTCTTCGGGCGGGAACTGTGGCGCGAGTCGAGGCCGCCGGTTTTCCAGCAGGCCACCGACACCCGGGTGCCCGAACTCCAGGCGCAGGGTGTGCGGCCCCGGACCTGGTTCGGCGAGTGCTGGGTCGAGTCCGTCGACGAACTGTTCGAGGAGAATCTCCGGTTCTTCCCGCCGCTGCTGCCGCTGTGCGGGCCGCAGGAGCCGCTGCGCGTCCTCGATGAGGGCGGCGTGCCCGATCTTGCCGAACTGGTGTTGCACAACGGAACGATTTATCGATGGAACCGCCCGGTCTACGCCGTCGCCGGCGGCGTGGCGCACCTCCGCGTCGAGAACCGGGTCCTGCCGGCCGGCCCCACCGTCGCCGACGTCGTCGCCAACACCGCCTTCTACTACGGCCTGGTGCGCGCACTGGCCGACCAGCCCCGCCCGGTGTGGACCCGGCTGCCGTTCGCCGCCGCGGCCGGCAACTTCGATGCCGCCTGCCGCCACGGCATCGACGCCGTGCTGCGCTGGCCGCGGTCCGGGCGGGCCGGCGGCATCGCCCAGACACCGGCCGTACGGCTGGTACGGCAGGAACTGCTGCCCCTGGCGGCGGCCGGGCTGGACGCCTGGGGCGTTGAACCGGCCGACCGCGACCACTACTTGGGCATCATCGAGGCCCGCTGCGTCCGCCGGGTGAACGGCGCGTCCTGGCAGGCCGCGGCCTTCCACCACGCGCGGCGGCAGGGCCTGGCGCGGGAGGCCGCACTGGCCGCGATGACCCGGCGCTACGGCGAGTTGATGCACACCGGGGAGCCGGTGCACACCTGGCCGGTGGCCTGGCCGGTCGGCGAGCCCACCGTCCCGGCGCAGCGGCGCGCCGCGCCGGAGGGGGCGTAACCGGGCCGTGCGCGGGCCTCGGCTCACGCCGGTGCCGCAGTCGGTGCGGACTTCCGGGCCGGCCGCCGGGGTGCCGTCGGCGCTGATGCCCTCGACGTCGACGGTGACGTCCAGGCGGTAGTCGTAGGTGCCGACCCGTACGCGGGGACACGGCGTGGCGAACGCCCCGCCGGACCGGCTCTGCGCGGTGATCCCGCCGTGTGCGGTGCGGCCGGCCGCGGCGGCCCGGTTGCGTCGTGCCGCGGTGGAGCGAGCCGGACGGGGCCTAGTGGTGTGGTCCGTGGCTGCCCGCCGCCGTGAGGGCCTTGAGGATCACTTGGCGGAGCTGCGACGGGTCGCCGACGAGGTGCGCGGAGCCGCCGGTCGGGGACACCATCCGGTCCAGCGCCGCCTGGTCCGCGTTCGGTCCGATCGCGACGGCGATCAGCGGCACCGGCCGCTCGGTGTCGGAGAGCCGCTCCAGATCGGCGACCAGTGTGTCCTGGCCGATGCCGCCGGAGTCGTCGTGGGCGGCGTCGGTGACGATGACCAGGGCGTTGAACTTCCCGCTCGCATACGTGGCACGGGCCTGCCGGTACGCGGCGAGCATGGTGTCGTACAGGCCGGCGGCGCGGGGCACCGGGGTCAGCGACCGTAAGGCGGTGGCGAGTTCGTCGCGGTGGGTGCCGCCGGTCGCGCCGCGGTCGCCGAGCCGGCCGGTGGGCGACAGCTCCACGTAGTCCTTGGTGCCGTCCAGGTAGGCGGCGAACTTCCACAGTCCGACCTCGTCGTCGGGTGTGAAGGTGTTCAGCGTCTGGAGCAGGGAGTCCTTGGCGAGGTCCAGCCGGGACCGGCCGCCCTTGCCGGGGACCGGCAGGGCCGTTGCCGCGGAGACGTCCACGGCCGTGGTGATGCGGGTGCTGTGCACCGTGACGGTCCACATGCCCAGCAGCGCCTTGAGTTCCCTGACCGGCGGCGGGTCGGCGGGGGCGGCGGCGTACGGCTGCGGTCCGCGCCCGCCTGCCGCGCCGATCGGTTTCGGGTCGGGGGTGCCGTTGCCGGACCGGAAGCCGTGGCCGCGCAGGGTGCGCTGGCCGTCGGTGTCGTCGAGGAGCGTCATGAAGCGGTTGGCGGCGCGGCTCTGGTCGGCGGTCAGCTCCTCGTTGTTCACCAGGGTGTACGGGTAGTCGAGCTGGGCGGCGCCGTCCTCGGGGTAGAGGAGATCGAGGGTGGGACCGCCGGCCGTGGTGTTGTGGGCGTACGCGGCCTGCTCGGAGAGCAGCAGCGCCTGGTTGCGGCGCGGATTGCGCTGCTCGGCGGCGGAGTCGTCGCGCGGCAGGGTGGCGAGTGCTTGGCGGTCGCCGTCCGCGACCCGCTCGTAGAGCAGTTCGGCGGTGGCGGCGGTGCGGCCGGCGGCCTCGTCGCCGTCCTTCGCCTCCTTGTGGTTGGCGGCGTCGGTACGGGCCAGTGCCAGGAGCCCGGTGGCGCTGCGGGTGGGGTCGGCGACGCCCAGGCGCAGCGCGGAGCCGGAGGTCGCGGCCCGGGTGAGGGCGGCCCAGGTGTAGGTCTTCCCCGGCCAGCCCAGGGCCTTGGCCGCGGAGGGGACGGCGCCCAGCGTGATCGGGGAGGAGGCGATGGTGCCGGCGGTGGTCAGGGACGATCCGCCCTCGTCGGCGACCCGTTCCACCCACAGGCTCGAATCGGGTATCCAGACCTGGAACTCAGGGCTGGCCGGTCGCTGGCCGAGGGAGTCGGCGACCTCGTTGGCGGGCCGGGCGTGCACCCTGACGTCCAGGCATTTGCCGTCGGTGCGCGTCGCGTCGTCGCGGGCCTTCTTGGCCACCGTGTCCAGCGCCGGGGCGATGTCCGGGGAGGCGACCACGTTGACCTCCACGGAGCTGCCGCCGCACGGCGTGCCGAAGGGGAGCAGATCGCTGCGCAGTGCCACGACGGAGCCGGCGGCGACGGCGAGGGCGACGGCGGTGGCGATGGTGACGGTGCGGCGGCGGGGCCGGGGCCGGGGCCGGGCCCCCGTGCCCGTCGCCGCGGAGTCGTCGGGCAAGCTGTGATGTCCCATTGCGGTAGCGCCTCTCCTGATACTCGGAGTCCGGACTTCCGGATCTCCATCGGGATCGATGGGGACGTCACCGCGCCACGTGGATGGCGCCCGTCCCCGGCCTGTCGCGCGCGATCTTCGGAACTGCTTTCGAGACCCTAGCGGTGCGGTGGCGGCGGAGAGGCGGTATTGCAGAAGTGGAGGAAAGCCTTGCAGTCGGATACAAGTCCCGTGGCGGACGCGGACGTTCCAGGCGAAGGGTCCGGTTCGGGGCGTTCCCGGGAGGCGGCCGGCGAGCCGCCCCGGCGGGTGCTGCGGAACGAGACGCTGATCGTGCTGGCGCTCTCCCTGGGGGCCAGCGCGGTGTCGGCGCTCATCAGCTTCATCGGGTCGGTGACCAAGCCCGGCGGCCTCAAGCACCAGGCGGCGACGATGAACGCCTCGCATGCGCCCGGCCGGCCGTGGCTGGATCTCGCCTGGCAGCTGTTCGGTATCGCGACCGCGCTGGTCCCCGTCGTGCTGGTGGCGCATCTGCTGCTGCGGGAACGGGCCGGCGGGCTGCGTGCGATCGGCTTCGACCGGCGGCGGCCGGGATTCGACCTGGGCAGGGGCGCCGCGCTGGCGGCCGTCATCGGGGGCAGCGGTCTGCTGCTCTATCTGGGCGCGCGGGCGGCCGGATTCAATCTGACGGTGGTGGCCGAAGCGCTGCCCGATGTGTGGTGGAAGATCCCGGTGCTGATCGCCTCCGCGGTGCAGAACGCCGTCCTGGAGGAGGTCATCGTCGTCGGTTACCTGCTGCGCAGACTGGGGCAGCTGGGCTGGACGCCGGTGGCCGCGGTGGCGGCCAGTTCGGTGCTGCGCGGTTCGTACCACCTCTACCAGGGCATCGGCGGCTTCTTCGGCAACATGGTGATGGGTGTGGTCTTCGCCCTGCTGTACCGGCGGTGGGGCCGGGTCGGGCCGCTGGTCGCCGCGCACGCCCTGATCGACACCGTGGCGTTCCTGGGCTATGCGCTGCTCGCGGGGCACGTGGGGTGGCTGCCCACGGGGTGAGCGCCGGGTGAACGGACGGGCGGGGCGGGGGCGTTGGGGCTCCCGCCCCTTCGCGTACCGGGAGCGGTCCGCCGGGCGTCCGCCGGGCGTCGTGGCGGGTCAGCCGGTGGCCAGCAGCTCGCCGTCGATGACGGTCACCGCCGAACCGGTCAGCAGCGTACGGTCGCCGCGCAGCTCGGTCCGTACGAAGCCGGTACGGGCGCCGCCCTGGAGGCCGACCAGGGCATCGCGGCCCAGGCGGGCCGACCAGAACGGGGCGAGCGCGGTGTGCGCGCTGCCCGTCACCGGGTCCTCGTCGATGCCCACGTAGGGGAAGAAGCCGCGGGAGACGAAGTCGTAGCCGGCGGCGGGGTCCTCGGCGGGCGCGGTGGCGATCACGCCGCGCCCGCCGCGCCGGGCCAGCGCCCTGAAGTCCGGTGACAGGGCCCGCACGGTCTTCTCGTCGGCCAGCTCGACGAGCAGGTCGCCGACGTTCGGCCCGGTGTCGTGGGCGGAGCGGATCTCGGCGCCGAGCGCCTCGGCGACCGGGCCGGGCACCTCCACGGGGATCAGCGGGGCGGTCGGGAAGTCCATCGTGATCGAGCCGCTGCCGTCGGTCGTCGTGATCAGCACGCCGCTGCGGGTGCGGAAGCGGACGGTGCCGGTGGCCGTCCCGGTGGTGTGCAGGACGTGCGCGGTGGCCAGGGTCGCGTGGCCGCACATATCGACCTCGGCGGCGGGGGTGAGCCAGCGCAACGCCCAGTCGGCGTCGCCGCCTTGGGGCAGCGGATGCGCGAAGGCGGTCTCGGAGAGGTTGACCTCCGCGGCGACCTGCTGGAGCCAGGTGTCGTTCGGGAAGGTGTCGGAGTCGAGCAGGACGACCCCCGCGGGGTTGCCGGCGAACGGACGCTCACTGAAGGCGTCGACGATGCGAATCCTCATGGCCGGGAGCGTAGGAGCGGCGCAAAGCCGCAGGCCAAGGCCAATCTCGAAAAATTGGACCCGGAGCCTTGCTCGACGAACAGTCCCGATATATCGTTGAGGCATCGCGATCGGTCAACGATGGCGAGCGATAACAAGTGAACGATCAACGAACAGAGAGGGGGGACGTCATCATGCGTTCCCACGGACACGAACACGGCCATGAGCGCCGGCACGAGCACTGCGGTCCCCAAGGGCGCGGCGGCCGGGGGGAGTTCGGCGGCGGCTTCGAGCGCCGGCGCTCCGCCTTCGGCGGCTGCGCCCCGCCGTTCGGCGGCCCGCCCTTCGGTGGCGGCCGGGGGCGCGGCGGCCCGCGCGGCCGGGCGCGGCGCGGCGATGTGCGGGCCTCGATACTGGCGCTCCTCAAGGACCGCCCGATGCACGGCTACGAGATGATCCAGGAGATCGCCGAGCGCAGCGGCGGCGCCTGGAAGCCCAGCCCCGGCTCGGTCTACCCGACCCTGCAACTGCTGGAGGACGAGGGGCTGATCACCAGCGCCAGCGAGGGCGGCAAGAAGCTGTTCTCGCTGACCGACGCCGGCCGCGCCGAAGCCGACAGCGGCTCGGACGCCCCCTGGGAGGACGCCGGCCGCGGTGTCGACTGGGAGGCCATGAACGAGATACGCAAGGCGGGCGGCGGCCTGGTCGAGGCGTTCCGCCAGGTGTGGGCCACCGGCAGTCCCGAACAGCGGGAGAAGGCCATGGCGGTGGTCAACAAGGCCCGCAAGGAGCTGTATCTGATCCTCGCCGAGGAGGACTGAGGCGCCGGGCGCGCCGGCCGAGGGGAGTGGGGGCCGGGCGGCGGGCGCGGCCGAGCGGTCGCCCCCGCCGCCTCAGGTCACCAGCCCGGCGAGGTCGCGCAGGGACTCGTCCAGCGCTGCGCTCGCCGAGTCCTTCAGCTTGGCCGCCATCAGGGAGACCGCGGCGCCGGTGAACGTCCCGTCGATCCGGACCGAGGTCGCCGCGCCGTCGGGGGTGAGCTCGTAGCGCATCCCCAGGGTGACGCCCATCGGGCCCTTGCCCGCGATGCCGAGCAGCCGGCCCGGCGCCAGTTCCCGCACGGTCCAGGTCACCTCCGCCGGAAAGCCCATCAGCTTCATGTTCTCCGTGTAGCCCGCGCCCACCTCCAGTGGCCGCGGGCCGCCGTCGGGGAAGCCGGTATGGGTGGCGTTCCACTGCCCGTGGGAGTCGAAGTCGATGAGCCGGTCCCAGATCTTCCCGGCCGGTGCCTCGATACGGGCCCGGGCGGTGACGTCGGCCATGCGATCACCCCTTCGGTGACGTTCCCTCGCCGGCCGTGGCGGTCCCCGGCCGGCGGCGGTCGCGGTGCGGCGGCCTCGCCGCTCGGGGCGGGGCGCCGGCCGGTGCCGCGGAAAGTAGCCGCACGGGGGCGAAGGTTCAATACCGCTGCCCACTCATCGCTGATGTCCCGTCAGTTTCCGGCGGAGACGCCGCCGCGGCGGGCCGGCCAGCAACCGGTCCACGTGCTGCCGGCGCAGTCCGCGCGCCGGATCGACCGGCACCAGCAGCCGGTCCGCCCACCGGCGGCTGCGCCGCACCAGGCTGTCGGGCATGGCGTCGTCGACCCAGGCGAACGGCCGCCCGCCGGCGTACCGGAGCAGCGGCGCCCACTTCCGCGCCAGCAGGCTCTCCGGCCCCGCGAACCGCGGATCGCCGGGCCGGCTGCGATAGCCGCTGAACTCGACGACCGGGAGCGCGGGCAGCCTCAGCAGCGGCGCGATATGGGTGTTCGCGTGGTGCTCCCACGTCGTCGCCCAGACGAGCTCGTAGACGGCGGACAGCTCGCGCAGCCAGCCGGCGTGGTCGACGGAGAGCAGCACCGTGTGGTCGAGCAGGTCGTGCGCCGTGAAACCCGGCGACGGCAGCACCGGGTTCAGCACGCCGTCGACGTCGAGGAACAGCAGCGGACGGGTGGCCATCGGAATCCTTCGCCACGGAGGAGCGGGGAGTCGGCAGGGTCGGTGAGCAGTCGATGAGCAAGGGTGGGGTCCGGGAGGCGTGGGGCGGAGCCGGATCGTGCTTGCCGGGGAGGACGTGCGCCGGGGCGCCGCCGGTTTCCGTCGGGGAGCGATACGGAAGCCGCTGCGCCACCGGGGCACCGGCGCGCGGTCACCGGCGCGGCTCGGTGGGGCGCCGGTGCCGGCCCGAGACCGCGGTGCGGTGGCCGAGCGGGGCGATACCGGACGAGCCGCGTGGTCTGCTCCCGTTTCCGCGGGGATGCCCGACCTCCATGATCCCTTCGCATATCCTCCGTGAGGATGAGATCCCCCGCGGGCGTCCCCAACCAGGGTGGGACGCGCAAATGCTTCCCGCCGGGGATGCTCCGGCGCCGAGGGACTGGTGGGGTGGGGACTGTGCAAAACCGTACTGCGTACAGCGGCGGCGAGGGATCCGCCCAGGAGGACCTCGACGCCCGGCTCACCGTGGAGCTCGCGTCGGTCGTTTCCGCCGCCCGCAGGCGGGCCACCCGGGACGGCGACCGGCAGGTCGACACCGCCCATCTGCTGCACGGCCTCCTGGAGTGGGACCCCGCGGTACGCGAAGCCTTCGACGGCGGCCCCCAGGTCGCCCGGCTGCTCGGCTACCTCGTCCAGCGCAGCATCGGCTACGGCCTCCAGTGGCACGGCACCGTGGAGGACTCCGGCTCCGTCCCCGTCGTCGCCGAGGGCTCCGTCCCCGGCTGGTCGCCGGCCGCAGCCGCCGCGATGGACGGCGCCCTGGACCGCGCGCACGCCCGGTACGCCACCCGAGCCGGCTGCCTCGACCTCCTCGCCGCCCTGGTCGACGACCCGGAATCCCGGGCCGTCGAGGTGCTGCGCCGCGCTTCCGTCGACACCGCCCGGCTCGCCGCCCGCCTCGACGGCGAACCGCGCTCCGTACGCGACTGATCGGCCGTCACCGGGGCGCCCGTCCGTATCGCCAGATGAGACAGGGGCAAGCAGGAGTGACGCCCCTGACCTCGGCTGCCATGATGGCCCGATGCACGCGTCTTCGGGGAGCCCGGCGGGTCACACGACCGGTACGGGTCAGGGAATTCCCGGGTCCGGGGCGAACCGGCAGCCGCCAACCGCCCCCGGCCCGGAGCGCGATCGCGCACCCCAGGGGCGCGGCGCAGGTCTCGGCATCGCACTGCTCTCCGCTCTCGCGTTCGGCGGCTCGGGCGTCGCCGCCAAACCCCTGATCGCCGCCGGACTCGCACCACTGCACGTCACCTGGCTGCGGGTGGCCGGCGCCGCGCTGGTGATGCTGCCCGTCGCCTGGCGCCACCGTGACCTGCCCCGGCGCCGGCCCGCCCTGCTGCTGGGCTTCGGACTGCTGGCCGTCGCCGGCGTCCAGGCGTGCTACTTCGCCGCGCTCTCCCGCATCCCCGTCGGCGTCGCGCTGCTCATCGAATACCTCGCCCCCGCCCTCGTCCTGGGCTGGGTGCGCTTCGTTCAGAAACGACCGGTCACCCGTGCCGCCGCCGTCGGCGTCGTACTGGCCGTCGGCGGGCTGGCCTGCGTCGTCGAGGTCTGGTCCGGGCTGCGCCTCGACCCCATCGGCCTGGCCCTCGCGCTCGGCGCGGCCTGCTGCCAGGTCGGCTACTTCGTCCTCTCCGACCACGGCGGCGACGGTGAGGGCGCGGACGCCGCCGACCCGCTCGGCGTGATCGCCTACGGGCTGCTGACCGGCGCGGTCCTCCTCACCGCCCTCGCCCGCCCGTGGGACCTGCACTGGTCGGTCCTCCGCGGCACCGCCGACATGAACGGCGTCCACGTCCCGGCCGTCCTGCTGCTCGCCTGGATCGTGCTGGTCGCGACGGTGGCCGCGTACCTCACCGGAGTCGTGTCGATCCGGCGGCTCTCCCCGCAGGTGGCCGGAGTGGTCGCCTGCCTGGAGGCGGTGATCGCGACGGTGCTCGCCTGGGTGCTGCTCGGCGAGCACCTCTCCGCGCCGCAGATCGGGGGCGGAGTCGTGGTCCTGGTGGGCGCGTTCATCGCGCAGTCGGCCAAGCCGGCGGCGAAGCCCGGTGAAACGGTCACGGTGGCGGCGGGCGGTGCGCCGGCGGAGGCGGCAACGGACGACGGGGCCGCGCAGGGTGGTGCGGTGCCGCCCTCAGGGGACGGCTTGTCGGCCGGTACACGCGCGACATAGGCTCACGATCATGCATTCGACCGTGCTGCCCCCTCCCGCCGCGTAAGGCGGGCGGCGGCCTCCGAGGAAACCCCGGTTCGGGAAGGCTCCCGAACCGATCGTCGCTGCCTGCACACGGGACCACGCGACCATTCCGCGGCGCAGTGCGCCGTCCTGGATTTCCCGGAGCACAACTCCCATGCACACCACACCTTCCTCCGCCCTGCCCGTGGGCCGGGGGCTCGCCTACGTCACCCTCGCCGCGACCGCCTGGGGCACCGCCGGCGCAGCCGCCGCCCTCCTCTACCGGGGCAGCGGACCCGGCCCGATCCCGCTCACCTTCTGGCGCACCTTCGGCGGCCTGCTGATCCTGCTCGCCGTACGCGCGGTACGGCGCCGCCGCACCGCCACCGCGGCTGCCACCCCCGCGCGCCCCCGGGAAACCAGCCGCCGCACACGGATCGCCGACCTCCGCACCGCCGTGACGCGCACCGCCGTCACCCGCACCCTGCTGACCGGCATCGCCCTCGCCGTCTTCCAGGCCGCCTACTTCGAGGCCGTCGAAGCCACCGGACTCGCCGTCGGCACCGTCATCACCATGGGGGCCGGACCCGTCCTCATCGCCCTCGGGGCACGCCTCCTCATGGGCGAACGGCTCGGCGCCGGCGGCATCCTGGCCGTCACCGGGGCACTCGTCGGCCTGCTGATCCTCGTCCTCGGCGACAGCGGCGCCGCCGCCGTCCGCCCCGCCGGCGTCGGTTACGCCCTGCTGTCCGCCGCCGGCTGTGCCGCGATGACCCTCACCACCCGCCGCCTGGGACATCAGGGCGGCGACGGCGATCCGTACGCCTCCACGGTCGGCGCGTTCGCCGTCGGCGCCCTGTGCCTGCTGCCCCTCGCGGCGGTCCAGGGGCTGTGGCCGCACGCTCATGACCTGGGCCGCGGCCTTGTGTTGATCGCCTACGTCGCCGCCGTACCGACGGCCCTGGCCTATGGCCTCTACTTCGCCGGCCTGGCCGCCGTACGGGCCGCGACCGCCTCGGTGATCTCCCTCATCGAGCCGGTGTCCGCAGCGGCCATCGCCGTGCTGTTCCTCGGGGAGCGGCTCACGATGGCCACGGCCGCCGGAACGGCCGTGCTGCTGACGGCCGTTGCCGCGCTGGCCGTCACCGAGGCGCGCGGTGCCGTGGTGGGGGTGCGGCGGGCGTGAGCCGCACGTAGCGCCGCCCGGACGCGGGTGGCGGGGGGCCGCCGCTCCGTCCGGTCCCCGCGGAGGCGGGCCTGGGCGGGCACTGCGTCACGGTACGCGGTGCCTTCAGCGGTCCGGCGAACTCGCCGACCGGGACCGGGGCTTGGCGCGTACGTGCATGCGCTCGCCCTGCCGGCCGAAGAGGCTGAGGACCTCGACCGGCCCGTCGCCGGTGCTGCCGAACCAGTGGGGCAGCCGGGTGTCGAACTCGGCTGCCTCGCCCGCCCCCAGGACCAGATCGTGATCGGCCAGGACCAGGCGCAGCCGTCCCGCGAGGACGTACAGCCACTCGTAGCCCTCGTGGGTGCACGGGTCCGGGGTGCTGCGGGAGACCGGGATGACCATTTTGAACGCCTGGAGCGGGCCGGGCTGGCGGGTCAGCGGCACCACGGTGCTCCCGTGCACGTGCTGCGGCTTGAGGCGGACGCGGGGGTCACCGACCTCGGGAGCGCCGACCAGCTCGTCCAGCGGCACCTGATGGGCCTGGGCGATCGGCAGCAGCAGCTCCAGACTGGGGCGCCGCCGGCCGGACTCCAGGCGGGACAGGGTGCTCTTGGAGACGCCGGTGGCCTCGGCGAGCGCGGACAGCGTCACCCCGCGCTCGGTACGCAGCCGCTTGAGGCGGGGGCCCACCTCGGCGAGGGCCTGGGTGATGGCGGGTGAGTGTTCCACGGTTCCCATTGCACCGCGGGTTTCCCGGAAATGGCAACAAAGATTGCTGCCGAGGGGCTGGTGGCGCAGCCTGCGGGTGGAGGTGATCGCGATGGGCGACCGAGACGCGACGGGCGAGGTGAACACGATGGGCGAGGCGCGGGGCGGGACCGACGTGCCGGAGGTGAAGGACGTGCGGGACGCGATGAACGTGAGGGAAGTGAAGGACGTGAGGGACGTGAAGGCCGTGAGGGGAGCCGGCGGGGCCGGCTGGGGCCGCGGCATGGGCGGCGTGCACGGCGTCACGGACGTGGTGGTCGTCGGGGCGGGGGCGGCCGGGCTGAATGCGGCGCTGGTGCTGGCCCGGGCCCGCCGGTCGGTGACGGTGGTGGACGACGGGGCGCCGCGGAACGCACCGGCCGCCCATATGCACGGCTATCTGTCCCGCGACGGGATGCCGCCGGCCGCTCTGCTGGAGGTGGGACGGGCGGAACTGGCCCGGTACGGGGTGGAGTTGATCAACGGGCAGGTGGACCGCATCGAGGACCACGGCCGGGCGGCGCACGCCGAGGACCGGGGTCGGGACGGTGGCCGGGGCGCGGCGGGGCAGGCCGTGGGGGACCGGCCGGCGGGCCTCGTACCCGGCTTCACCGTGCATCTGGCCGGGGGGCCGGCGCTGCGGGCCCGCCGGGTACTGGTGGCGACCGGGCTGCGCGATGAACTCCCCGGGATCCCCGGCGTACGGGAGCGGTGGGGCCGGGACCTGTTGCACTGCCCGTACTGCCACGGTTACGAGGTACGGGACCAGCCGCTCGGGGTGCTGGGCACCCACCCGGGCGCGGTGGCCCATGCGCTGCTGCTGCGGCAGTGGTCGGACGATGTCGTGCTCTTCCCGCACACCCTGGAGCCGACCGGTGCGGAGCGGGAGCGGCTGGCGGCCCGCGGTGTGCGGATCGCGGAAGGTGCGGTCAAGCGCCTGGTGGTGGCGGACGACCGGCTGCGCGGTGTGGAACTCGCCGAGGGCCAAGTGGTGCCGCGCGCCGCCGTGTTCGTCTTCCCACGGATGGTGCCGCGCGACGCCTTGCTGACGGAACTGGGCTGTGAACGGGACGAGGGCGGCTGGGTGATGACAGACGCGTCCGGCCGGACAAGTGCGCCCGGGGTGTGGGCCGCGGGGAACGTCGCCGATCCGCGGGCGCAGGTGGTGACGGCGGCCGGGATGGGGGCGGCGGCCGCTTTCGCCATGAACCACGACCTGGTGGACGAGGAGATCGAGCGGGCCGTGGCGGCCCACCGGGCGGGGGAGTTGGCGCACTCGCCGGCGGATGCGGTGGTCGTCGGGGGCGCGGCGGGCGCGACCGGTGAGGCTCAGGAGGCTGCTGCTGCGGCCGGCCCGACCGCTTCGGTCGGTACGGGTACGGGTACCTGTACGGGCTTCGGCGCGGACTCCGGTGTGGTCCACGGCTCAGGCGCGTGAACAGGGAGCCGACTGACGGGCCACCGGGGGAACGGGGGAGTCGGGCGAATGGGGAGCCGGATGGAGGGAAGAGCCGGGTGAACGGGGGATCCGCTCACCCGGCGGTCCTGCCACCCGCCGCCGGCGGAACCGGATCCCTCGCCGGTCGGCCGCAGCGGCGGGCGGACTCGGCCCTCCTCGCCGGGCGGATCAGCGCCTCACCGCGGCGAGTTCGCCGGCGCGCCCCCTTCGCGCGGCTCGTACCCGCGGGAGGCCGCCAGCCGGCGCTGCTGATGGCGGCGCGCCGATGCGTCACCCGGGCCGTCGCGCTCGGCGAGGCGCTCGGATATGCGGTGCTGGACCGATTCGCTCCGCTTGCCGCCGTACTTGAACTTGGCGCGGATGTCGTGCACTTCGAGGCGCAGGCCCCGGATGCCGGACAGCAGGCGCCCGTACGGCGCCTCGCCCGCGGCGACCGGGGCCGAGCCGCCCTCCGGCTGGAAGTGCGTCAGCTGACGTCGCAGCAGCTCGGCCTTGGCCTCCGGGGCGTCCACGACATGGGCGGTGCAGGTGAGCTGGACCGCGGCGTAGAAGCTGGTGGGGACGCCGTGCTCGGGCGGCTGGTCCTCGTCGGCCTGCCAGGGGCCGGGGATGAAGGTGTAGTCGTCGACGACGCTGAGCAGGACCGTCGGACGGTCCGCCAGCGCGGACCATATGGGGTTGGGGCGGGCGAGGTGGGTGACGGCCTCATGGCGGGCGGGGTCGTAGGCGAAGTGCAGCGGTTGCAGCAGCGGAGCCTCGCCGGGGAGTCCGTTGGCGGCGAGCTGGCCGAAGTCATGGGCGGCGAGCCAGTCCTGCCACTCGGCGTCGTCGGTCGGTGCGTCCCAGGGGTGGATCAGCATCGGTACTCCTCAGCGGGTGGAGAGGTAGGCGGGCTCGGGGGTGCCGGGGGCCAGGCTGTCGGCCGGTATGGGGGCGCCGTATACGGGAGCGACGGGCAGTACGCCGGTCCAGTAGGGGAGCGCGAGGTCCTCGGGGTCGTCGTTGGGGCCGCCGGTGCGGGTCTTGGCGGAGACCTCGCGCAGATCGAGGCGGAGCACTGCCGTGGCGGCCAGCTCCTTGGCGTTCGCCCGCCGGGAGTCCGCGGCACGACCGGGCACGACGTGCTCGACCAGGGCGTCGAGGGCGGCGACCTTCTCGTCCTCGTCGACAACCTGCCGGGCGACACCGTGCACCACGACGCTGCGGTAGTTGACGGAGTGATGGAACGCGGACTTGGCCAGGACCAGGCCGTCGACGTGGGTGACGGTGACGCAGACCGCGAGGCCGGGGTCCGACTCCGCCGTCCCGCCGGCCATCCGCAGCGGGCGCG
>NZ_KN708638.1:1114015-1183598 GCF_000805335.1 Streptomyces sp. CT34 | reverse complement strand
GCCACCGGGGGGGGGGGGGAGCCGGTCGAACCGTGCAGATACAGACGGTCTTCGACACGGCCGTAGAGGGTGGGAAGGACGACCGGGGCGCCGTCGCGCACAAAGCCCAGGTGGCAGACGTATCCCGCATCGAGGATCGCGTGCACCGTGGCCTCGTCGTACGCCGCGCGCTCGCGGGAGCGGGTGGGCGTGGTGCGCTCGGTCGGCGCGAAGGACTTCGCCTGCGTCATTGCGATCTCCATTGCACTAGTGCATAATAAAGTTTGTGCTAGGAGAGTATCGGATCGAAGGGCGGCGCGCATCGGAGATTGCCGCCAGTGTCGAGCGCGCTGTCGGTGCGGGCGAGCTCCAACCAGGCGAAGTGCTGCCGCCACTCAGGGAGTTGGCGGTCTATCTCGAGGTCAATCCCAATACGGTCGCAGCCGCGTATCGCACGCTCCGTGACCGCGGAGTGATCGAAACCGCGGGCCGCCGCGGCAGCCGGGTGCGCCCGCGTCCCGCCAGCACCTCGCGCGAGGCGCTGCGCGTCGAGGTGCCACCGGGCGTCCGGGACGCCTCCGACGGAAACCCCGACCCGGCGCTGTTCCCCTCGCTGGAAGAGCCGCTGGCGGAGGCCGCCGCGCGCAGCGCACGGCGCCCCGTGCTCTACGGCATGCCCGCCGTCGACGAGGACTTGGCGGCCCTGGCCCGCTCGGCCTTCGACCGCGACGGGGTGGCCGAGGGGCCGGTGGCCGTCGCCAGCGGATCGCTCGACGCCATCGAGCGCGTGCTCGCCGCGCATCTGCGGCCCGGTGACGCGGTGGCCGTGGAAGACCCCGGGTGGGGCAGCCTGCTGGACCTGATCCCGGCTCTTGGGCTCCGCCCCGTGCCGGTCGGCGTGGACGACGACGGTCCGCTCCCCGAGCGGCTGGCGCCGGCGCTCGCCGAAGGGGTCCGCGCGGTCGTCGTCACCGACCGAGCGCAGAACCCCACGGGTGCCGCCATCAGCGGACCCCGCGCCACCGAACTCCGCACTCTCCTGTCCGGACACCCCGATGTGCTCCTCATCGAGGACGACCACGGCCACGGAATAGTCGACCTCCCGCTGCATCCGCTCTCCGGTGCCACCGACCACTGGGTACTGGTGCGCTCGACGGCGAAGGCGTACGGCCCCGACCTGCGACTGGCGGTGCTCACCGGCGACGCCGTGACCATCGACCGGGTACGCGGACGCCAGCGCCTCGGTCCCGGCTGGGTCAGCCACCTCCTCCAGGACGTGGTGGTGCATCTCTGGCGGACATCCGCGGTCGACTCGCCAACGGTGGCCGGCGCATACGGCGAGCGGCGTGACGCGCTGATACGAGCCCTGGAGGAGCGCGGAGTACGGGCGCGCGGGCGCAGCGGCATGAACGTCTGGGTGCCGGTCCCGGACGAGACGGGTGCGGTGGCCCGGCTGCTGCACTCCGGCTGGGCGGTCGCACCGGGCGCGCGCTTCCGGATGCACTCGCCCCCCGGCATACGCATCACCGTTTCGGGCCTCACCGCCGACGACATCAACCCGCTCGCCGACGCGGTCGCCGCGGCGACGGGTGTGGGGGAGGCCCGGCGGTATGAGTGAGAGGGGCGCTTGACGGAGGCGGGTTCGCCCGTCGTGGCTGATGGCTGGTGCGCGATGGCTGACGTGTGATGACTGACGTGTGATGGCTGGCGCGTGATGCGTGATGCCTGGCGGATGGGGGCTGACTCCTGGCGCTCAGGGGCTTCGGATGCCTCTTGGCTCCCGGCCCTGCTGGTGTTTGTGGGCTGGGGGACGCCTTCTTGGCTCCCGCCTCCCAGCGCTTGGGGGCGCGGGGATTCCTCTTGGCTCCTGCCTCCCAGTACTTGGGGGTACGGGGATTCCTCTTGGCTCCTGTCCCCGGCCTCCCCTGCCTCCTCGCTCCTGCCGCTTGGGGGTTGGCGGGGCCGGGGTGGGGGGCTGGTGTCTGTGGGGCGGCGGTGGTGGTGGGGGTGTGGGGTGGGTGGGGGGAGGGCCCCGGGGGGAGAAGGGAAAGGGAAGCAGTCGCTGTCCTACGTGCCGCGGGGCTTGCTCTGGGTGAGGGCGGCGCCGGCGAGGACGATGAGGGCGCCTACGGGGGTGTTCCAGGCAAGGTGCTCGTTGAGCAGGGCCACGCCCGAGGCGGTGGCGATGACGGGGATGAAGTAGGTGACCATCTGAGCTGTGGTGGGCCCGACCTCGGCGACCAGGCCGTACTGCAGGAGGAACGCCACGCCGGTGCCCAGGGCGCCGAGAGCGAAGACGGCGAGCAGCGGGACGACCGGGTACGCCGTCGGCAGCGGGGTGAACAGCGGGGTGACCACGGCGAGTTGGAGGGTGGCGAGCAGCAGCTGGGTGCTGGACATGGCGAGGTGCGAGTGCTGACCGCCGCCCAGGGTGCGGCGGACATAGATCCAGCCGATGGGGTAGCTGAGGGAGGCGCCCAGTGCCATCGCGGTGCCCGTCAGATCCGTACCGGCGAAGCCCTGCCACGCGCCGAGGACGGTGAGTACGCCAAGGAAGCCGATGCCCAGACCGGCGACCCGGCGGCGCGTGGGGCGGTCCTCGGAGAGCGCGACGACCGAGAGTGCCATGCCCCACAGCGGTGAGGTGGCGTTGCAGATGCTGGCCAGCGTGGAGGGGATGGTCAGCTCGGAGTAGGCGAAGAGGGAGAACGGCAGCGCGTTGAGGAGGAACGCGGCGACCGTGAGATGACCCCAGGTCCGCGCCGACCGCGGAAGCCGTTCGCGCTTGATCACCAGGATCGCCAGCAGCGCCAGCGCCCCGAACGCCACCCTGCCCAGTGTGACCTGCAGCGGCGAGAAGCCCTCGGTGCCCACCTTGATGAAGAGGAAGCTGAAGCCCCAGACCAGGCAGAGGAAGGCGAACCGGATCTGCCAGCCGAAAGCCCGCCGACGGGTGCGTTCGCCACCAGGGGCGGTATCGGCGGCGGTTGCCGCGGTGGTCCTGGCGGGAGGGGCTGGGGTGCGGCTGGAGGCGGTGGGTGTGCCCGCGGCGGTGCTCATGACGTCCACGATGCGGGGCGCAAATGCGTAGCACAAGAGAGAATTCGTGGCAGGTATCGCTTAGCATTGCTTACATGTTGAACCTTGATCGCCTGCGGACGTTGTCCGCGATCGCCCGGCACGGTTCGGTGAGTGCGGCGGCCGACGGATTGCATGTGACGACCTCGGCGGTCTCGCAGCAGATCGCCAAGCTGGAGCGGGAGACCGGTCAGCAGCTGCTGGCCAAGAACGGGCGCGGGGTGCGGCTCACCGACGCCGGACGGCTACTCGCCGATCATGCCGGGCGCATCCTCTCCCAGGTCGAGCTGGCGCAGGCCGATCTGGAGGCGCATCGTGGCCAGGCGGTGGGTGAGCTGCGGCTGGGCGCGTTCCCCACTGCGGCGCGCGGCCTCTTTCCGGCCGCCCTGGTCTCGCTCCACGCCGAACACCCGCAGCTCCGTCCGCGGTTGACGGAGCTGGAGCCGGACGAGTCGGTCCGGGGTGTGGTCCGTGGCGACCTCGATCTGGCGGTCGTACTGGATTGGTACAACCGGCCGCTGTCACTGCCCGACGGGCTGGCCAAGGCTCCGCTGCTCGACGATCCCGCCGATGTGGCGATGCCGTCGGACCATCCGCTGGCCGGACGGCGGTCGGTGGAGCTGGAGGACTTCGCGGACGATGAATGGATCTCCTGGCCGCAGGGGGAGTTCTGCCATGACTGGCTGATGTTCACCCTGCGCGGCAGGGGAGTCGAGCCGCGGATCGCGCATATGGCCGAGGAGCATCACACCCAACTCGCCCTGATCGCTGCCGGGTTGGGCGTCGCGGTAGCCCCGCGACTGGGGCGTGGGCCGGTGCCCGCGGGGGTGAGTGTGGTGCCCGTACGGCATACGATGCGCCGCCATGTCTACGCCATCTGGCGCGCGGACGCCGACCGTCGCCCCTCGATCCGTGCCGCCGTGCGAGCGCTGCGGAGGGCAGGGGAGAGCATCGGGGTGGAGATGGGGGCCACAGGCGCCTGAGAAGCGGGATTTGTCCCCTGTCTGTCCTGTCTGTCCTGTCTGTCCTGTCTGTCCTGGCTCCCGTCTCTCCCGTCTTTCCCGTCGTTTTCCTGGTCGGCTGCCGGTCCTCGGCCCTGGTCCCAAAGCGGCCCCGGCGGCCCCCAGCCCCAGCCCCGGCTCCGGTCAAAGACGGCCCCCAGCCCGCCCCCGGACCTCCTACCGCCAGCCCCCGCCCTCACCTCCCGCCGACGATCTCGCGGATGATGCGCAGTTCCAGCAAGTCCTGGGGGCGGATGCGGAGTTGGTCGGCGGTCTCCTGGATCTGGTGAGTGCCGCGTTTGAGGATGGCGGCGGCCAGTTCCGGGGCGATCACCGAGAAGTAGCTGTCCGGGGTGGCCCAGAGGCGGTCCGGTGCGGCGAGGGCCAGGGCGCCGCCCGATCCGCCCTCACCGATGAGGAGCGAGGTGACCGGCACGCGGGCGGAGGCCAGCGCGGCGAACGTGTCGGCGATGGCGGCGCCGGCGCCCGAGCGTTCCGCGTCCGCGTCGTTGGCGGCGCCCGGGGTGTCCACCAGGGTGAGGACCGGGATAGCGAGCCGGTCCGCGAGCCGGATCAGGCGGGTCGCCGTACGGAACCCCGCCGGTCGGGTGGCCGTGCCGCACTGGGCCGCGAATGCGATGGTCCGGCCGGCGTGGTGGCCGAATCCGCACCGTATGCCAGGGTCGCGACCGCCGCAGCGGTCGCCGCTGATCTCCTCCTGGTCGTCGAAGTACGCGTCCAGATACGACTGGGCGCGCGGCCGACGGGCATCGCGGGCGCGGTCCACCGCGTCCCAGCCGGTTTCCGGGAGGCCGGCCGTGCCCAGGGCATACGGGACGGGGGCCGGCTCGGCGGACTCCGCGGGCAACCCTCCTGCTCCGCCGAGGAGTTGGAGCCAGCGTTGCAGTGCGGTGCGGAGCCGGTCGGCCGGGACCACGGCGTCGACCTGGCCGGCGGCGAACTGCCCCTCGGCACAGTACGCGGCGGGGTCGGCGCCCTGGGGGCGTACCCGTGAGCCCGCGAAGCCGACCTGGGCCCTGGGCAGTGCCAGGATCACATCGGCTCCGGCGCCGAGCGTCGCCCAGCCGCCGCCGGTCGTCGGATCGCGCAGTACGGCGATCTGCGGGAGCCCCGCGGCGTGGTTCAGCGCCGACTGCCGGGCCACACGCTGGAGTTGCATCAGGGCGCGCATGCCTTCCTGCATGCGGCTGCCGCCCGTGGCGATCAGCGACACGAGTGGCAGCCGCTGCTCGCGGGCCCGGGTGTAGGCGGCCTCCAGCCGGTCGCCGGTGCGTTCGCCGAGCGATCCGCCCAGGAAGCCGAACTCGAAGGAGAGCACGATGGCTTCGACGCCGCCTATCGTGCCGCGTGCGATGATCACCGACTCGTCCTCGCCGGTCCGGGCCCGGGCGCGCTCCCGCGAGGCGTCGTAGCCGCGCCAGCCGAGCGGGCCGTCCTCCTTCGGGAGGTGCCACGGCGCACCGGGCGGGCGCGTGGCCGTGGGGGACGGGGTTGCCCCGGACACTCCGGGCGCCCGAGGGCCGTCGCCGCCGTCCTCGGTCAGTCCCATATCCGCATCCAGCTCCACATACGCATCCGTGACGGCCGCCAGGGCTTGACGGGCCGTCAGCCGCTGGCTGGGCAGGGGCGGTGCCGTGTTCTCAGGCATGGAGCTCTCGCTTCAGCACTTTGCCCATGTCATTGCGGGGCAGTGCCGCCACGAAGTGGACGGTGCGTGGTCGTTTGTGGGGGGCGAGTTGGCGGGCGACGTGGTCGGCGAGTTCCTCGGCGGTGGGCGGGGGGCCGGAGTCGGGGCCGCTTTCGGTGACGACCCAGGCGACGATCCGTTCGCCGAGGTCCTCGTCCGGGGCGCCGGTGACGGCGGCCTCGGCGACTCCCGGGTGCGCCAGGAGGGCGTTCTCGATCTCGCCGGCGCCGATCTTGTAGCCACCGCTCTTGATCAGGTCGGTGGCCTTGCGGCCGACGATGCGGTAGTTCCCGGCGGCGTCACGGACGGCCATGTCGCCCGTACGGAACCAGCCGCCGTCGAAGGCGGCGTCGGTGGCGTCGGGGCGGTTCAGGTACTCGGAGAAGAGGTTCGGGCCGCGGACCTGGATTTCGCCCACGGTCTCGCCGTCGCTCGCCTCGATGGCGCCGCCCGCGTCGTCGACGAGCCGGACATACACCCCTGGGAGCGGCACCCCGACCGTGCCGGTGGCGTCCGGACCGTCCGTCCGCACGCTGGTGTTCATCAGCGTCTCGGTCATGCCGTAGCGCTCGATCACCCGCCGTCCGGTGGCGGCCGTGAGCCGCGCGTGGTCGGTGAGCGGCAGTGCCGCGGAGCCGGAGACCAGCAGCCGGGCACGGCCCAGCGCCTTGGCGAGCACCGGGTCCTGGCCGGCGTCGAGCGCCAGGCGGTGGTACATCGTCGGTACGCCGAACAGCATCGTGCCGTCCGCGGACAGCTCCCGGGCGACCGCCGCGGTGCTGAAGCGCCCCAGGTGGTGGACGCTGCCGCCGCGCCGCAGCGGACCGAGGACGCCCAGGATCAGGCCGTGGACGTGGAACAGCGGCAGGGCGTGCACCAGGACGTCGTCGGCGGTCCACTGCCAGGCGTCCTCCAGGGCGTCGAGGGTGTGCGCGACGGCGCGCCGCGGGAGGACGACGCCCTTGGGCGGGCCGGTCGTACCGGAGGTGTAGACGATCAGCGCCGGGGTCTCGTCGCTCGGCTCCGGCGGGAGCGGGGCCGGCACGGCATCCTCGGCCACGTCGGCGATCTCGACGTCGAGGCGGGGCAGCGCGGCGAGCGGGCCCGGCAGGTCGGCGCCCGGCTCGGCGAGCACGAGGGACGGCGTGCTGTCCGCCACGATGTGGGCCAGCTCGCGCTCGCCGATCTTGGGGTTCACCGGGACCGCGGCGACTCCGGCGAGCAGCGCGGCCACCACGCCGACGGCGGTCTCCAGCGTCGGTGTCGCCCAGATCGCGATGCGGGTCGCGCCGCCCGCCCGGCTCCGCTCGCCGATCCGGTCGGCGAGCGGGCCGGCCACCGCGGCCAGTTGGCGATGGCTCAGCGCGCGGTCGCCGAAGCGCAGCGCCGGGGCGGGCGAGCCGTCGCGCAGTGCGGGGAAGAGCACGTTCACCGGATCTCCTTCGTCCTCGTCGGAGCCCGGCCGCCGCGGCCGGAGCTGCCCCGCCCCGCACGCATCGCCGAGCGGAGCGGGCTGACGTACCCACTCTCGCAGAGACCACTGACAATGCGATCACCGCGGGGCCGACGGGACGGCCGGTGCGCCGCTGCCGCGCGCCCTCAGCCCGGGATCTTGCGGAAGTCCCAGGACACCACGGACTCCGGCACCAGGCGCAGCCAGGCGTGCCGACCGTCGTGCGGCATCTCCGCCATCCCGAAGTACTTCCCGGCGAACAGCCGCTCCGGAGCGGCCAGTTCCGGACAGGGATCGCCGCGCCGCGGGGCCTCGCCGACGAACTCCGCGCGGCCGGTCAGCTCGGCGCCGCGCAGCTCCCCGTATTCCTGCCCGTCGTCGACCAGCACCGAGGTCCGCGGATCCTTGCGCAGCTGCGCCCACCGCTTGCTGCGGGTGATCGAATACAGCCACAGTGCCGTCCCGTCCCAGGCGAACCACAGCGCGCCGACATGTGGCGAGCCGTCCCCGCCGACCGTGGCGACCCGGCAGGTCCGCTGCGCGGCCAGGAACGCGTCCAGTTCGGTGGGGGTCATCCTGATCCGGCGCCCGCGCCGCTGTGTGTCGGTCATCCGCACTGCCCTCCATCGCACCTGAAAGCTGTCAGGAAGCATGGGGGCTCTTCCTAACGGGCGCAATGGTGGATAGCCTCGCCCGTCTTCGACCCACCCGCCGCAGCCGCGCAGGCGCCGGGGCCGGATCGCCCGCGCCGCGGGCGCGGCCCTGCCCGCGTCCGTGGACGCCTGCGCCGACGCATCCGTGGACGCTGGTGCGCGCGTCCGCAGAAGGGACTGGCCATGCCTTCGGACACCCGGCTCATCGAGCAGCTGAACCCGGCCTCCACGGTGCTGCTCACCGTCGAGTGCCAGCGCGGCGTGGTCGGTACGGACAGCGCGCTGCCCGAACTGGCCGAGGCGGCCCGCACATCGGGAGCGCTGACGAACACCGCCCGCCTGGTGGCGGCGGCGCACGACGCAGGTGTCCAGGTACTGCACGCGGTCGCCGAACGGCGCCCCGACGGCCGCGGGGCCAGCCGCAACGCGCGGCTCTTCACGGCGGCCGAGCGGCTGCCCGTGCAGCAGATCGCCGGGTCCACCGCGGTGCGGATCGCCGACCCGATACCGGTGTCGGAGGGCGACCTGGTGGTGCGCAGACTGCACGGGCTCTCCCCGATCGCCGGAACCGAAGTCGACGCGCTGCTGCGCAACTTCGGGTGCCGCACGCTCGTCGTGACCGGGGTCTCGGCGAATGTGGCGATCCCCAACGCGGTGTTCGACGCGGTCAACCTGGGCTATGTGGCGGTGGTGCCCGCGGACGCCATCGCGGGGGTGCCCGCCGAGTACACCCCCGCGATGGTCCGCAACACCCTCGCCCTTGTGGCCACCGTCACCACGACCGACGAGGTGCGCGGCTGCTGGCAGCGACCGCGCCGCGCCCGCTGACCAGGGAGGGCCGCGGCGCCCTCGGACGAACGGCCGGCCGTGCCGCGCGCCGGGGCGCCCCGTGCTCACTCCCCGGTGGACCGCTTCCCCGCCTCGTTCTCCCGGGCTCGCAGCGCCTCGGTCAGGAAGTCCCGCTGTACGTGGAGCAGGTTCTCGGTGATCGCCTCGTCGGCCGGCAGATGGGTGGCGCCGGGCAGCGGCAGTACGGTGTGCGGCCGGCCCGCCGCCAGCAGTTCGGCCGAGAAGCGCAGGGTGTGCGCGGCGGCCACGTTGTCGTCCGCGAGGCCGTGGATGAGCAGCAGCGGGCGGCGCAGCAGGTGGCCGTGCCCGGTCAGCGAGGAGCGCGCGTAGTCCTCCGGGTGGGTTCCGGGGTGGCCCAGGAACCGCTCCTTCCAGTGGGTGTCGTACATCCGCTGGTCGGTGGGCGGGGCTCCGGCGACCGCCGCGTGGAAGACGTCGGGGCGGTGCAGTACGGCCGCCGCCGCGAGGAAGCCGCCGAACGACCAGCCGCGGATCGCCACCCGCTCCAGGTCCAGATCGGGGAAGCGTGCCCCGGCGGCCTGAAGGGCCGCCACCTGGTCCTCCAGGGCGGGCCGCAACAGGTCGCCGTGCACGGCCTTCTCCCAGGCCGGCCCGCGCCCCGGAGTGCCGCGCCCGTCGGCCACCAGGACCGCGAAGCCCTGCTCGGCGAACCACTGGGAGACACAGGCGAACCACCCCCGGGCCCGTACCGCGAGCTGCATCGCCGGGCCGCCGTAGGGGTCGAGCAGTACGGGCAGCCGCCCGGCGCCCTCCTTGTGCCACGACGGGAGGTAGAGGGCCGCCCGCAACGCGCGTTCCCCGAGGGCGAGATGGACCGGGCGGGGGACGACCGCCGGCTCCTCGGCGAGCGAGGCGATGCCCTCGTAGGAGGCGGGCTCCGGCGCCCCGTCCCGTAGGACGACGACCTCGTCGCCGCGCGGCGTCAGTCCCGCCACGACGGCCGTCCCGCCGCGCTCCGCCCCCGTGTGGCGTCCCGGCCCCCGGCTCAGCCGCCGGTTGCCGGTGCCGGGCTCATGGCGCCACACGTGGGTCTCCTCGGGGTCCTCGCTCGCGGTGAACAGCACGCTCTCCCCCTCGACGCCGAGGACCTCGCGCAGTTGCAGTCCGGCCGGGGTGACCCGCCGGCCGCCGACGGTCAGCCGGCGGGTCCCGCCGTCGTCCTCCGGGAGCACCAGGGCGCCGGAGGCGGTACGGGCCGGGGTGCCGGGCACGACCTCCACCCAGGCGGGATCGGTCCGCTCGTGCAGCACCTCGGTGCCGCCGGTCGCCGGATCGACCGCCAGCGTCCGGAGCACGCGCTGGTCACGGCTCTGGACGGCGATCAGCGGGCCGTGCGCGTCCCACCGGGCGTCGACGAGGTACTCGTACGCCGCGCGGTCCCAGGTCACCTCGGTCCGCTCGCCGTCCACGGCGAGCAGGTGCAGGGTGACCTCCGCGTTGGCGGTGCCCGCCGACGGGTAGCGGAGCACCTGCGGGGGCCGCGCCGGGTCGGCCGGATCGGCGAGGTAACGCCGTTCCACGGGCGAGGTGTCCACCCTGGCCACGAGAAGGCGGCGGCTGTCCGGTGCCCACCAGTAGCCGCGCGTCCGGCCCATCGACTCGGCGGCGACGTACTCGGCGAGCCCGTAGGAGACCTCCGGGCCCTCGGCCCGTGCCAACTGCCGGTCGCTGCCGTCCAGTCCGACGACATGGACGGACCGGCCGCTCACATACGCGATCAGCCGCCCGTCCGGGGACGGGCGCGGGTCGACCACCGGCCCGGCCGCCGGCACCGGGAACGGCGCGCCGCCGTCCGTACGCACCGCCCACAGCGCCCCGGAGAGTGCGAACGCCACGACACGCGCGGCGTCGTCGGCCGCGTACTCCACCACGCCCGCGGTGCGATCGCGGGCCCGCTCCCGCCGCAGCCGCTCCTCCTCGGGTATGTCCTCGGAACCCGTGCCCACCAGGACCGCCGGATCGGCCAGCAGCCGTTCCGCGCCGTCCTCGTACTGCCACAGCCGTCCTACGGGATCGCTGCCCGACCCCGTACGGACGAAGAGCACCCGCCGGCCGTCCGGGGAGATGCCGAACTGCCGGGGCACGCCGAGGGAGAAGCGTCGGGTACGGGCGAACTGCCGGGGGAATTCCGCTGCGTTGGTGGTGCCGGAGCCGTTCTGTGGACGCCGTGTGGTCCGTGTGGTCGCTTCCACGGTGTGGTCCTCCTGGGGCCGGTGAGGTCGGTTGTCCATGACATCGGTTTGGGCAGGAAAAAGCCCAACGGCACAGGGCCGTTGGGCTTCGGGAATACAGGTGGAGCGCGCTTGCCTGCGCAGGTCGCAGAGCGCGAGCTGCGCCGGAACGCGGGGGTCGCACGGAGGGGATGCCGTCGGCCGGGGCGACGCGCTCGCGTTCGGCTCGGCTCCGTTCGGCTCAACTCATCGCCGCGCCCCCCAGGAATAAGGTATACCCCGGAAGCATCGCCGCCCGCCTGCCTATTTATTCCTCGGCTCGCTGGGTGACGGCCGCCTCGGTGCGGTCGCCCAGGAACTCGTACCAGCGGCGCTCCAGGCAGACATAGCGCACATCGGCTTCCACGAGGCCGAGGAAGCCGGTCACCGTTTCGGCCAGCCGCTCGTGCAGCCCGGAGTCGAGGAGCGTGCCGTCCTCGGCGAAGGCCGAGTAGCAGTTGGCGAGGCTGAACATGTCCGGGTAGACGCGGGTGCCGAGGTGCTCCAGCGGGACCCGCAGCGTCCACAGCCCGCGGTTGCCGCCGACCAACGACGGCGAGGCGGAGACCAGCATCGCGTGCTTGGTCTTGAACGGCTGCGGCCGGACCCGCGAGACCCAGTCGATCGCGTTCTTCAGCACTCCTGGTACCGAGCCGTTGTACTCGGGGGAGGAGATGACGAAGGCATCGCACCGCTCCAGCCGTTCGCGCAGCGCGAGGGCGCCCGGCGGCAGCCCTTCGGCGACCTCCACGTCGCCGTCGTACATCGGCATGGCGAAGTCGCGCATGGTGGCGTGGTCGACGGTCGCGCCCGTGTCGGCGATCAGCCGGGCGACGAGGGAGGCGAGCCGGGCGTTGGCCGACTCGGCCCGCAGCGAGGCGCCGAAGACCAGTAACCGCAGCGGGCCGGGGCGGTCGTCCGAGGGCATGGAGGCGTCCTTCCGTCGCGGGGCGGCGCCCGGCGGACCGGCGCCCCGCGGACCATTCTGATCGCGCTCCGGCAGCCGTGCTACAGGGCCTGGGCCCTCCGGATGAGTGCCCCGGGCCCGGCGCCGCTGCCCGGTCGGCCGCTCCCAGGCCGGGACGTGCCGGCGGCTCCCGCCGGTGAACGGTCCCCCGTCCGGTCGCCGCACCGCTCCCGCAGCCGCAGCACGGCGAGCTGCGCCATCAGGTCGAGCTCGGCCGGCCACCCGGAACGGAACGCGGCCGGCACCCGGGGACGTGCGTGTGGGCGGGCGCGCCGGACGTGCGGACCGCCGGCAGCGGGGCGGTCGCTGCGGGGGTGCTCGTGCCTCGCCGAAAACCCTTGGATCGCACCCCTGGTGTGCCGGTTAACCTGGGGAAATGTTGACCGAAGTCGTTGCGACCCGCTACGTCACGCCGTTGCGCGAGGGCGGATCGCTGCCGGGGATCGTCGAGGGGGACGATCTCGGCACCTACATCATGGAGTTGTCCAGGCACCTCCCTTGACCTGCGGCGTTGCGACTAAGCAGGTCGCTGACCTGCGTGTATGGTCCTTTCACCGTCTTTCAGGCTCGTGCTGGTTTATGCAGCTGATTCTCCCCACGCGCTCCCCAGCGGCTGTGATACTCCCCAGATTCTCCCCAGGAAGCTCCACGACCATGGCCGGAATTGAGGTGCGGGAGCCACCATTGCTGCTGGCACGCTCGGTGATCGCCGTCATACGCAAAGCAGGGAGGCGGTGACGGCGTGAGTGCTGCGACCGACGCGTAGTACGCGGCGTGGGAATGCGGTGGCCCGGCTCATCCTGAAGCAGGGCGGGAGCCGACGTCAGGCGCACGACGTGGTCAGCGGGTACACGATGCGGTGATCGCCTTCCGGCCCGCCACGGGAGCCGTTCCGTTGCCCTGTCGACGGAGGCGGGACGCTGGTATCAGCGGCGCTGCTATCTCCTGCAGCCCGTCAGGAACCAGGTAACGCCCAAGACCCACAGTCCCGTCTCAGGGAGTCTCCCCTCTGCCAGCCCGCCAGAAAACGATGTTGGGTCGTCCAGCCTGGTCTTCTTATCTGCCCACCGCATCGGGCGAACCACGCCATCAAATACGGCCCGGTTTTGAGGGCAGCGATGCGCTGGTAGGCGCTGGGGTAGCGGGTATCCGTATTTCGAGAACTCAACCTTGACGTCCGATACCCGCCGGACCCAGCCGTCCATGGCGAGCATGCTGGGTCACATGGTCAACGCGTTTGAAGGGCTCATCGATCGGTTCCTCGGGTCCAGCACCGAGTTCGAACGGAAGCTGCGAGCAGTGCGACCCGAGCAGTGGTCCTGGCCAACTCCCTGTACCGAGTGGAATGTGCGGCAGTTGGTCAACCACATGACTCGCGGAAACCTCAATTACGTGAGTCTGCTGCATGGCGGCGGCGCCGTCGATTTCCTGCGGCTGCGGGACACTGACGCGCTGGGCTCGGATCCGGTTGGTGCGTACGCCCTGTCCGTACGAGAGTGTGCCCAAGCGTTCGGGGAGACTGGTGCTCTTCAGCGGATTCTGGACTATCCCTTGGGGCCGGTGACCGGCCAGCAGGCACTTGCCGTGAGAATCACGGACAGCACTGTCCACACATGGGATCTCGCACGGGCTATCAACGTGGAGGACACCCTCGATGGCAGCCTCGTGGCGTGGATCGACGAGCATCTTGACGAGATCTACACCGGCTTGACGGAAACACCCACCGCCCTCGAAACAACTCACCGGTTCTTTGCCGCTCCCGAGGAAGTGCTCGCTCGCAACGCATCCCCACAGATGCGACTGCTGCACCGAATGGGGAGGACGCCAGCACGAGGTCACTGAGCCTCTTCGGCGATTCCGCTCAACGGTGAGCACCTTCTTGGCGATTGACGTCATGTTGTGTGGTGGGGTCGAGCCCGGATGCTTCTGGGCACCGTGTTCAGCTCCCCGTGCAGCCTCTCCTTCTCTGCCTTCAGCAGCCGCTGGTTCTCGGCCCGCAGCCGGGCCAGCTCCTCGGCCGCCGTCTCTCCACGCTGTCGACTAGGGCGCGTATCGAGTCGTGATCAATCGGTGGTCCTCGTGAGGAACCTTGAGCCAGATCATCGCGGCGCGCAGCTGGGGGCCGGTGAGGTAGCTACCCGGGGTCTTGTCATAGCGGGCGGCGATGCCCCGTCAAGCCTTGAGTTTTTTGATCAGGCGCTTGATGGTGTTCGTCTCCTTGTAGAGGGCGACGTCGTGGCTGACAGGCCGACCACCCAGGCCCCCCTTTCTTCCTCCGGTTGGCGGCCTGGCAGTTGCCTCCAGAGGGTCTTGATCGGGGTCAGTGCTGCGGGTCGCCGCCGCCGAACATGGCGACGGCCTCGCGGCCCTTGGCCTGGTTCTCGGCGACGTAGGGGCGCAGCTCGGCTTCGTAGGCGGCGAAGGCCGCGCGGTGGTCGCCGTCGGCGGCGGTCAGGTGCCGGGCGAGGGAGCGGGCGCCGATCAGGGCCTGGGAGGTGCCCATGCCCGCGGTCGGGGCGGCGCAGTAGCCGGCGTCGCCGAGCACGGCGACGCGTCCGGTCGACCAGCGCTCCAGCTGGACCTGGCAGGTGGAGGCGAAGTAGAAGTCCTCCGCGTCCTCCATGGCCGCAAGGAGGCGGGGGACCTCCCAGCCGCGGCCGGCGAAGGCTGCGCGCACGGCCTGCTGCTGCTCGTCGCGGCTGCGCCGGTCGAGGGCGGGCGAGTCGGTGGCGAAGGAGAGGCTGACGGTGAGCCGTTTTGGGTCGCCGGCGCTGAAGAGGTAGACGGCGGCGTTGCCGGCGACCTGCAGCATGCCCTGGTGGTCGAGGCCGAGGAAGTTGTCGGTGGTGAAGCCGGCGCCGGAGAGGCCCAGGTGGTGCAGGGCCTGCTCATGGGGGACAAGGGCAAGGCGCCGCACCCGGGAGTAGACGCCGTCGGCGCCGAGGACGAGGTCGAAGTCACGGGTGGCGGCCTTCTCGAATTCGACGGTGACGCCGTTCTCGTGCTCGGTGAGGGCGGTGATGGTGTCGTCGAAGAGGTACTCGGTGTCGTCGGCGGTGATGCGGTGCAGAATCCGCGTCAGATCGGCCTTCGGGACCTCCAGTTCGCCGGCGAATGCCTCGGCGGGCAGCTCGCCCGTCTTCTCGCCGGCCTCGTCCACCAGGCTCGTGCCGCGCATACGGGGGTCATGCCCGCGCACCTCGGCGAGGATGCCGAGCTCGTCGAGGACATCAATGGCCTCGCCGCGGAAGTCGACGGCGTAGCCGCCGCCCCGGACGGAGGGGGCGCGCTCGACGACGGTGACGCAGCAGCCGGCGCGGTTGAGGAGGTGGGCCAGGGCGGGTCCGGCGACGCTCGCACCCGAGATCAGAACCTTGGTGTCGTTCATGGCGAGGACACTAGCCGCGATTTGACCATTTGGTCAATCCATTTGGATGAACCAAATGGGCAACTGTTCTGCTAGGCTCCGCCACATGGGAAACCGCGAGGATCTGCTGGCGGGCGCGAAGCAGTGCCTGATCGAACGAGGCTGGGGCCGCACCACGGTGCGGGACATCGCCGCGGCGGCCGGCGTCAGCCATGCCGCGATCGGCTACCACTTCGGCTCCCGGGACGCCCTCCTCACCCAGGCTCTGGTGGAAGCGGTGGACGAGCTGGACCAGCTTCCGTCCGCCACAGCGGACGGGGCCGGGCCGGAGGAGCGCTGGCAGGCGCTGATCGACAGCTTCACCACACATCGCGCACTGTGGGTGGCCCAGCTGGAGGCCGCCGTCCAGGCCCAGCACTCTCCCGAGGTGCGCGACCGGCTCGCCGAGGGTCAGCGGCAGGGCCGCGAGGGGCTGGGCGGGTCGGTGCCGCTGGCGCTACTGGGCGGGCTGATGCTGCAGTGGCTGGTCGACCCGGAGCAGGCGCCGTCCGGCGCCGAGGTGGTCGCCGAACTCCGCACGCTTGCCAAGAGGCTGTGACATCGCGCGCTCTGCAAATCTTCAGGAGCTCACGACTGCCGTAGTCCTGATCCCGGACCAAAGCGACGATGGCGCGAGACCGAACACCTGAGCGTTCCAGTCAGACCACGTATCGAGTCATGATCGATATTCGGAGCCGCCCCCATAGCGGGCCTGGGGAACGGTAGACCTTCGTGCGTGACGTGCACGCAAATGACGGACCAGGAGTGGCAGTTCATCGAGCCGTACCTGCCGATCGGCGAGTACGGCCCCTACCCCGAGCGGCTGCGGCAGCAGTTCGAGGGAGTGCTCTGGCGATTCAAGCCCGGCGGACAGTGGCGGGAGATGCCGACCGAGTTCGGAGTCTGGTCGACCGTGCACAACCGCTTCCGGCAGTGGCGCGATGCGGGCGCGTTCGAGGCCCTGTTCGATGGGCTGATCGCGGAGGCCGGGAAGCGGGGTGAGGCGGACCTGTCCCTCGTCAGCATCGACTCCACCACCGCCCGTGCGCACCATGACGCAGCCGGGATGCAGCTGGACCAGAGCGTGCTCACCACCTTGGAGAAGGCCGCGATCGAGGAAGAGAAGGCCAGGTCAAAGGGCGCGGCTCTGAGGAGCAAAACGGGCAGGATGCCGAAGCAGATCCTGTGCGGGAGGAGCGACGACGCCTTCGGCGTCGACACAGGATTCGCCTGAAGGCAGCTCTGTTGGGGCGCTCGCGGGGCGGGCAGACCAGCAAGGTCCACCTCGCCGCCGACCGGAAATGCCGCCCCCTGGCATTCGTCCTGACCGCCGGACAGGCCGCGGACAGCCCGCAGTTCATCCCGGCCCTCAAGAAAGTGCGGGTGTGGGGACCTGCCGGCCGTCCCCGCACCCGTCCCGACGTGGTCGCCGGGGACAAGGCGTAGTCATCCCGCGGTAACCGTGCCTACCTGCGGAAACGCCACATCAAGGCGGTCATCCCGGAGAGGAAGGACCAAGCTGGTCACCGGAAGAGGAAGGGCAGCAAGGGCGGCAGACCCGTCAGCCATGACGCTGAGCTCTACAAGGAACGGAACTCTGTCGAGCGTGCGATCAACAGGATGAAGGCATGGCGGGGCATCGCCACCCGCTATGACAAGACCCCAGGTAGCTACCTCGCCGGCCTCCGGCTGCGCGCCGCGATGATCTGGCTCAAGGACCTCATGAGGGCCACCGATTGATCACGACTCGATACGCGCCCTAATGGCTCAGACGCAGACCGGCCGGTGTCCTTGCGGACCCATGTGCGCAGTGTCTCCCTGGTGATCCCGAGATCCGCGGTCACCGCCGCGTACGTGCGCTTGCCACCGGACGCGCGGTACAGCGCGACGGCATCCTTCCGGAACTCCTCCGGGTACGGAGATTGGCGTCCCACCTGGACACCCCTCCCTGGACCATCAAGATCCATTGCCAGGGTGTCCGCTCCAAAGGATCAGCCTCACCACGGGCTGAGCGCGCCGCGGAGGACCAGCTCCTTGCAGGTCTCATCACCGGCAGTGGCACGACCAGCCGCTCGCCCCGGGAACATCTTGGCGCGGGCGGCAGGCATTCTCATTACGTATAGACACGAGGTGAGGTCGGAGGGTTGCCTAGCCGCTCTTGAGTCAGTGACGCCACCTGCCGCAAGCGCTCTTACCGATATGCATCGAATTGGGCGCCAACCAGGATGGGTCGGCTTTCAACAACACCGAGACGCAACGATCAGCTGCATGTTTGCAACGAAGACGCGTTACATCGCAGCTTGGCCGACTCTTAGAGTGAGGCCGTTGATCTGTACTGGACACGCGTTAACGGGGTACTTCGTGTCTGAATCAGGTTCAGAGCTGACCACTCTGGCCACTACATCAAGAACTGTTGCGCTCTTTCGGCGCAAGCAAGTCGAACAACTCATTTCGGAAGGCGGCCAGGGCCAAGGGGGTTCGCTGCACCGCTCGTTGGGCGTGTGGCACCTGACGATGCTCAGCGTCGGCGCGACGCTGGGCACCGGAATCTTCGTCGTGTTGGGGCAGGCCGTACCCAAGGCGGGGCCGGCAGTCGTCCTTTCCTTTGTCATCGCGGGCCTGACGGCCCTGTTCTCGGCGCTTTCCTACGCGGAGTTGGCCGGCGCTGTGCCGGTGTCGGGGTCCTCCTACTCGTACGCGTACGTCACTCTCGGAGAAGTCGTCGCCTGGATCTGCGGGTGGTGCCTGATCCTTGAGTACGGGGTGTCGGTCGCGGCTGTGGCTGTGGGCTGGGGGCAGTATCTGAACGAGCTGCTGGACGGAACCCTCGGGGTGACGATCCCTGCCGCTCTGGCCTCACCGCCTGGTGACGGCGGCTACTTCAACCTCACCGCCTTGCTGGTCGTGCTGCTCGCCATGGTCTTCCTGCTGGGCGGAGCGAAGGAAAGCGCCCGCGCGAACACCGTCATGGTGGTCGTGAAAATCGGGACGCTGGTGCTCTTCTGCGCCGTGGCGTTCCTGGGCATCCGGGCTGGCAACTACGCACCGTTCATGCCGCTGGGCATGGCCGGCGTCAGTGCTGCAAGCACCTCGCTCTTCTTCTCGTACGTCGGGTTCGATGCCGCTGCCACGGCGGGTGAGGAAGCGCGCAACCCACAACGGGACCTTCCGCGCGCCATCATGCTCTCCCTGGCCATCGTCACGTTGCTGTACTGCCTGGTGGCCGCCGCCGCTGTCGGCGCGGCGCCCTGGCAGAGCTTCAATGGCTCGGAAGCCGGGCTCGCCGAGATTATGAAAAGCGTCACCGGCCAAAATTTCTGGGCCGTTCTGCTGGCAGCCGGAGCTGTCGTCGCCATCGCGAGTGTGGTCCTGACCGTTCTGTACGGGCAGACGCGCATTCTTTTCGCGATGTCGAGGGATGGCCTGGTCCCCAAAGTGTTCGCACGGGTGCACCCCCGCACGGGTGCCCTCCGCGCGAATACGGTGATCGTGTCGCTTTTTTGTGGCTTCCTCGCCGCAGCAGTCCCGCTGGGGCAGCTCGCCGAGGCCACGAGTATCGGCACCCTGTTCGCCTTCGCCCTAGTCAACGTCGCCGTCATCGTGCTGCGGCGGACCCGCCCGGACATGCCGCGCGCCTTTCGCGCTCCGCTGTTCCCCATCGTCCCGGCCGTCGGTTTCATCCTCTGCCTGTGGCGGATGTTCGACCTCGAGGCCGTGACGTGGCAGGTCTTCGGGATATGGATGATGGCAGGACTCGCCGTCTATTTCGGGTACGGCAGACGTCGCTCCAGGCTGGCCGCACAGAGTGAGTGATTAACCCGTCGTGCGCAAGACGAACGACATCGACGAATCCATAGTGTGGGCGCTGGCCGGCGATGCTCGGCGCTCCTACGCCGACATAGGTGCAGAAGTCGGACGATCCGCCTCTGCAGTCAAGCGCCGCGTGGACAAGCTCTGCCAGGAGGGCGCACTCCTGGGTTTCACCATCCGGGTTGATCCAGCCCTCGGCGACCGGCAGACCGAGGGAGCCATTGAGCTTTTCTGCCGCCCTAAGACCACACCCGAGACGATCCGACGCGGCTTGTCTCAATACCCAGAAGTGGTATCCGCTTCCACCGTCACGGGAAATGCCGACGCCTTGGTTCAGGTGTCCACGTCAGGAATCGAGCATTTCGAGCAGGTCCTGAAACGCATCGAGGCCGAACCGTTCGTGGAGCGAACGAGATCCACCCTACTGTCGCCACTCATTCGGAATTCGCAACCGAATAACCGAATAGATGAATAGGCAACAAAATTCACCCCAGAGGGGCTGCGGAGTCATCTTTCCCCTTTGACGATCTCTTTAACGAGAGCTCCGTTAATTTCTTACATCTACTACTTCCCAAAGCCGCCCAGCCTTGTATGATGATTGACGTTACTCGCGAGTAAGCGAGTCGAAAATTCCTTATCTCTGGCTACAGGGATAACCATTCAAGAAGGGCTCCAAATTGAAGAAGGTTAAGCTCGCTATTGCGGGTCTTGCTGTGGCTGCTTGTGCCACGGCGGTTACGGCGACGAGCGCTTCTGCAGAATCGTCCTCCTCTGCCTCTAAGGCGGGAACCAGCGCAGTTGCTTTCCAGGCAGCCGCCGCTAAGCCCGACAAGGTCGGCGCCGCCGACAACGTCATGGCTCCCCAATGCTGGGGCGCAGTTGCGAGGGCCGTGGCGGAGGGCGCTGCGGGAAATGCACTGTATGACGCCGCCAAGTACGCGGCTAACCATCCCGTGCAGGCCCAAGAGAAGATGTTCAGGCGGGGCGGCATTCCCGTTGAGTCCGAGCTGGGTGGGGCCGACCTGTCTCGCGCTTTCGACAACTAGTCGAATATCCATAGTCCCTGGCTACGCGGGTAGCCATTCAAGAATGGTTGCAAATTGAAGAAGGTTAAGCTCGCTATTGCGGGTCTTGCTGTGGCTGCTTGTGCCACGGCGGTTACGGCGACGAGCGCTTCTGCAGAATCGTCCTCCTCTGCCTCTAAGGCGGGAACCAGCGCAGTTGCTTTCCAGGCAGCTGCCGCTAAGCCCGACAAGGTCGTCACCGGCGACAGTGTCATGACTCCCCAATGCGGCTGGGGCGCAGTTGCGAGGTCCGTGGCGGAGGGCGCTGCGGGAAATGCGCTGTATGACGGCGTCAAGTACGCAGCTAACCATGCCAAGCTCAATGGGCCTGTGTTCATGCGGGGCGGAGTTCCTGTTCAGTCCGAGCTGGGCGGGGCCGACCTGTCTCGCGCTTTCGACAACTAACGGTACAGAGACAGCGTGATTAGTCCTGTACGGCGGGCCCACATGGGCCCGCCGTACAGGCACGGTCCAGGAAAGTAATTGAAAAAGTGGAAGATTTCAGTTCTGAAAAAGCTCCGATTGCGCAATGGAGTAGAAGCCGGCGCTACGTCTTGTGGGCAACCGGTGCAGCAGTATCCCTCGCTCTGGCGTTTCATTTCTGCATGACGGCCCTATATAATGCCCCGTTCAATCCAATCAAAGAGAAGTACGGCGATAAAATAACGGCGTATATGGTGCCGTATTTCGGTCAGAACTGGAATCTTTTTGCCCCGGAGCCCATAGATAGGGACCAGGGTGTACTTGTCAGAGCCCAAAAACGGCAGCCTGACGGGTCTAGGATCACCACGGGGTGGACCGATGTAACGTCGCCGGGACTGCAGAAGCTCTACGGCGAGCGACTCTGGCCTTCGAGGCAATTCCGCGTCACCGCTGGCGTGCCGCAACAACTCTCGTCCTGGCGCGACCCTGAAATCGAAAAGTTGAGAAAGACGGGGAAATCGGGCGGCGATGCCGGTGATCAGACTAAACGGAAGAAACAAGGGGTAGAAGGGAATCTCCCACTCACTCGGGGTGAGAAGGATTCCGTAGAGCAGGCAATTCGGTTCACTCAATCATTCGCCAGCTCTGAAGCAATGAAACTTTGGGGGCCTGATATCGAACTCGTACAGGTGCGACTGGTGACGAACATTTATCCCAGGTTCTCGCAGCGTCATGTACGGGGCGCACAGGGAAAGGTTTCTTACTATGACCTGGCGTGGTTGAAGCCAGTTAAGGTTGCGCGATGACGGAAAATTTGCTGATAGCCGGCGCCAAGGACAGCGCCATGCTGCACAGGATCAAGGCAACGGCATACTCCTGGCTTGATCATTTCAGCGGTAGGCGGAATGCGCTTATTGGGGCTTCTCTCACGAGAATCGTCCTGGGAGCTCTCGGCCTTTACTATTATCTGCGGGACTACTTCGATAGAAGTTTTCTTTGGGGTCCTGAAGCAGTATGGCCGTGGCAGAATTTCACCGATGGTGGCTCTTTCTCCCTGTACTCGGTCAGCAAGTCCGAAACATGGTTCCAACTCGTCTTTCATTCCGGCGCAGTGATCGCCCTGCTATTCATGCTCGGCTGGAAGACTCGCGCGATGACGGTGCTGCACTACGTATTCCTGTGGTCGTTGCAGCAAAGAAATCCGATTCTCTTGGATGGCGGTGACAACGCAGCTGCCATCGTCCTCGTATTCTTCGTGTTCGTCGATTCCGGTTCCCGTTTCTCGCTTGATTCCCGAGCGCGCCGCAAGAAACAATTGAAGCAAAGCGCCGAATCGATGCGCTACCGTGTCGGATCACTCCTGCATCACGCAGGTCTGATGGCTGTGATCCTTCAGGTATGCACGATCTACCTTGTCTCGGGCATGGCCAAGGTGCAGGGCGAACGCTGGCAGAATGGAACCGCTCTCTACTACATCCTGCGGGTGGGAGAGTTCGGTTGGCCGGACGTGAACCATTTCCTTTACGAGCACGCCACGCTGATTGTGGTGATGTCATACGCGACCGTCTTCTTCCAGCTCGCGTTCTCGTTCCTTCTCCTCAAACGTTCCCTGCGGCCATTCGCTGTCACATCCGGAATCCTCTTGCATCTGGGAATAGCGATCTTCATGACTGGGCTCGTTACATTTTCTGCAACCATGATCGGGTTGGAACTGATCATCATGGGAGACGGGCACTACCAGCGTCTCGCCGAAAAGGCACGAGAGCTATTCGAGAAGCGTGGCAATCTTCTGCCTGTAGCCCATGCCGACTAGACAAGTGGGCGCGGTAGACGAGTCCATGAAGTCCACTGTGCGGCCATGGTGTGCATCGCGGCGTCTGCGCTACTGCTTCGCCCTGATGGGCATCACCGCCATGGCCGTGCTGGGGATCGGGCTGTTCTTCGCTCCTCATCCTGCAGTTCTCAGCAACGCCACGACGGGAGATGCCACGCTTGCCGCTCAAGTGAAAGCGGCGGCAGACGGAGGATACGGATACCGCGGGCTTTCCGTCGCCGTTGTCGACCCTAACGGGGCTCGTTTTGCAGGATTGGGAGATTCAGGAAATCCCGGGCAGCCGTCCGTCGATAGGTCCACGGTTTTCGAGGCCGGCTCGCTCGGGAAGCCGATGACGGGCATGCTTCTCGCTGAACTCGCAAGCCGGCATACCCTGCAGCTGGACAAACCACTGCAGGAACTCCTGCCGGACGTGCATTTCAGCGACCCGGCACTTCGAACGGCTACCCTCAGCGATCTCGCCAGTCACCGGGCCGGGCTCGATCTCATGCCATCGAGCATCGATACGTTCGTGCGTGGTGTGCGGCTACGAATTCTCGGCAAGGATCCTTACCAAGGAATGACCGAGGACGACGTTTTCGCTGCCGCGAAGGATGCAACCACCAGCGGTACCGGAACATTCCGATATTCAAATCTCGGCATGGCACTTGCCGGTCAGACGGCCGCTCGAGTCCTTGGCAGGTCATACCAAGACCTCTTGCAACAGTATGTCCTTGCGCCGCTGAAGATGCGCAATACCCGAACCGTGCACTCCAATGCTGAAATTCCGCGTAACAGTGCGGCCGGTCAGAAAGCCACCGGTGCCGACATGGAACACTGGATGACATCGGGCTACACACCAGCCGGAGACGTCTGGTCGACAAGCGAAGACCTTGCACGCTTGTTGCGAAGCGTGATGCTCGGCACCTCACCAGGTGCAGAGGCAGCCGTCCCGAAGTTTGACGCCGATTCCGCCGGGCGAATCGGATTGGACTGGTACACCACCCGCATACAAGGGAGAGAAATAACCTGGCATGACGGCGAAACCGGAGGATTTACTTCCTACATGGGTTTCGACCGGTCCAGCCGCAAAGGGGTGGTCATCCTCTCCAATACCGACCAGCCTGTCGACGTTCTCGGAAAACGTTTGCTGGGGATCAGCCCGGACAGAACCTATCCATCTCATGGCGAATCACAGATACTGCTTACGGTGCTATGCAGTGTAGGGGCCGCAGGACCAGTTTTCAATGTAGCCTGGCGAAGATTTCCGACAAGCATCTACCGCATATACTTCACCTTGAGTGTCTGTTTTGGGATCACTCTTCTCATAGGTCTTCGACGCGTCGGTGACTGGCTCTCAGTTCCACCAATCGTATGGATGTTGGGCTGTGGACTTCTCTTCTCCGGGTTCTGGCTGGGAATCTGGCGATGGCCCCCAACGGAGAGTGACCAAAAAGATCGGCGAGGGTTCACGCTGGCACTGCTAGGAGTCCGCTACGCGTTCGCTCTCCTGACATTGCTTCTTCTTGTTGTCTCAGCTGAGCTCTAGCAGAAAGTGCGAGGCATTTATGAGCAACACTGACGTCGCAGTGGTGGGCACGGGACCCAACGGCCTGGCCGCTGCGGTGACCCTCGCCCGCGCTGGCCTGCGCATTGAGTTGTACGAATCCGCCGATGCCATCGGAGGCGGCCTGCGCAGCAAACCGCTCTTCGACGCTGCTGTGGTGCACGACATCTGCGCGGCCGTACACCCGATGGCTGCTGCTTCCCGGTTCTTCCGCGAGTTCGACCTTTCGGCCCGCGGTGTGGAGCTCCTCCACCCCGACATCAGCTATGCCCATCCCCTGAACGGTGACCGCGCTGCCCTCGCTTATCGTGACCTCGGCGCCACATGCGAGCATCTCGGCCCCGACGGTGCACGGTGGCGGGCATTGATGGAGCCACTGCTCCGGCACAGTGCCGGCGTAGTCGACTTGATCCTCTCCGGCTGGCACGGCGCCCCCCGCGACTGCCTCGCTCCCCTTCTGCTGACGCCCAGAGTTCTCGCCCAGAGCAGCCCATTGGTCCCCAGGCTGTTCCGGACCGAGCAGGCACGGTCGCTGTTGACCGGCGTTGCCGCGCATGCTGTAGGGAGACTCCCCAGCCTTGCCTCTGGTGCGGTCGCCCTGCTGCTGGGACACCTCGCGCACGGTACGGGATGGCCGATACCGCAGGGCGGTAGCATCCGTATTGCCCAGGCACTGGCCGACGACATCACGGCACACGGCGGTGAGATTCACACCGGGAGTCACATTGCCGATCTGAGGGAACTCAGCCACGCGGACGTAGTGTTGCTCGATACCAGCCCGAAAGGACTCCTGCGGATTGCCGGCAGCCGGCTGCCTTACCGCTATCAGCGACGGCTCGCGCGCTTCCGCTACGGGCCCGGCGCTGCCAAGGCCGACTTCCTCGTATCCGACCCGATCCCCTGGACCGACCCAGAGATCGGCAAGGCGGGTACCGTTCACCTCGGCGGCACACAACGCGAGATGTTCTGCCAGGAGACCCTCACCGCGAAGGGCATCGCCACCGACGAGCCCTTCGTGCTCGTGGTCGACCCCATGACGGCCGACCCCGGCCGAGGCATGCCTGGTAAACGCCCAGTGTGGGCGTACGCGCACGTACCGAACGGCGACACTCGGGACCCGGTCGACATCATCCGTACGCGCATCGAACGCTACGCACCCGGCTTCACCAACACGGTCCTAGCCCAGCGAGGCATCTCCGCCTCCACGTACGAGGAGTACAACCCGAACTACGTGGGCGGCGACATCGGATCCGGCGCCCTGACACTCGCCCAGAGCATCCTGCGACCCGTGCCCCAGATCGACCCGTATCACACACCCCTGCCAGGTGTGTACCTGTGCTCCGCTTCAACCCCGCCTGGACCCAGTGTTCATGGCATGTCCGGGTACCTTGCGGCTCAGTCCGTACTGCGACGCGAATACGGCATCCGTACACCGCCATCCCTTGCACCGCGCTCTGAGGCCGGAGACCACGCGGCGGCAGAGCCGATCCAGTCCGCCAACACGACAACTCCCCCTGGCGGCCGAAGAAGACGCCAGATCGACTCCGATAGGGGGGAATCGGGCTGACCTGCGGCCCGGCGGCTTCCCGGCGAAAGCGTGAAGCGATTGACACTCTCTCGATGTAAAGCGTACTTTCCATCCGTGCGGAATGAGGTTCGCAAGCTCCGCGGCCTCCAGGGGCTGTCCCAGCAGGCACTGGGCCTTGCGCTGGGGGTTTCCCGACAGACAGTGAATGCCATCGAGCAGGATCGCTACGACCCCTCGCTGGCTTTGGCCATATGTATCGCCCGGCATTTCGGGCTGACTGTTGAGGAGATCTTCCATGTCGATGACGCGTAGCGCCGGGCGTGCGGCGACTCGATGGGGCGTTCTCGCGGTGGCCTTGGTCGCGGGCGCAGTGATGTCGGTGATCTTTGCGATGCGCGGGGAGGTCGCGTTGGCCGTCGCGTCGCCGGTCATCGTCGTCGGGTACGGGCTGTCAGTGACGTTGTCCGCGAAAGGCAGCGATGTCGCTGCACAACTCAGCGGACATGAGGAGGATGAACGACGTCAGCTGATCAATCTGCGTGCATCCGCGATGACTGGAAATGTGCTGTTCCTCGTGGTCACCATCGGTGGCTTCTATGAACTCGCCAGTGGTGGACTCGGCGGTCCCTTCACGTGGCTGAGCGCAGTCGGCGGCATTACGCGCGTCGCTTCTTCGGTCGCGTACACCCGTGGGCGCGAGAATAAGGGAAGGGTGTGACACGGCCCCGTAGCGCGGGGCAGCGGAGCGTGAAGTCGCCAGGGGCTCAGGGGCCTGCCCACCGCAATCGTTGCCTAGATGCGGGCTCCAATCTCCGCTTCGGACTCCCTATGTTCCCGAGCGGCGGCCCCCAGCAGCCAGGCCGATAGACAGAGTTGATGAGCGCCCGGCCGGTGGGCAAATCATGTGCGGCCGGCTACCGGGTTAGAAGGCAGCGGTGCCTGCGACGATCGCGCCGCCCAGTGCCCCCAGCAGACCGTAGACCGCGTCCGACACGGCCCCCCACAGCCAGGCAGTCCAAGTTCACTCAAGTGTTGGTGGCACGACCTACTGGTCGCCAAACTTCGCTGACAGCGCTCAATGTTTGACGGCACGGAACGCCGACCACAACTGTCCCGTCTCGGCTGATGTGGACCGCGTCTCGTGTGATCTGGTCCAATCCGGTCCCGATCTCAGCAGATCGGGTTCGCCGACTTGTTCGGAGCCCGTTGTTGCTTGAGGGCTGCGCAGGCGTGCCCACCGTGGGCCTGGGCGACCGCCGTCCCAACCGGGCAGACCTGACGGCTACGGGTCTGTCCTGACCGCACCGTTTTCTACACTCACGGGATGAACAACTACACGTGCACCCATTGCGGCACCGTCGGTCTGGTGGAAGGTTTCATCGAGGACGCTGGCGATCACTCGCGCGGGTACGCGCGATGGATCGAGGGCGCGTTGGAGCGGGGGATTTTCGGGTGTGCCAAGCGGCTAGGCCGGCCCCGGCGGCAGATAGAGGCGTTCCGCTGCTCCAAGTGCGGGCACCTCGAGCTGTTCGCCGCCGGCGAGGTGTAGTTGGTCCTCGTTGTCCCCGACGCCTGTACGGGCAGTCGCGCGTCCCGCCCGTCGAGCATTCCCCCACACCCAGTCCATCCTGATGAACGGGAACGTTCTGATGGCGCACCGCAACCAGTGGGTGAAGGAAGATTCCCCCACCCACCAGCAGCTCGGCACGCTCACACTGGAAGTGTCCGGTGCAACCGGAGGCTGCGCCGCCGGGTGGGGGTTACCAGCACGGCGAAGAGTGTGTCTTCAGAGTGTGAGCCGAGGTTGTGAAGTTCTACCTAGCGTTTTCGGCGGGCAATGGCATCGGCCCGGCCGTAGTGGTGCTGTGGTGCGGTCTGGGCTGGTGTCGTTCAGCCGGTGAGGAGGATGTGCATCCGGTCGGCGAAGACGGTGGCGGCGCAGCAGGGTGGCGCCGCCGGTGCGGGCGTGTTCACGCAGGGTGGCTTCGGTCAGCTTGATGACGTGTTCGTCGTTGGAGTCGTGGGCTCGTTGCAGGAGCGTACCCTTCATTGCCACGCACTCAAGGGAGCAGCGACGGCCATGCGATGGGAGGCGTTCCTGGACCAGGTCAAGGAACGCGGCGAGTACAAGACGACCGAGGAAGCCGAGCGGGCGGCCCGCACGGTGCTGGCGCTGCTGGGCGCGCACCTGGTAGGCGAGGTACGGGCGGAACTGGCCGCCCGTCTGCCGGAGGAATTGGCACTCATCCTGCTCAATCCGCTCCAGGCGCACGAGCCGCTTCCCCCCGAGCGGTTCGTACGGGCCACCGCGGCATGGATCGAGGGCGCCACACAGCAGACCGCGGCGTGGGACGTGGGTGCTGTGCTCAGCGTGGCCGCGGACGCCGCGGGCGAAGCGCCGCGCCGAGCTCACCCAGGCGGCCTGACACGCGGGGAGGCGGCGCATGGGCCCACATGGGTAAGTCATCGTGGGAGGCGGACATGGATGGTCTTGCCCCGCCCGGGGCCGGGAGTGATGGTCACCTGGCTGGTGAGGTGGCGGACCATGTGCCATCCGAACCCGCCGGAGCCGTCGTTGAGGTCGGGGGCACGTTCGCGCGGGGGTGCGGGGTTGAGGTCGCTGACAGCGACGCCCACCGTGTCGGCGGTGGCGCCGAGTTCGAGGGTGTAGTGGCCGCCGCCGTGACGCAGGGCGTTGGTGGCGAGTTCGGATACCACGAGAGCGAGCGTTTGTGCCGCCTCGGGGGCCGCAGCCGGCTCCAGACCATCGACGAACGCGCGGGCGACTTCACGCGCCCGGGCGATCCCGGCAAAACTGTCGCCCTCAAGAACCACAGGAACCCTGGGGGCCACCGTGCGGGTCGCCTGAATGTCGCTCATGCGCTGCCACCCCACCTTGCATCGGTTTGTGTAGCCGGGGTCAGCTTGTGCCCGCCGGGCCGGACCTCAACCCTGGAAGGCACTCTTCCGAGTGCAGTCGCGACAGAAGTCCGGGTGCCAGCACTGATGGAAATCTATAGCGATGACAGTAGACATTGGCTCGTTGCGGGGTTACTGTTTTTCCCGTACCCACGGAGTCGAAGAGGGCACGGCAGAGAAGAACTGCCGTGCAAGCAGGTCAAGCAGCAAGCGGAACGGCAATGGAGTGGTGGGGCCGGAAACCGTTGGGTCCCGCCACTGGCTGCCGGGCCGAGCGGCCCCAGGGGCCGCGAGCAGTACCCGCGGTATCCAGCAGTACAACCGAATAGCAGATGAGGTAAGGAGCAGACGCCATCAGGATCGCCCGGGCGAGGAAGCAGTCCGCCCGGGTACCGCAAGACCCCGGATTGGAAGGTGGTCCCCGGTCACGCAACCGCGATCCCCGCACCTCCGCCCTCCCAAGCGGACCAGCGGAAAAAAGAAGGCCGGCGCAGTCAGCCGGTAGATGGTGTTGAAAGCTCGGGGCCCGGGTGCCAGTACGGCACCCGGGCCCCCCGATGCGTGCCGAAAGAAGAGGTCTATGCCCCCTCGCAGTACCCGCCCCGTCGACAAATTCGACGATGACGACTACCCCGCCTACACCATGGGCCGGGCCGCCGAGATGCTCGGCACCACCCCCGCCTTCCTCCGCGCCCTGGGCGAGCACCGCCTGATCACCCCCCTGCGCTCCGAAGGCGGCCACCGCCGCTACTCCCGCTACCAGCTCCGCATCGCCGCCCGCGCCCGCGAACTCGTCGATCAGGGCACCCCCATAGAGGCCGCCTGCCGCATCGTCATCCTCGAAGACCAACTCGAAGAAGCCCGGCGCATCAACGAGGAACTGCGCTCCCACGGCACCACCTCGTAGCGGCGTCCGAGACCGACCTGCCCGAGCCGATCGCCGCTCCGGCGCGACCTGATCACCCGCGACGGCAGGCGGTTCTCCCACCCGGCAGCCGGGCCTCCACCATGGCCCAGACCGCCCGCGGCACCGAGGCCCTCAGGGCCTCGCTCAGCTTGACCCGGCGACCCACGAAGCCGCTGAGCTGCACTGAGGACCTCGCCGTTCACGGGCCCTGACACCACGTGGTTGACACCATCACCGATGACGTTGCCGGTTGCATGCGGCGGGCAATTACAAGGCCAGCGTGCCACCCCAACGGGGGACCATCGCCGGGAGAAGGATGGGCAAGCGAGCTGGATGGGACCACTGACCGACTTCGAGCACGCAATGGAACGTTGGACCTCCCGATGCTGGGCCGCAGTGTTCCGCCCACCGTCGAAAGACATGGAATTGGTGGCGAAGCTGCGCCGGGTGTGCGACGACCACGCCATGATCATTGCTCGGGGACGCACTGTGGTCCCCAACGCCTTCACCATCGAGCTGCCGCCGCAAAGCCATCAACAACTGGACTGCCACCAACTGCAGTTAGCAGCACACCTGAACCTCCAACTGCGTCGCTACGCCGCCGAGCGGTCCTACAGCTTCGCCGGCCCGGTAACAGTGATACTGCGAACCACCCACGCGCTGGGGGCACAGCGGTACCGCATCCGCAGTCGCGTCGCACCACACACTCGGCGCGCACATCGGTGAGCGCACCGTCGTCGGGCGCCTGACGCCCACGCCTCGCGCACCAGCGCCGCCCATGTGACGGGCGGCAGCCAGGTTGGCGATCAGACACACCGGGCATCACCACTGGGCAGGACCGGTCACCCGCACAACGCGGCCCACAGATCCGTGCCTGCTGGAGGGGACTGATGCGCTATACGTGCTCATTTGCGCGCCCGTCGGCGCTCTGCCCGTGTTGAGTATGCCCTGCCGGAAGACGAGGAGTCGGCCCGCTGGGCGCGACGGCTGATCACGACGTTCCTCACCACTCCGCGCACTCCCACGGTGGCACAGAACCAGGTGGATGAAGCCCGGCTGATCGTATCTGAGTTGGTCACCAACGCCATCCGGCACGCCCATAGTTCCTGCCGAATGCGACTGCAACTCAAGCGAGGGCGACTGACCGTCGAGGTCCATGACGACAGTCCCCGTCTGCCCAGGCTGATCCCCTTGTCCACTGCCGGAGAGAGCGGGCGTGGCCTGGCAATGGTGCGGTTGCTAGCAAGCCGATTCGTTGTCACCGTAGACCACAGGGGCGGCAAGACAGTGCGCGCGGTGTTGGCCGCCTGCTGACCGCCGCACCAGCCCCGCAATCCTGCTCGTGACGCTCGCGCCGCGCTGTAGCTCGAACTCTTGCCGGCCACAACCTCCCCCCGGCCATCGACCGGACAGTCGCGACATCTCGACGACGGCCGAACGTTGCGCCGTCGTCGCCACGCTGCCGCTCGGTGGCCGCACGCAGTCCCTGAACGAACTCCAGTTCGCTCGGCCCCGCATGCACCCTGGTAATCCACCTTGCCAGACGCCTGCGGCGGCCCGCCCCCTTCCCCTGTTGGCTCCACATCCTCTTCGAGAACGGCGCTGATGCGCATCCGGCGAAACGCTCCGGCAGGAACGGCGTCGGCGGGTGGTCGCTTAAGAGGGCCGGGGCCCTGCGGCGCGGCGGAGCCGGTTGGCGATCGCCAGTCCCAGCCCCTCCTCCGCCGGCAGGGACGCGACGATGAGGTCGCACCACTGCTGGTCGAGTTCGAGCAGGCACCCGTACAGCCCGCGTGCGGAGACGGTCATCGAATCGGGGACCGCCGCCACGGCGTGCGCCTTGACCGGAGTGTCGGCGAAGGTGGGGGGAAGAAAGACGCCCAGCTTGTGCCCCAGCTCCTGTGAGAATTCCGCTTGGGCGACGACCTTCTCGGGCTCGACGAGGACGACCCGTGCCCGCGGCGCGTAGTGCGACGGATGCTGGCCCGGCACCCGGACGCGGCTCGTCGCAGGGACCACAAGCTGGACCCTGCTGATCAACCTCTTCTTCGGCGCCATCGCCGCCGCAGGGACCTTGCGCACCATGCCGGCCCCGGACCGAGCTCGCCCCCGCCTCGACATTCCCGGCGTCCTGCTCGCCTCCAGCGGCCTGATCGGCTTCGTCTACGGGCTCTCCCACGCCTCCTCCGGCGGCTGGACCTCCGCCGGCACGCTGGCTCCCGTCGGCGCAGGGATGATTCTGCTGGCCGCGTTCGCTGCCCTGCAACGACGGGTGGCCTCCCCGCTGCTGCCCCTGCGCGTCCTGGCTGACCGCAACTGACTCGTACCCGACGTGCCCGCCCGTCGTCGCCGACCACCACAGACCCGGCAGGTTGCGGTGCCGCCCGGTACGACGCGAAGGCTCGTACGGGAGCGGCGTGCTCGAACGGCACCGCCCACGCATCCGCCAGCGGGCGCCGTAACTCCGACCCGTCCGGGGCGACCTACGCGACCTCGAACCCATCCGCCGGCGGCCCGGCGGAACCGCCCGGCAGGACCTCTAACGCATGCACCACGTCCGGCTAACCCCGCCCCTCACCGCAAGGTAACTCTTCAGTCCGCAAGATCCCCCGCAAAGTGAAGCTTCAATCCGCAGACTTCGACGTCACTGAACAGGAAGAAGCCGATCTCCATGAAAACCTCGTGGAAGGCGAGTTCGGCCACAACGTGAGACTGGAACAGGAACGCGTGCGCTATCACCTGCTCGAGGAAGCTCTGAGCGACCTCCACGATCCGCAGTGATCAACTGCCGTACCCACGGACGGGACTGTTCTGCGGGCAAACTCCCTGGGTGGGCTGCGGGTTGACGTTGGTGTCCGGTCTCCCGGTGTCCGGTCAGAACAGCGCCAGGCCCTCACCGCTGGTGTCTGCGATGACTGGCCGGGGCTGGGCGGGAAGGTCGTCCAGGCGGTCGGGGCCAGCCGCGGAGGCCACGGCGGGGGCGGTCTCGGCCAGCCAGGTGCGGAACTGCCCGGCGGCTTCGCGGTAGGGGACTTGCGCCAGGACGCGGTGCTCGCCGGAGGGGCAGAAGTCGACGGTGACAGTGAGCAGGCAGGAGCGCGGCGTGTTCTGGCTGCCGGTCCAGGACACGCGCAGCACACCGCAGGGTTCGCGCCCTCGGGAGGCGCGGTGGGTCGGGCGCAGCGATCGGCAGGCTATGTAGGCGGTCCATGCGGCGAGGTGTGGCAGGGGCAGGGTGGTGCGGGCGCGGCAGCCGGGGCAGCGGTGCCAGTGGCGGAGCCAGTCGGCGGTGTGGGTGTGGAAGAGATGCCGGTAGTGGCCGGCCACCCGGATGTCGTTGCTGTACAGGTGGTCGGGCCGTTCTTGTGTGTTGCAGGAGTGGCAGACGGGGGCACGGGCGTAGCCGTGTTCGTGGCAGTGGTCGAGCACGGTGGCGGGTGCGGTGCGGCAGACGGCGCACGTCCACTCAGCCACCTTGCGGGAGATGCCGGGTTTCCTGCTGAGTGCCGAGTACAGCTGGCCTTCCAATTCCCCGTTGTATGGGCGCAGCGGGGCAGTTGGGCAGTCGGGGCTCGCCGTCTGCCGGCTGTCGGCAGCCCGGCTCTGCCGGTGGTGAGAGGGCCGCTCGGTGACGACTGCGCTTGCCTGGCGGGTCCGCGCGGCGTGCAGCCACTGCGTTTCGGCGTGCTCGGCCGCGTCAAGCAGCCTGACCACGGCACGCGGCAGCCACCATGTCCGCACCGTCCCCTCGCGGGTCTGCTCCACGAGTATCCGTCGCCAGTCGATCCCCGCCAGATGGCATGGCCGGCCATCTTCACCTCGTGCTGCCCGCTCGCGATCGCCCGACTCCTGCAGTTCCCGGGTGCTGCGCTGGCGCCAGCGCAGCAGCGTCCCATCGTTGCGCTGCTGCTGCGGCGCGCCACGGAACGGACCGATGCGGACCAGGTCCTGGCAGTCCATCTCCACCGCGCTCAGTCCCGCTGCCGCCCGGCGCACCTCACTCTCCGGAACATTCCACTGGCCGCCGCTTGCCTTCACCATCGCCACCACACGGCTGCCGAGCAGGACGTACCCCACCCGAGCATCGGCAGGAGAGCAGGTAAACACCCCAGAAGCCGCCGGCACAGCACTGTCAGCCGTCAAGCCAGCCCACAGAGCCTCCGCAGCGCCCAGAGAGATGAGGCCACCCGTGCGACCCAGGACGACATGCTCTGACATACCGACAGGCTATGGGTCTGATGCAGGTTCGGGGGGTCTGCTGCACGTTTGGGTGACAGGTTCGATCACTTGGCCTGGAGGGCCGATATGGTCATGACGGTTTCGTATTCGACGGGGACAGCCGGCCGAGCGAGGCTTGTGGGCGTCGTCGCGGCCCGGTACCGGCAGCGCGACATGTCATCGGACCGGAAGGAGAGGAACGGGCATGTCCAGTTCGACCGTGCCCAGTACGATGCCTGTTCCCAAGACCCGCCGTCGTTGCCCGGCGGGGGAGGTCGTTCTGGGAGTGGATACGCACCGGGATGCCCACGTAGCCTCGATGCTCTCCGTGACAGGGGCAGTCCTTGCCACCGACGAGTTCCCGGCCACCGCTGCGGGATACCGAGCTCTGCTGAAGTGGGCCAGGAAGTCGGGAACCGTGAGGCGAGCCGGGGTGGAGGGGACCGGCTCCTATGGGGCGTCCCTGTCCCGCTATCTGCTGGCCCAGGGCGTGGACGTGTTTGACGTCAATTGGATGGACCGGGCGGATCGCCGGCGGCGCGGCAAGTCGGATCCGCTCGATGCCCAGAATGCGGCGCGATCCGTGTTGAGCGGGCGGGTCTGTGCTCGGGCCAAAGCGGGCGACGGGCCGGTACAGATCGGCAGGATGTACAAGCTCACGAAGCGTCGGCCGTCAAAGCCCGCACCCAAGCCATCAACCAGCTCAAGGCTGTACTCGTCACTGCGGACCCCGTCTTGCGGGAGGAACTGGCCGGACTGGGCAATGCCGAACTCTTCCGCACCTGCGCACAGTTCACCGATGCGCGTGGTCGCGAGGAGGTCGGCGCGGAGTCGGTAGTGCAGGCCACCCCGATCACACTGGGCCTGCTGGCTCACCGGATCGGCCAGCTCTCCGAGGAGATCCGGGACGTGGAGGCTCGTCTGACCCGGTTTGTGGAACGGCATGCCCCGCAGCTTCTCGCGTGGTGGGGATCGGTCCGGACACGGCGATCACGTTGCTGATCACGGTGGGGGACAACCCAGATCGGCTGGAAGGTGAGGCGTCCTTCGCCGCGCTGTGCGGGGTCAGCCCTGTCGAGCGCTCGTCGGGACGCCGGCAGTTCCGTCGCCTCAACTGCGGCGGCGACCCGCAGGCCAACGCCGCGCTCCACCGCATCGTGTTCACCCGCCTGCGGGTCGACCCGCGCACTCAGGGCTACTACGAGCGCCGGATCAAGGAGGGTAAGACCCGGCGCGAAATCGTCCGTTGCCTCAAACGCTATGCGGCCCGGGAGGTCTTCCACCTGGTCAGACAGCTACGTCCAGCACCCCGCTCATAGGGGCTTGTTGTGATAGCAAGTGAGCGGTGAGGAACCCCCGTCGGCTGGCTTCGGCGGGGGTTTCTGCGTACGGGGACGCACCCTAGCCTGTCGGAGCGAGGCGGGGGTCTCTCGCTGTGTCGCCTCCGTTCTCGGCACGCCCCGCGCCGCCTCTGCCTGGCTGGTGGCTTCGGTGATCACAGGTGGTCCACGGACGGCTTCGGCGCCGTGCCTGTCGGGCAGTGAGATCAGGCGGGCGTAGCGGCGCTGACGCGCTCGACCAGCGTGGCGATCGCGGACCGGAAGCAGCTGGCGCGCAGACCTCACCCACCGGCCCGAGCACCGTGGCGGCGGGGACCACCGCACCTGAGGTGAACACCGATCCCTATGCTGACGGCATGATCGATGTGCCGATTTCAGCGCTGGAAGTCGCGGTGGTCGAATCAGGGACCCGTGGCGTGGAGACGCTGCGTGACACCGCCACCTTCGCTCGCAAGCTCGAACTACTGGGGTATCACCGGATCTGGTATGCCGAGCACCACCATTCGCCCGCGATCGGCGCGTTCCCACCCGTGGTGCTGATCGCTCATGCGGCGGCCTCGACCTCGGCCATTCGGCTCGGGTCGGGAGGAGTGCTGGCGCCCAACCACGCGCCCATCACGCTGGCGGAGCAGTTCGGAACACTGGCCGCGTTGCACCCGGACCGCATCGACCTGGGTATCGGCCGCGGCCCCGGCACCTTCGACGAGGCCACCGCGCGGGAACTGCGCCGCGGAGCCGGACCGGCGACGGACGTGCAGTACCACGACGACGTCGCTGCGATCCTGTCCTTTCTGGTCGACGAAGTGGCACTCGGCCCGCTGCCGGAGCCATGGTTGCTGTGCTCCAGTACCGCAGGTGCCGCCCTCGCCGCGCGACTCGGCCTGCCGATCGCCGTCGCCCACCACATCCGGCCCGACAACACCTTCACGGCGCTGGAGCGCTACCGTGCGGCGTTCATCCCGTCCCGCTGGTGCGAGCAGCCCCGGGTTGTGGTGTGCGTGGAGGCGATATGCGCTGAGACGGAGCAGGAAGCGGCGTGGCGAGCCGGGCCCATGGACGTCGTCAAGGCCGGGCTGCTCAAAGGTCTGAGCGAGATTCCCTTCCCCACGCCCGCGGATGCTGCCACCCATCCCTTCACGGCGGAGGAACGGCAGGCGCTTGCCAGTTTCCGCGCACAGCAGGCGTGCGGGACGCCCGAGGCCGTCGTACGCCGGCTCGCGCAACTGGCCGCCGAGACCGGAGCAGACGAACTCATGCTGACCACACCTGTCTACGACCTCGACGCCCGAGTGCGCTCCTACGACCTCATCAAGAAGCACTGCCAGGCCACGAAAGCACCGTGACAACCGCGCCGCACCGAACCGTCCGTCCCGCCCACCAGGGCTGCCCCGAACGCCACATCAAGGAGGGCAAGGAGGGCAAGACCCGACGCGAGATCGTCCGACGCCTCAAACGCTACGCGGTCCGGGAGGTCTTCCACCTGGTCGGGCCCGCCCAGCCAGGCCCCCGTCATAGGGGCTTCTGTGACAGGTGAGGAACCTCCGCCGGGCAGGCGCTAGCGGGGGTTCCTGCCTTCGGGGACTGTCTGATTCGCGGTGTCCGGCGCGATCTTGCTGTGCTTCGGCTCACCGTTCTCGACGCAACGGAAGGGGCGCGGCGGCGGCCGAGACGGCGCATCGAGGGCGCATTTCGGCGGCTGGGGCTTGCGATGCGCGCGGGCGCGCTGTTCCGTAGCGACGAAGATCCCGGGGCACGTGGACGCTGCTGGGCTTCAACGGGTACCCCCTCGAAGAGGGGCAGCGGTGTACTGGCGATCTGCAGATGGAAAGGATGACAGCGATACTGCCGTCGTGCCGCGATCTGGCTCATGAGATTTCTGACCCAAAGTGTCCTGACGATCCTACGTCGTTCGCGGTGTGAGGCAGTGTGCACAGACGCTGGTTCGGGTGAGTGTGTCTGGAGGACTGCCGTGCGTGAGGAATCTGCACCGTCTCACTGACGACCGCTCCTCCGGGCCAGTGGTGACGCTGATGTGCAACCACCGACGGGAGTGGATGAACGATCCAATCAACAAGCCCTGTTCACTCCATGGATCCTCCTCCGGATGCAGACGAGGTGATTCTTGGGGTTGACACGCACCAAGATGTTCACGTGGCTGCCGTGATTTCGATGACGGGGAAGACTCTGGCCATTGAGAGCTTCTCGGCCACCGCGACCGGATATCGTCAACTCGCGCAATGGTCATCCCAGTTAGGTGTCGTTCGGCGTGCCGGAGTAGAGGGATCTGGCAACTATGGGGCGACCCTGTCCCGGTATCTGCTGTCGCAAGGCATCGACGTCATCGAGGCCCCTGGGCCGGGGCGTGCGGCTCGTCGCCGACGGAGCAAATCCGACCAGGGCGATGCAGAAGCTGCCGCCCGTGCCGTGCTCAGTGGCCGTGCGTGCTCCCGAGCGAAGTCAGGGAACGGTCCGATAGAGATCGCGCGTATGTACAGCGTGGCCAGGGACTCCGCTGTCAAAGCCTGCACGCAGGCCACTAACCAGCTCAAAGCGGTCCTGGTCACTGCCGATCCAGCGCTGCGGGAAGAGCTGGCCGGCATGAAGCGCCGAGCTCTCATTCGTGCCTGCGTGCTGCTCGACGAAGATGCAGGGGGACGGATCCTGTACTGCGGGCTACGAGGTTCACGTTGCGCACGCTGGCTGAGCGAATCGAGCAGCTCAACGTGCAGGCCCGAGAACTGCAACAGCGTCTGTCTGAGTTGATCGAGGGGCATTACCCCCAACTGTTCGCTGCTGTGGGGGTCGGACCGCGGAGCGCCGCTGTTTTGTTGGTCGCTATGGGGGACAACGCGGGCCGCTTGCGCGGTGAAGCATCGTTCGCCGCTTTGTGCGGGGCAAGCCCGGTTGAATACTCCTCGGGCAGTCGATGCCATCGTCGTCTCAACCGTGGCGGAAACCGGCAGGCTAATGCTGCCCTTCACTGCATTGTGCTGACTCGACTGCGCTGGACCCGCGTACCCAGGCGTATTACGAGAGACGGGTTACGGAAGGGAAGACCCGGCGTGAGATCAACCGCTGCCTGAAGCGGTATGTGGCTCGGGAGGTCTACCGCGTCGTCCAGGGGCAGCGTCAGGGCCCGGGCCGCTCGTGAACAGCCCTTTAGCGCGCCCTGATGAGGGCGCGGGGTGCGGTGCGACTGGCCGCAGACGGCGTACTGACAGGCCGCAAGTCTGGCTGAAAGGTGTCGCGGGCCCCGGCTGATGGGGGTTTCGGGGGCGCTTCACCAGGCGTGGACCGGGTGCGTAGAGTACGAGCGGCCCGGGAGCGTGCGCGCCGGGCCGCGCCCGGCCGCGCGGACGACGCCGACCGAGGGGCCGAGGACCGGGGTAGCGGGGATGACGAACGCGACGGACGTGGGGCGGCGTGCGGACGGGGAGGTCGGCGGGGGGATCGCACCGCTGGACCGGCGGGTGTTCGCCGTCGCCGTGGTGGTCTTAGCCGTGCTGATGGCGCTGTCGCCGCGCTACGGCTTCCACATCGACGAGCTGTACATCCTGGACTGCGCTCGGCACCTCCAGGCGAGCTATGTGGACCAGCCGGCGCTGGCGCCTCTGCTGGCCCGGATCTCGCTGTCGCTGTTCGGGGTCTCGGAGGTGGGCCTGCGGCTGTGGCCCGCGCTGGCCGCCGCGGGCACGGTGGTCGTGGGCGGGATGACCGCGCGGGAGTTCGGCGGCGCGCGGCGGGCCCAGTTGCTCGCGGCGGTCGCGACCGCCACCATGCCCGTGCTGCTGGGCGGCGCGCACGTCGCCAACACCACGTCGTACGAAGTGCTGGCGTGGGCGGCGATCGCGCTCGTGGTCGTACGGATCGGCCGCACCGGCGACACCCGGTGGTGGCTCGCTGCGGGAGCGCTGGTCGGCATCGGCGCGGAATTCAACCACCTCGCGGCTATTTTCGGGGTCGTCCTGCTGGCCGCCGTGCTGCTGGGGCCGGCCCGCCGGACCGCGGTTGACCGCCGACTGCTCGCGGGCGCCGCGATAGCCGTGCTGCTCGTGCTGCCCGACCTGTGGTGGCAGTCGCGGCACGGCTGGGCGATGTTCGAGATGACGCGGGCGCTGAACGGGAAGAACGGAGGCCCGGGGAACATCCTCACCTGGATCGTGGGGCAGTTCGGCATGGCCTGTCTGGCGATGACGGTGCTGTGGGTAGCGGGCCTGCGGTTCCTGTGGCGGTCCGGCCGGCCGCTGTGGCGGTGCCTTGTGACCGCGTACGCCGTGCTGTTCGTGCTGTTCGCCGTGACGACCGGAGCGCAGGTGTACTACCTGGGCGGCCTGTATGTGTGCCTGCTGGCGGCCGGGGCCGTGGGACTCGACGGGTGGCTGCACTCCCGACCGGACCGGATGCGCGGCTTGATGGTCGGAACCGCCGTCTCGGCTGCGCTGCTCGCCGTGATCGTACTGCCGGTACTGCCGCCCTCCGACGCGGCCTGGACGTACGGCATCAACTCGAATTCGGGGGGAATCCCTGGGCTGGCCCCAGCTGGTGGGCACCGTGCGGCAGGTATGGACCGGGCTCCCGCCCGAGCAGCGCGCGAACGCGGTAATCTTCGCGGCCGACTACGGCGAGGCTGGCGCCATCAACGAACTCGGCCGCGGTACCGGGTTACCCACCGCAGTGAGCGCCCACAACACCGACTGGTGGTGGGGGCCCGGCAACCCTGACGCCACGACCGTGGTGGCCGTCGCCCCCGGTCCCGACCACGCCCCCGAGTACGCCGCCCATCTGCGCCAGTACTTCCGGCACGTCCGCGTGGCCGCCACCCTCTCCAACCCCTACGGCGTGCACAACGTCGAATGGGGCGGCCATGTCTACGTCTGCACAGGCCCCCGCCGCCCCTGGGGCGAGATGTGGCCCGAACTGCGCAACTACGCGTGACGCCCCCGCCCCAACGGTAAGAGCCGGACGGCATGAAGCGTCCTCACCGCTGCACCAGGGGCTTCAGTGGCAGGTGAGGAACCCCTGCCCGGCAGGTGGCTCCGGCGGGGGTTTTGCGAGATGAGAAGCCCGCAGGAGGGCCTCCGGCGGGCTTCTGTCGTGGTGGGCTACGACAGCGTGCAGAGTTCGGCCTGGGTGCCGCTGTACTCGGGCTCGCCACTTTCGAGAACACGCAGCAGCGAAGCGGTGACGACACGGGTGCTGCGGCCGATGCGCAGCACTCGACACGGGAACTCTCCACGGCGAACCAGGTCGTAGCCTTTCGCCCGAGAAACCCCGAGCGCGCTGGAAGCATCCTCCACGCTTGCTGTCCCGTTCCATGTGGCGCGGATGTTCGTAGGGCTATACCAGGCGTCCTGTATCTCGTGAGCCTGTTCATCCATTGCAAGACAAATTGAATTGATGGTCATCTCGGCGATGCCTTTCGACGTACGGTCAGGTAGTGGCGGTGGACCATCAATAATCCGCAGGATCACCGGTTTGGGTAACCGGCGATCCTGCGCTACATTTCGTCACTTCGAAACGATCACTGCTCATGACCCGTATACGTCCACCTGGGCGACCGTCCGTTCTGAGCCGACCTGAGCCTGTACTTCGTCCGGACCGCACAATGTCTGACCGCACGGAGTGGGCGACCACCCCAGCATGGCTACCTGCCTGGAATACGGATCATCTCCCATGTGGGAGCGGACGCGGTTCCACGGCCGCTCGAAAAACGACGCTTGGCCGAATGACGCTGGCCGTCACCCCGAGCCCGCCGGGGCCCGTGCCCAGCGCCGCCAGGAGTCCGAGGCCACTCGCCTCGGCGCGCTGCACCGTGCTCGCCGGGAATGGGCCGGACGGGCGCCGGGCGGAGAGTGTGACAGCCCGCCGCCCGGCTCCCGGTCTGCTTCCGGCCGACCGGGCGGAAGCAGCGAGTCCCTAGCCAAACGGCAGCGGACCGGCGATTGGCCGGGCGGGCGCATGAGGGGGCAAACCGGAATGCCCTTGGAGCGGTGCTGTAGGGCTGCCGTTGCGTGATCGTGTGGCGTACCCACCCGGACGGTGTGGCGTCACCACGCGCCGCCAGAAGCCGTCCGATGATGCACTCTGAAACGAAGATCACCGCGAGCAGATGGAGAGTGCGAGCATGCCGCCGAAGGTGAAGCCAGATTCCGGTCAGGCCACGAAGACGGCGTCGAGGTCCGGGGGCAGTGGGGGAGGGAAGAAGATCAGCGCCTACAACCAGTTCATGAAAGACGAACTTCCCAAGTTCCAGGCGAAGCACCCGGACATGAGCCACAAAGACGCGTTCAAAGAGGTGGCAGGGATGTGGAAGACCTCGCCGACCAACCCGAACAAAGCGTGAACGAAGGCGCCGCGCCCAGTCGCACCGGGAGGTCTCGCCCTACGCTTCGGACCTCGAGGTCCTCCACGACGAGCCGCTTGCCCTTTTACCTGGACGGGCTCGGTTCCCCGGCGCGTTGACCGACATGCTGCTGCGTGCCACACAGCTGATCGTCGAGCGCAATGGACGTATTGCCGATCTCTGCGAGACCGCACGCAAGCAACGCCCCCCGACCCGGCCGGGAGCAGCACATGGTGCGACCGCCCGGGGTGACAGCGCAGGCGGCCTCGTGCGATGCCCGGGACCGTTCCAGGCGGCCTTGGCATCGACTGGGACGCCTCTACCTTCGTCTCCTCCGTCGGCTGGCGCCGCCCAGGCCCGTTTGGGATCTGGCAAGGGCGCGATGAACGGCTGCTGCGCGAGCGGCGGACCGGATATCGCCGGTCCAGGTGGAAAGACACGTGTCTGACTAGATGGGAGCCCACTGCGCACGATCTCTGAGAGGGCGGTTCGTGAGTTGATGCCCGTTTCCAGGTGAGGTTGGGGCAGGGCTACTGGTCGCGGGCCTTGGTCTTTTACAGCTTCCTGGCGAAGCAGCCGGTGTCGATCTCGGTGAGGACGCCGAGTTTGACCAGGCGTTTCAGCTTGGCGCGAGTGCCTTCGATTTTCGATCAAGACCGCCCGCCGGCCCAAACCGGCGGCTCCTCTCGCCCTCGCATATGAGCCCCCTCTCGGCCTGACCCCGGCCCGAACGGCACCAGACCCGGTAGAAACCTCGAACCGATGGCGAGGCATCAGGCAGGCCCGGGACGGCCGGCGGATCGATTCCAGTCAACTCGCGGTGACTTTTGTGAACGCCAGGCGTGGTTAACACTGAGGGTGCAGGCTTTCCCGTCGGAAGAGGTTCGATCATGCGAGGGAGAGAGAAGGTTCTGCCATGCTGACCAGCACTCATGCCACCCACACGAACCACACGCACCAGCACGGGGCGGGCTGCGGGCACGTCGCCGTACCGCACGGCGACCATGTCGACTACGTGCACGACGGGCACCTTCACCGGATCCACGACGACCACGCCGACGAGTGCGAGCCGGCGGGCCACACGGTCCACCAGGATCACGACCACCGGCACCAGCCCGGATGCGGGCACGTCGCCATACCGCACGGTGACCACATGGACTACGTCCACGACGGGCACCGCCACGCCCTGCACGACGGGCACTGGGACGACCACTGATCCCGTACGCCAGTAGCGCTCGGCACGTGCGCTGTTGCACGTGCCGAGCACCGGGCCATGGCGGTCCGGGCGGGTTCTCAGTGGGCGGTTCGTAAGGCGATGTCCGTTTCTGGTTGAGGTGGCAGCAAGGACGCTGGTGGAGGTTCTGTCGGCTATTGCTTCCTGGCGAAGTTGCCGGTGTCGGCCTCGGTGAGGATCCCGAGTTTGACCAGGCGCTTCAGCTTGGCGCGGGTGCCTTCGACGTTCTTCGGCAGCAGTTCGTGGCCGAGGGCTTCGCAGACGTCCTTGGCCCGTAGCGGCCCGGTCGCGTGGTTGAAGGCGGCGAGGATGCGGGGGTAGTCCGGGTGCTCGGGCAGGTCCGGCGCGACGGTCGGGAGCCGGTCGGCGAGGCCGGTGACGGTCTTGCGGGTGATCGTGAGGTGCTCCAGGTGCACCTCGGCCTCCCGCAACCGAGTCTGCAGGTCGTCGATCTGTGCGCGGAGGTCGTCGGCCAGGGCCCGGGCGGCGTCTTCCTGGAGGTCCAGGGCATCGAGCAGGGGCCGGATGTTCACGCGGCCACCGCCTGCGCCGCGCGCCAGGTGGGGGCGTTCGCGCCGGTGAGGCGTCGGGTCATGACGTGGGTCATCGCCCAGTAGACGCGGGAGGCGGAGGAGGAGGGGCGGTGCTCGTAGTCACGGACCAGGCGCCGGTGCAGTATCAGGATCCCGTAGGTCTGCTCGTCCCTCCACCGCTTCGGCTGCGGCACGAACCCCTCGTCCTGCGGGTTGCGTGCGACGATCTCGACGTCAATTCCCAGGCTGACGCCGTGCACGACGACCTGGTTCTTGAAGCCCTGGTCGACCAGGGCTTTGCGCACGGTTCCGCCGGCGTGCTCGGCGACCTGGTCCAGCAGCATGATGCCCGCGGCGTTGTCATGGGTGTTCGCGGCGAGAACGACGACGGCGATGACCAGACCGAGGACGTCCACGGCCAGTCCACGTTTGCGGCCCAGCACCCGCTTGGCCGGATCGTGGCTCCTCAGAGCCGCGCCCTTTGACCTGGCCTTCTCCTCCTCGATCGCGGCCTTCTCCAAGGTGGTGAGCACGCTCTGGTCCAGCTGCATCCCGGCTGCGTCATGGTGCGCACGGGCGGTGGTGGAGTCGATGCTGACGAGGGACAGGTCCGCCTCACCCCGCTTCCCGGCCTCCGCGATCAGCCCATCGAACAGGGCCTCGAACGCGCCCGCATCGCGCCACTGCCGGAAGCGGTTGTGCACGGTCGACCAGACTCCGAACTCGGTCGGCATCTCCCGCCACTGTCCGCCGGGCTTGAATCGCCAGAGCACTCCCTCGAACTGCTGCCGCAGCCGCTCGGGGTAGGGGCCGTACTCGCCGATCGGCAGGTACGGCTCGATGAACTGCCACTCCTGGTCCGTCATTTGCGTGCACGTCACGCACGAAGGTCTACCGTTCCCCAGGCCCGCTATGGGGGCGGCTCCGAATATCGATCATGACTCGATACGTGGTCTGACTGGAACGCTCAGGTGTTCGGTCTCGCGCCATCGTCGCTTTGGTCCGGGATCAGGACTACGGCAGTCGTGAGCTCCTGAAGATTTGCAGAGCGCGCGATGTCACAGCCTCTTGGCAAGCGTGCGGAGTTCGGCGACCACCTCGGCGCCGGACGGCGCCTGCTCCGGGTCGACCAGCCACTGCAGCATCAGCCCGCCCAGTAGCGCCAGCGGCACCGACCCGCCCAGCCCCTCGCGGCCCTGCCGCTGACCCTCGGCGAGCCGGTCGCGCACCTCGGGAGAGTGCTGGGCCTGGACGGCGGCCTCCAGCTGGGCCACCCACAGTGCGCGATGTGTGGTGAAGCTGTCGATCAGCGCCTGCCAGCGCTCCTCCGGCCCGGCCCCGTCCGCTGTGGCGGACGGAAGCTGGTCCAGCTCGTCCACCGCTTCCACCAGAGCCTGGGTGAGGAGGGCGTCCCGGGAGCCGAAGTGGTAGCCGATCGCGGCATGGCTGACGCCGGCCGCCGCGGCGATGTCCCGCACCGTGGTGCGGCCCCAGCCTCGTTCGATCAGGCACTGCTTCGCGCCCGCCAGCAGATCCTCGCGGTTTCCCATGTGGCGGAGCCTAGCAGAACAGTTGCCCATTTGGTTCATCCAAATGGATTGACCAAATGGTCAAATCGCGGCTAGTGTCCTCGCCATGAACGACACCAAGGTTCTGATCTCGGGTGCGAGCGTCGCCGGACCCGCCCTGGCCCACCTCCTCAACCGCGCCGGCTGCTGCGTCACCGTCGTCGAGCGCGCCCCCTCCGTCCGGGGCGGCGGCTACGCCGTCGACTTCCGCGGCGAGGCCATTGATGTCCTCGACGAGCTCGGCATCCTCGCCGAGGTGCGCGGGCATGACCCCCGTATGCGCGGCACGAGCCTGGTGGACGAGGCCGGCGAGAAGACGGGCGAGCTGCCCGCCGAGGCATTCGCCGGCGAACTGGAGGTCCCGAAGGCCGATCTGACGCGGATTCTGCACCGCATCACCGCCGACGACACCGAGTACCTCTTCGACGACACCATCACCGCCCTCACCGAGCACGAGAACGGCGTCACCGTCGAATTCGAGAAGGCCGCCACCCGTGACTTCGACCTCGTCCTCGGCGCCGACGGCGTCTACTCCCGGGTGCGGCGCCTTGCCCTTGTCCCCCATGAGCAGGCCCTGCACCACCTGGGCCTCTCCGGCGCCGGCTTCACCACCGACAACTTCCTCGGCCTCGACCACCAGGGCATGCTGCAGGTCGCCGGCAACGCCGCCGTCTACCTCTTCAGCGCCGGCGACCCAAAACGGCTCACCGTCAGCCTCTCCTTCGCCACCGACTCGCCCGCCCTCGACCGGCGCAGCCGCGACGAGCAGCAGCAGGCCGTGCGCGCAGCCTTCGCCGGCCGCGGCTGGGAGGTCCCCCGCCTCCTTGCGGCCATGGAGGACGCGGAGGACTTCTACTTCGCCTCCACCTGCCAGGTCCAGCTGGAGCGCTGGTCGACCGGACGCGTCGCCGTGCTCGGCGACGCCGGCTACTGCGCCGCCCCGACCGCGGGCATGGGCACCTCCCAGGCCCTGATCGGCGCCCGCTCCCTCGCCCGGCACCTGACCGCCGCCGACGGCGACCACCGCGCGGCCTTCGCCGCCTACGAAGCCGAGCTGCGCCCCTACGTCGCCGAGAACCAGGCCAAGGGCCGCGAGGCCGTCGCCATGTTCGGCGGCGGCGACCCGCAGCACTGACCCCGATCAAGACCCTCTGGAGGCAACTGCCAGGCCGCCAACCGGAGGAAGAAAGGGGGGCCTGGGTGGTCGGCCTGTCAGCCACGACGTCGCCCTCTACAAGGAGACGAACACCATCAAGCGCCTGATCAAAAAACTCAAGGCTTGACGGGGCATCGCCGCCCGCTATGACAAGACCCCGGGTAGCTACCTCACCGGCCCCCAGCTGCGCGCCGCGATGATCTGGCTCAAGGTTCCTCACGAGGACCACCGATTGATCACGACTCGATACGCGCCCTAGTGGACCCGACGGTCGAGGAGACACTGCGGTTCAGCCCTGCCATCACCGTCGGTATGACCCGCGTCGACGCTGCCGGTGTCAGCGCGGCGGTGGCGTTCGGTCTGGCCAACCGCGACCCCGTGGTGTTTCAGGCACCCAACCGGTTCGACCCCACCCGCACCGGGCCACGCCACCTCTCCTTCGGGCTCGGCCCGCACCACTGCCTGGGGGCCGCACTCATGCGCGCCGAACTACGCATCGCCCTGACCACACTGTTGACCCACTTACCGGGCCTGCGGCCTGCTGTCGAAGACGACGTCCTGGACTGGACATCGACCACTACCGTGCGCGGTCTTAGCAATCTGCCTCTGGCTTGGGACCGGTAGAGCACGACATCGTGGCCAGGCACGCGGTCTGGGCCGCATTGCGAGCGCCCCAACGGGCCGTACGCATGGGCTCACATAATCTTCACGAATCTGCGGCCCCTCGCGGAAACAATCCGGCAACCGCCCGACGTTCCTGCTTTTCGAGTCGAGGAGGGGAAGGTGTCGGGCCTGAGACTGTTCAGCACAAATGGCGGCGTGACCGAGGCCGCGCCGCGTCTTGCCGAGGTCGAGGCGGATGTGCAGGACCTCATCGAGGCGCACATGGAGACGATGCTGGGGGTGAGGTTCCTGGCGAGCGAGTACGTCATCGACTGTGCCGCCGGCGGACGGATTGACTCGCTGGGGCTCGACGAGAACAACGCGCCGACGGCCATCGAGTACAAGCGCGGCACCGATGCCAGCGTCATCCATCAGGGCCTCTACTACATAGCCTGGCTGATGGACCACAAGGACGCCTTCCGGAACCTGGTCCGCGACCGGCTCGGGGCCACGGCCGCGTCCCAGATCCTGTGGAGCGCACCCCGGCTGATCTGCGTCGCCGGCGACTTCACCCGCTACGACGCGCACGCCGTGCGCGAGCACTGGCGCTCGATCGACCTGGTCCGCTATCGGTACTTCGGCAACGACCACATCGGCCTTGAGACCGTGGCCTCGGTCACGGGGCAGTCGGTCGCTGGCAAGCGGGCGCGCCGGCGTGCGGCCGTGCTGCGGCCTGTCCGCAAGCAGGGCGGTGCCCTGGCGGACCTGGCTGAGGCTGCCGATGAAGCGCTGCTCGGTCTCGGGGACGGCGTCACCAGGGTGCAGCGCAAGCAGTACACGGCTTACCAGCGGCTGCGAAACTTCGCCTGCGTCTGCCCGCCGCAGCAGACCAAGCTCCTCGTCTATCTCAAGGCCGACCCGAAGGGGGTCGACCTCGTGCCCGGCTTCCCCCGGGACGTGACGGGGCTCGGTCACCACGGCACGGGCGACCTGGAGGTGCAGCTGCGTACGGAGCGGGACCTGGAGCGCGCCCAGGACCTGTTCCGCCTCAGCTACGCCGCGGCGTAGCAGGTCAGCGGCTGGCGCGGTCTCGTGTGGTCGGGATGTGCAGTTGTGGGTTGGCGTTGCCGTGCTGCCTTTCGTCGTGTCGGACAGGCGATGGCGGAGGAGAAAAGGGGCGTCGTTGAGGAACTGACCCGCGACGACCACCGGGCGTGGAGGGCAGCCGCGGCCTTCTTATGTCGGGCGGCGGGAGCCGCCGACGGCACCGGCCCCGGACGAGGAGAGCGTCCGGGGGCCGGTGCGCGCCGCGGGCCGGCGGACGGCTGCCGATGGTCAGCCGATCTGCGCGCCGTACGCCTGGAGGGCGGCCGGGACCGGCTGGAAGAAGGTCTCGCCGCCGTTGGTGCAGTCGCCGCTGCCGCCGGAGGTGAGGCCGAGCGCGCTCTCGCCGTCGAAGAGGGCGCCGCCGCTGTCACCGGGCTCGGCGCAGACGTCGGTCTGGATCAGCCCGTCGACCGTGCCCTCCTCGTAGTTGACGCTGGCGTTGAGCGCCTTGACGGTGCCGTCGTGCACCTGGGTGGTGCTGCCACTGCGCTGCACCTTCTCGCCGACGGTGGCGTCCGCGGCCTTGGTGATCTGCTGGGTGCTGCCGTTGTAGAGGTCCACCGCGCTGGGGTGGTCGGTGTCGCCGGTGTACTTGACGATCGAGTAGTCGTTGCCGGGGAACGTGGACTGTTCGGTGGTCGCGATTTCTTGGCCGCCCTGCTGGTCGGACCAGCTCTGGACGGCGTTGCCGCAGTGGCCCGCGGTCAGGAAGTACGGCTGGCCGTCCTTGACCACGTTGAAGCCGAGCGAGCAGCGGGCGCTGTCGCCCCAGATCGCGTCGCCGCCGGCGATGAAGAGCTTGAACTGCCCCTTGTTGTGGTGGAGTTCGACCTTGTCGCTGAGGCTCTTGGTGACCTTGGTGAGCCGGTCCAGCTTGGCGCCCTTGACGGTGCGGTCGGCGGTCACCACGACCTTGTCGGTTCTCGGGTCGACGGCCCAGGCGGTGCCGGGGATGGTCGCCTTGGCCTTGAGCGTGTGCCGGGCCGCGTCGAGCTGGGCCATCGAGTACTTGACGATTCTGGCTTCCGCGCCCTTGGCTCGCACGGCTGTGGCGGACGCTTCGTCGACGACGTTGACGACCAGCTTGTGCGCTTTGGCGTCGTAGAACGAGCCGGCCGTACCGGACTTGAAGTGGGCCGCAAGGGCGGAAGCGGCTGCCAGGGAGAGCTTGGCCGGCGCGGGGGTGGGGGCGGCGTGGGCGTTGGCGAGGGTGACGGTCGCGGTGGCGGCGAGCGCGAGCGCGCCCGCTGCGGCCAGCATCGCGCGGCGGTTGGGTATGCGTCTGTGCTTCAACTCAGGGCCTTCCGTGGGGGGCCGTGGGCCGGGGGCGCACGGGCCCGAGAGTGTGGGGTGAAGTACTGGAGTACAGACAGATCGGCCCCCGGCAATAACTGGGGGAGTTGCGTCCATGCCGACGTGCTTGGCCGGAGATTCCCACCCGTTTCACTCGCGCACAAGACCGAGTGTCGGTCTCCGGTACGAGGGTTCACACTCTCTCCATATTTCGTTCACGCCGGCATCCGTACACCCGGGTCCGGAGTACTGCCGTCGCCGCCCTGGACGGGGTCCAGGGCGGCGACGGCAGCCACTCTTGGTGGATGCGCTGGTCTACTGCGACATGACGACAACCCCCTTCGGGGAACCGACGACTGCCCAGGGGCGGGTGGCGGAGATTGTGGGCCGTTATGGTGCGGAGAGTGTCGTTGGTCGGTTCATCCGTCGGGCGTCGCCGGAGATTTTCGCCGCTGTGGAGCGGGTGGATGCGGCGTTGGCATTTCAGCCGAGGTAGGGGTAGGTGCCGGCGAGGTAGTCGCCGATCTGTTGGCGCATGCTGGGGTGGATGTCGTACTGGTCGAGGTCGTCCGGCTGCACGTAGCGGACGCCGTCGGCCTCGTCGTTGATGGTGGGCTCGCCGCTGACCGGGCGGCCGATGTAGGTGTTTTCGTACTGTTGGCGGATCTCGCCGTCGGTGTAGGCGACGATGTGGTGGGGGTTGGTGTAGACGCCGAGGAAGCCGGTGATCTCGGCGACGATGCCGGTCTCCTCCTGGCATTCGCGCACCGCGCATTGTGCCGCGGTCTCCCCGATGTCCTGGGCGCCGCCGGGCAGGGCCCACTGGTCGGTGTCGCGGCGTCGCTGAAGCAGGATCGCGCCGTCGTGGTCGATGACGAGGGGTCCGCGGCATGAGGATCGTTATGCTGACGAGCTGTCAGTTGATACCCCACCCAGGGTCGATGAGGGCCAGCTCGACGCCGCCGAAGCGACCGGCTTCAGCTGGTTGGTACCCCTCTGAGGGGCGATGCGGACCCTCTACAGCGCACAAGAGCGCCGTAACCCCGGGACCCGGGCATGTCATTGGGCTAAATTCTGGACCATGGACCCTTCCACGAGCGCCCTGATCGTTGCTGTGGTCGGGGTGATCGGCACACTCACGTCCGGGCTACTGGCACACCGAAGCGCACTTCAGGCCAAGGCGGTAGAACTCGACCACGCAGAGAGGCAGAGGCGGGAAGAGCAACTGTCGATTGAACGCCGCGAGTCTCTCAGTGCGCGGAGAGACTCGTACGCAGCGTTCAACCAGCGCTTACGGCAGTTCCATTCAGTTCTGTCGAGAAACTACCTCTCCCTCGCATCTGGGCAGACGAGTCCTCAACAGGGCGACGAACGCGAAGAATCACGTCGCATGTTGCGCAACGTATATGCCGAGGCACAGATGGTGATCAGCGACGACGTACTTGCTGTCGCGGGCAACCTCGTCCATCAACTTCATCGCATCCACGCCCTACTCAGCCAACACGAGCAGGGCATCGCAACTGAGGAATCGCTGGAAGACATTAAAGACAGACTGGAACGCGCTTCGGAGGGCTTGTACGAGGTTAGGCAGACCATGCGAAGAGATCTCGGCACCTCCTCGCTACCGATCCACCGACCCGATGACTACGGCGCTACGTGATCAACTTCGAACTGCAAGTGTCCCAAGTCGTGCTGCCAATGGAGGAATGATGAGCCCCTTGCGTTGGACCAGGTCCAGCTACTGCGACTCAGCAGGGCTCGACTGCATCGAAGTCGCACTGGCCGCCAGCCCCGCACCCACGGTCTGCGTGCGGGACTCAAAAGATGCATTCAGTCCCACGCTCGCCATCGAGCCCACTGCATGGTCGGAGTTTGTCAACGCTATCGAGCGGTTGAAGCCACACGGCTGACCAGCGCTGCAGGCTCCCCGTCCCGGTCCGCGCTTGTTGGTACCCCCTCCCAGGGGCGATGCGGGCGCGGCCGGTGGCGATCCGGCCCCTCCCAGGGGCGATGAGGGCACGCGGAAGCCTGGTACCTGCTCGACTCTTCCAACACGTTGGTACCCCTCCAGGGTCGATGAGGGCCGCCACCGGACCCGGATCTGAGGAGGGCAGCGTGTCGTTGGTACCCCTCCAGGGGGGATGAGGACACGCCGCCGCCCAGTGGCTGGCAGGCAGACCCGGGCTAGTTGGTACCCCTCTCAGAGGCTGTTGTGTGAGTCTTTGTCAGCCGGGCCGGTCCTCGTCAGAGGTGCCTGCTCAGATGGGAAGAAGATCCGGCTGAGGAGGTACGGTGCGCGGCCCGGCTCTGGCTGGTTGGCGAGCAGTCGGCCCAGAATCGCGAGCAACTTGTGGTTCATCTCGGCGAGTTCGTCCGAGACGGTCCCGCTCCAGCCACGACTCGAAGCCGACGTGCTGCCCGGTCGTCGCCGCCCAGGACCAGCCCGGGAAATGGCGCCCACCCGGCGGCCACCGAAACGGCCGTACCGGACGAGCGACCTCGAACCTGACCGACACACAGTCCAACAGCGGACGTCGTCGACGCTCGCGCCTGCCCTCCACGCACGACACCTCGACGTACGGCACGACCCCGTTGGCCCCAGTCGATACCGGCATACGACACCCCCAGCCTGCTCACCCCTCACGACTAGATTCACTGTCAGAGAGGTCGAAACGGCTGGGTTCGATGTCAAACGACTCGATTGGATGACAAAGGACAGCATTCGCCCACAGCAGACGCGAATGAGGCCCCAAGGACTGCAACCTCCTTCGGGACCATGTCAACGTACAACGTCCCGGAAAACACCAGGTCAGCGAGAGGGCGCGGGCTTGTTGGCCGATCGGCAGACGGGTCGGCCGCCACGGCAGTCCACGGCCCGCCCTACTCGGTCTCCTAGATGAATGAGTCCGATGTTTGTGCTGGCCGCGACCATGGCGAAGGGCGCCCGTTGGCTCGTGTGTGACGACAAACCTAGACGCCCTTCTGGCGGCACTCTACGTGTTCATCGACGACCATGTGGCCCCTCGTCGCCGGATCGGGCGACCCCCGAAACTGACAGACGCCGAACTGCTGTGCCTGGCCGTCGCCCAGGTCCTGCTCGGCTTTCCCTCTACCCGTCACTGGATCCGCTTCGCGCACGCCCGCCTACGACACCTCTTCCGCTACCTGCCCCAGCAATCCGCCTACAACAAGCGCCTGAACGCCGCCGGCCCACTGATCTCGGCCGTGCTCCAGGCACTGGCCCAGCAGGTGCCCACCTGGCACGACAACCTGCGCCTGGTCGACTCCACCCCACTGCCGTGCGCCGCCTCCCGCCAGACAGTCAAACGCTCCGAACTGGCAGGGCACGCCGGATACGGATACTGCCCCAGCCATTCCCGCTTCTTCTGGGGCTTTCGGCTCTACCTGCTGACCACCGCGGAAGGCATGCCCATCTCCTGGTGCCTGGCCCATCCCAAGATCGGCGAACGGGAGGTGATGACCGCACTGCTGGAACGCGACCACCACCTCGTACGCTCCGGCCAAGTGATCCTCGCGGACAAGGGCTTCGCCGGAAGGGAGTTCGAGGCGTTCCTGACCGAGAGCCTGGGCGTCCATCTGGTGCGTCCGGACCGGAAGGACGAGCCCGTGCGACACGGCCGTCTCGCCCGTGTCCGCCAATGGATCGAGGCCGTGTTCGCCACACTCAAAGGCCAGCTCAGCCTGGAACAACACGGAGGCAGAACCCTGCCTGGAGTGTTCGCCCGCACCGGCCAACGACTCCTCGCACTCGCAGCAGGTGTCTGGCACAACTGGACCACCGGCGCCAAGATCAAACGATCCCTGACCGCCTTCGACCACTGAGAACATCGGACTCATTCATCTAGTCGAGGCCCCGCCCCAAGGAGGCCCATCTGTCGAATCCTGCAATCCGATCTGCCCGCGTCACTGCCCCGTCCTCTTCGCTTCGGGGGCACTCAACGTGTGGACCGCTCGCACTCAATCCGACTACGGGGGCTCTCCTCAACCACCTGCTTGTGGGTCTGCACCGCTGGCCTCTTTGCGGAGGACCCGGTGAAGCGTGGGAGTCGCCTTGATCACCTGATTCTCGCCTGTCTGGCTAGGAACATCGGATCGGTAACCCGCTTAATCGCAGCGTCGGTTGGCAGACCAGATCATGTCGTTGCCGTAAGACTCCGGCATCTCTGCGAGGCGCAGCTATCGGCCGCGGATCGGAGGGCAACGGGCTACCTGAGGGCGTTCCGGTTGGCGTCGTGACCGGTAACCGAGACGGGATCCCAGGGGGACGCGATCGGAATATAGACCGTGGTCGGCGGTTGGCCAAAAGCACGATCGTGCAGACGATTGAGGCGTTCGCATTCGGCTGTTCTTGGCGGTGGAGCCGTGGCGGACGCAGTTGACCGTGCCGCAAAGGTGCCAGGAGGCAGTGCGCGGCTCTTGTCTGCTGCTGCCTCTGAAAGCCGCAGCGCCTTTCTGTTGAAAGACGCATCTCACGGAAGCCCTCTATGTCTGCGCAGCCTTTGCTTGCACCTTCCGCTTCTCTTCCTCCTGCTCTTGCAGCATGCACAGCTTTCCTGACCGTCAAAGACGCCGCTGAGTACCTCGGCCTCTCGCCCCACACGCTCTACGTCTGGCGGCACCGGCGGCAGGGGCCACCAAGCTTCCGTATGGGGCCGCGCGGACGCGTCATGTACCGGCGGGAAGCTTTGGATGCCTGGATTCGTGAACAAGAACAGGCCGACTCCCGGTCCAACACGGCCCTGAGCCCGCTGAGCTGAGCTCCGCGGCATGGTCCGGTCGCACAGTCGGTATCTGAGGCGCCACGTGTCGTAGAGCGCCGTTTCCACCCCCTTCGACAAGGAGACGCACTTGGCGGGCTACATAGAAGATCGCTGGATCAAGAAGAAGGACCCCATAACCGGGAAAAGGGAAAGGACGGCTCGCTACGGCAAGGGGAAGCGGTACAAGGTCGCCGGCATACCCGGGGTCCGCGACCGTTCCTTCGATACCCTGGAGGACGCCAAGGCGTGGCTTCGTCGGTCAGCCACGGACGAGGAACGGGGCGAGTTCGTGGATCCGCGCGACGGATCCATCACGCTGGCCGACTACATAACGACGCACTGGGCGCCGGGCAAAGGGGGTGTTCCGAAGACTCAGGACAACCAGGAGCGGAGAGCGCGCCTCCATATCGTTCCGCACCTGGGCGAACTCCCGCTCAGAAACATCACGGCGGCGGATCTGCGTGCGTACATAGCGAAGTTGGAGGTCACTGTCTCCTCGGTCGACTACCGGCGCGGCATCCTGTCCGAGCTGTCCTCCATTCTGGAGGCTGCCGTCGACGACAAGCGGCTTGCCAGGAATCCGATGCACGCGAAATCCGTGCGGTGGCCCAAGGCGCCGCAGGAGCGACGCGAGGCGTGGCCGTTGGAGAGGGCACTGTGAGTCCGCGACGTGATCAGCCCGCGAAACCGGGTAGCCGTCGTAGTCGGCCTGGGCTGCGGACTCCGTCAGGGCGAGGTGTTCGGGTTGAGTCCGGAGGACATCGACTGCGCGCGAGGCGTCCTCCACGTCCGCCGCCAAATCCAGGCGATCAGGGGAAGGTTGTACTTCGCCCTGCCGAAGGGAGCCAAGACCCGTATCGTCGACATGCCCCCCCTCGGTGGCCGAGGAGTTGAAGCGCCACGTCGAAGCGTTCCCGCCAGGGGAGGTGGAGCTTCCGTGGGGGAAGCCGGACGGGCAGAGGAGGAAGTTCTCCCTGCTGCTCACCACACGATTCGGCAACGCCGTCGCGGTGAACACGTGGAACACCTACACCTGGAAGCCCGCGTTGGCAGAGGCCGGCATCATCCCGCCGCGCGCCGAGGGAGCGAAACCCTGGGAGTGGGCGGCGGCCCCGCAGGACGGCTTCCACGTGCTGCGGCACACTTATGCCTCGATCATGCTGGAGGCCGGAGAGTCCGTCGTGACCTTGGCACGCTGGCTCGGGCACTCCTCGCCAGCGATCACCCTCGGTTACTATGCTCACTTCATGCCCGAGGCCGGAAGCAAGGGGCGGACGGCCATTGACGGACTGCTGGGGAGACAGGGAAATCTGCGTGCCGGTCGAAACTCCCCAGATTCTCCCCAGGGCCGTTGACGGGCGACTCCTGTTGCTACGCCCCTCCGAGGTTGATCTTGCATTGCAAGGCTGAAGAGATGGATGGCCTGGGAAAGTGTTGAAAGAGGTCGCCGCGACCCGCTACGTCACGCCGTTGCGTGAGGGCGGATCGCTGCCGGGGATCGTCGAGGGGGACGATCTCGGCACCTACATCATGAAGTTCACGGGCGCGGGCCAGGGCCGCAAGACGCTCGTCGCCGAGGTGATCTGCGGTGAGCTGGGGCGCCGGCTCGGGCTGCGGGTGCCCGACCTGGTACGGATGCAGCTCGATCCCGTCATCGGGCTGAGCGAGCCCGATCAGGAAGTACAGGAGCTGCTGAAGGCCAGCGGCGGGCTGAACCTGGGGATGGACTACCTGCCCGGGTCACTCGGGTTCGACCCGCTGGCCTTCGAGGTCGGCGCCCGTGAGGCGGGCCGGGTGGTGTGGTTCGACGCGCTGATCAACAACGTCGACAGGTCGTGGCGCAATCCCAATCTGCTGGTGTGGCACGGCGAGTTGTGGCTGATCGACCATGGTGCCGCGATGATCTGGCACCACAACTGGCCGACCGCGGAGCAGGCTTCGATCCGCCCGTACAACGCCTCCGACCATGTGCTGGCCACCTTCGGCCCTGATGTCGCCGCGGCAGCCGCCGAGTTCGGGCCGCAGATCACCGAGGAGCTGCTGACCGGGATCGCGGCCGACGTGCCGGAGGAATGGCTCGTCGACGAGCCCGGCTTCGACTCGCCGGACGAACTGCGCCGGGCGTATGTGCGCACCCTGCTGGCCCGCGCGCGGACCATCGGCGACCACATCACCATCGGGGAGCCGACCAGGGACAAGCCCTCGCAGGCGCCGGAGTGGCTGGCGGGCAAGCTGCCGCGGAGGGCCGTGAAGTGAGCGGACTGCACAACGGGCGCGACGTTTTCGAGTACGCGCTGCTGAGGGTCGTGCCGCGGGTCGAGCGTGGCGAAATGATCAACGCGGGGGTGGTCGTGTACTGCGGCGCCCGCCGGTTCGTCGAGGCCCGGACCCATCTCGACGAGGCCCGGCTGCTGGCATTGGACCCGGCGGTGGACATCGCCGGTGTACGGGCCGCGCTGGGTGCCGTGGAGAGTCTCTGCGAGGGCGGCGCACGGGCCGGGCAGGCGGCGGGGGAGGACGCGGGGCGGCGCTTCCGCTGGCTGATCGCACCGCGCAGCACGATCGTCCAGCCGGGTCCGGTGCACACCGGGCTGACCGCCGATCCCGCGGCCGAGGTGGAGCGCCTGCTGGAGCTGCTGGTGCGGTGAGGCGGGGCGACATGACACGTGACACGTGACACGAGGCGAGGTGGGGCGGGCTTCCTTCCGTGGGGAGCCCGCCCCGTCGCGTACGGGGTGGGGCGCTCGGGGCCGATGTGTCCCGCCGGTCGGTGGTGGGGCGTTGACAGCGGGTGGCCGGGCTTCTAGCGTCAGCCCTGCTGAGGCTACTAAGCGGTTGCTCACCTGTACCGGGGGGCGGGCCGCAGGTCGAGGTGTTCGAGGTTCCGAGGATTCGAGGGTGAGGAGAACCCGCATGTCCACCACCGAACAGCGTGTCGCCATCGTGACGGGCGCGGCCCGCGGCATCGGTGCGGCCACCGCCGTACGCCTGGCCGCCGAGGGCCGCGCCGTCGCCGTGCTCGACCTCGACGAGGCGGCCTGCAAGGACACCGTCGGCAAGATCACCGCGGCCGGCGGCAAGGCCATCGCGGTCGGCTGCGACGTCTCCGACGCGGAACAGGTGGCGGCGGCCGTCGAGCGGGTCGCGTCGGAGCTCGGCGCGCCGACCGTCCTCGTGAACAACGCCGGTGTGCTCCGCGACAACCTGCTGTTCAAGATGAGCGACACCGACTGGGACACCGTCATGAACGTGCATCTGCGGGGCGCGTTCCTGATGTCGCGCGCCTGTCAGAAGCACATGGTGGACGCCGAGTTCGGCCGGATCGTCAACCTCTCCTCCAGCTCGGCGCTGGGCAACCGCGGCCAGGTCAACTACTCCGCGGCCAAGGCCGGCCTCCAGGGCTTCACCAAGACCCTCGCCATCGAGCTCGGCAAGTTCGGCGTCACCGCGAACGCCGTCGCCCCCGGGTTCATCGCCACCGACATGACCGCCGCCACCGCCGAGCGCGTCGGCATGGGCTTCGAGGACTTCCAGGCCGCCGCCGCCACGCAGATCCCGGTGCAGCGCGTCGGCAGGCCCGAGGACATCGCCAACGCGATCGCCTTCTTCACGGGCGAGGACGCCGGATTCGTCTCCGGCCAGGTCCTGTACGTCGCCGGTGGGCCGCTCTGCTGACCGCCGCACCGACCGCAGGAGTACAGGAGCAGGGGAACCACATATGACCGACATGACCGAGCAGAGCTGCCAACGCCCCGCACTCTCCGGCAAGGTGGCACTGGTCACCGGCGCCAGCCGCGGCATCGGGTACGGCATCGCCGAGGCGCTGATCGCCCGCGGGGACCGGGTCGTCATCACCGGCCGCAACGAGGACGCCCTCAAGGAGGCCGCCGAGCGGCTGGGCGCGGACCGGGTGCTCGCCGTCGCCGGCAAGGCGCACGACGAGGCACACCAGGCCGACGCCGTCGAGCGGGCGATGCAGACCTTCGGCCGGGTCGACTACCTCGTCAACAACGCCGGTACGAACCCGGTGTTCGGCCCGATAGCCGACCTCGACCTCAACGTGGCGCGCAAGGTGTACGAGACCAACGTGATCTCGGCGCTCGGCTTCGCGCAGCGCACCTGGCACGCCTGGCAGAAGGACAACGGCGGCGCGATCGTCAACATCGCGTCGATCGCCGGGGTCAGCGCCTCGCCGTTCCTCGGCGCCTACGGGATGAGCAAGGCCGCGATGGTGAACCTGTCGCTCCAGCTGGCCCACGAGTTCGCGCCGGTGGTGCGGGTCAACTCCATCGCACCCGCGGTGATCAAGACGAAGTTCGCGTCGGCGCTCTTCGAGAACCGCGAGGAGGAGGCGGCAGCCGGCTACCCCATGGGGCGGCTGGGCGTCCCGGAGGACATCGGCGGGGCCGCGGCCTTCCTGCTGTCCGACGCGGCCGGCTGGATCACCGGTCAGACGCTGGTCGTCGACGGCGGGCTGTTCCTGAACGCCGGGGTGTGAGGACGGCGGCCGGCCCAGGCCGGTCGGCTTGCCTTCCCGTGCGCCTCGCCTTCGCGTGCCCTTTGCCTTCGCGTGCGCTCCAACAGGCAGAGTCCGTGGTGCCGGTCCCTCGGGGGCCGGCACCACGTGCGTCGGCGGGCCCGCCGGGGAGGCATGCCGTGTGTCACCGCACGATGGTCGCCACCAGGCGGGAGCCCGACCCGGCCCGCGGCCTCCGCCGGCCCGCCGACGCCGAGGACCTGGGTGCGGCCGCCCGGCGCACCGCCGCCGAGGGCAGCCTCCGCCGGCTGGGCACCGACCGGGTCGCTCGCTCCTGCGCGCACATCGAGGACGGCGGCGTCCCCCTGGAGGAGACCGTGGGGACGCCGGCCGGGTTCGTCCGGGCCGGGCGGGGCGAGCCCGGGGCCCGCAGCCGTCGGATTCCGGCCCGGGACCGTGATTGTCAGTGGTCGCCGGTAGGTTCTGTCAGTGAGAACGGAACGCACACCGGAGGTTGTTGACGTGGTCACCGACATGCTGCCCGAGTCCTGGCGCGAGGTCCTGGGCGAGGAGTTGGCGAAGCCCTACTTCAAGGAGCTCACCGACTTCGTGGAGCAGGAGCGGGCCAACGGTCCCGTCTACCCGCCCCGCGAGCAGGTCTTCGCGGCGCTGGAGGCGACGCCGTACGACCGGGTCAAGGTGCTCATCCTCGGACAGGACCCGTACCACGGCCGGGGGCAGGGCCACGGCCTGTGCTTCTCCGTGCAGCCCGGTGTGAAGACGCCGCCGTCGCTGCGGAACATCTACAAGGAGATGAAGGAGGAACTGGGCCACCCGGTTCCGGACAACGGCTATCTGATGCCCTGGGCCCAGCAGGGCGTGCTGCTGCTCAACGCCGTTCTCACGGTCCGCGAGGGCGAGGCCAACTCGCACAAGGGCAAGGGCTGGGAGAAGGTCACCGACGCGGTGATCCGCGCGGTCGCCGCCCGCCCGGACCCGGCCGTCTTCGTGCTCTGGGGGAACTACGCCAAGAAGAAGCTGCCGCTGATCGACGAGGAGCGGCACGCCGTGGTGCAGGGTGCGCACCCCTCGCCGCTCTCCGCGAAGAAGTTCTTCGGATCCCGCCCCTTCACCCAGATCAACGAGGCGATCGCCGCGCAGGGCCACGCCCCGATCGACTGGCGCATCCCCGACCTGGGCTGAGCGGCCCCCTCCGTTCCGCCCGTAAGGCTGCCGTCCGTATGCGACGGGCGCAGGCGGCGGCGTCCGCGCCCCGCTCGCGCCGAGGTGGCGTCTTGGGCCTGGGCCCGATCGGCCTCCCCCGGCGCGTCGGGCACGCCACGCCCGGTTAGCGTCGAGACAAGCCCAGTGGTGGCGGTGAGCGAACGCGGGGAGTGCGCGGTGGCGGAGAATCGGCGGGCGGCGACGCCCGAGGACGGAGTGCTGACCCGGATCGGCCAGGCGATCATGCTGCACCGGGCCGGTGACCGGGAGGAGGCGCGCAACCGCCTCGGGGACCTCTGGCAGGAAGTCGGGCCCCAGGGAGACGCCTTCCACCGCTGCGCCCTCGCGCACTACATGGCCGACACCCAGGATGACCCGAGAGACGAACTGGACTGGGATCTGCGGGCCCTGGAGGCGGCGGAGGGCTTCGTCACGGAGCGCCCCACGGAGACCGGAACCGCCGCCGGCGCACCGGGCGTCACCGACGGCCCGGGGCCCCGCCACCCCCTCGTCGCGCTCCGGGCGTTCTTCCCCTCGCTGCATCTCAACCTCGCGGCCGACTACGCCGGACTCGACCGCCCCGCCGACGCCCGCGCCCAGCTCCTCCGGGCGAGGGCGTCCGTCAACGCCCTCGCCGACGGCGAACACCGCCAGCGCCTCAAGGACGCGATCGACCGGCTGGAGCTGCGTATCGGCGGCGCCGCGGGCCCGTCGCGCTAGCTCCGAAGAGGGCCGCCTCCGAAGAGGGCCGCCTCCAAGGAAGGCCGCGCCATGTCCGCCTTCCCTTCAGGCGATCCTCGCCCCCGTAGCATTGCGTCGATCACTTCCGAGCACGAGGCGCGCGGCGCCGCGCGGGTGGCTACGGTGCGGTGCGAGGGACAGCGCGCCCACGAGGCCGCCCCGGACGCGGATCTCGCCGCCGTGCTCGCCGCGTACACCCGGCAGGGGCTGCCGCGCACCATGGACGTGGCACGCCGTGCCGAGCGGATCGGCCGGCTCTCGACCTGGCGGTCCCGGCCCGCGTGCGCGCTGCGCGACGCGGCGACGACGGCCACCGCGCGGCCGGCACCGGACCTCGCGCCGCGCGTCCTCCACGGCATCGCCGACCGGCGTCCGCCGGCCGCCCCGTAGGCTTTCGCCACGGCGTGCGGTGCGGTGGGCCGGGATGCGGACGCAGCGGCCACCTGGCCGGTGGGACCGAACCCCGGCACGCCACACGCCGGACAGGCACCACCCCGGAACGCAACAGAGGAGAGCGAGTGAAGGTCGGCTGCATCGGGCTCGGCGACATCGCGCAGAAGGCGTATCTGCCCGTACTGGGCACCCAGCCGGGGGTCGAACTGCATCTCCAGACCCGGACCCCGGCCACCCTCCAACGGGTCGGCGACTCCTACCGGCTGACCGGGCGGCAGCTGCACACGGACCTGGACTCGCTGCTCGCCGCCGGTCTGGACGCCGCCTTCGTGCATGCCGCGACGGTGGCGCACCCCGAGATCGTGACCCGGCTCGTCGAGGCCGGCGTGCCGACCTACGTGGACAAGCCGATCGCGTACGACATCGCGGACACCCGGCGGATCGTCCAGCTCGCCGAGGACCGCGGGGTGGGGCTCGCGGTCGGCTTCAACCGCCGCTTCGCACCGGGGTACGCGCAGTGCCGGGAGCACCCGCGCGATCTGATCCTGATGCAGAAGAACCGCGTCGGGATGGCCGAGGACCCGCGCACGATGGTGCTCGACGACTTCATCCATGTCGTCGACACGCTGCGGTTCCTGGTGCCGGGCGACATCGACCACATCGACGTGCGGGCCCGGGTGCGCCACGGGCTGATGGAGCATGTCGTGCTCCAGCTCTCCGGTGACGGGTTCACGGCCATCGGCACGATGAACCGCCTCAGCGGCTCCACGGAGGAACTGCTCGACGTCTCCGGACAGGACACCCGGCGCCAGGTGGTCAACCTTGCGGAGGTCGTCGACCACAAGGGGCAGCCCACCGTCCGGCGCCGCGGTGACTGGGTTCCGGTGGCCCGCCAGCGGGGGATCGAGCAGATCGTGCGGGCGTTCCTGGACGACGTACGGGCCGGGCGGCGGGTGTCCGCCCAGGACGCGCTGCGGACCCATGAGCTGTGCGAGCGGGTGGTCAGGGAAGCGGTCGCGCAGGCCGCCTGAGGCGGGCCCGGACGGCGGAGTGGGCGCCGAAGAGCAGCAGCGCGGCGATCGCCGCGTACAGCGCCCAGTCGCCGAAGCGGGTGTAGGGGCTGGTGCCGGTGGCCAGCGGGAGGTCGTAGACGGCGGCCGTGCTGCGGTCGGTGCCGAGGCGGGGGCCGATCTGCTCGCCCCGGGGGCCGTGGACCGCGCTGACGCCGGTGAGGGTGGCGTGGATCATGGGGCGCCAGGTCTCCGCGGCGCGCAGCGCGGCGAGCGACGCGTGCTGGGCGGGGGCCCAGCTGTCCTGGAACGTCGAGGTCGAGGACTGGGCGACCAGTACCTGTGCGCCGTCCCGGGCCAGGTGCCGGCTCATGTCGGGGAAGGCCGTCTCGAAGCACACCAGGGGGCCGATCCGCAGTCCGCCCGCGGTGGGGATCGGCAGCACGACCTGGTGGGTGCCGCGTTTGCGGTCGGTGGCGGCGGCCTTGCCGACGTGGGTGGCCCAGCCGAGGAGCGAGCGGGCGGGTATGTACTCGCCGAACGGGACCAGCCGCATCTTGGAGTAGCGCTTGCCGGTCGGTCCCTGCGGGCCGATGAGCACCGCGCTCTTGTAGATGCCGGCGCCGTCGGCGTCCGGGGCGTCGGCGTTGACGAGGAGGTCGGCGCCGGTGCGGCGGGCGAGCGCTGCCAGGTGGCCGGCCAGGACGGGATGGTCGGCGGGGTCCTGGTAGAGGCTGCTCTCACCCCAGACGACCAGGCGCACCCCGCGGCCGGCCAGCGCGCCGGTGAGCGCTTCGCCGCGGGCCAGGCGCTCGGTCGGAGTGCCGCCGGGGCCCGGTTGGACGACCGCGATGCGGACCGTGCCGGCGGGCCGGGGGAGCGGCGCCCCGTACCAGGCAGCGGTGGCCGCCAGGGCGCACCCCAGCAGTCCGGCGACCGCGGGCAGCCGGGCACTCCGCAGGGCGATCAGCTCGGCCAGGGCGGTGTTCACGGCCACGATGAGCAGGCTCAGCAGCCATACGCCGCCGAGCGACGCCAGCCGGAGCGCGGGCGGCACCTCCCACTGGCTGGCGCCGAGCAGTCCCCAGGGCCCGCCCAAGTACTCCCAGGAGCGGACCAGTTCGACCATCAGCCAGCCGGACGGCACCAGGACCAGGGCCGCGGCGCAGCGCCCCGCCCCGGGCGTCCCGGCCAGCAGGGCCCGCACCAGCAGCCCCCAGGGCGCCCACAGCGCCCCGAGCAGCAGCGCCAGTACGAGGATGAAGATGTGCAGGCTCGGCAGCAGCCAGTGGTGCACCGCCAGCATGAACCCGGCGCCGCCCAGCCACCCGTAGAGCGCCGCCCGCCGCGGCGTCGCCGCCGAGCGCACCAGCAGCAGCCACGGCACGAGGGCGACATACGCGAACCACCACCAGGACGCCTCGGGGAAGGCGAGGGACGGCAGCGCCCCCGCGAGCGCGGCGGCCGGGCCCCGCGCCCAGAGGGATCGGGACCGGGGGACCGTGCCGCCGGGCGGTGTGTCCATCTGCGCTCCCTGTCGCCGGTTGCCGCTGCGGTGAACCTCTCGCCGTGAAGTGTTGCCCTCGTCAAGCGTTGTCAGGCCTCAGCACCTCGCGCCACTTCTCGTGCACCACGACGCCGGTCAGCCGCCAGCCATCGGGAGTGCGGCGCGCGGTGAAGTGATAGCGGCCCCCGCAGGTGTAGTCGGGGGCGGTCGGGCCCGCGGCGTCCGGATCGGGGTCGGCCAGCCGCATCGGGTTGAGGTAGTCGGCCCGGACGGTGGCGGTGTCGGCCGGGGAACCGTCCTGCGAGGCGAAGGTGATGCGGCGGTTGACGATCAGGTGCTGCCGTACGGCGAAGAGGTGCAATACCTGGGCGAGCCAGACCGCGACCTCCTCCACGGTGCCTTCGATGCCGCCCGCCGAGCGGTAGTCGGCCCGGCCGTCCCGGCTGAACAGGGCCAGGTAGCCCGGCCAGTCGCCGTCGTCCACGGTGGTGGCGTATCCGGTGATCAGGTCGTCGATCGCGAGACGGTCCATGACGGTCGAGTGTTCCGCGCGCTGCGTCATCGCCTCAGTTTTCGGTATGCCAAGGCCCCCGCCAAGGGGCGGGGGCCATCCGGTGCGCCGTCAGTTGACCAGCGGTGCCCCGGGGACGAGGTCCGGGCCGGCTTCCGGCACGGTGTCGACGGGGGAGCCGACGATCTCCGGGGAGCCGGCCGGGCTCGCGGTGCCGGCCTGCGCGGCGGCGAACTGCGTGCGGTACAGCTCCGCGTACCGCCCGTCCTGCGCCAGCAGCGTCTCGTGGGTGCCCCGCTCGACGATCCGGCCGCCCTCGACGACCAGGATCAGGTCGGCGGCCCGTACGGTCGACAGCCGGTGGGCGATCACCAGCGCGGTCCGCCCGTCGAGTGCCTCGGTCAGGGCCTCCTGGACGGCCGCCTCGGAGGTGTTGTCCAGGTGGGCGGTCGCCTCGTCCAGGATCACCACCCGCGGGTGGGCGAGCAGCAGCCGGGCGATGGTCAGCCGCTGCCGTTCGCCGCCGGAGAGCCGGTAGCCGCGCTCGCCGACGACGGTGTCCAGGCCGTCGGGCAGCGAGGCGATCAGCTCGTCCAGGCGGGCGCGGCGCAGCGCGTCCCACAGCTCGTCGTCGGCCGCCTCCGGCTTGGCCAGCAGCAGGTTCTCCCGGATGGAGTCGTGGAAGAGGTGGCCGTCCTGGGTGACCATGCCGAGGGTGTCGCGCAGGGAGGCGGCGGTCAGCTCGCGGACGTCCTCGCCGCCCAGCCGGACCGCGCCGGAGTCGGTGTCGTACAGCCGCGGCAGCAGCTGGGCGATGGTCGACTTTCCGGCGCCCGAGGAGCCGACCAGGGCGACCATCTGGCCCGGTTCGGCGCGGAACGAGATGCCGTGCAGGACCTCTTCGCCGCCCCGGGTGTCGAGGGTGGCGACCTCCTCCAGGGAGGCCAGCGAGACCTTGTCCGCGGAGGGGTAGCCGAAGCGGACGGAGTCGAACTCCACCGACACCGGGCCCTCGGGGACGTCGCGGGCGTCCGGCTTCTCGGTGATCAGCGGCTTGAGGTCCAGCACCTCGAAGACCCGCTCGAAGCTGACCAGCGCGCTCATCACCTCGATGTGCGCGCCGGAGAGCGCGGTCAGCGGGGCGTAGAGCCGGGTGAGCAGCAGCGCCAGCGAGACGATCGAGCCGGCCTCCAGCTGCCCGCGCAGCGCCAGGAACCCGCCCAGGCCGTAGACCACGGCCAGCGCCAGCGCGGAGACCAGGGTGAGCGCGGTGACGAAGTACGTCTGCACCATCGCCGAGCGGACGCCGATGTCGCGCACCCGCCGGGCCCGCGCGGCGAATTCGGCGGACTCACGGGACGGCCGGCCCATCAGCTTGACCAGCGTGGCGCCCGGCGCGGAGAACCGCTCGGTCATCTGGGTGCCCATCGCGGCGTTGTGGTCGGCGCCCTCCCGGCGCAGATCCGCCAGCCGCCGGCCGACCCGTCGGGCGGGCAGCACGAACACCGGCAGCAGCACCAGTGCGATCAGCGTGATCGGCCAGGACAGGCTGAGCATCACCGCGAGGGTGAGCAGCAGCGTCACGATGTTGCTGACGACGCCGGAGAGGGTGTCGCTGAACGCCCGCTGGGCGCCGATCACATCGTTGTTGAGCCGGCTGACCAGCGCCCCGGTGCGGGTCCGGGTGAAGAAGGCGATCGGCATCCGCTGGACGTGGTCGTAGACCGTGGTCCGCAGGTCGAGGATCAACCCCTCGCCGATGCTCGCCGACAGCCAGCGGGTCAGCAGCCCCAGGCCCGCCTCGGCGAGCGCGATGGCCGCGATCAGCCCGGAGAGCCCCAGGACCAGACCGGCCGAGCGGCCCCCGACGATGGCGTCCACCACCCGCCCGGCGAGGAGCGGGGTGGCCACGGCGAGCATCGCGGTGACCGTGCTGAGCACCAGGAACCACCCGAGCTTGCGGCGGTGCGGGCGGGCGAAGGCCGTGATGCGGCGCAGCGTTCCCCGGGAGAAGCGGCGCCTGCCCTGCTGTGCGGTCATCGTGCTGTGCAGTGAATGCCAGGCGGTGACTTCCATGTCCATCGCGGGCCTCCTGATTGCCGGGGTCGTCACGGGATCGCCGTGCGTGACCGGCGACAAGAAAGAACATAGAACCTAAACCAATCTTGAGGTCAAGGAATTCCGGACCGATCACCCCTGAGGGCGCCCCACGCCCGCCGCTGCGGTGACCGCCATGCGACACGGGGGCGACCGCGGCGGCACCACGGACGCCGGCGGGACGGCGGCGGCCGGGGCCGCGACGCCGCCGCTGCCGCGCCGTTCCGCCTCCGCCTCCGCCACCGCCACCGAACTCCGCGACACCGCCGGCCGGCGCGGCCCGCGCACCGTCCAACTGCCCACCTTCGCCGTGCCCGACAGGCGGCGCGCCACCCATCGTCGAATACCGGCTCCACGTCCTCGACGGCGAGGTCCGCACCGGCGGCCGCTACGCCGAGGCCCCCCGCCTGCGCCCCGGACCGCTCGGCCCGGACGCGGCGGCCTTCGGCGCCGACCTGCTCGCCCGCTGCGGCCCGGCCCTGCCCTCCGCGATCGTCGTCGACATCGGCCGCACGGACGGCCGTTGGGCGGTCATCGAGGCCAACGCCGCCTGGGGTGAGCGGCCGTTACACCGCGGACCCGGAGGAGGCGCCGGACACCGTGCTGCGGGCGGCGGGCCCGCGCGCGGCGGTGGCGGTCCGGGACCTGCCGTTCGTGCGGCGCGCCGGCTGGGACGCCGGGCGCCGCCCCGGCCCGCTGCGCCCCGACGGCCGGACCCCGGCCAACGGGGCACCCGGGCCGAACGCCCCTGCCTACAGCGGCTGTTCCCACACCATCGGCTCGCCGGCGCCGTCCCCGCGCGTCACCGTCAGCCGTACGCCCGCGCGGCCGTCGGCCGGCGCGGCGGTGGCGTCCACCACGACCCGGGCCGGCGCCGCCGCCCCGGCTCCCCCGGGTCTCGCGGCCCGCTCCGCCATCCCGGCCAGCGTCTCGCGCAGCACCTTCACCAGGGCCCGCCCGGTCTCCTCGTCGATCCGGGCGTCCACCGGTCCCACGAACTGCACGGACGGCCGGGCGCCCAGCGCCTCGGTGGCCGCGCGGGCCTCCCGCAGCACCCGGGTGCGGAGCCCCGGCGGTGCCTCCGGCGGCCCTTGCTGGAGCGCGAAGATCGCGGTGCGGATCTCCTGGATCGTCGCGTCCAGCTCGTCGACGGCCTGGCCGACGCTCTCCCGGACCTCGGGGACGACGGCCCGGCGCTGGGCGCTCTCCAGCATCATGCCGGTGGCGAACAGCCGCTGGATGACCAGGTCGTGCAGATCACGGGCTATCCGGTCGCGGTCCTCGTAGACCGCGAGCCGCTGCCGGTCGCGGTGGCGGTCGGCGAGCACGAGGGCGAGCGCGGCCTGGGCCGCGAACTGGGTGCCCAGGGTCCGCTCCGGGTGCGTGAAGCGCCGGCCGTCGGGCATCCGGCACAGCGCCAGCGCGCCCAGCACCCGCCCGTTGCTGCGCAGCGGCAGCAGCATCGTCGGGCCGTAGTGGCGGGACAGCGGCGAGATCGAGCGGGGGTCGCCGGCGAAGTCGTCGGAGAAGACCGCGAGCCCGGCGTGTATCCGGTGCAGGACCGGGCTCTCCGGCGGGATCGTGCCGCCGAACGCCTCGGCCCGGACGGCTTCCGACAGCACCGTGGAGATCGCCACGACCTCCATCCCGCCGCCGGGGTGCGGCAGCAGGACCGCCCCGGTCGCCGCCTCGGCGAGCTCCCGGCCCTTCTCGGCGACGACGGTGAGCGCGTGCTCCGTCGTGGAGTGGGCCTCGGGACCGGCCAGCAGCGCCGTGGTGACGGACGCCGCGCCGTCGATCCAGCGCCGGCGCTGCCGGGCGGCGGCGTGCATCCGGGCGTTGCCCATCGCGATACCGGCCTCGGTGGCCAGCACCCGCACCAGATGGAAGTCGACCTCGCTGAACTCCCCGTCGTCCGGCTTCCCGGCCAGGTAGAGACTGCCGAACAGCTCGCCCTGCACCTGTATGGGGACGCCGAGGAACGAGCGGATCGCCGGATGCCCCTCGGGGAGCGTGCCGCAGGTCCGTGGATCGTTCCGGACGTCGGCGATCCGGACCGCCTCCGCGCCGTGCAGCAGCGCGCCGATGATCCCGCTGTGGCCGTCCGGGAGGCGTCCGATCCGCCGCGCCTCCTCCGGGGAGATGCCGTGGGTGACGAGATCGCGCAGCCCGTCGCCCTCCTCGTTGAGGACGCCCACGGCGGCATAGCGGGCGCCGGTGAGCGAGGCGGCGGTCTCCGCGATCCGGTCCAGCGCGTGGTGGACGTCCAGGTCGGAGCCGACGGTGACCATCGCCTCCAGCAGCTGCGGAAGCCGGGAGATCGGGCCGCCGGCCAGATCGCGCAGGCTCCGTGCGGTGCGCTCCGCGAGGTCCGCAGCCGACGTGGATCCGTCGTGCCGGGCGGCGGGCTCGGGGTGCTCTGCGGACTGCGGCATTCGTTCTGCTTCTGGTCGGACGCATCGGGCTCGTTCGAACAGTCTAGTTCGCCCGGAAGAGTGACATTCGTGCGGTTGCTCACCGTGCGGGAGCTCCCGATGACCCGAGCCCCGGTGGTCCGACCCGCTCTCCGGGCCGGGCAGGCTGGATGGTGTGGTCCGAGGTCAGGGGCGGGCCGTGGGTGCGTGCAAAGAGCCACCGTCGCGGAGGCGGGGCGGGGGCGTACGGCACGATGCCCCGCGCGGGCTCGGCCCCGGCCCCGCGGATCAGACCGCCGGGAGCGCGGCCTCGATGGCTGCCACCAGCTCGTCGGCCTCCGGTTCCGTGCGTGGCCGGAAGCGGCCGGTGATCTTCCCCGTGTGGTCGATGAGGAACTGCTTAGGGGAGAAACTTCTCGGGGAGGAACTTCTCGGGTTTCCTCTCCTCTGAACACACCCTCGTGGCCTGGGAGACGCAACAAGGCGCCCCCGTCGGGAGAGATCCCGACGGGGGCGCCGCCGTGTTACCGCGACGGAGAGCGCGTGTCCGGTGAGTCGGAGGATCAGTCCTCGTCCTCTTGGCGAACCACCGGACAGCCGCTAGCCCTCGCCACCGGCAGCCATCGCGCCGAGGGTCGTGTCGACCGTCACCGGCGCGGTGGCCAGGCCGGACCTCAGCGCGTTCCGGCCCGCGGCCAGGGATTCGGGACCACCTGCCGGAAGTGCTTTCATCACGGATTCCACAGGAAGGTTCGCCAGTGCGCCGGTTACCGGCTCCGTGGCTCTGCCGCCCGGCGACTCAGCAGCGGCCGCTCCTGCTGTGCCCAGCACGGCAGTCCCGGCCAGCAGCGTGGCGGCAATGGTCTTGGAGTACATCGTTCCACCTTCCAAAGTCCCCGTGTGCAAAGAACGTTCAGCGAACTCCGACAAGCTTGACCGACCACCCCGCCAAGAAGCCCGTCCCCACACCTTGAGGCACCTTCTCTCACCCATTCGGGGGGACGGCACGCGCCTACCGACCCACCCGCGCTGAGCGATCGGCAGCCAACTCGTCACTGACCTATCGGACATTCACAATGCGGAGTGCCCTCGATGATGTCGCGGGCGCCCTGCCACGGGAGTTCACCGCGGACGCGGGAGCCGAGTACGGCGAGGTCGTGCAGGGACTCGCCCGCGGCTGCGAGTGCACAAGGCGGACAGAGGTGGGTCATTGGGTGTGGGGCACGTGTCCTGGTATGCGGTCTGTGAGGCGTTTCCTCGCCAAGGCCCTTGTAAGGAGCCCTAGTTGTCGTCCTGTGCGGTAGACGACGCCAACGTGGCTGATCCACGTGGGTTGGTCGAACGATTCGTACAGGCGTAGGGCGCCGCCGGCGGTGATCTCGGCGCGGGTGAGGGAAGGGCCGCGGTTGATCTGGTCGCGGGGCGTGAGCGTGGCGCCGTTCGGGACGGTGGCGCTTGGCCTTCGTGGGGCCTGCGTCCGCGCAGTATCACCGTGGGGGCACGGGCGGCTGCGTTCCCGCGCTCCGGTCCGGTGGTGCCGTTGTGGAGGTGTCCCGGCCGCCCCGGGCCTCGGCGTTGGTGACCACCCCGGGTACGCGGACAAGGCGTGACGTCGGTAGGGCAGGGACGGGGGTCCGGACGGCGCGGCGCCCCGCAAGGGTTCGGGTGGGGCGGGCC
>NZ_KN708638.1:1094264-1114005 GCF_000805335.1 Streptomyces sp. CT34 | reverse complement strand
GGCCCGCCCCGCCGTCGGGGCTCAGGCCGCCGGGAGTGCGGCCTCGATGGCTGCCACCAGTTCGTCCGCCTCCGGTTCCGTGCGCGGCCGGAAGCGGCCGGTGATCTTCCCCGTGTGGTCGATGAGGAACTTCTCGAAGTTCCACTGCACATCACCCGACGCCCCCTCGGCGTCCGGCGTGGCGGTCAGTTCGGCGTACAGCGGGTGCCGCCGTTCGCCGTTGACGTCGGTCTTCTCGAACAGCGGGAAGCTGACGCCGTACGTCGTCGAGCAGAAGGTGGCGATCTCCTCCGCGCTGCCGGGCTCCTGACCCGCGAACTGGTTGCTGGGGAAGCCCAGCACGCTGAAACCGCGGCCCGCGAACCGCTGCTGGAGCCGCTCCAGGCCCTCGTACTGCGGGGTCAGCCCGCACTTGGACGCCACGTTCACCACCAGCAGGGCCTTGCCCCGGTAGTCGGCGAGGGAGGCGGGCTCACCGGTCAGGGTGTGCAGCGGGATGTCGTACAGGTTCATGGTGGGGCTCCTCGGTGCGGTGCCGCGGGTAGGAACGGTCATCATCGCTCCCAACAGCGGTGCCCGGCCTGGTCTTCCCCGGATCGTCGATCGGCCAGGACACGGCCGGCCGCAGTGCGCCGGCCCGCCACTCCTTGAGGAGCTGGTCGAAGATCGGTGTGTCCTCGTAGGGGCGCCGGGGGACCGGTGGCGGCAGCCGGGGTGGCTGGTGCGGGAGGGAGATGCGTTGAAAGGGGTGGCCCGAGGTCTTCTTGACGTCCATGCCCGGACTCAACACCAAATCGTCCCGCGAGTTGCGGGACCCGGCCGGTGCCGGCGTGAGATGCCCCTGCGGCGGTGACCGTCAGAAGATACGTTCCAGGGCCGGCGGGACGCCCCTCCGTCCCGCCGGCCCCGTCCCCCCGGTCGCCTCACGCGGTCTGCGCCGGCCGGGTCACTCGCGGCACAGCAGGCCGCCCAGCACCTCCCGGAGCGCCCCCTCCGGGTCGGCCACCCGGCCCTCCGCGCGCCAGGCCACGAAGCCGTCGGGACGCACCAGTACCGCGCCCTCCGGAGCCGTCCCGTGGACCTCGGCCCACTCGGCGCCGTCCTCGGGAGCCAGGTCGGTGTCCGGGCCGTCGCCGATGCGGTAGTGGTCCAGGCGCGCCGACCAGTGCCGGGCGGCGCTCTCGGCGGCGGCGCGCCACACCGCACCGTCCTCGGGACCGGTGAGCAGGACGAAGGACCGCTCGTAGAGGTCCAGGGTGGAGCGGCGTCGGCCGGAGTCGCGCAGCCACATATGAGGGGCGCGGGTGCCGGGCTCGCCGGTCAGGCGCATCTGCTCGGGGACGACCGGCAGGTCGGGGTCGGCGCCGATCACCGCGCCCTGCGGATAGCAGTAGCCCAGGGCGACGGTGAGCATCCCGCGCTGCCGGCCCGCGCCGGCGTTCGGCGCTGCCGCGTAGCCGGGGTGGCTGTGCTCGGCGGACCGGGCCGAGGCGCGGGCGCTGGTCGCGCGGGCCACCGGCTGCCGCTCCGCCTCGTAGGTGTCGAGCAGTTCGGGGGTCGCGGCGCCCTCCAGTACGGCGGCGAGCTTCCAGGCGAGGTTGTGCGCGTCCTGGATGCCGGTGTTGGAGCCGAACGCCCCGGTCGGGGACATCTCGTGGGCCGCGTCGCCGGCCAGGAAGATCCGGCCGGCCCCGTACCGCTCCGCCACCCGCTCCGCCGCGTGCCAGGGCGCCTTGCCGGTGATCTCAACCGCCATACCGGGTACGCCGGTTGCCCGCCGGATGTGGTCGATGCACCGCTCGTCGGTGAAGTCCTCCAGGGTTTCGCCGCGGTCGGGGTGCCAGGGGGCGTGGAAGACCCAGTGCTCGCGGTTGTCCACCGGCAGCAGGGCGCCGTCGGCCTCCGGGTTCGTCAGATAGCAGGCGATGAAACGGCGGTCGCCGACCGCGTCCGCCAGCTCGGGGGCCCGGAAGGTGATGCTGACGTTGTGGAAGAGGTCGCCGGGGCCGGTCCGGCCGATGCCGAGCCGCTCCCGTACGGGGCTGCGCGGGCCGTCGGCGGCGATCAGGTAGTCCGCGCGGAGGGTGGCGTGCTCGCCGGTGTCGCGGTTCTTGACGACCGCGGTGACCCCGTCCGGGTCCTGGTCGCAGGACATCAGCTCGGTGGCGAACCGCAGATCGCCGCCGTGCTCGCGGGCGCACCGCACCAGCACCGGCTCCAGGTCGTTCTGGCTGCACAGGCACCAGCCGGCCGGGCTGAATCTGGCCAGCCCGCCGCCCGGGTCGATCTCCCGGAACAGCCATTCCTGGTCGTCGCCGGTCAGCGAACGGGCCTGCAGGATCCCGTGGTTGTCGGACAGGACCGAGGCGGCCTCGCGGATCCACCGTTCGGCGCCGGCCACCCGGAACAGCTCCATGGTGCGGACGTTGTTCCCCCGCCCGCGGGGATGCCGCGAGGTGCCCGCGTGCTTCTCGACCAGTGTGTGGGCGATGCCCAGGCGTCCCAGGAACAGCGAGGCGGACAGCCCCACCAGGGACCCGCCGACGATGAGGACCGGGACCCGGTGTTCGACCTTGGCGTTCATTGCGTGCTCCAGCTCCATCGGGCGTACGACAGATGGAGCACGCATGCCCGCCCTGCGGGCTGTTCGATCACGGTTCACCTGCATGGCTCACAGATCTCGCGCAGGCCGTGGCTCTTGGCCACGATCGAATCCGGACCGCCCCCGCGACACGCCGGGCCGGTGGTCCGCCCATCCGGCTCAGTCGCCCGGATCGCACCGGTCCCCCGGACTGCACCGGAACTGACGACGCACCACAGGGGTCTTCGGGCCCCAGAGGAGATGCGTGGACGATGACAACCCTGTCGGAACGAATATCGCAGTCCGCCTTCGACGGTTCCCGACTCCGGGTCGTACTTCTGCTGGATCTTGAGGAAGGTGCCCAACAGCGCTTCCTCGAAGCCTACGAGCAACTGCGCAACCAGGTGGCCTCCGTACCCGGGCACCTCTCCGACCAGCTGTGCCAGTCCATCGAGAACCCCTCCCAGTGGCTGATCACCAGCGAATGGGAGAGCGCGCCGCCCTTCCTGGCCTGGGTCAACAGCGAGGAGCACGTCAAGATGGTCCAGCCGCTGCACGACTGCGTCCGCGACACCCGTTCCCTGCGCTTCAGCGTGCTGCGCGAGACCTCGAACCCCGCCGGCCTCACCCCCGAGCCGTCCAAGGGCCGGCTCCAGGTCAGCCCCCGCGTCGGTGACGGAGTGGTCCGGCACGCCCTGACCTTCACCGTGAAGCCGGGCAGTGAGCCGGTGGTCGCCGAGATCCTCGCCGGGTACACCTCCCCGGAGTCCCGGGTCGACGACACCACCCGGCTGCGCCGCACCTCCCTCTTCATGCACGGCAACCGCGTCGTACGGGCCATCGAGGTCCAGGGCGACCTGATCGCCGCGCTGCGCCACGTCTCCCGGCAGCCCGAGGTCCGCGCCGTGGAGGAGGCCATCAACCCGTACCTGGAGCAGGACCGGGACCTCGAAGACCCCAACTCCGCCCGGGTGTTCTTCACCCGTGCCGCGCTGCCCGCGGTGCACCACGTGGCGGCGGCCGGCCACGAGCGCGAGCGGGTACGGCGGCACGGGCTCCTCTACCCGGCCAGGCCGGGCTTCGGTATGACGCTGGCCAAGATGCTGGCCCGTCAGGACGAGGAGGCCGCCGACGACCCGGAGTGCCCCATCCAGGGCAGCACCGTCTTCCAGCGCGACGACATCGTCGTCCGGCTCGTCGACCTGCGGGTCCCCATCGAGAGCGACCCCGTGACGGCCCTCGGGGCGCGCGGCCCCCGCAAGATCGCCGTGCTGCGCCGGCTGCTCGACACCGACGTGGCCGGCGGCCTGTCCAACGACCGCGAGCTCGCGCACTTCCTGGCGCGTGCCGACATGGACCTCATCACCGACCGCTGGGCTCCGGGCGCCTGACGGCGTCCGCCTGTCCGCCGTCTGCCCGTCGCGGGCGCACCATCCCCATCCGCCGGCACCACGCCCCTGGAGGAATCAGCCATGACCACGTTCCGCCCACGCATCGTGAACCTCAGCGAGACCCAGCCCAACCGCCGGCGCGGAGGTGACCTGCGCGCCATGCTGACCCCCAGTGCGGTGGGCGCCACGAGCGGCTTCATGGGCATGGCACTCGTGCAGCCCGGCGAGCGCATCGGCGAGCACTACCACCCGTACTCCGAGGAGTTCGTGTACGTCGTCCAGGGCGCGCTCGAGGTCGATCTCGACGGCGATTCCTACCCGCTGCGCCCGGACCAGGGGCTGCTGATCCCGCCGTACATACGGCACCGCTTCCGCAACGTCGGGGAGGTGGAGGCCCGGATGGTCTTCCACCTCGGCCCGCTGGCGCCGCGCCCCGAACTCGGGCACGTGGACACCGAGGGTACCGAAGAGGGTTCGGCGCCGGCCCCACCGGAACGGACGGAGCCGGTGTCATGACCCGTCGCGTGGCGGTCACCGGCGTCGGCGTCGTCGCCCCGGGCGGCGTGGGGGTCCCCGCGTTCTGGGACCTGCTGTCCACCGGGCGTACGGCCACCCGCGGCATCACCCTCTTCGACCCGACCGGGTTCCGCTCGCGGATCGCCGCCGAGTGCGACTTCGACCCCGCGGAGCACGGGCTGAGCCGGGAGCAGGTGGCCCGCTCGGACCGGTACATCCAGTTCGCGCTGGTGGCCGCGGCGGAGGCGCTGCGCGAGGCCGGCCTGGGCATCGGGAAGGAGGACCCCTGGCGGATCGGGGTGTCCCTGGGTACCGCGGTCGGTGGCACCACGCGGCTTGAGCACGACTACGTCGCGGTCAGCGAGTTCGGCCGCCGCTGGGACGTGGACCCGCGTCCCGCCGGGCCGTATCTGCACCGGGCGTTCTCGCCCAGTTCGCTGGCCTCGGCGGTGGCGGAGCAGATCGGCGCGCACGGCCCGGTGCAGACCGTCTCGACGGGCTGCACCTCCGGCCTCGACGCGATCGGGTACGCCTTCCACTCGATCGAGGAGGGCCGGGTCGACGTGTGCGTCGCCGGTGCGTCGGACTCGCCGATCTCCCCGATCACCGTGGCCTGCTTCGACGCCATCAAGGCGACGTCCGCCAACAACGACGACCCCGCCCACGCCTCCCGGCCGTTCGACGCCCGGCGCGACGGTTTCGTCATGGGGGAGGGCGGCGCCGTCCTCGTCCTGGAGGAGCTGGAGCACGCCCGTGCCCGCGGTGCCACCATCCACTGCGAGATACGGGGGTACGCGACGTTCGGCAACGCCTACCACATGACCGGCCTGACCCAGGAAGGTCTGGAGATGGCCGAGGCGATCAACCGCTCGCTGGCCCATGCCCGGATCGACCACACCCAGGTCGACTACGTCAACGCGCACGGCTCGGGCACCCAGCAGAACGACCGCCACGAGACCGCCGCGGTCAAGAAGTCGCTGGGCGACCACGCCTACAAGGTGCCGATGAGCTCGATCAAGTCGATGGTGGGGCATTCGCTGGGCGCGATCGGGGCGATCGAGATCGTCGCGTGCGTCCTGGCGCTGACCCACCAGGTGGTGCCGCCGACGGCCAACTACGAGACCCCGGACCCCGAGTGCGACCTCGACTACGTACCGAAGACGGCGCGCGAACTGCGGCTGCGGTCGGTGCTGTCGGTGGGCAGCGGGTTCGGCGGATTCCAGTCGGCGGTGGTCCTGACCCGACAGGGTGGGAGGGCGAGATGATCTCCCCGCGCGAACGTCGCTCCGTCGTCACCGGCATCGGTGTCATCGCCCCCAACGGGCCGAACACCGAAGCCTTCTGGAAGGCCACCAAGGAGGGCATCAGCGTCCTGGACACGGTCACCCGCGAAGGGTGCCGGGACCTGCCCCTGAAGGTCGCCGGCGAGGTGCGCGACTTCGACCCGGGCGAGCTGATCGAGGAGCGCTTCCTCGTCCAGACCGACCGGTTCACGCACTTCGCGATGGCGGCGGCCAACCTGGCGCTGGAGGACGCGCTGCTGGGCTGGGCCGACTACAACCGCACACCGTTCGCGGTGGGCGTGGTGACGGCGGCCGGCTCCGGCGGCGGTGAGTTCGGTCAGCGGGAACTGCAGCGCCTGTGGGGCCAGGGCTCGCGCCATGTCGGCCCGTACCAGTCCATCGCCTGGTTCTACGCGGCCAGCACCGGACAGATCTCGATCCGGGGCGGCTTCAAGGGGCCGTGCGGAGTGGTGGCCAGCGACGAGGCGGGCGGGCTGGACGCGCTGGCGCACGCCTCCCGCTCCATCCGCCGCGGCACCTCCGCCGTGGTGGTGGGCGCCGCCGAGGCGCCGCTCGCCCCGTACTCGGTCGTCTGCCAGCTCGGGTACGAGGACCTGAGCCGGTCCGACGACCCGATCCGCGCCTACCGTCCGTTCACCACCGGCGCCTGCGGATTCGTGCCCGCCGAGGGCGGCGCGATGCTGGTCGTCGAGGAGCAGGCGGCGGCCGAGGAGCGGGGCGCCCGGGCCCGGGCCTTCCTGGCCGGGCATGCCGCCACCTTCACCGGTGCCGCCCTGTGGGAGGAGTCCCGCGAGGGGCTGTCCCGGGCCATCGAGGGCGCGTTGGAGGACGCGCGGTGCGCTCCCGAGGAGATCGATGTCGTGTTCGCGGACGCGCTCGGCGTGGCCTCGGCCGACCGTGCCGAGGCGCTGGCGCTGGCCGACGCCCTGGGCGGCTATGCCGCACGGGTTCCGGTGACGGCGCCCAAGACCGGCATCGGCCGGGCGTACTGCGGTGCTCCGGTCCTGGACATCGCCGCCGCGGTGCTCTCGATGGAGAGCGACCTCGTGCCGCCGACCCCCAATGTCGTCGACGTCTGCCATGACCTCGACGTGGTGACCGGGAAGCCGCGCTCCGCCGATCTCCGGACGGCGCTGGTGCTGAGCCGGGGACTGATGGGCTCCAACGCGGCGATGGTGCTGCGCCGGGGCGACAAGTCCCCCTCGTGAGAAGGAGATTCCCATGACCGCTCGACTGACTCTCGACGAGCTGGCCCGGCTGATGAAGTCGACCGCCGGGCTGACCGTCGACCCTCAGGACATGGCGAGTCGGCCCGACGCGACCTTCGCCGAGTTCGGCCTGGACTCGCTGGGTCTGCTCGGCATCGTGGGCGCACTGGAGAACCGGTTCGGCCGGCCGCTGCCCGCCAACTCGGAGCGTGCCAGGACGCCGCGCGACTTCCTCGACCTCGTCAACACCGACCCGGTATCTACGACAGGAGCATGACATGTCCGGTCACACCGAGAACGACATCACCATCGCCGCCCCCCTCGACCTCGTCTGGGACATGACCAACGACCTGGAGAACTGGCCCCACCTCTTCAGCGAGTACGCCTCGGTCGAGGTGCTCGAACGGGACGGCGACCGGACCACCTTCCGGCTGACCATGCACCCCGACGAGAACGGCACGATCTGGAGCTGGGTCTCGGAGCGGGTGATCGACCGCAGGTCGCGCACCGTCCGCGCCCGCCGCGTCGAGACCGGTCCCTTCGCGCACATGGACATCCACTGGAAGTACACGGAGATCCCGGGCGGCACGTCCATGCGCTGGATCCAGGACTTCGCCATGAAGCCCGAGGCCCCGATCGACGACAAGGGCATGACCGAGCACATCAACCGCAACTCCCGGATCCAGATGGAGCTCATCCGGGACCGGATCGAGCAGCGGGACCGCGAACTCCGCTCCGCCGCCCCGGTCAACTGACGTCCCGACACGACGCGTTCGCACCGCCGGCAGGCGGCAACGAAGGGATCTTCCCGATGCACCACGCTCTGATCGTCGCCCGGATGAAGCCGGGCTCGGCCCAGGACATCGCCGAGGTCTTCGCGGCCTCGGACCGCACCGAGCTTCCCCACCTCGTGGGCGTCAACCGGCGGACCCTCTTCCAGTTCGGCGATGTCTATCTGCACCTCATCGAATCCGACCGGCCGCCCGGTCCGGAGATCGCCAAGGTGCACGACCACCCCGAGTTCCGCGGCATCAGCGAGCGGCTGTCCGCGTACGTCAGCGCGTACCACCCGGAGAGCTGGCGCAGCCCCAAGGACGCGATGGCCCAGGAGTTCTACCGCTGGGAGCGCGACGGCGCCCGCTGACGGCGGCCCGGACGCGACCGGCGCGCTCCCCGCCCACCGGCGGAATGCGCCGGTCGTGCCGTGCGGGCCGCGGCACCGTGCACCGTCACTCGGGCACGGTGCACTCGAAGGCGTGCAGATACGGGTTCACGACGAGGATGTCGTGGACCAGCAGACCGGCCTCGGCCATGTGGCTCACCAGGCTCTCCTTGGAGTGCTTGGCCCCGCCGACGTTCAGGAGCAGCAGCAGGTCCATGGCGGTGGTGAACTTCATCGAGGGGCTGTCGTCGACGAGGTTCTCGATGATCACCACCCGGGCACCGGGCCGGGCCGCCTCGACGACCCTGCGCAGCGTCCTGCGGGTGCTCTCGTCGTCCCATTCCAGGATGTTCTTGATGAGGTAGAGATCGGCCTGTACGGGGATGTCCGCACGGCAGTCGCCGGGCACGATCCGCGCCCGGTGCGCCAGTTCTCCGCCCTCCCGCAGCCGGGGGTCGGCGTTCGCCACGACCTCGGGCAGATCGAGCAGGGCGCCGCGCAGCGTCTCGTGCTTCTCCAGCAGGGCGGCCAGCACCTGGCCCTGGCCGCCGCCGATGTCCGCGACCGACGACACCCCGGTGAGATCGAGGAGTTCGGCGATGTCCTGCGCCGACTGCTTGCTGGAGGTGGTCATCGCCCGGTCGAAGACCTGGGCGGAGTCGCGGGCGTCCTGGTGGAGGTAGTCGAAGAACCCCTTGCCGTACAGGTCGTCGAAGATGCTGCGGCCGGAGCGCACCGCTTCGTCCAGCCGGGGCCAGGCCGCCCAGGTCCACGGCTCGGTGCACCACAGGGAGATGTAACGCAGGCTGTTCGGCGCGTCGTCGCGCAGCAGCCGGGACATCTCGGTGTGGGCGAACTCCCCGTCCGCGGTCTCCTCGAAGATCCCGTAGCAGGCCAGCGCGCGCAACAGCCGTCGCAGCGCCCGTGGTTCGGTGTCCACCGCGGCGGCCAGTTCCGCCACACCGGCGGGCTGTTCCCCCAGCGCGTCGGCCACGCGGAGCCGGGCCGCCGCCCGTACGGCCGCCGCGCACGCGGCTCCGAAGACGAGTTCCCGCAGCCGCATGGCCGGCTGGGGGGTGGAACCTACGGTGGTCATGCCGCCTCTATTCTCCCGTTGATCGTGACGCGTGCGCCGGGCACAGGCCGGCCGGTCGGGATGTCCGGCAGATGTTGCGGACGAATCGGTTCCCCCGGCCGTCCGGGTCCTTGTCGACCAGATCCGCCGGCGAGTTGCGCAGTACCACGTTGTCGCGCACGAGATTGCGCTCGTTGAGGGCGTTGACATAGCTGTGGAAGAGCACGATGCCGCCCGAGAGCGGGGAGTTGCCGCCGTTTTCCCGGACCAGGTTGCGCTCGACGAGCGCGTCCTCGACGCCGGTCAGGACGATGCCGGAGCCCTGGACGGCCGGCAGGCGCCTGGTCGCGGGGCAGGACTTGTTGTTCCGGGACGCCTCGTTCTCCGCGACGGTCACCGCCCCGGCCCGGGGGTGGTTCTCGTCGCCGACGACGAACATCCCGACGCAGTTCCCCATCAGGGTGTTGCCGGCGACCAGCAGGTTGCGCAGGCGCCGGACGGTCAGGCCGATGCGGTTGCCGGTGAGACGGTTGTCGGTGATCAGCGTGCCGCGGGTGTCGATGGCCCCCACATGCGCGTCGGCGACGTTCGCCAGGAAGATCCCCGCATCGCCGCTCCCCGTCGCTTCGTTGCGCCGCACCGAGCTGCGCACCGACTTCTCCACTCCGATTCCCCACCGGCCGTTGTGCCGGGCGGCCACGTCGTGGACCGTCAGCCGCTCGGTCCCCGACGCCCACAGGCCGTTGCGCCGGAAGTCCTCGACGATCAGCGAGCGCACCTGGACGTCCCGGACGGGGGCGCCCTTGGTCCCGGTGACGCAGATGCCGTCACCGGTCCGCCCGCAGGGGTTCTCGGCCCGCGTCCCGGCGGGCCGGAGCACCGTCTTGTCGTCCACCCCGCGCAGCGTCAGGTGCGACGTGGTGATCAGGACGCTCTCCCGGTAGATGCCGGGCAGGACGACGACCGTGTCGCCCGGGTGGGCCGCGTCCACCGCCCGCTGGATCGACTCTCCGGGACGGACGACGATCCGCCCGCCGGCGCGGTGCGGGGCGGCCTGGGCCGGCGGGGCGGCCACCGGCCAGCCGGCCAGGACCGCTGCGACGCAGCCCAGGGAGACCGTCTGTCGTCGCGTCATCTTTCGTAGCGCCATGAGGCGAAGCTATGGGCGATCACCACCGCTCGCCACATGTGCTAACCCGTTGACGGCGGTCGGTGCGGCAGTTGTGCTCTCCGGCCGCGCGGTGCTCGTACGCGGCGGCCGGCCCGGGGCCGGACCCCGCGGCGGGGCCGGGATCGGACGGAGTGTCAGCTCGACGGCGCCCGGTCGGGCACCGTCCCGGAGCGGGCGACCGACGCCTCGATGCCGTCCAGGACGACCGCGAGCCCGACCTCGAAGGTCCGCTTCGCCTCGCGCTCCAGATACGGCGTGTCGTCCGCCGGCGGTGCCGCGCCCTCGGTCTCCAGGCGGACCAGCAGCGGGAAGCGCTCCGCGAAGTCGGGGGCCACCTCGGTCAGCATGCCGGAGCGGGCCTGCCACCAGTCCTCGTCCGGTACGCCCGTGGCGGGGGGGGGGAGCCGGGACTCGGCGACGGTCTGTGCGGAGCCGCGGACGAAGTGGAACAGCACGCCGACGATCCGGCGCAGTACCGCGGAGCCCAGCCCGGTGGCGTACAGCACCCCGAGCAGGGACTCCAGGGCGGCGTACTCGTTGGGGCCGAGGACCGGCCGGGCCTGGGAGACCTGGAGCACCCACGGGTGGCGCAGGTAGAACTCCCAGGTGTCCGCCGCCCAGGACGCCGCCGCGGCCCGCCAGCCCGCCGACAGGTCGTAGCCGGTGGGGAGTTCGGCCAGCGCCCGGTCGTACATCAGGTCCACCAGCTCGTTCTTGCCGGGGACGTAGGTGTACAGCGCCATCGCCGTACGGCCCAGCCGCTCACCGACCGTGCGCATGGACAGGGCCGCCATACCGTCCGCGTCGGCCACCGTGATGCCCGCGTCGACGATCGCGTCGACGCTCAGCGCCGGCTTGGGCCCCCGGGGCGTACGCGCCTGGGCGGTCCGCTCGGGGGTGTCGGCGCGCCACAGCAGCGACAGCGAACGGCGGGCGTCGCCCTGGCCCGCGAATACCACCACTTGCAACTCCTTAGGGCGTAAAGTAATGTCGCCGGTCGAATTCTTTACGCCGTAAAGATATCATCCGCGCGTTCCCGAGGAGCTTCGATGACGGCTGTGCCCGTCGCACTCATCCATGTCACCGACGTCCGCCGGATCACTCCCCGTATGGTCCGGGTCACCTTCGCCGGGGAGGGGCTCGACGCCTTCCCCACCTGGCCCGACCAGCAGCTCAAACTGCTCTTCCCCAAACCGGGCCAACGCGTTCCCCGCCTCCCCGGGACGACCCCGGACGGCGACGCCATGCGCTGGTACCAGGCGTTCCTCGCCATCCCGGAGGAGGAGCGGCCCTGGATGCGCAGCTACACGGTGCGCTCCCACGACCCCGAACGCCGGCGGTTCTCCGTCGACTTCGTCCTGCACGGGGCGCCCGGCGCGGCGCATACGGAGGCCGGTCCGGCGACCCGCTGGGCGGCGACCGCCTCCGTGGGCGACACCCTGGCCCGGTACGGCCCGGCGCCGGAGTACGCCCGGCCGCTGCCGCTCGACGCCCCCGGGCCGATCCTGCTGGCCGGGGACGAGACGGCGCTGCCCGCCATCGGCTCGCTCGCCGCCGCGCTTCCCGCGGGCGCCCGCGCGCTGGCGTACGTGGAGATCGCCGATGCGGCGGAGGAGCAGCCGCTGCCCAGCCGTGCCGACCTCACCGTCCACTGGGTGCACCGCGACCGCGCGCCGGCCGGGCGGAGGGGCGTGCTGCTGGACGCGGTCCGCGCGGCCGGTCTCCCGCCGGACCCGGCCTTCGTGTGGCTGGCCGGTGAGGCGGGCGCGGTGCGGGCGCTGCGTCGCCATCTGACCGGGGAGCGCGGTGTCGCCAAGGACCGGATCGACTTCACCGGCTACTGGCGCCGCAGCCTCACCCAGGACGACGCCCCCACCGAGGACGACCTCGCCGAGGCCCGGGAGAAGGCGGCGGCCTGGGGGCAGGGCGGCTGAGCCAGGGCTCTTCCGGCGGGTCGTGGCGGGGCCCGCCCCCGACCCGCCGGGCAACTCCTAGCCGAGGCGCCGGCCCTCGTCCGCCGCCGACCGGATCAGTACGTCGGTCAGCTCGCCGGGCCGGGACAGCATCGGGTAGTGCCCGGTGTCCAGGTCGAAGAAGCCGACCCGGGGCTCGGTGAGCATCGCGAAGCGGGGGTCGCCGGTGGCCACCAGGGCTTCCACGGTGGCGATGCTCGCGCCGTTGGCGGTGCAGAAGACGCCGGTGGCCGGCAGTTCGGCCGCCGCGCCGGTGAGCCGGAGCGGCCGGGTCAAGGTGGCCAGCGGCTGCGGCGCGGCAAGCCGTTCCAGCCGGTCGCGGGCGGCGGGGGGCAGGCCGGTGAGGCTGCCCCACAGCTGCTCGTCGGTGAGCGGGGGCGGTGGGAGCAGCCATCCCGCGCCGAGTTCCCCGGCCCGGTGCAGCAGCCGGTCCCGTAGCGCCGGGTCGGGCATCACGTCGAACGCGGTGTCGCCGTCGGCCGGCATGCCGGTGTCCAGGTAGACGACCCGGTCGACCCGGTCCGGGCGGCGGTCGGCGGCGCCCAGGGCGGGGAGCAGGCCGTAGCAGTGCCCCACGACCGCCGCGTCCCGCGGCTGTTCGTGGTCCAGGACCTGCACGATGTCCTCGATGTGCGTCTCCAGGTCCGTGTCCCGGCCGGCCAGATGCCGCCGGTCGCCCATCCCCGTGAGCGTCACCGGGTACGCCTCGTGCCCCCGCTCCCGGAGCCGCGCGGCGACCTCGCGCCAGATCCAGCCGCCGGTATAGCCCCCTGATACCAGAACGAACGCGGTCATCCTCGCTCCTCGCTGTCGTGACGGTGCCCGGCCGGTCGTGCCGGACGCGGCTCGCCGGGCGCCGACCGGCCGCGTCCGCCGGGACCGTAGAAGCTCCTGCTACGGGAGATTCAAGGGCCTCGGGCGGGCCCCGGGGACGGCCGGGGAGCGGCGCCGGGCGTTCGTCCGGCGGCCGGTGCACCACCCGTTCAAGCCGCCGGGCTGGTCGACTAGAGTTGAGGAATTCCGCTATTCAACAGATGAACGCGATGGCCGGTCGGCCTGAACGCGGAGGGCATGCGTGGGCGGTTTCGCCGAGTCGGTACGGGAACGGGTGCGTGCGGCACGGGCCGCCGTCGCGGTGGCGCGCACGGCGGACGACGCCTACGCCCTGGCCGTCGCGGAGGACGAGCTGGACGACGCGCTGCGGATCGCGCGCAGCGTCGGCGTCGACCCCGACCGCGGGACCGCGGACGGGGCACCGGGCGGGGCGGCCGAGTGAGCGGCGCGGCGGCGCGGGCGGCTCGCACCGCGTGCGGCGCCACCGGATCCGGGTGACCGCCCATGGCCGGCGCATCGCGACGTAAAGGACCGCCGCCGTGGCGCGCGGTCCGCTCGCGTACCTGCATACCCACGGCCTCCGGTCCGGGCTCCGCACGGCCCTGCCGGGGGCGCCACCACCCGGGCCGCGGTGCGCTGCGCCCGCCGCGCGGACACCGGCGCGCCTGCCCGGAGATCGCCGCCCGCCATCTGGCGTCCCCGCGCTGCGGCGTCCGGCGGGCCCGGGCCACCGCCGTCCGCCCCGGCACCCGGCTGGCGCGGCTGCCCGGCACTCTCCTGGTGACCCACCGCGCGGCGACGTACGAGGCGGCCCGACGCAGCCTGTGGATACGGGTGCTGCTCGGCGTCGCCGTCACCAACCTCGTGCTGGTCTTCCTGGCGCTGGTCGTCTACCTGGGACGGCACGCGGGCACCTGAGCCCCGGCGTCCCGGCCGGTCAGACCCGCTCCCGGGCCCGCCACAGCCACACCGCATCCCGTCCGAACGACCACACCAGCAGCGCCAGCGCCCCCGCCACCGCGGCGAACTCCGCCTCCCGCGGCAGCATCCCCGCCGCCGCCACCACCAGCACGATCCCCTGCACCGCCGCCACCGCCTTGCGTGCCCGGCTGTGCGGCAGCGTGGCGCGCAGCCACGGCAGCGCCCAGGACGCGGCGACGAAGGCGTAGCGCATCGCGCCGATGGCCGGCACCCACGGGCCCAGCGCCTTCGCGACGTATCCGCTCAGCACCAGGATCAGGAACGCGTCGACCTCCATGTCGAAGCGGGCCCCCAGCGGCGTCGCCGTCCCGGTACGCCGGGCCACCCGGCCGTCCACCGCGTCCAGCACCAGCGCGACGGTGGCCAGTCCGATCAGCGCTGTCACCGGAACCCGCCGGTCGAAGGAGTCGGCGACCAGCGCGGTCACCCCGCCGACCAGCGTGGCGCGGGCCAGGGTGACGCGGTTGGCCGGACCGAACGAGTCCGGCCAGGACCTGCGCAGCGCGCGAGTGAGCGCGGCACCGGTGGCCACCGCGAAGACGGACCCCGCCAGCCACCCCGCGGTCCCCAGCCCGACCGCCCGGCAGAGCACCTCCAGCAGCACCAGCTGCGCGACCGCGCCCACGGCGGCGTCCGCGGCGAACGGCCTTGACCCGTACTGCCGTTGTACGGCCATCGTGCCTCCCGGTGCGTCTGGCGGACCCGGCGGGCGCCGCGTATCGTGACGGCGTCACCAAGATCCGCACCGTGCGTCCTCCAGCATCGGCGACGCATCGGCACACCGTCCAGGAGGATTCCGTTGCCGCGCGCCGCCCGGGCATTCTGGCTCGGCTCCCCGGGCGAGGGCGAGATCCGGACCGCCGACCTGCGGCGGCCCGGCCCCGGCGAGGTGCTGGTACGCACGCTCTACTCCGGCGTGAGCCGCGGGACCGAGAGCCTGGTCTTCCGCGGCGGCGTCCCCGAGAGCCAGCACACCGCGATGCGCGCGCCGTTCCAGGAAGGCGAGTTCCCCGCGCCGGTCAAGTACGGCTATCTCAATGTGGGCGTGGTGGAGGAGGGGCCCGAGGAACTGCTCGGGCGGACGGTCTTCTGCCTCTTCCCGCACCAGACCCGGTACGTCGTCCCGGTGGCCGCGGTGACCCCCGTCCCCGACACGGTGCCCGCCGCCCGGGCCGTACTGGCCGGCACCGTCGAGACCGCGGTGAACGCCCTGTGGGACGCCGCGCCGCTGCTCGGCGACCGGATCGCGGTGGTCGGCGCGGGGATGCTGGGCTGTGCGGTCGCCGCCCTGCTGGCCCGATTCCCGGCCGTCCGCGTCCAGTTGGTCGACCCCGACCCGGCGCGGGCCGCCACCGCCGCGGCGCTCGGGGCCGCCTTCGCGCTGCCCGCGGACGCGGACGGCGACTGCGACCTCGTGGTGCACGCCAGCGCCACCGAGGAGGGGCTGGCCCGCGCCCTCGAACTGCTCGCCCCCGAGGGCACGGTGATCGAACTGAGCTGGTACGGCGACCGGCGGATCAGCCTGCCGCTGGGGGAGTCCTTCCACTCCCGGCGGCTGGTGGTCCGCAGCAGCCAGGTCGGCGGCCTCGCCCCGGCCCGGCGCGCCGGCCGCACGTTCGCCGACCGGCTCGCGCTCGCCCTCGACCTGCTCGCCGACCCCGCCTTCGACGCGCTGATCACCGGCGAATCCGCCTTCGAGGAGTTGCCGTCCGTCCTGCCGCGGCTGGCCTGCGGCGAACTCCCGGCGCTGTGCCACCGCATCCGCTATCCGGCGGCCGGGCCGCTCCCCGGATAGCGGCCGGCACCGACCGAGCCATCCGCACCGCGACACCACCCGGAGGAACACCGTGTTCAGCATCACCGTCCGCGACCATCTGATGGTCGCCCACAGCTTCCGCGGCGCGGTCTTCGGGCCCGCGCAGCGCCTGCACGGCGCGACCTTCATCGTGGACGCCACCTTCCGCCGCCCCGAACTCGACGCCGACGACATCGTGGTCGACATCGGCCTGGCCACCCGGGAACTGGGCGCGGTGGTGGGCGAGTTGAACTACCGCAACCTCGACGACGAACCCGCCTTCGCCGGGACCAACACCTCGACCGAGGCGCTGGCCAAGGTCATCGCCGACCGCCTGGCCGACCGGGTGCAGGCCGGCAACCTCGGCGAGGGCGCCCGCGAACTGTCCGGCATCACCGTGACCCTGCACGAATCCCATATCGCCTGGGCCAGTTACGAGCGCACCCTGTGACCCGGCACGGGCCCCGCCGATGACCCGACCCGACGACGCCGCGGAACGGGCCCGGGTGGTGCACGTCGTGCTGCCCGGCGGCATCACCGGCCCGACCGCGCCCAGCGGCGGCAACACCTACGACCTGCGGGTGTGCCGGGACCTCCCGGACCTGGGCTGGCGGGTCCGCCGCCTCGCGGCGCCCGGCACCTGGCCCCGCCCGGACCGGGCCGCCACCGCTGGACTGGCCCGCCGCCTGGCCGAGTTGCCGGACGGCGCCGTCGTCCTCCTCGACGGGCTGGTGGCCTGCGGCGTTCCCGACGTCCTCGCTCCCGAGGCGGCGCGGCTGCGGACGGCCGTCCTGGTACATCTGCCGCTCGCCGACGAGACCGGCCTCGCTCCCGGGGTGGCCGCGGACCTGGACGCCCGCGAGCGGCGCGCCCTGCACACCGTGCGCGCGGTGGTCGCCACCAGCGAGTGGGCCGCCGGCCGGATCCGCGCGCACCACGGGCTGGCGGCGTCCCGGGTCGCCGTCGCCCGGCCGGGAGTTGACGCCGCACCGCAGGCGACGGGCACCGACGGCGCCGGCCGGCTGCTCTGTGTCGCGGCCCTCACCCCGCGCAAGGGCCACCACCGGCTGGTGGACGCCCTGCTGACCCTCGCCGGCGACTTCCCGTGGACCTGCGATCTCGTCGGTGGCGCCGGACGCGACGCCCGCTATGCGGACGAACTGCGGCAGAAGGTGCGGAAATCGGGCCTCGGCGGGCGGATCCGGTTCGCCGGGCCGCGGGCCGCCACCGAGCTGGACGCGTATTACGCCGCCGCCGACCTGCTGGTGCTCACCTCGTACGCCGAGACCTACGGCATGGTGCTCACCGAGGCGCTGGCGCGTGGCATCCCGGTGCTGGCCACGGCCGTGGGCGGCGTCCCGGAAGCGGTGGGGACGGCTCCCGACGGGAGCGTGCCCGGACTCCTCGTACCGGACGGGGAACCGGCCGCCCTCGGTGCCGCGCTGCGGGCCTGGTTCGACGATGCCGGACTGCGGCGGCGGTTGACGATCTCGGCCCGTGGACGGCGTGCCATGCTGGAGGGGTGGGAGATGACGTCGCACGGTCTGGCGGAAGTGCTGGAACGGCTCCGGGACGAGCCCTGGAGCCGGTGACGGGCGGGGCCGGCGGGCCGCGGTTCTGTCCGCAGTGGCTGGAGTTGCGGGAACGGGCCGACGCCGCCGCCCGCGCGCCCGAGCTGCTGCGACCGCTGCGCGGCTGGTCGCCCGCCCTCGATCCGGACGGGATGCCGGACCCGGACGGCCTGGTCATCCGCGACCTGGGCTGCGGTACGGGCTCCATGGGGCGCTGGCTCGCGGTCCGGCTGCCCGGTCCGCAGCACTGGGTCCTCCAGGACCACGACCCGGTGCTGCTGTCCCGGGCCGCCGTGCGCATGCCGTCAACCGCCGCCGACGGCCGGCCGGTTACCGCCGTCGTGGAGCTGGGCGACCTGGCCGCGCTGACCGCCGCCGCCCTCGCGGGCACGTCCCTGGTCACCGCCTCCGCCCTGCTCGACCTGCTCACCCGGGAGGAGCTGGAGCGCGTCGCCGAGGCGTGCACCGGCGCCCGGTGCCCGGCGCTGTTCGCGCTCTCGGTCAGCGGACGGGTCGAACTCACCCCGTACGACCCCCTCGACGCCGAGATCGCCGCCGCCTTCAACGCGCATCAACGCCGGACGGACGGCGGACGGCGGCTGCTCGGGCCGGACGCGGCGTCCGCCGCCGTCGAGGCGTTCGAGCGGCGCGGGGCGACGGTGGTCACCCAGGCCAGCCCCTGGCGGCTGGGCGGGCCCGAGTGCGCGCTGACCGAACAGTGGCTGCGCGGCTGGGTGGGCGCCGCCCGCGCGCAGCGGTCGGGGCTGGCACCGGCGGCCGACGCGTATCTGCGGCGGCGGCTGGAGGCGTGCGCGGCCGGCGAGTTGGGCGTCACGGTGCACCACACCGATCTGCTGGCGCTGCCGGGACCGTACGGGGCGAGAGCCGGGGCCGGGGGATGAACCGCCGGGCCCGGTCCTGGCTGCGGACGTTCGGGGGAGTGGCCATCCTGGCGCTGCTGGTGCGGCATCTGGGATCGGCCGCCTTCCTGGACGGGCTGCGCCGGATCGACGCCGGCACGCTGCTGGCCGGGCTCGGCATCGGTGTGCTGACGACGGTGTGCAGCGCCTGGCGGTGGTGCCTGGTGGCCCGCGGCCTGGGACTGCGGCTCCCGCTGGGCCGGGCCGTCGCGGACTACTACCGGGCACTGTTCCTGAACGCGGCGCTGCCCGGCGGCGTGCTGGGCGATGTGCACCGCGCCGTACGCCACGGCCGGGACGCCGGGGACCTGGGGCGCGGGGTGCGGGCGGTGGTGTTGGAGCGCGCCGCGGGCCAGGTGGTCCTGATCGCGGTGGGCGCGGTGGTGCTGGCCGTGCGGCCGTCGCCCGTGCTGGCGCCGATCGGCCGGGTCGTCGGCGCCCCAGGTGCGGTGCGCGGGGGGCTGCTCGCGGCGGCCGGGGCGGGCGCCCTGGGCGTCGCCGTGGCCGCGCTGCTGCGCCGGCGGGGCCGCGGCGGGAGCGGTGGCCGGGACGGGCGTGGTGTGCGGGTCGCGCTGGCCGAGGCACGGCGGGCGCTGCTCGGCCGGGCCGTCTGGCCGGGCGTCGCGGCCTGCTCCGCCGTCGTACTCGCCGGGTATCTGGGGATGTTCCTGCTGGCCGCCCGGGTCGCCGGAGCGCGGGCGCCCACGGCGGAGCTGGTGCCGCTGGTCGTGCTGGCCCTGCTGGCGATGGCGCTGCCGCTGAACGTCGGCGGCTGGGGGCCGCGGGAGGGCGTCGCGGCCTGGGCGTTCGGCGCCGCCGGGCTGGGCGCGGCACTGGGCCTGGCCTCCGCCGTGGTCTACGGCGTGCTCGCCTTCGCCGCGAGCCTGCCAGGCGCCGGGGTCCTGGTCGTCCGATGGGTCGCGCGGCTACGGTCCGGACGCGGCCGTCCGCAGATCCAGCTCGAAGAGCGTGTCCTCGCCGAGCAGGGCCCGCCGCAGTGGCGGCCGTAGCGCGTCGCGCATCACCGGCGTACCGGGAAACCGCAGGCCGGGGACCCCGTCGCCGAGCAGCACCGGCGCGACGGTCACATACAGCCGGTCCAGCGCCCGCGCCCGCAGGAACCGCGAGACGGTGACCCCGCCGCCCTCGATCAGCACCCGGCCCAGCCCGCGGTCCGCCAGCGCGGCCAGCAGCCGCCGCGGAGCGAACGCCGCGGCGTCCGGCAGCGCCAGCACCTCGACGCCGGCCCCGACGCGCTC
>NZ_KN708638.1:1088123-1094254 GCF_000805335.1 Streptomyces sp. CT34 | reverse complement strand
GCGGGTGACCCCCCGCCGGTGCCGGGGCACCCGGCTCCGCGGATCGAGGACCACCCGGACCGGATCGCGGCCCGCGCACGCCCGTACGGTCAGCCGGGGGTCGTCCGCCACCGCGGTGCCGGCCCCGACCAGCACCGCGTCCGCCAGCGCGCGCAGCCGGTGCAGATGCCGGCGGTCCTCCTCGCCGGTGACGTAGTCGGCGTCGCCGGTGCGGGTCGCGATGAAGCCGTCCAGGCTCTGCCCGAGCTGCCCGAACGCCACCCGGGGGCCGGCCAGGCACAGCGGCAGATAGCGCTCGGCGAGCCAGGCCGCCCCGGGCGCGGCGGCCCCCGCCCAGCGCGCCCCGCCGGCGCCGTCCGGCACCAGCCCGGCCGCCGCCGCCTCGGCCGGCGTACGGACGCCGAGCAGCCGCTGCCAGGCCGTCGCCGGGTCGAGCGCCTCGGGTGCCGCGTCGGGCGGATGGGTCATCGGCCGTCGCCCAGGAGTTCGGCACAGGCGCCGAACGCCTCGGCCAGCCCCGCCAGCAGCCGGGCACCCTTCTCGGCGGAGGCCAGGGAGGGGCGCCCGATGACGCCGGATTCCGTGTAGGCCGGCATGCCGAGGGTGAGCAGATGAGGCCGGTCGTCGGCGAGGTGGTCGGCCGAGGCGTAGCCGGGCCGGACGAGTTCGGGGTGGGTGTGCAGCAGAATCGACGTCTCGGTCTCGCCCGCGTGCATATCGCTGTGCGCGGATGTCCGCACGCCCGCCCGGGAGCGGGCCGCGGCCCAGTCGGCCGAACCGGGAAAGAGCGCCATCCGCGTCCCGCCGCTCTCGTTGGACTCCTGAACGACGTTGCGCAGCACGTAGTTTCCGCCGTGGCCGTTGACGAGAACCAGCGTCCCCGTGCCGGACCGGCGGAGCGAGGCGGCGATATCCGTCACCACGGCGTGCAGGGTGCGCGCGGAAATGCTGACGGTTCCCGGCCAGGCGGCGTGCTCCTGGGAACACGAGACGGTCAGCGGCGGCAGCAGCAGGACCGGGTACCGTGCGGCGATTTCCGCGGCGACGGCGCAGGCGATGACCGTGTCCGTGGTCAACGGCAGGTGCGCGCCGTGCTGTTCGAAGCTGCCGATGGGCAGCAGTGCCATCTCGGGCCGTGCGGCCCGGACATCCTCGGTGGTGTCCGCCGGCAGCAGGCCGGGCGGTGGACTCCGGTGGCCCGGTACGGTCATCGGCAGGCTCCGATCGGCGTCAACCCGGCAGCGCCGGTGCCCAGTTGAGGGGAATTGTCGCAGGCTGGATCGTGTACCGCTCGTTTCCGAACGCGGGTACGATCATGCCATGACGGACCCCGATACCGCTGCCGAGGCCGGACCGGACGCCAACGCCGCTGTCGCAGGGGGTGATTCCACCGCCGTCGCCGCTGTCGCGCCGCGTCCGGAAGTGCAGCGGATGGTGGCCGTCCGGCTTCCCACCGCGTACGGCGAATTCCGTGCCGTGGGCTATCTCGACCGCCGCAGCGGAATCGAGCAAGTGGCCCTGGTGCGTGGTGACGTGGCGGGGGAGAGGGCGCTGACCCGTATCCATTCGGAGTGTCTGACGGGCGATGTCTTCGGTTCCACGCACTGCGAATGCGGTGAGCAACTGACCGCGGCCCTGCGGGCGATAGCGGACGCGGGGCGCGGCATCGTCGTCTATCTCCAGGGGCACGAGGGCCGGGGGATAGGGCTGCTGGCCAAACTCCGGGCGATGCGACTCCAGGAGGACGACGGGCTGGACACGGTCGAGGCGAATATCGCGCTCGGGCTGCCCGTCGATGCCCGGGAATACCGCGCCGCGGCCGGAATTCTCCAGGACCTCGGCGTCCGGTCCGTACGGTTGCTGTCGAACAATCCGCGCAAGAGTGAGGCGCTGGAGCGCCATGGCATCGATGTCGCCGAGCGGGTGCCGCTGCTGGTGCCGCCCGGTGCGGAGAACATCCGGTATCTGCGTGCCAAGCGGGAGCGCCTGGACCACGATCTGCCGCATCTGGACGGCGCCCCGGACCCGTCCTGACCGGCCCCGCCGCGGAGGTGCGCGCCGGCCGGGGGGTCGCCCGGCCGGCGCGGTCCTGCACTTCCGCGAAATTCGTCTCCGCCGACATCTACACATAAAGGCGACATAAGCGCAGAATAAAAGTGCGCGGCTGATGCCACGCGAAGCGGCCTGACTGACTTGTGGACGAAGGAGGCGAGTCGCATGGCCGACGTCTCACACCCCAGGGGAGATCTCGCTGGTCACCCCGACGTTTCGGAGATGAGGGCCCGCTTCGAGCGGACGGTCGGCGGGCGGGACGTGGTGCTCGTCGACGGACCGGTGTTCCTGGTCGGTCTGTACTGCGCGGCATCACCGTGGATCGTGCACTACACGGCCTCGCAGCCCGCACTGATGACCCACAACCTCATCGTCGGTGTGGCGATCGCCCTGCTGGCGGTCGGGTTCACCGTCACTCCGGAGCGTATGTACGGCCTGAGCGGTGCGATGTCCGCGATCGGCGTCTGGCTGATCGTGGCGCCCTGGATCGTCGGCACGGGCCCGGACAAGGGAGTCATCTGGAACAACGTCGTCATCGGCGCCCTGACGTTCCTCCTGGGCGCGACGTGTGTCGCGGTGGCATCACGGAGCCGCAGCGCCACGTGATGCGCGCTCCCCACGGGGGCGTGTGGAAACCACCGGCCCGCTGCCGTACGACATCGAGAGCGACGGCAAGCGGGCCGGGCACATGTCCGGCGGCACCCCTCGGTCCGCGGCCGGCTACGGCCGGTGATCGCGGTCCGGGACGGCGGGCGGGGCGGGCGCGGCGAGCTGCCCGGCGACCCCGGCCAGCACCAGCCCGCCGGCCAGGATCAGACCGTGGGACAGCGCGACACCGGCGATCAGCACGGTGATCGCGGTGCCCAGCATCAGCCGGACCGCGCCGCGCCGGACGGGCGGTGCCGCGCCGGTGGCCGTTATGCGCGGGCGCGGGCAGGGGGAGGCGTCGGTCCGGAACGTCTCCGCCAGGTCGCGGAGTTGGCGGTCGTCGTCGGGGGACAGGGAGCGTCCCTCCTCTCCCGGATGGGGCCGCCGGTCGCGCCCTATGGGCAGGATGCCGGCGGGCGGGTGCGGGCGTTGCCTCGAAGATCGAGCGAAATCAGGGTTCCTGACCGTGGGTGGCCCTGCGTGGGTGCAGCGTCACACAGGCGTTGTTGTGCCCTGCCCGGCCCCGCCCGTAACGCCGTTGTCCGGACATCACCGGAGAGGTGCCGCGCCATCGCACACCGCCGGCCCTGCTGCCCGCGGCACGTCGTCGACCGCTCTCCGTCATCGGGGCCGAGCCGGTGTGACGCGGTGACCGCGTGGCGTGTGAGCCGCGCGGTGGCTCACGTGCGGCGGCCGGGCATCTTCGGTTAAATCGAACGTGTGGGCCATGTGCCCGTGATGGCCCGCCGTCCGGGAGAGGTGGCGCGCCGTGACCGCTGTGCCTGTGGACGAGCCCGCTGTGCCCGTCGATGACCACGAAGACTTCGCCGACGCCGACCGCGGCTTCATCGCCCCGCTCGACCCGCCCCGGATCACCGCGGCGGACGGACGGGTGGTCTGGGACGCCGAGGACTACGCCTTCCTGGCCGGGAACTGCCCCGAGACCGCGAACGAGAGCCTGTGGCGCCAGGGGAGGCTGGTGAGCCGGCAGGGCCTGTACGAGGTGACCGACGGCATCTACCAGGCGCGTGGTCTGGACCTGTCCAACATGACGCTCATCGAAGGCGATCACGGTGTCCTCGTCGTCGACCCGCTGCTCTCCGCCGAGACCGCCGCCGCGGCGCTGGAGCTCTACCGCAAGCACCGCGGCGACCGGCTGGTCACCGGCCTGATCTACACCCACGCGCACGCCGACCACTTCGGCGGCGGACGCGGCGTCCTACCGCCCGGCCGGCACCCCGTACCGGTCCTCGCGCCCGCCGGATTCCTGGCACACGCGGTCGGCGAGCAGCTCTTCACGGGACCGGCGATGACCCGGCGCGCGGAGTACATGTACGGCACCCGGCTCCCGAAGGGACCGGGCGGCCAGATCGGCTGCGGTCTGGGCACCACCACCTCCACCGGCACCCGCACCTTCATCCCGCCGACCGTGGACGTCACCCGCACCGGCCAGGAGGAGATCGTCGACGGCATACGCCTGGTCTTCCAGCTCACCCCGGGCACCGACGCCGCCGCGTCGATGAACTTCGCCTCCCCCGCCCACCAGGCGCTCTGCACCGCGGAGAACGCCCTCCACACACTGCACAGCGTCCTCACCCTGCGCGGTGCGGTGGTCCGCGACACCCGGCGCTGGGCCCACCACCTCAACGAGGCGCTGGCCCTCTTCGGCGCCGACACCGAGGTCGCCTTCGCCTCCCACCACTGGCCGACCTGGGGCAACGACCGCATCCGCAGCCTGCTGGCCAACCAGCGCGACCTGTACGCGTACCTGCACGACCAGACGCTGCGGCTGCTCAACGAAGGGCACACCGGCCCCGAGATCGCCGAGGAGCTGCGGCTGCCCCCGGACCTGGAGCGGCTGTGGGCACACCACGGCTACTACGGCTCGCTCAGCCACAACGTCAAGGCGATCTACCAGCGCTACCTCGGCTGGTTCGACGGCAACCCCGCGCACCTGTGGGAGCACCCGCCGGCCGAGCAGGCCCGGCGCTACGTGGACATCCTGGGCGGTGTGGAGGCCACCGTGGACGCGGGCAAGCGGTACGCCGCCGACGGCGACCTCCGGTTCGCCGCCACCCTCCTCAACCACGCCGTCTTCGCCGCCCCGCAGAACCCGCGCGCCCGCCGCGAACTGGCCGCCGTCTACGAGCGGCTGGGCTACGGCTGCGAGAACGGCACCTGGCGCAACTACTACCTCACCGGCGCCATGGAACTGCGCGGCCGTCCCGCCGACGCACCGCCGCCCGCCCCCGGCCCGGAGGCCCCCGGACCCGACCTCGTCGGGGCCCGCACCATCGATCAGCTCCTCGACTCGCTCGCCATCCGCGTCGACGGCCCCCGGGCCTGGTCGGCCCACCTCGCCATCGACCTCTACCTCCCCGACGAGGACCGCACCTGGCACCTCACCCTCTCCCACGGCGCCCTCACCCACCTCAGCACCCCCGGCCGCCCCACCCCCTCCGGCGACCGGCAGCCGGATCTCACCCTCACCCTCACCCGCACCCAGCTCCGCGATCTGCTCACCGACGGCGGCCCCTCCGCGATCACCCACGAGGGTGAGCCGGGGGCGGCCCTCCACGAACTCCTCGGCCTGCTCAGCACCCCCGACCCCGACTTCGCCATCGTCACACCGTGATCCCGCCCGGGGCCGGCGCGCTGTGGGCGCCCTCCGGCGTGCGGCAAACTGGGCCGGTGACCAGCGACATTCCCGATGAGTCGACAAGCTTTGTCGGCCGGCGAGCCGAACTGCGGCAGCTGCACCGCGAGTTGACCCAGCACCGGCTGATCACCCTGACCGGGCCCGGCGGTGTGGGCAAGACCCGGATCGCGATGCGCGCCGCCCGCGCCGCGGCGCCGCGCTTCCCGGACGGCGTCCGGTGGGCCCCGCTCTGGTCGTTACGGCGCGACCAGCTGCTGGTCGCCGCCGTCTGTGACGCCGTCGGACTGGCCGACCACTCGGCGCGGACGCCGGTGGCCGCGCTCTGCGAATGGCTCGCCGACAAGCGGCTGTTGCTGGTCCTGGACTCCTGCGAACACCTCGTCGCCGCCTGCCGCGACCTGGTCGGCGATCTGCTGACCGCCGCCCCCGCGGTGACCGTACTGGTCACCAGCCGGCAGCCGCTGGACGTCGTCGGCGAGTGGATCACCGAGATCGGCCCGCTGCCGTGCACCGGCGACAACGACGCGCTGGCGCTCTTCACCGAACGGGCCGGCGCCGCGGCCCCGGACCTCCGGCTCGGCGACCCGGCCCACGCCGGGGCCGCGGCGGAGATCTGCCGGCGCCTCGAAGGGATCCCGCTCGCCCTGGAACTGGCCGGCGCCCAGCTGGCGCACAGCCCGCTGGACCGCGTCGCCGAGCGCATCGGCGCCGGTCTCGACTCCCTGGACGGCACCGAGAACGCCGGCACCCCGCGGCACCGCACGCTGCGCAC
>NZ_KN708638.1:1087812-1088113 GCF_000805335.1 Streptomyces sp. CT34 | reverse complement strand
GGGGCGGGGGGAGCCGCTGGAGCGGCTGCTGTGGGCCCGGCTCTCCGTCTTCCGCGGCACCTTCGACGCCGAGTCCGCGGGCGCCGTCTGCGCCGGCGGCCCGCTCACCGGGGACGGCGTGCGCGCCGCGCTGGCCGGCCTCGCCGCCAAGTCGGTGGTCCACCGCGAGGGCACGCGCTTCCGGATGCTCGACACGCTCCGCGAGTACGGCCGGATGTGGCTGGCGGAACTGGGCGAGGAGGCCGGCGTCGCCGACCGGCACGCCGCGCACTTCGTCGACTTCGCCCGCCGCGCCGAACGC
>NZ_KN708638.1:1053301-1087802 GCF_000805335.1 Streptomyces sp. CT34 | reverse complement strand
CTTCCGCCGCCTCCCCCCGCCGCGCCGAACGCGGCTGGCTGGGCCCCCGGCAGGTCAGCTGGTACGGCAGGGTCGCCGACGCGCATGTCGACCTGTGCACGGCGCTGGACCACCTGCTGCACGCCGCGCCGGAACGCGCCCAGGAACTCGGCGCCGCCATCGGCTTCTTCTGGACCTGCTGCGGTCATCTGCACGAGGCCCGCGACTACTTGGAACGCGCCCTCGCCGCCCATGACGCCCCGAGCCCGGCCCGCACCCGGGCGCTGTGGGCGCTCGGCGTCGCGGTCCTCCTCCAGGGCGACCTGGACACCGCCGAGACGCTCGGCCACCGGTGCGCCCGCGCCGCACGCGAGGACGGTGCCCCCGACGGTGCCGACGCGATGCTCGCCGCCGGCCACCTCATCGGCCTCACCCACCTCATGGCCGGCCGCCCGCTGACCGCCTGCACCGTCGCCGAGCAGGTCCTCGGCCCGCCGCCGGACGACCCGTTCGCCTCCGCCGCCCGGTTGCGCTGCCACCTCGTACGGCTCTTCGCGCTCACCGCCCTGGGCCGGCTGGCCGAGGCCCGTGCCGAGGCCACCGCGCTGCGGCACGGCTGCGAGGTACGCGGCGAATACTGGTCCCGCTCCTACACCGACTACCAGCTCGCCCTGATCGCCCTCTTCCAGGGCCGGCCCGAGCAGTCCGCGAACCACGCGCGGGCCATGCTCGCCGCCAAGCAGCACATCGGCGACAACTTCGGTATCGCGCTGGGCCTGGACCTGCTGGCGGCCGCGGTCGCCGCGCAGGGCGACGGCGCGGCAGCCGCCCTCGTCTACGGCGGCGGCCAGGCCGTCTGGCGCACGGTCGGCCACCCGCAGCGCGGCACGCCGGAGTTGCGCGCGGTCCGCGAGGAGTGCGAGCAGCGGGCCCGCGCCGCGCTCGGCGACGAGGAGTACGCAGCGGTCTTCCGCCGGGCCGCCGAGCAGTGCCCCGAGGCACTGGTCGCCCGGATCGTGGCCGGGGAGCTGTGACCCCCGCGGCCACGGCGACCGGCGGTCGCGCCCGGCGTCAGCCGGCCGGTTCGCGGGCCAGCGCGTACAGCAGCTCGTAGGCGGTGGGCACCAGCCGGCAGCTACGGCCGCGCCGGGTGGCGAGCGCGACCAGCCCGGTCCCGGTCGCCGGGTGGTAGCCGAGGAACGCCTGCTGGCCGAAGGTCGCCCCGACGTGGAAGAGCAGCGGTCCGTGCCGCGCCGGGTGCTGATACCACGTCAGGGTATGGGTGTTGCGGTGCCGCCAGCCGCGCCGCAGCAGCGGGATCTGCACCTCGCGCAGCGCCCGCGGCAGCGGGGTGCCGTCGGGGGAGAGGTGGGCCTCCAGGTAGGTCAGCAGGTCGTCCGGGGTGGCGCGGACCGCGCCGGCGGCGGCGAACGCGCCCATGTCGGCGCTGCGGACCGGCGTGCTCCCGTTGGTCCGGTGGCCGATGGCGTCGGTGCCGGTCGTACCGGGCGCCAGGGAGGTGCCGGTCAGCCCGAGCGGGCCGAGGATCCGGGTGCCGAGCAGCGTGGCGTAGTCGGCGCCCGCCGCACCGCTCATGGCCGGGCCGAGCAGCGCCGCCCCGAAGTTGGAGTAGTGCCAGCGGGTCCCGGGGCGGTGCCGCGGGCGGGTGCGCGCGAAGGTGCGCAGCAGCCGCTCGGTGTCATAGCGGGCGTAGCCGTTGTCGTACGGGCGCAGCAGCGCGCCGATCAGCAGATCGGCGGGGATCCGCGGCAGCCCGGAGGTGTGGGTGGCCAGATGCCGCAGGGTGATCCGGCGGGACCGCGGGTGCGGCAGATCCAGCCGCGGCAGGTGGGCGGCGAGCGGGTCGTCCAGGCGGAGCACCCCGGTCGCCGCCAGTTCCGCGAGCAGCAGCACGGTGAACGTCTTGGACAGCGAGCCGAGTTCGTAGCGCAGCGCATGGCGCGGGGTCGGCGGTGCCAGCGCGGTGCCGCCGCTGACCACCGTGCGGCGGCCGTGCCGGCTGACGGCAAGCACGACGTCCGGGGCGTCGATCCCGGTGACCGCGTCCGCGAGCCGGTCCGCGAACGCCGTCCCGCCGCCTTCGGGCCGCATCAGCCGGCGGCGGCGGACAGCACCCGGGACGTCGCCATCGCCGAGGCGAACGCGGCGACCAGGGTGGGGTGGTGGACCAGGTCGAAGACCTCCGCCGGATCGCCCCGCGGCATCGCGCGCCGGATGGGCATCGCGCCGGTGTCGGACTGGGCGGCGGCGTACCGCTGCCACAGCTGTGCGTCCAACGCGGGGCGCGGCAGGCAGGCGTCGACGACCAGCAGCTCACCGAGCAGATCCCAGTGTTCGAGCTCCGCCCAGTCCGCCGTCCAGGCGGGCAGGTACCGGGTGAGGTAGTCGGCGATCGCCGGCGGGATCCGGTCGGGCGCCTCGCCCCAGTTGGTGAGGTGGAAGACGGTGTGGGTGATGTCGTACGCGATGTGCAGCCGCACCGTCCAGGGCTCGGGGAGCTGCCCCAGCCAGGTGCGCTCCAGCGCCCGGTCGAAGTCGGCGCTGGGCGTGAGCCCGAGTTTGCGCTCGGCGTTGAGCACCCCGAGCCGCCGGTTGGGCACCATCTCCAGCGCGGTCCAGGTGGTGGTCCGCCGGGACACCTCCAGGGCCGCCTCCAGGCCGGGGTGGCGGTGGCCCAGTTCGTGGAAGGGCGCGTAGACCTCCAGCGGCACCGGCGAGTGCGGTTCCTCGTGCTGGAGGGCGGCCAGCACGTTGCCGCCGTCCAGCAGCTCCCGCCAGGCGAAGTCCAGCAGCTGCCCGGCCCGGGTGCGCTGCCGGGACCCGGCCACGCCCTCCCGGAAGAGCACCTGCATGTTGATGGCCAACTCCCCGATGGGCTTGAGTCGTTCGATCGTCGCGCTGCCCGTGGCGCGGTCCTCGGGGGTCAACCGGAAGTGGTCACGGTGCGCGTCGATCCAGGTCAGGGCCCGGTCGCCGACACCGTGCAGCAGTGCGGCGGAGGCCGGGGACACCTGGGACGCAGCCGGCACGGTCACAGCGCTGCCTCGCTTTCGCAGGGCGTCCGTCCGGCCACCGCCGCCGCGCCCCCGGCCAACGGGCCGGCTTCGGCCCCGTCCGAGGCGGTACGGGCGAGGGTGCCGGCGAACGCGGTCACCAGAGTGGAGTGGTAGCAGGCCAGAAACGCCTCGGCCCGGTCGGCGGGGCGCGGTGCGGCGCCCGTCTCGGGCACGCCGCCGTCGGCGGCCTGCGCGCCGGCCAGCCGCCGCCAGGCCGCCGGATCGTACGGGGCACCGGGCAGGCAGGCCGCCACGGCCAGCAACTCGCCCACCAGATCCCACAGTTGCTCCTCCAGCCAGTTCTCCAGCCAGGAGGGCAGCCAGAGCCGCAGATAGTCGGCCAGTTCGGGGGAGAGCCGCCGGCGGTCGCGCCCCCAGTCGGTGAGATGGAAGACGTCATGCGTCACGCCGTACGCCGCCTTGCGGTCCAGAGCCCAGGGCTCGGGCATCAGCCCGAGCCCGGTCAGCGCGAACTCCGCGGCGAAGTCGGCGTGCTGGGCCAGCCCGATCCGCCGCTCCGCGTTGAGCACGCTGAGCGTACGGGTGTGGTCCTCGCGCGCCACCCGCCAGCCGCGCAGCCCGGTCGTGGCCGGTACCAGCTCCTCGACGGCTGGATGCCGCAACCCGGACTGTGCGAAGGCCCCGTAGATCTCCAGGGGATAGGTGGCGTACGGCTCACCGCGGATCAGCTCGGCGAACAGCTCCCCCTCGCCGGTCTCCCGCCAGGCGAAGGCGAACAGCCGCTCCGCCGCGGCGCGGAGCTCGGCCCGGGGGTGCGACACCGCGATGAGCTGGGTGAGTTCGGCCAGCTCACCGATCGGTTTGAGGGTGAGGTTGGGATCCGCGTCCGTCGCCGCGTTCGGCGGCAGGCGGAAGAACTCCCGCATCTCCTCCAGCCACCCCAGGCTGTTCCCGACCACCCGGTCCAGCAGCCCGGGGTCGGCCCGGCCGCCGGTCACCAACCCCGCCCGTGGAACCGCCGGGCCGCCACGACATGCAGCGCGACCCGCGGGTCGTCGCCGCCCATCTGCCGGACGAACGCCAGCCCGTCGTCCAGCCCGAGCGTGGGCGGTACGTCGGGGAGCCGGGCCAGCCAGCGGCCGACCCCGGCCGCCTGGAGCCAGTCCCGGCGGCGCACCGCCCGGACGAACCCGCGGGCCAAGTCATCAGTGCGCCGGGCGAGTTGGTCCGCCAGGTCCACCGCGAGGCCGGGCAGCGCCAGTGCGGCGAGCTGGGACACCCGGTGGGCCAGCTCGGGCCAGGTGTCGGTGCCGATCCAGTCGGCCCCGGCCTCGGGAGGTCGCGGCCAGGGCTGGTCACCGACGGGGAGGTAGGCGTGCGACGCCTCCACCAGGCCCCGGTAGCTCCATGCCGACACCGTGGAGGCGTCCGCCCCCGGCGGATAGTCCGCGAGCGTCTGCCGCACCACCGCTTCGTCGTCCGCGCCGACGGGCACCACCGGATGGTCCAGCGCGTAGGGTGCGAGCGCGTCGGCGCCCAGTACCCGGACCGCGGCCGGCGCGAGCGGGTCGCCGAGCCGCAGGGTCCCGGACAGTGTGTAGGGGTCGCCCCCGCCCTGGAGGGCGAGGGCGACTCCGGTTGCGGCATCGGCGATCACAGCGCTGAGCGGGACTGCTCCTTGCGTCTGTTCAGCCAACGGACTTCCCCTCAGCTTCCGGTCTTCGGGCGAGGGGTGGGGGGCGAGATCAGCAGCAGGGCGAGCGCCAGCAGCCCGTCTCCGCACTCGCGGGTGTCGCGGAAGACGCCGTCGGGTTCCGCGGGGGACAGCAGTTTTTCGACTTCGGTGGTCAGGGCGGTGGTTTCGATCGGCGCTGTGCGATCCGTAACCATGCGATCAACTCCTTCGAGGAATGGGGTATCAGGCTTACATCCGCTACAAACCGCCGCAATCCGGACTAATGCCATCAGTGGGTGGCCCTGGGGAGCCCCGATGGCGCGGTGTTGGCGGACCGGGCACCAGCCCCATCCCCAACTCCCCTACAAAACAAGAGAGTTGATCGATGCACCGCTACGCCCTGCGGACGTACGGCGTGGTCGTGCAGAGTGCGGTGAACCCCAGCCGGCGCAGAATCGGACTGCTCTGATCGGAGGCATCCACCTGCAGGTAGCGAACCCCCCGTGCGGCGGCGATTTCGGCGCGCCGGGCGACAAGTGCCCGGTAGATGCCCCGTCCACGCCAGGCGGGCAGTGTGCCGCCGCCCCACAGGCCCGCGAAGTCCTTACCCGGCGTCAGCTCCATTCGGGCCGCGGACACCGGGGTGTCGCCCGCCATCGCCACCGTCATGACGAGGGAGTCCGGAGCCTGTGCGAGCCGGGCCAGCAGCCGGTGCCGCATTCGTGTGACGGACGTTCGGAAAACCTCCTCGTGGACCCGTACCACCAGCTCCACCCCGGCCGGATCGGTCACCGGCACGAGCCGTACCCCGGGCGGCGGTCCGGCATCCGTGGCGACGTCGCGCACCGGCGCCACCATCAGCGTCTCCGGGGGCTCCGGTACGAACCCGGCCGCCCGCAGCCGGTCGCCGAGGTCGGCGGGGCGGTCATGGGAGTACAGCTTCCACTCGCAGTCCCGTCCGAGACCGGCGAAGTACCGGACCTGCGCCGCGATGGCCGGGCCGGCGGTGGACTCGTCGAGACCGGACCACAGGACACCGTTCCAGTCGTCGGGCCCGCCGGCCTGCCGCACCACCGGGCCGTCCCGCTCCACCCGGGCACCGGGGGAGTCGGCCGGCGCCTCCCGGCGCAGCTGCCGGTCGAACAGGGCGAGCATCGCATCGTGATCCATCGGCCCATTCCAGCAGATGGCGCACAGCCCTGGCCGCCCCTGTCCGGGCGTTCTAGATTGGTTGAAGTCAAGCAACTCCATCGCCGGATCGTTCATCGGGCTGGTGCTGGGCGGGCTGCTCGGCCCGGTGAACTGGCGGCTGGTCTTCCTGGTGTCGGTGCCGTTCGGGCTGTTCGGCACGGTCTGGGCGTACCTCAAGCTGCGGGACACCGGTATCCGCACCCCGGCCCGGCCCGACTGGTGGGGCAACCTCACCTTCGCGGCCGGGCTCATCGCCGTACTGGTCGGCATCACCTACGGAATCCAGCCGTACGCCGGGCACACCATGGGCTGGACCAACCCCGCCGTCCTCGCCGCCCTGGCGGGCGGGGCGGCGCTGCTGGTGCTGTTCTGCTTCGTCGAGACGAGGGTGGCCGAGCCGATGTTCCGGCTGGGGCTGTTCCGGATCCGCGCCTTCACCGCCGGGAATCTGGCCAGCCTGCTCGCCTCGCTCGGCCGCGGCGGCCTCATGTTCGTCCTGATCATCTGGCTCCAGGGCATCTGGCTGCCCCGGCACGGCTACGGCTTCACCCAGACACCGCTGTGGGCCGGCATCTACATGCTGCCGCTGACCCTGGGCTTCCTGGTGGCCGGCCCGGCGTCCGGCTGGGCCTCCGACCGGTTCGGGGCGCGCACCTTCGCCACCGGCGGGATGCTCCTCGCGGCCGGGACGTTCGTCGCCCTCCAGGCCCTGCCGGTCGACTTCGGCTACCCCGGCTTCGCGGTGATCCTGCTGCTCAACGGCATCGGCATGAGCCTGTTCGCGGCACCCAACCGCGCCGCCATCATGAACAGCCTGCCACCCGACCAGCGCGGTGTCGGCGCGGGCATCAGCACCACCTTCCAGAACTCCGCCATGGTCCTGTCCATCGGCATCTTCTTCTCCCTGATGATCACCGGCCTGGCCGGATCCCTGCCCGACGCCCTCACCGGCGGCCTCACCGCCCAGGGTGTGCCGGCGGCGGACGCGGCCAAGATCGCCGGACTCCCGCCGGTCGGCGTGCTCTTCGCCTCCCTGCTCGGCTACACCCCCGTCCGGACCCTCCTCGGCCCGCAGGTCCTCGGTCACCTCCCGGCGGGCCACGCCGCCTACCTCACCGGCCGGGAGTTCTTCCCCCGGCTGATCTCGCAGCCGTTCGCCCAAGGACTCGCCGTCGCCTTCGACTTCGCCATCGCCGCCTGCCTGATCGCCGCGGTCGCCTCCCTGCTGCGCGGCGGCCGGTACGTCCATGACGACCGGGCCCGGCGGCACGCGGAGGCCCCGGAGCCACGGCCGGTGGCCACCGCCGTCGCCGAGGATCCGGCGCCCGCCCCGGCCCCGCCCGGCACCGGGAGCCCGTGATGGACCGGCACGAGCCCGCCGAACTCGCCGGACGGCTGCGCGCCGTGCTCCAGCAACTGCTCCCGCCGCTCCGCGGCCGGCACCCGCACCGGAACCTCACCCCGAGCCGGCTGGCCGCCCTCGCGGAGCTCGCCGCGCACGGCCCGCTGCGGGTCGGCGAGCTCGCCGACCGGATGAACATCGCGCTGTCCACCACCTCCCGCATGGTCGACCTGCTCGACGGCTGCGGCTGGATCGCCCGCCGCCCCGACCCCGCCGACCAGCGCGCCAGCCTGATCAGCCTGAACGACGACGGGGTCGCCCTGCTCAGCACCGTACGCCGGGAGACCACCGGCATCCTCGCCGAGGAGATCGCCGGTCTCCCCGCCGACCACCGGCGCCTGCTCCACGACGCGCTCCCGGCGCTGGAGCAACTGGCCGAGCAGATGCGTAGCCGGCCGACCCCGGCGGAGCGGGCGAACGACCAAGGTGACGCGGGTAGTTGACGCGCCGCCAGTCAGCCTGTCGCCGCCCCGCCCGGCCCGCCTCACCCGTCGTCGCGGACCGGGACGGCCGTGGCGAGCCGCTCCAGGGGCGCCGCCGCGACGAGCGGTCCGATGCCGGCGAGCGCGGCGGCGGCGTACGTGGCGAAGTACGGGTCGAAGTGGGGCCGGGGCGGTCGCCGAGCCGGGCCGACCGGTGGACGGTGTCCGGTGCCCCGCGGCGGTCGTGGCCGAGGGGTTTAGAGTGCGGGGGTGCCGTCGTACAGCATTGGTCAGGCAGCCAGGCTGCTGGGTGTGAGTTCGGAGACCGTCCGCCGCTGGGCCGACGGCGGACAACTGCGGATGGACCGGGACGGCGCGGGCAACCGCGTGATCGACGGGGTCAGTCTGGCGGCGTTCGCCAAGGACCGGGCGGCGGGGCTGCATCCGGTGCCCGGCGAGATCCGCACATCGGTGCGGAACGCGTTCGCCGGGATCGTCACCGCGGTCACCCTCGACGATGTGATCGCCCAGGTCGAGATCCAGTCCGGGCCGCACCGGCTGGTCTCGGTGGTCAGCCGGGAGGCCGTCGAGGAGCTGGGCATCGAGGTCGGGGTGGAGGCCACCGCCCGGGTGAAGTCGACCAATGTCCACATCGACCGGACGGACGAGCGCAGTTGAGCCCGTATGCCAACGGGGTCCGTCCCTAGCGGCACAGCAGTGCGGCGTGCAGGTCGAGTTTGTGGTCCAGCCGGGACAGGTCGCGGCCGGTGAGTGTCTCGATGCGCTGGATGCGGTAGTGGACGGTGTTGACGTGCAGATGCAGGATCTCGGCGGTCCGCGCCCATGAGCCGTGCTGCGCGAGGAACACCTCCAGGGTCTCCATCAGCATCCGGTGCGAGGCGCTGCGGCCGTGCGCCAGCGGGCCCAGGACCTGCCTGCTGAAGGCCGTACGGACCTCGACGGGCACCCCGGCGAGCAGTGCGCCCAGGGTGGTGAGGTCGTCGACGCAGGTCACCCCGGCGGTCTCCGGCGTCGCCGACCGGGCCGCCGCCAGGGCGTAACGCGCCTGGTCCAGCGCGGACTTGAGACCCTCGGCGGTGGCCACCGGCCCGCTGACCCCGGCGTGCAGCGGCGTCTGCGGACGGCAGCCGTGCAGCGCCGGCCACACCTCGGCGAGCGGTGTGCGGTCCGCGCCGCCGGTGCCGCCGTCGGCGCGGACCACGGCAGCCGCCTCGCCGCCCGGCAGCCGGCCGGCCGCGAACGGCTCGCCGGGGGAGTGCCGCAGCGCCTCGGCCAGCGCGCTCAGCGCCTGGCCGGGCTCGTCGCCGTCCAGCGCGGCGATCACCACCCGGTACGGTCCGGTCGCGGGCAACCCGCAGGCGTGCAGCGTGGTTTCGAGGGCCGCGCCCTCGGCGGCGCCCGCGTCGGCGAGCGCCAGCAACTCCTCGGCCGCGCGCCGCCGGGCCAGCTGCCGCGGTGCACTGTGGTGCCGGTGCTGGGCGATGACCTCGGCTATCTCGTGCAGCACCCGCGGCGGCGCGTCGGCCGCGCCGGGCAGATGCAGGAACCAGCCGTCGTACGGCCCGGCGTCCCGGTCGATCCGCAGGCTGGTGCCGGCCGCCGCCGTCAGCTCCTGCGCCGCCCGGGTGGCCGGCAGCGCGGCAGCCGCCGGGGTGCGGGCGATCTCCCGGCCGGTCGCGGTGAGCACGTAGCAGGCCGGGCCGCCCAGATGCGCGAACGCCCGGTCCAGCAGGGCGTCCGCGGCGGCGTCCTCGGCGAGCAGCCCGGCCAGTTCGGTCCGGACGTTCTCCGGCAGGGCGTAGTGATCGGTGGGGCGGCGGCTGAGGTTCCCCCACTGGCGCAGGTACACCGCCTCCGTGATGGCCCGGAAAGTGGTGTGCGCCGGGACCGCGAGCAGCGCGATACCGTGCTCGCGGCAGGAGTCGACGAGGACCTCGGGCACCTTCCCGTGGGTTTCCTCGCCGGCCAGCAGGGCGGCTGCCCCGGCGGCGGCCAGCGCCGCCACGAAGCGGTCCGCCTTGGCCCGGCCGTCCCCGGGCGTCCACCACACCAGCCCGCTCAGCACCAGCTCGCCCGGCTGGAGGAAGCGCGCCGGGTCCTCCAGGTCGGTGGCGGTGACCCCGCCGACCTCCCGGGTGAGCAGCGGGCCCTCGCCCCACAGAAGGGACAGGTCGAGCGAGTCGAGCTGGAGGAGATCGTGGACGTGCATGTGCTGGCTCCTTGTACGGCTGCCGGGCGCGGGAGCGGGACCCGGCATCTCACATTCACGAGGTGAATACGAGTGATGGCATCGTAAATGCAAGCCTCGGAGACCCATAACCCTCTTGGTTGATCATCCAGGTACGAGCCGCGCCGTTGGTGCTTTTTCCGTGCTGCGGACCAGTCGTGCCGACCCCCGCCGCGTTGCTTCACTCGGCGGCATGGATCTGAACACGGTGCTGGAGGTGCGCGACGCCCGGCAGCGCACCCCATGGCGCACCGGCGACGCCTGGCTGGGCGGCGGCACCTACCTCTTCTCCGAGCCGCAGCCGCATATCCGGCGGCTGGTGGACCTGAGCCGGATGGGCTGGGAGCCGGTCAGGCAACTCCCGGACGGCTCGCTGGAGATCGCCGCGACCTGCACCATCGCCCAGCTCTCCCGCTTCGCGGCCACCTTCCGGGCTCCGGCGGCACCCCTCTTCGAGCAGTGCTGCCGCGCCTTCCTGGCCTCCTTCAAGATCTGGAACATGGCGACCGTCGGCGGCAACCTCTGCAACGGCCTGCCCGCCGGGCCGATGATCTCGCTGACCGCCGCACTCGACGGCAGCTGCCTGCTCCAGGCCCAGGACGGCTCGCTGCGCCGCGCCAAGGTCGCCGACTTCATCACCGGCGCCGGCCGCAAGGACCTCGGCGCGGGCGAGCTGCTGCGCTCGGTCACCCTGCCCGCCCGGGCGCTGACCTGCCGTACGGCGTTCCGCCAGGTCTCCCTCTACGGCCTCGGCCGCTCCGGCGCGCTGGTCATCGGCGCCCACGACCCGCTGGACGGCTCACTGGCCGTCACCGTCACGGCCGCCACCGTACGGCCGTTCCGCCGCTGGTTCCCGGCGCCGCCGGGCGCCGCCGCGCTGCGCGGCGCCCTGGAGCGGGCCGTCCCCGACGACGAGTGGTGCGACGACATCCACGGACTGCCCGTCTGGCGGCGGCACATGGCGCTGCGGCTCGCCGAGGAGGTCCGCTCCGAACTCACCCACGGCCGGGAACCCACCAGGGAGAGCCTCCGATGAGCTTCGCCATCCATGTCAACGACCGGCTCTTCGACACCGAGCCCCGCCCCGGCCAGTGCCTGCGCACCTACCTCCGCGACCGCGGCTGGTTCGGCGTGAAGAAGGGCTGCGACGCCGGTGACTGCGGGGCCTGCACGGTCCATGTCGACGGCGAGCCGGTGCACAGCTGCCTCTATCCGGCGGTGCGGGCCGAGGGCCGCCGGGTCACCACCGTCGAGGGGCTGGCCGAGCCGGACGGCGAACTCCACCCCGTACAGCGCAGGTTCCTCGATGCCCAGGGCTTCCAGTGCGGATTCTGCACGGCCGGCTTCCTGATGACGACGGCGAAGCTGACCGAGGACCAACTCGGCGACCTGCCCCGGGCGTTGAAGGGCAACCTCTGCCGCTGCACCGGCTATCGGGCGATCGAGGACGCCATCCGCGGTGCCCGGCACGTCGAGGAACCCCGCCCCGGGCAGTCGGTCGGCCGCAACCTGGGCGCCCCGGCCGGGCCGAAGGTGGTCACCGGCACCGCCCGCTACACCTTCGACATCGAGGTCGAGGGGCTGCTCCACATGAAGCTGCTGCGCTCCCCGCACCCGCACGCCCGGATCGTCTCCCTCGACACCGCGGCGGCGCTGCGCGTCCCCGGCGTGCACCTCGTCCTGACCCACCATGACGCCCCCGAGCGGCTGTTCTCCTCGGCCCGGCACGAGCACCCCACCGAGGACCCGGACGACACCCGGGTGCTGGACGACGTGGTCCGGTTCGTCGGGCAGCGGGTGGCGGCCGTGGTCGCCGACAGCGAGGGCGCCGCCGAGGAGGGCTGCCGCCGTATCGCCGTCGAGTACGAGCAACTGCCGTACGTCCTCGACCCGGAGGAGGCGATGCGGCCCGGCGCCCCGGTGATCCACCCCAAGGGCCCGGAGGCCCGGATCGCCCGCGCCGGGAACAACGTCGTCGGCGAGGTGCACGGCGAGGTCGGCAGCGTCGAGCAGGGCTTCGCGGACGCCGACCTCGTCTACGAGGAGACGTTCCGGACCCAACGGGTGCAGCACGCCAGCCTGGAGACCCACGGCGCCCTCGCCTACTTCGAGGAGAAGGAGGACGGCGACGGCGAACGGATCGTGGTCCGCTCCAGCACCCAGGTCCCGTTCCTGACCCGGCGCGCCCTGTGCGCGCTCTACGACCTGCCACAGGACGAGGTCCGGGTGGTCGCCGGCCGGGTCGGCGGAGGCTTCGGCGGCAAGCAGGAGATGCTGACCGAGGACATCGTGGTGCTGGCCGCGATGCGGCTGCGCCGGCCGGTGAAGCTGGAGTTCACCCGCGCCGAGCAGTTCTTCGGCGCCACCACCCGGCACCCGTTCACCATCGGCATCAAGGCCGGCGCGAGGCGGGACGGCACCCTGACGGCCCTTCGGCTGCGGGTGGTCGCCAACACCGGCGCGTACGGCAACCACGGACCTGCGGTGATGTTCCACAGTGTCGGCGAATCGCTGGCCGTCTACCGCGCGCCCCACAAGAAGGTCGACGCCTTCTCCGTCTACACGAATTGTGTCCCGGCCGGCGCGTTCCGCGGCTACGGCCTGGGCCAGGTCACCTTCGCCGTCGAGTCGGCGATGGACGAGCTCGCCCGGCGCCTGGGCATCGATCCGCTGGTCTTCCGCGAGCGCAACATCGTCGGTCCCGGGGAGCACATGATCAGCCCCGGCGGCGAGGAGGAGGACCTGCACATCGCCAGCTACGGCCTCGACCAGTGCCTCCAGGTCGTCCGGGACGCCATCGCCGCCGACCGCAGCGCCGAGGACGCCCCCGAGGGCTGGCTGGTCGGCCAGGGCACCGCGATGTCGATGATCGCCACCGGCCCGCCCGGCGGCCACTACGCCGACGCCACCGTGACGCTCCTGGAGGACGGCACGTACGACATCGCCGTCGGCACCGCGGAGTTCGGCAACGGCACCACCACCGTCCACCAGCAGATCACCGCCGGCGCGCTGGGCACCACCGTCGACCGGATCGCCATCCGGCAGTCCGACACCGACGTGGTGCGCCACGACACCGGCGCGTTCGGCTCGGCCGGCACGGTGGTGGCCGGCAAGGCGGTGATGAAGGCGGCCAACGGGCTGGCGGAGCGGATCCTGTCGTTCGCGGCGGAGCACTCCAGGACCCCGCGGAGCCTGTGCCGGCTGCTGGCGGACGCGGTGGAGTGCGACGGGCGGCCGGTCTCGCTCAAGGAACTCCACCAAGCCGCGCGGGAGAAGGCGGTGGAGCTGGCGGCGGCCGGGCACTGGGGCGGCTCACCGCGCTCGGTGGCCTTCAACGCCCAGTGGTTCCGGATCGCCGTGGACCCCGGCACGGGTGAGATCAGGATCCTGCGCAGTGTCCACTCGGCCGACGCGGGCAAGGTCATGAACCCGATGCAGTGCCGCGGCCAGGTCGAGGGCGGTGTGGCGCAGGCGCTCGGCGCGACCCTCTTCGAACAGGTTCTGGTCGACGGCGGCGGCAAGGTCCTCACCCCCGCCTTCCGCCGCTACCGGCTGCCCGCCTACGCCGATGTCCCGCGCACCGAGGTGCACTTCTCGGAGACCTCGGACGCCATCGGTCCGCTGGGCGCCAAGTCGATGAGCGAGAGCCCGTTCAACCCGGTGGCCCCGGCCTTCGGCAACGCGCTGCGGGACGCCACCGGGGTGCGCTTCACCGAGGTGCCCTTCCTCCGCGACGAGGTGTGGCTGGCCCTGGAGGAGCACCGCGCCGCCGGCGGCGCGGAGGGCCGGCCGGCGCGGCGGCACCCCGCGCGCGAGGGGTCGGTGTGAGCGGCCGGTGACCGGGGGCGGTGTGCTCGGGGGCCGTACCGGGGGCGGCCTCCGACCTGCTGCCCTCTTGTCCGCTTTCCTCTCACTTACGCAAGGGAAACATACGCATCGGGATGGCATATGTGATTGATTCGCGCGACGATGGGGCATCACAGGAGGCAGGCAGCCACCCCGCGGACCGCTTCAAGGGGACCAGAATGAGCCGACCGAGCCCGCCACCCCGCCCCGCCGCCGTACCCGACGCACCCTTGGACGTCCCCGACGCTCCCCAGAGCTTCCTGATCAGCGGCCGGCTCCGGCACCCGCTGGCCCTGACCGTCGCCGACCTGCGGGAGCGCTGGCCGCAGCGGCACGCCGCGGTGGTCTTCGACTGCGCCACGAACGGGCCGCAGCACCACACCTTCGACGGGCCGCTGCTGCGGGACGTGCTGGACGACGCGGAGCCGGCCTTCGACGCCCGGCGGCGCAAGGACCGCTCCCGCTACCTGCTGACCGTCACCGGCGGGGACGGGCACCACACGGTGCTGTCCTGGGCCGAGATCGACGCCGACTTCGGCGACGCGCCGATCCTGCTGGCCACGGCGCTGGACGGCCGGCCGCTGGACGCGACGGGCAGCCAGCTGGTGGTGCCGTCCGACCGCTGCGGGGCGCGCTACATCAGCGCGATCACCGGCATCTGGTGCGGGCCCTGCCCCGCCCCGGATGAGCCGCTGCCCTGGCCATAGGACTTTCCGGTGGGTCCTTGGGCGGGTCAGCCCCGGCCGTCGGCGGCGAGTGCGATCTCGGTGGACTTGATCAGCGCGGTCACCTCGACGCCGGCGGCCAGCCTCAGGTCCTCGGCGGCGTCCTTCGTGATCGCCGCGGTCAGCTCGCCGCCCGCGACGGCGACCTTGACCCCGGCCATGGCGCCGCCGGTGGCCACGCCGACGACCGTGCCCGGGAGCTGGTTGCGGATGCTGACCCCGTCGACCGGGCCGGTGGACAGGGCGACCTCGGTGGATTTGATAAGGGTGCGGACCACCGAACCGGCCGTGATACCGAGGTCGTTGACCGCCTCCAGCGTGACGGCGGCGGTGATTTCCTGGCCGCCGGTGAGACGCACCTTGACGGTCGCCATGACTTCCCCGGAGGTGACGGAGAGGACGGTGCCGGGGATCTGGTTGCGGATGCTCAGACTCATGGGAAATGCCTCATTGCGACGAGAATGTCAGGAAATTTCCTGCTGGCTCTTCGTCACTTTAGCCGCGCGATCGCACGGATTCCTTTTGGCATTCGGCTTCGATATAAGGACCGATAGGACCCACAGCCCACGGCATTCAGGATCTCCGGCTGCCCCGGCGGGCCATTGGCCCATCCTCCAATAAGGGTGGCATCTGCCATATAGCTTCGCCTTAAGAATTGTAAATGCGAGCCAATACCTCATATCTTGTCGCACATGCAGTCCTACACGATCGGCCAGGCGGCGCGTCTGCTGGGCGTCAGCCCGGACACCGCCCGCCGCTGGGCGGACGCCGGGAAGGTGGCCACCCACCGCGACGAGAGCGGGCGCCGCCTCATCGACGGCCGGGACCTCGCCGCCTTCTCCATCGAGGTCGGCCAGACCGCGGGCGGTGAGGAGGACCCCTCCTACACCTCCGCGCGCAACGCCTTCCCCGGCATCGTCACCGCCGTCAAGCTCGGCGACGTCGCCGCCCAGGTCGAGATCCAGGCCGGACCGCACCGCCTGGTGTCCCTGCTGACCCGTGAGGCGGTGGAGGAACTCGGCCTGGAGGTGGGGATGCAGGCCACCGCCCGGGTGAAATCCACCAGCGTGCACATCGACCGCACCTGAGCCGCCACCCAACCCCCCGTGGCACCACCGGCCGGTCCATCCCCCGTCGTTCCCGACGACGGGACCGGCCGATCCGCACCAGCGGCGTCGCCCGTCCACGGCGCGGCTATGTCCCCGACCGCCGGGGCGACCCCGTCGCCCCGCGTCCCAAGGAGTCCCGCACCATGTCCCACCTCCTCACCGCCCGCCGCGCCGCCGCGGCCGTCGTCACCGCCGCCCTCTTCGTCCCGCTCGCCGCCTGCGGCGACAGCGGCAAGAAGGACAGCAGCGGTGCGTCCGGCGGCAGCACCGCCAAGACGGACCTCACGGTGCTCGCCGCCGCCTCGCTGACCGACGTCTTCAAGAAGGCCGGCGCGGTCTACGAGAAGGAACACCCGGGCATCAAGCTCGACTTCTCCTTCGCCGGCTCCCAGGAGCTGGCCGCCCAGGTCAAGCAGGGCGCCCCCGCCGACGCGCTGGTCACCGCCGACACCAAGACCATGGACGGGCTGAAGGCGGACACCGGCACGCCCACCGTCATCGCCCGGAACCGCCTGGTCATCGCCACCGCTCCGGGCAACCCGAAGAAGGTCGGCGGCCTCAAGGACCTGGCCGACAGCAAGCTGAAGGTCGTGCTGGCGGCACCCGAGGTGCCGGTCGGCCGCTACGGCAAGAAGGTGCTCGACGCCCAGAAGCTCACCGTCAAGCCGGTCTCGCAGGAGACCAACGTCCGCGCCGTCCTCAGCAAGGTCGAACTCGGTGAGGCGGACGCCGGCATCGTCTACAAGACCGACGCGGCCACCGCCCCGAAGAAGGTCGACGCGATCGACATCCCCGACGCGCAGAACGCCGTCGCCGCCTACCCGGCCGCGACCCTGAAGACCTCCCGGCACACGGACGCGGCAGCCGCGTTCGTGAAGTGGCTGAGCACGCCGGAGGCGCAGCAGCTGCTCCAGCAGGCGGGCTTCCAGAAGCCGTAGCCGCCGCGGACGCACGGGACGGTCCGGCTCGGGGGAGCGGACCGCCCCGTACGCTCCCGCCGTCCGCCGGCCCGCACCGATCCCGGGAACCCCGATGACACGCCTCCCCACCCCCGCCCCGCGCCCGGCGGGCCGGCTTCGCGCACCCGGCGCCCGCACGCCCGCCGCGCTGACCGTACCGGCGCTGCTCGCCGTGGCGTTCCTGCTGATGCCGCTGATCGGCATCCTGAGCCGCACCAGCTGGGGCGACCTCGGCACCCATCTGACCAGCCCGGGTGTGCTGGAGGCGCTGCGGCTGTCGCTGCTGGTCTCCTCCTGGGCGCTGGCGCTGTCCCTGCTCCTGGGCGTACCGCTGGCCTGGCTGCTGGCCCGGGTGGAGTTCCCGGGCAAGGCGCTGGTCCGCTCGCTGGTGCTGCTGCCGATGGTGCTGCCGCCGACCGTCGGCGGTGTCGCCCTGCTCCTCGGCTTCGGCCGCCGCGGCGTGCTCGGCCCCTGGCTGGAGAACACCTTCGGCATCGTGCTGCCGTTCCACACCTCCGGCGCGGTGGTCGCGGCCACCTTCGTCGCGATGCCGTTCCTGGTGATCAGCCTGGAGGGCACCCTGGCCGGGCTCCGCCTCAGCTACGAGGAGACCGCCGCCTCCCTGGGCGCCTCGCCCGTACGGGTCTTCTGCACCGTCACCCTCCCCATGGTCGCCCCCGGCCTGGCCGCCGGCGCCGCGCTGACCTGGGCCCGCGCGCTCGGCGAGTTCGGCGCGACCATCACCTTCGCCGGCAACCTGCCCGGCACCACCCAGACCCTGCCGCTCCAGGTCTACCTCCTGCTCCAGGACGCCCCGGAGGCCGCCACCTCCGTCTCGCTGCTGCTGCTCGTGATCGCCATGGCCGTGCTGATCGGCCTGCGGGGCCGCTGGACGGGGGGCGCCGACCGTGCCGGCCGCGTCGCGCGCCCCGCCGCAACCGACGCCGAGGCGGACACCGGCACCGGCGGCGAGGCCGGCCCCTCCCCGGCGCAGCCCGCCGCGCCGGACGCCCGGCGGGCGGAGGCGCCGTCCCCGGCGGCCGACGGGCACTGGCCGCTGCACGCCGAGGTCACCGGCTTCAACCAGCTGACCCTGAACGCCGAACCGGGCACCACCATCGCCGTCGTCGGCCCCAACGGCGCCGGCAAGACCACGCTGCTGCGCGCGCTGCTCGGCCTCACCCCGCGCGCCCACGCCGCGCTGCGCCTGGGCGACACCGACGTCACCGCCCTGCCCCCGCACCGCCGCGGCGTCGCCTGGGTCCCCCAGGACGGCGCGCTCTTCCCGCACCTGTCGGCGCTGACCAACACCGCCTACGGGCTGCGCGCCCACGGCGTCCCGCGCGTCGAGGCCCGGCGCACCGCCCAGCAGTGGCTCGACCGGCTCGGCGTCGGCCATCTAGCACACCGCAGGCCCGACCGGCTCTCCGGCGGACAGGCCCAACGGGTCGCCCTGGCCCGGGCGTTGGCCGCCCGGCCGCGGCTGCTGCTGCTCGACGAACCGCTGGCCGCACTCGACCAGACCACCCGCGCCCATGTCCGCCACACCCTGCGCGGCCACCTCGCCGGCTTCGGCGGGGTCTGCCTGATGGTCACCCACGACCCCGTCGAGGCCGTCTCGCTCGCCGACCGCGTGCTGGTCCTGGAGGACGGGCGCGCCCTCCAGGACGCCCCGCCCTCCGAGGTCACCCGCCGCCCGCGCTCCCCCTGGGTGGCGCGGATGCTCGGCCGCAATGCCTGGCCGGGCACCGCCGACGGCGACGGGCTGGTGCTCGGCGGCGGCGGACGGCTGGTCGTCGCCGACCAACTCCCCGACGGCACCCGAGCGTTGGCGATCATCGCCCCCGAAGCCGTCTCCGTCCACCTCGACCGGCCGTCGGGCAGCCCGCGCAACGTCTGGCCCGGCACCGTCCGGGAGATCACCGCGGCGGGCAGCCGGCTGCGCGTCCTGGTCACCTCACCGGAGGCGCCCGACCTCGTCGCGGAGATCACCCCCTCGGCGGCCCTGGAACTCGGCCTCGCCGACGGCGTCGCCGTCTGGACCAGCGTCAAGGCCACCGAGGTGTCGCTGGTCACGCTCTGAGGGCGGACCGGCGGCGGTGGTCCCGCGGCGCGGCCCGACCGCACGGTGGGCCCGTACCGAACGCCGCGCTCCGGGCAGGGAGTCGGCCGGTCGCCATGGGCCGGTGCCGGTCGTCCGAGCGCTCAGCCCGAGTGCGGGGCGCCCGCCGGCTCCAGTACGAAGACCGGTATCCGACGGTCCGTCTTCGCCTGGTAGTCGGCGTAGTCGGGGAACGCCTCCACCGCCCGCGCCCACCACACTGCCTTCTCCTCGCCGGTGACCTCACGGGCGACCATGTCCCGCCGGACCGGGCCGTCCTGGAGCTCCACCCGGGGGTCGGCGACCACGTTGTGATACCAGACCGGGTGCCGGGGCGCGCCGCCCATGGACGCCACCGCGGCATACGCCCCGTCGTGCTCCACCCGCATCAGCGGGCTCTTGCGGATCTTCCCGCTCCTGGCGCCACGGGTGGTGAGGACGATCACCGGCAGTCCGCGCAGCGTCGTGCCCTCCGTCCCGCCGGAGCCTTCGTACCGCGCGACCTGGTCGCGCACCCACTGCGCCGGGCTCGGTTCGTACTCTCCCTGAAGAGGCATGCCGTCCGTCCCCTCGTCGACGACCGCCGGCCGTCACTCCACGCTTCCGCTCCCCGTCTCTGCTCTCCCACAACGGCGGAGCCGGCCGGATGATTCCGGCTCCGCCGTCGCGTTCCGTTGCAGACCTGCCGCGCGCCGGGGCGCGCCAGGTCAGGAGACCGGCTCGACCGCCCGGCTCCGGCTCCGGCGGTGCTGCTCGGCCCAGTTCGCCAGCGCGGCCTCACAGGCGTGGTCGAGATGGCGCAGACCGCTCACGTCGAGTTCCACGTCCCGGTCGGCGGGCAGCGCCTCCAACTGGTCCAGCAGCTTGGGCAGCCGCAGGAAGGTGGCGTTGCCGACCGCCCGCACCCGGATGGGCCCGTCCCGCTCCGGTGTGTGGATCTCCAGCTGGACCTGCGAGGTCTCCCAGGCGGTCTTGGCGACGGCCAGCAGCAGCCCGATCAGCACGCCCTCGAACATGTTCACCGTCACGATGGCGATCGCGGTCGCCAACAGCACCACCGCCTCACCGCGGTGCTTCCGCCACAGCGGACGCAGCTCGCGCAGCGGGAGCAACTTCCAGCCGGCGTGCACCAGTACACCGGCCAGCGCGGCGACCGGCACCACGCCCAGCGCGGCCGGGAACGCCGCCGCGAACAGCAGCAGCCACACTCCGTGCAGCACCCGCGACGCCTTGGTCCTGGCCCCCGCCTGGACGTTGGCGGCACTGCGGACGATCACCGCCGTCATCGGCAGCGCGCCCAGGATCCCGCACACGGTGTTGCCGGCCCCCTGGGCCATCAGCTCCCTGTCGTAGTCGGTACGCGGCCCGTCGTGCAGCCGGTCCACCGCCGCCGCGCTGAACAGCGACTCCGCCGACGCGATCAGCGCGAAGGCGAGCACCGTGCCCAGTACGCCCACATCGGCCAGCCGGCCGAGGTCCGCCGGACCGGGCGGCTGGATCGCGTCCAGCAGACCGCTGACCCGCACCCGGGCGACCGGCAGATCCAGCACCCGGACCGCCGTCGTGGCCAGCGCCACCGCGGCCAGTGGCGCCGGCAGCATCCGCGCCCCGCGGCGCCAGCGCGGCCACAGCACCAGTACGGCGATGGTCCCGGCGCCGACCGCGAGCGCGGAGCGCGCGGTGCCGGACCCGATGGTGTCGCCGATCAGCCGCGGCAGCGCCCCGATGTTGGCGAGGCCGCCGCCCGGCGCCCTGGCGTCCGCGAGCGCGTAGAGCTGCCCGGCGATCAGGACCAGTCCGATGCCGGCCAGCATGCCCTGCACGACGGCGACCGAGATCGCCCGGAACCAGCGCCCCAGCTTGAGCGCGCCCATGACCAGTTGGAGCACCCCGGCGGCCAGTACGAGGGCTCCGAGCACGCCCAGGCCGTACTCCTTGACCGCCTCGAAGACCAGCACCGTCAGCCCGGCGGCCGGGCCGCTGACCTGAAAGCTGCTGCCGGGGAGCAGACCGGTGAGCAGCCCGCCGACGACGCCGGTGACCAGCCCCAGCTCCGCCGGTACGCCGGACGCCACGGCCACCCCCACGCACAGCGGGACGGCGACGAGAAAGACCACGAGGGAGGCGGTGAAGTCCGCCCGGAGGAAAGGGAATCGCTTCATGACGCACGCACCCGCCTTCACAGCGGGCGGAACGCGTCGGTGGCCGGCTGGTGGGCGGACACCGACCCGGTGTGCACCTCGTAGAACCAGCCGTGCAGGCGCACCTCGCCGGCGTCCAGCCGCTCCCGTACGCAGGGGTAGCCGCGCAGCCGCTCCACCTGCTGGATCACATGCCGCTGGACGGCCGCGGTGACGGCCGGTTCGCCGTCGGCCGGCAGGTCGTCGGACAGCTGGAGCCCCAGCCAGTCCCGTACGGCGGGCGCACCGGTCAGATCCTCGCGGCGGGCCTTGGCGCCGACCGCGCCGCAGTGCGAGTGGCCGCAGACGACGACATCGGCCACGCGCAGCACCCGCATCGCGTATTCGATGGTGGCGGCTTCCGAACTGGCCGCCATTCCTTCCTGGTAGACGGGCACGGCGTTGCCGGCCGTGCGGAGTTCGAAGAGCTCGCCGGGGCGGGCCCCGGTGATCATGGAGGGTATGACCCGGGAGTCGGAGCAGGTGATGAACAGGGCGAGGGGGGACTGGCCGGCGGCGAGCCGACCGAAGGTCTCCCGTTCCTCACCGCGATCGGCAATTCGGGCCGTCAGGCCCCGGGCATGCTGGATGAAGGTCTCCACGAGGAGGTCTCCTGCTGATGAGTGATGCCACCGTGGGGGTGGCGGGAACGTGCGGCGCGAGGTGGTGGAACCCGGCGGCGACGCCGGCCACCACGGCAGCCCTCAGCAGCGGAAGACGCAGTGCAGTACGGGGAGTTGGTCGGGTCTCGGCGCCGCGGCGGTGGTGCGGCCGGAGGGGCGGCGTCCCGCGGCGGCCGGGTCGCTCGCGGTGGCGGTGCCGTGGGCGGGCCGCGGCCGGCCGTTCGGCGCCGGGTCCGCCGCAGAGGGTGCGACGCGCCGTGGCCCGCCGCGCTCGGTCTCGCGCTTGGGGTGCTTCTCCTCGTCGGAACCGGTGTTGGCGAACGCTGCGGTGCTCGCCGACTTGAGCGTGGAGGCGGCCGGAAGTGCGGGCCTGGCCTGGCACGGGGAGGCAGCCGCGCCCAACAGGAAGGCCAGGACGACGGCAACGGCGATCAGCGGCATACGGAGCCGGGCCGCCAGGCGGGATATGCCCGCCGTCCCGCTGCCCGTCCGCCTCATCGCCCTCGCCTCCTACTCGTTTACCCGTCGCCTGCTACTTGTCCGTTGTTGGTCGCTCGTCGCTCGTCGCTCGCCGGTTGTCGGGTGAGCGGGTCGACCGGTCACCGCGCCTCGGCCGGGCGGTGGCCCGTGTCCTCAGAGTGCTGTGTCAAGGTTTCCAGCGTGATAACGCGACATGACATCATGTTGCGCAGATTCCCGGATTGGTACGTGCTACTGCCGTTTGTGTACGTACCAGTGCGGTCGGCGGCGCGCTCATGCGGCCGGCGACTCCAGTGCCGCGATGTCCGCCAGGGACAGCCCCATGTGCCGGTGGAGGAAGCGGACGATCGTCCAGTGCGGCAGCGCGCCCTCGTCGAACGGCCCGAACTCCCGGCAGTACAGGGGAATCCAGCGCAGCGCCTCCTCCAGCGCCCCCTCGCGGCCGGGTGCTTCCTGGTAGTCCTCGTAGGCGATGCTCCGGTGCTCGACGAAGAACCGGCCCGGAAGCCGCTCCTCGCACAGTGTCCGGTATTCGCGGGTCTGGAGAATGAGGTAATGCCAGATCTCGTCGATGTCCTGCTCGACAGGGAGGAAGAGCCCGCTGAGCCGGTCGCGGTAGCGGGAGACGAGAAAGAGATAGCGCAGGCATTCCAGTACCTGACGCTCCACGAACTCCCTTGGTGCATCGGTCTTTTCGCCGAAACGGTCCACGACTTCGCGGTGCATCTCCGCGCCGAGCAGATCCGTCAGCTTCTCGGCGGATATCGGCGGGGTGCCGGTCATGCCGCTCCTTGCGCGAGCCAGGCGTATTTGCCGGACTTCCCGATGGGGATGTGGGTACGGTGGTCGAGCCGGCAGAGCCGCCCGGTGAGTTCGGTCAGGCCACGCTCCAGCGCCACGGTGTCGGCCGGCCCGAGGGGCAGACCGTTGAAGGTGGTGTACGCCAGCCGGGCCGCGGAGGTGCCGGTCGGCCGCAGTTGGTGGACGAAGACCTGCGGTGTCACCTCGCTGATGCACCGGTCCAGGTCGCCCTGGGCGACCGGGCCGTGCCGGGTGTCCAGCAACTCCTCCTGCCGGCCGCAGAATTGGGAGATCCGTTCCGGATCGGGGGAGCCGTCCACCGTCCGTACGAGGTCTCCGGTGCGGTAGCGGATCAGCGGCATATAGGGATTGCGCACGCTGGAGACGATGAGCTGGTGGAGCGCGCTGTCCGGGGCGACCGGATGGAGTTCGACGCTCATCTTGTCCAGGTGCGGGCGGTAATTCCCGCGGCGGTCACTGGAGAAGAGATAGCCGAGTTCGGTGCTGCCGAAGAGGTCGATGATCGGGCAGGCGAAGTGCTGGTGCAGAAAGCGCCGCACGTTCACCGGCGTGTATTCGTAGGCGTGAATGATGCTGGCCGGTGGCGTGAAGTCGTCCCACAGCCCCCATGCGCCGACCTTGCGGACCAGATGTGCCAGGTGGTAGCCGGAGCAGTCGAGGTGGTACGAGCCCTCCGGGTGCGCTTCCCGGGCGGCCTCGATCTCACCGAGCATCCGCACCACGTCGTCGCGCTCCCACCGCGCCGGATCCAGTCGCAGATTGAGATAGCAGGTCCGGTCGTCGAGCCGGCGGTCGGCCGGCGGCGGTACCGGTTCCGGCGGTACGCCGCGCTTGACGGCGTTGACCCGCGCGACGTGCTCCGTCGCCAGCACCGTCGTCAGCGAGACCCGCCGGCAGCCGGATGCCCAGGTGTCGGCAATGTCCGGGTGCTCGCTCCACAGCTGGTAGTAGGAGTGCAGCAGGAAGTACGGGGGCCGGATGAGCCGCATCCGGGCGTGGTTGGTGCCGGTGGAGAGCACGAACTCGGCCTCGCCGGACTCCAGCGCGGCGGCCAGGCGGGGCGTCATCCAGTTGTCGGGGAAACCGCGGGCGATCTCCGGCTTGTCGAGGATCGGGAAGTGGCCCTTGGCCAGCGACTCGCGGTAGATCGGGATGTCGCGGATCTGCTCGATGACCTCGGCGGTCGGCTGACCTTCCATGGAATCCCTCTGTGCTCGAACGATGGGTGCCGCGTCCCGGTTCCGGGCGCAGGGCCCGGTGGCGGGCCGGCGGCGGGGGGAGTCGCCGCCGGCCCGCCACCGGGCCGCCGGGCGGCCGGGGCCGGCGTCAGGAAATACAGCCGGCCTTGGGCGCCGCGCTGATGCAGCCGTCCTTCGGGGCGGCGCTGATGCAGCCGTCCTTCGCCGCCTGCCGGGCGGAGTTGGCGGCTATCCAGCCCTGCCAGATGTCGTCCTGGGCCATCTTCTTGATGAGCTGCTCCACGGGGACCTCCGAGGGGGTGGGGAACGGGAGGCGGCGACCGGTGGCGCGCGGATGACCTGCGACGATGCCGCCACCATAGAAGGTAAAAGGAGCGCCAAGTCGATGTCAACGGTGGGCAATGTCGCGTGACCGGGAAGAGGTCGGGGCGCGCCAACTTTGGCGGGATTCCGTCGAGATGATCGGCTGCGGAACTTTCTGACGGGCGGTCAACTGGACGGACGGGCCCGGCCGTCGTATTGCCCCCCGGCGACCGGCGACCGGGTCCGCACGGATCCGCACGGGTCCGCTCGGGTTCGTTCGGGTTCATTCGAGTTCGTTCGGGTGACCTGCTCAGCGGGTCCGAAGCCTCCCGGCCGCGCACGGGGAAACGATCACGACGGTCCACCGGTCGAAACGTCCACCGATCGAAACGTCCATCGAGCGAACCGTCCACCCACCCGGGAGTCCGCCGTGCGCATTCTGCTCATCGCCAGCGCGTTCAACAGCCTGACGCAGCGCGCCTACGCCGAACTCACCGACCGCGGGCACCACATCGCCGTCGAGCTGGTCACCCGCGCGACACCGCTCGCCGAGGTCGTGCTCCGGCACAAGCCCGAGCTGGTGGTGGCCCCGATGCTCAAGACGGCCATCCCCCGGGAGGTGTGGTCCGTCCACCCCTGCCTGATCGTGCACCCCGGCCCGCTCGGCGACCGCGGCCCCTCCTCGGTGGACTGGGCGGTGCACCTGGGCGCGGAACAGTGGGGCGTCACCGTCCTCCAGGCCAATGCCGAGATGGATGCCGGCGATGTCTGGGCGACGGCCGACTGCCCCGTCCCCGGCGTGGGCAAGAGCGACCTCTACCGCAACGAGATCGCGGACGCGGCGATGGCGGCCCTGCTGACCGCCGTCGACCGCTTCGCGTCCGGCGGTCACCGCCCGCAGCCCCAGCACGCCCTGGCCGCCGAGCGCGTCATCGGCCGCCCCCGGCCGCCGCTCCGCCAGGACACCCGCCGCATCAACTGGTCCACCGACCCGACCGCCACCGTGGTCCGCACGCTGCGCGCCGCCGACTCCCAGCCCGGCGTACGGGACGAACTGCTCGGCGGGACCTGGTTCCTGCACGGCGGCCACCCCGAGGACACCCTGACCGGGCGGCCCGGCGAGTTGCTCGCCACTCGCCACGGCGCCATCTGCCGGGCGACCGTCGACGGCGCGGTATGGATTCCCGAACTCCGCCCGGCGCGCACCCCGGGGGAGCCCGCCACCTTCAAGCTGCCCGCCACCATGGCGCTCGGCGACCGGCTCCCGCCGCTGCCCGAGGTGCCCGCCCCGCTGGAGCCCACCGAAGACGCCCGCACCTGGACCGACATCCGCTACGACGAGGACGGACCGGCCGGATTCCTGCGCTTCTCCTTCCCCGGCGGCGCGATGAGCACCGACCACTGCCGGCGGCTGCTCGCCGCCTACGAGTACGCCTGCGCCCGGCCGACATCCCTCCTGGTCCTCGGCGGCCGGCGGGACTTCTTCTCCAACGGCATCCACCTCAACGTCATCGAGGCCGCCGCCGACCCCGCCGCGGAGTCCTGGGCCAACATCAACGCCATCGACGATCTGGTGCACGCCGTCCTGACCACCACCGACCGGCTGGTGGTCGCCGCGCTCGGCGGCAACGCGGCGGCCGGCGGGGCGATGCTGGCGCTCGCCGCCGACGAGGTGTGGTGCCGCTCCGGGGCCGTCCTCAACCCGCACTACCGGCTGATGGGCCTCCACGGCTCGGAGTACTGGACGTACACCCTGCCCGGCCGGGTCGGGGCCGAGACCGCGGACCACCTCATGGCGCGCGCCCTGCCGGTCAGCGCCGGGAGCGGTCAGCGGCTCGGGCTGGTCGACCGGGTCCTGGACTGCGCCCCGGAGGACTTCGCCGACCGCACCGCGGTACTCGCCCGCCGGCTGGCCGCGGCGCCCGCCACCCCGGCCCGGATCGCCGCCAAGAAGGCCGACCGGGAGCGGGACGAGGCGCGGCGCCCGCTCGCCGCCTACCGGGACCACGAACTGGCCCGCATGCACCGGACGTTCTTCGACCCCGCGGCCCCCTATCACGCCCTGCGGAGCGCCTTCGTCCGCAAGGAGGCTCCGGCCGGCACCCCGGCCCACCTGAACCCGGTGACCGCCGGGACATTGGCCGAAACCAGCCGGTACGAGGCGAGTTGACACACCGTGCGCCGGCCGTGCCTCCGGGCAGGTGTGTCCACTTCCGGTCGGCTGATACGGCGTCAGCGGGCCGTTGGCCGACCTTCCCGTCGGCCAACGGCCCGCACACCCAACCCCTGTTCACGGCATGGGCAGGTACTTGTATCCGATGCCGAAGACCGTACTGATGGACTTGCGCCGGCGCGGTCCGAGCCGGCGGCGCAGCCGGGCGATGTGGACGTCGACGGTGCGGGCGCTGGACTGGCACTCCGGCCAGACCGCGTCCATCAGCTGCTGGCGGGTGAACGCCCGCTGCGGGTGCAGGACCAGGTGGGCGAGCAGGTCGAATTCCAGCCGGGGGATGTTCAGTTGCCGTCCGTCGATGGAGACCGTCCGGGCGGCCTCGTCGATCTGGATCGGGTCCGGCCGGACGGCGCGGGCCCGGGCGGGCGCGCCGACCGCGGCCGGGCCGGGCGGCGCTTCACAGGGCGGTGCGAGGATGATGCGGAGCTCGTCCGAGGTCGGTCGGTGCATCGATACAGGCTCCAAATCGTGCAAGGTGAGCTGCCACTTGCCGTCGGGAAGCCGATCGACCGCCAGGGGCGGGCCTTCGCCGGGGCCGGCCAGTGCCGGCCGGCTGAAGTCGGCCTCCAGTCGCAACGCAAGGGGGGTCGTCGAGGAGTTCAAAAACATGATCTGGGCCCATTCCTCTTGCAAAGCAGGCGTGTTCGGACAGACATGGCGGTGCTCGACGTTCGGGGTGCTGTTCTGCTGCGCAGCGATCGCGGCGCAGCCCACGTACGGTGCCGGGCCGGGGCACCGGCACTCGTGATGCGGGTGCGCCCATCGGGGCAATCGCTCCCATCCTGCTCGGGAGAACGAGTGCGCCCAGGCCCGTGTTCAGCCGTGACGTGATGCGAAGTCACGGCTCCGGTCCGAACGAACGCTACATGTGATCGCGCGCTTCCGGATAGTAGCTTCCGCTAATTACGGTTGCTCTTGAGCCGATTTCATGTTTGTGGAGCTTCGCCTCCGGTGGCGAAGCGGTGCACCGGGTCGTGGACGGGCCGGTGGATTGGTTTAACAAACACCTTTTCTTTATGCACCGCTCAGGCCCGCGCGCGGGCGCGGTGCCGGCGTACCGCATCGCGGTTGGCGCAGGTGGGGGAGCAGTAGCGCTGCCGGCCGGCGCGGCTGAAGTCCGCGTAGGCATTACCGCATTCGGCCAGTGCGCAGCGGCCGAGCCGGTGCATTCCCAGGCCGGTCAGATGCAGTGCGGTGCCGACGCTGCCCACCGCCCGCAGCACCCCGCCGAGGCTCTGGCCGTCCTCGCGGTAGTGGATGTGCCAGCCGCCGTCGGCGTGATCGGTGACCCTGGGGTGGGCGGCGGTGTCCGCGAGCAGAGCGTTGAGCAGTGCGGCCCGCTGTTCGTCCGTGGGCGCGTCGACGATGCCGGCCCAGCGGTCCAGGAAGTCCCGTACCGCCGTCAGATCGGCCTCCGTCACCGGGCGGTCCAGGACCATCCCGGCCGCGACGGAGCGTTGGGCCAGCTCGTCCACGCCGGTCGGCGGGGTGTTGGTGAGCTCGATCACATAGCGGACCGCGTCCTCCCCGTAAGGGTTCAGCTGCATAGGAGCATTACATCAGGGTGAGGCCATGGACTCACACCTGGCCGGCACGGCGCCTCGGGCCCACGACCGCCCCTACACTCCCCGCCCCACCAGGGGGAAGTGGCTGCCCCTCGTGGCCGCCTGCCTCGGCACGTTTCTGCTGCTGGTCTACGCGACGATCGTGACCGTGGCGCTGCCCCGGATGGCCGGCGATCTGCGGGCCGGCTTCGGCGCCCTGCAATGGATCGTCGACGTCTACACGCTCGCCCTCGCCGGGCTGCTCCTCGGCATGGGATCCCTGGGGGACGCGCTGGGCCGCAAGCGCCTCCACGTGCTCGGGCTGGTCGTCTTCACCGCCGCCACCCTCGGTTGCGCGCTGGCCGGGAACGTCCAACTCCTCATCGCCGCCCGCGCGGTGCAGGGCATCGCGGGTGCGGCGATGTTCGCCACCCTCGTCCCGCTGATCGGCCTGGCCTACGAGGGACGCGACCGGGCCCGCGCGTTCGCCGTCTGGGGCGCGGTCGCCGGGGCGGCGGCCGGCATCGGCAACGTCGCCGGCGGCATGCTCACCCAACTCCTGTCCTGGCAGTGGATCTTCTACGGCGCGCTGCCGCTCTGCGCCGCCGCCCTCTGGCTCGCCACCAGGGTGCCGGCCGATCGCACCGGTACGCCGGCCCCGGTCGACTGGCCGGGAATCGCCACCTTCACCCTCGCCGCGACCGGTATCACCTTCGGCTTCGTGCGCGGCGGCGAGGCCGGGTGGGGCGACACCGCGACCCTGCTCGGGTTCGGGCTCGGTGCGGCGCTGCTGGTCGCGTTCGCCGCCGTCGAGCGGGCGTCGGCGCATCCGATGATTCCGCTCGCGCTGTTCCGCAAGCCCGCGTTCGACGGGCTGCTGCTCGCCTCCGGCGCCTACTACCTCGGCGCGTTCGCGTTCCTGCCGGTGGTTTCGCTCTGGCTCCAGAACGGCGCCGGGCTCAGCTCCTTCGCCACGTCACTCGTCATCACCGTCCAGCCGCTCGCCTTCTTCGCCACCTCCGCGCTGGCCGGCAGCGCACTGCACCGGATGCCCGCCCGGTGGAGCGTCGGGGGCGGCACCCTGCTCGTCGGCCTCGGTGATCTGGCGCTGCTGCCCGCGGCCCAACCCGGTTCCTCCTGGCCGGTGTTGCTGCCGGGGCTGGTCGTCACCGGCGTCGGTGCGGGGCTGGTGTCGCCCGTGCTGCCGGCGATCGCGATGGCCTCGGCCCCGCCGGCGCACACCGGTGTCGCCGCCGCGGCGGCCAACAGCGCCCGGCAGCTCGGACTGGCGCTGGGTGTCGCGCTGTTGGGCACCGTCTTCCACCGCTCGGTGCCGGGGGCCGGCGCGGGCGCCTCGGCGGTGGCGTACGCGGACGGGCTGGGTGCGGTGTTCCTCGTGGCGGGCGCGATCGGGGTGGCCGGGGGCCTGGTGGCCTGTGTGGTGTGCCGGGCCGAGTGAATATGCCGATCCGCTGTGGGCGGCGGTGGTTTGATTTTCAATCTCATAGCGGCAAAAAGGTGCGGAACCAGATATTCCAGACGAGTGTTTTCGAAATGAGGAGGAAATGAGTAGGGTATGGGCCGCGGCCGATTGACCAGCGGTGGCGGTCCAGCCGAATTCGGCGCGGACGGAATGCGCGGAAGCCGCGAGGTGCCTGCCTGGACCGGGAGGGGAACATGCCGGCCGACTCTTTCGAGGGGCAGTATGTGTGGAGCCCAGCGGCCGATGACCGGGCGCTGGCGCGGGCCTGCACGGATGTCCGGGCCGGGCGGTACTTCGGCGCCCATGAGGTGCTCAAGGAGGCCCGCCGGGATTTCGAGGTACGGGCCCACCGTTCGCTGGTGCTGGCGTCCGTGGCGGCCGACTCAGATCTGGCCGAGCGCTGGCTCGACGAAGAACCCGGTCCGGAAGCCGCCCTTTTATGGGCCCGGGTGGCGATGCTCCGGGCGCTGCGTATGTCCGACGCCGGTGACCGCCGGGCGGGTGCCCTCGTACGGATAGCGCAGACGGCCTGCGAGCGGGCCGCGAAAATGGCGCCCGAGGACCCCACCCCCTGGGTCGCGCAGCTCGCCCTGGCCCGGCTCGAACGGCGGCAGGACCCCGCTCCCAAGGGGCTGTTGACCTCTCCGACGGGCCCCTGGTACCTCTTCGCGCACATCCTCCGGCTCGACCCGTGGCACCGTGAGGCGCACCATCGTTTCCTCTCGTTCTTCTTCACCCGCCACGGCGGCTCCTCCAGCGCGAGCTGGGACGTCGCCGCCTTCCTGAGCCAGCGAGCCGCCGCGTCCTCGCCGCTGCGGCTGCTGCCGCTGGTGGCGCTGGTCGAGGACTACAACCCCGACGCCCTGCTGGCGGACCGCACCTGGGAACAGCCGCAGTGGATCAGCACCGCCATGGGGATCTACCGCAACTGGTTTCCGCAGGTGGCCGGTTACCGCTTCACCCCGGTTCTCGATCTCGCCTATCTGGCCCATGCGCTCTACATGGCGAAACACGAATTCGAGGCCCGGGAAGTCCTCACCGCCATGGGGCGCTATGCCTCCCGTATGCCCTGGAGTGTCTTCGGCGATCCCGAAGAACAGCTCACCAAAGCCCGCCGATCCTGCGGTCTCCCCGTTCCGCACGCTATGTGACGCGCCCACCGACTGTTTCGGCGATCCGTCGAATATCCCCCACCAGAAAGGTTGCGGTAGTGCCCGAGCGTACCTCGTCCCCAACTCGCGCGAAAAACCGATCGAAAATCCCGCACGATGCGGATCCCGTCGCTCTCGACGATGACGCGACACTGCATGCCATGGGGTATCCGCGGAAACTCACCCGGAGATTCCGGGCCTTCGACAATTTCGCCATCTCGTTCACGATCATCAACATCGTCTCGGGCATCTTCTCGTCCTTCGGCTTCGGTATGGGAGCCGGCGGTCCGCGCGTTTTGATATTCGGCTGGATCGGCGTCTCGGTCATGGTGCTGTTCGTGGGTGCCGCGATGGGCGAGATCGCCTCCGCGTACCCGACCAGCGGCGCGCTCTACTTCTCGGCCGGCAAGCTCGCCAAGCGGCACCAGGGCGCCTGGTCCTGGTACACGGGCTGGCTCAACTTCGTCGGCCAGGTCGGCGGCACCGCCGCCACCAACTTCGCCGCGGCCACCTTCATCCAGGCCTTCATCGCCATGCAGTGGCCGGCCTACGTGCCCACCGCACCGCAGACGGTGGCCATCACCGCGGCCATTCTGCTGGTGCAAGCCCTGGCCAACACCTACACCGTACGGCTCGTTGCCGTACTGAACCGGATTTCGGTGTGGTGGCTGCTGATCGGCATGGTGGTGATCGTCGGCGCGCTGGCGCTCATTCCGGCGCACCACCAATCCCCGTCGTACGTCGCGCACTTCGCCAACAACACCGGCTTCACCAACGCCCTTTACGGCGGAATGCTCGGACTGCTGGTCACCAGCTGGACGTTCACCGGTTTCGACGGCAGCTTCCACATGTCCGAAGAAACGGTGAAGGCGACCGTCAACGCACCGCGCGGGATCATGCGGGCCATCGGCTGCTCCGCCGTCACCGGCCTCATCCTCATGCTCGCTCTGGTGTACGCCATCCGCGACTATGACCACGAGGCGAAGGCGGACGCCCCGCCGGTGCAGATTCTCATCGACGCACTCGGTGTGCAGACCGCGAAGTTCCTGCTGCTGATTGTTATCGGCGCCATGCTGTTCTGCGGACTCGCCAACATGACCAGCAATACCCGGCAGATCTTCGCCTTCTCCCGCGACGGCGCGATGCCCGGCTCCCGTTGGTGGCATTCGGTCTCCGCGCGCACCCGTACCCCCGTCAAGGCCGTCTGGCTCGCCGCGGCCTGCTCGCTGGTCCTGGTGGTGCCCGGCTGGTGGTCGCACACCGCCTTCACGGCCATCGTCAGCATCAACGTCGTCGGGCTCTTCCTCGCCTACGGCGTGCCCATCTTCCTGCGGCTGCGGCTGCGCGACTTCCAGGCCGGACCGTGGAACCTGGGCCGCTACGGCAAGCCGGTCGCCGCCATCGCGGTCATCTGGATCGCCGTCAGCAATGTGCTCTTCATGCTCCCGCAGGCGTACCCGGTCACCCCGGAATCCTTCAACTACGCCCCGATCGCGCTGGCAGTGGTGCTGCTGATCGCCACCGTGTGGTGGTTCGCCACCGCCCGCCACCGGTTCCAGGGCCCGGTCAGCTACGGCAGCCCCGACGAAGTCGCGGCCATGGACCTGATCTGACCACCCGGCACCCCACCAGAAGGGACGCACCCCCCATGCGACCGCTCAGCGACACCCAGCAGCCGTCCCCGCGCACACCGGGTGAACTCACCGTCGCCGCCGCCCCGTTGGACCTCTGGCACGACGTGGTGCGGTGGACCGCCGACGAAGGCTGGAACCCCGGCCGCGGCGACATCGCCTGCTTCCACCCGACCGACCCCGACGGCTTCTTCGTCGGCCGCCGCGACGGCCGGACCCTCTCGGCCGTCTCCGTCGTCAACTACTCGGACCGCTACGCCTTCCTGGGCTACTACCTCGTCGCCCCCGGACACCGCGGCGAGGGCCACGGCCTGGCCACCTGGCGCGCCGCCGTCCCGCACGCCGCGGCCCGTACGATCGGCCTGGACGCGGTCCCCGCCCAGCAAGCCACCTACCGGCGCGCCGGGTTCACCCCCGCCCACGACACCCTCCGTCACACCGGCCGGCCCACCCCCGCCGGCCCGACCCCGCCGGAGGTCGTACCGGTCACCGCCGCCCACCTCGACGCCGTCGCCGCCTACGACCGCCGCTGCTTCCCCGCCGACCGGCGCGGCTTCGTCGCCCGCTGGCTGACCGCCGACGGCCACACCGCCCGCGTCTTCCTGCGGGACGGCGCGGTCGCCGGCTACGGAGTGATCCGGCCCGCCCGGTCCGGCCACCGCATCGGCCCGCTCTTCGCCGACACGCCCCGGGTCGCCGAGGCGCTCTTCGACGCGCTCACCGCCCCGCTCGACCCGGCCGACGAGGTCAGCATGGACATCCCCGGACCCCGCGGTGACGCCCTCGCCCTCGCCACCGCCCGCGGTCTGACCCCCCGGTCGCACACCGTGCGGATGTACACCGGGCCGGTCCCGACGGCCGACGAGGAGCGCACCTTCGGCGTGACGAGTCTGGAACTGGGCTAGCGGGGCCCGGCGTTCAGGCGCCCACGACCCCGTCGATGCCCTCCGCAGGAAGTCGGCGTGGCCGTTGTGCCGGGCGTACTCGTGAATCATGTGCAGCATCACCAGGCGGAGCGAGACCTCCTCGCCCCACCTGGGCTGGTAGGCGGTCACATCGGGCGGGCCCGCCGCCTGTTCGATGCGGCGGGCGTGGGCCACCTCGGTCTGCCAGGCTGCGAAGGCTTCGGCACGGGTGGCCCCGCTCGCGTCGTACGCCACCTGGTAGTCGCCCTCGGCGGACCAGACGAGCGGAATGTCCTCCCCGTTGATCACCCGGCGGAACCAGGCCCGTTCGACCTCTGCCATGTGCCGCACCAGGCCGAGCAGCGTGAGCGTCGACGGCGGCATCGAGCGGCTGCGCAGCTGCTCGTCCGTGAGGCCGTCGGTCTTCATGGCGAGGGTGGCGCGGTGGAAGTCGAGACAGGCCCGCAGGGTCTCCCGCTCACCGGCGAGCCGGGGCGGATCGAGGCGTTCGGTGGTCATGGGAGGCGAGGGTAGCGGCGGGCGCCCGCGCCGGAACCGGCGGCCACCGCCGCCCCGCCGGCGCGCGCCCGGCCCGCCGCCCCTCCGTGGACGGTCCGCCGCGCCGCCGACGTCAGGGGAGGTACCGCTCGATGGCGGCGCGCCCCTTCTCCTCGATCAGGCGCTGGGCCCACTCCAGGCTCTCGGGCGTGGGCTCCCGTCCGGACGCCTTCACCAGATCCTCCGCATCGAAGGGCCGCTCGCTACCGGTGTACAGCTCGGCCGGCCGCCGCTCGGCCGGGGTCTTGCCGCCATTGGTCGTCACAGGTCCTCCTCTGTCCGCGCCCGCCGAGTCGCCGGGACCTCGCTGGTTCCATCATGGGGCGGGCTCCCGGGACCCGCACGGCGTGCGCCGGGCCGCCCGCCCCCGTGCCCGGTCAGCCCATCGGCCGCGGCGCCCCCGGATACCCGGGCGGAAACTCCTGCTCGGTCCAGATCGTCTTGCCGAACGGCGTGTACCGGGTACCCCAGCGTTGCACCAGCTGGGCCACGATGAACAGCCCCCGTCCGCCCTCGTCGTCGCTCGCGCTGTGCCGCAGATGCGGCGCGGTGTGCGCGGCGTCCGACACCTCCGCCAGCAGCGTCAGATCGCGCAGCAGCCGCAGATGCACCGGCCCCGACGCGTGCCGCACCGCGTTGGTGACCAGCTCGCTGACCACCAGCTCGGTGGCGTACGACAGCTCCGCGAGGCCCC
>NZ_KN708638.1:1050198-1053291 GCF_000805335.1 Streptomyces sp. CT34 | reverse complement strand
TCCCGGGGCCGAGCCCGCCGCGGCCGGCTCGGCGGGCAGCTCCCAGGCGGCCACCTGCCGGACGTCCAGCTCCCGGGTCCGCACCAGCAGCAGCGCCGCGTCATCCGGCGCCGCCCCGCCCGGCAGCAGCTCCGCCAGCGTCCGGTCGCACAGCTCCTCCAGTGGCCGCCGGTTCTCCCGCAGTACCCCGCCGAGCAGGCCCAGCCCGGCGTCGAAGTCCCGGTCGCGGGCCTGGAGGAGACCGTCGGTGAACAGGGCGAGCAGACTGCCCACCGGCAGCTCGGTCTCCCAGCTCTCGAACGGCAGGCCGCCCAGCCCGAGCGGTGGGCCGGCCGGCAGATCCGGGAACGTCACCCGGCCGTCGGGGTCCACCACCGCCGGCGGCGGATGCCCCGCGCGCGCCATCGTGCAGCGCCGCGACACCGGGTCGTACACCGCATACAGGCAGGTCACCCCGGTCGCCATATCGTCCGGTCCGGTCCGTGCCGGCTCGCCGGCCGCGCGCTCCTCCGGTGGCTGCCCCACCAGGTCGTCCAGCCGGCTGAGCAGTTCGTCGGGCGCCAGGTCCAGCCGCGCCAGCGCCCGTACGGTCGTCCGCAGCCGCCCCATCGTGGCCGCCGCCTGGAGGCCGTGGCCGACCACGTCGCCCACCACCAGGCCGACCCGGGTCCCGGACAGGCCGATGACGTCGAACCAGTCGCCGCCGACCCCGGCCCGGTCGTCGCTCGGCAGATACCGGTAGGCCATGTCGACCGCCGACTGGGCGGGCAGGCGCTGCGGCAGCAGATTGCGCTGGAGGGTCAGGGCCGCGGCGTGCTCCCTGGCGAAGCGGCGGGCGTTGTCCAGCGACACCGCGGTGCGGAGGACCAGCTCGTCGGCGAGATCGATCTCCCCGCTGTCGAAGACCGCGGGCCGCGCGGCGCGGGAGAAGGTGACCAGCCCCATCTGCCGCCCGCCGGTCCGCAGCGGTACGACCATGGTCCGCTCGTCGCGGATCATCCCGCCCGAGGACAGGCTCCGGTACTGGAGCGTGCCCGGCCGGTACACCACCGGGTACGGCGCACGCGGCGGTCCCTCCGGCCGGTCGGCCGCGGAACGGGCCGCCACCCGCACCAGCGCCGGCACCCCGCTCTCGCCCGGCTCCGGATCACCGCCCGCCAGCACGGACCGCACCAGGTCGACGGTCACCTCGTCGGCGAACTCCGGCACCGCGACCTCGGCGACCTCGCGCGCGGTGACGGTCATGTCGAGCGTGGTGCCGATCCGGCTGCCGGCCTCCACCAGGAGGTTCAGCCGGCGCTGCGCCCGATAGCGGTCGGTGATGTCGAAGGAGTCCTCGCACACCCCCAGCACCCGGCCGTCCGGATCCTGCAACCGGTAGTACGAGCAGGACCACACGTGCTCGGTGCCCGGGTCGGTCGGCTGCTCGCCCACGAAGTGCAGATCGACGATCGCCTCACCGGTCGCCAGCACATGGTGCATCACCGCGTCCAGCCCGTGCGGATACCCCTCCGTCACGAACGCGCCCGGATACAGCTCGTCCGCCCGCTTGCCGATCAACTGCCACAGCGGCAGCCCGATCTCCCGCCCGTACGAGGCGTTGAACCACGTCAGCCGGAGATCGCCGTCGTAGATCGCCAGCCCCACCGGCGACCGGGTGGCCAGCCCGTGCAGCATCGCCTGCCGCGACTCCCACTTCCGTAGGCTCTCCAGCGCCGCCGCCACCAGCACCCGGGCCGGCCGCGCCCCGTCGACCGAGGCCGCGGCGGCCGGCGGGACGTCGTGCAGCGCGCACACCGTGATCGCCACCGGCAGTGCCCGGCCGTCCGCGTGCCGCGCCGTACGGACCTCGATGTCCCGCCCCGGCAGCGGCGCCTCCCCGGCCGTCCCGGGCGATGCCGACGGCAGGAACGTCGCCACCGGCTGCCCGACGATGTCCTCCGGCGCATAGCCCAGCAACTCGCGGGCGGCCGGGCTCCACCCGATGACCCGACCCCGGGCGTCCAGAACCGCCGTGGCCGCTCTGGTGACGTCGAGGGGACCACGGAAGTCGGCGCTCTCCGCCGCGCTCCATGCGTTCATGGCATCTGTCCAGCCCGGTTCGGTCCTTCCAGCATCGAGCCGGGGCCGGACCCGCACAACCGGCCCGGCCCTGAGCGGGCGACCACCGGGCCGCGGCCGTCCCTTGGTGCGGGCCCGGCGGGTCGCTGGCACAGTGGGGAGGGGCGCCGGCCCGCGGTCACGCCGGCCGGTCGGGCAGAACCGAGCAGCTGGAGGCAGATGGCCATGCCGTCCCCACGCTCCACCACTCCGGTACGCGGCGCGCCCTGCTGGGTGAGTCTGATGACCCGCGATCTGCGGGCCGCGCAGGCGTTCTACGGCCCCGTGCTGGACTGGCGGTTCCGCCCGGCCAGCCTGGGGGAGGAGTTCTCGGTCGCGCTGCTGGACGGGCAGCCGGTCGCCGGAATCAGCGCGCTGGCGCCCAGCTTTCAGGTCCCGGTGGCCTGGACCGCGTACTTCGCCGTGGAGAGCGCCGACGACACCGCCGCGCGGATCCGGGAGCGCGGCGCCACCGTGGCGGTCGGGCCCCTGAAGCTGGGCCCGGGCCGGGCCGCCCTCGGCGCCGACCGGGACGGTGCCGCCTTCGGCTTCTGGGAGGGCCACACCATGGCCTGGTCGGTGGGCGTGGGCAGCGCGCCGGCGGTCCTGGAGCTGCGCACCCGGGACGCGTTCGCCGCCGCCATCTTCTACGCGGAGGTCTTCGACTGGGCGTCCGAGCGGCCGGGCGGCTGCCAGGTGACGTACGAGCACGACCAGGTGGTCGTCCACGACGGCACGCACACCGTCGCGCTGCTGCGCGGCGGCGGTGTCGAGGCGGCGCCGGACCCCCGGGTGCGCCCGCAGTGGCATGTGCACTTCCGGGTGCGGGACATCGGGGCGGTGCGCGATGCGGCGCTGGCCGCCGGCGGCACCGCCACGCCGGTGACCGCCACCCGGGACGGTACGGGCAGCCAGGCGCTGATCCGCGACCCCGACGGGGGCCTGTTCACGGTGACGTCCCCCATTCCGGTTCCGGTCTGAGGCAGGAGAACT
>NZ_KN708638.1:1042393-1050188 GCF_000805335.1 Streptomyces sp. CT34 | reverse complement strand
CCCCCGGGGGGGGGGGGGGGGGGAGCGGAGCCGCGGTGAATCCAGGCGAACTCCCTTACCTTCTCCGTCAGTTCGGCTCACCGTTCCATTCAGTGTTCAGTTCGGTGATCCTTGGCTTCCCGTGCCGGGGTCGCCGCTGCCGCTGCCGGCTCCTGGGTCCTGGGCCCCGCTACCCGGGTCCTGGGATCCGGTGCCGGGGTCCTGGCCGCCGCTGCCGGGGTCCTGCGTGCCGGCGCCGGCCGTGGAGCCCGGGTCCTGGGTGCCCGCGCCGCCTGTCGAGCCCGGGTCCTGGGTCCCGCCACCGGAGCTGCCGGCACCGCCGGAGGCGCCCCCCGTGTCGCCGCCTCCCGCGCCGTTGCCGCCGCCGCTCCCGGCGCCGATCTGTGCCCCCGTGGCCTGGAGCGCGGCGGTGACCGGCTGGAAGAACGTCTGACCGCCACGCTTGCAGTCGCCGCTGCCGCCGGAGGTCAGCCCGACGGCCGCGTCGCCGGAGAACATCGAGCCGCCGCTGTCGCCGGGCTCCGCGCAGACGTCCGTCTGTATGAGGCCGTTGACGACATCGCCGTTGCCGTAGTTGACCGTCGCGTCCAGGCCGGTGACGGTGCCGTCGTGGACCCCGCTGGTGGAGCCCGACCGCTTGACCTTCATGCCGACGGCGGCGTCCGCGGCCTTGGTGATCTGCTGGGTGCCGCCGTTGCCCAGGTCGACCGCGCTCTGCGGCTTCGTACCGGGGTCGTTGTAGGTGACCAGCGCGAAGTCGGTCTTCGGGAACTTGGAGTTGCTCACCGTACCCAGTGGCCGGCCCCCCTGGTCCGCCGACCAGGTCTTGGAGTCGTTGCCGCAGTGACCGGCCGTCAGGAAGGCGGGCGCTCCCTTGACCGTGACGTTGAAACCCAGGGAACAGCGGGCGTTGCCACCGAAGATGGCGGTACCGCCGATCGGTCCCGCGGCGCTGCCGCCGCCCTGTCCACCGCCGCCGTTCTGCCCGCCGCCGTTCTGTCCGGCACCACCGTTCTGTCCGGCACCGCCACCGTTCTGTCCGGCACCGCCGTCGCTCTGCCCGGCACCGCCGTCCGCGGAGCCGCCCGCCGAACTCCCCGCCGTTCCACCGGCGTTGCCGCCCGCCGCGCCACTCGCGTTGCCGCCCGCGCTGCCGCCCGCCGGGCCACCCGTGTTCCCGCCGTCGTAGCGCTGGAACACCCCCTGGGACCGCTGGACGGTGACCATGCCCGCGCCCATGGCCGCGGTGGCTTTGGTGAGCCTGGCCATCTTTGCGCCGGTGACCGTTCTGTCGGCGGTCACCACGATCTTGTTGGTCTTCGGGTCGATGGACCAGGCCGTGCCGGGCACCGAGGCGGTGTCGCGCAGCGTCTTCGTGCCGGCCGTCAGCGCGGTCATGCTGTTGTGGACGACCTTGGCGACGGCGCCCTTGGCCGTGACGCTCCGCGCGGCGTCCTGGGACAGGACGTTCACGACGAGGTGGCCGTTCGCGCCGTCCAGGTACCAGCCGGCGGTCCGGTCCCCCAGGTCCGCCTTGAGCGCCGCCGCCAGCTGGGTGGCCGCGTGGCTGCTGAGCGTCCGTGGGGCCGGCCGGTCCGTGCTCGCATGGGCGTTGGGCAGCAGGACCGCCGCGCCCACGATGGCGGCCGCGGCGGCGCCGGCCATGACACCGGTCCGCTTGTTCACATGTCGGTGGCTCAATTCACTGACCTCCAGGGACGCACAGGGTGGGGGCACACGGGGAGCCGCAGTGCGTCGCGCCGGCACCCGTGTGTTGCCCTCCAGTCCTACGCAGCCCCGCCCGCCCCGGGCCCATGGCACTCAAGCTGTGATGAATTCCGGCGTTCACCGCTGCGAAGTCCTACACTCCCCGGCCCGCTCGGCCGGCCGGGCGTGAAGGGCAGCTGTCGCCGCGCTTAAGAAATCCTCGATGGACCGGACGGCCGCGGTAGGGGAGATTTCTGGCCGGGGAACGGGCGGCCGGATCGGGCCCCCGTGAACGGCACGGCACCTCTTCACGTACGGGAGCTCTAACGGTGAAGGCACTGGTCAAGCAGAAGGCGGAGCCGGGACTGTGGCTCACGGACGTGCCGGAGCCCGCGGTCGGCGCGGGGGATGTGCTGATCAAGGTGCTGCGCACCGGCATCTGCGGCACGGACCTGCACATCCGGTCGTGGGACGGCTGGGCCCGGCAGTCCGTCAACGCCCCGCTGACAATCGGCCACGAATTCGTCGGCGAGGTCGTCGAGACCGGCCGGGACGTGGCCGAGATACGCGCCGGGGACCTGGTGAGCGGCGAGGGCCATCTGGTCTGCGGCAAGTGCCGCAACTGCCTGGCCGGACGCCGCCATCTGTGCCGGGCCACGGTCGGGCTCGGCGTCGGCCGGGACGGCGCGTTCGCCGAGTACGTGGCGCTGCCGGCGGCCAATGTGTGGGTGCACCGGGTCCCGGTCGACCTCGACATCGCCGCGGTCTTCGACCCCTTCGGCAACGCCGTGCACACCGCGCTCTCCTTCCCCCTGGTCGGCGAGGACGTACTGATCACCGGGGCCGGGCCGATCGGGATCATGGCGGCGGCGGTCGCCCGGCACGCCGGCGCCCGCAACGTGATGATCACCGACGTCAGCGAGCAGCGCCTCGAACTGGCCCGGCAGGTCGGCGTCACTCTCGCCCTCGACGTCGGGCGGTCCTCGATCGCGGAGGGGCAGCACCAACTGGGCCTGCGCGAGGGCTTCGACGTCGGCCTGGAGATGTCCGGCCGCCCCGAGGCGCTGCGCGACATGATCGGCAACATGACGCACGGCGGCCGGATCGCCGTACTGGGCCTGCCGTCCCAGGAGTTCCCGGTCGACTGGTCCCGGATCGTCACCTCCATGATCACCATCAAGGGCATCTACGGCCGGGAGATGTTCGAGACCTGGTACGCGATGTCGGTCCTGCTCGAAGGCGGCCTCGACCTCGCACCGGTGATCACCGGCCGCTACCCGTACCAGGAGTTCGACGCCGCCTTCGCCGACGCGGCCGGCGGCCAGGGCGGCAAGGTCATCCTCGACTGGGCCGCCTGATCCCGGCCCGGTCCCCCCGACGCACCCCTAAGGAAGGCCCCATGTTCGACTCCGTACGCGATGAGCTGCGCAGCACCCTCGACGAGATCCGCGCCGCCGGGCTGCACAAGCCGGAGCGGGTCATCGGCACCCCGCAGTCCGCCACCGTCGCGGTCACCGCAATGGGGTCTCCCCTGCTCGAGCGAAGTCAAGAGCCTGGGGAAGGCCGCCCCGGCGAGGTCCTCAACTTCTGCGCCAACAACTACCTGGGCCTGGCCGACCACCCCGAGGTCGTCGCCGCCGCCCACGAGGCGCTCGACCGCTGGGGCTACGGACTGGCCTCGGTCCGCTTCATCTGCGGTACGCAGGAGGTCCACAAGGAGCTGGAGCGGCGGATCTCCGGATTCCTCGGCCAAGAGGACACCATCCTCTACTCCTCCTGTTTCGACGCCAACGGCGGTGTCTTCGAGACCCTGCTCGGCCCGGACGACGCGGTCATCTCCGACGCCCTCAACCACGCCTCCATCATCGACGGCATCCGGCTCTCCAAGGCCCGCCGACTGCGCTACGCCAACCGCGACATGGCCGACCTGGAGCGCCAGTTGAAGGAGGCGGAGGGCGCCCGGCGCACCCTCGTCGTCACCGACGGCGTCTTCTCCATGGACGGCTACCTGGCGCCGCTGCCCGAGATCTGCGACCTGGCCGACCGCTACGGCGCGATGGTGATGGTCGACGACTCGCACGCGGTCGGCTTCGTCGGTCCCGGCGGGCGCGGCACACCCGAACTGCACGGCGTGATGGACCGCGTCGACATCATCACCGGCACCCTCGGCAAGGCGCTCGGCGGCGCCTCCGGCGGCTATGTCGCCGCCCGCGCCGAGATCGTCGCCCTGCTGCGCCAGCGCTCCCGTCCGTACCTCTTCTCCAACTCGCTGGCGCCGGTGATCGCGGCGGCCTCCCTCAAGGTGCTCGACCTGCTGGAGTCCGCCGGCGAGCTGCGCGAGCGGCTGCACGCCAACACCGCGCTGTTCCGCTCCCGGATGACCGAGGAGGGCTTCGAGATCCTGCCCGGCGAGCACGCCATCGCGCCGGTGATGATCGGCGACGCGGCCGAGGCGGGCCGGATGGCGGAGCTGCTGCTGGAGCGCGGGGTGTACGTCATCGGGTTCTCGTACCCGGTCGTCCCCCAGGGGCAGGCGCGGATCCGGGTCCAGCTGTCCGCGGCGCACTCCACGGACGACGTGCACCGCGCGGTGGACGCCTTCGTGGCCGCCCGCGCCGCGCTGGTGCGCTGAACCGGGCCGTCCGCAAGGGAACAACCGGCCGCACCCTGCGAGACTGGAAGCATGATCGAAGCACGCCGGCTGCACATCCTCCGTGCGCTGGCCGACCACCGTACGGTCACCGCCGCGGCAGCCGCGCTCTACCTCACGCCCTCGGCGGTCTCCCAGCAGTTGGCGGCCCTGGAGCAGGAGACCGGCCACCGCCTCGTGGAGCGCGGCGCGCGCGGTGTCCGGCTGACCGCCGCGGGCGACATCCTGCTGGGCCATGCCAATGCCGTCCTGGCCCAGCTGGAGCGCGCCGAGTCGGAGCTCGCCGCCTATGAGGCGGGGGAGGCGGGCACGGTGACGGTGGCCGCGTTCGCGACCGGCATCGGGCTGGTGCTCGCCCCGGCGATCACCGAGCTGGCCCGGTCCGCGCCCGGCATCCGCGTCCGTGTCCAGGACGCCGAGGGCGACGCCAGCCTGCTGATGGTGCTGGACCGGCAGGTCGATGTCGCGGTCGCGGTGGAGTACCGCGGTGCGCCGGGCGAGGACGACCCCCGGCTGACCCGGGTCCCGCTGTACGCCGAGCCGTTCGACGCGGTGCTCTCGCCCGGCCACCCGCTGGCCGGCGCGGAGCGGGTGCCGCTGGCGGGGCTGGCCAAGGACCCGTGGATCGGCCCGTATTCCGGCAACCCCTGCCTCGACGTGGTCGTCCTGGCCTGCGAATACGCCGGTTTCGAGCCGCGCCTGGAGCATTCCTCGGATGACTTCCGGGCGGTGGTGGCGCTCGCCTCCGCGGGTGCGGGCGTCGCGCTGGTGCCGCGCTCGGCGCTGCGCGGGATGGATCTGACCGATGCGGTGGTCCGCCCGGTGGACGGAGTCGCCCCCACCCGCCGGGTCTTCGCCGCCGTACGCCGCGGCGCCGAGGACCACCCGCTGCTCCGCCCGGTGCTCACGGCGCTCCGGACGGCGGCGGCAGCCCACGGCTGACCGGGCCGGACGTCAGCCGGCGGCCCGGCCCGGTGTCCGGCCGGTGCGGGTCCAGGCCATCAGCCGGCGGGCCGTCCAGGTGGTGATGACCCGCTCCGCCGGGACGCCGCACTCCTCGGCGCGGGCGCATCCGTAGATCTGCCAGTCCAGCTGGCCGGGTGCGTGCGCGTCGCTGTCGATGGCGAAGAGGGCGCCGGCGTCGAGCGCCTGCCGCAGCAGCCGGCGCGGCGGATCGAACCGGTCCGGGCGGCAGTTGATCTCCACGGCCGTACGGTGCTCGGCGCACGCCGCGAAGACCTCCCCGGCGTCGAACTCCGACTCCGGGCGCGGCTTTCCGGTGATCTGCCGCCCGGTGCAGTGGCCCAGGACGTCCACCAGCGGGTTGCGTACGGCCGCCAGCATCCGGCGGGTCATCGGGCCCTTCGCCATCCGCAGCCTGGAGTGGACCGAGGCGACCACCACGTCGAGTTCGTCCAGCAGTTCCGGCTCCTGGTCGAGCGAGCCGTCGTCGAGGATGTCGCACTCGATGCCGGTCAGCAGCCGGAACGGCGCCAGTTGCGCGTTCACCGCCGCGACCAGCACCAGTTGCCGCCGCAGCCGCTCGGCGGTCAGCCCTCGGGCGACGGTGAGGCGCGGGGAGTGATCGGTCAGCACGCACCAGTCGTGGCCGAGGTCGCGGGCGGCCCTGGCCATCGCTTCCACCGGGCTGCCGCCGTCCGACCAGTCCGAGTGCAGATGGCAGTCCCCGCGCAGCGCCCGCAACAGCGCCCGCCCTCGCTCCCCTTCGACCAGCGGGCCGCCGGCCTCCTCCGTCAGCCGCGCCAGGTAGGCGGGCCGCCGCCCCGCGAGGGCCTCTTCGACGACCCGGGTGGTTTTCGGGCCGAGCCCCTTGAGACGGCCCAGCGTCCCGTTCGCCGCCCGCTCGCGCAGTTCCTCCCCGGACAGTTCGCCGACGACCGCCGCGGCCGTACGGAACGCCTGCACCCGGTAGGTGACCGCGCCCTGCCGCTCCAGCAGGAACGCGATCCGCTCCAGCGCCGCCACGGGATCCACCTCCCCACCGTGCACCGGCGACTGGCCGGCTGCCACCGCGAGCGGTACGGCGAACCTCCCCTATCGCAGTTATGCGAATATGTCCGTTCTCCGGATGGTCGATCCGTTTCCAGTGGAATGGCGTCGAGATAACGGCGGTCATTCCGGTCGTTACCACAGCGGAAGTCACAGGGAATCATGTGCGGTTAAAGCCTCTGCAACATCCTGGACCAGTGTCCGCAATGCTTGCCGGACTTCCGGCCGGGGGGTCGCGCTGTGAAGTCGTAAAGACTGGCCGCCTTCAGCAAATCTGCACACCGAATGCGCAGTCAGCGCCCGCCCGATGGTTTTGTGATCCGGCTCTGACCTGTGGATCAGCGGGTTGGTACGGGAATGTCCCGTTCGCTACGGAGCGCAACGACAGGTCGACGGAAAAGAAACCGGAGGAGGTGTGAAGAAGTTGCCACCAACTCATGGATGCATGTACACGTCCGGTAATTCGACGGAGCGTTCGCGTCCGGATCGACGGTTCTCCGATTAGCAGGGCAACGGGCCTGCGTGCTTTGATCCTTCGCACTGCGGGAGTCACCCGGGTTTCCCGAATTCGGGCCCCCGACTACCGTTGCCGCGGCCGGGTCAATCCCACCGGACGGCCCGTTCGCCTGCTTTTTCTTGATATTGATCCGAAGGGAAACATCATGAACAACGCCCAGGTTCAGACCCAGGAAATCTCCGACGCCGACCTGGACAACGTGTCCGGTGGCCTCGTCGGCGGCGCGCTGAGCACCGTCACCAACACCGTTGACTCCATCGGCCCGGCCGCGGGTGTCCTCACCACCGCCACCGGCCTGGTCCAGGGCGCCACCGGCGTGAACCTGCAGGGCACCGTCGGTGGCCTGACCGCCGGTCTCTGAGCCCCTGTGCCGCTGAGCGGCACAACCGGCATCGAGCGGAGACAACGGCACGTCGGCGGCCCCTCCTTGCCGACGTGCCGGGCCGAGTGCCCCGGACAGCCCGGTTCCCACCGGGCCCCGGGGCACCTGGCCGTTCACCGCAGGACATACCGCCGGCCGCCTGCGCCGTGCCATGATGTCCCGTACCAGATCGTGCAGTTGAGGGAAGAGTGACGTGCAGTTCCGCCAGCAGGCCCTTTCCAAGCTGCAGTCGCCCGAGGAACTCGACCTGCCGGTGCGCTTCGCCCGGCCGCAGGGCTGGCTCGTCCTGATCGTCACGGTCCTCGTGATGGCCGGCGCCGCCGTCTGGGCGGTCACCGGCACCGTCTCCTCGACCCTCGGCGCCCCCGGCATCCTCACCCACGGCCAGGGCAGCTACCTGCTCCAGAGCCCCGTCGCCGGCCAGGTGACCGCGGTGCTCGCCGAGGAAGGCAAGCCGGTCGCCGCCAACGCGCCCGTCGTGAAGGTCCGTACGGCACAGGGCACCACCACCGTCGTCCGCGCCATCGCC
>NZ_KN708638.1:1022200-1042383 GCF_000805335.1 Streptomyces sp. CT34 | reverse complement strand
TGCCCGCGCCCCTCTCCGCCCCCGCCGAGAGCGCCGCCACCCTCCCCCTCGGCGCCTCCGTCGACCTCAGCGTCCAGTCCGCGCCGACCCAGCAGTACGGCGTACTGCGCGGCAAGATCGTGGCCATCGGCCGCAACCCCCAGACCCGCCAGCGGATTTCCGCCTTCCTCGGCAGCGACCAGCTCGGCGAGCAGTTCTCCCAGCACGGCCAGCCGGTCGCGGTCCGGGTCACGCTCGACACCGCGCACACCGCCTCCGGTTACGCCTGGTCCACCTCGGACGGCCCGCCCTTCGCGCTGGACTCGATGACCCAGGCCACCGGCGCCGTCCACCTGGCCGCGCAGCACCCGATCGATTGGCTGCTCCCGTGACCGCACCGAACGACTCCGCGGCACCCCCGCAGCACCTGCCGCCGGCCGGCCGCGGCCGGCACCGCCCCGAGCACGCGCCGGCCGCCCGCCGCCGCAAGGGGCCGGCGCCCGCCGCAAAGGCCGGGAAGGCCGGGAAAGCCGTCCGCACGCCCACCGTGCTCCAGATGGAGGCCGTGGAGTGCGGCGCCGCCTCCCTGGCCATGGTGCTCGCCCACTACGGGCGCCACGTCCCCCTGGAGGAGCTGCGGATCGCCTGCGGCGTCTCCCGCGACGGCTCGCGCGCCAGCAACCTGCTCAAGGCCGCCCGCAGTTACGGCCTCCAGGCCAAGGGCATGCAGATGGAACCGGCCGCGCTCGCCGAGGTCCCGGCGCCGGCCATCCTCTTCTGGGAGTTCAACCACTACGTCGTCTACGACGGCATGGGCCGCCGCCTCGGCCGCCGCGGCGTGCACATCAACGACCCCGACAAGGGCCGCCGCTTCGTGGCCACGGAGGACTTCGACACCAGCTTCACCGGCGTCGTCCTGGTCTTCGAGCCCACCGACGCGTTCCGCAAGGGGGGCCGCAGGCCCAGCGTGCTCAGCGCCCTGCCCGCCCGGCTGCGCGGCACCACCGGCACCCTGCTGGCCGCGCTGCTCGCCAGCCTGCTGCTGGTCGGCGTCGGCGCCGCGGTACCCGCGCTCAGCCGCACGTACATCGACATGTTCCTGATCGGCAACCAGACCTCCCTGCTGGGGCCGCTGTTCGCCGCGATGACCGCGATGGTGGCGCTCACCGCCGTACTGACCGGCCTGCAACAGGCCAACCTGCTGCACGGCCGGATCATCTCCTCCACCCTCAGCAGCGCCCGCTTCCTGCGCCACCTGTTGCGGCTGCCGGTCACCTTCTTCGCCCAGCGCTCGCCCGCCGACCTCGTCCAACGGCTCCAGTCCAACGACGCGGTGGCCGAGACCCTCGCCCGGGACCTCGCCGCGGCAGCCGTGGACGGCGTCGTGGTGGTCCTCTACGCCCTGCTGCTGTGGACGTACGACCCCCAACTCACCGTCATCGGCGTACTGATCGCGCTGCTCAACGTCGTCGCGATGCGGATCGTCGTCCGGCTGCGGGCCACCCACACCCAGAAGCTGCGCGCCGACACCGCCCGGCTGACCAACACCTCGTACACCGGCCTCCAGCTCATCGAGACCATGAAGGCCACCGGCGGCGAGAACGGCTACTTCCGGCGCTGGGCCGGCCAGCACGCCACCACCCTGGAGGAACAGCAGCGGCTCGGCGTCCCCAGCGCCTGGCTGGCGGTCGTCGCCCCCACTCTCGCCACCCTCAACAGCGCCCTGATCCTGTGGATCGGCGGGCTGCGCGCGGTCGAGGGCCATATCTCCATCGGCCTGCTGGTCGCCTTCCAGGCCCTGGTGACGCGCTTCACCGCGCCGGTCACCCGGCTCAACGGCGTCGCCGGCCGCATACAGGACTTCGCCGCCGACGTCGCCCGCCTCAAGGACGTCGAGAGCTTCCCGGCCGACACCCTCTACTCCCGCCCGGAGGCGGACACCGGCACCCGCCGCCTCAAAGGCCATGTGACGCTGGAGGACATCACCTTCGGCTACAGCCCGCTCGACAAACCGCTGCTCACCGGCTTCTCCCTGGCCGTCGGTCCCGGCCGCCAGGTCGCCCTGGTCGGCGGCTCCGGCAGCGGCAAGTCCACCGTCTCCCGGCTGATATCCGGCCTCTACGCCCCCTGGGAAGGCACCATCCGCATCGACGGACAGCGGCTGGAGGACATCCCCCGCAGCGCGCTGGCCGCCTCGGTCTCCTTCGTCGACCAGGACATCTTCCTCTTCGAGGGCACCGTCCGGGACAACGTCGCCCTCTGGGACCCCTCGATCCCGGACGACGCGGTCATCGCCGCCCTCCAGGACGCCGCCCTCTACGACGACGTCATCGCCCGCCGCCCCGACGGCATCCACAGCCGCGTCGAGCAGGACGGCCGCAACTTCTCCGGCGGCCAGCGGCAGCGCTTGGAAATCGCCCGCGCACTGGTACGGCGCCCCAGCATCCTGGTCCTCGACGAGGTCACCAGCGCCCTGGACGCCGAGACCGAGGCGGTCATCATGGACAATCTGCGGCGGCGCGGCTGCGCCTGCGTCGTCATCGCCCACCGGCTGAGCACCGTCCGCGACAGCGACGAGATCGTGGTCCTCGACCACGGCGTGGTCGTCGAACGCGGCCGGCACCAGGACCTGGTCGCCGCCGGAGGCGCGTACGCCGAGCTGGTCAAGGAGCACTGACGTGGCATCCGTACACCCGGCTCCGGAGGCGGGATCCGCCACGGGGTCCGCCGCGGGACCCGCCCAGGGGCCGGGCGAGAGCGACGCGGTGCGGCACGCCCTGGGCGGCCTCGGCGCCCCCGTCGACTGCACCGGGCTGCGCAACGTCCCCCTGGAGGGGCCGCACGTCCTGTGGCTGGTCACCGGCGGCTTCCTGGACCTCTTCGCCGTCGACGCCGCCCAGGAGGGCCACTGGCACTTCCTCGGCCGCCTGGAAGCCGGCGCCCTGCTGCTCGGCCCCGTCGAGGGCCCCCAGCACACCCTCTTCGGCCGCCCCTCCCAGGACTGCGGGCTGCGCCGGATCGCGCTGCGCGAACTGCCCCGCCCCGACCACACCGGCTACGGCGAGCAGGGCGAGTACGCGTACGGCTACGACGACACCTACGGAGGGCAGGCGCCCACCGCGCTGGAGCACGCCTTCGCGCTCGGCACCGCCCGCAGCCTGGGCGTGCTGTTCGAGGCACCGCTGGACGGCCGGCCCACCGACGAGGCGGTGGCCGACGACGACATCCTCTGGATGCCGGTGCCGCCCGGCAGCGTCCAGTACGGCGCCTCCTACAGCGCGGAGGCCGCCGCCGACCTGCTCGTCGACCCCGCGCTGTGGCAGCGCATGGTCAACCAGCAGTACCGGCTGCTGTCCGCCGTCGACCGCTGGATCGAGCAGCTGGAGCGCGCCCACGAGGACCGCACCGCCGCCGGCATCAAGGCGGGCGAGGCGGTCCGCGAACGCGCGGACCAGGCGCTGCTCGCCTCCATCGGCAAGGACCGCTCGGGACGCTCCGCCGCGGGCCGCGACCGGGCCGGCGACGACGCGACCTTCGCGGTCTGCCGCCAGGTCGCCGCGGCGGCCGGCATCACCCTCACCGAGCCTCCCAAGGGCGCCGCGGCAGGCGACCGGATCAGCGCCGTCGAACGCGTCGCGGTCAGCTCCCGGATCCGCACCCGCGGCGTACGCCTCGACGGGCGCTGGTGGCGCACCGACGCCGGCCCCCTGGTCGGCATGCGCGCCAAATCCGGTGCTCCCGTTGCCCTGTTGTGGCGCCGCGGACGCTACGAGGCGGTCAACCCCGCCTCCGGTCTGCGGATACGCATAGGCAAGGACAACGCCGACGAGTTCGAGCCGCGCGCGGTGATGTTCTACCGGCCGCTGCCGGACCGCCCGATGAACATGTGGCGGCTGATGCGCTTCAGCCTGCGCGGCACCCGCATGGACGCGCGCAACCTGGCCCTCGGCGGACTGGTGACGGTCGGCCTCGGCGCGCTCGTCCCGATCGCCACCGGCAAGGTCCTCGGCGTCTACGTACCGGCAGCCGAGCGCAGCCTGATCGTCCAGGTCGCCCTCGCCGTCATCGTCTCCGGCGTCGTCTCCGCCGCCTTCATGCTGCTCCAGAACCTCACCGTGCTCCGCATGGAGGGCCGCATCGAGAGCGTCCTCCAGCCCGCCGTCTGGGACCGGCTGCTGCGCCTCCCGACGAAGTTCTTCGCCGAGCGCTCCACCGGCGAACTGGCCAGTGCCGCAATGGGCATCAGCGCCATCCGCCGGGTGCTGGCCGGCGTCGGACCGGTCGCGGTGCAGGCCACCACGGTCGGCGCGATGAACCTCGTCCTGCTGTTCCTCTACAGCGCCCCGCTCGCCCTCGCCGCGATCGCCATGCTGCTGGTCATCGGCGCGGTGTTCCTGGTCATGGGGCTGTGGGAACTGCGCTGGCAGCGCAAGCTGGTCACGCTCGGCAACAAGCTCAACAACCAGGCGTTCCAGACCCTGCGCGGCCTGCCCAAGCTGCGGGTCGCGGCGGCCGAGAGCTTCGCGTACGCGGCCTGGGCCCGCGAGTTCGCCCGCTCCCGCGAACTCCAGCAGAAGGCCGGCCGCATCAAGAACCTCACCACCGTCCTCAACGCGGTCTACCTCCCCCTCTGTTCCCTCGTCCTCTTCCTGCTGCTGGCCGGCCCCGCCCGCGGCACCATGTCGGCCGGCTCCTTCCTGACCTTCAACACCTCGGTGACCATGCTGCTCACCTCGGTCACCCAGATCACCGGCGCGTTCGTCTCGGCCGCCGCCGCGCTCCCGATGTTCGAGCAGATCAAGCCGGTGCTGGACGAGGCCCCCGAGGTCCGCGGCGGCAGCGCCCAGCCCGGCGTCCTCTCCGGCGGCATCGAGGCGCGCCGGCTCTCGTTCCGCTACACCGACGACGGCCCCCTGGTCCTCGACGATGTCTCCCTCCGCGTCGAGCCGGGCGAGTTCGTCGCCGTCGTCGGCCCCAGCGGCTGCGGCAAGTCGACCCTGCTCCGCCTCCTCATCGGCTTCGACAAGCCCACCTCGGGCAGCGTTCTCTACGAGGGCCAGGACCTCGCGGCCCTCGACCAGGCGGCCGTGCGCCGCCAGTGCGGTGTCGTCCTGCAGAACGCCCAGCCGCTCACCGGCTCGCTCCTCGACTGCATCAGCGGCGCCGAGGCGTTCACCCAGGAAGAGGTCTGGGCGGCGGCCGAAATGGCGGGCCTGGCCGAGGACATCAAACGGATGCCGATGGGCCTGCACACCATGATCTCCGGCGGCGGCGCCATATCCGGCGGCCAGCGCCAGCGCCTGATGATCGCCCAGGCACTGGTCCGCCGCCCCCGCATCCTCTTCTTCGACGAGGCCACCAGCGCCCTCGACAACGAAACCCAGCGCATCGTCATCGACAGCACCCGCAAGCTCAGCGCCAGCCGCCTGGTCATCGCCCACCGGCTCTCCACCGTCATGGACGCCGACCGCGTCATCGTCATGGCCGACGGCCGGGTCGTCGAGCAGGGCGCCCCCGCGGACCTGCTCGCGGACACCGGCGGCCGGCTGCACGATCTGGTGCGGCGCCAGTTGGCGTGAGGGCGGGCCTTCCCGTAGTCCCCGGAACCGCCGCACAGGCGGCTCCGCCGCCGAAACCGTCGCCCGGTGGCCGCACGGTACACGCGTGCGGCTGCTGGAGCTCCAGGGACCCCAGAAGCGGTGGGACGGAGCAGAGGTAGCCGTAGCGGCCGGGAACCGGACGCGTGATCCGGCCGACTACCTGTGCCGGGTCACGAGCGTGACCCCGCGGCCGGCCGACCGGCCGGTGCGTTGCAGGTAGGGGAGAAGGCCCATGCGTCCTGGGAAGTTGTGCGGTGTCGCGATGCTGGTCGCGCTGACCGCCACCGCGTGCGGTGGCGGCGGTGCCGGCAGTACGGGAACCGGGAGCGGTGCCTCCGGGAGCGGCGGCTCCGGCTTCCCGGTGAAGGTCGCCGACTGCAAGGGCGCCGAGACCACCTTCACCGCCGCGCCGCGCAGGATCGTCACGAGCAACGCCGCCGCCCTGGAGATGCTGCTGCGGCTGGGCGCCGGCGACCGGGTCATCGGGACCGGCTTCCCGCCCGGCAAGGGCACCTGGAAGGGCGACCTGGGCGCGCGGGCGCAGCGCGTCCCGGTCCTCGGGAAGGCCGTCATCCCCAAGGAGAAACTGCTCGGCTCGGGCGCGGACCTCTACATCGACACCTTCGCCGCCATGAGCAGGATGGGCGGGGCCGGCGACGCCCCGACCGAGGAGGAGTTCAGGGCGGCCGGCATCCGGCACATCTTCCTCGCCTCCACCGCCTGCGCACCGATGGCCAAGAGCCCCCAGCAGGACCTGTCCGGCGTGGAGGGCGACATCACCCGGCTCGGCGCGGTCACCGGCACCGCGCAACGGGCCCGCGAACTCGTCGCCGGCATGCGGGAGAAGGTCGCCGCCGTCCGCAAGGCCGTGGGCGACGTACCCGAGGAAAAGCGGCCGAGCTACTTCTTCTTCGACTTCGACGCCGGCACCAAGCAGCCGATGGCCGTCTGCCGCAAGCAGGTCGCCAACGCCGTGCTCACCCAGGCCGGTGCGCGCAACATCTTCGGCGACTGCGACGGCGCCTTCACACCGGTCTCCTGGGAGGACGTGGTCGCCCGGAACCCGGACTGGATCCAACTGGCCGTCCGGGACCGGGGCGACGCCGCCGCCAACGCCAGGGCGTTCGACCAGGCCGCCGCGTTCCTGAAGTCCTTCCCGGCCACCAGGGGATTGGCGGCCGTACGGAACGACCGGTTCCTGCGGATCGGCTCGGAACGCACGACGATCGCCGGGGTCGGCAACGCGGACACCGTGGCGCAGATCGCGCACACGCTGTATCCCACGCGGTTCAAGGCGGCGCGGTAATGGCGGCGGTGCGCGCGGCGGCGGACGGTGCGGCCCGGACGGAGTCCGCCCCGTCCGGACCCGGGCGCGGCCTCCGCGCCGGGGCACTGGCACTCGGGCTGGCCCTCGCCCTGATCGCGGCGCTGACCGCCGCGGTGTCCCTGGGCGCCACGGACATCGCCCCCGGACACGTATGGGCCGTGGTCCTCCGCCGGCTGGGCGGCACCGCACCGCAGCCCGGCACCGACGACCTCATCATCTGGCAACTCCGCGTCCCCAGGGCCCTGTTGGCGGCCTGCGTGGGCGCCGGACTGGGACTGGTGGGCACCGCGACCCAGGCCCTGGTCCGCAACCCCCTCGCCGACCCGTACCTCCTGGGCATCTCACACGGCGCCTCGCTCGGTGCGGTCGCCGCGATCGTGCTGGGCGCGGGCGCCGGCGGTGCGCTGGGGTTCGGGCTGTCGGCCGCGGCCTTCGCGGGCGCGCTCGCCGCCTTCGCCCTGGTGTGGTGCCTGGCGCGCCGCGGCGGCGGCTTCTCCCCGCTGCGCCTCGTCCTGGCCGGCGTGGGCATCGGCCAGTTCCTCTCCGGCTTCACCAGCTACCTGGTCCTCCAGGCCGGGGACGAGCAGCAGACCCGTGGTGTGCTGTTCTGGCTGATGGGCAGCCTGAGCGGGGCGACCTGGAGCGCGCTCGGGCTGCCGGCCCTCGCCGTCGCGACCGGGCTGCTGGTGCTCCAGGCCCGCGCCCGCGCCATGAACGCCCTGCTGATGGGCGACGAGACGGCCGCCGGCCTGGGCATCGACGTGGTCCGGCTGCGCCGCGAACTGTTCGCGGTGACCAGCCTGTTGACCGGCGTCCTGGTCGCCGTCTCCGGGGCCATCGGCTTCCTCGGCCTGATGGTGCCGCACCTGTGCCGGCTGCTGCTCGGCGGCGACCACCGCCGGCTGCTGCCGCTCTCCGCCCTCACCGGGGCACTGGTCCTGGTGGTCGTCGACGTCGTGTGCCGCACGGCCCTGGCCACCCAGGAACTCCCCGTCGGCGTCGTCACCGCCCTGATCGGCGCCCCGGCGCTGCTGTTCATCCTGGACCGGCGGGTGGGGGCGGCGGGATGAGCAGGCGCACGGACACCGGCGGGGACACGGGCACAGAGCGACACGGCTACGGGGACGGAAGGGCGGCCATGAGGATCGACATCGAGGAACTGCGGGTCGCCTACTCAGGACGGGACGTCGTCGCCGGCGTCCGTCTCATGGCAGCCGCCGGGGAGATCGCCGGGCTGGTCGGCCCCAACGGCAGCGGGAAGTCCACCGTCCTGCGGACCGTTTACCGGCATCTGCGCCCCACCGCCGGGCGGGTCCTGCTCTCCGGAACCGACATCCGCACCCTGGCACCGGGCCGGGCCGCCCGCCATGTCGCCGCGCTGCCCCAGGAACGCGGCGGCGACTTCGAGCTGACCGTGCGCGAAGTGGTCGCCATGGGCCGCACACCCTACAAACGGGCCTTCGCGGGGGAGGACGCCACCGACCGGGAGACGGTGGCACAGGCCCTGGCCGGCGTCGGCATGTCCGGCCAGGAGGCGCGCCGCTTCTCCGCCCTCTCCGGAGGGGAGCGCCAACGCGTGCTGCTGGCACGGGCGTTCGCCCAGAATCCGGACGTCCTGGTGCTCGACGAGCCCACCAACCACCTCGACATCCGCCATCAGGTGGAGCTCCTGGCCCTGCTCCGCGCGCAGGCCCGCACCACCCTGATCTCCCTCCACGACCTCAACGCCGCGGCTTCCCTCTGCGACCGCCTGCACGTCCTGCACGCCGGCCGGCTGGTCGCCTCCGGCCCGCCCCGCACCGTGCTGACCCCGGAACTCCTGGCCGAGGTCTTCGGCGTACGGGCCGCGGTCACGGAGCACCCGTTGACGGGCGATCCGCTGATCGCGTTCGACCACCGCCGGGCGGCCGACTCCGTCCGGTGCTGAGCCCGGGGCGCGGCAAGCGGCGGCGCCGCGGCCCCGAGCCGCGGTGACCGGTGTGGACGGCCGGGCCGGAACCGGCCGTCCACACCGCTCACGGCCCGGCCGCAACGGCCGAGGCGGCTTCGGGGCTCATCCCGTCGCCGCGGGTCCCGTCCCCGCGGCCCGTCCCGTTCGCGCCACCGCGAAGTGGCTCGGCCGCCCCGCGCGCACGACCAGCCGACCGCGCGCCTCGGCGTCCGCCCGCCGCAGCAACTCCACCCGCCCGTCGGGGTGTTCCAGCACACACGCATGCCAGGGCGTCAGCCAGGCATCCGGCGCCTCCAGCAACCGGATGCCGAACTTGGCCGAGCCGCGCGGCTGCGGATGGATGGAGAGCCGGACCGCGCCGGGGTGATGCTCGTCGATCAGCCCGCCCCATGCGCGGCTGCGCCGTATGACGCCGTACGCGCGGGCCCGGCAGTCGCGTTGCAGCGCCGAGCGGGTGCCGGGGTACGAGGCGAGGTCGGTGTCCTCGAAGAGGAACCGGGTGATGCCCTGGTACAGCCGCCGGGCCGCCTCGTCGCCGCGGGTCTCGGCCCGTAGCTCCTCCGGCGTCGGCGCATGGGCTTCCTGGATCCGGGCCCGCTTCGCGGCGTACGGCAGATCCCCGTAGGCCGCGCGCAGATCGAACACACCGAGACGGGCCGCCAGCCCCTCGTCGCGGATCATCGCCCGCAGCCCGTCCCCGTACGCGTCGATGTCCGTGTCGGGGACGCGGATGAGGTCGCTGAAGACATGTCCGTCCGAGCAGATGACGACCCGTGCACCGGGCGGATGGACGGCCTCGATGCGGGTGCACAGGCGGTCGAGGAAGCGCAGTGCCAGCCGCTCGCCCTCGTCGGGGACGGTGCCGAGCACCTTGGCGGGGTTCGGCGACTTGCAGGGGAAGCCGGGCAGCGTGAAGCGGATCGGCTCACCCGCCGCGACCCAGGGCGCGAGCTGCCGCAACTGGGCGGGAAACGCCGCGGGGACGTCGTCGCGGGCGGCAGCCCCGTGGGGGCCGCGGCGGTGGTGCGGGGAGTGGGGGGCCTCCAGGGCGCGGCGGTACGGCAGGAGGATGCGGAGGACCGCCTCGCAGGTGGCGCGGGTCGCACGGTGGGAGCCGTCGGTGTGGACGTCGTCGCGGGCGGCGCCGCCGGCGGTCGCGGGGTGCGGCTCGGTGAGGGGGGTCAGCATGTCGAGCTGTCCGCCCGGTGCAGGGGGCAGCCCGCGGCGGTCGGCCCAAAGGCAGCGGGCTCCGCTCCGGTGCGGACCACGGCGGCGGTACCGGCCGTACCCTCCGCGTCCCCGCCGTACGTCACCGGGAGGTGGTCGACACCGCGTGCCAACACCGCCGGAATCCACCGCAGTTGCGACTCCGGGACGGCAAGGCGCAGGCCGGGCAGCCGTCTGAGCAGGGACCCCAGAGCGATCTGGAGTTCCACGCGGGCGAGGGCGGCACCGGGGCAGAAGTGGATGCCGTGGCCGAACGCGAGGTGCGCGTTGGGGGAGCGGTCGAAGTCGAGCGTGTCGGCGCCGGCGAAGCGGCGGTCGTCGCGGTTGGCCGCGCAGAGCGAGACGATGACGGAGTCGCCCGCCGGGATCCGGGTGCCGTGCAGCTCGCTGTCCTCGGCGAAGAACCGCCAGGTCGTCAGCTCGAACGCGGCGTCGTGGCGCAGCAGTTCCTCGACCGCGCGGGGCAGCAGGTCGGGGCGGGCGGCGAGCGCGGAAAGGTGGCCGGGGTGGCGCAGCAGGGTGACCAGGGCGGTGGTGATCTGGTTGGTGACCGGTTCCTGGCCGGCGACCAGCAGCTGGAAGATCATCGAATCCAGCTCCGGCTGCCCGAGTTCACCGCCGTCGCGGGCCGCGACCAGACGGGACAGCAGATCGTCGCCGGGTTCCCGGCGCTTGTGGTCGACCAGGTCGGCGATGTACCGCTGGAGCCCGCCCAGCCGCGCCTCGTAGGCGGCACGGCCGGGGTCCTCGGGCCCCACCGGCTGTACGACCTTTCCCCAGTCCCGGTCGAATCGGGCCGCGAACTCCCCCGGCAGCCCGATGACTTCGGCCAGTACCCGGAACGGGAAGTGCGCCGCGAAGGCTTCCACGAGATCGACCGGGCCGGTGTCGGGGAGCCGGTCCAGCAGCGCGTCGGCCATCGCCTGGAAGCGCGGGCGGAGCGCCTCGACGCGCTGCGGTGCGAAGGCATCGGTGATCATCCGGCGCAGCGCGGTGTGCCGGGGCGGGTCCTGATGGAGCAGATGCACCTGGAGCTGGGAGTGCTGCGGCTCCGGCATGATCGAAGCACGGGCCCGCCATGCCGCGTTGCCGCGTGAGTGGTGCTTGCCCAGGCGGGGATCGGTCAGTGCCTGCTGCGCGGCCTCGTACCCGGTGACCAGCCAGGCGCACACCCCGCTGGGGAACCGCACCCGGTGCACCGGGCCGCGCGCCCGCAACTCGGCGTAGAGGGGATACGGGTCGCGTTTGTAGTCGGCGCCGTAGAGGTCCGTGGGGTGGGGCGGTCGGGCCGGTTGGCCTGGTGTGGGCATGGGGTCTCCTTCGGGGCGGGCCGGGACGGCTCGGCGTGTGAGAGGTCGGGCGAAACGCGGACCGGGTTCCCGCCGAACCGGGAAAATTCCCCCGCCCGGGGAATCGGTGGGACGGGCGGAGCGGATCGTCGCGGCTCACGGGGCCGACCGCGGTCGCGGCGGTCCGAACGGGACCGCGGGCAAACCCAGTTAGTCGTCCCCCGACGGCCCCTAGTTCCGCTCCGGACACGGGACGAACCTCACGTGCCGAACACCCCCCGATCGTCCGCCCCCCCCCCCTCCCCCCTGCCACGATGACGCGATGACCACCCCCGCGACGTCCCCCGTGCCACCCCACCGCGACCGGCGGCCGGCATCCCCCGCCGCCGGCTCCCCTGCCGCCCGGACACCGGCACGCCCCCGGTCCCTCGCACGGTTCCTGCCCGCCCGTCCGGTCGCCGGCCTCCTCGGCCTCCTGGCGCTGCTGTTCGCCGTCTCGTACGCGGCGGGAACCGCCGTCGGCCCCGTGGCTCCTGGCCTGCACCCCGCCGATCGCGCCCGCACCGGCACCACCGAACCCACCGGCGACGGAGGCATGGGCTCCATGCCCGGCATGGGCTCCATGGGAGCCCCGTCCCCCGCCCCGGTGACCGTGGGAGAGCTGCGATGACACCGGACCCCCACCCCCGCCGGACCCCGTCCGCACACCCTCAACTCACCACCACCGAGGCCGGACTCACCACCTCCACCCTCACCATCGGCGGCATGACCTGCGCCGCCTGTGTGGGACGGGTCGAGAAGAAGCTCGGGCGGATGGACGGCGTGACCGCCTCGGTGAATCTGGCGACGGGGCGGGCACGGATCACTCACCCGGTGGCGGTCTCCGCCGGCGAACTCATCGCCACCGTGGAGGCCGCCGGGTTCACGGCACGGCTGCCGGAACCCGTCGCACCGGAGCCCGACGACGCCCACCAGCGGCCCGCCGAGGCCGCCGGCCGCCACGACGACGGATCACGTGCCGAGCGGCAGCGGCTGCTGCTGACCGCCCTGCTGTCGGTGCCGGTACTGGTGCTGTCGATGGTGCCGGGCTGGCAGTTCCGCAACTGGCAGTGGCTGTGCTTCATGCTCGCCGCACCGGTCGCCGTATGGGGTGCCGCGCCCTTCCACCTCCGCGCGCTGCGGGGCCTGCGCCACGGTGCCGCGACCATGGACACCCTGGTCTCCCTCGGCGTCGCCGCGTCGTTCGCCTGGTCCACCTACGCGCTCTTTCTCGGCGGAGCCGGCGCGCCCGGTATGACGATGCCGTTCAGCCTGCTGCCCACCGCCGGTGACGGGACGGCGCATCTGTACCTCGAAGCGGCCGTCGGCGTACCGCTGTTCGTCCTGGCCGGACGCCGGATGGAGGCCGGCGCCCGGCGGGGCACCGGCGCCGCGCTGCGTTCGCTGGCCGAACTCGCCGCGAAGGAGGTGGCGGTACGCGGCGAGGACGGCAGCGAACGCCGTATCCCGGCCGATCGGCTGCGGGTCGGGGACCGGTTCCTGGTACGGCCGGGGGAGCGGGTCGCCACGGACGGCACCGTCGTCGTCGGCGGCTCGGCACTGGACCTCTCGCTGATCAGCGGGGAGAGCCGCCCGGTCGAGGTCGGGCCGGGCTCCGAGGTGGTCGGCGGAGCGGTCAACTCCGGTGGTCTGCTGGAGGTCCGGGCGGACGCCGTGGGCGGCGACACCCAACTCGCCCGGATCACCCGGCTCGTCGAGGACGCGCAGACCGGCAAGACCCGGGCGCAGCGCCTCGCCGACGCGGTGGCCGCGGTCTTCGTGCCCGCCGTACTGACCGTCTCGGTCACCGTCCTGGGCTTCTGGCTCGGCGCCGGGGCCGACCCGCAGGCGGCCGTCACCGCGGCCGTCGCCGTACTGGTCGTCGCCTGCCCGTGTGCGCTGGGCCTGGCCACCCCGACCGCGCTGCTGGCCGCCACCGGACGCGGCGCCCAGCTCGGAATCCTGGTCAGCGGGCCGCGCGCACTGGAACGACTGCGCCGCATCGACACCGTCGTCCTCGACAAGACCGGCACCCTCACCACGGGGCGGATGACGGTCAGCGCCCTGACACCGCGTACCGGCGGCCTCGATCCGCAGGACGCACTCCGGCTCGCCGCCACCGTCGAGCAGGGCTCCGAGCACCCCGTGGCGCGCGCCATCACCGCATACGCCCACGACCGAGCCGCAGACCGCCCCAGCCGACCAGCCGCTTCTGCAGGGGACTTCACCGCCACCCCCGGCATCGGCGTACGCGGTACGGCGGACGGGCACCAGGTGACCGTCGTCCGGCCGCCGGACGACCCCGGCGACCTGCCGGCTCCGCTGCCGGACGCGGTGCGGGCGGCCGAAACCGCCGGCCGCACCGCGGTCCTCGTCACCGTAGACGGGGTCCCGGAAGCGGTCATCGCCGTCGGCGACACCCTGCGCCCCGACGGCTACCGCGCGGTCGACCATCTGCGCCGCCTCGGCCTGCGGCCCGTCCTGGCCACCGGCGACCGCGCGGCCACCGCCCGGGCGGTCGCCGGAGCGCTCGCCATCACCGAGATCCACGCCCAGGCCCGTCCCCAGGACAAGGCCGCGCTGGTGACGACCCTCAAGGAACAGGGCGCCCGGGTCGCCGTGGTCGGCGACGGCGTCAACGACGCGGCGGCCCTCGCACTGGCCGACCTCGGCATCGCCATGGGCAGCGGCACCGACGCGGCGATCGGCGCCGCGGACGTGACCCTCGTACGCGAGGACCTCCAGGCCATCGCCGATGCCGTACGCCTCGCCCGCCGTACGCTCGGCACCATCCGCGGCAACCTCCTCTGGGCCTTCGGGTACAACCTCGTCACCGTGCCGCTCGCCGCGGTCGGTCTGCTCAACCCGATGCTCGCGGCAGCCGCGATGTCCGCCAGCTCCCTGCTCGTCGTCGGCAACAGCCTGCGCCTGTGCGCCTGGCGGCCCCCGGGCGCCGCACGCTCCGCCCGGCGCACCAACGCGCCGTACAACAAGGCCACTTGGGAGACCTCATGAACCGCCCGCGCCTGGTGGCGGTCGCCGTACCGCTCCTCACCTGCCTGGCGACCCTCGGTACGCTCACGGCCTGGGCCGCGACCGGTCACGCGGGCACCCCCGCCCGGCTGACCGCCACCGAGGGGCGCGTGCTGATCCCCGCCGGCAACGACGCCACCGCCGCCTTCTTCACCCTGCGCAACACCGGCACCGCGGACGACGTGCTGACCTCGGTCACCGGCCCGGCGGGCCACCGGACCATGCTCAGCCGTGACGTCCCCGCCGGCCGCAACGCCCGCACCATGGCCATGGTCGGCTCCGCCACCGTCCCGGCCGGCGGCTCGCTGACCATGACGCCCGCAACCCTCGACGTCATGATCAGCCCGCCACCCCGGCTCACCCCCGGGGACCGCCTCACCTTCACCCTTCACTTCCGCGACAGCCCGCCGCTGACCGTCCGGGCCCGTGCGGTACGCCCCGGTGAGGAGGGTGCGAAGCAATAGCGGGTGCGTCGCCCGGGGTTCACGATCGGGCCACCGCCCGACCGTGAACCCCGTCGCGACGCCGGGACGCGGCCCGTCAGGCCACGGCGCCGGCGAGATCGCGCGGCTGCCGGTCACCCGGCCCCGGTCTTGCGAACGCCACGCTCCCCGGGCGCGATGCCCGAACCGCGCCCCCGCCGTCCGCGCCCCGCCGTGCGGCCTCCGCCTCGCTCCCGGCCTCGCCCCCGGCTTCGCTCCCCGCCTCGGCGTCCGCCAGCAGCGCGATCAGCGTCTCCCGGGCGCGGGCCACCCGGGACCGCACCGTTCCCACCGGGCAGCCCATCACCCCGGCAGCCGCCGCGTACGGGAGCCCCAGCAGCTGCGTCAGCACAAATGCCTCCCGCCGCCGCGGTGTCAGCGCCGCGAGCAGTTCGGTCAGCGCGATGCCCTCCTCGAAGCCCGGAACACCGCGTGGCTGCACCCGTTCCGCCGCGGTCTGCCAGTCGTCGGTCGCGGCCATCCGCGGCCGTACCGCATGGGAGCGGATGCGATCCGCCACCACCCGCCGGGCGATCGTCAGCAGCCAGGTCCGCGCCGACGACCGGCCCTCGAACCGCGGCAGACCGCGCAACGCCCGTACGTAGGTGTCCTGCACCAGATCGTCGGCCGCCTGCGCCTCCCCGCTCAGGTGCGTGACATAGCGCCGCACATCGAGCTGGGTCGCCTTCACGAACTGCTCGACGGCCCGTTCGTCACCGGTGCGGGCGGCCAGCGCCCAGCCCGTCACCGTCTCGTCGTCCCGCATACCGTTCCGTGCTCCGTCACGCATACCGGGACCGCCCCTCGCCGCGTGTGGCGGCTTGATGGAGGATGGGCGCATGCTCTGCTCGCGCATCCGTACGGCACTCTCCGCCCGCCTCGACGGCGAGGAGCTGCCCCCCGGGATCACCCCCCGCGGCCTCGACGGCCATCTCTCGGACTGTCCGGACTGCCGCGCCTGGGACGCCCAGGCGCGAGCGCTGACGGCGGCCCTCGACCGCGCCGCCGCGCGCGCGGAACGAGGCGGTGCGCGCACCCGTACCCGCAGCGGCGGCGCGGCGCCGTCCGACGGAGGGGCATCCCCCGCCGCCGGCACCGTCGTTCCCCTCGACGACACGGCGGCCGTCGAGGCGCTGCTCGCCCGTGTGCGGTCGGTGCCCGCACCGGAGGCCGCGCCCACCGCCGCGGTGGACGCGGCCGGCGGGCGGACGGACTGACCGACCGGCAGGCGCACCGGCCGGTGCCCCGGCGCGTGCCGGGCATCCGCCCATGCCCACCCGCGCGCCGGGAAGGGAAACGGACGCGGGCAGCGGAGCCGCCGGCATCCGGACAGGATTCATCATCTGGAGTCCTCTGGAGTCCTTCGCGTGATCCGGTCATCGCGCATACGGCGCGGACGACCGGTGAAGTCGAAGCCGGACATCCGGGCACGCGGCGACGGCCCGCGAAGGCGAGCGCCTTCAGGGCAGCGGCCCTCAGGGGAGCCGTTTCCGAGGAGCGGCCCATGTCCGCCCCTGTGTTGCCTCCGTGCCGGTCCGGCCGGGAAGTTCGACCGTGCTGTCAGCCGACAGCCGGCTCACGCGGCGGGCCCCGCAGGGACATCGCATGGGCGAGCAGCAATTGGCGTACCGCACACCGCGGCTCCTGCCGGGCGGGGCGCGGGACGGGCCCCGCATCGGGCAGTACGACCCGCGACACCAGCACCAGGGGCGCGAACAGCCGGACCGACACGCTCCGTACCAGCCGGAACGCCGCCCGCTCACCGCCCCACAGCCACCACGCGCTCAGCAGGGCGACCAAGAGGTGCGCGGCGAGCATGCCGCCGGCGCCACCGCCGTGCATGCCCGGATGCCCCGACGGCATCCCCGCCATCCCGCCCATGGCGTCCATCGCTCCCATGGAATGCGCGGACCCCATGGGGCCCATCGACCCCGTCTGCCCCATCTGCGACGCCATCCGCGCCGCATCGATGTCGGCGACCGACAGCCCCTGCCCGCCGCAGAGCCAGGTGCTCGCCCACTCCCGTGCCAGCGGGGCCCGTTGCCCGGCGGTGGGGGCGGCAAGTGCCTGCCCCAACGAGAACGCGCTGTGCAGCCCCGCCTGGGTGGCCACGGTCAGCGTCCCGACCAGTACCGGCCCGCGTTCCCGGCCGGCGAGGCACCATGCCCCGGCCGCCGTCGTCAGACCGGCCGCGAGCAGCATCCAGCCGGGCACCGCGGTACCGGACATCACCACGTGCCCCAGCGCAGCGAGGAGCACGCAGACCGTCGCGAACACCGCGGCGCGCAGCCCCCTCAGAACCTGCCCCGCATCCATGACAGCCCCATCGTCGCACCCCGCCTCCGCGCGGCTCTCCGCACCCCCGTCGCTCGTCGTGGCGTTATGCCCGTATCGCCGAGAAGATGGCGATCGCGCGATTCCGCCCGGCCGGCGACGGCGCGGCCGGGTCACCACTGCCCTTCCTCCGCGGGCGATTCCTGAAGCGGCGGCCGGCTCGCATCCCCTTCCCACCCTCCGGCCGACGCCCGCTCCGTCTCCCCGCTACTGTCCTTGGACATGACCGCATCAGATCCGTCCCACGCGCCCGAACCGTCCGACGTCCGCAGCACCCGCACCGCCTACGACACCGTCGCCGTCGACTACGAGCGGCTGCTGCGCTCCGCGCTCGCCGAGATGCCGGTGGACCGCGCGATGCTCGGCGCGTTCGCCGAACTCGTGCGGGCCGACGGCGGCGGCCCGGTCGTGGACCTCGGTTGCGGACCCGGCCGGATCACGGGACATCTGCACTCGCTCGGACTGGACGTCTGCGGTGTCGATCTGTCGCCCGAGATGGTCGCGGTGGCCCGCAAGACGCACCCGGAGCTGCGCTTCGACGAGGGGTCTATGGCCGAACTGGACCTTGCGGACGGCGGGTTCGCCGGGGTGGTCGCCTGGTACTCGATCATCCACACCCCGCCGGAGCGCCTGCCGGTGCTGTTCGCCGAGTTCGCGCGGGTCCTGGCCCCGGGCGGACATCTGCTGCTCGCCTACAAGATCGGCGATCAGCCGCACCACCTGGACCACGCGTACGGCCATGAACTCTCGCTCGACGTCTACTGGTTCCCGCCCGACCGGATAGCCGAGCTGCTCAACCAGGCCGGTTTCGCCGTGAACACCCGGGTGGTGCGCGAGCCGGAGGGACACGAGAAGGGCCCGCAGGCGTATCTGCTGGCACGTAAGGCGGGGGAGTAGCGGGGGAGCAGGGCAGCAGTCGCCGGCCCGGGGAAGCCGTGGCACGCCCGTCAGAACTCCCCGGCCAGGCCCTCCCAGTGGTCGGCCAGGGACGTCAGCAGGTGCATCAGGTCGGCGCGCTGCACGGGGTCGTACGGCTCCAGCAGCCGTTCGTCCAGCCGCCGCACCCGCTCCTGGGCGCCGCGGAGGGTCCGCTCGCCGTCCTCGGTGAGGTACAGCAGCTTGCGCCGTCCGTCCGCGGTGTCGGTGCGGCGGACCACCAGGCCCCGGCTCTCCAGCCGCCGGGCCACGTCCGCCATCGTGGAGGTGTCCAGCGCCACGGCCGACGCCATCGACCGCTGATCCCGCCCCGGTGCCGCGTCCACGGCCGTCAGTACCGCGAACTGCGGCCCGGTGAGCGTCGGATCGACCGCGCGCACCCACACCGCGAGATACGCCTGGTAGAGCCGCCGCACCTGATACCCGGGAGCGGCCGTCAGGGCGTGCGGAATTGTGAATTCCGGTGCGCCGGCCGTCGATCCGGCGGGTATGGACTCGGGGAATGCGGGCGCTCGGTGAGTGGTCTCGTCAGCCATGGGGTCACTCAATCACGGTGCGCCGGGCCGCCCACCGTGGACCGGCATCGCCATGCTCACCTCACCACCATTCACGCCGACTTCGCGCGCCGCGTCACCGGCCCGCCCCTGTCGGCGCTCGCCCGAGCAGCACCGCGACGGGCGGCGGTGACCACCCGCCGCTCGCACGGCGGGACGCGGCCCGCCGGCCGCGCCCGCCGTCTTCGCCGGTCCGCCCTACGGTCGCGGCCCGATCACCCGCCCCTCCCCGTCCCGGACCGTGATGGCCAGCGCCGGACACACATCGGCCGCGTCCAGCGCCCGCTCGTCCGGTGCGATGTCCGTACGCACCGGACGGGAGTGCGCGCCGTTCAGCACGAACAGCTCCGGCGCGAACCCGGCGCAGGCGCCCGAGGCGATGCACAGCCGCGGATCGATCTCCACCTTCCAAGCCACCGCGCTCACCACCCCACCGGCATGACCCGCGGCCCGCGTACCAGCATCTCGGTCTTCCACACCACGTCCCCGGCCAGGTGGAGTTCCGGGAACCGGGTCACCAGGCCCAGGATCGCCTCCTGGAGTTCCAACCGGGCCAGCGGCGCCCCCAGGCAGTGGTGGACACCGTGGCCGAAGCCGAGGTGCTGGTTGCCGGCCCGCGAGATGTCCAGCGTCCCCGGGGTGTCGAACCGCAGCGCGTCCCGGTTGGCCGCGCCCACCGCGACCAGGACGGGCGAGCCGGCCCGCACCAGGGTGCCGCCGACATCGATGTCCTCCTTGGCGTAGCGCGGCTGGCTCGCCCCGCTGCCGAGCGGTACGAAGCGCAGTAACTCCTCCACGGCGGTCCCGATCGACTCCGGGCGCTCCCGCAGCAGCCCGAGTTGCCCGGGGTGGTCCAGCAGCGCCAGGACGAAGTTGGGAATCTGTGTGGCGGTGGTCTCGTGCCCGGCGACCAGGATCCCCACGCACAGATCGACCAGTTCGAGCTCCGACAGCCGGTCGTCGACATCCCGCGCATCGATCAGCGCCGTCATCAGGTCGTCCCGCGGCGCCCGCCGGTGTTCCTCGATCAACTTCCGCATGTACGCGCGGAGTTCTTCCTGATTCGCATCGAACTCCTCCGCGGTCAGCGAGCTGGTCGACAGTGCCGCATCGCTCCACCGCCGGAACAGCGGCCGATCCTCCGTCGGCACCCCCAGCAGCCGGCAGATCACCGCCACCGGAATGGGCAGCGCATAGCGGTCGACCAGGTCCGCCGGCGGCCCGGCGGCTTCCAGCTCGTCGAGCAGTTCCCGGGTCAGCTCCTTGACCTGCGGCCGGAGCTTCTCGACCTGACGGACCGTGAAGGCCTTCGCCACCAAGGAGCGCAGCCGGGTGTGATCGGGCGGATCCATGCCCAGGATGCCGCTGTCCCGGCGCCCTTCGGACTGCCGCGGTTCATCGTGCAGCGCGCCCTCGGCCCGGCTGAACCGCT
>NZ_KN708638.1:1008172-1022190 GCF_000805335.1 Streptomyces sp. CT34 | reverse complement strand
CGGGGGCGGGGCGGGCCTCGGCGTACCGCGTGACGAGCCAGGCCGGCTCGCCGTATGCCATCTGGACCCGCAGCAGCCCGGGCCGGCTGCGCGCCCGCTCGTACTCCGCCGAAAGGTCAAGGCTCTCAGGGGTGTTGAAGGGATAGGTGAGTGGTGCCGTATCGGCCGTGGTCACGGTGACCTCCCTTGTGTAAGCACCTGCTTACATCACGGTAGGACGGTCTCCCGGAGCGGTCAACGATCATTTGTGGCCGCCATCGTGACGGGCTGTGGGATGTTGGGCAGCGCGGTCCAGCACGGATCATGGCGGGGGTCATGTCGGACGATCGCGGGCCCGAGGCGGGCCGGCGGAAAGGGGAGTGGCGCGTGGCGATGGGGGAGGCGATGGCGGAGTCCTCGCACGGCGGCACCGGAGGCGAGCACCGCAGGGACGCCCGGGGCACCCGGCGGCTGCTGCTCGACGCCGCATCGGACCTGTTCGCGGAACGGGGCTACGAGCGCGCGACGGTACGCGACATCGCGGCCCGCGCGGGAGTCAACCAGGCCCTGCTGTTCCGCTACTTCGGCTCGAAAAAGGCCCTCTTCGGCGAGGTCATGGCGCGCGGCGGCCACGAGCAGCTGCGCACCACCCCCGCGGAGCACCTGTTCGAGGTCGCGCTCCGCGGCATGCTCGGCGAGGGCCGCGGCCCCGGCGCCGACCGCTCGCTGGAGGTCTGCCTGCGCTCGATCGGCGGCAGCGACGAGATTTCCGAGGCCCTCAAGGGCCTGGGCGACGAGTACGCCGATGTGCTGGCCACCCTCTCCCGGGCCGACAACGGCGATCTGCGCGGCGACCTGGCGCTGTCCTGGCTGCTGGGTATCGGGCTGATGCGGGTGGTGGTCGGCAAGGAGCCGCTGGCCGGCGCCGACCCGGACACGGTCTGCCGACTGGTGGTGGGCGCGCTCGGCACGCTGTTGGAGGGGTTGCCGGCGGACGGCGTGGGGGAGGGGTCGGAGGGGGGCCGCTGACGGCGTGCCAGGTCCCGTCGCTGCAATGGCCGCCGGCCTCCTGCCCCTGTCCCAATCGGTGCCGCGTTCCGGTGATCCCCCGGCGGGTCGCTGACACCGCTGTCCGTATTCCGCCTTATTTTCCCGTATGCAGAGAATGCTCTTTTTCTGCACAACAGCCGAGAAAAGGTGGAAGAATGCTTCGTTCGATTCCTCGTGGGCTCGCGGTGGCCGGCCTGACCGCGGCTGCCTTGGCGGTGCCGATGACCGGCGCCGCGACCGCGGCCCCCCACGACCACGCCCACACCGCCATGTGCCACGCGCACAACGCGCACAGCCGCTGCCACCATGCCCAGGCCCGCCACCACGGCCACGGCGGCGGCAGCAGCGGCGAGAACCGGCGTGATCACCTCCGCCGCGACGACGACTACGGGCGTGGTGGTGGCCAGCACCGCCGCTACGACGACGATGACCACGGCAGCCGCGGTGACGACATGGGCCGCCGCAGTGACGACGAGGGCCGCCGGGGCGGTGACGATGAGAGCCGCGGCGGTGAAGATGAGAGCCGCGCCAACGACCGCAGCAGCGACCGCGGGCACCGCGAGGACATGGCCCGCCCCGAAAACGAAGGCAACGGTCTCGGCCGCGACGGCCTCCTCGGCCTCGGTGTCCTCGGACTCGTCTAGCCTTCCCGTCGCGTCGTCGCGTCTGTGGGCTCGGGTCGACGACTCGGGCCCACAGGCATGACCGGGCTCCCCGCCCCGTCACTCATCGGCGCCCTGGCCTCCGCCGTCGCGCGGTCCCCGTCCTCCGGCCCCGACGCCCCGGCCGCGCCCGCTGCCCCCGCGCCGCGCTCCGCATCCGTCACCGTCTTCAGACTGCCGAGAATGGCCAGCCCCTGGCCGACGATCCCCGAGACGATGTCGTTCACCCCGTCCGTCCCGTTCAGCACCGTCAGTCGGGACCCGGAGATCCCCTTCGCCGCCGCCTCGGCCAGCGCCGGCAGATTCTCGACCGTGCGGTTCGCGGCGATCAGCTCCTGGTTGCCGTCCCGCAGCGAAGTCGCCAGCGCACTGTTCGCATCCGCGCGCGCCCGCGCGACCTCCCGTTCGGTGTACGCACGGGCGTCCGCCTCGCACCGCACCCGGTCCCGCTGCGCCTCGGCCAGCGTGCGCAGCCGGTACGCCTCCGCGTCCGCCGGGCGCCGTATCTCGGCCTCCAGCCGCTGGGCGGCCAGCGCCGCCTGCCGCTCCGCCAGCGCCGTCTGCTCCTCGATGACCTCCTGCGAGGCCCTGGCCTGCGCCAGCGGACCGGCCTGCGCCGCACGCGCGTTGTACTGCTCGGTCTCCGCCAGGAACCCGGCCCGCTTGATCGCCGTGTCCCGCTCGTACTCCGCCTTCAGCGCCGCGGCCTGCTGCTCCCGCTCGGTCGCCTCCTGATCCGCCTTGGCCTGCGCGATCCGCGCGGCGCTGGCCACCGCGGCGGCATGCGGTGCGGCGAGATTGGTGATGTAGCCGGAGGTGTCGCCGATCTCCTGGATCTGCAGCGCGTCGACGACGATCCCGAGCTTCTCCATCTCCGAGTGGCTGCCCTCCTTGACCTCCTGCGCGACCCGGTCCCGCTCCCGGATGATCTGCTCGACGGTCAGCCCGCCGACGATCGAGCGCAGGTGGCCGGCGAAGATCCGCCCCACCAGCTCCTCCATGCTCCGCTGCTCGTCCAGGAACCGCCGGGCGGCATTGGCGATGGACGCCTGATCATCGCCGACCTTGAACACGGCCACCGCCCGTACGGCGAGCCGGATCCCCTGCTGGGTGACGCAGTCCTCGGAGATCTCCGACTCCCGCAACGACAGCGACAGCACGCTGGCCTTCTGCTTGACGGGCATCACCCAGCAGCCATGGCCGGTGACGATACGGAATTGCGCGTCCCCGGCCCGGCGCTTCGAACCGGAGATCAACAGCGCCTCATTGGGCGCCGGTACATGCCAGAACAACATCGCAAGGCTCCTGGTCTCGTCGGACCGGCCTCGGTCGGGGCTGGTGCACGGGGCGGTGCCGGAAGCGCGCGCGACGCCGCGCGCAGGGAGGTCAGAGGGCGGGCAGCGGCACGACGATCACCGACCGTGCCGAGGTCCGGTCCGTCACGATCACCTGCGTGTGCCGGGCGATCGGCCGGCCGCCGGACCAGGCCGCGAACGCCTCGCTCCCGCCCCGCACGGGCAGCAGCACCTCGCCCGGCCCGTCGCTCGGGATCGAGACGGTCACCCGCCCGATCACCCCGATCGGATTGAAGTCCACCTCATCCGGCGCGCTCACCCGAGCTCTCCGTTCTCGCCCGAAACCGTGACCATGACGCGAACCCGTCCCCGGCGCGGAAACCGGACGTTTCCACCCTTCAACGGTACTCCGGCCGGGCCCGCGCAGGCCCGGCCGGAGTACGTTCCGGCGGCGCGCCACAGCCCTCCCGGGACGGGGAGACGATCACGTTCGCCGGCGATCCCCCGTATCAGGCCGTGGCGGCCTCCGCGCTCACCGCCCGTCGTTCACCGAGATCGCGCAGCCGCGCCGCACTACGGCCGGGGGCCCGCCGACGCACCGTCAATGGTGGACGACCGGCCGCAACGGGCCGCGCGGCGCCGCGAGTTCGATCGAGAGGGACGGACCGGGCACCGGCCGGCGGGACGGCAGCACATCCGGCGCCCGGTGCGGACGCAGCGCCGCCAGCGCGGTTTCCGTCTCCTCCATCAGCGCCCGGTAGGAGACCAGCCGCTGCCACTCCGGATCGGCGACTCCGGGCACCGTGGCGGACCGCTCCGCCCAGATTTTCACCAGGCCCGCGTACACGGGCGTCTGTCTCAGGACTTCCGGATTGATCCGCACCTCCGCGGTGATCCGCGGCGGTACGGGGACGGGTCCCGCCGCGGGGAACGGAGGGTGGTTCATCACGGGGCTGGGGATGAAGGCGGTCTGACCATGACCGGCGACGGTGACGGACGAGGGAGCACTCATGGCCGTAGAAACGATTCACTCCATCAGATGGTCACTGCATACACTCTGGAGCGCCCTTGGATGCTCCGCCGCATAACACCCCAAAGCACCGTCCTCCTTCCAAGGAATATCACCCCTTACAGTGATCTCTCATCGTGAACCGGACCAACTTCGGCTAAAAAGCGTTGTCGCTGACATGGAACCGAGGGAGTTGTGGGAGCGCCACGCGGTACTCGCCCAGGCGTTTTGCAGCAGCGATGACGAGGTCCGCCGGACGCAAGGACTCCTCGACGAGGCCGAGGCGCGCCGCTCGCGGACCCTGGCCGCCTTCGCGGTGACCGTGGGCAGCGACGAGGTGGTGGCCGATCTGCTCGGACTCGACGCCCGCGAAGTACGCCTGGCCCGCCGCACGGTCGGCAAGGACGACGCCCGCGCCGTGGCCAAGAGCCTGCTGGAGGAGTCCGCCCGCGAACGCCGCCCCGCCCCTCCGGCCGAAGCCCCCGAAGCGGAGCCGGTACTGTCCGCCGCGACGAGTGCCGCCGCATCCGCCGCCAGCTCCGCATCCGCCACCGCGAGAAGGGTCATGGGGAATGCCGCAGGCGCCGGCCGCACGGGCACGTTCAGCGGAAGCCCGTCCGCCGCCCCGCCCAACCCCAACTACGCCGACTCCGCCTCGTACGTCCCGCCCCGCCCCACCCAGCAGCCGTACGCCGCCACCCCCACGCATCCGCCCGGCGGGGAACCGGCCTGGTCGCCCGCCCTGGACGCGGTCCTCGTGAACAGCCGGCACAACGGCGTGGATCTCAGCGCGCTCGCCGCCGAACTCGGTCTGGACGTCAGCATCCTGGCCGCCAGAGCCCATCAACTCGCCTCCGAGCCACGCCTGCACCACCGTCCGCCCTCGGACCGCATCGGCCGCCACCGACGCATGGCCGACATCCCACCCGCTCAACAGCAACCCGACACCACCTCGCTGCCCCGCCAGGAGCACCCGCCACTTCCGCCCTACGAGCCGCAGACCCCCTGGATGCCGCACCAGTACACCGCCCCCTGGACACCGCACGATCCGCAGGCCGCGTGGACACCCCAGCCGGCGCCGGTCCCCTCGCCCCCCGGTTGGGATCCCAGCGCCGTCACGGTCACCCAGCACGACTGGGACGGCATCCTCAGCCAATGGGAGGCCGCCAGCTCACCGCATCCCTCGACGCCGGGCCAGCCGGGCCCCTGACGGCGGTGGCGGAACGGTGCCCCGCCGCACCGCCGGCGGCCGGCGTCCGTCCATCGCCTACAGTGGCCCGGAGCCGTGACCGGCGCTTGGGTGGAGTACCACCGGGGAGCGGCTCGGCCTCCGTGGTCCGTGCCGTGCGCCTGGGCGATTCCGTACGACGCTCAGGAGCAGACCGTGCCGCAGACCACATCGTCCACCGCCCGCCTCATGGACGGCAGCGCACTCGCCCGCCGGATGGTCGAGCAGGCCGCCGCGCGCGCCGCGGCCCTCACCCGGCAGACCGGCCGGGCCCCGTGTCTGGCCACCGTGCTGGTGGGTGAGGATCCGGCCTCCGTGACCTATGTGCGGATGAAGCGCGCCCGCTGCGAGAAGGCCGGCATCCGCTCCCGGCACATCGCGCTGCCGGCCGCCACCACGACGGCCCAACTCGTCGACACGATCGGCGAACTGTCGGCGGACCCCGGCGTTCACGGAATCCTGCTCCAGCACCCGGCCGGTCCGCACATCGACGAGCGTGCCGCCTTCGAGGCGATCGCCCCCGCCAAGGACGTCGACGGCGTGACCTGCCACTCCTTCGCCGCGATGAGCTTCGGCCTGGACGGCTTCGTGTCCTGCACACCCGGCGGCATCATGCGCCTCCTGGACCACTACGACGTCGAGCTGGCCGGCAAGCACGCGGTCGTCGTCGGCCGCAGCGCGATCCTCGGCAAGCCCGTCGGAATGCTGCTGCTCGGCCGCGACGCCACGGTCACCTACTGCCACTCCCGCACCACCGACCTCGCCGCCATCACGCGGGAGGCCGATGTCCTGATCGCCGCGGTGGGCCGCCCGCGCGTCCTCCACGGGGACCACATCAAGCCCGGCGCGGTCGTCGTCGACGCCGGCTACAACCCCGGCAACATCGGCGATGTCGACTTCGACTCGGCCGTCACCCGCGCGGGCCTGCTCACGCCGGTTCCCAGCGGCGTCGGCCCGATGACCATCGCCACCCTGCTCACCCAGACCGTCGACGCGGCGGCCCGGCAACTGGGGGCGACGGCCGTCTGACGGGGAACGGGTGATGGCACTCGGGGGGGGGGGGCGGTGCCGGGGCGCCGTTGGCTCCGGCGGGTGCCGGGACGGCTCCACGGGGACAACCGGCCTTCCCTCAGGTCACCTTGACCGTCACCCGCCACGGGATGATCACGTGCGGGCAGACGTGACCGCGGCCGGCGCGGCAGGTGCGCCGTGCGCTGAGCGCGGCCGTGCCGCGGTGGCCGGCGCGGAATCGGCCGCCGGCGTCGCCTGTCGGTGTCGTACCCCCGTCGGTCTGCCGCAGGACCGCGGAGTTGTCGGCTCTCGGGGCGCTCCAGGCGAAGGTGACGCCGCGGGAACGGCGGCCGTAGAGCCGGACCGTGACGGTCTCCCCGGGGTGGACGGTGACGGTGTGGCCGTTGTCGGCGCCGGTCAGCACTCTGCCCCTGCCGATGGGGAGGGGGGTTCGGTGCTGGTGCCCTGTGGCGCCGGCGCCGATGGCCGCGGGCGCCGCCGCGGCTCCCGTGGCGAGCGCGGGTCCCGCGCCGAGCGCCAGTCCCGCGGCGCAGGAGGCGGCCAGATATCCCACTGTCTTCATAGCTCTCCCAATATCCCTGTACTGCCTGCCACTTGAGCGGAGTCATGCTCCCATCACGGGATGAACCTCCGGTATCAGTGGAAAGAGTGAAAAGAGCGGGAATCGGGACGGGCGTTGGCCGGATCCGGCAACCGGGTACCGAAGCCATGACCCGGACGACGAGGGTATGTTGTGGCAAGTGGGGCCCGCAGCACCTCCGTACGTGGGCCGAGCGCGCAGGTCATGGGTGAGGTGGATACGATGCGCTGCCGCAGCCGGCCCATGTCGAAGTCTCTCGGGGGTTTGTTTTCACGTGTTCGGAATCGTCAGGCCCTGTGCCCACCGCCTGTCCCAGGGGCTCAAGGCGGAGTGGATGGCCCATCTGTGCGGTCTCTGCCTCGCGCTGCGCGGTGATCATGGGCAGTTCGCCCGCATCGTCACGAACTACGACGGGCTGATCGTCTCCGTGCTGACGGACGCTCAGTCCGGCCAGGCGGACCTCCGGCGCCGTACCGCCGGGCCCTGCCCGCTGCGCGGCATGCGGACCGCCTCGGTGGCGAAGGGGGAGGGCGCGCGGCTGGCGGCGTCGGTCTCCCTCGTCCTCGCCTCGGCGAAGATACGCGACCATGTCGCCGACGGGAACGGAATGCTGCGCCGTCGCCCGATGGCCGCCGCGGCCCGCCGGGTCGCCGCCGGATGGGACCGGGCCGGGGCGCGCACCGGCGCCGCGCTCGGGTTCGACACCGCCGTTCTCGTGGACGCGGTCGACCGGCAGGTGGGCATCGAGGGACTGGCCGGGCCGGGAACGCCGTTGACGGTCATCACCGAACCCACCGAGACGGCGACCGCCGCGGCCTTCGCGCACACCGCGGTGCTGGCGGGCCGGCCGGGCAACGCCGCACCGCTGGCCGAGGCCGGGCGGCTCTTCGGGCGGCTGGCGCACCTCCTCGACGCCGTGGAGGACCGCACGTCCGACGCCGCCGAGGGCGCCTGGAACCCGATCACCGCCACCGGCGCCGACCTCGCGGAGGCCCGCCGGCTGTGCGACGACGCGCTGCACGGCATCCGACTGGCGCTGCGCGACGTGGAGTTCACCGACTCCAAGCTGGTGCATGTCCTGCTGGTGCACGAGCTGCGCCGGTCGGTGGACCGCGCCTTCGGCACGGCCCGCTGCTCCCACCAGGGTTACGGGGCGCCGGGACCGTACGACGGCCAGGGCGGCAACCCGAACCCGTACGGGAACCCGAACCCGTACGGCAACCCGGGTAATCCCTACGGGAACCCGAACCCCTACGAGAACCCGTACGGCAACGGGAACGGATCCGGCCAGCCGCCCCAGTACGGCCAGCCGCCGGCCGGTGGGCCGTACGTCGACGGGCAGCAGCATCTCAACGGTCCGCAGAACCCGTATGACGGCCAGCAGAACCCGTACGGCGGCGGAGGTCCGGTGCCGCCCGGTGGCCAGGGCGGCGGCTACGGCGGCGGACCGGGCGGCGGGGGCGGCGGGATGCCGCACATCCCGCAGGAGCCGAAGCAGCCCCGCGGCTTCTGGGAGGGCTGTGCGCTGGCCATCGGGCTGTGCTGCACCTGCAAGGTGTGCTGTTCCTCGGAGTTCGAGGGTCCCTGGTCGCGCAAGACGCGTGAGGGCTGCTGCCACGCCTGTGACTGCGGTGACACCTGTTGCGGCACCAGTAATTGCAACAGCTGCCGCTGCTGCGGTGATTGCTGCGAGTGCGCCAATGGCGGCTGTGATTGCTGCGACTGCTGCAGTTGTTGCGACTGCTGACCGGCAGCCGGCCCGGCTCCCCGGGCAGCCGGGCCGGGGCCTGCCGTCGGCTCCGGAGCGCGGGAGAAAAGCGCTCCGTTGCGGCCGGTGTGATCCGGTACGGGGCGGCCGTCGGCATCTGACCTGCCGCCGGCGCGATGCGGAACAGCCGCCCGTACGGTGGGCGGCTGTTCCCTGGTGCGCTCCCTCGTGTGTTTGCGCGCGTCTTTCCTCGTGGTGCGTGCCCGCTCGTGGCGCGTGGTCGCGGACGGTCCCCGGCGCTCCGGCGCTATCGCGCGTCCCAGGTGACGGGGAGCCGCTGGACGCCGTGGAGGGTGATGTCGGTACGCAGCGGGACCTCCTCGGGCGGGACGGCGAGCCGCAGTGTCGGGAACCGGGTGAAGAGGGCCGGGAAGGCGGCGCGCATTTCCACGCGGGCGAGTTGCTGCCCCAGGCACTGGTGGATGCCGTGACCGAAGGCCAGATGACCGGTGGCCTTGCGGTGCAGGTCGAGGGTGTCCGGGTCGGGGAAGCGGTGCGGGTCGCGGTTGGCCGCCTGGATCGCGATGGTGACCGACTCACCCGCCTTGATCAACTGGCCGTCCACCTCGACGTCTTCGAGTGCTGCCCGGATGCCGGTATGGGCGATGGTGAGGTAGCGCATCAGCTCCTCGACCGCCTGGTCGGCCAGGCCCGGGTCGGCGCGCAGGGCTGCGGCCTGCTCCGGGTTGGTCAGCAGCGCGAAGGTGCCGAGCCCGATCATGTTCGAGGTGGTGTCGAGACCGGCGCCGAGGAGGAAGCCGCCGATACCGGCCAGCTCATCGTCGGTGAGGTCGGTGGCGGTCAGGTCGCTGAGCAGGTCGTCGGTGGGCTTGGCGCGCTTCGCCACGACCAGCCCGCGGACGAACTCCTGAAGCGCGGCCAGCGCGGCGTACTGGTCCTCCACGGACCCGTCCGAGGAGGTCGCCGCCGCCCTCACGTGGTGCTGGAAGGAGTCGCGGTCGGCGTAGGGCACACCCAGCAGTTCGCAGATCATCAGCGCCGGAACGGGATGCGCGTACGCCTCCACGAGGTCCACCGAGTCCACCCTCGCGCGGCGGCGTTCCATGGCGTCCAGATGCTCGGCGGTGATCTCCTCGGCGCGGGTGGTGAGTTCACGCATCCGCCGGACCGTGAACTTGCCCATGAGCAGCCGCCGGTAGCGGGTGTGCTCGGGCGGGTCGATCCCGGTGAGGTCGCCGATCGGTGCCGGGGGCAGGGTGACGCCGTCCATTCCCTCTATTCCCTGGAAGGGGACGTGCATCAGCTCGTAGCGCGAGCTGAGGCGGGTGTCGGCGGCTATCGCTCGGGCGACGGAGTAGCCGGTGGCCAGCCAGCCCAGGTGCCCGTCGGGGTAGCGCATGCGGCGGAGCGGCTGCTCCTCGCGCAGGTCGGCCAGCTCGGCGGGCGGATCGAAGGGGCATCCGGTGGGGCGGGTCACCGGCAGCTCGTCGAGCGGGGCCGGGCCGGAACGCGGTGCAGAGGGTTCGTGGTTCATGGTGTCCTCCGGTGCAGAGTGCAGAGTGCGGATCGTGGAGTGCGCGGTGCAGGAGTGCAGGCGTGCAGTAGTGCAGGAGTGCGAGGGGCGGAAGGAGTGGACGCGTTGGCGCGTGGTGCGGGGCGGTACCGTACGGCGCAGCGTGTGGTGCCGCTGCGTGCCCCAAGTAGCCGCGGCAAGTAGCCGCAGCTGGGGCGTCGTTCAGCGCTTGGCCGAGCGGCGGAAGATCCTCAGCGCCCAGACGTAGCCGACCAGGGCGAGGCCGGCGCACCAGGCGACGGAGGCTGTCGCGCTGCCGCTGCTGATCGGAGTGTCCATCAGCAGACCCCGCAGCGTCTCGTTGATCGGGGTGAACGGCTGGTACTCGGCGAACCAGCGCAGCCCCGTGGGCATGGACTCCGGGGGTACGACGGCGCTGCCGAGGAAGGGCAGGAAGGTCAGCGGCATCGGAGCGTTGCTCGCGGACTCGACGGTCTTCGCCGCCAGCCCCATCGCAGCCGCCAGCCAGGTGAGGGCGAAGGCGAGCAGGGTGAGTAGGCCGAGTGCGGCGATCCACCGGAGCGGGGTGGCGTGCGGGCGGAAGCCCACCGCCAGCGCCACCCCGATGACCAGGGCGAGGCTGATCAGGGTCTGGATGACGCTGCCGACCACATGGCCCGTGAGGATGGAGCCGCGGGCGATCGCCATGGTGCGGAAGCGGTTGATGATGCCTTCGGTCATGTCCGTGCAGACCGACACGGCGGTCGCTACGGCGCCGGAGGTCGCGGTCATCAGGATGATGCCGGGGGCGACGTAGTCGACATACGCACCACGGCCGTTCGCCCCGCCCGGCACCCCGATGCCGTGGCCGAGCGCCCCGCCGAAGACATAGACGAACAGCAGCAGCATCAGGATCGGCATGGCGACCAGCGAGACGGTCATGGACGGATAGCGCTGCGCGTGCTTGAGGTTGCGCCGCAGCATCGTCATGGAGTCGCGCACGACGTATGCGGAAGTGCTCATCGTGCCTCCTCCGTCCGGGAGTTGCGGGAGTCCTGGGAGCGCTGTGCGGTTCGCGGCCGCTGAGCGGTCCGCGGGTCCGCCTGCGATGCGGTGCGGTCGGATGACCGGGGCCGGTCGGTGAGGGTGAGAAAGACATCGTCGAGGTCGGGGGTGTGCACCGTGAGCGCCTCGGCCGCGATCGACGCGGAATCCAGGGCGTCCAGGACGGCCCGCACCGTGGGGATGCTGCCGTCACCGGGGATCTGGAGGGTGAGTGCCTCGTTGTCGGGCGCCGCGGAGGCGAAGAGGGCGGCGGCCGACTCCAGGCGGCCGGGATCGGCGAACCGGAGGCGGATATGGCCCCCGGGAATCCGCCGCTTGAGCTCTTCCGCGGTGCCCTCGGCGACCAGCTTCCCGTGGTCCAGGACGGCGATACGGTCGGCGAGTTGGTCGGCTTCCTCCAGATACTGCGTGGTGAGGAAGACGGTGACACCGTCATCGGTGACCAGACCGCGGATGATCTCCCACATGGTGCGGCGGCTGCGCGGATCCAGGCCGGTGGTCGGTTCGTCGAGGAAGATGATGCGCGGCTCGCCGACCAGGGTCATCGCCAGGTCGAGCTTGCGCCGCATACCGCCCGAGAAGGTGGCGACGGGCCTGGCCGCCGCCTCGGACAGAGCGAAGCGGTCGAGGAGTTCGGCGGCGCGCCGCCGGCCCTCGCGGCGGGGGAGATGGTGCAGGTCCGCCATGAGGAGCAGGTTCTCCCTGGCGGTGAGGAGGTTGTCCAGCGCGGCGAATTGGCCGGTGACGCCGATCCGGGAGCGCACGGCGTCGGGCGTGCGGGACAGGTCGTGGCCGGCGACCCGGGCCTGGCCGGCGGTCGCCGGGATCAGGGTGGAGAGGATCTGCACGGTGGTGGTCTTGCCGGCGCCGTTGGGCCCCAGCAGGGCGAAGACCGTGCCTTCGGGGATGCTCAGATCGATCCCGTCGAGCACCACCTTGTCGCCGTAGGACTTGCGCAGTCCCACGGCTCTGATCGCGGGGGCGAGGGCGGTTGCGGAGGGAGGTGCGGCTGAGGAAGCCGCGGCGATGTCTGCCATGACGACTCTTCTGTTCTGCGGAGAGAGATGACGCTTCGGATGGGCATTGCTCTGCCGTGCGGGCGGTGCCGGGTGTGCCGCCGAGCGGGCTGCCGGCGCTGCTCGCCGGCGGATCCGCGGTGGCGCGAGGTCCGTGGCGCCATCATGGCACACATGTGGCGCCATCATCAATGCCGTAGTGGTGTCACGGGTGGCCCAGGTGGCGCGTCACGGCTGGTGGAACGCCTGTGACCTGCGGATACTTGTGCGCCAGGCCGTGGTGCCATCTGTGTATCCGTGACGTCGGCCCTCCCCGACGAAGGCGCCCGCACCGGCCGGCCTCCCTCTGCCGACCGGTGCGGGCCGCACCACTCGTCCCCCATCGCCACCTCTCGTCCCCCATCGCCGGTCCAAACGGTCCGCGGTCCGGGGCCCGCGACCGTCGGACGCGGCTCAGCCCTCGGGATAGAAGACGAACAGCGTGCAGCCCGTCGTCGTCTGCGGGATGTGCCAGGAACCCGCGGGCGCGTGGAGGAACGACCCGGCCGGGTACTCCCGTTCACCGTCGTGGAAGACCCCCGAGACCACGTAGACCTCCTCGGGCCCCGGTTCGTGGACGTCGACGCCCTCCCAGCAGGTGTGCGGATCCATCTCCAGTACCTGGGCCTTCGCGCCGTCGTCCCCGGTCCACAGTGGGCGGACGCGGATGCCGGGGAAGATCTCCCGCACCGGGGCGTCCTGCACGGCGGACCACACGTAGCCGGGCGCCTGCTCCCGGGTCCGCTCCGCCGTCCGTCCGGCGGCCCCTTCCGTCATCGGCCGCTGGGTGGCGTGCTGAGTCCGCTGCTGCATCTGCTGGTTCGTCATGCGGACCAGCCTGGCGGGCCGCCGCCGACCCGCCGAGTGTCAGAAAAGACATGCCGAGGTACTTTCCTGCCATGCATCATGTGGTCGCGCTCGTCCACCCACCGCAGTCGACCTTCGAACTCGGCTGTGCGGCCGAGGTGTTCGGGATCGCCCGGCGCGGCATCCCGTCCCGGTACGCCTTCGGGGTGTGTACGGAACACCCCGGTCCGGTGCCGACCCTCGCCGGGTACGACATGCTGGTGACCGACGGGCTGGACGCCCTCGACCGGGCGGACACCGTCGTCATCCCCGGGTGGCTGACCACGGAGCAGCCGCCGTCGCCCGCGGTCGTCGCGGCCCTGCGCCGCGCACACGGGCGCGGAGCGCGGCTGGTCAGCATCTGCTCCGGCGCTTTCGCACTGGGCCACGCCGGGCTGCTGGACGGGCGGCGGGCCACCACGCACTGGGCGCGGGCGGGTCAACTGGCCGACCGGTTCCCGGCCGTGCGGGTGGACCCGGACGTGCTGTACGTCGACCACGGTGACCTGGCCACCAGCGCGGGCTCCGGCGCGGGCATCGACCTCTGCCTGCATCTCGTCCGCGCGGACCAGGGCGCCGGGTACGCCGCGCAGGTCGCCCGCAGCATGGTCATGCCGCCGCACCGGGAGGGCGGGCAGCTCCAGTACTCGGCACCGCCGCACCCGGCCCAGATCGACGGTACGCTCGCGCCCCTGCTGGAGTGGACGGCCGGACGGCTCGACGAGTCACTCACCGTCGAGGAACTGGCCGCGCACGCAGGGGTGTCGGCCCGTACCCTCGCCCGCCGGTTCGCCGATCAGCTCGGTGCCAGTCCGGGGCAGTGGCTGCTCGCCCAGCGCATCGCCGCCTCCCGCGAGCTGCTGGAATCCACCGACCTCCCCCTGGAGGCCGTCGCGCGACGCGTCGGCCTCTCCTCGGCCACCAATCTCCGCAGGCGTTTTCTGCGCGCCCTGGGGACGACACCGGGCGCCTACC
>NZ_KN708638.1:985363-1008162 GCF_000805335.1 Streptomyces sp. CT34 | reverse complement strand
CCGGGGGGGAGCCGTAACGGCAGCCAGGGGGGGCGAGGGGCAGGGGAGGCCGGGCCTCGGCCGGCGAGGGCGGCCGTCAACCGGGAAGGTCTGCCAGCCACTTGGTCAGCAGCCGATCGACCTCGTCGCGGCGCTCCTGCTGGATCCAGTGACCGCAGCCTTCGAGGAGGTGCGAGGCGACCAGACCCGGCATGGTGGTGGGGAACGCCGTGATCGCGTCGGCCAGCCAGCTGAGGGTGGTGTCCTGGCTGCCGCCGATGAACAGGGACGGTTGGGTGAGCGGGGCGCCGGCGAGGTCGGCGAGCTCCTCCCAGTCCCGGTCCATGTTCCGGTAGCGGTTGAGGGCTCCGCTCATGCCGGTACGCTCGAACTCCCCCGCGTAGAAGTCGAGATCGTCCTCGCTGAGCCAGGCGGGCCGCCGGCCGGCGGGGAAGCGGTCCCGGAGCATGCCACCCGGGCTCACGAGGAACGGGGGCGGGGCGTCGGGCGCCGGCATGGCGTCGGCGGAGAGGGCGGCGTAGATGCCGGCCAGCCAGCCGCGCACGTCCGGTTCGATCTCGGCCTCGGCCCGGCCCGGCTCCTGGAAGTAGCTCACATAGAACTCGTCCTCCCCGCCGATCCTGGCCAGGACCTCGCTGGGCCGGTGGCTGCCGCGGGGCGTGTAGGGCACGCTGAGCAGCCCGACCGCGCGGAAGACGTCCGGCCGGAGCAGCGCGGAGTGGGCGGCGATGGGCGAGCCCCAGTCGTGCCCGATGACCACCGCGGACCGCTCGCCGAGGGCGTGCACCACGGCGACGTTGTCCTCGACGAGGTTGCGCATGCGGTAGGCGTCCACGTTCGCGGGCCTGGAGGAGCGCCCGTAGCCGCGCACATCGATGGCGACCGCGCGATACCCGGCGGCCGCCAGCGTCGCCATCTGGTGGCGCCACGAGTACCACGACTCCGGGAACCCGTGCACCAGCAGGACCAGCGGCCCGCTGCCCTGTTCCACGAGGTGGATCCGGCCCGCGGGGGAGGGGACCAGACGATGGGTGCGGCCGGCGGCCTGGGCGGCGGACTGGGACATGCATCCTCCTGGGTCGGGACGAGCGTGCGCCGGCGCGGGGCGGGCGGCGGTACGGTCGCGCCCCGGCGTCGATATCCGTGCGGTGGTGGGCAGTTGGGGTCGGTTGCAGGCTTGGGGTCGGCTTGCGGGCGGTTCAGGGCGGCGGGACGTGCTGCGGGACGTGCGGTGGCGCAGCACGGTCGTAGGTCCCTACCGTCCTGCGCCGGACCGGCGCCCGTTCCTCATCAGCCGGTCAGCACCATCCGGAACCGCGCCGCCCCCGCCAGCATTCTCCCGTATGCCTCGTTGGCGTGCTCCAGCGGCATCGTCTCGATGGTGGGGCGGATGCCGTGCAGCACGCTGAACTCCATGGTCTCCTGGACGTCTTGTGCGGTGCCCGACGGGTGGCCGCGGACGACCCGGGCGTTCATGAGGAGCTGGGTCGGGAAGATCCCCAGAGGTTCGCTGTCCGCGCCGATGACCACCAACTCGCCGCGGTGGGTCAGCCCGTCCACGGTCGCCGTGATGGCGCTGGAGTTGGCGGCGGTGGCCAGTACCACCCTGGCGCCGCCGAGGGACTGGAGCGCCTCCGCGACGCCGGGCCGTGCCGTGCTGTCGATGTAGTGGTGCGCGCCCAGTTGCTTGGCGAAGTCCCCCTTGTCGGCGCCGCGGGCGATCGCCACGACCTCGAAGCCCATCGCGACCGCGTAGCGCACGCCCAGGTGGCCCAGGCCGCCGAGGCCGAGGACGGCGACCAGGTCGCCCGGCCGCCCCGAACTGCGCCGCAGCCCGTTGTACGTGGTGACCCCGGCGCACGCCATCGGCCCGGCGTCGGGCGCCGCCAACCCGTCGGGGATCCGGGCCAGGGCGTCGGCCGGCGCGACCGTCATCTCCGCGAAACCGCCGTCGTACGCCCACCCCGGCACCTTCAGCTGCGGGCACACGATGAAGTCGCCCTGCCGGCAGGGCGTGCAGTGTCCGCAGCTGCCGCCGAACCAGCCGACCGCGACCCGGTCTCCCACCCGCCAGCGGCTGTCCGTACCCTCGCCGACCGCGTCGATGCGCCCGGCGATCTCATGCCCGGGGACCAGCGGAAACCGGACACCCGGCAGCTCGCCCTGCACGAACATGGCGTCGCTGTGGCAGATCCCGCAGGCCGCCACGGCAATCCGTACGTGGCCGGGGCCCGGCTCCGGCACCTCCCGCTCGACGATCTCGAACGGTGCGCCCGCGGCGCCGGCCTGTGCGACTCGGTAGCTACTCATCTGGATCTCTCCCCGGATCTGGCTCTCCCCCTTGCTGACTGCCACCACCAGAAGACCAGCTCCGGCCGCATCCCGCGCGCCGAGCGGGGGTGCGGCGCGATCGCCCGGCGTCCGGTCGTCCGCCGCGCGCCGGGACGACCGGGACGTGACACGGGCACGGCAGGGGTGCGAGCACACACTCGGCGACCCGACGACCCCCCTCCGTGACGACCGATTGCGTAAACTCCCCGCCTCCGCTCCGCTACTACGCGTGGTGCAGGGCGGCGGAAATCGGGCGACTTGGCCTGATGGCGCCGTGGGTGCGCCCGTGGCCCGGCGGTCTCCGTTGCACGCACAGTGAAAGCCGCTACCCTGGCCGCCGCGCGTGGACCGGCCAGGCCGGGCGGGAGGGTCGGCCTGGCCGGCCGCCGCTGCAAGGTTCGGCACGCACCCGGAAGAGGACACGCTCACCATGCCACTCAAGCGACCCCACCAGCACCGCGACGCCAGCCCCCATCTCACCGTGAACCCGGTCTTCAGCCGGGAGCCGCTCAAGGTCCCCCGGTTCGAGCTGCCGGGGGAGGGGATGGACCCGGACACCGCGTACCAAATCGTTCATGACGAGCTGATGCTGGACGGGAACGCCCGGCTGAACCTGGCCACCTTCGTGAGCACGTGGGCCGAGCCGCAGGCGCAGCAGCTGATGGCCGAGTGCGCCGAGAAGAACATGATCGACAAGGACGAGTACCCGCAGACCGCCGAGATCGAGGCGCGCTGTGTCCATATGCTCGCCGACCTGTGGAACGCCCCCGACTCCCATGCGGCGGTGGGCTGTTCGACCACCGGATCGAGTGAAGCGGCCATGCTCGCCGGGCTGGCGCTCAAGCGCCGCTGGCAGCACCGCCGGCGCGCCGAGGGCAGGTCCACCGAGCGCCCCAACATGGTGATGGGCATCAACGTCCAGATCTGCTGGGAGAAGTTCGCCGACTACTTCGAGGTCGAGCCGCGGTACGTCCCGATGGAGGGCAACCGCTTCATCCTCTCCGCGGAAGAGGCCGTCAAGCTCTGCGACGAGAACACCATCGGTGTCGTGGCGGTACTCGGCTCGACCTTCGACGGCGCCTACGAGCCGGTGGCCGAGATCGCCGCGGCGCTGGACGACCTTCAAGAGCGCACCGGCATCGACGTGCCCGTCCACGTGGACGGCGCCTCCGGCGCGATGATCGCCCCGTTCCTCGACCCCGACCTGGTCTGGGACTTCCGGCTGCCGCGCGTCGCCTCCATCAACACCTCCGGCCACAAGTACGGGCTGGTCATGCCCGGCGTGGGCTGGGCCCTGTGGCGGGACGCCGCGGCGCTGCCCAAGGACCTGGTCTTCCACGTCAACTACCTGGGCGGCGATATGCCGACCTTCGCGCTGAACTTCTCCCGCCCCGGCGCCCAGGTGATCGCCCAGTACTACAACTTCCTGCGGCTGGGCTTCGACGGCTACCAGGTCGTCCAGCAGACCTGCCGGGACGTCGCCACCCGGCTGGCCGCGGAGATCGCCAAGATCGGGCCGTTCACCCTGATCACCGACGGCAGCGAACTCCCCGTCTTCGCCTTCCGGGTCAGCGAGGACATCACCAACTTCACCGTCTTCGACGTCTCCGCCGCACTGCGCGAGCGCGGCTGGCTGGTGCCGGCGTACACCTTCCCCGCCAACCGCACCGACCTGGCGGCGCTCCGCGTGGTGATCCGCAACGGCTTCGGCCACGACCTCGGCGACCTGTTCCTGGAGGACCTGCGCCGCATCCTGCCGCGCCTCCAGGCCCAGCAGAAGCCGCACCGCGACGCGGACGACGCCGGTTCCTTCGCGCACGGCGCGGAGACCAAGACCGCCGACCGCCCGGCCATCCCGGAGCAGGTGGCGCGCGGTTAGCGTGGCTCGCCGCTCCGTACCACGGGTGCCCCGTCCCGCTCAGGCGCGACGGGGCACCCGCTCTACTGGGGCTTGACGCCCGGCGTCGCCCCCCGCGAGCCACACCGAGCCGGCCGCGGTCGAAGAGCCCGGCCGGAATGGGCCGAACAGCCCTGGTCGGCCCGCGCCGCCCCGGTCAGGCTGGGAAGTGCCGTTCCCCCTGCGGGAAGGAGCTGACCGTCATGGCAACGCTCGCCGCGGAGTACCGGCCGGTGCGCATCGAGGCGGAGCTGGACGAGCCGCTGTCGCGCTGGCTCTGGGCGGTGAAGTGGCTGCTGCTCGTGCCGCACCACATCGCGCTGACCGCGCTGTGGATGCTCTTCCTGGCCGCGAGCGCGCTCGCGTTCGTCTCCATGCTCTTCACCGGGCGCTATCCGCCGGTGCTGTTCCGCTTCACCACGGGAGCGCTGCGGTGGGCGTGGCGGGTGGTCTTCTACTCCTACGGCGCGCTGGCCACGGACCGCTATCCGCCGTTCAGCCTGGGCGCCGTCCCCGACTACCCGACCCGTCTGTACGTCGACGGCCCGCGTCGGATGCCGCGCGGCTGGCGGCTGGTGGCGTCATGGTTGCGCGCCCTCCCGGAGTACCTCCTGCTCGTGCTGTTCGCCCTGGCCTTCCGGCTGGTGTGGTGGCTCGGCGGGCTCTCCGCGCTGCTGATGCTGGCCGCCGTGGTGCTCCTGGTGTTCACCTCTCCCGCGGGCGTGCTGGCGTGGACCGGCCACTATCCGCGGCGCCAGTTCCGCGGGCTGATGACCTTCGACCGGTGGCTGGTGCACGTCATCGCGCACTTCTTCTTCCTCACCGACGCGCTTCCGCCGCTGCGTCCGGAGAAGTCCGGCAGGGGACTGCGGTTCCACCGCCACCGCCGCACCTCAACGCGCCCACGCCGACGGCTGGGCCCCTCCGCCGCCCGGTTGTTCGACGCCTCGCACCCCGGCATGCGTACGCGTCCCGGCGGGTGACGACGCTGGAGCGGACGGGCGGCTTCCGCCGCCGACCGGTACTCGGGCCGGGGCGCCGGCCGCCGGCGTCAGTCCGTGGCGATGCGTGCGGACACGCAGGGGTCCTCGTTGCGGTAGCCGAGGCGGGTGTAGAGCCGTTCGGCGGGGGCGTTGTCGGTGAGCTGCCACAGGGTGCAGAAGCCGTGGTGGCGTATCGCGTAGCGGGTCAGCCAGGAGGTCAGTGCCGCGCCGAGCCCCTGGCCGCGCTGTGCGGCGTCCGTCGCGACCGAGGCCATCAGCGGGGCGCCGCTGTCGCGCAGGCTGCTCAGCGCACCGCACGCCACCAGCCGCCCGTCCGCGCCGCGGATGCCGGCCCAGAGGCTGACCGCCGAGGAGCCGGGGCCGGTCGAGTGGGCCGGGCTGTGTTCGGTGAGGAAGGCGAGCAGCTCGTCGTGGTGCGCCTCGCCGAGGATCACCACCCGCTCCTCTGCCCGGTGGACGGGGGGCTCCTCCAGCGTCCAGCGGAAGATCCAGGAAACGGGGTCGGTCACCGGAAGGTGCCGGCCCAGCAGTGTGTCGGTCCCTCGGGGGCCGGTGAACTCCGTGACGCGACCGGGAAGTTGATGCGCGGCGCGCAGCACGAGCCCGGCGGCGGCGGTGGCGTCGCCGACGCTCCAGACATGGCCGCGCGGCTCGTCGAGCCAGGCCGCGGCGCCGTCGCCGGACCAGCTGATCCGGTGGGCCGGGCGCTGCCGCGCGGCGCCGAAGCGCAGCAGGGCGGAGCCGGCCTGGAGCTCCAGGCCCTGGTCGAAGAGGTCCGCGGTCCGGGGGACAAGGGTCGTTGCCTGCATCGCTCTCTGGGGAAGGACGTGAGGGGACGGGGACAATCCGGGCATGCGCAGGGCGCGGCCGGGGCCGTGGTACGGGGGGTATGAGGTATGGGGAGCCCGGCGGGTCCTGCGCGCGCGGGCGCGCCCGGCCGGCCGGGTGGCCCACTGTGGCATACCGCCCCCGGCCCGGGGCAAATCTGTGGCGCGGGCCGGAGCGGACGACCCGCCATCAGGGACAAATCGTGACGGGCAGGGCACGATCCGTGATCGGAGTGCGGGCGGGCCCTGTGCGTCACCCCGGTGGGACCCAGGCCGTCCGCACCGGTCCCACGCCCCGCTTCCGCGTGATGAATCGGGCCCGGCCGGGCGGGAGCCGCATCGCCCGCTGATTGCCGATCAGCGGTCCCTCCGCAGCGTCGCCGGACAGCAGCGGGCCCTGCGCGCCCAGTTCGACGGTGCGCTGGATCACCGGCGCGAAGACCGCGCACCCGGCCCCCTAGGCGCTGCGGGCGATGATCGGGCGGGGCCCCGGACCGCGGGCGAACGGCAGGTACTCCAGCAGCGGCTGCGGGGGATTGCCGCTGGCGCCCGTCGCCAGGTCGTGGTCGTCGACGAGTACGCACGCGTCCCGTGCCTTGTACCGGCTGCGGGTGCGCAGCTGGTCGGGCGCAGCTGGTCGGGCGTGACGTTTCTCGAAGTCGAGGTACACGGGTGACAGGGTCGCCTCGTCGATGCCGAACGGGATGCCGGACCGGGCGTTGCCCTGGTGAGCGGGGCGGACCGGCCGTGGCAGGTCGGGGTGCGGTACCGGTGAGTTCGGCGGACACGTGTGCCGGGGCGAGACTCAGCTCAACCAACCGTCGTAGTCCGGCAGTTTGAAACCTTTCTCGTCATGGCCGCCCTGCAAATCCGTATCGCGATTGCCGATGTTGGCGGTGAGCGTGAATCCCTTCTTCTCGTAGCCGATCCGACAGTTGCGCTTTACCTCCGCCTTTCCCGCTGAACTGCCGTCCGGCCTGAGGCAGAGGCCGTCGACGGGATATCCGGCATTCTTCAGGTCGGCCACCGTCTTGTCGTGGGCGTCCTGGTGGCGGTACGAGGCGAACAGGACGGCGGCGTGGTGCGTTTCCGCGTAGCGCGCGATGGCGAGTATCGCCTCTACGGGCGCTCCGGGGTCGAAGTGTGTCGCCAGTGCGGTGTTGTCGATATCCAGCACAATCGCCGGATGCTGCCCCGGCGGGACGTCGGCGAGCCGTCGTTCCACCCACGGCCGTGCCTCGTCCGCGACCGTCTGGACGTCCTTCAGCCAGGTCTCCTTGCTGACGCCGCGGTGGCTGCGGGAAAGCGGATTCTGTGCCGTGGCCGCCTGCGCTTCTTGCGCCGAACCGGCCAGCAGACAACCCAGCAAAGCCACCCCGGTTGTTGTCCGTCGCGTGGATTTCCGCCGCGCTGACATGTCTCCTCCTCAGGTATCCGACCAGCGGGGTTCTTCCGGCCTTCTTCCGGCCGGCCGTTGCGAAGGTAGCGGCCACGTCGACCGGCCGGTCAACCCTTTTCCGTAACGGAGTCGACTCTCTTGAGGAGGGGAGTCGGGCGCCTCGTCGGATGGCGGGGGAGCGGCGCACAGTCTGTTCATTCAGTTACGACTCTTGACACTTCATGCCGCCACCCGCACCATCTACCCGCCGGATCCCCGGTGTTCTCCCCCTCTCTTCACCCCCCTATTCCCCCCACAGTTATCCGCCGCGTTGACCGGGCTTCACCCGCCGGTAAACCGAGCGGCAGTCAGGAAGCGCATTCCTCATGCCCGAGAAACGCCGGTCACTCTCCGAGATCGAACGGAACTTCCATACCGGCCCGTTCAGCGAGACCTTGCGCACGGCAATCGCGAACAGCGGACTCAGCCTCCACCGCATCAGCCGGAAACTGGCGGAGCGCGGCGCCAACGTCAGCCCGGCGGCGCTGAGTTACTGGCAGCGGGGCAGCAACCGGCCGGAGCGGGCGGAATCCCTCCGGGCAGTGGCGTTACTGGAGGAGATCCTGGAACTTACTCCCCATACGCTGATGCCCCTGCTCGGCCCCCCGCGATCCCGTGGCCGCTGGACGGCGTCGTCCACCCCCTTGCCGACCGGTGCGGTCTGGTCGCGCTCCGGCAGCCTCAACCGCACCCTGACCTCGCTGGGGCCGCAGGCCCTGCGGTCCCTGTGGTCCGTGTCCACGCTCTACACCCACCTCCACGAGCGGTTCACCGCCGACCGCACGCCGCACCGGACGCATGTCCGGAAGGCCGTACGAGCCGAGGAGGACGGAGTGGACCGGATCATCGCCGTCATGCACAACGAAGGAGCCGCGACCCACTTCGAAGCGGTACGCGCCGTACGGCTCGGCCGTATCCGTACGGATCCGGAAACGCATTACTGCGTCGCCGAGTTCATCCTCGACCGCGTCCTCAACACCGGCGACACGGCCACCGTCGAGTACGTCTCCCACAGCGCACCCGGGACATCCCCCGCGCAGCAGTGCACCCGGCACTCGCTCTACCGCCCCGCGTCCGCGCTGGTCATCGAAGTCGAATTCGCCCCCGACGCGATCCCCGTGACCTGCGAAGCCTTCTACACCCCGCGCCGGGACGCGCCGGAGCGCAGGCTCGGCCCCCTCTGGATCGGCAACGGCAACAGCGCCCACCTCGCCCTGTCGGACCCGGGCCCGGGCACCTACGGCGTCCGCTGGGACTGGGACTGAGGGGGCTGATGGGGCTGATGGGCTGTCGGTTCCTCCGGCCCTTACGGGACAGCCCCTACGGCGCGTACGGGGCGGCCCCTACCGGTCCCTGAGGCGGACCGGGTCCCGGTCTCCTCCGCGGGGGCGACGTATGGGCTGCGTTCGGGCCGGATGCTGGGAGCGGCCGTCCGGAAGGGACGGTGTCACCGCTTCGGCCGCCGCCGCGGCCCGCGTCGCCAAGGAGAGGACCAGCATGAACGCCCGGAGCCCGCGCGCTGCCGCGCTGTCCGAGGAAGAGCTCCAGCATCCGCGCAGCCAGGCCGCGTTCCGCGGGATGAAGTGGCTCGCCGGCGGCTACCTCGGCATCAGCGTGCTCACCCTCGTCGCCATCGTCGCGCTGCGCAACGACGCCGCGGTGGTGAACGACGCCGTGTGGGTGCGCGGCACCATCGTCGTCGCCAGCGCCCTGCTGACGTTCGCGTTCGCCGTGCGGACGGCCCGCGGCTCGCGCGGGGCGTACCGCAGGCTGCGGATCGTCTCCGCCGTCATGATCGTGGCCATTGCGGCCATCATCGTGCTGCCGGGCACCTTCCCGATATGGATGAAGGTCGAGCAGGGGGTCTGCGGGCTCGCGCTGCTCGGCGTCGCCCTGCTCGTCAACGGGAAGCAGCTCCGGTCGGCGTTCGCGGCCCGCCAGCTCGGCTAGGTCCTGTCGTCAAACTCCCGTCGTCCGCCCGAAGGGCGGGCAACGCGGCGTCCGGTGCGGCGAGAGTGCGTGCGGGGCGTCGGCCGGCAGGCGGGAGTTTGACGACAGGGCCCGGACCCGCGGTGCGACGTGGGCTCTCCCTGCCGCCCGGGCTCTGCCCGCCGCACGCGCCGCCGGCTCCAGGGATCCTGCCTCTGGAGCCGGCGGCGCGTGCGGCGGCCCGGTCCGCGCCCGGGCTCAGGCCGACATCACCCGCTGGACCTTTATCGATTGCAGCAGGCCGATGGCGACCCACCCCGCGAACATCGCCGCCCCGCCGTAGCTCACGAACGGCAGTGGCAGCCCGGTCACCGGCATGATGCCGAGGTTCATGCCGATGTTCTCGAACGACTGGAACGCCAGCCAGCCGATGATCCCGGCCGCGACCACCGTCCCGTACAGGTCGGGGCAGTTGCGGGCGATACGGCAGGCGCGCCACAGCACCACGCCGATGAGGGCGATGATCAGGCCCGCGCCGAGGAAGCCCAGTTCCTCACCGGCGACCGAGAAGACGAAGTCGGTCTGCTGCTCGGGTACGAACTGGCCGTTGGTCTGGGCCCCCTGGAAGAGGCCCGACCCGGTCAGCCCGCCGGCGCCGATCGCGATCCGCGCCTGGCTGGTGTTGTAGCCGACGCCGGAGGGGTCGAGCGCGGGATCGGCGAACGCCGCGAACCGGTTGATCTGGTACTGGTCCAACAGATGGAACTGCCAGACCGCCAGCGCGCCCACCACCCCGGTCCCCACCAGCCCCAGGACCCACCGCTTCGGCGCGCCCGCCGCGATCAGCATGCACAGCACGATCGCCACGATCCCCAGCACCTGCCCGAGGTCCGGGGTGAGCAGGATCAGCAGCGCGGGGAAGCCGCCCAGGGCCAGCGCCCGGATGATGCCGCGCTGGTCCGGGCCGGCCAGGTCGCCCGCGTCCACTCTGGAGGTGAGGACCACGGCCATCGCGATGATGATCGCGACCTTGACGAACTCGGCGGGCTGGATGGACAGCCCGCCGCCGACCACGATCCACCGCCGGGAGCCGTTGATCGTCGCGCCGACCGGGGTCAGCACCAGCGAGACCAGCACCACCGTGAGCACGTAGAGGATGGCCGCGGTGTCGCGCAGCCGCCGGTGGCCGTACCAGAGGGTGAGGGCCCCGAGGGCGAGGCCGATCCCGGTATTGATGATGTGCCGCAGCACGAAGAAGTACGGGTCGCCCTGGTTCAGCTCCATACGGCCGCGGGTCGCGGAGTACACGAGCACCGCGCCGATGGCCGAGAGGGCGAAGGCCGATCCGAACAGCATCCAGTCCAGCCGCCGGATTATGGAGCCCCGCCCGAGGACTCTGCCCCAGGCCGACTTCGCACGAGTGGTCCCGCGCACGGGGTAGCTGACTGCGCTCACCTCGGCCTCCCGCCTGTACCGAGCAATGACACGCAGACAGTACCTTCAATGTTGCGCAACCTCTAAAGCCCGCTGCGTGTCGGGATGCGTCGCGGCACCGGCGCGGGGAGATTTCCGGACGACCGTGCCCCTGCCCTGCGACGGCCGGTCCGCGGACCGCGTCACCGGGCGGTTGCGTCACGCCGGAACAGGGCCGTCCAGAGGAACGGTTCGCCGAAGCGGGCGGACTCGGGGGGCTCGTCGCGCATGCGGCGGAATTCGAGCTCGGTGAGGCCGGCGAAGATGTGCCGCAGCGACTCGGGGGTGTAGGCCAGGCCGCCGTGGAGACCGGACTCGCGGTAGAAGTCGGCGTCGGCGAGTTCGGATCCCATGCCCTGGTCACCGGCCGCGAAGCAGACGAGGGCGAAATGGCCGCCGGGGGCCAGGACGCGGTCGAGGAGGGCCAGATAGCTGATGCGGCGGTGCGGCGGCAGGTGGTGGAAGCAGCCGGAATCGTAGACCAGGTCGTAGCGGCCGCCGAGTTCGGTGCCGATCAGGTCGAAGGCGTCGCCGCAGTGGAACCGGACCCCGGCCCGCGCCTCGCGGGCCCGGTCGGCGGCCCAGGCCACGGCCGTCGGGGAGAGGTCGACGGCGTCCACGGTGAAGCCCTGTGCGTCGAGGTGGAGGGCGTTGCGGCCCGGACCGCAGCCCAGGTCGAGGGCGCGGCCGGCGGTGATCAGACCGCGGTCGAGATACGAGACCAGGTTCTCGTCGGGCTTCGCCGCGAAGAACGGCACGTCCTTGCTGCGGTCCGCGTAGAAACCGTCCCACCAGGAGGCCCCGGTCGCCGTCCAGCGGTCGGCGTCCGGGGCGAACAGGCCGTCCAGGAGCCTGAGTACGTCGTCCACGGTGCGGATGCTCCGGTCCATCCGGTTCCCCTTCCCCGATCTTCCCCGGTTTCCCCGATCGGGTGATCGTAGGGCCCCGAGGGGGCTTCGCAGTCAGCTTCCGGTCACCACCTCCACGGACCCGATGTACTCCTGCGTCTGGGCGTCCGGCAGCCGCACGGCCTGCGCCCAGAAGTAGATGGCCAGGCTGAACACCGCGATCAGGCCGATGTCCCACCACAAGGGGATGGCGTCCGTCGCGCCGCAGGAGACCTTGGACGCCGGGCCCGTACTGCAGAAGCCGCCCTGCCAGGAGATGACGCCCATGCCCACCAGGTACACCGGCAGCCACTGCGCGTTCCGCCAGTTCAGGTGCGGGGCCCTGGGGTTGAGCCCGAGCAGCGCCGAGCCGCCGAGCAGCAGATAGCCGAGCACGATCGCCACTCCGAGGCGCCACAGGGTGTCCCAGCCGGCCCAGTAGATGATCAGGTTCGCGACGACGAAGGCCACCGGGGCCCAGAACATGCCGCCGGGCAGGCGGTACGGACGCGGCCGGTCCGCGTCCTGCTTGCGCAGGCAGCCGAAGGCGAGCGGGGCGCCCGCGTACATCAGCACGCTGGCGGAGGTGACGAAGCCGACCAGCTTCTGCCAGGTGGGGAACGGCAGGAAGACGATCAGCCCGATGGCGAACGCGAAGAGCAGGCCGATCCACGGGACACCGCGTCTGCTGGTGCGCTCGAAGAGCGCCGGCACATAGCCGTTGCGGGAGAGGCCGTACGAGATGCGGGAGGTGGCGGTCGTGTAGACCAGGCCGGTGCCGGAGGGGGAGATGACCGCGTCGACGTAGAGGAGGGTGGCCAGCCACCCGAGGCCGATGGAGTCGGCGAGGCCGGCGAACGGGCCCGCCTTGCCGGTGAACGAGAGGTTGGCCCAGCCGCCGTGGGCGAACGCGCTGTGCGGCAGGGCGCCGATGAACACCACCTGGAGGGCCATGTAGACGAGGACGCCGATCAGGATCGAGCCGATGACCGCGCGCGGGATGTCGTGGGCCGGATTCCGGCTCTCGCCCGCCAGTTGGTCGGCCTGCTCGAAGCCGAGGAGGGCGAAGATGACGCCGCTGGTGCTGATCGCGGAGAGCACGCCCTTGGCTCCGAACGGGGAGAAGCCCTGGTAACCGAAGTTGCCGGCCCGGAAGGTGGCGGCGGCCATCACGACGATGGTGAAGACCGGGACCGCCACCTTCCACCACGTCGCCACGCTGTTGGTGTGCGCCAGCCACCTGACGCCGAAGAAGTTGACGACGACGAAGAACGCCATGAAGGCGACCGCGAGACCGTAGCCGGCGCCGGTGAGATGGTTCTTCTCGGTCTGGACCCAGGGAGCGTGCACACTCAGGTAGTTCAGCGAGGCCATGACCTCGATGGGCGCCACGGTGACCGCCTGCAACCACGAGAACCAGCCGAAGGACGCCCCGGCCGCGCTGCCGAACGCGTAGTGCGGAAAGCGTGCGGTGCCGCCCGCGACCGGGTACGCCGCCCCCAGCTCGGCGTGCACGAACGCCAGGATGATGATGGCGACGGCGCCGATGCCCCAGGAGACCAGCGCCGCGGTGCCGGCCGCCTGCGCGGCGAACAGGGCGCCGAACAGCCACCCGGATCCGATGATGGACCCCTCCGAGGCCCAGATCAGTCCGATCAGTCCGATGTCCCGCTTGAGGCCGGGATTCCTGGGCGCGGCCGGGGCGGCCGGCTGGTGCATCTCCATGGTGCGTGCCCTTGTTCTGCTGAGGATGGGTGCAACGGGCGCAGTGAGCTATGCGCGGTTACGGGTGGTTTGCCCCCATCCTTCAGGAAGGGCGCCACGAGAACGGCCGCGCCGCGCCGGGCGGCGGCTCTCCCGGTCGGCGCCGCCCCCGGACCGCTGCACGTCCGCGAAGGGATGTGCGAGCGGGTGCGGGCCATCGGCGGCCGGGAGCCAGGATGCGGGCAGCGGTCAGCCGGGGGCCCGGACACCGCGGCCGTGGTGCCGGTGGAGGGCCACCGCCGGATCTTCGCGTGACGAGGGCGGCTCCATCCTGTTCCTGGCGGAACAGGTACCGACGGATGCGCCCGAAGGCGTACAGCGGGATGATCCTCAAGGCCCGGGGAAGCGGGGCGAGTCCGGCAGCACGCGCGGCCGGGCCGCCGGTGCACGCACCTCCGGACTTTCCCTCACCCACCCGAATCCGTAAGGAAGTTGATGACGATGAGTGCTGCAAGCCGTCCGCGCAGAAGAGCCGAACTGTTCGTCGACGAGGAGCGGGACGACCGGCTCGATGCGCCCACCACCGGCGACGAACGCGCCATGCTCGTCGGCTTCCTGCGCGCTCAGCGCCGGACCCTGGAGCTGAAGTGCGCCGGTCTGGAAGCGGAGCTGGCGCGGCGCGCCGTCGCACCCTCCACGCTCTCGCTGCTCGGGCTGGTCCGGCATCTCGCCGACGTCGAGCGCCGCTGGTTCCGGCAGGTCCTGGCCGGGCAGGAGGCACCGCGGCTGTTCTCCTCCGCGGCGCACCCGGACGGCGACTTCGACGGTGCCGTACCCGATCCCGCGGTCGTCGCCGCGGCCTGGGAAGCGTGGCGTGCCGAGGTGGCGTTCGCCGACGCCTTCGTCGCCGCGGCGCCCGGACTCGACATCGCGGGCGACGACGGCTGGCGCGGCCGGGTCTCGCTGCGCTGGGTCCTCATCCACATGATCGAGGAGTACGCCCGGCACAACGGGCACGCCGATCTGCTCCGCGAACGCATCGACGGGGCGATCGGCGTGTGAGGGCAGCGCGGGGCGCCGGGCTACGGAAGCCGCGGAGGGGTGTCAGGGCCGGGGCCCAGCACGACGCCGCGGCCCGCGTAGACCCGGTCGAAGGTCTCCCAGGGAACGCGGGCGAACTCCTGGGAGTGCGCCGGGAGTCCGGAGGGGTTGTGGACGACGAGATGGCCGTCCGCGCTGCCGACGGCCAGCACCAGGTGACCTCCCCGGTGCGGCGGCCGGGGGTCGGCATCCCGGATGGACGGATGCACCGAGAGCAGCAGCAGCTTGCCGGCGGCGACGAGTTCGGGGATCTCGCGCTGCGGGAGATCGGGCCGGGACCGCGCGGCGAGGCCCCAGCGGCGCTCGACGTAGGCGGCGAACGGTGCGTGGACCAGACCGTGCAGGCCCTCGTCATGCCGTACGTAGGCACCGGCCGCAAGGCACTCGGCCGCCAGTTCCATCGCGGTCGGTGCGGCGCCCTGCCAGTACGCGAGCGCCATCCGCAGACAGGCCACACCGCACAGCCGCCAGGACCACCACGCGTACTCCTCGGGGCTCCGGGCCCCGTACGCCGGCCAGCGCGGATCCTGCGCCGCCGGCATCGCCCCGCTGAGGATCGCGGGGACGAGCTCCGGCGACGCCCACTGCGAGTGGTAGGGGACCGCGTGGACGCGTGCGGAGCTGTGAGTGGCGGTCATGCCCCGCAGTCTGCCGCAACGGCCGCGGCGGGGCGGGCCCGGACAGGCCACCGGGTGCGGTCCGGGTGGCGGCCCCCGGCGTATCGGACTGACGGACGCACCGACTGACGTATCGCACCGGCCCTAGCTGATGGAGTGCGGCGACAGCGCCGTGAACCAGAGCAGGACGACGGTGGCGACGCCCATGATCGGGGTGAGTATCTCCGTCTCCAGCTTGTTGCCGCTGTGCTTGATGATGACGATCTCGTAGCGCGTCTTCAGCGGCCAGAGCCACGGGGCGCCCTGCTTCGTGATGGAGTCCCCGAGCAGGTGGGCCAGGCAGCCGAGCCCGACCGCGTACGGCAGCCAGCCGGGGGCCGACGGGATGAACTTGGCGATGACGCCGGTGCCGATCCCGGCCGTCGCGACGATCGTGCTCCAGGCGGAGAAGCCGTGGCCGGGCGGGCAGAGGTTGAGGGCGCGCACCGCGAGGGCCAGCAGGAAGAAGGTCATGCCGAGGGTGAACGGCCGGCCCAGGTACGTCACCCCGGCCCAGGTGCCCGCGGTCATCAGGGCGATGAAGAACAGCGAGTGGGTGGCGTGCCGGTGACCGCCGGAGATCCACGCGACGAAGCGGCACAGGACCTTGGAGACCGGGCCCAGGAAGTTGGCGATGGTGCCGTCGTGGTGGTCCAGGTCCGGCAGCAGCGCGGCACCGGCGCACAGCACGGTGCCCATCAGGATCTCCTGCGGCATCAGGTGAGTGTGCATCAGCATCGGCGGCAGAAAGGGTGCGGTGCCCGCGAAGAGCAGAGCGCCGCTCACCGCGTGCGAGTGGCCCATCATGGTCGGTGTGTCCTCCCCGTACGGTGGCATGCCGGTGACATGCCCTCAACATCGGCGGAGACGCTATCAGCGTGATCGCATCAGGTGAGCGGGGGGCCGGTGGTGCCGACCACGGCGGGTGCGCCCTGGAGCGGTGCGCAGCAGGCCGTGGGGGCAGACGCCGCGTGTCCGAATCGCGTCGTCCGCCGCCGCGGGGACGGCGGAGCGGGATGCGAAACTCGCCCGATACGGTCGCCGCTCACCGAGACAGAAAGGCCACCCCATGCAAGGACCGCGCCGACTGGTCGTCCTCCGGCACGCCAAGTCCGCCTGGCCGCCGGACGTCGACGACCATGACCGCCCGCTGGCCGGGCGGGGCCGGCGGGACGCGCCGGCCGCGGGACGCTGGCTGCGCGACGCCGACTGCGTACCGGACCTGGTGGTCTGCTCCACCGCCGTCCGCGCCCGCCAGACGTGGGAACTCGCCGCCGCGCAGCTCCCGGACCCGCCGCCGGTCCGCCACGACCCCCGCCTCTACGACGCGGATCCCGCCGATGTCCTCGCCGTCGTGCGGGAAACCCCCGACGACGTACGGACGTTGCTGCTGGTCGGCCACAACCCGGCCGCCCAGGAGGTGGTGTTGCGGTGTGCCGCCCAGGCCCTGGGCGATGCCCTGGACCGCGCCCGGGAGAAGTTCCCGACCAGCGCGATCGCGGTCCTCGCACAGCGCGGCACCTGGTCGGCGGCCGGCCCGCGGACGGCGCTGCTCACCGATTTCGCGGTGCCCCGCGGAGCGCGTCCGCGTGACGCCGGGTAGCGCCTCCGTCCCGTAGCGGAAGCGGGAGTCGCAGAGGGGGCGGAGGGGCGGAAGCAAGGGCGGGAGTGGACGCCGGCCGGCACACGGCCGCAATAGGCTGATAACCATGCAGCAGTGTCAGCTCCCCTCGCATCGTGACCGCCCCAGGCTCTCGTACGTCGACTACGGCGGCAGCGGCACACCGCTGTTGCTGCTCCACGGCGCCTTCGGCAGGGGCGCGGTCTTCGCGGAGCTGGCGCGGGGGCTCGTGGCACACGCCCGGGTCATCGCCCCGGACCAGCGTGGCCACGGTCTGAGCGACCACGCCGACGGCTATACGCGCGAGGACTTCGTCGAGGACGCCGCGCATCTGCTGCGGGTACTGGGCCTGGGGCCCGCGGTGGTCTTCGGGCACTCGGCGGGAGGCGTGACGGCCTACCAACTCGCCACCCACCACCCCGATTTGGTGCGCGCGCTGGTCATCGAGGACGCCGGCCCGCTGATGCGGCGACCGGAGATCGCCCGTCCCGTCCTGGACGTGCGGGGCTGGCCCGCCGCCGCCCCCACGAAGGAGGAGCTCGCCCGGCAGGTGGCGGAGGCGGCCGGCATGCCCGATGTCGGCTACTTCCTCCAGAGCGCGGTCCGGGACGAGGAACGGGACTGCTGGCGCTTTCTGTTCGACTGGGACGACATGATGGCCGTTCAGGAGGGCAACGTCGGGGAGTGGTGGGCCGACTGGCTGGGCTCGACCTGCCCCGCGCTGGTGCTCCGTGGGGGCAACAGCACCCTGCTGCCCGCCGACCTGGCCCGGGAGATGGTCGACCGCCGGGCCGATACGCACCTGGTCACCTTCCCGGACGCCGGGCACTGGATTCATGACGACGATCCGGCGGGCGTCGTCGCCGAGGTGATCGAGTTCCTCCGCCGGGTCGGGTGAGCGCCGCGCCGTGCCGGCCGGCACAACCGCCGCACTAGGACCGGACGTTGCGCTCCACGGACCCGACGTTGCGCTCCACCCGGACCGGCTCGACACCCGTCGTCGGTTCCCAGACCGAGGCGTCGTGGGCGAAGTACACCCGGCGCGGGTCGAATGCGGCGAGGCGATCGAGCCAGGACGCGTACGGGGGGAGGGGGCGGTCCGCGCCGTCCAGGGTCGCGTGGCGGGCGAGGTGGGCGGTGGCGAAGTCGGTGGCGAAGTCGTGCGCCTGGCCGGCGAGGACCACGGTGCCGTCGGGCCGGCGGAGGACCAGTGACTGGTGTCCGTCGGTGTGGCCGGGTGTGGGAATGATCCAGACGCCCGGCCAGATCTCCGCCTCACCGGTGAGGAGTTCGTAGGTCGCGCCCGGGAAGTCGACGAGTTCGTCGATGGTGTAGCCGCCGTTGCGGGCGGTGGCCAGCTCCACGTCCTGGACCATGATCGGCGTGCCGGGCAGCAGGGGGTTGCCGCCGCAGTGGTCGAAGTGGAGGTGGCAGTTCACCACGGCCGAGATGTCCGCGAGGGTTGTTCCGGCGGCTGCCAACGCGGCCTGGAGGGACCGCCGTCGGGGGCGGTAGTGTGCCTCGGTCTCCGGGTCGGCGGCGCCGATGCCGGTGTCGAAGAGGAGCAAGCCGCGATCGTGTGCCACCAGGTAGGCGAGCGCGGGTTCGACGCGTGGGTGCGGGCCGCCGGTCTCCTCGGCGGGGCGGACGAAGTAGCCCAGGTCGAGCCGGCGGACCGCTGCGGCGCTGTTCCGTGTCATGGGGTCATTGTGGCCGCTGCCCGGCGGGGTGCGGCAGGGGTGCCGGCCGTACGACCACCTCGGCGAACCATTCCCGCCCGAGCAGCAGCCCGAAGACCGGGGCCGGAAGGCGGATCAGCGTCCGCATCACCGTGGCCGGCCGGCCGCTTCCGGCGACCTGGGAGCGGTGTGCGGCCAGTGCCGCCCGCTTCTGCCGGGCGAAGCGCCGGACGCGGAGGGTGTGGGTGATGGCGGAGCGCGGGCTGTAGGCGGTGCGCAAGGCGTCGGGGTCGTATCGGAGCGGGATCCGCAGAACGCGGATCAGCCGCACCAGGTGGGCGATGGTCTCGCGCGGCATGGTGGCCTCCAACAGGCGTGGTGTGCCCGCCAGTTCGGCGGCGCGCCGGGCCACCTGGTGCACCTTGACGTGGTCGCGGTGGCCGTAGCCGCCGTTGGCGTCGTAGCCGATCAGCAGGTCGGCGTCCTCCTCGCGCAGCAGGGCGGCGAGGCGTTGGGCGGCCTCCTCCGTGTCCGCGCGTGCGAAGCGCGTCCGGCCCGGCGGGTCCGGGAGGAGCACCGGGCCGTGGCCGCTGTCCGTGTATCCCAGGTGGACGACCCGGTGCGCGCCGAGGACCCCTGCGCTCGCCCGGAGTTCACGGAGCCGGGGTGACTCGGTGTGCGGGTCGGCGGCCATGTGGTCGGTGGCGACCGCGATCACCACCCGGTGGCCTTCGGCGGCGGCTCGGGCGAGCGTGCCGCCGGTCAGCAGGACTTCGTCGTCGGGGTGTGCGTGGAACGCGAGGACGGTTGCCATGGGGGCATTGTGCGGGTCATGGCCGGGGGGGCGCCGGGGGCGTCGAGACGCGCCGCTACGTGCCCGCCCCGAGGCCGCCGCCGACTCCCGTCACGGTCAACCGGTGCGCCGCCGGGAACGCGATGTCGAGGTCCGGGCGCCAGGCCGCCAGAATCTGTGCGGAGGGCGTGAACAGCGGACTGGGCAGGCCGGCCGGGGAGTGCCATTCCCAGGCGCTGACGTGCTCTGGCTCCGCCGGGTACGGCACGCCGTCGTACGTGGTGAGGACCGCGGCCATGGTGATGCGGTTCAGGCCGTGGACCGCATCGTGCAGCATCGCGAACAGCCGGATCGCGGCCGGCTCGGCGCGCAGCCCGGTCTCCTCCGCCAACTCCCGTGCGGCGGCGGCCGGCACGCTCTCACCCGGCTCGATCTTGCCGCCGGGAAGTTCCCACGTCCCGGCCCGATGCCGCCCGAGCAGTACCCGGCCGCCCCCGTCCACGACGATGACCCCGACCCCGAACACGGCCTGCGCCTCCGGCGGCCGATCGCCGCGCTGCCGGCTGGTGACCGTCTGTCCCTTCATTCCCGCACCCCGCCCCTCACCTCAGACGACGGCCTCGTCACGGGCCCCCGCCACGATCGCCGCAGCCGTCTGCTCGGCCGTCAGCGCCGCACTGTCCAGCCACCACCCGACCCCGGCCAACTCCTCTTCCATGGCCCGGTAGAACGGTGCCACGTCGTAGTCGACACGTGCCACGGCCGCCCGCGTCGCATTGCGCTCGCGGCAGACCTCCACCGGGGGCGCCAGCACCACGAACATGACGGGCCCCGGACGGAGCATGGCCACCATCAGGTCCAGCAACTCGCGGTCGGCGACGGTGTATTCGATGACCGGGAAGATCCCGTTCTCCGCGAAGTTGTTGGCCAGCGTGCACATATTGCGTGCGCACAGCCGCAATTGACGCCGGGATTCCTCGGCGGGCCGCCCCTGGAACCCGACCCGCCCCTGGACGACCATGTACGACAGCACATCCCCGCTGATCTGCGCCGCCCGTTCGTGATGCGCGGCCACCAGCGGCGCGACCGTCGACTTCCCCGCCCCCGGCATCCCCGAAAGGATCAGACACCCCGCAGACCGCACCGCCGCCCCCGTGGCTTCCACCCCGGCCCCAGTCCCCATCCCGGTCCCCGTCCTTCCTTGCGTGAACCGGGCATCCTCGCAGCCGTGTCCACCTCTCCGCACCCGAGTTTCCGCCGGCCGGCGGATTGCCGGGGAGGTCCCCTGAGGAGGGACGGCCGTCCTCCGCAGCAGGCGATGTCCCGTCAGCGCCCCCGTGCCGCCGGCGCGAACGGAATCCCGGAGAGCGTTCCGCGCCACCCCACCGCCAGTGACTCCCCGAGGAAGCTCACCCCCAGGGGGAGCTGGACCGGGCGGGCGCTCTCCTGCATGCCCAGCTTCACCGCGAGGACGTTGAAGCCCGCCATGACCACCAGGCTGCCCACCATGATGAGGAAGGTGCGCCCGGTGTAGCGCTGCCACAACGTGCCCTTCCTGGGTGTGAGTTCGACGGCCGCGCCGCGCAGCGCTCCGAGGGCGCCGCCCAGTACGGCACCGGAGATGACCCACGCGTAGTCGGTACCGGTCACCCCGGTCATCTTGACCAGGGACAGGACGCCGATGCCGGTGAGGATCAGCGGCGCCGTGAACAGCTCCCGTACGTTGACCGGTTCACCGATCCGCCGCTTGATCACCACGACGACCACGAGCACCCCGATGATCGCCGTCAGCAGCCAGGGATTCACGCGCGTACCACCCATCCGGACGTTGCCATGTCTCGCCGTGCGCTCTTTATGGCACGGTCGAGCTAAAAAGATGTTAGCTCGTCCGTGCTATAACGGCAACATGCCGAAGATCGTCGACCCCGAGGCCCGGCGCCGCGCCGTGGCGCAGGCCGTCCTGGCCGTCGTCGCCCAACGCGGCCTGGAAGGCGCCTCGCTCCGCAACGTCGCCGAGGAGGCCGGTCTCGCCATCGGCTCGGTCCGCCACTACTTCACGGACCACGACGAGCTGATGATCTTCGCCATGCGGGAGCTGGGCCGGCGCACCGGCGAGCGCATCCGCGCCCACGCCGAGCGGCTCCTCGCCCCGGACGGCGACCTCGACCGCCGGGCGGCCACCGAGGAACTCCTGGCCGAGTTCCTCCCCCTCGACGACGCCCGCAGAGAAGAGGCGGTCCTCTGGATCACCTTCACCGCGGCGACCCACACCCGCCCCGAACTGCGGCCCTGCGCGGCCGAGATGCAGCAGGACATGCGCGATCTCGTCGCTCGCGTGCTGTCCGAGGCCCGGCGCATGGGGGGAATGCCGGCCGACCTGGAGGTGGACGTGGAGAGCAGGCGCCTGACGGCCCTGCTCGACGGCCTCACCCTCCAGGCGGCGCTCCTCCCGGACCGCATGCCGCCGAAGCAGCTACGCCAGGTGCTCCGGCGGCACCTGGACGCCCTGCGGTCGGGCGGATAGCGGTCCTGGTGGAGGAGCCCTGCCGGCAGGGGCGCTAGAGGTTGTCGCCCCAGCCGCTCTGCATCATGGTCTGGAACGCCCAGACCCCGTCCCGCCTGACGAGGATGTCGGCATAGCGCAGCCGCCGAGTCCGGCCCGCCGTCGTCATGGCCGCATCGGTGAACACCACGGCCAGGGACGGCGAGAGGAACACGGGCGTCCGGGTGGACCGGAAGGCGATGTCCTCGCCGCCCGCCCCCATCACCTGCGTCATCGTCGCGATGAACTGCTCCCGGTCCCACTGCGCCGTACGACCGTCGCCGGCCGAGTCGTCGCTCACGAGGTTCAGGGGGAACACCGCCATATCGGCCATCCGCTCGACATGCCGTTGCGCGCTGTGCGCGTCGTACTGCGCGAACCAGCTGTCCAGGCTCGCGCGGTCTTCATCGGTGGGGACGTACCCGGTGTCGGGCAGAACGGTCGTCACTGGGGCTCCTTGAGTGCGCTGCTCGATATGGATTCATCAAGTTTGACTAGTGAGGGAGGGTAGGGGGCGTGGGGCAGCTAGTCAAGGTTGAATAGATCTGGGCGCGGTGCGGTCATGACTTCGTCAAGGTTTCTCAAAACCGACCCGTGGGCCTGTTAGGTGAGCCTTGCCTGACTTACTGTCTGTGGTCGTCCCCGCACATGCTGACTGGAGCCCGTCATGTCCAGCACGAACATCGCCCTGCTCGGCGCCATCGCCGGCTTCACCATCTACCTCGGACTGCCACTGGGCCGGCTGCGCACGCCGACTCCGCGACTCAAGGCCGGGCTGAACGCCGTGGCCATCGGCATCCTGATCTTCCTGGTGTGGGATGTGCTGACCCACGCCTGGGAGCCCATCGACGAAGGGCTGGGCAAGCACGAATGGGGGCCGGTCGCGTCCGGGGGGCTGGTGCTCGTCGCTGGACTGG
>NZ_KN708638.1:939970-985353 GCF_000805335.1 Streptomyces sp. CT34 | reverse complement strand
CCGCGGGGCGCCCCGCCGGCCCCGGTGCGGCGACGGCCACCGAGCTGGCGCCCCGGCAGCGCAGCCAGGCCGGCTCGCTCGCGCTGATGATCGCGACCGGTATCGGGCTGCACAACTTCGCCGAGGGCCTGGCGATCGGCAACTCCGCCGCGCAGGGCGAACTCTCGCTCGCCGTCCTGCTCATCATCGGGTTCGGCCTGCACAACGCGACCGAGGGCTTCGGCATCGTCGCCCCGCTCGCGGCGGAGGGCGAACGTCCCTCCTGGACCACCCTGCTGTTGCTCGGTCTGATCGGCGGCGGCCCCACGTTCGTCGGTACCGTCGTCGGCCAGCACCTGGTCAACGACACCCTCTCGATCGCCTTCCTCGGCCTGGCCGCCGGCTCGATCCTCTACGTCGTGATCGAACTGCTCGCCGTGGCCCGCAAGACCGGCCGCAAGAACCTCACGACCGGCTGCATCTTCCTCGGCCTGGTCCTCGGCTTCGCCACGGACGCCGTCGTCACCGCGGCCGGCGCGTGATCGCGTCGCGCTGAGCACGCGGCGGCGAAGTCCGGCAGGGCGGTCTTGCGACCGCCCTGTCCGCGTCTGTCCGGTGTGCGGGGTGGTGCAGCTGCGCTCCCGGGGACCGGCTGAGCCGGCCGCAACTGAACGTCGACCAGGCGCTGTTCAGTTGCGGCCGGCGCTCGCGCGGGCCGGGCCTCCCGTGGCTACTGCTCCAGGTGTGCCTTGAGGCGCTGCAAGGTGGTGGTGATGTGGGCGTCGTTGGTTCCGATGCGGTCCGAGACGCCGGTGATCGTGATGGCGAAGGGGATGAACCACAGGGGGACCCGCAGCCAGTTCGTCTCGGTGACGGTGCAGCCCTCGCCGGTCGGCTCGATGTCGTACTGCCAGCGGGAGATGGGGATGCGCAGTGGTGACGCCGTCACTTCGTAGGCGAAGCGCCGGTCCGGGTCGGCGTCCGTGACCCGGCAGGTGGTGACCCAGCGGCGGAGACCGTTGCGGTTGTAGCCGCGGAAGCGGGCGCCCACCGCCGCGGTCCCGGCGCCCCGCAACCACCGGGCCCGATGCGCTTCCTCGGCGAACCGGACCATCACGGGCGGGTCGCTGACGACGCGGTACGCGGCCTCGGGGGTGGCTCGGACGGTCACCGAGCCGGTCGCGCCGGGCTCCGGGAATCGCGGTATGCGCACGGGTTCTCCTCCGCCGACGGCACGCAGCGCCTACCTCAGCGGACGGGCGGCGGCACGTCAACAGACCTGCGGGATCCGGGTGTCGGCGGCTGCCGGCCTCCGTTCCGCCGCGGCCGGCCTCACTCCGCGATGCCCCGGGTGAGGAGGACGACCGTCACGAACCGCCGGTAGAGGCGGACCGGGTCCTCGTCCGTGAGCCGGACCGTGACGGCGTCGACGGGGACGACGCCGGTGATCCAGGCGGCCATGTCGGCCAGGTCCGGATTGCGGAACCGTACGGTCAGCGTGGCCGGCAGATCGATGCGCGGGAGGCCGGTCCCGGGCAGCGCGCGGACGGCCTCCCGGGCGGTCCTGCGGATCAACTCGCGGGCGTCTTCGGGGTGCAGGCTGTCCGCGGCGAACCGGGAGAGGGACGACTTGACGACGGCGCTGCGGACGTCCGGGCAGAACGGTGCGATCTCGGCGGCCGTCGTGTCGTCGCCGGTGATGAGCGCGACCGGAACCCGGTGGCCCAGCGCCACCAGGGCGTTGATCGCGCTCTCCCCGGCGGTGATGCCGTTGAGGAGTACCTCGCCGATCGCCCGGGGGTTGTAGGTGTGCGAGAGCGTCGCCGGGGAGCCGGCCATCGAGCCGTGGTACGAGACGAAGAAGACGCCGTCGAACGACGGGTCGAGGCCCTGCATCATGTAGAGGGGCTTGTGCCGGCCGGACAGGTAGCGGGCCCGTCCCGCGAGGGCGTCCGGGCGCAGATTGGCCATCTTTCCGTGCGAGTCGTTGACCAGGAACGCGGTCGCGCCGCCGGCCCGCGCCCCGTCGATCGCGGCATTGACCTCGTGCTGCAACAGGCCGCGGTAGTAGGCGTATTCGGCGGCCGACTCCTCGGCCCGACACTGCGACCAGTCGACGACTCCCGTGGTGCCTTCCATGTCGGAGGAGACGAAGATCTTCACCCTGGCGCACTCCCACTGGTGGTCCGTCCGGTGTTCCGTCGAGGTCGCTGCGGGTTGGTCCGAGGTCACCGGGGCCTCGGCGCGGGGCGAAGCTAGTGCCGTATCCGACGGCCCGGCAAGCGGCGGGCGCCGGCAAGGGGGCGCTTCTCGCCATCGGGGCAGCGGCGTCGCGGCCGGGGCGGCACAGGGGAGGATTTCCGGCCGCCTACTGGCCGGGAACCTCAGGTTTAGCGCAATTCTTTTCGCCATTCGTTGCTGGTGCCGTCACTCGCTGACAGGGTTTCGGTACCCCCTCAGCACCCGAGGTTTACGGAGCGTTTATGACTGTTCGTCGTGTCCTTGCCGCTGCCGTCACCGCGGCGACTGTGGTCACCGTCCCCTTCCTCGTTCCCGCCACCGCCCTCGGCGCGGCCCCCTCGGATCCGTCCGCCGCGGGTTCCGCTGCCGGGGCCGGGCAGCGGCCCCCCGCCAAGCAGGCCGTCGCCGTGGGGAACGGCGGTGCGGTCTCCAGCGTGAACCCGTACGCCACCCAGGCCGGTATGGACGTACTCAAGCACGGTGGCAACGCCGTGGACGCGGCGGTCGCCACCGCAGCGGCGCTCGGCGTGGTCGAGCCCTACTCGGCGGGCGTGGGGGGCGGCGGCTACCTGGTCTCGTACAACGCCCGCTCCCATCAGATCCGCACCATCGACGGCCGCGAGACCGCGCCGGCCCGCATGCGGCCGAATTCCTTCATCGACCCGTCGACGGGCAAGCCGATCGCCTTCAACACCGCGGTCAACTCCGGGCTGTCGGTGGGCGTTCCGGGCACCCCCGCCCTGTGGCAGAAGGCGCTGCGCGACTGGGGGACCATCTCGCTGGCCAAGGCCCTCAAACCGGCGACCGCCATCGCCCGCAATGGCTTTGTGGTCAGCGACCAGTTCCGTGCCCAGACCAAGATGAACGAGGCCCGGTTCCGGCAGTTCAGCTCCACCCACGAGCTGTTCCTGCCGGGCGGGAAACTGCCCGTGGTGGGTTCGCGCTTCCGCAACCCGGACCTGGCCCGTACGTATCGCGAGCTCGCCCGCAAGGGAGTCGGCGCCGTCTACCACGGCGACATCGGCCGGGACGTGGTCAAGACCGTGCAGAAGCCGCCGATGGCCGCCGGGGCGCCCGCGGTGCGTGCCGGGCTGATGCAGCCCAAGGACCTGGCGGGCTACCACGCCCTGGGGCAGGCCCCCACCAAGACCGCCTACCGCGGGCTGGACGTCTACGGCATGGCGCCGTCGTCCTCGGGCGGCACCACGGTGGGCGAGGCCCTGAACATCCTGGAGAACTTCCGCCTCTCGCCGGCCGACCGGGTCCAGGCGCTGCACCACTACCTGGAAGCCAGCCGGATCGCCTTCGCCGACCGGAACCGCTGGGTGGGCGACCCCGCCTTCTCGCGGGTTCCGACCAAGGGGCTGCTCGCCAAGAAGTTCGCCAGGGACCGGGCCTGCCTGATCAATCCGAAAGCGGCGCTCACCAGCCCGCTGGCTCCCGCGGACCCGAGCAGGCCGGGCTCGCGCTGCGTCGCCGGCACCGGCAGCCCGGGGGCCCATGAAGGGCCGTCGACGACCCATCTGGTCACCGCCGACCGCTGGGGCAACGTGGTCTCGTACACCCTCACCATCGAGCAGACCGGCGGCTCGGCCATCACCGTGCCGGGACGCGGATTCCTGCTCAACAACGAGCTGACCGACTTCGACTTCGCGCCGATCTCGGCCGGTGTACCCGACCCGAACCTCCCGGACGGCGGCAAGCGGCCCCGCAGCAGCATGTCTCCGACGATCGTGCTGAAGGACGGCAAGCCGTACCTCGCCGTCGGCTCGCCGGGCGGCGCGACCATCATCACCACCGTGCTCCAGACCCTGGTCAACCGGATCGACCTGGGTATGACCCTGCCGCAGGCGGTGGCCGCGCCGCGTGTCTCGCAGCGGAACGGGGCCACGACCGAAGCCGAACCCGCCTTCCTCAAGTCGCCCGACCGCGCCGCGTTGGAAGCCCTCGGCCAGAAGTTCGTGCTGGCACCGCCGGCCTTCACCCCGTCGCCGGAGATCGGCGCGGTGGCCGCGCTGGAGTTCCGGCCCAAGGGCACGATCCAGGCGGTCGCCGAACCCGTCCGGCGCGGGGGAGGATCCGCCATGGTCGTCCACAGGGCCCGGTGAGCCGATCCGGTCCGGGTCGATGGCGAGTGCGGTCCTTCTCCCCGCGGGGGAGGGGGACCGCACTCGCTTCGCTGCGACGGGTACGTGGCCGATCCCGAACATCGCCGATCCCGTACACACATTGCCGGTCAGTTAAGAAACCGCCAAGCAGTTGCACCGCCGTCCGAACCCGGGCCTACACTCTTTGAGGCTTGCAGAGAGGCCCCTTCGCGGAGGCCCCCTCGAACACCGGTGAGGTGGGCAGGCCGGCCGGTGCCGCCGGACCGGTCGCGTGCTCTTCGCCGAGTCGAGCCGTCACAGACGCGCACCGCAGGCGTCCCGGGCCGGAAGGAGGCGAGAGACATGGATTGCAGTTGCAGTAGTCCGGGCCATCATCGGCCCGCCCTTCGCTTGTCCTCGCACTCTTCCGGCACGCGGTAGCCCCCTGCCGCGGGCCCTCGACTCCCCCCCTGACCAAGGGGCTGTCCCCCTGACCAAGGGACAGCGAACGGAGGTCCGTTCACCATGTTCGTCGCACTCGACCACGTCCAGCTGGCCGCCCCGGCCGGCTCCGAGGACGTCCTGCGCACCTTCTACCTCACCGCGCTCCAGATGACGGAGGTCCCCAAACCGACCGGGCTCGCCCGGCACGGTGGCTGCTGGTTCCAGGCCGACGGCGGCCAGGTGCAGATCCGGGTGGACATCGAGACCGGGTTCCGCCCGCCGCGCAGGGCGCACCCCGCGGTCCGGGTGACCGAACTCGACGCGCTCGCCGACCACTTGGAGCGGAACGGCGCCCCGGTCGTCTGGTGCGTCAGCCGGCTCGGCCAGCGCCGCTTCTACACCCAGGACCCGGTGGGCAACCGCCTGGAATTCCTGGAGACCATCGAGCCGGCCGGACTCGCCGAACTGCCGGCGCCCGCCGGACACGCCGTGCCGGCCGCATCCGTCGCGTCCGTTTCCTGAGCGGCACTCCCGGGAGGTACGCCATGACCCGCCCTGCACTCAACGCCCTGCGCCTCGTCCTGGACGACGGGATCGAGCGCACCTATCTGCTCGAATCGCCGACGCCCGCCGCGCTCGCGACCGACACCCCGCCGTCGTACGACGTCTGGGTCCATCTCTCCTACGTCCTCGCCCAACAGGGGCGCGACGCGGCATGGCTGACCCGGTACGTGGGGCTGCCGTGGGCCGCCGCGTACCGCATCGTGGCGGCTGCCCAGCAGCCGTAGCCGCCGCCGAGGACACCGCCGGCCCAACCGATGGCGTCCGCATGCCGGGGCCTGAACCACCGGACAGGCCCCGGGTCACAGTGCCGTCTGCGCCCCCGGCTCCAGGGTGAGTTCGCCGTCGTCCCGGTTGTAGTCGTACAGCTCGGCGTAGCGGCCCCAGTCCACCGCGGTCTCCAGCTGGTGGCGCGCCTCCTCGGCGGAGAAGCCGCGGGCCAGCAGGTCCACGAAGAAGTCCTCGCGCAGGGTGTGGTCCTCGGTGGCGGCCAGCGCCTGGACGATGGCGCGGACCAGCGGGGCATGGGTGGCGGCGTGGCGGGCGAAGAGCTGCTTGCTGGTGAGGATGTCGGCGGCGACCAGCTCCCGGCCGGCGTCGGTGACGACGATCCGCGGGCCGTCGGTCCGGGCCAGGCTCAGCAGCACGGCGGCGTCGACGAGCGGCAGGAGGTCGTCGACCTCGAAGTTGAGCTCGTCGGCGATCTCCGCCAGGCCGTCCTCCCCGCCACGGGCGACCAGGATTTCCAGCAGGCCCGCCAGCCCGCCGACGCTGACATTCGGCAGCGGGGCGCTGATCGGCGTCGGCGCGGGCGCCGGCCGCTGTGCCGCCCCGCCGGCCGCCGCGGCGGCGGCCTCCGCACCGACCACCGCGGCGGCGGCCTCCTCGCGGCCGGTGAGGATGTCGTAGACCGTGTCGACCAGCGCCGCGAAGCGGGGGTGCTGGCGGTCGCGGGGGCGCGGGAGGCCGACGGTGAGTTCGGCCTGGATGCGGCCCGGGTTGGCGGAGAGCACCAGGATCCGGTCGGCCAGCAGCACCGCCTCCTCGATGTTGTGGGTGACGATGAGGATGGACTTGACCGGCGCCTCGTGCCCCTCCCACAGGCCGACCAGCTCGGTACGCAGGTTCTCGGCGGTCAGCACGTCCAGCGCGGAGAACGGCTCGTCCATCAGCAGCGCGTCGGGCTCGACGACGATGCCGCGGGCGAAGCCGACCCGCTGCCGCATCCCGCCGGACAGCTCCTTGGGATAGGCGCTCTCGAACCCGTCCAGGCCGATCAGGTCGATCGCCTTCAGCGCCCGCCGCCGGCGCTCCGCCTCGCCGATACCGCGGGCCTCCAGGCCGAGTTCGACGTTCTGCTGCACCGTCAGCCAGGGCAGCAGCGCGAACGACTGGAAGACCATCGCCACCCCCGGGTTGGCGCCGGTCAGCGGGGTGCCCCGGTAGGCGACGCTGCCGGTCGAGGGTGCGATCAGCCCGGCGGCACAGCGCAGCAGCGTGGACTTGCCCGACCCCGACTTGCCCAGCAGCGCGACGATCTCGCCCTCGGCCAGCTCGAAGCTGATCCCGTCCAGCACCGGCAGGGCCCGGCCGTCGGGAGTGGTGAACGTCTTGGTCACCGCGTCGGCCCGGATGATGACGTCCCCGGTCGGACGCGGATCGGCGGGGCGGAGTTCGCTACTGGTCACGGAAGGGATCCTGCCTGGAGAGGGACGGGGGAGCGCCGGGCATCGCTGGTCATCCGGCTCGTCAGAGGGCGTAACGGGTCTCGGCCAGCCGGTACATCCGGCGCCAGAACAGCCGGTTCGCCGCGACCACGTACAGGCTCATCACGCTGATGCCCACGAGGATCTTCGGGAAGTCCCCGGTGGCGGTGGCCTGGGTGATGTACGCGCCGAGGCCGGTCGCGGTCAGGTGGTGGTTCCCGTACGAGACGACCTCGGCGACGATCGAGGCGTTCCAGGCCCCGCCGGCCGCGGTGATCCCACCGGTGACGTACGACGGGAAGATCGCCGGGAGGATGAACCGGCGCCAGCGCAGCCGCCCGCCCACCCGGAACATCGTCATCGACTCCCGCAGATCGGAGGGGATCGCGGACGCGCCCGCGATGACATTGAAGAGGATGTACCACTGCGCGCCCAGCGCCATCAGCAAGATCGCCCCGGCGTTCAGGGAGATCCCCAGCGCCACGAACGCGGCGGTGGCGAACGGGAAGAGGAAGTTCGCCGGGAAGCTGGCCAGCACCTGCACGACCGGCTGCGCGAACCGGGTCACCTTCGGGTTCATCCCGATCCACACCCCGACCGGCACCCACACCAGCGTCGCGACGACGGTCAGCACCACCACCCGCCCGAAAGTGGCCGCCCCCAGCGCCAGGGCGTGGCCGAACTCGCCGAGCCCCACCGTGGAGTGCACATACCCGAACGCCTTCCACGCGCCGTAGACGACCAGCACGCTGACCGCCCCGGCGAAGAACACATCCCCCGTCCGCTCCCGCACCGGGGAGACCCCGATGGGGTGCTCGGCCAGCCCGAACGGTCTGGTGACCCGGTCGAGCGCGGGCCACAACCGCTTCAGCGGCCGGCCCAGCAGACCCGGTACGGACGACCGGCGCAGCATGTCCAGCACCACACTGCGCGGGCGCTCCGCGGCCTGCGACTCCTCCACCCGGAAGCGTTCCGACCATGCCGTGACCGGCCGCCAGAACAGCGCGTTCACCCCGATCACCAGCACCACCATCACCGCGACGGCGATACCCACCCTGCCCAGATCGCCCTGCGCGATCGCCGCCGCCGCGTACGACCCCACGCCGGGCAGCGCGTACTGGTGGTTGAGCACCGAGATCGACTCGGAGGCGGCCAGGAAGAACCAGGCGCCCCCGAAGCTCATCATCCCGTTCCACACCAGCGGGATGACCCCGCTGGGCACGTCCAGCCGCCAGAACCGCTGCCACTTGGTCAGCCGCAGCACCCGCGCGGCCTCGTCCAGCTCCCGCGGCTGCGAGATGAGCGAGTAGTAGAAGGCGAACGTCATGTTCCACGCCATCGCGGTGAAGATCGCGAAGATCGAGGCGCACTCCAGCCCCAGCTCGGAGCCCGGAAAGAGATGAATGAACGCGGTGACCGTCACCGACAGGAACCCGAGCACCGGCACCGACTGCAAGATGTCCAGCACCGGCAGCAGCACCTTCTCGGCCCGGCGCAACCGCGCCGCCGCGGTGGCGTACACAAAGGTGAACAGCACCGATACCACCAGCGCGACGAACATCCGCACCAGCGACCGCACCGCGTAGAACGGCAGCTGGGACGGATCCGTCGACACGCTGCTCGGCGCCGTGCTGGGCAGGAACGGCGCGTTCAGCGAAGGCGCCAGTCGCAGCAGCCCGTACAGCAGGGCCACCAGCGCCCCCGCCACCACGACATCCACCCACCGCAGCGCCGGCCGCCGCCACACGCCCCGAGAGGGAAACCCGCTCAATCCCGACACCAGCTGCCTCCGCGCCCGCAGGGTCCGCCTGTCCCGGCCAGGAAATCATGCTCGGGAAACTCCTTGAAGACCTTGGACGACCGACACGTGAACGGTCACCAGGCGGGCCGAGCCACCAAGCCCCCGCCCGCGGCCGGCCTCGGACGTACGCGGGGTGCAGCCGAAACACATGCCGGCACGGCGCACCACCCGGGCAGCCCGCTACGGACACCGGCCGCACACGTGCCGGCCGCGGCTGCGACGCCGGACCGGGACGCCGGACCGGGACGACGGAGCCGGACAGCAGCGGCGTACGCAGGCGAGCCCGCCACCGCCTCCCCCTACGCCGCGATCACCCGCACATTGACCCCGGAGCTGCCCGAAAACCCCACCACCGACCAGCTCCACGCATGGGTCGAGCTCGCCGAACTCTCACAGTGCCCGGACTTCCGCTCCGTACTGCGAAGCATGGCCGAGGACCACGCAGCCGACCGCACACCGCGCGACGATCACCCCACCGATCCCACCGATCCCACCGAACCCACCGGTCCGTCCGATCCCACCGACCCGGCCGCTACCGGCGCCGCCACTCCTGCCTCTGCTGCCACCCCGGAACGCGATCTCGTCGCCACCGTCCGCGATCGGGTCCCGCCGGTCCTGGCAGCCGGTGTCGCCCCGGCCTCGCCCGCCGCCGACCCCGTCATCACGGCCCTCACGGCGCACTACGCCCGGACCGGCAACCGCAGGGGTCACCACGGCCACGGTCACAGTGACCTCCGGCGTCAGCTTCTGACCCGCCTGGAGACCAGCAACGACCCTCGTCGCGAGCGGTACCTGGAGCTGCTCTCCGTGATCAACGGCTGGTCGCCCCCGGAGAGCCTGACCCCGGCCCTCACCTGGACCGTCCAGGCCCTGCGCGCCCGGACGACATCTGGGTAGCGCGCGGCCCGGGGCCGGGCCAGGAGCCGTGCGGGCCGGCGGTGGGGGCTCGGCCGAGAACGGGAAACCGGATCCGCCGGACTCGGCGGTGGCTGATATCCGCCGTCGCACGCCGCTCAACGAAACATGCACGCCATGGGAGAAGACGCTCCTTGGAGTGAATTCAGGGATGGCGAATCGTTTTCCCTGGTGAAGCTCTCTGTGTGTTCGGAAACTCCTGGTGGCGCCGTGCCACCGTCGCAACAGCCTTGCTGGCTCTCGCCATTGCCCCGACCACATCAACCGCCGCAGTAGCCGACCCCACGCCCACACCCCACCCCCACCACCACCCCCACCCCCATCCCCACACCGCACCCGGCCCCAGCACCCTCCCCGCGGACACCGCGGACCCCGCGGACCCCGCGGATCCCCTGGAACTGCCGGAGCCGCCTCCCGTCGGCGTCGTCCGTACGGAACTGACCGAACTGCACGTAGCGGCGCCACATTCCATGAACGGCTACAGCCGGGCGAAATTCCCGCACTGGATCAAGCAACACGGACAATGCAACACCCGGGACGTCGTTCTTGCCCGCGACGGAAAGGATGTGAAGCAGGACGAGATGTGCCGGGCGATTTCCGGGACGTGGTACAGCGAGTACGACGGCGAGACCTTCACCGAGGCCCGCCAACTCGACATCGACCACATCGTGCCCCTGGCGAACGCATGGCGCTCCGGAGCCGATCGCTGGGAGACGCCCGAGCGCAGGAAGTTCGCCAACGACCTGGTCCATTCCCAACTGATCGCGGTCTCCGCCAGGTCCAACCGGCAGAAGGGCGACCAGTCCCCGGACCAGTGGGCCCCGCCGCGCCACGCGTACTGGTGCACCTACGCCCGGGCCTGGACCGACGTCAAACACCTCTACCACCTGAACGTCACCGAACCGGAAAAGGCCGAGCTGGACGAGATGTTGGACACCTGCGAGCAGTGAATCCCCCCAACCGTGACGCGATCAGCGACGAGGTCACGGCCGGCCCCGGTGGGGCGATGACGGTCCAGGTCGGCGTGATCACCGGCGACCTGACCGTCACCACCACCGACCAGGGCAACGGCACGGCCCGTGTCAGCATCCAGTACACCGGTGCCGACGAGTGGTACGACCTCGAAGGCAGCCCCGCCCCGATCCCGCGGCACGGCCTGCGACATCTCCATCAGGCCGTGGTGCACGCCGTACGCGAAGGGGGTGCCGCCGGGACACCGGGGACGCGGACGCTGCCCTGAAGCGCCGGACCTACGGGCGGTGGTCAGCCGTCACCTTCCCCTCATCCGTCACCTTCCCCTCATCCGTCACCTTCCCCTCCGCCGGCGCCCTCTCGTCCGCCGTCGCGAGCCAGAAGTACAGCGGGGGAAGGGCGAGTTCGAGGGCTGACAGGGGGATCTGGAACCAGTGCGGCCAGCCGTGGACGAGTACCGACAGGACCCGGCCGATTCCGCCGAGGAGGAAGACGCCGGCCAGTGCGCGCACCACGGTCGACGGGATCGGAGACCGGCGGGCCGTCCAGATCCAGGCGAGGCCGTAGCCGAGGAAGATCGCGTTGTAGAAGCGTTCCCGGCTGTCGACGGTCGCTCCGGTCGCGCCCTCGCCGGGGACCGAGCTGATGCCGAGAACGAGGTGGTAGGCGCCGATCGCCACGCAGGCGAACCCCATGAGCGACGCAAGCCACTTGAGAGCTCTGGCCTTTCCCATGAACCGATCGTCCCCTCTCCGCTTTGGTAGACGTCTGTCCAGTAAGCCGTATCGGGACGGTACGGACGTTGCTGGACAGGTGTCAACTACCCTGAAGGGATGACCGTCCGCCGCCGACTTCCGCCCGCCGAGCGCCGCGACCAGCTGCTGGACGTGGGAGCGCGGCTGTTCGCGGCGAAGCCGTACGACGACGTCCTGATGGAGGAGGTCGCCGAGCGGGCCGGCGTCTCACGGGCCTTGCTGTACCGCTACTTCCCGGGCAAGCGCGACTTGTTCGCCGGGGTCTACCGGCAGGCGGCGGACCGGCTGCTGGCGAAGTCGGAATTCGACCCGGCCGTCCCGGTCTTCGCGCAGCTGACCGCCGCACTCGACGCCCATATCGACTACTTCGCCGCCAACCGGAACACCGTGCTGGCCGCCAACCGTGCGCTGGCCGGTGACCAGGTGATCCAGGCCCTGATCACCGACGAACTGGCGGTGCTGCGCGGGCGGTTGCTCGACGCCGCGGGGCTCGCCGGCAGCGTGCGGGAGACGGTATCGGCGGCGGTGATGAGCTGGCTGGTGTTCGTCCGGACCCTGTGCGTGGAGTGGCTGACGCATCAGGCGTTCACCCGCGACGAGTTGCGTGACATGTGCGTGGGGGCGCTACGGGGAGCACTGGGGGCCGTGGTGGAGATCGACCGGTGGGGGGACGAGGGCTCCGTGTCCTGACGTGCCTCCGCGCCGCTACCGAGCCACCGTCCGTCCGAGCCGCGGTCCCTCCGAGCCACCGTCCCTCCGAGCCGTGGCCGGCAACGCCTCGTCGACGTCCGTGGCGCGCCGGGACGGGCCGGTCCCTGTCGGTCAGCCGGGGAAGCGCCGGACGTAGCGCTTCTGCCAGGGCGTTTCCACCGCGTGCCGGTCGTAGTTCCGGCGTACGAAGGCCACCGCCTCGTCGGCCGGTACGCCGTCCAGTACGGCAAGGCAGGCCAGGGCCGTGCCGGTGCGGCCCCGGCCGCCACCGCAGGCGATCTCGACGCGTTCGTCCGCGGCGCGCTCCCATGCCGCACGGAGGACGGTCTCGGCCCCCGCGCGATCGGCGGGCAGCCGGAAGTCCGGCCAGCGCAGCCACCGGAACTCCCAAGGAAACTCGGGGGGTTGCCTGCCGAGCAGGTAGACGGCGTATGTCGGCGTGGGGCCGGGCGGCAGCGGGCGGCGCAGCCCACGTCCTCTGATCAGGCGCCCGGAGGGCAGTCGCAGCACACCGGGGTCGGTGGAATGCCAGGTGTCCGTCGTCATCCGCCCACTCTAGGATGGGGCTCCGGCGAACGGTCCCCGTTTCCTCCCATGGCCCACGCTTTTCGCAACGCGCTGGGCAGATCGACGGTCGCGACCAACTCCCGCCTTGCATATGCATGCTGACAGGCAGTCAATAGCGGCTTCTGATGCGGCGTATCCGAACACATGTTGTGAAGATGGAGTGGATTCGCAACTGGAAACGTCCGGCAACCGGAATCGTGCCATTAACCGACGGTAGCGTTGGTGGATCGGTTCTGTGACGATGTACGGTCCCGAGACACGAGATGGCCCTGGCAAGGGCGGCAACCGGCGCCAGGGCCACTCATTCGTCATCCATCTCGATCGAGGAGGGCGCTATGCCTCCTGACCCGACGCCTCCGGGGAATCCGAAGGAATCCCAGCTGAAGCGCTACGAAGCTAACATCCCTCGCGGAGCCCTGGTTGAAACCGGCCGCCTGCGTGACTTCCAGGTCAACGTCCGGGCGGACATCCAACTCGCCGCCCGGTGGGGCGTGTTCCTGGCACTTCCCTTCCTGGGGAACGTCCTGGTGCGCGGCGCCGACGCCCGGTGGCTGCCGGCCGTGACGCTGGCCGCCTTCGCCGCGGTCTGCCGCTGCCACCTGCGCTACCAGCGCGGACGCGCCGTCTGAGACGGCGTTCCGAGGCAGTGGTCCGAGCGTGTGGCCGGCCGTGGCGGCGGATGTCCTGCCGGCGCCGCGGCCGGCCACCGGACTCGGCCCCGGTGCCGTCCGGCGACGACGGGCGGCCTGGATGCCGACCAGGCAGACCGTAAATCGCCCATTTCTTGGTTGAGTTGCCGGTAGCACTTCGCCCAGAAGGATGACATGTCATGACCCCTAAGGACCCCGGATTCGTTTCCTGTGCCAAACCCGGTTGTCCCAACCAAGTGGCGAGCGGGACCGGTCCCGGGCGGCGCCGGAAGTACTGCAGCGAGGCGTGCGGCCGGGCCGTCCGCAAGATCCGCAGCTCGCAGCGCATCCCGGACACCAAAGCCCATGACGAGGACGCCCGCCATGTCGTCGACGACCTGGCCGTCCGCGTTGCCGTACTGCGCGAGCAGATATACGCCGGAGAGGCCCTCGCCGGGCTCCGCCAAGTCGTCACGCTCTCCAGTGAGGTCAACGATGTGACGGCCGCGGTGGTCCAGCAGGCGCGCGACCGCGGCTACAAGGGCCCCGCCATCGCCAAGGCGCTGAGCATGACGGTGGACAAGGTCGGCCGGACGTATTCGGCGGAGTGCGTCATCCGCAGGATGGCCAAGCGCCGCGACCGCCGTCCCGCCGGGCCGCCACCGCCGTTCCCGGCCCGTACGGATCCGCCCCCGGCCTTCGCCCGTACCGACCCGTCGATGCCCTCCGGGCGGCATGCCGCATTAACACCCGGCAGCCGTACGGGAGTTGACGGGGAGGGGCGGTGTACCGGGGGTGTGCGTCATTCCGGGCAGCGGCGGTCGTACTCGGGGGGAGGCGCGGGTGCCGGGGGAGCGGCCGGTCCGGACAACGGGCCACCCGGCCAGGACTCCGTCAGAGCGCTGGCCTCGGCTCTCTCCCACCTCCAGCGCACCAGTGACAAGACCCTCAAGGCCCTGGGCGGCGAAGCACGGGTGAGCGCCTCGTACATCTCCCGCATCCTGTCGGGCGAGCGCAGCCCCAGCTGGAAGGTCACCCGACGCATGGTGCACGCCTGCGGCGGAGATCCGGAAGCCATTCGCCCCCTCTGGGACGCCGCGCACGGCCGCCGGCTCGCACGGGCCGGCAGCCTCCACGCGGCCCTCCGCGGGCTGTACTTGTCGGCGGCCTGCCCCGACCTCGTGCAGATCCGCGTCTCCAGCGGCAACATCGTCACCGAGCGCGAGATCACCGGCCTGCTGCACGGGTCCCTCGTCCCCGACTGGGAGACCGTCGGCAGGATCGTCGGTGTGCTGCACGGCCGCCCGGACGACATCCGCCCGCTGTGGGACCACGCCCGGATGGCCCAACTCGCCCCAACCGAATGCGGGTTGGTGCCCGAACGTCACACCCCGCGTGCCGAGGCCTTCGGATGACACCGGCACCCGCCCGCACACCAGCCAAGGGGATTCGCATGGCCGCAGCACCCTCCCGTTCCCTTCTGCCGGTCGCCGCCGCGGCCCGGCCCGGCCCCCTCGCCGGACGGGCCGTCCCGGGCCCGGTGATCACCCTGCCGCCCGCCTTCGAAGCCTTCTACGCCCTGCACTTCGAGCGCTATCGCGGCTACACCCTGGCCCATGTGGACGAGCCGGCCGCCTCCCGCGTCCTGGGTGAGGCGGTGGGGGAGGTGGTGATCCGCTGGGCCGACATCGTCCGGCGGCCGAACCCCGCCGCGTACGCCTGGACGCTCTTCCGCACGCGGATACGTAACCGGGGGACCGCCCGACTCCGCAACGGCCGGCCAGCCGGGCTGAACGGCCGTCATACAGCCGTGGCCTACGACGTGTTCGTGCTGCACGAGGTTCTCGGCCACCCGGTGGAGGCGGTCGCGGAGGTCATGGGGGAGGAGGTGAGCAGGGTGCGCTGTGTGCTGGCTCCGGGGCGGCGGGTGGCGGCGTCCGCCGGCCGGGCGCTGCCGACCGGTTGAAGCTTCGACGCCTCGCTCTTCCGGTTCTTCCACTACGGCGCTCCGCAGGCGACCGCACCGCTCACTCGCATACTGGACGTCCGGCGGGGCGGCGCTGCCTCCTGAGGCGGCCGAATCAACGGCGAGCCCGCCGGATCCACGGATTTGCACCTGCACCGGTCGCGGCTCCGCGAGGGCTGGCCCCTGCTCGTCGAGGGCCCGTCCGCGGTGACCCTCAAGGGCAGCGCCGCCGGTTCCTCGCCCGGCTCCCGCAACCCCTTCCCGAACCCGTGGCCCGCGTGGTGGACGCTGTGCGCACCGCTGCGCTCGATGCGGACACACCGGGGGCATGGCGCACGTTGCCTGCGGCGGGCGTGCCGGCACAGGCGCACCAGCGGAATGCCGGGCATCCCCTGCCCCGTAAGTGCCGGAAAAGACCGAGGAATTCGGACGGTATGGAGGAGCAATCGGCCATCCCCGTGGAATTGGGCACCCTGCTCGACTCCGTCCGGTCACGCTTTACTCAACGCATGGCGGCAACAGTGCCCGAAGGGAGGGTAGATGGCGTATCAGGTCAAGTGCGGTTCGACCAGGACGACGACCGGTCGGCCGTGCCGGAATCCGGCAATGATCGGCTATTCGCGCTGCCAGTTGCACCGTGGCGAGTGGAACCGGCCGCAGCGGCGCAAGACCAAGAAGCGTTGATCTCGGGCGCCGTGGGCGCGTGAGAAAACGAGCATCACGCATATCCGAAACCCCCGGTGTGCTGCCTTGCCTGGGGGTTTCTCCCACGTCTGGAGCGTGGAGCGGGAGGGGTACCACTGCCTCGAAGCCCGACCATGGCAATGCCTCGAAAGAGTGACACGAGCTGTTCGAGTGTGGCGGGGGCGTGGAGGCCGGTCCTCGCCTGAGTTCCCTGCGTATCTAGAACATGCGTGCACTGTCTGCCCCTGGATTACCCGTTACGGGGACTGAACCTGGCCGTTCTTTAGGGCACTTGTACCCATCACGCGCCCTGCCGCAGGAATCGTGCACCCCTTGCTGAACCCGGTGCGCCGTCGTGCTTCGTTCGAAGACCCGTTGCCCGACGCCTCGATTCCGGCGTGTTGTTGACGTCCGGCGGCGGGAGCGGAGGAAGCGGTTGAGGGAGAAGGAGAGCAAGAACATTGGTGAGATTGCGTATTCGCAGTGCGTCGCGGGAGAAACAGCAGGCAGTGGAGAAAGCGCAGTCGGCGGAGGAACCCCGGTCAATGGGGAAACGCCGTGTTCCGTCCGGTGAGGAGCCGCCCGGCATCGGTGAGGAGGAGTCCAAGAAGCAGGAGTCCAAGAAGGACGAGAGCAAGGGGGAGCTCAAGGGGGAGATCAGCGAGGAGTTGCAGTTTGTCGATCGGACCGGGAGCCGGGAGCGGGCCGGGCGGCAGATCCGGCTGGTCGATATGGCGCGCCGGCTCCCGCAATTGGTGCGCCGGTCCATCGCGTTGGCATGGAGTATCGACCGCTGGGCCGCGCTGGGGCTGCTGATCTGCCAGGCCGGTTCCGGGGCGATGCAGGCGTTGGGACTGCTGGCGGTCAGCGGGACGATCGGGGCGCTGCTGTCCGGTGGGGACATCTACGGGCGGTTGCTGGGCGCTTGGTCTTCGCTGGTGCTGCTGGCGGTTGCCGCCGCTGTCCGGGCTCTGCTGGGTATCTCGGTGGCCTGGCTGTCCTCACGGTTGGGACCGCAGATGTCCCGGGAGGCCGAACTCAGGCTGCTGGAGGCGGTCACCGAGGTGGAGTTGTCCGCCTACGATGCGCCGGGCTTCACGCATCGCAAGGAAGCGGCGGACCGGGGTGCCGAGATCGTCCAGGACCTGGTGAGCGACGGGCAGGATCTGATCGCCTCGCTCGCCTCCCTCGTCGCCGGCGCGAGCGTGCTGACCGCGCTGCACCCGGCACTCCTCCCGCTGCTGGTGCTGGCCAGCTTCCCGCAGGCCCTGGCGCAGATCGGCGCGGCACGGGTGCGCTATCTGGCCCGGCTGCGGGCGAGCGGCGACTACCGGCTGCTGTCGATTCTGCGTTGGCACGTGTGCGACCGGTACGCCGCCGACCAGATCCGGGCCGGCACCATGGCCGGCTTCCTGATCGGGCGGTACCGCCACATCACCGAGCGCATCAACCGCGCCGACCGGCAGGCGGCGAACACCGGAGCGCGGATGTCGGTACTCGGCGCGGTCTGCGGCGGGTTGGCGTCGAGCGCCGTCTGGGCGGCGGTGGTGTGGCTGCTGGCCACCGGCCGGATGAGCGTCGGGCACGCCGGCACCGCGGTCTTCGCGCTGCAGACGGTCGGCACGGCGCTGCGCGGACTGGTCGTCGGCGGCGCCCGCATCATGCGGACGGGCCTCTACATGGACGACTGGTCGGAATTCCTGAAGGAGGCCGGTGGTTACCGGATGCGGCGCGGGTCCGGCGACCCCGCACCGCCGCGGGAGATCCGCGTCCGGGATCTCGTCTTCCGGTACGAGGAGGCGGCGAACGACGCTTTGCGCGGTGTCTGTTTGACTCTGCGGCGCGGGGAGGTCGTCGCGCTGGTCGGCTACAACGGCAGCGGGAAGACCACCCTGGCCAAGCTGCTGAGCGGCCTGTACCTGCCCGCCACCGGCTCGGTCACCTGGGACGGTGTTCCGACCGCCGACCTCGATCCGCACGCCATGTGGTCGCAGGTGGCGCTGGTGCCGCAGGATTACGCCCGCTGGCCGCTGACCGCCCGGGAGAACATCACGCTGGGCCGGCCCACCGCGGGAGGTGACGCCGACATCCATGCCGCATGTGCGCGGTCGGGCGCGGACGAGGTGGTGACCGAACTCCGCTCGGGGTTGGACACGGTGCTGGCGCGCGACTGGCTGGGCGGACAGGAGCTGTCGGGCGGGCAGTGGCAGCGCATCGCGCTCACCCGCGCCTTCCACCGCCCGGCCGGGCTGCTCGTGCTGGACGAACCGACGTCGGCCCTCGATCCGCTCGGCGAGCACCGCATCTTCGCCGGTCTGCGCGAGGTGGCCGCCACGCGTGCGGTCGTCCTCATCACGCACCGGCTCACGAACGTGGCGGTGGCGGACCGCATCGTCGTCCTGGACAAGGGGAGCGTCGTCCAGGAGGGCACGTTCCCCGAACTCGTCGCGCAACCAGGGCTGTTCCGGGACCTGTGGGCGTACCAGCACACGAGGGAGGCGTACCGGTCCGGCGAGCCCACCGGCCCCGGTGAACCCACGGCATCGGCCGCCGCGTCCACGGCAGCGTCCCCGGCCCCCGAGGTGCGGAGTTCGTAACTCGCAGCCGGCTCATGGCTGTTGGGGCTGGTGAGGTCCTGCCGCCCGCACCGCTTCGGCGTGGGCGGCAGGGCAGCAGGCCAGGAGCTTCCAGGTGCTGACTTTCGGTCAGTTTGTGGCCGACACGCCAAGGCCCTCTTCCGTCCGGCACCATGCGTAATAGGTTCCCTACCCACCGGAGTCGGCGGGGAAGGCCCGCCGCGGCGAACTGTCCGTCCACGGAGGAAACGATGCCGCAGGGAACGATCGTCCTGTTCAACAAGAGCGACTGTGTGGGCATCATCGCCGACGAGCATGGCGACCGGCTGCCGTTCTCGGGCATGGAGACGCAGACCACCGATGTCGGTCAGCGGGTCATCTACGACGTGCACGGCGCAAAGGCCACCAATGTCGCGGCCGTTCGCTGAGGCGTAGCCGGCCCGGCCCGGGGAGCCGTCGGGCCGGGCCCGAACGGCCGGTTGGTCGTCCTGCCGCTCATGGCGGCTCCCTGGGCGCGCACCGGACGGCGCTGTCCGGTGTGCCGTGCCGACGTCGGGCGTATCAGGGGTCGCCGCGGCGTCCCCGAGCCACTTCGCCAGGGCGCGCCGGTCCCGCGGCCCGGCCGGTCCGGCACCGGTCCGGCTGTCACGGAGGTGCGTGCAGGGCCGCTCTCCGGTGGGGCGGGGTGCGTCACGGGGTGGTCGCCAGGCCCCCGGTCCTCGGCCCGCGGCACGGGGGTCCGCCGGCCGTGTGGCCGGCTCGTCGTGGCCTCCCCTTTGACGGTGCGCTCCGCCCGGCGGGAGACCCGGATGGCTGCGGCGTGTCCACCGGAGTCGGACATACCGGGCGCTAGCGTCAGCGAGCATGCAGGATCTCGCGTTCGTCACCCTGACCATCGCCGTCTATGCCGTCTTCGCCGTCATCGGCCTGCTCGCCAAGGGGGTGGGCCGGCCGTGAGTATCGAGAACATCGTCGGGCTGATCGTCGCCGGGGGGCTGATCGTCTACCTCGTGCTCTGCCTGATCTTCCCCGACAAGTTCTGACCCGTTCGGGGATGAACGACACCCTCGTGGGCCGGCTCCGGATCATCGCCCTGGTGGTCGCGCTCGCCCTGTCGTTCGGTCCGCTGGGCATCGCCGTCGCCGCGACCCTGATCAGCGGCTTCGCCATCCCGGCGATGTTCGCCGGAGCCCCTCCCGGCCCGCGCCACCTCAACGTCATGGGCCCGCACGGCCCGGCCTCGGCGATCTCCGTGGCGATCGTCGTCAGCGGCCTGACCATCGTCGCGCCGATCGCGCCGGCGTCGCGCGGCGTCCGCTACCGGTCGGCCTCCGCCGCCCGCGTCAGCGGCGACATCCGGCGGTACGGTCTCGGCGCACTCGTCGTGCCGTTCCTCGGCATCAAGGTCATCGGCCTGCCGATCCAGTTCATTCCCGGACTCCACCGAAAGACCGTCACGGCAGAAGGAACGTGATTGCGATGTTCGGCCCCCTGGCCCGTCTGGCCCGCCACCACCTGGCGGCGCTGCGCATGCTGCTGCTGTTCACCGCGCTCACCGGCGTCGTCTATCCGCTGGTGGTGACCGGTATCCCCCAGACCGCGTTCCCGGGCCGGGCCAACGGGTTGCTGATCGAGGAGCACGGGCGGCCGGTCGCCTCGTCCCGCATCGGCCGGAACGTCACTCCGCCGGCGGCGCGGGGCCGCCGGGGGCCGGCCGTCCCCGACCTCGGGTAGCTATCGGGATTCCGGGCCGGCCGCCGGGAGAGCGGGGGCCCGGTCGCGGGTGCCGGAGCGCTGCCGCACCAGCAGGGTGCCCAGCGCCGTACGGCGGTGCAGCACCGCCCGGCCGGCCCGGGCCGTGGTGATCAGGCCCGCGGCGCGCAGGGCGGCGGCGTGGGCGGAGGCGGTGGCGTTGCTGACCCGCAGCCGCCGGGCGAGTGCGCTGGTGGTGAGCTCCTCGGCGAGCAGCAGCAGGACATCGGCCCGGGTGCGCCCGAGGACGCCGGCGAGCGCGTCGTCGGAGGTGCCGGCGACGGCCGGCGGGAGCGGCAGGCCAGGACCGGCCGGGTACGTCAGATACAGGGGGTGGTCCGGGAGGTCGGCGAGGACGGGGTGGCCGGTCCAGTGGAAGGTGGGGACGAGGACCAGGCCGCGCCCGCCCAGCGCCGTCTCGCGGTCCACGGGTGCCGGCAACTCCCAGGTGCTTCCGTGGAGTTGCGCGCCCGGAAGGAGGTCGGCGAGCGCGCCGGCGAGGCCGTGTTCGGCGACCGTCAGGGCGTGCCGGGTGAACTCCGCCCGGTGCAGGTCCTGGACCAGCGGCCAGACGGGGCCCAGCACCGTGTCGAAGGCGGAGTGCTGGGCCCGGCGGAGGGTGTGCCAGGCCCCGGCGTCCCCCTCGTGCAGGGCGCGGACCCAGCTGGGGGCCGGGGAGCCGTGCAGGGCGTAGACCCGCTCCATTTCGGAGCGGACGAGGGTCGGGCGGGTGGCCCGTACGGAGTCCAGCCCGTCGTGCAGGCTGTCGCTGAACTCGTCGAGGAAGACCGGGGGCCGGAAGCCGGGGACGAGGTCGGCCAGCGGCTCGGCGGACCGCGGCAGGGAGCGCAGCATCCGCTGCCGCCAGCGGCCGAGGAGCAGCGGGTCGTCGCGGCGGCACAGCATGCCGAGGGCCAGGTTGAGCTCCTGGAGCGGGGCCGGCCGGGGCGCGAAGCGGACCCGCGCGAAGTCGGCGGCCGTGAAGTGGATGCGGATCACCGGACTGCCCGGGCGGACGCGTCGGCGCGACGGGTGTGCCGGGGCCCGTGCGGTGCGGCGGGAGCGTGCGCGGTCACGGTGCGGAATCCGCCTCTCTGCCGCGGGGCGTGGCCCGGCCGGATCCGGTACCCCCGTCGTGTCCCCGCTGTCCTCACCCTCCGTATGATCGCAGAGCCGAAAGCCGACCACCTTCGGAGGTGAACGAGCATGGCCGAACAGCGAGTTGTCATCGTGACGGGCGGGGGAACGGGCATCGGCGCGGCCACCGCGCGACAGCTGCGGACGGCCGGGCACCAGGTCGTGATCTCCGGTCGGCGGCCGGAGCCGCTGGAGCGCCTCGCGAAGGAGACCGGAGCGCTGGCCCACCCCTCGGACGCCGCCGACCCGGAGGCGCTCGGCGACCTCGTCGAGACGGCCGTGACGGCATACGGGCGGCTCGACGGCCTGGTCCTCAACGCCGGTATCGGACGCGGCGGCGCGGTCGGCGACATGGCGATCGAGGACTGGGAGGACGTCATCCGGATCAATCTCACCGGTCCGTTCCTGCTGCTGCGGGCCGCGCTGCCGCATCTGCTGGCCGCGCGCGGCTCGGTGGTCGCGGTCGCCTCCGTCGCCGCGCTGCGCAACGGCGTGGGCAACGCCGCGTATGCCACGTCCAAGGCGGCGCTGCTCCAGCTGTGCCGATCGCTCGCCGTCGACTACGGACAGCGCGGGCTGCGCGCCAACTCCGTGTGCCCGACCTGGGTGCGGACGGAGATGGCCGACCGGCGGATGGCGCGGTTCGCGCAGGAGGCGCAGCTGACCGGCGGGGTCGACGCGGCCTACGCGGAGGCGACCCGGCTCAACCCCGCCGGGCGGCCCGCCGAGCCCGAGGAGATCGCCGAGGCGATCTGCTGGCTGCTCTCGCCCGCCGCCTCCTACGTGAACGGAGCGGCGCTGACGGTTGATGGCGGTGTGACGGCGTTCGATCCTGGAGTTGCCGCGTTCGACTTCCGCATGGAGCCGCGCGGCGCGGGCGGCAGCTGACCGGCCGCCGCCCGCAGACCGGGCCGGACACTCACCACGGCGAGCGCCCCGGCGGCTCGCCCCGGTCCCGGGGGACCGGCAACGTCCCGAGAGAGGACAACCACTCATGACCGGCACCACGTACCACGACCGCTGGATCGCCTGCACACCCGACGCGGTGCGGATCCGCGGCTACTACTTCCCCTGGGGCACCAAGACCATCCCCTACACCGCGATCCGGTCGCTGCGCCGGGTCGAGATGGGTCCGATGACCGGGCAGGGGCGCATCTGGGGCACCGCGAGCCCGCGGTACTGGGCGAGCCTGGACCCGGGCCGGATGCGGAAGTCCACCGCGCTCGGTCTCGACCTCGGCGGCTATGTCCGGCCGTTCATCACGCCGGACGATCCGGACGCCGTGGAGGCGGTCATCCGCGAGCGCGCCCACCTGGGAACCAAGGGGCAGGACGGCGGCGGTGCGGGGAAGAGCAGGGGACACGTCGTGTGACGGGCGGGCGGTCGCCGGTCTGTGGCGGCGACGTGAGCCGAGAACGACCGGGCGGCAGGGGTGCCGGTGCGCGGCGGGTCAGGCCGACGTGGGCTGTGCGGCGCGGGCGAGTTCGCGGCGCAGACGCAGGAACGGGCGGGGGCGGTTGAGGGCGAGCACCGCGGTGGTGCGGCCGTCGCGCTCGTAGCCGGCGAGGAGGCTGCGGTCGTCCGGGGAGCCTTCGAGGATGCGCGGGGTGTCGCCGGGCAGCCGGCGGCCGGCGAACTGGAGGCGTACGCCGTACTGGTCCGACCAGAAGTAGGGCAGGGCGCGGTGGGCGGCGGCGGTGTGGCCGGCGAGGAGGTTGCGGACGGCGGTGGCGGGCTGTTCGGTGGCGTTGGTCCAGTGTTCGGCGCGGATGCCGTCGACGTTGGCGACATCGCCGACGGCGACGACGGCGGGGATCGGGGTGACGCAGCCGGCGTCGCAGCGTACGCCGTTGCCGAGGGGGAGCCCGGAGTCCGCCAGCCAGTCGGTGGCGGGGCGGACGCCGATGCCGACGACGACCACATCGGCCGGCAGCAGGCGGCCGTCGGCCAGTTCCACGGCGGTGACCCGGTCGTCGGCGCCGGCGCTGTGCAGTCGTGCCACGCCGGTGCCGGTGAGCAGCGTGACGCCGTGGTCTGCGGGCAGCCGGGCACACAACTCGGCCATGTCGTGGCCCAGTTGGGGGATGAGGGGGAGTGTGGCGGCCTCGACGACGGTGACGTCGTGGCCGAGCGCGGCGCAGGACGAGGCGACCTCGGCGCCGAGGAAACCGCCGCCGATGACGGTGACTCGGGCGGAGCCGCCGCGGGCGAGGTCGCGGCGCAGGGCTCGGGCGTCTTCGAGGGTGCGCAGGGTGGGGGTTCCGGGGGGGGGCGAGCCGGGGCCGGGGAGCCGGCGGGGGGTGGCGCCGGTGGCAAGCACGACGCCGTCGGTGGTGAGGGTGCGTCCGGTGTCGAGGTGGACGGTGCGGCTGCCGGTGTCGAGTCGGGTGGCGCGGGTGCCGAGCAGCCACTCCGCGTCCAGCTCGGCGGTCTCCTCGGCGTCGGCCAGGGCGAGTTGGTCCTGGCCGGTGGTTCCGGTGAGGAAGCCCTTGGAGAGCGGCGGGCGGTCGTAGGGGCGGTGGTGCTCGTCCCCGACGATCGTCAGGCGGCCGTCGTACCCCTGGGAGCGCAGCGCGCGGGCGGCGTGGAGTCCGGCCAGTGAGGCCCCGATGACGGTGACCGACTTCATGCGGCGGTGCCCTCCTCGACGGTGTGGTGGACGTGGACCGTCCCGTTCGCGACGGTCACGGGGCGGGTGCGGACGGCCCGGCGGGCGCGGCGCCGCGCGGGCGCTCCGGTGCGTCGATCGAATGAAGCGGCGTGGAGCGGGCATTCGACCAGACACCCCTCCACCCAGCCGTCGGTGAGCGAGGCGTCCTGGTGGGTGCAGGTGTCGTCGATGGCGTACAGCTCTCCGTCGGCGTTCAGGACGGCGATCGGAGGTGCGGTGTCGATGCGTACGGACTCGCCCAGGGGCAGGTCATCGAGGTGGCGGACGGGAATCAATGGGCCCCCCTCTTGCTGTTCGGTATCGTCGAGTTTCGCGATGCGCACGACGCAGCGTTATGCGCAACAGAATCCCGACGGGGGGCCGGTGCGTCAAGCGGTCCCCGGAAAAGCCGGCCCGGGATCGGGCCGCTGGACGGTGGCAGCGGACTGGGTGGTGACATCGGACCTATGACGGAGACGGAAAAGGCGGAGGCGCGGGCGGAGGAACGGCCGGACGGCAAGCGGCGCGGCAGAGCCCGCGCGAAACGGCAGGGGAGGGCGGACGCGACGGCGCACGGGAAGCCGTCGCGCGGGGCGGCCGGTGCCGTGCAGTCGGTGGACCGGGCGGTGACCGTACTGGAGATACTGGCCCGGTTGGGCGAGGCCGGGGTGACCGAGATCGCCGAGGAGCTGGACGTGCACAAGTCCACCGCGTTCCGGCTGCTCGGGGTGCTGGAGAACCGCGGACTGGTCGCCCAGGAGCAGGAGCGCGGCAAGTACTACCTCGGCGCAGGGGTGTTGCGGCTGGCCGGCGCGGCGGCGGTACGCCTGGACATCTCCCAGGAAGGCGCGGCGATCTGCCGCCTGCTGGCCGATGAGCTGGGGGAGACGGTCAATATCGCGGTGCTGGAGAGCGATGCCGCGGTGAACATCATGCAGGCCCGCGGCCCGGCGTCGGTCACCGCGCAGAACTGGCTGGGCCGCCGTACCCCGCTGCACGCCACGTCCAGCGGCAAGGCGCTGCTCGCCTATCAGCCCGAGCCGGTCCAGGAGGCCGTACTGGCACGGAAGTTGCCCCGGCTCACCGAGCGGACCGTGACCTCGGCCGGGGAGCTGCGCGGCCAGCTGGCGCAGGTGGTTGAGCGGGGCTTCGCGGTGGCGGTCGAGGAGTTGGAGCTGGGCCTGCGGGCGGTCGCCGCCCCGGTGCGGGCGCACGACGGTTCGGTGATCGGCGCGATCAGTGTGTCGGTGCCCGCCTACCGGCTGGACGAGCAGCGGTTGCCGGAGGTGGTCAAGCGCACCGTCGCCGCGGGTGAGGAGCTCTCGCGGCGGATGGGATACGCCAGTTGACGGTGGCGTGACGGATGGGCGTCATGGAACGGCGCCGCCGCGCGGTGTGCGGCGGGGCGATGCGGGGCCGGGGTCTGCGACCCGGCCCCGCATCCGTGTGTGGGGGGGCTGGGATGTCCGGCCCGGCCCCGCGTTTTGCCGGCGCGGTCCGGTGCGGGGGGGCGCCCGCGCGTAACGGCTCATTTACGGACGGCTGGCGCGCACCCCTTGACGGCCCGATACGGCGTTCCCAGTATGTCTCTCATCGCGCAACCAGTCGTGCAGTACGCAACAACTCCCCCCGGACGCCACCCTCGCCGCCGAGCGGGCGCACCCCGCCGCACAGGCCCTGACCCATCGGACCGGCACCGAGCCTGCCGTACCACCCGGACAGCGCCCGACCCCGAAGGAGGGACATGTCCCCATCGTCCCCGGCGACCGCACCGGCCGCCACCGCCGCCCGCCCGACCCGCGCCACCCGCGCCCGTGTGGTCATCATCGGTGCCGGCATCGTCGGCTGCTCGCTCGCCGACGAGCTCACCGCCCGCGGCTGGCGCGATGTCACCGTCCTGGAGCAGGGGCCGCTGCCGGCCCCCGGCGGCTCCACCTCGCACGCCCCCGGGCTGGTCTTCCAGACCAACCCGTCCAAGACCATGACCGAGTTCGCCGCCTACACCGTCCGCAAGTTCGGCTCTCTCGAAGTCGACGGAGTGCCCTGCTTCCACCCCGTCGGCGGCCTGGAGGTCGCCACCACCGAAGCCCGCTGGGCCGACCTGCACCGCAAGTCCGGGCTCGCCGCCTCGTGGGGCGTGCGCGGCGAACTCCTCGGCCCGCAGGAGTGCAAGAAGCTGTGGCCGATGCTGGACGAGAGCGTGCTCCACGGCGGGTTCCACACCCCCGATGACGGGCTGGCCCGCGCCCTGCTCGCCTGCCGCGCCCAGATGGCCCGCGCCGGCGCACGCGGCGCCCGCTTCCTGGAGCGGCACACCGTCACCGGAATCGAGCGGGCCGACGGCCGGGTCACCGGTGTCGTCACCGACCGCGGCACCTTCCCCGCCGATCATGTCGTCTCCGCCGCCGGGTTCTGGGGACCGGTGATCGGCGCCATGGCCGGGGTGCAGGTACCGCTGCTCCCGCTGGCCCACCAGTACGCCACCACCGAGCCGCTACCCGAACTCGCCGCGGACAACGACCCCCATGGGGGTCCCCGCCGCGCATGGGGGTCCCCCCGCGTATGGGGGTCCCCCCGCGTGAGCGCAGCCGAGCGTGGGGGAGCAGCCGAGCGTGGGGGAGGGGTGCAGAGCTCGGGGGAGGAAGCCGGCAGGCCGATCCTCCGCTTCCAGGACCGCGACCTCTACTTCCGCGAGCACCTCGATGCCACCGGGGGCCGACTCGGCATCGGCTCCTACGCCCACCGCCCCATGCCCGTCGACCCGTTCACCGTCCCGGCCTTCGACGACGCCCCCGTCATGCCGTCCTCGCTGCCCTTCACCGAGCAGGACTTCGCCCCCAGCTGGCAGGACAGCATCGCCCTGCTCCCCGCGCTGGGCGCATCCCGGGTGGCCGAGGGCTTCAACGGGGTCTTCTCCTTCACCCCCGACGGGATGCCGGTCCTCGGCGAATCGCGTGAACTGCGCGGATTCTGGCTCGCCGAGGCGGTCTGGGTCACCCACTCCGCCGGCGTCGCCCGGGCCGTCGCCGAGTGGATGACCGACGGCCGCCCCACCGTCGACATCCACGAATGCGACCTCCACCGCTTCGAGGACGCCCAGCGCTCACCCGCCTACATCGAGGACCGCGGCGCCCAGAACTTCATCGAGGTCTACGACGTCATCCATCCGCTCCAGCCCATGGAACAGCCCCGCCCCCTGCGCACCAGCCCCTTCTACGCCCGTCAGCAGCAGCTCGGCGCGTACTTCCTGGAGGCCGGCGGCTGGGAGCGCCCGCACTGGTACGAGGCCAACGCCCCGCTCACCGAGGGGCTTCGGCTCCCCGAGCGGGACGCCTGGTCGGCCCGCTACTGGTCGCCGATCGCCGCCGCCGAGGCCGCCGTCACCCGCGAGCGGGTCGCGCTCTACGACATGACCCCGCTGCGGCGGCTGGAGGTCACCGGGCCGGGCGCGCTGGACTTCCTCCAGTACATGACGACCAATCAGCTGAACAAGAAGCCCGGCGCGGTGACCTACTCCCTGCTGCTGGACGAGGCCGGCGGCATCCGCTCCGACCTCACCGTGGCCCGGCTGGCCCCGGACCGCTTCCAGGTCGGCGCCAACAGCGCAGCCGACCTCGACTGGCTGCTGCGGCACGCCTCGGACGGCGTCCGGATCCGCGACATCACCCCGGGCACCTGCTGCATCGGCGTCTGGGGTCCGCTGGCCCGGGACCTCGTCCAGCCGCTGACCCGCGACGACTTCTCGCACCGGGCGTTCGGCTACTTCCGGGCCAAACGGACCCACCTCGGCCATGTCCCGGTCACCGCACTGCGCCTGAGCTACGTCGGCGAGCTGGGCTGGGAGTTCTACACCACGGCCGACCTGGGACTCCGCCTCTGGGACACGCTGTGGGAGGCCGGGCAGCGGTACGGGGTGATCGCCGCCGGCCGCAGCGCCTTCGACAGCCTCCGCCTGGAGAAGGGATACCGCGCCTGGGGCCAGGACATGACCACCGAACACAACCCCTACGAGGCCGGGGTCGGCTTCGCGGTACGCCCCGCCAAGGGCGACTTCCTCGGCCGCGCCGCACTCCAGGGGCACAGCGAGCGGACCGCGGTCCGCAGGCTCACCTGCCTCACCCTCGACGACCCCGCGGCCAACGTCCTCGGCAGGGAACCGGTCTACGTGGCGGGCGACCCGGCCGGCTATGTCACCTCCGCCGGCTACGGCTACACCCTCGGCCGCGGGATCGCCTACGCCTGGCTGCCGGCCTCCGCCGCGGTCCCCGGCACCGCCGTCCACGTCGAGTACTTCGGGCAGCGGATCCCCGCGACGGTGGCCCAGGAGCCGCTGTTCGACCCGGAGATGGCGCGCATCCGCCGGTAGTCCCGCGCGCACCCGCACCGACCGCCCGCCCGACGAAGGAGCAACCGCATGGCTCCCACCTACGATGTCATCGTCCTCGGCCTCGGCGGGATGGGCAGCGCCGCCGCCCACCACCTCGCCGCCCGCGGCGCCCGGGTACTGGGCCTGGAGAAGTTCGGCCCGGTGCACAACCGCGGCTCCAGCCACGGAGGTTCGCGGATCACCCGGCAGTCCTACTTCGAGGACCCCGCCTACGTCCCGCTGCTGCTGCGCTCGTACGAGCTGTACGAGCGACTGGAGCGGGACACCGGCCGCGAGGTCGCCACCCTCTGCGGCGGGGTGATGGTCGGCCGCCCCGACAGCCGCACGGTCGGCGGAAGCCTGGCCTCCGCCCGGCAGTGGGACCTGCCGCACGAGGTGCTCGACGCCAAGGAGATCCGCCGCCGGTTCCCGACCCTGACCCCGCACGGGGACGAGGTCGCGTTGTACGAGGCGCGCGCCGGACTGCTCCGCCCGGAGAACACCGTCGCCGCCCACCTCCAGCTCGCCACCCGGGGCGGCGCCGACCTGCACTTCGAGGAGCCGGTCACCCGCTGGGAGGAGCTGCCCGGCGGCGCCGGGGTCCGCGTCCACACCCACGAGAACGCCTACACCGCGGGCCAGTTGGTGATCTGCCCGGGAGCCTGGGCACCCCAGCTGCTCACCGACCTCGGGGTGCCGTTCACCATCGAGCGGCACATCATGTACTGGTTCGCCCCCGACGGCGGCACCGCGCCCTACGTCCCCGAGCGCCACCCCATCTACATCTGGGAGGACGCCGCGGGCGTGCAGATCTACGGCTTCCCCGCCATCGACGGCCCCGACGGCGGCGCCAAGGTCGCCTTCTTCCGCAAGGGCACCGTGTGCACCCCGGAGACCATCGACCGCACCGTGTACGACCACGAGGTACGCGCCATGGCCGACCAGCTCGGCCCCCGCGTCCCCACCCTGCCCGGCCGCCTCCTGAAGGCCGCCACCTGCATGTACTCCAACACCCCGGACGAGCACTTCGTGATCACCCGGCACCCGGCGCATCCGGAGAGCACCACCGTCGCCTGCGGATTCTCCGGCCATGGCTTCAAGTTCGTGCCGGTCGTCGGCGAGATCGTCGCCGACCTCGCACTGACCGGCACCACCGCGCACCCCATCGACCTGTTCGACCCCCGTCGCCCCGCCGCCGCGGTCGCCTGAGGAGAGCAGCCTTGACCACCACACCCACCGAGCCCCGCCAGGGTGCCGCACCCCCGCCCGCCGCCGGCCTGATCGCCACCCTGGCCGGGCGCTACTACACCGACCCGGAGATCTTCCGGCAGGAGCAGGACCTCATCTTCGAGCGGCTGTGGTGCTGCGCGGTCCGCAGCTCCGACCTGGAGCGGCCGGGCGCCTTCCGCACCGTGCGGATCGGCCGGGAGAGCGTACTGATCACCCGCAACCGCGCCGGGGAGCTGCGCGCCTTCCTCAACGTCTGCCGGCACCGCGGTGCCCGGCTGTGCACCGAGGAATCCGGCCAGGTCCGCCGCAACCTCCAATGCCCCTACCACGCCTGGACCTACGACCTGGACGGCCGGCTGGTGGCCGCCCCCAACCTCCAGAAGATGCCGGACATCGACCGCACCGAACGCGGTCTGGCCACCCTTCCGTTGCGTGAGTGGCTCGGCTACGCCTGGGTGTGCCTGGCCGACGAGCCGCCGTCCTTCGAGGACACGGTGATCGGCGCGGCCGTCGAGCGGCTGGGCGACACCGCCGCCATCGACCGCTACCGCACCGAGGACCTGACCCTGGGCAGGCGCATCACCTACGACGTGCGCGCCAACTGGAAGCTGATCGTCGAGAACTTCATGGAGTGCTACCACTGCGCCACCATCCACCCCGAACTCACCGACGTCCTGCCGGAGTTCGCGGACGGCCTCGCCGCCCAGTACTACGTCGGGCACGGCGCCGAGTTCGCGCCGGAGGCGCAGGGGTTCACCGTGGACGGCAGTGCCGGCTTCGGCCGGCTGCCCGGCATCGCGGACAGCCAGGACCGGCGCTACTACGCGGTGACCGTCCGCCCGCAGGTCTTCATCAACCTCGTCCCCGACCACGTCATCCTGCACCGGATGTTCCCGGTGGCGCCCGACCGCACCTCCGTCGTGTGCGACTGGCTGTACCTGCCCGAGGTCATCGACTCCGGCGCCGACATCGCCAAGTCCGTCGAGCTGTTCCACCGGGTCAACGCCCAGGACTTCGACGCGTGCGAACGCACCCAGCCGGCCATGGACTCCCGCGCCTACCGCGACGGGGGAGTCCTCGTCCCCAGCGAGCACCACATCGGCACGTTCCACCGCTGGCTCACCGACCGGCTGGCGGACGGGCGTGCCTGAGCCGTTCGACGCCCGGTAGCGGTACCGGCCGCCGGCCGCCGCCTCATCCGGCGGTCCGGCCGGCGGCCCGCCGCCACGCCGCCTCGCGCAGCAGCCGCAGCCCGTTGAGCCCCACGACCACCGTCGAGCCCTCGTGCCCGAGGACGCCCAGCGGCAGCGGCAGCCGCCCGATCAGGTCCCACAGCACCAGCCCCGAGATGAACACCGACGCGATGACGAGGTTCTGCACCACCAGCCGGCGTGCCGCCCGCGACAGCGTCATCACCGCCGGGACGGTGGTCAGTTCATCGCGTACGATCACCGCGTCCGCGGTCTCCAGCGCCAGATCCGACCCGGCCCGCCCCATCGCGACACCGGTGTGTGCGGCGGCCAGCGCCGGGGCGTCGTTCACCCCGTCGCCCACCACCAGCACCTTCCGACCGGCCCGCTCCTCCTCGCGCACCGCGTCGACCTTGTCCTGCGGCAGCAGCCCGGCCCGTACGTCCGCGATCCCGGCCTCCTCGGCGAGCCGGGCCGCCGCCCGCCGATTGTCCCCGGTCACCAGCATCGGCGTCCGCCCGGTCAGCTCCCGCAGCGCGGCCACCGTGGCCACCGCGTCCGGCCGCAGCCGGTCGGCGATCCCCAGCACCCCGGCCGGGACGCCGTCCCGCAGTACCAGCACGGCGGTGTGCCCGCCCTCCTCCAACTCCCGTACGATATCGGCCACTTCGTCGGCCATAGGGGTGTCCTCGGCCAGCAGCCGGGCCGGCGCCCCCACCTCGGTCCAGGTGCCGTCGACCCGGGCCCGTGCGCCGGTACCGGGGGAGGCGGTGAACTCCTCCGCGGCGGGCAGTGCGCAGCCGCGGGACCGGGCGGCGCTCACGATCGCGCGGGCCAGTGGGTGCTCGCTGGGGTGCTCGGCCGCGGCGGCCCAGGTCAGCAGCGCCTCCTCGGACCGCCCGCCGCCGGCGGGCAGTCGGATCGCGGCGACCCGGGGCGTGCCCTCGGTCAGCGTCCCAGTCTTGTCCAGCGCGACGCCGTCCACCTGGCCGAGCCGTTCCATCACCACGGCGGACTTCACCAGGACGCCGTGCCGACCGGCGTTGGCGATGGCCGACAGCAGCGGCGGCATGGTCGCCAGCACCACCGCGCACGGCGACGCCACGATCATGAACGTCATCGCCCGCAGCAGCGCACCGGTCAGCTCCGCCCCCAGCATCAGCGGCACCGCGAACACCGCCAGCGTCACCGCCACCAGGCCGACCGAATACCGCTGCTCGACCTTCTCGATGAACAGCTGGGTCGGTGCCTTGGTCCCGGACGCCTCGGCGACCATCGCCACGATCCGCGCGATCACCGAATCGCCGGCATCCCGCTCGACCTTGACCCGCAGCGCGCCCAGTCCGTTCAGCGTGCCGGCGAACACCTCGTCCCCGGGTTCCTTGGCCACCGGCAGCGGCTCCCCGGTGATCGTGGCCTGGTCCACCTCGCTCGTCCCCGCCAGCACCCGGCCGTCCGCGCCGACCCGCTCGCCGGGTCGCACCAGGATCGTGTCGCCCACGACGAGGCCGGCGGTGGCCACGCTGTGCTCCTCGCCGTCGTCGGACAGCCGGGTCGCCGTGGCGGGTGCGAGGTCCAGCAGGCCGCGTACCGAGTCCTGGGTGCGGGCGGTGGCCAGCGCCTCCAGTGCGCCGGAGGTGGCGAAGATGACGATCAGCAGCGCGCCGTCCATCAGCTGGCCGATCGCCGCCGCCCCGAGCGCCGCGACGATCATGAGCAGATCGACGTCCAGCGTCCGCTCCCCGAGGGCCCGCAACCCCGCCCAGGCCGGTTCCCAGCCACCCGTCAGATACGCCACGGCGTACAGCGCACCCCAGGCCCACCCGGGCGCGCCGGTGAGCTGCAAGGAGAGCGCGATCAGGAACGCCACGGTGGCGACCGCCGCCCAGCGGGCCTCGGCCAGTGCGAACACCCGCGTACGCCGCGGGGCCACCGCACGGACCTCCGCGGTCCGCGGCGGACGTTCCAGAGTGGTGACAGGCATGACGGAACAACCCCTTCACGAGACGGGAGCAGGCGCCCTCACCACCGTACAGGAACGAATGAACAACTCTTCATCCATTCTCTTGAGGGTCGCTCCTTAGGATGGCTGCCATGGGCCACGGAATCGACGACACCAGCAGTGCCACCACCCGCGAACGCCTGGACACCGTGGGGGCCGCCGATGTCGCCGCCACCCTCCAGGCCCTCTCCACCCCGTCCCGGCTGCGCATCCTCGCCCGCCTTCAGGAAGGCCCCTGCGCGGTCAGCGACCTCGCCGCCGCCGTCGGCATGGAGCAGTCCGCCTGCTCCCATCAGCTCCGGCTGCTGCGCAACCTCGGCCTGGTCACCGGCGAACGCAACGGCCGCTCGATCGTCTACGCCCTCTACGACCACCATGTCGCCGAACTCCTCGACCAGGCCCTCTACCACGTCGAGCATCTGCGTCTCGGGCTGCGTGACGCCCCGTCAGTCACCGTGGACGCGTCGGCGAAGTAGTACGACGCGCCGCGCAGCCGCCGATCAGGGCCGGCGCGATCGCGCTCGACCGCGCCGGCCATCGCAAGAACGGCGGCCCCGGCGCCTACAGGCGGCGATTGTCCAGTACGGCCACCGCGCGCCGCACCCGCTCGGTCTCGGCCGGGTCCACCTCCGCGACCAGCAGCCCGGGGGCCGCGGCCAGCCGTGCCCGCACGGTCCCGTCGGGGCCCACCAGCGCACTGTGCCCGACACCGGTCGGGGCCTTGGTGGCCACCTCCGGGTCGGCGTCCTGGTCCGGCGCGGCCTGTCCGACCGCCGCCAGCCACACCGTCGCGTCCAGCGCGCGGGCCCGCACCAGCAGCTCCCACTGTTCGCGCTTCCCCGGCCCGGCGCCCCAGGACGCGGGCAGCACGCTCACCGTCGCGCCGGCGTCCGCATGCGCCCGGAAGAGCTCCGGGAACCGCACGTCGTAGCAGGTCGCCAGGCCCACCCGGACCCCGTCGACGTCGATGGTCACCACCCGCTCGCCCGCCGCGACCGTGTCGGACTCCCGGAACCCGAAGGCGTCATAGAGATGGATCTTGTCGTAGGACTCCTCTACCCCGGGCCCCGTGGCCAGCAGGGTGTTGGCCACCCGGCCGCCGGGAGCCGGGGTGAACATCCCCACCACGACCGTCACCCCGGTCTCCCGGGCGACCGCCCGCACGCCCTCGGCCCACGGCCCGTCCAGCGGCTCGGCCACCTGCCCCGGCGGCACCCCGACGCGCGCCATGGACGCCTCGGGCAGCACCGCCAGCCGCGCGCCCTCCGCGGCGGCCCGGCGCACCAGGTCCGTGACCTGTGCGAGGTTCTCCTTGGGGTCGGTCGAGGCGGTCATCTGGCACAGCGCGATACGCATCTACGGCTCTCTCCTGTCGTACGGAACTCGTACGGAACCTGGGAATTCGTACGGAACTCATGCGGATGTCGTGCGGAGCGGTGGAGTGGACGAGTGGTGTCGTACCGGTCGGTCGTCGTCGTACGCCGTCATCCTCATCATCCGCCGTCCCCCCTCCTGCGGCTGCCCGGCGACGAGATACCCACGGCCATGTTCTCCCGCCCCGCCGTCCCGAGCGGCACCCGGGGGCACTGCTTCTCCGCACCGTGCACGATCTGCGGCCCGGAGCCGATCGGTTGGCCGGCCGCCGCACACCGGCGAAAGCCCGGCCCGCGGCATGCGGGCCGGGCTCCGTACCGGGGCATTGCGATGTCAGGCGGCCGGGGCGGGAGCGTCCGGGGTGGCCAGGGCGCCCGCCGCCCGCAGGGTGCCGACCTGCCTGCCGCCGCCGAGGACCGGGGCGGTGGCGAACGGGGCGAGCAGGCCCGGGTCGACGCCGCAGCGGGCCAGCGCCGCGGCGGTGACCGGCATCCGGGCCCGGTCGGCGCCGTCGGCGATCTTCACACCGACCGCCCGGCCGTCCGGCAGCGCGGCGACCTGTACGCCCTCGAAGCCGTCCTTGGCGAGCAGTCCCGGCAGCGCGCGGACCAGCCGGGCGACATCGCGGTCGGTACCGGAGACCATCTCGGGGTGCTCGCGCATGGCGCGGGCGACCCGGCCCTCGTGGCTGTCCGGGGCCGCCGTCGCCAGCCGTGCGACGGCCCGGGTCAGGCCGTGCAGCGAGACGGCGAACAGCGGGGCACCGCAGCCGTCGACGGTGACCCGGGCGATGCCCTGGCCGGTGAGTTCCTCGACGGCCGTGGCGAGTTCCCACTGGAGCGGGTGCCCGGCGTCGAGGTAGGTGTCCAGCCGCCAGCCCCGGGTGCGCGCCGTGTACAGCATGGCCGCGTGCTTGCCCGAGCAGTTCTGGGCGAGCCGGCTGGGCCCCAGCCCGCGCCCGAGCCAGTCGTCCCGTACGGCGGCCCCGTAGGGGAGGTCCGGGACGTTGCGGAGGTCGTCCTCGGTCAGCCCGGCGGTGTGCAGGATGCGCCGGGCGGTGGCCAGATGGCGTTCCTCGCCGGAGTGGCTGGCAGCCGTCAGGGCCAGCGCCTGGTCGTCCAGTGGCGGCAATCCGGCGCGCAGCAGACCGACCGCCTGGAGCGGCTTGAGCGCCGAGCGGGGGTAGAACGCGGCCTCGATGTCGCCGAGTTGGAAGTCCACCCGGCCGTCGGCTGCCAGGACGACGACCGAACCGTGGTGGACGCCCTCGACGATGCCGCCGCGCTCCACATGGGCGACGGGGGCGTGGGCCGGTATGCGCAGGGCGGGCGGATCGCCTGCCGGGTGGTGGGCCGGGGTGGTGCCCGTGGTGGTGCCGGTGGTGCGCTGACTCGTGATCATGATCGGTCTTCGGTGCTCTCTGTGCGGTCGGTGCTGCGCGCCCCTGCGGCGCTCGCGCGGCGGTCGCCGTTCGGCCAACTGCCGCTGTTCTCCCGGAGATCGGCGCTCCCGGGTGCCGCGCCGTCCCGCAGGGTCCCGACCCGGCCGCGGACCAGGTACCAGCCGCCGATCAGCAGGGCCACGATCACCGGCAGGGAGAGGATCGTGGCGCGGCCGGCGCCGCCGTCCGCGTACATCAGGACCAGTACCAGGGCGAGGAAGGCCAGCGTCACCAGCTCGGTCCAGGGCGAGCCGGGGAGCCGGTAGCCGGGGCGGGACAGCAGGCCCGCCCGCGCCTTCCGCCAGAAGAGCAGATGGCAGATCATGATCATGGCCCAGGTGCTGAGGATGCCGATCGCCGCGAAATTCAGCACGATCTCGAACGCCTTGCTCGGCACCAGGTAGTTGAGGCCCACGCCCAGGACGCAGACGCCCGAGGTGAGCAGGATCCCGCCGTACGGCACCTGGTTGCGGCTCATCACGCCGGTGAACCGGGGAGCGGATCCGGACATCGCCATCGAGCGCAGGATCCGACCGGTGGAGTAGAGCCCGGAGTTGAGGCTGGACATCGCGGCGGTCAGCACGACGAGGTTCATCACCCCGCCCGCGGCCGGGACCCCGACATGGGAGAGCACGGTGACGAACGGGCTCTGGCCCGCCGAGTACGCGTTCCACGGCAGCAGCATCGACAGCAGGACCACCGAGCCGACGTAGAACAGTGCGACCCGCCACATGATCGAGTTGATCGCCCGGGGCATGACCTTCTCCGGCTCGGCGGTCTCGCCCGCCGTGACGCCGACCAGCTCGACCGAGGCGTAGGCGAAGACCACGCCCTGGATCACCAGCAGCATCGCCAGCGTTCCGGTCGGGAAGATGCCGCCGTGGTCGGAGATCAGCGCGGGGCCGGGGTGGTGGCCGTCGACCGGGTGCTGGGTGACCAGCAGGAAGATGCCGATCAGCATGAAGACGACCAGCGCCCCGACCTTGATGATCGCGAACCAGAACTCCAGCTCGCCGAAGATCTTCACCGATATCAGGTTCACCGTCAGCACGACCCCGAGCGCGATCAGCGCGATCACCCACTGCGGGATGTCGGAGAACATGCTCCAGTAGTGCGTGTAGGTCGCCACCGCCGTGATGTCGGCGATCCCGGTCGTCGCCCAGTTCAGGAAGTACATCCAGCCCGCGACGAACGCCCCCTTCTCGCCGAGGAACTCCCGCGCGTAGGAGACGAAGGCGCCGGACGACGGCCGGTGCAGCACCAGCTCGCCCAGGGCCCGTACGACGAGGAAGGCGAAGAAGCCGCAGAGCGCGTATGCCACGGCCAGTGAAGGCCCGGCGTCGGCGAGCCGGCCGCCCGCGCCGAGGAACAGCCCGGTGCCGATCGCGCCGCCGATGGCGATCATGTTGATGTGCCGTGATGTCAGGGACTTGCGGTATCCGGCGTCACCGGCGTCGACATGTGCGGCCGGTGCCCGCTGCCCCTCCCTTTCCTGCGGCTCCGCCTGTTGCAGGGACTGCTCGCTCACCCGTGGTCCTCGTCTTCCGTGGCAGGGGCCGTACGGTCTGCCGGCCGCACGATGGTGGTCAGGGTCGACTCGACGCGTGCGAGGTGGTGCTCCATCGCCTCGGCGGCGTCGTGCTCGGACCGGTCGACGAGCGCCTCGACGATCGCCCGGTGCTCCCGGTTCGACTGGTCGCGCCGGCCGCCGACGTCGTTGAGGAACGCCGACTGACGGGCCAGGGCGTCCCGGATCTCCTCGATCACCCGGCGGAAGACCGGGTTCCGCGCCGCCTCGGCGACCGCGAGATGGAAGAGCGTGTCCATGGCGACCCAGGCGGTGGTGTCGGTCTCCCGCTCCATCCGCTCCAGGAGGTGTGTGAGGTGGTCGAGATCCTCCGGCGTACGGCGGGTGGCCGCGTACCCGGCCACCGGGATCTCGATATGGCGGCGGACCTCCAGCAGATGGCTGGCCGTGTAGTCGCCGAAGGTCGGGTCGGCCACCGCGCCGTCCGAGACGACGAAGGTGCCCTTGCCGGTGCGCGAGACCGTGAGCCCCATGGTCTGGAGCGCACGCAGCGCCTCGCGCAGCACGGGTCTGCTCACCTCCAGCCGCCGGCACAGTTCGGCCTCGGAGGGGAGCTTGTCGCCGACGGCGTACTCACCTCGCTCGATGGCGCCGCGCAGATGGGTCAGGACCGCTTCCATCGCGCTCACGCGCCGGGGGATGTCGCCAGCTGTCTGGCTGTCTGACAGGTTCACCCGGGGATGGTCGGACGGGGGCGGGGGAGCTGTCAAGGGTTCCGACGTGACCGGTTCACCGGGAGTGGCGTGGGCGTTCACGCGGGGCGGGCCCCGGGCACGCCCCTCCCCGGAGTGGGTCCGACCGGCCGTTACGGCGTCGCCCCGGGGTGGTGGCCGTCCGCGCCGCGCCCGCTCTCCGTGCGCAGGTCCAGCATGTAGAACACCTTGTCCCAGCGCTGCTCGCCGACCGCGACGAAACCGGGGATCCGGCCGTACTCGCGAAAGCCCAGCGACCGGTAGAGGCGCAGCGCCCGCGCGTTGTCGGCGCGGGCGTCCAGGGTGAGGACCTCGATGCCGGTCTCTGCGGCGTCGGCGACCAGGGCGGTGGCCAGTGAGCGGCCGACGCCGCGGCGGTGCGCGCTGCCGGCGACCGCGAGCTTCACCAGGTCCGCGTGCGGGCGATTGGTCTCCTGGGCGTAGCGCAGCCAGTAGCCCAGACCGATCAGCCGCGGGCCGACGTACGCGGCGCGGAGCGCCCCGTCCCCGGTCCGCGCCGCGGCGAGCACCCGGGCGACGAGCTCGGCGACCTCCTCCGGCGCGGGCGGATCGACCCACCCGAGCGGCGCCCCGTCGCGGACCAGGTCCGCCAGGATACGGTGCGCCAACTCGGGGAATACGGCGGCGAGTTCTGGGTCTGCCGTGAGTTCGCGGGCATCGAGGATCCGGGGTGCGGTGCCCGCGTCGGCGGTGGTGGCGGTCGTCATGAGCGGAGCCTAGGCCCTGTCGCCGAACTCCCGTCGTCGGCCCGGAGGGCGGGCCGGGCGTCGGCAGCAGGCGGGAGTTTGCCGACAGGGCCCAGGGCGCAGGGCGCATGGGCTCGCGGTGCGGGGCGGTAGCGGGAGCCGGTCCCCAGAGGCGGGCACCGGATGCGGCGGCAGGTCGGCGGCGATGGCGGGGCCGGCCGGGGATCCGCCGCAGCTCTGCCGCGGATCCCCAGCCGGATCTCCGACCGGGCTCAGGCGCCCGTCGTGCCGTCGATGCGCTCCCGGAGCATGTCGGCGTGGCCGTTGTGGCGGGCGTACTCCTCGATCATGTGGACCAGGATCCAGCGCAGGGAGACCCCCTGGTCGCCGAGGTACCGGGCCTCCTCCTCGGAGAGCTTGCCGGAGTCGTCCAGGGAGGCCCCGGCGATCAGCTCGCGACCCAGGGCCACCTCCGCGCGCCAGGTCGCCAGGGCTTCCTCGATGCCGCTGTCCGGGGCGAGCGCGAAGCCGTCCGCGCCGCTGTCCTCGTACACCTGCGGCACGGCACGGACGGCGAAGATCCGCTGGAACCAGTGGCGTTCCACCTCCGCCAGATGCCGGACCAAGCCCAGCAGCGTCATCGGCGACGGGGCCACCGAGGCCACCCGCAGCTGGTCGTCGTCGAGCCCCGCGCACTTCAGCGCGAGCGTCTCGCGGTGGAAGTCCAACCAGCTCTCCAGCATGGTGCGTTCATCTGTGTGTGGGGGCGGGACGGGGCGTCCGTCCGGTGTCGTACTCATGCCCGCCACCCTCGCACGGGCCACTGACAGGCACCAGGGACAGCCGCGTGACCGGGCGCCGGTCGACGCAGGCGCCCACGGGACGTCACGCCGGTGCCGCCCGGTTCGCCGTCGGCCGCCCGGCCGCCGCCGGTTCGGTTTGCTCGGCGAGGAAGGCGGTGATCCGGGCGATGAAACCGTCCGGGTCCTCGACGGGTGCCCCGTGCCCGGCGTCGATCTCCTGGTAGCGGCTGTGGGCGATCCCGGCCAGCAGTTCCCGCTGCTGAGCCGCGCCGATCACCCGGTCGTGGGCGCCGGCCAGTACCAGCGTCGGTGCGGTGACGGAGGCGAGCAGCGGGCGCAGGTCCACGGCCAGGTCCACCGCGGTCTGCCGGTCGGTACCGGGAGCCGGCCCGGTGGCGAGCGCCCGGACCAGCTCCTCGTGGGCGGCGGTGTCCGTGCGGTTCCAGTAGCGGGGGCCGAAGGCCATCAGCGGCACCATCCGGGCGAAGAGCGACGTGCCGTGCGCCGCGTCGGCGCGCAGGAGGTCGAGCCAGTACGTGAACTCGGCCCGCATCCGGGTGTCGGTGTGCGCCCAGCCGGCGTGCAGCACCAGGGAGCGGACCCGCCCGGGGTGGCTGCCCGCGAGGTGGGTGGCGATCGCGGCGCCGAGCGAGTGGCCGACCAGGTGGAACGACTCCAGCCCGGCGTGGTCGGCGGCGGCCAGGACCTCGTCGGCGAGGTCCGCGAGCGTGAGCGGGCCGCCGTGATCGGTGGTGCCGCCCGAGCCCGAGTAGTCCGGTGCGACCACGGTGAAGCGGTCGGCGACCGCCTCGGTCAGCGGCAGCCACTGCTCGCGGGTGGCGCCGGTGCCGTGCACCAGCACCAGGCCCGGTCCGGTTCCGGTGCGGTCGTACTCGACGACGGCCTCGCCGCCGCTGATGCGTACGCGGGTGGTGGGCATGGGTGATCTCCTTTGCGGGCGGGGGGTGTTCAGGCGGTGGCGCGGACGGCGGACGCCATCCGGGCGAGCGCGGTACGCAGCGCGGCGTTGAAGGCGGCCGGGCATTCCTGGTGCGGCATGTGGCCGGCGCCGGGGATGACCGAGAGCTCGGCGCCGGGCGTGAGCGCGGCGCAGGTCCGGGGCACCTCCAGCGGGATCTGCGGGTCCCGTTCGCCGTGGAGGTAGTGGATCGGCATCTTCAGCCCGGGCAGTGCCGGGCGCGGGTCGTGGGCGACGGCGGTGACCTGGTGCTCGTCGATGTAGACGCCGGAGTCCAGGATCTGACGTACCGTCCAGTCGATGAGCGCGGGCGCGGTGCCCGGCGCGTACCACCCTGGCACCCAGCCGGCGACCGTACCGGCCCGGTCGCGGCGCAGATCGGCCATCAGCCGCGCCTGTGCCTGCTTCTGGGCCGAGGGCCAGTACCCCGGCGCACCCACCGGGACCACGCCGGCGACCAACTCCGGGCTTCGCACCCCCAGTTCGACGGCGAAGGTGCCGCCGATCGACGAGCCGACGACCACCGGACGGTCCAGCCGCAGCGCGCCGATCAGCTCCACGAGGTCGCTGACCACCCCGGCGAGGGTGTTGCCGCGGGCCGGACGGGCCGACCGCCCGCAGCCCCGCCAGTCCACGGTGACCACCCGGTGGTCCCCGGTGAACTCGGGCAGCTGCGCGCCCCAGGTGCGCCCGCTGGTCCCCCAGCCGTGCAGGAACAGCAGCGCCGGGCCGGCCCCCTCGTCCTCGTAGTGGAGCGTGATGTCGTTGACGTCCAGATAGGGCATGGTGCTTCCTCTGCTTCCCCTGCTTCTTCCACCGCTTCCACGTATCCGCCGCAGGTCCTTGCCTGCGCCGATGCCCCCACCCAACCGCGATCGCGGTGGCCGGCCAACGGCCGATCCGCGCCTACACTGATCGCGAGCGGTGATCAATGAGTGATCGACAGGGGTCACGGCGAACGGGGGGCCATGGAAATCCGTCAGCTGCGCTACTTCCTCACCGTGGCGGAGGAACTGCACTTCGGCCGCGCCGCCGAGCGGCTGCACATCGTGCAGTCCGCGGTGAGCCAGCAACTCCGCCGGCTGGAACGCGAACTGGGCACCGAGCTGTTCACCCGCTCCACCCGCACCGTCCGGCTCACCGAGGCCGGCAGCCGGCTGCTCCCGTACGCCAGGGAGATGCTCACCCTCCAGGCACGCGCCCGCGAAGCCCTCGACGAGCTGCGCGCCGAACAGGCCACGACGGTGCGGCTGGGCAGCAGCTCCGGTCTCGGCGCGCGGCTGGACGCGGTGCTCGCCGCGTTCGCCCGGCTCGCCGGCCACGCCCAGCTGGAACTCGTCTCCGGCAGCACCGAGGAACGCCTCCGGCAGGTGCGCTCCGGCGAGCTGGACGCGACCCTGCTGCGCGGCGAACGGGACGATCCAGGGCTGGAGTTCCTGCCGCTGTGGCAGGACGCGCTGCTGGTGGCGCTGCCCGCCCGCCACGAACTCGCCGCACACGAGACCGTCGAGCTGGCCCGGCTCGCCGAGCTGCCGCTGCGGCTGTCGCCGCACTCCCGCAACCCCGCCCTGCACGACCTGGTCATGCGCTCCTGCCGGGAGGCCGGCTACGAGCCCGTGGCGGGGCCGGAGTTCACCAACGCCCAGGACACCCTGGCCGCCATCGGGTACGGCAAGCCGTCCTGGACGGTGTTCTACGCCCCGCACGCCGATCAACTGCCGGTGCCCGGCGTGGTGTTCCGCCCGCTGCGCGATCCCGCCCCCAGGATGCGGAGCTGTCTCGCGGTACGGCCCGACCCGCCGAAGGCCGGGCTACGGGCACTGATCGAGGCGTGCCATGCCGCCGCGGAGGCGGGTCCGGGGCAGCCGGGCTGAGCGGGCGCCCGCCTCCCTCAGCCGGCCCGCGTTCGGGCATAGAGATGCTCGGGCCGTCCGGTGTCGCCGTACTTGAGGGTCAGCCGGATGCGGCCGGTGCGTTCCAGGTGCTTGAGGTAGCGCTGGGCGGTGGAGCGGCTGACCCCGGCGCGCTCGGCGACGTCGTGGGCGGAGAGCGGCAGCCCGGCCTCGTCCAGGATCCGGCGGATCAGGTCGACGGTCGCCGCCGAGTGGCCCTTGGGCAGCTCGGAGTGCGGGGACTCGGGGGTGCGCAGGGCCGCGAAGATCCGGTCCACCTGCTCCTGCCCGGCCTCGCCGTGCCCGCCGACGCCCTCGACGGTACGGCGCAGCGCGGCATAGCCGTCCAGCTTGGCCCGCAGCCCCGAGAACCCGAACGGCTTGACCAGGTATTGCAGCGCGCCGTACCGCATCGCGGCCTGCACGGTGGCCACGTCGCGGGCCGCCGTCACCATGATCACGTCGGTGTGGTGGCCCAGCTGCCGCAGCCGCCGCACCAGGGCCAGGCCGGTCTCGTCCGGCAGGTAGTGGTCGAGCAGCACCAGATCGATCGGGGTGCGCTCCAGCGTGGCCAGCGCCTGGGCCGCCGTGTGGGCCCGGCCGGCGACGCGGAAGCCGGGTACCTGGGAGACATACGCGGCATTGATCTCCGCGACGCGGAAGTCGTCGTCCACGACAAGGACATCGATCACGGTGACTCTCCGGTGGTCGTGAGCTGACGCGAGGGTCGGCCGGCGCGTAGCGCCGTCTTCTGGGGGTGGAGGTCGGGTGACGGGAGGGCGGAGGGGGCGTGCTCCAGGGTGAGCCGGTCGGGCGCGAGCGCTTCGGGCAGGACGACGGTGAAGACCGCCCCGCCGCCCGCGCGGGCGGTCACCCGGGCCATCCCGCCGTAGCGCTCGGACAGCCGGCGTACCAGGGCGAGTCCGAGACCCCGGCCCCTGGAGGAGGCGGTGGCGCTCTTCGTGGACCAGCCCTCGGCGAAGATCCGCTCGCGCATCCCGGGCGGCACCCCGGGCCCGGTGTCGCTGACCCGTACGACCCCGGTGGTGCCTTCGGCGCGCAGTTCCACCTCGACGAAGGGCTCGGCGCGGCGGCGCTCCGCGGTGGCGTCCAGCGCGTTGTCGATCAGATTGCCCAGGACGGTCACCAGGTCGCGCGGGTCGACCACCGCATCGGGCAGCAGCGTGGCCGGGGCGATGCGCAGTGCCACCCCGCGCTCGGCGGCGATGGCCGCCTTGCCGACCAGCAGCGCGGACAGCAGCGGGTCGTGCACCCGCTCGGCGATCTGCTCCGCGGACGCCCGGTGCGCGCTGGCGACCTCGGCGACGAACTCCACCGCCGTGTCGTACCGCCCCAGTTCGAGCAGTCCGCGGACCGTGTGCAACTGGTTGGCGTGTTCGTGGTCCTGGGCCCGCAGCGCGTCCAGCAGCCCCTGGGTGCTGTCCAACTCCCGGCCCAGCAGCTCCAGTTCGGTGCGGTCGCGCAGGGTCACCACGGCCCCGCCGTCGCGGGTCGGCACGCGGTTGGCGACCAGTACCCGCCCGCCGCTGACGGTCAGCAGATCGCTGCCGTCCACCCGTCCCGCCAGGACGTCCGTGGTGCGCCCCGGCGGCAGCACCTCGTCCAGGGCGCGGCCCGCGGCGCCCGCGTCGAGCCCGAGCAGCCGCCCGGCCTCGTCGTTGACCAGCCGGATCCGGCCCTTCCGGTCGAAGGCGACCACGCCCTCCCGGATGCCGTGCAGCATCGCCTCGCGCTCGTCCAACAGCGCGGAGATGTCGGCGGTGGCGACCCCGTGCGTACGGCGGCGCAGACTGCGGGCGACCCCCAACGCGGCCAGCACGCCGACCGCCAGCGCGGCGCCCGCGTACCGCAGCAGCCCGGGAATGGCACCGAGCAGCAGCCCGTGCACGCTGTCGTAGGCGATGCCGACCGAGACCGCGCCGACGATCCCGCCGCCGGCGTCGCGCAGCGGCACCTTCGCGCGCGCCGAGCGGCCCAGCGTGCCGGTGTCGATCTGCCGGACCTCCCGGCCGGCCAGGGTTCGGCTGGGATCGGTGGAGACATGGTGACCGATCTCCGCGGTGTTGGTGTGCGACCAGCGCACGCCGTGGCTGTCCATCACCACGACGTACAGCGCCCCGGTGGACCGGCGGATCCGCTCCGCGGTGGACTGCACCGGGCCGTGCGGCGCGGGTGCGGAGGCGACCAGATCGCGGGCCAACTCCGGTTCCGCGGCGGCGGTCTGGGCGATGGCCAGCGCCCGGCGCATCGCCTGGTCCTCCAGCACATGGCTGAACGGGGCGAGGAACAGGCCGGTGGCCAGCACCATCACCCCCGTCGTGATGGCCACCTGCGCGATCAGGACCTGTGCGAAGACGCGACGGGGCCAGTGGATCCGCATGCGGTCCCCCTTGTCTCGGCGGCCCGGCGCAGCTCTGCGGAACCGACTCTTTCCGTTGATCTCCGATGCACGCAACGTAAGCCGCCGCAGCCCGGCTGCCCACCCTCTGTCGAACCTTTGTTGTTCTAGCGTGAGCAAAATGGGCACAACAGGGTTTGCGCGCAGAAAGACGGCTTGCGCCCACAAGGCTGCCGCCGCGGCCCGGCCCACTCCTAGCCTCCCGCTCCATGAACAGCCACACGAGCCCCGCCATCGAGCTGCGGGGAGCGAGCAAGACCTTCCGCACCCCCTCGGGCGGACTGCACACCGCCGTCCGCGACCTGGATCTGACCGTCGGCCGCGGCGAGTTCGTGGCCGTGGTCGGCCCCACCGGATGCGGTAAGTCGACGACCCTGACCCTGGTCAGCGGATTGGAGGAGCCCACCGAGGGCGATGTCCTGGTCGCCGGCGAACCGGTCCGCGGTATCGGCGACAAGGTCGGCTTCGTCTTCCAGCAGGACGCCGTCTTCCCCTGGCGCACCGTGCTGTCCAACGTGATGGCCGGCCCGCGCTTCCGCGGCGCCCCCAAGGCCGAGGCCAGGGAGC
>NZ_KN708638.1:934677-939960 GCF_000805335.1 Streptomyces sp. CT34 | reverse complement strand
GGGGGGGGGGCCCCGCCAGTGGCTCGCCCGGGTCGGCCTCGCCGCCTTCGAGGACCGCTACCCGCACCAGCTCTCCGGCGGCCAGCGCAAGCGCGTCGCCCTCGCCGCTACCTTCGTCAACGACCCCGAGATCCTGCTCATGGACGAGCCGTTCTCCGCGCTCGACGTCCAGACCCGGGCACTGATGTCGGACGAGCTGCTGGACCTGTGGTCCGGAACCGGCGCCTGTGTCGTCTTCGTCACCCACGACCTCGAAGAGTCCATCGCCCTCGCCGACAAGGTCGTCGTCATGACCGCCGGCCCGGCGACCGTCAAGGAGGTCTTCGCCATCGACCTGCCGCGCCCCCGCCGGGTCGAATCGGTGCGGCTGGAGCCGCGGTTCATCGAGATCTACCGGGAGATCTGGTCCTCGCTCGGCGAAGAGGTCCGCATCACCCGCGAAAGGGGTGCCGCGCATGTCGCCTGAGACCGCCGCCGCACCGGCCGCGACCGGCAGGACCGGCGCCGCCGGATCCCGTACCCGGGCCAGGGCCCGGGCCGCCCGGAACCACAAGGTCCTCGTCCACGGCACCCAGGTACTGCTCCTCGTGGGGCTGCTCGGCCTCTGGGAAGGGCTGGCCCGCGCCGCCGTCATCGACCCCTTCAACTTCTCGATGCCGTCGAAGATCTGGGACCAGATCACCCAGTGGGCGGTCAACGGCACCCCGCAGGGCCCCCTCGCGGAACAGGTCTGGTACACGCTCTACGAGGCGCTGCTCGGCTGGGTCATCGGCGTCCTCGCCGGTGTCGTCCTCGGCATCGCGCTCGGCCGGATCCGCTTCCTGGCCGATGTGCTCGGCCCCTACATCAAGGTCCTCAACGCGCTGCCGCGGATCGTCCTCGCCCCCATCTTCGTCATCTGGTTCGGCCTCGGACCGGCCTCGAAGGTGGCCTCGGCCGTCGTCCTGGTCTTCTTCCCGGTGTTCTTCAACGCCTTCCAGGGAGCCCGCGAGGTCGACCGCAACCTGGTGGCCAACTCCCGGATCCTGGGCGCCGGTAACCGCCAGGTCACCCTCCAGGTCGTCATCCCCTCCGCCACCTCCTGGATCTTCACCAGCCTGCACGTCAGCTTCGGCTTCGCCCTGATCGGCGCCATCGTCGGCGAGTACATCGGCGCCACGAAGGGCCTGGGTCTGCTGGTCTACGCCTCCCAGGGCACCTTCAACTCCGCCGGCGTCTACGCGGCCATGGTCATCCTCGCCGTCGTCGCGCTGCTCGCCGAAGGGCTGCTGGCCTTCCTCGAAAAGCGGCTCTTCCGCTGGAAGCCGGCCGACCTCGGCGAAGCCCGCTGACGCCGGGAAGTCCACTGCCGCTCCTGCCCATCCGCCTCTTCACAAGGACGTGACCATGCGCACCCCACTCAAGCTCACCGCCGCAGTGGCCGCCGCTGGGCTGGCCCTCACCGGCCTGACCGCCTGCGGCGGCTCCTCCCCGGGGGCCTCCGCGGACGCCAAGGACGGCAAGCTCAAGATCATGGTGGGTGGTCTCGACAAGGTCATCTACCTCCCCGCCCGACTCGCCCAGCAACTCGGCTACTTCAAGGCCGAGGGCCTCGACGTCACCCTGCTCACCGAACCCGCCGGGGTCCAGGCCACCACCTCGCTGCTCTCCGGCGACGTCCAGGGCGTCGTCGGCTTCTACGACCACACCCTCGACCTCCAGGCGAAGAACAAGCAGGTCGAATCGGTGGTCCAGCTGGCGCAGACCCCCGGCGAGGTCGAGCTGGTCACCAACAAGGCCGCCGGCGACATCACTTCCCCCAAGGACTTCAAGGGCAAGACGCTCGGCGTCACCGGCCTCGGCTCGTCCACCGACTTCCTCACCAAGTACCTGGCGGTCAAGAACGGCGTGCAGACCGAGGATTTCCACACCGTCGGGGTCGGCGCCGGGCAGACCTTCCTCTCCGCCTTCCAACAGGGCTCCATCCAGGGCGGAATGACCACCGACCCGACCGTGGCCCAGGTCGTCGACAAGAACCTCGGCAAGGTGCTCCTCGACATGCGCACCCCCGAAGGCTCCCGGCAGGCGCTCGGTGGCCGCTACCCCTCCTCCAGCCTGTACATGAGCACGGACTGGGTGAACAGCCACAAGGACACCGTCCGGAAGCTCGCCGACGCCTTCGTCAAGACCCTCAAGTGGATGTCCACCCACACGCCCGAGGAGATCGCCGCGAAGATGCCCGCCGACTACGCGCAGGGCGGCAAGGACCTCTACGTCAAGGCCATCAAGAACACCCTCCCGATGTTCACCAAGGACGGCGTGATGCCCGCCGACGGCCCCGCGACCGTCGAGCGCGTCCTGAAGTCCTTCAACCCCAACCTCAAGAACGCCTCCATCGACCTGAAGAAGACCTACACCACCGAGTTCGTCACGAAGTGACCATCCGGCAGAGGGCTGCGACGCGGACGCCGTGCCGCGGACTCCGGGCCACCCCTCGGGATCAGCCGCGGAACCCCATGTGCACATGATCCCGATGGGTGTCGTCGGAGAAGAACTGGTCGGCCGCTCCCCCCGACAGCTGGAGCGGCCCGCCGACGTTGTACGACCCGGCGGCAGCCGCCGCCCGCATGAACTCCTCGACCAGCGCCCGCGACGTCCCCGGATCGACCACCGCATGCCCGTCGATCCGCCACACGTCGACGGCCCGCCCCCGCGGATGGTCGCTGGGCCGATCCGTCCCGAACACCTTCAGCGGATGCCCGGACCGCACCACGCTCACCTCGATCCGGTACGTACGGGACAGATCCAGCAGCGCCCGCACGACGCTCGCATGGACCTGCCCGCTGCGGATGTCCGCAACCGCCGCCGGTGGCAACCGGATCGACGACCCGGCATCCAGCAACCGCTGCGCCTCGGGACTCAGCGCCGCCGCCGGCGCCCCGGGCTCGGCCGGATGCAGGGCCGTCACCCGCCACCGCGGCCGGGCCTTTTGCAGCCGCACATCGACCGTCGTCCCGCCCGCCACCACCGCCCCGTCCCCGCGCCGCACCCACTGCCGGCACACCACCAGCACACTCGCCGAGTCCGCCAGAATTCCCCCGTACTGCGCATCCACCACCTCCAGCACCGCCTGCGCACCCCCGGGCCGCAGCGCCCCCGCCTGGTCGACCAGCGTCGGCGCCAGCCCCAGCGCCCCCACCCGCGCCATCGCCGCATCCCGCTCCCCGGCCGGCCAGGCACCGATGGCCCGCACCAGCTCCACGGCCCGTACCTTCACCTCCGGCTGCACATCCCCCGGACTGGGCCGCCAGACCGGGACCTTCGGAAGCTCGGCGGGCGTGCCGGTCGCAGAGGGGGTCGGCGAGGCGGGCGCGCCGCTCCGGCTTCCGCCCGCGCACCCGGCGCCCCCCAGCAGCACCGCGGGCGCCCCTTGGAGGAGCGTCCGCCGGCGGGGGAGCGGGCTGCCGGGAACGCGGTCCTGGCCTTCTGCGGTGCTCATACGAAGTTGACCTCCGCCCGCTCCAGCATCGGGTCGTCGACCAACTGCCACAGTGGCACGGCGTAGTTGCCCTCGCCGTACCGGCCGCCGAAGTGGAGGCCCAGGACACGGTGGTCGGCCAGGTCGATGACGGGGGAGCCGCTGTTGCCGCCCAGGGTGGAGCAGTCGTGGCGCATGATGTTCTCCTCCGGTTCCAGCCCGGTGGTCATGCCGGGCTGAAGTCGCTTGACGTTGTAGACATCCATGAAGATCCGGCGCATGGACTCCGGTTCGTTGCGGCGGCCGTCCCAGGCCGGGTAGCCGACGCAGTACACCGGGTGCCCCGGGAGATCGGGGGGTGCGTCCGCGGCCACCGCCAGGGGAGTGGGCAGCGCGCTGCCGCCGAGGTACGGGGATATCCGCAGCAGGGCCAGGTCGACGTCCTCGCGGATGCCCAGGACCTCGGTCACCTCGTACGAAGGGCCGCCGTCCGCCGGGTCGTCGGTGCCGGTGCACTCCTCGCCCATGTCGAGCGCGGCGCCCAGGCCCCGCCGGAAGGTCCAGCCGCCGCCCGTGCCGCGTGCGAACTCCGCCGCGACATGGCGATTGGTCATCACCACGTCCGGGCCGACCAGGAACCCCGTTCCGAGCCAGTCCAGGCCGGCGTGCCCGGAGATCTCCACCCGGCCCACCCGGGCCAGGGTCTCCCGGATCGCGGCCCGGTGGGCGTCGAGCACCGCCCAGTCGCCCTGCTGCGGCGCGAAGTCGTGGTTCCGCACGCGGATGGCGGGCCGCCCTTCGAGCAGGACGATGGCCTCCACACCGAACGACTCGTCGTCGCTGATCTCGTCGGTGCGTCCCGCAGCGAGCTTCTCCAGCCCGGCGGCGCCCGCCGACAGCACCCGGGTCCGCTCCTGCCGGGCGTACTGCGAGATCCGGTCGGCGGACAGTTCGTCGGCGGGCAGTCCCACCGGGGGTTCGGGGATCTCCCAGGACAGCTGGTCCCGCACCCGCGCCGCCACCTCGCACAGATCCGAGAAGATCCGCTCGGGCCCGGTCGCCACCGGTGATCGGCTCCGGTTGTGCATTGCGCCCTCCTCCGTCGCGTCGTCGAGATTGCCGGGTGCCCTTCGGTCGATGGATCGACGGGTCGTGCGGCGTGTCCAGCTCCGTGCCGAACTCCGGGTACCGGCCACCGAGTTGCCGCCCGTCGGCGATCGGCGTGACCGCCTCCCGGATGGACAGGGTGGGCCGATCGATGTCGACAGCGGCGAACGCTCGAAGTCGTCAGAGGTGAACGGAAAGGCGCCGGCACACGCGACCGGGAACCCGCAGGACGGATCCGGCGCGGAGTCCGGCAGGAACGTGGCGAGCAGTCAGGCCGCCTCCCGGTACGCCCGGCGGGTGTCGGCCCACGGCCGGCGGCGACTACCCGCCCCTCGGCGGTACGCGACGGGCCGACTTCTGCATTGCCTCCTTTTGTCATGCTTCCATCCAGCTTGTGCGCATGCAAGGTGATCGAAGATCTGCTGTACCGGCTGTCTGGCCGGCGGCTGCGACGGATATCGGCCGATCCCGTAGTGGTTGTTGCTGTCGTCGGTGACCGGCAGCCCCACCTCCTGTCCTCGCTCCCTCGGCACCTCGTAGGCCACCACGGATCCCAGGCCGCGGCCGACGGTCATCGGCGGCCCGGCGTCCAACCCGTCCAGCCCGGCGGGGCCGCATTCCCGCCACGCCCCGGAAACGGTCAGCGCCACGCATTCCCCGGGATCGGCGAATACCCCGGATTCCGCCGCCCGCGCGGATTCCGTCATTTCCGTTACTGA
>NZ_KN708638.1:930759-934667 GCF_000805335.1 Streptomyces sp. CT34 | reverse complement strand
CCCGGCGGAGCCTGCATGTGCCACCGGCCCGCCGGCCGGCGGATCCGGCCGGAAAACGGGCAGCGGCTTCTCGTACCGCAGCGGGATCCCGTACGCCATAGCAGACACCCCGGCCATATCCCATATCCCTGCCGAAGAGCGCCTGATCCCCTTGAGACTTCGGCAATTCCGGGCGCACCTCGTTCCCGATGCCGCACACATGGACCACGGTGGGCTGCCTGGGGTGCATACCGCCTCCTGCCGCCGTTCCTCCGCCGCACCCCTTCCCGGCGGCGGGTACGACGCATCGGCGCCGCCCCGTAAGCCACTCGGACGGCCGGGCGGCCGGCCGTCCGGCTCGCGGTCGTCGCGCCGCCCTCGCGGAGGATCCTGAATGGCTCAACTTCCCGGCAGACGGCTTCAGTTGGGTGCTGGATGCTGACAGGCGCATCGCGCCCGGCAGTCGTCACCCGCCGAACTCCGCTGGGCTCGGCGGGTGGTAGGAGCGGCGACGCGGCCACCGGGGCCGCCGGCCGGGGTGGCCGCGGGGTGATCGACCGCCCGCGCCCCGTACGGCCGCGCGCCCCACCGGCCGCGCCTTCTGCCGTGCGTCCGCACGCTCTGCGTCCGCACGCTCACCACGCTCACAGGGAGGGGTAGATGTCCCCGCCGCGCATGGCGCTTTCCTGCTCGCTCTGGCTCCGCAGCCGGCGCGACTTCTCCTGCAGCCGCTGCTTCTCCTTCGGGTCACTGGTGTGCTGCGCGGCCTCGGCCAGTTCCTGAGCCTTTTCCCGCATGTGCTGAAGGCGTTCGCGTGTCTCGTCCGTGCCCATGACCATTCCTTACCGCTACCGATTCACCGTTACCGCTTCGTACGGCCTTGCCGCTTCGTATGGCGTCGCGGAAATCTGCTGTAACCAGCGAATCAGGGCGTGCGCCCTTTAGCACGTCGAAAAGTCACGGAGCGCGATAGCGTATTCACGAGATGCGGTCGGGTGCCGGTGGACCGCTCCGAGCGTCCCATTGGGCGGCATAAGCGCATAATGGTGGCCATGTAGGGAACCAGCCTGTCCGGAGGTTGATCCCGATGGTCCCTCTCGTGCTTGTCCTGCTGCTCATTCTGATCTTTCTGGGCGCCGGTTTCGTGATGAAGCTGCTGTGGATCGTGGCCATCGCGCTGCTGGCGGTCCTGGTGCTCGGCTTCCTCTTCCGTTCCCACGGTCCCCACGGCACCCGTGGCCGCCGGGGCCACTGGTAGGCGGGTTCCCATGTCGACGATGATGCCCGCTCCGGCCGCCATCTGCGGTGCCCCGTGCTGGGTGAGCCTGATGACCCACGACCTCCCGGGCGCGGAGAAGTTCTACGGCGAGGTCCTCGGCTGGAGTTTCCGGCCGGGAAAAAGGGGTGCCGAATTCTCCATCGCACTGGCCGAGGGGCAGCCGGTCGCCGGGATCGGGCTGCTGCCGACGAGCTGGCAGGTCGCCGTCGCCTGGACCCCGTACTTCGCCGTGGAGAGCGCCAACGAGACCGCGGCCCGGATCCGCGAGCGCGGCGCCACGCTCGCGGTGGGTCCGCTCGAACTGGGCAAGGGGCGTGCGGCGCTCGCCGCCGACCGCGACGGAGCGGTGTTCGGCCTCTGGGAAGGCCAGACCCTCTCCTGGGCGGTGGGGGAGGGGGAGGCGCCGATGTGCCTGGAGCTGCGGACCCGCGACGCCTTCGACGCGGCGATCTTCTACGGGGAGGTCTTCGGCTGGGCCCCCGACCGGCCCGGCGGTTGCGACATCACCTACGAGCACGACGAGGTGATCGTGCGGGACGGCGCGCAGACCGTGGCCGCACTGCGCGGCGGAGCCGTCGAAGCCGCCCCGGACCCGCATGTCCGGCCCCGCTGGCACGTCTACTTCCCCGTGCACGACATCGAGAAGGTCACCGCCGCCGCCGTCGCGGCCGGCGGCTTCGTCCTCCCGGTGACGCCGATGGTCGACGGCAGCGGCTGCCAGGCCGTCATCCGCGACCCGCAGGGCGGACTGTTCACCGTCGCGACGACATAGAGACGACCACATAGAGACGACCACAGGGAGAGCGGAGAGCGGGCCGTATCGAGGGGCCGGCGCGGCGACGGAGTACGGCGAGCCGTCCGCCAACGAGCCGTCCGCCGACAGAAGAGGACTCCGGCAGTCGCTAGCGGACGGACCCGCGGTCGTCACGGCCGACACGCCCGGTGATTTCCCCGGTCCACGGCGTGTCTCCACCGGATGGCCATTCCTGAATGGCGCGGGCTGCCAAGAGGGACGTTGGCTGAACCAAAGCACGCACAACGCCCGATGAGTGTCAGCGCCTCCGGTGCCCGATGCTCCCCCTCGTTCAGTGGAGTCCCTACATGTCATCTGAACCAGCTCCTGGTGGGGGCGAAGCCGACCTGTCACCGACAGACGTCGGCGAACACGTTCCGCCCACGAATCCGGAAAACGTCTCGGTCCGCACCCTCGTGTGGACGGCGGCCACCACGAGGCCCGTGGAGGAAGTCGCCGCCCTCGTGGAACTGCTCAAGCGCAGTGGCGAAGACCCCAATCCAGGCGACGAATGCCTGAGAGTGGCGGCGATGACCCGGCCTGTGAGCGAGGTCGGGCCGCTCCTCGCCATGCTCGGCGAAGCCCCGCACACCGCGGAGTCGAGCTACGAGGCGCTGCGTGCCGCGGCGGTGAACCGATCCGTCGACGAGGTCGTCCAGCTGATCCGGCTGTTCGACGGGGCCAAGGAGGGGCACATCCCCGTCGAGGTCCCGCCGGGCGGCGACAACTACCCCGACGGCCATGCCTACCCCGACGGCCACGCCGACACGATGAGCCAGGCGACGTCCGCCATGCCGATGGTCAACGACCCCGTCCTCGAACCGTATCCCGACCCCTACGGCCACCCGGCCGACAACGGATACCCGAACCAGGGCCCGCACGCCGGCGGTCCCCACGAGCCGGCGATGCGCGACGGCATGCACCGGGACGCCCCGCCGTGGCCGCAGAACGCCCCCTACCCCGCCGCCAACACACCCCAGGGCGGCCCCGGATGGCCGGCGGCCGGCGCGCCCCCGCAGCCCGGCCAGGCGGTCAGCGGGGTGCTCCGCTCCGTACTGCGCTGGCCCGCCGCCGCGGCGCTGGCCCTGTGCGGGCTCAGCCATCTGCCGCTGGGGATGTCGGGGGTCCGCGGCGGCCCGTCCGACGGTATCTCGATGGCCATCGCGGCGGTCTATCTGCTGCTGGCCGGCTGGCTCGCGATGCGCGACACGGCCGCCATCTGGACGGCCAGTGCCACCGCCGCGGTCACCGTCATCGTCCTGCACGCCCTGTCCCGGGCCGGCGTCCTGGTCCCGCTGAGCAGCAGCCTGGGCGATGCCACCGTGTGGCCGGAGTTGCTGGCGGTCGGTCTGGCGATCCTCAGCGCCGGCCTCGCCGGTGCGGCGCTGCTCCTGCGTCCGCGCAGGGTGACTCCCGCCACGGCCGGTGCGTAAGCGGCAAGCGGATGAGGCGGCTGTCCCCCGGGGACGGCCGCCTCATTTCGCATGCGGCGCCGGGGCCGCATGCCCTCAGGCGCTGTCGGCCAGCTCCGAGACGCCCCGGATCCGCGCACAGTGCGCACAGCAGAAATACCGGCCGCCCGCCTCCATTCCGTGGCCGAGAATCCGGCACTTGCAGTTCTCACAGGTCGGGGCGAGCAGCTGAGCCGCGCATTCCAAACTGTCGAAGGCATGGACCTCGCCATCGGTGTGCACTTCGAATCCCCGCGCATAGTCGTTCCCGCAGACTTCGCAGACTGTCATGGTGATTCCTCCGTTCCGCAGATCCCTGGAACCCCTGGAACCCCTGGACGGGGGTGGCGACGGCTCCGGTGCATGCACCGCGAAGTGAACCCCCTGCGATACCGGGCGTCTTCCG
>NZ_KN708638.1:866351-930749 GCF_000805335.1 Streptomyces sp. CT34 | reverse complement strand
CGGGGCCCCCGCCGGCACTTCACTCCATCGTCGCACCGGCCCGGCTCGCCCGCAGCGGCAGCTCACTGCCGCGACGAGTAGCGGTGCAGGACCCAGGCAGGCAGTGCGAACCAGCACAGGACGAACCACGCGACCAGCCCCGCCACGACCCAGGGCGCGGCACTGCCGTTCAGTGCGATCCGCAGAATCAGCAGCAGCGCCGAGGCGACCGTGGCCAGCAGCAGTACGACACCGACCAGCGCCAGCCGCGAGGCCCAGAACACCGTCTGCGGCTTGAGCCGGTCCCGGGCCCCCAGCCGGTGGAAGGTCACCGTCCCCACCAGCGCACCGGTGGTGGCCGCGCCCAGCAGCACGGTCACGACGTAGATGATGCGGTCCGCCTGGTCGAGGACGGCGAAGCGCGGGGTGAACACGACGGTCAGCAGGAAGCCGAAGAGGATCTGCACGCCGGTCTGGATGACCCGTACCTCTTGCAGGAGTTCGCTCCACCGCCGGTCGGCACGCTCCTCCGGCGTCTCGTGACGACCGTGTGGTCCCGGACCGGCCGGTGCGCCCTGCTTCACCTCTCCTCGCCGTCTCCCCGCACGCTCGCGCACCCGCCTCCCGTGGTCGTCCCCCGGCTCAGTTCGTCGCCGCCGGGTTCGTCGCCTGCTCGGTCACGTGGAACGCCAGCTCGTCGTCCTGGACGTCCACCCGCACCTGGTCCCCGGCCGACAGCGCGCCGTCGAGCAGCAGCCGCGACAGCCGGTTGTCGACCTCGCGCTGGATGGTGCGGCGCAGCGGCCGGGCGCCGTATTCGGGCTGGTGGCCGCGGCGGGTGAGCCAGTCCACCGCGTCCGGGGTGACGTCGACGGAGATGCCCTGGGCGTGCAGCCGGCGGTCGGTGCCCTCCAGCAGCAGACCGGTGATCTGGTGCAGCTGCTCGTCGGTGAGCTGCCGGAACACGATGATCTCGTCGAGCCGGTTGAGGAATTCGGGCCGGAAGTGCCCGCGCAGGGTGGCCAGCGCCCGCTCCCGCGCCCCGTCGCCGGCCCCCGCCTCGGCGGTACCGAAACCGAGCACCCCGCGACCGCCGCTGAGCGCCTCCGAGCCGAGGTTGCTGGTCATCACGATCACGGTGTTCTTGAAGTCCACCGTCCGTCCCTGAGAGTCCGTCAGATGACCGTCGTCCAGCACCTGAAGGAGCATGTTGAAGACGTCCGGATGGGCCTTCTCGACCTCGTCGAGCAGCAGCAGCGAGTACGGGTGATGACGCACCGCCTCGGTCAGCTGCCCCGCGTCCTCGTGGCCGACGTACCCGGGCGGGGCGCCGATCAGCCGGCTGACCGTGTGCCGCTCCTGATACTCGCTCATGTCGAGCCGCACCATCCGGTCCTCACTGCCGAACAGCGCATCGGCCAGCGCCCGGGCGAGTTCCGTCTTGCCCACACCGGTGGGACCGAGGAAGAGGAAGCTGCCGATCGGCCGGTTCGGATCGGCGAGCCCGGCGCGCGAGCGCAGCACCGCCTCCGAGACCGCCGTCACCGCGTCCTCCTGCCCGATCACCCGCCCCTGGAGCCGGCCCTGCAACCCGAGCAGCCGGTCCTTCTCCTCCTCCGTCAGGCTGCTCACCGGCACGCCGGTCTGCCGGGACACGACCTCCGCTATGTCCTCGGAGGTCACCTCCACGATCCGGCCGTCCCCGACCGCCGGCCGCGCCCCCTGGTTCGCCTGGATCTCCTCGATCCGCCGCTTCAGCTCGGCGATCCGGTCGCGCAGCTCGGTCGCCCGCTCGTACTGCTCGGAGGCGACCGCCTGGTCCTTGTCCCGGAGCAGCTGCTCCGCCTCGCGTTCCATGTCACGCACGCTGGGGGTCTTGGCGGCCGAGCGCAGCCGTACCCGGGCGCCCGCCTGGTCGATCAGATCGATGGCCTTGTCCGGCAGGAACCGGTCGGCGATATAGCGGTCGGAGAGCTCCACGGCCGCCAGTACCGCCTCGTTCGTGTAGCGCACCTGATGGTGGGCCTCGTAGCGGTCCTGCAACCCGCGCAGGATCTCCACCGTGTCGGCGATGGTCGGCTCGGGCACGAGGATGGGCTGGAAGCGGCGGGCGAGCGCGGCGTCCTTCTCGATGTGCCGCCGGTACTCCTCCAGCGTGCTGGCCCCGATGACATGCAACTCGCCGCGCGCCAGGGCGGGTTTGAGCATGTTGCTGGCCTCCAGCGCACCGCCCTCCCCCGTGCCGCCGCCCGCGCCCACGACCGTGTGCAGCTCGTCGATGAAGACGATCAGCGAGTCGGTGTGCGCGCGGACCTCCTCGATGATGTTGTTCATCCGCTCCTCGAAGTCACCGCGGTACCGCGTACCGGCGACCACCGCGGCCAGGTCCAGCGCCACGATCCGCCGCCCGGCCAGCGTGTCGGGCACCTCCCCGTCCGCCAGCCGCTGCGCCAGCCCCTCCACGATCGCGGTCTTGCCGACCCCCGCGTCACCGACCAGCACCGGGTTGTTCTTGCCCCGCCGCGACAGCACCTCGATGGTCTGCTCGATCTCCTCCTCGCGGCCGATCACCGGATCGATCCGGCCGGCCCGCGCGAGATCGGTCAGATCGCGGCTGTACTTGTCCAGCGTGGGTGTGTCGTGATGCGGTACGGCCCCGTGCTCGGCGCCCTGCCCCGCGGGCGGATGCCCGCCGGCACTGCCGTGCGAGGCGGCCGACGCCTGTGCGTCGAAGTGCGCGAGGTTCAGAATCCGCCCGGCCGCCGAATCCGGGTTCCCGGCCAGCGCCTCCAGCACATGCTCCGGACCGATGTACGAGGCCCCCGTACCGCGCGCCAGCTCGTGCGCCCCCAGTAGCGCCCGCTTCACCGCCGGTGTCACCGCGACGCTCTTCTGGAGCGGCCCGGAGCCCGCATTGCGGTCGATCTCCGCCGCCAGCGCATCCGGATCCGCACCCTGCTGCCGCATCAGGCTCCGGGTCGGCTCGGCGCTGAGGGCCGCCCGCAGCAGATGCTCGGTACCGAGCTCGGGACTGCCGTGTTCGGCGGCGTACGCGGCGGCGGTGGTCACCAGATCCCGGGCGGAGCCGCTCATCAGCCGGGCGATGTCCGCCTGCTTGGGCATGGGTGCTCCCCCCTCGCCGGGCGACTGTGCGCTGCGCCCGAAGAACCTGGCGAGAAAGTCACCGAACGAGTCCGGGCCAATACCCTCCGGACCCATGAATCCGTTGCTCATGTGCGTCCGTTCCGCTGTCACGACCGTGCCGCGACATGCTGTCTGGTCGGGTTCGTAGCGCTTGTTCCTGTGCAGTGCTCCCCTGTGCGGTCGTCGGCTGCGACTCCTCGACTCCTCTGTTCAGGATCCGCGCCAGGAGGGCTGTCCGCACCCGGGGGACGGGGGAGCGCAGAACCCGGGGACGCCACCCCCGTATGACGGCCCCGGACGGCGCGCCGGGCCGCCGCCGACGATCTCGCCGCCGGGGCACTCCGCAGCCCGATCCACTCGATCACGGAGAGCCGGCGAAGCGCTCGACGCCGAACGGCGACGTCACGATCCTGCTGCTCGATCGCTGGGCGCGGCACCGATCGACGGGCGGGCGCGGCACTGACCCGTCGGACAGGCCCCGGCGGTATCGGCCCGCACCCGGCACCGGGCGCCCGACCCCGGCCGCGCACCCGGCCGGGGCCACCGCCAGGGCATCACGCCGCGCCGGGAAGCCCCTGCCGGACGGCGATCGCGTTGAGCCGGATACCGCACCGCACGACGTCGTCGAGGGCCAGCTTGCCCACCTCGTCCGCGGTCAGCGCCAGGGTCACGTCGACGCAGCAGGCGACGGCGTGGACGTACCCCTCGGTCTCCTCGTCCTGGAGGGCGAACAGCACGTTGTAGTAGTAGCTCGTGCTGTCCGCGGAGTCTCCGTGGAAGGAGAGGTGCGTGCCCTCCTGCGTGTCGAGGCCGAGGAAGGCGTCGGCGAGCGCGGCCTCGACCCTGTCCCAGAAGACGGGGTTGCCGAAGGGATGGGTGAGCGCCTGGCGGACGGCCTCCCGGAGCGAGAGCACCATGACGCCCACGGGAGCCGTCTCCTGGAGACCCCAGCCGCGGACGATCCTGACGGTCGAGCCGCCGGGGATGGCGCTCGCCGCCCGGCTGATCTCCCCGAAGTCGAAGTTCACGGTCGCCGGGGCGATCGCGTGCTGGAAGGCGTCGGCAATGCGCTGCGCCGGCTCCAGCGCGGCGGGGCCCACCTCGAAGACCGTCCGGAAGGTCGTCTTCTCGGCGGTGGGCTGGTCGGACATGACTGCTCCTCACATGCGAATGGATCACGTCGCGCCGACCGGCAAGTATGCCGCCCGCCCCACGAGATGACGGGGGCGCCCTCGCGCTTTCCGTGCCACCGCCCCGCGCCGTACCGCACTACGGGCCGGTCGGCGCCGTTTGCGCGGCGGCGGGCGCGGCAGCCGTCACGGGCCCGCGCAGACCCGGCGTGCCGAGGCCCACCAGCACGACCGCACCGACGCACAGCAGGCCGCCGCTGACCAGCGCCGTCACACCCGACGTCGCGTCCGCCACGAGACCGCCGCGCAGATTGCCGAGGTCCGGCCCGCCCTGCCCGACGATCTGCTCGGCGGCGCCGACCCGGCCGAGCAGTTCGCCCGGGGTGTGCGTCTGGACAAGCGTGCTCCGGGACACCACGGACACGGTGTCCGCGGCACCCGCCAGAACCAGGCAGGCCAGCCCGCACCACGCGTGGGCCGACAGCCCGAACAGCGCCAACGCCCCGCCCCAGGCGGCCGATCCGCCGAGCATGACCAGGCCGGGGCGGGACAGCCGCGTGAAGCTCCCGGAGAGGACCGACGCGACCACGCCGCCGGCGGCCAACGCGGTGAGAAACAGTCCGAGCGCCCGCGGATCGCCCCCGAACCGCTCGGCGTTGAGCAGCGGGAACAGGCTGACCGGCATCGACAGCACGGTGGCGGCCAGGTCCGTGAGCAGTGCCCCGCGGATGACGGGGGTGCGCACCAGGAAGGCCAGACCGTCCAGTACGCCGCGCAGCCCCGGCCGCGCCGGCTCGTCCCCCGGTGGCAGTGGCGGCAGACCGAACGCCCCGTAGAGCCCCGCGGCGAAGGTCAGCGCATCGACCAGATAACAGGCGCCGATACCGAGCCAGCCCAGGACCAGCCCGCCCAGCGCCGGCCCCAGCAGCATCGCGCCCTGGAACGAGACCCGCTTCAGCGCCAGCCCGGCGGCCAGTTGCCGCTTCGGCAGCAGGCGCGAAACGAAGGTGCGGGACGCCGGTCCGCTGCCCGCGACGAAGCAGGACTGCACCGCCACCAGCAGCAGGACACCCGCGGCCGGCAGACCGCCGAGGACGCTCTGCAGGGCGAGCAGCAGCGAACACCCGGCCTGCCCCAGGGTCGTCCACAGATAGCACGTCCGCCGGTCCACCCGGTCGACGAGCGCCCCGGCGAACAGCCCGAGCGTGATCAGCGGAACGGCCCGGGCGAGCGCGACCGCACCGGTCCAAGTGGTGCTGTGCGTCGTCTGCCAGACCTGGAACATCACGGCGACCAGCGTCATCTGGCTGCCGAGCCCGGACAGCGCCCCACCGATCCACAGCCGCCGGAAGGCCGGTGACGACCGCAGCGGCGCCACGTCCAGCAGCAAGCCCCGGGTGCCCGCGCCGCCCTCCCTCCCCTTCGCGCGCCTCACTCCCACGCCGGGTCCTCGGCCAGCTTCGCGGCGATCCGGTCGTGGAAGCTCCTGCGCTCCAGCGCCCGTTCGATGTCGATGACGACCTGGGTGAGCGGATAGGGAATCTCCGCCTCCAGTTCGGCGAGGGCGGCTTCGGTGGCCCGCCACTCCGCCGCCAGCCGGCCGACCACCGCGCCGGCCCGCTCCGTGAGCGTCACCTTCTTCGTCCGCGCGTCCTCGCCCGGCACGGTCCGCACCCATCCGGCGGCGCGCATCGCGGCCACCTTCTGGCTGAGCGCCGAGTGCGAGTGGCCGACCGACTCGGCCAGCTCCGTGATCGTCATCGGCCCACGGGCGTGCAGCCGGAGCAACTCCCTCACGTGGTTCGGCTTCAGCCCCTCGATCCGCCGCTCCGCGTAGATCCGTGCGATGTCCGCGTCCATCGACGCCTGGAGCAGCCGGAGCGGACGCCACCGGCTCTGGTGGGTGGGGTCGGGGGTGGTGTCCTGGGTGACGTCCGGGCTGAGCGCGGGATCCTCGGTCATGAGCGGCAGCGTAACAGCACTTACACAACCACTGTCAGAAATGTCCGTGAGCCGGTGCCTGCCAGCCAACAGCCGGGAATATGACGTCAGTTGGGCGGGGTGTTCCGCGTACATCCGCATCCGCATCCGCATCCGCATCCGCGTCGGCGTCGGCGTCGGTATCGGCGTCGGTATCGGCCCCCGCCCGCGCTCTCATCCGCCGGGCCGAGGCCACGCCCGACGTCAGGGCCGAGGTGGCGCGCACCGAGCCCGGACCGGCGAAATGCGTTGGACGGCTCCGTACGGTCTTGGCAGCCTCTCGTCATGGAACCTTGCGCATGGCCCCTGTACCGGCTCCGGGTGACGACGCCGCGCCTTGAGCTGCGGCTGCCCGACTTGAGTCAGCTGGATGAGCTGGCCGCGGTGGCGGCGAAGGGCGTGCATGACGAGGCACGGATGCCCTTCACGGTGCCCTGGACCGACGCCGATCCCGAGGAGCGTGGGCGGGCGACGTTTCAGCATGTCCTCGGCACCGTCGCCCACTGGCGTACGGAGGACTGGACGCTCAGTCTGGCCGTGATGTGCGAGGGCAGGGTGGTGGGGCGGCAGGACCTGTCCGCGGTCGATTTCGCCGTGACGCGGGAGGCCCAGACGGGTTCGTGGCTCGGGCTCGCGTACCAAGGGCGTGGAATCGGCACGGAGATGCGGGCCGCCGTGCTGCATCTGGCTTTCGAAGGGCTAGGCGCGCACTCCGTGACGTCCGGCGCGATGACCGACAACACCGCTTCTCTCCGGGTGTCGCGGAAACTCGGCTACCGACCCGACGGGCTCACCACGGCGTCCGTGCGAGGGATGGCGTGCACCGTGCAACGGCTGCGGCTCGACCGCGCGGACTGGGAGGCGCACCGTACGGTCCCGGTGGAGATGCACGCTCTCGAAGCGTGCCGGGACTTCTTCGGCCGGGGCGCCGGTTCCGTGGGACGGTGAGGTCGATCGGGCGCTGGGGTAGCGGCGGTCGCCCTGGCCGGATGGGCCGGTCGCGGCCTGGCCGGCAGTCGCGCCTCTCCGGTGGGCCCTGGTGGGGAAGTCGTGCGGTTCCTGTCACCCAAGGAATGGGTTTAGGGGCACGTTCGAGTGGCGGGCGTTTCCCGGGGTACCGGCTGGTCAATACCGTCCAGGGGCCCCTCGACTCGCCTCATCCACCGGAGGATTCATGACCGAACGTGCCGTCTCCGTTGTCGTCGCCCTCAACCCCGCGCTCGACAACAGTGGTTCGAACCGCTGATCCCTCCCCTTGCCGGCTGTCCTTGCCCGGCCCGCCCAGCCGCCGGGCGGGGCAGGGGCGTGCCTCTCTTCTTTCTTTCCATTGCGCTGCTGCCTCTCACAGCAACTTCGTCATGAACGTACTGTTCGGGTCGGGCCGGTAGTCCGCGAACGGTGCGCAGCGCTCGAAGCCGAACTTCTCGTACAACTTCCGTGCGGGGAGGAAGAATTCGGCCGAGCCGGTCTCCAGGCTCAGTCGTGTGAATCCCCTGCGGCCCGCCTCGGTGAGGATGTGCTCCAGGAGTCGTGAGGCGATTCCGCTCCGCGTGCGCTGCGGGGTGGTGCGCATCGATTTCAGCTCGGCGTGGTCCGCGTCCAGCCGCTTGATCGCACCGCAGCCGACCAGGGTTCCGTCCTCCCGGGCCGACCAGAACGTCACCTCGGGCCTGCGGAGTTCGTCGAGATCGAGCGCGTGCTTGCTCTCCAGGGGTGTGATGGCCCGCATCTGCTGAACGTGCTCGTTGAGGAATCCGGCGATTTCCGGTCCGGAGAGGTCATCCACCGTGATCTTCATGTTGCCGGTCCTTTGCTGTGGGGCGGGGCTTGGTGCTGCGGGTTGCGGGTTCCGTGACCTGGGCGGCGCCAGCTCACCTGCCCGAGGCGAGGTCGCTCAGGGCCTCGGACCAGTGTTCCGAACCGTGTTCGGCGAAGGCGAGCGGGTCGGCGGCGCGCAGGCGGTGCTCCACCAGGTCCTGGTCCAGGGGCAGGCCGGGGAGCGGTGAGCGGGGGAGGCCGATGCGGCAGAGGGTCTCGCGGTTGTGGCCGGTGATGTCCGTGGGGACCTGGTCCGCCGCGAGCGGCTCGGTCGCCTGCTGGATGAGTTCGCCGACGCGTGGGACTTTTCGAGGTTGGCGGCGAACTCCTCGACGTGACCGGTGAATTCGCGGACCTCGTTCTCGTTCACCTGCGGCCGGTTCATTCCGAGCGGGTCCATCACCCGGACCAGCCCGTCGGGCAGTTCGATCGCCACGTTTCGCTTCCCCCGGTCCCACCGTTCGTGCCAGCGCCGATGACGGCGCATCAGCTCAGCCAATGGTGCCGATGTTCACGACACAAGTACCTACCCGGCCACATCGGGGCCGGTTTCGCGCGGGGGGAGGGGAAGGGAGTCCCCCGCGCGGTTGGCGAGCGCCGCGCGGCGCTCGCCGCGGCTCAGTGGTCGACCGTGATCTCGAAGCGCTCCGGGGCCGCGCCCTCGGTGGTGACGGTGAAGACGGCGGTGCCGGCCGCGTCGCCCGCCACGAGCTGGGGGCTCTGTGCGTAGCCCTCGGCGTCGGTGCGGACGTGTGCGGTGGCCGCACCGCCTTCGAAGAGGGCCTGCTGGCTCATGGAATCCCAGCAGAACGTCACCGCGGCGTCGGCCACAGGTGCGTGCTTCTGGCTGTCGACGACCCGGGCCTTGAGCGGGTGGGCGAACGTCTCGTGAGGACCGGCGTGCTGCCCGGTTCCCCCGGCCGGCTGGATGGCCCGCGCCCAGCCCCAGCCTGCTTCCGCACTCATACGGCCTCCTGACTCACACATCCCGCTGGTGGCAAGGCGCCCGGACCCATTCCCGGGAGACGTCGTGATGCTAGACAAGCCGCCGCCGCATCCCCGCGTACGACCGCTTCATTTACGGGAAGTTCCTGCGGTGGAGTGACAGGTGCGGTGACCGGTGGGGGCGGGCAGGGTGGCAGGTGGCCGCAGGCGGTGCGGGGGAGAGGCCGGGAGGCGGGGAGGCGGGGAGGGCCGTACGGCGGGGCGGCCGTCGCGGTCATGGGCGCAGGGTGGGCGAACTCCGTTGCATCGCGGGTGCCTTGGTGCTGTCCGCGAGGCGGTAGGCGTCGAGGTGGCGGTCGATGCAGTCGATGATGGCCGGGATCACCGCTGTCATTCCGGGGCGCCAGCCGGGGACCGCGTTGACCTCGCAGACGGTGTGCTCGCCGGTGGCGGAGAAGAGCAGGTCCACACCGGCGATGGTGAGGCCCAGGGATTGCGCGGCCCGGACGGCCAGGGCCTCGGCCTCCGGGTAGCTGCCCTGGCAGAGGGTGGCCGAGCCGCCGCGGTGGAGGTTCGAGACGAGTGCGTCGCCGCGGGCGGTGCGCAGCTCGGCGGCGACGGGTGCCCCGTCGACGACGACCACCCGCAGGTCGCGCCCGTGCGAGGGGGCCACGTACTGCTGGAGGACGACGGGCACCTGGTCGGCGAGGCTGCCCGCCACGTCGCACAACAGGGCCAGGTCGGGGGCGAGGAACACCTGCTTACCGCCGTAGCCGTTGACGGACTTGACCACGCAGGGCGCGTCGAGACCAGGGGTCCGCACCACGCCGTCCAGGGGGCTGGTGGTGTACGAGAGGGAGTCGGGTACGGGCAGGCCGGCCAGGGCCAGCTCCTGTAGCTGCCAGACCTTGTTCCGGCAGGTGAGGTGCGCTTCGAGGGGGTTGATGAGGGTGGCTCCCATGCGCTCCAGGTGCCGCAGGAGGGTCACCTCGCGGTCGTGCTGCATCGTGCAGGGCGTCTGGCGCACACAGACGACCTTGGGGGCCGGCACCTCCTGCCCGCCCAGGGTGCGCAGGAACAGCCGCCCCTCCTGGACGCCGAGGAGGAGCTCGCTGGTGTGCCAGACCGCGAACCGGGAGCCGTACGTCGTCCTCAGCGCGTCCGCCAGAGATGCCGTGGAGCCGACCGCCCCGTACGGATGTGTACGTACCAGCAGCCAGACGTCCAGCGCGGGCAGCGTCGGTGACTGAGCCATGAATCCGCCTCATCCCTTACGGCACCGGGGATCGGGGACCGGTAGGTGAGTTCCCCTCAGGGCCGCACCCTACCGGGGATTCCACGGCATTCTCGCCGTATCGCGTGGTATGCGGGCCGGTTCGTGGAGGCGCTGTCCAGGAGTGCCGGGAGGACACGGTTCCCAGGAAGGCTGCCCGTCACCCGGGCCCCTGCCCGGGGTGCCTTCGGGCGAATACCCGGCCGCTCGCGTTCGGCCGCCCGTCCGCGGTGATATCAGACCTTGGGTAGGCGCAGAGGCGGGAGCCTGTCTCCGGGGCGGCGTCCCTTCGGGGCGGGCGGGAGGAGGTGACGGCCCGTATGCGGAACCGATCCCGCCGGCAGCGGGAACCCCGGTCCGGCGATCACGGTACCGCTGCCCCGCGGCGCGGGCCGGGCACCTGGCGCGGGGACCGGGCGCGGGGCCGGGGCGTACGCGGAGCGCGCCCGCCGGGCGGCAGGACGGTCCGGCGCAGCACGGAGGCTGCCGGCGTCCCCGCGGCGCTGCGCGTCGCCGCCGCCTACGCATGGCGGCTCCTGGTCGTGGGCGCGGCCGTCTATGTCGTCTTCGTGACGCTGGGGCGGTTCCATCTGGTGACGCTGGCGGTCTTTCTGGCGCTGGTGCTGACCGCCCTGCTGGAGCCGCTGACCAACGCGCTGACCCGCTGGATGCCGCGTGCGGCGGCGGTCACCACCGGTCTGCTGCTCTCCGTCGTGCTCCTCTTCGGCGTACTGAGCCTGATCGGTGCGAACGTCGCCGTCGAGTGGCCGGGGCTGCGCGAGGTCTTCTCCGGGGGGCTGACCAGGATCGAGCGGTGGCTCCAGGGCCCGCCGTTCCACCTGCGGCCGGGAGCCCTCTCGCACCTCCAGTCGTGGGTCTCCCGATTCGTGGCGAGCAACCGCGCCAACCTGATCGGCACCGCGGTGAGCGGGGTGGGCCGGCTGGCCGAGGTCCTGACGGTGGGTGCGCTGGCGCTGTTCTGCTCGATCTTCTTTCTGCACTCGGGCACGCGCATGTGGCAGTGGTTCGGCGGCCGGCTGCCGGAGCGCCGGCGGCACGCCGTACGGACGGCGGGGCGCACGGCGTGGACGACGTTCACCGGGTACACCCGCGGCATCGTGATCATCGCCGCGACCAATGCCGTCCTCGTGGGACTGGCCCTCTTCGTCCTGCGGGTTCCTCTCGTCCTGCCCCTGGCGGTACTGGAGTTCTTCGCCGCGTTCATCCCGCTGGTCGGTTCGCCGGTGGCGCTGGCGGTGGCCGCGGTGGTGGCGCTGGCCTCGCGGGGCCCGCTGGTGGCGATGCTCGTCGTCCTGCTGATCGTGGTCATCGGACAGCTCGAAGGGCATGTGCTGCACCCGTTGGTGATGAGCCGGGCGGTGCGCCTGCATCCGGTCGTGGTGGCCCTCGCGGTCGTCTGCGGGGGCGTCACCGCCGGTGTGCTCGGGGCGGTCGTGGCGGTGCCGCTGGTCTCGGTCGTCTGGTCCGTCTACGGCGCCCTCTCCCTGCGTCCGCTGCCACCGGCGGTGTGATGGCGGGGAGCGAGGTGGCGGACGCGCACACCGGCCCCCGGAGCGGGGAGACCGCCGACTGACGGAGCCGGACGCGGAGGGGACCGGGGGAGGGGACCGGGCGGGGGCACGTCGTCGCCAGGCCCTGTCGGCAAACTCCCGCCTGCCTACCGACGCCCTGCACGCGCTAGCCGACCGGGGACGGTTCCTGCCGTGGAGGGCGCGCCGCGGCCGAACGCTCCCGCTTGACCACTGCACGCCCGTACATCACGCGCAGGCTGACCACCGTGGTCGCGGCGAACGCCAGCATCCCGCAGCCGATGGCCACTCCCGCGGACAGTGCCGTCTGCCGGTCGAGTCCGGCGTAGCGTTCGAACAGCAGGCCGGCGGTGGCCGAGAGGGCCGGGGCCAGGCACAGTGCGGCCAGATGCAGGCGCCACTCCTCGCGCGCCCAGCCGTGGCTCGCCCGGCCCGCGCGCCGGGCGCGGACGGCCAGCACGGCGTAGGTCACGGCGTACGGGAGCAGATACCCGAGCAGCATCCGCTGCCCGGCAACTCCCCACTCCAGGAAGGACTTTGCGATCCAGGCCAGGGCGAGGGCGCCGGCGAGATGTGCCGCGGCGAGTACCGGCGCCGGCACCCAGGTCCCGGTCACTCCGGGAACCGTCGTCCGCTTGTCCATCGCGCGGGAGCCGAGCAGCGCACCGAACACGACGATCGAGCCGAGGTGCATGATGGCGATCCGGTTGACGTCCTCCAGGGAGAGGCCGGGGAAGAGTGCCGGGAGGGCGCCCCACTCAAGTCGCAGCAGCGGGGCGGTCATCAGGTAGCCGTAGCAGAGCAGCATCCACCGCTGGTGCAGGTCGGGGAACTTGGCGATCGCGGCGACGATGCCGTAGGTGACGCTCATGACGGTACCGACCAGGATCGTGGCGAGCACGATCCAGAACGCCGGCCCGCTGAAGGCGTCGCCGGGCGCGGTCCGTACGAGGTAGACGGCGGCGCCCGCCATCGAGGCGTAGACGGTCAGCGCGAACACCACCCCTACGGTGCGGTGCAGCCGGATGCGTCGCCGTACCGCCGTCAGGAGTTGGACCGGCCCGAGCAGCATCAGCGCACCGCCGAGGACGGTATGGACGATCATCGCGATCAGGCTGCGTCCGTACGGGCCGACGCGGGTGGCGAAGGCGTCGGCGACATAGCGGGGCGAGGTCGCGCGGGCCAGGAGCCATTCGCCGAACGCCGGGGCGCCCCGGTGGGCGTAGGGCCAGAGTTCGGTCATCGCGATCGGGGCGTAGCCCACGCAGACGGCGACCAGGGCGATGGTGGCCACGCGGCGCCAGGTGACCTTCCTCGGACGGTTCATGGCGGCCCCCTCGCTCGTTGCGCCCACGTCAATGGTCCTATCTGGACTATCGCGAAGGTAAGGGCGATCCGCCGCCGTGGTCAACGGTCGCGCGACGGCATCACGATCCGCGCTGTTCCACCCACTGCCAGAAATCGACCATCATCCGCTCATAGCGGATGCCGAATTCGAGCGCCTCGCGCTGACCACGGGTCAGCAACGTGCCGACGTTCTCCGCGAGTTGCTCGTAGTCCGCGAGGGTGCGGCGGTGCTCCGCGATCTGCACCGGGGAGTGCACCTCCGGCCGGGCGCCGAACCACAGTTTGAGGATGCCGCGTTCGCGCGCCTCGACCGGCACGAAGGCCGGGTCGGCGAGCCATTCCTCCAGGGCCGCCCGGCCCGCCGCGGTCAGCTTCATCAGGCGCCGGTTCCGCCCGCCGGCCTGCCGGTCCTGTGAGAGCAGACCTGCTTCCACGAGCCGGTCGCACTGCGCGTAGACCTGCGCGTGCGGCATCGACCAGAACGGGGCCACGGTCCGCGCGGCCTCGACCTTCACGTCGTACGGGCTGGCCTCGCCCAGTTTGTCGATGATGCCGAGCACGAGGAACGAGGGGGTGGTCAAGCGAGATTCGGCCATGCGGCGACCGTATCGCGGCGCGCGACGAGCGGGACGGCGAGCACGGGACGGCGGGCACGGGACGGCGAGCACGGGGTGGCGAGCGGAGGAGGTGAGCGCGGGGCGGCCGGTTCGGACCGTCCGTCAACCGGCTCGCTGGCCCGCCGTCCGGGGCCGCGGTGTCCGGCCGGTGTGCCACACGGCCGCGACCACGAGGGCGCAGCCGGCCGCCTGGGTCGCGGTCGGACGCTCCCCGATGACGATGCCGAGCCCGAACGCGATCACCGGTTGCGACAGCAGCAGCGCGGCGCCCACGTTCGGCGCCAACCGCGGCAGTGCGGCCGTGATCAGCAGCCATGCCACCACCTGGCCCACGCACGCGAGGGTGATCAGCCAACCCCACGCCGGCCAGCCCGGATTCAGCTCGACCCCGGTCCACAGCCCGCCCAGCACCCCCGCCGTCACGGCCGCCGCCGTGGTCGCGACGCACACCGGCGTGGCGGTGTGCGCCCGCCCGCCACCCAGCCGCATCAGGAACAGATAGCCCGCGTACGCCACCCCGGCCGCGGTCCCGTACACCGCGCCCGCGACCGGATGGCTGCCCGGCTCGGGGTGCCCGATCGCCCCGCTCGCCAGCGCCACCCCCACCAGCATCAGCGGCACCATCAGCACGAACCGCCTCGGCAGACGGGTCCCCGACACCAACCGGGCCAGCAGCGGGAAGACCACCACCTGGATGTTCAGCAGCGCCGTGGCCACCGCGGCGCCGACATTGAGGACGCCGGCCGCCCAGAACACCATGTCGACACCGAGCAGCACCCCCGCGCCGATGTCCAGCACCTGATACCGCACGGTCCGCCCACCGACCCGCCGCACCTCCCGCCAGGCGAGCGGGACCAGCACGAACAGCGCAAGTGCGCAGCGCAGAAAGGCCGCTGTCCCGGCATTCGTCCCCGACAGCTTCACGAACACCGCCGAGGCCGAGATGCAGACGGACCCCGCGACGGCCGCAGCGGCCGGGCCACCGAACCTGCCGAGCCCGCGCCGCCCTGACCCCTCCGCGGCCCGCGCGACCGTCGGCTCCTCCGCCACCGCACGGTCCTCCACCGCACGGTCCTCCACCGCACGGTCCTCCAACGCACGGTCCCCTAACTGATCATTTCAGAATGAGGTCCGGAGTCTCCTCAAGCAGATGAGGCTGCAGGCGAGTTGGAGCAGGCCGAGGTGGAGGTCGGCGCGTATCTCGTAGCGGATCCGCAGGCGTTTGAACTGGTGGAGCCAGGCGAAGGTGCGCTCGACGACCCAGCGGGTCTTGCCCAGGCCGGAGCCGTGAGGTGTGCCTTTGCGGGCGATCTTCGGTGTGATGCCGCGGGCCCGCAGAAGGCGGCGGTACTTGTCGTAGTCGTAGCCGCGGTCGGCGAAGAGCCGGCCCGGCCGATGACGTGGACGACCCCGGACTCCGCGAATGCGGGGTATCGCGTCCAGCAGTGGCATCAGCTGGGTGACGTCATGACGGTTTCCGCCGGTCAACGAGACCGCCAACGGTGTTCCGTGCCGGTCGGTGATCAGATGGTGCTTGCTGCCCGGACGCGCGCGGTCGACCGGCGAAGGTCCGGTGTGAGCCCCCCTTTGAGAGCCCTGACGTGCGAGCCGTCCACTGCCGCGTCATCCATGTCCAGCGAACCGGCCACCCGCAACTCCGCCAGAAGGACCTCGTGAAGACGAGGCCAGACACCGGCCTCGGTCCAGTCCCGAAGCCGCCGCCAAGCAGTCACCCCACTGCAACCGACCCTCTCCGCAGGCACATCCGCCCAGCTCACGCCCTTGCACAGCACGTACACAATCCCACGCAGGGCAGCACGATCATCCGCCGGCAGCCGGCCCGGATATCGACGGCGCCGCGGAGGCCGAGGAGGAAGCAACGGCGCGACACGTTCCCACAGGTCATCAGGCACAAGATCGTCGGACACCCGCAGAAGACTGCCGTCTCTCACCCCAACTGCCAAGCCCCCAACACAAACTCATTCTGAAATGATCAGTAATGCGCTGCCCTCTGCAGGACTGTCCTCCCACTTCATGAACTCCACTGTGCCCGCCCGGAAACAAAACAAAAAGCGATGATTTCTGGAGGGTTCTCGGTAGCATCCGTAACGTGTTCAGTATCGAGCGGCTCCGCGCCCTTGCCGCCGTCGCCACCCACGGCTCCATCGCGCAGGCCGCCCGTACCCTGCGCATGACGCCCTCCGGCGTATCGCAGCAACTGGCCAAACTGGAACGGGAGGCGGGCCACCCACTCCTGGAACCGCACGGCCGCAGCGTCCGCCTCACCCACGCCGGCCGCGTCCTGGCCGGCCACGCCGACCGCCTGCTGTGCCAACTCGCCGCGGCCCAGGCCGACCTGGCCGACCTGGGCGACGAGGTCCTGGGCCCGCTTCGTCTCGGCGGCATCGGCAGCGCGGTGCGCAACCTGCTGCCCGACGCGCTGGCCGCCCTCGCCGAGGCGCACCCGCGCCTGACCCCCACGGTCGTCGACGGCGAAGCGTTCGACCTGCTGCCGCGGCTGCTCAACGGCGAGCTGGACCTGCTGCTCGTCGAGAGCTGGGCCGCCCGGCCGCTGTCCGTCCCGGAGGGCGTACGGGTCCGTACGCTCGTCAGCGAGGAGGTCCATATCGCCCTCTCCGAGCGGCACCCGCTCGGCGACCGCGACACCCTCGACCCGGCCGACCTCGCGGACACCGTCTGGGCCTGCTGCCCACCCGGCACCGAACCCTACGAAGCCCTCGTGCAGACCCTGCGCTCCCGCGGCATCGAGCCCGACATCCGCTATCTCGTCGCCGAGCACAGCACCCAACTCGCCCTGGTGTCCCGCAACTTGGCTGCCTGCCTCACCCCGGCAATGTCCCGTCACCCCGCTCCGCCCGGCGTGCGCTTCCTGTCCACCCGGCCGGCGTTGCGCCGCGACATCCGGGCGGCCTGGCCGGCGCGCGGCGAGAGCCCGCCGGTCCGGGCCTGTCTGGAGGCCGTGTCGCGAGGCGGCGGGGGTACCGGCCGGTCCCGGCAGGGCTGAGCCCGCGGGGCGTGAAAAGCGGCCGGGGAGCCCCGCACCGCCCGCGCCCTTGCTATGGGGCAGCAGGGTGGTGCCGGGCGGGGGCCGCGGTCCGGCGCGGCACGGTCACGCCGGGGCGCTGACCGTTTCCGCCCAGTCGATGCGGTGGAAGTGGAGCGGGCGGACCATCTCCGCCACGTCGGGGATCGTCGGCGCGGCCTCGGCCTTGCCCGCCTTGACCTTGTTGGTGGCGGCGGCAGCGAGCCCGATCGCCTCCACGCGCGGGCGGCGCAGCGCCTCGTAGGCGGCGAACGCCTCGGTGGGCGTGGGCAGATCGCGCAGGCAGCGGGCCAGTTCGACGGCGCTCTCGATGGCCAGGGAGGCGCCCTGGCCGGAGCTGGAGGACGGCGCGTGCACCGCGTCGCCGACCAGGACCATCCGACCGCGGTGCCAGTGCGGCACCGACGGCATGCGCTCCATCGGGCCGACCGCCATGAGGCCGTCGGAGTCGGTGTGGTGGAGCAGCCGCTTGCCCGGGAGGTGGTCCGCGTAGAGCTCGCGCAGCTGGGCCAGCCAGTCGGCGGCCGGCGTCTGCGCCACTTCGGCCGGGGTCTGCGGGGTATCGGTGGGCAGCCCGGCGAACCAGATCAGCCGCCCGTCCTCGTGCTGCCAGTAGCCGATGAAGGCGCGGCCGAAGGCGAAGTGCATGGTGCCGGGCGCCGCCTCGACGCCGCAGTCGGGGGTGGCGTAGCCGCCGAAGCTCAGCACGCCGCCGTACTCCGGGTCGGGCGCATCGGGGTCTATCACGGTGCGGACGGCGGAGCGGATGCCGTCGGCGCCGATCAGGACGTCCGCGGTCGCGCTGGTCCCGTCGGCGAAGTGGGCGGTGACGCCGTCCGGCGTCTCCTCGGCGGTGACCAGCCGCTTGCCGTACGCGATGCGGATGCCCTCGCCCGTCGCCAGATCGGTCAGCGCCCGGAACAGCTCGGCGCGGGTCATCGTCAGGGTGGCCGGCAGTTCGGGGAAGCCGTCGAAGGAGGCGAAGCGGTTCCCGGCGCCGTCCGCCAGCACCATGGCGGGGACCGGCCGGCCGATGGCCTCCAGTGCGGTGCCGGCACCGATGGTCCGCAGTGCCTGCTGGCCGTTGGGTGCCAGGCCGAGCCAGGCGCCGACGCCGTCCGCCGCGGCGGGGTACGCCTCGAAGACGGTCGCCTCGATGCCCGCCCTGCGGAGGGCGAGCGCGGTCACCGGGCCGGCCACTCCGCCGCCGATGACCAGTGCCGTGCGGATGCCGGAGGCGGTGCCGCGGCTGTCGTTGATGCCCATGACGTCGATGCCCATGAGAAGAGACCCCCAGTGATCGTTGCGCGGATGTCGCGTCGGTCGTCGCGGGCTCCATAGTTGCAGCGAATCTAGTTTCAATGCAACTAGTTTCTGTGAAGACTACGATGACGGGCATGACAGCCCCCGTGAAGAGTTCGCCCCTCGCCCTCACCGTGCTGGCGCTGCTGCACTACCGGCCGCTGCATCCGTACGGCCTCCAGCAGCTGATCAAGCAGTGGGGCAAGGAGCGGGTCGTCAACGTCGGCCAGCGGGCCGGGCTTTACCGCACCATCGAGCGGCTGCTGGCCGGCGGACTGATCGCCGTCCGGCAGACCGAGCGCGATCAGCAGTACCCCGAGCGGACGGTCTACGAGGTCACCGACGCCGGCCGGGCGGCGGCGCGCGAGTGGCTGGAGCAGATGCTGTCGGTGCCGAAGGAGGAGTTCCCCGTCTTCCCGGCGGCGTTGTCGAACATCGTGCTACTCGTCCCGGACGAGGCGCTGCCGGTTCTGGAGCGGCGCGCGGAGCGGATCGCCGCCCAGTGCGCAGCCCTGGAGGAGGGCCGGGACGAGGCCGTGGGGGCCGGAGTGCCGCGGGTCGCGCTGATCGAGGACGAGTACGCGCTCGCCGTCCTCACCGCCGAACGGCGCTGGCTCGACGGGGTGATCGGCGAGCTGCGGGACGGCAGCCTGACCTGGTCGCGGGAACTGCTCGCCGCGTCCCAGGAGTCGCCGGAGTCGGCGGCGTCGGACGGGTAGTTGAACTGATTCGCGGTGAACCGGGCGCCGGGACGGACCGGTTGGCGATCACGGCGCGCTCAGCACAGTGATGGCCGGCGGATCAGATACGCCGCGTGTGCCCGGGTCTCCTTGGCCTGCGGGTGGCGGTGGTAGGGGTGCAGCGCGTTGCGGAGTGCGATGAGGGCCTTGCGGGCGCGGCAGGAGGCGGTGAGCGGATAGTGGTGGAAGAGCTGCCGGCAGTGGGGGAGGGCCGCCTCCAACTCGCCCGCCGACAGCAGGGTCTGGGCGAGCAGCGCGCGCACCAGGACCAGGGCGGTGTGGTGGTCGTCGGGCCGGGTGTCGAGGGAGGCTTCGAGGGCGACCAGGGCGCTGGGGCGGTCGCCGAGGGCCAGCAGGACCAGGGCGCGCTGGTAGTGCAGCGCGGTCAGCGGGTAGTGGGTGAACGGACCGGCGCCGGGCGGCGCGGGGTCGTGGTGGCGCTCGGCGGTCAGGAGGTCGGCGAGGGCCAGCCGGCGACTGCCGTCGGTGGCGTGGATGACGGCGCGTCCGGCGTGCAGATACGAGCGGACCGCCCGGGGAGCGGTGGGGCCGGCGGTTTCCACGGCGTGGTCCGACCACTGCCGGGCATGGCCGGCGTCGTCGAGGTGCAGCGCCGACAGGCTTATGGCGCGCAGGCTGATCGCGTAGGAGTTGCGGTCGCCGGCACGGTGGGCGAGGTCGAGCGCCGAGTGGTAGTAGAGGTAGCCCACATTGGTCAGGCCGGCGTCGATGGTCATGGCGCCCAGCAGATGGGTGAGTTGTGCGGCGCCGCGGAGCAGCCGGCGGGGGAGGTCGCTGCCGGAGTGGGTGATCGCCAGCAGGCGGGCGATGTCGTCGGCCAGGTATGTCGCGAGCGCCGAGCGTGCGTGGCCGCCGCCGTATTTCTCGGTCAGGGTGGCGAAGACGACCGCCATGTGGTCGAGGCGGTCGTCGGACAGCGCGGTAAGAGACCGCTCCGCAGGCAGAGTGGCGTCCGGGGTGCCGGAGCTGCGCCTCCGTATGGGCCATACGCGGGCCGGGACCGGGCGGGCGGTGACGAACTCGCGGTTGAGGACGGCCCGGTGGGCGGGATCGATGTCCGTACGGCACAGGGTGACGAGCCGTTCGACCGGGTCGGGGGTGGCCAGCACGCTCTCCCGTAGGGACTCGTCCGACGTGTTGTGGTCAAGTCCGGTTTCGGCCACGGTCACCGTCCGGCCGAGTCGCCGGGTGAGGACCTGCGCCACCAGGTCGGGGACCGGGGACCGGGGGCGCGAGCCGTTGAGCCAGTGCGCGACCGACGTGCGGTCGTAGCGCAGCCGCACACCGTGCTTGGTGCCCAGCGCGTTGACCGCGCGGGCCAGTTCACCGGCGCTCCAGTCCGCTTCCGTCAGCAGCTCCGACAGGTGCTCATTGGGTCGGCGACGAGCCATGTCTTCCTCCTGGCCGTCCGACCCCACCGCCCCGCGCCGTGTGGTCGTTTCAACGCGTTCACGCATCAAGGTCCGCTTTCGCTTCGCGCGCGGCCCCGGGCGTGGTTGTGTCTGAGACATACCCCAGCGGTGGTTCCCGGCCTCCGTGGGGCACTGCCTATCCGGCCAGTGCGCCGCGGTGCGGTCGGGAGGGGGATGGGGCCCGTGCGCCTGACGGTGCGGGCACGGAGCCGATCCGGCGCGCAGCCGGGTGGGGCGTGCGCGATCACCGCAGGTCACCGCCGTCGGCAAGGCCGCCGGCGGGGCGATGGACGGGGCGTCCGTAGGGGAGCCGACGGCGACGCCGTTCAGGAAAACGTCCGGAAAACGTCCACCGAAGAGTCGCATCCGCATCCGAGCACACACCCGCCCCGCGGTTGCCGCAGGTACCCGCTGGCCGGGAACCGTCGCCCGTCAGGCACCCGGGGTCCGCCGGACAGCCGTCACAGGGCGAGGGACCGCTGTGCATACGTGGAGGAGTATCCCGTGTCCAACACTTCCGGGTCCGAGACTTCCGGGTCCGAGTCTTCCGGCCCAGCCGCGCCGCCCATGGCGCGCCCCCTCGTGGTCCATCTCTTCCCCGGCCAGGGCGACTTCGCCGTCAGCCCCCTGGTCCGGGCCGTTCGTGCGCATCCCGTGGTGCGGACCGCCGTGGCGGAGGTGTTCGAGCAGGTCGACGAGGCGAGCGGGGCGTACGGCATCCCGGCGCTGGGCCCGGCGCTGCTCGGTGCCGCCCCGCCGAGCGGCCGGGACCTGGCCGAGGCCGCCGTGGGAACCCCGCAGGCCGCCCTCTTCGGAGCCTCGGTGGCGGTCCACCGGGCGCTGTGCGCCGTGGGCGCCGCGCCCGACCGCCTGGTCGCCGTCAGCTTCGGCGAGATCCCCGCACTCACCGCGGCGGGCGTCTTCGACATCGGCGACGGCACGAGAATCGCCTGCCGGCTCGCCCGGATCCTGGCGCGTTGCAGCGGCGGCATGACGCTGCTGGGCGCCGGAGAGGCCGCCGCCGCGCGCCTGATCGAGTCGGCCGGCACCGCGGAGGTGGCTGTCGCCTGTGTCAACGACCCCGGCGAGACGGTGGTGTCCGGCCCGCTGGACGAGCTGATCCGGGTCGAGAAGCACGCCGCCGCACAGGACATCGAGGCCGCCCGGCTGCGGCTGCCCTTCCTGACCCACCACCCGTCGCTCACCGTCCCGGCACAGGCATTCCGGGACGCCATCGGCGCCCTGCGCGCGCGACCGGGCCACACCCCCGTCCACTCGGCCGTCCACGGTGGCGCCTACGGCAAGGGCGACGATGTGCACCGCGGGCTCGCCGACTGCGTCGACCGCCCCGTACGACTGCCCGGCGTGCTGACCCAGGCCGCCGCCCCACCGCCCGCCCTCCTGCTGGAAGCCGGCACCGGACAGGCGCTGACCCGCAACGCCCGGCGCATCCTGACAGGCCGTCAATACACCGCGTACAGCCCGCTGTCCGACATGGACTTCCCGTGGGAGCGACCGCACCTGCTGCTCCCCGCCACCCTGCCGGGGCGGCCCCCGGCACCCGCACCGGAAGCGACGTACGGAGCGAGCCGATGACGACCACCTCCGATCCGCGCACCGCCGTCGCGCCGGTGCTGCCCGATCCGCTCCGCACCGTCGCGGGCCGGCGGATCCTGGCCGCGCTCGCCACGGCGGACCCGCCGAGGGCGCAGGAGAGCCGGAACCACCGCACCCACCGGCAGCTGCGCATCCTGGCCGGGCTGCTGCCGCCCGCCGGCCAACTGCTCGCCGACCCCGACCTGCTGACCACACTGAGCGCCTGCACGGCCGTCGTCGACCCGGCGCTCTACATGACGGTGCTCAACCACTACGTCCTGTGCCTGGGGTCGGTCGTCGGCGCATCCCGCGAATCGCGGCGGAACGGGCCGGCCGGGGCCGGGACCGGGCCGGCGGCCGTGCCGGAGGCACTGGCGAGCGCGGTGCGCAAGGGCGTCTTCCTCATCACCGAGATCGGCGACGCCGGCAGCCACCTCGCGGTGCGCACCGTCGCCGAATTCCGGCCGGACGGCCGGGAGTTCGTGCTGCGCACGCCCGACCACCGGGCGGCCAAGTTCTCCAGCCTCGGCATGCCGGGCATGCCGCAGAGCGCCGCCGTCTGCGCCCGCCTGGTCGTCGACGGCATCGACCACGGGGTCTTCCCCTTCCTCGTCGACCTGTGCGACGAGCGGGAGACCGCGCCGGGTGTCGCGATCTCCGGCCCGCTGCGCGTCGACGAACTGCCCCTCGAATACGCCCTGGTGCGCTTCGACGGCGTCCGCGTCCCGTACGAGCGGTGGCTTCGCGGCAGCGCCGCTATCGACGAACTCCGCTGTGTGCACGACCCGTTGACATCCGATCAGCGGTTGCGGCACACCATGTCGGTGGGGCAGGCCCTGTGGGCCACCCTGCCCAGCGCGGCGGCGGTCCTCTCCCGGGCCGCCGCCGTGGCGGCCCTGCGCCACTCGCTGCACCGCCGCTCGCACGGCAGGCTCGCCCCCGGCTCCCCGGTCCTGACCTACCGCACCCAGCAGCGGGCCCTGCTCTCCGCACTGGCCGAAGCCTTCGCACTGACCTGCGCGGCCCAAACCGCCAAGGACCTCTGGGCGTTCACGCTGGACGGCCGCACCGCCACCGGCACCACGAGCGGCACCCCACCGGACATGGCCTTCGCGCCCTGGGCCTCCGTGGACCGCCGGCTGGCCGCCTTCAAGGCGCTCGCGGTGACCGGAGCCGCGCACGTCACGGGCGAGTGCCAGCACCGCTGCGGTCTCGCCGGCTACCTCGCCGTCAACCGGCTCTCCGCCTACCACGGCTTCGCCCGCGCCTTCGACAGCGCCGGCGGCGACAACCGGCTCATCCTGCTCGACATCGGCCGCGCACTGGCCGAGGAGCACCCCGACGCCACCGCTCCCGCCCCGCCGGGGCATCCGGACCCGGACAGCCCCACCTGGTGGCCGGGCCTCGTCGGAGCGCTGGAGCGGCGGCTGGCCGGCGACCTGCACACCACGGTCCGCACCCGCCGAACCCCGCACCTGAGCGGGATGGCGCTGTGGAACCCGGTCCTGGAACACGCCCGGCAGCTCGGCGAGATCCACACCCGGCGACTGGCCGCGCAGAGCGTCGCCGACACCCTCGCCGCGGTCCACGACCCCACCGTACGGGGCCCGTTGCGCACCCTCGCCGCCCTCTACGGCACCACCCAGGCCCTCCGGCTGGCGGGCCCCCTGCAATGGACCGGACTCCTCGGCCCCACCCAGGCGGCCACCCTCAACGACACCGCGGACCGCCAGTGCGAACGCCTCATGCCGCACCTGACGACGCTGACCGAAGCCCTGGGCACCCCCGACGACCTCCTCCCCACCCCGCTGTCCGACCCCGACTACGCCGCCGCGCTCGGCGGCACCCTCACCTGGCACCCCGGAGCACCCGCGTGAGCATCGACGACCACCCCGCCCGGCCCATCGGCATCCTCGGCATGGGCACCTTCCTCCCCTCCCGGCGACGCCCCAACGCCGAAGTCGCATCCGGCGCGGGCGTCACCGCCGACTGGATCACCCAGCGCACCGGAGTGCGCAACCGCCATGTCGCCGCGCCCCACGAGGCCGCCTCCGACCTGGCGGCCTGCGCAGTGCGGGCCGCCGTCGCCGCGGCCGGCCTCGACATCGACCAGCTCGACCTGCTCGTACTGGCCACCTCCACCCCCGACGAACTGGGGCCCTCCACCGCCTGCCGGGTACAGGCCCTCACCAAGGCCCGCAACGCCGTCGCGCTCGACGTCAGCGCCGCCTGCTCGGGCTGGCTGTTCGCGGTCAGGGTGGCGCACGACTGGCTGCGCGCCGATCCGTGCGCACGGTACGCCGCGGTCGTGGGCGTCGAGGCGTACTCGAAGTTCCTCGACCCCGCCGACCGCGCCACCGCCGTCCTCTTCGCCGACGGCGCCGCGGCATCCGTGCTCGGGCCGGTCCCGCCGGGACAGGGGTTCGGCGACTTCCACCTGGGCTCGGACGGAACCCTCGCCGACCGGGTCCTCATCCCCGCCGGCGGCAGCAGGAGGCCCGCCAGCAGCACCACGCTCCGCACCGGCGCCCACACCATCCGCATGGACGGACGCGCGGTGCGCGACTTCATCACCACCATGTTCCCCCTGGTGGTGAGCGACAGCCTGGCCCGCAACCGGCTGCGGCTCCAGGACATCGACGCCTTCATCACCCACCAGCCCAACCCCAAGCTGCTGCGCTCCGTCGCCACCGACATGGGCATCCCCGTCGACCGGCTCCCGATCGTCGCCCAGGAGATCGGCAACATCGGCGCCGCCTCCACGCCGTACGCGCTGGCCACCGCCGCCGCGAACGGATTGCTCACCCCGCGATCCCGCATCCTCACCGCCACGTTCGGCGCCGGCATGACCTGGGGCAGCGCCCTGCTGACCTGGAGCGGCGCCCCCACCATCCGCATCGCCCCGCAGCGGGCCGCGGCAAGCGAAGGGACGTTCCACCATGCACACCACTGAAGCCTTCCGGCTCGACGGCGCCCGCGCCCTGGTCACCGGAGCCTCCCGCGGCATCGGCCGCGCCGTCGCCCTGACGCTGGCCGACGCCGGAGCCGACCTCGCCCTGTCCGCCCGCACCGAGGAGGCCCTCAAGGGCACCGCCGCGGAGGTCACGCAGCGGGACCGCGCCGCGCACCGTGTACCGGGGGACTTCGCCGAACCCGCCGCCGCCGGCCGGGTCGTCGACGCCGCCGCCGACGCCCTCGGCGGGCTCGACATCGTGGTCCACAACGCCGGAGTGCTGCCCGCCCGGCCGGACGGCACACCGCTGCTCGTCCCGCTGTCCGGCTCCGACCAGGGGGACTGGGACCACGTCGTCACCGTCAACCTCAACGCCACCGCCGCCCTGTGCCGGCACGCCCACCGCCACCTGACCGCCTCACCGCGGGCCGGCCTGGTGCTGATGTCCTCCGTGGCCGGCATGATGGGGATGCCCATGGCGGAGGCGTACGCGGCCACCAAGGCGGGCCAGGTGTCGCTGGCCCGCAGCCTCGCGGCCGGCTGGGCGTGCGACGGCGTCCGCGTCAACGCCCTGTACCCCGGCTGGACCCGGACCGACATGACGGCGTTCGCCTACCGCACCGCTCCGGTCTCCGACTGGCTGATGGCCCATGTGCCGCTCGGCCGCTGGGCGGAGCCGGAGGAGGTCGCCTGGGCCGCGCTCTACCTGGCCTCGCCCGCCGCCGGCCATCTGACCGGCCAGGCCCTCGTGTTGGACGGCGGCGTGTCGGTGCCGGACAGCGGCCTCGCCGGCATCCCCAAACCGCCCTCCCCGTTCGCCGGGGCGTGACGTGACCGGACAGCGCCCCGCCCCACACCCACGCCGCGCCGCGGCCATCTGTGGCATCGGCTCCTCGCTGCCCCCGCGCGTGATCTCCAACGAGGAGCTGACCCGCCAGGGAAGTCTCCAGACCTCCGACGCCTGGATCCGCTCGCGGACCGGCATCGTCAACCGCCGCCGTGCCGCCCCCGGAACCGCCACCGGCGACCTCGCCACCGGCGCGGGCCGCGCCGCCCTCGAATCCGCCGGCGGACCACCCCCCGACCTGCTCCTGCTCGCCACCACCACACCCGACCGGCACTGCCCGGCCACCGCACCGGAGGTCGCCCACCGCCTCGGCCTGTCCACCATCCCCGCCTTCGACCTGGCAGCCGTCTGCTCGGGCTTCGTCTACGGGATGTCCCTCGCCACCGCGCTGCTGCTCAGCGGAGACTGCGCCCGGCCGCTGGTCATCGCCGCCGAGACCTACTCCAGCATCATCGACCCCCTCGACCGCGACACCGCCTACATCTTCGGCGACGGCGCCGGCGCGGTCGTCCTGCGCGGCGCGCACCCCGGGCAGCCGGGCGCCGTCATCGCCACCGACCTCGGCTCCGACGGCTCCCGCTGCGACCTGATCGCCATCAACGGAGGCGGCTCCCGCATGCCCCTCGCCGCACAGCAACTCACCCGCCACGACCGCTACTTCCGGATGCGGGGCCGCGACGTCTACGCCCAGGCCGTACGCCGTATGACCGAGTCCTCCCGCGCCGCACTGCACCGCGCCGGCTGGACCCCCGGCACCGTCGCGGCCTTCATCGGCCACCAGGCCAACCAGCGGATCCTCGACTCCGTCGCCGACCGGCTCGACATCGCCCCCCGGCACCGCTTCGGCAACATCCAGGACGTCGCCAACACCGCCGCCGCCTCGATCCCCCTGGCCCTCGCCGACACCGCCGCACAGGGGCTCGTACCGCCCGGCGCCCGCACCCTGCTGACCGCCTTCGGCGGCGGCCTCACCTGGGGCTCGATCGCCCTGACCTGGCCGTCTGCCACTCCCCGGCACCATCCTCCGCACCCCCGACCCGCCTCCGAACCGTCCCCCGCCCCACCTCACCGAAGGACCCAGCCATGGACGATGTCCTCCAGCACCTCGTGACCGTGCTCACCGACAAGTTCGACGTCCCCGCCGACGCCGTCCGCCCCGACTCCACCCTCACCGACCTGGACCTCGACTCCCTCGCCGTCGTCGAGTTCGCCGTCACCCTCCAGGAGGACTGGCACATCGACCTGGCCGACGACGCCGCAGCCGAGGTCACCCTCGACGAACTCGCCGGGACCGTCCGCGGCCTGCTGCGCGAACAGTCCGGAACCGTCGCACCATGACGGCCGGCGCCCCCACCCCGGCATCGATGTCCCCGCCAACTCCCTTGGCAGTCACCGGAATCGGCCTCGTCACCCCGGCCGGAATCGGCGCCGACGACACCTGGAAAGGCGTCTGCGCCGGCCGGCCGGCCGCCGCGGCCGATCCCGAACTCGCCGGACTGCCGGTCACCATCTCCTGCCGCGTCCCCGGCTTCGACGCGCGCACGCAGGCGGGCGGCGCCCAGCCGTGGCGCCACGACCGGTTCACGCACTTCGCGCTGACCGCGGCTCGGGAGGCCGTCCGGGACGCGGGCCTCGACCCCGCGTCGCGGGACTGGCCGGCCGCCCGGGTGGCCCTCGTGCTGGGGTCGGCCGCCGGCGGCGTGGGCACCTACGAGCGGCAGCACCGCAAGCTGCTCGCCGGCGGACACCGCTCGGTGTCCCCCCTCACGCTGCCCGCCTTCCTCCCCAACATGGCCGCCGGCCAACTCGCCATCGACCTGGGGGTGCACGGCCCGGCCCTGCACACCGCCACCGCCTGCGCCTCGGGCGCCGCCGCCCTGACCACCGCCGCCATGCTCCTGGAGACCGGCGCCTGCGACATCGCGATCGCCGGCGGCAGCGACGCCATGATCACCCCCCTGTGCGCGACCGCCTTCGCCCGCGCCGGAGCGCTCTCCCGCCGCCTCGACGACCCCGCGACGGCCTCCCGCCCCTTCGACGCCACCCGCGACGGCTTCGTCCTGGCGGAGGGCGCCGGCGTACTGGTCCTGGAACGTGGCGCGGACGCGACGGCGCGCCGCGCACCCACCCGGGCCCTGCTCACCGGGCACGGTTCGGCCACCGACGCCCACCACCCGGTCGCACCCAGCCCGGACGGTCGCGGTCTGCGGGCAGCCCTACGGCAAGCCCTGCGCCACGCCGACGCGGCTCCGGCCGACGTCGCCCACATCAACGCCCACGGCACCGGCACCCCGCTCAACGACCGCACCGAGGCGACCGTCCTCCACGACCTCTTCGCCACCGCCGCCCCCTCCGTCACCTCGGTCAAGGGCGTACTCGGCCACACCATGGGCGCGGCCGGAGCCATCGAAGCGGCCCTGACCGTCCTGACCGTGCAGCACCAACTCGCCCCGCCCACGGCCAACTTCCACACCCCCGAGGCCGACACCGCGGTCCTCGACGTGGTCGCCCCAACGGCCCGCAGTCAGCGCATCGACCTCGCCCTGAGCGTCTCCTGCGGCTTCGGCGGCCACAACACGGCGCTCGCCTTCACCCCCGCCCCGTGCCCCCTCGGCGCTCCGCCCGCCGGCCCACCGCCTGCCACCCACCCCGGCCCTCACCCCGACCCGGCCCCCTGACACCGTCCGCACCCGCACCCTCCCGCACGGCACCCTGCCAACGCCTCAGCCGCCGCACCCTCACCGGTCGTCGGCGCCCGGCAGTCCCCCGCACCGCCAACGGGCACGATCGGCCGGTACACCGCGTCCTCACACGTCATCACCCGCGCGTACTCATCAGGATCGGTCATGCCCGATGTGTACCGCCCCCGATGGCCCCCGAACGCCAGAGGGAGCCGTGATACCCCGGGCGGCCTACGCACTCCGGGCCTCGTACGGCGGAGCCGCCCGCACCGCGACCGGTGGTGTGTCAGTGGTCCCGCGTAGTGTCGACGATGACGGGACGCACGACATCTGTGGGGAGAACGGCAGTTGATGAGGGGTCAGGTGGCGGCAGCGGACGAGGGACGGGCGTGGCGGGAGCGGACCGGTGGCGTCGCTGGAATGCGGCGGCCTCGCCGCCGGGGCCGGGCATCCGCCTGCACCGATGACGAACAGTCACGCCGCGACTGTCAGCGGAGCTTCCTCGCACCGGGCCGGTGGCCGCACGACCTCGCGATAGCCCTGGACGGGGCGACCGGCCGCGGCGAACTTCCGGTCCGCACCGGTGGGCTCCTCGGCTAGGCGCGTGTGACAACCGGAAACCATACCCGGCTGTCGGTTATGCCTCCGGGTGGCTGATACTCACCCACAGACCTCTGTCGAGAGCAAGGAGCGCATACCCATGTCCCGAGTAGTTCTGGTGACCGGCGGGTCCCGCGGCATCGGCCTGGCCATTGCCGAGCACCAGCTGTCCCTGGGCAACAAGGTCGCCGTCACGCATCTGACCACCGAAGCGCCGAAGCTCCCCGGTCTCCTGCCGATCTCGTGCGATGTGACCCGTACCGATGACGTCGACCGCGCGTTCACGCGGATCGAGCAGGAGTTGGGAGAGGTGGACGTCCTGGTCGCCAACGCGGGCGTCATCGCCAACAACTTCCTTGAGGACATGACCGATGAGCAGTGGGACCGGGTCATCGACGTCAATCTTTCCGGCACCATGAAGGTCGCCCGGCGTGCCTGCCGCAGCATGAAGGAGCGGCGGGCCGGCCGCATCATCGTGATGTCGTCCGCCCTGGCCCTGGCGGGCGGCGCCACCCAGACCAACTACGCGGCGTCCAAGGCAGGCCAGTTGGGCTTTGCCAGGGGGCTGGCCGAGGAGGTCGCCGAGTACGGCATCACCGTGAACGTCATCTGCCCGGGACCCACCGATACACCCATGTACCGGTCCCTGCCGGAGGAGTTCCAGCGGCAGCTCGTCGCCCGGACCCGCACCAAGTGCCTGATCCAGCCCACCGAGGTCGCCGCGGTCGTGAACTTCCTGACCTCGCCCGACGCCAAGTCCATAACCGGTCACATCATGGAGGTGGACGGCGGAGGGTCCTGGGGACACTGAGGCCGGTGCCGCGGCCGGTGCGCCGTCACCCTCGGCACGGTCGGCCGTCACGCCGCCCGTGCCGGGGGTTTCCGGCGCCGGCGGGCGAACCTGACCGGCCGGGAGAGCGTGCGGCCCGGCGCCCACCGTCACGGTTGTGCCGATCACCTAGACTCGGCGGATGGCGAAGTACTTCGACGTCCACCCCGAGAACCCGCAGCGGCGCACGATCAGCACGGTGGCCGAGAGCATCCGCTCCGGTGCGCTCATCGCGTATCCCACGGACTCCTGTTTCGCACTGGGATGCCAGCTGGGCAGCCGCGACGGCATCGACCGGATCCGGTCGATCCGGAACCTCGACGACCGCCACCACTTCACCCTCGTCTGCCAGAACTTCGCGCAGCTGGGCCAGTTCGTGCAGATCGACAACGATGTGTTCCGCGCGATCAAGGCGGCGACTCCCGGTCGTTACACCTTCATCCTGCCCGCCACGAAGGAAGTGCCGCGCCAGCTGCTGCACGCGAAGAAGAAGACGGTCGGTGTCCGGATTCCGGACCATGCCGTCGTCCAGGCGCTGCTCGCCGAACTCGGTGAACCCCTGCTCTCCAGCACCCTGCTCCTGCCGGACGAGGAGGAGCCGCTGACGCAGGGCTGGGAGATCAAGGAGCGGCTCGACCATGCGATCGACGCGGTGCTCGACTCCGGCGACTGCGGCACCGAGCCGACCACGGTCATCGACTTCTCGGGCGGCGAGGCCGAGATCGTACGCCGCGGGGCGGGGGACACCGCGCGCTTCGAGTAGCGCGCGGGCGGTTGCGCACGCGGCGCGGAAGCGGGACGGGAACGGGACGGCGGTGCAGGGGGAGAGAGTGCGCACCAGGGCGGCGCGGGCGTACACACCACAGCGGTGGCGGAGGCTGCGGCAGGACCAACCAGTAGGGCCGGTCGGCGCGCACGCCAGCCTGTTCCAGGTGCAGGGGGAGTACCGGTCGGACCGGATCCGGGCCGCCGTCGGACAGCGGATCCGGTCGCGGTCGGTGCGCACGGTGGAAGTACGGGGTGCCGTCGGGGCGTGGGACCCCGGCCACTTCACCAAGGCGATCGAGAGTCACCCGGAGGGCGCGCAGGTGCCCGTACCGGCCGAGTCCGATCCCGGGGGCCTGGCCAGGGCGGTGGCGGACGGGCTCGGGGTGCCGCCGGTGAAGGTGACGGTCCAGGACGTGCCCGACGGGGACCAGACGGTCACATGAGGAAAGGGCCCCGAAGGAGCCCTTTCGCCGTCGGTCGACGCGGTGGTCAGTCGATCACCAGCTCGCCCATCGCGCTCCAGCCGGTCGCGCCCTCGATGGTGGTGCTCACGATCTCGGGCGTACGGCGCAGCAGCGGGCGCATCTGCTCCAGGCCCGCGCGGAAGTGGTCGGAGTTCACATGTGCTTCGGCCGCATCGTCCTTGAACGCCTCGACCAGGACATAGGTGTGGGGGTCCTCAAGGCTGCGGGACCACTCGAACCACAGGTTGCCCGGCTCATCACGGGTGGCCTGCGTGAAAGCGCTGACCTTTTCGGGCCACTCCTCGACGTGTTCGGGCTTCACGGGAAACTTCACAACGATAAAGATCATCCGGGTACTGTAAACGATTTGCCGCTTCTGGTGCATTTCCCCCCTGGGAGAGCGGGTGGGCGGGCCTGCTCGGCTCCGGCGTGGCAGGGGGCGCCCCCGGCCGCCACGCGGGCCGCACCCGCGCCACTACGGCGGGTAATCCATCGCCGCGGTGGGCGACCGGTATCACCGCAAGTGTCCCGCCCGCCGCGGTGCGTGACCCGCACGAGGTCGATTGCCGCGCTGCGGTCCCGTACCGCCGCGCGACTTCGTGCCGGACCCCGTGGCGCCGCTACTCCGTGTCCCAACTGATGCCCCGTCAGCGCGCCTTGCGTCCCGCCCCGGGCCCGGCGCGCGTCCGAGTAGCCGGGTGTGCCCGGTCGTGGCCAGCATGGAAGAGACAGCACGGCCAGACGAAGACGTGACAAGGAAGACGTGACAAGGACGCAGCGGCAGGCGGCAGCGCCGTTCTGCGGCCCGTCCGAGGAGGTGCAGCACGATGAATCTGCCCATACGACACCGGCCGGGGAGCCTGCTGGAGCCGGGGTTCCACTGGCCCGAGCCGATGGCGGCCGAGTTCGAGGAACTCTTCGACCGGATGAGCCGGTTTCTCCAGTCGGCTTCCCTCACACCGTCCCTGACCGAGACGGTCTCCTGGGCGCCACCGGCCGACCTGCACGAGACCGACGAGGCGTACCTGGTCGAATGCGAACTGCCCGGCATACGGCGCGAGGACGTCGACGTCACGGTCGGCGAGCACGAGGTCTCCATCTCGGGCGAGCTGAAGGAGCGCGAACGGGAGGGCGTAGCGCGGCGCCGGGGCCGCCCCACCGGCAAGTTCGAGTACCGGGCGCTACTGCCGGTGGACGTGAGGTCCGAAGAGGTCACCGCATCGCTCACCGACGGCGTCCTCACCGTCACGATCCCGAAGGCGCAGCCCGCCAAGCCGCGGCACATCGAGATTCAGGGCTGAACCACCCGGCGGCGAACGGCGGGTGCGCCCCGTATCCCGCCGTACCGCGCCCACCCGTTGACCCGGCTCCCGTTACCCACCGGGTACGGGAGCGCGCGGGCCCGCCAGGGGCACGAGGGGACGGAACCCGATGGGACGGAAGAAGACGGCGCGACGCAAGAATCCGGCGCGGCGGCATCACCCACGGACGCCGGCCGTGCACGAGAAGTGCGCGGACACGGCCGAGGGGGACGGCGGCTGCCCGGGAGCGCCGCTGCCCCTGCATCACGGTGCCAAGCGGCCCGTCCACACCATCCGGGTACGCCGGCTCTTCGGCTGACGCGGCACCCGCCGACGGGAGTTCGAAGTCGCCGTGCGGGGCCGGGGCGCGCAGCATGGAACCGTACCCATGCAGTCGTTTCGCGGAGGTGACCGCGATGAACATGCCCGTGCGACGTCGGACCGGCAGCCTGCTGGAAAGGGCTCTGCCCTCCCTGCAGTGGGGCGAGCCCATCGCCGCGGAGTTCGACGACCTGTACGAGCGGATGAGCCATCTGCTGGAGACCGTGGGCGGTATGCCCGCGCTGAGCGAACGGACCCACTGGGCGCCGCTCGCGGACCTGCACGAGACCGATGACGCCTATGTCGTCGAGGCGGAACTCCCCGGGATGAAGCGGGACGGCATCGACGTCGAGATCACCGACCGGGACCTGCGCATCAGCGGTGAGTACAAGGAGTGCCAGCGCGAGGGCGTGCTGCGCCGGAGCACTCGCCGGACCGGCCGGTTCGAGTACCGCTCGACGCTCCCGGTCGACGTGAAGACCGAAGACATCAAGGCGAACCTCACCGACGGTGTGCTGACGGTGACCCTCCCCAAGGCCGCCCGGGCCGCGACATCGCGGCACATCGACGTCACGACATGACGCCGGAAGGCGCCTGTCGTGGAACGGTGCCTGTCGCGCCGGGGCGGGTGCCTGGACGGCGCCCGCAGCGGCGCGGAGGACCGTCCGCGTACCTGCCATAGCCGGTCCGCCGGTGGCGCCGGGACGGGTCGGGGCGGACCCCAGGGCCGCCTCGCCCGGACCTCCCGGCGAACCCGGCGGCGAACGAGAACCGGGTGCGGGCACCCGTGAGGGGTGGGTGGCCCGCCTTCCTGAGCTGGGAAGTGACGTTCGATGTACTGGTACCACCACGGCGGAGGCGGATGGGGTCTGATCGCCGCCGTCATCGGCTTGATCTTGTTCTTGGCGCTGGTCGTCCTGGTCGCCATCCTGGTCTTCCGCGCCCTCGCCCACCTCGGCAGGCACGGCGGCGAGCACGCCGGGTGGCATACGGGTCCCCAGCCGCCCGTCGGCCCCACGGCGGAGCAGATCCTCGCCGATCGCTACGCGCGGGGTGAGATCGAGGACGAGGAGTACCAGCGGCGCCTGGCCCTGCTGCGCTCGTCGAGGCAAGGCCAGGCGCCCTGACCGCGTACGGGGCCCGACCCGCGCGCGTCGAGCACCCGGACCGGTCCGGCCGGCGAACTCCGCCGTCGCATCCGGCAGTTCCGGCGCGGCGACCACCCGCCGGATCCGCCATCCCGTGGGCGATCGGCGGAGCGGCCGTCGCCCCCCCCGCCGGTGCCGGGCCGATCGTCGCGGCCCGCCCGCGTACGGCAGACGAGCACTGACGCGACAACTGCCCACTCCCCGTTGACAGATGCCGGGCGCGGGCTGCCGCTGCGCGCTCGTACCGCGACAGCCCGCGCCACGTCATCGCGTCCCGCTCCGGTCAGCCGGCCGCCCCGGTGGCCGGCTCGGCCGCGCCGTCCGGTTCGGCCGGTTCGGCCAGTTCGGCCAGGCTCCGCGGCAGCGCCCCCGTGTGCAGCACGCCCAGGTGCTGCGTCGCCCGGGTGAGCGCCACATACAGATCGCTCGCCCCGAACTCGGCCGGTTCCACCACCAGTACGGTGTCGAACTCCAGCCCCTTCGCCTGCCGAGGATCGAGGATCACGACCGGGCGGGTCAGGTCCGGAGCGGGGCCGGCGGACGCCGCCGGCAGGGCGGCGGCCAGCGCCGCACACCGCGCCCGAGGTGCGATCACGGCGAGCCGCCCCTGCCCGGCACCGTGCCCGGTCTCGCGGGCCACCGCCTCCGCGACCGCTCGCGGCAGGTCCTTCGCGCGGTGCGCCCACGGGCGGACACCGGTGGCGCGGATCGACCGGGGCGGTATGAACGACGGGTCCGCGGCCCGCGGCACCCGTGCCGCGACCTCCATGACCTCGCTCGGCGTACGGTAGTTGACGGCGAGCCTGACGTGTTCCCAGCGGTCGTCGACGTAGGGCGCGAGGATGGCCTCCCAGGCGCCGCAGCCGCCCGGCTCCGAGGTCTGCGCCGGATCGCCCACCAGCGTCATCGAACGCGTCGGGCAACGGCGCATCAGCAGCCGCCACATCATGGCGGACAACTCCTGTGCCTCGTCGACGATGATGTGGCCGAAGGCCCAGGTGCGATCGGCGGCGGCGCGTTCCGCGGCGGTGCGGTGGTCGGCCTCCTCCTGCCGCTCGGCGAGCCGGTCCGCGTCGATCAGGTCGTGCGCGGCCAGCACCTCGGAATCCTCGTCGTCCCGGTCCTCGAACTCCTGGGTACGCGACCCGTACGACAGGTCGAGCACGCCCTGCGCATACGTGATCAGCTCCTGGCGCTCGGCCTCGGCGGCGGCCCGCGCCGCCGAGTCGTCCTCGCCCAGGAGTTCGGCCGCCTCGTCCAGCAGCGGAACGTCCGCCGGGGTCCACGCCCCTCCGGAACGCCGGATCGCGTCCGCGTCGGCGTCGGGGAGGTGCACCGGCTCGGCGAGGAAGTCGGCGACCAACTGCCGCGGGGTGAGGGCCGGCCACAGCTCCTCGATGGCACGGTGGACCTCGCCGCTGGTGGCGATGGCCTTGCCGAGCTGGGCGATGTCGTCCGGGCCCAGCAGGTTCGGGCCGCCGTAGGGGTCGGCGCCGATCCGTTCGGTGAGCTGCGCGGTGAGCGCGTCGATGACATGGAACGCGAAGTGCGGGCGCGCGAGGTTGTGCGGCAGCAGGGTCGCCCGCGCGCGCCGCCGGGCCTCGTCCGCGATCGCCGCGTCGAGGTGCAGTTCGCCGTCCTCGTGGTCGACGACGAGGGTGGGCTCGGGCAGCGTCTGCCGGTCGGCGACGAACCGCGCCAGGGCGTCCGCCATCGCCGCGCCGCCCTTGACCTCGGCGGCGCGGGGGGTGTCGGTGCCGGTCGCGGTCACGCCCGGGAACAGCTCACCGGGCGTCGCCAGCAGCACGCCGGTTTCGCCGAGCGAGGGCAGCACCTGGCCGATATAGCCGAGGAACGCCGGGTTGGGGCCGACGATCAGCACGGCGCGGCGGGCGAGTTGGGCACGGTGCGCGTACAGCAGATACGCGGCCCGGTGCAGCGCCACGACGGTCTTGCCGGTGCCGGGGCCGCCCTCCACGACGAGGACGCCGTGGTGCGGGGCGCGGATGATGCGGTCCTGGTCGGCCTGGATGGTCTGCACGATGTCGTGCATCCGGCCGGTGCGCGCCGCGTCCAGCGACGCCAGCAGGATCGCGTCCGCGTCCGCGCCTTCGTGGCCGGTGCGTTGGGCGTCGGCGAGGTCCAGGATCTCGTCGTGCAGCGCGGTCACCCGCCGGCCGTGCGTGGTCAGATGGCGCCTGCGCCGCAGGCCCATGGGGGTGTGCCCGGTGGCGAGGTAGAACGGCCGGGCGACATCGGCCCGCCAGTCGATGACCAGCGGAGTGCGGTCGGCGTCGTCCCGCCGGATACCGATCCGGCCGATGTGGTGGTCGCGACCGTCCCGGAATGCCAGCCGCCCGAAGCACAGCCCGTGTTCCCCGGCCTCGAAACCCGCCAGCAACTCGGCCTGTTCGGCGACCATCACATCGCGCTCCAGGCGCGCCTGGAACGTCCCGCCGCCCTGCGGCAGGGCCTCGGCCATGGCCGAACGCGCCCCGGACCGCAGGGTGTCGAGGCGTTCGTGGAGCAGGTCCACGAATTCCTGCTCCTTCCGCAATTCCTCGTTTGACAATTCAGCTCCACTCGAATATTCTGTGCTGCAGTAAGTGAATGTGGGATTCTTTGACGTATGCTTCTCTTGCGGCATGAAAACGCCCAATATGCGCAGAGAAAAGCCCCAGTTGTCAAACCTCGACCGTGAATTGGTCGGGGTTTTTCTGTTTCTCCGGCGGAGCGGGCCGGAGTTCGGACGGGAGTTGCCGAGCGGAGGTTTCCGCGGCAGAGTTCTCCGTTTCAGAGAAAGTGCCCGCCGGCCAGGTAGTTGGCGGGGACGGCCATGCCGCGTACGGCGAGATAGCCCTCCTGCCCGATGTCGAGACGGGCGGCGAGCCCCACATCGATCGCCCACTCGTTGGACGCGGTGATGCAGTTGACCAGAGTCCTGCCCTGTGAGGCGGCGAGTGCTTCCCACAGCAGCCGCTGTGCGGTCTCCGGATGCGCGGCGGCCAGCAGCGACGCCCGTCCTCGGTCGTCGATGTAGACGTACCCCGGCTTTCTCCGGTCCCGGGACACCATCAGCCGCAGGCTGTCGAGCAGATACCCGTGGTCGGGCCCGTGGCCCGCGACGCGCAGCCGCCGGTCCAACGCGTCCATCCACTCGACGTCGTCGGCCCTGCCCTCCCTGAGGCCGTCGACCGCGGGGAGCGTGGAGCGGTCGACGGTGCCCACCATCCGCATCTGCGGATGGAGCGAGAAACCGGCGAGCCGGTACCGCCGGGTGGCGCCCGGGTGGGCGCTGGAGAAGAAGATGCCCGCGCGCCCCTCGGCATGGGCGAGCGCGGCGTCCATGAGACGCTTGCCGATACCCTGCCCCTGATGGCTCGGCAGCACGCCGTAGGTCGCGAGATACCACAGGCGCTCCCGGTTCTGTGAGATCGCGAACCCCACGACGTCGCCGGATTGTTGGCGGCTGTCGACCGCTACCCAGCACCCGCCGGGATCCACGCGCAGAAGGAAGCGCATCCGCTCGACCCACTGCCGCGCGGCGGTCGCCGAACGCGGCTCCGGCTGTGGATCGCTGACTCTCCGGGTGGCGCGATCGGCCTCGAGGAACGTCGCCGCCGACGCCCGTTCCGTGAAGGGAAGGTCGTCCTCGCGCATCGGTCTGACCCGCACACCGTCCATACCGCCGGAACCCAACCACCGTTGAGGCCCCACCGCATCCCGTTTTCCCCGCCGTACGCGCCGAGTTGGGGCCGTGGTCGCCGGCTCCGCGGCGCCGTGCCCGATGTGTGGCCGTAGCGGGTGCGGCGGAAGTTCCAGCGTGTCCGCCCCTCGGTGATCCCATATTTGGTACCGTTCCCAAACTTGGTACTGCGCAGGACCGGCTTGAGAGAGGCTTGACGTGACCACCAACACCCCCATGGCATCCGCCCAGTTGAGCGACGAAGCGGTGCTGCCGCTGCGGACGCTGGACCCGGCGGAGCCGCTGGACGATCTGGAATGGCTGGACCGGGCGATCGGCGACGCCCGCGTGGTGGCGATCGGTGAGAGCGCCCACTACAACCGGGAGTTCTTCCAGCTCCGCCACCGGCTGCTGCGCTACCTGGTGGAGCGGCACGGGTTCAGCGCCTACGCGATGGAATCCGGGTTCGTCGAAGGGACGCTGGTCGACAACTGGGTCCGCGGCGAAGGCGACGCCGGCGCCGAACGGCTCGGCCACGTCATGGCGAACGGCATGACGTCGCTGATGGGAGCCTGGGCGCCGATGCGGGCCCACCTGGAGTGGATGCGGCGGCACAACCGCTCGGCCGCGCATCCGGTCGGCTTCTACGGGATCGACATGCCCGGCTCGATGGTCTCCCTGCTGCCCGGCCTCGACGCCGTGATCGCCTACCTCGCGCTGGCCGACCCCGAGTTCCCGGTCGACCCGGCCCTCCGGGAGACCGCCGCCGCCTTCTCGGTGCCCTCCGCCTTCGCCGCGCCCGCGGCCATCGCCGCCTACGGGGACCTCGCCCCGGAACGCCGCAACGCGCTGACCGCCGGCCTCGCCGACCTGATGGCGCACCTGACGAGCCGGCGTCTGGCCTACGTAGGGCGCACCTCCGCAGACGCCTTTGCGCGGGCGCGGCACGCGCTGCGCGTCACGGTCACCCTCGATGCGATGCTCCGCGAGATCGCCCGCGGAAACCGGGACGCGATGTCCCTCATCCGCGATGCCACGCTCGCGGACACCGTCGAGTGGGTGCTGGAGCGCGAGGACCGGATCGTCCTCGCCGCCCACAACGGACATGTGCAGCGCGCCCCGCACACCATGCCCGGTATGCCCGTCATGCCGATGGCGGGCGCGCATCTGGCCGACCGGCTGGGCTCGGACTACCTGGTCATCGGCACGACGACGGGGACCGGGCAGACCCTCAACACGGCGCCCGACTTCTACACCGGCACCCTCTTCGCCGACCTGGAGGAGGCGCCCCGGCCCGGCAGCCTCGACGCGCTGATGAACGCCGCCCACCGCGGCCCCTTCGCCGTCGACCTGCGCCGGCTGTCCGCGGCCGACACGGCCGCCGTGCGCAGCGCCTCCCAGCAGCGCTACGGCACGTACTACGCCGACCAGAGCCCGCCGGCGTCCTTCGACATCGTCGTCCATCTTCCTCACGTCACCGCCGCCGACCCCGAACCCGCGGCCCTGGCCGAAGCGCCGCAGGACGTACGGGAGCCGTTCGCCTGCTGGATGTCGATGGCGTGAGGCCGACGCCATGACCCGGGCCCACGACCCGAGCGCATGACCTGAGGGCGCCATCCGAGCCCCGCCGACCCCGGGAGGCGTCGCCCGGGAGATACGTTGTCCATGTGGCATTTCTCAGGAAATGCGGCAGTTTGCGTGAGACATGAGAAAGGGCAGCGGCGGTCGTCCGGTAGCTCCCGGCAGCGGCGGTGGCGCCGGCACGATCGATTCCGTACACCTCGGTAGATCCCGTACACCCCGGTAGGGCAGAGCGATGGCCGTCAGTCCGTCTTCGTCGAGACCCCCGGCACCTGAGGAGCGGGCGCCGGTGCTGCACCTGTCCGCGCTGGTCAAGCGGCCGGTGGCGGACCGGGGCGGCCGGGTGCTGGGGCGGCTGGCCGATGTGATCGTGCGGCTGCGCGGCGCGGACTACCCGATCGTCACCGGGCTGGTGGCCGGGGTCGGCGGGCGCGAGCTGTTCGTTCCCGTCGAGCAGGTGGACGCCTTCGACGGGGGCGGGCTCGTCCGGTTGGCGAGCGCCAAGGTGGATCTCCGGCCGTTCGTACGGCGCGAGGGGGAGGTGCTGCTCCGCGCCGATGTGCTCGGCCACCGGCTGATCGACGTGGCGGAGGCCCGGCTGGTACGCGCCTCGGACGTGGAACTGGCGTACCGCAACGGGCAGTGGCTGCTGTTCCGCGTCGACACCCACCGGCCGCGCCGGCTCCTGTGGGTCTTCGGGGAGCACCCGCACGAGCACCGGTGCCGGGACTGGAAGGGGTTCGAGCCGCTGATCGGGCATCGCCGCAGCGCGCTGGTGCGGCGCCCGTCGGTACGGATCCGGGGTCTGCGGCCGGCGGAGATCGCCGACCTGCTCGAAGAGGCGTCGAAGGACGAGGAGAGCGAGATCCTCGGGCACGTCCACCAGGACCCGGAACTGGAGGCCGACGTCTTCGAGGAGCTGGAGGAGGACCTGGCCACCCGCCTTCTCGGCGCCCGTACCGACGAGGAGATCGCCGCGGTGCTCGCTCGGATGCGCGCCGATGACGCGGCCGCCGCGATCGGCGCCCTGCCGCAGGGGCGCCGCCGCCTGGTGCTGGAGCGGCTGCCGGCCGGGCAGCGCGCCAAGGTGCTGACGCTGATGGGCTTCAACGCCGACAGCGCGGGCGGGCTGATGGGCATGGACTACCTGGCGGTGCCGGGTACGACCCGCGTCGCCGACGTCCTGACGGCCGTACGGGACTCCCGCCGGCTCCAACCCGAGGCGCTGACCAGCGCGTACACGACGGACGACGAGGGGCGGCTGACCGCGTCGGCCCGGCTGGTGGCGCTTCTCCAGGCCGACCCGGACGCCCGGCTGCACGAGGTCAGCGAACCGGACCCGGTACGCGTGGGACCCGACACCGACCTGGTGGATGTCGCGCTGCTGATGACGGACTACAACCTGATCACCCTGCCCGTCGTGGACGAGGACGGGGTGCTGCTGGGCCTCATCACCGTCGACGACGTCCTCGAAGCGATGCTGCCGGAGGACTGGCGGCGCCGGGAGGTCGCCCCGCCGCCCGACGCCCACCGGGCCACGAGCGCCCCCCGGCACCAGGAACGGTCGCCGTGAGCGGCGAGCACCGGCCGCCCGACCTGCCGCCCGACCGGCCCCCGCGGACGCCCGAGCCGACCCCGCGGCCGGAGCAGCCGCGGGCCCCCGCACCGGCCTCCCCGCCGGAGCGGCACCGGCCACCGGCTGCTGCGCCCCCGCCGAAGCCGCCGCAGCGGCCCGGGACCCCGCCGCCCGGCCTGCGGGCGGGGCCGCCGGCCGCGCCCGCAGGCCCCCCGAAAGCCTCATCGGCACGCCACCGGCCGCCGCCGGTCCACCCGGCCGCTGCCCCCGAGGGAGCCATCGAAGGCGCCCTGGGGCGCATCCGGCTCGACGAGGCGGACTCCGGCCGCAGCCTCAAGCGCCGGCTGCTCACCTTCCTGGCGATCGTCGGCCCCGGCCTGGTCGTCATGGTCGGGGACAACGACGCCGGGGGCGTCTCCACCTACGCCCAGGCCGGCCAGAACCACGGTTACAGCCTGCTGTGGGTGCTGCTGCTGCTCGTTCCGGTGCTGATCGTCAACCAGGAGATGGTGGTCCGGCTCGGAGCCGTCACCGGAGTCGGGCACGCCCGGCTGATCCTGGAGCGGTTCGGCAGATTCTGGGGCTGGTTCAGCGTCGCGGATCTGTTCGTGCTCAACTTCCTCACCATCGTCACCGAGTTCATCGGGGTCTCGCTGGCCCTGGGCTACTTCGGGGTCAGCAAGTACATCGCCGTGCCGGTCGCCGCGCTCCTGCTGGTGGCGATCACCGCCAGCGGGAGTTTCCGCCGCTGGGAGCGGGCGATGCTCGCGTTCATCGCCGCCAGCCTGCTGCTGGTGCCGCTGGCCCTGCTGTCCCATCCGCGCTACGGATCCGCCGCGTACCACCTGTTCGTGCCCGGTGTGCAGGGCGGCGTCTCGTCGAACGCGGTGCTGCTGATCATCGCGATCGTGGGCACCACGGTCGCCCCCTGGCAGCTGTTCTTCCAGCAGTCCAACATCATCGACAAGCGGATCACCCCGCGCTTCATCGGCCATGAGCGCGCGGACACCGTGCTGGGTTCCCTGGTCGTGGTCGGCGGCGCGATCGCGATCGTCATCGTCGCCGACTACGCGGTCCGCGGTACCGCCGCGGCCGGCCACTTCACGGACGCGCTGGGCATCGCCACCGCGCTGGCCGACCACAGCCGCGTCCTGGGGGCGCTGTTCGCCGTCGTCCTGCTGGACGCCTCGATCATCGGGGCCGCCGCGGTCACCCTGGCCACCAGCTACGCCTTCGGCGACGTGTTCAACCTGCGCCACTCCCTGCACCGGAGCTTCGGCGAGGCCAAGGCGTTCTACGCCAGCTACACCGGCATGGTCCTGGTCGCCGCCGCCGTGGTGCTGATCCCCGGCGCCCCGCTGGGCCTGATCACCACGGGCGTCCAGGCCCTGGCCGGACTGCTGCTGCCGTCCGCGAGCGTCTTCCTGCTGCTGCTGTGCAACGACCGGGCGGTGCTGGGCCCGTGGACCAATCCGCGCTGGCTCAACGTCCTGGCCTCCGTGATCATCGCGGTGCTGCTCATGCTCTCCGGCATCCTGGTCGCCACCACGCTCTTCCCGGCCCTGGACACCGCCCGGGTCGCCCTGTGGCTCAGCGTCCTCCTCGCCGTGGGGCTCCTCGCGGCCGGCGCCTGGCTCCGTACCGTCCACAGGCGCCGTGCCGCCGCCACCGCGGACATTCCCCGGATCCCGCGCGCCGACCGGGAGAGTTGGCGCATGCCGCCGCTGACCCTCCTCGAACCGGTCGTCTGGTCACCCGGACTGAAGCTCGGCATGGGCCTGCTCCGCGGTTATCTGGTGGTCGCCGCCCTGCTCCTGCTGGTCAAGGCCGTCCAGCTCGGGGGAGTGGGGTGAGCGGCCGGGCGGGGAGGCGCCACCGGTCGTCGGACGAGGCGGGACGCCGAAGTCCGCGCCGGCGCGCTCGATACGCCATCGTCCGGTGGGTCATTGCTCAGGGGTGCCGCGGCCGGCGGTGTTCAGGGCGGCGCCGGCCTGGTCGGCGAGAGTGACCGCGACGAGCCGGGCCTGGAGCGTCGGCCGGGCGTCGGGGGAGGGCTGGAGCATGAACCTGCCCTGGTAGCGGCCGTTGCCGATCGCCCGCAACTCGATCTCCTCCGGCGGCCAGCCGTGCTCGTCGACATCCCATTTCCTGCGGCCCACGGTCACACTGCCGTCCTGTTCCAGCCGGGGCGGGTGGCCGAGCAGCGTCCCGTACTCGAAGCGGCACGCCCGCAGCCCCAGAAGCTCGACCAGCTCGCGCCTGACGTGGTCGACCACCGCCTCCGCCGACGGCGCCGCCTGTGCCAGCTCGGTGGTCTCGTGGATCCGGCGCAGCTGCGCGGCGTCGGTGACGACGACCACCTGGAGCCGCCGGGCCCGGGCGGCCAGCTGGGAGACCGCCAGCCCCACCAGCACCAGCAGAATCGAGGTCGTGACATCTTCGGCACGGTCGATGCTGAAGCTCTCGTACGGCGGGGTGAGGAAGAAGTCGAACCAGGCCGCCGCGGACAGTGCCGACACCGCGCCCGCCACCCGGCTCCCGTTGGCCGCGATCGCCACCACGGCCACGACGAAGATCAGTGCCATGTTCGTGCTCGACAGGCTGTCGCGGAACGGCACCAGTACCAGCGCGATCAGCAGGGGGACGACTACGGCAGCACCCACCGCGATGCGGTCACGAAGCGGAAATCCGGTCACTCGGACACCTCCCACATCTCCTTACCACGGTATGCGCCCGAAATGACCGAATGCCGTACGGCGGGGCATCCGCTCCGGCCCCGACGCCCGCCCGCCACCGCACGCTGCCTGCCCCCTGCCGGTCCACCATGGAGGAGAGGGAGGTCCCTATGGCCGCGATGAGGACCGCACGGGGCCGCGGCGTCCCGGACAGGGGTGCCGCACCGCGCCGCTGGAGCCCCGAGATCGCCGCGACGCTGCTGGTCATCGCCGTGGGCGCCGCCGAGGTGGCGGTGCTGCGCCTCGCGCCGCCCGACGGGCGCCCGGTCATCAGCGCCGGGCTCCTCGGCGGTGCCCTGGCGGCCCTCCTGCTCTTCGCCGCCGTATGGCGCCGCCGGCACACACCGGCCAGGGAGGTCCACCACCCCGCGCTGCCGGAGGCGGGACCCGACGGGTGGTTCGGCGCGGACGCCCTCGAAGGCTTCCCCATGGAAGAGCTTCGCCCCTTGCTGCGGGCCCCCGACGCCCCCGACCTGAGTCAGCTCCAGACGGCCTGGATCCTCGTCCACCACGGCCACGACGCGCCCTGGATCTGCCACCACCTGGATCTCCCCCCTGCCGCCGTCCGCCTCCTCGTCGACGCCGCGCGCCAGCGGCAGTGATGCCTGCCCCGGCCGGCGGCGGCCGACCGGTCCGTGCCCGCCGGCGTCATCGACCCCGACCGGCAGCACGTCGCCCGGACCGCCGGCAGCGGGTCGTCGACCGCGCCACCGAATCCGGCGAGGGGTGGGATACGGGCCAACCCTGTGCAACTGCCACACACCGCGGCCCGGTTCAGGCTGGACAGGGAGGTGACCGGGCTTGCGGCAGGGCGTGGCTGATGACACGGCTCCGGCGTCCCGCTCGCCGGCCGTCGCGGCGACCCGCGCACGCCCCGCTGTGGCAGGTGCTCAGCCCTCTCCCGCGCCCACCGCGTACCGGCTCCTGACTGCCGCTCAGCCCGCGCCGCGCGGGCCGCGCCCCGCCGTCGTCGGAGATTCGCTCGACATCGACTGGCCGGTCGGCTAAATTTCCGGCCATGCGGTCAGAAAATAATCCAAGTGGCCAGTCCGGCCACGTGGAGAGCGGGGCGGCGATATCGGACTCGGAGCGCTCTCTCATCGAGAAGGTGCGCCGTGCCCAGATCATCGAAGCCGCCATCGACGTCATTGCGGCACGGGGGTTCGCGAAGGCCTCCATGGCGCAGATAGCCGAGCGGGCCGGCGTCAGCAAGGGCGTGATCTCGTATCACTTCGCCGGCAAGAACGAGTTGATCGAGCGGACCGCTGAGCAGGTCCACGAAGGTCTCGAAGCCTTCGTGGCGTCCCGGCTCGCAGGGCAGACCGGAACGGCCGACTGGCTGCGCGTCTATGCCGGTTCGGTGGCCGAGTACATGTCCGGCCACCGGATCCAACTCGCCGCGCTCGGTGAGATATTCACCCACTTCCGGACCGGTGACGGCAATCTGCGATACGGCATCGCCTCCAGCGAGCGGATCTACACCCGCGTGGAAGCGGTCTTCCGCGAGGGGCAACTGCGAGGCGAGCTACGGCCGTTCGACACCCGCGTCATGGTCGTCACCCTTCAGGCCGGCATCGACGACATGTTCGGCTACTGGATCACGCATCCCGACCACGACCTGACGGCCCACGCTCGCGAACTCGCCGACCTGTTCTGGCATGCGACCCGAGCGGACAGCCGGCCCGGCCCCTGAAAACACACATGGAACTGGGGAATTTCGATGGCACACGATGCAGAGCGCACGGCTGCGCCCGCCGGCGCCGCGGGGCCCACGCGCTTACGCGTGTACTACGTCGACAACCTGCGCATCATCCTGGTGGCTCTGCTGGTGGTGGGCCACGCGGCCGTCACCTACAGCAACATCCCCATCTGGTACTACACCGAGCCCGCCAAGGACGGGTCCGGACGGCTCCTGGACGCCTACATCATCTTGAACCAGTCGTACGGGTTGGGCCTCTACTTCATGATCGCCGGATACTTCACCCCGGCGCCCTACGACCGGAAGGGCCCGCGTCGCTTCATCCGGGGCCGCCTGAAGCGCCTCGGCATCCCGCTCCTCGCCTTCCTGCTGCTGATCCGGCCCGTCACGGACCTCGGCGGGTACTTCCACCAGCGGTCCGTCCTCGCCGCACACGGTGAGCCCCTCCCGTACTGGCTCTACTACCTGGTGAGTTGGGACCCGGGCCCGCTGTGGTTCGTCGAAGTGCTCCTGGTGTTCGTCCTGCTTTACGCCCTGGTACGCCGCCGTTCCCGCCGCCGCCCGGCAACGCCCGGCGCGACGACCGACGAGCCGACGCCGATCCGGACGCAGTCTCCGGGCTCCACGGTGACTGCGCCGAGGCCGCGCGGCATCGTCCTTTTCACCGCCGCGCTCGCCCTCGCCACCTACCTCTGGCGCATCCTCGTACCGAACGGGACCTATGTCCGGTTCCTCGGACTGCCGAGCCCCGGCTTTCTGGTGCAGTACGTGAGCTTCTTCGTTGTCGGCCTCCTGGCCTACCGCCGCGGCTGGCCGCAGTCCTTCTCCCGCCGCGCGGGCTACCTCGGATTCGCCGTCGCGTCCGCCGCGACCCTCGCCTATATCCCCGTCGTCGCCATGGTGGGGGAGAGCACGACGTACGGGTACGGAACGTGGCAGTCACTCGTCGCCGCGGTGTGGGAGTCGACGTTCGCGGTGGGCATCATCATCGGTCTGACCGTGCTCTTCCGCGAACGCTTCAACCGCCAGGGCCGTAAGGCCGCGTTCCTCTCCCGGCACGCCTTCGCGGTCTTCGTCCTCCACCCGCCCGTGCTCGTCGCGCTCGCGTACGCCTTCCGCTGGCTGCAGGCCCCGGCCGTCGCCAAGTTCGCCGTGGTCGCCCTCCTGGCTCTGCCGGCGTGCTGGGCGGTCGCCTATGTGGTCTGCCGCCTCCCGCGCGTCGACCGGGTGTTGTAGGGCCCCGGCCGGAGCGGTGGAGGTGGTCGGCCTGCCGGGCCGGGTGGGCCCCCGACCCGGGCAGGCCGCGTCGCCGGTGCGGAGAACCGGGCCGGGCCGTGCTGGTCACAGGGTTCGTCACAGGCCGAGCGGCAGCGGGTCGGCCGGGAGCGCCGAGGTCGTCAACGCGCCCACGTGAGTAGCGAGTTCGCACGGGGAGAACAGGCCGGGACCGCGTGGTCGGCGACGTCTTGGTGCCGCCACCACTTCAGCCCGACGACGTCCTCGGCCGACAGTGCGTCGTGGGAAAGCGTGCCGTGAGGTGCGAAGTGAGCGGTGCGTACGAGGAAGTAGTCGCTGACCACGCCGTCGTAGCCGGGGGCCGCATAGCGGAGGTTCAACTACCGTACACGGACACGCTCCTGTCCCCTCTGCCCCCTCGCGGTCAGCGGGACAGTCCGATGAGCGCCATCGATCCCGTCGGTGGCGTGCACGACCCGCAGCGCGGCGGGGCGTACGAGGTCGTCCGGGGCGTTGTCGAGGGCGGCGGTGGCCGTGCCGGTGCTGGTGCGGTGCGGGGAGCGGCTCACGTCAGCTGCCTCCGATGCCCAGCGCGGTCAGCAGGACGAGGATGACGGTGGCCACGGCGAGCACTCCGTGGGCCGCCACGACGGGTACCGGGAAGTGGCCTTCCGGCGGCGCCTGATCGCCGCCGACGGCGGCCCGGCGGGCGGGGAGCCAGCGGGCGAACAGGGTGAAGCCCAGCAGGGCCACGGGGACGAGCAGTCCGAAGGCCGTCCAGGCCAGCGCCCGGTTGTCGGTCACCAGGTAGACGATCCAGACCACGAGCCCGGCCGCGGCCAGCAGGAAGTGGCCGAAGACGACGGGGACGGGCAGCCGGCCGGCCCGGTCCTGCCGGACTCCACCGTGGTGATCCAGGTGCCGATGAGGTAGAAGCCGCCGAGGGCGGTCACCACCCACGTGATCAGTGCGGCGATGTTCATGCCGACCTCCTGAAGACAGTGACGAGACCGTGACGGGTGCACCGGGCGGGGCTGTCCGGTGCGGCGGTTGGTCAGGGTCGGGCACCCGGTCCGGCCGTGCCGGTCGGGCGGCCGGCGGTTCGGTAGCCCTCGGCCTGCGCGGTTTCGTCGGCCACGCGGAAGCCGTAGCGGTAGGCGAGCCTGCCACCGAGGAACCCCGACACCGCGAGCACGGCCACACTCACGGCCGAGAGCGTGAGCATCCCGGGTCCCACCGGGCCGCTGCTCGTGTGCTGCGCATGGCGCCACCCGAAGTTGCCGGCGTAGGCGCAGGTCACGACCAGATTCAGGGCCATGTACAGCAGACCGGTCCGGAAGGCCGGGGTGCCGGTGGGGATGGCGAACAGGTCGAGGAACCCGACGGTCGCGGCTGCCAGCGCACCGACCGACGCCGAGCGTGATCAGCCACATCGCCGCCGGGCCCAGGAAGCCGGGACGGGAGGCGATGCGGGAGGCGATGTCGAAGACCAGGCTCGCCACCCATGCCCCGATCGGCACCGTGACCAGGATCGGGTGGAAGGGGTGCCCGTACGGGCCGGTCAGCAGCGCGCTGACCGGCCGCTTCGCCTGTTGCTGTCCGTCGGTGAGCATGGCAGCCATCGCGGCCTCCCTGAGCTATTTCACCAAATATCGTTGGTGATATTTCGCGGGGAGGTCAAGGGAACCGGCAGCGCCCGCCCGGCACGTAGTTACGCCCACGCATCTGTGCGATAGCGTGCCTGTGTGGGACTCGATGACGCTTCGTTGACCTCGCTGGCCGTCCTGGGTGACGAACTGCGGCGGCGGATGTTCGACGTCATCCGGCGCGAACACCGCCCGCTCACCCGTGAGGAGGTGGCCGCGAGCGTGGGCATCTCCCGCAAGCTGGCTGCCTTCCACCTGGACAAACTCGTGGCGGCCGGACTGCTGCGGGCCCACTACGCCTCACCGCCCGGCATCCGCAAGGTCGGCCGGCACCCGAAGCTCTACGAACCTGCCGCCGAAGCGATCGAGGTCAGCGTCCCCGAACGCCGCTTCCAGCTGCTGGCCGACCTGCTCGCCGAGGCCGTGCGCAGCGAGGCCCCCGGTGAATCGGCGCACGACGCGGCGGTGCGCGTGGCCGGCGAACGGGGCAGGAACATCGGCGCCGCCGAACGCGTCCGGGCACGTCCCGGCCGGCTGGGTGCCGAGCGCGGCCTCAGCCTCGCCACCGAGACGCTCGACGCGTTCGGGTTCGAGCCCGAACGCAGCACCCCGACCCTGGTTCTGCTGCGCAACTGCCCGTTCCACCCGCTGGCCGCCAAGGCTCCCGAGCTGGTCTGCGACATCAACCGGGCCTTCCTGGCCGGTTACCTCAAGGGCCTGGGCAGCGACTCCACCGACGCCGTCCTCGCCCCGCACGCCGGCCGGTGCTGCGTCGAGCTGCGCGCCCGCGTCGCGGCAAACGGAGGCGACGGCTCCGAAGCGGCCGGTGACCGCCGACCCGAGAAACAGCCGTAGCCCGAAAGCGCCAGCGGAATTTTCCGCTACCCCCTGGACCTTGCCAGGCAGAAGGAGAAGTATCGGTGGTGTGGTGGGCCGGGCCAGGGTCCGGACCACCTCGCCGGGGCGCGGGCCCGTCCCATCCCCGCTGCGTACGCATCACCCGTTGCGTGCCCCATCTCACCGGCGCCCGTCCGATCGCGGCGTTCGCCAACGGGCGTCACCGAAGTGCAGGTGAACCCGCCATGGAACAACCAACCACCCCCACCGCACGCCATGGCACCGCCGCGGCGGGTCCTTCACCACCGGCCGTGCGCCCCGCGGACGTGGGCGTGCTGCTGATGCGAGTGCCCGTCGGCCTGCTGATGGCCGGCCACGGCTCCCAGAAACTGTTCGGCCTGTTCGGCGGCCACGGGATCCAGGCCACCGGCAAGGGCTTCGAGGCACTCGGGTACCACCCTGGCACCATCTTCGCCGGCATCGCCGGCGCCTCCGAGCTGCTCGGCGGCCTGGGTGTGGCCGTGGGGCTGCTGACGCCATTGGCCGCCGCCGCACTCATCGGCGTACTGATCAACGCCATGACGGTCACCTCGCCGAACGGCCTGTGGTCGACCGAAGGCGGCATCGAATACCCCCTGGTCATCGCTCTGGTCGTGCTCGGTGTGGCCACCATCGGCCCCGGCGCCCTCTCCCTCGACCACTTCTTCCCCTGGCGCAACGGCGGCTGGCGGTACGGGGCCTTCGCCCTCATCCTCGGTGGCATCGGCGCAGCCATCGTCCTGAACCTGTGACCGCGGCCTCGCACACCTGCATTATTGCAGAGTGCAATGATATGGTGGAGTTGAGGTCAATCGAGGCATACGAGGGGAAGCGATTCGAATGTCGGACCTCTCTCACCACACCACAGACATCACCAGCCATCCCGACGTTGCCGAGATGCGGGAGCGCTACGCACGGCTGGTCTCCGGACGCCAAGCTGCCGCCCTCGACGGGATCGTGCTCCTCACCGGGATGTACGCGGCGATCTCGCCGTGGGTGGTGCACTTCCACGCGACGAGCCCCGAACTGACGGTGAACAACCTCGTCATCGGCCTGGTGCTGGCCGTGATCGGCCTCGGGCTGATCCGGGCACCGGAGCGCATGTACCAGCTGACCTGGACCTGCGCGGTGATCGGCGTCTGGCTGGTCATCTCCCCCTGGGTCGTGACCGCCGGGCACAGCGCGAGTGCCGGACTGATCTGGAACAACGTCTGGATCGGGGCCGTCACCCTGGCCCTCGGGCTGGCCGGCACACGCATGGCGATGGGAGCCGAGGGCGGTCGGAAGTCGGCCGCCTAGGTCCTGTCGTCAAACTCCCGTCGTCCGCCCGAAGGGCGGGCCGGGCGGCGTTCGGTGCGCGCTCTCGGCGTGCCGGGCGACGGCCGGCAGGCGGGAGTTCGACGACAGGGCCTGGTCCGGCCGGAAGCGACGCGGGCTCCGGAAGGAGGCGAGCGTGACGCTGCCCATGCGTGACCGACGGGTGCTCGCCGAGATCGAGCAGGGCTTCATGGCGGAGGACCCCGACCTCGCCCTGCTGCTCAGCACCTTCGGCGAGACCCTCCGCAGGCATCGGCGGCCGGTCCTGGCACTGCGTCGCCGGGCCACCGCGGTGATGGCCTGGACGGCGGTGGCGGTGAGTGCGGTACTGCTCGCCGTCGGCTGCCTGGTCCAGAGCGCTGGCCGCGCTGTGGGCGGCCGGGGCCATGGCGATCGCCTCCGCAACGCCATGGCTCACCGCGCGCCGCCGCACAGGGCGCGGCGGTTGACCCGCCGCCGCGACCGGTCGGCGGCAGGACATTCCTCTGCGTGGGCAACCAATGCCGCACGCAACAGTTTTCCGATCCGTGAAAAGGTCCGCGCAGGTACGCGGGAGGCGGGTGAGTCCCATGAAGTGCTTCGACTGCGCATGGGCCGAGGAGGTCGTCGATGCCGTGGGGGTGTGCCACCACTGCGGTGTCGGCGTCTGCATGCGACATTGCCATGTCGCCCTGGAACCCGGCCATCACCTGGCCGGTGTCGGACAGTCGACGCTGTCCCGACCGGCCCGCGAACTCACCTGTCTGACCTGCCACTTCGCCATGACTCCCGCGTACTCGGCGGAGACGAAGGGAGGCGCACGATGACCCGGCAGGCCGGCGTGGCCGGGGGAGCGGGGGGTCACGCCGGCCCTCACACGGCCGGCGGTGCGAACCACGTACAGGTCGCCCGGACCACTATCGAAGGTGATCCCGGCGGCCGGCCGCGAGTCGGAGCACCCGAGCAGGACGACGAAGGAGCGCTGGGCCACTGCGACCTCGGCGCGGCGGGTCGCGTCCTGGTCGGGGTGCTCGGCCGTACCGGCGACGAAGCGCCGGTTGCCTTGCGCTGGTTGCCTTCGAGAAACCGCGCAAAGGCGTCGCGGGAGTGACGGACATCGTCTCGACCACGGCCGCACCTTACGGCCGCGTGCGGGGCCCTGCTCGCACGGCGGGCGGGACGGAGAAGGGGGCGGAGCACGGTCGCCGCCTCCGCCGCCGACCCGTTCGCCTCCCTGTCAGCCGTCGTCGGCGTCCGCCGCGGCAGCGGTGCGCTCCCGCAGCCTGGAGAGTTCGCGGAAGGCATGGCGGTCGCCGGCATCCGCGGCCAGTTGGGTCAGGCGCTGGGCGCCCCGGTGGTCTCCGGCGCGTTCGCGCATCCAGGCCAGCGCCGTGTAGGTGCGGGGATGGCCGGCGTCGGCCGCCGATCTGGCCGCCGCTTCCGCGCCCTGGGGGTCCCCGGCGAGCTCCCGCAGTCGCGCGAGTGCGCTGTAGGCACGCAGACTTCCCGCCTCGGCGGCCAGCGCGAACAGGCGCTCCGCGCGCTCGTGGTCGCCGATGAGTTCTCGTCCTCTGGCGAGCGTGCGCAGCGCATCGCGCGCACCGGCCTTGACCGCCAGCCGCGCCAAGCGCTCTGCACCGCGCAGCTCCCCGGACTGCTCCCGCCGTTCGGCCAAGTCCCGCAGTGCGTCGGGGTTTCCGGCCTGTCCCGCCATCCGGGCCAGATGTTCGGCCCCCTCGTGGTCTCCGGTCCGCTCGCGCATCCAGGCCAGCGCCGCATAGCAGCCCGCATCGCCCGCGTCCGCGGCAAGTCGGGCGAGCCGCTCCGCGCCCGACCGCTCTCCGGCCCGCTCCCGCATCTCGGCCAGAACGGCGTAGGTGGCGAAGTCACCCGCAGCGGCGGCCAATTGGGCCAGCCGCTCGGCGTCCTGGTGACGGCCCCGCGCCTCGGCCTCCCGGCTCAGCCGGGCGAGTTGCCCCGCGCCCCTGATGTGGTCGGCGGCGGCGCTCCAGAAGGACGGGGGAGGGCAGATGTGCTCCCGGGTGGCGCGGCCGTGGGCGTCGAGATAGTCGGCCAGCCGCGAGACCCCCGGCTGCGCCCCCATACCGCCGGGCGAGGGGACCGGCTCCAGGGCCGCGGCAACGCGCTGGACCTGCACGCGGGCGTCGTCGAGGGCGGTGGCGAACCAGTCGGGGCCGGCCGCGGTGCGCTGCTCGCCGTCGAGGTACCCGGGGGCCGCGTCGCGCAGGAAGCCGTCGGGCAGCGGTCCGTGCCAGCCGAGCCGGGAGGCGTCCATGGCGGCGGTGACCAGCGCACGGGCGAAGCAGGCGGGCGGCTCGTCGGCCGATTCGTAGCGGTCCACGAGCTGAAGGCCGGCGGCGAGGGTCTGGGTGATCCTCCCGTCCCGGGACGAACTCCGGGCCGCCGTCAGCGCGGGGTCGCCCCCGAGGGTGTCCAACGCCGTCAGCTCGGCCGCACCGAAGGCGGCCGGGACGCGTACGACAGCGGCGGCGCCCGTCAGGAGCTCACCGGCCTGACGGTGCGGGTCCACGCTGCCGAAGGTACGTTCCCGAGGGGGCGCGGTCAGGTCGGCGAAGGCGGCATCCCACAACGTGGCCACGACGATCGCGGGGCCGGGCCGGGAAAGACGGGAGAGCAGCGCGGCGGCGAGGGTCTCACCGTCCGGCCCGGCCAGGAGCCGATGCGCGTCGTCGAGCCACAACACCGTACGCGGGGTGAACACACCGGCGGACAGGACCTCCAGGGCACTCGCCGCGGTGCGCGGGAACACGAGGTCCCAATCGGCCAGGGCGGGGATATGACGCACGGCTTCGTAGGCGGTGCGGGTCTTGCCGGTGCACGAGCCGCCACGCACCACCAGCAGCGCCGCCCGGCCACCGGCGGCAGCGGTACGCAGTGCCTCGCGCAACTGCCGGTCGTGCGGGCGGGACACATAGCGGGGCAGGACGAAGCCGGAAGTCCCCGCCGCGGTCCCGGAGATGGCCGGGTGGACCCGCAACCGAGCCGCCGACCAGGCACCCAGGCGCTGCGGCGGATCGGCCACCGCTCCCCGCCGGGCACGGACTTCCGCACCGGCCAGATCCACGGCGGCCTGCCGGCCCTGCCGCGCCACCTCCGCCTCCCGCAAACGGGCCCGATTGACGGCGGCGTGCCGCTCCCGCCACCGGCCGGCGTCGAGCAGCGCCGCGACACCGCCGGCGACGCCGGCGCGGGTGGCCGCCCGCCCGATCCCGGCGATCAGCCCGACAAGTTCCTCCCCGTCCGACGGGAACGCCTTTCCGCTCAACCAGTTGTCGAGCGTGTTGTGCGAACGCCCGGTGCCTTTGGCGAGGTCGCGCAGAGAGGGGCGCACCCCGGAAGGCAACCGCCGGCGCAGTCGCTCCACCCGCCTGAGATCGTCGAAGAACTCTTCCTCCAGCGCCGCCGCGCTGCCGTCATCCGCCATGCCATCACCGGCCGGTCCGGCCTGCCCCCTCGCCAGCTGTCCAACGAGTCCGCCATGCACACATGGGAAGAACGCCAGCATACGGCCGTCACCTGCAACGCCAACCTCCGCCTGTCCAAACTCAGTTCGCAAGGTCGATGGACACGGCGGTGGACAGGTGCCATGGGCCCGATCCGTCCCGCACGGCACCCAACCACCGGAGTAGTGATGTTCACGATGGCCGACAAGTCCGTGATGGCCGCGACGATTGCGACGGCCGCGACAGCCGAGAGGGAGCACGGCGCCGCCGGTTCGGTTGCCCGGATTCTGCGTGACGTGCTGGCCGCGCAGGTGTGCACGGTCGCGCTGACCGCCGCCGTCATCGCTCTCTCACTCGTACTGATCGCCCGTCAGGCCCTCCGCGGTTCCCGGCCGCGGCACCGCGCCGCCATCCTCCGCTCGATCGCCGAGATCGCCCGCGCGCTGCGCAGCCCGGGCGGGCGGCGCAGGTGAGGGGCGTGGTGTTCCTATCCCCGGCTGCTGATCACACTCGGGCCTCTCGCACATGACCGACAGCGAGTCCACGACGGCTGCGGTCGGCCCGCCGGCGCGGTGTCAGCGGGAGCGATGCGATGCGGAGCGGTGCGGCCGGCGCCGAAACGGCCGCGTGCGCCTGCTGTTCGAGGCCGGGCGGTCCGCAGAGGCGGGGGCGTGCGGGGACTTCCCGACTGCCCCGCCGTGCAGCATCAGCAGCGTGCCGGTGGCGAAGACCACCAGGAACAGCGCGATCGATCCGATGGCCATCAGCACGGCAGGGGCGTGCAGGAACTCGTTGGCCAGGGCGAGGACCACGGCCGGCACGCTGCTTCCCGCGGACAGCAGCAGCATGGCGATGCCGATCGCGGACGGCGACATGGATTGGGCCTCGTCGGTGGAGACTTCCATCTTGGCGGGGCCGATTTCCCACTTGAAGGTCAGTCCGGTGCTTTCCTTGAGCACGGCCGCGTCCGCACGGTTGCTGGGTTCTTCCACGCTGAGGTCGAGATCCCTGGTGGCCATCTCTGGTCCTTCTCCCCTCAGCTGTCCTCCGTCTCCTAAACCGCTCACACCCCGACGCTAGCGATCAGCTGCGATGTGCATCAACTTTACTTTTCCTTCCCTTACGTGACTGTTACTCAGTTCCGACGCGGTGGTGACGGCATCGGGCGGTGTTCATCCGCGAAGCATGTCTTGTGCATGCATGATGCGCGTAGTGTCCATACGATTGCTTGACAGCGTATGTACGATCGGGCATCTTGGATGCTGTAGGGGTCTGGTCAGGTCAGGCCGCGGACGGATCGGACGAAGGGGAAGCCGTCACATGTCCACCTCGCACAAGGGAGCCGCTGCCCAGGAGTGGCAGAGCGCCGGCCCGACGCGTATCACCGTCAACCTCGCCCCCAAGGCGGCCATGGCACTGGACCAGGCCGTCAAGCTCACCGGCGACACCAAGACCGACACCATCAACCGGGCTCTACAGATCTACGCCTACCTGGAGAAGGTCACGCAAGACGGCGGCACCCTCTACACCAGGTCAGCCGACAGCGACGAACTCGAACGCCTCTATTTCGTCTGACCAGTTGAACATGGCGCTGGCCGTGTCGAAGAGCAGCGCTTCTCGATGAGTTCCGGCGCATGCTGTGGCGGGGCTGGATGTTCGATGTTGAGGGCCTCCGGTTCAGGCGGGAGTATTTGCCGGACCTGCAGCGCCCGGTGGTGGCGGTGACCCGGCGACGAAGTCGCGTGAGAACGCGGACATGACGGCCTTCACCGTGTCCGGGCGCGGGTATTCGGTGGAGTCCATTTCCGGGGGTGAAAGGAGCAACGGCCCGCCGGGATACCGAGACGTCTCACTACGATCGACGGTCGTGCCAAGGCGACCGCCAGTTGCTTGCCGGAGTCGCTCTCCAGCCGGTCGGTACGGTTGTGCCCCTCAGTCGGCACCCAGGCCACCAGGCCATGCTCCGTACCCTCGTGCCCCGCGCCTGACCCGGCAGTCCGGGGCGGTCGTCCCGGAGCCGGGCCGTACGGTGGACCAATGCTTGATCCGACACCCCCCACCGCCTCTACGGCCTTTGCCACCTCCACCGCATCCACGGCCCCGTCCGGCCTGCCCGACGCGTCGGCCGTTCTCGCACCCTCCTCCGGAGGCCGCCGCACCGTCGCGGTGGCCTTCCGCGTGCTCGTGGTCCTGACCGCGGTGACCGGCATCGTCCTGGACACGATCGCCTCCCACGACCCGGGCCGGCTCTTCAGTTACTTCACGATCCAGTCCAACATCCTGCTGGCCCTCGTCTTCGCCTGGTCCGCCCACCGCGCCTGGACCGGGCGTCCCGCCCTCTCCCCGCGGATCACCGGCGCAGCGCTGCTCTACATCTGCATCACAGGGCTCGTCTTCCACTTCGTACTGTCGAACGACTCCAGTGGCTTCTCCATGACCAGCCACCGAACCCCCCTCGAAACGGCCGCCAGTCAGCTCCTCCACACCGTGACCCCGCTCGCCGCCGTCCTCGACTGGCTCGTCCTCACCACCCCCGGCGCCTTCCCGCTCCGCTACGCCTGGCAGTGGCTCGCCTACCCCGTCCTCTACCTACCCTTCGCCCTCGTCCGCGGCGCCCTCCTCGCCCCCGGCACCAACGGCCGATACCCCTACCCCTTCCTCGACGTCGACCTCCACGGCTATGCCGGCGTCGCCACCAACGCCGTCGTCTTCGCCCTGGCCTTCTACGTCCTGGCCCTCGCCCTCGTCCTCCTCGACCGGATACGCCCCCACCTTCGCGGCCCCCGGAGCCGGATGCCGTCCACGAACTCCGGTCCGCACTGATGTCAAGCGCGTGGGCAACACGCATGCCATGGGCGAGGGAGCCCGAGGAGTCAGACGTCGGGGCTCGCGCCGAGGATGCGGCACGTCAGCCTTCGTCCGCCTCGTACAGAGCCTCGGTGATCATGCGGGTAGCGAAGTCGGGGTCGTCGGTGAGGCGGTTGATGTGCTCCGCGAGCAGGGAGGCGGTGGCTTCCAAGGGAGTCATCTCGTCCTTGGTCCAGTATCCGTACTGTTTGCGCCACAGGCTGGGGCTCAGGCCGGTGCCCGCGGCGACGACCAAACCGACCATGGTGGGAATGGCCTCGGGGCGGACGCTCTTGGGCATCATGCGCATCGTGGCCACGAAGTTGGGCACCACGCACGCGATGACGTCCTCGTCGTGGTCTTCGTAGGCCATCCGCAGCCACTGCATGAACATGAAGATGAGCGTGCACGTGCCGTCCAGCACGTCGTCGGCTCCCCTGGGGCCCAGGGAGGCGGCGAACTGGTCGATCAGCGCCTGCTGTTCGGGGTCGGTGTTGGTCCTGCCGTCGTAGATGGCTTTGAGCCGGGAGTCGATCAGCATGAGCGCTGTGCTCACATCGCCGGCGGGAGCGTGCTGGGGGTCACAGGCCGATGACACAGGATTTCCTCCTCAAGTGACCGCGGTGGGTAGCGCGGCGTATCCGTACGGTAGACCGCCGACGGGGCAGAGGGCTGGTGAATCCCGTCGCTTGCTACCCGAGGCCGGTCTAGGGGGCAAGCAGGGGCCGCCGTTTTCAAGGCTCTGGCCGCGGTTCCGTGAAACAGCCGGGGTCGAACAACGTGACGGGTCCACCCAGTTACCGCTTCATGCCTGCCATGTACCCGCATGCTTGGCTGCACTTCGCGCTCGATGCGCGGCATGATCTCCGGGATGTAGATCTTCTGGATGGCGTCACCGGCATCGTGAGCCTCCCAGTGGGGGCGGCTGGCCCAGCGCTCGACCAGGACGAGGCGGCCGGGGTCCTGGTGTGACCGGTACGCCTCCCAGCTGACGGAGCCGTCTTCCGCCGGACACAAGGGGCGCATCCGCGACGGCACGCCGGCAACCGGGCCGATGTCGGTGCTCTCGGGACCTGGCCCGGGCGTGTCCCGGCATCGGGGCCTCCGTGGTCACTCCCGGGCCGCGGTGCCGGCGGACGGTGACGGCGGGCCGTCGGCCACGGCGGCGGAAGTGATGTACTGGGCTTCCCCGTTGCCGAGTGACCAGTCGATCGACGCGTTCTCGGTCAGGGTGACGAAGACGTTGCGTGGCGCGGTGCCCGCGTAGGTGTGGGCCAGGTCGGCGATCCGGCGGTACAGCGCCTGCTTCTGTGCGGGTGTGCGTCCGGCGCGCAGGGTGATCGCGACGTACACGATGTCGTCGTCGCGGTCGATGCCGAAGTAACTACCGTAGTGGAGTGTGCTGTTGGTACCGTCGTGGCTGACCAGGATCTGGAAGTGGTCGTCGGGCGGGATGCCGATCGTTTCGATCAGTGCGTCGTGCACGGCGCGGCCGAGCGCGGCGAGCCGGTCGCGGTCGGCGCGCAGTGCGTCGATGCGGACAAGGGGCATGGTGGTGACCGTCTCCTGGTGGTACGGACGTCCGTGGATCGGCGTCTGTGGATCACTGTTCGGGGATCAGCGTTCGGGGATCAGCGTCGGCGGACGTGGCCGGTGAGGAGGTCGAGGGCGCCGTCGACGGCGCGGGCGTAGACGGCGGCGGAACCGGCGGCGCGGGCCAGTACGTAACCGCCCTGGAGCACGGCGACCAGTGCGGTGGCCGTGGCCGCGGGGTCGAGCCCGGCGGTCAGTTCGCCGTTGGCGCGGGCCTGGGCGAGCAGCTCGGCCAGGCGGTCGGTGAGCCAGTCGAAGGTCTCCTCGACCGGTTTCCGCAGCTCGGGATCCGCCATCACGTCCGGGTCCTGGGTCAGGCGGCCGACCGGGCAGCCCTTCAGGGCGTCCCGCTCCCGCGTCAGGTAGGCGGTGATCCGCTCGACCACCGTGCCGGAGCCGGTGAACTCGGCCTCCGCCCGCTCCCGCAGGTCCGCCGCGCTCCGGCTGATCGCGGCCAGCGCCAGATCGGGCTTGCCGTGGAAGTGGTGGTACATGCTGCCCTGTCCCGCTCCGGCACGTTCCAGGATCGCCTTGGGGCTGGTGCCGACGTAGCCGCGCTCCCACAGCAGCTCGCGGGTGCTCTGGATGAGTCGTTCCCTGGTGTCCATGAGGGGATTGTACATACCTGTAGGTACAGAGGGGAGGATGGCTCGATGGGTGGCGGTCCCTCGGTTCTCCGCCGGAACTCTCGTGATGTGTCGGTGATCTGTAACGGTCCAGCCGCAAAGCGCACACCGGTAGTGCTGTGCAGAGTGCCTGTGGTGCACTTGGGAAACGTGGATTGTCTTCATGCACGGGGGAGTGATGACGCCTTCTGCCTCTTCTTCTGCTTCGTGCCCTCGCTGCGGCCGGGGATCGGTTCCGGGCGCCACGTTCTGCGGCAAGTGCGGTGGGGCCCTGGTGACCGGCGGGAGCTCTGCGGCGACGGCGCCGTCGGCCGGTGCGTCACCGCCTGTGCCGAACCTGTCCAAGGGGTCCACCTTCGCGCCCGCCACCGGTAGCCGTTCCGCTGCCGCGTCGGGGGCGGGATCGACCTTCGCGCCCGCGGCGGGCGGTGGTTCCGCCGCGGTGCCGTCCACCGGGTCCACGTTCGCGCCCGCCACGAGCGGCCGTGCCGCCAACGCGCCGCGCTGGGGCGGCGGTCGGGACCTGACCCGGTATCTGTGCGCCGCGGCCTATCTTCATCGCGAGTACGCCAGGTCGCTCATCAAGGAGATCGCGGCCGAACCGCATCTGGGGGTGGCGATGGCCCCGGCATGCGACGTGCCCGTCGTGCTCCGGCACGCCTACCGGGCCAACGCCCGCCGCCACAGCCGTGATCTGCTGCTCGCCGCCCTCTTGGTGCTGGCCGTCGTGTTCACCTTCTGGGCCGACAGTCCGGACGCCACCCTGCTGACGCTGCTCTTCGCCTGGGTCACGGTGTTTTCGTTCGAAGTCTCGACGAAATACGGGCGCCATCTCCAGAGCCTCCGCCCGGGTCGTTTCGACCCCGCGGCGGCGCCCCCACCGTTCACTCCCGAGATCGCCGCCGGTCTGCGCCAGATCGGGGATTACGCCCGGGGGAACGTCACGGCGTACAGCGGCTATTCACCGTTCATCGGATACGGGAACCAACTCGAATCGTGGTCCCTGACCTTCGACGTCACCACATCGAGCGGGGCGGGGGTGACGGCGCGGGACTTCGACGTGACGGATCTCTACGCTCATATCGCCCAGCGCGTCGGTGCGTTGTCCCTGCCCTGCCTGGAAATCGAGGAGCGGCTGTTCGTGGACGGTGCGACTCTCCTGGGCGACAGGCGCTTCCTGCCGGATCCGCTCGGCCGGCCCGTCGCCTCGATCCCGCAATACCGGATGGACGAACTGAAGCGGGCACCCGAGGAGGGGGCCCGCCCCTATCTGGTGGTGCATTCCACCGGTTGGGGCGGCGAGTTGGTCACCTCGCTCTTCCTGCGTTTCTTCCGCTCGGACTCCAATCTCTCTGTGGAGGCCGTGCAAACGGTGCTGTGCCCGCTGCTCGACCGGTACCGGGTCATTGACACCCTCATGCCCCGTCCGTCGGTGCGTGATGTCCTCGAACTGCTCGCACAGACGCTGGTCAGCACCCTGTTCGTGCTGTTCGCCTCGCCGGTGCGCGCGGTCGCCGGATTGTCCCCGGACCACTGGATGTACTGGCGGATGCGCCGGCAGTACCGGCGCATCACCCAGCTCCGGCACTTCGACTACGGGGCGCGGCAGAGCGTGCGGCAGAAGGCAGCGGACAGCAGGCACCACCGCTATTTCCAGAAGGCCGACTGCGGCATGGTTCTCAAGACCGTCGAAAAGCGGGTCCTGGACGCCCTCGTGGAATTCGCCGAGGTGCGGGGCATCGACGTGAGTGAACTGGTGCAGCGTCAGGAAATCATCGTCAACAACGGCATCATCGCGACCCAGGGCGCGAAGGTGGAATCCAGCTCGGTCGCGACCGGTGAGAAGTCCCGGGTCTCGATGAACATTCTCAACAAGATCCCCCTGGTGAGGCTGGACTGACAACGGAAGAGGATGAGGAAACGCGATGCGGAGGAACGACGGGATCATCGCGACCGGCGGCTCGAACGTCGTCGGCAACGCCGTGGCGAGCGGCCGGAACGCGCGGGCCGAGGTGCACAACAGCGGGCTGTCCCAAGGCGATGGTGGGCGGCGGCCGTCGGCCCAGGAGATCGGCGATCTGCTCTCCCGGCTGATCGACGAGCTCGGCCGGTCCGATCACCCCGACCGCGGCGACCTGATCGAGGCGGCGGAGGACGCCCGCGAGGAGGTCACCGCGGAGACGCCGCGCAAGGGCAAGCTGAAGCTGTTCGCCAAGGGCCTCGTTGAGGCCGTACCGGGGTTCACGGCGCTCGCGTCCCTGGCGGTGACGATCGAGGAGGCGATCCGCGGGCTGTAGGAGACGCGGGCGGTGGTCCGGGGCCGGGGAGGTGATCACGGTGCCCGGCGGCGCGATCGTCAGCGCCGACATCACCCAACGGTGACCGCTCGCCGTCACATCGAACGTCGCCGGAACCGCATCGAACGCCGCCGTCGGAACCGGCCTCGCCACGTTGGAACTCTGGCGGGCGAGCCTGCCGCGGGCAACCGGGTGCCGGTCGCGCCGCGCGCGCTCAGCCGAAGCGGAGCACGGGCTTGATGACCCGGCCCGCGGAGGCGGCCTGTGCGGCGCGCTCGATCTCGGCGAACGGGAACTCGGTGATGATGTCGTGGAGGGGGAGCCTGCCCTCGCGGTGGAGCGCGATGAGGTGCGGGATGAACTCGGCGGGCCGGGCGTCGCCTTCGATCACTCCGCGGATCCGGAGGCCCTTGGTCATCACGGTCATGATGTCGAACGTGGCCTGGCCGCCGATGCCGACCAGGGCCAGGGTGCCCTGCCGGCGCAGCGCGGTGATGGCTTGGGAGATCACCTCGGCCTGTCCGGGGCGCGGTTGCCGCGGTGCGGCGTCCGGGGCAGTCAGTCCCGGTCGAGGAGGAAGTAGAAGTACCGGCCGTCGTCGAGGACGTCCTTGCCGTTCATGACGCCCAGGAGGGTGGCGTCGTCGATGCGCTTGAAGTGGTCGATGACGGGCTGGCCGTCGTAGACCATCGAGGCGGTGGACTCCCCGCGGAATTCGACCATCCACAAACTGGCCTCGCCGTTGCCCGCTTCGACGTTGGAGAACAGTTTCCCGTCCGGGCCGCGGCAGATCAGCGGCTGCACGTCGGAGGTGGAACGGAAGTTCTTGCCATGCCAGTTGGCCGCCTCCAGCAGGCCCTCGACACGGTGCCCGGTGACGAATGCGCTGCCCTTCCAGGGCCCGAGGATGTCCTCGGGCCGCACCGGCTCAAGGGCGGCCCACAGGCCGTCCAGCTCCTCGGCGCTCACCTTCCCGCCGGCTGCGCGGATGGCGGCGATACGGGCACGGGCCTGCTCGGCGTCCATGGGGCTGCCCTCTCCTTCGGTGTGTGCTCGCTCTTGTTCGTGCTCGCTGGTGTTCGGTGGCCTGACGTTAGCGTTCACCGGGGGGTCCCGTACGGCGGACTGCGCGATGGGGCCGGTCGGGGACTGCGGGGGACTGGACTGCGGGGGACTGCGGGCGCGTGCACTCGACCGGTAGTGGTCAGCCGAAGTGGCGGATGCGCTCCGCCTCTCCGGGACGGTGGGGATGCCACGTGGTGGTGGGGGCGGGGCGGTTACTCCGTCCCTTGGGAGTTACGCGGTCACCCCCGTCCCTTCGGAGTTACCCAGCCCCGGCCTTCCGGAGCAGCGAGGCTAGGACGGGAGCGGCGTGTGTCCACAGCAGGGCGCCGCCGGTGTCCGGGACCAGATGGCGCTCGGCGCCGGGAATGCGGCCGGCCAGGAACGCGCCGTTGTCGGGGGAGTGGCTGGTGTCGCGCTCGCCGTACCAGATGTCGACGGGGACGGTGATCTCGGACGGGCGGAACGGCCAGCGTCCCATGGCCAGCACCGTGTCCCGGGCGTAACCGGCCGCCGCTCCACCGGCGAAGGCCTCCGCCAGGGCGCGGCGGTAGGCGTCCGCGAACCGCGGCTCGCGGTAGACGGTCAGGTCGCATTCCGGGCTCTGGCCCATGACCATGTTCCACATGGCCTCCGCGGTGAACCCGGCGAAGAACTGCTCGGCGCCCGCGGGGTCGGCCGCCGTCCGCTCGACCAGGTCGCGCAGCTCCGCCGGCAGCACGGTGGCGAACTCGGGGGCGGCGATCTCGTCCGCGCCGGAGACGACGGCCAGCGCGGACGCGATCCCCGCCGCGGCGCAGGCCAGTGCGAACGGCGCCCCCTGCGAGTTGCCGACCACCGGAACGCGTCCCGGTCCGCGCGGCGCGAGGAGTTGGCGGATGTCACCGGCGAAATCGGCGAAGGTCCGCCCCGGGTGTGGCGTGGAGGCCCCGAGTCCCGGGCGGTCCACGGAGATGAGGCGTACTCCTTGCCTCTCGACGACGCCGGCGCCGAAGCCCAGCCACCGGCTCGTCGCCGCGCCCGGGCACAGCAGTACCGGCACGCCGTCCTCCGGTCCCCACTCCGCCCACCCGAGCAAGCGGCCGTCGGACAGCCGGGTCTCACCGAGTCGGGCGGGATCGGCAACGTAACCGTTCATGATCAACATCATGGCATTGGGCGGCGCCCCGTGACACCCGGATTATCCGCGGTGCGCGACCAGCGTTCCCCGTACCCGTAACTCCCCCACCGGCATCCGGCCCGGCATCCATATCGGTATCCGGTCCGGTCAGCCCCCTGTTGCCGCGCGCAGTAATCCTGGCGCGCCGATCGCGGGCCTGAACGAGGATGGCGGGCATGGATCTGACGACACTTGCGCATCCCGAACTGTCCGCACGACTCGCGGCGCTCCGCGACGAGCACGGCCGCCTCAAGAGCCGGGGTCTGCGCCTGAACCTGACCCGCGGCAAGCCCTCCGCTGAGCAACTGGAGCTGTCGCGACCGCTGTTGGGCCTGCCGGGTCCCGTTGACCACACCGCGCAGGACGGTACCGACGCCCGCAACTACGGCGGACTCCAGGGGCTGCCCGAACTGCGGGCGGCGTTCTCCGAGCCGTTGCAGGTGCCGGTGGACCAGCTGGTCGCGTTCGGCAACTCCAGTCTGGAGTTGATGTACGAATGCGTGGTGGACGCGGTCCTGTTCGGCCTGCCCGGTGCTCCGGCGCCCTGGCCGCGCGAGGGGCGGACGGCGATGCTCTGCCCGGTTCCCGGCTACGACCGGCACTTCGCGCTGTGCGAGAAGCTCGGCATCGACATGATCCCGGTGCCGATGACCGCGGACGGCCCGGACCTGGACGAGGTGGAACGGCTCGTCGCCGACGAACGGGTCAAGGGCATCTGGTGCGTTCCGAAGTACAGCACCCCGACCGGGGTCTGCTCCCCGCCCGAGACGGTACGGCGGCTGGCCGCCATGGAGACGGCCGCCCCGGACTTCCGGATCTTCTGGGACAACGCGTACGCGGTGCACCACGTCGGCGCGGACGAACCCCTCGCCGACATCCTGAGCCTGAGCGCGGAACTGGGCCACCCCGACCGGGTGTTCGTCTTCGGCTCGACCTCGAAGATCACCATGGCCGGCAGCGGGGTGGCCTTCTTCGGATCCTCGCCCGCCAACGTCTCCTGGCTGCTCGACCACTTCTCGAAGCGGACGATCGGCCCGGACAAGATCAACCAGCTGCGGCACGCCCGCTTCCTGCCCGACGCCGCGGCCGTACGGGCCCACATGGCGCGCCACGCCGAACTGCTGCGGCCCAAGTTCGAGCTGATCGACGCGGTGCTGGAGAAGCGGCTC
>NZ_KN708638.1:839965-866300 GCF_000805335.1 Streptomyces sp. CT34 | reverse complement strand
GTGGAGCGGGCCGGTGCGGCGGGTATCGCGCCCCCGCCCGCCGGCGCCACCTTCCCGTACGGAACGGACCCGCGGGACCGCAACATCCGCCTCGCCCCCAGCTACCCCGGACTGGCGGAGCTCGGCGACGCGCTGGAAGGGCTCGCCCTGTGCGTGGAACTGGCCGCTGTGGAGCGTCTGTTGGGGGCCGGGCGCGAGGCGTGAGGGCACGGGCCGGGCCGCCTGTCCTGCCGCGCCGACAGGACAGCGGCCCGGCCGCACAGCGCCGTCACGGCAGCGAGAGTGCCTGCGCGGCACCGGTTGACCTCCCGCTCGACCTCCCGCGACGACGGCGGCCGGAACGTGTTGGCACCCCTATCACAACAACGCGAAAGCACCGTCGACCGGAACGATGCAATCCCTTACGGTACGCAGTGCCCCCGATGGATTGACGTACCGGAGACACCATGGCAACGCGCACTCTGCTGATGACCGGGGCGAGTCGTGGCCTGGGCAGAACCGCCGCCGAGCATCTGCTGCGGACGAACCCGGACCTCCATCTGCTGGTGACGTCCCGCGGAACCAGCGGCAACCGGCTCGCCGCCGAGCTCGCCGAGGCCACCGGCAATCCCCACGTGTCCGCGGTCTGCTGCAATCTGGCGGCGCGGGAATGCATCCGGGCCGCCGCCGACGAGGTCGCCGGCCGCCTGGCCGCGGGTGACCTGCCGCCGCTGTGCGGCTTCGTGGGCAACGCCGGCCTCCAGCTGACCACCCGGACCCGCACCGACGCCGACGGCGTCGAGCTGACCTTCTCGGTCAACGTCCTCGCCAACTGGCTTCTCATCCGCCTGCTGTGGGAGCAGTTCACCGCCCCCAGCCGCATCGTCGTGGTCGGCAGTGACACGCACTTCGGGGACCTCCGCCACAACATGGGCGTGGTCCCCGCACCCCGTTGGGAAAGCGTCCAGGCCCTCGCCGCACCCCACCACGGGAAGCGGGCGGACACCGCCGCCGAGGGCCGCACGGCCTACTCCACCAGCAAGCTCGCCGTGCTCTACCTCGTTCACGCACTGGCCCGCCGACTGCCCGAAGGCATCGACGCCTACACCTTCAACCCCGGCTACGTCCCCGGCACCGGCCTGGTCCGTGACGCCGGCCCGGCCGTCCAGCTCCTCTCCCGCACCTTCCTGCACGCGCTGACCGCCACCCCGCTCGCCCTGAGCCCCGCCCGGGCCGGCCGCCTGCTCGCCGAAGCCGCGGCAGGCCCCCGCCCGGGCCCCACCGGCGCCTACATCGACCGCCACATGGTGGACCGGTCCTCCGACGAGTCCTACGACGAGGGCCGCGAGGAAGAACTCTGGCGCACCGCGGCCGAGTTGTGCGGCGTGTCGGTGGGACCTGACGTCCGGTAGGGCGCGGGGCGGGTGGGGGCGGTGCTGCGCCGTGCCCGCGGTCACGCCCCCGTTCACCGCCGAACCGCAGCCGCACGGACGGTTCGACGGGGCCGGGCCGGTCGCGTCAGCCGGACCGGGCTGCCGGTGATACCGGCGGAGCCGCTCAGCTCAGCGTCTTCGGCGCCGCCGCGCCGTAGGGCTGGAGCTCCTCGAAGCGGTTGCCCAGGACCTTCGCCGCCCACTGCGCGTCCTGGAGCAGGGCGCGGCCGACGGCGACCAGGTCGAACTCGTCGCGCTCCAGGAGGTTGTCGATGCTGCCGGGCGCGGCCCCTTCGCCGGCGAAGGCGCGGAGCATCCGCCGCCGGTCGGCGTCTCCGGCGGGCATGCGGTGAAGCCTCGCGGAAAGCCGACGCAGAAGGGTTGCGGTATTGCGCATATGGGCAAGTGTTGTGCGCTGGGTGACTGTCCATATAAAGGAGGCTGTAGGTGGCGCGGTGCGGGATGACGGCGACGGGAAGCGCAAACCTGCGGGTCGGGGCGGCCGTGGCGGAGATCGAGGGCCTGTGCGCCGCGTTGCGCGGTGCGCGCAACGAGCGTCACCGAGAGCGCATCCTGGCCGACCTTGCCCAGGCCGGCCGGCGTCTGACCGCTCTGGCACTCGCGCAGCAGGGCACTCGGGTAAGCGTCCGGCCGCGGTCGCGCTGGGAGCGACGGCGGCTGCTGGCGGCGCGCGGCGCCAGCCTGGTGGCGGCGTTCGCCACGGGCGACGGCCAGGGGCGCGCCCGCCGTAAGGGCGGCGGCGGAGGCGGCGCGGAGTAGCCCCCGCGTCCCTGAGGGGCCGTCGGTCGGTCCGCTGCCCGCGGTCGTAAGGATGCACGGGGCCGACCGGGTTGGTGCGGGCGCGGTGGCGCCGCGTCGTGCACGGTGGCGCCGACGACGCGGCGCGGTTCCGCGCCCGTGTTCAGTCGATGGAGTCCACGAAGTCCAGCATCCGGCCGTTGGCCACCTCGGCGTGGTCGATCTGCGGACCGTGGCCGGTGCCGGAGAGGATCTCGACGCGGGCGCCGGGCACCAGGGACGGCACGCGTACCAACTGCCGCTTGGGGTGCAAGATCAGGCTGCGCTTGCCCATCAGGAGGTAGAGCGGGGTGCGGATGGTGCGCATCTCGTCGTCGGTCAGCGGGAGCGGCGCCGGCCGGCGGATGCGGAACGCGCGGACGCCGAGGTGGATCATCGCGCGCAACTCCGGTACGATCAGGACCGGTTGGTCCAGCCAGGCGGCCAGGTGCCGGCGCAGCGGCTTCGGCGCGAAGGTCGCGAACAGGCTGACGAAGATCCAGGCGAAGAACCGGAGTCCCACCTTCTCCAGGCCGCCGGGGTCGAGCAGAGTCACCGAGGCCAGTCTGCCGGGGCGTTGGTGCGCCTGGTTCAGGGCGAGCCATCCGCCGTAGGAGGACCCGATGAGGTGGACCCGGTCGAGTCCGAGGGCGGCGAGGGCCTCGTCCATCCACTGTGCGGCGAGTTCGGGACGGTGCATCGGCTCGCGGTGGACGCTGCGCCCGGGATCGCCCGGGGTGTCGAGCGCGTAGACCGTGCGCCGTGCGCTGAGGGCGGCGACATTCGGGTACCACATCGACGAGTTGGAGCCCGAGCCGTGGATGAGTACCACCGGGGTCCGGGATGCGTTCCCGGGCTCCGTGGGGCCGTACTCGTAGACGTGCGTGGTCCCGAAGCGGGTCTCCACCTCCCGCTCCGCGCGCGGGGCCGGACCCAGCGCGTAGACCGCGTCGCAGGCGCTGAAGTACCGGTCGCGCAGGGTCTCGTTCACATAGCGGCCGACGTCGGCCCGTCCGCGCTCGCGGGTCGTGGTCTCGGGCATGCGTGACACCTCCGGAGAGATCCATCAGAGATCCTTCTTTCGTGATACGACCGTACCATGATGGTGGTACCGGCGTATCATGAAGATGCGTCGGTACCGGCGGACCGCCGGCACCGACGGGTCAACTGGCCGGAAGAGCAAGGGCGGAGACACGGCAGATGCCGAAGCGTGTGGACCATGAGGAACGGCGTACCGAGATCGCCGAGGCGCTCGTCCGGGTCGCCGGGCGACGCGGACTGCACAGTGTCGGGATGCGCGACGTGGCGGCCGAAGCGGGCGTCTCCCTCCGGCTGGTGCAGTACTACTTCCAAACCAAGGAGAAGCTGCTCCTGTACGGACTGGAGCATCTGGCCGCCGGGTTCGGCGCGCGCGCCGCCGCCCGGGTCCGGGCCGCCGGGGACGACCCCGGCCCGCGCGCGGTGATCGAGGCGCTGCTGCTGGAGTCGCTGCCCACCGACGAGGAGAGCCGGACCTTCCACCTCGTCCACACCTCGTACGCGGTGCTGTCCGTCACGGACGAGGCGCTCGCCGCCCAGCCCTTCATCGCGAACCCCGATGCCGCCGAGGACGCCGTGGCCGGCCTCCTCCGGCAGGCGCAGGAGGCGCGGCTCATCGCGCCCGACGTCGACACGCGGACGGAGGCGATCGGTCTGCTCGCCCTCTCGGCCGGGCTGGGCACCGCCATTCTGGTCGGCCAGCGCAGCCCGGAGTCCGCGGTCGCGGTGGTGCGCCACCATCTGGACCGGATTTTCCGCGACGGCGATATTCGGTCGGACTCCGGTGCCGAGGGCGGAACCGGCTGACGTGCGGGTCGTGTGATCTCTCGCATACGGATCCGTATTCCCGCGCGCACGCTTCGTCATCGAACGGTTCGCGGGAAGTGCATGTGTCGGTATTCCGGGTTGGCCGTCGTATCGGCGTGCACAAGGAGTGGTGTCCAGGCAATGGCCGCTGCTGGTGGGGTGGTTGCTGCCGGGTTCGCCAAACTCCCTTGATGTTGGGTGAGTTGAAAGAGGTGCGGCGTCGGGGGCCGGTGAACGGCCGAGGTGCCGGTTGGTCTTTCGGGGCGTCAGGAGCCAAAGTCCTGTTCGCTCTTGACAGATTTCCGCAAGATTTCCAGTGTTGACCCGGGGCATTCGATTAGCGTCCGCGACGACCGGTGCACGCGAAATCCCTACAGCTCATGACCTACGGAGTTCGATCGGGGCCCTGAGGGGGCAACCCGCACAACCGGCGCGGTCACCTGCCGCGCTGCTGTCCCGCGCCCAACGGGCGCGGACCGGGGGAGGACACCATGCATGCGAGCGAGATCGGCGCGGCCGATTCGCCGGCCGACTTAGCCGAGTTGGACCCCGTCGACGATGTGGACCCGGACATGCTCCGCTCCGGCATCGGGACGAAGAAGTGGCGGCAGACGGCCGCCGGCGTGCTGCCCGCCGGGCTGGCCGAGATGGACTTCCCGGTGGCGGAGCCGATACGCGAGGGGCTGCGGCGCCGCCTCGCCCACGGCGCCCTCGGCTATCCGTACTGGCCGGACGGCAGCCCCCTGAGAGACGTCTTCGCCGCGCGCATGGCGAAACGTTACGACTGGCACCCGCAGCCCTCCTGGGCAAGGGAGTTCGCGACCGTCACCCAGGGCGTACACCTCGCACTCCATCTCGGCACCGAGCCCGGTGACGCGGTCGCCGTGCACACCCCCCTCTACGGTCCGTTCCGTGACGGCCTGGCCCGGCTGAACCGCCGGCTGGTCCCGATTCCCTTACGCGACGGCCCCCGTGGCCGGACCTGGGACCCCGGCAGGCTCGCCCGGGACGTGGTGGAGCACGGCTGCCGGGCGCTGGTGCTGGTCAACCCGCACAACCCCACGGGCCGGGTGTTCGACCGGGCCGAGCTCGGGGAACTCGCCGAACTCGCCGAACGCCACGACCTGCTCGTCATCTCCGACGAGATCCACGCCGACCTGACCCACGCCCCGCACCGCCACACCCCGTTCGCCTCCCTGGGCCCCGAGATCGAGCGGCGCACGGTCACCCTCACCTCGGCGACCAAGGCGTTCAACCTCGCCGGGGTCCGCTGCGCGGTGGGCCACCTGGGACCGGCCCGGCTGCGCAGGGCGCTGGACGAACAGCCCGTCGAGTTGTACGGCGCCGCCAACGCCCTTGGCGTGCACGCCTCGTTGCTGGCGTGGACGGAGGGGGACGCCTGGCTGACGGCCGTCCGGCGGCGGCTGACCGGCAACCGCGACCGGCTCGCCGCCGGCCTGGCCGCGCGGCTGCCGCAGATCGGCCACCACCCGCCCGAGGGCTCCTATCTCGCCTGGCTCGACTGCCGGGCGCTGGGCTGGGGCGCGGACCCGGCGACCCGCTTCCGTGAGCGTGGCGCCGTCGACCTGGGGCCCGGGCCCGGCTTCGGACCGGGCGGCGACGGCTTCGTGCGCGTCAACTTCGCCACCTCGGCGGCCCTGCTCGACGAACTGCTCGTCCGCCTGGCGCGCGCCGTGGACGCTCCCGCAGGCGCCGCGTCCCGCCCGGCGGCCGGTCGTCCGGGGCGTGCCGTATCGCACGACGGTTCCGCGGCCCACGCGCTGACCGGAGAGCGCACATGCTGATCACGGTGGGCGCGCTGCTGTACGGACCCGTCGGGGAACACACCACGGACGCGGCCGTCCTGGTCGAGGACGGGAGGATCGCCGCGGCCGGCCCGCGCGAGGAGGTGCTGGCGCAGACCTCGCCGTCCGCGGCCCGCCGGGACCACCCCGGCGCGACGCTGCTGCCGGGCCTGATCGACGGCCATGTGCACCTGAGCTTCGACGCCGGCCCGGAACCCTACCGAGCGCTGCTGGAGAGCGATCCGCCCACCCTCCTGGAGGCCATGGCCCGGCGCGCGGAACAACTGCTGGCGTGCGGCGTGACCACGGTTCGCGACCTCGGGGACCGGGAGGCCGCCGCGATACGGCTGCGCGCGGCCGTCACCGCCGGCCGGGTGCGCGGCCCCCGCATTCTCGCCGCCGGGTCACCGCTGACCCCGCCGGGCGGCCACTGCTGGTTCCTCGGGGGCGAGGTGGCCGACGAGGCCGCACTGCGGGCGATGGTGCGGCGCAATGCGGAGGCCGGGGCCGACGTCATCAAGGTGATGGCCAGCGGCGGGCACATCACCGAGGGCGGGGCGGCGATGTGGGAGTCCCAGTTCTCCACCGCGCAACTCGCCGCGGCCGTCGACGAGGCGCGCCGGTACGGGCTTCCGGTCGCCGCCCACGCCCACGGTGCGCGGTCCATCGCGTCCGCGGTGGCCGCCGGAGTGGGCACCGTCGAGCACTGCCTGTGGCTGGCCGGCCCGGACGGTGTCGACCGCCGCACCGACGTCGCCGCGGCCATGGCGCACCAGGGGATCGCGGTCTGCGGCTCGCTGTGCGGCCACGACTGGCGGACCAGGCTGGAGCGGGACGGCCCGGCCGCCACCCGTGCCTTCTACGACCGGCTCAGCTGGCTCGACGGCCTCGGTGTGCCCTTGCTGACCGGCACCGACGCGGGCATCCCGCAGGCCGCCTTCGACGACTACGTCGGCATGCTGGAGCTCTACACCTGGCTCGGCTTCCCCGCCGAGCGCGTCATCGAACTCGCCACCGCCGCCTCCGCCCGCGCCCTGGGCCTGGCCGCCACCACCGGCCGGATCGCACCGGGGCTCGACGCGGACCTCCTGGTCGTCGACGGCGATCCGCGCGCCGATCTGTCGGCTCTGCGCGCCGTACGCCTCGTCGTGGCCAGAGGCGAGCCGTACGACGTGGCCGGCCCGGGAGAGCGGGCCTGACGCGGCGATGAGCCGAGACCGGACACCCACCACCAACCAACGGGGCGACGTGTGAAGAACAAGAAAGACCTCGGCCTGCTCACCGTGACCCACGGGGTCAACGACATGTACCAGGGCGCGATCCCCGCGTTGCTGCCCTTCCTCCAGGCCGGGCGCGGATACAGCTACACCCTGATCACCGGGATCACGCTGGCCGCCACCGGCCTGTCCAGTCTGATACAGCCGCTGGTCGGACTGCTGGCCGACCGTCGGCCGTTGAGTTGGCTGGTCCCGGCCGGCATGGTCACCGCGGGGGTCGGTGTGGGCCTGTCCGGCGTGGGCGACGCGTACGTGTGGACCTGGTTCGCGGTCGCCCTGGCGGGAGTCGGTCTGGCGGCCTACCATCCCGCGGGCGCGATGGCTGCGCGCACCCTGGGCGGTGGCGACACCCAGTCGATGAGCGTCTTCGCCGTCGGCGGCAACATCGGCGTCGCCGTCGCCCCGCTCTACGTGGCCGTCGTCATCAACACCGCCGGCATCTCCGGCACCTGGCTGCTCGCCCTGCCCGCCGCCGCGATGGGTCTGGTCTGCCTGCTGATCCGCCGTGCCTGGCAGGTGGAGGCGGTAACACCCGCTGAAAGTACGGGAGCTGAGAGTGCGGAGCCGCCGGTCGAGCGGCGGGACGACTGGCGGGCCTTCGGTGCGCTGTCGGTCATCTCGGTGTTCTGGTCGATTCCGTACGTCGTGATGGGGTCGCTCGCCGCGCTGTACGTGATCAGCCGCTTCGGGGTCTCGGCGGCCACCGGTTCTGCGACCCTCACCGCGTTCACCGCGGGCGGCGTCGTCGGCACGTTGGCGGGTGGCTGGAGCGCCGAGCGGTGGGGCCGCCGCACCGCCCTGCGTTACGGCTACCTGGTCTCCGTCCTCGCGGTCACCGGCGTCGTGCTGATGCCGGACATCGCCGGAGTGCTCGTGTGCACCTTCGTCTACGGCACCGTCCTCTTCGTGCCGTTCGCCGCTCAGGTCACCCTCGCGCAGGACTACCTGCCCACCCGCGTCGGCACGGCGAGCGGGCTGACGCTCGGTGTGACCCTGTCCGCGGGCGGTCTGCTCTCCCCGCTCTTCGGCATGCTGGCCGACGCCTGGGGCGTGCGCGCCGTGCTCGCCACCCTGATCGGCGTGCTGCTCGTACCGGCCGCCCTGGCCTGGCGGCTGCCCGAACCCCGTACCGCCCCCGCAGGCCCACCAGGCGTGCCGCCAGCAGTTTCTGACGCGTTATCAACTCAGCTTGGCGCGGAACGGGAGACCCGATGACGACCACGGTGCACGGTCTCGCCGAGCTCGCCGGCCTCGCGGGTACGGACCTGGGGCGTACGCCGTGGGTGCCGGTCGACCGGGAGCATGTGGCGGCCTTCGCCCATGCCACCCACGGGCACCCCCACCCCGCCGGCGAGGACGGCGGCGATGCCCCGCTGGGCGGACCCGTCGCGGACGGGTTCCACACCCTGGGCCTGGTGGGCACGCTCGTCGACCGGCTGCTGGAGTTCCGGGAGATCCGGATGAACGTCATCTACGGAGTCAACCGGCTCCGGCTGCCCGGCCCGCTGCCGGTCGGCGCCCGGGTGCGGCTGCACGCCGAGGTCGGCGCGGTCACCGAAGTCCGCGGCGGCGGCATGGAGATGCTCGTGTACGCCACCGTCGAAGTCGCCGGCCGCCCCAAACCGGCATGTGTCGCCGAGGTCGTCTACCGGATCTACGACTGACGCGCCCCGTCCCGCCGTCCCCACCCCCCTGTCCGCTTCCTCGTGCGCTCAACTCCCCCCGACCGAAAGGAGCGTTTCGGCATGCCCATCTATGCCTTGGGCGATCTGGAGCCACAGATCCACCCCGATGCCTATGTCCACCCCGACGCGACGGTGATCGGCGATGTGCGCGTCGCCGCCCGTGCGTCCGTATGGCCGCACGCGGTGCTGCGCGGCGACGACGGCCAGGTCGAGGTGGGTAAGAGTGGTACCGCCGATCCGGGCACCTGCGGCTGCTGGTCATCGACGACGGCACCGACGCACCCGTGTCCGCCGACCTCCGCGAGGACTGGATACGGCTGCCCACCAGGAACGAGGACATGCAGGCCCGGATCGCCACGCTGCAGGCCCGGAACGTGGGCCACTGCGCCCCGCAGGTCGAACCGAACGGCGTCATCCGCCGCGGCTCCCGCACCGTGACCGTCTCGCCGACCGAGGCGGAACTGGTCCGGCTGCTGACCGTCAACTTCGGCGAGGTGGTGCCGCGCGAATCCCTCCGGAAGCGGCTGTGTCAGGACAACCGGCACGCCAGCCGTAACGCGCTCGACCTCCACATCATGCGCATCCGCCGCCGGATCACCCCGCTGCGGCTGGAGATCCACACCGCCTGGGGGCGCGGCTACACCCTCACCACCTGCGACGGCGGCGACGGTGACGCCGCACTCGTCGGACAGCGGCTGCCGGGCGGAACCGATCCCGAACGGCATGAACCCGCGGTCGCGAACCGGTCCCACCCCGCGGGGAGTTCGGCCGCCCGCAACACGGCCTTCGGCGACGCCGACCACCACACCTCCCGAGTCGCCGAGTCCCTGGGCGTATGACCCGGCACGTCCACCGTGCCCGCCGACCGCCCCCATGCGGCATGCTGCGACCGCTTCCACCAGACCCTCCGAGGGGGCCACATGACGCACGGACCCGTTGCCGTCGAGCGCCTGGACGGTCCGGCCGCAGCACGGGCCGAGGCCGCGTTCCGGCTGGTGTACGCCGAGGTGTTCGCCGATCCGCCCTACCACGAAACCGAGGACGGTGTCGCCGCCGCCTTCCGCCACTTCCGCCGCCTGACCCGCACACCCGCCTTCCGTGCCGCCCTGGCCCGCACCCCGGACGGCACTCCGGTCGGCATCGCCTACGGCTCTCCTCCCGGCCCCGACGCGCGCCGCTGGGACCGCCTCACCGAGCCCGTACCCGACGACCTGCGCCACGACGACGGCCACCGCACCTTCGTCCTCAGGGAACTCGCGGTACGCGGCCCGTGGCGCGGGCACGGCCTCGCCTCCCGTCTGCATACGGCACTGCTCGGCGGCATCGCGGCCACGCCGGTGCTGCTCGACGCCCATCCGCAGAACACCGCGGCGCAGGCCGCCTACCGGGCGTGGGGCTACCGCAAGGTCGGCGAGATCCGCCCGGGGGAGCGCGCCGCGCTCCACGACGTTCTGCTGCTCGCACCCCCCCGGGCGGTGTGCGGCGTCGCCCCCGGTCACCGGGATGACGGGCTGCGGATGCGATCACCGGGCCGCCTGCTTAGCGTCGGGGTGGCTGCGCGTCGCTCTTGCTGGGGGCAGGGCCTGGGGCGTGCGGGTGCGGGTGTGCCGTCACGCACGCGCGGGGAACGGACATCGGCTGGTGAGGAGAGTGTCATGCCCGCTCGTACGCTCAAGGACAAGGTCGTCGTGGTCGGCGGGGCGTCCCGGAACCTGGGCGGCCTGATCAGCCGCGAACTCGGTGCGCGCGGCGCGAAGGTGGTCGTGCACTACAACAGCGACTCGTCGGTCGCCGGCGCGGAGGAGACGGCCGTGGCGGTGAAGCAGGCGGGCGGTGACGCGGTGACGCACCAGGCCGACCTGACGCGGGTGGCCGGGGTGGAGGGGCTCTTCGATGCCGCGGTGGAGGCCTTCGGGCGGGTGGACGCGAGCGTGAACACCGCGGGCATGGTGATCAAGAAGCCGATGACCGAGACCTCGGAGGCGGAGTACGAGCGGATGTTCGCGGTGAACTCCAAGGCCGCCTTCTTCATGATGCGCGAGGCCGCCAAGCGCATCGAGCGGGACGGCGCGATCATCACCGTGGTCACCTCACTGCTGGCCGCCTACACCGGCCTGTACTCCGTCTACGCCGGCAGCAAGGCGCCCGTGGAGCACTTCACCCGGGCGCTGTCCAAGGAACTCTTCGGCCGCAACATCAGCGTCAACAACATTGCCCCGGGCCCCATGGACACCTCGTTCTTCTACCCGGCCGAGACCGATGACTCCATCGCGTACCACAAGTCCTCGTCCATGAACGGTGAACTGACCAAGATCGAGGACATCGCGCCCCATGTGCTGTTCCTGCTCACCGACGGCTGGTGGCTCAACGGCCAGACGATCTTCATCAACGGCGGCTACACCACCCGCTGATGGGTGCCCTTCCCGCTCTATTCGCTGCCTGTTTCTGATGCGGTGTCAATGCTCGTGCCCTCGACCCGACTTCGGACCGGGCGGCCGGGGGTGAGCATGTCGAGCAGCACCATCGCGTCGTAGTCGGGGGTGCCGGGGTCGGCGTGGTACGCGTTGAGCCGCTGGCCGGGGGTGCCTTCCAGCTGCATGGACTGGAAACCGAGGGTGAGGGTGCCGACCTGGGGGTGGTGGAAGGTCTTCTGGCCGTAGGCGCGCGCCTTCACCTCGTAGCGTTCCCACAGCCGGGCGAACTCCGGGCTCTTGAGCAGGAGTTCGCCGACGAGGTGGGCGAGGTCGGGGGCGTCCGGGTCGGTGCCGGCCAGGGCGCGGAGGCGGGCCACGCAGCCGCGGATGTGGTGTTCCCGGTCGTCGAAGAGTTCGCGGGCGGCGGGGTGCAGGAAGAGGTAGCGCGCGATGTTGCGCTGCTTGGCCGGCCAGCTCTCGATCCCGGCGAACAGTTGCAGCCCGCCGGGATTGTGGGCCAGCAGGTCGTTGGTGCGGCTGACCACGTAGGCGGGGTTGGGGCGCAGCCTCTCCAGCAGCAGCTGGACACCGGGGCGCACGGTACGGCTGGGCGTGGCCGGGAGTTCGGGGGCGTAGCGGGCGGCGCGCGCGGCGAGGTCGCGCAGGTGGTCGTGCTCGTCCTGCTCCAGGTGGAGCGCGCGGGCGAGGGCGTCGACGACCGCCGGGCTGGGGCGGGTCTCCTTGCCGCGCTCCAGGCGGGTGTAGTAGTCGATGCTCACCCCGGCGAGGGTGGCCAGCTCCTCGCGGCGCAGTCCGGGCGTGCGGCGCAGTCCCGGACCGACCGTGAGGCCGACCTCGGCGGGGGTCACCTGGGTACGGCGGGCGCGCAGAAAGCGCCCCAGCTCGGTGCCGCCACTGCCGCTGCGCTGCTCATGTGCCATGCCGCTCAGTCTGGCAGCCCCGGGACGTGGCCGGCGTCGGTGTGGGGGGCCCTGTCACACCCCGGAACGAGGGTCCCCGGCACGGCGCGGTCTGCCGCGCACGAGCGGCGGTGACGAGGGTGGATGCCCGTAGGCCCCGTCCCCGGTGAGCCCGGCGCTGCGACCGGTCACCGTCCGGGAGCACCGACACCCGGTGCCGCCGGGAGCGCGCCCGTCCAGGGCCGGGACGGCCTTCCCGAAACACCGCATCCGGAACACCGGAACACCGGATGTGCACCTCACGATCGGAGATATCCCATGCGGGCAACCATCCTCTACGGCGCCGGCGACGTGCGGGTCGAGGACGTCCCCGACCCGAAGGTGCAGGAGCCCACCGACGCCGTCGTACGCGTCCTGCTCTCCTGCATCTGCGGCAGCGACCTGTGGCCCTACGGATCGATGCCGGCCGCGCAGCAGGGCCGGCTCATGGGCCATGAATTCCTCGGTGTCGTGGAGGACACCGGCCGGGACGTGGCCGGGCTCCGGAGCGGCGATGTCGTGGTCGCACCGTTCTTCTGGGCCGACAACACCTGCGACTTCTGCGCCCAGGGCCTGCACACCTCCTGCCGGCACGGTGGCCGTTACGGCTGCGACGGTGTGGACGGTGGCCAGGGCGAGGCGGTGCGGGTGCCGCAGGCGGCGGGCACGCTGGTCAAACTGCCGGTCGCCGAGGACTCCGCGCTGCTGCCCTCCCTGCTCACCCTGTCCGACGTCCTCAGCACCGGTCACCACAGCGCGGTACAGGCCGGCGTCGGGCCGCGTACGACCGTGACGGTCATCGGCGACGGCGCCGTCGGCCTGTCGGCGGTGCTGGCCGCCAGGCGGCTGGGCGCCGAGCGGATCCTGCTCATGGGGCGGCACACCGACCGCACGGACCTCGGCCGGGACTTCGGCGCCACCGACGTGATCGCCGAGCGCGGGCCGGAGGGCGTCGAACGGGTCCGGGAGCTGACCCGCGGCGACGGTACGCATGCGGTGCTGGAGTGCGTCGGCACCCTCCAGGCGCTGGAGACGGGTTTCGGCGCGGTCCGCGACGGCGGTGTGCTGAGCCGGGTCGGCGTCCCCCAGTAAGCACAGGGCCCGATCGGCTTCGACATGCTGATGCGCAACATCACCCTTACCGGAGGCGTTGCCCCGGCGCGCGCTTACATCGAGGAGCTGCTGCCGGACGTCCTCGACGGAACCATCGAGCCCGGCCGGGTATTCGACCGCACCGTCGGCCTGGAGGAAGTTCCGGACGGCTACCGCGCGATGGCGGATCGCGAAGCACTGAAGGTACTCGTCCGCCCGTGAGCCGGAATGCATGCCACCCGGGAGGTCGACGACATCGAGCAGTCGGCGTCCGAACTCCGGGGGCGTGGCGTGGTGTTCGAGGGTGGGTCGAGCCGCCCGGGTTGCCGGGTGGCGGCGGAACGCGGGACGGGATCGCCGCTGTCGACGGCACCTACCCGGGCAACGGCGCACGGGGAGAGCGCGGCGCCTGGCTCCGGCACAGCGAGGGGAACGGCGAGGGGAACAGCGAGCGGAACCTGCTGGTCATGGTCAGCAGGTTCGCTGAGTGACGGGACCGGGGCGTGCCACCCCGGCCCCGGACTCAGACGGACCGTCGGTGCAAGGCAACCGGCGGGTAGCCTCGTGGTGCCGTGCGCCGGACCGGGCAGGTCCCCGGACCGGTACGCGGCTGCCGATCAGCCCCCCAGCGGTACCGGACCAGGACGGCGGTAACTCATGGCAGATCACGACCTGAGCGGCTTCGACCGCGAGCACTTCACGCACGACGGCATCACCCGCCGGATTCTGCGGCGCGGCACGGGGCCCGCGGTGATCGTGCTGGCGGAGATTCCGGGCATCACGCCCAAGGTGCTGGCGTTCGCGGAACGAGTGGCCGCGATCGGCTGCACCGCCGTGCTCCCGGTGCTCTTCGGCGAGCCGGGCCGCGATCCCGACCCGGCCAACGGGTGGCTGAAGAGCGGGCGTTATATCGCCGCCTCGATGCGGAAGGTGTGCGTGAGCCGCGAATTCACCGCGCTGGCCACCGGGAGGACCTCACCGGTGGTGACCTGGCTGCGAGCCCTGGCCGCGAACGAGCACCAGCGGTGCGGCGGCCCCGGTGTGGGGGCCGTCGGCATGTGTTTCACCGGCGGCTTCGCCCTGGCCATGGCGACCGACGACCGGCTGCTCGCCCCCGTCCTGTCCCAGCCGTCCCTGCCACTGCCGGTCACCAAGAGCCGCGCCGGTCGTATCGATATCTCCGCCGAGGACCTCGCCGTCGTACGGGGCCGCTGCGAGCGCGACGGGCTTGAGGTGATGGGGCTGAGGTTCCGCGGGGACCGGCTCGTACCGGGCGACCGGTTCGCGTTCCTGCGCCGCGAACTCGGTGACGCCTTCATCGCCGTCGAACTGGACGACGCCACCGCGAACCCGGCCGCCGCACTGGCCCCGCACTCCGTACTGACCGAGCACCTCATCGACGAACCCGGCCAGCCGACCCGCGAGGCGTTGGACGGTGTGCTCGACCTCTTCCGTACCCGCCTGCTCGGACAGCCCCGCGAAACGGCCACGGAGGCACCGGCCACTCCCGGCGGGGCGTGACGCAGGGGCACATCCCGCCGTTCTCCGACCCGTCACCTGCCTTCAGCCGCCCGGAACGCGGAACACCGGGCGGCTGAAGGCGTGTTGGTTCCCGGGCGGGTGGCAATCTCCTCAGGGCCGGTCGAGGGTAATCGAGTTGACGGGTGTCAGGTCGGCCCAGACGCCGTTCTGCGCCGCCATGTCGTAGTTGCAGCCGCCGCCGTTGTACTCCGTGCACAGGTGCGCATGGGCGCCGTCCGACTGGTTGTTCAGGACCCAGTGCCAGCCGTACTGGTTGGACAGATTGTGCGCCCCGTAGCTCCAGAAGACGTCGGTCGGAGTGGCGGCGGGGTCCTGGCCCTGCGGATAGATGCAGACCGCACCGTACGGGCAGCCGGCCCACGGGTCGCCGGCCGGCGTGGCCGCGGCCGTACCCGCTGCCACCGCGGTCAGCGTCAGGCCCGCGATCGCGATCGCGGCGGTGCGACGGATCATCGTGCGCATGGATGTCTCCCTCCCCTGATGACTGGCGTCGCCAGCCGGCAGCATCGTAGGAGGGGACGAAATCGTTCCGCTGTGCAATTCGCGTCATAAAGGTGCCAATATCGGCCTCTCGATCGCGAACGTCGCAGAACGCCGCGGTACGGGGTGGCCGCGGCCCGGCGCCGGATCGCCTCCGCGCCGGATCGCCTCCGCCCGGGAGACCAGCAGACTCCGGCGAACTGGGCCTTGCCAGGCCCGTCTTGCTCCGGTTCGCGGGTTCCCGCTGTCGCCCGCTCACCTCACCGTCTCAGCCCGGAGCGGACACGAGTGTGACCGCGGGGGCGGACTCCACCGTGGCGAGGGCACGCCCGCAGCCGGGGCATGAACACACCACCGGGTAGACCTGATTGGTCTGGAATCCCTGTCGCCCGGGCTTGCTCAGGGCGTCCCGGTCGCCCTTGTCGAAGCAGTCCCGGCATCCGGTGTTGAAGGACAGCCGCACCCATGGATGCGCCGACAGGCGACGGCCCGGTCTACCGGTCACCAGGTCATCGAAGGGCGCCCACCAGTGGTCGACGTCGCAACGCAGCAGCTGCGCCTGGCGGTGCCCGGTAGCGCGGTACGCCGACGAGTTGAAGCCCGCGATCCGGGCCGACGTCGGATGCGTCAATGACGTGTCGCTGAAGCTGAACACGCCCTCCGGCGTCTCCTCTCCCGCTCGTTGCCCCGACGCGCAACGGCCGGCGGACTCATCCGCCTCCAGGAAATGCGACCGGTGGGCGCGACGGCAGATGAAACAGTCCAACGCGAGCGCGACTTTCCGGTCCCAGAGGAATTGGGTCCGATCGGCGATCTTGACCATGCTCTCGATGCGCAGACGCGTCAGCATCCGGCGGTGACCCCCAACTCATCGGACAGCGTGGAACCAGTCCTGGATCCTAACGACCTCTCCCGGATCCTCACGACCTCACGACCCAACGACCTGCCGACATGGTCTGGGTAGCGCGGTGCCGAGCCTGTGCGCGTCGGTCCCTCGCCGACCGGCAGGGGCATGGTTGGCGGCGACGTGACGAGTTCGTGTCATGGGAGGTGGTTGGGCGCTGGGGAGGGCGACCGGTGCGGCGGCCATCGGCGACGTGGGCCACCGCTCGCGCGGGAGGGTACACCGTCCAGCCGGGCCGGTCGGCTATAAGAGGCGTCTTCATCTGCGATGTGCACGCTTTGGTCGGCTTTGCTGTGCCGGATTGCGGGGTCGGCGAGGCCGTCGGGTGATGGCGCGCGGGGTGGTGATCGATTCGGGTCCGATCGGGATGTAAAGGGAGAGGAATTGCCTGGTCAGCTGCGATGTCTCCACGTCGACGGCGTGCGGCTGCGCGTGCGGCGCGATGGTCTCCGGGGGCCGGTGGGTGATCATTCGGTGATGGACGGGTTTGGATGGGTTACGGTTGCGGAGCCTTCCGATCGCCGCAAAAGCGACGTGGAGAACATGTTTGGTGCCTTCCGTTCCCGTTCCCGTTCTGTGCCCTGTGAGAGCAGCGCCGTGCCGGTGACCAGCAGCCGGCCCTCGTCCCGTGCCGTACGGGTGGCGGCGCTCGCGACCGCGGCGGTGGGCGCGGCCGCTTTGGTGGGCGGGTGTGCGGCGGGGAAGCCCCAGCCCGCGGGGCATGCTTCTCCCGTCTCCGGCCCGGTGCGGCTGTGGCCGAAGCGTCCGCCCGCGCCGCGGCCCTCTCCCGAACCGGGAGCGGGGGTGGACAGCACACCGATGCCCCTGCCTGCGGTGCCCCGGGTGCCGTCCGGGGACATCCGGAAGGTGTCCGTGTCCGCCGTCCTGAAGGCGCAGCTCGACGCGGATGACCGCCGCCGGGCGCCGGCCTTCGACAAGAAGACCGAGGACAGGATCCGCGCCTGCCCCGACCGGCCGAAGACCTGTCCCGTGCGGACTCCCGAGTACCAGGATCTGACCGGCGACGGTAAGGAGGACCTGATCGTCGGTATCGAGGCCGAGGACCACACCGTGGCGATCTGGGTCTACATGCTCAAGGGCGGAGTGGTGAACCGGATCCTGAACACCGCGGGGACCCCGCTGGCCGTGGACGTGACCGAGGGCAAGCTGATCATGCGTGAACCCACACAGACCCCCGGCTACGAGATCCGCACCGTCTTCGGGTGGAACCGCCACAGCCAGGTCATGGAGATGCAGGCCACCGAGTACGACTGGCAGTCCCCGGCCGCCACCGCCTCCCCGGGCCGTAGGCCATGAGCGCGTCCCGGTCGCAGCCGCGACTGCTGCCCGCCTGGACGGCGACGCTCTACTGGAAGTCCGCCGTCTTCATCACCCTCATGTGCTGCCTGCTCGCCGTGGTGCTCGGCATCCTGGTGCATGTCCTGGTCGACCGGCAGACCCAGGATCGTGCGCGCGGTGCGGCCCTGGCGGAACTGGACCAGGCGGTGGCCGCATACAGCGCCGGGGGACCCCTGGGACGCAATGTCTCGGTCGACCCGCCGGACCTCCCCGCCGCGCTGCGCGAGATGACCGTGAAGCACGATGAGCGTGGCACCCAGCTCGCCGATCACCAGGGCCACCCGACGATGTGGGCCACCGCCCCCGTCACCGGCGGCAAGGTACTGGCGGTGGGACTGGACTACAGCACCCAGGCAGCCGCCCTGAGCGGCCTGGACCAGGCCATCACGGGCTCGTCCGCCGCCGCTATCGGCATCACCCTGGGCGCCGGACTGATCTCGGTCTCCCGCATCACCCGCCGCCTGCACCGCACCGCCCAGGTGGCCCGGCGCATCAGCACCGGCGATCTCGACGCCCGGGTGAACGACCCGCGCGCCCTGGACCCCGACCGCGCCAAGGACGAGGCCGCCGCGGTGGCCGGCGCACTGGACGCGATGGCGGCCAGCCTGCAGGCCAAGCTCCACACCGAACAGCGCTTCACCGCCGACGTCTCCCACGAACTGCGTACGCCCCTCGCCGGACTCCACGCCGCGGCCGAACTGCTGCCGCCGGGCCGCCCCACCGACCTGGTGCGTAACCGCGTCCAGACCCTGCTTCAGCTCACCGAGGATCTGCTGGAGATCTCCCGGCTCGACGCGCAGGCGGAGCGGGCCGACCTGGACGTCCACCAACTGGGGCCACTTGCCGAACGTGCGGTGCGGGCCACCGGAACGACGACCGAGGTCCGCGTCGTGCGGGATGTCTGTGTGGAGACCGACCGGCGCAGGCTGGAGCGGGTGCTGGGCAATCTCGTCGCCAATGCCCACAAACACGGACGCGCACCCGTGACGGTCACCGTCGATGCCCACGTCATCACCGTGCGGGACCACGGTGATGGCTACCCCTCGTACCTCCTCGACCAGGGGCCGCAGCGGTTCCGCAGTCAATCCGGCGGTTCGGCAGCCGGCAAGCGGACCGGACACGGCCTGGGCCTGACGATCGCCACCGGGCAGGCCCACGTCCTCGGCGCCAGCCTCCGCTTCTCCAACGCCCCCGACGGTGGAGCCATCGCCGAACTTCAGCTCCCACCGGGCCCGGACGACCAGCCCGGGACGACATCCCCGAGGAAGGAAGAGCACGGGTCAGAGGGCGACAACTGACCGCGCCCCGCACGGCCTCCTCCGCGACGGGTTCCAGCCCATGGGGCGGGAGGCCGACTCCTGTTCGACCTGCCGGGCATAAGTGGCGCCGTGACGACTCGGTAGGCGCGAGGCCGACAACCGGGGCGGTCAGTCGCTGACGAAGCAGAACTCGTTGCCTTCCGGATCGCGCATGGCCTGGAAGGACCCCTGGTCGTCGGTGACCGTCTCGCCGACCCGAACGGCGCCCAGGCCCACCGCCGTGGTGGCGGCGGTCTCGATGTCGTCGACGGCAACATCGAGGTGGAGCCGGTTCTTCACGGCCTTGCCCTCGGGCACCGGTTGGAAGGCGAGCCGTGCGAACCCGGGCAGCTCGACGTGCGACCAGTCGCGGGCTCGGTCGACCGGCTCCCCACCCAGCAGCTGGGCCCAGAACCGGACCAGTGCCTTCGGCTCATGGCAGTCCACGACGATCTGATGCAGGTGTGCGCGCATGGCCGGGAGCCTAGGGCAGTCGGCGCCCGATCGGTTGCCGGCGACATGTCAACGGCCGCACGGTGTGGTGACGTTGTGACGCATCGTCAGGCGCGCCGGCCGGAGCAGGAAAACGTCCTGCGCGGCGCAACGCCCCTGGTCAGGCCCGCTCGCCAGGGACTGTGTCCGGCCCGATCGACGATCGACAAGGGGCTGATACACGGCCTCGGGACGGTCGCAACACAGGCTTCCTAGTGTCTCGGTCATGGGCGCCGTGCAGCGCCCGGACCAGACAGGTCCGGGGTGTCTCGGACGCCCCAACACACGCCTTTTCAAAGGAGTCATCATGCAGACACGGACCCTGCCTTCCTCCTGGCGCTCGAAGCGCAACGCACTGCGCGCCGCCCTCGCCGTCGCGGTGACCGGCGCAGCGGTTGCCCTGCCGGTGGGTGCGGCGTCCGCCATGCCCACCGAGCACGTCAAGACGGTCAAGGTCGACAGTGGGGAGACCGTCAGGCTGGACGGCAACACCGACACCGCCACGATCCAGGATCCCGAGCACGGCGTCACGGGCAAGCTGAACTTGAACAAGCGCGGCCCCATACAGAGCCGGATGGACCCGAACGGGACCTTCACGCTGGCCTTCCCCAAGCCCGCGGCACAGGCCGACGCCACGCCCAAGCTCGTCTACAAGCACGACGGCAAAACGGTGACAACCATCGCCTTCCCCAAGGACGGCTGAGGCCGAGCCGACCGGTCCGGCATCACAGGGGCCCCTGCTCGGGCAACCGCCTGAGCAGGGGCCCCTGCATCGCCCGCCGAGACAGATCCCCATCGGGGCGGCGGCTCCGACCACCCGTGTCTGCTGCCGGCGCGCGGGCCTGTTGCCGGTGGTCCGGTCGGTCCGACGGGGTCGGGTGGCGGGAGACGGGGCCGGACGGCCCCTGCACGGTGCGGGCGGACGACAGCACCCTGAGGATGCCGCGGCTCGGAGTGAGAGTCGTCCGAGGGAGGAACTCCTGGACACCGCGGCGCTGTTGCACTCCCGGCCGCGGCCCGCGGGCGGGCCGGTCGCCGTGGTCTCCCATGCCGGTGGCGCCGGGTCCTGGCGGCGGACGCCTGCGCGGACGCGGAGCTCGACGTCCCCCAACTGCCCCCGGACCTCAGGGGCGGAGCTGCTTGCTCACCGAGCTCCCGGCCGGCGCCGGTGCCGGAAAACCCGGGGAACTGCGCCGGCTTCCGTGAGGCCGACGGTGGACGGATGCCACGAACCGAGAACGGACCCCACGAGCGGAGAAGGGGCCGAGCGCCGAGCTGAAGCACCGTCGCGTGGGGTTGGTCACGGACGGTGGTGCCGTCGATCACAGTCGGTGCTTCCCGTTACGTGCTGAACGGGATCAAGCTGAAGGAGGTCAAGGGGAAGGAGGTCAAGGGGAAGGAGGCGAGGGGGAAGACGACCTGAAGCGGATCAAGAGAAATCAGGAGGAATCAGGAGGAATCAGGAGGAATAAACAGGCCGAATAAACAGGAGGCATAGAGAGGAACCAGGGGAAACAAGAGCCGGACCTCGCCCTTCCCGAGCAGAACAGGGACGAATACGAGCAGGACGGGGACGAATGCGGGACAGGGGTGGATGGGTGACGATGGAAGTGTCCTGATCCGACCCTGCGGTTCCATGGAAGAGGTGGTCGGTATGACCTTCCCCTCCGAATCCCCGGGCAACGGCCCGCCCCCTGAAGCCCAGTCCGAAGGTGCCTCCCCGGGGAGTACAGCCCTGGGCGCCCTGGCGAACCTCGGCTGGCAGGCTCTGGTCACCATCGGCCTGGCATCGATCGCGCTGGGTGTGGTCATCCTGGCGTGGCCGGGGGAGACGCTGCATGTCGTTGGCGTGGCCTTCGGCGTCTACCTGGTGGTCACCGGTGTCTTCCAACTGGCCGCGGCCTTCGGCGCGCACGTTCCCGGGCATCTGCGGGCACTGCACTTCATCACGGGTGCGCTCTGCGTACTGCTCGGGCTCGTCAGTTTCCGGGGCACGTTGCAATCGATCCTGCTGCTCGCCCTCTGGATCGGCTTCGGCTGGCTGCTGCGCGGCGTCATGATGACGGCCGCCGCGGGTTCGTCTCCCGGCATGCCCGCTCGTGGTTGGCAGCTGTTCCTGGGAATCATCACCCTGTTCGCGGGCATCGTGCTGATCGTCGCGCCGTTCGGCTCGATCGCCGTACTCACCCTGGTAGCGGGCATCATGGCCATCGTGCTGGGGCTGGTGGAGGTGTTCCACGCGATCCAGCTGCGCGTCGAGGCCGGCCGCCTCACCAAGGGCACTGCCCCCAAGCAGCGGTGGTCCCTGTTCCACATGCATCCTCACCCGCAGCACTGACCGCCCACTTCGTGCAGCTCGTACACAAACGTTGTGCAGCTCGTACACGCAGGCTGTGCGGCTCGTAGACGAAGCATCGGTGACGAAGGATCGGTCGCGCGCATGCGTGACAAGTCGGCCCATACGCGACAGAGGGGCCCACGCCTGCCTGACAAGTCGGCCTGAGCGGGGTGGCGTTCGCGCGCCGCCGATGGCGAAAGACCCGCACCTGCACCCGCACCTGTACCCGCACCGGTGTCGCCGGCCCGCACGGCCGCGCTCGCACCCATCCCTCCCGCCTGCCACCACTGCACGGCGTCGTCCGGCGGCACTCGCGTGATCGCCGGGCGCCCGGCCACCACCCGCATCGCGCCGAACGGTGACGCGGTGCGACGTCCCCGGCTCCGGGCACAGGGCACTGGTGCATCATCTCGCTCGTCGTGGACGAGTCAGATGAGGATGAGGTGGGCATGGGTGTGACGGCCGGCTGTGGGCGGGTGCTGCTGGTGGACGACGACGCCGCGATCCGGCGGTCTCTGGGGCGCGGACTGCGGTTGAACGGCTTCACCGTCGACCTGGCGGACGGGGGTCGCAGCGCCCTGGCCAAGGTGGCGGAAACGGCACCGGACGTCGTGGTGCTGGACGTCTCGATGCCCGATCTCGACGGCATAGCGGTCTGCCGGCACCTCCGGACGGACGGGAACGACATACCGGTCCTGATGCTGTCCGCGTTGGACGAAGTGGCCGACCGGGTGGCCGGTCTCCAGGCCGGCGGAGACGACTACCTCGTCAAGCCCTTCGCCCTAGACGAACTGGTGCTGCGGCTGCACGCGCTGCTGCGCCGGCGCCCGCCGGCCGCCACCGACGCGGTACGGGTCGGCGGTCTGGTGATCGACGCAGCGGCGCGCACCGCCCGTCTCGACGGCCGGCCCGTGGAGCTGACCCGGCGCGAATTCGAGCTGCTCGACGTGCTGGCCCGTAATGCCGGACTGGTCCTGAGCCGTGACCAGTTGCTGGACCGGGTGTGGGGCTACGACTTCGAGGTCCGCACCGATGCGGTCGACACCTTCGTCAGCTATCTGCGTCGCAAGCTGGAAGCCGGTGGACGGCCCAGGATCGTGCACACGGTGCGCGGCGTCGGCTTCGTCCTGCGCGACGACCACAGCGGCGAGGGGGAGCGGCGCGCATGAGGCTGTCCACCCGCATCGCGATCGTGGTCGGGGCCGTGGTGCCCCTGCTGGTGGCGGCCTCGGGCTGGGTGCTGGTGGGCCTGGTCGGCAGGGATCTGCTCGCCCAGGCCGACCAGCGGCTCGACGCACGGGCCCGCAGCGTCGCGACGGCGGCGCGCGGCGTGCTGCTCGCCGATTCCCGGGGCCGGCCACGGGGCGAGCACGCGCACCGGCGCAAACTGGCCACCGCGGCGTTGGATATGGGCATCCGCCTGATCGGCCCGGACGGCACCGCCATGGTCACGGACGGCCCGCAGCCCGGCCCGTCCGTGCACCTGCCGGCCCGCGCCGCACACCCGGTCACGGTCGGCGGGCCCGGAAAGACCTGGCGCGCCCTGACCGTGGCGGTGACCACCGGCCAGCCCGCGGTGCACGGGACGCTGTGGATGTTCTCCCCGGAGGCCGCGAGCCAGGCGCAGATCCAACTCGTACGCAACCGGGTGTTGACCGTCGCACTGCTCGCCGCACCCGTCTCGGCGGCCACCGCCTGGCTGCTGGCGGCCGGCGCGGCCCGGCCGCTGCGGCGCCTCCAGCAGCGCACCAGCGGTCTCGACCCGCGCACCAGCTCCGCCCGCCTGGAGCACACCCCGACCCGGATCACCGAGGTCGACGAACTCGCGCACACCCTCCAGACGTTCCTCGCCCGCTACGACGAACAGGCCGTCCGCACCGCCGAGGCGCTGGCCACGGCCCGTTCGTTCTCCGCCGCCGCGTCCCACGAACTGCGCACGCCGCTGATGAGCATGCAGACCAACCTGGACATCCTCGACTCGTTCCAGGACCTCGACCCCGACGACCGTGCCGAGACCGTCGACGAACTGCGCCGCGGGCACGCCCGGTTGCTGGGGCTGCTGGTGATGCTGCGGGCGCTGGCCCAAGGAGACCTGATCGAGGCCGACGCGTTCGCGCCCGTCGACCTGGCCGACCTCGCCGACGCCGCCGTCTGCGACCTGCGCCGCACCCACCCCGGGGCCGAGGTGACGCTCGACAGCGCGCCGGGCCTGACCGTGCACGGATGGCAGCCGGGGCTCCGCTCGCTGCTGGACAACCTGCTCGCCAACTCCCTGGCGCACGGCTGCTCCGCGGACGGCCGGGCCCGGATCGCCGTGCGGCTGCGGGCGGCCGAGGACGACGGGGCCCCGGCCGCGGTGCTCAGCGTGGACGACCGGGGACCCGGGGTGGTCCCGGAGCAGCGGGCGGCGATCTTCCGGCGCTTCCACCGCCGTTCCGACAGTCCGGGGTCGGGACTGGGCCTGACACTGGTCGCCCAGCAGGCCGATCTGCACCGCGCCCGGCTGCGCGTGCTGGACGGCCCCGGGGGACGCGGCGCCCGCTTCGAGGTCACCTTCCCCCTCGCGCGCCCCGACGGAAGCGGCACCCCGGTGCCGCGGCACCGATCCTGGCTGTCGGACACCGCCTCCCAGGGACACGAGACCCCCGCCGCACGTCCCTGACGTACCGAGCCGGCACCGCCCCGGCACCGGACCCCACCCACTCTCAAAGAGACCACTCACAAAGCGACCACTCACAAAGAAACCACAAGAACCGTTCCTACCTTCGCGGTTACGCAGTCCGCCGCGGGAAGTCCCGGGACGGGCGGCGGCTGGTGCCCTGCCACGCGGTGCGGACCGTGCCCGACAGGCAACGGCGTACCGGGCGTCGCGATCGCGGCCCGGCACCGCAGGCGGTGCAGCAGTCCAGACATGCAGTACAGAGATGGGAGACACCTCATGCAGCGTCGCACGGCGACGACGGCCGCGGCTCTCGCGGGCATCGTCCTCACCACGGCGGCAGTCGCGGCACCCTCGTACGCGGCGGAGAGCAAGAGCCCGACCACGTCGGTCTCGGCTGCCCCGCACGCCAAGGGCCCCCGGAGCGACGGGGCGAAGCGGCTGTGCGTCCGGGTGCCCCGGCTGGAGAAGCGCATCGACAAGCGGATCAAGCGCATCGAGGGCCCGGTCAACATGCCCGGCTCCATCAAGTACCTGGAGCAGCGCATCGATCTCGCCCAGAAGGCCGACCACGCGGCCGTCGCCAAGTTCCTCGGCGACCGGCTGACCGCCCGCAAGGGTTTCCTGACGACCCTCAAGAAGGAGCAGACCGACCTGAAGGGCGTCGCCACCTGGTGCGCGGCGCACAAGGGCGGCGCCAAGCAGCCGGCGGGCGCCACGTCATGAACCGCCGTCGACGGGTGTCCGTACTGCTGACGGCCGCGCTCGCGGCGCCGCTGCTGGCCACCACCGCGTGCTCGTCCTCCGCCGCGCCCGGTACGGCGGCCCCCTCCGCGAGCAGCAGTTCCGGCGCGAGTGGCGATTCCTCCGCCTCACCGGACCAGCTCGCGCAGATGCAGAAGAAGGCCGACGACGCCCAGCACGCCGTCGATGCGGCGGACGCCAACGGCAACGCCGACAACTCCGGGAACTGACACAACTCCGGTAATTGACACCGGACACCGGACACCGGACACCGGACACCGGACGCCTCCGCCGGGCCGCACCACGCCCGGCGGAGGCGTCCGCGCGCATGCGGTCCCCCGCCACCGGCGGAGTCATTGCCCTGTCATCGCGATTTCAGCGGCCGTGGCTAGCGTCCATGCCGTTCGACGCAGGCATGACACAACAGGCATGACACAACCCGAGGGGGACCCCAGCCGATGTCGAGAACGAACAGGCTGACACGGGCTGTTGCGACGGCCGCGACGACGTCGGCGATGGTGGTCGGTACGGCCGTCTTCGCCCCCGCCGTCGCACAGGCCGACTCCATCGACCACTACTACATCGAGATCGGCGGTACGACGGGCGCCGCGGACCAGCCCGAGTGCACCACCAACTACCGTGCCGCCAACCAGAAGCTCCAGCCCGGCAGTTGGGTACCGGTCTGCTACCCGGCGAGTGCCGGACCGTGGGAGAACGGCCGTGGCGGGGTACTGGACCTGAACGCGCCGAGCTACGACGACAGCGTGAACCAGGGGTACCACAACCTGCTGGCCAAGATCGAGGACACCCATCGCGACCACCCGGACGCCCGCCTCACGGTCGTCGGCTACTCCCAGGGCGCGCAGGCCGCGGACCAGGTGCTCCAGACGATCGCCAACGGCGCCACCGACATCCCGCGCTCGCAGGTCAACGGCATGCTCTACGCCGACCCGATGCAGCCCGGCACCGGCTTCACCGCCCAGATCCCGAAGGGCGTGGGCCTGCCCGGGTTCACTTCCCCCGGCGCCGGGCCGGCGGAGTTCAACGGCATTCCGGTCGCCCGGTACTGCATCCACGGCGACCCGGTGTGCGACGCGTCCCTGGTGAACGCCCCCGGGTACTTCACCCTGCACGGCACCTACCCGCTGGACGGCAACGTCATGACCCAGACCATCGCCGACGACGGCCATGACGGGGTCCAGTGGCGCAACCCCGGCGGTGGCCCCGCATAG
>NZ_KN708638.1:827111-839955 GCF_000805335.1 Streptomyces sp. CT34 | reverse complement strand
CGCCGCCGCCTCCCACTCGGTAGGCGACCGCCGGCGTCCGACCCGCCGGCGTCCGACCGCCGGTGGCGGCGCAGTTCGCCGAGGGTGCGGCAGAACTGCTCGCGATGGACCTCGGCGTCGGGGAAGGGCCACGGTCCACTCGAAGAAGTCCCGTGCACCGGCGAGATCTTCCGCCGGGACATCGCTCCACACCGGCCGTCCTCCCGGGCGCACCTCCACGAGGCTGCACAATGTGTGCGTCGGGCGAAGTGCATTACTGCCGCGCCTTGCTTCGCACCGACGCGTTGAAGGAGAGAAGAGCGGCGCGCACGAGCCTGTGGCCTCAGCCCGCTAGGAATCCTTGTCATTGCGACTGGCTGAGCTTGACAGCTTCGACGTTGCCAGAGTGTAGATGCCGACCAGGACGGCTGTTGCGAGAAGCTGTGCCCACAAGGGTGCAATGAGCTTGTTTGCAGCCAAGAGCGCGAAGAAGAGCGCAACCGTGGCCAGCGCTCGGCAGGCCATAACCACCGGCGCACAGGTAACAGCCCGCCGCTTCAGCTTGTTCACTTGATTCCCCGAGAATTGCCAATGAGAGACGCGAGGTTGTGGTCATGCAACCGGCGCGCCAAAACGGTCGCGGGGGACTCTAGTAATGGCGCAGATGCCTGTAAAGGAACCCGAGAATGCCCCAATTACTGAGACGTGTGGCATGTTGCGAGCAGATACGAGACATTCCGCCCAGGATATATGCCGTTGAGTCGAGATCAATTTGACGACGTGTGTCAATTTACCCAACTCCGCGGAAATCACCGGGACTTCGGTGTCGTCAAGGCTGCTGGCGGGCGCAGCGACCCGTCTGTATACCGAGCCTTCATCGGCTCTCTGTCGGGCGGCAGTCGCGGAGAGTGTTTTCTGGGAGAGCCATGAATTCCGCACCTGACATCGCGGGCGGCTGGAGCGGCTTTGACCGGCGCCCCGGTATGGCACGGACGCGCGCCGCACCCTCAGGACCCGTTGTGCACGGCGTTGTTCACTGCCAGCTGGAGACGTTGACGGATTGCGCGTAGCCGCCCGACTCCAATGCGCCTACGCGTACCGAGCAACGAGATCGTGAGAAGAAGGTCAGGGCGTCGGAGCTGTGGTTGTAGACCGACCGCGCCGGCTGGACCGGTGTGGCCCGGCAGTCGTGGTCCGGATTCTGTGCGGTCCTCATCTCCCCGCCGAAGTCGGGCTCCGGCCAGAAGCAGGCGAAGCCTTGCGGGCAGACGGCTGCGGCGCGGGCCTGTGCGTCCGATGCCGCGCCGGTCCGGGCATGCGCGGGGATGGTGGTGGCCAGAGCGAGGGCCGCCGCGGCGGCCAGGGAACCGAGTGCCGCGGTGACGTGATGGATGCGCATGGGATCTCCCCCTGACAGTCGAGACATGACGCCTGGGTCGCCTACGGGGCATGCGCCAGACGTACCGGCCGTCCTGGCCTGCTCACCTGCCTCACCGAGGGCGTACCTGACCAGACCCAGGCCATGGGGCGAGTCTGATGCACCGGCCGGGAGTCATGTGCGGTGTTCGTTTCACCGTCACGCTTCCGGGCGCCGATGTGCGAGTGCCCGAGCACTTGAAGCGAACGTAAGTTCGATCTGTGCGATGCGCTGTGACACGGGGGCGGACCCGTGTACGCCCGTCGGTCGATGCCGTGCTCACACCGGAAGCACCGGTGGAGTCATGTCGCCTTCCGCGGCGGCCTGGAGTTCGGGGCCAACGGCTACCCCCCATAGCCGAACCACTCGTCACGAGGTGGGACCAGGCCGCGGCGTGTGCGTATCCCGGCACCCTCAGCGTGGGGTGATGGCGATGCCTTCGGGCTCGTGTCCGGTCGGCAGGGTGGCGCGGACCCGCTGGGTGTAGGGGTCGATGACCGTCACGGTGTCGGACTGCTCGTTCGTCACCCACACCCGCCGGCCGTCAGGGGTGACGGCGACACCCTGCGGATCGACGCCGACGGGGACGTGGCCGATCACGCGGCGGGCGGGGATGTCGATGATCAGCAGGCAGTTCCGGGCCGAGTCGGCGACGTAGAGGCGCCGGCCGTCGGGGCTGACGGCATTGCCCAGCGGCGCCTGGCCGCCCGGCAGGGTGGCCACCACGGACTCGGTATCGGGGTCGATGACCGACACGGTGCCGGAACCGGTGTTGGAGACGTACACCCGGCGGCCGGAGGGCGGCGAACTGATCCCGCTGGGGAAGTCTCCCACCCGGATGTCCCGGGTCGCGTGCAGGCCCCTGCCGAGCACGGTCACCGAGCGACCGCCGTTGTCGGTCACGTAGGCGCGCCCGTCCGGCACCGTGGTGATGCTGTGCGGCAGCGGACCCACCGGGAGGGTTCCGATCACCCGGCGGGCCCGGACGCTGATGATCGAGACGGCGTCCGAGCCGAAGTCGGCCACCAGCACATAACGGCCGTCGCGGGTCGGCGTTGCCGCGAAGGGTCGGCGCCGGACGGGCACCGTGGCCGTGAGCAGTCGGGGGCCGGTGTTGATGAAGGAGGTGGTGTCGGAACGGCTGTTGGCTACGTAGACCGCGTCACCGTCCGGAGCCGCTCCCACGCCGGTCGGGCCGCGACCCACTTGGGCGTTGCCGATCTTGCGCTCCAAACGAGTGTCGTAGACCGAGACGGTCGACGAGCCGCTGTTGGCCACGTAGGCGCTGATGCGCACGGGATAGCGCGCCAGGTGGCGGGTCGCGGGGGCCGGTGGTGTGCCGGCTGGTGGTGCGCCGGCCGCGGTCAGTACACACGGCAGTAGTAAGGCGGTGGCCGAGCCCCAACAGAGGCGGCGACTGCGGCGGGACAGGAGCGGTGCGCTCCGACGTTTCTGGCCCTGTGCACTGCCGAGCGGCGCGCTGGCCAGGGGAAAACGCTGCATGGCACTCCTGGGGCAGTAGTGGTCATTACTAGTCCACAAGACCAGGCATCTCGGGATCCCGCAGTCGCGCTACCGGCCAGCCAGCCCTCGTCCGTGCCCCCGGCGAGTGAAACACTCCCGCCGACGGGTACGGCCGGTGCCGGGTGGCTGCCGCGCCGACGGCTGACGCGGCGGGCGGGCCGGCTCCAGGAGGCGCCCGCCGCCGGAGAGCGGGGAAGCCTGCCCGCCATCACCCGGTCCGGCCCGGGTGCGGTGAACTGAGCATGGTTATCGCGTCCGACTCGGACTCTCTGCGCAGCCGCGGACCTCCCTCGGGGCACGATCTCCCGAACCTGGAGTGCGGTCCCGTGGACCAGCCGGTCGCAGGCGGTGCAGTAGCAGTGGAACCGCCCCGGCGCGCCCTTCTCGCGGACCGGCTCGACGACCAGCCCGACCGACTCCGGATCGGGGTGCTGCGGGCGGCGACCTCCGCGGCGACGAACTCGTCGAAGTACATCTCGGTCGGTCCGCGGTACGGCACAGCACGGCGGCGCCCTCCCGCACCGCCGTTACCGCCCGTCCGCCGTCTAGGGGCCGCCATGCCGGATGAATGAGAATTCTGGTGCCGATATGGCTATTTCGGTATGGCTGCGAGGCTGTCCATGCGGGCGGAGGTGGCCCGGCGAATCACTGATGGTTAGTCAACTACCCTTAGATTCATGCGACTTCGATCTTGCGCTTTCCCGTCGTCGCTGCCGTTCGCAGACGCCTCTGGGGGCAGGGTGGAGCCTCCCGTCATCGGGTCGGCTGGTGAACGGACTCGTTCGAGGGCAAGATCCTCGGCTGCGGCGACGAGCGTGGCATGCGGAAGGGGTCGACGGTGGTCGTTCACCGAAGATCCATTTCCGTGTGATGTGCGGCGAATTGGGGCGATATTTGGTACCCCTGTGGTTATCGGCAGCGCTCAGGGCGCGGGTTCGAACGTCGGCGCGGGTGGGGCGCCGCGCCCCGGGCGGACGGTTCACCGCCGTACAGCTCTACACTCGACCCGGTACAGAGCAGGCGGATCCCGGAGCGGGTGCGCCGCAGCGGGATCGGTCGACGCTGTCGCGCCCTCTCCGAGGGGTGGCGGCAGGAACGCGCGCTGCCGCAGGAAATTTGGACATAACCGGCGAACTGGTGAACTGGCGAAAGGGTGCGCATGGCTGCGTTGGCGAAGGACAAGGCGCGCAAAGAAGAATCTTCTCCTCAGCAGGCGTCTCGCAGCAGCCAGGGCAAGTGGCGTAACTATGCGGTGATAGCGGGTGGCATCGCCGTGGTGTACGGAGCCGCCGCCCTCCTGGGGCACAGTGTGCGCGACTCCAGGTCGACCACTGTGGAAGCCCCGACGAGTGCCGTGGCGTCCGGAACGAAAAAGACGAAACTGGCGCTTCCGGTGAAGCCCACCGTTCCCGTCACGCTCACCATCTTCGAGGACCCGCGCAATCCGCACTCGCGGGACTTCGCCCAGCGCTTCGCCCCCACCCTCGACCGGCTGCTGGCATCCGGACAGGTCCAGATCAACTACCGCCTGGTCACGCAGAGCGACAAGCGGTACGGCGGCAGCGGGGCCACCGAAGCCGCGGCCGCCGCGGCCTGCGCCCAGGACCAGGGGCGGCTCAGCGCGTACATGGGCCAGATCTGGAAGAACCAGCCGGCCCCCACCGACGACGCGCTGAAGAACCGCAAGCTGCTCATCGCCCTGGCCAAGAAGGCCGGAAAGATCAACCACGACGATTTCTCGCTGTGCGTCAACCGAACCGAGCGCATGGGCTGGGTGAAGGAGTCGCAGGCCGACTACGCCGCCGCGGGCTTGGGTGAACTCCCCATCGTGCAGATCAATGACCGCACGATTCCGGGTGGCGCCGCCGCCCTCACACCGAGCAAGTTGAACACCCTGGTGAACAAAGAGGTGCAGAAGGCCATGGCCTCCGTGCCTACCACGCCGCAGAGTTGAGTTCCGCATAGCCGCATAGCCGCAGCTTGTCGGGAAGCCGACGGGCTGGCCGAGGAAGAGCGGGGCACGGGGGACCGGCCCGACCGCCTGGCTCCCGTGGCGAGCCTTGGCGTGCAAGTCGGGCCGGTCGACTGGGCGGATGTCGCCGGGGGGACGCCCGTCCCTCCCGGCGCACGACGTCCGAACCGCCTACCGGGGCGCGCGGGGGACGGTCCGTTCGTAGATGGTCCCGCCGGGGATGAACCAGCCCGCCTTCTTGCGGACGGCGGGACTGGGGTCCTGCGCGTGGGACGTCTGCAAGGCGGCGAGGGCACCGGCATCGGTATGGGTGAACTTGCCGGCCAACTCGGCTGCCATCGCCCGGACATGGGGGTCGGGGTCGGCGGACAGGTGCTGCAGTGCAGGGGCGAGGACCCGGTCCGCGCCCGGGGCGCAGGTGTCGCCCTTGCAGCGGTCGCAGGCCAGTGCGTGGAACGCGGCGATCCTGACCCGGGGGGCGGGATCGTCGGCCATGGCGATGAGTTGGTCCATGGAGTCGGTGTCGACCAGGTGGTCGAGCAGACGGCAGCAGCCCTCGCGAACGGCTGGATCCACGTGGTGTAGGCCGGCGCGGACGGCGCCCAACGCGCCCGCACCGCGCCGCAGCAGTCCGCGGTAGGCCGCCGCGGCGCGGTGCGGGTCGCCCAAGCACGAGACGAGGGCGTTGTTGTCGGCACTGACGAATCCCAGCATGGCCTCAGACTCGCGCCGGGCAGCGGCGGACGGCAACGGATTTTCGCGTGGGCACCCGCGCCCCGGGTGCCGTTCGCTGCCGCAGCGAACCGCTGGACCTGCCGATTCCCTTACGGAGGGCGGATTCACCTTCTACGCCGTGGAGTTGCCCACGCCGCGGAGTTCGGTGCCGCCGCCGGACGCCCCGGCCCTGTGCGCCTACGACGCGGTGGTCAGCGTCCCGGGCACCACGCTCACCGCGGATCTCGCCGGGTCGCGGATGACGTCGGACGAGCGGGACGAGGGCGGATGTGGTGCGGACGTTTCCGCTGGTCATGACATCTGTCATGCGGGATCGGTGGGCATCGTCACTGACGCTGTTTCAGTCGGCCTCGGTAGGGTCGGAGACATGAGCAACAGCGCGAAGACCACGCCGGCCACCACCAGCACGACCTCGCTCCAGACCACCGCGACGCCCTCGTCCCGTCCCCGTACGAGGTGGAGCCTGTCCCTGCTCGGCGGGCTCAAGCAGCAGGGTGCCTTTGCGGCGCGGGAGCGCACCGTGCATGTCGGGGCGGTCGGCGGGGCCAGGCTCGACCATTCCGAGGCCGAGCTCCCGGCGGCGGGAACGCGTCTGATCAAGGCGTCCCTGGTCGGCGGCGCCGACCTCACCTACCCCGATGGTGCGTCCGCCGAGGTCGACGCCTTCTCGGTGGTGGGCGGCGTCGATCTCAGGGTTCCGGCGGGCACCACGGTCGAGGTCGGCGGCTTCTCGCTCATCGGCGGCCGGCATCCCGGCGTCGCCGGCGAATCCGAGGGACCGGTGGTGAGGGTTCGCGCGTACTCCCTGATCGGTGGCGTCAAGGTCCGCCAGTACTGACGGGCACGCGTGGTCCCGCACGGTGGCGCGGGTGCTCAGCGTTCCGGATCCGTGCCGGCGCCGGGCCGCAGGAAGCGGTGCAGCATCAGGCGCAGCATGGGCAGTTGGGCGGACGGGTCGAAGGCCGGATCGGTGGCGGCGCTGGTGTAGAGGGCGCTGATGAGAGCCAGAACCCACGCTGCGGTGTCGTCCGGGGCCAGGGCCGGGTCGGTCAGGCCGGCCGCGGCGGTCTTCCGCAGCAGCGTGGCCAGGGTTGACCGCTCCTCTTCGTCGTCGCGGCTCAGCAGCGCCGCGAGTTCGGGGTCGCGACAGGCCCGGATCATGGCCTCCACGACGAGGGCCGGGGTCAGCGGCTCCAGGGCGGGGGCCGCGAGCAGGTCCACGGTGTCGAGGAGGGCGGTCCACGGGTCGTCGGCGGCGCGGGCAGCGGCGAGCCGCTCAGCCTTGGTGGTGGCGCCGTCGTGCTCATCGTCCTCGAAGACGGCGTGGAAGATGGCCCGCTTGTTGGGGAAGTAGTGGAACAGGTTGCCCGCGCTCATACCGGCGGCCTTGCAGATCTCCGCCGTGGTGGTGCGTTCGAAGCCTTTGGCGGCGAAGAGTTCGGCCGCGGCGTTGACGATGTGCCGGCGCCGGGCCCGGTGTTTGGCCGGGTCTACCGTCCGCATCGTGGCCTCCTTCTGGCCGGTTTCGGTTCCTCCGCTGTCGTCCCCGCAATAATAGACCGAGTGACCGGTCTATTATTGCGGGGACGACAGCGGAGGGGGAACCCGGACATGGAGATGGGCAAGGGAGAAGAGCAAGGCCCGCCGGTCGGCGGTCCCATGGTGCTCGGCCGCGCGACGTGGAGCACGGTCTGCGTCTACCTCGTTTTCGCCGTGGTGGGGGCGGGCGCCGGCTGGCTCGTCGGCGTCCTGGCCGGCTCACTGGTGACGCTGCCCTGGGCGCCGATGCAGGGTCCGGCCCGGCTGCTGACGTCGATCCCCGAACCCTGGCTGCCCGTTGTGGGTGCGGTGGCCGGGCTGGTGCTGGGACTCGTCGCCCAGCACGAGGAGTTGGTGATCCGTCTGACGGCCGACCGCGTCTCGCTCACCCGGAAGGGCCGGGAGCGGTCGTTCTCACGCGATGCCGTCGCCACGGCCTTCCGGGACGGCGGGGAACTCGTCCTGCTCGGCCACGACGGCGGCGAACTCACCCGGCAGGAATGCGATATGGACATCCGCCGCCTCGCCGACGCCTTCACCGAGTACGGCTATGTGTGGGTGGACGCCGACCCGCACCGGGACGACTTCCGCCGCTGGGTCCCGGCCGCTCCCGGGCTCCCGGAGGGAGCCAACGCCTTCCTCGCGGCCCGTCAGGAAATGCTCAAGAAGAAGGGCCCCTCGGACGACGACGTCCGCGAACTCCGCGACGAGCTGGCCCGGCTCGGCGTCGTTGTGAAGGACGCGAAGCGACGCCAGTACTGGCGCACCATCCGGGGCACCGGGCCGGCCGCGGACTGAGCACGCCGGTGGGGGAGGTGGCGTCGCAGGCAAGGGCTGCTGACCAGGGAGTGGGACACCAGCCAGGCACGCCCACGCAAGGTGTGCCGGACCTGCCGCGACGGCCCCCGCCTCACACGGGCACTGCTGCGCGAGTGGCAGGCGATCGACACGGCGCTCACCAGCCGGGACCCCGCCTCGGCCGTCACTTCGGAAGGACAGAGCCTGTGACCGTCACCCTGACCCGACCGGTACGCCGCCGGCACCCTTAACCGACCGGTACGCCGCCGGTACCCTCCCGCTGACCTGGCCGTTCTGGCAGGCTCAGGTTCTCCCTCCGCGCTCGCGGGCAGTACGGGCGCACTGACGGCCGTGGTCGCACCGGGCAGCTGGATCGCCTGGCTCGCCGCTGTCGCCCTCGCCCCGGCCGCTGTCGGCACCCTCGCGCAGACCCTGGGCATCGTCCGCCAGGGCAGGGCCGCCACCGCGGAGCACCGGCTCGACCGGAGCGTGCCGCAGGTGCCGGCGACCCCATTGCGCACGACGGTGCGGGCCGGCCTGGGGCACCAACAGCCGCCGCGTGCGCGGGGGTTGTCAGAGGCGGGTGCAAGGATGTGGTAGAGGGAATGCGACCGCTGTGGATCTCCGCCGGCTCTGTACGGACGTGGAGGCGAGACCGCCGGGCGCCGGCCGGCGGGCGTCCCGGCCGACCCGGCGCGACGGTCGAGTGATCACCCCGGCGAGCGTCGGCCCGCCCGTCGCGGCATCTCGTAGTACGGGCGGTGCGGTAGGGCGCACACCGGCGGCCTTACCATGCCTGCACTCCGTTCCGTCCCCACCTCATCTGGAAGGCCATCGCGGATGCCAGTATTCAGACGCCGTAGAGGCAGCCGTCCCCGTCTGGTCCCCGAGCTCGACGACACCGCCCTGGGAAAGGTCCGGCGGCGCGTCGAGACCTGCTGGGACCGTGGATCGCTCGACACGGCTGTCATGGCGCTGATGAAAGACGTGATCGACGACGCCGGCGAGGACTGGGACCGCAAGGCCCACCGCCTCCGGGTGCTCGCCTCGTCCGCGGGCCGGTCCCTGCCCGGCATCTGGCGTCAGCACAACCCCCGCAACCAGGGTGCTCTGCTGCTCCACGCCTGGTCGGATCTGCTGCTGGCCGGGGAGCGGGGCTCCACCATCGACCTCGACGCCACCCGCGAGACCTGCCGGCTCGCGGCCGAGCTGCTGCCCGGGGACCCCACACCCTGGACCCTGCACATGGCCACCCTCCGCCTGGAGCGGCGCCCCTCCGGCGAACTGTCCCCGATATGGCGCGAGATCAAGGCCCGCGACCCGTGGAACCGGGAGGCCCACCTCCAGGCGCTGGGCTATCTCTCGCCCGACGAGTGCGGCTCCAGCGGCCAGGTGCTGGATCTGCTCGACAGTGTCCGCTCGGCCATGCCCCCGAACGCCCCGGCGGCGGGCCTGGAGCTCGCCGCGCTCGTCCGCAGCCACCACCGCGCCATGGCTCCCGGAGGGGTGACGGCCCTCGGCGCGGGCGAGTTCTGGCGCCGCCCCGATGCCGTCAAGGTACTCGACCACGCGGCGCACTACTGGCCGGGCCCGGGATACCTCCACCACGCCCAGGCACTCGCCGACCTGAACCTGCTGGCCTACGCGCTGATCAAGGCCGCCCGTCCCGCGGACGCCGCGAACACGCTGCGCGCCACCGGAGGCGTGGCCACGCCCTGGCCGTGGAACACCGAAGGCGAGCCGCTGGAGCGGTTCACGGACCATTACCGCCGCGCCACGTCGGCCGACTGAGCACGACGGTCCCGCCGACGGTTCCGACTCACGGCATACGCCCAGTTCATAGTGGGATCGAGTCGAATCGCCGCGAATTTTCGATGTTTCCCGAATTTCCCGATCTCTTCCAGGAGATCCTTCCCTGGAAGAGTGTTGGGAGACCCGCATGCGCGATACCGCAGCACCGGCCGTTCCGCGGCCACCGGCGGGGGTCGCATGCTGCTGCCCTCGGCACCGCAGGCATTTCTGTGCTCGGCGCTGATCGTCGGTGGCTCCGACGCCACCCCCTGAAGTCAGGGCGTGCACCGAGAACACGAGCGCCCCTCTCCTCCGCGCTACCGCGGATCTCGTCCCCGGTAGCGCGGACCGGTCCTGCACCACCGCGTCGCAGGTCCTGGCGCCGTCCGAGGACGGCGCACGGTATCCGGGCCACGGCTTCCGCCGATGCGCCATACCTCCGCCTGCCGACGCACCCGCGCAGCAGCGCCCGGACCGCCTCCGTACCCGCGCCCGCCCCCCTCTGCCACCTCGGAGACGGCCTCCCGACCCCTGTCCGCCGCAGCGGAGCCCGCTGCCGCCGTCCACGCCCGCGCCCGGAAGGGATTCGTTGCCGCCGCCGGCTGCGCACGCTGCCGACGCGCGCCGTCTCGGCCGTAGGCCGCCGGAGCACCGGCTCCACCGACGGCCGCGGGGCGCCCGGTTCCTGACGGGTCCGGCGCCGCGGCGGGCTCGGCCGGGGCGGGCTCCGGTCCGCCCCGGCCGAGCCCGTGCCCGTCGGGTCCACCCGTGGGGTGTCAACCCGACGGTGGAGACGAGGCGGAGAACGGCCTCTCAGGACCGTCCCTGGAGCCGATGCCTCTCCACCCGCTCGACTCCTAATGTCGATGCAGGTCAACCAAGTGCCGGAATGCCCGGCCAGCTACCCCGGGGGTCCTCATGGAAGTCGCCATGGCGCGCAGTTCGACAGGCCGGTGGCGCGCGCTGTTCGTCCCGCTCGGCATCAACATCCTGCTGCCGCTCGCGATTTACTACGCGCTGCGGGCCCAGGACATCGCCCAGTGGAAGGCACTGTTACTGAGCAGCGTGATCCCGGCCGCGCACGCACTGGGCACGGCCGTGGTCCGTCGCCGCGTCGAGGCGTTCGACCTCCTGATGGTCGTGCTGCTCGCGGCATCGGCGGCGACCTCACTGATCAGCGGCAGCCCCCGCATACTGTTGTTGAAGGACGCGGGCATCCCCGCCGCACTGGCACTCTGGATCCTCGGCTCGCTGTTCGCCGCGCGGCCCTTCCCCTTCCACTTCGCCCGCCGAATGCGCGATCCGGCCGGCCAGGAAGAGGCGGACCGCGCCTGGGACGTCTTGCCGGACTTCCGGGCCGCGCTGCGCGGGCTGACGCTGCTCTGGGGCGGCTCCCAGCTGCTCGACGCCTCGCTGAGCACCCTGGAGGCACTGACCCTGCCCGTCGATCTGGTCCCTGTGGTCGGCAGGTTCCAGTCCTTCGCGATCCTCGGCGTGGTGGCGGCCCTCACCGTCCGCCGCAGCCGCGCCTTCCGCGCCGGCAGCGGCGTCCCCCTCTTCGGCATACGCACCCCGGTGGCGTCGCAGGACTGAGCCGCTGCACCCGCCCTGTGGCCGCCCCGCACACCTGGGCGCCCCGGGGTAGCGCTACTCCGCGGTGCGTGTGGCGTAGGTGAGGGCGGTCTCGCTCAGCATGCCCTCGACCAGGTCGAGGAGTTCCAGGACGGACTCCGCGATCGTGTCCGGGGCATCGCCCGCGACGATGCGCCGGCCGATCTCGCCGTAGACGAGGGAGTGGAACCAGCCGATCGCGCCGGCCACCACGACCGGTGTCTGATCGTCCGGTGGGGCGCCGGTCTCCTCGGCGAGGACGGCGCCGAGTGCCTCGGTCATCTCCCGGCCGAGGTCTTCGAGGCGGGCGGTGAGGGTGGGCGCGGCGCGCATCATCTGGAAGACGCGGGCGAACCCGGCGGTCAGCCCCACGTTCCGGTCGCGGCGCCGCAGTTCGTCGCGGAGGTGGTCGAGCACGGCGCGGGCCGCGGACTCGCCGGGCTCGCGGGCGCGGACGATGTCGGCGAGCCGCTGCGGCGACGCCTGGTCCGGGGGCAGGACCAGGTCTTCCTTGGACTCGTAGTAGTTGTAGAGGGTGTTCACCGAGACCTCGGCGGCTGCCGCGATCTCGGCGATGGTGACGTGGTCGAAGCCGTGCTCCACGAAGAGGGCGACGGCCACCTCGGAGATCCGTTGCCGTGTCTGGCGCTTCTTGCGCTCCCGGAGCCCTTCACCCATGGAGCCAGCCTAACAGCGGCACTGAATCGCACTGCATGTTTGCATCCCGTTCCAGTATACAGGGGCACTCCACTATGAAGGGGCGCTCCACTATGAAAGGGGCACTCCACGGTGAAGGTGTACTTCGCTGGACTGTGCAATGCGTTGCAGTGATTTCCTGCTTTCCGGAGGTGAAGGGCCTGCGGCGGAACGCGGCGAGTGACGGCGCGGGTTGGGCGCCTGTGGATCTCCTCAGCCGATTCCGCCGCGGGTCGGGGCACGTAAGCGGACGGCAGGTATAACGGTCCCCATGCCGCATGACGAAACCGCACCGCGGGACCCCGCTCACCCGGCCGTCGAGCCGACCGATCTCGATCAGGAGGCCGAGGAGGTGACCGTTGCCGTCATGGCGGCATCGCGTCTTCTGGTCGCCGTTTCGGCGCGGTCCCTCGCGTCGATCGACGACTCGATGACGCTGCCGCAACTACGCGCCCTGGTGGTGCTGGAGAGCTGCGAACCGCTCAAACTCGCCGCCATGGCGGCCACGTTGGGTGTCAATCCGTCCACCGCGATGCGGATGGTGGTGCGGTTGGAGGCCGCCGGGCTGGTGGATCGGCGGCCCAATCCCGACAACCGCCGGGAGGTGGTGCTGCGGCTCACGGGGGAGGGGCGGGCCCTGGTGGAGCGGGTCCTCGCGCACCGCCGGGGCCGGATTCGTGCGCTGGTCTGCCGGCTGCCCGCCGCACAACGAGCCGTTCTCGTACCGGCGTTGCGGGCCCTCACGCACGCGGCGGGGGAACTGGCCGTGGACCCGTTCGACG
>NZ_KN708638.1:817608-827101 GCF_000805335.1 Streptomyces sp. CT34 | reverse complement strand
GGCGGGCGGGGGGGGGGGGGGGGACGGGCCGGTGACGCGGGTTGCCGGGTCAGCGCGGCAGGCCGGCGTGCCGTTGCCGTTCGCCGGACTGCTTCGGGTACGGGCGGGCGGTGGCCGGGTGGCGGTACGGCGTGGCCCGGGCCCGTGAGCGGTAGACGATGTACGGCCGGACCAGGTAGCCGACGGGCACGGTGAAGGCGTGCACGAGCCGGCTGAAGGGCCAGAGCGCGAAGAGGGTCATGGCGAGCAGGGCGTGCAGCTGGTACACGAGCGGGGCGTGTGCCATCGCCGGGACGTCGGGGTCCAGTTCGAACAGGCTGCGGAACCACACGGAGACGCCGAGCCGGTAGTCATAGGGGTTGGCCACCGAGGAGGCGGTGGCGGTGAGCCCGGCCAGGAGGACCACCGTCAGCAGCGGATGGACCACCCGGTCGCTGCGGCTGGTCGCCTGGCGGACCGCCGGCACCCGCAGCCGCCGCCAGAGGAGGACACCGAGTCCGCCGAGGGCCGCGACGCCGGCCGCACCGCCCATGGTGAGGGCGACGGAGTGGTACGTCGTCTCGCTGACGCGGAGGCCCTGGGTGATCCACTCGGGCACCAGGAGGCCCATGACGTGGCCGCCGGCGACGAAGAGCAGCGAGTAGTGGAACAGCGGCCCGCCGATGCCCAGCAGCCGGGACTCGTGCAACTGACTGGAGCGGGTGGTGAAGCCGAAGCGGTCGTAGCGGTAGCGCCACACGGTGCCGGCGACGAGAACGGTCAGGGTCAAGTAGGGCAGGACGCCCCACAGGGCGATCTGTACGTGCGTGGTCACCGGCGGACTCCTTCGTCGCCCAGGGTGCGGTGGATAGGGAAGGGAACGGGGACGGGGGCGTCCGGTACGGGCGCGGGCGGCGGCGCGGCGGGCAGTGTGCGCTGGACCGCGCGCAGGACGTGGACGTAGGGGCTGCGGTAGTCGTCGAGCGCCTGGGCGAGGAGGTCCAGGGCGCCGCGGTACTGCTGGAGCAACGGAGTGCCCGCACCGGGGCAGCGGGCGGCGAATTCGAGCAGGGCGGGGAGGAAGTCGGGCAGTTCGCCGGCGTCGGGCTCCCAGCCGGCCGCCCGGTAGCGCGCCTTGAGCGCGGCCAGGGAGGCGCCGCGGCGGCGGGTGTCGCCGTCGGTGTAGTGGGTGAGGTGGAGCGTGCGGCGCCGGCTGCGGTCGAAGGTGGTGACATAGCGCGCCCCCAGGTCCAGGGGCGGGACCGGGGCCGTCGCGCGGCAGAAGTCGAGCAGCAACTCGCCTTCGGGGCACTTCAGTCGGGACAGCGCGGAGGTGACCTCGGCGACCCGTCGCGGCCAGGCCGGGCCGGGGTAGGACAGGAGCAGGGCCGCGGCCTGGTGCAGGGCCCGATGGCGGATCACCGGGTGCCGTCCGCTCCGCCGTGCGGCGGGAAGAGGCCGCTCGGGCGTCCGCGGCCGTTCCAGTTCAGCAGGTTGATCCGGCCGCGCAGCCGGCTCGCGGGCGCCTCGGCGGCCAGCGCGGGCACGGCGTGAAAGGCGTCCGGGTCGTACATGCCCGGACCGCCGTGCCCGTCGAGGCTGCACCCGCTGCCGTCGGCGGCGTCGTCCCGGCCGGTCTCGGTGGCGTAACCGGTGGGAATGACGTACCGCTCCTCGTACTTGGCGAGCGCCAGCAGCCGGTACATGGCCTCGATGGAGTGCTCGTCCATGCCGACACCGCGGGCGATGGCCGGGTCCCGCTCCTCGCCGAGGTTGATCCGGCGCATGTGCGCGCGCATCGCGGCCAGCCGGCACAGCGCGGCCTCGACCGGTCCTCGGTCCCCGGCGGTGAAGAGCCCGGCCAGGTAGTCGAGGGGGATGCGCAGGGTGTCGATGGCGCCGAAGAGGTTGGCCGGGTCCTCGCCGTCGTGGCCGCTGCGGGTCAGCGCGTCGACGACGGGGGAGAGCGGGGGGACGTACCAGACCATGGGCAGGGTGCGGTACTCGGGATGGAGCGGCAGCGCGACCCGGTAGCGGGTGATGAGGTCGCGCACGGGGGAGTGGCGGGCGGCGGTGATCCAGTCGTGCGGGATGCCCGACTCCTCGGCGGCGCGGACGACTTCGGGGTCGTCCGGGTCGAGGAAGCAGCCGAGCTGGGCCTCGTACAGGTCCCGCTCGTCGGGGACCGCGGCGGCCTCGCCGGCCTTGTCGGCGTCGTAGAGGATGACACCGAGGTAGCGCAGCCGCCCGACGCAGGTCTCCGAGCAGACGGTGGGCTCACCCGCCTCGATGCGCGGGTAGCACAGGGTGCACTTCTCGGCCTTGCCGGTGGTGTGGTTGAAGTACACCTTCTTGTACGGGCAGCCGCTGACGCACATCCGCCAGCCGCGGCAGCGGTCCTGGTCGACCAGGACGATGCCGTCCTCGATGCGCTTGTACAGGGCGCCGGAGGGGCACACCGCGACACAGGACGGGTTCAGGCAGTGCTCGCAGATCCGCGGCAGGTAGAACATGAACGCCTGCTCGTACTCCAGCTTGACCTGGTCGTTCATGCGGCGCAGTACGGGGTCGCCGGCCAGGTGTTCGGGGCCGCCGCCGAGGTCGTCGTCCCAGTTGGGGCCCCAGGTCACCGCGGTGGGCCGGCCGTCGATCAGCGAGCGGGGGCGGGCGGTCGGCAGGTCGTCGCCGAGCGGCGCGGAGATCAGTGTGTCGTAGTCGTAGGTCCAGGGCTCGTAGTAGTCGTCGAGCGCGGGGAGTTCGGGGTTGGCGAAGAGCCGGGCCAGGCGGCGGGCCCGGCCGCCGGTGCGCGGGACCAGGCGGCCCCGGCCGTCGAGGCGCCAGCCGCCCTTCCACTTGTCCTGGTCCTCGTGGCCGCGGGGGTAGCCCTGGCCGGGGCGGGTCTCGACGTTGTTGAACCACGCGTACTCGGTGCCCTGCCGGTTGGTCCAGGTCTGCTTGCAGGTGACCGAGCAGGTGTGGCAGCCGATGCACTTGTCGAGGTTCATGACCATCGCGATCTGCGCCATGCAGCGCCCGATGGTGGTGGTGCGACGGGGCATGTCAGTACTCCACGTGCTGGGTGCGCCGGCGGATCACGGTGACGGCGTCCCGCTGATTGCCGGTGGGTCCGTAGTAGTTGGGGGCGAAGGACAGCTGTCCGTAGCCGCCGATGAGGTGGGTGGGCTTGATCAGCAGGCGGGTCAGGGCGTTGTGCACCCCGCCGCGGCGGCCGGTCGCCTGGGTGCGCGGCACGTTCACCAGGCGTTCCTGGACGTGGTACATGAACACCGTGCCCGGCGGCATGCGGTGCGAGACCACGGCTCGCGCGCTCACCACGCCGTTGGGGTTGACCGCCTCGATCCAGTCGTTGTCCGCGGCCCCGATGGCCTCGGCGTCGGCCACGCTCATCCAGATGACCGGCCCGCCGCGGGCCAGGGTCTGCATGAGCAGGTTCTCCTGGTACTCGGAGTGGATCGACCACTTCGAGTGCGGGGTGAGGTAGCGGACGGTGACCGAACGGGCGCCGTCGTCGGCCGGGGTGGTGCCCTGTACCGCGGTCAGGTCCAACGGGGGCCGGTAGATGGGGAGTTGCTCGCCGAGTTCGGTCATCCAGTCGTGGTCGAGGTAGAAGTGCTGGCGGCCGGTGAGGGTGTGCCAGGGCTTGCGGTGCTCGGTGTTGACGGTGAAGGGGGCGTAGCGGCGGTCCGGGGCTTCCTTGCCGGACCATTCGAAGCTGGTGCCGACCTGTACGGGCCGGTCCTGGGTGTCGGAGTAGACCACCCGGCGCTCGCGGACCGATTCGGCGAGTGCGGCGAATCCGGCGCCGGGCCCGCAGCGTTCCGCGAGCCGGTCGAACCCCTCGGCGGCCAGGCGCCCGTTGGTGGTGCCGGACAGCGCCAGGATCGCCTCGCACAGCTTCACATCGGTGTCCAGGAGCGGCCGGCCGTGGGCGGGCCCGGTCGCGACGGTGCCGCAGCGTTCGGCGAGCCAGCGGGCCTCCGGCACGGGGTGGACGGTGATGCCCTTGACCGTCATGCCGTGCTCCTCCGCGAGCGGGCCGAACGCCGCCAGCTTCTCGGCGACGGCGGTGTAGTCCCGCTGGACGACGGCGAAGTGGGGCAGGTTGCCGCCCGGCTCCGGGGGCGTGCCGTCCCGCCAGTCCCGGACGGTGCCGCCGGGTTGCGCGGTCTCCCCAGGGGTGTCGTGCTGCGGCGGTGCGGCCACCAGGTCGTAGGCGGTGGCCAGCCGATCCGCCGCCAACTCACTGAATTTCTCCGCGAGTCCGTGGAAGATCTCGAAGTCGGTGCGGGCCTGCCAGGGCGGGCTGATGGCGGGGGAGAAGGCGTGCACATAGGGGTGCATGTCCGTGCTGGACAGGTCGTGCTTCTCGTACCAGGTGGCGGCGGGCAGGACGAGGTCGGCCATCAGCGTGGTCGAGGTCATCCGGAAGTCCAGGGCCAGCAGCAGATCCAGCTTGCCGCGCGGCGCCTCGTCGTGCCAGGTCAGATCGCGCGGCCGGCTCCCCTCCGGCGCTTCCTCCGCACGGGCGTTGTCGCTCGCCCCCAGCAGGTGGCGCAGGAAGAACTCGTTGCCCTTCGCCGAGGAGCCGATCAGGTTGGCCCGCCACACGGTGAGCACCCGCGGCCAGTTGGCGGGGTCGTCCGGGTCCTCGCAGGCGAACGCCAGGCGTCCCGCGGCGAGTTCGGCGGCCACCCACTCGCCGGGCTCGTGGCCCGACGCGTGCACCCGCCGGCCGAGGTCGAGCGGGTTGGCGGTGAACGTGGGGGCGGACGGCATCCACCCCAGCCGCATCGACTGGGCGACGAGGTCGGCGGTGTGCCGGCCGGTGAACGCGCCGCGCGCGGTCGGCGCGGCCAGCGTGCCGGCGTCCTGCCCGTCGTACCGCCACTGGTCGGTGTGCAGGTACCAGTAGGGTGTGCCGGCCACCTGCCGCGACGGGCGCACCCAGTCCGCGGCGGACTGCAACTGCTGCCAGCCGGCGTACGGGCGGACCTTCTCCTGGCCTACGTAGTGGGCCCAGCCGCCGCCGTTGACGCCCTGGCAGCCGGTGAGCAGGAGCAGGGTGAGGAAGGAACGGTAGATGGTGTCGGAGTGGAACCAGTGGTTGGTCCCCGCGCCCATGACGATCATGCAGCGCCCGCGGGTCTTCTCCGCCGTGTGCGCGAACTCCCGCGCCGCGCGCACCACCGCGCCCGCGGGCACCGAGGTGATCGTCTCCTGCCAGGCCGGGGTGTATGGATGCGCCGCGTCGTCGTAGTCCTCGGGCCAGTCGCCCGGAAGCCCGGGGCGGCGCACTCCGTACTGGGCCAGCAGCAGGTCGAAGACGGTGGTCACCCGGCGCCCGCCGATCTCCCGCACCGGGACCCCGCGCCGCAGCGCACCGGTGTCGTCGAAGCGCGGCAGCAGTACGCGGGCGCAGTCCCCGCCCTCCCGGTGGAAGGTCAGCGCGGGCTCCACCCCGTCCAGGTCCAGGTTCCAGCGGCCCATCCCGCCCTTGGACCAGCGGTCGCCGAGGGTGCCGTTGGGTACGACGGGCCGTTCGGAGGCGGCGTCGAGCAGCACCGGCTTCCAGGACGCCGCCGCCCCGGCGTCCGCATCGAGCCCCAGATCCGCCGCGGTCAGGAACTTCCCCGGTACCAACTCACCATCCTTTTCGGTGAGTTCGACCAGGAACGGCAGATCGGTGAACTGCTTGACGTACTCGGTGAAGTACGGGACCTGCCGCCGCACGAACCACTCGGTGAGGATCACCTGGCCCATGGCCATCGCCAGCGCACCGTCGGTGCCGGGGTGCGGATGCAGCCACTCGTCGGCGAACTTGGTCGCGTCCGCGTAGTCCGGGGAGACCACCACCACCTTCTGGCCCCGGTAGCGGGCCTCGGCCATCCAGTGCGCGTCCGGGGTGCGGGTGACCGGGACATTGGACCCCCACAGCATCAGGTAGGCCGCGTCCCACCAGTCGCCGGACTCCGGTACGTCCGTCTGGTCGCCGAAGACCTGCGGCGAGGCGATGGGCAGGTCCGCGTACCAGTCGTAGAAGGAGACCATCGGCGCGCCGATCAGCGACATGAAGCGTGCTCCGACGGCGTGCGAGGCCATCGACATGGCGGGGATCGGGGAGAAGCCGGCGACCCGGTCCGGGCCGTATGCCGCGATGGTGTGGACATGGGCGGCGGCGGCGATCTCCAGCGCCTCCTCCCAGCCGATCCGCACCAGGCCGCCCTTGCCGCGGGCCGATTGGTAGCGGCGCCGCTTGGCGGGGTGGCCGGTGATCTCGGCCCAGGCGGCCACCGGGTCCTTCAGCCGGTCGCGCGCCTCGCGGTAGAGCTCCAGGAGGACCCCGCGCACATGCGGGTAGCGCACCCGGGTCGGCGAGTAGGTGTACCAGGAGAACGAGGCTCCCCGCGGGCAGCCGCGCGGCTCGTACTCGGGCCGGTCCGGGCCCACCGACGGATAGTCCGTCTCCTGCGTCTCCCAGGTGATCACGCCGTCCTTGACGTACACCTTCCACGAGCAGGAACCGGTGCAGTTCACCCCGTGCGTGGAGCGGACGACGCGGTCGTGCGCCCAGCGCTCGCGGTAGGGGGCGTCATTGACGCTCTGATCGGTGCGGTAAACGGCCCGCAGGTCGGGGGTCGTCGGAGACCGTCGCAATGTCGTTCCAGCCCGCAGCAGCTTCTCCGCGGCCACCGCCGCAACACGTTCCGCTTCCTTACGGGCACCGCGTCCTACCACCACCGTTGCTCCTTTCACGGTACGGGGTAGCGGCGCCGACCGCACCGGCCCCCGTGCCGTGGCGGTCGCGTTCCACTGCGACCAGCTTCACCACGCGGCGCCGCCAAGAGCGCACCATCACGGCAGAGTTGATGAACGTTATACGTAGTTTTTCTTGCCCTTTGCAATGCTTGCCATGTGCATGTACTTCGAACCGGTGAAGGGGTGTCAGTTTCCGGCCACGCCCCTGGTGGGGCGCGTACCGGCGCGCTCCGTCATTCGTCGTCCGCCCCCCGGAGCCATCCGGCGGCCCGTCCACGTACTGGACGCCGGCTCGCGCCGGACTATTGCGCACTGCAATACTTTCAATATGGAAAACATACGGACATGCCCGTGGCCGGGCGGCCGAGCAGGTCTGACAGGCACCCCGCGAACCGGAGGACTGCTGCGGTGAACAGGGTGCGCAAGACAAAAAAGAAGATGCACCGAGGCGCCCACCTCGGCGATTTCACCGTCCAGCCGAGGATGCTGCTGATCTGCGGCTGGGCATTGCTCGTCGGCGGGGCCGGGGCGGTGGCGGCACTGGCGCTGCTGCGGCTGATCGGCCTCGTCACCAACATCGTCTTCTACCAGCGATGGTCCACCTCGCTGGTCGCGCCGGGCCTGGAGCACCGGCCGTGGTGGCTCGTACTGGGCGCGCCGGTGGCCGGCGGACTGGTGGTCGGCCTCATGGCGCGCTACGGGTCCGAGAAGATCCGCGGCCATGGCATGCCGGAGGCGATCGAGGCGATCCTGACCGGCGGCAGCCGGGTCGCGCCGCGAGTGGCCGTGCTCAAGCCGGTGTCGGCGGCGATCAGCATCGGCACCGGCGGACCGTTCGGCGCCGAAGGCCCGATCATCATGACCGGTGGCGCGATCGGATCGATCCTGGCTCAGGCCCTGCGGCTGAGCGCCGACGAACGAAAGACACTGCTGGTCTCCGGCGCGGCGGCCGGTATGGCGGCGACCTTCAACTCACCGCTGGCCGCCGTGCTGCTCGCCGTGGAACTGCTGTTGTTCGAGTGGCGCCCGCGCAGCTTCGTCCCGGTCGTCGCGGCGGTCGGCGTCAGCACCGTGGTGCGCGGCTTCCTGCTGGGCACCGCCCCGATCTTCCCGGTCGCCGCCTCCGGCCTGCACGCCGCGCCCACCGTCGACGCGCTCTGCGCGGTCGCTGGCCTCCTCGGCGGCGCCCTGGCGGTGGCCGCGACCTGGCTGGTCTACCGCGCCGAGGACGGCTTCGCCCGGCTGCCCTTCCACTGGATGTGGTGGCCCGCCATCGGCGGAGCGGTCATCGGCCTGGGCGGACTGATCGAGCCACGCGCCCTCGGCGTCGGCTACGACGTCATCGAACAACTGCTGACCGGGCGCGCCACCGTGTCGCTGATCGTCGGCATCCTGGTCGTCAAGACCCTGATCTGGTCGCTCTCGCTCGGCTCCGGTACCTCCGGCGGCGTGCTCGCCCCCGTATTCATGATCGGCGGGGCGGTCGGAGCGGCCGAGGGGCTGCTCTTCCCGCACGTCATACCCGGCTTCTGGGCGATGATGGGGCTGGCCGCCGTGGTGGGCGGCGTGATGCGGTCACCACTGACCGGCGTGGTCTTCACCCTTGAGCTCACCCACGCCTGGGGCGCGGTACTGCCGCTGCTGATCTCCTCCACCGCCGCCTACGCCCTGTCGGCCCTGGTGCTGAAGCGCTCGGTGCTCACCGAGAAGATCGCCCGCCGCGGACTGCACCTGACCAGGGAGTACTCCACCGACCCCCTGGAGACGTTCTTCGTCGAAGAGGTCATGGAACGCCGGCCCCTCCTCCTCGCAGGCCAGGAAAGCCCGGAGGGAGCGATCAAGATCACCAAGGACGCGGCGGACACCGCCGGCGGCGGGCAGTGCCTCCTACCCGTCCTCACCGACGACGGGGTGCCCGGCATGGTCGTCACCCACGACCGCCTCCTGGAGGCGACGTCCCAGGACGCCGCCGCCCACGGCCGGACCACGCTCGCCGACGTCTGCGAACCGTCCCCGGTGATCCTGCGGCCCGACGACACCCTGCGCCGAGCCGCCTACCTCTTCGCCGAACACGGCGTCACCGAAGCCCCGGTCGTCAGCCACGGACCCGACGCCCAGGTGGTGGGGACCATCGCCCTGCGCCACCTGCTGCACGCACGGCGCCACGACCTGACCGAGGAACACCACCGGCAGCGCCTCATCCCGGGCCAGCGCCGCCCCCGCCCGGACTCCGTCCCGGCCTGAGCCGCCCGGCGCCCTCGCCCGGCAACCAGCCGGGCGGGGACGCCGTCCGCGCGCCTACGACGATTCCGTCAGCGAATCCACGGCCTGCTCCCCGGAGGCCTCGGTCAGCGCCCGCAGCCCCCGCACCAGCTCGGCCCGCCGGCCGGCGGGAAGACGGCCGACGATGGCCTGGATCTCCCGGTGCCGGTGGGCCATGACCTTCTCGACCAGCCGTCGGCCGGCCGGCCGCAGACGCAGGATGACCTCACGGCGGTTGCCGGGATTGACCTGGCGGTCCACGAGGCCGGGGGCCTCCAGTTTGTCGACCATGCGCATCGCCGTGGACGGGTTCACATCCAGCGCGGCAGCCAGCTCGGCGAGCTTCACCGGGCCCTCACCGTGCAGGACCACCAGGGTGCGCAGCTGCGGCAGCGTCAGCGCCGGCTCGATCTCGGCGAGCGCCCGCGCGGAGAGCGCGACAAACAGACGGGACGCCGTCATGACGGCGGCGGTG
>NZ_KN708638.1:783843-817598 GCF_000805335.1 Streptomyces sp. CT34 | reverse complement strand
GGGGCCCCCCCCCCAGCCGGTCCGCCGGAACCGGCTCGCCTTCGTCCTTCGCTTGTCGCGCCATACCGCTGTTATATCGCTCCGCCCGGCGCCCCCGGCGATCGAGGTCCCGCGCGGGGTACCCCACGGCCCTCGACCGCGCAGCTGTCCCGGCGCCGTCCCCGCTGCGCCCCACCCGGCCCGGCCTCCCGACCGGAACGTCAGCGCGAAGACCGCCGTCAGCTGCGTGACCAGGCAGAGATCACGGAGCGGAACCGCGGTCTGCGCAGGCTCCGGACCGTCAGTGCAGTCCACAGCGGCCACCACAGCAGGGCGATGCGAGGAACGGACAGGTACCAGCCGGCGCGCGAGGCATCCGGCGCGCAGCGGCCCAAGCCGACGTAGGGGGCTTCGATCCAACAGCATTGATGGACCAACGGCGTTGACCGACCAGCGATCTTGACCGACCAGCGAACTGACCGCAGCAACTCGACGAGCATCGCCGCGAGTTCGGCAAGGAACATGAACGTGTATCCGGTCGCCTGGACGCTTCCGGTCGCCTGGACATGGTCGAACACATCGTGCCGGGTCTGGCCCCAGGCAACCCCAGGAGTGTGGAAGGTCCGGTACCGGCCCCGCTCCTCGGTGTCCTTCCACCCGCAACCACACCGCGACGAACACGCGTCATCACGCAGAACTACCAGGTCTCGCCATGCCACGAGCCAACGTGGCGGCAGTCAGCTGAGAGGCAGGCAACAACATGACAGCCGACGACACAATTTCCGCCGGACATACGCCGAGCCTGCTCGCGGTGTTCGCCCACCCCGACGACGAGTCACTGGCCGCGGGCGGAGTGCTCGCCCGGCACGCCGCCGCGGGCGCCCGCACCGCAGTGGTCACGGCAACCTGGGCCGCGGACACCGCCCGCGCCGCCGAACTGGCCGAGGCGCTCCGCATCCTCGGCGCCGGCACACCACGAATGCTGGGCTACGCCGACGCCCGCGTACCACAGTCCGCCCCTGGCAGCCCGCGGTTCTGCGAAGCGCCGCTCGACGAGGCGGTCGGACGGCTGGTGGCGCAACTCAGGGAATTCCGCCCGGAGATCGTCGTCACGCATGACGCCTACGGTGGAATGACCGGCCATCCCGACCATGTGCACACCCACCGAATCACCCTGCTCGCAGTCCAGGCATCCGGACTGGAGCGCCTCTACCCCGACACCGGCGCCCCCTGGCAGCCGAGTGCCGTCTATCTGGCCACGCACCCGCACTCGGCCGTACCGGCCCTGAGCGACCTGGCCCACAGCGGCAAGGCGCAGTACACCGTCCCGGACGAACGGGTCACCGCCACCGTCGACGTCAACCCCTGGCTGGCACGGAAGCTTGCGGCCGTCCTGGCCCACCGCACCGAGGTGACGCGCGGAGCCCTCCCCGGCCTGATCGCCGCCCTTCCCGCCGAGGCACAGCAGCGGCTCCTTTCCACCGAGTGGTACATCCGCCACGACCCCGTCACCACGGCCGCAGCCCAAACGGAGCTGACTGCCTGAGGAGGAGAGCGGGAGAGAAGACGGACCCTCACCAGACCGGGATCGGCATCATGGCACGATGGCCGCCATGTCGGGTCAGGTCTGGGTATCTCTCATATCGCTGGGCGGCGTTGCGCTCGGTGGTGTGCTGTCCTTCCTCGTCCAGCACGCGACGCAGCGGTCGGCCGAGCGTGCCGAGCAGCAGCGGCAGCGGGTCACGTTGTCGGAATCCCGGCGTGCGGAACGCCTTGCGCTGTTGGAGAGGTTCGTCGAGGTAGGCGCCGAGGCGGAGCGGTGTGCGTTTTCGCGTCCGTCCCGGTGGGAGGAGACGGACACCTGGGCGGTCAGGACCCAGGACGTGATGAACCGGTTGTGGGTCGCGGAGCGGTTGATAAGGCTGCAATTCCCGCTGCCTGTCCACGATGCGGCGCGCGCCTACTTCCTCGACCTCAACCGGACCGTGTGGGACGGACTGCCCGACGGCGAAAGCGTGCGCGATTACCTGGAGAACAACCGGCTGGCCTTTCTCGACGCGGCCAGGGCGGTGATGGAGTAGGTGACCGAGGGGGCGGCCGGTGCGCAAGGGAGGACGCCCCGCTCTACCCCATTCGATCACTCAACAGCAGTCAACACCTCACCGGCGACCAACAGTTGAGCGTGGCGGCGATGGCGAAATACCGCGTGTGTGCCTCCGGGCCGACGCGCGTTGGCTCGGCGATCGCGCTCCTTCCACCACTGGAATGCGTATACCCCGGCTGGCACGATGAGCTGCCATGAATGATCACGCCAATCCTGCGGCTCAAGCCCTGCGCTTGGTCTCCACCCGTTTTCCGCATGCTTTGGGCGCCGTGCTCGGAGGCTCGGCCGCTGAGGGGCGTGCCACCGGGACCAGCGATCTGGACGTGGCCATCCTGTTGCCGGACTCCGACCCCAGTCGTCGCGAGGTGATACGCCATGAGGGGCGCTTGGCCGAGCTGTTCCTCAACACCCTTACGGACGTGCCGGAATTCTTCGCATGGGACAGAGCCCGCCGCCGGGGCACAGTCCTGTTCATCTACGGCCAGGGGCTGCCTTTGACGGACCCCCACGGCCACCTGTCCCGTACGTGTGAAAGGGCCCGAGCCGTGCTCGCGTCCGGCCCGCCTCCGCTCACTCCCGCGGAATGGGAACGATCCCGCTACGGACTCACCTGCTACGTGGACGACTTGGTCGACACCCCCGCGGCCAACCGGTACGAACAGCTTTCACTCGCCGATTTCACCTTGCGTGAGGCGGCGCACCTGCTCACGGCTCACCACAATTCCTGGACGGGCATCGGTAAATGGCTGCCCCGCCGCCTTCTGCGCGCGGACCCGGTGTGGGGCAAGGCCCTTCTGGACGGCCATCAGGCCGTGGCCGAGTGCGCCGACCCCGCTCCGCTTGCTGCCGCCGCTGAGCACGTGCTGGACTTGGTCGGCGGACCGCTGCGGGACGGTTACGCATCTCGCTGGCGCCCATGATTCCCGAATTCACCGGACTCGCCGATACACCGGACTCACCTGAGTGCAATCCCGCTGGGTCCGTCAATGCACCCGGAGAGATAGTCGGCAGACGGAGTGTCAACCCAGAAGGCGCGGCCGACCGGTTACTTCGGTAAATTCCTTTATGGGTCGTCGAATATCATACAAATTATGAAGTTGAACCTCCGAGCGAGTGAATCGTGGACTGAGTCACCGGGATCGGTGGCATGAATTCCCACGTCCTATCGTCTGAACCGATAATCGGAGCTAACCATGCGCATGCGTACCACCCTCGCCGCTGCCGTCCTTTGTTCGGCTGCCCTTATGGGGCCTGCCGGCATCGCCGCCGCGGATGACGGCGACCTCTCGGGTGATATGAGTGTAGGCAACCAGAACATGAGCACACCAACGGCCCAAGATTCCGACTCCTGGGACTTCAGGAGCGGCGGGGACGGGAGCAGCGGGGAGCACGCTGGCGGCGGCCAGACAGGCGGGGACCACGCAGGCGGGGGCCAAACAGGCGGGGGCCACGCAGCTAAGGGCAAGGGCGGCGGGAGCCACGATAAGTCGTAAGTAAGGGAACCGGATACGGCCTCACCCTTCCTCCGGCGTTAATGCCGAAGGAAGGGTGAGGTCTTTCCGTACCCGTGTGCAGTGGTAGACCCCATTGCCTGGTGGTCAGCTGCACAGAAGGCGGAATTGTGGCCCGTTCCCGTTCTGAATCCTATTTGGCGCACGTGCACGCGGTATGGACCGGGAACGAACCGGACGGACGTCTGCTGGCACCGAGCGATCGGGTATCTCGAGCACCGATGGGAATCATGGGATGCGGTGCGGGGTTTCCCGATATCGACTTCATCGACTCCATCGACGGCTTCTATTCGGGTGGGGCAGTACGACGGATTTCTCCGGGCCGTTCTCCGGCAACTTGAGGCGATCTGCGGACAGGCGTCGAGGCGTTCGGTGCACGCAGCACAGGCCCGTCCCCGGATGATTTCGGTGACTTGGGGCGGACAGGAGAAAAGCGTTGCCGGGCCCTGGTGTTGCCGGGCATGCTCGTGCCGTGATCGCTGACCATGACTTCCATGACACTGCTGTCGTCCTGCCCGTGAGCGTGCGCGACTTGCTTCCGGGCGATCTGCCTGAGTGCACCTGGGCCGGGTCGGCCACCCATTTGCGGCAGGTGGAACGGGAGTTGGCGCGTGCCGCGGCGGGTGAGGTGGACTACCTGGCCGTGTGCACGCCCAGGGACGTGCCGGTGGCGATCGGCGGGATCGACTACCAGGTCACCAAGGGCGCCGGGACCGTCTGGCAGCTCGCGGTGCTGCCTGCGCTCCAGTCCTGCGGTCTGGGAACGCTGCTGGTCCGGGCCGCGGAACGGCGCATCAGCAGTCGTGGACTGCACAGGGCCGAGCTGGCTGTGGAGGAGGACAACCCTCGGGCTCGCGCGCTGTACGAGCGGCTCGGCTATGTCGCCTGCGGCCGACAGCCCGATGCCTGGGACGAGGAGGCGCCCGACGGGTCCATCCGCCGTCACGAGACGGTGTGTGTGCTGATGCGCCGGGAGCTGTAGTCCCGCCGGGGACGGGCCGGTATGCGCCCTGCCCGGACAGGACGCCGCCCAGGGACCCGGGCCGGCTTGCGCAATGCCTGCTGAAGCCCGCTGGTGGGCAGCGGCGTCCGCTTGCTCTCGGTGAGCAATGGGAAGTCCCCCTGGATCAGCCCGCCGGCCATTCTCACGTCGAGCTGGCTGCCGGTTCCCTTCGCGTCGACCGACATGGGTGGGTCGCACATAGGTGGGTCGCCGAGCCGGGTGGCGAGAGGCTGCGGCACGCCAGGAGGTGTGGGACGAATCTGCCCTGCCGGTGCGTTATGATCATGGTGCACTTCGGTTCCGCGGGTAACCATATTCCTGTGGGCGGGAGTCGTGCGTCTGTGGTCCAAGGAAAGACGTCCACCAACCGGTGGGAGATGCAGGTGCAAGGCCTGCCAGGCGCTCCGGACAAGGTCCCTGTTCTTCACGAGCAGGGACTTTTTGGATCAGGGACCTTCTGGTTTTCGCGTCACCGCCCTTGTCGCAGGCAGCGTCAGATGGAAGACCGGCTTCGGTTCCGGTGGTCGAGCAGTGGTCCGCATACGTGGCCGGATTGCCGGGCGGCTCGCGGGGCGAATGGCCGGGTACGGACATGTGCGCGCCGTTACGGCTGGTTGCGTATGGATTCCGTTGCGGGCCGGGCCGGGTGTGGGTGCGGTGCCGTGGTGGGGATGCCGTAGCGCGCAGGGCGGGCCCGCGGTGCGTAGCGTGGATACGGAGGGAGCTTCCCCGGCCGAGGAGGCTGGTACGTGAGGCCGGAGCTCGACTACAGGGCGCTGTTCGCCGCGACGCCGAGTCCGTATCTGGTGCTGGGTACGGATCTGGTGGTCGTCGACGTCAATGACGCGTACTGCCGGGCGACCGGACGCTCTCGTGCGGAGTTGGTCGGGCTGCACGTGTTCACCGCGTTCCCGGACAACCCGGCAGACCCCATGGCTGACGGGGTGCGCAACCTTGGCGCCTCCCTGGAGCGGGTGCTGGCCACCGGGGAGCCGGACACCATGGCGATGCAGCGCTATGACATCCCGGTGCCCCACCGGCCAGGGGCGTTCGAGGAGCGCTGGTGGTCCCCGGTCAACACGCCGGTCCGCGGATCGGACGGGCGGGTGGCGTACATCATCCACCGGGTCGAGGACGTCACCGCGTTCGTGCATGCTCGCCGGTTCCACCCGGGTGACCAGTTGGCCGAGCGCGCGCAGAGCATGGAGGTCGAGCTGTATCTGCGCGCCCGCGAGTTGCAGCGTCTGAACGACGAGCTGCGGGCCGCGCATGCCAGGGAGCGGAAGGTCGCCGTTGCGTTGCAGGAGGCGATGCTGCACTCCCCGGACCTCGCCCGGCACCACGATGTCGCGGTGCGCTATCTGCCGGCGGTCGGCTCGCTGAATGTGTGCGGCGACTGGTACGACACGGTCGACCTTGCCGATGGGCGGTTCACGGTGGCCGTTGGTGACGTGGTCGGTCATGGTCTGGAGGCCGCCACCGTCATGGGCATGCTGCGCAGCGCGCTGTCGGCAGCCAGCCGGGCGGTGACCGGGCCCGCGCAGGCGCTGGAGGTGCTGGGCCTGTACGCCCGCTCGGTGGACGGGGCCCTGGCGGCCACCGCGGTCACCGCGTTGATCGACACCCGCTCGAAGTTGATCGTCTATTCCAGCGCAGGCCACCCGCCTCCCGTATTGCTACGAGCCGAGGGAGGATGCCGGCTGTTGGACCAGGCCACCGACCCGCCTTTGGGAGCGAGGCCCGAGCATGTGCCCCGGCCGCAGGCCGGCACCGCCTACCAGAATGACGACACCCTCGTCCTCTATACGGACGGCCTGATCGAGCGCCGGGAAGAGGACATCGACGCCGGCCTGGCCCGGCTCACCGAGGCGCTGGCCCCTATGAGCCACCTCAGTCCCCAGCGTCTGGCAGACGCGCTGCTCGCGAGTCTCGGTGTTGCCGGGGGCGCCCGCGATGACATCGCCCTCGTCGTCGTCCGCCTGTGAACCTCCGCCTGTGAACGTCCGCCTGGAACATACGGCTTCGAGCCCGGCCCGGCGGCGACTCCGCGGGCCGTCGGCGTATCGCTGTACGTCGTGGTCGGGTACGTCGTGGTCGGCGAGGTCACATGTCGTCGATGAACTGGGTGAGGCGGTGGGTGAGTTCGGTGATCGCTGCGCGCTGGTCAAGGTCAATGACTATGCCACCGAGATCGTCACGAACCGCCCCTCCCGCTACGGTTTCTTCGCGACGCTCCCGCTGCCCGACGTGGACGGCGCGTCGGCGGAGGCCGTCCGTACCCGTTCGACGAACCCCGTCGGGCCGCCATCGACCACGGCAACGCCGAAGCCCTTTTCCCCGTCTCGCCTCCTGACGGGCCGGCTCGCCGCCACCCGGCCGCTACTTCTTGACGAGTTTGCCGACGGCGTTGGCCTCCCGTACCCGACTGGCCAGGAAGTCCCAGGACAGATTGACGAATCCCCGGTCACCCCAGTTGGTGCCCCAGGAGTTCTCCACCCGGACGCCCTGGTTGTTGTAGCCGACGATGGTGATCTCGTGACCACCGGCGAACGGCTCACCGGCAGTGGGGGAGTACGTGTAGGAGGCCGCCTGGCGTGCGGTGAGGGAGAAGAAGCTGTCGTACACCGGGATCGAGATGACCACCGGCTCCCCCTGGGCGAGGGCTGCCTGCACCTCGGCCTTTATCCGGCTGCCTGTGTGGAGCGGGGTGTAGCCGGACAGCTTCCACTTCGATGCGTTGTGCTTCTCGCCGGCGGTCGGCTGGGTGGTGTAGTCGAAGTCGCCTTGCCAGTAATGGGACTTGGTGTCGACGCCCTGTGAGGTGGCGATGCGGAAGTGCTGCTGCGGGGAGGTGCCGACGTTCTGCCCCTTGGCTATCTGGGCGTAGGTGTACATGGGTGCCTGGGGGCTGCCGGTGATGCCCTGTTCGTGTTCGAGGATGCTGTAGGCCGAGTAGTCGATGGCCCATGCGACACAGGACCCGACCTGGCCCTGATTGCCGGGCCTGGCCGCGTACTTGGTGAGATCGACACGGGCGGGGAGGGGCTGCCGCTTCCTGCCGGACCTGGTCGCGTCGGCCTTCGGGTGGGGGGCGGTGGCCGACAGGTTCGGCTCCACGGACCCGCTCAGCGCGGACGTGCGCCAGGTCGACTCGGAGGGCAGGGCGCCGAGGCCGAACGGGTGGGACTTTGCTCTCGCGTCCTGTGGCGCCGGGGCGGTGGCCCTGTCGTGGTCCGGGCCGACCGTGCTCGCCGAGGAGACCCCGACGGTCACGGCGGCGATCGCACCCGCCGTGGCCAGGGCGATGGTGGTACGCGAAGTACCGCTGAGGGACTTCCACTTGTGGGCAGCGCGACGCATTGATGTCCTCCGGTGCATGAGCCGACCGGGACGGTGTCCCGGTGCGGGTGGTCTGAAAGGGCACGCCCCACTGCCGGCCGGCCGAGAGCCTGGGTGAGGTGGTCATACGGCGGTCAGCCGACTGAGACGGATCGCCGGAAGTCCCGAAATGCCTGTGGGGAGAGGAGAATTCGGGGCACTGCGGGAAGACTTCTGGGCTTCCGTGCGCTCGGAACTGGACGCTTTCGAAGGCATGTCCAATGGGCAGAGGAAGTTAGCCGAGCCGTGAGCCCCTGAGCAAGTCCAAGTGGCCTTCGTCACGGATCGGTTGGCCCGATTCGCGTATTCCGAGGACTGTCCTGAATGTTCTCACAACGGTGTCAATGGAGCGTTGATGTACCGGAATGACGGGAATCGACGTGCGCTCCGATCGAGCCCCGAAAAAATCTCCCGGGTTTCTGTTATCCGAGCCGCGCTGACAGGGTCTCCCAGGTATCGAAGGCATGCAGACTCGTAGCCACAGAGGGAGGACGGACATGACACCCGAACGGGAAGCGGCGGTCGTCACGGCTGCGCAGGCGGGGGACCAGCGGGCGCAGGATGAGCTGATCGCCGGGTATCTGCCGCTCGTGTACAACATCGTGGGACGTGCGCTGCACGGTCACGCCGACGTCGACGACGTGGTGCAGGAGACCCTGCTGCGTGTCCTGCGCAACCTGGCCGATCTGCGGGACCCGCACCGGTTCCGGTCATGGCTGGTCGCCGTCACGATGAACCAGATACGTCGGCACTGGCGCAGCAAACAGGCATCGGCCTGCGATACCGGGGTCGACGACATGGCCGGCCTGGTCGATCCCGGTGCGGACTTCGTCGACCTGACCATCATCCGGTTGGGACTTTCCGGGCAGCGCCGGGAAGCCGCCGAGGCGACCCGGTGGCTGGACGAGGACGACCGCGCCCTGCTGTCACTGTGGTGGCTGGAGGCCGCCGGTGAGCTGACCCGGGCGGAGGTCGCCGCCGCCCTGGAACTGCCCGCGCCGTTCGTCGCGGTGCGGGTGCAGCGCATGAAGGCGCAGTTGGAGGCCGCCCGGGTGGTGGTCCGCGCACTGCTGGCGGAGCCCCGCTGCCCGCAGCTCCATCCCGTGCTTGCCCGTTGGGACGGAGTCCCGACCGCGCTGTGGCGCAAGCGCATCGCGCGGCACACCCGCGACTGCGTGGCCTGTTCGGGCCACCGAAGCGATCTGATACCCGCGCAGAGCCTGCTCGTGGGCTGCGGGCTGGTACCACCGACCGCCGTGCTCACCTGGTGGGCGGCCCAAGCGGGCCACAGCACGGCGACGTTCGTCCCGGTGGCCCGGACGGTCGCTTCCGGCGACGGCGGCACCGTGACGCCGACCGCGGCGCACCGTTCCACCGGTCGCGGTGGCAGGCGGGTCGGCAGCCACCGCCGCCCAACGGTGCGCGCGCGGGGAGCCCATCTCCTCGCCGGGGGCGCCGCGGCGACGGCCGCGGCCACCGTCATCACCGTGGCGATCGGCTCCCAGGACAGCGCACCGAGGACGACCGCAGCCAACTCCCAGCCGGCACTGGTGAAGTCGGCACCCATAGCCGAAGCGCCACTTCTCACCGACTCGCCCTCGGCCACCCCCCGCCCCACCACACATCCGAGCCGGACGCCGACCCCGACGCCCCGGACGGCCGCCCCTTCCCCGTCGCACCCCGCACCGACCCGCACCGGCACACCGAGCGCACGCCCGTCCGCCCCGTCCTCCGACGCGGTCGCACAGGTTCTCGCCGTGATGAACACCGCACGAGCCGCCCACGGCCTGCCGCCCTACACCCTCACCACCGGCCTCACCCGCAGCGCCACCCGGCACAACACGGTGATGGGCAACGGGTGCGGGATGTCCCACCAGTGCCCCGGCGAAGCCGCGTTGGGAGACCGGGAGACCGCGGCGGGTGTGCACTGGGGCGCCGCGGGCGAGAACATCGGCCAGGCAACCGCCGGGGCGGACGCCCAGCAGATCGCCACCGCCGCGGTCAACCTCACCCGGGCCATGCTCGCCGAGAAGCCGCCGAACGACGGTCACCGCCAGAACATCCTCAGCGGCACCTTCACCCACGTCGGTATCGCCGTCCACCGGAACCCCGACGGCAACGTCTGGCTCACCCATGACTTCTCCGACTGAGTTGCCGTAGGCGGGGTTGAGGGTTGACCTGACCGGAGGGAAGTGTGCCGGGCTGCTCGACTGCGCCCCCTTCCCACTGCCCCCGGCGCCCGAGGGACGCGGCGGCAGGGCTGTGGCGCCACGGCCTTCGGGTGGTGCGGAATGACGGGGCAGGGAATCGGACCAGCAGTGCGAGCATCGCGTGCGCCTCCGCCAGCGCATACCAGATAGGGGTATGCTCCCGTCAAGGGCCACCGGGATGCCGTAAGGCCGCCGGGCCGCCGGGGCGCCACAAGGACTCTGCCCGGTGCGTACCGGGTCGATCGACGAGGGAATGGGAGCAGCGGTGAACAGTGCGCGCTCGCGCAGGTGGGTTTCGGCCCGGCTGTCGGCGATGTGCGCGGTGCTGTTCGGACTGTTCCTCATGCACGGTTCCCCGACCGCCGGTGCCGGTTGCCACGGACCCGTGTCCGCACCCGCATCCATGCACCATGCCCACACCGCTCGGGCCGCGCACTCCGTCGGGACCCAGATGGCTCCCGCGATGCCCTCCGCATCATCATCCATGCCTGCGGCGCATCCCGGATCTTCATCCGTGCCTGCGGCGCATCCCGGCCCGCAGTCCATGGCCGGCGATCACGGTTTCCCCTGCGTCGCGACCCCGGCCCGCGACCGGAGCATGCTGCCGGCCTTGTGGCTCCTGGCAGTTGGGATCCTGACGGTCCTCTCCGGGTGGGCGCTGATGTGGCGCCGTCCGATGGCCGGGGCTGCGGGACGGCGCGGTCCGCCGATCGGTGGCCGGGCCCTGCTCCTTCGGGTGTGTACCGCGCGCACGTGACAGGACCTTGCCCGAGCCCGTCGTACGGGCCGCGGGCGACGCGTCCTGATCATCCGCGCGCCGGTGCGGCGCGCACATCCCGAAGGCTTTCTGTGATGTCTTTCACCACTCGTCTCACCCTGCGCCGCCGCGGTCTCGCGGTGGCCGGTACCGCAGCCGTGCTCGCGCTGACCCTGGCCGCCTGCGGCTCGTCGAAGGACTCGTCCGGCTCGTCCAAGCCGGCCATGGACCACGGCGCGAAGGCGTCGGCGTCGTCCTCGGCGACCGCGCCGTCGACGCCCGGCGGTATGGACCACGGCTCGATGCCCGGCATGGACCACGGCAGCATGGGCGACGGCCTGGCCGATACCAAGGACGGCTACAAGCTGTCGTCCGACGCGGGCGAACTGCCCGCAGGCAAGGACACCGCGTACCGGCTCACGATCACCGGTCCGGACGGCAAGCCCGTCACCGGCTTCGCCGTGGACCAGACCAAGCGGATGCACTTCTACGCGATCCGCTCGGACCTGACCGGCTTCCAGCACATCCACCCGACCATGGCCGCCGACGGAACCTGGACCGCCGACCTCGCGGCCCTGCAACCCGGCACCTGGCGGATGTTCGCCTCCTTCACCCCCGACGACGGACCCGGCAAGGGCAAGGACTTCGTCCTCAGCCGCACCGTCACGGTCCCCGGGGACGCCAAGCCGACGCCGCTCCCGGGGGCTGCCACCAGCGCCGATGCCGACGGCTACACCGTCACGGTCAAGGGAGACCTGAAGGCCGGTATGGCTCACCCGATGACGGTGGACATCAGCAAGGACGGCAAGCCGGTCACCGACCTCCAGCCGTACCTGGGAACGTACGCGCACCTGACCGCCTTCCACGAGGGCGACCAGGCGTTCGCGCACCTGCACCCGCAGACCAAGGTCAACGGAGACAAGGGCGGGCCGGAGCTGTCGTTCCACGCCATGCTGCCCAAGTCCGGCAACTGGCGGCTGTTCCTCCAGTTCCAGACCGGCGGCAAGCTCCACACCGCCGCGCTGACCCTGCGCGTCAGCTGACACACACAGCCGGGGCGGCATCACGGTGCCGCCCCCGGGCTGCGGGCGGCCGGTGGCGGATGGGAAGGTCGGTGATCGGTGCTCAGCGACCGAACAAGCCGGTCACCGACGCGGCCGGCCGCACTGCCGCCGGCCGCACTCCCTGACTCCCTGGCTCCCTGGCTCCCTGAGAGTTCCCGTCGACTCCCTGAGGAGCTCACGTCCTGAGGAGCTCATCCTGAGGAGTACACGTTCCGAGGAACGTCTCGCCGGCGCAGTCCCGGCCGTCTTCGCGAGCCCACGGCTGCCTGACCGGGGCGGAGGCGTTCCTCACCGTGCTGGGGGAGTGGCCAACGGGCCGGTCAAGAGCGCGGCGGCCCCCTGCTCGGCGAGGTCCTCGGCGTGCGCCGGTAGGACCCCGCCTCCGCGCAGGTGGCGGCGGACGAGCGCGAGCGGCAGGTCGATCAGGGCGAGGCTGACCCGGTCGGCGGCCTCCGGACCGTGGAGATCCAGGGCATCGGCAAGGGCCGCGAGAGCGGAGTGGACGCGCTGATTGCCGAGTTCGGCACGGCGGCGGTGCGGTGCGGGCCAGTGGGCGCGGTCGAAGGCGTCCGCGCCGTGGAGCAGCACGGCGGTCTGCTCAGGATGGGCGCGGCTCCAGGCAACCACGTGGCGAGCCGCCCCTCGTGCCGCCCGCGCGGCGTCGCAGTCGGCTGCCTGGAGAACGGCGAGGTAGCTCTCCTGGAAGTTCTCCACGGTGCGTAGCCATGTCTGCGCCAGCAACTCGGTGCGTCCGGCGAAGCGGTGGTAGACGGAGCCGCTGGGGGCGGCCAGCTCGGAAGCGACCGCGGACATGGTCACGCCCGCCGGGCCGGCTGCCGCGGCCCGGCGTACGGCGGCGTCGAGGAACTGGTCGATGGTGAATCGGGCTGGCCTGGCCATGAAGTAGAGAGTACCCTCTAGAATATTGGAGAACGCTCTCTGAAATACGTGGCGAGTCTGAACTGTGAGGCGAGGGGGAGAACGCAATGGGCGTGTACAACGTGCACGAACGCCTTCTGGCGGCGAAACAGGGCGAAGTGGGGGCGCTGATCGACACACTCGCCGGTGACAGCGATGCGCTCTGGCCGCATGACAACTGGCCACGCATGTGCTTCGACGGTCCCTTGGCCGTCGGAGCGGTCGGCGGACACGGACCCATCCGCTACACCGTGACCGCCTACGTCCCCGCAACCTGGGTGCGCTTCACCTTCCGCGGGCCACGGGGCTTCGACGGTTTTCACGAGTACACGGCCCTGGCCGTCGACGAGCACCACACCCTGCTGCGCCACACGTTGGCCATGCGCGCCCGCGGCCCGGCCCGCCTTGCCTGGCCCCTGCTGTGGCGCCATCTGCATGACGCGTGCCTGGAAGACAGCATGGACCGCGCCGAAGCCATCTGGAGCGCGCCGACGCACCCCGCGCGATGGAGCCGCTATGTGCGCCTCCTGCGGCGCCTGGCAGCCACGGCCGACCGAGGAGCAGCGCCGGCATGACCACCGGCGCTCGTGAACCACCAGCATCAGGTCGTCATCGAGTGCAGCTGGGCGAACTCGTCGGCGAGCATGCCCATCATGACGACATCGCGGTGGCGGCCGGCGAGGAACGCAAGCTCACGCAGACGGCCCTCCTCAACGAATCCGAGCCGGCGATGGAGGGCCAGCGATGCCTCGTTGTGCGCGAAGATCCGTACCTGGCACTTGTGGTAGCGGTGCTCGGCGAACATGAACCGGAGCAGCAGCACAGCGGCTTCCGCCGCGTAGCCCCGGCGGCGATGCTCGGCGCCGATCGTGACGCCGTACTCGAACCAGCCCGAACGCGGGTCGGCGTGGTGGGAGCCGACACCGCCGACGATCTCACCCGTATCAACCGCTTCGACCGCCAGTTGGAAGCGGTCGCTGTCAGGCTTGACGGACGCCTGCTGCTCCGCCTGGAGCCGGTAACTCTCGGAGGAGCGCGGCGGGTTCAGCAGATCTCCCAGACGCTCCTCGTCCTCGGCGAAACGCTGGAACGCGATCGCGTCGCCGGGCTCAATTCCGCGCAGACGGACACGCTTTCCCACCCAAAATGATGTCATCCCTTATTGGATCATTCCGGTCGTCTTGCGTCCAGGCGCTGCGAGAAGCCGTGGGAACCGCTGGCGACGGGCGGCTTGACCCGACCCCTGGACGAAGAACGGCTCTGCCCCATCGTCAGTACGGACAGACGTGCTGGGACCCGCCATTCCGCCATCCGTAGCCAGGGCGGCCCCACTGCCTTGAGCACCCTTGCTGGGGTGTCGTCGCCGAGCCGCTACCGAGTGGTGTCGGGCCCCACCGACGGCAGGTAGCGCGGCGCTCGCCAGGCATGAAGCCGGTGCTCCACCGCGGCTCCCAGTGACAGGAGTTCGGCGTCCTGGCGGTCACCGGCCATCAGGAGCAGCCCCACGGGTAGCCCGTTCGCGGAGCCGGCGGGGACCGACAGTGACGGGTATCCGGCCACGGCCGCGGGGGTCGAGGACGGGATGATGTCGTTGTCGCCCCGCGCGCAGTCGGTTGTCCAGGCGGGCGGGTTCGTCGGCGCGGCGATGGCGTCCAGCCGGTGGGCGGCCATGGTCTCGTCGATGGAACGCTGGGCGAGGTCCTTCAACTGGGCACGTATGGCCCGGTAGTGGGGATCGGTGGTGGGTGGTGCCGCGAGCGCCTTCTCGAACAGTTCCTGGCCGGCGAAGCAGGTCCGCTCCTTCGGGTGGCTCCGGTTGAAGGCGATCAGCTCGGCGAGGTTCTGCGGCCCGTGGCGCGTGGCGAGGTAACCATCGATGTCCCGGTGGAACTCGCTGAGCAGCGCGGGGTATTCGAGCTCGGCCAGGCGCTTCTGGTACGGGGGAGTCACCTTGACGACCTCGGCGCCTGCGTCACGCAGCCGCTCCGCGGTACGGGTCATCACGGCATCCACCTCCGCTCCCAACGAGGGCAGCCGCCACAGGCCGATCCGCTTGCCCCGCAAACTCCCGAGGTGCGTCAACTGGCCGGAGAATGACTGGCGTTCATCGCCATGTGTGGTGTCGCCGCCGCTGAGCACCGCAAGGGTGAGGGCGGTGTCGATCACGTTGCGGGCCATGGGGCCCGCGGTGTCCTGCTCGGCGGAGATCGGGACCACCCCGGCTCGGCTGACCAGGCCCAGGCTGGGCTTGTGCCCGACCACCCCGTTCATCCCGGCCGGGCACACGATGGAGCCGTCCGTCTCGGTACCGATCGCCACCTGGGTCAAGGACGCGGCCAGCGCGGCGGCCGACCCCGCCGAGGACCCGCACGGGTTCCGGTCCAGTACGTAGGGATTGTGGGTCTGCCCGCCCACCGCCGACCACCCTGATGTCGGTTTCGCCGCACGGAAGTTCGCCCACTCGGACAGATTGGTCTTGCCGAGGATCACCGCCCCCGCCTCCCTCAAGCGGGTCACCAGGGTGGCGTCGCGCTCCGGCGGGCTGCCGGCCAGCGCCAGCGACCCGGCCGTCGTGGGCAGATCGCGGGTGTCCACGTTGTCCTTGAGCAGGACGGGAATGCCGTCGAGCGGGCCGCGGATGTCACCACGGCGGTGCCTGGCGTCGCTGGAGGCCGCCTGGTCCAGCGCTGTCGGGTCGGTGTACAACACCGCGTTGATCTTCGGGTTGATGGCCTTGATCCGCTGCGAGTAGACGGCGGTCAGCGCTGTCGAGGTCAGTGAACCGTTCGCCATGCGTGCCTGTAATTCCGGGATCGTCACCGTGTCCAGATCGAATCCCGGGCTCGGGGGCAAACCGGCCTGCGGCGGACTACCGGCGCCGGATTCGGCCGCCGCCGTGCCCGGATTCGGTGCGCCGGCACACAGGGAGCCCGCGACCAGGGCGCCGATCAGCGTGGCAATGCTCCGCTTCCTCATGCTCCTCATGACGAGCAGCGGACTACGGCCCGGCCTCACGGCGCAAGAGTCTTTCGCGCCGCTCTCCCCACAACGACGATCTTCCCACCGAACGGAACGGCGCCTGGTGGACATTGGGACTGCTATTACCGCCGGAAGCACCCCGTCTTCGCTATGCATGTATCCGGGAGACCTTCTGGCGGAGGCGTTGCGGTCCGCCGCGTCGGAGCGGCCGACCCACGGTGGCCCGGCAGACCAGACTCCGCCCCGCTCGCCGGTCCGGCCCGCTTCTTCTGAAAGGGAGTAGGTCGTGTCCGATAGGCCGCTATAGCCGATTCAGCCTACGGCGGCGGGGGCCGTACGGTAACGACATTGACGTTGACTCGTTGGCATGGCATGACAAATTCGCGTCGTGCACTCGCCGGTTTCGCGCTTGCGACCGTGCTTCTTGGTCATATGTCGGTACAGGCTTTGGCCGCCTCGGAAGACGAGGGCCCGATTCAGCCTCACGTTCAGATGCCCCTGAGCGGCCTCTTCACGGACCACGCCATTCCGGTTGATTGGAGAATCCTCGGGGCACGTCTCTGATCTGCACCAGCGACGTGCCGGGCACCAGGTTCGACCTCGGGGCTCAGCGGTCTTACGGGTGGGCGTCGGCCTCGGTGGATGGCGCGGTCGTTGTACTGCCGGCGGTGCCGGGCGGTGATTCCGTGGGACGATGCGGTCGCGGTGTGAGCCGATATGCGAAGAGGCCCTGCTCGAACCTGGGCGGGGGCCTCTTCGCGTGGCTGTCGCGCTCACTCATCCGCTGACTCGTCGACGCGCTTCAGCTTCATAAGCGAAGTGACGATGACGAGCTGAGACTTCCGAGCGGTGGTCCAGGGGAACGCAGGGCTATTCGCTCCAAAGATGCCCTTCTTTTCTGTTGCGATCCGAGCTTGTCCCGTCGCCAAGTCCACAAGAATTGGCTAGATCTGGCCAACTTTCCAATAAATCGCGGGTTTTGAGCTATTCCCTTGGTTCATACAGAACTTCACCGGCATTCATGCTCCTGCCCGCAGCATCCGCGACAACGGCACCATCCGCACCAGCCGACCGTCGCACGACTTCCGCACTGTTGCCGAAGGAGTGCTGGGACGCCGCAGAGGAAGTGCGCCGGTGCATCACAACATCAACTCGGCGATCAGCAGCACGAAGAACAGGGCGAAGGAGGCGATCGCGGCGACGGCCGCGCCCGCGGACAGCCTGCTGAGGGCCAGCAGCAGTGCGTCCCATGGTTGGGGGTTGGACCGTAGCGGTACGCCCTTCTCGACGGAGACCCGCCGGGGCATCGCGCACAGGAAGAGCAGCAGCAGGGCCGCGCCGCTCAGGATGCCGAAGATGACGGCGAGAACCATTGCGGCCCTGTGTGCGTCGCCGCGCTGACCTTGTGCGTCCCTGAGGTGGCGCGGGGCGATGAGGCGGTCGGACGGGCAGACGCAATCCGACGGAACTGACGATTCGGGGCCGACGAGGGCCACGAACGCCCTTGCCGGGCGGGCAGTTGACGATCGATATCCATGAGGCCGCCGGGCGAAGTCGCGCTGCGTTCCCAGGGGAATCCTTTGCCGTTGCCCGGTTTCCACTTGACTCAGGGTTCACTACTTTTCAATAAAGCCACCACTGACAGGGGTGGCATCACTGAGTGCACGTGCGCAGCTCATCACCGGCAGCTTGGCTCTTCCCTGATAAGACGTCACCTCTCTATGGCGTCGGTATGTCCTGCGGTATGTCATGTTCTTGACACTTCCGGAGAACGTGACCTTGCGGACGTCCCCGGAGCGCCGACCGCCGGCCCTTCCCCCCTACGGAGGTCGTTCCCATGCGTTCTCTACGAAAGGGCAGATCCGACCGCACGAGAGGACTGGCGCACCGCGCCGTCCCGGTCCTGCTGTCGGCGACAACCCTCGTCATCGGCGGTGTGGTCGCCGCCGGCCCGTCCAGTGCCGCGGCGGCGTCGGCAACCCACGCGTCCCCCGCCTCGTCCGCGGCCAGCACCAAGGTCCACATCCGTCATTTGTGCTCCCACCCGTCGGAGCCCGGCTACATGGCGTGCAACGCGGTGGCCCGCACAGACATCAAACAGCAGCTGTCCGTGGGGCCGGACTCCGCCCCCTCCGGCTACGGCCCCAGTGACCTGCAGAGCGCGTACAACCTTCCCCAGTCGGGCGGCAGCGGCCAGACCGTGGCGATCATCGATGCCAACGATGACCCCAACGCCGAACAGGACCTCGCGACTTACCGCGCCCAGTACGGGCTGCCCGAGTGCAGCACCGCCAACGGCTGCTTCCAGAAGGTCGACCAGAACGGCGGCACCAACTACCCGGCTCCTGACGCGGGTTGGGCCGGCGAGATATCCCTCGACGTGGACATGGTGAGCGCGGCCTGCCCGTCGTGCCACATCCTGCTGGTCGAGGCGAACAGCGCCAGCATGGACGACCTGGGGACCGCGGTGAACCGCGCGGTCACCATGGGCGCCAAGTACGTCTCCAACAGCTACGGCGGCTCCGAGGACTCCACCGACCCCGCGTCCGACGAGAAGTACTTCAACCACCCGGGTGTCGCCATCACCGTCAGCTCCGGTGACAGCGGCTACGGCGTCGAGTACCCGGCGGCGTCGCAGTACGTCACCGCGGTCGGCGGCACCTCGCTCCAGCAGGACAGCAGCGCCCGCGGCTGGTCCGAGACCGTCTGGGGCTCCAGCGCAGGTGGTAACGGCGCAGGCTCCGGCTGCTCCCAGTACGACAGCAAGCCTTCCTGGCAGCAGGACACCGGCTGCAGCAACCGCACCGTCGCGGACGTCGCCTCGGTCGCCGACCCCGCCACCGGCCTCGCGGTCTACGACACTTACCAGGCCAGCGGCTGGAACGTCTACGGCGGCACCAGTGCTTCGGCCCCGTTCATCGCCGGCGTCTACGCCCTGGCCGGCACCCCGGGTTCGTCCGACAACCCGGCCTCGTACCCGTACAGCCACTCCACCGCGTTGAACGACGTCACCTCCGGCGCCAACGGCACCTGCTCCCCCTCGTACCTCTGCACTGCGGGCCCCGGATACGACGGCCCGACCGGCCTCGGCACCCCGAACGGCACTGCGGCCTTCACACAGTGAGATGGCAGGCAGCAACGGTGCGAGACGACGTGAGTGCCGTGAGCAGGCACTGACGCGGTAAGCCGTCACGTCGCCGACCGCCACAACCGACCGTCACAGTCCGGTGGCCCTCGAAGGCCACCGGACTGTGACACGCAACGGCGAACCGTGGGCGCGCGGTCGACTGGGAATCCCGGCCCTACCAGCCCACCTCGCCGGTCGAGTCGAAGAGCCGTCCGCTGGGCCCGTCGGCCGTCAGGGCCAGTCGCACGATCGTCGCGGCGCTCTGTGCGGCCGTACTGGTGCCGGTGTGGTTGTTGAGTGCGGTCGCCGTGAAACCGGGATCGACCGCATTGATCAGAAAGCCCGGCAGAGCGCGGGCGTACTGGTAAGTGAGCATGTTGAGGGCCGTCTTCGAGACCGGGTAGACCAGTCCGTGCAGTTGGGACTCCATGCGCTCGGGGTCGTCGTTGACGGAGAACGATCCCCGGCCGCTCGTCACATTGACGATGCGCGGTCGCTTGGACTTGTGCAGAATCGGCAGCAGGGCGTGGGTAGTTCGGACCGCGCCGAGGAGGTTGACGTCCATGACGTCGGCGAAGTCGTCGGCGGTGGTCTCCTCCACCGCGGGGCGGGTGCCGCCGATGCCGGCGTTGTTGACCAGCACATCGAGCCTGCCGTACTCGGCTTCGATCCGCTCTGCCAGCGCGTCGACCTGGGACCGGTCCGTCACGTCGAGGGCCGCGAACCGCACGTCGCCCGCACCGGCCGACAGCTCGCGCGCGACCGCACGGCCCCGTTCCGGGTCCCGCGCTCCGAGATACACCACCGCTCCCGCAGCCGCGAGTTGACGGGCCACCTCCCGTCCGATCCCTTGGCTGGCACCCGTCACCATGGCTATGTCCGCACTCGTCATGGCACCATCATCCAGCTCCGTCGCCCCGGAGCAGGGCGGGACGCTTTACCGGCTCCTTGTCCCCTGGCGCGACAGGCCGTTCGGGAATGTGCCGGAGCAGTTCCGACGCGTCATGCCGTGCCCCGTTGCGCGACGTTCTTTGTACGTCCTTTGTGGGATGGGGCAGGGCCGCCGTCCGAGGCCGTTCAGCCGCTGACGATCCGGATCACGGGCATGGGCACGGCCGCCCCACCCATCGCGCTGAACCGCCCGTTCGGTGGGAGGAGAACCATCCGCCCGATGCCTCTCGACCAGGGCTTTCTTGCCCTGGGAAGCCGGTTTCGCCGGCCTGGCACGAGTTCGGCCGCAAGACCTGCGGTGCCGAAGTCTTCGGCCAGGGCCCGGCGGGTAACGGTCTCGCCGGGCCCTGGGCGGCGCGGGCCAACCGGAGCGATTCCCACGAGTTGGCCTCGGCGCCGGGCTGCCCCAGTCGCCGTCGACCGGGTCAGCGGGGCATCAACGGTCAGCGGGCAGGCCGAACAGCTGCCGGGGATTGTTGGCCGTGTAGTTGTCCGACCCCATGGCCGGGGGGTTGCCCGTTCCCTTGGACGTGTCGGCTCCCATGCCCGAGGTGCCGGACATGTCGCCTGGTTCGCCGTCGGCGGCGGCAGCACCCGCCGTGCCGAGGACGGCGAGGACGGCGACAGCGGTGGCGGCCACAGCGGTACGGATACGCATGTGATTCCTTCCTGTAGGGGGTGTGTCATGGGGAGCGATATCGCCGGATGTGTTCGCGGAAACCCGGATGACATTGATCGCACCGCGCTACCACCCCAACAGCCCAGCAACTGCCCGGCGCGCAACGGCAACCGTGGCTGACTGGCGTATCGGCCGACGCGATCCCGCGATTCCTCGGCACGTTTCGTCGTCATCGCATCGGGCCGAAGTTGCCGGATGATCCCCGAAATCGGGGCGACATGTCAGCCCGTCCTCGCCCCAGCTGGCAGAAGACTGAGCTGAACTCGTGGACAGGGCGGTCGGGTTCGCGAACCAGATGGCGATCCCCGGATCGTCGCGCGCTGTCCTGGACAACAGACGACTCACGTGATTAGCCTCTCTGTCCAGAGATGGATAGAAAATCCAAACTCTGTACAGGCGGCGCACCTCCGAGCGCTGCGGACCCCGCTGCATCGGAGCCGACAGGAGGAACACCATGGGTCACGTCTCAGGCGGCGAGGGACAGGGCGCAAGCTCTGACGCCGCGTCCGACGCCGATTCCGCCCCCACGCCCGGGGCTGTGGCCGATTCCGCCGCCGACGCCGACGAGCATCTGATCCGGGAAGCCGAGAAGATCGCCGTCGCTCTGGGCCGGATGTTTCCGGGACTGTGCGAGGTGGTCCTGCACGACCTCCGCAACCCTGAGCATGCCGTCAGAGCGATCGAGAACAACCTGTCCGGGCGTCAGGTAGGGGATTCCGTAACCGAGTTGGGCCTGTTGCGCATCCACGATCCGCATTACCCCAGCGTCGTTCAGAACTACCCGAACCAGTTCCCCGACGGACGTCCAGCGAAGAGCACCTCGATCGGCATCAAGAACGCCGCGGGCGAGTACATCGCGGCACTCTGCCTGAACCTCGATGTGTCCGTGTTGTCGCCGGTGACGCTGGCGCTGTCGAACCTCATGGCCACGGAGACCCAACACCGTGAGCAGCCTCTGGAGACGCTGCGGGACCGCAACGCACGTGAGCTGCGCCAGGCGGTCGAGGCCCGCGCCGCGGAGCGCGCCGGAACCCCCAGGTCGCTGAGCCGGTCCGACAAGAAGGCGCTCGTACAACAGCTGCGCCGGGACGGCTACTTCGACTCGCGCGACGCCGCACAGACCATCGCGGACCTGCTCGGCGTGTCCCGGGCGACCGTCTACAACTACGCCAGGTGAATGAGCGCGGGTATGAGCGACGTTGGCAAGGGACCGACTTCACGCGCCGCTACCAGCGGTGGCGGTGGCCGGGATCCTTGCGCTCGAAGCGGCGCGCGCCGCGTTCGCCGCGTCGGTGGAGGGCGCCGCCTTCCCCAGTCTTGTCGCGCACGGATTCGCTCCCGGCCCCCGTCCGACGCCGGCCGGCCCCGAACCCCACCCCCGATCCACGCGAGGACGCACTGTGCCTGCTGACCTGCCCATTACCTTCGACGACGTCCGCGAGGCCGCCACACGCCTGCAAGGCATCGCCCACCGCACCCCCGTGCTCACCTCCCGCACTCTCAACTCCCTGGTGGGAGCCGAGGTGTTCATCAAGTGCGAGAACTTCCAGCGCGCCGGCGCCTTCAAGTTCCGCGGCGCCTACAACGCCGTGGCCCAACTCCCTCCTGAACAGTTGGCCCAGGGCATCGCCGCCTACTCCTCCGGGAACCACGCACAGGCCACCGCCCTGGCCGCCCGGGAACTGGGCACCGGCGTCGTGGTGCTGATGCCCGAGGACGCCCCTCGCTCCAAGCGGGAGGCAACGGCCGGATACGGCGCGGAAGTTGTCACCTACGACCGCTACACCCAAGACCGTACGGCGCTCGGGCAGGCCCTGGCCGCAGACCGCGGCCTGGCCCTGATCCCGCCCTACGACCACCCGCATGTCATCGCCGGCCAGGGCACCGCGGCCCTCGAACTCTTCGAGGAGACCGGCGCACTCGATGCCCTGATCGTGCCTGTCGGCGGCGGTGGTCTCATCGCCGGCAGTGCCACCGCGGCCAAGGCACTGCACCCTGGCATCCAGGTCATCGGGGTCGAGCCGGTCAACGCCGACGACACCAAGCGCTCCCTGGAAGCAGGCGAACGCATCGAGATCCCCGTTCCCCGCACCATCGCCGACGGGCAGGCCATCTCCACGCCCGGTGAGATCACCTTCGTCGTCAACCAGCGCCTGGTCGACGACATCGCCCTGGTCAGCGATGACGACATCCGCGACGCCATACGGTTCGCCTTCGAGCGCCTGAAGATCGTCCTCGAACCGAGCGGCGCAACGGCCCTGGCCGCCCTCCTCGCCGGCCGCGTTCCCAACCCACCTCTCGCCGGCCGCGTCCCCAACCCACCTCGCAGGATCGGCCTCATCGCCTCCGGAGGCAACATCGACAGCCGGCGATTCGCCCAACTCATGGGATCTTGAGGGAGACATCGGCCGACACCCATGCCCCTCGGCGTGCGCTGCCTCACTCTCACTCGCCAACGATCACCGTCTCGTCCGCCTCCCGCGCCCCCGCCGCCGCACCGAACCGCGTCGGCGCGCTACGCATGGCTACGGCGCTTCCTGCCATGGCCTGCTCGACGCCCACAGACGCTCCTCTCGATATAAGACGGTAGCAAAACATTTCGGTGTCCGATGTAATCTGGAGTCATGGCCACTCGTATGACTCCGCGCCCCTCCAGGAGGCGGTGGTCGGCCGTGCTCACGACCGAGCGCGCCCGCCCGGACGGGATACGTTCGCGACCGAACGCGTGGTGGTTCGCGGTGGCCGCGGTGTGCTTCGGGGCGTTCATGGGACAGCTGGACGCCAGCATCGTCACGCTGACCTACGGAAGCCTGCGTACCGAGTTCCATGCGTCGCTGGCGGCGGTGGAGTGGGTTTCGCTGGCGTATCTGCTGACCTTGGTGGCATTGCTGGTGCCGGCCGGACGACTGGCGGACGCGCACGGCCGCAAGCTGCTGTACCTGTACGGATTCGCCGTGTTCACGCTGGCCTCCGCGGCGTGCGGACTGGCCCCGTCCCTGGTCACGCTGGTCGTCTGCCGTGTCGTGCAGGCGGCCGGGGCGGCCATGATGCAGGCCAACAGTGTGGCGCTGGTGGCGACCAGCGCGCCGCGTGCGCGGATGCGCCGCGCGCTCGGCGTCCAGGCCGCAGCACAGGCGCTGGGACTGGCGCTGGGGCCGACCGTGGGCGGCGTGCTGGTGTCCACGTTGGGCTGGCGCTGGGTGTTCGGGGTGAATGTGCCGATCGGGCTGATCGCCCTGGTGGGCGGGCACTATCTGCTCCCGCGGACCAGGGCCCGCACCCGCGTCGCCCGCTTCGACTGGGCCGGTCTGGGACTGCTGACAGTGGCGACCACCAGCGCACTGCTGGGGGTGTCGGCGGCCTCCGGACTCCCCGTACCGGCCTGGGCGGTGGCGCTGCTGTTCGCCGTGGCTGCGGGGGCGGGTTGGGGCTTCGTCCGCCGTCAGCGACTGACTGTCGCGCCACTGCTGAACCTTGCTCTGCTACGGGTACCGGCCGTGGCGTTCGGACTGACCGGGGCGCTGAGCGGCTATCTGGTGCTGTTCGGGCCGCTGGTGCTGGTGCCGGTCGTCATGACGGCACAGGGCTCCTCGGACCTGGCCGCCGGAGCGGTTCTCACGGCGTTGCCCGCCGGGTTCGCGCTGGCCGCGACCGGCGGCGACCGGCTGCTGCCGCACTCCCTCACGGACGCGAAACGGTGCCTGGTGGGGGCCGGCGTATTCAGCCTCGCGATGGCAGCGCTCGTGGTGGTCCCGCTGACCACCGCGGCACTGGTACCGATACTGGCGCTGGCGGGACTGGGACTGGGCACCTTCACCCCGGCCAACAACACCATGATCATGGAGGCCATACCCGCGCACTCCTCCGGCACGGGCGGCGGACTGGTCAACATGACCCGCGGCCTGGGCACCGCACTGGGAGTCGCGCTGGTCACCCTGGCCCTGCATCTGGCAGCCGGCGGCGGGACCGAAGCCGGGGCCCGGTGGTCCGCGACGATCCTCGTGGGAGTGTCTGCGGTCGCAGCCGCCGCGGCATGGCTGGGACCGGACTCCGCCTCCGCCGCGGCACGGCGCGCTCAGTGACCGGAAGGCCCAGGGAAGGCCCGCAGCGACGTGATGTGGCCGGCGGATCCTGGTGGGCGCGTGACGTCCGGCCGAGCGCCAACCCCGATGCGGCCGGTCCGCTAGCTCCGGCCGCTGCTGCCCGGTCGCGGAGGCCAACCCGGCGCCCCGCCATACCCGTTACGAGCCCTTCTTGCCGGGCGCCGGGGTGTCCACCGGCACGTCCTCTCCTTCCCGGGCTCCGGCATATGGTCGCGCGTCGTCGTCGCCCGGCTTGGGACGGCGGGTGGCGATCAGGTACACCAGCGCACCGAGGAACAGCGCCAGGGAGACATAGTCGTTCAGGCGCAGGCCCAGGAAGTGGTTGGCGTGATCGATACGCAGCGCCTCGATCCAGGCACGCCCCGTGGTGTAGGCGAGCACATAGCAGGCGAAGAGCCGGCCGCGCCGGAGCCGAGGGTAGTAGCGGGCCGAGAGCCACAGCAGCAGCCCCATCACGCCCAGGTCCCACAGGGACTCGTACAGAAACGTCGGGTGGTGCAGGGCGACCGTGGGGCTGTCGGCCGGGCGGTGCGCCGGGTCGATGTACAGCGCCCACGGCAGGTGGGTGGGGCGGCCGTACAGCTCCTGGTTGAAGTAGTTGCCCCAACGGCCGATCGCCTGGGCCAGTACCAGACCGGGGGCCGCGGCGTCGGCGAAGTCGGCCAGCCGGATGCCCTTGCGGCGGCACCCCAGCCAGGCACCCACCGCGCCGAGCGCCACCGCACCGGGAATGCCCAGACCGCCGTCCCAGATGTACAGGGCGTGGATCGGCTGCCGGCCGGCGGCGAAGTACAGCTCCGGGTCGGTGATCACGTGGTACAGGCGGCCACCGAGGACCCCGAAGGGCACCGCCCAGACCGCGATGTCGGCGATGTCGTCCCGATGACCTCCCCGGGCCTCCCAACGGCGCCCGGTGAGCCATACGGCGACGAAGATGCCGGCCAGGATGCACAGCGCGTACGCGCGGATCGGCACCGGCCCGAGATGCCACACCCCCTGGGACGGGCTGGGCAGGTACGCCAGGTTCATGGTCACGACCGTTCATGCACGCACGGGACCCGGCGCGGGGCCGGGGAGGACCCGTACGACGATACATCGGACACCGAACCTTTTGCGGTGCGGGCGTCCCGCGCGATCGCCACCCGGTGCACGACACAGCAGGCAGGACCGTGCCCCGGTCCGGCTACGCTTGGCGCATGTCTGCGCAGTCCCGCTCCGAGGTCCCGCCGCCCCGGCCCACCGGCGAGGAGCCGGACGCCCGTCTGCTCACCGAGGCCGTCACGCGCCTGCGCCGCGCGCTGCGCGCATCGATCCGCACCGACTACCCGTGGGAAGCGCTGCCCATGGCACAGGTGGAGCTGTTGCAGGTACTGGGCGAGCACTCGCCCGCCCGGATCAGCGACCTCGCCACCCGCCAGCGCCTGGCCCCCAGCACCGTGAGCGGGCTGATCGGCCAGATGATCTCCGCAGGACTGGTCGCCCGGGACGTCGACCTCGCCGATCGCCGCGCCTCCGCCGTCACCCTCACCGACGCGGGGCGCGAACAACTCGCCGCCTGGACCGCGGCCCACGAACGCCGCATGGATGCCGCGCTCTCCGCTCTCGACGACACCGAACGCGCCGCCATCGTGGGTGCCCTGCCCGCCCTGTTCCAGCTCGCCGAGAAGCTGGGCGAGCCCCTCGGCGACGAATAAGACGAAGAAGAGGAACCGGAACCGCATGAGGTTCCCTGCTGCGGGCGTTTGACGGAGATCCGCGCGCTACGGCGTGCCCCCAACCGAACGTCCACGCATCCGCCCCCCCATCCATCACCGGTCAAGGGGACTTGATCGGCTCCGTACGGCGAAAGCTCACGAATCCTGGACGAGAGTCCCCTGGTGGTAAAGGACTTTCCACCCGTCTGCATCCTGCTGCCAGATCGTCACCCGTCGAGACGTCCGTCCGTTGAGGACCAACGTATAGGTCAACAGATAGACATCCGCCGCCAGTTCACGGCAGCGGAACTCGGCGGCCTCCCACTCCTCGGCCGGCGGATCCTTATGTCGCTCTTCCAGGACATCGAGTACATGGGCACGGTCGTAGCGTTGCCCTGATGCGCCCGTCTCCCAGAAGTCCGGCGCTGTCATGGCCGCAAAATCAGCCCTGGTCGTTCCGAACTCGGTTCGGTGAAACAGTGGTTCTCGGCGGATCAGTTCATCCAGGACGCGGCTCAGCCGCTCGTCGGTCACGAGGTTGGGTTCCACCCGCACCATCAAACAGCGATGAAGCCGATCCGGCATCTCGATTACGGGTGGGTGTCAACGCCCATATGTGCGGGCTTCGGGGCGAGTCCCGGTGCCCGGCCGTCGGCCGGGCACCGGGACCCTCTGCCCTTACTTCTGGAAGGCGCTGTTGTTGCAGCCCATGGTGGAGCCCAGCCTGGTCTGCTGTGCACCCGCGGCGCCCTCACCGTTGAGCGCGTTACCCAGCGCGCCGTCGAGGACGCCGACCGCACCGAGGACGTCGATGTTCAGATCGTGCGACCGGCACTGAGTGCCCTGGGAGACATCGAAGGGCCCTTCCTTCCCGCCCCCCTTCCCGCCTTGTTGCTCGTCGCTGGAGAAGGAGGAGTTCCCGCCCTGGCTCCCGCCGTGGGCGATTGCGGGGCCGGCGCCGAGGAGGCCAACGCTGCCCAGTACGGCAATCACAACGGCGGCCTTACGAAGCTTGCGCATTTCATCTCCGGTAGGTCGGTCGAAAGCGATCAAAAATTGATCGGCTTCGTACGGCTATGAAACTAATGCGGAATATGTCCCAACTCCTCAGTGACACGCTGAGTTTCACGACTACCGAGACCCGGATACACCCTGCTTATCGGATAACCCACACTCCTGGTGGGGTCAGGGGTATCGGTCGCAGTACAGGGAACGGGGCGACACCATGCCATCGGCCAGAGGCGTGGGGCGGCGGTGATCCGCCGACCGCCGATCCGCTCCGACAAGCGCGGAGGTGTCTGCTTCCCTCTGCACCCTCACTCACTGCCGTCCCCCTGATGTTGCTCTGTCCATGACGGCGGGACGGGAGGCGCCGACGAGAAGGAAGCGTCACTTCTGACAACCAGGCGTGCCGCGCGCGGATTCCCGGTTTTGCTGTGACATTCCCCTGTCGTCCCATGCCTTCTCCTCACATCTCTCACCTGTGCATACTCCGCCCCTGTCGCCTCGTCCCAAATCCCCAAAGGATGAGGGCGGTTCGAAAGGAGCTGGTGGTAGCGATGACATCCGACAAGGTCTCTGCGGGGGATGCCGGCGCCTGGTTTCTCGGGGACTTCAGAGTCAACCGGATCGGCCTGGGTGCCATGCGGCTGACTGGTCGTGCCGCCTTCCACGAAGGCACTCCACGCGATCGGAGCCAGGCGATCGGCGTGCTGCGCCGCGCGGTCGAGCTCGGCGTCAACCACATCGACACCGCGGCGTTCTACTTTTCGTCGCTGCGCTCCGCCAACGAGCTGATCAACACGGCCCTGACGCCGTACCGGGACGACCTGGTCATCGCCACCAAGGTCGGCCCCGTACGGGACGCGTCCGGCGAGTGGGCCGCTCCGGCGCGCCCCGAGCAGTTGCGCGGCCAAGTCGAGGAAAACCTGCGTCAGCTCGGTCGCGACCACCTGGACCTGGTCAACCTGCGCATCATGGGGCAGGCTGCGATCAGCGAGCACTTCGGGGCTCTCGCCGAGCTACGCGACGCCGGGCTCGTCCGCCACCTCGGCATCTCCAACGCCAGTCTGGACCACCTGGCGGAGGCCCAGGCGATCGCGCCCGTGGTGTGCGTCCAGAACCGCTACGGCATCGACGCGCGCGGTGGCGAGCAGATGCTCCACGCATGCGCCACACATGACATCGCATTCGTGCCCTACTTCGCCATTGCCGGCGACGGGCGGGAGTCAGGAGCCGGCCGTAGCGAACACGAGCAGGTCCTCAACGTCGCCCATGCACACGGGATATCACCGGCACAGGTACGCCTGGCATGGGTCCTGCACCAGGGACGGCACGTCCTGGCCATTCCGGGAACGGGCAACCCGGACCACCTCATTGACAATCTGGCGGCCGGGACCCTGCAACTGTCAGAGGAAGAACTCGGACTCCTCGACTCCATCGGCCACCCCGCAGTCTGACTCCGGCGACCGGCAGCCGCACTTGAGGAGGGGCGGGAGCAGGAACGGCTCTCGAACGGACCGGAGGCGGCAACGCGGCCGAGCGGAAGCCGTTGTCAGCTGAAGCGGAGTACGCGCCGCCGGCAGGTCCACCCATCGGTGATCGGACCGCATGAGGCATTCCGGCTCGTGTCGTTCCTGCTCGGCGGGGCCGCACAGCCGGATGACGGTGAACCGGAGGTGTACCAGGCCGATGTCACCGTTGCGTTGAGCCTTCTCCCGTTGGTTCGGGGGGAGTTGGACGAGCTGGAGACCGGGCTCCTCCAGATGGCGCGGAGTGTGGTCTGTTTGCGTCGAACGAGAGGCGAACGAGATCAAGTTTCGAGGAATCTTGATTCCGAGTAATTAGTGGTGACGTTCGGGCTGGGTGGCCTGAAGCTGCTGTTTGGTGGGGGAGTTGGGGGCATCAACCCCGCTCTTTGCTTTCGCGCTGGAGGGATCCTCCCTTGTGCGTACGCCAATTCAGGCCATTCGTGATCAGGTTCCCCTCAATTTATGGCGTCGATTGGTGCGGCGTATCCGTGAAAGCATCCGTGATGCACTGCAGAGTCCTTCGATGTCGGAGGGTAGGGGGAAGTGGGGGACGCTGTATGGATTATGGGTTATGGATTTCCGGGGTTCGACTTGCATCCCCTCTGTAGTTGCCGGAACGCCCTCTTACGGTCCTGACTCCTCGTTTGTCCGAGGGTGATGCCCGCCATGGGAAGTTGCCCCGGTAGGAACTCGCTGGCAAAGGAACTCGTCATGAAGATGAAGAAGATCATCGCCGCAGCGGGTGTCGCTGCGGCCGGTGTGGCAGTCGCCATATCCTCTCAGGGCGTCGCGCAGGCTGCGACGAATCCGCAGGTGGCGTCCCTGAAGACGCCTGTGCGGGCTGCGACCCTGACGAGCGATGCAGCTGCCGCTCCGCGCTCGTCTCAGGCCGACTGGACCCCGCCGGCCGGTTACACCCTTGAGCGCTCGTTCATGGGTGATGACGCCTCCTGTCGCAAGATGGGCGACCAGGGAGTGGCCGACGGAAAGTGGCATCAGTATGTCTGCCACGAGGAGATGGTGAAGATCACCGATCTCTGGATGCTCTACCAGTACCTGTACGTCAAGAAGTAATCCGTGACAGGTTCCGTTGTGCGTGACGCCGGACATGGCCTGTGGAGGGAGGACTACCGGGATTTGGTCGCTCTGGCCTGAACTGGGTCTTTGTTCCTTCCCTCGGACATGATCGCCACCCCGGCCGCCGGTCTCCGCGACCGCGACCGGGGTTCCGGGCAACCCGCCCATGGGCTGGTGATCTGACCGGCGGCCATGCCGCGGACCGGGACGGGGATCACCACCTGCGGGCCATTGCGTCAGCCGTTGTTCAGCGGCTGTGATCCTTGCGGTGACCCATTGGTTTGGGTAGCGCCGGCCACGGCACTATCTGTAAGGCTCTTCGGCATGACCTTGCTCCACGTCGCGCCGACGAGGCCGAAGGCCTGGTCGGCGAGAGGCTGGGGTGACGCTTGGGCTGGTGTGGCGATGAACCCGAAGAACGCGAAGGTTCCGAGGATGACAGTGGCGATTCGGCTGCGACGCACTAACTACTCCCTGAGGTAAGGCAGTTGGCATTCCAGGCGGCAACTTTCCCCGCCCGTTCGCCGATACGCCCAGTGTCCTTCGTGTGGGTGGCGAGGGAACGATTTACCGCGGCCTCGCGCTGGGCTCGTCCGGCGTCTGTTCCCTTTTCCGCGTTCTCCCGCATCCCCGACGTCGACCCGTGCTGAGCGGACGGACGAGAAGCCCAGGCACCGCGTGCACGGTGCGGCGCGATCCCGATCCTGTGGCCGACATGTGGAACGGTACGGCTCCACCGAAGGCGCGTCTCAGGGGGGTTCCTGCGTGCGGGCGCCGTAGCGGAGTCCGTCGACGAGCAGGGCGATGACGCGTTGCGTATGGCCGCTGTGGTCCTCATGGGCGGGCAGGGTCAGGTTGGCCACGGCGCGAAGCAGGTCGTCGGGTTCGATGTCGGAGCGGATTTCGCCGGCTGTCGCCGCGGTGTCGAGGAGCGCACCGAGGACGGGCAGGAAGCGCTGCTGGAAGTGGGCGGGCAGGCTGTCGTAGGCCGGGTCGCCCGAGTGCAGGGCGGTGGTGAGTCCGCGTTTGGTGGCGATGAAGGCAGCGAAGCGCTGCAACCACTGGGCGAGCGCTTCGACGGGTTCGTGCCGGGCCGCGAGGGCGGGAGCGGCATCGGCGCAGGCGTCGGCTTCATGGCGGAAGACGGCGGCGATGAGGTCCGAGCGCTGTGGGAAGTGCCGGTAGAGAGTGCCTGCTCCGACGCCCGCCTTGGCGGTGATCCGTCGCACGGGGGCGTCCACGCCGGAGTCGGTGAACACCTCTGCCGCCGCGGTGAGCAGGGTGTCGATGCTGCGCTGCGCGTCGGCGCGCATGCGCTGAGGGGGGTGCTCCCTGTCCGTCAGGCCATCCCCGTCCCCCGGGCCATCGATGTCCGTCGGGCCATCGGTCATGGTGCCCTCCTCCTGCCGGCCGGAACGGCGATCCGTGGCGCCGTAATGGAACATCGTTCCGCTTACCCAAGCGTAGCGCGCTGCAACAGGCACCGCCCACACCGCACGCAGGAGCCATGAAGCGCCGCACACCAGGGTGAACCGAGAACAAACACCGGCCCGGACCGATACCGGAGAATGGCCGACTCGCGGCAGGCGCTCTCCCGGCCCACTGCCGTATCGCCTACGGTGTCGCCCATGCCGTACGGGACCCCCAGCAACGACCCGGCGCCGGCGCCGTCGCGCCGCCACATTTTCGGGGACGACGCCGAGCAGTACGACTCGGCCAGGCCCGGCTATCCCCACCAACTCGTCGATGAGGTCCTGGACTTCGCTGCTCTGACGGCGGGCCGGCCGGCGCTGGAGGTAGGTGCCGGAACCGGCAAGGCGACGCTGGCCTTCGCACGGTCCGGCGTACCGCTGACCTGCGTCGAGCCGGACGCCCGTATGGCCCGGGTGCTACGGCATCGCTGCGCGGAGCTGCCCGACGCCAGCGTCAGCATCGAGGTCGCCGACTTCGAAGCCTGGCGCCCCGCACGACGCTACGGGTTGCTGTACTGCGCACAGGCATGGCACTGGGTCGACCCGGCGGTGCGCTGGGCCAGGGCACAGGCCGCACTCTCTCCCGGCGGAGCGATCGCCCTCTTCTGGAACCACTGGATTCTCCAGTGCGGCGAACTGGCGGACCGGCTGACCGCCGCCCACACTCGGCTCGGTATCGAGATACCGCCGGACACCCTCCTCGATCCCCGCCCCCGTCCCGCACGCCGGGGTCCCGAATCCCGCCAGTGGCGCGAGATGACGGCGACCGGTTTCGTCGACCCGGACCACCGCCTCTACACCTCCGTACACGAACGGTCCACGTCCGCACTCATCGGCCTGTTCGCCTCCTACAGCGGCTACCGCGCGCTGCCGTCGCAGGCACGGAAAAAGGTCTTCGACGCGATGACCCGCATCGTGGACGAACACGGCGGAGGCGCACACGTGAAGGTGATCACCAGCCTCTTCCTGGGACGGACGCGGGCCGATGCCGCCTCTTCAGGCGCGTAGTCGTAGGGAGGCCGGGGCTGTTCCGCTGCGGTTCACCGCCCTGGGGCGGTGGCCGGGTGACGGGTGACGGGTGGCGCAGGCCAAAGGCACTCAGGGGTGCATTCGGGCGCCCTTGAGTACCTTGTCGACCGCGTTGCGCGGCCCGTACACGGCGAGCCCGACCAGATCCAACTGGTCCTTCGGGACGGTCCGGACGGCTGCGCGGTTGTCACGGTCGTTGCCGGTGGCGAAGAGGTCGGAGGTGAACACCGACAGGGGAAGCGCGCGGGACAGAGCGCGGCCGTGCGCGGCGGTCAGGGTCTCCTTCGCCCCTTCGAAGGCCAGGACGGGCTGGCGGAACATCGGCAGGTATGCGGTGCCGTCGGCGTCGGCATACGGTTCGCCGATCACTTCGGGAAGTTCCGTGCCGAGCCCGCTGACCAGGAACGCGGTCACGTTCAGCCGCTGCCAGGGCGCCAGGTCCTCGCGCAGCAGAACGGCGATCTTGGTGTCGAAACGTACGGGAGTGATCTCGGTGGTCATGACTCCGAGCCTGCCGATCGCGCCACCGGACCGTCTTGTACGTTCCTTGCATGTGCAGCCGGCAGCAGATTTCCGCGTGGCGCCCGCAGGTGCCGGGTGTCGTCGAGGTCTTCCACGCCCACTTCACCGACCACGCGTACCCGATGCACGTGCACGACGTGTGGACCTTGCTGATCGTCGACGACGGTGCGGTGCGCTACGACCTCAACCGCCGCGAGCGCGGCACTCCGCATGGCACGGTCTCCCTGCTGCCGCCGCAGGTACCGCACAACGGCTCACCCGCCACCGCGGATGGCTTCCGCAAGCGGGTGCTCTACCTCGACCTGACACAGCTGGACGAGAGCTTCATCGGGCCGGCGGTGGACGGCCCCGACCTGGTCGACCCGCTTCTGCGCCGCCGCGTCGGGCAGTTGCACACGGCCCTGGCGCACCGCGGCGACGAGTTGGAAGCGGAGAGCCGCCTGGCCCTGATCGGTGAACGGCTGCGCGGTCACCTGCGGCCCCGGCTCGTCACCGATACGCCCAGGACCGGCCGTGGTCCGGCCCACAGCCTGCGTGATCTTCTCGACGAACGGCTGCTCCACGGGATTTCGCTGGAGGAGGCCGGGAAGTTGGTGCACGCCCACCCTGCGCACCTGGTGCGGGCCTTCAGCGGCGCGTTCGGTATCGCTCCCCATCAGTATCTGAC
>NZ_KN708638.1:775987-783833 GCF_000805335.1 Streptomyces sp. CT34 | reverse complement strand
CGTCCCGCCGGGCCCCGCCGGCTGCTTCTCGACGGCCGGCCGCCCGCGGAGGTGGCGACCGCGGTCGGCTTCCACGACCAGTCGCACCTCACCCGGCATTTCAAGCGGCATCTGGGCATCACGCCCGGGCGTTACGCCCGTAGGGTCCTCGCCCCGGGACGCGGCCCAGGACGAGGACCTCAGCCACAGCCCGGAACGGCATGAGCGGCGTGAAGGGCGTGAAGGGGACGACGGGCGTGACGGGCACGACGGGTTTGACGGTGTGAAGCAGGGGGTGCCGGACAGGGCCGGGGAGGGTGCGGTGGGCCGGCGGTCGGCCGATGTCCTCAGGGGAACGGCTGTGCCGCGTCCGGATGTCGTTGCCGCCAGCGGGCGTAAGTGGGGCTGTCGGCACAGACTTTGAGGTAGCCGTCGCGGACGCGTCGGAGCAGTGCCTCGCTGTGCCCGGCGAGTGGGCCGTCACGGTGCCAGGCAAGGATATGGCGGTACCACAGCGGGTTGCCGGCCAGCGGGCGCACGGCGATGCCCGGCACGTCGATGAAGGTGGCCTGGCACAGGCTCACGGCCAGGCCCGCGCGGACGATCTCGATCAGCTGCCGACCCTCGGCCTCGTAGGGGATGCGGGGATGACGTTTCGTCAGGGTGAGGACGGATGACCAGTATTCGCGTGTGCGGTCGCTGTCCGGGCGGGGTGCGGCCCACTCCTCCTCGGCGAGCCGGGCCAGGCTCACCTCCGCCAGGGCGGCCAGGGGATGGCCGGCGGGCAGCAGCGCGAAGACGGGCTCCGTGACGAGCGGATGCAGGACCACGCCGTCGCGGGGCGCCGGATCCTGGCCGGGGTGGTCGCCGAGGACCGCCGCCTCCAGGCGGCCGGCGGAGAGATCGTCCAGAAGCGGGGCGGGGGCGTACTGGCAGCGTGCGGTCACTTCGGTCGCTGCGGGGAGCAACTCGCGTATGGCGAGCAGGAGATGACCCAGGAGTGGGGCGCCCACCGAGCCGACGCGTACACGGGTGGGTGCCGCGGTGGAACGCGTGGCGCGATCGGTGTCGATGAGGAGTTGGTCGACGCCCGGGAGGATGGCGCGGGCGCGGGACAGTACCAGTTCGCCGAGCGGGGTCGGTGTGGTGCCCGCCCGTCTGCGGTCGAACAGCGCGCCGCCCAGGAGGGTTTCGATCCGCCGCAGTTGGGCGCTCAGGCCGGGCTGGGTCGTCCGCAGCGCCGCGGCGGCCCGGGTGAGGCTGCCGGCCTCGGCGATGGCGCACACCACCCGCAGGTGGCGAATCTCCAGATCCATGGCGCGGATGTTATGGACCGGCGGGAGGTTCCTTACAGGGCCGGTACCCCTCAGTCTTATGTGAAATGTCACACGTTGCTGGGGTGGAGGTTTCACGTCCTATGAAGCTGTTGCGTTGTGTCGTCCGCGGTAGGCGTGCGGCGTTGATATCGGGGGTGCTCGCGGTTCTGCTGCCGGCCCTGGTCGGCATCCCGTCCGCCCAGGCTTCCCTGGCATCCGAAGCGGCCGAAAGTCCCCACGTGGCAGGGAGTTCCAAGGTGGTGGGGAGTCCCGGCGCGGCGGACGGGCGGAAGGCGGGAGACCGTGCGGATGCCTGTGCGCTGCCGGGGCGCACCGGCTGGACGGACGAGGGCCATCGGACCGACTACTCCGTCTTCCAGCGGCCCGCCGGGACCATCAGGGTCGGCATGATCTTCGTGGACTTCCCGGACGCCCACGCCACCGAGTCCCCGGCCGCGGACGCGGCTCAGATCACGCCGGGCGCGGACTGGGTGTGGCGGGCGTCGTACGGCAAGGCGTGGCTGGCCATCACCCAGCATCGGCGCTGGGTGCGGATGCCCCACAAGTCCACGGACTACCACTTCCAGCGCGGCTTCAGCCACGAGGCGCATGAGGCGTACATCAAGGACGCGGTGGCCGCCGCGGATCCGTATGTGGACTTCTCCCGGTACGACATGGTGTATGTGGTGGCGACCAGGAACGCTCCGGCCATCTCCTTCACGCCGACGTATGTGTACGAGCCCGGCACGCCGGGGGTTGTCGCCGACGGCAAGCGCATCAAGTGGGCCGTCACCTTCGGTCAGGACATGTGGCACTGGGGTCCCAAACTGGTCGGCCACGAGACCGCGCACAGCTTCGGGCTGCCCGACCTGTATGCCTTCGATGCGGGCAGCGACGCCCACCGTTTCGTCGGTGGCTGGGATGTGATGGGCCTGATCAGCGGGGCCGGACCCCAGTATTTCGGCTGGGAGTCGTGGAAGCTCGGCTGGACCGGCGACAGGCAGGTCGTCTGCCGGGCGTCGGCGGGCAGTGACACCGTCCGGCTGTCCGCCGTCGAGTACGGCGGCGGCACGAAACTGGCCGTGGTCCGCACCGGTCCGACGACGGCGTATGTGGTCGAGTCCAGGCGGGCGGCGCTCGCGGACTCGGGGCTGTGTGCGACCGGGGCTCTCGTCTACAAGGTGGACTCGTCCGTCGAGACCGGCAAGGGCCCGATCCGGGTGATGGATGCCAAGCCCGGCGCCCCCCGCACCTCGCCGAGCGGGTGCCGGCCACTGGACGATGCGCCGTACCGGGCCGGCCAGTCGTTCACCGACGCGGGCGCGGGGGTGCGGATCGACGTACTGAGGGCGGACGGCCGCTCGGATACCGTGCGCATCACGAAGGCGTAACTCACCTGGTGTGTCGGGTGGTTGTGCCCCGGAGCGGGTTGCGGCTCCGGGGGACGACCATGTCCACCGGCTTCGGAGGTCAGGCGGGCTCGGGGAAGTGGCAGGCGACCTGGCGTCCGGTCGCGGGTGTGGCATCCGTCAGGGCCGGGGCCTCGGTCCGGCAGCGGGCCTGGGCCTTGGGACAGCGTGGGTGGAAGGTGCAGCCGGGCGGGGGTGCGGCAGGACGACGGGGGCCTCCCCTGCTCGAACGAAGCTGAGAGCCGGGGGAGGGGTCGCCGAGCAGCGTGATGCGCTCCCGGGCCCGTTCGGCGGCCGGGTCGGGCAGCGGTACGGCGGACAGCAGCGCCCGGGTGTAGGGATGCGCGGGGGCCGCGTACACCTGGTGTTTTGGGCCGATCTCGACGATGCGGCCCAGGTACATCACGGCGACCCGGTCGCAGACCCGCCTGACCACCGACAGGTCGTGCGCGATGAAGAGATAGGCGAGGCCGAGTTCGTTCCGCAGGCTTTGCATGAGGTTGACGATCTGTGCCTGTACGGAGACGTCGAGTGCGGAGACCGGTTCGTCCGCGATGATCAGGCGGGGGCGGGTGGCCAGGGCGCGGGCGATGCCGATGCGCTGGGCCTGCCCGCCGGAGAACTCGTGCGGATAGCGGTCGAGGTGCTCGGGGATGAGCCCGACCAGCTCCATCAGTTCGGCGGCCCGGCGGCGGGCGTCGGCCGCTCGGGTCTGGTCCGGGTGCTCGGGATGTGAAATTGCACTGACAAGATGTCGGCCGCTGCCGTTACCCAGCCGTGTTCAAGCGGCAACCCGATGCCGACGCTGGGGAATTGACGGCGTGGGGTCTCTTGGCAACGGCAGTGCAATGTGAAATATTACTGACGTGCCCATGAGAAACGCTCCGGATCTCATCGTCGTGGGTGCCGGCGTGGTCGGCGCCTCCTGTGCGTACTACGCGGCCCGTGCCGGCCTGACCGTCACCGTGATCGACCGCGGCTCCGTCGCCGGTGGAACCACCGGCGCCGGCGAAGGCAACCTCCTGGTGTCCGACAAGGAACCCGGCCCCGAACTCGAACTGGCCCTGTATTCCACGCGGTTATGGCGCGAACTGGCCGAGGCGCTGCCCGCGCGGATCGAGTACGAGGCCAAGGGCGGCCTCGTCGTCGCCTCCGACGGCCCAGCCATGACCGCCCTGGGTGACTTCGCCGCACGGCAGGCGCGGCACGGCGTCTCGACCGAAACGGTGCCCGGTGAACGGCTCCGCGAACGGGAACCCCACCTGGCGCCGGACCTCGCCGGCGGCGTGCACTATCCGCAGGACGCGCAGGTGCAGCCCGCGCTCGCCGCCGCCCACCTGCTCCGCGCGGCCGGCGACCGGCTGCGACTGCGGCTCGGCGAGGAAGTGACCGAGGTCCTCACCGGGCCCTCCGGAGAGGTCCGGGGAGTGCGGACATCCGCGGGTGAACTCCACGCCCCCTACGTCGTGAACGCGGCCGGGAGCTGGGGCGGCGAACTGGCCCGGCTCGCCGGCGTGGAGCTGCCGGTGCGCCCCCGGCGCGGCTTCGTCCTCGTCACCGAGCCGCTGCCCCGCGTGGTGCGACGCAAGGTCTACGCCGCCGACTATGTCGCCGACGTCGCCAGCGACTCCGCGGCCCTGCAGACCTCGGCCGTCGTCGAGGGCACCCCGGCCGGCCCGGTCCTGATCGGTGCCAGCCGCGAACGCGTCGGCTTCGACCGCTCCCTCTCGGTGACGGCGCTGCGCCGCCTCGCCGGGCAGGCGGTGCGGCTCTTCCCGGTCCTCGCCACCGTGCGGGCCCTGCGCACATACGCGGGCTTCCGCCCCTATCTGCCCGACCATCTGCCCGCGATCGGACCCGACCCGCGCAGGCCAGGGCTGCTGCACGCCTGCGGCCATGAGGGGGCCGGCATCGGTCTGGCCCCGGCCACCGGCCGGATCATCGCGGAAGGTCTGACGGGGAGCCTTACAGGCGGACAACTCCCGTTGGACATCACACCGTTCAGGCCGGACCGTTTCGACCGAGGAGACGACCTGTGACCTCTCTCCCCGGCCCTCGCCCCGACGTCCCGCGAAAGGAGCCGCGCCATGGCGCGTGACCGCAGCCCCGCCGAGCTCGTCGGTGCGGCGCCCGACACCGCATTCGAGATCACCTTCGACGGGCGGCCGATCACCGCGCTGCCCGGCCAGTCCGTGGCCGCCGCGCTGTGGGCCGCGGGCATCCTCGCCTGGCGCACCACCCGCTCCGGCGGCCGGCCGCGCGGCGCCTTCTGCGGCATCGGGCACTGCTTCGACTGCCTCGCCACCGTCAACGGGCAACCCAACCGCCGGGCCTGCCTGGTCCCGGCGCACCCCGGCGACACCGTCACCACCCAGGAGGGACACGGCCATGCCGAGCTCGCCGTCTGACGGCCCGGAGTACGACCTGGTGGTGATCGGGGCGGGCGCCGCGGGGCTCGCCGGTGCCGTCAACGCTGCTGAACTCGACCTGTCCGTCGCCCTGTTGGACGCCGCGGCGCAGCCGGGCGGGCAGTTCTACCGGCACCCCGCCCCGGCCCTCGGCGCCACCCGACCCGAAGCGCTGCACCATGACTGGTCCGCCTTCGCCGAACTGCGCCGCCGCCTGGTCGACAGCGACGTGACGTACCTGGCCGGACACCATGTCTGGACGGTGGTCCGCGCGGAGCCGTCGACGGACCGGTGGGAGGTGCACGCGGTCACCGGAGCGGACGGCAACGGGGAGCGCCCGGTCCGGGTACGGGCCCGTGCGGTGCTGCTCGCCACCGGTGCGTATGAGCGTCAACTGCCCTTCCCCGGATGGACGTTGCCGGGAGTGGTGGGTGCCGGGGGAGCGCAGGCGATGGTGAAGTCCGGTCTGGTGCTGCCCGGACGGCGGGTGGTGGTGGCGGGCAGCGGTCCGCTGCTGCCGGCCGTCGCCGCGTCGCTCGCCACGGCGGGGGCCCGCGTCCCGGCGGTGGTCGAGGCGTCCGGCTACCTCGGCTACGCCCGCCACCCCCGCGCCCTCGCCACCAACGTGCACAAGACGGCCGAGGCCGCGGTGCACGGCGCGACGCTGCTGCGGCACCGGGTGCGGCTGCGCACCCGCAGCGCGGTGACCCAGGTGCACGGGGACGACCGCGTGGCGGCCGTCACGGTCTCCCGGCTCGACCGCGACTGGCGGCCCGTACCGGGGACCGGCCGGCGCATCGCCTGCGACGCCCTGGCGGTGGGCCACGGCCTCGTTCCGCAGCTCGAACTCGCCACCGGACTGGGCTGTGCCACCCGGCGTACCCAGGACGGCAGCTGCGCCCTCGACCTCGACGCAGACCAGCAGACTTCCGTTCTCGGTGTTTGGGCGGCGGGCGAGACGGGCGGTGTCGGTGGCGTCCGTCTCGCCCGCGTGGAGGGCGAGTTGGCGGGTCTCGCGATCGCAGCCCGGTTGCGCGAACGGCCCGCGCTCACCGCCGGCGGGCGCGCCCGCACGCTGCGCCGCCGCCGCGACCGGATGCGTGCCTTCGCCGCCGTGATGGCCGCCGCACACGCCCCCGGTCCCGGATGGAGTCGATGGCTGGACGACGCGACCGACGTGTGCCGATGCGAGGAGGTCACCGCGGGCCGCATCCGCGAGGCGGTCGCCGACTACGGCGCCCGGGACGCCCGTACCGTCAAACTCCTCACCCGCGCGGGCATGGGCTGGTGCCAGGGCCGGATGTGCGGGACGGCGGTGGCCTGCCTGGCGGGGGAGGGGCAGGGGGCGCAGCTGCCGCCGTCACCGGAGCGTCGGCCGCTGGCCGTACCGGTCCGGTTGGAGATGCTCGGCGCCCTCGCCGAAACGGCCGCTCGCGAAACCCCGCCCGCGAAGGCACCCGAGCCTCCCCCATGAGGTGCCACCCACCACGGAAGAACTGCCGCCCAGCATGCCACCCGGCAGAGGAAATCTCCCGCCCCGTAACAGCTGCCTCACAGAAGGGTTCCCACCATGACCACGACCTCCGCCACCCCCACCTGGAGTGCCGAACGCCCCTGGCGCGGCATCATGGTCGCCACCACTCTCCCCCTGCGCAAGGACCTGTCCGTCGACTACGACGCGTATGCCGCGCACGTCCGCCGGCTCCTCGACAACGGCTGCGACGGGGTCGTGCCCAACGGCTCCCTGGGGGAGTACCAGACCCTGACCGATGAAGAGCGCGCCCGTGTGGTGCGCACCGCCGTCGAGGCGGCCGGCGACGGTGCGCGCGTGATGCCCGGCGTGGCCGCGTACGGCAGTGGTGCGGCGCGCCGGTGGGCCGAGCAGGCCGCCGAGGAGGGCTGCGGCAGCGTCCTGCTGCTGCCGCCCAACGCCTACCGCGCCGACGAGTCCGCCGTACGGGCCCACTACGCCGAGGTCGCGAAGGCCGGCCTGCCCGTCGTGGCCTACAACAACCCCATCGACACCAAGGTCGACCTCACCCCCGGCCTCCTCGCCCACCTCCACGGCGAGGGCGGCATCGTCGCGGTCAAGGAGTTCACCGGAGACGTGCGCCGGGCTTACGAGCTGGCCGAACTCGCCCCGGAGCTGGACCTGTTGATCGGAGCGGACGACGTGCTCGTGGAGCTCGCACTGGCCGGTGCCGTCGGCTGGGTCGCCGGATATCCCAACGCCTTCCCCGCCACCTGCGCCGAGCTGTATCACGCGGCCGTGGCTCACGACCTGCCCACCGCGCTGCCGCTGTACAGGTCCCTGCACTCACTGCTGCGCTGGGACTCCCGGACCGAGTTCGTGCAGGCCATCAAGCACTCCATGGACATCGCCGGCAGTCATGGGGGCCCCACCCGGCCGCCGCGGGTGCCGCTGCCCGCGGGGATCGCGGCCGAGGTGCGGGCCGCCACCGAGAAGGCCGTCGCGGCCGGCCACCACTGACCCGGAGGGAGACCCATGCGCACCCGCCACGTCTTCCACGCCGTCGACTCGCACACCGAGGGCATGCCCACCCGCGTGATCACCGGCGGCGTCGGGGTGATCCCCGGCACCACCATGGCCGAACGCCGGCTGCACTTCATCGGGCACCTGGACCACCTGCGCACCCTGCTCATGTACGAGCCGCGCGGCCACGCCTCGATGAGCGGCGCCATCCTCCAGCCCCCGACCCGCCCCGACGCCGAC
>NZ_KN708638.1:774241-775935 GCF_000805335.1 Streptomyces sp. CT34 | reverse complement strand
CACGCCTCGATGAGCGGCGCCACCCCCCAGCCCCCGCCCCGCCCCGACGCCGACTACGGCGTCCTGTTCATCGAGGTCTCCGGTCTCCTGCCGATGTGCGGACACGGCACCATCGGCGTGGCCACCGTCCTCGTCGAGACCGGCATGGTCCCGGTCACCGAGCCCGTCACCACCGTCCGCCTCGACACACCCGCCGGCCTGGTCGGCGTCGAGGTGCAGGTCGCGGACGGACAGGCCACGGCGGTCACGCTCACCAACGTGCCGGCCTTCTGCGCCGGTCTCGACCGCAAGGTGACCGTACCGGGCCACGGCACGGTCACCTACGACCTCGCCTTCGGCGGCAACTTCTACGCGTTCGTCGAACTCGACGCGCTGGGGCTGCCGTTCGACCGCGCCCGCAAGGACGACCTGCTCGCCGCGGGGCTCGCCATCATGGACGCGATCAACGCCTCGCCCGACCGGCCGGTCCATCCCACCCAGCCGGAGATCGGCGGCGTCAAACACGTCTACCTCGCCGCCCCCGGCTCCGACGCCCGGCACTCGCGCCACGCCATGGCCATCCACCCGGGCTGGTTCGACCGCTCCCCGTGCGGCACCGGCACCAGCGCGCGGATGGCCCAGCTGTACGCCCGCGGCGCCCTGCCGCTGGAACAGGACTTCATCAACGAGTCGTTCATCGGCACCCGGTTCACCGGCCGCCTCATCGCCGAGACGGAGGTCGGCGGCATCCCCGCCGTCGTGCCCCGCATCACCGGGCGTGCCTGGATCACCGGCACCGCCCAGTACTTCCTCGACCCCGACGACCCCTTCCCCGGAGGCTTTCTCCTGTGACCACCGACCTGGCCCCGGTCGTCTCCCGCAACCCGGCCGACCCCTCCGACATCCTCGTACACGCTCCCGCGTCCGGCGCGGCCGGCGTCGTGAACGCCGTCGAGCGCGCCCGCACCGCCCAGCACGGCTGGCTGCGCGGCGGCGCCGCGGCCCGCTCGGCGGCGCTCGCCGCGATCGCCACCGCGGTCGAGGCAGCCGCGGACGAACTGACCGCCCTCGCCGTCCGCGAGGTGGGCAAGCCCGTCACCGAAGCCCGTGCCGAGGTGGCCCGCACCGCCGCGATCTGGCGCTACTACGCCACCGCCCCCTACGACCCCACCGGCACCGTCCACGAGCCGGCCGCCGGCCCCGGACTGCTGCTCACCCGCCGCCGTCCGCACGGCGTCGCCGGTCTGATCACGCCGTGGAACTTCCCGTTCGCGATCCCCAGTTGGAAGGCCGCCCCGGCGCTGGCGACCGGCAACACCGTCGTCCTCAAACCCGCACCCGAGGCCACCGCCTGCGCCCGGCGCCTCGCCGAGATCGTCCGACAGGCGCTCCCGGAGGGGGTGTTCACGGTGCTGCCCGGCGGTGCCACCGAGGGCGACGCCGTCGCCTCGGCCGCCGACGCCGTCTCCTTCACCGGCTCCACCCTGGTCGGCCAGACCGTCGCGCGTACCGCCACCGCGCGCGGCATCCCCGTACAGGCCGAGATGGGCGGGCTGAACGCGGCGATCGTCCTGCCGGACGCCGATATGGACACCGCTGCCGGCCACCTCGCCTCCGCGATCGGCGGATACGCCGGACAGAAGTGCACCGCGACCAGCCGCGTGATCGCGGTGGGCGCCGCCCTCGGCCCGCTGCGCGAGGCACTGGCCGAGCAC
>NZ_KN708638.1:736720-774231 GCF_000805335.1 Streptomyces sp. CT34 | reverse complement strand
CCCCCCCGCCGCCCCCGCCACCGTCTGCGGCCCGCTCATCGGCGAACCGGCCCGCAGCCGGGTCGCCGAGGCGTCCCAGGGGCTCTCGGAAGTCGCGGTCGGCCGGGTGCCCGGCGAGAGCGGCGGCTGGTTCGCCGCCCCGGCCCTGGTGGAAAACGTGCCCCCCGGCCACCGGCTCCTGCGGGAGGAAGTCTTCGGCCCGCTCGCCGTGCTGCTCGCCGCCGACGACCTGGACCAGGCGGTAGGGATCGCCAACTCGGTCCCGTACGGCCTGGTCACCTCGGTGCACACGGCATCGCTCGACGCGGTCCTGAACGGGCTCGACCAGCTCGACACCGGCATGATCCGCGTCAACGCCCCCTCCACCGGTGTCGACTTCCATCTGCCGTTCGGCGGCACCAAGGCATCCAGCCGCGGCCCGCGCGAACAGGGCCGTGCCGCGCTGGACTTCTACACCTCGACCCGGACCTACACGCTCGTCCCGGCCCACCCATAGCCACCTGCGAAAACAACGTGACATTGTACGCTGGTCATCCGCTCGGCCACGGGCGGCCGGCACGAAGGGAACACCGCGACCATGGGCCACCTGGAGCAGCGCAACCTCAACACCACCAGGGAGCGCCTGCGCGACCAGGTGGCCCACGCCCTGCGGGCGGCTCTGATCTCGGGCGAACTCCGGCCCGGCGAGGTGTACTCGGCGCCCGTCCTGGCCGAGGACTTCGGGATCTCCGCCACCCCGGTGCGCGAGGCGATGCTCGACCTGACCCGGGAGGGACTGGTCGAACCGGTCCGCAACAAGGGGTTCCGGGTCACCGAGGTCAACGAACGCGACCTCGACCAGTACACCGAGATCCGCACCCTCATAGAGGTCCCGATGGTCGGCCGGATCACACGTACCGCCTCCCGCGCGGAGCTGGCGGCGCTGCGTCCGGTGGCCGAGGAGATCGTGCGCGCCGCCCGCGACCACGACCTCATCGGCTACCTGGAAGCCGACCGCCGTTTCCATCTCTCCCTGCTCGCCCTCGCCGGAAACGACCGGCTCGTCGAGACCGTCGGCGACCTGCGCAAGCGCTCCCGCCTCTACGGCCTGACCGCCCTGGACGAACGCGACCAGTTGCTCCCCTCGGCCGAGGAGCACCTCGAACTCCTGGACCTGATGGTGGCCGGGGACGCCGAGGCCGCCGAGGCGTGCATGACCCGTCACCTCGGTCACGTCCGCTCCCTGTGGGCCGAGAGCGCCGAGGAGTCGAAGCCCGCCCGGCGCGGCCTGCACACCCGTCTGAAGCCCCGCTGACCGAATGCGAGAGGCATGAACCCCGCATACACCACCGTCGACCACGTCTTCACCGTCCCGCTGGACCACACCGACCCCGGCGGCGACACCCTCCAGGTCTTCGCCCGCGAGGTCGCCGACCCGTCCCGAGCCGGCGACCAACTGCCCTGGTTGCTCTACTTCCAGGGCGGACCGGGTGGCAAGTCCCCCCGCCCATCGGGAACATCGCCCGGCTGGCTGGCCCACGCGCTGAAGACACACCGCGTCCTCCTCCTCGACCAGCGCGGCACCGGCCGCTCCACCCCCCTCACCGCACGGGCCGCCGCCCGCTTCCCCGATCCGGAGCAACTCGCCGCCCACCTCGGCCACTTCAGAGCGGACTCCATAGTGGCCGACGCCGAACTGATCCGCCGCGAACTGTCCGGCGGACAACCCTGGGAAACCCTCGGCCAGAGCTACGGCGGCTTCCTCACCCTCACCTACCTCTCCCAGGCCCCCGAAGGGCTCAGCGCCTGCTACGTCGCCGGCGGCCTGCCGGGCCCGACCGCCACCGCCGACGACGTCTACGCACGCACCTTCCCCCGGGTACGCGACCGGGTCCACGACTTCTACGCCCGGTACCCCGACGACGCCCGGCGCCTGCGCCACATAGCCGACCTGCTCGCGTCCGGGGACATACGGCTGCCCGACGGCGACCGCCTCACCGTCCGCCGCCTGCGCACCCTCGGCATGGTCCTCGGCATGGGCGACGGATTCGAGCGCCTGCACTGGCTCCTCGACGAAGCCATCGACGACCAGGGCGAGTTGACCGACACCTTCCGGTACCAGGCGATGGCCCTGACCGGCTTCACCGACAACCCGCTCTACGCCGTCCTTCAGGAAACCCTCTACGGCCAGGGCGCCGGCCCCACCGGCTGGGCCGCCGCCCGCGCCCACGCCGCCCTCCCCGAGTTCGCCGAGGACGCCGATCCCCTGCTGCTCACCGGCGAGATGATCTACCCCTGGATGTTCGAGGACATCCGCGGCCTGCGCCCTTTCGCGGACGCCGCCCACCTGCTCGCCCGCCGCACCGACTGGCCGCCCCTGTACGACCCCGCCCGCCTGGCCGCCAACACCGTCCCGCTCGCCGCAGTCGTCTACCACGACGACATGTATGTGGACGCGGGTCTGTCCCTCGACACCGCCCGCACCCTCGGCGCCGCCCGTGTCTGGGTCACCAACGAATGGGAACACGACGGGCTGGCCGCCTCCGGTGACCGAGTCCTCGCCCGCCTGATGGATCTGGCCGCGGGCCGCGTCTGAATCCTGCCGCTGTGCGGGCGATCTGTTGCCGCCGAGCCTGCCTCGCGTTGTCGTCAGTGCGCGAAGGGCGGTTCGAAACAGCCGCTTTCCAGGTAGGGCCCGTTGACCTGGACCTGGTAGTTGGTCTGCCGCACGAAGGCGGTGACGCAGGCGTCCGGGTGGACGCGGAGGCCGATGCGGGCGCCCGGGAGCGTGACGTAGTGGTCGTCCTTGAAGCGCGGTTCCATGCCCCGTACGTCCAGTTGCCCGCCGGGCTGCTCGCCCTCGGTGCCGGTCCGCTGTTCCTTGTACCCGAGGGCGAGCAGTGCCGCGCGGACGCTGTCGGGGTCCCATGTCGCCTGCTTCCAGAGGCGTTTGAGGACCGGCTCGATGCGGTCGGCTTCCCGCTGGGCGTCCTTTTTGCTGCCGGGGGACATGTCGCGGGGTTGGCGTCCGGCGTTGTTGTCGCGGTAGTGCGGGGCTCCGTCCTGGGCTCCGGGTTCCACATAGGGGGAGGCGCCGTAGCTGGAGGGGCCGGAGCTGTGGGGTGTGCTGGGGGCGCCGGCGGCTACCCGCTGCTGACCGCAGGCGGTCAGGGGTAGGACGGCGCTGAGGAGGAGCAGGGCGGCGAGCGGTCTTCGCGCTCGAACGGTGGAGATCGACATGAGGGCAACTCTGCCATGGCGGGCTGGGCGGCTGCCGCGTGCTGTGCGTCGCGGCCGGTGCCGGTGCCGGGGGCGCGGGGTGGTCAGTGGCGCAGGGCCTCGAAGGCGTGTCGGGCGCTTGTGCCGATGGCGAGGTCGATGTCGGGTGCCAGGTTGGCCCGGCGGTCGGAGCGGGTGAGGGCCGCCATCGCCACCCGGTCGCCGCCGGCGGCCTCCACCACACCGATCTCGTGCCGCAGGTGCAGGAAGGTGCCCGTCTTGCCATACAACCGGAGCGTGTCCGCGCGCAGTTCGCTCGCCAGCCGCTGGGTGAAGACCTGACGTCCCATCAACCGGCGTAGTTCCGCGGTGGCTTCGGGGTGGCCGATGTCGTCCTGCCACACCCGCTGGAGGAGGTCGACCAGAGCCGCGGCGGTGCCGAGGTTGGCGTGCGCGGGGTCCAGCGTCTCGATGGTGTGCCGCCCGGAGTGGTCGTCGCGGATGGCCAGCTCCAGGGCGAGCGAGAAGTCGTTGCCCACGGCACCGGCGGCGCACTCGAACATGCGGTTGAGCCGGTGGCGCATCCGGATGCCGGAGCACCCCCAGGCGCGCAGGCGGGCGTCGACGTCCGCCACCGGAACGAGATCCAGCAACGCGTCGGCGGCGGCGTTGTCGCTCACCGAGAGCATCAGATGGAGGAGGTCGCCGACGGCCACGGTGGCCGGGTGGCGGAACGCCGCCAGTCCGGTGGGTCCGACACTGCTCGTGGCCGGGTCGACCGTCACCGGCCGCGCCGCGTCGAGCTCCCCGGTCGCGATCCGGTCCAGTACGACGAGGGCGAGCGGGACCTTGACCACCGAGGCGAGCGGTACCGGTTCGTCGACGGCGAAGCCGAGTTGCTCGCCGGTGTCGAGATGGCGGGCGAGGAACGATCCGCGGACGCCGAGGGCGGCCCAGTCGTCGGCGATCGTCTCGGCGACGCCGAGCAGGTCCACGTCGTCGGCGACGCAGACCGGGCGGGGTGCGGGGGCGGCGCTCATCCGCGGGCCGCCAGTCGGGACGCGGCGTCCTCGCCCGCGGCTTCGGAGGCCGTGGTGGGGGCGGTCGTGGCGGCGCCGACCGCGGCGGCGAGGAGGGCGCCCAGCCAGTCCGGTACCTGCGCCGCGCTCCCGTGACGGCGGGCCGCGCCGGTGTCGTAGCCCCGGTGCAGCGCGGCGTTGTCCAACGGCGCCCAGTCAGCCCCGTGCCGCCGTGCGAACGGTTCGGTGCACAGCAGCGTCACCTGCCCGGCGAGGGTCTCGGCCAGAGCGGTGGCCATCGGCCCGGCCGGCCGGACCGTGCCTTCCGGCAACCCGGCCCGCGCGACCGCGCGACGCAACCGGTCCTGTGCGTCGGGGACTTGGTCCTCGGCCATGGTGAGGATCGGCACGGCAGCCCGCCGCTCGCCCGGCGCCCCGCCGCGGCGCCGGGGCCGCAGATCCTCCAGATGGATCGCCCGCCGACGAGTCCGCCGCCGGGCCTCGGGCGGGCCGGCGGCGGCACCGTCGGGTGACTGGGGCGGGGCGGACGCCAGGCCGAGCGGCACGCGCAGCGCGGCGTTCTCCGGGGCGACGCGTACCAGCGCATACGTCAGCGAGGTGTCGGCCAGGCCCGCCACGCGCGCGTCCGGAGCAAGCTCCCGCACCGCGAACGTGCGGTCGCGCTCGGCTCCGGCACGGATGATCCGCGCCAGCGCGGCAGGCCCGCAGTCCGCCGGCACCCCGATGGTGTGTACCGCCGACTGCCGCGCCGACCGGGCGACGTGCCCCAGCCGCTGGGCCCGGTCCAGCACGTCCTGGGCGTAGGGCAGGAGGAGGTGACCCAGCTCCGTGGTCGCGACCTGGCGCCGCGAACGGTCGAACAGCCGGCCGCCGAAGTGCTCCTCCAGCGTCTTGATGCGCCGGCTGAGGAGCGGCTGGGCGATCCCGAGCCGCTCGGCCGCGCGCGAGAAGCTCGCCTCGTCGACGGCCGTGACGTATGCCTCCAGGTGCGCGAGCAGGTCCACACAGCAGTCATATCAAGAAGTTATGACTCCTTCAAAGTTCACTCTTGGACATGAGTGGTGCGCGGCTGTTTCGCTGTCCCCGTCGAAGCGCCGCGGAGCCGGAGTTTCGGAAACCGACGACGAGTACGGGAGACCTCTGCGCATGACCAGTGCCACCCCTCTGCCGCGGCGCGGCCTTCTGAAGGCCGGCCTCGCGGTGTCCACCGCCCTGCTCACCACCGCCGCGACGTCGTCGGCGGCCTCGGCCACCGGTGCCTCCCAACAGCGGCGTGCCGAACGGGAGTTGCGCGAGCTGGAGCAGCGGTACGCGATGCGGCTCGGCGTGTACGCCCGCAACGTCCGCACCGGGCAGGTCGTCGCCCACCGCGCCCAGGAGCGGTTCGCGATGTGCTCGACCTTCAAGATGTTCGCCGCCGCCGCGGTGCTGCGGGACCACGCGCGCTGCGCGCCGCTGGACAAGGTGATCCACTACCCGCCCGCGGACATCCTGCCGAACTCGCCGAAGACCGCACAGCACGTGGACACCGGCATGCCGGTGGGCGACCTGTGCGCGGCGGCGATCCAGTACAGCGACAACGCGGCGGGCAACCTCCTGCTGCGCCAGATCGGGGGCCCGGCCGGCCTCACGGAGTTCTTCCGTTCGCTCGGCGACCGGGTCAGCCGACTGGACCGCTGGGAGACCGACCTGAACTCCGCCGTCCCCGGCGACCTGCGCGACACCACCACCCCCGAGGCGATCGGCGGCAGCTGTGAGCGGCTGACCGTGGGGCGGGCACTGGCCGACGCCGACCGCGAACAACTCGTCAGCTGGATGAAGGGCAACACCACCAGCGGGGAACGGTTCCGCGCCGGGCTGCCGCGGGACTGGGTCGTCGCGGACAAGACGGGCACCGGCGACTACGCGAGCGGCAACGACATCGGCGTCGCCTGGACGACCCGGAAGACGCCGATCGTGCTGGCCGTACTGTCGTCGAAAGCCACCCCGAAGGCTCCGGTCGACAACGCGCCGATAGCCGCCGCGGCGCGCATCGTCGCGCGCACCCTCGCCCCGGGCGAGTGACGTTCCGCCCCTCCCACCGTCCCTTGTCCCCGGCGGCCCGTGGCGGCCGATGCGTGAAAGCAGGTACCAGCGATGCCGGTTGAGCGCTCAGGCCCGTCCCGCCGTGCCCTGCTGGCCGCCGCGGCGCTGCTGCCGCTCGCCGGGTGCTCCGGGGGCGAACGTCCCACCACGCGTTCGTCCCCGGCGCCCGGCCGCCACCCGTCAGCGTCTCCGGACACCACCGCGCGGTTCGCCGCACTCGAAGGCACGTACCGGGCCAGGCTGGGCGTGTACGCGGTGGCCACCGGTACGGGCGCCACGGCCTCCTACCGCGCGGACGAGCGCTTCGCGCTCTGCTCCACCTTCAAGCCACTGGCCGCCGCGGCGGTCCTGCACCACACCCCGAGCGGCCGGCTCGACCGGCGCGTCACCTACACCGCAGCCGACGTCAACTCCATCTCACCCATCACCAAGGACCACATCGCGACCGGAATGACCCTGCGGCAGCTGTGCGATGCCGCCATCCGCTACAGCGACGGCACCGCCGGCAACCTGCTGATGCGCGATATCGGCGGACCGGCGCAGCTGACCGCCTACCTTCGCCAACTGGGCGACACCACCAGCCGCATGGACCACTACGAGCCCGAGCTGAACCGGGTCCGCCCCGGCGATCCCCGCGACACCACCACGCCCCGCGCGATCGCGGCCGACTACCGTGAGCTGGTCCTCGGCGACGCGCTCACCGCCGACCGGCGCGCCCTGCTCGGCGACTGGCTGGAGCGCGGCACCACCGGCGCCCGGCGCATCCGGGCCGGGCTGCCGCGAGGGTGGCGGGTGGCCGACAAGACCGGCACCGGCGACTACGGCAGGGCCAACGACATCGCCGTCGTCCGACCGCCGCACACCTCCCCGCTCGTCGTCGCCATCATGTCCGACCGCGCCGGATACTCCACCCCACCCCAGGACGCCCTGATCGCCGCCACCACGAAACTGCTTGTCTCCGCTCTCACTTGACGAGCCAGGATGGGGACCGGCCCGGCCCGGCCCGGGGCGGGGACGGACGGGTAGCCTCCCGCCGCTCCGAGCCCCGCGTGCCAGGAGTCTGTCGAGGAAGCGCTGCGGCGGCCACCGCGTTCGCCGAAGACCTGGCGGTTTGCCGGTGCCCTGGGCCAACTCCGGTCACCGGGGCCCGCCCGGTGTTCCCGGGAACCCGCGGGTGTGCCAGGTCCCGCCGTCGGGCGTGACGGCGAAACCCTCGTGCCCGTCGAGCCCTTCCAACCAGTCCCGGGCGGCGGGGCCCATGGCGAAGGCCGCCGTGGCGTAGGCGTCGGTGGTGGTGAGGTGGGGGCCGACGACGGTGACCGAGGCGAGACGGGTCGTAGGGGTGCCGGTGTGCGGGTCGAGGATGTGGGCGCCGCGTTCGGCGGTGCCCGAGGTGGCGACGGCCAGGTCGCGTCCGGTGACGACGGTGCACAGGTCGCCCGGCCGGAGCGGGTGGGCGATCCCGACGCGCCAGGGCACGCCGGGGGCCGCCTCTCCGCAGAGCTGGAGGTCGCCGCCGCCGTTCACACAGCTGCTCTGGGCGCCGGCGGCCCGCAGGATCCGCGCGGCGCGTTCGACCGCCCAGCCCTTGACCAGCCCGGTCGGGTCGAGGCTGCCGTTCGCGGTGGTGCCTAACCAGCCGCCGGTGGTCTGCCCCACCCACTCACACAGGTCGAGGACTTCGCGGACCTCTGCGGGGCACTCGTCGAGTCCGATCTCGCCCCGTGCGAGTCGGCTGCCGGGGCTGTCGGTGCGGTAGGTGGAGAAGACCTCGTCGACGTGGTGCAGCCAGGCGACGGCGTCGCCCGGGGCGGACGCGATGGCGGGGGTGCGGGCGTCGCGGATGTCGAACGAGAAGACCGTGCCCATCGCCCGCTCGACGTGGCGCAGTCCGTGCCCGGGCTCAGACACCGGCCTTGTCCAGGGCGCTCTGCAGCGACCGGATGTAGCCGGCACTGGTGTAACTGGCGCCGGACACCGCGTCGATGGCGGCGCCGTGCGCGCTCAGCGCCTCCTGCGTCAGGCGCGGCAGGGCGTAGGCGGCGATCTCCTGGTCACGGCCGTTGTCCGACGGGGCGTGCAGCACCCTGACGGCCGTCAGCCGGCCCGCGTTGACGGTGGCGGCGACCTGCACGGTGCCGTAACGGGTGTCCACCGGGGCGCCCGTGTAAGTGCCGTTGGCCGGGTGGTTGCCCCGCTGCGGGTGACCGGTGGGCGACGGGGCCGGTGCGCTGCCCCCTGGGCCAGGTCGCCGGTCAGGCCGGCGGGCTGGTGCGGCTTGAGGGAGAGCAGCAGGACGACCAGGGCGCTGGTCGACGCCGCGGTCAGGACGGCTCGGCTCACCGCTGCGCGTCCTGGTGATCGACGACGAGCCGGACGTCACCGAGGTGCTCTCCAGAGCCCTGGCGGGCGAGGGCTGGGAGGTCCGCGGCGCGGCCGACGGCGCCTCCGCGCTCGCGGAGGCCACGGCCTTCCGCCCGCACGCCGTGGTCCTGGACTGGATGCTGCCCGACATCGACGCCCTCCAGGTGCTGCACCTGCTGCGTCGCGAACTGAAGACGGTCTGCGTCCTCTTCCTCACCGCACGTGACGCCGTCGAGGACCGCATAGCCGGCATCACCGCGGGCCTCGGCGTGGCCACATCCCCCGGCCTCGCGTCCACCCCTCCCATACCGCACATATCATGACGGTGCGGACGAAGCGCGGACTTGCGTCCTTCCCGCAACCCAGCAGCCGTCGGGCCGGATCCGACCCGACGGCCGAGCGGGACTGCCTGCACGTCGGGACCATCAACGGCTCCGCCGAGGGCCATCCGGCCCTACCCGCGGGCAGCCGGCAGCGACAGGCTCGTACGCACGGAACTCGAGAAGGGACTGGACCGCATGCGGCATCGCAGCGTCGCCGATCTGATGACCCCCAACGCCGTAGTCGCCCAGCGGGGCACCCCGTTCCGGGAGATCGTGCGGCTGCTCCATGAGTACGACATCAGCGCGGTTCCGGTCGTCGACGAGGACGAGCGACCGGTAGGCGTCGTCTCCGAGGCCGATCTGCTGCGCCGGCCGTCCGAGGAACGGGGCCGCACCACCGCCGGTGCGATCATGACGAGCCCCGCCGTGGTGGCGCGACCGGAGTGGAGCGCGGTGCGGGCGGCCAGAACGATGGAGGAGAGGCGGGTCAAGCGGCTGCCGGTGGTCGACGACTCCGGCCGGCTCATCGGCGTGATCAGCCGGCGTGACCTCGTCCAGCTGTTCCTGCGGCGCGACCGCGCGATCCAGGAAGAGATCCTGGAAGACGTACTGACCCGCACCCTGGGCGTTGCCCCGTCCGCCGTCACCGTGGACGTCGCCGACGGCACGGTGACGCTCAGCGGCGCCCTGGAGCGCCGGAGCCTGGTACCCGTCGCGGTGCGCCTGTGCGAAAGCGTCGACGGTGTGGTCGAGGTGATCAACCGGCTGGACGCCAAGGAAGACGACATGACCGAACACGGCGGTGGATGAGCCGGCCCGACCGCCGTCAGCCGGCTCACACCGCACCCTCCACCCGCACGGAATCCCGCACCCGCCCTGCCCGGGGCCGCCGTTCGCCCCGCCGCCTCGCCCGGCTCTCGGCATGCGGCGCGGCCGACCGTGCGGTGGGCCCGCGGTCCATGACCCGGGCGAGAGCTGCCATCGCCCCGTCGATGCCGTGGGGAGTGATGTTGCCGTAGCCGATCACCAGGGAACGCGCCGGCCTGCCCGGGGCCAGTTGGTAGCGCGTGACGGCATCGAGGGCGATGCCGGCGGTGGCCGCTCGACGGACCAGGTCCTCCGGGTCGTGGCCGTCGGCAAGGGCGGCGAGCGTCTGCACTCCCGCCGGAACGCCGGTCAGGCGCAGCGGCACCTGATGGCGCAGGACGGCGGCTTCGAGTGCTTCCCGCTGTGCTCTGTAGCGCGCCCGGGTCTGCCGGATGTGCCGGTCGTAGGCACCGCTGCCGATCATCTCGGTGAGGGCGAGCTGATCCAGCGTTGCGGCGCCGTGGTCGCTCAGGAACTTGCCTTCGACGAGCCGGTCGACGAGCGGGGGCGGGCCGACGAGCCAGCCCAGGCGCAGGGCCGGGGCGAGCGTCTTGCTGGTCGACCCGAGGTGGACGACCGCGTTGGGGGCCAGCCCCTGCAGCGCCCCGATCGCCCTGCGGTCGAAGCGGAACTCGCCGTCGTAGTCGTCCTCCAGCACCAGGGCGCCGGCCCGGCCCGCCCAGGCGAGCAGCGCCTCGCGGCGATGCGGCGCCAGCACCGCACCGGTGGGGAACTGGTGCGCGGGAGTGGTCAGTACGGCATCGACCCCGCGTTCGGGAAGCGCCTCGACGACCAGCCCGTCGGCGTCGACCGGCACCGGCAGCGGCGTCAGGCCGGCACGGCGGATGATGGGAGCCCGGTGCGGCAGACCGGGGTCCTCCAGGGCCACGGTTCGGGCACCGCCGGCGCGCAGGGTGCGGCAGAGCAGATCCAGCCCTTGGGTGAACCCGGCACAGATCAGGGTGGTTGACGGGGTGGCGGCGACGCCGCGTACACGGTTGAGATACGCGGCGATCGCCTCGCGCAGGCGGGCATGACCGGCCGCCTGGGGGTATCCCAGGTCCGCGTCACAGGCACCGCTCAGGGCGGACAGCCAAGCACGCCGCCACTGTTGGCGCGGAAAGTGGGCAAGTGACGGAACTCCCGGCCGCAAGTCCCAGCGCGGCGAGGGGAGTTCGGTCCGATCGTCCGCGTCCGGTGCGGAATCGGCGGCCACCGCCAGGTCGGAGACCCAGGTGCCGGAGCCCGCGCGGGCGGTCAGATAGCCCTCGGCGGTGAGCTGGTCGTAGACGTCCACCACCAGGCGCCGGGACACACCGAGGTCGGCGGCGAGGACCCGGCTGGCCGGCAGACGCTGCCCGGACGCCAGGCGCCCGTCGCGCACCGCCCCGCGCAATGCGGACTCCAACTGCCCCCGCAGCGGCGTGCCCGCCCGGTGCGACAGCACGACCAGGAGCTCCGGACCGGAAGTGGTACCCGAATCAGCCATGAAAGTGGACCCTACCCGGGCACCGCTTCGCCTCTAGCGTTGGCCCCGGAACACAGCGGTCGACCGGTCCGCCGCCCGACTCCGGTGCCGATACGGCCCCACCGACCCGGCAATGGACGTAAAGGAACGGACAGACATCCGTGGCTATGACCAAGTTGGACGGCCTGCGGCAGTGGGCTCACCGCGCCGGCGACAGCCCACGGGCGTGGGCGGGCCCCCCCCCCTCCCCCCGCCTCGCCCTGGCGACCGGCTTCCTGTCGGCGGTCGCCGACCGATTCGGCCTGTGGGGCGACCCCGGATCCGGCAAGGTCGCCTGGGGCGACTACGACCGCTACCTGGCCTATGTGCACGAACTCGCCCCGTACCTACCGGGCGGGTTCGTCGACATCGCGGGCAGGCTGGCGACCGCGGCCGAAGCGATCCTGGGCATCACCCTGCTGCTCGGGGTGGCCGTACGGCTTTCGGCCTGGGCCGGCGCGGGTGTGCTGCTCACCTTCGCACTGTCGATGTTCTTCTTCTCCCACCCCGAGGCGCCCCTCAACGCCTCGGTGTTCAGCGCCACCGGCCTCGCCCTGCTCCTGGCGCTGGCCCCCACTGACACCTGCGCATTCGCCCTCGACCGCAAGCTCGGACTGGAACACCCCTGACCGGTTCCCCTCATTCCCCTCATCCCCCTCGTTCCCTCGCAACTCACCCAGCCACCACACCTCTTCGCGGCCCCCACGCCCGAAGAGCGCAGCCGGATCTCGGATCTCGGATCTCGGGAACTCGGATCTCGGGATCTCGGAGCTCAGCTCTCGAATCTTGGAGCTCCGATCCGGCCGGAAAGGACATCCGCATGCCCAAGGACCGCTTCTTCCTGCTCGACGCGGGCGCCTCGCGTCCCACCCGTGTCCCCCTGCCGCCGTGGACCACCGTCAAGGCCGGAGTCGACGACACCCAGGGCCGCTTCTCCCTGATGGAGAACCGCGGGGACGGCAGCATCCCCGCCCATGTGCACGACACCTTCGACGAGTTCGTCTACGTGCTCGACGGCGACCTCGGCATCGACTACGACGGCAGGACCCACCACCTCACCCCCGGTATGTGTGCCCTGGTTCCCCGCGGCGTCACCCACGCCATGCGCAACCTCGGCGAGGACGGCTCCGCCGTACACGCACTGCAACTGTCGGCGCCCGGCGGCTGGGAGCGCTTTCTGGAGGACGTCACAGAGGCGGGTGCCGGGAGCGATCGGGACCGGGTCAACGCACTGGGCAAACGGCACGGTATGCGATACCACCTCGGGGCGGGGGACCCCGATGACTGGGGCGACCGGCAGCGCTTCTTCGTCCTGGACAGGGGCGAGGCCCGACCGGGCCGGATCGAGGTGCCGCCCGCGTTCAGCGTCAAGGCGCGCACCGCCGACACCGACGGGCTGTTCTCGCTGCTGGAGGTCACCGTTGCGCAGCCGGTCCCGCGTCACACCCACCACGTGGCCGATGAGTGCATCTACGTGCTCGACGGCGCGCTGGACGTCGAGTTCGACGGGGACGTGCACACCGTGAGCAACGGGCAGTTCGTCCTGCTGCCGCACGGCGTACCGCACGCGATACGCCCCGGTTCGACTCCGCCGCCCCGTGTGCTCCAGATCTCCTCACCAGGAGGCTGGGAGTGCGTGGTGGAGGCCCTGATCGAGCACCGGACCGAGGTGAGCAAGGCGGGACGCTTCGACCCGGCCGCACTCAACCGGTACACGCGCAGGTACCACGTCGTCTACGAGGAGAGCTAGGAACCGGGTTTCGCTACGGGCACGGCCGCCCGGTCGTGCCCCCAAACAGCCGAGTCCGGCCCCAATCACCGTTCCTCAACGGATCGTTGTGGATCGGCGTCCCGTCCCGGCAGATGACGCCGGCTGTTCCCCGGCTGTATGAAGGCCGTAGTCGGGCAGTGCGATGTCTCCTGCTTTGGCGAACTGCGCGGCGAGCAGATTCCGCATCGGCCAGCGGGCCATCGAGCGCATCGAGAGGCCCCGCAACCAGATCGCGAGCGCGCTGGAGGGCGCGTATCCCGCGACGCCGCCGGGCGGCAACTGCTGGGCCTGGTCGACGTAGGGGCGCATGGACTCGTCGTAGTTGCGGAAGGCGACGCGGTGATCGCCGCCGGCGGAGGCCAGTTCACCCGCCAGCACGTAGGCACCGACCAGGGCCAGGCTGGTACCGAGGCCGGTGAGGGGGGTGGGGCAGTAGCCGGCGTCGCCGAGCAGCACCACTCGGCCGCGAGCCCAACTGTCGAGGTGTACTTGGCCCATGGAGTCGAAGAAGAAGTCGGACGCGGTGCGCATCGCCCGCAGCAGCCGCGGCACTTCCCATCCGGCCCCGGCGAAGCGTCGGGCCACCAGGTCCTGTTGTGCCGCGGTGTCGCGGCGGTCGTAGGCGATCGGTGCCGACCGGAAGCTGAGGCCGGCCTTGATCTCGCCGGCTCGACGGCCCGGCCGGGCCGAGGCGACGAGCCCACCGGGCACGTTGAACATCTGGTACCAGCCGTCGAGCTCCAGCTCCTCGACGGCGGTGAACCACGCCGTGTGGACGCCCAGGGGGCGGACGTGGTCCGACTCCGGCCCGAACGCCAGGGCACGTACCACCGAGTGCAGCCCGTCCGCACCGACGACCAGCCCGAATCGGCGTGCGGCTGCCTTCTCGAAGGTGACGGTGACCCCGTCGTCGTCCTCGTCGAGCCCGGTGACGGTGTCGTCGAAGACGTACTCGGTCTCCGGCGCCGTGGCGTCATACAGCAGGCGGCCGAGGTCTCCGCGCAGGATCTCGATCTCGGAGACGATTCCCTCGCCACCGAAGCTGTCCGCCGGCATCCGGGCGGTGATCCGGCCGGAGGCGTTGACGCATACCAGGCCGCGCTGCTCGACGCTCAGCGCCCGCGCCCGGTCCATCAGCCCCATGCGTGCGACCACGGTGCGTCCCGCGCCCCGCAGGTCCACGGTCTGGCCACCCGGCCGGGGCTCCGGTGCGCGTTCGACGACCGTGACGGTGCAGCCGGCCCTGCGCAGCCAGTACGCCAGCGCGGTGCCGGCGATACCGGCGCCGGAGATGAGTATGTCGGTGTTCCCCACGGGCGGAGAATATGCGACGTAAACATGTATCCGGCAAGCGCAACTCCTCTGGTATGGCGGGTACTTGTACAGATAGCGCACTAGTGCTCAGGCGAGGATCGGGTGGGTGCGCTGCGGACCGTGGGGGGGTGTGTCGACGTGACGACCGGGTGGGCGAGCGGTCAGGCATGAGTCGAGTGCACTAGTGCGGCACCAGGCGGCGTTCTCCGAGGTCGAAGCGGTCGGTTTCCGGCTTGATATGCGCTTTGTCGCCGTATCGGCAGGTACGTCGTAGCGTGAGAACAGACAGGAGTTGGCCGAAGGAGCAACTGTGCGCCCAGGCATCCGGCCTTGGGTGCCCCGAGCACGTACGAAGGCGCCGCCGGCACCCAGTGGCGGCCGGCTCACCGGACTCGCCGGCCCCGTTGAGCAGGCTCGCTTCGGTGTGCGCTCCGAGTGGCAACGTGCAGTCTCGACGGAGGAGGCCCACGATGGCCCGGATCACGCTTCGCGACCCCGCCACGATGACCCCGCGCGAGCGGGAGCTTTACGACCTGTTCCCCATCAACCTGGTGCGGGCCATGCTCGTCGCGGACCCCGATATCACGGAGGCTTTCCTGCGCCAGGGCAACGCACTGCAGAATTCGGCACTGAGCCCGGTCCTGAGGGAACTGGCGATCCTGCGGGTGGCCGCCCTGACCGGCTGCGACTATGAGCGTCACCACCATGAGCCGCGGGCGAGACAAGTGGGGGCTTCCGACAAGGACATCGCCGCGGCCACGACCGGCGACCTGTCCGACGCCGACCCCACACAGGCCGCGCTGTTGCGCTACGCCGAGGAATGCGTGACCAAGGGGAAGGCCGGCACGGAGACCTTCGAGGCCGCCCGCACCGTGCTGGGCGAGGACGGTGTGGCGATCGCCACCATGCTCATCGGCCACTACGTCCTGAACGCGATCTTCGCGGAAAGCCTGGAGGTCGACATCGACCAGCAGCCGCCCGACTGGTCCGCCGCCGACAAGGCGGACGGGTCGCCCGAGCCGGGTTCCGCTGCCGCCGGGGAGTAGTGCGATGACCACGGTGAATACCATCGGTGGCCCGGTGGACACGGCCGACCTCGGGCGCACCTACATGCACGAGCACATCTTCGTCTTCAACCCCGACATCGAGCAGAACTGGCCGCAGGAGTGGGGCAACACCGACGACAGGGTCGCCGACGCGGTCAGGCAGCTGCGCGAACTCGCCCAGCAGGGCGTGAAGACGATGGTCGAATGCACGGCGCCGGGCAACGGCCGCAACGTGCCGCTCATGCAGCAGGTCGCCAGGCAGGTGCCCGAACTCAACATCATCGTCTCGACCGGCCTGTACACCTTCCGTGACCTGCCGTTCACGTTCTTCGCGCGTGGCCCCGCGCTCAAGCGCTACGGACTCGACGAACAACCCGATCCGATCATCGAGCACTGCGTCCGCGACATCACGGAGGGCATCGCCGGCACCGGCGGCGTCAAGGCCGGAAACCTCAAGTGCGCGATCGATGAATTCGGCCTTACCGAGGACGTCGAGCGGGTGATGCGTGCCATGGCCGCGGTGCATCACCGAACGGGCGTCCCGATCACCGTGCACACCCATGCCGATTCCAAGACCGGGCTGGAGGTCAAGCGGGTGATCTGCGACGAGGAAGGAGTCGATCCGCGCCGTGTGGTGCTCGGGCACAGCGGGGACACCACCTCCCTGGACCACCTTCGCGAACTGGCCGACCACGGCTTCTGGCTCGGCTTTGACCGATTCGGCGTCAACTACCCTCCGGCCCTTGGGCTTCCGACCTATGAGTCGCGCAACAAGACCCTGATCGAAATGTGCGAGTTGGGGTACGCCGACCACATCGTCCTCTCCCACGACGTGAACTGCTACATCGACTGGTTCGACGAGAAGCTGCGCCACACGATGGCGCCCGACTGGAACTACCTGCACCTCGGCAACCGGGTACTGCCCGACATCCGCAAAGGAGGCGTGACCGACGAGCAGATCAACACGATGCTCGTCGACAACCCACGCCGCATCTTCGACGGAACGTGAAGTAGCGCTGGACGCGGCGGCTGCGGCCCTCAGGCCGTGAACCAGCGCCGGCTGGCCGCCCGCAGCTCGGCCAGCTCGGCGGGCCGGGCGGGGGGAGTCGCAGGCCCAGGCCACGTAGCCGTCGGGGCGGATCAGCAGGCCGGTGATATCGGCCGAGCCGCCGTGTGCGGTGACGAGTTGGGATGGCCGGCCCCGGCCAGGGGTCCGTGGGCGACATCGTTGACCGCGCGCCGCCCCTCCCCGCGGTTGGTGGATCACCCCTGTTAATTTCGGGCGATGACGGACTACGAAGCGGTCGACGGGCGCGGCAAGGGATATCTGCTCGACAACCAACAAGCCGAGGCCGGGGAGCGGTTCGCGGCGTTGGCGGAGCTCTTCGATCCGGTGACGTTCCGGCGGCTGCGGGCGCTGGGGATCGCGGACGGGTGGAGCTGCTGGGAGGTCGGGGCGGGCGGCCCGAGCGTGCCCGGGTGGCTGGCCGAGCGGGTCGGGGAGAAGGGCCGGGTGCTGGCCACCGATCTCGATACGTCATGGATGCCGCAAGCCCGGGCGCCGTACGAGGTGGTGCGGCACGACGTGGCCGCCGACGAGCCGCCGCCGGGGCCGTTCGACCTCGTCCACGCGCGACTCGTCCTGGTGCACGTGCCGCGGCGCGAGGCCGCACTGCGTGCCATGGTGCGGGCCCTGCGCCCCGGCGGGTGGCTGCTGGTGGAGGATGCCGATCCGGCGCTCCAGCCGCTGGCCTGCCCCGATGAGTACGGCCCCGAGCAGGAGCTGGCCAACCGGATCCGGCGGGGCTTTCGAGCGCTGCTCGCGGAGCGGGGCGCGCAACTCGCCTTCGGGCGCACGCTCCCCAGGCTGCTGCGCACGGCGGGACTGACCGATGTCGAAGCGGATGCGTACTTTCCGATCACGTCTCCGGCCGGGAGTGCGCTGGAGGCCGCCACCGTGCGGCAGATCCGCGATTCGCTGATCGAGAGCGGACTGGCGACGGCCGAGGAGATCGAGGAACATCTGGCGAACATCGGATCCGGGCACCTCGACACCGCCACGGCGCCGCTGATCTCCGCTTGGGGACGGAAGCCGCAGGACCAGGGCCGTTCCGGCCCAGCCCCATCGCACTGACGGCGTGGCCGCCCCGTCCGTGAGCCACGGCGTGGACTGCCGGCTTTTCGGTTTCCGAACGGGCGGACCGATGCACGGCGTTCGACGCATCGCGCCGGACCGGGCTGTCGGGGGCCCGGCCGTGCACTTCCGTATCGACGGTGATCCCGGCACAGCGCCTGGTCGGCGGGTCCGCCTGGCGCTGTGTGACGACCACGCGGTGGTCCGGGCCGGTCTGCGCCCGGCTGTCCGCCGAACCGGGCATCGAGATCGTCGGCGAGGGGGCCACCGGCGAGGGGGCACTGGCCGTCGCCGCCAAGCAGCGGCCCGATGTGGTGCTCATGGACCTCGGCCTCCGCACCGGCATCGACGGATCGAAGCCACCCGCCGCAGTATCGTCACCGAGGTACCGGGCACCCCGCCCTGGTGCTCACCACGTACGGCACCGACGCCGACGTCACCCGTGCCGTCCATGTCGGTGCGTCCGGCTACCTCCTCAAGGCCGAGCGGCCGGACGAGCTGTTCGCCGCGATCGCCCCAGCCGCGGAGGACTGGGCGTGCTGTCGGTGCCCCCTACCAACGGCGTGATGGAGAGCGTACGCAAACCCCATGCCGTGCTCACCGGACGGCAGTTGGACATCCTCGGCCAACTGGCCCGCTGCCTCGTAAACCGTGAGATCGCCCGCGCCCTGTTCATCGGCGAGGCAACCCGCAAGACGCATCTGGCCCGCATCCACGACAAGCTCGGCGTCGACACCCGTGCGGGTGCGGTCCTGGCGACCGAGGAACAGCGGCCGATTCCCTGACCGGCACCGGCCGGGACCCCAGGGCGTGTTCGACGGGGACCGGCGGGACAACCGCCGACGGAGCGGCCGAGGCGGACGCCCCGCCGGCTTCGACCCGACGCGCCACGCCCGCAGGAACGAAGTCGAGCGGGACATCAACGCGCTCGAGAGCTTCCGAGCCATAGCGACCCGATACGACAAGAGGGCGTATGTCTTTCACGGAACGGCCGTCCTCGCCGCAATCCGGCTGTGGCTCCGCCGATAACTCGTCGTAGAGCCGTCAGCTTGGGCCGAGCAGCCCTTTGAGTCCATCCCCTACCCCACTCGCGGTCGAGCCGACGGCCTGATCCACCTTGCCGCCGGGAGTTCCGGGGTCGAAGAGCCTATCGATCGCATTGGTCAGACTCTTGCCCGGCAAGGCTCCGGCTGGGTCGCCTTCGGCGTTGGCGGCCGGGGCGCCGAGAGCGAGGAGTGCGGCGGCGCCGACGGCGACCGTAGCGATGCGTCGCATGAACTTCCCTTCATTTAGAAGACGTTGGAAACTGACTACGACTGTCCGGCCGTGGAGACACGGGTGGATTGCCGCTATCACTCGCTTGCGCCGCCGAAACGGTCAACTTCGATCAAGATCGGCCGCCCAAGCGGCAAGTCAACGACCCGCAGGGTACGACCAGTGGCCAAGCAGCAGACCCATCGGACACGCCTTGGAACTCCTGAATCAATGATCCCGGAATTCGGTGTTGTCCCGTCGGTGCCGGCTCGACGATTCGCGTGGTTCACTCGGACACGGGCGGCCTTCCTGGCCGGCGGTGTCGAGGAGCAGTTTCGCGGCCACCGTCGCCCCGTGGGTGCGGATGGTGCCGGCCACGGCCCTCGCTCGTGCCCGGGTCTCGGGCGTCAGGGCCGTTGTGAGCGCGGCGGACAGGGAGTCGAGGGTAGGCGTCGGGCCGTCGTGAGCCGCGCCGATGCCCAGCGTGGCAACTCGGCCGGCCCAGTACGGCTGATCCGCGATCTGGGGGACCACCACCTGTGGCGCCCCGGCCCGGGCCGCCGTCGTCGTGGTGCCCGCGCCACCGTGGTGCACGACGGCGGCCGTCCGGCGGAACAGTGCCTGCTGGTTGACCTCACCGACGACGAAGCAGTCATCGACGTCGTCGATCGGGGCCAGGTCGGCCCAGCCGCGGGCGAGGAGTACACGGCGGCCGTGCGCGCGGCTCGCTTCAATGGCCACCCGGGCGATGTCCTTCGGGGTGTGCGCAGCCATGCTGCCGAAACCCACGTACACCGGCGGTTCGCCGGCGTCCAGGAACTCCTCCAGCCCTTCCGGGAGCGGACGGTCGTCGGGTGTCTACTCCGCCGCCCGTGGACACGCGGCGATCGACCGGGCCCTGTACGTGCCGCGCTCCTGGACCGACAACCCAGACCGCTGCCGCAGGTCGGGTATCCCCGACGGTCTGGCCTTCGCGACCAAGCCTCAACTCGCCGCCCGCATGGTCGTCCAGGCCCTGGACGCTGGCACTCCCGCGCGCTGGGTCAACGGGAGACGAGGTCTACGGCGACAACCCACACCTGCGGGCCGCTCTGGAACACCGCCACACCGGCTATGTGCTAACCGTCTCCAGCACCCACCCCGTCGTCACGCAGGCGGGGAAGTTTCAGGCGAAGGCCCTGGCGGCGCGGATCCCGAAGCGGGCCTGGCCGCGGTTGTCGGCCGGAGCGGGGACGAAGGGCGACCGATACCACGACTGGGCACAGGTCGACATCCACGGCCCGGCCGGTCGGCCAGGGCACTGGTGGCTGCCGTTCCGCCGCAACCGGCGTACCGGCGAACTCGCCTTCTACCGCTGCTTCTCACCTGACCTGGTGCCGCTGCCCGAGCTGGTGCGAGTGGCCGGACGGCGCTGGACGGTGGAGGAAACGTTCCAGACCGGCAAGGGCCTGGCCGGCCTGGATGAGCACCAGGTCCGCCGCTGGACCTCCTGGCACCGCCGGGTCACCCTCGCCATGCTCGCCCACGTCTTCCTCGCCATCACCGCAGCCACCGAACGCCGCGACTACCCCACCCCCGACGGCCTGATCCCCTTGACCGGCAATGAGATCCGGCACCCGTTCGCGGCTGTGATCAGCCCCGGCCACGACCTCGCGTACCGACTGCGCTGGTCACACTGGCGTCGACAACACCAAGCCCGCACCCGAGACTCCCACTACCGGCGGCAGGCGGCTCTCCAGCCAGCGGTGCCTACTCAGCGCTTCTGCCCATGGCCAGAGTGCGCTTGATACCGCGTCGGACGAAGGCGCGGGCCCGCATCGCTCGGCGAATGCGTTGCAACCGGCTAATCGGCTTGGGATTTGAGTAGCGACGGTCGTGGATGTCACGAACCACGTCTGTGGGCGCACCCATTTCCAGCAGTTCCGCAAGGGCCTCGCCCTTCGTGATCAGCCGCCCATCGCGCAGCGTAACGGTGGCGCGGGCCAGGACCAGAAGGCCAAGGTCTACCCAGATGTCCCGGAGCCAGAGCAGGGGTTTGCCCGCGGCCGGAAGCCGGTACTGTTCCAGGTCGCGCCGGATGAACTCCTCCAACTGCCCAGGGACGAGCCGCGGGAGCAACTCCATCGGCGGCGGGCCGTAGAGCGTGAGCCCGCCGTCGAGCAATTCCTGGCGGGTCACCGGTGTCACTGGGCGTTCCAGGATCATGTTGTGCGCCCAGGTGACATGGTCTGCCTCGGTATCGGAAAGCCGAGTTCTGACCATGTACGAGCAGTGCAACTTGGCCGCAGCCGGCTCTTCGTCCAGCAGCCGCTGGTGAATGGTGCCCAGCCGACCCCTCTGCTCGCAGCCCAAAGGGATCTCGACTATCGCGATGAGATCGAGGTCGCTGCGTCCGGGTTGGAAATCGCCCAGCGCGAGTGAACCGTGTGCCCACACGGCCACCGTCGGCACCGCTCGCCGTAACTCGGAGACGAACCGCTTGAGCACGTGATCCGTATCAATCGCCGCCACGGCCAAGATCCTCGCACACGGCCATCTGCCGCGCCGTAGATTCTGAATGATCACGATCTACGGCTGGAGTATCAGGCACTCGCCAGGGTGCGGTCGAGGAGGGGGAGCAGGCGGTCCCAGTGGTGCTGTAGTGCGGAGGGGTTGAAGGCGTCGGTGTCGGACATGGTGAAGCCGTGGATGGTGCCGGGGTAGATCTCCGAGGTGTAGTCGACACCCGCGGCGTCCAGGGCCTGGTTGAGCTCGTCGAGGGCCTCGGGCGTCATGTCGGTTTCGGCGTGGCCGAGGTGGACCTGGCCGGTGAGCGTGGAGAGGAGGCGGCGCAGACTGTCGGGCCCGTCGGCGCCCACGGGGCCGTGGAATCCGGCGACCGCGGCCACCTGGTCGGGGCGGGCCGCCGCGGTGCGCATCGCCAGGAGGCCGCCTATGCAGTAGCCGGTCACCGCGACCGGCCCGGCGCTGACCTCGGGCTGGTTGGTGAGGAACCTGAGGTAGGCGTCGGCGTCGCTCAGGACACGTTCGTCGGTGTGCGCCTCGATCAAGGGCATCAGCTGGGCGATGACCCCGGGCCGGACCTCTTCTCCGATGTGCGCGGGAAGCTCGACCACCGGTGTCGGGCCGTGCCGGTAGAAGAAGTTGGGGACCAGCACGTAGTAGCCGTGCCCGGCCAGTTCGCGGGCCATCTCCCGCAGCACGGGCCGGATGCCGAAGGCGTCCGCGTACATCAGCACCCCTGGGTGCCGCTCGCCGTGGTCGGGGAAGGCGGCGAAGGCGTCGGCCTGGCCGTCCGTGGTGGGAATCTGCAGCGTCTTGGTGGGAATGGTGGGGTCTTCCTTCCTTGGCGTTCGCCCAATAAACGTTTACTTCACTAACGGTTTCGGTGTGGGTGAACGTACATCGTTAGTCGAACTAACGCAATGGGTAGGATTGCCGCCATGACCAGAGCCGAAGCCGCGTACCCGCCCGACGGCGGCGCGCCCGAGACGCCCGACCGGCTGCGTCGACGGGCGAGCCGACTGCTGTCGCAGCTGACCGCGCGGTCGGACCGGCTCATCAACGAAGGGCTGGCCCGGGTCGACGCCCGCAAGTGGCACTACGCCGTGCTCGCCTCACTGCAGGAGTACGGACCCGGGAGCCAAGCGACCCTGAGCAGGCGCACCGGCATCTACCGCAGCGACATGGTCGGCGTGCTCAACGAACTGGCCGAGCGTGACCTCGTCGAGCGGGCGCCGGATCCCGACGACCGGCGCCGCAACGTCATCACGATCTCCACCAAGGGCCGCCGTCGGCTGCGGCGCCTCGACAAGGTCCTGGACGACCTTCACGATGAACTGCTCGCGCCGCTGGGTCCGGCCGAACGCGACCAGTTCGTGCGGTTGCTCACCCGCTTGCTGGACCACCACACCCGGACCTGACCTCCCGGCGACGTCCTTCATTGCGCTTCATGCCCGGCCACTCGTGCCGGCAGTGGTGTCGGGGCTGTGCCCGAGGCGGATGAACGTGGAGCGTTCGGGTCTGCGGACATGGAGGTCGGCTCGTGCTGCCAGGCGGAGCGCACCACGGCTGTGAGGGTGCTGTCGCCGCCGGTGAACATCGCGCTGAGCTCGTACTGCCGCAATGTCTGGTCGGCTGCCGGGCCGGCGCCGCGCATGGCCTGGAGCGCGCTGATCCGTGCGGAAGTCTCCCGCTCGCGTGCGCAGCTCAGTTCACGGTGGAGGTGGGCCAACCGCTGCCGCAGGACATCGGGGGAGGCGATGGCTGCCCCGACGCCGGCCAAGTGCTCGCCCGCCAGCTGCACCGGGTCGACACCGGCGTCCAGGCAGGTGGCGCTGGACTCCACCCCAGAGGGAAACTCCGATGAAGAACAGAGTCCGGCTGCGCTCCGCCCTGGGGAAGGCGCTGGTCCTGGGGGCCCTGCTGACCGTGACGGTGTCGGGAACCGCGTACGCCAACACGGTTGCCGTCACCGTGAAGACCCCCGGAGCCACCAGCGGACCCACCACCATCGACTCCGAGATATCGACGCACGCGGACTGCGCCAGTGGTCTCGTCTCCGGCGGCGGGGTGACGACGACCGACTTCATGAAGACGGGCTCGGGAGGACCTCATCTCAACGGCAGCTTCCCCAGCGACTCGGCCGGCAACCCGGTCCGCAACGGCGTCGCCGGGCCGTCCTACTGGACAGCAGTCGCCCACGCCGGGGGATCGCCCGCGCCGAACAGCTACACCGACGGCTGGGCGCTGTGCCTGAACGCCCACCGCAAGGGCGAGGGCGAGGACGAGGGTTGAAGCCGGAGGACTGACCCTCTCCGGCGCGTCATGACGGCCGGTGGTCGGCTGTGGCGACCGGCCGTGACGGCGCGGAGGCCGGACTCGTGCGGTTCCCGCCGTCCGCGCGCCATCGGACGTCAGGGCGCGGCAGTCGGGCGGCGACCCCATGCGGAGACGGTGACTTGGGGGATGTCGATGAACGCCGGGTCGTCCAGCAGACCGGTGAACTCGCTCAGATCGGCCTCGGTGACCAGGCCCTCGTCGAGGAGTGCGGGGGCTGCCTGGGCGATGAGGGGACGCCAGCGGTCCTTGTCGAGTCCTCCCATACAGCCGAGGTTCCCGGTGAAGGACACCTCGCCCAGTCCGTTGCGGGCGAGTTGGGAGGGCAGGCCGCGCGCCCAGGTCATATCGGCTCCGAGATCGCGGTACCTGCGCTGGTACGCGGCCAGGATGCGCTGGACCGCGGGGAACGGGGAGGTCTCCGCGGGCAGGTGGTACGGCTCTTCGATGACGAGCCAGCCGCCGGGGGCGAGCCAGCGGGCGGCTCGTTCCACCATCGCGTCGCGGGTGGGCAGATGGCAGTAGAGGTAGCGGGCGTGGATGAGGTCGAAGCTGCCGGGTGCGTAGTCGTCGTGTGTGATGTCGGCTTCCTGGATCGTCAGGTTCGGGGCCCGGCCGGGGTCGAGGTGGCGGGTGTCGAGGTCGACGGCGACGACGCGGCCGTCCGGGCAGCGCTCGGCGAGCCAGTACGCGATGGAGCCGGCGCCCGCACCCAGTTCCAGGCAGTGCCAGGATGTCTGGACGGGGAGGTCATCGAGGATGCCGGTGGTGAACGCGTCCACGTTACGTTGGATGGCTTCCAGGCGGTCGCGTTCGCGCGGGGTGTCCCTGTTCAACTCGTCCTCCGTCGGGGATTGGTGATCACGATCCACCCGAGTGTGCCAGCGGTGGTCCGGGCGCGTAGCGCTTGGGAGGCCCCGAGCGTCCGCCGGTCGTTGTGGACGGTGCCGGTGTCGGTGCCTGCGCCGCGTGACACGCGTGGTGAAGTCGACCGGATTTCCGCGTCGCGCCGTGGATCAGGCCAACCGGGCACTGGTGCACGGCAGTACGAAGCGCTTCACTCCTGACCCATGAGACGAGTGCTTCTCACTGTGTGCGCCGCTGTCGCCGGCCTGGTACTGGGCGCGAGCCCCGCCACCGCCGCGAAGCCGCCCACCGAATTCGGCACCCACTGGCACGACCCGGTCACCGCGGGACCGCCGGTGTCCGTCCCGGACACCCCGTCGTGCCAAGTGACGGTCGCCGACACCGAATTCCGCGACTACACGCCCTACAAGGGCACCTACATACCGCCCGCAGGGACCGGACGGTGCGGACACCGCTGGAACAAGGTCGTCCTGAAACTCCAAGGATCCGTGGCCGGGCGGCAGTTCGACCGCCTCGGCTATCTGCACATCGGTGGCGTGGAGGTCCTGCGCACGTCCACTCCGGAACCCTCTCCCCGGGGCATCACCTGGAAGGTGGAGAAGGACGTCACCCGGTACGCCGCCACGCTGCGCGGGCGGCAGCCCGTCGAGATGCTCATCGGCAACTCCGTGGACGGGACGTACACCGGCGTGATCAAGGTCAAGGCGACGCTGACCTTCTACGCGGCACGGGGACCGGCGAAGGAGGCCCGCACCCCTGACAAGGTCCTCACACTCCAGGGTGCCCATAGTCAGGGCGCCTCCTACGAGGGGCAGTTGACCACGCCGCGCAACAGCGAACGGATCGTCGCCGAGGTGTACGCCACCGGATCGGGCGGCGGCTGCGAGGAGTTCTGGTATCTGACGGTGCCGGATGCGGCACCGTACTCGTGCAGGGCCAAGGACGGTCCGTACCGCGAGGTGCAGGTGACGGTGGACGGCAGGCTCGCCGGTATCGCGGCCCCCTTCCCGACCGTGTGGACGGGTGGCTGGTCCAACCCCTTCCTCTGGTACGTGATCCCGGGCCCGCGGGCCTTCGACGTCCGGCCGGTGGAGTACGACCTCACCCCCTTCGCGGGTCGGCTGAACGACGGACGCCCGCACCGGATCGCGGTGTCGGTCGTCGGCCTGCCCGCGGGGCAGAGCGGCTGGAGCACCCCCACCAACATCCTGGTCTGGCAGGACGCCAAGGCGGCGCGCGTGACCGGTGCGCTCGTCACCAGTCAGCCGGGCGACCTCGTCAACAGGACGGCGTACCAACCGGGTTCCGAGCGCCGGTTGACGGCCGAGGGCAGGCACTCCCTCACGGTGTCGGGATACCTCGACACCTCGCACGGCCGGGTCACGACGACGGTCACCCGCAGGCTCGCCGGTAGCTCCGCGCACCGCTGGAACGCGGACGAATCCACCGACGCGCTGCGGGCGGGCTGGAACGACGACGAAGCGGTGACCGTGCGCGGCCGGGGACCCGCGACGACCATCCGTACCCGGCGCACCTACACCATGGACGGTGCGACGACCGTGGGCGCCGGCAACCGGCTGCGTACGACCATGACCATGGGCGACCGCGCGGACAGCGCCACCCTGCGGGGCGTACGGCGCACTGACCGGTCATGGCTGGACGACACCTACACGGGCGAAGCCGCGTACAACCAGAACGTGCCCCGCGAGCAGCGGCACGCCACCGGCGTCTCGCGTGAGCGCTACCGCCTCCACGGCCCGGGTTCCTGCTACGACCGGACGCTGGCCACGGCCCAGGGCGAGCTGACGGAGGACCGGTACGGCTGCCGAGCGTCCACCCGGACGGACCCGGCCGCAGCGGTCCGAAGGTGAACCGCCTCTAGGGGCAGGTGAGTTGCTGCATATGCGAGCCGGTGGGCGGCGCGGAGTCACGTGCCGCCCACTTCGCCGTCGTCCGCAGCCGTCCGTCCACGATCGGCGACCGCGGTGGTGAACGCCACGTAGTCCTCGCCGGCCAGCGGGGCGAGGACGGCGCGCCAGCCGTCGGCGGCGGCCGGGCCGGCCTCTTCCAGGGCGGTTTGGAAGAGCGTGCGCTGCCGGGCGTGCAGGGCGCGTTCGAGTGCGGTGCCGCGGTCGGTGAGGTGGAGCTCCTTGCGGCGGCGGTCCGTGGTTCCGGCGGCGACCCGGACCAGGTCGTCGTCGATCAGCCGGCGCAGTGGGGCGTTGATGGCCTGCTTGGTGAGGGCGAGGGTGTCGCAGAGTTCCCCGACGCTCATGCCGGGTGCGTAGGCGAGGAACGTGAGGATGCGGTGGTGCGCGCGGCCCATGCCGTGTTCGGCGAGGGCTTCGTCCGCGGCGCCGGTGAAGGCCCGATAGGCGAAGTAGAAGAGCGTGAAGTCGCGGTCGAAGGCATCCGGGCGAGAAGGGTCAAGCATGTTGACATATTAGCCGGTGCCGCCTAGGCTCGGAATTAAGGTCAAGGACATTGACCTATTTCTCTGCCGTGCTGCCGGACGTCCGATCGGCGCTCCGGCACATCGCTGAACGCAAGAAAGGCCGGTGACCGCGATGTCGGAGATCACCGTTGGCGACTACCTCCTCCGCCGTCTGCGCGAGATGGGCATCGAGCACGTCTTCGGCGTGCCGGGCGACTACAACCTCGGTTTCCTCGACCGGGTCCTCGCCTTCCCCGGACTGGAGTGGGTCGGCACCTGCAACGAACTCGACGCCGGATACGCGGCCGACGGCTACGGGCGGCTGCGTGGCGCCGCCGCGGTGGTGACCACCTTCGGCGTCGGCGAACTCTCCGCCGTCAATGCGATAGCGGGCTCCTACGCCGAGTCCGTACCCGTCCTCGCGATCACCGGGATGCCCGCGACGGGGGTGGCGGCGGCCGGCGCGCCCGTACACCACACCCTGATGGACGGCGAGTACGACCACTTCGGCCGGATGTTCGCGGAGGTGACCGTGGCCCGCGCCACCCTCACCGCGGACACCGCGCCGGCCGAGATCGACCGGGCGCTCACCGCCCTGCGCCGGCACCGCAGGCCCGTCCACCTCAACCTCCCCACCGACGTCGTCCTGGCCCGCGTCCCCGAGCCCGCGGCGCCGCTGCCCGCCGCCGACGCCCCGGCCGACCCCGGGCCGCTGCACGCCTTCCGCGCCGCCGCCGCGCGCATGCTGGACGGCGCGCGGACGGTGACGGTGCTCGCCGGTCACGAGGCGGACCGGCACGGACTGCGCGCGCCGCTCGCCGGCCTGCTGGCCGCCGCACCGGTACGGGCCACCGTGTACTCCACCGGGAAGGGCCTGGTGGACGAGGGCGCGCCGGGCTTCGCGGGCGTCTACACCGGCGAGTTCAGCGGGAAGCAGGCGCGGGTGGCGGTGGAGGACGTCGACTGCCTCGTGCTGGCCGGTGCGCCCGTCACCGACACCGTGACCGGCGGATTCACCCATCACTTCCCGGCCGGCCGCACCATCGAGCTGCGCCCCGGCCGGGCCACGGTCGGCGGGGCGGAGTTCACCGGTGTGGCGATGGCCGACGCCCTGGCCGCTCTGACCGAGCTGGTCGGCGAGCTGGGGCTGCCCGAGCCCGCGGGCTACGGTCGGCCGCCGTTCCCCACCACCGGGGATGCGGTGCGGCCGGTGCGCGGCGCGGACGACCGGCTCACCCAGGACGAACTCTGGGCCGCCGTGGGCGACTTCCTGCCCGAGGCGAGCGTGCTCGTGGCCGAGCAGGGGACCGCGTTCTTCGGCGCGCAGGAGCTGCCGTTGCCACGGGACGCGCGGTTCGTCGGCCAGCCGATGTGGGGCTCGATCGGCTACACCCTGCCGGCCACCCTCGGCACCCAACTCGCCGCGCCCGACCGGCGATCGGTCCTCGTCATCGGCGACGGCTCCCTACAACTGACCGCCCAGGAACTGGGCACCATGGCCCGTTACGGCCTGTCGCCGGTGGTCGTCGTCATCAACAACGCCGGCTACACGGTCGAGCGCGCCATCCACGGCGCCACCGCTCCGTACAACGACATCGCCGCCTGGGACTACACCGCGCTGCCGGGCGCGTTCGGCGCGGGCGACCGCTGTGTCAGCCGGCGCGTGACGACTCCCGGTGAGCTGGCGGACGCGTTCCGCCTGGCCGCCGCCACCCCGGACCGGCTCGTCCTCATCGAGGCGGTGCTGCCGCCCGACGACGCCCCCGAACTGCTCACCGCCATGGCCGGCCGGTTCGCCGAGCAGAACGACTACGGGGACTGAGCGGGGCCGAGGCCGGCCGGCTCCGTGCCGGTGTCCGGGCGCGCCCGGACCGAGGTGGACGGCCCGCGAACCGTCCGGCGCGGGCCTGGCGGTGCGGTCGTGCCGCCGCAACTGGCCGTGACCACCCTTTCGGTGCATTGGTGTGGTGTGGCAAGGTAACGGCGACCCGCGCGGGGCGAGCGCGTCGGGGCGGCGCGGCAGGGTGTGGGGGAGCGGCCCCGCGCCCCTGTCCGGTCGTGTCCTTCGAAGATCTCGCGGCGCGGCGACACGGGCGGTGCCGGCGCTGCCGCCGCCTCGGGGGTGAGGGGGGTATCGGTGTGGAGTGTCCGCCGTCGGCCGTGTCGATTACCGGCCGGTCGGTGCAACGTGCCGTGGGGGCAAGGGAATTGGGGCCGGCGTCCCGAGGGTGGGAAAGCGGAGTGCTGCCCGCCCGGCAGGTGGTTGCCGGGGCGTCTGATTACCCCCGAAATATGGCCCCCAAACCGGGGCACTTCCTGCAACTCCCCGAAGACGAAGGGCACTTACAAGTGATTGGATGGGCAGCATGAATCGTTCGACGGAACATTCCCGTATTGACCTCCCTGCCCTCATTGCCGCCTCGGTCACGGTCTTACTGTGGGCCTCGGCTTTTGTCTCCATTCGTGCGTCGGCAAGTCATTTCGGGCCCGGCGCCCTGGCGTTGGGCCGGCTTTTGACCGGTGCGGTCGCGCTGCTGATAGTCCTCGTGGTGCGGCGGGGCGGTTTACCGCCGCGGCAGGCATGGCCCGGGATCGTCTGTTCCGGGGTGCTCTGGTTCGGGTGCTACATGGTGGCGTTGAACTGGGGTGAGCAGAAGGTCGATGCCGGTACCGCCGCCATGGTCGTGAACATCGGCCCGATCGTGATCGCGCTGCTGGGCGGCTGGCTGCTGAAGGAAGGGTTCCCGCGTCTGTTGCTGGTGGGCATGGCGGTGTCGTTCGTCGGTGCGGGCGTCGTCGGGCTCTCCACGTCCAGTGGTGGCTCGTCCTCGGTCCTCGGTGTGCTGCTGTGCCTGCTGGCGGCCGTGACGTACGGGGCCGGGGTGGTGTCGCAGAAGCCGGCGCTGCGGCATGCGACGCCGATCCAGGCGACGACCTTCGGTTGCCTCATCGGTGCCGTCGCCTGCCTGCCGTTCAGCGGGCAGCTGGTCTCGCAGCTGTCCGCCGCTCCGCTCTCGGCGACGCTCAACGTCGTCTACCTGGGCCTGTTCCCGACCGCTCTCGCCTTCAGCACCTGGGCCTACGCGCTCTCGCGGACCACCGCCGGCAAGATGGGGGCGACCACCTATGCGGTGCCCGCGGTCGTGGTCGTCATTTCCTGGGCCGCGCTGGACGAGGTGCCCGGGTGGGTCACGTTGCTGGGCGGTCTGATCTGCCTGAGCGGGGTCGCGGTCTCCCGGATGCGCGGCGGGCGGGCTCCGCAGCCGGCGGCGTCCGACGCGGACCGTCCGGCGGCGGGCGACGCACCGGTGCACTCGACGGAGCCGACCGGCTGAGGCGCAGCACCATCGCAGCGGCGGGGGCCGTGAGGGGTGCCGGGCGCACCGCTCCGGCCCCGCCGCGGGTACCTCCGGCCCGCGCCGTCCGGGCGGGGTCAGGAACAGGGGGCTACAGCACGAGGGTGGTCTCGTTGCGGCCCAGCAGGTAGCCGAGTTGGGCCCGGGTGTTGGCCCCCAAATCCTGCTTCATCGCGGCGATATGCGCCTGTAGCGAGCGTTCGCTGATGCCGAGCCGGCGCGCGATCCGTTTGTCCGAGTAGCCGGCGACGAGCAGCCTGCTGATCGATTCGCGTAACGACGGTATGACGTCGTCCGCCGCCTTCGCGGCGTGTAACGGGACGAACGGGAAGGACTTCGCGCGGTCCCAGGAGCGCTCGAACGTGTCCTTGAGGAACTGCACGATCGCCGGTTCTCTTATGGCCAGTCCGTCGGTGCGGCTCTCGTTGGCGGATATGAATGCCACGGCGTCGTCGACGATGATGAGACGGTCGAAGAATTCCGCCAGTGTGCGCACCCGAACTCCGTATTCGGTGACCGCCCGCACGTAGTTCTTGGTGGCCGCATCGAAGCGCGTGGTGTGCTGATACAGCGTGCGCATGGAAACGCCTGCCTCGATGTGCCGGCGAACGGAATTCAGAGCCTGATCCAGCACCGGTCCGGGACGCGGTCCGTCGGGTTGTGCCGTCAGAATTTCTCTGCGTGCGCCACCGAGTGCCTCCTCGATCGCGACGTTGATGGCCTCCAGGCCATGGAGGTAGCGGATCTGGGGTTCTTCCGGAATGCCTCCTTCCTCGGCCGGGTCGATGTCGACGAGGCATTCCACGGCAAGCCGGGAGAGCGTATTCAGCTGCTCGGCCATCATTCGGAGCTCGGTCTCGAGCCCCTCCAGGCGTTCTGCCACCCTTACGGGCTTCTGTCCTGATGTCTCGCCATTTACACGGTCGGTTGAATCCATGATCCCGCCTCCGAGTGTCCGCTATAAGGCGATTTACACGGGCATAGTGCCTTCGGTTTCCAGCAGTGCGGAAACCTGAACCATCTTAGATCTTCAATCTGGGCCTACGGCAAGGGAGATTGAGAGGGCAGGTGAGAACGCGATCCGCACTCGCCTTACCGGGCAGTGAGGGGCAGCTACTCCTCCCCGTCACGGGACCCGTTTCCCCCGTCGCAGACACACACTTGATACGAGAGGCATGCCAAAATGCGGAAGAATTCATTACGCTTCAGGGTGTCCGGACGATCCTCCTCCGCACTTCCCGTCGGATTCGCCGTGGCAGCGAGTGTTCTGATGAGTGTGGTGGGTGTCGGTGTACTCCCGCACACCGCCTCCCCGTCGCCTTCCGGAACCGTCACGCTCGCCGATGTCGGCTGGAATGCGGCCCCTTCCCGATCAGCTGCTTGACCAGTCGGAGGCCAGAGAGATCGGTGAATTTCCAGTGACTTCTTCCCCCTGGTTCCTCCGCGCCGCGGCAGGCTCCGAGCATGCGGCCCGCGTCTATTGCTTCCCCCACGCGGGCGGCAACCCCCGTTCCTTCCTGAGCTGGCAGCACGACATGGGGGACGACGCGGAGATCGTCGCGGTCTGCCCCCCGGGCCGAGGCCCCCGCTACAAGGAAACCGCCGCCGCCGACGTGCTGGAGCTCGCCGAAGGGGCCGCGGCGGCGATCACCGAGACCGCGGACCGCCCCTTCGTCCTCTTCGGGCACAGCTTCGGCGCGGTCCTGGCCTTCGAGGTCGCCCGCCGCATCGGCGCCCTCCCGGACTTCCGCCACCTCGTCGCCTCCGGCTGCTCCGCCCCCGCTCTGCTGCCCACCCGGCGCGTGGTGGAGACCGCCCGGCTGGAGGGCCGCGCGTTCACCGAGGCCGTCGGCTTCTTCGGCGGGCTGCCACCCGAAGTCGTCGCCGACGAGGCGCTGCAGGAACTGCTGCTACCGCACCTGAAGGCCGACTTCTGCATGGTCGCCGGCTACAGCTACCGGCCCGCCGCCCCGCTGCACGTCCCCGTCACCCTGGTCAACGGCGTCGACGACCCCCACGTCAAGGAAGCCGGCCTCGAACCGTGGGCGCGCGAATGCGCCGTCGAACCGGTCCGGCACTGGGCCGAGGGCGGCCACTTCTACTTCGACGGCAGGCCCGGCGCCGTCACCGACGTGCTGCGCCCGCTCGTCCGTGCGGAACATGGCGCAAATCCTCTTGCGAACAGCCACATTGAGGTTATCTGAGCAGTACTGACGCCGACCTCATGAGCACCGCAGAGGAGAACACCACCATGCGCATTGCCGCCACCGACCAGTACCGACGCGCCGTCACCTTCCGTAAACTGCACGAGGGTTCCGAGCCGTTCGTCGTCGCCAACCCCTGGGACGCGGGCACCGCCCGGATCCTGACCCAGCACGGTTTCCCCGCGCTCGCCACCTCGGGGGCGGGCCTGTCCTACGCCCTTGGCCGTTCCGACGGGGCGAACCTGGTCAGCCGCGCGGAACTCCTCGCGAACGCCGAGGAGATCGTCGCCGCCACCCCGCTGCCGGTCACCGCCGATTTGGAGAGCGGATTCGGCGACACGCCGGAGGGCGTCGCCGAGACCATCCGGCACGCCGCCGCGGCGGGCCTGGTCGGCGGATCGGTGGAGGACTCCACCGGCCGGGACGAGGACCCCGTACGGCCCTTGGAGGAGGCGGTGGAGCGGGTGGCCGCGGCCGTCGCCGCCGCCAGGGAACTCGACTTCCCCTTCACGGTCACCGCCCGCGCCGAGAACTTCTTCCAGGGGCGGCCCGACCTGCCGGACACCATCCGGCGACTGCGGGCGTACGAGGCCGCGGGCGCCGACGTGCTCTACGCGCCCGCCCTTCCCGACGCCGAGGCGATCCGGGAGGTGTGCTCCGCCGTCACCCGCCCGGTCAACGTCCTGATGGGCTCGCCCGCGCTGCGGCTGTCCGTGGCCGAACTCGGCGCCCTCGGCGTACGGCGGATCAGCGTCGGCTCGGCACTGTCCCGCGCCGCGCTCGGCGCCGTCGTCCGCGCGGCGAAGGAGATCCGCGAGCACGGCACCTTCGGCTTCGGAGCGGACGCCCTTCCGTATCCCGAGGCCAACGCCATGCTGGCGCCGGCCCACCCAGCCGACCCGGAGAGTGAACCCGCACCGTGAACGCGACACCGGTATACCTGTCGGCCCCCCGCTACGTCCTCGGCGAGTCCGAGGCCGACCACACCTCGATCGAGGACCTGCCCCGCAGAGCCCGCGAGTTCGGCATGCCACCCCAGGCGTCCCTGTGGGGCTGGGGCAGCGTCCGGCGCACGGCCGAGAGTCTGGAGACCTTGGCCGTGCGTAGCGCCCGGGCGGCGCTCGACGCCGCCGGGACCGCCCCGTCCTCCGTCGACTGCCTGGTGCTGTGCTCCACCCGCTTCCCCGGCGGGCCGCGCACCCACGGCGGATTCGTGCAGACCGTGCTGGACGGAATCGGCCTGGAGAACGCCGCCTTCACCGGCGTCTCGCTCAACCGCTGCACCAACCTCCTGGTCGGCCTGCGCACCGCACAGGCGCTGGTGGCCGCCGGACAGCACCGCACGGTGCTGGTCGTCACCGCCGACCGGATCACCGACGAAGCGACGCGGATGGAGAGCTTCGCCCTGTTCAGCGACGGGTCCGCCGCCGCCCTGGTGAGCGCCGAGCCCCAGGGACCGGACCCCTACGAGATCGTCGCCGGGGCATCCGCCCAGGAAACGCGGTCCCTGGAGTGGACCCACGAGATCAGCGTCGACCTCGCCCGCGAGGTCAACGAACGGATCCTCGGCGCCGCCGGCATGAAGATCGGCGACATCGACGGTGTGCTCCACCTCAACCTCTACCGGCCCGTCGTCGTCCTGAAGGAGCGTCAAGCCGGCTTCACCGCACAGCAGTTGTTCCTCGACAACATCCCGCGCTTCGGCCACTGCTTCGCCGCCGACCCGCTCATCAACCTCGCCGACCGCGCCGCTGCCGGCGGCCTGAAGGACGGCGGCCACTACCTCCTGGCGGCGAGCGTCCCGGGAGTACGGGTCGGGATCCTGCTGCGCAAGCTGCCCGCCGCTCCGCCCGCCGCGCCCGCGGCCACCGCAACCCGGGAGCCCCGATGAACCCCCACACCGCCTTCCCCCTGCCGGACCGGACCACCTCCCTGCCCCGAGCACCCTTCCACTTCAGCCCGTACGCCGCCGAAGAGGCCACGGCGGTCCTCGACGGGGAGCCCGCCGGCCTCTTCCGGCGACTCCTCACCGACCAGGAGAGCGAGACCACCCTCCTCATAGCCCGCCGGGTCCTGGCGGCCTTCCTCGCCTCCGCCGAGCCACAGCCGAGCGCGGACGCCGAGGAGATCGCCGCCCGGGTCCACGAGACCCGCCGCGCCCTCGAACCGGCCGTCACCACGCTGCGCGCGGCCGGCAGCGAGACACGCGACCTCGTCCTGCGCCAGCGTGCCCCCCTCACGCTGCTCGCCGGCTGCTGGCTGGACACCGTCTCGCAGGCCGCCACCCAGCCCTCCGTCATCGTCAACCGCCTCTTCGGGCAGCACTTCCACCTCCAGGGCCAGGGCATCCCGCAGCGCGGCCTGCTCGCCGGGCGCCGGCGCGCCCTGGTGGAACTGGGCATCCACCTGCCCGAGATCGAGGCCGCGGACTTCCTCGCCCGCGCCGAGGCCCGGCCGCTGACCGCCCTGCACGCCGCCTTCCCGCTCGCCCTCTCCCGGCTCCCCGCGTCGTTCCTGCCCGAGCTGATCGGCGTGCACTACGCCGTGTTCGCGCTGGGCATCGACGACCTCCTCCTCGGCACGGAGCCGCTGCTGCCGGAAACCGAGGCGCGTGCCGTCCTCGCGGAGTACCTCGCCCTCACCGAGGACTCGCCGACCGGCCCCGAGGACCGGCGCCGACTGCTCGCCGCCGTCGCGCTGGTGCTGCGCCTGGAGACCGAACACGTCGACATGCTCGGCGAGTTGGCCGCCTGGCACGACGCGTTGACCCTCGATGCCAAGGTCGCGCAGATCGTCGCCCGGCACGCACCGTTCGCCGGCCGGCAGCACCGCAGCGTCCGCCTGGGCGACCGGCGGCTGTCGGACTGGCTCGACGGGGACACCCCCGACCTGGCCGCCTTCGTGGGCGCGCTGCGTGAGTCCCGGCAGCTGAAGGTGCGAAAGGACGGCAGCTGCCGATTCCTGCGGTCCATCAAGTTCGGCGGCCCCATGTTCGGCATCTTCGACGAGCGTGAGGCGGCCACGTTCACGGCATGGGCCGAGGCGATCGCGGCCGGCGAGCCGGCGGACCTCGACTTCGCACCCAACACCGCCGGCGACCGGAACGCCGAGCGCTGGGCCCGCGCCCTGCGGACCACCGAACCCGATGACGTGGTGCTGCGGGCCGCGGACAGCGCACTGGACGACCGCGAGTTCTTCCACCGCATCGTCAACGTCGAGCGCTTCCCGCACATCCTGGCAGCCGCCAGGGACCGGGCCGAGGCCGGCCTCGCCGAGGCGGAACTCCTCTTCACGCACGGCGCCGGCGGCAAACTCACCAACGCCGAGTACTTCGACTACACCCCCGAAGCGCTCATGGAGCGCGTCGACCGGATCTACTGGGACAAGCTCGTCGACCCCTACGAACCGCTCACCGAGATCCCCGACCGCGACGAGGTCGTCTTCCAGCAGTCCACCTACGCGCTCGGCAGCCTCATCGACGGCAGCTGGGCCCACCGCATCGGCAACCTCGGCCGCAACCACCGGCAGAGCGACGCCATGCTCTTCGCCATCTACGCCGACGAGATGGGCCGCGGCGACGTCGCCAAGAACCACATCACGCTCATCCACCACGTACTCGCCAGCATGGACATCAACCTGCCGCACATCCGGCAGGAGGAATTCCGCGACCAGGGCGACCTCCCCGACGGGCTCTACGGATTCTCCATCCACCAGGTGTGCCTGTCCCTGTTCCCCGACACCCTCTACAACGAGATCCTCGGCTACAACCTGGGCATCGAGATGTTCGGCCTGGGGGAGATGCGGCTGCACGAGATACAGAAGCTGCGCCGCCACCGCTTCGACGTGTCCTACGAAGAGGCGCACCTGTCGATCGACAACTTCTCGGCCGGCCACGCCCGGCAGTCGGCCGACATCATCGTCTGCTACCTCGACGACGTACGGCGCAACTCCGGCGAGGAGGCCGTCCAGCGCGAGTGGCGGCGCATCTGGCGCGGCTACGCCTCGTTCGCCTACTTCATCGAGCACCAGCTCGTGAAAGCGGCCCGGGAGCAGCCCACGCCCCCGCCCGCGCCGCTCCCGGCCGACCGGGCCGAGGACGTCGACCTCGTCATCTGACCCCCCGCCGCCACCCGCCCTTCCCGCCCGCACGGAGACGCACCTTGGAACCCCTCACGAGCTTCGACCGCGAAATCCTCGACCTCCCCTTCTACGACGACGCGCACCGCCGCCTCGCCGACACCTTCGGCGCCTGGTGCGACCAGCGGACCGCGCTGTGGGACGAGATCCGCGACGACGACCCGGACAAGGCCGGGCTGCGCCTGGTACGGCAACTGGGCGCGGACGGCTGGCTCTCCTTCCTGGACCCGGCCGCCGAGCCCGGCCCGGCCGCCGGCGATCACCGCTCCCTGTGCCTGATGCGCGAAGCGCTGGCCTACGCCGAGGACCTGGCCGACTTCGCCTTCTCCATCCAGGCACTGGCGGCGACCCCGCTCATCCGCTTCGGCAGCGACGCACAGCGGCGGCACTACCTGCCGCGGATGGCCACCGGCACGCTGGTCGGCGCCTTCGCGGTCTCCGAGGAGGAGGCGGGGTCGGACATCGCCGCCGTCGCACTGCGGGCCGACCGCGCCGACGACGGCGGCTACGTCCTGAACGGGCACAAGGCATGGATCGCCAACGGCACCATCGCCGACGTGTACGTCGTCATCGCCCGCACCGGCGAAGGCCCTGGGCCGCTCGGGCTGACGGCCTTCCTGGTGCCCGCCGACACCCCCGGGGTGCGGGTGCGGGAACGGCTGGGCGCGGTGGCTCCCCGCTCGTTCGCCCACCTCGCCTTCGAGGACTGCCGGGTGCCCCGCGAGGCCGTACTGGGCAAGCCGGGCAAGGGTTTTGTCATCGCCATGGACC
>NZ_KN708638.1:695922-736710 GCF_000805335.1 Streptomyces sp. CT34 | reverse complement strand
GGCCTCCCCCCGCCGCGCCGCCGACACCGCCCTGGCGCGGGCCCGCACCCGGCGGATCGGCGGCAGCTTGCTCATCGACCAGCAGCTCACCAAGGTCGCCCTGGCCGATATGGACGTCCAACTCAACGCCGCCGCCCTGCTGGTGGCGCGGGCCGCCTGGGAGGCCGACCGCGGCGCCCCGCGCTTCGCCCGCCACTCCAACATCGCCAAGCTCCACGCCACCGAAGAGGCCCAGCGCATCGTCGACACCGCCGTCCAGCTCCTCGGGGCGTCGGGCGTCGTCAAGGACAGCGTCACCGAGCGCCTGTACCGGCAGATCCGCTCGCTGCGCATCTACGAGGGGACGTCGGAGGTCATGCGGCTGACCATCGCCGGCACCCTCGACATGCGGCGCGCGGACCGTGCCCGCCACGACGTCTGACGGAGCCGCCACCGGCCTCCGCCCCACCATGGCACCTTTCCCCACCACCACGGCACCTCCCTCCACGACCACCGTTTTCCCCACGACCACCGTTTCACCGTTCGACCGTTCCACCGAGCAAGGAGCCCCCGGGTGACCACAGTGATAGACGCGGTCCGACTGCCGGACCCGTACCCCTACTACGCGACGCTCGTGGCCGAGCGTCCGCTGGCCTTCGACGCGGTCCTGGGCGCCTGGGTGGCGTGCGACGCGGCGGCGGTGCGGGCCGTGCTGACCGCCGACTGCCTGCGGGTGCGCCCGGCGGTCGAACCGGTGCCCGGCGGGATCGTCGGAACCCCGGCCGGCGAGGTCTTCGGCGACCTGGTGCGGATGACCGACGGCCCGCTCCAGCAGCACCTGAAGTCCGTGGTCGTCGATGCGCTGGGCCACCTCGACCCGGCGCACACCGCCGGCCTCGCCGCCGAACGCACCCGTGAGTGCCTGGCGGCCGGCGGCCAACCGCCGTACGAGGAGCTGATGTTCGCCGTCCCGGCCCGCGTCGTGGCGGCGCTGTGCGGACTGGACCGGGGACTGGACGCCGAAGCCGCCCGGCTGACGGGCGACTTCGTCCAGTGCATCCCCGCCTCGGCCGGCCCGGAGCAGTACCGGGCGGCGTCCCGGGCCGCCGCCCGGCTCCGGGAACTGCTCGGCCCTGGCATCGAGAAGGGCGAGGACGGCACCGGGCTCCTCGCCGAGCTGGTGCGGGCCGCGCGGCGCGCCGCCTGGCCCCGTACGGCGGCCCTGCTGGCCAACGCGGTCGGCTTCCTGTCCCAGACGTTCGACGCCACCGCCGGACTGATCGGCAACTCCCTGCTGGCGCTGGCCCGCGGAGCCCAGGCACCCACCCGCGCCGCGGCCGAAGCGCTGGTCCGCGAGGTCGCACGGCACGACGCACCGGTCCAGAACACCCGCCGTTTCGCCGCCGGAGCCCTCCGCCACGGCGGCGCCGAGATCGCACCGGGCGAGCAGGTGCTGGTGGTGCTCGCCGCCGCCAACCGCGACCCGGCGGCCAACCCGGACCCGCACGCCTTCCGGCCCGGCCGGCCGGACCCCGCCGTCTTCACGTTCGGCGCCGCCGCCCACCGCTGTCCGGGGGAGTCCCTGGCCGTCACCGTGGCAGCCGCCGTCCTGACCGAACTGCTCGCCGCCGGCGCCGACTTGGCCAGGCTCCCCGCCGAGCCGGCCTACCGTCCGCTCGCCAACGCCCGCATCCCGGTGCTCTAGGGCCTTTCCGACCCTGACCCATCGGACAGACCACGGCCCGACCCGCCTGACAGACCCTGGCCACCGCACCGTCCACGACACCGTGCCGGCTGCCCGGTGACCACCGGCACGGCCGCCGCGACACCGAGCGGGCCGCCCCCTGCGGGGAACCGGCGGCCGGCTCGCGCGACGGCCGGCGGCGATCCCGCCCGGCCGGCCGCCCGCTCAACGGCCCGACCACCGCACCTCCGTACTTTCCCCTGCGCATCCCCTATCCGGCACGACCCGAGCCGGCGACCGCCGGCACCGCCCGAAGGAGAGGTCCGAACAATGGGGCACGAGCAAACCAGTCCCGGCACCGCGCATTACCGCTGCGTGGGAGTCGGCGTGGGACCGGCGAACCTGAGTCTGGCGTCACTGCTGCACGGCTACCCGGAGGTGGACAACCTCTTCATCGACCGCAAGGAGTCCTTCGGCTGGCACGACGGCCAGCAGATACCCGGGACCACCCTCCAGGTCTCCATGTTCAAGGACCTGGTCAGTCTCTCCGACCCCACGTCCCCGTTCTCGTTCCTGGCCTACCTGCACGACCAGGGGCGGGTCTACCACTTCCTCAACGCCCAGTTCGACGACGTGCCGCGGCTGGAGTTCCGCAACTACCTCGCCTGGGCCAGCCGCCGCAACAAGAACATCGTCTTCGGTGAGACGGTCCAGGAGATCGGCTTCCACGACGTCTTCACCGTCCGCACCGACCAGCGCACCGTCACCGCCGACAATGTCGTCATCGGCATCGGCAACCAGTCCTGGGTCCCGCCCCAGGGCCGTGACCACCTCGGCGCCACCCAGTTCCACGTCAACGACTTCGTGCACGCCGCCAAGGACCTCGGCGGCAAACGCGTCGTCGTGGTCGGCGGCGGACAGTCCGGCGCCGAGGCGTTCTCGGACCTGATCTCGCGCCCGGGAGCCGAACTGCCGCGCCGCGTCACATGGATATCCCGGCGCCGCAACTTCTTCCCGATAGACGACTCGCCGTTCACCAACGACTTCTACATGCCCTCCCACTCCGACTACTTCTACCGGCTGAGCCCCGAGGCGCGGGCCGCGTTCAACGACCGGCACGTCCTCAGCAGCGACGGCATCTCCGAGTCCACGCTGCGCGAGATCTACCAGCGGATCTACCTCCACCGCTTCGTGGACGGCAACCCCGACCTCGTCGAGCTGTACGCCAACCGCGAGGTGACCGGGGTCGAGGCCGGATCGGCCGGCGGCTGGGACATCGGCGTCCGCCACAACGACGAGCCCGATTCCCTGGAGCACCTCGACACCGACGTCATCGTCTGGGCCACCGGATTCCGGCCCGCCGCCATGGACTTCCTCGCCCCGATCGCGGACCGCCTGGAGCGCGACGGCGACGAACTGCGCATCGACGAGGACTTCGCGGTGCGCTGGGACGGCCCGGCCGACCGCAACATCTTCGTGCAGAACGCGGCCCGCGCCCAACGCGGCCTGGCCGACCCCAACCTCAGCCTGAACGCCTGGCGCAGCCAGCGCATCGCCGACCGGCTCCGCGGCGCCCGCAGCGTCGACCAGCTCGCGTCCTTCATCGAGTGGGGGACCAAGCCCCGCGTCAACGTGCCGTGGGGGGTGTGATGGCGACCCGGCGCACCGACTACGCGGTGATCGGGGCCGGCGTGCTCGGCTGCCAGATCACCCGCGAGATCCTCGCCCGCGCCCCGGAGGCCGACGTGGTCCTGGTCGAGCGGGACGCGATCGGCAGCGGCGCCACCCGGCGCTCGGCCGGCCTGCACTTCCCGCGCGGCGCCTCGCCGCGGGTCCGCCGCATGGCGGCGTACAGCCAGCGGTGGTACGCCGACCTCCGGGCGGCCCGCCCCGAAGTCCCCATCCACCGCCTGCCGATGACCGTCCTCGCCCCCGAACCGGACCGCATACGGCTGCTGCGCGCCTATCTGCCCGAGGCCAAGCTGCGGCCCGCCACCGAACTGCCCGCGGCCGTCCGGCAGTTACCCGAGGGCATGGCTGCCTGGGAAGGCGACGGCTGCCAGTACGCGGACGTCCACACGCTGACCCAGCTCCTCGCCCGCGACCTGCGCCGCGCCGCGGAGTTCCGCGAAGGGGTCGAGGTCACCGCGGTGACCCCCGAGGCGGACGGCGTCCGCCTGGCCCTCGGCACCGGCGACACCCTCGTCGCCGGGCACACCGTCCTCGCCCCCGGCCCCTGGCTCGCCGCCCCGGCCTGGCGCGACCTCCTCGCCCCGCTCGGCGCCCGGGTGAAGAAGGTGGTGGCCCTGCACATCGAAGTGCCGCCGGGCCCCGACGACCGTGCCATCGTCTTCCAGGAAGAGGACGCCTTCCTGCTGCCGTACCACGAGCGCGGCCACTGGCTGTTCAGCTACACCTGCCAGGAGTGGGACGTCGACCCCGACACCGTCCCCGCCGCCCTGACCCCCGCCGACCGGGACGCGGCGCTCGCCACGCTCCGCCGCTACGCCCCCCAACTGGTCGGGCACTGCGCCTCCGGCCGGGTCTTCTGCGACGCCTACGGACCCGACCACGAACCGCTGATCCGCGCGGTCACCGAGGACCGGCGGGTGGTCTTCGCCGGTGCCGCCAACGGTTCCGGATACCGGCTCGCCCCGGCCATGGCCGCGGCGGCCGTGGATCTCCTCCCCCTTCCGTCCCAGCGAAAGGACGCGGCGTGATCATCAACACCTACGACAGCACGGCCCTCTCCGAGGCGTTCGGCATCGACATGAGCAGCATCGAGGGCCTGGGCACCGGCGCCGGCTGGGGCCGGGTGGCCCCGGGCCGGGCCTCCGACAGCCACCAGCACGACGAGACCGAGATGTTCGTGATCGTCGCCGGCCGCGGCGAGTTCCGCATCGACGGACACCGCCACCCTGCCGCCCCCGGCACCGTGGCGCTCTTCGAGCCCTTCGAGTCCCACGTCCTGGAGAACACCGGCGAGGAGGACCTGATCTTCCTCACCCAGTACTGGCGGGACGCCGGGCGGGCCCTGGTCTCCGCACGGGACACCGGGCGCAAGACCTTCGGCAACCGCCCCGTCTTCGTCTTCTCCACCCCGCCCACCCCCAACGGCGACCTGCACCTCGGCCACCTCTCCGGCCCCTACCTCGGTGCCGACGCCTTCGTCCGCCACCAGCGGATGAACGGCACCGCCGCCTGGCACCTGACCGGCAGCGACGACTACCAGAGCTACGTCCCGGCCGCCGCCGCGGCCGAGGGCCGCGAACCGGCCGAGACCGCCGCCCACTACAGCGCCGAGATCGCAGCGACGCTCGCGCTGATGGACATCACCCCCGACCAGTACACCGTCACCAACAACGACCCGACCTACCGCCCCGGCCTGCGGGACTACTTCTCCCGCGTGGTCTCCTCCGGCACCGTACGGGCCACCGAGGCGGACGCCCTCTTCGACGCGGAGAGCGGCCAGTACCTCTACGAGGTGGACGTCAGGGGCGGCTGCCCCGGCTGCGGTTCGGGCACCAGCGGCAACATCTGCGAGGAGTGCGGCGAGCCCAACACCGTCACCGACCTCGCCGAACCGGTCTCCGCCCACTCGGCGGCCGCGCCCCGCCGCGCCCCCCTGGCCCGCTGGACCCTGCCGCTGCACACCCTCCGCGACGACATCGCCGCCCACCACCACCTCGGCCGCGTCCCGGCCCGGCTGCGGGAGCTCGCCGACCGCCTGTTCAGCCGCCCGGCCCTGGACATCCCCGTCAGCCACCCCGCCGGCTGGGGCGTCCCCCCGGCCGAGACGGACGTCGACGGCCAGGTCATCTGGGTGTGGCCGGAGATGTCCTACGGCTTCCTGCACGGCATCCAGTCACTCGGCGCCCGTCTGGGCGAGGACTGGCAGGCCGCCGCACCGGACCAGGACTGGAAGATCGTCCACTTCTTCGGCTACGACAACAGCTTCTACCACTCGGTGCTCTACCCGGCCCTGTACCGGCTCGCGTTCCCCGACTGGACCCCCGACATCGACTACCACGTCAACGAGTTCTACCTCCTCGAAGGCAGCAAGTTCTCCACCAGCCGGCGCCACGCGATCTGGGGCAAGGAGATCCTCGGCCCCGACTCCGTCGACGCGGTGCGCTACTTCCTGGCCGCCACCCGCCCCGAAGGCACCCGGACCAACTTCCAGCGCGCCGCCTACGAGACCACCCTCAACGACACCCTCATCGGGACCTGGCAGGACTGGCTGAACGACCTCGGCGCCCGGGTCGCCAAGCGCCACGACGGCACCGCCCCCGACGCCGGGAACTGGACCCCGGAGCACTCCGCCTTCCTCGGCCGGCTCGGCGCCCGGCTCGCCGCCGTCACCGGCGCCCTCAGCTCCGACGCCTTCTCCCTCAACCAGGCAGCCGCCGAACTGGACGGCATCGTCACCGACACCGTCCGCTTCACCCGCCAGGAAGCCCTGGTCGCCGAGACCCCCGGATGGGAGAACGAGGCCCGCACCGCCATCGCCCTGGAACTGGCCGCGGCCCGCCTCCTCGCCCACGCCGCCGCCCCCGTCATGCCCCGCTTCGCCACCCGGCTCGCCGAAGCCCTCGGCCTGCCGGAGCCGGCCGTCTGGCCGCAGACCGTCGAACTCGTCGCCCCCGGCAGCCGGATCGGCCTCGCCGACGCGGTGTTCTTCCGGCCCACCGCGGCGCCCGCACCCCGCCCCGCCCACGCCGGCCCACAGCTCGTGCCGTGGCTGAGCGGCCTGGTGCGCACCGTGCTCCAACTCCCCGACGACGAAGGGGTCTGCGACCGCAACCTCACCCAGTTGGGCACCAGTTCGCTCCAGGCCGTCACCCTCCAGTACCAGATCCTCGACGCCCTCGACGTGGACATCAGCGTCGAGGAACTCCTCGGCAGCCAGGACGTCGGCACGCTCGCCGCGACGATCGAGGAGCGCGCCGAGGACGCCGCACTGGCCGCCCTCGCCGAAGTGGAGGACCGATGAGCTACCGCGAAGTGCTGCGCGAGATAGAAAGCCGCGGCTTATCCGTCTCGCTGTCCGGCAACGACCTGCGGCTCCAAGGTGGCCGCGAGCGCATGGACCCCCAGTTCATCGCCCGCATCAAGAGCGTGAAGCAGGAGCTGATCGCCCACCTCGCCGAGGAGGAGCGGCACGGCCCGGGCTTCCCCCTCACCCCCTTGCAGCGCGCCTATCTGCTGGGCCGCAGCGGCATCTTCGAGATCGGCGACGTGGCCAGCCACGTCTACCACGAGATCGAAGGGGCATGGGACGTCGACCGGCTGGAGTCCGCGCTGGAAGCCGTCGTGGACGCGCACAGCGCGCTGCGCTCCCGCTTCGTCGGCGACGACCGCCAGGTCACCGAGTTCCGCCAGTACCGGCCCCGCATCCCCCGTCTCGACCTGCGCGGCGAGACCCCCGAGGAGCAGCAGCGGATCCGCCGCGACCTGCGCGCCGAACGCTCCCACCGGGTGCTCGCCGCCGACCACATGCCGCTGATCGCCGCCGAGGTCACCCTCCTCGCCGACGACCGGATGGTGCTCCACGTCAGCCACGACGGACTGGTCATGGACGGGATCAGCATGTTCCTGTTCTTCCGGGAATGGTGGCGCCGCTACCGCGAGGGCGCCGGCGAGGAGGCACCCGAGGAGCTGTCGTACGAGGAGTACGTGGCCGCCCTGGCGGCCGGCCGCGACCGGGCCCCGGCCCGCCGCTCGCGCGACTACTGGCTCTCCCGCATCGACGACCTCCCCCCGCACCCCGACCTGCCGCTGCGCACCAGCCCGGCGGCGCTCACCCGCACCCGCTTCTCGCAGCGCGCGGTGCGCCTGGGGGAGCAGGAGTGGACCGCCCTCAAGGAACGCGCCGCCTTCGCCGGCCTCACCCCCTCCGCGCTGCTGCTCGCCGCCTACGCCGAGACGCTCGCCACCTGGGGAGCCGGGCCGCGGTTCACCCTCAACACCACCGTCGCCAACCGCCCGCCCGTCCACCCGCGGATCTTCCAGGCCATCGGCAACTTCTCCGACACCCTGCTCGTCGAGGCCGAGGTCGACCGCGGCCGCAGCTTCGAGGAGCGCGCCCGCGCCCTGCAGACCCGGCTGCGCCGCGACCTGGACCACCGGCACTTCTCCGGCAGCGACGTCATGCAGGAACTGGCCCGGCGGCGCGGGGGAGTGGCGGGCGCCCGGATGCCGTTCACCTTCAACAGCGCCCTCGGCCTCGTCGGCGGCGAGGCCGACGGCTCCGCGCTGGAGTTGTTCGGACCGGAGGTCTTCACCGTCAGCCAGACCCCGCAGGTGTGGCTCAACGCCTTCGCGATGGAGCAGCACGGCGGCCTCGTCGTCCAACTCGACGGCGTGGACGAGCTGTTCCCCGACGGGCTGCTGGACGACCTCGCCCACGGCTACCGCACCCTCCTCGGCATCCTCGTCGACGAGGCCGCCTGGCAGCGCAACACCTTCGACCTGCTGCCCGCCGCCCAGCGCGAGCGGCGCCGCGAGGCCAACGACACCGCCACCCCGCTGCCGGAGGAGATGCTCGGCGACGCGTTCGCCGCGCAGGCCGAGCGCACCCCCGACGCACCCGCCCTGATCACCTCCGACCGACGCATCGGCTACGGCGAACTCCTGCGCCGCGCCGCCGCAGCCGCCCGCTGGCTGCGCGCGGGCGGCGTGGGCCGGGACGAACTGGTCGGCCTGGTCATGCACCGCGGCCCGGAACAGATCGTCGGCATCCTCGCCACCGTCCTGGCCGGCGGCGCCTACCTGCCCGTCGACGCGTCCCTGCCCGCCGAACGGCAGAAGTACATGCTGCGCGACGGCCGGGTGCGCAGGGTCCTGACCAACACCGACTGGCAGGACCCCGACGGCGAACGCGAGGTGCTGCGCCTGGACGTCATCCGACCCGCCGACACCGCCGCGGACCTCCCGCAACGGCTGCCCGGCTCCGCCCCCGACGACCTCGCCTACGTGCTCTACACCTCCGGTACCACGGGCGAGCCCAAGGGCGTCATGGTCAGCCACCGCAGCGTCGCCAACGTCGTCGCCGACTGCCACAAGCGGTTCGGCATCGCCCCCAGGGACCGGTTCTTCGCCATCAGCGCCTTCAACTTCGACCTGTCCGTCTGGGACGTCTTCGGCGCCCTGTCGGTCGGCGCGGCCCTGGTGATGCCCGACCGCGACAAGGCCGTCGACCCCGCCCACTGGCTGGAGCTGTGCCGCAGCGCCGGGGTGACGGTGTGGAACTCGGTACCCGCCATCGTGTCCCTGATGCACGATCAGGCCGTCGCCGACGCCACCACCCCGCCGGCGCTGCGCCTGGTCATGATGAGCGGCGACCGCATCCCGCCGGCCCTGCCGGACGCACTGCGCCGCCTCAAGCCCGACCTGGACGTCATCTCGCTGGGCGGCCCGACCGAGACGACGATCTGGAACATCCTGCACCCGGTGGCGCCCGAGGAGGACGGCAGCGAATCCATCCCCTACGGCCGCCCCAACGCCAACAACCGCGCCTACGTCCTGGACCGGGACGGCCTGGACTGTCCCGACTGGGTCACCGGCGAGATCTGCGCGGCCGGCACCGGACTGGCCCGCGGCTACTGGGGCGACAGCCGACGCACCGCGGAACGCTTCGTCCACGACGTCCGGCGCGGTGAACGCCTCTACCGCACCGGCGACCTGGGCCGCTACCTGCCCAGCGGCGACATCGCGATCCTGGGCCGCAGCGACTTCCAGATCAAGGTCAACGGCTACCGCATCGAGGCCGGCGAGGTCGAGACCCGGCTGGTCGCCCTCGACGCCATCGCCAAGGCCGTGGTCGCCGGCCGCCCGGGGGCCCGCGGCGACCGGCTGGTGGCCCACCTGGTGCCGGCCGGCGAGGCCCGGCCCGCGGTGGCCGAACTGCGCGAGGCCCTGCGCCGGGACCTGCCCGACTACATGGTGCCCACCGCCGTGGTCTGGCACGAGCACCTGCCGCTGACCAAGAACGGCAAGGTCGACCGGGCCCGACTCGCGGACCTCGCCGTCGAGGAGACCACCCCCGCCGCCGACGCCCCCAGCGGCGGCGAACCCACCACCGACACCGAAAAGGCCCTGGTCGACATCTGGTCCCGGGTGCTGCGCGGCACCCGGGTCGGCCTCGACGACAGCCTGGGCGCCCTCGGCGGCGACTCCATCGCCGCCGCCCGCATCCTGACCGCCGTCCGCAAGCGCTTCGGGGTCACCATCCCGCTCGACGTGTTCGCGGACATGGACACCGTCCGGGCCATGGCCGCGGCCCTGACCACGGGCGAGGAGGCACCGTGAGCGACCACCCCACGATCGACCACTCCACCGTCAACCACCTCGTATCCACCGCGCCGCTCGGCGGGCAGATCTCCTTCGCCCGCCTCGACGGCACCGAAACCCTCGGCCTTCCGGACCTGTACGAACGCGCCGGCCGCCTCGCCCGGCGGCTGCGCGCCCGCGGCATCGGTCCCGGCGACCGGATCGGCATCCTGGCCGCCAACTGCCTGGAATGGGTGCTGCTCGACCTCGCCGCGCTGCGCCTGAAGGCGGAGACCGCCGGCTTCGAACCCGGCAAGTTCGACCCCGACGACGGGCTCATCAGCCGCTACGACGTCACCCTCCTCTTCACCGACCGGCCCGCCGACGACCCCCGGGCCGTGCCGATCGGCGAGGTCCGCGCCCTCGTCGAAGACCCGGAGGACCCCGGCACCGAGCCGCTGCCCCCCGTCCACTGGGCGCCGCGCGAGGTCACCACCGTCAAGTTCACCTCCGGCAGCACCGGCACCCCCAAGGGCCTCGGCGCCACCGTTGGCAGCATCGACAGCTCGCTGGCCGCGGTCCAGGAGATCTTCGAACACAAGCCGGGGGACGACCTGTTCGTCTTCCTGCCGCTGTCCCTGCTCCAGCAGCGCTACTGGGTCTACTCGGCGCTCGTCCACGGCCACGACGTCACCATCAGCACCTACGAGGCCGCCTTCGCCGCACTGCGCCGCACCCGGCCGACCGTCGTCATGGGCGTCCCCGCCTTCTTCGAAACGGCCAGGCGGCAGATCGAGGCACGGGTGCGCCGCGCGGACGGTACCCGGACCGTCCCGGAGGCGGCACGCCGGATGTTCGGCGACCGCATCCGCTACCTGTGGACCGGATCCGCCCCCGCCGACGCCACCACGCTCCGGTTCTTCACCGAGGCCGGCCTGCCGATCTACGAGGGCTACGGGCTCAACGAGACCTGCATCGTCACCAAGAACCACCCCGGCGCCAACCGGGCGGGCAGCGTCGGACAGGTGCTGCCCGGCAAGCAGGTGCTGCTGGACGAGGACGGCGTCATCACCGTCCGCAGCGACCACCCCGTCAACGACCACTACGCGTATGCGGCCCCCGGCGACTCCGAGCGGATCTTCGGCCCCGACGGCACCGTACGCACCGGCGACCTCGGCCATCTCGACGCGGACGGCTTCCTCTTCATCCGCGGACGCGCCGACGACGTCATCGTCCTCGACAACGGCAAGAAGGTCATCGTCCGGCCCATCGAGGAGAGCATGCGCACCAGCCCGGCCATCGCCGAGTGCGTGCTCTACTGCCCCGCCCAGACCGAGCTGGTCGCCGTCGTCTCACCCGCCTCGGTGCCCGCGGACCGGGACGCCATCGCCGCCCAACTCTCCCAAACCAACGCCTCGTTGGCCGCCGACGAGCGGATCAGCCGGGTCGTCGTCGCCACCACTCCGTTCAGTATCGACAACGGTCTGCTCACCTCGCAGTACAAGCCCAAGCGCCAGCAGATCCTCGCCGCCCACAGGGCCGGGATCCACGACAGCAAGGAAGGCATCCATGCGGTCTGACATCGAGAACGCCACCCGGGAACACCTCTCCGCGGTACTCAACCCGCCCGTCGCCCCCGACGCCCTCGACCTCGACGCCGACATGGCCGGCATCTACGGCCTGACCTCCCTCAACAAGGTCCTCTTCCTCACCGAGGTGTGCGAGGCCACCGACACCGATCTCGCGAACTTCACCGAGCACGACCTCGCCGAGATGCGCACCCTGCGCAGCGTCGCCGAGTCCCTGACCCGACACACCAACAAGGCGGCTTGACCATGGCCTGGGCACAGAACGCAGCAGCGGTCCTGGAGAACACACACCTCCTGGTGCGACCGGTCACCGAAGCGGACCGCGAGCCCGTCCGAGCGGTCGCCATGGACCCCGACATCTGGCGCTACTTCGTCTCCGCGGTGGAGACCGACGCCGACTTCGAGAAGTTCTTCGACGCCTGCCTCGCCGACCAGGCGGCCGGCCGGCGCGTCGTCTTCATCATCACCGACAAGTCCAGCGGCCGGGTCGCGGGCAGCATGAGCTACGGCAACATGGCCGAGGCCGACGCCCGGCTGGAGATCGGCTGGTCGTGGCTGGGCCGCGACTTCCGCGGCCAGGGCATCAACCGCTGGGCGAAGTACCTCCTGCTGGAGCACGCCTTCGAGCAACTCAACGCGGAACGCGTCGAGTTCAAGACCGACATCCTCAACACCCAGGCCCGCCGCGGCCTGCGCAACATCGGAGCCGTCGAGGAAGGCACCCTGCGCAGCTTCAACTTCATGCCCGGCGGACGCCGCCGCGACGCCATCTTCTACAGCGTCCTGCGCGCCGAATGGCCGCGGGTCAAGCAGGAGCTGGCCACCAAGCCGAAGGTCACCCAGCTGGACGCCGTCGGATGACCGGGGGCGGGGGCATCCCACTCGTCCGCGCGTCCGGCGACCCCTACGCCGTCGGCCGCGCCCACGGCGAGGCCCTCGCCGGTCCGCTGCGCACCTTCCTCGACGACTCGCTCTGCCGCCTGAACAAGGTTCTGCAGGAGCCGGTCACCTGGGAGGGGCTGCTGCCGTCGATCGCCGCCTACCGGGCGGCGGTCGCGGCGGCCCTGCCGGACCAGGCAGCGGAGGTCGCGGGGCTCGCGGCGGGCGCCGGGATCACCCAGGACGAGGCATGGCTGCTGCAACTGCGCCGCGAGATCATGGGCTATCGCCGGATCCCGACCGCCGGCGACTGCACCACCTACGCCCGCACCGGGCACACCGTCCCGGTCCTCTCCCAAACCGTCGACCTCAACGGCAACCTGGACGACTACCTCGGCGTCCTGGAGATCGCCCGCACCGGTTCACCCCGCCGCTCGCTGGTCCTCAGCTTCGGCGGCCTGCTCGGCTACCTCGGCCTGAACAGCGACGGCCTCGCCGTGGGCCTCAATCTGGTCCTGGGCGGTGACTGGCGCCCCGGCGTACCGCCCTACCTCGCCATCCGCCACGTGCTGGACACCGCACACGACGTCACCGAGGGCCTGGAGATCCTGCGCACCCTCCCGCTCGCCAGCTCCCGGACGATCGTGCTGTGCGACCGGCAGCGAGCGGTATGCGTCGAGATCCTCGGCGACGACCTCCGCGTCATCGAGCCGGACGACCCGGCCCGATCCCACGTCGCGCACACCAACCACTTCCTGCACCCCGACTTCGCACCGGGCGACGAGATCAACGTCTTCGCCCGCAACTCCTCGGTGCGCAGACTGAAGGCGGCCACCGCCGGCCTGGACGAACTGCCGCCCGGCGCCGGCGCGGAGGAACACTTCGCCCTCATGGCACAGCCCCCCATCTGCGTCCCCGACCGGGGCGACATCCGCGCCGAGCGCACCGTGGCGGCCGTCGTCATGTTCCCCGACCGCGGCGAACTCCACGTACGCCCCGGCGACCCGTCACTGTCCCGGACCCAGACCTTCCGCCTGTAGGGGAGGACAGGAGCACGGACCTGTTGGGGAGGACAGGGTAAGGGAAAGGAAGGAGGGGCAAGGAAGGGAGGACCGGAAGACCTGGCCGCGCATCCACCCGTTCCACCCGTTCCACCCGTTCCACCCGTACCGCGGTGCGGCGCCGCGGTACGGGTGGAACGGGTGGATGCGGGACCGGCCATGGCGGTACCGCGTCGGAGGTGGCACCCCGAGTGTCCCGGTTGGGGGGTGGCTCAAGACCCAACTCCCTGGCCCCGCACCCACCATCCGTGATCCCGGACCGGACCGCCCGGCTGGGAGGCGTCCGCACCCACCATCTGTGGCGCCGGAATGAAACTCCCGGAGGATCTGCGCGGCACCGTCAACCAGTCGAGCAAGCGGGCCAAGGTGAGGGCCCTTTCGTGTTGCCTGTGGGGTTCGGCACGATCTTGGCGGACTCCCTCCCGAGCCGACAGGATCGCCGTGTTGAGGCCGTGGCGGTGACTGGGATTCCGCATGTGTGGTTGCGGGCGTGTCACCATGGTGTGCGCGACCGTGTTCGAGGGCACTGGGCGAGCAACGCCCGGAAAACTGTGGAGGTTTGGGGAGCGGCATGAAAGACGTTCTGGTCACCGGCGCCAGCAAGGGCATCGGGTTGGCGGTTTCTCGGCGGTTGGCGGAGGCGGGGTACGGGGTCGTCGGTGTGGCGCGGAGTGCGCCCGAGGGTGAGTTCCCCGGCACGTTCCTGCGGTGCGATCTGTCCGATGTCGAGGACACCGCGCGCATGCTCAAGGAGGCGACCCGGGGGCGTACGGTGTGCCGGGTGGTCAACAACGCGGGTATCGCCCAGCCTCAGCCCATCGAGGACCTGGACTTGGCGGTCATGCAGCAGGTGGTGGACCTGAACCTGCGTGCTTCGGTTCAGATCGTCCAGGCGCTGGTGCCGGGTATGCGTGCGGAGCGGTTCGGTCGGATCGTGAACATCACCTCGCGGGCGACGTATGGGGCCAAGGACCGTACGTCCTATGCGGCGGCCAAGAGCGCGCTGGTGGGGTGCACGCGGTCGTGGGCGTTGGAGTTGGCCCCGGATGGCATCACGTCCAACGCGGTGTCGCCCGGCCCGACGGCGACGGAGTTGTTCCGTCGTGCGCGGCCGGTCGGCAGCGAGGGCGAGCGAAGGGCGATTGCGTCGATTCCGATGGGGCGTCTGGGCACCCCCGACGACGTCGCCGCGGCTGTGGCGTTCTTGCTGTCGGACGAGGCGGGGTTCATTACCGGCCACGTTCTCGACGTCGATGGCGGGAGCAGCCTGGGCGGACGCTGACAGAACGCGTCACGCCCCACCGCGTGCGGGCGTCGCGACCGCACCACGCACAGGGCGTCATCGAGGATCGTCTCCCGGTGCGGCCGGTGCACGGTTGACCGCGAGCAGCGCCATGTCATCGCTGATGCGGCCACCGGTGTGGTGATTCACGTCGGAGAGCAGGGCGTCGAGCAGTGCATCCGGCCCGGGAAACTCGCGCCCGGTCAGCCTGGTTGCCGGGTCGTAGAAGTCCCCGGCGCGGTTTCGCGCCTCGTTCAGGCCGTCGGTGTACAGCAGGAGAGTGGCCCCTGAGGGGAAGGGCACCGTGTCGGTCCGCTGCCGGCCGGCGGACAGCTCCGCCAGACCCAGGGGAAGGGCCGGCTCGGACGGCTCCGCGCTGCGTACCCGGCCGGCGTGCAGCAACAGCGGCGCGGGGTGGCCGCGATTGACCAGCCGCACTTCGTCGTCGCCGGGCGGGATCTCGACGAGCACGCCGGTGACGAACCCCTCGATCCGCTCGGGCCCCGTACGCCGCTCTCTCTCCCGCAGCAGTGCCCGCTCCAGCCGGGCCGCGAGCCCCACGAGTGTCGGTTCCTCCTCGACGGCCTCCCGGAACGCCCCCATGGCCACCGCCACCACCCTGACCGCGTTCAGGCCCTTGCCCCGTACGTCGCCGACCAGACAGCGCACACCGTACGGAGTGTCCTGCGCGCCGTAGAAGTCGCCACCGATCTGTGCGTCCTTCACAGCTGCCTGATAACGCACCGCGATCCGCAGCGGTCCGATCGAGGCCGGTGGCTGCGGCAACACGGCGCGCTGCGCGGCCAGTGCGATCCTGCGTGCGGATTGCAGCCGTACGTAGCTGTAGTACATGAGGCGGTTGACGACGACGGCGAGGACCGAGACGGTCGCGACCGCCGCCAGTTCGCTCAGCCCGCCGGAACCCGGCAGAAACCCGAAGTGAGTGAGCAGCGCGATGTCGGTGGCACAGGCTCCGATGCCCGCCAGGACGGTCGCGCGCAGTGACAGCAGTGCGGCAGCGGTCATCGGCGCGGCCGTGTAGAAGGCTTCCGCACTGACATGCGGCGGGGTGGCGTAGTCGAACAGGGCACCTCCGGCCAGCAGAAGGACGGGGAGCAGCTGAAGGTGGCGCAGACACCAGCGTCCCACGGTGGCGCGCACCACGCTCAGCGCCTTCACGTCCCCGCTCCCGCTCTGTCGCGCTGTACCACACCTCAAGCATCCTCGGGCCGGATGACGCCTGCCAGTCGTGAGCGCGCGGCAGGGGGTGCCCGGCGGTGACGACACCGGCAGCGTCGACCGGGGCGCGTAACCGAGGTTCCGGCGGAAACGTGCTCAGGGCAAGGTGCGTACGTGGTGCGCCGAGCCGATCGCAGCGAAGACGCGGCAGGCACCCGCCGCGGGCGTGGCACGTCCAGACAGCCGTGCGCCGGCGAGCCGCTTGCCGGGCCCGCTCTGGCGTCCTGACATCCGAGGAAAAGCGGAACGACGTTCCGGTACGGATCCGGAACGTCGTTCCGTCTTCAGCTGCGCACCATCGAGATCTACACCACGATGACCGAGGACGACCTCACCAGGCGGGTGACCACGGCGTTCGGGCTCCGTCCCGGCGGCCTGCCGGGCCGATGACCGATCTACGTGAGCTCACGTCAGGGGCCGGGCCGGCAGGCTTACTCGCGCACTAAGGCCGCTCTCGACCACTACGAAAAGTCATGGCGGCCGGTCGTCGCGGACCGACAGCGCACCGCGCGGAACGCCGCCCGCTGGTCGTCCCCAACTCCGCCTGACAACTCCACGTCCGCCGCGCGGTGCTCAAGGCGACAAGCCTCCCGGCCATCAACCGCTACGTCGGAAAGACCCGCGCGGGAAAGCCGAGCAGCCTGCCCCTTTGAGCAGCTCGGCCGGCTGCCCCGTTGACCAGCTCGGCCGGCCGACGGGACCATCCCCACCACAGCGGCACCCACTGCGATCGCCTTCCGGAGCCCGGCAAACCCGGGATCCGGCAACCCCTGGATCTGGCAAACCCGGGATCTGGCAAGCCCTGGCTTCTCAACTCCCATGCGGGGAGGTACAAATCATCGTTCGCGACGCAGGAAGTCGCGGGCGCCGCGCAGTGTGGTGCGCAAGGTGCGTTGTGTCCGCGTGCTGTCCAAGCGGACGTCCAGCGCCCCTGGGGAACCGGTGCCGGCGCGGCTGCCGGCGGTCAGCATGGCGGCGTCCAGCTCATCGCGGTCGGCTACCAGGAGACCGAGTTCATGACGGCTGATGGCATCGGAACCGGCGAGGTGGCACACGCCGGTGTGGTCGGAGACGGTCAGCTCAAGAAGGGCCCGGGCGAGGTCGGCTACGTGGACGGGGCACCGGATTTCATCGGTGAACAGCACGCCACGTCGTCGCCCGGCGGCCAGCTCGTGGATGAATGCCTCGTGCACGGAGCCACCGTCGCCGATGATCAGCGAGGTGCGAGCGATGACGGTGGTCGGGGCGAACAGGCGGATCGCGGTTTCGGCCGCGGCCTTCGCAGCCCCGTACGGGGTGATGGGATCCGGCGTGGCGGATTCGTCGTAGTGGACGTCGGCGCCGGAGAAGACGGCGTCGCTGGATACGTGCACCAGCCGGGATCCGTGCTGAGTGGCCGCCAGAGCGAGGCGGATCGCGCCGTCGGCCGTTGTTGCCCAGTCGGTCTTGCGGTACGCCGCATTGATGACGGCGTCCGGCTGCGTTTCCGCGAGGGCCGCTGCGATCTCGGCGCTGTGACGCAGGTCCATGGGCAGCCGGCGGACCCCGGGGATGTCGCCGGCGCGGGTCGCGAAGGTCGCCGTCACGGCGTGCCCGGCAGCCCATGCCTGCCGAGTCAACTCCCGGCCCAGAAAGCCGCTTCCGCCTACGATGAGGATGTTCACGATCCGCCACGTTACGGACCCGTGCGGCGCCACGTGCGGCTTGCCAGGGGATTTTCGCCAACGGAGACCGGTGGGACCCCGATCCCGGTACGAGTCCCGGTCTGAGCCTCTCGCGGAACCCTCCCCACCGACCCAGCTGCCCCTCGTCGGATTCGGCGTCGGCCTCGTCTCCACTCGCCGTGGGGTGCGCCCGCGGAGGCCACTCGGAGCGTACTGCCGGCCACCGGACCGCCACGTGGCAGGGTGGGGGTATGTGCGGCCGATACGTCTCCACCCGCCGCCCGCAGGATCTTGCGGGCGTGTTCGACGTCACCTCCTGGGACCCCGCCCAGGAGCTCGCCCCGAGCTGGAACGTGGCTCCGACCGATGACGTGTGGTCGGTCCTCGAACGCGTCGAGCGCGACACCGGCGAGATCACCCGGCAGCTGCGACCGCTGCGCTGGGGCCTGGTGCCGTCCTGGGCGAAGAGCCTGAACGTCGGCGCCAAGATGATCAATGCCAGGGTCGAAACCGTCGCGGAGAAGCCGGCCTACCGTCGGGCGTTCGCAAAGCGCCGCTGCCTCCTGCCCGCCGACGGCTTCTACGAATGGCAGGCCATCGCGGCAACCGAGACGACCAAGGCCCGCAAGCAGCCGTACTTCATCAGCCCCGAGGACGGCCGGGTCATGGCGCTCGCCGGCCTGTACGAGTACTGGCGCGACCCCGACGTGTCTGACGACGACGCCCCCGGGGCGTGGTGGATGACCTGCACGATCATCACGACCGAAGCCACCGACGCCGCCGGACACGTCCACCCCCGCATGCCGCTGGCCATCGCCCCTGCCGACTGGAACGCCTGGCTCGACCCCGACCACCACGACGCCGACGAACTCCGCGCCCTGCTGGCAGCCCCCGCTGCCGGCCACCTGAATTCCCGAGCGGTGTCCACCGCAGTCAACAACGTACGCAACAACGGCCCTCACCTCCTGGACGCCGCAGACGACGACCACGTCTGACGCCGGCCGGCAGCGAAGGCGCCGCCGAGCAGACGACCGAGACCATGCGCGATATGCGCGCTCAGCGTGTCGCGAGGTCCATGATGCGCTGAATCAGGTCGGGGTAGGCCCAGCCGGCCCCGTTTGCCGCGAGCGGCAGCAGGCTCGTCGCCGTCAGGCCCGGAAGCGCGTTGACTTCGATGCACATGGGTTCGCCGTGGGAATCGCAACGGAAGTCGGTGCGTGAGTACGCGTCACCGCCGAAGCCGAGATCCTGGTGCGCACGCAGGGACAACTCCTGTAGCCGGGCAGTGAAGTTGGCCGGCGCCCGCGCCGGGCACACTTCGCTCACCGCCCCGGGCTGATACTTGGCCGTGTAGTCGAACACCGCCGTCGTCAGCTCGATCTCGACCACCGGGAGCACCTGGCCACCGACCACGCCCACGGTGAACTCCCGCCCCGAAAGGAACGGTTCCACCATCAGCGCCCCATCACCGGACCGGGCCTCGGCCGCAACCTGCGTCAGCTGAGCGAGCGAGTCGACACGGCAGACCGACACACTCGAACCGCCCGCGACCGGCTTGACCACCACCGGCCCATCGGTCACCAGCCGCTTCACATCCGGTGGCACCTCGCCCGCCTCGGGCCGCCACAGGACCCGCTCGACCACCGGCACACCGGCCGCACCCACCACCGCTTGCGCCCGCCCCTTGTGCCACGCCGCCGAGCAGGCACCGCTGCCCGCACCGGTGAACCGCACGCCCGCCATCTCCAGCAGCGCCTGGACATGCCCGTCCTCGCCCCAGCCGCCGTGCAACGCGAGGAACACCAACTCGGCGTCGCGCAGCAGCTCCAGGACCGGTCCGCCGGTCAGCGCGGCGTGCATGCGCCGCCTCGACTCATGCCGTGCCGAGAGGGACGGTGGTTCCTTCCCCACCGCGAACTCGGCGACCGCGTCACCGGGATGCAGCGGCCCGGCCAACACCGGCACCTCGGCAGCCGGGTCGACCAGCACCACCTCATGCCGTAGATCAAGCAACGCCCGGGCCACCGACCGGCCCGAGGCCAGGGAGACATCTCGTTCGGGGCTCTCCCCACCACACAAGATCACCACACGCATGCCTGCCCCCTTCGCTCCATTCCCGCCGGTGTTGCGCACGCTCCCGTACCCGGGCCGGCGTCGACCGGCCGGCTCGGCCGCATTGGGCAACGATCAATTGACCTTGTGACCGGTCGGTTCATGACGCCGGACTCAAGACCATCAAGCTCTCCGGGTTCGGGAGCGACGCGAAGCCGACCTTCGCGTAGACCTCGTGCGCGTCGCGAGTGGCGAGCAGAACGCGCTTGAGCTTGTAGGGCGCGAGGTGATCGCGCACGGCGCCGGCCATCCAGGTTCCAAGACCCTTGCCGCGGTGTGCAGGAGCGACATAGACGTCGCACAGCCAGGCGAAGGTTGCCCGGTCGGTGACGACGCGCGCGTAAGCGACTTGGGAGCCGGCGGTGTCATAGATGCCGAAGTTCACCGAGCCGCGTATCGACTGCTCGACGGTTTCCCGGCTGCGTTCCAGTGCCCAGTACGCATCGGTCGAGAGCCAGCGGTGCACCAGGGCGACATCGAGCCGGTCCGGGTCCGTGGAGAGCGCGTATCCATCTTCCCTGTTTCTGGTCATGGGGAAGCAGCGTAGCGAGAGCACTTTGTTTTTCCAAGCATTAACTTTGAAAAACAAAGTAGTTCCCGGGTGTGTGGCGGAGCAACGGGCGGCCCGACGGCCGGCCCGTCACGACGACCTGCTACGTCACTTCGCTACACCGCAGTGGCGGTGCGCGACCGTCAGCGTGCCGAATCGCAGGGTGCCCGCGTCCTCGTACGAGTCGACCGTACGAGGACGGGGCGCGCCGGATCGCAGGGCAGCAACGAGCCAGTCCTGCCGGCCAGTTGGCCCATTGGCCCATCAGCCCATGCTCTTGGCGCCGTCCAGGGACTCGCGGATGATGTCGGCGTGGCCGGCGTGCTGCGCGGTCTCGGCGATGATGTGCATCACCACCCGACGCGCGGTCCAGTGCGCCCCGGCTTCGAACCACGGGGCCTTCGGCAGCGGCTGGGCGGCGTTCAGGTCGGGCAGGGTTGTCACCAACTCATCGGTGCGGCTGGCTACTTCCTCGTAGTCGGCAAGCACGCCGGCCAGCGTCTCGGTGGGCAGCAGTCGGAAATCGTCGGCTCGACGGGCCCAGTCGGCCTCCGTCATGGCGGTGAAGTCACCCATCGCGGAGGGGCCCTCCAGGATGAAGTTCACCCAGTTCCGCTCGACCGAGGCGACGTGCTTGATCAGACCGCCCAGGCACAGCTCGCTGGCCGTGGTCCGCTGCCGGGCCTGGTCGTCGGTGAGATCGCGGGTGGTGAAGCGCAGGAAGCGCCGCTGGTGGGCCAGCAACTCCAGCAGGTCGGCACGCTCGCCGGCGGCGGCCGGAGCGTTGGCCAGGTCGCGGTTGGTGGACTCCGTGCCGGTGATGTTCTCGCTCATGGTCTCCGTCTTCCCTTGAATCCGTGCCGCCGGTGTCTCTGTTCCGTCGGTCGGGTATCACGTTAGGAGCCATAGCGGTCACTTTCTGACCTAATTCCGGGGAGAATCAGGAGCATGGCAAATACCAGTACCCGGACATTGCGATTGCTGTCCCTGCTTCAGACCCACCGGTACTGGCCAGGCACCGAGCTGGCCGGGCGACTGGGGATCTCGGTCCGCACCCTTCGGCGGGACATCGACCGGCTGCGCGAGCTGGGATATCCGGTCGAGGCGCAGCGCGGCGTCGAGGGCGGCTACCAGCTCGCCGCGGGCGCGGCACTGCCGCCGCTGGTGATCGACGACGAGGAGGCGGTGGCCCTGGCGGTGGGGTTGCAGACCGCCGCCCAGGGCGCGGTGGAGGGCATCGCCGAGTCCTCGGTCCGGGTGCTGGCCAAGGTGGTGCAGGTGATGCCGGCCCGGCTGCGGCGCCGGGTGGAGAGTCTGCGCACGATGACCGAGCCCGCCGACTGGGGCACGGCGGCCGGGGCGGACGTCGACCCGGCCGTCCTCACCACGATTGCCTTGGCCTGCCGGGACACCGAGCAACTCCGCTTCTCCTACACGGCCGCCGACGACCGGAACACCGACCGGCACGTCGAACCCCATCGCCTGGTCCGTCTTGGCCGGCGCTGGTACCTGGTCGCCTACGACCTCACCCGGCACGACTGGCGCACCTTCCGGGTCGACCGGCTCACCGCACCGCACAGCACCGGCTCCCGGTTCCGGCTTCGCGACCTGCCGGCCGCCGACGCCGCCGAATTCGTCCGCGCCCGCCTGAGCAACGTGCCCCGCCCGTACCGCGTGGAGGTCCTGGTCGACGCCCCGGCCGCGACCGTGCGGGAACGGATCGGCCGGTGGGGAACGATCGAGGAAGTTGACGCCGGGCACTGCCGCGTACGCATGACCGCCGACTCCCTGGACTGGCCGGCCATGGCAATGGGCGTGCTCGGCGCGGACTTCCACGTGCTGCACCCGCCCGAACTGCTCGACCGGATCCGCGACTGGGGTACCCGGTTCAACCGCGCGTCGCGCCGGCGCACCGGTGGCTAGGGCTGGCTGCTGCGGGACCGCCCCGATCCCGGGTGGCGTGGTCACCTGCGGTACCACCGTTGCCAACAACCGTCTCGCTGCGCTGAATTGACAGTGGACGATCCACAACGATGCCGTAGGCTCAGGCGATGACGGACACGTACACGGCCACGGATACGGATGCGGATACGCGCGGTGACTTGCGCCCCCCAGGGCTCAACGCGGACGAGAAGACGACGTTGCCGGCCTTCCTCGACTACTTGCGCGATGCCGTCGCGGCCAAGACGGTCGGCGTCACGGAAGAGCAGGCCCGCAAGCCCGGGGTGGACTCCGGAACGAGCCTGCTGGGGCTGGTGAAGCACCTGACGTCGGTCGAGCTCAACTGGTTCGAGTGGGCGTACGCCGGCAAGCGGACCGACCGGTGGGATGACGCGGCGCCGATCGCCGATGGCGAGACGGTTGACGAGGTGGTGGACGGCTATCGTGCCGCGGTCGTCAGAAGCAACGAGATCGCCGCAGCATGCGAGGACTTGAACCGTCCCGGAGCGCGCTCGCTGCGCGAGACGCCGCCCCCGTCGATGCGCTGGGTCCTGGTGCACATGATCGAGGAAACCGCCAGGCACGCCGGCCACGCCGATATTCTGCGCGAGCAGTTGGACGGCAGCACGGGTCGATGATCCCTCGGTGCGGAGGTCCGGCAACCGAAGCCGTACCGAAGGGCCGGACTTCCGTACGGGGACGTTGGCACTGCCTGCGGTTGCCGCTCCGACCGCCCAGGGACGTCAGCCGCGGGCCGGGTACGTCAGCCGCGGACCGATGGGAGCGGTCGGGTAGCCGTTCCTGAAAGCGGGCGTCTACGCCGATGCACTCGCGGCCTGTTCCGTTGCGCTCCGGGGCGCCTTCTCGCGGCGCGGGAGCAGCAGCGGGGTGGCCAGGAGGAGGACTCCGGCGAGTGCGATCGCGGTGCGGGGGCTCGTGACGGCGGCAAGCAGACCCCACACGGCGGTCATCGCCGCGATGCTGGTGCTGCTGCTGACCGACCACGCGGACAGCGTGCGGGCGACCCGGTCGGGGGCGGTGTGGTCGAGCCGGTAGGTGGCCAGCACGGGAGCGAACACACCGCAGCAGGTCACCAGGCCGAATTGGACGGCGATGATCAGTACCATCCCGGGGACGCCGGGCCGGACGAACGCCAATCCGACAGGCCAGCACGCGCGCAGCGCCCCGACGGCGACCATCACCCGGTGCTGCCCGAACCGCGTCACGAGCCGGGGCGCCAGGCGCGAGCCGACGAGACCGCCGACGCAAGGGACCGCGAACACGAGACCGTACTGCCAGGGCGCGAACCCGAGGCGGCCCAGCAGGAGTACGGCGAGCAGCGGCTCGGCGGCCATGATCAGGCCGTTGACGATGATCGAGTTGAAGAACAGCGGGCGGAGCGTGGGGTGGGTGAGGATGTGGCGCCACCCTTCGAGCAGGGCACCGGCGCGCAGCCGCGGGGCACCGGTCCGTGCGGGGCGCGGCTCGCTCCCGCCGATGGCGCGGATGCCCAGCGCCGACAGCAGATAGCTGACCGCATCGGCCACCACGGTCGTCACCGGGCCGAACAGTCCGATCGCGGCCCCGCCGAGCGGTGGTCCGACCACGGTCGCGGTCCACGTCGTGGACTCGAACCGGCCATTGGCGACGAGCAGGTCCTCGGGCGGCACGAGCGCCTTCAGATGCGCACCGCTGGCCGCCTTGAAGGCGATGTCGGCCGCGGCGACGACGACGGAGACAACGAGCAGTTGCGCGAAGCTGAGCAGGCCGCACGCGAACGCTGCGGGGACGCTCAGCAACGCCGCGAAGCGGGTCAGGTCCATCGCCACCATGACCGGCCGCTTGCGGTGGAACTCCACCCACGGACCGAGCGGCACCGCCACCACGGCCCCCACCGCCCGTCCCGCGGCGGACAGCGCCGCCACCTGGGTCGGCCCGCAGTGCAGCACGAGGACCGCGATCAGCGGAAACGCACCGAAACCGAGCCCGGTGCCGTACGCGCTGACCGCATACGCCGCCCACAACCGCCGGAACCGCCGCCCCAGCGCCCGCCTACCCGCCATACCCCACGCGCCTCTCGCCGCTCCGAACAACCGCTCACCGACCACCGGCATCAAAGCGACTGGCAGACGCCCGGATCAAACAACCGACCAGACAGCAATGCACAACCGTGTGTTGTGCGTATAGCGTGGCGGGCGTGGATCTCGATGTTGTGCGTACCTTCGTGGCCGTCGCGGACGCGGGGCGGTTCCAGGACGCTGCCGCCGAACTGTCGATCACCCAGCAGGCCGTCTCCAAACGCATCGCCACGCTGGAGAAGAGCCTCGGCGTGCGGCTGTTCACCCGCACCGCGCGAGGCGCGACGCTCACCATCGACGGACAGGCGTTCCTGCCCCACGCCCGCGATCTCCTGCGGGCCGAAGAGCGGGCGGTCGCCTCCGTTCGTCCCGGCCGCCGCGCGCTGCGCGTCGACGTGATCGGCCGGCGGCTCGCCCCGGCCGACCTGCTGCGCGACTTCCATCGCGCGCATCCCGAGGTCGAGCTCGATGTCGTGACGCTCTTCGACGCCGACGCGGCCGTCAACGCCATCCGGTCCGGCACCATCGACGCGTCCTTCCGCGCCGTCACCATGCCCGGCCGGCAGCTCCCCGACGACATCGGGGCCGCCCGGGTCCTCGACGAGCCGATCCAGTTCCTCACCGGGCCGGCCCACGAGCTCGCCGCGGCCCGCGCGGTCACGCCCGCCGAGCTCGTCGGGCACCGGATCTGGATGCCCGGCATCGTTCCCGGAACCGAGTGGGGGGCTTACTACGACGCCCTCGCCGCCGCGTTCGGGCTCACCATCGAGATCACCGGCCCCGACTTCGGCACCGAGCCGCTGCTGGACACCATCGCCGACTCCCGGTCACTGGCGACCTTCGTCGGCGAGCAGACCCGCTTCGCCTGGCCCGCCGACCACGGCCTGCGGCGCGTCGCCGTGCGGAATCCGACACCGGTCTACCCGCACTCACTGCTGTGGCACCGCGACAACGCGCACCCGGGACTCGCCGCGCTCCGCGACCACCTCCACTCCGGGCGGCGCGACCACTCCGACGCCGGGAGCTGGACGCCCGCATGGGCATAGCGGTCGGGACCACCGCGCTCCCGGCGCCCGGAAGTTGATGATGTTGATGGAATCAGTTGGCTTGGTGGGATTTGTGGGGATGTACGGGCGTGGGAGGGGCGAAGCGCGCGCCGGCGCCCGCCGCTGTGAACGCCGGACCGGCCGGACCCGCCAGTCCCGCCGGTCCCGCCAGTCCCGCCGGTCCCCGAGCCGGACTCTCGTCCGGGGGAAATTGCCGAAAAGTGCCTCCCGGTAGCCCGGTTGAGCAGCAACGATGCCATGGTGAATCGTGATCACCATCGTGCCGTGAACCGTCGCCGGGCCTTCCGGGTCGGTCTGGCCACCCTCAGCATGCTCTCGTTGTCGTCCGTACTGCCCGCTGCCGCGCAGCCGGCCAACTCCTCTGCCCCCACGTCGCGTTCCGTGCGTCCGTTGACCGCGGCCGAAGCGCGCACCGCCGCCTATCTGGAGTCCGTTCGCCAGGACCCGGCGCGGCTGCGCGGCTTCTTCCGGCATCTGCCGAAGGGCGGTGACCTGCACAACCACCTCTCCGGCGCAGTCCCCACCGAGTACCTGATCACGCTCGCCGCCCAGGACGGACTGTGCATCGACGAAAAGACGATGACGGCGGTCGAGGCGCCGTGCGGGCCCGGCAAGCGGCCGGCCGCCGACGCCCGGACCGACCGGTCCTTCCACGACGCCTTGATGCGTGCCTGGTCCATGGAGGACTTCCCGGCGGGACAGTCCGGGCACGACCACTTCTTCGACGCGTTCGGCAAGTTCGGTGAGGTGACCTGGCGCCATCGCGGCAAGCTGCTGTCGAAGGTCGCCGACGACATCGTCGGGCAGAACCAGTTCTACCTGGAGACGTTGGTCACGCCCGCCTCCGATCAGGCCAAGAAGGTTGCCGACCAGGTCGGTTGGAACGGCGACTTCGACCGTATGCACAAGGCCCTGGTCGCCGACGGCAAGCTGGACCGCCTGGTGGCCACCGCCCGCAAGGAAGCCGACGACGCCGACGCCGAGTTCCGTACGGCCTCCCGCTGCGGTACCTCCCACCCCGCCCCGGGCTGCCGCCTGACCGTGCGCTGGAACTCCCAGGTCTCCCGCGGCAGCAGTCCCGAGCGGGTCTTCACACAGATGGAACTGGGCATGCGCCTGGCCGAGCGGGACGGCCGGTTCACCGCGGTCAACCTCGTCCAGCCCGAGGACGGCGAAAGCGCCCTGCGCAACTACTCCCTCCAGATGCGGATGCTCGCCTATCTGCACCGCACGTATCCGCGCGCCCACATCACCCTGCACGCGGGCGAGTTGTGGCCGGGCCTGGCCAAGCCGAAAGACCTGAAGTTCCACATCAACGAGGCCGTCGACGTCGCCCACGCCGAACGTATCGGTCACGGCGTCGACCTCGTCCACGAGGACAACTGGCGGCAACTGGCACGGACCATGGCCGACCGCCAGGTGGCCGTCGAGGTCCCCTTCACCAGTAACGCCCAGATCCTCGGCGTGAAGGGAGCAGAGCACCCCTTCACGACCTACCGCGCGTACGGGGTGCCGATCGTGCTGGCCACCGACGACCCCGGTATCTCCCGCATCGACATCTCCCACGAGTACCGGTACGCGTCCACGACGTACGGTCTCGGCTACGGCGAACTGAAGGACCTGGCCCGCGCCTCGCTGCAGTACTCCTTCCTGCCCGGCCGCAGCCTGTGGCAGGGCAACCCGACCCGGTACGGCTACCACCCGGTCGCCGCCTGCCGCGGACAGCTCCCCGGCAGCGGAACCCCCGGTGCCACCTGCCGCCGCCTGCTCGCGTCCAGCCCCAAGGCGGCCGTCGAGTGGCGGCAGGAGACCGCCTTCACCTCCTTCGAGCGGAAGTTCACCACTCACCGGTGACCACTCACCGGTGGCCTCTTCCCGGTCACCGCTGACGCCGACCGCTGTCCCATTCCCGGCCTCGGCGCCCCGTGCACGTCTCACGCACGGGGCGCCGAGGCCGTGCGCTGCGGTACCGGTGTACTGGTCCCGACCGGCCGCGCGAGCCCGATCGCCGCTCCCGACCGGCCGCACGGCACGGGTCTACAGGCGCGGCGTGGGCAGGACCTCGAAGCCGCCGCCCAGCCGTCCCGGCTCCTCGTCCCGTACCTCGACCTTCTCCACGGCCGCGGCCGGTGGCCCCTGGTGTGCCCAGTCGACCATCTGCGCGACGCGGCCTTCGTCTCCTTCGAAGACCGCCTCGACATTCCCATCGGGCAGGTTGCGCACCCACCCCGAGACGCCGTGCTCAAGGGCGGTTTGACGGCAGGTGTCCCGGAAGAAGACGCCCTGCACCCGTCCGGACACGATCACGTGCTTCCTCACCATGGGCAGACTGTAGATCAACGGGCCGGGCCGGGGGACGATCGTCGCGTCCGGCACGCCCCTCGCCAACCCCTGGGTGTGGTTGAGGGCCTGGGCGTGGCACGCTCCAGGCCCTCAGGTGGCCCGGTGACGTGCGTCACTTCCCACCCATCACTCCGGTCATCACTCCTGTGTGGTCACCGGCTTCACGTGTTTGGCGTAGGCCGCGTCGAGGTCCCGGACCTCGACGGAGGCATGGACCGTGAGGCCCGTGGCCGCCGCCGTGTGGGTGCGTACCAGGTCGAGGACGGCCTGGCTCAGTAGCGTCTTGGTTTCCGTGGTGCGGCCCGGGAGGATCGCGAAATCCACGTGGATCAGGGCCTGTTGGGGTTCGCCGTGGGCGATGACGACGTCGTCGACGCAGCGGAAACGAGTCTTGCAGCTCTCGACGGTGATGCCGTCGACCGTCTTCGCGGCGAGCGCGTGCAGTTCGTGAGCGAAGCGGCGGCGGTCCAGGACCTCCCGCAGCGTCGCGTCGTGGTCGATGAGTATGTGCGGCATAGGGTTTCCTCCCGGAGCGTCGAACCAGCAGGCGGATGCGGACAGTCACCGTCCGGCAGACGCCCGATGCCACTCTGACACCGACCACTGAAGGAGAGCCACTTGCCCGCGGAGAAGGACCTGGACAAGCTGCTCGCTGATATGCGACCGGAGTTGAACCCAGGGGAGTACGTGTTCACCGTGGCTCCCGATGGTCGTGTCCGGCCGGACATCCGTCCCGTCGTCACCGTCGCCGAGGAGGAGGGACTGACGCTCGTCCTGCCCAGGCAGGAGGCCGACCGGGCCGGTCTCGCCTACGACTACATCGCCGGCTGGGTGACACTGCGTGTGCACTCGGCCCTGGATGCCGTCGGCCTCACCGCGGCCGTCGCCGAGGCGCTGACGCAGGCCGGTATCAGCTGCAACGTGGTCGCCGGCTTCCACCATGACCACCTGTTCGTTCCCCACGACGCCACCGCCCGCACCCTCGCCGTACTGGAGGAGCTGACCGAGTGCGGACGGCGAACTGGTGCCCCGGATTCCGGCGGCGCGTGATTCTGGCGGCGTGTGATTCCGGAGGCGTGTGACCCTGGCGGCGGGGACGCTCCAGCTGCGGACGTGTCGGCCGCCGACCGGCGGAACCGCTCCAGGGCCCCGTCAGCTCAACGGTGTTCCGCGTAATACCGCACCAGCGGTTGAAGGGATATGCCGGGCTACGAGCATGGCCACCGGTATGTCGCTCCGGCGAGGTTCCTTCATTCTTCCCACAACCGGGCCGGGCGATGAATCGTGGACGGCGGGACCGACGGAGGATCGCATCCACGTCGGCCGTGACACCAGCCTGTGCAACCCTCCTCTCCACCATGCCCAACCACATACGCCATCGGACACCGCTGCCGTCGTTCGCCGCCGGCCGCAGCCGTGTGTCAGAGCTGTGTGGAACACTCACGTCGCCGTTCGAGCCAAGGGTCGAACAAGTGCTGAACAAGTCCTACATCAAGGGGGATTGGACTTCATGGGCGTGAGCATCTCCTTCATCAGCGCGACAATGGAGGAGCTGGACAGGGCGGAGAACGACCCGAGTTGGGCTGGTGAATACATCTACGAGTTGTACGACAGCGACGACCTCTCGATGCCGGATCGCCCTCACGGCGGCCCGGACAAGGCGTGGGCCGGCCTCCAGTTTCTGCTCGACGAGACGGACGTGGAAATCGAGTTCCTGATGGACGGGTTTCAGATCCTGGAGGACGGCACCCTGTTCGGGTGGTCGGCGGAGCAAATCGGGAGCTTGGCAAGGCAGCTGCGGGCGACCCCGTGGGAGCGGTTGGCGGTGCACTATGACCCGGAGCAGATGATGACGGAGGAGGTGTACCCCAACACCTGGAGGTTCGATCCGGAGGGCGAGCTGGATTGGCTCGAGCGCTCCTACGAGGAACTCGTCACATTCTTCATAGAGGCGGCGGAGAGCGGATATGGGGCGTTCATGAGCTTCAGTTTTTGAGCTGAGCTTTCGCGCGTTCGGGATTAGCCGCCCCGTCCCCTTTCGGTAGGCCGGGGATCAACCGTGCGACGTCCCCTGCACGGGACCTCTGGTCACGGGTGAGGGAAAGCCTGCCGGACCTGGCTGTGGCCCGGCAGGCTGTGCCCTGCCCGCTCTGGCTCGACCGGCGGAACCTGGACCGGCTCGGCTGTCGGACGTTCCGGAGGGAGTGCCGCTCCGCCCCGGAAGACAGCCCTGGTGTGCCGGCACGAAGCGTCCGAGAGGGGTATGGCCGGGGTCAGCGAATCTGGACAGAAGTAGGCCGTGGCAACGAATGTGCCCAGGTTCTACGCCGCCGACGAAATGAGAGACCGCCGCGCTGTGCCTCGATCAAACGGCCGCCGGCCACAGCCGGAACTTGCCGGTGTACACACCGAACTGGGACGTCCGGTTCCCGGTCGGCAGGACGCCAATCGCCTTCCAGATCAGGTAACTTGACGGGAAGTTAGTGCAGTACTCGGGACCGTGAACAGGGCGGACAGCTGTGTTCAATGGCAATGTCCGAACACGAAAGATCAAGCTTTGATCGTGTGGCGCGAACGGTGGTCGAAGGGATCGCTGGAAATATTCCGCCGTGCCTTCAGGTCTGCGCATTCATCCCGCCGCCCATCCGATCGGGCATCCCGGCGGTACCAGAGAACCAGAGAAAGTCAGCCGGAAACTTTCCAGGGAAAGTAATATTCCGGCAATGACTCTTTGCGTATCCGTAAACGCTTTCTAATCTTAGGCAGATTTTCCAGCAAGCCCTGGGCTTTTTTGAAAGGCGCCGCATGGTAAGCATTGGCGAGTTTGCTCCCCAGAAGGCACGTGACCCCAGCTCTCTCCGCCGGGATGTGGGACTGATCGGGTTGATGTGGGCCTCGGTGGGCTCGATCATCGGATCCGGTTGGCTCTACGGCGCCCAGAAGGCCGTCGTGGTGGCAGGCCCGGCCGCGGTGATCTCCTGGGGCATCGGCGCGGTCGCGATCGTGCTGCTGGCACTGGTGCATGCCGAGCTCGGTGGCCTCTTCCCGGTCGCCGGTGGCACGGCCCGCTATCCGCACTACGCCTTCGGCGGCCTGGCCGGCATGTCCTTCGGCTGGTTCTCCTGGCTCCAGGCGGCGACGGTGGCGCCCATCGAGGTCGAGGCCATGATCGGCTACGCCGGCCACTGGTCATGGGCCAAGGGATTCCAACACGCGAACGGGACCCTGACACCGAGCGGTTTCGTTGTCGCTCTCGTGCTCATGGCGATCTTCGTCGCAGTGAACTTCCTCGGTGTGAAGGTGCTCACACACACCAACAGTGCCGCGACGTGGTGGAAGATCGCCGTACCCCTCGGGGCGATCTTCGTCATCGCGGCGACCAACTTCCATCCGCACAACTTCACCTCGCACGGTTTCGCGCCGTTCGGTGCCAAGGGTGTGTTGAGCGCGATCAGCACCAGTGGCATCATCTTCGCGCTGCTGGGCTTCGAGCAGGCCATTCAGTTGGCGGGGGAGAGCCGCAACCCCAAGCGTGATCTGCCGCGCGCCACCATCGGCTCGGTGGTGATCGGTGCGGTGATCTACACCGCGCTCCAGGTCGTCTACATCGGCGCCCTGCCGCTGGCCTCCTTCGCCCACGGCTGGGCCAAGCTCGACTACGCCGGCATCAGCGGCCCCTGGGCCGGACTGGCCACCGTGGTCGGCCTGGGCTGGCTGGGCTGGGTCCTGTACGCCGACGCCATCATCTCCCCCGGCGGCACCGGCCTGATCTACACCACCTCCACCTCCCGTATCTCCTACGGCCTGAGCAAGAACGGCTACGCACCCCGGCTCTTCGAGAGGACCGACGGCCGCGGCGTACCGTGGTTCGGCCTGATCATCTCCTTCGTGACCGGCGTGATCTGCTTCCTGCCCTTCCCCAGCTGGCAGCAACTCGTCTCCTTCATCACCTCCGCCAGCGTCCTGATGTACGCCGGCGCCCCGCTGGCCTTCGGAGTGTTCCGCCGGCGGCTGGCCAACCACGAGCGTCCCTACCGCCTCCCCGGCGGCAATGTGCTCTCCCCGCTGTCGTTCGTCGTCGCGAGCCTGATCATCTACTGGGCCGGCTGGGACACCCTCCAGCGGCTCGGCTGGGCGATCATCATCGGCTACGTCCTGCTCGGCAGCTACGCCGCCTATGCCACGAAGAGGCAGCTGCCGAACGCGCCGAGGTTGGACTGGAAGGCCGCGCAGTGGCTCCCGGTCTACCTGATCGGTATGGGGGTCATTTCCTGGCAGGGTGGCTTCGGTGGTAAGGGCCACATCCCGCTCTGGTGGGACATGGCGATCGTCGCGCTGTTCTCCGTCGGCATCTACTACTGGGCCCGGGCCACTGCCGTCCCGGCCGAGGCCATCGAGCAGAACATCGAGGAGGTGGCGGTCGTCAACGAGGGCGGCCACTGAGCCCAACCCCACGTCCCGCGACCTGGCCTCCCGGCCCGGCCGACCCGTACCCGGGTCCCTGGCCGACGACGTCGTGCCAGACATGGAGGCCATGGTCCATACGCACGCGGGCCCCGTCCGGGCGAATTCCAGGGGTCGTTGCAACACCGTGGTGAGTTGATCAAGCCGCGATCAGTTTAGACAGACGCTCGGCTGGGGTTTCCCAGTCGAGCGTCTTGCGTGGGCGGCTGTTCAGCTCGGCGGCGACGGCGTCCAGCTCCTCGCGGGTGTGCCGGGGCAGGTCGGTGCCCTTGGGGAACTACTGCCGCAGCAGGCCGTTGGAGTTTTCGTTGGAGCAGCGCTGCCAGGGGCTGGCCGGGTCGCAGAAGTAGACCGGGATGTCGGACGTGACGGTGAAGTGGTGGTGGTAGGCTATCTCTGTGCCCTGGTCCCAGGTCAGCGACCGCATCAGATGAGGCGGAAGGGTTTGGACGGTCTCCACCAGTGCCGTGCGGACGGCAGCGGCTGAGTGCCCGCGGGGAAGATGGACGAGCATCAGGTAGCGCGTGCTGCGTTCGACCAGCGTCGCGATGGCGGAGCGGTTGTTGCTGCCGATGATGAGGTCGCCTTCCCAGTGGCCGGGAACGGCGCGGTCGGCGACCTCGGCAGGCCGATCGCTGATCATGACCATCGGGTGCGGGAACCGCTGCCTACGGCTCGCCGCCTGCCGGTGGGGCCGGCGCATGGCGCGTCCGGTTCGCAGAGCGCGGGTCAGTTCCCGCTTCAGCTCACCGCGGCCCTGGACATAGAGGGCCTGGTAGATCGTCTCGTGGACCACGTGCATCTCCGGCGGGTCGGGGAAGCGCCTGCGCAGAGCGTGGCAGATCTGCTCAGGACTCCACCGCCTGGTGAGGTGGTCCTGGACGAAGTCCCGCAGCTCAGGGTTCTGCCCGATCTTGCCTGTCTTGGGCCGTGGCCTGTGCTGGTCCGTGCGGCGCTGGGCGGCGTGCGGCCGGTAGTACCAGCGGCCGTCGGACAGCACCGTCCGGTTGCGGCGGACCTCCCGGCTCCCCGACACCGACCCGCACGACTATGAGGCGACCGCCGCCGACGCGCGCACGGTGGCCGGTACCGGGTACGCGATCGTCAACGGCATCGGCTATGACGCCTGGGCCGACAAGTTGTTCGCCGCCAACCCCGGCAGCGGGCGTACCGAGTTGAAGGTCGGCGACCTGGTCGGTGTGAAGCCGGGCGGCAATCCGCACCGTTGGTACTCGCCGGCCGATGTCCACCAGGTCATCGAGCAGATCGCCGAGGACTACAAGAAGGCCGACCCGGCCGACGCCGCCTACTTCGGGCGGCGCAAGACCGACTTCGAGACCAGGGACCTGGCTTCGTACAGCACGCTCATATCGGAGATCAAGGGCAAGTACCACGGCACGCCCGTCGGTGCTTCGGAATCCATCGTCACCCCCCTTGTCCAGGGCCTGGGGCTGAAGATGCTCACCCCGGAGACCTTCCTCCACGCGATGAGCGAGGGCACCGACCCCACGGCCAAGGACAAGGCCACCATCGACCACCAGATCAAGAACAAGCAGATCAGGATCTACGTCTACAACTCCCAGAACTCCACGCCGGATGTCCAGGCACAGGTCAAGGAGGCCAAGGACGCGGGCATCCCCGTGGCCACCGTCACCGAGACCCTGGCTCCCGCCATCGCGACCTTCCGGCAGTGGCAGACCGCCCAACTTCAGGGAATCCGGCAGGCCCTGGCAAAGGCCGCCGGGCGGTGAGTCGGGTGATGAACCCGGGAGCCGGGGTGCACGTGGCCGGCGGCCACGCCTCCGGAGTCGGCGCCGTGCCGGTGCTGGAACCGCGCGACGCCGCCGTGCGGGTGGGCGGCCGGGTCCTGTGGTCCGGTGTGAACCTCACCGTCGGCGCGGGCGAGTTCACCGCGGTCCTCGGGCCGAACGGAGTCGGCAAGTCCACGCTGATCAAGGTGCTGCTCGGTGCCGTACCGGTCGCCGGGGGCGAGGTGCGGGTCCTCGGCGCCCGACCCGGCCAGGCCGGCCACCGCATCGGATACGAACAGCAACGGCTGCTCATCGCCCAGGCCCTCGTGTGCCGTCCCCGACTGCTGCTGCTGGACGAGCCGTTGGACAGTCTCGACCTGTCCCACCAGGGTGGGTGGCCGCGTTGATCGGGCGCATCTGCCATCAGGAAGGCGTGGCCGTGGTGATGGTGGCCCATGACGTGAATCCGATACTGCATCACCTCGACACGGTGGTGTACGTGGCCGCGGGCGGATCCGCCACCGGCAGTCCGCAGGAGGTCATCACCTTCGCCACCCTGACCGGGCTCTACGGGACGCCGATCGAGGTGCTGCGTTCCTCCGACGGGCAACTGGTCGTGGTGGGACGTCCGGAGAGGGCGGGGGAGTGCCCTGCTGCCGACTGATGCCACTGCGCCGCCCGTGTCAGGGCGGTATGTGGGCAGCAAGCAGGGTCGGTCCGCTCCGGTTCGGGGCAGTCAACTTCATTCAGGGGTCCCCATGGTGGTAACCGCCGCTGAGTACCCACGTCGTCCGGGGCGGTGTTGGTGCACACCCCGGTTGCGTTCGATGCGCTGGGAATCCTGGACGAGTTCCCCGCAGGTGACCAGGAGAAGTACGCGCTGTTCCGGGAGAGGCCGGACACCCAGCGACTCGACCTTCAGCACCGCGCCTTCACCAAGCACGATCTGCGGCATGCCGGCATCCACGTCATCGAGATCACAGGCGACGAACTGGTCAGGGGACGCGGGGGACCCCGCTGCATGTCCCGGCCCGTCCACCGCATGCTCGCCACTGCCCAGAAGCTCCGGGGAGCGAGTGACGGAAGGTGTAGTGGGTCGTGGAAGACGCAGCGGCTGACGGAAGACGCAGCGGCTGACGGAAGACGCGGCGACTGACAGAAGACGCGGCGACTGGCGGAAGACGTCCACGACGTCGAGACTTGACCCATCGCCTGTCTCCCCAAGTCGCATTCCGGTTGGCGACGTGGAGATTCACGCTCGGAACTGAGCGCCGACCCGAGTGCCGAAGTACGGGTAGGGCCACGTCCCAAGGGGAACGTGGCCCTACCCGTAACGCGGTTGTACGAGGTCAGAGTGCCGCGTACGTGCCTCGCCCAGGACGCGTCACCAGCTTCTGCTGCTTCGCCACCCGATCGAGGGTGTTGCGAACAGACTCGATCTGCCCGGGAGTTGCCTCCCGCCCCAGGGCTTCATTGATCTCCCTGGCGCGCAGCGGCCCGTTCGCCTTCTGGAGCACCTTCAGCGCGGCCTCCAGGAGCCCTCCTGCGCCCTCGGCGGCCGACCGGGCCGGGGCGGCCTTCTTCGAAGCCGCCTTCCTGGCCCGGGCCGTTGCCGGTACAGCGGCCTTCTTCGCCGTGGCCTTCTTGGCGGTGCGCTTCTTCGCCGTAGCGGCCTTGGCGCGCGGCGTCGCCGCGCGCGGCGACGGTACGGTCGCTGCCGCGGCGCCTGCGGGCTCCGCCACGGGCTCGGGAGCGGCAGGGGCATCGAGCCCGGGGGAGTCCTGTCCGGCGCCGTGACCTGCCGGTTCCACCGACGCCGGTGCCGCCGCAGCGGCATCCGTCTCGACCGTGGTGGGCGCGGGCTGCTCAACAGGAGCGGCGGCGCCAGTCAGCACCCGCAGGTGCTCCAGGGCGTGACGTGCAGAGGTGACGCGCTGGACCACGTCGTTGAGTTCGCCGCGCAGCTGCTTTTCCTGTGCCTCCAGTTCCGGCAGTGCGCTTTCGAGGTTTTCGATGGTCTGGTGGAGAAGTGGGTCAATCATGCGCTTCCTAACCTCCCAGTAATGGGCGCGATCGCCAGTCACCGTACCGCTCCTTTGGCTGCAAGGCACGAGTCAGGTCAGTCAGTCTTGCGCCGCGACACTGCCTGCCGAGGGGTTCGGGGCCGTGTTTCCTCAGGTCGTCGGCCAATTCAAGCAGATGGTTGACGAGCAACACACATGCGGGTCTGTGGTGGTTGAGGGCTTGACGAGGCCAGGCGTCACGCCACGAGGCGACCGGCGTTCGCCTCGCCTGCCGCGCCTGCCACTACTCGGGTTCCGGCGGCCGAGCGTGCGCTTCCCGCACGAGTTGCTCGGTGAAGGGGTGGCGTGAGTCGTGGACGAGGCTCGTAACCCACCGCGTGAAAACCCCAAGGCACTGGCGCAAGTAGCGTGGTTGAAGAGGCCATCACGCCGGCGCACTGCCTGCCGGCGCAGCCGAAGCCGGCGCGTGCCCTGCCGCGGCCGGCACCCACGGCAGGGCAGAGCTCTGCGTCAGAGAGTCCGCGGGACGCGCCAACAGGGGGGACGGGATCACCGACCGGTCCGACTGCCTCCGACAGCGAAGCCAAGGGCCAGCCCGGCCCCAGACCGCGCCAACGAACCAACCACGGTGAACTGCGCCAACGTCTCCAGGAGCGGGAATAACCGCACCTCGCCCCACCTTGTGCCAACTGGCAACATTCGCAACACTGACTCAGGGGAAGAGGACTACGTGACCGCGACCATGCCGCTGTTCCACGTCGAGCGTGGAGAGGGTACGCCGCTGATCATGGTGCATGGGTACACCGTGGACCATCGGCTTCTGCTGCCGCTGGAGGCGGTGTTCGACGGTCGTCCCGGTTGGCGCCGGATCTATGTCGACCTGCCCGGTCACGGCCGCTCACCACGGCTGAACGGTCGTGTCACCGCCGGGGCGGTCGCCGGGGCGCTGCTGGACTTCATCGACGCGACGACGCACGGCGAGCCGTTCGCAGTGCTGGGGCAGTCCTTCGGCGGCCAGATGGTCCGGCATGTACTGGCCGAGCGCCGAGACCGGGTGCAGGGGATGGCGCTCCTCGCGCCGTTGGTTCTGCCGCACGGCGAGCGGAGTCTTCCCGAACACCAGGCACTGGAACGCGACGAGGAGTTGCTGGCCTCGCTCCCGCCGGAGGACCGCGCCGACTTTCTCGGTGTCGGCGTATGGCAGAACCGCGGCGGTTGGGAGGCGTTCCGCGAACATGTTCTGCCGGGCCTGCGCGCCTGCCACCGCGAGGATGCCGCGGAGTTGCTGAAGAACTACCTGCTGCCGATTCGACCCGAGGAGCGGATCGCTACGGACGACCGCCCGCATTTGCTCCTGACGGGGCGTCAAGACGGGCAGGTAGGCTGGCGCGACCAGATGGACCTGCTGCTGCCGCACTACCCACGGATGACGTCGGTCACGCTCGGCGGCGCGGGGCACAACCTCCACCTGGACCGCCCCGCCCAGGCACATGCGCTACTGGGCGCATGGCTCGACGAACTGGCGGACCACCGCTGACCGGCCGCAACACCCGCTGCGGCGCATGTTTTTCCCCACGGAGGCAGCGGCCTGGAGGCGGAAGCCGGCGGTGTCCCGGCACGAATCGTCCGCAGTGCTGGAGCACGTCGACCGAGGCGGAAGGCGAGTCGCCCAGGCACCGGGGACGCCGGCCTGCGACTGTGTCTCCCACACTCAGCCGGTCGAAGTCCCCTGGTGGAAGTACATCCGCCAGCCCGTCTCCGTCAGACGCCACAAGGAACTGCGCCATGACCGGCGGCCCCGGTGGTCGGCGAGGTACGTCAGGTGGACGATGCCTGGGGCAAGGACGACACCGGACATGTCGCTGACCTTCACCGGACGGTCCGGGGATACGGTTCCGGCACTCGTCACCGAGAGGATCGACTCCACATCCCATCGGCGCCCAGAAGCCCCGATCTCGGTGAACTCCGGGTCCAGAAGCTCCAGAACACGGGCCGGGCAGGCACGGACCTCAGGGTCGAGAAGCCGCAACTCCCGGTCGATGGCCGCTTGTATCGCCTGCGCACTCTCATCCGTCATGCGGGAACCCTACGCAGACCGCATCCGAGGGGACAGCGAATTGCTTCCGCCACCGCTGGGCGCGGCACCCAATTCTTGCGGGGCGCTCGAAGGGTCGTGCCGGGGTCGGCACGGGTATGTGACTGACGCCGGCGGAGTACCTGGCACCGATGGAGGATTGCGGCGCTCGTGGAATCCGGAGCGCTCGTCGCCGACGGACCGGTCATCGCCGACGGTGGGTGGTATGCACTCGCCACCAAGGTAGAACGAGCCTGATCTGTACTGGCACGCCGTTGTGTTCAGAGGTTGTCGAGAGTCCGCGGTGACGTTCGTGCACAGTAGGGAGATGGGCGCATCAGTGGGTTCTCGACCACCGGGTCGCAATGGATCGTGCCTTGCGGTGACTGACTGGCTGAGTGGCTGACCGATCGACCGGCTCGCTGACTGAGTGGTGGTCATCTCGGTGACAAGTCGGCGGCGGGGTCTGGCCTCGCCGCCGCTCGATGGTGGGGTGTGGGCTGCTGTTGCGGGCTGTGCGTCGCGCTGCGGATTGCTGAGGCTAGCGCCGGAGCAGGGCGCGGGCTGCCTGGGCGATGTGGGGGTGGGAAATGCCGGCGGCGTCGAGGAGTTCGTCGGTGGTGCCGGAGCCCGGTAGGCCGGTGGCGGCGAGGTGGGTGAAGGCGGGGTGGTTGCCGGTGGCGGCGAGTGCGGAGAGAACGGCTTCTCCGATGCCGCCTTCGGGGTGGTGGTCCTCGACGACGATCAGGGCGCCGGTGTCCTGGGCGGCGCGGACCAGGGTGTCGGCGTCGATGGGCTTGACGGAGTAGAGGTCGATGACGCGGGCCTGGATGCCGTCGGCGGCGAGGTGTTCGGCGGCGGCGAGGCATTCGTGGAGGGTGACGCCGGCGCCGAGGAGGGCGACCTGGTCGTGCTCGCTGTGGCGGAGGGTCTTGGAGCCGCCTACGGGGAAGGTTTCGTCGCTGCCGTAGAGGACGGGGTAGGCGCCGCGGGTGGTGCGCAGGTAGCAGATGCCGTCGAGGTCGGCCATGGTGGCGGTCAGGGCGGCCGCGGAGGTGGCGTCGCTGGGGTAGAGGACGGTGGAGCCGCGGATGGCACGCATCATGGCGAGGTCTTCGAGGCCCATCTGGGAAGGGCCGTCGGCGCCGATCTCGACTCCGCTGTGGGTGCCGCACAGCGCCATGGTGATCTGGGAGACGGAGGCCATGCGGATGAAGTCGTGGGCGCGGGTGAGGAAGGCGGCGAAGGTGGTGGCGTAGGGGCGGTAGCCGCGGACGGCCATGCCGACGGCGTCGGCGATCATCTGCTGTTCGGCGATGTAGGTCTGGAAGTACCGCTCGGGGTGGGCCTTTTCGAAGTCTTCGGCGTGGGTGGAGTTGCCGACCTCGGCGTCCAGGGCGACCACGTCCGGGCGGGCGCCGAGGGCGGCCAGGGCGCCTCCGTAGGCGACGCGGGTGGCGACCTTGTCGCCGACCTCGAAGCGGGGCAGCTCGACGGGACCGGCGGTGGGGACGGGGGCGGGCGTGGTGGCGGGTGGCCGGGGGCCGCGCACACGCAGGTCACGGACGCCGCCCAGTTCCGCGACGGCGCGGTCGGCCATGTCCTCGGGAAGGGCCTTGCCGTGCCAGCCCTCCTTGTCGGCCACCTCCGTTACGCCGTGGCCCTTGACGGTCCTGGCGACGACGACCGTGGGGGCCTGTCCGTCGGCGGCGGTGGTGAGGGCCTGGTCGATCGCTTGGAGGTCGTGTCCGTCGATCACGAGCGCGCGGCAGCCGAACGCCTCGATGCGGCGGGCGTAGGCGCCGGTGTCCCATTCCAGCTCGGTGGGGCCGCTCTGCCCGAGGCGGTTGACGTCGATGACGGCGGTGAAGTTGGCCAGCCGGTGGTGGCCGGCCTTGTCGAGGGCCTCCCACACGGACCCTTCGGTCATCTCGCTGTCCCCGCACAGCACCCACACCCGGTAGGGCTGCTTCTCCAGGTCCCGGCCGGCCAGCGCGATGCCGACGCCGTAGCCGATGCCCTGGCCCAGGGAACCGGTGGCGACGTCCACCCAGGGCAGCACGGGGGTGGGGTGGCCCTGCAGGCGGTGGCCGAAACGGCGGTAGGTCGTCATCAACTCGTCGTCGCTGACGGCGCCGGCCGCCTTGAACATCGCGTACAGCAGGGGCGAGGCATGTCCCTTGGAGAAGACCAGGTGGTCGCCCGCGGGGTTGTCGGGTGCGTCCCAGTCGTAGTGCAGGTGGCGGGTCATGAGGACCGCCATCAGGTCGGCCGCGGACAGGCTTGAGGTGGGGTGCCCGGAGCCGACCGCGGTGCTGGCGCGCACCGAGTCCACCCGCAGCTGCTGCGCGAGTTCGAAGATCTGGGGCAGGTCGCTTTCGGGCCCGAGGATGGTGGTCTGCGTTGCGGTCATGGTGAGGGCCTTTCGTGGACGGCCGGAGGGCGCCGGGTGAGGGCCGCCGGTTCGGGGTGGCCGAATCACCGTCCGGGCAGGGTATCCGCCCCTTGGCCGGTGATCAGGCAGGACGGCCCTGGGCGGTGTGTTCGAACGCGGCGGCGAGCTTTGCGCACTTGGCACCGTCGGGCGGGTGGGGGGACCGGAGGGCGGATGGCCAGGCAGTGGCGGCCGGACATCGAACCGGTGGCGCGCCTTGATCTCTCCGAGGGCGGCAGGGCGGGCCTACCGAGGCCAGGCGCCGCCTCGTCGGCGGTTTCGGCGAAGTGGTCGCCGGCGCA
>NZ_KN708638.1:643590-695912 GCF_000805335.1 Streptomyces sp. CT34 | reverse complement strand
GCGCCGCCCTGCCTGCCGCCGCCGACCGGTCGACAGATACGGTGCGGATGTGCAGATCAACGGGGCGCAGGAACGGCCCGGGACCGTGCTGCTACTGGCAGCCGCCCCGGCGGGCAAAGGCAAGTTCGCCGACGCGAGCAGCGTGCTGCCCACGCTCGCCGCCGTGCCCCCGGCCGCGTGGGCGGGCACGACGACTGCCACGCTGATCGAACTGGCCGACCCCGTCGACCCCCAGGCCGTCCTCACCCACATCCGAGGCGCCGCCGCCGCGGAGGGGCCGCTCACCGTCGTGATCGCGGGCCAGCTGCAACTCGACCGCAAGCAGCGCGCCGTCCACCTTGCACTGGCCCGCGCCACGCCCTCTACGGTCCGTTATACGGCCCTGCCGTGGGCCTGGCTCGTCCAAGAGCTGCGACAGCGTCGCCCTGACACCGTCACCACGTTGTACGTGGACCTGGTCGCCGACGCCGCCGTCTGGCAGCTGCTCAAGGACGGGCCGCCGCTTGCCCTTCCCGGCGGCACCCGCGTCTACGGCGTCATCACCCCGCCCCCGCCCCGCCGGCAGCACGCCCAGCCCCACTACATGCAGGCCCTGGCCCAGATCCTGCGCTCCGGACGGCGCTCCGGCCCCCACGCGCTGCACTGCGAGGCCCTCCGCGCCGCAGAGGTCGCCGAGGCCACACTCGTTCTCGACGCCGGGCCGGTGCCCGCTCCCGTTGCCGTCAACGTCCCGGTGCCGCCCGGGAATCCAGCACCAGCCGCCCCCGTTCCGGTAGCCCCGCCGACGGCACCACAGGCCATCTCGCCCGTCTCCATACCCGGCGACGCCCTGGTGCCCATCGAGGCAGACCCGCACGAACGGATCGCCGCCCTCTCGAAGGCCGGCCGGCACCGCGAGGCGGCCGAACTCGCAACCGCCGCCGAACGGCGTGCGGTGCAGACGTACGGTGCGACCTCCTTCGCCGCCGTCCACTGGGTCGAGGTCCGGGCGTTCCTCGCGTTGGTCGCCCAGGATCCGTGCCTCAGCTGCCAGTTGTGGCTCCAGGCTGCCGAAGCCCGCCTCGATGTCCTGGAACAGGCACCCACCGCCCAAGACGTCGAGACCGCCGTGGATGGAGCCCACCACCAGTGGATGCAGTTGCGCGACGCCGTCGACGCCCGTGCGCTCGCACCCCAACTGCTCGCCCTTCGCAGCCGGGTGCCGGGAGGGCGACGTACCGCTACCAAATCCATCGAGAAGATATTGGCGCGGCTCGACGGCCTGCCCGGGGCCTGACAGAAGGGTCCGAAGAGGAGCGGTCCGAAGTTCCTGACGGTAAGCGTCGAGGCGTCCAGGTGGGGAATGGGAGCGGGCTCCGGGACGGCCCGTTCCCCGGCGGGCAGTGATCGGGTGAGCCGGCGAACTGGTCGGTTGGGAACGGTCAATGGTGGTGGCTACGGCGGCCCTTCAGCATCAGGGCTTCCGAGAAGGAGCCGATGTTCGTGGTGCCGCCGCCGGGGAGAGCGTTGGTCAGCATGGCGTGGTAGGCGTCGGGGCGGAACTCGGCGAGGGGGAGGAAGCCGTCGCGGAGGTAGCCGGTGGGGGAGCCGTGGCCCCGGCCGTTCGTTCCGTTGACGCGTCCGGCGTACTGGTGCGGTCCCTTGGTCATCACGTCGACGAACATGTCCGCGAGCGGGGTCATCATGGCCGGGGTGATGCCGTATCTGCCGGTGAGGTACAGCTGGTACATGCCTGCGCAGTCCAGGCTGCCGTGGTTGGAGTCCTCGCCGGTCGACCGGGATGGGGAGTAGCCCCAGTCGTAGGCGGGCTTGCCGGCGGGATCGGTGTACTTGCGGGTGGTGGAGAAGAACCAGTTCGCGCTGGCCTTGACCAACTGGTCGTAGCGGGCCACGCGCTGGGCGTCGTCGCCCAGGATCTGGTGGGCGATCGCCAGGTTGGAGAAGCCGTAGTCGAACATCATCTGCTGGTTCCAGGGCACCGGTTTGCCGCCCTGGTAGGGCGAATCCGCCGCGAAGTACTGGCGGTTGCCGTGGGAGACGTCCAGCAGCCGCGCCAGGATGTGTGTGTCGACGGCGACGTCGGCTTCCGCGACGTACTTCTTGGCCCGGTCGAGGTAGGTGGCGCCGTATCGGTGCGGGTCGCCGGTCGGCACACGGTGGTGCCAGATGGCGGGCGTCCGGAGGATCTGCCGGGCGCAGTTGCCGAGGTGGCCGACCGGGTCGCCTTGCTCGCCGCCGGTGCCGATGGGGTGAGTGGTGACGTTGTTCGGCCAGGCGGGGTCGATCTTGCCGGTCCACAGGGTGTGTTGTCCGACCGGGCTGGGGGCGAGGTCGTTGCGCTCGGCGAGCAGGGCGTCGCAGAAGCCAATCATCCGGTCGAGAATCGCCGGGTCGTGGGAGATCTCGTAGACCCTTCCCATGGCTTTGGCCGCTTGCCCGCTGTGGCCCTGGGCCCAGTTGTTGCCGATGTTGTCGGGGGCCGGGGCGAGGGTCTGGAGGTGTGCGGTGAACGACGTGATCTCGTTCGGCGTCACCGGGCCGTCCGGACCGTCGATACGCATCGCCGGGCCGCCGCCAGGCGCGTTGTCGGGCGCTTGCCCCTTGGCCGGGCCGGTGGTTGTCGGGGCGTTCGCGCCGGCCTCTTTGCCGCCGCCTGGTCCCGTCAGCGCACTGCCGAGGGCGATCGCGGTGCCGAGTACGCAGAGGAGCGCCAGACCTCCGACGACTGTCTTGACCGGTTTCGTTCTCACAGATCAGTCGACGGTGTCCGGGCGCCCCCGGTTCCGTCAGCGGTCGTGCTCTCCGCCGGCGTCCGTTCGCCATCCCCTCCCCTGACGCGGCACGCGCCGGCATGCCGTCCGGCCGGGCAGCCAGGGCTCGTTGGCGATCGTGGAGGTGCCCGAGGGGGAGCCGGCACCGGGGGAGGCGGCGGCCGTTACGGCCGGGTGCCGCCGCGCACGAAGCGGCGCAGCTTGGTCAGCGGCCAGGTGTTGATGATGTCGTCCTTGGTGAGCCAGCCGCGTTGTGCCGTGCCCACTCCGTAGCGCATGTAGGGCAGATGCGTGGTGGAGTGGGCGTCGGAGTTCACCGCGAACTTCACGCCGTAGCTCTTGGCGCGCAGGATGTCCTCGTCGCAGAGGTCCAGCCGCTCGGGGTGGGCGTTGATCTCCAGTGCGGTGCCCGTCCGGGCGCAGGTTTCGAAGACCGCGTCGAAGTCGGCGTCGATACCCGGGCGTTTGCCGATCAGCCGGGTGGTGGGATGCCCGATGATCGCGACATGCGGGTTCTCACAGGCCCGGACGATGCGCCGGGTGAGGTCCTTGCGGCTCTGGTTGAAATGCGAGTGGACGGAGGCCACGCACAGGTCGAAACCGGCCAGGAAGTCGTCGGGCCAGTCGACGTCCCCGTCCGGGCCGATGTTGAGTTCGGTGCCGTGCAGCACCCGCATCTTGCGGTGTTTGCGGTCGAGGGCGCGCACCTGCTCGCGCTGGGCGAGCATCTTCTCGTCCGTCATCCGCTGCATATACAGATTCGGGGCGTGATCGGTGACGGCGTAGTACGCATAGCCCCGGGCGGCGGCTGCGGTGACCATGTCCTCCAGGGAGGAGAGGCCGTCGGTGAGGTCGGTGTGGGTGTGCAGATCGCCCCTGATGTCATCCTCGGCCACCAGCTCCGGCAGTTCGCCGTGGAGCCCGGCGGCGACCTCGCCCCGGTCCTCCCGCAGCGGCGGGGCGATCCAGGGCAGCCCCAGCCGCTCGTAGATCTCCTCCTCCGTCTCCGAGGTGATCAACTCCCCGCTCTCGCTGTCGAAGAGGCCGTACTCGGAGAGCTTGAGGCCGCCTCGGACCGCGATCGCGCGGGTGCGGATGTTGTGGGCCTTGGCCCCGGTGAAGTACTGGAGCCCCGCGCCCCAGGCTTCGGGCGGCAGCACCCGAAGGTCCACCTGGAGCCCCTTGGTGGTGCGGATCGAGGTCTTCTTCGCGCCGTGCGCGATGACCTCGGCGGTGTACGGCAGCTCCGCGAGGGCCGTCATGAACGGCGCCGACTTCTCCGCCGCCACCAGGATGTCGATGTCCCCGATCGTCTCCCGCATCCGGCGCAGCGACCCCGCGTAGCTGCACCGCTCGCATCCGGTGATCCCGGACAGCTCGCCGGTGATCTGCTCGGCGACGTCCATCGCGGCGCTGATCAGGATCCGTCCGCCGCCGGCCTTCTGCAGCAGCGAGATCCCGTGGAGGATGTTCTCCTCGGTCTTCTCACCGAACCCCTTCAGGTCCCGCAGCCGCTCCTCGTGGACGGCCTCCAGCAGCTGGTCCACGGAGGTGATGCCCAGATCCTCGTAGAGCACCATGGCCTTCTTCGGCCCGAGCGTGGGGATGGTGATCAGTTCCCGCACCCCCGCGGGGATCGACGCCCTGGTCTCCTCGATCACCGACACCCGGCCGGAGCGCAGATACTCCACGACCTTCTCCGCGATGGACGCGCCGACGTGCGGAATCTCCCGCAGCCCCTTGACGTCCAGCTTCGCGACGTCGGCGGGGTGCCCGCCGACGGCCCGGGCGGCCTTCTCGTACGCCCGGGCCTTGAAGGCGTCTCCACCACTGATCGCGATGAGGTCGGCGTACTCCTGGAGCAGCGCCTCGACCTCCTCATTGGCGCGGACCATATCTCCAGGGTGCCCCCGCCCCTCCGGCCCGGCACGCGAAGCGCGCGGACGGGCGACGGCGGCCAGGGGCAGGGCCGGACTCCGCAGGGGCGTCGGCCTCCACGGCTACCGGGACCACAGCCGGCGCGTCCAGCGCCGTCCGGCGTCCGGTGCCGCGCCCGTGCCGCACAGCCCTTCGATCGTGACCTCGATGACGCGGTCCACCGCGGCCTGCCGCTGCGGAGCGGGAAGACCGGCCAGCAGACCGTCGAGCAGCAGGTTCGCCAGGCCGTGCACCGGTGCCCAGACGGCCATCTCGCTGAACGGCCGGCGCCGGTCCTCGATCAGTCCGTGGCCGGCGAGGGTGTCGACCACCTCGGTGAGCATGGCGAACGCGCGGGAGTCCGCCACCAGGGCGAAGTCCCCTTTCTGGTCGGTGGTTTCGCAGCAGGCCATCCGGAACAGGCCGGGCTCGGCCAGTGCGAAGCGGAGATAGCCGGTGCCCAGCGCCCGCAGCCGGCGGACCGCTTCCTCCACCGGGTCGCGCCGGCGCTTCCCGGCGAGCACTTCTTGTTCCATCGCCCCGGCGAGCCGCCCCAGGGCCGCCAGCTTGACCGCGTGCAGCAGGTCGTCACGGTCTGCGAAGTGCCGGTACGCGGCCGTGGCGGAGACGCCGACCTCCCTGGCGGCGGCCCGTAGCACCACCGCTTGCGGCCCGCCCTGCGCGGCCAGCGCGACTCCGGCCCTGACCAGGGCGTTGCGCAGATCTCCGTGGTGGTAGCCGCTGCGCGGCGTGCCGGGTGTGTTCACCCCCCTATGTTGACAGCGTGCACATCCGATGCAAAGTTAACGACGTAAACATCGTCGGGTCTCCACTCCCATTCCGGCGCCGCCCCGTCCGGTTCCCCGGGAGGCCCTTGAACCCCGGGAGCATGCGATGCTGCAACGACTGGGAGCCCTTCTCTCCCGAAAGGCCCGTACGGTCCTCGTGCTGGCAGGGCTGCTGACACTTGCCGCGGGCGCCGCCGGCGTCGGCGTCTTCGGCCAGCTCAAGGGCGGCGGGTTCGAGGACCCCGCCGCGCCCTCCACCGCCGTGACGAGGCTGCTGCACCAGAAATCCGGCGGCACCGCCGACCTCGCCCTGCTGGTACGGCCACGGCACGGCACCGTCGACTCACCCGCCGCGCTGGCCGCCGGCCGTGCCCTCACCGACCGGGTGGCCGCGCGAGCCGGTGTCGCGGGGGTCGACTCGTACTGGCGGACACCGGTCGGCGCACTCAAGGCCGAGGACGGCCGCGCCGCCCTCGTGCTGGTACGGCTCGACGGTGACCGGGAGCAGGTCACCCGGCGGGCCGATGCGCTGATCGCCGACTACGCGGGTGGGCGGGACGGCGGTGCCCCCACGGCCGCCGGGACCGCCGATCCGGTCGGCCGGGAGCTCACCGTCCTGGCCGGGGGGCCCTCCGGCACCAACCGCGACATCACCACCCAGGTGGCCAAGGACCTGGGACTGGCCGAGGGCATCGCCGTCCCGGTCACCCTCGCCCTGCTCGTCCTCGTCTTCCGCGGCCTGGTGCCCGCGCTGGTCCCGCTGGCCATCGGCGCGACGGCGATCCTGGGGACCTTCGCCGAGCTGCACCTGATCGCCCGCCTCACCGATGTCTCGGTCTTCGCCGTCAACCTCACCACCGCGCTCGGGCTCGGTCTCGCCATCGACTACGGGCTGCTGATGGTCAGCCGGTTCCGCGAGCAGACGGCGGCGGGCCAGGGCGTACCCGAGGCGGTGGCACGGACGGTGGCGACGGCGGGCCGCACGATCCTGTTCTCCGCGGCCACCGTCACGGCCGCGCTCACCGCACCGCTGGTCTTCCCCCTTTATTTCCTGCGGTCCTTCGCCTACGCCGGGATCGGTGTCGTCGTCACCGCGGCGCTCTGCGCGCTCGTCGTCACACCGGCCCTGCTGACCGTGCTCGGCCACCGCGTGGCCCGCCCGGGCAAGGCGGCACGGCGGCGTCCGGCCGCGCCGGGTGGTGGCAGCGCGGTGTGGGGCGGGATCGCGCGTACCGTGTTCCGCCACCCGCTGCGTACCGCTCTGCCGGCCGTCGCCGTGCTGTTGCTCGCCGCCACGCCGCTGCTCGGAGCCCGGTTTGGCGTTCCGGACGAGCGCGTCCTGCCCGAGGACGCGGCGAGCCGGTCCGTGGCCACCGCCCTGCACAGGGACTTCCCCGGCGGGGGCGGCGGGCCGGTCGAGATCGTGGTGTCCGGGGCGGGCGCGCGAGACGTCCGGCTCGACGGCTATGCGCGGACGCTCGCCGCCCTCCCGGGAGTCGACGCGGTCCAGACCGACGCGGGTACGTTCACGGCGGGCGCCGCGTCGCCCACCGGCCCCGGCGACCCCGGCCGTGCCGCGTCCGGCCTGCGCCATCTGACCGTGCGCACCGGCTACGACGCCTCCTCCGATGCGGCGCGGCGGCTGGTCGGGCAGATCCGCGCGGTGGCCCTCCCCGGCCCCGGCAAGGCGCTGGTGGGTGGGCCGGCGGCGCAGGCGGTCGACACCCGGCGGGCGATCCAGGAGCGACTGCCCGTCGCGCTGGCGATGATCGTGGCGAGCACCTTCGTCCTGTTGTTCCTGTTCACCGGGAGCGTGCTCCAGCCGCTGCGGGCGCTGCTGCTCAACGCACTCGGGCTCGGCGCGGTCCTCGGCGCGATGGTGTGGATCTTCCAGTCGGGGCACTTCTCCTCGGTGCTCGGGTTCACACCGATGCCGATGGACACGGCGATGACGCTGCTGATGTTCTGCATCGTCTTCGGACTGTCCATGGATTACGAGGTGTTCGTGCTGAGCCGGATCAAGGAACTCCACGACCGGGGCCTGTCCCCGGCCGAGGCGGTACCGCGGGGCCTGGCCCGCAGCGGCGCCCTGGTGTCGGCCGCCGCGGCGCTGCTCGCGGTGAGCCTGTTCGCCTTCACCACGAGCCATGTGAGCTTTATGCAGATGTTCGGCCTCGGCAGCGGCCTGGCCGTGCTGGTGGACGCCACGCTCATCCGCGGGGTGCTCGTACCGGCCTGTCTGCGTTTGCTGGGCAGGTACGGCTGGTACGCACCGGGCCCGCTGCGCCGGGTGCACCGGCGGATCGGCCTGACGGAGGGGGCCGCCGAGGTGGCGGAGCGCGGCACCGTGGAGGTGGCGGCGCGGTAGCGGAACCGCCACAGCCGCACAGGACTTCGTCCCGCCGGGTGGATACCCGACGGGACGAAGTCCTGTGTGAGGTCCGGTGGACCTCAGCCCCAGTTGTTCAGCGCGACGACGACCGTGCCGGTTCCCCAGTTCGTCACGTTGACCGCAACTCCGGGCGCCAGGTTGCCGATTACCATCGCGTTCGCGGTGTCCACGCTCTTGACCGAACCCTTCACGTCGACATCGATGGAGCCCGCGTGCACGGCCTTCACCGAGCCCTGGAAGTTGGTGGCGTGCCACCCGGTGCCAGCCGGGGCGGAGTACGGGGCCTGGGCGTCCTGGGACGTCGGGGCCGCCTGTGCCGGCGTGGACGCGGCGAATCCCGCGGCGCCCACGAGTGCGACGGCTATGGCCGTCCGCTTGATGAGGTGCTTGCGCTTGGACATGATTTCTCTCCTTGTTTCGCCGGTTCGGGAACCGGTCCGGAACCGCATTCGGTCGGACATGAATTCCGGCCCTTTTTGGGGCCGTCGAAAAAATAACAACGATCCCAACCGGTGGCGATTTTCCTTGCGCAGCTCTTTCAGGATTTCCTGGATTTCGGGCGGAAATGGCCCGCCGCACCCGGGACGCGAGCGGCACCTGCACGCACTTCGTCCCGCCGGGCTGCTGCTCGGCGGGACGAAGTGCGGGCGACGGGGGTGGCTATCGGGCCATGACCGCTTCCGGGATGTAATTCCCGTCGACGATCCTGGCCTTGACATACGCCCAGGCGCCGATCTTCATGTGGCCGTACCAGTCGGTCCCCTTGGTGAGGTCGAACTTCGCGATCGTCCCGTTGACGTTGACTTCGAGGAAGTTGTCGGTGAAGCGCGCGATCGTGCCCTGGTACCACTTGGCGTCGTCCGCCGTGACGGCCGCCTGCGGGCTGGCCGAAGCCTGCGCCGGAGCCGCCTGGGTCGGGCCGGCCGCGGTGAAGGCCACGGCGCCGGCCAGCGCGGCGGCGATGGCCGCCCGCTTGATGGTGTTCTTGGACATGGAATCTCTCCTCGCGGTCAGCGGTCAGCTGTCGGGAATTCGATGCGAAGCGTGCGCCGGCAGGTCATGAATTCCTGGGCAATTCTCCGGCGTGTGAAAAGGTAACACCGCGGAAAATTGGCGTCGAATAATATTTCTCGGTTCTTGCAGTGGAATCTGGCGGCAGGCGCGGACGGAAACGCCGGGCGCCCGCGGCGGGAACGGCCGGGCGCGGACGGAAGGCCGGCCAGGGCCCGTGCGGGCAGCGGTCAGGACCGCCAGGAATGAGGGGCGCGGTAGCACTCCCCGGGCCGGGTCCAGTGCGCGCGGCCGGTCGCGCACGGGGGAGCGATGCCGACACCGCGGGCCCGGTCCGCGGCGCGGGCGCGGGAGAGCGCCACGAACGCGGCCACCAGCGCGGCGAGTTCCGCCTCGCTCGGCCGCCCGCGCACCACCGTGATCACGGCGTCCGCCCGCGCGCATGACGTGGCCCGCCCCCGCGCACCGGTTCCCGTCTGGTGCCGCCCGCGCCGGCCACGGCCAGGCAGCACACGGCGCCGAGCAGGAGTACGCCGATCGGCAGCAGCGCGGTGTCCCGCATGGCCGCGACGAAGCCGTGCCGGTACGCCTCCGCGGCCAGTGCGCGGAACAGTCCCGCGGAGTGCGGGTCGAGGAAACCGGGCACCGGGGTGTCGGTCCCGGCGCCGGCCGTCAGGCCCCGGGCCACTCCGTGGTCGAGCCCGGCCACGAACGGCCGCCGGGCCTCCTCCGGCAGCAACCCGGCCTTGGCCAGGGCCTGTTGGTGCACCGCGGCCGCGGTCCTGCTCTGGAGCAGTGCCCCGGCGGCCGCGCTGCCGAGAACCCCGCCGACCTGCCGCGTGGTGTTCAGCACGCCGGAGGCGGGCCCGGCCAGCGCCCCGTCCACGGCATCCATGCCGATCTTCGTCACCGGTGCCAGTACGCAGCCGATGCCGATGTCCGCGACCAGCATGGCGGGCAGGAGGTGCCAGGGGTTCATGCCCGGTCGGGCGCCCAAGGCGATCAGCGCGAGGCCGAGGGCGTAGGTCAACAGCCCGCCCAGCAGAAGGGACTTGCCGCCCACCCGGTCGGCGTGGCGCCCGGCCACCTGGGCGACGGCGGCAGCGGCCAGCGGGGTCGGCGCGGTGCCCAGCCCCGCCCGCAGGGCGGAGCAGCCGAGGACCTGCTGCAGGAACAGGGTGATCGGCAGCACGCTGCCGATCACCGCGAAGTGGACGCCGGCGCCGATGACATTGGCCAGCCCGAAGTCACGGTGTGCGAACAGGGACCGGGGCAGCAGGGTTTGCCGGCGCGGACACCACGCCGGCCGACCCTTCGCCGTCCCGCGGCGCCACTGCTGGATCGCGAAGAGCACCAGGAGCGCGATGCCCGTGCCGAGCACCCAGGGGACGGTGACCGGTCCGGCGATCGCACCGGACCCGTAGTGTCCGCTCTCCAGCAGGCCGAAGGTGAGCGCCGTCAGACCACCCGTCACCAGGGCGAGGCCGGCCGGATCCCAGCCGCGGTGCCCCCTCGGCCCCGGTTCCGGGACGAACACGGCCGCCGCGACCAGCGCGACGATGCCCACCGGTACGTTGACGAAGAAGATCCACTGCCATCCGGCGCGGCTCACCAGGAGCCCGCCCAGGAGCGGCCCGGCCACGATGGACAGGCCGATGACGCTGGTGAGCACGCCGAATGCGGCACCGCGCCGCTGCGGGGGGAACAGTGCGGTGACGAGGGCGCCCGTCTGGGGCGTGAGCAGGGCCGCGCCCACGCCCTGCACGGCGCGCAGCGCGATCAGCTCCCCCGCGCCGCCGGCCAGTCCGCACAGCGCGGAGGCGAGGGTGAACAGCAGAAGTCCGGCCAGGTAGACCCGTTTGGGACCGAAGCGGTCACCGAGCCGCCCCGCGGTGATCATGAGGATCGCGTAGCTGAGGACATACGCGTTGACGATCCACAGCACCTGGTCGAGCCCGGTGGCCAGGTCCTTCATCATCACCGGGATCGCCATGTGCACGATCGAGGTGTCCAGCACGATCATGAAGAGGGCGGGGCAGATGACGCCGAGGATGCCCCAGGGGGGCCGGGGGCGGGCGTGGGTCGCCATCGCATTTCCCTTCGTGCGAGGCCGTAGGGCCCGGATCGATCGTCCGTACGGCCCGGATCGTGCGTTCGGCGCGGGACGCGGCTGTGGCACGCGTGCGGTGGTCACCGCGCCGTGTAGCCGCCGTCCACGACGAGTTCGGCGCCGGTGATGTAGGACGCCGCGTCGGAGGCCAGGAACCCCACGGCGGCGGCGACCTCGGACGGCTGGGCCAGGCGCGCCAGCGGCGTCGCCGCGACGACGTCCGCGATGAAGCCCTGGGGTGCCGTTCCGGTCATCGGGGTGTCGACCATGCCGGGGTAGACCGCATTGACGCGGATACCGAAGGGGGCCAGCTCGACCGCGGCGGCCGTGGTCATGGCGCGGATCGCCCCCTTGGCCGCGTGGTAGGCGAAGGAGGCACCGGAGCCGACCATGCCGTAGACCGAGGCGATGTTGACGATCGCTCCGCCGCCGGCCGAGCGGAGGCAGGGCACGGCCGCCCGCATGCCGAGCCAGGTGCCGCGCTGGCAGGTGTCCACCACCCGTTCCCACTCCGGCGCGTCGAGGTGTTCCAGGCCGCTGATCCCCAGCGTTCCCGCGTTGTTGACGAGCACGTGGAGGCGGCCGAAGCGGCGGCGGGCGAACCGGGTCACCCGTTCCCAGTCCGCGGGATCGGTGACGTCGAGCGGGTGGCCGACGGCCCGGCCGGAGGGCCGGCCGTGGCTCAGCGTGTCGGCGGCGGCCCGGCACGCCTCACCGTCCAGATCGGTGACCACGACCGCGGCGCCCTGCTCCATGAGCAGGCGGGCCACGGCGTGCCCGATCCCGCCGAGCGCCCCGGTCACCACGGCCACCCGGCCGTCGAGGCGGCCGTTCATGCCGGCACCTCGCTTCGCCCGGCCTCGCCTGCGCGAGCCGCGCACCGCTGGATGATGGGCTCGCTCCGCTCACTCATGTCGCGGCTCCGGGGAAGTGGGGCCCGGCCCCGGCGGAGGGCAGCCAGGCGAGCGCCGCGGCGTATCCGCGGGCGTGCGCCAGCGACACACCCGGCCGGGCTGTTCCGTGCCCGCGCGTCCCGGGGGCCGGCTCACCGCCGAGGTGCAGGACGGGCGCCGCGCCGGGCCGCCGCCGTATCTCCATGTCCTGCCACGGCGGTTCGTACGGCCACCCCAGCAGGTCCCAGCCCACCTCCTTGGCCAGCTTGCGTGCGGAGAGGTGTTCCTCGGCCCGCAACAGGCCGTGTGCGTAGGCCAGTTCGGCCTCGGTGAGCCAGTGGGCCCACCGGGGGTCGCCGGCCGCCGGCGTCTGCTGCGGAGTCGCCAGACGCAGGGCCAGGCGCGGTCGGGCGCGATGGCTCATGACGGCCTCCCCGGTGTCGCCGTCTCCTGCGTGCCCGGTGCGTCGGGGTGCCACGGGCTCAGCACGAGAGAGGCGTAGGTACCGCCCCAGTTGGCCGCGGTGAGCAGGCAGGCCTGCCCGGTCCGGGCCGTCGGTGCGAGGTAGCCGGCCAGCCCGTCGAGCGGGTCCGACAGCCCGGGGATGTCCGGACTCCAGCCGGTGCGCAGCGTCTCGGTGGCGCACACCGCCGACATCAGCGAGGTGGTGCTGGGCACATGGCCGACGTATCCGGTGAGGTTGCTGAGCCGCACCGTGCCCGGCCGCCACACCCGGGCGAGCGCGCGGGCCTCGGCCCGGTCGATCGCGGCGGTGCCGCGCGCGTCACCGTATACCGTCCCGATGCCGTCCGGGTCCATCCCGGCGTCGTCCAGCGCGCGCCGGAAGCTCTCCGCCCAGGCCCGCCCTGACGGGTCGTTGCCGGCGATGCGATAGCCGTCGGAGGTGATCGCATGGCCCCGGACCTCGGCCAGGATCGTGGCGCCGCGGGCCAGCGCGTGCTCCAGCGACTCCACGACCAGCGCGGTACTGCCCGCGCCGAGCACCGTTCCGCTGGGGGTGGTGCTGTAGGGGCGGACGGTGTCCGGCGAGAGCAGACCGAGCCGGTCGAATCCGTAGTGCACCAGGGGGGTCAGCTCGTCGGCGCTCACCGCGAGCATCACCTCGGCCTCCCCACGCCGGACCAGGTCCGCGGCATAGCCCAGCGCGCTGAGTCCGGACACACAGCCGGTGGCCAGGGTGGACAGCGGGCCCCGGATCCGCAGGGCCAGGCAGGCGTGCCCGGCGGCCGCGTTCATCACGGAGTTGGGGAACAGCCGGGGATTGACCCGGTGCGGGCCGTCGGTGCCGATGGTCTCGCTGAGCTGCTCCACCGTCTGCACCGGTCCGTTGAAGGTGCCGAAGACCATGCCGACCCGGTCCGCGTCGGACGTGCCGACACGCAGCGCGGCGTCGTCGAGAGCGAGCCGGCTGGCGGCGAGCGTCAGCAGCCCGATCTGGTCGAGCCGGCGGGCGTAGCCGCGGTCGACGTGGCGCCGGCACTCGGCGGTGTCGATCTCGGCGGCCTGCCCGGTCCGGGAGAGACCGAGGTCGGCCAGGCGGGCCGGGCCGACGCCCGTCCTCCCGTCCCGGAGCGCGGCGAGGAAGACCTCCCGCCCGCTGCCCACCGCCGAGACGGGGCCCGCCCCGGTGATCACGACGCGGTGGTCGGGCCGGGGCGGGGCGGCCGGCAGGGGCCGCCGCCCCAGGACGAGCGAGCAGTTGTTGCCGCCGAAGGCGAAGGAGTTGGACACCACGACGTCCAGTTCCTGTGCGCGTGCCCGGTTCGGCACGATGTCGCGGACCGGTTCGCGGCTCTCGTCCGCATTGACCGTCGGGGGCAGTACACCGTCCCGCAGCGCGAGCACGCAGGCCGCGGCCTCCAGGGCACCGGCAGCGCCGAGCATGTGCCCGACCTGGGACTTCGTACTGCTCATCGGGGCCGGCGCCAGGTCCGCGAACAGGGCGGCGACGGCCTTGGTCTCGGCGCTGTCGTTGGTGGGCGTGCCGGTACCGTGTCCGTTGACGTAATCCACCTGAGCCGCCGTCAGACCGGCCTGCGACAGCCCCCTCCGCATGGCACGGAGGGCACCGCTGCCGGCCGGGTCCGGGGCGGTGGCGTGGTACGCGTCGCTGGTCAGCGCGTAGCCCAGGACATAGCCCAGGATCTCGGCGCCGCGGCGCCGGGCGGACGACTCCGACTCCAGCACCAGGATCGCCGCGCCCTCGCCGATGTTGAGCCCGGTACTGCGCGAGTAGGGCGCACACGGCTCCGGGTCGAGCGCGTTGAGGCTGTCGAACCCGGCCAGGGAGAGGATGTCCAGGACGTCCACCCCGCCGGCGAGCATCACATCGGCGCGTCCCTCCCGGATGGCGTCCGTCGCGAATCCGATGGAATTGGCCCCGGCCGCACAGGCGTTGGAGATCACCACCTTCGGCCCCCGGAGCTGGAAGGCGATGCTCAGCGCGTCGGCGGAGGTGTAGAGCGGGTAGTGGAACAGCAGATCGCGGCGTGGTGCCTGCGGTCCGTTGCGCAGCAGCTCCCAGTGGAACTCCTCGCCGCGTTCCAGCCCGCCCACCGAGGTGCCGACGGCGACCCCCATACGGTAGGGGTCGTGGCCACTGCGGTCGTGGCCGTCGCCGCCCGCGAGGCCGAGGCCCGCGCCGTTGAGCGCTTCTTCGGCCGCGTTCAGCGCCAGGGTCGTGGCGCGGTCGAGCCGACCGCGCAGCCGGTGCCGGGACGCGGGCACCGAGGAAACCTCGCCGGAGTACCGGCAGCTGAGCGTCGACACGTCGATCCGTCCGGTCTCGCCGATGCCGCTGCGCCCCTCGCGGATTCCCCGCCACACCTGCTGAACTCCGTTGCCCAGGGCGCAGCTCAGCCCGATACCGGTGACCGCGACGCGTTCCCGGCCGCTCTTGTTGGGGTTCATCTGTTCTCCTTCCGCCCCTTCCGGCGGCCCCGCGCACTGCCTGGCGTGCGCCGTGGGCCGTCAGTCCAGGGACACGTCGAGGCTGGTGGCGGTCAGGAACGGGGCGGAGACCGTGCGGATCGCGTCGCCCGGTCCGGCGAGCAGGAACTCCTGGCCGGAGGCGGCCACTTCGGCGTCGACCCGGCCGGTGCCGATGATCCGGCCCAGCCTGGGGGACCACACCGCGTGCGTGACGATGCCGACCTCGGCGTCGCGGACCGCGATGGCCGTGCCCGGTTCCGGCCGGCCGGCCGTAGCCTCCCGGGCGATCCAGCACACCGGGGTACGGCCGCTCCCGCCGTCCTCCGCCGGGCGCCCGGCGGACTCGTGACCCGGGTCGACCATCCACTGCAGGCCCACCTCGAACGGTGTCACCTGGCCGCCGGCGCTCTCCTGCTCCAGGCTGGCGAACCGGACCTCCATCCGGCACACGTCGAGCGCGTCCTTGCCGCACTCCCGCGCACCGAGCGCGAGGAGCTCGGCCCGCAGCTCCGCGCCGTTCGCGACCGGCGTGAAGAACTTGTAGCCGTACTCGCCGGTGACTCCGGTACGGGAGACGACCAGGTCACGGCCGTCGCCCCAGTCGGCGGTGGCGAAGCTGCGGTAGGCCATGGAGGCCACCGGGAACGGCAGGTACTTCCGGGCGAGTTGGAACGACTCCGGCCCTTCGAGGGCGAGCACGGTGTACTCGGCGCCGACGTCCTGGACGGTCACGCCCTCGTAGGCCGCGGCAGCGGCGATCAGATGGCCGGTCGCCTCCTTCGCCTGGGCCGGCCAGATCTCGACCAGGTAGTGGGCGGCATGGCAGTGGATCAGCACCTCGGCGATGACCGTGCCGTTCTCGCGCAGCAGGAGGGCGGCCATGGCCTGGCCCTCCAGCAGGAAGTCGACGCCGCGCGTGGCGACTTGGCCGAGGTAGTCGGCCGCGGCGGGCCCGGAGACCCGCACCAGGCCGATGCCCTCGTAGTCGATGAGCCCGCACGCCTCGCGCAGTGCCGTGTACTCCTCGGTGGTGTCCGTGTAGCTGGCCTTCATCAGTAACTCCTCGATGGATGAACGGGGTGGGAGAGGGGAGTGGGGAGAAGGGGCGAGGGGGAACCGGGTGGTCCGGGCCGGACCGTCAGGTGTCCTCGCGCTCGGTGACGGCGAGGCGTACGGTCATCACCGGATCCCGGCCGACCGACGCCTGTCCGGTCACGGAGATCAGCCCGCCGAGCCGGGGGCCGCTCTCCGCCCGGAGCACCACCTGGTCACCCGGGTACACCGGCCGCAGGAACTTCGCCTGGCGGATCTCCGCCAGGTACCCCACCCGGTCCGCCACATCGCCGACGACCTCGCCGGTCGCGCGCAGAGCCCCCGCGCTGCCGTAGATCACGGCCGCGAGCTGGGCGACGCACTCGACGAGCAGCACTCCGGGGTAGAGCATCCGGCCGGGGAAGTGGCCGGCCAGCACCGCGTCGGACGCGGTGACGTTCTTGACCGCTTCGGCGCTCACCCCGGGATTCAGCGCGGTGACCCGGTCGAGCAGGAAGAAGGGGTGGCGGTGCGGCAGCAGCCGGGCGATGTCGTCGGCGCTCAGCGTCTGTGCCGCGGCGCGGGGGCGGTCCGGTGTCATGACCGGGCCGCCTCGATGTGGGCGGCGAGCCGGTTCAGCGAGAGCAGGCTGTGGGTGTCGTCATCGGTGATGGTGACACCGAAGACGTCCTCGACGGCCATCGCCAGCTCCAGCGTGTCGATGGAGTCCAGTTCCAGGCCGCGGCCGAACAGCGGCTGGTCGTCCCCGATGGCCGCCGGGTCGACGTCCAGCGACAGCCGGTCCACCAGCAACTCCTTGACGTCGTCGGCGAGTTGCCGACGGGTACCGGCGCGCCGGGTGGCCTCTTCGAGTGTCATCGTCATGACCGTCTCCTTGTGTGGTGTGGGTGGTGCGTGCGGGGCGTGTGGGCTCCGCGGTGTGCGGGTGGTCAGCTGATGAGTCCGCCGTCGACGACGACGGAGGTCCCGGTGACGTACGCCGCCTCGTCACTGAGCAGGAAGCGCACGACCGCGCTCACCTCCGCGGGCCGGCCGATCCGGCCGAGCGGAACGCGCCGGAGGTTCTCCGCCAGCTGCGCGGGCGGCATCTGCCGGGTCATCGCGGTGTCGACGAAACCGGGGACGACGGCGTTGACGCGTACGCCGTAGCCGCCGAGTTCCTTGGCGAGGGCCTTCACCATGGCCAGCACCCCCGCCTTGGACGCCGCGTAATTGGCCTGTCCCGCAGGGGGGTTGAGGGCGCGGGTGGAGCCGATGGTGACGATGGAGCCCCGCCGGCGGGCGGCCATCATCCGCCCGGCGGCGCGGGTGCACAGGAACGCCCCGGTGAGGTTGGTGTCGATCACCCTCCGCCACTTCGCGTCCCCCATCATCACGGCATAGCCGTCCTGGGTGATGCCGGCGTTGTGCACCAGGGCGTCGAGGCCGCCGTGCCGGGAACGGATGTGCCGGAACATGCGGTCCACGTCCGCGGGTTCGGCGATGTCCCCCTGCAGCAGTTCGGCGTCCGGCCGCAGCTGCCGTACGGCGTGCAGCGCCTCCTGGGCCCGGTCGGGGTTTCTGCGGTAGTTGATCAGGACCGTGGCGCCGGCCCGGGCGAGGTCGGTGGCCACGGCCAGTCCGATGCCCTTGGTGGCCCCGGTGACCAGTGCGACCCGTCCGTCGAAGTCGGTCATCTGCGTTCCCTTGCGTGTGCGGTGGAGTGATCACAAGCCCCCTGAGCGGTGGGCCCGGCCGGATGGGAGCGAGCCCGGGGCACGGCGCCCAGGGCCTCCCGGACGGTCAGGTGCCGGGCGTCGCGGGCCATCTCCCGGCCCAGCCCGCTCAGCACCCGCCCCGGTCCGGCCTCGACGAAGCTGCGGACGCCGAGGGCGAGCAGCGTGTGCACCGTTTCCTGCCAGCGCACCGGGGCGAGCATCTGCCGGAGCAGCTCGTCGCGGTACTCCTCGATATCGGTCACCAGCCGCCCGGTGGCGCTGGAGACCAGCGGAATGCCGGGTGGCGCCAGGCGGACGTCGCGGAGCCGCACGGCCAGCGCGACGGGCGCGCCGGCCATCAGCGGTGAGTGGTAGGCCCCTCCGACGGGCAGCCGGACGGCCCGCAGCGCGCCGGCCTCGCGGGCCGCGCCGACCACCCGGCGCACCGCGGCGACGGTGCCCGACACCACGGTCTGCCGGGGCGAGTTGAGGTTGGCGACGACCACGACACCGGAGTCGTCGCAGGCGTCCCGGCACAGGCCGCGCACCGTGTCCGGCGGCAGACCCGCGATCGCGGCCATGGCGCCCGGGGTCTGCCGGGCGGCCGTATGCATCGCCCGGCCGCGGCAGGAGACCAGGGACAGCGCGGTGTCCAGGTCGAGGGCGCCGCTGGCGAAGAGCGCGGTGTACTCGCCGAGGCTGTGCCCGGCGACGGCGGCGGGCCGCAGGCCCTGTTCGCGCAGCCGCTCCAGTGCCGCCGCGGACCAGACGAAGACCAGGACCTGGGCGATCTCGGGGTCCGCGAGGGTCTCGGCGTCGGCCGTGGCCATGAGGTCGGCGACGGGGAGCCCGGTGATGCGCTCGGCGCGGGTGACCAGGGCGCGGGCCGCGGGCCCGAAGCCGCTCAACTCCCGCCCCATGCCCGGGAACTGGCTGCCCTGGCCGGGGAAGACGAAGGCCGTCGGGCCGTACGGGGGGCGGGCGGCGGTCGCGGCGGGGCTCATCGCGCGGTCTCCGTCGTAGCTGCGGGGTGGGCCACGACCCAGGCCATTGCCATGTCATCGCCCAGGTCCCGGGTGCCGGCGGTCAGTTCGACCCGATGGCGCGCGGCCCACCGGGCCGGTTCGCCGTGCAGCTGCACCTGCCGGCCGGAAGGCTCCGGCCGGTCCGCCGCGATGGCCACGCGGATGTCGCAGAGGCGGGCGCCGGGGGGCAGGCCGCCGAGGGCCTTCACCACCCCCTCCTTGACCCCGAACGCATGGCCCAGGATCCGTTCCGGTGTCCAGGTGCCATCCGCCGCGCGCTCGGCGGCCTCGCGCTCCGAGGCGTCGAAGACCCGCCGCAGCAGCTGCCCTCGGGTACGGGCGACGGCCAGCTCCCAGCGGCGCAGGTCCACCAGATCGACGCCCGCCGAGTGCACCGCGGCCGGCACCGAGCCCCTGAGGAAATCCGAAACGTCCATCGAGAAACACCGCCGATTTTCTGAGATCCGCGAAATGCATGGCGACCGAAAAATGAATGAACAGAGGAAAGTGAGGCGAGAGTGAACCGCCGTGATTTCCTGGTTCGCCGGGAACGCTAAGCGCGGTGAAGAAGCCGTGTCAACTGCCTCCGGTCAATTCGTCGGCCCTTCCTGTAAGTACCCGGAAAGATTCTCCACGGCGGTGAAACAAATGAAAGATGCGCGCAAGATGCAGCCACTCAACGTGCCCGGTGAATGCGCTTTGTCATGTCGTCCATTGATGCCTTGACGTGCACTTCGAACCGTGCCTAGCCTGCCGCCGTCACGCGCTGACAAAGCGCATAACGCACTGCCCGTCGAGCCGGATTCATTACTCCGGGCAGAAATCTTCGGATCGGTCACGAGAGAAACGAGGCGCCATGCCGCGTTGGGTTGAATCCGCACGGAACATCGAGGGCTGGAACCATATCGAGACCACGGTGCGGGTCCGCTGGGGTGAATGCGACCTACAGGGGCACGCGTACTACGCGAGCTACATCCCCTGGTTCGACCTGGGCCGGGAGGCTTTCGCGCTGGCCGTCGGGGTCGATTTCTGGAACTACCGGATCACCACCACGAATTTCCGTGCCCGCTTTCACGAGCCCGCCATGTACCTGGACGATCTCACCGTCCGGACGTGGGCCACCACCCCCCGCAGGCACCTGGAGTGCCACTACGAGATCTACCGGACGAACGGCAACCGCCTCCTCGCGGAGGCACAGTCCGTGCACTCCCTGGTCGACCCGGAAACCGGCCGCCTCATGCGCGCCACCGATGAACTGCACGACATGTTCGAGGAGTTCATGGCGCGCCGGCGCGCCGAAGCGGCGGCGCTCCGCCGCTGACCTGTGCCCGCTCCCCGCCCGCTCCCTTCCGGCCCCTGTGGCTCTGCTCGCTCCTGGAGGACATCCATGAATCCTGCGGACATCGAAAAGCTCCGCGGCGCACTGCTCGGCGAGGTGATAGCGCCCACCGATCCCGAATACGACACGGCGCGAGGCGTCTTCAACGCCATGATCGACCGGCGGCCCGCGCTCATCGCCCGCTGCCACGGCACCTCCGACGTCATCACCGCCATCGCCTTCGCCCGGGAGCACCGCCTGCCGCTCGCCGTACGCGGCGGCGGCCACAGCATCGCCGGCCACGGCACCTGCGACGACGGCCTGGTCGTCGACCTGTCGTCGATGCGGGGCGTGCACGTCGACCCGGAACGGCGGACGGCCCGTGTCCAGGCCGGGGCGACGCTGGCCGACGTCGACCGCGAAACGCAGCTGTACGGCCTCGCGGTCCCCTCCGGACAGGTCTCCCAGACCGGCATCGCCGGCCTCACCCTCAACGGCGGCATGGGGATGCTCCAACGCAAGTACGGCCTGACGTGCGACAACCTGCTGTCCGCGGACATGGTCACCCTGGACGGGGAACTCGTGGTCGCGAGCGCCGAGCAGAACCCCGAGCTGTTCTGGGCCCTGCGCGGTGGCGGCGGGAACTTCGGGGTGGTCACCTCCTTCGAGTACCGGGCGCACCCCGTGGGACCGATGATGCTGGCCGGCATGGTCGCCCACCCGGTGGAGCGGGCGGTCGAGGTCCTGGAATTCCTCCGGGACCACGTCGGCGCCACTCCCGACGAGCTGAGCCTGGACGTCGTCTTCCTCCGCGTGCCCAGCCTGGAGTTCTTCCCCCCGGAACACCGCGGACGCCCCGTCGTCGGCTTCTTCCTGCGCTACGCGGGGCCGGTCGAGGACGGCTGGGAGGTCGTGCGGCCGATCCGCGAGTTCGGCGATCCGCTGGTCGACTTCGTCGAGCCGATACCGCTGGTCCAGGTGCAGTCGATGCTCGATCCGGCCAATCCGCCAGGTCACCAGCAGTACTGGACCAGTGAGTTCCTGCCCCGCTTCGGACGCGCGGAGATCGAGACGGTCGCCCGGATCGGCGGTGACCTCCCGTCACCGGAGACGGTCCTCCAGGTCATCCCGTTCGACGCCCAGCCCACCCGCGTCGCACCGGACGCCACCGCGTTCTCGCACCGCGAGGAGAGCTGGCTGATCCATGTCGTCGGCCAGTGGTACGACCCGGCGCAGAACGACCGGTGCCGGGCCTGGGTGAAGAAGGCAGGGGCCGACCTGCGGGCCTTCGGATCGGGCGCGGCCTATCTCAACCTCCTGAGCGAGGAGGACGACACCGACCGGGTCAGGGCGTTCTGGGACGAGAAACGGCTGCGGCGGCTGGCGAAGGTCAAGGCACAGTACGACCCCGAGAACCTGCTGCGCTTCAACCACAACATTCCGCCCGCGCCGCCGGAGGCGGACCGGTGAGCGCGCGGACGAGGGCGGCGTGCGCGGCGCGGGCACGTACGCTGCGGCTGCTCACCGCCGCTACGCCGAAGTCCGCCGCACGCGACCGCCGGCGGCCTGCGCTGCCCCGCGTCGCGATCATCGGCGCCGGCTTCGGCGGGATCGGCCTGGCCATCGCGCTCAAACGCGCCGGCCACCACGACTTCGTGGTGCTGGAGCGGGCGGCGGACGTCGGCGGGGTGTGGCGGGACAACACCTATCCCGGCGCGGCCTGCGACATTCCCTCGCACCTGTACTCCTACTCCTTCGAGCCGCGCCGCGACTGGTCCCGCCGCTACGCCTCCCAGGCAGAGATCCTGCGATACCTGCGCGGGTGCGTGGAGAAGTACGGACTGCGCGCGCACCTGCGGCTGGACACCGAGGTCGAGTCCGCCGCGTTCGACGAGACCGACCTGCGATGGCGGCTGCGGACGGGCACCGGGGAGATCGTCGAGGCCGACGTCCTGGTGCCGGCCTGCGGCCAGTTGAGCACTCCGCGGGTGCCGCCGATCCCCGGCGCCGACCGGTTCACCGGCCGCGCCTTCCACTCCGCGCGCTGGGACCACGACCACGACCTGACGGGCCGTCGGGTCGCGGTGATCGGCACCGGCGCCAGCGCGATCCAGATCGTCCCCGCGATCGCCCCGCTGACCGCACACCTGACGGTCTTCCAGCGCTCGGCGCCGTACGTCGTGCCCCGGTGGGACCGGGTCTACCCGCCGCCGTCCCGTCGGGCGCGCCGGCTGCCGCTGGTGAAACAGAAGGCGGCCCGGCTCGGCTGGTGGCTGTTCAACGAGTCCCTGGTCTCCGGGCTGACCCGGCGGTGGCCGACGTCCCGCCTCACCCTGCGCGGCAGCGAGGTGCAGCTGCGCACCCAGCTCCAGGATCCCGAACTGCGCGCGAAGCTCACCCCCCGCGGCGAGGTGGGCTGCAAGCGGGTGGCGGTCTCCAGCGCGTACTACCCGGCGTTCAACCGTCCCGATGTCGCGCTCGTCACCGAGCCGATCACCGAGATCACCGGGACCGGCATCCGTACCGCGGACGGCGCCGAGCACCCCGTCGACACCATCGTCTACGCGACCGGCTTCGCCGCCACCGACTTCCTCGCCCCGATGCGGGTGCTCGGCCGCGGCGGCCGGGAGCTGTCCGAGGTGTGGCGCGGCGGGGCGCGGGCCCATCTGGGCATGACCGTCCCGGACTTCCCGAACATGTTCCTGGTCTACGGCCCCAACACCAACATCGGCGCGGGCTCCGCCCTCTACATGATCGAGAGCCAGATCCGCTACATCACCGCCGCGGTGTCCGAACTCGCCCGGGGGCGGCGGGACTTCCTGGAGGTGCGCCGCGATGTCGCCGACGCCTTCGACCGGGAGATGCAGCGGCGGCTGCGCCGCACGGTCTGGTCCTCCTGCACGAGCTGGTACCGCCACGACAGCGGCCGGGTGACCAACAACTGGCCCGGACAGACGGCCGAGTACCGCCGGCGGACCTCCCGGCCGACGTGGACGGACTTCCGGCCCGCACCCCGCCGCCGGTGAGCCGCGAAGCGACCGAAGGAGCGTCCATGCCTCTCCACCCCGATTCCGAGCGCGTCCTGCGCACCTTGGCGGCGCAGGGTTTCCCGCCCTTCGAGCAGGTGGGAGTCCGGACCGTCCGCGAGCTGATGCGCGGACTCATACCGGCCCAGGGGCCACCGGAACCGCTGGCGCGGATCATCGAGACCACGGTCCCCGGTCCGGACGGTGCCCTCCCGGTCCGCGTCTACATGCCGGAACCGGCCACCGGGCCACGGCCGTTGATGGTGTTCTTCCACGGCGGCGGCTGGGTCGCCGGGGACCTGGAACTCGTCGACCGCCCGCTGCGCCGGCTCGCCAACGCCACCGGGGCCGTGGTGGCCAGTGTCGCCTACCGGCTCGCTCCGGAGACCCGATTCCCCGGGCCGGTCCATGACGCCGACGCCGCCGTCCGGGCCCTGTCCGCGCGGGCCGACGAGTTCGGGGCGGAACCGGACCGGCTGGTCGTGGCGGGGGAGAGCGCGGGCGGCAACCTGGCCGCCGCCGTCTGCCGGCTGGCCCGGGACCGCGGCGGCCCCCGCATCGGCCTGCAGATCCTGATCTGCCCGCCCCTGGCGCCGCCGCGCGGCTCCGCGTTCCCCTCCTACGACGCCTATGCACACGGGCATCTCAACACCCGTGCCGCGATGGAGCACTTCTGGGACCTCTACCTGGCCACCCCCGAGGACGCCGCACATCCCTTGGCGGCGCCCCTGCTCGCCGCGGACCTCGCCGGCCTGCCGCCGGCGCTGATCCTCACCGCCGAGTGCGACCCGCTGCGGGACGAGGCGGAGGAGTACGGCCGCCGGCTCCGCACCGCCGGGGTGCCGGTGACCCTCCGCCGGTACGACGGCATGCTCCACGTCTTCTTCCTCCTCTGCCGGCTGACCGCCTTCCAGGAAGCCGCCGACGAGACCGGCCGGGCCCTGCGGGAGCGGTGGCCGGCCCCGCAGGAGAACGACTAGCGCCCGACCCGCCGGACCGGCCCCGGCCATCCGGAAATCCCCACCCCACAAGGGAGAGACCATGCTCCACCACCGGAAGATCTACATCGACGGCTCATGGACGCGCTCGTACGGCAGGGAGGCCATCGACGTCGTCAACCCGACGACGGAGGAGGTGATCGGCTCCGTCCCCCGAGGCACGCCCGAGGACGTCGACGCCGCGGTCACCGCTGCCCGCCGGGCCTTCCCGGGCTGGGCCGGCACCCCGCCCGCCCGCCGGGCCTCGTACCTCGACCGGGTCGGCGAACGGCTGCGGGCGGACAGCCTGGAGCTGGCCGAGCTGATCACCCGCGACGTCGGTACTCCGATAGCGTTCTCCCACGAGGCACAGATCCCGCTTCCCGTCCTGACGTTCCATCAAGCGGCCCGGATCGCCGTGGAGTTCCCCTACGAGCGCACCGCAGGCCCGTCGGTGATCGTCCGGGAGCCGTTCGGCGTCGTCGGCGCGATCACGCCGTGGAACTACCCGCTGCACCAGATCGCCGCGAAGGTCGCCTACGCACTGGCCGCGGGCAACACCGTCGTCCTCAAGCCCAGCGAGGTGGCACCGCTCGGTGCCTGGGCGCTGGCCGCGATATTCGACGACATCGGCCTGCCGCCCGGGGTGTTCAACATGGTCAGCGGCACCGGGCCGGTGGTCGGCGAGGCCCTCGCCGCGCACCCCGGCGTCGATGTGCTGTCCTTCACCGGCTCCACCGAGGTGGGCAGGCGGATCGGCCGGCTCGCCGCGGACACCGTCAAACGGGTCGCCCTGGAACTGGGCGGCAAGAGTCCCTCGGTGCTGCTCCCCGACGCCGACCCGGACCGGGCGGTACCGCACGCGGTCGCCAGTGCCTTCCTCAACAACGGCCAGACCTGCTGTGCGCTGACCCGGCTCGTCGTGCCCCGCTCCCGGCTGGCCGAGGTGGAACGGGTGGCGCAACGGGCGGCAGCGACCGTGGCCGTCGGCGACCCCATCCACTTCGACACCGGACTCGGTCCTCTGGTGTCCCGGGCCCAGCGCGACCGGGTCCGCCGGCATCTCACCCAGGCCCTGAAGGAAGGCGCCCGGCTCGTCACCGGCGGCACCGAGCCGCCGGACGGCCTGTCACGGGGCTACTTCGTCCGGCCCACCGTCCTCTCGGACGTCACCCCGTGGATGGCCGTGCACCACGCGGAGGTGTTCGGGCCGGTGCTGGCCATCGAGCCGTACGACACCGTGGCCGAGGCCGTGCGGCTGGCCAACGACACCGACTACGGGCTGGCCGCCGCGGTGTGGTCCGAGCACCGCGACCGGGCGCTCACCGTGGCCCGGCAGATCCGCGCCGGACAGATCGAGATCAACGGCGCCGGCCCGAACCCCACCGCCCCGTTCGGCGGCTACAAGCAGTCCGGGAACGGCCGCGAGCACGGCGTCTTCGGCCTGGAGGAATTCCTGGAAGTCAAGTCCCTGCAGATCAAGCCCTGGCAGCCCTGACCGCCGCCCGGGGCGACCCGCCACCACCACCGAAAGGAAGCACGGACATGTTCCGCACCATGCTCACCGCCAAGATCCACCGCGCCACCGTCACCCAGGCCGACCTGCACTACGTCGGCTCGCTCACCCTCTGCGCCGACCTGATGGACGCCGCCGGCCTGCTGCCCGGCGAGAAGGTCGACATCGTCGACATCAACAACGGCAACCGCCTGTCGACCTACGTCATCGAGGGCCCGCGGGGCACCGGCGTGGTCGGCATCAACGGCGCCGCCGCGCGCCTGATCAACCCCGGCGACCTGGTCATCATCATCGGCTACGGCATCGTCGCGGACGCCGACGCGGCCACGATCCGGCCCAAGGTCGTCTTCGTGGACGCCCACAACAAGATCACCTCCCTCGGCTCGGACCCCGCCGAACCGCTCGCCGACGGGGAGACCTTCCGCGGCGATCACCTCTACGTCGACTGACCGACCCCACGACCGGCGGAAAAGACCCCGAAGGAGAGGCGCAATGTGCGGAATCACGGGCTGGGTGTCGTTCGAGCGGGACCTCACCGAAGAAGCCGACGTACTGGAATCCATGACCCGGGCCATGGCGGCCCGCGGCCCCGACGGCGCCGGCACCTGGTGCGACCGCCACGCGGCGCTGGGCCACCGACGGCTGTCGATCATCGACCTCGCGGGCGGCGCCCAGCCGATGACCGCCACCACACCCGACGGCACCGTGGCCCTGACCTACAGCGGCGAGGTCTACAACTTCGCGGAGCTGCGGGGCGAGTTGCGCCGGCGCGGGCACCGCTTCCACACCTCCAGCGACACCGAAGTGGTGCTGTACGCCTATCTGGAGTGGGGCGCATCGTTCGTCGACCGGCTGACCGGCATGTACGCGTTCGCCGTCTGGGACGGCCGCACCGAGCAACTGCTGCTGGTGCGCGACCGCCTGGGCATCAAACCGCTGTACTACCTCCCCACCGACGACGGGGTCCTGTTCGGCTCTGAGCCCAAGGCCCTGCTGGCCCATCCCGCCGTGCCCCGGACCGTGGACCTCGACGGCATACGGGAGATCGTGCTCGGTGTGAAGACACCGGGCGCCGCGGTGTGGCAGGGCATGCGCGAGCTCCTGCCCGGTCACCTGCTCACCGTCGGCCGCGCGGGCCTGCGGGAGCACACCTACTGGCGACTGCGGGCCCTGCCGCACACCGACGACCGGGCCACCACCTGCGCACGGGTACGCGAGCTGCTCCGGGACTCGGTGCGCGAACAGCTGGTCGCGGACGTGCCCCGCTGCGTACTGGTCTCCGGCGGCCTGGACTCCAGCGCCATCGCCGGATTCGCGTCCGGCGGACCCGCGGAACGGGGAGCCCGGCTGCGCTCGTTCTCCGTGGACTTCATCGGGCACAGCGAACACTTCGTACCGGACGCGTACAACATCAATCCCGACGCCCCCTACGTCCGTGCGCTCGCCGGCCACCTCCGCACCGACCACACCGACCTGGTACTGGACCCGGCCGCCGCGGCCGACCCGGACGTGCGCCGCGCCTGCGTGACCGCACGCGACCTGCCCGTGGGGCGCGGCGACCTGGACCACTCCCTCTATCTGCTCTTCCAGGCGATCAAGGGGCACTCCACGGTCGCGCTGTCCGGCGAGGGCGCCGACGAGATGTTCGGCGGCTACTGGTGGTTCCACGACCGCACGGTCAGCGAGGCCGCCGGCTTCCCCTGGCTCACGGCGGCACTCGGTACCGTCCGGCAGGACCGGCCCTATCTGCCCGACGACCTCCGAACCGCCCTGGACATACCGGAGTTCGCGGCCCGGCGCTACCGCGACGCGGTCGCCGAGACGCCCGTGCTCGACGGTGAGAGCCCCGGACAGCGGCGGGCCCGCGAACTGCTCCACCTCCACCTGACCCGCAGCCTCGGCGGGATGCTCGACCGCAAGGACCGGCTCAGCATGGCCGTGGGCCTGGAGGTCCGCGTCCCCTTCTGCGACCACCGGATCGCCGAGTACGCCTTCAACATCCCCTGGGCCACCCATGTCTTCGACGGCCGCGAGAAGAGCGTGCTGCGGGAAGCCGCGCGGCCGGTGGTACCGGAGGCCATCCGCGCGCGCACCAAGAGCCCCTATCCGATGACCCACGACCCGCGGTACCTGCGCGCACTCCAGGACCAGGCGCGCGAGGTTCTCGCCACTCCCGGCCACGACGTGTTCACCCTGGTCGACGCGGGCGCCGCCCGCCGCGCCGTCGAGACGGCCCCGGAGAGTGCCCCGCACCGCGGGCGCCACCGCCTGGTGCTGGAGAAGCTGCTCGACCTGCACGTCTGGCTGGAGCTGTACCGGCCGAAGCTGCTCCCCGGCTGAGCCGGCCGGTACGGCGAAGTGCCCGGCAGGGAGCCTGCCGGGCACTTCGCCGTAGCCGGGGTACGGTCCGCCGCCCGGCCGCACGGTCAGTCGTAGAGCGCCTCGTACCGCTCACGGAAGTGTTCGTGCACGACCGGACGGGCCACTTTCAGGGAAATCGTCAACTCTCCCTCGCTCACGGACAGATCACGCTCCAGGACCGTGAACGCCTTGGCCCGGAAGTACTCCTGGAGTTCGGCATTGGCGCGGCCGACCACCTCGTCGAGCGCACGCAGCAGTTCCGGCTCGCGGACCAGGTCCGGCAGCGCGGCCGGCAGCCCGCGCTCCGCGGCCCACGCCCGGGCCTGCCGCTCGTCGAGGGTGAGCAACGCGACGAGGTGGGGCTTCCCCTCGCCGTAGAGCACCGCGTGGGAGATCAGGGGGCTGGCGCGCAGCTCACGCTCCAGCGGATGGGGGGTGACCGCCATGCCATTGGAGAGCTGGATCAGCTCCTTCTTGCGTCCGGTCAGACGCAGACAGCCGTCCGCATCGATCGCACCGAGGTCTCCGGTGTGCAGCCAGCCGTCCCGTACGGCGCCGAACTCCCCCTCGTCGTAACCCCAGTAGCCGCGGAAGACATTGCCGCCGCGCACCAGCACCTCGCCGTCCGGCGCGATGTCGACCTCGATTCCCGGGAGCGGCCTGCCGACCGTGCCCAGCCGGTAGTCGTCGGGGGTGTTGGAGGTCACCGCGGCGGCCGTCTCGGTCATCCCGTAGCTCTCCACGATCGGCACGCCGCAGCCGAGGAAAAACGCGAGGATGTCCTGGGACACCGGAGCACCGGACACCGTCACCCGCCGCACCGCGCCACCGAAGTGGTCGCGCACCTCGGCGAACAGCCCCTGCTCGGCCTCCTCGAACCAGCGCCGGAGCCCGTCCGGGACGCCTGCTCCCCGGGCGCGCATCTCGCGCACCCGCAGGCCGGTGCGCGCCGCCGCCACCATCCGCTGCCGCTCCCGCTCCGTCCGGCCGGCCAGGACCGCACCGTGGATCTTCTCCAGTACGAGCGGGACCAGCGGGAGGATCGTGGGACGGATCTCCCGTACCTCGGACGGTATGCGCTCGGGGGAGCCGCCGCTGAAGTAGGCCAGGGTGTACCCCGACCACCAGGTCAGCAGCTGCATCAGCAGGGCGATGGTGTGCGGGCCGGTGACCACGAAGACGGTGCCGTTGCCGGTGGTCGCCGCGCCGTCGGGCCTGCGCGGCGGTGCGGGATGCGCGCGCAGGACGCTGACGTAGTTGCCGTGGGACAGGGCGCAGCCCTTCTTCGGCCCGGTCGTTCCCGAGGTGTAGAGGACGACCAGCACATCGTCGGGGCGCACCGCGTCCTGGCGCCTCCGCAACTCTTCACCGGAAACGGCCGTCTGCCCGAGCCGGCGGAGTTGATCCAGCGTCATCGTTCCGTCGTCGCGGAGCGGCTCGCCGGCACTCCCGGCCGGTTCGCCGCCGGCCCCGCTCCGCCCCGGCTCGTCGATCAGCACGATGTGCCGCAGTCTCGGCAGCCGGGGCCCGGCGGCCCGTATCTTGGCCAGTTGAGCGGCATCCTCGCAGATGACCGCCGTCGCGCCGGAATCGTTGAGGACGTGCGCGATCTCCTCCGGGACCGTCGTCGGCAGCAACGAGACCAGCACCAGCCCCGAGGCCGCCGCGCCGAGGAGGGCGAACGTCCACTCCGGGCGCAGCGTGCTCTGGATCGCCACCCGGTCGCCCGGCCGGAGACCGAGTCCCATCAGCCCGCGGGCGATCTCCTCGGCGGCCTCCCCGGCCTCGGCGTACGAGATGTGGCACCGGTCGCCGTCGGCGCCCCGCCATCGCAGGGCCGGAGCCGTCGGCCACCGCTCGGCGCCCCGTCGCGCCAGGTGGGCGAGGGTGTCCGGACCCGCCGCGCGCTCGGTCGCACCATGCTCACCCTTCACCCCCTGCATCCCCTGCATCCCCTTCATGCCCTCCATGCCGTCCATTCCCTTCCTCTCGTTCATGCGGTCCCCACACCTCAATTCGTAGGTACATCCGGGTCGTTCGTGGGATGGGGAGCCCCGGGGGTACCGGCTGCGGCCGTGCTCGCGGCGGCGACGTCACGCAGTGCACCGACGTATCGGAGGCGCGGCGCCGGAACGCGCGGCGCTTTCCACGGAAGCCGCCCGGAACTCGACCCAGACGTCCTTGCCGGTGGCGGTGGGGGCGGCGCCCCAGGCGTCGGCGGTGTGGGCGAGCAGGAACATGCCGCGCCCGCGCTCCGAGAGCGGGTCGGGTTCGCGCAGGACGGGGAGATCCGGGCTGCCGTCGCTGACCACGATGCGCACGCCGGACGGCGAGCAGTGGACGAGGAGTGCGCACTCGTCGGAGTCCGCGTGTCTGCGCACGTTCGTCAGCATCTCCGTGACACAGAGGACGGCCGGGCCGGTCAGCGCTCCCCAACCGCAGTACCGCATGAAGGCGGTGACGCTTCGACGTACGCATCCGATTTCCTCCGGCTCGGCGGTCATCGCCTGCCGGTGGTACCGGGCCTCTGCTTGCTCGGCGGTGGTCGTGTGATGCTCGGTGGTCATCGGCCCATACCTTTCTTCGCGGGGTGATCCGGGTCGTGTGCGAGGTCGGGGCACCGGGGGGATGCGCGGACCGCATCGCTCCGTGGAACCGCATCGCTCCCTGGGCACGTCGGCGAGGGCGTCTGCCGGGGCGCCGGAACGGAACCGTGGAACGACGCAAGAGGTCCCCGTGCCGTGACTGCGGGTGGGAACGGGCGCGGGCACCGCAGCAGGCCATCCGCCGGCCGCCGCCGCGACGTGCTCCGGGCCGTGCTCTGGGTCCTCATCGCGACCACTGGACCTCAGCGGCCGTCGCCGCTTCCGCGGCGGTACGACCCGGTCACGAGGCGTCACGCCTTCGACTTGAGGTCATGATGATCTCCGTCCTTCCGGGTGTCGAGCATGTAGCCGGTGCGCCATACGGTCTTGATCACCAGGCCCAGGGGGGCGAGTCGGCGGCGGGTCCGGAGCACCCGTACGTCCAGGGCGTTGCGGCGTTCGGCACCCCCCGGCCACATCCGTGCGGCCAGTTCGGCCCGGCCGACCACCGACCGGTAGTCGTCGAGCAGCAGGCGTACGAGTTCCGCCTCGCCGGCCGCGAGCGGCAGGGCCCGCCCGGCGTATTGCAGGACGTTGTGCTCGTCGATCACCGGTTTGCGGCGCTCCGCACGGGCCCGCAGAGCGGCCCGGCGCGCTTGCAGGTCCCGCTCGCCCGCCGGCGCGCGGACCCAGTCCTCCAGCGGGTCGACGCAGACCGGCGGCGGGGCGGCGGGCTCCACGAGCAGCAGCCGCGGAATCCCGTGCGCACGGCACCGCTCGACCTCCGCGGTCTGCTCGGGCCAGCGCAGTACGGGCACCGCACGCTCGGCGCCGGACCTGCGCGGCTGCTGCGCCGCGACGGCCGGGTGGCCCCGGACCGCCGTGGCGGGGATCGGGGGCCGGCCGGGCACCGCGGACGGCGGGGGCGCGGACTGCCGGGGCGCGGACTGCGGTGACAGCGTGGGGTACGAGGACACAGGCATCTCCGTGGGGGGGGACCAGCCGGTACGTACGGGCAGGGGCGCCGGGTGTCGTGCCGGGCCCGGAAGCGGAGAAACCGGCGGTGGCCAGAAGTGCGGCGCAAGAAAAGGGAATCCCCGGGCACGGCGTATTCCAAGGGGTTCGGGCGTGCCTTCGGCGTGCGTTCGGCTGAGTCCCGGCCGTGCCTCGGGTGTGCTCCGGCGGTGCCTCGGGCCCCTCGGCCGCGCGGACAGGCGTCCGCCTGCCATCCCCACGGAAGCACTGATTGCCGATTCAACCTAGAAGTTCGACTTTCAACAACGCTGGGGCTATTGATGCGATTCGAGACTTATGTCTATCCTGATTACTGGTGAGTAACTCACTCGACCCGTCCCCCCACCGAAAACACTCTCCGTAGATGACCCATCGCCCCGTGCGCCATCCCCTCGCGCTGCTGCGCAAACGGGAGGGCCTCTCACACGCCGCCTACGCCAGTCGCATCGCCGACGCCCATGCCGAACTCGGCTTCGGGACCATGGCGGCCCGCCGCGAGAAGATCGCCCGCTGGGAGTCCGGCAAGGTCACTCCCGAACTCAACGCCCAGTTCGCCCTCGCCCACCTCCACGACGTGCCCCGCTCCGAGGTGCTGCGGCTCGGCTGGCCGGAGTGGCTGTACACGGCCACCGGACAGGCATCCCTGCTCCAGACACCGTGGAGCTGCGACGAGGCACTGCACGCCCTGGAAACCATCGCCCGTACCGCGCCGCGCACGGACGGGCACGGTGGCCAGGGACTCGTCTCCTGCGAACAGAGCATCGCCAGCCTCACCACCGCCTGGCTGGACACCGCCGCGCCGTTCGAGCCGCCCGGCCGCGGCCTGCGCATCAGCGCGGACTGCGTCGCCGACCTGGAGCGACGCCACCTCAAGACGCGGAAGCTGTACCACGACCTGGGCCCCCTCGGCGCCCGGACGCTCGTCGACGCCGAACTTCTCCTGCTGTGCGACCTGGCTCGCAACGCCTCATATGACCGGCCGACGGGAGCCGCCCTCATGGCCCTGACGGCCAACGCGGCCTGCTACAGCGGCTGGCTCGCCTTCGACCTCGGCGACCAGGCACGCGCTCAGTCCGCCTACATGGCCGCCATGCGCACCGCCGCCGTCGCCGAGGACGGCCTGCTCGGCGGATGGGCGATGACGCTGCTCGCCATGCAGCACGTGTACTGCGGGGAGCCGGCCAACGCCCATCCCCTCCTCGACGCCGCTCACCGGGCCTGCGAACGCTCCGGCCACAGCCCCCGGTTGACCGCACTGCTCGGCGTCGTCCGCGCCATCGCGTACGCGATGCAGGGAGAACGGACCGCCGCCGTCGGCCAATTGCACTTCGCCGGTACGCTCTACTCTCCTTCCCCGCACGACAACGACCCCCCGTTCATGAACTGGCTCACCTCCGACGTCATGCAAGTCTTCGTCGGCGCCGCCCACTTCTACCTGGGGAAGATGGACCACGCCCTCGGCCATCTGCTGCCCCTGCTGGACCCGGCCCCCACGGCCACCCGCCTCGAAGCCCGCAACACCGCCGTGTGGAACGGCTACGCCGCACGGGCGCACCTCGCCTCCGGTGACACCGACGGGGCCCTCGAGCGCGCCCGCCGGACCGTCACCTTCCTCGCCGAAGCCCCCTCGTTCGGTGTCGAGAAGCAGTGGCAGCTCCTGCGCACGGAACTCCCCGACCCCCAGGCCGCCGCATGGCAGGAGCTCGGCGTCTTCCTCTCCCGCCGCGCGGCCTGACCGGGAGGACCGTCGGTCCGGATCCCCCTGGTGGTGTCCGTGGCCGTCTCCGTTCGGCTCGGTGTCCGTTTCCTTCAAGACCCGACGTCCGCGCCCGCCTACGCTGCCGACCATGAATTCCGCGCCGACACCCCGATTCGACGTCATCGGCCTCGTCGTCTCCGACCTGGCCGCTTCGCTCGCCTTCTACCGGCGTCTGGGGATCGAGTTCCCCGAAGGCTCCGAGAACCGGCCGCACGTCGAGGCCGCACTGCCGGGTGGGCTCCGCCTCACCCTCGACCCCGAGGCAACCGTCCGCTCCTTCCACCCGACTTGGCGTCCACCGACGGGCGGTGGCCGGGTGGGACTGGCGTTCCGTTGTGCCGGCCCCGAGCATGTCGATGCGGTGTACGAGGATCTGGTCGGCGCGGGATACCACGGCGAGTTGAAGCCCTGGGACGCCTTCTGGGGTCAGCGCTACGCCGTGATGCACGACCCGGACGGCAACGGCGTCGACTTGTACGCACCACTTGCCGAGGCCACCGCCTGAGTCACCGCCCCACCAGGTCGGTCAGGGACGTTCCCGTCAACTCCCGTACATCACGCGCCAGATGAGGCTGATCGGCGAAACCCGCCCGGGCCGCCGTCTCCGCGAGGGAGACGCCGGCCCGGGCCAGGGCGAGGGCGCGTTGCAGGCGCAGGATGCGACCCAGGGTTTTCGGACCGTAGCCGAAAGCGGCCAGCGAACGGCGGTGGAGCTGCCGTGCTCCAAGGCCCACCGAATCGGCGGTCGCGATGACGGGGCGGCCGGCCGCCAGGGATGTCACGACCGCCCGCAGCAGCGGGTCGGCGGGGCCGGCGTCGGCCGCGAGCCGCAGTGCCAGGTCTTCGAGGGCAGAAGCCGGGTCGGGTGCTGCGTCGACACGTTCGATCGCGCGGCGAGTCCTGGCGCCGGGCCACAGGTCGGTCAGGTCCACGCGCTGGTCCCGCAACGTGTGCGCAGGCACGCCGAGCACGGCGGGGGCGGTGCCGGGGAAAAAGCGGACGCCCGCCCACGGGCCCCCGGCACCCGGACCAGAGTGGTAGGCCCGCGTGTCGGGCCCGGCAACGAGGATCCTGCCCTCGGTCCACACCAGATCCATGCAGCCGTCAGGCAGCACGGCCCCCGCCTTCCGAGCACCGGGACGGACGGCCTGTCGCGTCCACACGACCGCATCCGGCAGCCTGGACGCGCGCTCCGCGTACTCGCTCGACACGTCGCAGATGCTACGCCGCAGGGGTGCGGTGGCGCGGGGCATGGTGGTGGGGCGGTGGGCTCCGCGGCCTGCCACGGCATGCCGACCGGCCCACAGGCAGCGGAGACCGCCCCAGCGGCCGGGTCCCGGTCGACGTCACAGCAGGACAACAAGAGCGGGCCGCCCGTGAGAAGTTGAAGTACGGAACGGCCCGCCCTGCCCCCGCTGTTGGCGCGTCAGGCGCCTGCTGCCGTGTGTCTACCGCGGTGTGTCGGCGCTGACGGTGGTGTCCGGGACACAGACGATCCCGTCGAACGCCTCCAGGGCGGGGATCTCGATGAACGCGGTGTCCAGCCGGGTGCGGACGGGCTCCGGCAGTCCGTGACGTCGCGCGTATGCGCGCAGCACCCGCGTGTCCACCAGGGCCGGTTGCCCCGGCACGCCCGCGAACAGCGCCTCGACACTGTCCGGCAGTGCTTCGGGGGTGACCGCCCGCCCCCAGCGCATCCCGAGCGGATGGTCCCGGTCGGGCACGTTCTCCACCGTCCGGCCGCCGTTGCCGGTCAGCGCGACGGGCACATAGTCCCTACCCAGCGCCCGGGAGAGCAGATTGCCCATGCTTGTCACCGCCAAGGAGCCGTCGGCCTGGTTGGCCGAGCGCTGGATGTGGGCGTTGTGCCCGACCAGGACGACGCGGGTGCCGGGTGCGGACCGCTCCAGGAACTCCAGCAGCGTGTCGGCCAGATAGCGCTCCCGGGAGGCGAAGTCCATGCCGTCCGGCGCGCCCGCGAGGGCTTCGGCCATGGCGCGCTGGGCCCGGTCGGTCGTCACCGCCGCGCGCACGTCCGACAGCGCGGTCGCGTAGGCCGCGGGCCCACTGCGCTCGGTGTAGATCTCACGCAGGTCGGTGAGGCGGCCCAGCAGCCGGGCGAGCGCGGTGGTGAGGCGGTCCTGCTCCACCGGGTCCAGGTCGAGCCTGGCGTAGGCGGGCAGCACGACCGTCCCGCCCGCGATCGGCTCGGAGATCTCCAGTGCGGTGTGCAGGAAGCGCAGCGCACCGGGGTCCACGGTGGCCAGGTAGGCGGCGACCGGCTCCAGTACGGGCGCGAGCGAGCCGCCCGCCATGGGGACGTCGCAGCCGACGAAGCGCACCGGGTGCGTGGCCCCGGCGTTGTGGTGGCGCAGCCACCGCAGGGTGTCCCGGCATTCGACGGGCTGCCCCAGGCCCCTGAGGGGAGTGCCCCCGCCTTCGGTGCCGTGGCCCTGGGGCTGGGCGCCCCAGGGTGCCAGGAGGTCGTCGATGTCGCCCGGCCCGCCCTGCACCCAGGCGTCCACGGCGCGGCCCTCGGCTGCTCCGTACTCCATCGCGTAGACGGTGAAGCCCAGTTGCTCGACGAGGAACCGCAGCATGCGGTGGCGCAGCAGGGCGAACTCGCGGATCTGGTGGGAGCTTTCGCCGAGGGCGACCACACGGGCGTCGCCGACGAGGTCGCGCAGCGGCTCCAGGTCGTCGAGCGGGGCTGCCAGGTCCGCTCCGGGGCCGAGATCGGCCAGTCGGGAGGAGTGGGCGGTGACCCACTGCGTCAGTTCGGCGGGGGCGGTGGTCAGGGTCGGTTCGGCCGGTGGAAGGAGTTCGCGCAGATCGCTGTGGTGTGCGCGGGCGCGGTGGTCGTGGTCATGGTGGTTCTGGCCGTGGTGGTTCCGGTCGTTCATGAAGTGTGCTCCGCGGTGTGAGTCGTCGTCGGAGCCGGGCAGCGTCGAGCACCGCACCGGCGGGAAACCGGCGTGCGGCGAAGCTGTCGGAATACTGAACGCAGCTTGCCGCTAGGCGGCGCTGCGGGGCTTGATGAACCAACTCTGGCCGGTGCACAGGAACATGCCGGGAACCGTATCAAGCGCGGTCACCGCGGGCATCACCATTTTCCGGCGGGCGTACGGATGCCGGTCGGCAGCCTCCGGCACCGGTTCCCCGCAACCGCACAGCCCTACGCGAGGAGGTACTCGGCCACGCCCGTGTCCGTGACGAGTCCGTTGAAGAGGCCGGTCTTGAGAGCTGCCGCGGTGGCCGCGGCCCGTTGGGCGCCGTCGGCCAGGAGGATCACGTCGGGCACGTGGCGCAGTTCCTCGAAGCTGATGGCGATGATCCGCTCGGTCAGTTCGGGGGCGATGTTGTGGCCCTCGCCGTCGAGCAGGTTGCCGGACACCTCGGCGCACGCTCCCCGGCTCCGGTAGTTCGCACGCTCCGCGTCGCTGAGTGCGTCGTAAACGGTGGACAGCCCCGGCCCCCAGGCGCCGACCGTGGTGACCGCCTTGGTGACCTGGCCGAACCGGCTGACTGCTTCGACGATGCCGGGTTGCCGGCGCAGCATCCGGGCTGTCGCGCCGTCGGGCAGCAGCAGCGGTGCGTAGATGGGGTAGGCGACGCCTCTCGATATGGCCGCGGTGCGGCGCACGGCTTCCACGGCGTTCGCGTCGACCGGCCGCAGTGGGGTCACCCCGCACAGTTGCACCACGGTGCACCGGGGCAGGGAGGTCAGTTCGGGGCTGAGCGCCTCGATCTCGGGGCCCCAGACGAGCCCGAGGACATCGTCCTCCGTGACGATTTCGGCAAGCAGGCCCGCGGCCACGGCGCCGAGGCGGCGGGTGACCAGCGCTGCACCGCCCGGGTCCTGTACTTGGGAGGTGAAGACGATGGTGTGGCGCAGGCCGTACCGGGTGCGCAGGGCGTCGGATCGTTCGGCGTCCAGTTCCGGGGGCAGCCGGATGTCCAGCCGGATCAGGCCGTCGCGGAGAGCGGTCTCCAGTATCCGGGCCACCTTGAAGCGGCTGATGCCGAATTCCTCGGCGATCTCGATCTTGGATTTGCCTTCGAGGTAGAACCTCCGGGCCATGGCGGCCGTCTGCACCAGCTCTTCCGGGCCCGCGTGGTGCGGGCGGGCCCCGGCCTTCGCCTTGTCCCGCGTCCTCACGACCAACACCTCAGCCTCATGACGAACACCTCGGACTCACGACGAACACCTCAGACCGTGTCGGCGCCGGTCGTGCGGGGCAGGCGGGCCCGAACCCACTTGCCGCCGCCGGGATCCCTCCCGGCGGTCCAGGACTCGGCCAGTGCCGCGATGATCATGAGTCCGCGTCCGCAGTCGTCGCCCTGGCCGGCGGTGCGCTGTACGGGCAGGACCGCCGATCCGTCACGCATCTCGATGTGCAGTACGTCAGGCTGCAGTGCCAGGGTGAGAGTGATCATGGCGTCCGGCCCGTGCCCGACTCCGCGTTCGGCCAGCAGCAGTGCCGCCCCGTGGCGGATGGCGTTCGTCGCCAGCTCGCAGACGATCAGCACCGCCGCATCGATGAGTTCCTCGCCCTCGTCCCACAGGCGCAGGCACTGCCTGGTGAACGTCCGTGCCTGCCGCGCGGCGGGCAGGACTGCTCTCAATTCGAGTGAGGCGGAGGCGACTTCGGTATGAGGGGGCCTGGTGCATTCGGCCACAGCAGACATTTCCTTGACCCTTCAAGAAAATCCGCGATCCGCTTCGAGGATGCCGTGTCCTCGAGGCGGGATTCCTGCTGCAATGCGGGTGATCAAGGATCGTGTGCGTCATGGATGACGGAAGACTCGGATATCCGCGCTGCAACGATGTGTACTCAAAAGAGCGATTGGGACTCATATGTTCACTTGCTCTTCTATTAGAGCTCGCCGTTGGGCGAAGTCAATAGGTCAAGGGGACTCCAGAGGAAATTTTTCGAGAATTGAGCACGCGGTGCCCAAATGAGCGGAGATGGCCCCGATATCGGTGACGGTGCGCAGCAATTCGGGAACGTTCAGTCCAGGCGTTTGCCGGTGGTGGGGTGGAAGAGGTGGATTTCGCCGGAGTCGCGGAGTCCGGCGTTGACGGTCTGCCCGATGGCCGGCGGGGTGCGGCTGTCGACGCGAAGAACGAACCGCTGGCCCGGGGCGCCGAGGAGCGTCCTGCCGTGGAGATAGGCGTCGGCGCCGAGTTCCTCCACGAGTTCGACGGTGAGCTTGAAGCCTTCCTGATCCGGGCCGACCAGTTTCAGGGCCTCCGGGCGGATTCCGAGTGTGACCTCGGTGAGGTCGGCGGTGACGGAGCCCGGCAGGGGGAGGACCACCTCGCCCAGGTGTGCACCCCTCTCGCTCACGGGCACGCTGTGCAGATTCATCGCAGGCGAGCCGATGAAGCCGGCGACGAAGGCGTTCGCCGGCCGCTCGTACAGGGTTCGCGGGGTGTCGCACTGCTGGAGGACTCCGTCCTTGAGCACGGCGACCCGGTGGCCCATGGTCATCGCTTCGACCTGGTCGTGGGTGACGTAGACGGTCGTGGTGCCGAGCCGTGCCTGCAAGGCCGCGATGTTGGCGCGGGTTTCCACCCGCAGTTTCGCGTCCAGGTTGGACAGCGGCTCGTCCATGAGGAATACGGAGGGTTCCCGTACGATCGCCCGGCCCATGGCCACCCGCTGGCGCTGCCCGCCCGAGAGCGCCTTGGGTTTGCGGTCGAGGTACTTCTCCAGGTCCAGCAACCGCGCGGCCTCTTTCACCTTTGCGGTGATGGTTTCCTTGGGCACGTCGCGGAGTTTCAGTGCGAAGCCCATGTTCTGCGCCACGGTCATGTGCGGGTACAGCGCATACGACTGGAAGACCATCGCGATGTCCCGTTCCTTCGGCGGCGCGTGGGTCACGTCGCGATCGCCGATCGATATGCGGCCGGAGTCGATTTCCTCCAGACCGGCGAGCATGCGCAGCGCGGTGGTCTTCCCCGACCCCGAAGGGCCGACGAGTACCAGGAACTCGCCGTCGGCGATCGCCAGATCCAGCCGGTCCACCGCCATCACGGGCGGTGTCCCCGGGTAGATCCGGGATGCCTGCTCGTACCGAACCTCAGCCATGTTTTCTCACTCTTCCCATTTCCATTGGAGTCACCGGGACACGGACGGCAGGGCCCTACTTGACCGCTCCCATCGACAGGCCGCGGACGAGTTGCTTCTGGGCGATCCAGCCGGCCAGCAGCACGGGCAGGCAGGCCAGGGTGGCGGCAGCGGCGAGCTTCGCCCAGTACAGGCCCTCGCTGGTCATGAAGCCGACGAGGAAGACGGGCATGGTCGCCGCCCGCACCGACGTCAGGTTGAGTGCGAAGAAGAACTCGTTCCAGGAGAAGATCACGCAGATCAGCGCGGTGGCCGCGATGCCCGGGGCGACGATGGGCAGCATGATCCGGGTGATCTCCTGGCGGAGGGTGACCCCGTCCACCCGGGCGGCCTCCAGGACCTCGCGGGGGACCTCCAGGAAGAACGAGCGCAGCATCCACACCGCGATCGGCAGGTTCATCGCCGTGTAGAGCACGATCAGGGTGCCGACGTTGTCCAGCGCGCCGAGATCGCGCACCGCGAGGTAGATCGGGATGATCGCCGCGACCACCGGCAGCATCTTCGTGGAGATGAAGAAGAACAGTGCGTCCCGCCACTTGCGGATGGACCTGATCGACAGGGCATAGGCGGCCGGAACGCCCAGCGCCAGCACCAGGATGGTGGAGAGCACGGTCGCCAGCGCCGAATTGGCCAGGTACGGACCGATGCCGCTGTCGAACACCGCCTTGAACTGGCCGAGTGTCGGCGAGAACACGAGGTGTGGGGTGGTGGTGTAGGCGTCGGACTCCTGCTTGAACGCCGTGAGGGCCATCCACAGCACGGGGAAGAAGAAGACCAGCCCGGCCAGCCACGCGCCCGCGGTCCAGGACGCCGTACCCAACAGGCGTCGTCGTGGGCCGCGTACCGCGGTGCGTGGGGTTGCCGTGTCGGCGGGCGAGGCGGGGGCGGTGGTCATCACGCCCTCCCTTCGGTCGTGGCGAACACCGTGAACAGCATGCGCAGGGCGACCGAGGCGACGACGATGGTGCCGACGACGGTCACCACGCCGAGGGCGGATGCCTGCCCGACGTCGAAGCCGAGGAACGCGCGCTGGTAGAGGTAGTAGGGGAGGTTGGTGGTGGCCGTCCCCGGGCCGCCCTGTGTCGTCATGAAGATGACGTCGAAGGTGTTGACCAGGTAGATCGCTCCGAGGAGCACGCCCAGTTCGATGTAGGCGCGCAGGTGCGGCACGGTGATCGCGCGGAAGGTCGTCCAGGGTCCGGCCCCGTCGACGCGTGCGGCCTCCAGGACCTCGCCCGACTGACTCTGCAGTCCGGCGAGCACGATCAGCATCATGAACGGCGTCCACTGCCACACCAGTACGGTGACGATCGAGGCCATCGGGAAGCGGCTGACGAAGTCGACGGGCGCGGCGCCGACCAGTCGGAGCAGGTAGTTGGCGATGCCGTAGACCGGGTCGAGCATGGTGGTCTTCCACAGCAGCCCGGCGACGGTCGGCATGATCAGGAACGGGGCGATCAGCAGCGTGCGGACGATGCCCCGGCCGGGGAACTTGCGGTCCAGCAGCACCGCGAGGCCGATGCCGAGCACCATGGAGAGCGCGACGGCGAGCAGGGTCATCTCGATCTCGGTGAACAGCGCGCCGCGGAACGCGCTGTCGGTGAAGACGTTGGCGTAGTTGCCCAGTCCGACCCAGTGCTGGGATCCGGGGCGTACCAGGTTCCAGGACTGGAACGAGAAGATCACCGTGAAGACGAACGGGATCTGCGTGACGACGATCATGAAGAGCAGTGCCGGTGCCAGTGGCAGACGGCGCTGCCATGCCTCCCGGCGTGCCGTCGCGGACGGTCGCGCTCCGGGCATCATCGGCCCGGGGCGGGATGGGGCGAGGGTCGCCATGACGCCTCCCTTCTGATGGTGGACGGTCCGGTCAGGGGTGCTGGTACGTACGGCCGACGGTCCGGGCGTACTGCTGGGACTGCGCCAGCGCGGCGGATACGGATTGCTGTCCGGCGATGGCGGCGGTGATCTGCTGGCTGACGCGGGTGCCCAGGTCCTCGAACTCGGGGATGTCCAGGAACTGCACGCCGGTGTACGGAACGGGTTCCACCGTGGGGTGCGCCGGGTCGGTGCCGCTGATGGCCTTCAGGGTCGGTCCGGCGAAGGCGGCGGCTGCCTTCCGGTACTGCGGGAGCTGGTAGGTGGAGCTCCGGCTGCCCGGCGGTACCCGCGACCAGCCCAGCTTTTCGCCGACCAGCTTGATGTAGTCCTTGGAGGTCGCCCAGGACATGAACTGCCAGGCGGCCCGCTGGTGCGTGCTGGTCTTCGGGATGGCCAGCGACCAGGTGTACAGCCAGCCCGAGGACGCCGTCTTCTCGACCGGGGCGGGTACGTATCCGATCTTGCCGACGACCTTGCTGCTGGTGGGGTCCTCCAGCGACCCGGCCGCCGAGGTGGCGTCGTACCACATCGCCGCGGTGCCCTGTGCCATGTCCGTACCGCACTCGGTGAACCCGGCGGTGGGGGCGCCCGGTTCGCCGTCGCGGCGCAGCAGGTCGGTGTAGAAGCCGACCGCCTTGTGCACCGGGGGAGAGGTGAGCTGGGCGTTCCACCGCGGGTCGTACCAGCGGCCACCGAAGGTGTTGATCACGGTGTTCAGCGGTGCCAGGTTCTCGCCCCAGCCGGGGACGCCGCGCAGGCAGATGCCGGCCATGTGGTGGGCCGGGTCGTTCAACTTGTCCGCCAGAGCGGCCACTTGGGTCCAGGTCGGACGGTCGGGCATGGTCAGGTGGTGGGCGGCGAAGAGGTCCTTGCGGTACATCAGGAACGACGACTCGCCGTAGAAGGGCACCGAGTACAGGTCGCCGTGGGAGGACAGGGATGCGCGGACGGGGCCGATGAAGTCGTGGGGGTCGTAGCCCGGTGTGCGGTCGGCGTACGGCTGGAGGTCGGCCAGCCAGCCGTTGCGGGCCCACATCGGCGTCTCGTAGTTGCTGATCATCACCACGTCGAACTCGTGGCTGCCGGTGGCCACCGACTCGGTGATCTTCTGTCGTGCCTCGTTCTCCGGGAGGGTGACGTAGTGGACGTGGACGCCCGGGTGGGAGTGCTCGAAGGACGAGGTCAGGGTCTCCACGTCCTGCATCTGCGGGTTGGCGACGATCGCCACGGTGATGGTGGTGCCCGACGACGAGCCGCCGCTCGTCGCGCCGGCTCCTGCGCACGCCGTGGCCGACAGCAGCACTGCGGCGATCGACGCGACCGCGGCCACGGCACGTCGCCTTGCTTGTCGGATTCGCATCCGTTGCTCCTTGCTGTCGCCCCCTATGGGGGCCGCACGGGGAGGGGGAAGATCATGCGCGCTGGCGATCGCGCGCTGATCGGGGTGGTGGGTGGGGACCTCCTGGTAGCCGCGGCTGTGAGGAGCGTCTTCGGGTAGCCGGCGGCCTGATGGTCAGCATCTTGAATCGCATCACGGATAATTTCAATAACTTCTCAGAGAGTGTGTGATGATTGTGGTGCGGCGGCGTGGGCCGCACAGCAGAAGCGAGGGGGTTCCGGATGCGACCGAGCCGGGGTTCAGAGGCGGAAGTGGAGGAGCGCCGTCAGCTGGTCCTGCGCCACGTGACGGCCGAGGGCGAGGTCCGGATCAGCGATCTCGCCGAACGCCTCGGCGTGAGCCTGATGACCATGCACCGCGACCTGGACAACCTCCAGGAGCGGCAGCTGCTGCGCAAACGGCGCGGGGTGGCGTCGGCCTTTCCCACCGTCACCGTGGAGAGCGCGCTGCGCTTCCGCGAGCACTCCAACATGGAGATCAAGGAGGCCATGGCCGAGGCGCTCGCTGACCAGGTCACCCCGGGCAGTACGGTGCTGGTCGACTGCGGCTCCACCCTCTTCCCGCTCGTCCACCGCCTCCGCGAGGTCGAGGGGCTGCGGCTGATCACCAACTCGCTGCGCGTGGCGTACCTGCTGAACGGGTCGGACGTGCAGGTGACGCTGCTGGGCGACCGCTACTACCCGGACTTCGAGTCCTGCGCGGGACCGGAGACACTGCGGCAGCTGGAGCGGGTACGTGCCGACACCGCCTTCCTGACCGCCACCTCCGTCAGCGAGGGGCGCCTGTTCCACCCCATCCGCGAGTACGCCGACAACAAGGAGGCGTACGTGCGGGCGGCCGAGCGCGTCGTCCTCGCCGTCGACCACAGCAAGTTCGGCCGCACCGCCACCTACGCGTACGGCGATGTGAGCGGCTACGACCTCCTGGTCACCGACTCCGCCGCGCCCGCCGACGAGGTGCGCAGCATCGCCGACCTCGGCGTCGAGGTGCGTACGGTCGACCTGCGCGGGTGAGCCGCCCCGACCGCGGTCGCCGCCCACCGTCATAAGCCGCCGGAGTCGGTGAACTCGCCGTCGGTGACTACGGCGTCCCCAGATAGGTGTCGAGTGCAGCCGCGCCCGCCAGCATCGCCAGGCCCCGCGCCGTGAGCCGGTCATGCCACTCCCGCAGCGTCGCCTGGAGCGGCTCCGGCCCGCCCGCCGTCCGGACCTGCTCCAGTACTCGCGCGATGTGCTCCAGCCCGTGGCCGCCGCGCCGCAACTGGTGGGCCAGCAGCACATCGCGCACGTCGGCGGAGGTATAGACGCGGTAGCCGGTGCGCGGGTCGCGCCGGGGCACGATCAGCCCGGCGCGCTCCCACTTGCGCAGGGTCGCCGGGCGGATGCCGAGCCGGTGCGCCAACGGCCCGATGAGCGTCACACCCGGCTCCGGCTCCGGCTCGGGCACACGCGGCACCACCAGGTCGCGCAGCGCCCCTTCCACGGCCTCCAACGTGCCCCGGTCGCCGGCCAGTTGTGCGTGGCTCTGGTCGATCAGCCGCAGCGCCTCCTCGACCGCGCCGCCGTTCACCGCCCGCATGATCGCCCCCGCGGTCGCGTGGCCGTGCGCGGGGATCAACGCCAGGAACGTCCGCAACGCCGCCGCATGGCGCGGCGCGTAGGCGCGGTAGCCGTGCGGCGAGCGCTCGGCCGGCGGCAGAATCCCCGCCTCCTCGTAGTTGCGCACCGCCTGCGTGGACAGGCCGTGCTCACGCGCCAGATCGATGGGCCGCAACCGCATTTGAAGGTACGTCCTCGTCTACAGGGAGAGAATGCCGAAAAAGTTTACATCGAAGGTTCAACGATACGGTTGAATGCATGACGGCCTCGATCCAGGACGCCGCCCGCCCCTTCACCGGCGGCGCCCTCACCGCGCTCCTGTCCCCCTCCACCCGCCTGCTCGGCCTCGGCGAGCCCACCCACGGCGTCGAAGCCTTCCTGGAACTGCGCAACGAGTTCTTCCACCACCTCGTCGCACACGAGGGCTACCGCTCGATCACTATCGAGAGCGACTGCCTGATGGCCCTGACCGCCGACGCGTACGTCACCCACGGCATCGGGACCCTCGACGACGTCATGAGCCGCGGCTTCAGTCACGGCTTCGGCGCCTCAGCCGCCAACCGCGAACTCCTGCGCTGGATGCGCGACTACAACGAACAGCGTCCCCCGCGCGAGCGGCTCCGCTTCTACGGCTTCGACGGCCCCCTGGAGATAACCGGCGCCGCCGGCCCCCGCCCGTCCCTGACCGCACTGCACGACTACCTGGCCGCCCACCTCGACCTGCCCTGGAGCCGCGAGACCCTCGACGAACTACTCGGCCCCGACGAGCACTGGACCAACCCGGCGGCCATGCTGGACCCCAGCCGGTCCGTCGGCCGCACCCCCGAGGCCGGGAAGCTGCGCCTGATCGCCGACGACCTGCGCGCACAACTCACCATGCAGGCACCTCACTTGATGACCGTCTCGTCCCCCGACGACCACTGGCATGCCGACCTGCACGCCCGCACCGCCACCGGGCTCCTGCGCTACCACGCCGGCATGGCCGACACCGCGTCCACCCGTGTCAGCGCCCTCATGGGCCTGCGCGACGCGATGATGGCCGACAACCTCGACGCCATCCTCCGCCGCGAGGCCCGGCGCGGCCCCACCCTCGCCTTCGCCCACAACCGCCACCTCCAACGGGACGAGAGCGAGGTGCGGTTCGCCGGCCGCCCGCTCCGGTGGTGGAGCGCGGGCGCCATCATCGGCACCCGCCTCGGCGACCGGTACGCCTTCGCCGCCTCCACCTTCGGCACCCGCGGCTCCGACGCCCCCGGCCCCGACACCCTCGAAGGGCTGCTGTCGACCCTTCCGGACGCCCGCGCCGTCATCGACCCCGCCCGTCTCGCCACGGCCCTCGACCCCAAGCCGACACCGCGCGTCCCCGCCGACCACACGTACTTCCCCCTTGACCCGGCCACCACCGACCGGATCGACGCCATCGTCTTCGTCAGGGACATCTGAGCCTGAGCTGAACCACCCGGGGCGAGGCGGGTGTCGGCTGCACCGGCAGGTTTGCGTGCTCCGGCTCCCGCCTCCGCTCTTCACGGCCCCTGCGTCGAAGGCGATGCCACATGCCTGGCGGGGCCCGCTTCCAGCGCATGGTCCAGCGTTTCCGCCCCTTCCCGGTCGGGTTCAAGGACCTCACCGCGAGGTGGACGCACTTCAGAGCGGCGGCCTGGTTCGTGTGTCACATGGCGCGCTGCGAACTGATGCCCGGCCGACTCGGCGCAGCATGGGAACGGTTTGTCCGAGCCGAGGCACTTGCGGATGCGCGCGAGCCCGCCGCACTGGCGCAGCCGGTCTCCGGCTGCCATGAGGCCGGCCCGCACACGCTCGCTTCGGAGGCGTCCGCACTCCCTTCTGCCGTGCGCGGTCGGCAGCCGCAGGGGCGAGGAGTCGCCGCCATGGCCCCACGCGCCGGATTGCGTCCGAAAGGCACGGACGGCTCAGGTCCCGTCCGTACCTGGCGCCGCCTCGACGGCGAACGCCCACCCTGCGAAAGGCCCGAAGTCCGCCCCACGCGGACTGGCTCCCCCGTGTCCTGGAGTTGCCCGCCTCGCGCATCCGTGTGGATCCTGGGCCCAGTACCGGCCGCATCCGACCCCACACGTGCTGGACCTCCCGCCCACTGCGCCGGCAGGCGCTCACCGTCCGGAAAGTTGTCGTGAATCATGAAGGCAATCGCGCTCGAAAAGTACGGCTCGCCCGACGACCTGCGACTGATGGACCTGCCCGAACCCAAGGTGGCGCCCGGTGAGGTCCTGGTCCGGGTGAAGGCGGCCGGGGTCAATCCGGTCGACTGGAAGCTCGCCGCCGGCTACCTGGATCCGATCATGGAGGTCCGCTTCCCGCTGATCTCCGGCTGGGACGTGGCAGGCGTCGTGGAACGGGTGGGGTTCGACGCCGGAGAGTTCGCCGTGGGGGACGAGGTCTTCGGCTACGTCCGCAAGGACTGGGCGCAGAACGGGGCGTATGCCGAGATGGTCTCCGCTCCCGTCCGCACCCTGGCCAAGAAGCCCGCCGCGCTCACCTGGGAGCAGGCCGCGGGGGCGCCGCTCGCCGGGCTCACCGCCTACCAGAGCATCAAGCGGGTCGGCCTCAGGAAGGGCGAGACGGTGCTGATCCACGCCGCGGCGGGTGGTGTCGGCTCGCTCGGTGTGCAGATCGCCGTCGCGCTCGGCGCGCGGGTGATCGGCACCGCCAGCGAACGCAACCACGGCTTCCTCCGCGAGCTCGGCGCGGAGCCGGTGACCTACGGGGACGGGCTCGTCGACCGGGTGCGGGAACTGGCGCCCGACGGTGTGGACGCGGCTCTCGACTTCGTCGGCCAGGGAGCGGTCGACGTGTCGCAGCAGCTGCTGAAACAGCGCGACCGGGTCGCGTCGATCACCGACGCCGAGGTGGCGGCGAAGGGCGGCCACTATGTGTGGGTACGCCCGGACACGGCCGATCTGGCGGCCCTCGCCGACCTCGCGGACGCGGGGAAGTTCACGGTGTCCGTGGAGCACACGCTGCCGCTGGCCGAGGCGGCCGAAGCATGGCGCCTCAGCCAGGCGGGCCGCACCCGCGGAAAGATCGTCCTGACGGTCTGACATCGCCCGCGGTGATGTGCGCGGGGGCAGCGTGACCGCGGCGCCGCACGCGCTGCCCCGTCGGGCGGGAACCGGTGCACGAAAGGTCGGCCCATACGCATCTTTCGTCAGTGCCGACGCACCCTCAGTCTGGAGGTGTCAGGTCGGCCCGGCCACGCTCCGCGGGGATGCGCCCGCATGACCGGTACGACTGCTGCCGGCTGCCGGCAGCCGGCGGCTGGTGTCCATCGCAGCCTGCCGGGCTGCCGAGGGCTCCTGCTGTCCACCGCGCAGCGTCGGTTGCCGTGGCCGCGGACCGGCCACCGTCCCCGCAGCACCGCGTTCACCGAGAACTTCTCCGCCGATGTCCAGCGGCGAGTGCTGGAGCTGTGGCACGACGGGCAACCAGCCTCGGCCCATGGCACGCCCCGCACCCGGTCCGCCGCGGCGGGAGACGCGCATGGCCGATGACGCCGTGGCGGGAGAGCACGCACCGTCACCGGACGGCGTGCTCGCGGGCACCGGCAGGGCCCTGCGTCCGCATCCCGGCGCCGCAACGGAACCGGTCGTGGTGGGCATCAGCGGCGGCACCGGGATCGTCTACGGGATCCGGATACTCCAGGCGCTGCGCGCGGCGGGTGTACCGACCCATCTGGTGTTCTCCCGCGGGGCGCGGATGACACTGCCCCACGAGTCCGGGCTGAGCGTGCGGGACGTGCTGGCCCTGGCGGACGTGCTGCTCATCGCCCAGGCGTTGCCGCAGACCTCGCGGATCAGGCTGGGCCCGCTGGGCCATCTGCTGCCCTACCACCACCCCGTCGAACTGGCCCACCGCGCCGCCCACCTCGACCACCTCAGCGGTGGCCGCTACCAGTTCGGTGCCGCCATCAGCGCCCTGCCCACCGATCGCCGGCTCTTCGCGATCGACGGTGAACCCGGCCTCAACCGCGAGATGACCTTCGAAGCACTCGACATCATCGACCGCCTGTGGACCCGGGGCCCGCAACCTCACACAGGCCGCTTCTGGACCCACGGCGTGCCCGACAGCCCGTTGCCCGGTCTCGGCTACCACCTGCGGCCGTATCAGCAGCCGCACCCGCCCATCGCCCTCGCGGGCCTCACCGCCGGTTCGGCCAACCACCGCCTCGCCGGTGCGCGCGGCTACCTGCCCGTCAGCCTCTGCGTCACCCCGGACCACACCCAACTGGCCCAGCACTTCACGACCGTGGCCGAAGGCGCCGCCGGCTCCGGCCGCACCGCCGACCGCGCCACCTGGCGGATCATCCGGGACGTACTGATCGCCCCCACCGACGACGAAGCCCGCCACCTGGCCCGCAACAGCCCGATGGCCCGATGCTGGCAGGAGTTCCTGCTCCCGCTCTACCTGCACCTGGGACTCGGCCCGCTCCTGGGCGCCCTCCCGGACGGCCGCACCGTGCCCGAGGACCGCATCGACATCGACCACCTGATCGACCACCTGTGGCTGGTCGGCTCCCCCCCACACCGTCCGCGACCGGATCAGCCGGCTCCAGCAGGACACCGGCGGCTTCGGCACCCTCTTGCTCACCTGCTACGACACCGCCGACCAGCAGGAGACCTGGCAACGCTCCGTGAAGCTCCTCATGGAGGAGGTGCTGCCACCGCTGAACGCCGTCGTGGCGTCCTGAACCGCGGCAGCCCGGCGGCAGGGCCTGCCCAGTTCACCGACGAGGGGGGCGCTGCGCCCCTCCGCCGGCAGCCGCCGGCGTACGGCATGGGTACCCAACGAGGACAGGCGGATCAACTCGACCGGACCGTCGGTCAACACCGGACCGTCGGTCAACTCCGCGCGCGCAGCGCCGCCGCGTGCTAACCGTGAACTCCCCTTCATACATGGCGAGTTCCGAGCGGGATTGGAACTCGACTTACCTCTCCGTCGTCGCTGCGGGCCGGTGCTGAGTGCCGGGTAAACTCCCTTGCGTTTGTGCGGTGGATGAAGAGAATCGGCGCGTGCAAATCTTGTCCTTCCCCGAAGAAGCCATTCCGTCCGAACTGCGTGTGCAGGTGCGGGAGATCCAGGAACAGGCGTGGCCGTCCCCGCCTGGGGCGGACGTTTCTCCCGATGCTCCGGTCCACGATCCTGCGTTGCGGCCGTTGTCGATGGTGCTCGTCGATGACGGGACGGTGCTGGCCGCCTTGGAGGTCCTGTCCAAGGAGATCGTCCACGCAGGTGGACGTTTTGCCGCCGGCGGGCTGAGTACGGTGGTCACACGGCGCGAGACCCGTGGCCGCGGGCATGGCCGGCGTCTGGTGGCCGCGGCCCGGGAGGCGATGATCGCGCGGAAACTGGACCTGGGGTTGTACACCTGCGACCGCCCGCTCCAGGCGTTCTATGAGAGTGCGGGCTGGCGGATTCTGCCCGGGGCTGTGCTGATCGGGGGGACGCCGCAGAATCCCTTTCCCAGCGATCAGCCCGGCTTCGAGAAGGTCACCATGGCCGACTTCTTCTCGTCCGTTGCCCGGGAGGCAGAGGCATCGTTCCACGGCAGCCGTATTGCGCTGTATCCCGGGGAGATCGACAAGTTGTGGTGAATGGCGGCGTGTTGCGGTTGCGTCGGCCAGGGGCTCATCTCGACTTGTAGCACGTGGTCGGCACAAGGACTGATCGCGAGGACTGATCGCGACACGTTGTCTCGGCGCCGACAGCGGGGCCATTCCGGCCGCCGTTCGCAAACCCCTGGACCGAGAACTCCTGACGCATGAGAACTCCCGCGAACGGGCCTTCGGGATAGTTGGATCACTTCGGGGCTGATCACCTCACGTTCTCAGCACTGACGTCCTAGTGTGGCCCTTGATCGAAGGAGGCGGCGCATGGCCGATGTCGCAGAGCTGATCTGCTACCCCATCAAGGGATGCGCGGGTACGTCCATGAGCGATGCGCTCCTCACGCCGGCGGGGCTCGCGCACGACCGCAGCTTCATGGTCATCAGCGAGGACGGGGTCTATCGCACCCAGCGCCGCCACCCCCGCCTCGCCCTGATCCGGCCCGCGGTCAGTTCCGATGGCAGCCGGCTCACGCTCGACTCGGCCGACTCAACGGGACGTTACGGATGTTGCGGACGTTTCGGCACGGTGCGTCTCGACGTCACCACGTCCGCGCCGCGCCGCGAGGTCGATCTGTTCGGCGCCGCCTTCCAGGGGATCGACCAGGGCGATGACGCCGCCGGCTGGCTCTCGGAGTTCCTCGGCACCCCCAGTCGCCTGGTCCGCGTGCCGCCGGAGCACGACCGGATCGCCGACGGTCTGACCCCCGGCCCCTCCGGCTACGCCGACAGCAGCGCCATACATCTGCTGACCCGGTCCTCCCTCACCCTCCTCAATCGGCGGATGTCTGAGCAGGGCTCCCCGGCCCTGTTGATGAACCGCTTCCGGCCGAACATCGTCGTCGACACCGGCCCCCGCCAAAGCCATGACAGCGACAGCGACAGTGAGGGCGACGGCGGCGACTGGGCGGCCGAACCACACGCCGAGGACCGCGCACGCCGCATCGGCATCGGCGGGACCGAACTGGGCTATGCCAAACTCGCGGTGCGCTGTGCGGTCACCCTGGTCGACCAGGAGGCCGGGGCGCGGCAGGGCAAGGAGCCGCTGCGTACGCTCGCGAGCTACCGGCGGGCGGCGAGTGGTGGCGTGGTGTTCGGCGCGAAGTTCTCCGTGGTGCGGCCTGGGAAGCTGTCGGTCGGCGACGAGGTGGTCGTCGAGGAGTGGGGCGAGGCCGAACTGTAGGGGCCGCTACCGCGATTGACTGGTCTGCCACGTCCTGAACGGTCGTGCGGATGCTCCTCTGTTCTGCCTCTCCTGACTCCGCTGTCCCGTCGACGGCGGGCGCCGGTCCTCGCGAGGCCCGGCGCCCGGTTCAACGTCAGTTACAGCAGGAGGGCCTGCAGTGCTCGACCGTGACGTCGTCGATGACCGGTCCGGTCGCGCTGTGGCGAGTGGTGCTGGCGAAGCCCAGGGTCGTGGACCTGCCGCGGGCGACGAAGGTCACCTGCCGCCGCACGTAGCCCATGTTCGTCTCCGACTTGCCGGTGACGTCGAAGGAGAAGTGCTGGAAGTCCTGTCCGTCGATGAGGACCTTGCCCGTCTTCACGGCCGGGCGGCGGTCGAGTTGGGGATTGCCGGCGAGTGAATAGCTGACCGTGTACGTGGTGCCGGGGGTGGTGGCGAACGTCTGGGCCACGGACCCCGGGTTGTTGCCGTTGAGGTCGAGGGACTGGTCTCCTTCGGCCGCGTCCCAGTATCCGGCGCCGATCAGGTCGACCGTGCCGCTGGTGACCTTCCACGGGCCGATGAACTGCCCTGCCGCGTACTCGTCGAAGGTCTTCGGCTTCACCGTCGGGTATTCGAAGCTGCCGTCGTCGAAGTGGCTCACGGCGGCCGGTGGCGCGGGCAGGCGGCTCGCCTGGGTGCTGCTGTGCGCCGGGGCCGCCAACGCGCTGCCGGTACCGGCAAGAAGAGCGACGGCAGTCAGGGCGGTGACATGGATGCGCAAGGTTCGCATGGGATCCTCTCGGATGATCGCGTTGCGGCGATGTGCCTGAACGTCGGTGCGGATGGCCGCTGCCGGGTGACAGCGCCAGCTCACTCGCCCAAGGGTCGGCCGGGTTGATCGTCGCCCAACATGGCTACCAGGGCGGTGCTTTGGGCGATCCGCGCCCACTTTTGTGCGGCCCGGCTGCGGCGACCGCGTGTTAAGTCCACGTTGAGTGGTGGGTCAGCGGGTTCCGGATCCTTGTGTCACGGGGCGCCGCACCAACGTCGGCGTCGAGGCGCGCGTTGAGGAGCATGGATGGATCGGATTCCGGTATGTGTCCGCGCGGACGACCCGATTTCACACGTCGGCGTGGTCGGCGCACTCAGACCGCGGCCAGAGGTGCAGGTGGTAGCCGACACGGACCTGGACGAGGCGAAGGTGGCGCTTGTCGTCACGGCCGGAGTGAGCGAACACAGCCTGAAGGTGCTGCGATCGGTCGGCCAGGCGAGCAAGGCGAGGCTGGTACTGGTCACCACGGAGATCGACGAATCCGAGCTGGTGACCGCGGCGGAGGTGGGG
>NZ_KN708638.1:423601-643580 GCF_000805335.1 Streptomyces sp. CT34 | reverse complement strand
CCCCCCCGGGAGCGGCTGGTCACGGTGGTCCGCTCGGCTGCCGCGGGGGAGGGCGCCGTACCACCGGATCTGCTGGGCCGGCTGCTCGGTCAGGTCGGCCGCGCACAGCGTCAGGTGCTGGGGCCCCGCGGGCTGACCTTCAACAACCTCACGGAGCGGGAGTCGGAGGTGCTGCGACTGGTCGCCGACGGGCTCGACACCGCCGAAGTCGCCACCAGGCTCGCGTACTCGCCACGGACGGTGAAGCAGGTCCTCCACGACATCCAGATCCGCTTCCACCTCCGCAATCGCTGCCATGCCGTCGCCTACGCGATACGGCACGGCCTGATCTGATGCCTGGTCCAATGCCTGGTCTGATGACGGCTGGCGGGGAGGACAGCCGCCCATCCCGGGAACCATGCGGTTCTCCTCAACTGCCTTGCGCGGAACGAACGTTCGCCCGGAAGGGGAATTTTCGCGGAGGGGGTAACACCGCTGGGCCCGGTGACTAAGGTTTCTGCCCCTGGTGTCGATGAGGCGGCGGCCGGTGTGTGCGCCGGCGGGAACGAAGGTGGCGCGGTTGAGGGGTGAACGGCGATGACAAGGGTTCCGAGGCAGGGGACGGGGGACCTTGGTGAGCCGGAGAAGGGCCAGGGCGCATCGGCGGAACGGTCGGATGCCGAACTGGTGGTGCTTGCTCGCGGCGGGGACGACGCGTCGTTTGTGGTGCTCTACGAGCGGCACTTCGCGTCGGCCTGTCGATTGGCCGGTTGTTATGCGAGCAGTGCGGCGGACGCGGAGGATCTTGCGTCCGAGGGTTTTGCGCAGGTCCTGGGGGCGATTCGGGCCGGCGGCGGTCCGCAGCGGGCTTTTCGGCCGTATGTGCTGACGGTGGTGCGCCGACTGGCTGCGGGCGATGTGGTGCGGGAGCAGCGCGCCACGCCCACGCCGGAGGTGGAGGACTATGCGCCGTTGCTTCCGTTCGAGGATCCGGTGCTGGCGGAGTTGGAGGCGTCGCTGGTCGGGCGGGCGTTTGCCGCATTGCCCGAGCGGTGGCAGACGGTGTTGTGGCATACCGAGGTGGAGGGGGAGAGCCCGGCGCAGGTGGCGCCTCGCCTGGGGTTGTCCGCCAACGCGGTTGCTGCACTGGCCTGCCGGGCGCGTGAGGGGCTGCGCAAGGAGTATCTGCAGGCGCATCTGTCCGAGCGGGAGTTGGAACGGGAATGCCGCAAGTGCGCCCGGAAACTTGCCGCCTATCTGCGCGGCTCCCTCGGTCCGCGGGAGCGGCGCCGGGTCGAGGAACACCTCGACGAGTGCGAGCGCTGTCCCCGACTGCTGCTGGAGCTACGCGAGGTCTCCGGCCGACTGCGTGCCTTTGTGGCCCCTCTGCTCCTGGGACCGGCGTTCGCCGGGTACTTGGCCTCGCCGCTGTTCGACGCGTCCCCGGACGCGACGGCGGAGGGAGCGGAGCACGGACCGGCACATGCGCAGACGGACGGGCAACAGGGTCCGGACGGGCAACAGCCGGACAGCGGGCACCATGTGGACGACGGTGGCGAACAAGGGCCGTTACGACACGGTGCAGGCGCGGGGAGCTCGGCTCCCGGCGTCGTCGTCACCCTCGCGGTGGTCTCCGGCCTTACCGTCGTGACCCTGGCCGCGCCCCTGCCCCTGGCGCACGAGGACCATCCACACCCCCGTGCGCATGGCAAGGCCTCCGCCGCGACGCCTTCCCCCTCGTCGGGACAACCGACGCCGCCCGGTCCGGCACCGGCCCCGCCGACGGGCCCCGGGGCCCCGTCGAGCAGCCGTCCGGTCCGGCCGACCCCCGGCCCGCTGAAGGAGACCCCCGACAATGCCTTCGGTACCGGAGGCACCTTCGGCCGGGGAGACGACGGAGCGTCCACCCCCTCTGGCTCTGCTTCCCCGACCCCTCCCACCAACTCACCTGCCCCGCCTCCTGCTTCGCTGCTCTCCGACGGAAGCTTCGAGTCGCCGGCCGCGGGATCCCCGGTGGCCCTGTACCGCGCGGGCACCGCCATCGGTCCGTGGCAGGTCGTCAAGAACTCCGTGAACCTGGTCCGCTCGGATGCCCTGCGGGCCGCGGAAGGCCGGCAGTCGATCGACCTGAACGGCGATCCGCCCGGCGCCATCAACGGGGCGATCGCCCAGACCTTCACCACCACGGCCGGCCGGCCGTACACGGTCGGCTTCTACCTCGCGGGCAACGTCACCTGCGCTCCGGCAGTCAAGACACTCCAAGTCCAAGTCGGCGCGGTGACAAAGGACTTGTCCTTCGACACCACGGGGCACTCGGCATCGAACATGGGGTGGCGGGTGGAGACCGTGCGGTTCACGGCCCAGAGCGACCGGACCACGCTGCAGTTCACCAGCACCACCGATCCCAACAGCCGGTGCGGGCCGGAGATCGACGGTGTCAAGGTCGTCACGGCATAGGTGAAGGTATAGGTGAAGGCAGAGGTCACAGCACGCCACGACACACCGCCCGGTCAGCAGCCGTTGGCGAGGCCGGGGCCGTCGGTGTCGATGCCGAGCGACGCGAGCATCGCGGCGTACCGGCGGCGGGCCCGCTCGGCGGCGGCGGGTGCGCCGAGACGCCGGTAGGCCCTGACCAGCAGCTGCCACCCCGTGTCGTGGAAGGCGTCGATGACCAGGCACTTCTCGGCCGCGGCCACCGCATCCCGAGGGTTGCCGGCAGCGAGTTCGGCGGCGGCCAGCTCCGCGGCGGCGTTGGCCGCCTGCCGCCGGTACATCTCCCGGTCGTGCTGGAGCCACTCGGCGGGGCCGTCCTCGGGCAGCAGTTCACCGCTGTAGGAGGCGAGCGCATCCCGGAGGTCCGCCACGGCCGAGTCGGTGTCCCCGACCGCTCTCGCCCGCCTGCTCCGGGTGAGCGCGGTCTGGAACGCGAGGGTGTCGAGGTAGGCGTCGGCAGGCAGGTTGAGCAGGTAGGCGTCGCCGGTGCGGACCACCAGCTGTGGCTTACGGCGTTCCCGGTCCGGTTCCAGCAGGCCGCGCAGACTGGAGATGGCCACCTGCAGGTTCGCCGTGGCCGAAGAGGGCGCGGTATCCGGCCACAGCGCGTCGATCAGCGCCTCCTTGTGTACCGGCCGGCCCGCATGGCGAGCAGCCGCATCGCGGCACGGGCGCGGGGACGGATCTTCATCCAGTCGACGATCCGGTCCCCGATGGCCATGCGGAATCCGCCGAAGCACCAGATCGCCATACCGGGTGTGCGCTCCGCGCGGTGCGGGGCGGCCGACGTCTGCGGCCGTCGGCGGCTGGTGGGGGAGGCGGGGGCGGCCGGTGTGCTCCCAGGGTGCTGGTGCGGGCGGGTGCCGGATTCGAGGGCCGTGGGCCGGCCGTCGGCGTCGAGCATGGACAGCAGGCGGCGGACCGCCGTGGGGCGGGCATCGGTATCGGGTTCATCGGAACGGCGGTCATGGGCATGGGGATCACCGGCATAGATCTCCGCAGCACCGGCCTCCTCGGCACCGGCCTCCTCGGCACCGGCCTCCTCGGCACCGGCCTCCTCGGCGTCCGCCTCCTCGGCTCTCTGGATCAGGCGCAGGGCGATCCCGAGCAGCCATAGCCCGACGTCGACCGTGGGCACGTCGGTTGGTTCAAGTCCGGTGGTGCGGTGGTCGGCACCTTTGCCGACCAAGTGGTGTCCGGGTCCGTCCGCGACGGGTTCAGGCGCGGCGGCACTCATCTCTGCGGGCTGCAGTGCGTGACAGTTCGTATCCACGCCTATTAGTGGCGCGAAGCGCCGCCCTATGACGGCAGAACTCCAAAGTTTTTTTCGGCGTCGGCCGACCGGCGCCGAAGGACGCGGTGCTACGTCGATCGGACATCGACTTTAGACCCGGGCCCGGTCGCCGACAGCCGGCGGGCGGGCGCACTTTCGGGCGGTTGGACCACCCCTCGGACCGTTCCGTTGACCGCTGCAGAGGCACCGCCCGGTCGCCGAAGATACAGAGAGACACTCGGTCGGCGCGGTCCCATGACCGCGGAGGAGTGGTGGCCGGGCGTCGACGACTTCGAACTTCGAACTTTGAGCTTTGAGCTTTGAGCTTCGAACAAGCCATATCAGACGTCGGTCCAGCGCGGCCACGTCGGTGAGAGGACGATCCGCTGTGCGTCTCATGACCTCCCCATTCCCCGCCCTGCTGACCGCGGTGGACTGCTCGTTACTTGCGACCGGCATCGACTGGGACGCCATCCGCGTACCCCGCAGCATTGGCGTGCGCTGCCTGGACGTCCTCGGAGGGCGCAGCGCCGCCGTGGTCGAGGATCCCCGCGAGTCCGCCCTCTACTGGTTCATCGCCCCGGGCGCGTCGGCCGGTTGGGATGTCGCACACACCCGCCCGCTCGGCACGACCCAGTACCTGGTGGTGCCGCCGCTGCACCGAGCGGCAGGACCCGGGCTGCACTGGCGGATCCGTCCGGTCGAGGGTCGGCTGATCACTGATGCGCGGGCACTGAGAGCGGCCGTCGAGGATGTGATCGGTCCTCCAGGCGCTCCCAACACCACTGCGCGGCGCGCCACCTGAGGTGCCCGGAGCGCGGCCCGGAGCGCCGTCCCACACCCCCGGGGACGGCTGGGTCTGCCCGAAGCGATGGGGCGGACCGGAAGGCCGTCCCGTGCCCTTCCCCCGCCTCCACAGGGGAAGAGGCACGGGACGGCTCCCTGCCGAGGTACCGGAGCGGTCCCGTCCGTCCGCAGCCCTCTCAGCGCTTTCCGAAGAAAGCACTCCTCTCAGTCCAGTGCTTTCTGTGGGACTCAGTGCTTTCTGTGGGACCCTTTCGCCCTCTGCGGCGAACCTGCGGTAGCGGCAGGGGGGATATTCCTTTCCGCCCTGCCAATTTTCCGCTGTATGCCGCCCCAGACACGCAGCGGAGGGCGGCCGACGAAGGCGCCGAAGAGCAGCGCGGCGGCCGTGGCGACCAGCACCCCCGGCACCATCGCGTAGAGACCCGTGCGGAACGGGCCGAGCAGCGGGTCGATGTACTTCCAGAGCGCCACGGTGAGCGCACCCGACACGATGCCGGCCATGGCCCCGGCCTTCGTCATCCGCGGCCAGTAGAGCGACAGTACGAGCACCGGGCCGAAGGCGGAGCCGAAGCCGGCCCAGGCGTAGGCGACGATGTCCAACACGCCGCCACCGCTGAGCGCGATCACATAGGCGACCAGGGCGACGCCGACCACCGTCCCGCGAGCCACCCACACCAGCGCCGTGTCCGAGACCCGCCTTTTGAGGAACGCATGGAAGAAGTCCTCGGAGAGGGACGTCGCCGAGACCAGCAGTTGGCTGTCCGCGGTGGACTTGATCGCGGCGAGCACGGCCACGAGGAGCACACCGGTGACCCATGGGTTGGACAGCTGCGCGGACAGCGCGATGTAGGCCAACTCTGCGTTCTTGAGCGGTGGTTGGAGCTTGGCGATCCCGATGAGTCCCGCGAGGCTGGCACCGGTCAGCGCGACGATCACCCAGCTCACACCGATACGCCGGGCCGCCGGAATGTCGTCCGTGCTGCTGATGCCCATGAAGCGGGCCAGGATGTGGGGCTGCCCGAAGTAGCCGAGCCCCCAGGCGAGCATGGAGATCACCGCGATGGCGCCGAGGGGCTTGCCGGCGCCCCACTGGCCGCCGGCGAAGCTTGCCTCTGCGCTCATGTCGAGCAGTGACGGGGTTTTGGCGGTGAGCGCGTGGCGTAGCGGGCCGAGGCCCCCGAGCTGCCAGATGCCGATCACGGGGAGGGCGAATGCCGCGAGAACCATGAGGGTGCCTTGGACCGAGTGCGAGGTACTCACGGCGCGGAAGCCGCCCAGGACGGAATACGTCACCATCACCACCGCGAAGACCGTGAGACCGAACTCGAAGCCGGTGCCGAAGAGTTGGCCGACCAATGTGCCGCCCGCGACGAAACCGCTCGCCACGTAGACGGTGAAGAACACGACGGTGACCGCCGCCGAGACGGTGCGCAGCACCCTGCTGTCGTCCTCGAACCGGTCTTCCAGGTACGCGGAGAGCGTCACGGAGTTCTTCGCCAGCTGTGTATAGATGCGCAAACGGGGCGCGACCAGCCGCCAGTTGAGGTACGTACCGATGGCCAGTCCGATCGCGATCCACGTGGCACCGATCCCTGCCGCGTACACGGCACCGGGCAGACCGAGAAACAGCCAGCCGGACATATCGCTGGCTTCGGCGGACAGAGCGGCGATGACGGCCCGGAGCCGCCGTCCGCCGAGGGCGAAGTCGTTGAAGGTCTGGGTCTCCTCGTACACCGCGATGCCGAAGACGATCATCACGAGGAAGAAGGCGCCGAAGACGAGCATGACCGGCACCATCTGCGTGAGCTGCAATCTCATCTTTTCTCCGTCGGCGGAGACCGGTCCTGACCGGTGCGCCGAACCTTCATCGAGTCCTAGTCGGGAGGTGTGTCGCCACATCCGTGTCGACACATCGTGGAGAATGCCGCACTCCGCGATTCCAGGACTCTAGGTGCGCGCCGGCCCCCTCGGAAGCCGGCGAACGGGAGCACTTTCGCGCAACGCGGCTGCCCGAAGAACCGCCCCAATGGGGGCTGCGGACAGAAGAACCGGACGTGAGCATCTGACGCACTCAGCCACACCCGGCCCTCCCGGGACCGCCCCCACAACGTACGGAGAACCGCATGAGGGTAACGAACACCTGCGAGCAGACATCCGGCGGCGGTGGTCGTCGGCCCGCACCGGACACCGTACGCCGGGCTCTCACCAGCGACCTCATGCGTCTCGGCAGAATCGACGGCCCCCGAGCCGGCGTCTCGCCCGCCGCGGTTGCCAGGGGCTACGAGAAGACCTGGCACATTACGGAGCGGTGGCTGCCGCTGGCCAGGCAACGCCGCCGGGCGGCATCCGGCTCCACGGCAGATCAGGCACGGTGGGACGGACTCATCAACTCCGTCGCCCGGCCTGCCCAACCAGAGGGGTGCCCCTCGTTCCCCGGCCTGGTGGAACTGGCGGGCAACGCCCGTGACCTGCTGCGTACCTTGCGCGATACCGAACCGCCCTACGTTCCGGTCGCGGAAGTCGCCGCACGGATCGCCGAGGCCATCGAGGGCGGTCACTACCTGACCGGTGCGTCGCTCAGCCCGGCCAAGATCGCGGCGGACCGGCGTCTCCCCGTCGACAGCGTGAAACTCGCGCTCACCGACCTGGCCGCGAAGAACGTCGTCGAGCTGAGTGCGACCGGCCGCGCCCGCGTCACCAGCCCCGTGCGCACCGATCGCCCGCAGCAGATCGCCGACTGGCTACGGGAGTTGGTCGCCGCGGGTGCCTATCCCCCCGGGACGCCGCTGCCGACGCGACCGCTGCTCGCCCGCAATCTGGTCTCCGCCGACCCTCCCATCGCTGCCGCGATCCGCCTCCTCATCGACGACGGAACCCTGACCTGCTACCCGGGACAGCGACCCATTGTGCGACCGGGACACCCGCACGCGGGGACAGAGATGATCGCCCTCGCCCGCGCGTTCGCTCAACTGCCCCATCCCAAAGGGCCGGTGGACCTGAGGTACACCCGCATCCGCGAGGTCGTTCGGGTGTCCCAGTCCTGGTGGAAGGCCCGCCTCGTTCCGCATCCGACCACGCTGGACCACTACCTCGCCCAACTCGTCGGCATCGCCCGCCATCTCATCACCAGGGCCCGCGCTCCGGAGCCGCCCACATCGGCGTACGGTGAACAGCACGAACCCCCGGAGCACCAGGTGGCACGGGACCACCTGGACTCCGTGATCGCGCGGATCACCGTCGGCGCGACCAGCGCTGCCGGGGCCGACCCCGAGCACCGCGTCTGGCGCATCGCCTGCCTTGCGGCGGCCGTTCACGACCTGCTGAAGCTCACCGCGACAACCGGCGGCGATGGCACGCGGCCCACCTGCGACGGCGCCGGGTGACTGGCCCGGGTGACTGGTTCGGATGACCGGCCCTGGCCGAGGCCGTCTCCGCGTACCTGCCGGGCGAGCCGTTTCACCGGCCTCGTGCGCGGTCCGTTGCCGGCTGCGTCGGAGGGCGTTGGTCCGCGGAGCCCTCATCGCTTCCGGTACGACTGGGCTACGTGCTCGGCCAGTGCCTGTGAGTTGTGCAGGGCCTGGTCGACGGTTTCGGCACCGGCGATGGCGTTGCTGATCTCATAGGAGACCTTGGTGCCGAGATCGGCGAACTCCGGGATGTCGACGAACTGGATGCCGATCGTCGGCCGTGGCTGGCGGCCGGGGTTTCGGGGATTGGTGCTGGTGAGCGCATTGCGGGTGACATCGGCGAACGCGGATGCCGCGGCACGGTAGTCGGGGTTGGCGTAGGTGGAGGCGCGGGTGCCGGCCGGCGCGTTGGCCCATCCGCTGGTCCGTCCGACCAGCCGCTGGTACTGCTTGCCCGAAGCCCAGGAGAGGAACTGCCAGGCGTCGTCCGGCCGTTCGGTCGTCTTCCGCACGCCCCAGGCCCAGGTGTAGAGCCAGCCTGAGCTGCTGGTCTTCTCGACCGGGGCGGGTGCGTAGCCGATCTTGCCCTTCAGGGGGGAGTCCGCGGCCTCCAGGGAGCCGGCCGCGGCCGTGGAGTCGTACCACATGGCGGTCTCGCCGTGGGTGAAGTCGTTGAGGCATTCTGCGTACCCGGACTCGGCGGCGTCGGACTCGCCGTGCTTGCGGACCAGGTCGACGTAGAAGTCGGTGGCGGATTCGAAGGCGGGGGAGCTGAGTTGCGCCTCCCAGTCCTTGGTGAACCACGTTCCACCGAAGGTGTTGACGACGGTGGTGAGCGGAGCGATCAGCTCGCCCCAACCCGGCTGGCCACGCAGGCAGATGCCCTTCATGCCGGGCTGCGCGCCATCGGCCTTGGCCGCCAGATCGGCGACCTGCTGCCATGTGGGATGCGCCGGCATGGTCAGCCCTTTGGCGGCGAAGATGTCCTTGCGGTACATCAGGAAGGACGACTCGCCGTAGAACGGCTCGGCGTACAGCTTGCCGTCGTCCGCGGTCAGCGATTCCCTCATCGGGGCGAGAACATCGGCCTGATCGAAGGTCGTGTCCTTCGACGCGCGCTCGTTCAGCGGCAGCAGCCAGTGGTTCCTGGCGTAGAGCGGCACCTCGTAATTGCTGATGGTGGCGACGTCGTACATCCCGGCCGGACTGGAGAAATCCTGGCTGATCTTGTCCCGGACGTCGTTCTCCGGCAGCACGGTGAAGTTCACCTTGATGCCGGTCCGTTGGGTGAAATACTCGGCGGTGAGCTTCTGCACCTCCAGCATCTGCGGATTGTTCACCATCAGCACGTTGATGACACGGCCCCCGGACGAACCACCGGTACCACCGGCGCCGGTACACCCCGCAAGCAACGCCCCGGCCGCGGTCACCGCGACCGCGGCGCGTACCCGGAGTTCTCTGCGAACGGTTCGGCTCAACCTGATCGGCTCCTCTGCCTGGCCCACCTGCTGGCGACCGCCCCGGCCCTCTTCGCTGTGCGGGGATGGTAGAGGGCCGGGGCGGCCTTGAGAAGGTCCGCCCGTTCACCAAGCCGCAATCGGGCAGACCCGGCCGTCCCCCTCGGGGGAGAAGGACGGAGCTCGGGGCGGGGGCAACAGCGCCCGGCGCGGTCGCCCCCTCTGCGACCGCCCCTGGGCCGCGTCCCTACAGGATCGACCTGGCAGGCGCCGCCCGAAACGGCCGTTCAGGCAGCTGTTCGGGCGGCTCCGTGCGGACGATCGGGCGGCGACAGGAGCCGGGGGCCGGGACTCCGGTGAAGTCCGTTGGACAATGGCGGAATGCTTGGCGAGCGCACCGACCAGGTAGGGACGGACGCCGAGCCCGCGGTGTTGCGAAAGCTCGGCATGACCGAGGTTTCTTCTCGTGGCCGGCCCGGGTCAGGTGGTGCGGCCGAAGTACGCGGCGATCCGGTCGAGGGCCGGTGCGTCGTCGGGTGCGGGCTCGGAGGGGGCGAACAGGCCGGTCTGTGCGCGGATCTCATCGGGCCAGTTCCCGTACCAGCGCTCCCGGACGGCGTGGACGGCGTCCGGGTCGCCGGTGCGGTCCTGGCCGGTGGCCGTGGCCAGGTCCCAGCCGTGGAGGACGGACTCCAGTAGCTGTATGTCGGCGATCCGCGGTCCCAGGCCGCCGCCCGGCAGCGGCATGTGCCGATCCAGCGCCCCGTCAACTCGCCAAGCGGCCAGGACCGTCCTCGCGCCCTGGGCGTAGACGTCGCCGGGTTGCCGGTCACCGATGTGGTCCTGGGCGAAGAGCGAGAAGTCGGGAGCGCCGCCTTGAGCGAGGGTGGCGTAGTACGGGTTGCCGGCGGTCAGGTGGTTGGCCAGGGCCCGCACGTCGAAGTCGTCGCAGGGGGTGGGCTGTCCGTACTGGGCCGGGGTGACGTTGCTCAGCAGGCGTGTGGTGTGGTGCAGGGCCTTGCCGAGCAGGTCGATGTCATGGGTCATGTGTGTCTCTCCGTGGGATGGGGTCGGGAGGCGCCCGCGGCTGATGTGCCGCGGGGCTCGCCGGTCGTCGTCTGCGCGAAGCACCGGCGGATGCGCCGGCAACGGGAGAGTCCCATGCCTTGCGGACGGTTTTTGTCCGCAAGGACAGCGGACTGGAATGTGGTGGCCGCTTCCGTTACGAATCAGCATTGCTTCGACGCTTGTTCGAACGCTCCCAGGCGACCCCAGCCACGACGAGGACGCGTTCCGGTACCCGAACTGCCCCACACCGGCCGTCCGTTGCGCCCCGCCACAGCGGTCGCGGGCCATCACCGGACAGTGCCTATGGCGAGTTGGTGATCCCCGCCCGGCTGCGGCCCCGATCGGAAGCCTGTGTCCGATGCGGGTGTCCGGCATCCTTCCAACTGGGCGCGGGCCGGGACGGGTTGATGCCCTTACCGCTTTCCGCCAGGGGAGCTGGGGCCGACCGGAGTGGGCGCGGCGGGCCCGGTCAGAAGGAGTTGCGGGGTTCGAGGAATTCCAGGCGGTTGCCGACCTTGTCGAACGTCCAGAAGCGGTCGAAGCCGGGATGGCTCTCCTCCCAGGTGACCGGGTGCCCGTGGTCTTCCATGTGGTGGGCGAGATCGCCGAGGCGGCGCACCAGGATCGCCGGGCGGGCTCGGCGGAACGGACGGAAGTCGGTCTCCACCACCAGGTGGACCTCCAGACCGCCGCCACGGAACCAGCATCCGCCCAGGCTTTCCAGGTCCAGGGGTTTGTCCAGCTCGGTCATCCCCAGCAGATCGCGCCAGAACACGCGGCTCAGACCCTCGCCGCCAGGCGGGATGGCGAGCTGGAGATGGTGTACTCCGCTGAGGGTGAAGTCACTCGAGGTGCGGACGGTCATGGCACTCTCGTCTCGTTTCGGAAGGTGTCGGGCGGGCGGGGTCGGGGCGAAGTCCGGTCGTGTGAGGGTGGGTTGACGGCGCGCCGTGTAGTTATTTCGCTCGCTCCGGATCGGCCGGTCAGGGCGTGGTCGGAGGGATGTTGTCGGTGTGCAGGTGCCAGTGCAGTTCACGCACCTGGGGTTCGCGGGTCAGCTGGACGACCAGCCGTTCCAGGGCAGCGGCGGCGGGGCTGTCCGCGGTGAGTGTGAGTCGTAGGAGCACATGGACGCTGCCGTCCGGTTCGACGGTGTGCAGGCTGTGCAGGCGCGTGCCGGTGTTCGCGAACGCGAGAAAGCACAGGGCCCGTATCTTCTTCTCGACGCGGCGGTCGCACACGGCCTGGAGCGCGCAGTGTGTCGGTACCGGGCGCACCACGGCCGTAGTGCGCCCGGTGCGCCGGTGAAACCGGAGTTTCATGCGGACACCTCCCGGGCTGAAATGGTCAACAGGCCGTGGCCGATGGCTGGTTGGCTTCCGTTACGGTCGGTGGGAGTCCTGTGCAGGGGCCCTGGGTCGCCGAGACCGGGATGGTGTCGGCCCGCCGACCGATGGGCGTGTCCAGGTGCCAGTGGAGTTCGTGGACGGCGGGATGCAGCCAGACGAGGGTGATCAGTCGGCCCAGTGGTGCGGTGACGGGGCCGGCGGTCGTGAAGCGTGCCTCCAGGAGTACGGCGTCCGGGTCGGCGGCCAGTACGCGGGGCTCGCCGGTTTCCACGCCCTGGGCCTGGAGAGCCTGGGTGAGCCAGGCCCTGATGTGGGGTTCCGCGTCCGGGTCGCAGCGGGTGTGCACGGTTGCCAGGACGGTGGGGTCGGTCGCAGATGGCGGGGTGTGGTCGATGAGTCGTTTGACGCTGGCACGCAGCAGGGCGTTCGGAAAGGCCATGGCGGCGCCTCCTCTCCGTCGTGGGGTGGTGTTCTGGTGTTGTGGTGGGTCCTGGTCAGGCCGGTTGGGGCGGGCTGTTGAACTGTTCTGGTTCTGGCTGCGTCGGTCCCGGAGATCGCCGGACAGGGCGTAGGGGCGGCGCTTGTGTGGGGTAGGCGGGCTGGCGTACAAGGTCGGACGGAGACCTCGGAGACGCAGGGCAGGGCTTGCTGTCCCTCCCGGCGGGTGACGATCGGGTGTTGGGTGGTCCCTGGGGGCGGCGGGTGGGGAGTCACCGCCGCCCCAGGGACGTCAGTGGCCGCGCGTGAGCTGCACGACGTGGATGACGATCAGGCTCGGGCAGACGATGGTCAGATGGGTTTTGAGCTTGGTCTTGAAGCTGGCCGACCGGCGCCGGCGCGGAGCCGTGTCGCCGGCTGTGAGGGTTTCCAACGCGCTGCGGATGTCGCCGACTTGGGTGTCGTCGAGCGCGCCTGACCAAGCGGGGTGCTGCGGTGAGTTCGGCCGTGTGGCCGTGGAGGTGGTGGTGAGGTCGGTCATGGAAGCCTCCCGGGGCCCCCGGCGGGGGAGGTCGGGGTACGCAGCAGCGATCCCCCCTGCGAGCGCGCAGCACAGCGACCCGGGACGGCCGGTGGCCGTACGGGTGCCAGGGCAGTGAGACAGGCGCAGGGGAGGTGGTTACCGCGTACCGGAGGTCGGAGAAGACATACGGATACGGGGCCAACTGTGGCCCGGACTACTGCTTTGACCGTCCATGTCTCTCGCCTCCTCCCGGCCGGGGCGCACGCGGGCGCCGAACGGACACGGCAAAGAGCGCACCAGTCATCCGACCGGTTCACCCCAACTCGTCAGAGCTTTGGCACTTCACGGCGTAATCCCCTTACCGGGGAAGCCACTTGGGGTCACCCCTTAGGCCGGGGAGACCTGTCCTGAACCTGGGCGTCTCTCGACGTCGTGGGGTCAGTGGCCTGTGTCCGTGAAGACGCCTCACCGAACGAGGTGCCTCACATTTTTCGAACGCGTCAGAGCCTACCGGAATACTTGCGCAGGGACGCAACTGCTTGACGCAATCTTGACGACGGTTGTGACAACTGCGACCTGTCGCACGCATACGGCCCCGACTCTGACGGACCAGGCAGCAGCGCAGGACCCGGATCAGGTTCCTGCTGCGGTAGCTGACCTTCCCCGATCCTGGTAGCTGACCTTGCCCAATCCTGACGGAACTCGCGCTCCGGGAGCGGGTGTTGTGGGTAGGGAGCGCAGTGCGGGCGGAGCAGGGGGTGCACCCGCGGGGTTGCCGCAGGCCGGCCGACTCGGCGTTCCGAGGCAGGTCGGCGGGCCGCCTGCTCCTGCGGCCCGCTCCGGCCGCCGCCCTTGTCGTGGCCGGAACACCGACCGGGGCAGCGCCCCTCGACAGGATGGCAGGCCATGACGCTCTACCAGCACTTGCCGCACCCGCACGTCGCTTCACGGCATGCCCAGGGCCCGGTGAAAGTCAGCGATCAGCACCCGCAGGGCAATGCGATCACCCGGTTCAACACCAGGACCGCGATCGTGATCACGCGAGCCGTCGGCAGCATGTGGTGTGCCTACGCCTTCGCGCTGTTCGACCTGATCAGCCTCCCGGACGCGATCAAGGCCGGGGCGTCGGCCATAGTGGCCTGGGTAGCGCAGACATTCCTGCAACTGGTCCTGCTGTCCGTCATCATGGTCGGTCAGAACGTGCAGGCCGCCGCCTCGGACCGGCGTTCCGAGGCGACCTTCCACGATGCGAGCGCGACCCTGCACGAGGTGGCGCACCTGCAACGCCACCTTGCCGCACAGGACGTGCTGCTGACCCGGATCGCCGAGAAGATCGGGCTGGAAGAGGTACCGGTCATCGACGCCACCCCCGGTGGTGAGCCGGCGGGAGAGAACCCGGACAACTGACGGCACTTCCGGCCGCGGCCCGGTGGCGCGCCGGATTCAGCCCGCGGCCGTCGTCGGCCCGTACGGGTCGTCCGGGCGGAGACGTCGCCGGTCGTGCCAGTCCCGGAGCCGGTCGCGGACCATGGTCGCTGCGCCAGTCCGTTGCGGGCCGACGTGGCGGCCCGAGCCCGTCGCGCGCCCACTCAGTCCCCGGCCTCCGCCAGTCGCCGCAGCAGCGGCTCGACCTCGATGAGCCGGCGGATCTCGTCCGGCCGGAGCGCGGTGAGGCGCCGGGCGAGTACCTGCGCCTCGCCGCGGGCGACGTCCGCCAGTGCCGCCGTGCCCTGCTCGGTGAGCAGGACCCGACTGGCGCGCCGGTCCTTCGGATCGGCCTCCCGGCGTACCAGACCCGCCGACTCCAGGCCCAGCACCGCGGCGGTGGCGGTCGGTTGGGAGCAGGGCACCCACTGCGCGATCTCCCCGATCCGGGACGGTCCGCGCTGGGTCAGCAGCGCCAGTACGGCGATGTGGGTCAGCTGGACGCTGCCCGCGGTGGCGGATCTGCGCAGGCTCCGGGTGAGCCGGTGCAGCGAGATCACCAGCTGCAGCGCCGCGTCGTCACCGATCGTCATCGCTCACCCATCACCTGCCGTACCGGACCTGGTCCGCGACGGATCCCCGCTCAGGGCCGCCGTGGATCAGGAGAGCGTAATGGCGGGGGAGTACATCTCCAACCACAGGGCCAGGTCCAGGGTTCGTTCGAGGCCGCGCCGTGACGCCTGGGTGCTCTGCGGCGCCTCGTGGTCCGCCGCGCGCTTGAGCCAGTCACGGTCGACGAGGTCGAAGACCTGATGCGAGGGGCGCGCCAGCAGGTCCTTGGCGTGCCGCTGGAGCGCGACCGCGTACTGCGGGTCCTGGGTGGAGGGGTACGGGCTCTTGACCCTGTCGTACACCGACCGGGGCAGCAGGTCGGCGGTGGCCTCGCGCAGCAGGCTCTTCTCCCGCCCGTCGAAGGACTTCAGGGACCACGGGGTGTTGTAGACGTACTCGACCAGGCGGTGGTCGCAGAACGGGACCCGCACCTCCAGTCCGACGGCCATGCTCGCCCGGTCCTTGCGGTCCAGGAGGATGCGGACGAAGCGCGTCAGGTGCAGATAGCAGATCTTCCGCATCCGGAACTCGAAGTCGCTCTCCCCGTCGAGCCGTTCGACGTCCTTGACGGCACGGTCGTAGCCGTCCTGGATGTAGGTGCCGAGGTCGAGGGCGCTGGTGACGTTGGAGGTGAGGATGTTCCCGTCGTCGCCGAAGTGCTCGGCGAAGCGGACGAGCCAGGGGAAGGTGTTGGCCGTGCGGGCCTCCTCGTCGAAGAACTGCTTGTACCCGCCGAAGACCTCGTCGGCCGACTCACCGGACAGCGCCACCGTCGAGTGCTCACGGATGGCCTGGAACAGCAGGTAGAGGGAGGCGTCCATGTCGCCCAGGCCCATCGGGAGGTCGCGGGCGCGCAGCATCTTCGCGCGGACGTCGAGGTCGGCCAGGGCGGCGGAGTCCAGCATGATGTCCTGGTGCTCGGTGCCGGCGAGCCGGGCCACGTCGTGGACGTAGGGAGTGTCGGGTGTGGCGCGCAGGTCGTCGGCGATGAAGTTCTCGGTCTGGCCGACGAAGTCGACGGCGAAACTCCGCACCGACTCGCCCACGTCGGCAAGTTGACGGGCCGCCAGCGCGGTCATCGCAGAGGAGTCCAGTCCGCCCGACAGCAGGGTGCAGCGCGGTACGTCGGCGACCAGCTGGCGGCGCACGATGTCGTCGAGCAGGGTGCGGACGTGCCCGACCGAGGTCTCACGGTCGTCCTGGTGTGCCCGGGTCCGCAGCGACCAGTAGACGTGCCGCCGCAGTCCGTCGGCGTCGACGGTGACCACGGTGCCCGGCTCGACCTCGTACATCCCGTCCCACACGGCGTGCCCGGGCGTCTTGACGAAGGCGAACAGTTCGCGCAGACCGTCCAGCGTGACCCGCCGCTCGGCGAGCGGGTTGGCGAGGACGGCCTTGGGCTCGGAGCCGAACAGCACACCGTCGGCGGTGGGGTAGTAGTAGAACGGCTTGATGCCCATCCGGTCGCGGATCATCACCAGCCGCCGGCGCTGCTCGTCCCAGACGGCGAACGCGAACATCCCGTTGAGGTGCTCGGCGACCGCTTCGCCCCACTCCAGGTAGCCGCGCAGCACCACCTCGGTGTCCGAGTCGGTGGTGAAGCGGTGGCCCCTGCCCGCCAGTTCGCCGCGCAGCTCATCGAAGTTGTAGGCCTCGCCGGAGTAGACGATGACGACCTGGCTGCCGTCTGGGCGTTCGGCGGTCATCGGCTGACGTCCGCCGGGCAGGTCGATGATCGCCAGGCGCCGGTGGCCGAGTGCGGCGGGTCCCCGTACCCAGGTGCCGCGGTCGTCGGGACCGCGGCAGGCCATCGTCTCGGTCATCGCGTCCACGGTCGCCTGCTCGGAGCGCAGGTCGCGGTCGAAGGAAATCCAGCCGGTGATGCCGCACATGCCATGTCCTCCTGCTCCGAACCCTGGGGCCACCGATGCCGCACGACAGCGCGGGGCGCCGCGGCGGACGGGGCCGGGAACGGGGGCGGGCAACGCCGATGAACGGTCGCCCGACCCGCTCCACCAGAGTCAGTTGTATCGAGCACCTATGTAACGAGGATGTTCCTCGGAGGCGGGTCGCGTCAACCCGGGCGTAACACGGAAGGGGCGCACACGGACGCTCCGCGGCGTGCGGGACAGGGGCGGGGACGCCGGGCACAGGGGCACGGGGACGGCCGGCGCAGGGGCTCTGAACTGCGGGTTCGGTGTGGGGGAGGGGATCCGGGCAGCCCGGATCGAGGTGGCGCCGCTCCGCAGGAACGGGGGCGAGAATTTACTGGGAAGCGGTGTGACGGCGGTGGCGGGTAGCGGCGGGACCGCGAGGGCGGGCGTGATCGCCCCGGCTCGGGGGCGGGTGGAGGGCAGGGGGTGCCGCCGCGGGTCAGACCCTCGACAGTCGTCCCGGGCAGGATGCGTCGGAACAGGCTCTGGGCCTGGTGGGTGTGTCACGCGGAATGGCGTCCCCCTCGCCACTGACCGTCGCGTCACCGTCGCCCGGCGCGTCCACCGGCGTCGTCGGACACCCGTAGCACCGGGGCCTGCCGGCCGCCGAGCACGCCGCGCCGCAGGAGGTTTTCGGCGCCGTACGATCAAGGGCTTGGTCGGCGGTCTGCTCCGCCACGACCGGAGCCTTCCCCATGCATGCCGTGCATGCCGTGCCTGTCGCCGTCCATGCCGGCGCGTTCGTCAACCAGCGCCGCACACAAAGGGTTTCCGCCATGGGGAATGCCATCCTGGCTACAGAGCGTGCCCATTTGCTTACCCCCTTCAGAATACCTGCGGGCCGATCGGGGCAGGGAAGAGCCTGGAAACAGCGGGGTCCGGCTCGCAACAGGGAGGGAGCAGCATGCCTATGGGTACCGACATTCGGCACGCGGTGGTGATCGGGGCAGGCATGGCGGGTCTCGCAGCCGCCCGTGTCCTGGCCGACAGCTTCGAGGCCGTCACCGTCATCGAACGCGACACGCTTCCGAGCGCGTCCGCGCCCAGGACCGGGGTGCCGCAGGGGCACCACGTACATGGCCTTCTGGCCCTCGGTGCCGAGGTGTTCGAGGGGTACTTCCCCGGGCTGCGCGCCGAGCTGGAACAGGGCGGCGCACCGGTGTGGGACTGGGGCGAGGGCCTGTGCGCGGTGCTGCCCAACGGCACCCCGCCGCCGGTACCGATGGGCATGCCGATCCAGACCTTCTCCCGGCCTCTCCTGGAACATGTTCTCCGCCGACGGGTGTCGGCCTTGGAGCCCGTCACCCTGCGGGACGGACTGACCGTCACCGGCCTGCGCACGGCCGGTCCCGGCAAGGTCACCGGGGTGCGGGTGAAGACCGGTGACGGCGAGGACGAGATCGCCGCGGACCTCGTGGTGGACGCCTCGGGGCGCTCCTCCCACCTGCCGCAATGGCTGGCCGCCCTGGGTCTGCCCAGCCCCCGTACGACGACGGTCGATGCACAGGTCGGTTACGCCTCACGTCTCTACTCCTACCCGGAAGGACAGTCCCCGCCGTCGTGGATGGGCGTGCTGGAGCCCCTGCGGGCCCCCGACTTCCGCAAGGGCTCCTACGCGATCCAGATCGAGAACAACGCACTCCACGTCACTCTGCACGGAGCCGGCGGAACCCAACTGCCCCGCGGCGATGATGACTTCCTCGCCTACGCCAAAACCCTGCGCGGCCCCGTCGCCGACACCATCGCCTCCCTCACCCCCGTCTCCCCTGTGCGCCGCTACGCCCGTACGGTCAACCGCAAGACCGCCTATCACCGCCTGGCCCGCTGGCCCGACGGACTGATCGTCCTGGGGGATGCGGTGTGCACCTTCAATCCCGCCTACGGTCAGGGCATGACCGTCGCTGCCCTGGAGGCCCGCCTCCTGGAACAGCTGCTTCGCAGCCGCCGCCCTCGCACCCCCCTTGACGGACAGGATTTCCAGAAGCGGCTGGCTCGCGTCACCGCCTTCTCATGGTTGATGGCGACCATTCCCGACCGTGCCTGGGGACAGTCGCGGTCCACCTGGCCTGTCAAGACCGGCAACTGGTTCATGAACCGCCTGGTCGACACGGTCCCATACGACCCGCAGGTTTACACCGCCTTCTCCAGCCTCTTCCACATGGTCGCGGGACCCCTGGCACTGGCCGACCCACGCCTGTTGTCCCGCGTCCTCATCGGCCCCCGCCCGGGCGGCGGCCTGCGCACGACCACGGCCTGAATCCGCAGGCAGCGGGGCCACGGAGCCTGCCGGTGAACGCTGCCGCTCCGCTCCAGCCGCTCTGTCGTATCCGGTCACGCATCAACCGCGACGCGTCCGGCAAACCGGTGGGCTTCTCACACGACTTGGCGCAGCTGGTCACCGAGGCGCTCAAGCTCCGGCCATCGTCGTGGACGCAGGCAGTCCGGCACGGGCGCCGTGGCACGAGCCCGCCCCGTGCTCAGGGTCCCTCGGTCGTCAGGCCGGCGGACCCTGAGCACGCGCTGTGGAGGCTTCAGGTCCGGGGACTGTTGGCGGAGACGCCGACGATGCCTGCGACGGCGATCGCCGAGCCGCTCGCGGCCGATGGTGGGGTGGTGCTGGTTGTGTGGCCCGGAGCCGCCGCCTCGCCCGGTGAGCTCGGGCGAGGCGCCGGCTGGTGCGGTGTCCGACGGATCGTGCGATGGCCCGGCGGTCCTGGTGTGATTCGCGCGGCTGCCAGGAGGCTCGGGGCGGGCTCCTGGTGAGGGTGGCCGCTGGTCAGCGGGCGATCTCGGCCAGCAGTGATGCCAGTTCGATCGGCCGGGAGAACATCGGCCAGTGCCCGGTCGGCAGGTGGTGCAGGTCCATTCCGGCCATCGGCTCGAAGACCGGGTTGCCGCTGTCGGCCAGCATGCGTACCTGTTCGGGAGTGAATGTCGAGGCGATCACCGAGCAGGGCGTGTCCGGCGGCGGGATGGGACGGTCCAGGGGGCGAGTGGCGGTCGCGAACGGCTGGGGTGTGGCCAACTCGGCTATGCGCGCGAGGTGTTCGCCGGTGAGTCCTGCCAGGTTGTCCGGATCCGCTGCCGGGTCGAACTGCGGTACCGGCAGCCGCCAGCCGTCCCCCTCCTCCGCGACCCGCTTGCGCCACTCCTCCTGTGTCTGGGGCTCATTGAAGTCGATCACAGCCATGCCGCCGGGCAACGGTCCGGTGTCCACATACACGATCCGTGCGATCCGGTCCGGGATCCGGTCTGCGGCGCCAGTAACCGGCAGGTTTGCTCCGCTGTGCCCGACCAGCACCACATCCCGCAGACCGTTGCCATCGACGAGACGGACGATGTCGTCCGTGTGCGTGTAGACGTCCACATCGGGCGTGGCCTCGGCTGCCCGGTCGGCCAGGCCGGTCAGCGTGAGCGGGTAGACGTCATGTCCCGCCGCCCTCAGCTCCGGTGTCACTTCTTCCCATGCCCACGCTCCGAGCCAGAACCCGGGAACCAGAACGATCTCTGCCATGGCCGCCCTCATTTCATGCTTGCCCTGCTGTTCGGGCATCAGGCTAGTCACGATGGCGGACACCGGCTGTCCTCGATTCCGCGTTGCCGACGGTGGGTGCAGCGTGCTGGGGCAGAGCCGGTGGGCCTGCCGCCCTTGTCTCCGCCGGCTGGGGCCGCGAGCATGGCGCGCCGTTGAAGCCGATGCGGCCGCCCACGGGTGCGGGGCCGTGAAGATCACGTCTCTACGGCTGGAGGATCAGGCAGGGATCAGTTGCTGCCGTTGGAGAGTCCCAGCTCAACTGCCAGAAGCGCGGCCTGGGTTCGGTTTTCCAGTTGGAGTTTGGTCAGTATGCGGGAGACGTAAGTTTTGACGCTGGATTCGCTCACATGCAGTTCTTTGGAAATGCTGAGGTTGCTCATGCCCTGCCCCAGAAGCGCCAGCACTTCCCGCTCTCGGCGACCGAACTTCGACAGGGCGTTCCGCGAGTTCTCGGAAGGCATCCCTCGGCCCACGATCGATCTGGTCAAGACCTTCTTCGCGATGTCCGAGGACAGGACCGTGTTGCCGACCGCCGCGGCGAAGACCGCTTGCACCAGTTGCGCCGGATTCAGATGTTTCAAGAGAAAGCCGGAGGCTCCGGCTTCCATGGCCTGAAAGAGGTTCTCAGCCATGCCGAATGCCGTCAGGATGATGATGCGCGGTGGGTCCTGCTCCGCCATGAGGCGTCGGGTCGCGGCGAAACCGTCGCAGCCGGGCATGTGGGCGTCCAAGAGCGCCACGTCCGGACGCAATTGCTCGCACAGTGAGACGGCTTCCATGCCGTCTCGGGCCTCTCCGACCACCCCGATCCCATCGGCCGCTTCCAGGATGACGCGAATCCCGCTGCGTACCAGGTCTTCGTCGTCGGCAATCACTACTTGGATCATCTGTCCCTCTTGTGCTCGCTGCGCCTGTCATTGAAGAAATGCCGTCCCGTCCTCGTTCGTCGTCATCACAGATGCTCACACCGCGGATCTCCGCCTCATTTGTCCTCGCGGTTTCCGTCCAGGAAAGTGGCTGTGAGCGTGAGGCTACCGTCGGTATCCGCACCGGCATAGATGTCCCCTACCGCCTCTCTCACTTTCCCGCCGCAGCCATCCCGGTCCGTGACCGATGCCCGACAGAGTGATGCCCGCTTCGGTCGGCGGTCGTCGCGCACAGTGACATTCACGTCGCCGTCGGATTGGGTGATCTTGCTCGCCCCAGTCGCATCGGGAGTGTGACGCATCGCGTTGAATACGCCTTCTTTGACCACCTTGGAGGCGAGCCGCTGTGCGGACCGGTCCGGGCGGGGCGGCGCGAGTCGGACATGCCCCCCGATCTTGACGCCCGCACGGCGGCACATCGCTATCGGCGATGCTGGATCGGAAAGCATCGGCCCCGTGCTCTCAGGTACGTCCTCGGCGCCGTCTATGGCGCTCTCCCATTCCGTCATGATGTCGCGCGGTGCGTTCATGGCACTCTCGCCCGCGGACAGCACGATTCGGCGCCGCTGTTTGATCGGCTCGGCGGCGTCTCTACGGAGGGTTACGGCACCTGTCTGGAACATCATCACCGAGACCCGATAGTCATCACCCTCATGATATCTACCGGGCCAACCGTTCGCGCCGGCCGCAGAACTGCTCCTCGGCGCATGCTGCCCTGGAGCAGGGCGCTCTGCCGCGTGCGCTGGAGATCAAGCTCGGACGCGCACGTGACAATCGCGTGCAACGTCGCTCCAGGTTTCCCGGCTCGCTGAATCACCCCTGTAGGGAAGCCCACGAGAAGGTCGGCACATCAGCACAGTCGATATCAGCACGGCCACGAGAAAATGGTTTCGCGGGCCCGACCCGCTCGCGACGCGCCATCCCAGCCGGGAATCCACCTTCCGGTTGCCCCCGCCCCCCTGCCCCTCCAACCACGCCGGCACCGGCATCGCTGCCCGCAGTCTGCGACTCCGCGGCGGCCTGCGGAGCTGTCGCGCTACGGCGTGCACGGGAAGGCGGTCTCAAGGCGCTGCGTTCGCTGCCCGGCCGATGCTCTCTGTGCCGCACCTTGAACCGGGCACGGTTGACTGGAAGGCATACGCGTTCTGCGCGTTGGAGCACGAGCACCGGATGCCGCGGCGGTAGCAGGCGTTCGTGAAGAACTTCTCCAAGTGGCCCAAGAACTCCTCCAAGTGGCCCGATCCGCAGCCAAGTTGACGTCAGATCAGGTAGTGGGAGCAAGCCAGGACGACAGTGCCGGCCTCGCTCGGCCTGCCCGGGCAGCCGTCGGAGGGCTCGGTGCTCAGGTTGACCATGCACTGTGCTTCGTCGATGGGGTGGGGGAGGGGCGCGAGGTACCGCGTCTTCGACGAGCCGGGTGGCCGCAGTCCGAAACCACCCTGCGATGGCCTTGATGTCGTCAGGGGTGGGGCTGCGAACCCGCCGGTCACGGCCTCCAGTTCCTCACACTGTTGGGTGGTGGTCCCCGCGAGGTCTTCCGATGACGTGGTTCTTGGCCAGGTGTTGTCGACGGCGCCCTCGTCGTCGTGGTCACGAAGGGGCCCCGGGAACGCCCGGAGCCCCTTCGCCGATGCCTTTGCCGTCAGCCGACGGCCAACTGGGTAGCGGTACCTGCCGGTTTGTGGTGCCTGCTGATGTTCTTCTCCAGTAGGGCCAGGGACTCGGCCACCCCCACGCTCTCCGCGGTGAACTCCGGAAGTCGGCCGTCTGCCTTCTTCAGTTCTTCCAGCGCCCGGTCGATCGCGCTCTGGGCGGCGAAAAGGCACGGAGTGCTGTAGATCGCCACGTTCACACCGAGTTCGCTCAGCTCCGGCAGCGACAGTCGCGGCGACTTGCCTCCTGCTATCTGGTTGAACAGCAGTGGTTTGTCCCCGATGACTTGACGGACCTTGCGTATCCAGTCCACGCTGCGGACCCCGTCGACGAGGATGACATCAGCGTCCGAGGCCGCCAGTGCCTTGGCGCGGCGCAGGATCTCGGCCTCCTCCGTGGCGTCGGTCCGCGCGACGACGACCAGGTCGCGGCGGGCGGCGAGGACCATGTCGAGCTTTTCCAGATAGGTGTCCAGCGGCAGCACCTGTTTGCCGTCAACATGGCCGCAGCGTCGGGGTCTTTGCTGGTCTTCGAGGATGACCCCCGATGCACCGATCGCCTCCAGCTGCTGGACGACATGGCAGGCCGTCTCAGGGTCGACGTAACCGTCGTCGATGTCGACGAGCAGGTGCTGCTCCGGGAAGGCCAGCCGGAGCCGCTGCACGAAGGCGACGATGTCGGGCCAGGCGATGAATCCGATATCCGGCAGGCCGTAGTGGGAGGCGGCGAAGCCGAAGCCGGAGACGAACATGCCGTCGTAGTGCTGGGCCGCCACCGAGGCGGAGAACATGTCGAAGACGCCGATCAACGGCGTAGTGCCGTTCTGGGTGATTTCCTCGCGAAGTTGACGCCCGTGCTCCATGAAACCTCCTTGTTGAGGAATCCCCACCATGGCACACGCACACGTTGGGAATCGTCATCCATGAGTATTACGCGGGTCGACTTTTGGGCCGACTTGAGGCGGCTGATGTGCCGTGGATTCGATATTCATGAATTCTATGTTAATTCTGGGAAAACTGGAGAGAATTGCGTGTGGATGGCCTGGCCTGACCCTGGTTGGTCGGACCGGACATTGAGCTCTGTCGGTGCCCTGGTGCCGAAGCTGCGATTCACGATAGCCGTCGACTTTGTTGATTGTCGAAACGGTTGTGAGGCTTCTGGCCTGGGCTGATGTGTCGCGTACGTGATCGCGACGTAGAGGCGCGAGGAAAGGCCCACGATTCATGTTGTTCGAGGAGCTGGGTTTTCGGGTCGGCGATGCGTTTCTCGGCGAAGCGAAGGCTGGACGGTGCGTCTCCGAGTGGTTCCTGGAGTGAGTGGTGTTCGCGTTCAGCTGCTGAACGCGGTGGTTTTGATGCTGGCGTTCTCGCTGACGAGTTGCTGGACAGTCTCGCCGGGGCCAGCTGGCCGAAGTTGCGGAGCTAAATACTTAAAGGCTGTCCGGTAAATGCCGATCGCGGGTGAGATGAATTCGTCGTGTCTGGTGTGATCACGGCATCGCGGCCGTCCTGGTAGACCTGTTCACCGGGCTGGGTGCGCGTCAGTTCGGCAAGCTGACCACCGCGCTGCGACGGGAGGGCGCGGACCCGGTTCGCAAGAGAGAGCCGTGCGGCTAGGGCGGTGGCTGACCGGGCTGAGCGGGCTGACCCGGCCTACCGCAACTGGCGGGCAGCGCCCGCTCCGTGCGCCGTTTCGACGGCCGTGCCGTTCCCTGCCTCGTATCCGGTGCCGTTCGCCGTTGCGTTTCCGGCCTCGTTCTGCGTCCTGTGCGCCGCCCTGTTGACCGGCACATCCTGCGTTCCCTTCGCGTGCTCCTCGGCGTTCGCGTGCTCGTCAGCGTTCGCCTGCTCGTCGGTGCTCGCCTGTGCTGCGTACCGTTTCGCGAGTACCGCGCACACCATCAGCTGCATCTGGTGGAAGAGCATCAGCGGCAGTACTGCCAGGCCGGCCTGCGGGCCGAAGAGGACGCCGGCCATGGGAAGCCCGGCGGCCAGACTCTTCTTCGAACCGGCGAAGGTGATCGCGATCCGGTCCCCCCGCTCGAAGCCGAGCAGCCGCGAGCCGTACGAGGTGACCGTCAGCATGGCCGCCAGCAGCACCGCCTCCACGCCCACCAGGCACAGCAGTCGCAGCGGGGAGACCTGGTGCCAGATGCCCTGGACCATCCCGGCGCTGAACGCGGCATAGACGACCAGCAGTATCGAGCCACGGTCCACCCGGCCGAGGACCTTCCGGTGCCGGGCGAGGAACCCCGCGATCCAGCGTCGCAGCAACTGCCCGGCCACGAACGGGAGAAGCAGCTGGACGGCGACCGAGACCAGGGAGTGCGCCGAGAACCCGGCGCCGGCACCGTGCAGCACCAGCCCGGCCAGCAGCGGTGTCAGGACGATGCCCACGAGGCTGGAGAACGAGCCCGCGCAGATCGCCGCCGCCACATTGCCGCGCGCTATGGAGGTGAAGGCGATGGAGGACTGGACCGTGGACGGCACCAGGCACAGGAACAGCAGACCGGTGTACAGGGCGGGCGTCAGGATCTGCGGTACCAGGGCGCGGGCGGCCAGGCCGAGGAGTGGGAAGACGACGAAGGTGCAGGCCAGGGTGGTCAGATGGAGGCGCCAGTGGCGGAGTCCGTCCATCGCCTCCTTGGTGGAGAGCCGGGCGCCGTAGAGGAAGAAGAGCAGGGCGACGGCCCCGGTGGAGGCACCATCCGCGACGGTGGCGGCGGACCCGGCGGCCGGTAGCAGCGCGGCCAGGCCGACCGTGCCCACCAACGCGACGAGGAAGCCGTCCACGGGGAGCCAGGAGGGGAGGCGGAACACAGAGCGGCGCATGATCTCTCTTCGCAGTCGGTGGCTCACGTCGTGGCCCGGACGGGTCCCTCTCCAGGGTGCCGGGTCCGAGGTTGATCGGGAACCCCGCTTACCATGGTGACTGCCATCATGGATTGCGATAAGCGCGGGATGGCGATGAGACGCATGAGACGGCGATGAACGACGGGTCCCGTCGCCGGTTGCCATGACTGGGCGACGAAGTCGCGGGGGTGAACCCCTGGAGCGCCCGGGGCGCGCCAGGGTGGCAGCGCCTCCCAGCTGCGACTACGTGGTGGCCACGCCAATTCGGCGGCGGTGAGCGGCGTGATCTGTGGGGTATTGGTCCAACTCCCCAGCGGAGACAAACCACATCCCCACGGCTTCTTTGAAGCCGTGGGATGTGTCGTCGTCCGGCACAGGCGGGTGCCCGCGAAGGGGGCGCCTCAATCGAGCCCTATGCCGCGGCGGCCGGTCTCGTTGAGGTCGTCGGGAGTGAAGCGGCCGGTCCAGTTGCGTTCGTGGTGTTCGGCGGGGAAGTCGCCGGGGCTGGAGCCGGTGACGAACGCCTCGCGGACCTCGACGGCGTAGCGCTCGTTGCGCGGGCACCAGGGGGCGGCGGGGATGTACATGACGTTGCCCCAGCCCTTCTGGTCCTGCACCGGGGCCACGCTGTGGATCATGTCGCAGTGCCACCAGACCGAGTCGCCCGCCTTGACGTCGGGGACGGGGACCAGCGCGCGGTACAGGAGCGGGTGCCAGCGCTTGGTCACCGGGAAGACCTGGTTGACCGTGACACCGCACATCGAGTCCTCGGGGACGTCCGGCAGGAGGGGGCGGAGCAGCAGATAGGCCATGATCTCGGGGATGGGGACGGTGTGCAGGACGCCTTGGTCGTTGTCCATGTCGGACAGCGCTGTCCACCCCTGGAAGGTGCGGAAGGCGGAGCACATCGTCGAGCCGGGGTACTGGGGGCCGGTGGTGCGGTGGGCCGCGTCCCACGGGTCGTACTGCTCGGCGGTGCCGTCGAAGAGGTGGCGGAACGCCTTCTGGTATTCCTCGGTCATCCACAGGTCGAGGGTGCCGGGGTCGCAGTGGGTGCCCAGGCCCGCGGAGTTGCTGCCCGGCGGGCGGCGCCGGATGCGGTCCGGGTAGACGGCGCCGCGGTCCGGGTCGAACCACTCGGTGCCGTCCGCCGCGGTGTGCTTCCAGAAGGAATTGAGGAACGACTGCACGGTGGCCATGCGCTCCGACTGGCGGGCCTGCATCTGGGCCTGCGACCAGTAGACGGGATAGATCTCGGGCTTGGAGCCGACGCTGCCGAAGAAGTCGTCGCCGGGGCCCGCGTAGTTCTCGAAGAACGCGTTGCGCTCGACGTAGTCGACGATGCCGGCGTCCCAGGCCAGGGCCTGCTCGCGGGGGAAGTGCCCACGGACCACCAGGCAGCCGCGGCGCTTGAGTTTGGCCAACTGGGCGGGGGTGACGGTGCCGCCCCGTATCGCGTCGTAGTCGAGGACCGGCCACACCTCCTCGCCGCGTTCCTGATCTGCCGCGATTTCCGCGATCCGGGCCTTGATCCGTTCCTCGACGGCCGTGAAGACCTCCCGCACGGTGCGCCCCGACGATTCGATACGGGCTCGCAGCGCGGGCTTGATCTCGCGGATGGCGGCCCGAAGGTCCTCCGGGGTCTGCTCCCAGTGCGGCACGGTGGGGGAAAGCTGCTGGTCAGCGGCGAGCCTCATCGCTCGACTCCTTTAGTGAGAGCTCCTTACTAAATCCACGGTAACGCGACCCTCATATTTAGGCAAGACTCCTTACTAGAATGAGTGCATGGCCCCTTCCAAGCCCTCCCTCGAAATGCTGCGTGCCCTGACCGACGAGCACGTGCTGAGCGCGCTCATGGACCATCCCCGTCTGACCCGCGCCGAGATCTCGGCCTGCGCCGGCCTCTCGAAGCCGACCGTCTCGGACAGCGTCCAGCGCCTGAGCGAGGCGGGACTGGTCATCGACACCGGTGAACGCACCACGGGGCGCGGGCGAGCCGGCCTGTACTACTCCCTCGCGCCGACGTTCGGTGCCGCGCTGGTCGCCGGCATCACTCCGCGCGGCGTGACGGCCGAAGTGGTCGACGCTCACGGGCAGGTCACCGGGCAGGCCCACGCCGAGCTGGGGCGGACCCCGGGAGCGGACCGGGCCGCCGAGGCACTGGCCGCGGTCACCACCCGACTCCGGTCATCGTGTGCCGGCGGACTGCGCACGGCGGTGATCAGCGCCGCCGACCCCGTCGACCGCGCCACCGGCCGGCTCGTCCAACTACCGGACGCACCCTTCCTGGTCGGCGACCTGGACCCGGTGGCGGTACTGTCCCCGCTCGTCGCAGGACCCGTCCTGGTGGACAACGACATCAACTGGGCGGCACGCGCCGAAGGCCACAGCGGCCGCGCCGCAGACATCGATGACTTCGTCTACGTCCACCTGGGCGAGGGGCTGGGCTGTGCCGTGGTCCAGGACGGCGCGGTCCGGCGCGGACACCACGGGCTGGCCGGCGAGATCGCCCACCTCTACACGGTCGGCCCGGACGGCGCCGCGATGCCGCTGACGGAGGTGTTCGCCACCCTCGGCCTGCGCCGGCCTGCATCCACAGCCATCGATGTCGCGGCCCTGGAGTCGGCGACCGCAGGCGACGACGAACCGGCGCACCGGACACGGACCGCCCTGGCCCGTGCGATCGGCGGTGTACTGTCGGCCGCCGTCTCCCTCACCGACCCCGAGCTGATCGTCATCGGCGGCGAATGGGGCAGCCACCCCCACATCATTGCCGCCATCGACCGGCACTTCAGCCACAGCCCACGACCGGTCCGCCTCGCCGCAGCCGAGATGACGGCCCCCGAACTGGCCGGAGCACGCACCCGCGCCGTCGAGGAATTGCGGTCCCTCGTGGTCCACTCCGCGCACCCAGCCACCGACAGCTGACCGCGACCCGCGCAAACGGCCGGCTGCGAAAGCCAACCGTTCCCACGTCATGACTGCCAGGCCGGGCCGTCTTCCCTCTCTTGGCTCGGCGTTGGAGGGGAGCAACGACCGGACCGCCGTTTCCTAGGCGGTCGTATGAAACGGCGCGACGGCACGCCCTCGGCCCTGGACGTGTCCCGTTTCATGAATTTGCAACAGTTCGAGCATCGCGCTGAGTTACGCGTCACTGAACGGCGGCAACGAACTCGGCGATCACCTTGTCCCAGACCTCGGTCAGTTCCTTGGACGGCGGTGAAGGGCGGCAGGCTGTGGCGACCTGGGCGGGCACACGCATCGGGACCACGTCCGCCGGCCGATCGAACGTGGGCGACGCCTCCAACGCGGCTGTGCCCGTCCCGGCTTGGGCGAGCGCAGTGAGGTAGGCGCTTCCGCCGACTTCGGCGAACCGTCCCCGGCGATGCAGATGCACGCCGACGGTGATCGCGTCGACCGGCTCCCCGGCCGCGTGCACGGCCAGCACCGAGACGTAGACGACGGCGAGCGGGCCCGACAGGTCCTCCGGCAGCAGGGCAGCGGCCGTCTCCGGGATCGAATCGGGGGCGACGAGCATCCGGCCGACCCGGGCGCGCTGCGCGGCTTCCCTGTCCGCCGGGGCGGGCATGGCGGTGAGTGTGGTCATGGTCCTGGTCCTCTGAGCTCGATGGCGGTCGGCGGTGGCCGACCCCGCCATGAGCAACGAGCGGAGGGGCACCACGGAAGCGTCGAAACCTTCTGGCGGGCATGGCAACCCGTCCGCGGTTTCGCGCACGAGCGGATCGGACCGCGCTGTCCGATTCCCCAGCGGCGGGTAGTGGAGCGGGCCGCCCGTACAGCACGGCCGGCGCGGCCCGCGGCATTCCGAGCCGCAGGGATACGAGGGGGCAGCAGCCGATCGGTCAAGACCAGCCGCTGAGCCAGTGCAGTAGCGCTGGCCGCCGGAGCCAGGGTGTTCAACGGGCGTTGCCGAGCTCCTGGCTCCCGCGGAGCGGGCTTGTCGAAGGCCGGTGCGCTACCACGCCGAAGGGGGTGCGTGCCCGGCAGCCGTTCTGCCGACTACCCACCAGCCAAATCGCCAGGCCGGCACACCCAACACACACCCCCAAGATGGTTAGCTCGATGCTGAACGAGCCATCGAGGCCGCCCGGTTCGTGAGGGGAGTGTCCGGGGCAGTTCGCCGGGAGCAACGTGGTGATCTGGAAGCATGGTGGTGGTCTTGCATCCCGGGGAGGTGGTGGTCTTGACATCCCGGGGAGGTGCGGTGTCGACGGTCCGTGGCGCGGGTGGCCGCGCGTTCGTGCTGGCGGGTCGGCGCGTCATCCTGACCGGGCCGCCCGGCGACGACCGCCGACTGATCACGGATTACGAGCAGGCGCGACGGTTCCTCGTTGATCCGCGCCAGCGCCGGGCGTCTTTGCTCCAGGTGCCTTCCGGGCCCGCGTCCGCCATGTCGGTGACGGACATGGACGCGCCGCAGCACACCCGGGTTCGGGCGCTGTTGAGCGCCGCCTTTTCCCACCGCGCGGTCGAGCGGCGACTGCCGGCGATGGAGTACCGAGCCCGCGCCCTGGCCGAAGGCATGCGCGCGGCGGGTCCGTGCCGTGATGCTCTGGCGGAGTTCTGCGTCCCGTTCGCCTACGCCGTGCACTGTGACCTGCTGGGCGTACCGGAACATGCGCGGCAGACGCTGTATCGCCGGTCGTGTGCCCGGTCGCAGAGACCCGATGCCGACGGGGTGGCTCTGTACCGCGCGGAGTTGGCCCTGCACAGTGCCGTCGGCGAGTTGCTTGACCATCACGACGTCCACCCCGGACTTCTACGGGACCTGCTCGGGGTACACCGCAGCGGTGCCCTGGAGGCCGACGAGCTGAAGGGGCTGGCGGCCTCGCTGTTCTTCGACGGCCACATCCTCGCCGCGAACCAACTCGCCAACGCCCTGATGTGCCTGTTCGCGCATCAGCACTGGATGGCCGGGCTCATCGCCGAACCCGCCCTCCTGGACCCGACGGTCGAAGAGACGCTGCGGTTCAGCCCCGCCATCACTGTCGGTATGACCCGCGTCGACGCTGCCGGTGTCCGCACGGCGGTGGCGTTCGGTCCGGCCAACCGCGATTCCAACGTGTTTCAGGCACCCAACCGGTTCGACCCCACCCGCACCGGGCCACGCCACCTCTCCTTCGGCCTCGGCCCGCATCACTGCCTGGGGGCCGCACTCATGCGCGCCGAACTACGCGTCGCGCTGACCACACTGCTGACCCACTTGCCGGGCCTGCGGCCCGCTGTCGAAGACCGTGGACTGAGCTGGACATCGACCGGTACCGTGCGCGGCCTCATCGACCTACCCCTCACTTGGGACCGGTAGAGCACAGCATCCCAGGAACGCCCGCTGGTCTGGGGCGGCTTCGTCTCTGCGGCCCTGGGGGAAGACGGCCGATCGAGGCCGGCGCCCGTGCCGGCCGGTTACCAGTGGGGAGCCACAGCGCGCACGTCCGGGGAGCGGCCGAGCGGCGGTGCCGGGGACGAGGCCACCGAGGACGTGGACCGGACCTGGCGCGAAGGCCGCCGGGAGCAGGGCGGACGTGCACAGGCGAACGGCGGTGGCGCGCCGACCCCAGTCCTTACCCGCTGTTCATTAACGCTTAGCCTCCCCGGACCTACCGGAAGGTAGCGTTCCCCATCATCAGTAGCAGCCGCCTACAAAGTAGGGAGAGATACTCCATGCGTCCCAATTTCCCTGCGTCTCCGGTGAAATCCGCTCCGCGCACCGCCTTCCGCTGCTACGTCGAGGCCATTGCCGACGTCCTGTCCGGCCACCGCTCCCAGCCGGTGATCACCGCCGCCGACGGCCGGCAGGTGACCGCGGGAGAACTCCTCGACACCGTGTACCGCTTCGCCCGGGAGCTGGCCGCCCAGGGCATCGGGCGCGGCAGCACCGTCTCGCTCTTCGCCGGTAACCGCCCCGAGGTGCTGGCCGCCCGCTACGCCGCCAACCTCCTGGGCGCCAGGGTGGTCTCCCTCTACCAGGGCATGGCCCCCGACGCCCTGGCCAAGATCGCCCGCAGTGTCGACACCAACCTGCTGGTCGTCGAGCCGGACTGGCAGGAAGCCGCCGAGCGGCTACTGAGCCGGGCCCGCCCGCCGCAGGTGTACGCCTTCGGACCCAGCCCGCTGGGCGAGGACCTGCTCGCGCGCGCCGCGCGGCACCCGGCCGACCCGATGCCCGGCGCCGCCCGCCCCGAGGACGACTGGTGCATACGCCATACCGGAGGCACCACGGGCGTCCCCAAGGGCGTACGGATGCCGCACGGCCCGTACCAGGACATGCTTCCCTTCGGCTCCGTCGGCGCCGGCGCGCCGCCCCGCTTCCTGGCCTGCACTCCCCTCGCCCACGTCGCGGGCAACATCGCCGACGCCACCCTGCTGGCGGGCGGATCGGTGGTCCTGCACCGGGAGTTCGACCCGGGCGACGTCCTCACGACAGTGGAGCGGGAGCGGATCACGCACCTGTGGCTGCTGCCACCGCTGATCTACCGGCTCCTCGACCACCCCGCCCTGGCCGCCACCGACCTGAGCAGCATCCGCCGCATCAGCTACGGCGGCTGCGCCGCCTCCGCCTCCCGTCTGCGCCGAGCCCACGAGGTGTTCGGGACGGTCCTGTACGGCGGATACGGGCAGTCCGAAGCGGGCGCCGTCACCGTCATCGGACCAGAGGAACACCAGGACCTGGCCCAGGACGGGCAGGCCACGGTCGGACGGGCGATTCCCGGCGTCGACATCGCCATCCACGACGCCCACGACGGCAGACCCGTGCCCACCGGGCAGGTCGGAGAGGTACGGGTGCGCTCCGGGCAGGCCATGACCGGATACTGGCGGCGCCCCGACCTCACGGCGCAGGTACTGCGCGACGGCTGGGTGCACACCGGTGACGTGGGCTATCTCGACGAGGGCGGCTACCTCTACATCGTCGACCGCCTCAAGGACATGATCATCGTGGTCGGCGGCCATGTCTACACCCACGAGTTGGAGGACCTGCTGCTCACCCACCCGGCGATCGCCCACTGCGCGGTCTTCGGCGTACGCGGCGCGGACGCCACCGAGGAAGTGCACATCGCGGTCGTCCCGGCTGCCGGGCACCGCCCCGAGCACGGCACGCTCAGGGACTTCGTCACCGAGCGCAAGGGCGCGCTGAGCGCCCCGGCCGCCGTGCACATCGTCCCGGACATCCCGCTCACCCCCGTCGGCAAGCCCGACAAGAAGCGGCTGCGGACCATGCTCAGCGCCCACTAGCCACACATCAGGCTGCGGTCTCCTCCGGCACGGCGACCGCCTCGGCGGCCCTTCGGGTGCGGATACCGCTCCGCCGTGTCGACGCCCGCACGCCGCCGCACGCCCCGGCCCTCGGCTTCGGCCGGGGGCACGCGCCATCGGCACGGCGGCCCCGGCACTTCACCAGGGCCGCCGTAACGGCCGTTACGCGTGCCGTCGCCGTCAGGTGGCTTCGTAGGCCGCGCCCGCGATGGCGAGGTCCTCCCAGGCCATGCCGACGCTCTTGAAGAGGCGGGGGCGGTCCGGGGCCGCAACGGCGGCTCCGGAGGCCAGGTCGGCGAGCGTCACCAGCGCCTCCTGGGCGAGCCGGCCGCTGTCCAGTTCCGGGATGAGATCGCCGGCTTCGCGGGCCGCGGCGGCCCGGGACTCGACCACGACGGTGCTGCCCAGGACGGTGGCGCCGTCCACCTCGCGGCTACCGCGTTCGTGGGAGCCGACCGCGGTCACCGTGGCGTGCGACGGGAGCAGGGCGCCGTCGAACAGCGGGGTGCGGGCAGTGGTGCAGCAGGCGACGAGATCGGCGTCGGCGACGGCGGACGGGTCGCCGGCCTCGACGGTCAGGCCGGTGTCCCGGCGGGCCGCCTCGACGAACCGCTCGACGTGCGCGGGGGTGCGCCCCACGACGGTCACGTGGGTGAGGGGACGCACCACGCGCAGCGCGTCCAGGTGGCCGCGGGCCTGGGGGCCGGTGCCGAACACCACCAGGCGGCCGGCCTCGGGGACGGCGAGCAGGTCGGCGGCGAGGGCCGAGACGGCCGAAGTGCGCACGGTGGTCAGTGCGATCCCGTCGAGCAGTGCGACCGGGGTGAGGGTCACGGCGTCGAAGAGCAGGTACTGGCCCTGCACGCGGGGGAGCCCGGCGGCCGGGTTGTCCGGGGCGACGGTGGCCACCTTGACGCCCGCGTAGCGGCTGCGGTGCGCGGGCATCAGGAGCAACTGGCCGTGCTCGACGGGCACGATGGTGCGCGGCGGATCGGCTTCGGGATCCGGCCCGTCGCGCAGCGCGGCTCGGAGTGCGTCGATGGCCACGGCCATCGGGAGTGCGTGCAGCAGACCGGGCTCGTCGATGATCCGGGGCAGGTGGGGAACAGGGGGAGTGGCGCTCATACTGCCGAGTCTGCCCCGGCCCGGAGCGCGGATGCGTGATCTTCGACGGACCGGTGCGCGGGCGGAAGGGAGAAGGGCTCCTGCGGGGCGTTCCTCCCTTCTCGCCATGCGGCGTGCGCTGCGGCCTGCCCCGGCAGCCCCGAACCGCCGGTCGAGGGCACCCGCCCTCCATCCACCACCGGCCTTGGACCTCTCCGCGCCTGCCCAAGCCCAGGATTGCCCAAAGTTGAGGCCCAGCAAGGTAGTTGGTAGGACAGTCGATGGTGAACGGAGAGCCGGCGACACATTGACGGTTCGCCGGACGGCACGGTCCTGGCACCTCGACGGCGTCACCAGCCGGCCGTGACAACCGTGCCGGCCGCCCACGACATGCGTGCAACGACCGGGCGGTGCACGGTACGTACCCGGCGTGGGCCGATCCGGCCGACTACGCCGACCACCCGGGCCTGTCATCCACGGGCACGGAGCAGACGGCCAGGACAACGGCATCGGCCGGTGCACCCACCGGCCACGCGATGTGGTCGACGCCGTTGGCACCGCCTGGCACGGGTTAACCAGTTGCCGTCCCCTTGCCTGTTCGCGTGAGCTGGTGAACGGCCGCGCGGCGGTGACGGGTTCCGTACCCGCGGCATCGTGCGTACGGGGAAAACGGCTCGGTCGTGCCGCGGTCGGCACAGGCGGGACGGTCGAGGACAGGAAGAGGCCGTATGGTCACGACACAGCCGGCTCCATGGCGCAGGTCGGCGGTGCTGGCGGCCCTGATGCTGGCCGCCTTCACCTTCAACACCGCGGAGAATCTTCCGGTCGGCCTCCTGGAACTCATCTCACGGGGCCTACGGGTGTCGGTGCCGGCGGTCGGCTACCTGGTCACCGGTTACGGCGTGACGGTCGCCGTGGCATCCCTACCGCTGGCCCACATCACACGGGCCATGCCCCGACGTCATGTGCTCACCGGGCTGCTGGCCGCGCTCATCGTGTCCAGTCTGGTCGCGGCGTCGGCCACCTCCTACTGGGTGCTGCTTGCGGCCCGGCTGCTGACCGCACTCGCGCAGGCCCTGTTCTGGGCCGTCATGGGGCCGACCGCGGTGGGCTTGTTCCGGCCCGAGGTACGCGGGCGTGTGGTCGGGGCACTGTCCGTCGCCGGCTCGCTCGCCCTCGTACTCGGTGTTCCCGCCGGGTCCTGGCTGGGTCAGCGGAGCGACTGGCCGGTGCCACTCGCGGCGTTGGCGGGCCTGGGGCTCATCTCCCTCGTGACGATCGCCGTTCTGCTGCCGACTTCGCGCCCGGAAGAAGGACACGCCGCCTACGGAACCCACCCCGGCGCCCGCCGGTTCGGAACCGTGCTGACGGCCGGGGCCCTGTCGGCAACCGGCGCATTCGCAGGATTCACCTACATCGTCAAGTTCCTGGGCGACGTGAGCGGGTTCTCCCAGAGCACGGTCAGTGTCCTGCTCGTGGCCTTCGGTGTCGCGTGCCTGGCCGGGGTGAGCATCACCGGGGCGCTGCTGGACCGCATTCCGCACCACACTCTGACCACTGCCATCGCCACGCAGGCGGTGGGCATGCTCGGCCTGTACGCGGCAGGTGCCGATCCCGTGGCGGCGGTGGTGTTCCTGGTGCTGATGGGCGGTGCACTCGGGCCGGTGTTCATGGCCACCCAGAACGAGATGCTGCGCTGCGCGCCGGGCCGCACGGATCTCGCACTCGCGGCCAACTCGGGTGTCTACAACGCCGGTATCGCGGCGGGCGCCGCACTGGGGGCACTGGCCCTCCCGCTCGCCGGCGTTCGCGGCACCTTCCTCATGGGCGGACTGCTGACTACCGGGGCCTGCGCGGTACTGCTCGTCGAGCGGCTGCTGCCTGCGGCGCAGGCGACGCGGGCCGCGACAAGGCCACAGTCACACCGGTCGAGCCGGGGCACCGCGCGTCGCTGACCCGCCGATCCGTCCAGTGACCGCAGGCGGCACAGGACACCGGCCCGGACCGCTCCGCCGACCTCGGTCAGAACCGCCCCTTGCTGCCACCCTCTTCCCGACTCCTACGTTCTGACCGATGCCGCGGGGGCCGGACGGACCACGCCGCGTGAGCCGTTCGGGCGCGACGTTCACGTTCAGGTCTGCGAGATCGGCGAGCGTCAGGCGTTGCGTCCATGGCGCGCGGGGCGCCGGCTGAGCGCGACACTGCCGCAACCGCCCCCACCCGGCTCCCGCGCCGTGGAGCGTCTGTGGACAGGCGGCCCCCGACGGTGAGGCACCGGCCCGTGTCGACGCCCGACATGCACACACAGGCCCTTGAGGCGTCCGCAATACCAGGCTGACCCGTGACCGCGCAACGTCATCGTCGTCGAAACTCCGCTACGGGTGCCGTCGCTTTCGCCTCGGCAATGACGTTGCGCGGATGTTCTTCGAATTCCGGGAATGCACCCCGTCGGCACAACGAACCGAACCCTCTACGCCCCATATACCCCGTCGGGCCGACTGGTTCAGAGGCGGATGACGTTGTTGCACCCGTGGGACGAGCCGAGCTTGGTGATCTGCACGTCCGGCTTTTCGTCCTCTCTGAGCCGGAAGAAACCCAGGTGGTGCGGGAACTCCCGTACCTCGCCGAGGACATCGACGTTGTCGTCGTATGTCCTGCACGAGGTGCTCTGCTGGATGATGACCTTGCGGCCGTGCGACTTGCCGTTGTCGTACCGGCCGCTCGACTGCTGCTGATAGGTGCTCTGGCGGCTCTGCTGGGGGCTGTCGCCCCCCGACCCGCTGCCGGCGTAGGCGGTGCCCGCGCCGAGGAGGCTGACGCTGCCGAGAACGGCTACCACGGCGGCAGTGTTGCGAAGCTTGCGCATGTCATCTCCGAGATTCGAGCTGTTTCGATCAGTAATTGATCGACTTCATACAGTTAATGGAGGTTAAAGCAAAATGAGACGCGCCCACTCGGTGACGCGCCGAATTCCACGAGAGTCGCGAACCGGTATGGGCGCCCGTATCGGCTGGCCTGAATTTCAGATAATCACCGGGCGTGCTTTGGCGGCTCTTCGCGGATCGACTCGGGTCGGCTCGTTCGGCCGGTCGAGCCCGGGTCGGCGGGTGCTGGTAGGGGCGGGTGCCGTCCGCGACGAGCGGGATCCGGATCCCGTAGTCGGTGAAGTCGCGGAAGGCGTGGGCGAGTTGTCGGGTCTCTTCGCCGGCGCCGCTGATGGCTCGGGTACCGCCGTTGGGGACTCCGCCGGTGTCGGAGCAGGCACGGATCTCAGTGCGCCACTGGCGTGGCGTCCGGGCGAGCGGCGACCTCGGGGATCGGGCCGGTGTGGCGCGACTCCAGGACACCGTCTCGGCGGTCTTGCGGGCCGGCGGCGGGGCTCGTGGCGGTATGGATCTAGCGGAGCTGCCGGTAGACGTGCCAGGGCCACACGCAAAGTGACGCACGCGAAGCCTTCTCCTGCGTCCGTCGGCCGGTCGCTGCTGATCTTGGAAGGGCTCGTTCCGGCTCGCCATCGCGCACTCCGGGGCCCGCAGACCGCGAGAGGGCTCACCCAGGCTCATCCGTGAGAGCCGGCAAGAGAGCCCAAAAAAATTCGGACGGCGATGTCGAGAAGCCGTGACCGGTTCCGTCCCCGAGGTGAACGCGACCACAATGGGTTGCACCAGCACCGAGGAGAAACACGATGGCCAAGTACTTGCTGCTCAAGCATTACCGCGGCGCTCCGGCTCCGGTCAACGACGTGCCCATGGATCAGTGGACGCCGGAGGAGATCTCGGCGCATGTGAAGTACATGCAGGACTTCGCGACCCGGCTGGAGGAGACCGGCGAGTTCGTCAATGGTCAGGCGCTCGCTCCTGAGGGGACGTGGGTCCGGTACGACGGTGAGGGGCGCCCGCCGGTCACCGACGGCCCGTTCGCCGAGACCAAGGACCTCATCGCCGGCTGGATGATGATCGACGTCGACAGCTACGAGCGCGCCGTCGAGCTTGCCGGGGAACTGTCGGCCGCCCCCGGGGCGGGCGGGAAGCCGATCCACGAGTGGCTCGAGGTGCGACCGTTCCTGGCCTGCCCGGTCACCATCACGGAGTGATCTCGCAGATGGACGAGGCCCTGCTCCGGAGCCTTACGCCGAGCGTGCTCGGAATCCTCGTCCGCCGCGGAGCCGACTTCGCGGCGGCCGAGGACGCCGTGCAGGACGCGCTGGTCGAGGCGATCCGCGTCTGGCCGACCGGCCCTTCCCCAAGCTCTCGGCCTGGCTCGAGCAGGGGAGACCCCATTCGGGATCCGAAGGGCTGGCTGGTCACCGTGGCCTGGCGCCGGTTCCTCGACGCCACCCGGGCGGACGCCGCCCGCCGCCGGCGTGAGGACCGCGTCGACGAGGAGCCGGCGCCCGGTCCCGTACCCGCGGTGGACGACACGCTCCAGCTCTACTTCCTGTGCGCGCACCCGTCGCTGACACCGTCGTCCGCGGTCGCGCTCACGCTGCGGGCGGTCGGCGGGCTGACCACCCGCCAGATCGCCCAGGCATACCTGGTGCCCGAGGCGACCATGGCGCAGCGGATCAGCCGGGCCAAGCGCACGGTGTCCGGCGTGCGGTTCGACCAGCCCGGCGACGTCGCCACGGTGCTGCGTGTCCTCTACTTGGTCTTCAACGAGGGCTACGTCGGAGATGTCGACCTCGCTGCCGAGGCCATTCGGCTCACCCGGCAGCTCTCGGCCGCGATCGACCACCCGGAGGTGGCGGGGCTGCTCGCCCTCATGCTGCTCCACCACGCCCGGCGCGCCGCCCGGACCGCGGCCGACGGCAGCCTGGTGCCGCTCGCCGAGCAGGACCGCGGCCGGTGGGATACCGAGTCGATCGCCGAGGGCGTCGAGATCCTTCAGGCGGCACTTGCCCGGGACCGGCTGGGCGAGTTCCAGGCCCAGGCCGCCATCGCGGCGCTCCACGCCGACGCGCTCACCGCCGAGGAGACCGACTGGGTGCAGATCGTCGAGTGGTACGACGAGCTCGTGCGCCTGACGGACAGCCCGGTCGTCCGGCTCAACCGCGCGGTGGCCGTCGGCGAGGCCGACGGACCGCGCGCCGGCCTGGCGGCGCTCGCGGAGCTGGACGAATCGCTGCCCCGTCACGCAGCGGTGGCGGCGTACCTCCACGAGCGCGACGGCGACCTGGCGAAGGCGGCACGGCTGTACGCCGAGGCGGCGCACAAGGCACCCAACCTCGCCGAGCGGGACCACCTCACGCGCCAGGCCGCCCGCCTCAACACCCGGCGGAGTCACTGACGGGTCGCGGTCGGCAGAGCGCGCGGCACTGGGCGCGGGCCCGTGGCCGGAGCGGTCGTCCTGGCGGACGCCGAGGCGGCGGGCCGTAGGGGCCGGTCCATGGTGAGTGTGGTCTCCCCCTCCTGCCGAGCCCGGCAGCCTGCCGGCGGGAGGCGTTCCGCGGCTGGAACTGTCAGCCTCGCCGCGATCCGCTCAGGGCTTCGTGCCTGACATGCCGGGTCACTGATCGAGTTCGTAGTCGAACCGGATTCGGTGTGTGCCGTCCGAGTCGACCGTGATGCCTCCGGTCCCGGCTGTTCCGGCCAGTTGGCTCGTTCCGCTGCCCGGAACGATGACGACGAGCTCGTCCTCCCGGCTGGGGCCCGCGGTGGTTGCCGAGTGCGCGAAGTTGCAGCAGCCCTCCCGGCCGTGAAGCGTCCCTTCGAAGGACTCCATGGCGACATATGTGCCGGTGGCGGTGGACTGGTTGAACGCGGCGGTGAACAAGGTGGCCGAGCGACCGGCGACTTCGCCTTCGTACTTCTGGTCCATCGTGGCTGCACCCACAGGCACTGCGGCCTCGTCAGCCAGCTCCGGATCCTGTGAAAAGGCCGGTTCAGCCCCGGCGGGGCAGGTTCCTTCCTTACCGTGGCGTCCATGACGCTGCTGCACCTTCGCGACCACAGGGGTGACGGCCGGCCGCTCGTGCTGCTGCACGGCGCGGGGCGGTCGCTCGTCGACTGGGACACGGCGGCCACGGCGCTTGCTGCCGTAGGGCACCGGGTTCTCGCGATCGACCTTCCCGGGCACGGCCGTTCACCGGACCTCTCGCCCTGGGACGTGCCCGGGGTGGTGCGCCTGATCGCGGAGACGTTGGAGGCGTACGAGGTGCCGGAGGCCGTGGCGGTCGGGACGTCGCTCGGCGGGCTGGTCGCGGTCGAGTACGCGCGGGCGTACCCGGACCGGACGCGAGCCGCGGTGAACCTGGACGGCTTCTGGTGGGGACGTCCCGGGGAATATCCGGGCGCCGAGCGGGTGGGGAAGTCGCTGCGCTCGTCGGCCGGTGCCGTCGTACCGCCCGAGTACATCGGGCAGCAGGTCGCCCAGTGCGCTCTTTACGGGATTCCCGCCGGGCCCGCGGAGGTCGCCGCCCGCGCGGCCGTGCGCCCCCTGCCCGACGGCAGCTGGCAGATGCTGCCCGAGCGGTCGGCGGCGCTGGAGATGTACGCGGAACTCGACCGGCTCGGCGCGCTCGGCGTCACCCGGTGGCTGGACGGGGTGCGGTGCCCGCTGCTCCTGGTGCAGGCCGGCAAGCCGGATCCGCTTCCGACGCCGGAGTGGTTCGATGACCTCCAGGTCCGGTTCGCGCGCGGTCTGTCCGCCGAACTGACGGAACTCGCCCGTGTCCGGCCGACGGTCACCTTCACTTCCGTCGATGCCACCCACGCCATGGTCCAGGAGGTTCCGGAAGCGGTCGCGGAACTGGTCTCCGGGTTCGTCCACGGGCTGTCCGGCTGACCGGCCGACAAAGGCCGGTGGCAGGGGCTGCCTGCTCGGGGGTGAACGCGGTAGCGAGTGCCGGGGGTTGACCCGGCAGCGAGGGTGACCGGACCCCGGCGGACATGGCCGCCGGGGTCCTCTCGTGCCGCGGACTCGGCTCCCGCTACTGCCCGGAGGTGCGCTCCAGGTGTTCCCGCAGGGCCCGGGCCATGAGATCGCGGTCCTCGCCGAGGACGAAGGCGTGTACGCCGTCGGCGTGCCATTCGGCGCGGCGCTCCGGGGTGGTGGACATGGCGCAGAAGGGGACGGCGTGGCGGGCGCAGGCGTCGCGGAGGGTGCGGACGGCCTGCTGGACGCGGGGATGGCGGAGCTGCCAGGGGACCCCGTAGGACTGGGAGAGGTCGGCGGGGCCGGGCAGGACGAGGTCGACGCCGCCCGGGGCGAGGATGTCGTCGATCGCCTCGACTCCCTCGGCGTCCTCGATCAGGGCGATGAGCATCGTTTCGGCATTGGCCCGGCGGATGTACTCGGCCGGGTCGATCCGGCCGAAGCCGGGGCCCCGGCCGCCGTTGAGGGAGCGCATGCCCTCCGGGGCGTAGCGGGCGGCGCGCAGGGCGGCGCAGATGTCCGCGCGCCTGCGGACATGCGGGACGACGATGCCCATCGCCCCCGCGTCGAGTGCGCGCAGGATCGCTCCGGAGTCCGCCTCGGGCACCCGGACGAACGGAGTGAGCCCGGCCGTCTCGGCGGCCCGGATGAGGTTCTCCAGCTGTTGCGGATCGACCAGCGTGTGTTCGGTGTCGAGGACGGTGAAGTCATAGCCGGCGCAGCCGATCATCTCGGTCACCGCGGGCTCGGGAACCGTGCTGAACAGGCCGTACACCTCCTCGCCCGCGGCGAGCTTCCGCCGGACCTCGTTGGGGCGGAGCATCTCAGACCTCGGCTTCCGTGCTGACGGTGTGGTCATCGACGCCGCCGGTGCCCGTGGCGGTGCCGGTGCCGGTGTCCAGGAAGTGGAAGGTGGGGTGGGGGTGCATGAGGAAGTCGTGGTGGGAGATGTTCCAGGCGTAGGCGCCGGCGAGGGCGAACACCACCCGGTCGCCGGCCCGCAGCCCGCGCGCCGGGACGTGGCGGGCCAGGACGTCCTTGGGGGTGCAGAGTTGGCCGGTGACGGTGACCAGGTCGCCGTGGGCGGCGGGGCGTGGCCAGGGGTGTGGCCAGGGCGTGTCGGTGGGGAGGACCGTGCAGGGCTGGTCGTGGCCCTTGGTGGTGGGGGTGCGCAGGTGGTGGGTGCCGCCGCGGACCACGGCGAATTCCTCGCCGTGGCTGTGCTTGACGTCCAGTATCTCGGTGGCGTACCAGCCGCAGTATGCGGTCAGCGCGCGGCCCGGCTCGATGCGCAGGGTGAGGTCGGGGTGGGTGGCCGCGAGTCGGGACAGGCCGGCGCCGTAGGCGGCCCAGTCGAAGCGGTGCTCCGGGGTGGTGTAGTCGACGTTCATGCCGCCGCCCAGGACCACCTCGGGCAGTGGGATGTGGTGGTGTGCGGCCAGGTCGGCGGCCCAGGCCACGATGGATTCCGAGACCGCGAGCTGTTCGGGGGCTTCCAGGCCGCTGGCCAAGTGGGCGTGGATGCCGCGGAGTTCGAGGTGCGGGTAGGTGTCGTCGGTGAGGAGGGTGATGACCTCGTCGGCCTGGGTGGGGTCCAGGCCGAACGGCGTGGGGCGACCGCCCATGGCGAGCGAACTGCCGTCCAGGGAACCGTCGTCGACGGGGAGGTTGAACCGTGCCAGGACGGCGATGCGGCGTTCCGGGGCGAGGCGGGCGGCGAGGTCCGCCAGCAGGTGGATCTCGTGGACGCTCTCCACGTGGAAGCGCTGGACGCCGAGCTCCAGTGCCCGGGTGATCTCCGCGGGGGTCTTGCCCGGTCCGCCGAAGGCGAGGGGCGCGCCGGGTACCGCCTTGCCGACATGGGTGAGTTCGCCGCCCGAGGAGACCTCGTAGCCGTCCACGTACGGGCGCAGTGCGGCGAGGAGTTCGGGGGCGGGGTTGGCCTTGGCCGCGTAGTACAGCTCGACGTGCTCGGGCAGCGCGGCGCGCACCTCGGCAAGGTGCCCGCGCAGCGCCGTCAAGTCGTAGAGATAGGCGGGGAGTTCGGCGGAGGGGAGGGAGAGTGCACGGTCCTGGACGGCCGGTGTGGGGGTCGGGGTGGGGGTGGGGGTGGTCACGGTGCGGCACTCCAGGGGGTGGTGTCGTCGGTGCGGACGGTGCCCGACAGGATGTCCTCGGCCAGTGGTGAGGGCAGCAGGACGTAGCCGGCTTCGCGGTCGGCCTTGCGCTCCCAGCGGGTGAGGAGGTTGGCCTTGGCGGGCAACGGGACGCCGGCCAGCAGTGCGGCCAGCTGCGGCGGGCAGCCGTGCCGGTCCGCGTATGCCTGGAGGGTGCGGCGGACCTGTGCCCACAGTTCGACCTCGGTGCCCGGGTGCAGGTCGGCGAGGGCGGCCAGCATTTCTGCGATGTGGTTGACCAGCAGGCAGTACACCACGCGGTCCCAGCCGCGCCGGGCGTCGTAGGTCATGGGTTCGGCGATGTGCTCGGGCAGTGAGGCCAGCAGTTCGGTGTGGTGTTCGGGGACGAGCTTGGTGCCTTCCAGGTCGCGGAAGAGGACCTGGGCGGGCATGCCGTCGCCGTCGACGCAGACCAGGACGTTCTGGAGGTGGGGCTCCAGTACCAGGCCGTGGTCGAAGTAGGCGGCGAGTACCGGGGGGAGGAGGAGGCCGAGGTAGGCGGTCCACCACTCCAGCGCGGCCCGGGGGCCGGCGCCGTCCAGGAGGCGGGAGAGGTGGGCCTGGCTGGTGGGGTACTCGTCGGCGACGGCGGCTGCCAGCAGTGGGGTGGTGCCGGGCAGTAGCCGCTGGGCCAGTCCTTCGCGGACGATCACCCCGAAGCCTTCGAGGAGGTCGTTGTCGGGCCGGCCATCAGGGCCCGGTAGGGCCAGGCTGCGGTAGGCGGGTTCGCGGAGCACCGCGCTGCCCGGGAAGCGGGTGGCGAGGTCGGTGAGGGCCGGGGCGAGGAGGCGGGTGAGCGCCACTGCCCCGGACAGCTCGTAACTGGCGTTCTTGCGGAGGCAGTTGGTGATGCGGACGTTGAGGCTGAACTTGAGGAAGGTGTCGCCGTCGTAGAGCGTGCGGACGGAGGCGGTGGCGGCGAAGGGCTGTCCTGTGGTGCCCAGGATGCGGATGTCGTCGCGGTCCAGGGCCTGTTGGAGGCCGGGGTGGTCGCGCAGCAGCTGGTACTGCCAGGGGTGGGCGGGCAGTAGCCGGTAGCCGTCCGGGATGTCGGTGCACAGTGCGTCGAGCGGTTGTGTGGCGTCGTTGGCGGCGGACTCCTCGGTGATCAGTTCCTCGCGCACGGCGAGCAGGAGGAGCGGGAAGGCGGCGCCGGTCTCGGGGGCGTAGGACTGCCAGTCGGCGGGGTCGCCGGTGCGGGCCTTGGGGGTGGGGTGGAAGCGGTGGCCGAGGATCAGCGACTGTTCGGAGGCGACGTAGGCCGATTGCCAGTCGGTAGGGGCGGCGTGCCAGTCGGCAGGGGCAGTCCGCCAGTCAGCGTGGTCAGCTTGCCGGTTGGCGGATGTCGCCGGCCCGTCGGCATGGTCCGTCTGCCGTTTGGCGAGTGCGGCGGTGACGGCCTGGTGGCTGGAGGCGATCTGGGCCAGGAACTCCTCGTTGTCCACCCCGGTCCGCAGCGACAGTTCGGCGTGTGTGTACTCGGCCAGTCGGCGCCAGTCGAGCTCGGCCCAGCCGTCGTCGGTCTGCTCGGTCACCGGGCCGGTGAAGCGGTGCGCGCCGAGCAGGGAGGTGCGGCGCAGGGCGATCCGCAGCAGGACGCCGCGGCGCGGCAGCCTGAGCAGCAGGTGGCCGTCGTCGACGGCGGTCTGGTGCTCGGGCGCGGACACCTCGCGCAGCAGGCAGTTGAGCAGGGTGTGCGCGACGGCGTGGTCGGCGGTGGGCAGTCCGGCGGGGGTGGTGGGGGTGGTGGGGGCCGGTGCGGTGTGGGGGGAGTCGGTCAGCGGGGGCATCAAAGGCTCCTGCGGGTGCGGAGAGTACGGGAAAGGCGGGGCAGCAGACCGGGGACGGTGGTCGCGGCCACGGTGGCCAGGGCGATCGCGGTGCCGGTCAGGAGGGGGGCGGGGGGGCCGAACCAGTCGTTGCCGGCCGCGGCGGCCAGGCCGGCGGCGACCGCACCGGCCTTGGAGAAGAACTCGATCGAGCCGAACAGCCCGCCGGGGGCCCGGCCCTTGGCGCACTCGGCGGCCAGTACCGACATGCACACCAGGCCGAGGGTGAGCCCGGCGCCGAGCACCAGCCGCACCGTGATGAACGCGGCGAGCGAGTGGGCTGTGCCGTGTCCGGCCAGGCCCAGCGCGATACAGCCGAAGCCGAGGGCGATGCCGAGCCGGGGGCGGCGGTGGAAGAGGTGGTGCACCGGGATCGCGGCGACCAGGTAGCACATGTGCGGGAGGGCGAACAGGACGCCGGAGACCATCGGGCCGGTGCCCGGTATGCGCTCCTTGATGAGGGAGATCAGGTAGGGGAAGGAGATGACGGTGGAGAAGACGAAGGTGAACTGCAGCGCGTAGAGGGCCCGCAGGGGGGAGGAGGCCGGGGCGCGCCCGGGTGGTTCAGCCGCGCCGGCGCCGCCGTTCGCCCCGTCCGCTTCGGTCTCCCCGGCAGCCGGGGTGGGTGTGGCCCGCGGCGATCCCGTTGTCTGCGGTGGTTCCGGGAGTGCGGCCAGCAGGGCGGCGGCGGCCAGCGGCAGTACGGCCAGTAGCACGTACTGCCGGTGCGGGGACAGCCAGGGCGTCAGTGAGCCGACGACGATCGGTGCGAAGACCAGTGCCGCGCGCGCACTGCCCTGCATCAGTGTCAGCGCCCGGGACAGCGACTTGCCCTCAAGTGCCGCCCCCAGATAGCCGTTCGACGCCGCGAAGGTGCCGCCCAGCACCCCCTGGATCACCAGTGCCACGGTGAAGGTGGCCAGCGAGTCGGCCCAACCCGCCAGCAGGAATGCCCCGGCGAGCCCCAGTTGGGCCCGCAGCAGCAGCTTCTTGCGTCCGAAGCGGTCGGCGAGCCGGCCCCACAGTGGGGCGCCGATGGCGGCGAAGACCGTCGGTACGACGTACAGCAGACCGGCCCAGCGGGCCGCACCGTCGCCGAGGTCGGGCAGGATCTCGGTGAGGTAGGGCGGCAGGCCCAGCGCGGCGAACGACGCCACGAAGTAGCAGCCGGCCACCGCATACACCTGACGGGCGGACAGGCCCGGACGGGCCTTGGTCTCGACCGGGGGCGCATCGGTCCGACGCGTGGTGGTTCCGTGCGGGCTCGTCTGGCTCATCGGGACATTCCCGTGGGCAGCAGGTAGTTGGGGCCGGTGGTGTAGTGCTTGTTGATGTCGGCGGCGCCCGAGCGTTCCTTGGTCAGCAGGCTGCCGGCGCTGACCATCGCCTTGACCGGCAGGTGCGGGGCGTCCAGCAGGTAGGAGCGCAGCGCGGCACCGGGTTCGCCGGGGGCGGTGCCCAGCCGCTCGACGGCCTCGGAGAGCCGGTCGCGGACCAGGTCCAACAGCTTGTCGAGGGGGGCGCGCCCGTGCCGGGCCAGGCCGAAGGCGTACGAGCCGGCGCACAGGTGCACGGTGATGGTGGCGAACAGGTCGAGGATCGGCCGGTCGTCCTCGGCGAGGATCCGGGGGTCGGCGAACTCCGCTGGGTCCGGGGCGTCCGCACCCAGGGTGTCCCGCAGTCGTACGGTGTTGAGCCGGGGTGCGTCGTTGTCCTTGAACAGCAGCCGCAGCCGGGTGCCGTCCGCCTGCTCGTCCAGCACCAGCGAGATGTTCTGCTGGTGCGACTCCAGGCCGATGCCGTAGCCGAACAGGGTGGTCTGCCAGTCGAAGAGCAGGGTCAGTGCGGCGTCGAGCAGGGCCAGCGGGTCGCCGCCGTAGTAGCGGTCGGCGAGTTCGTCGATGACCAGCCGCCGGCCGGGGGCCTGGGCGAGCAGTGCGGCCATCGGCACGACGGTGTTGTTCTCCAGGCCCTGTGGGTAGCGGCGGCACAGCACGGCCAGCAGTTCGTGGCCGGCGTGCGCGTAGACCGTCTCGTCGGCCTGGAGCACCGACGTCGCGAACCGCGGCTCGCGGTCGAGCACCGTCTGAAGCAGCCGCTGCCCGGCCGCGCCGTCGATGAGCGTACGGGGCTTGATGGTGCGGCGGTTGCGCAGTCCGAGCGTCGCGGTGGCCAGCGGCAGCTTCAGATGCAGCCGCGGATCGGCGTCCACCGCCACGGTCCGCATCGACAGTGTCGGCGTCACCGTGAGCAGCTTTCGCTGGGACAGTACGGTGTCCTTCTCCAGTCCGGTCTCGCGCAGCGCGTCGTGGAGCGGGGTGCCGAGGGTCAACGGGTGGACGGGGAGGGCGAGATGGCTGCCGTCGAGGTGCGGCAGGCCGAGCCGGGCCGGTGTCGGCCAGCACTCGGGGAGCGCCGCCGGGCCGCCGGGCACGGTGAGCGCGGCGCGTGGCACGGCCAGCCAGCGGAGTGCGAAGTCGGGCCGGAACTCCGGTGCGTAGGAGCGCAGTTGCGTCTCGTCGAGGCCGGATCGGCCGCGTGCGGTCGGGTAGACGGGGTGGTCGAGACGGGCGGCGAGAGCGTCGAAGGCGAGGCCGCCATCCAGTCCCGTCCAGGCAGCCGGCGACGAGCCGTGACGGCGCGTCAGCTCATCCGCCGCCTCGTCCGCGGTCCGGGCGTGCAGCCGCATCGTTGCCAGGGTCTGGCGGCACTCCTCGGCGAAGGCGTCGAAGCCGGGCCGGTCGAGTGGGTCGGCCAGCGCGCGCAGGGCGGCGAGGGCCTCGTCGAGCGTGGTGAGGTGGGTGCCGTCGGACTCGCGGACCAGCAGCGGCAGTCGGGCCGCGTCCGTGCTCTGGTAGCCGTCCGGTTCCACCGGCAGCAGCAGGGCGCCGGCGGCGGGGTCGGCGGGCAGCCGTAGCCAGCGGCCGTCCGGCCGCTCCAGCGGCGTGGTGCGGGTGCGCAGCCCCACCACGTCCTCGCGCAGCAGCGCGCCGAGGACCCGCAGCAGCAGGGTGGACTCCTCGGTTGCGGCGGCGTCGTCCGGGCCGGTGGTGGTGTCGAGGGCGGTGGTCACGGTGTGATCTCCCAGCGCTCGGTGGCGAAGAAGCGGTCCACGGCCCGGTCGACGGCTGCCTGGTCGGTGCCGGTGGCGCGCAGCACGCCCAGGTAGTCGCGGTTGGTGCGGTACAGCGGGTGCGCGGCGCCGAGCGCGCGCAGCGGCCGGTAGACCAGCCGTACGCCCTCCTCCTCGCGGTCCGTGGCGGTCGGGGCGGCGGTGAGCGTCCCGGCGCGGTCGGCGCGGGCGTATTCCAGCCGGCCCGCCCCGTCCCGCCGGGCCCCCAGGTCTGCGGGCAGCGGCTCGCCCAGATGCGTCCGCAGGATCTGCTCGAAGAGGGGGATGCCGAGGACCTGCTCCAGCAGGAGGTCGGACTGGTCGCCGATGATGCGGTAGTTGACCTCGATGAGGCGGGCCCGGCCCTCGTGGACCACGAACTCGGTGTGGCAGGCGCCGAACCCCACGCCCAGCGCGTCGAGTTGGGCCAGCACCTGCGCGGTCACCGGCTCCGGGTGGGCGGCGGTGAAGCCGTGCCGCTCCTCGATGAAGCTGGGTGGGGCGGAGACGGTGGTGCGGAAACCGCCCAGCACATGGCGTATTCGCCCGTCGCCGAGGGTCTCCAGGCTGTGCAGGTCACCGGCCAGGTACTCCTCGGCGACCAGCGCGGCCTGCGGACGCCGGGCCTGGATCTCCTTGGCGTGCGCCACCAGTTCTTCCCCGTCGACGGCCAGCCGCACGTCCTCGCTCGCCACGCCCTCGCGGGGTTTGACGACACAGGGGTAGGGCAGTCCGGCGGCGGTGAGGGCGGACGGGTCCTGGCCGGGGGCGAGTTCCGCGGAGCGGACCGGGTCGATGCCCGCCGCGGCCAGGTGACGCCGCATCTCGGCCTTGTTCTTGGCCCGCAGCGCGACGCGCCAGTCCTTGCCGGGCAGGCCGAGGTAGTCGGCGGCCAGCGCGGCCTGGGTCTGGAGATGGTCGCTGTTGGTGAACACCGCGTCGGCCCCGTGGTGGGTGGCGATGCGGGTGAGGACGGCGCGGAAGTCGTGGACGTCGCACTCCAGGACCTCGGCCTCGGGGGTGGCTTGCCGGTGTGCTGCGGGCTGGTCCGTGAGGATCGTGACGTCGAGACCGAGGCGGGCGGCGGCGGGCAGGAAGCCGTCGGTGACCGAGTCGGTGGGGTTGAGGGCGAGCAGGTACATCCGCATGAGCGGAACCCCTTCGGGGTCGAGGGCGGTGCGGGGTTGGCGTTTCGGGCACGGTGGCGGGCCGGGACACGAGGGGCCGGCCGGGCCCCGACGCTAAATGAAAATGAAGTTCATGTCCATTTTTGGGCTCCGGTGGCCCGGGAGGACGGCGGCCCGCCACCGTTGCGGGGCGATGGGTTCTTCCGAGACTGAGGTCTATTCCTGAGGGGCGATCAGTTCTTTGCGAAATGAGCTCAGTTCTTGGGCAGCGGAACTCCGGCGGCCTTCGCCACGTCGGCGAGCATGTGCTCGGCGGCCTGGATGCCGATGCCGGACATCCAGGTCTCGTCCGGCACGGTGAAGACCTTGTGGGCCTTGACGGCGGGCAGGTCCTGCCAGACCGGGTTGGAGGTGACGTCCTTCTGCTGGGTCTTGTCCGGGGTGTCGGCGACGGTGACGAACACCAGGTCGGCGTTGGCCTTGTCGATCTGTTCCGGGCTGACGTTGACCATCGTCTTCTTCGGGTCCGTGGAGCTCTGGGACGCGGGCCGGGCCAGACCGATGTCGTCGAGGACCACACCGCTGTAGGAGGACTTCTGGTAGAGCCGGGTGGGGCCGGCGACGAAGCGGACGACCGAGGCCGACGGCATCCTGCCGTACTTCTTCCTGATCGCCTCGCCCAGCGCCTTCGCCCGCGCCTGGTACTCCTTCAGCTTCTGGTCGGCCTCCTTCTCCAGGCCCAGCGCCTGGGCGTGGACCTTGAAATTGGCCTTCCAGGGGCCGCCGGTGGTCTCGGTGAAGACGGTCGGCGCGATCTCCTTGAGCTTGTCGTAGATCTTCTCGTGCCGGACCCTGGAGGACAGGATCAGGTCGGGCTTGAGGGAGATGATCTTTTCGAGGTTGGGCTCCAGCAGCGGACCGACGTCCTTGACGCCGCCGATCTCGTCCTTGAGGTAGGTGGGGAAGCCGCCCTCGGTCTTCATGTGCGGGGAGACCGCGCCGACGGGCTTGACGCCGAGCGTGGTGACGTCGTCGAGTTCACCGGTGTCCAGGACGACCACGCGCTTGGGCTTGGCCGGGATCTTCACCTCGCCGCCCATGGCGCTCTTGACGGTGCGCGGGAAGCCCGCCCCGGCGTTCTTCGCCGAGTCGTCGGACGAGGAGGTGCCGCCACCGCAGGCGGTCAGGGCGGCGGAGCCCACGGCGACGGCGAGCAGGGCGGCCGGCATCCGACGGATACCACCGGGAGCGGTTCTGTTGAACATGCGGTTCGACTTCCTTCGAGGGGCAGCGGAGTGCGGGGCGGAGACGGGACGGGGGAGTGCCCGTGGGGAGGGCGGAAGGCCGAGGGCGGTCGGATCAGGCGGACACGGCGGCGTTCCGGTGCGCGCCGGCTTTGGGGATGACCAAGGGCGTACCGGTTTCGGGGTCGGGGATGACGCGGCAGTCCACGTCGAACACGGACTTGACCAGCTCCGCGTCGAGGACGTCGGCCGGTGCGCCGGCCGCGGCCAGCTGCCCGTCCTTGAGGACCACGAGATGGTCCGCGTAGCGGGCGGCCTGTCCGAGGTCGTGCAGCACCATCACCACGGTGCGGCCCGCCTCGGCGTGCAGCGTGGCGACCAGGTCGAGGACATCGAGCTGGTGCCGCAGGTCCAGGAACGTGGTGGGTTCGTCGAGCAGCAGCAGATCGGTGTCCTGCGCGAGCGCGAGGGCGATCCAGGCACGTTGGCGCTGGCCGCCGGAGAGCTGGTCGACGGGCTGGTCGCGCAGTTCGGCGGTGCCGGTGCGCCGCAGCGCCTCCTCGACCGCCTGCTGGTCCGCCGCCGACCAGGGGCTGAGCAGCTTCTGGTGCGGATAGCGGCCGAGCCGGACCAGCGCCTCGACGGTGATCGCGTCGGGGGTGACCGGCTGCTGCGGCAGCAGTCCCATCCGCAGCGCCAGCGCCTTGGCGGACATCCGGTGGATGTCGGCGCCGTCCAGTGCCACCGTGCCGGCGGCCGGCGTCAGCAGCCGGGACAGGCCCCGCAACAGGGTGGACTTGCCACAGGCGTTGGGGCCGACGACCGCGGTGACCGCGCCGCCGGGCAGGACCAGATCGAGACCGCCGACGATGAGCCGCTCGCCGTACCGCAGATCCAGTCCGTGGGTGGAGAGCTGGTTGGGGTGGGCAGTCATCGGGCACTCCTGTTGACGGAACTGCTTTGACGGATCATCAGCACCAGCAGCCAGGGCGCGCCCAGGGTGGCGGTGACCACGCCCACCGGCAGCCCGCTGACCGGGAGCAGGTACTGCGCCGCCAGATCGGAGGCGAGCAGCAGTACGGCACCGGCGAGACCGGACAGCGCCAGCGTCCCGGCGGTCGGCGGGCCGGCGAGGAACCGCACCAGGTGCGGGACGGCCAGCGCGACGAAGGCCACCGGACCGGTGAGCGCGGCGGCCAGCGAGGCCAGCACGATGGCGACGACCAGGACCTGTAGCCGGGCGGCGTGGGTGTTCAGGCCGAGCGCCCCGGCCGAGTCGTCGCCCAGATCGAGCACGGCCAGCCGGCGGTGCAGGGCGAAGGCGGCCACCAGGGCCACCGCCAACGCCCCGCCCGCGGCCCATACTTCGGTCCAGGTCCGCCCGTACACCGAGCCCGTCGTCCACTGGAGTGCCGAGCCGGCCAGCTCGGTGGGGAACCGGACGACCATGAAGGTCACCGCGGCGGACAGCCCCGCCTGCACGGCGAGTCCGACCAGCACCAGCCGGGTGACACTGACCCCGGCGCGCCAGGCGAACACCCCCAGCAGCACCGCGGCCAGCAGCCCGCCACCGAGCGCCGCCAACGGAATCAGCGCCTGTGACGCCCCGGCGGCCAGCATCGCCACCGCACCGAACGAGGCGCCACCGGTCACCCCCATCACATCGGGCGAGGCGAGCGGATTGCGGAACAGCCGCTGGAGCAGCGCACCGCCCATCGCCAGCCCGGCCCCCGCGACGATCGCCGCGACCATCCGCGGGGCCCGGAACTCCTGGACCACCAGAACGGTGGCCGAATCCCCCAGCCCGAACAGGCCCCTGACCGCGTCGAGGGGCGGCAGCGGCATGTCGCCGTTCGCCACCGACACCGTGATCAGCGCGCAGAGCACCACGGCCCCGGCGACCGCGACCAGCCCGGTACGGCGCCGCGGGGTCCGGCGCCGGGTGGCGGAGGCCCCGAACGCCTTCTTCTCTGCCGTCTCCTTCCCCGCAATGTCGCTCATCGCGCCGCCTTCCGGGCCAGCAGCGCCAGCAGGGGCGCCCCGAGGAAGGCGGTGACGATGCCGACCTGGAGCTCGGACGGCCGGATGACGAGCCGCCCGAGGATGTCGGCGGAGAGCAGCAGCAGCGGTCCGGCGATCAGACAGCCGGGCACCACGATCCGGTGGTCGGAGGTGCGCAGCAGCTGGCGGACCAGGTGCGGGGCGGCCAGCCCGATGAAGGCGAGCGGACCGGCCACGGCCACCGCGGACGCCGCGAGCAGCACGACGGCCAGACCGCCGGCCGCGCGGATCCGGGGCACCGGCACCCCCAGCGCCTGCGCCGAATCGTCGCCCAGCGCGAGGGCGTTGAGGGCCGGGGTGATGGCCAGCGCGACGACCAGGCCGATCAGCAGCGTCGGCAGCACCGGCCAGAGCACCGCCAGCGGGCGCTCGGCCAGCGAACCGGCCAGCCAGAACCGGGCCTCGTCCAGCGAACGCTTGCTTGCCAGCATGACGGTCGAGGTCCAGGACAGCAGGACGAGCTGGAGGACGGTGCCGCCCAGCGCCAGCCGCACCGGATCGAGGTCGCCGGCCCGCCGGGCCAGCGCCTGGGCGAACACCGCGGCGCCGGCGGCTCCGGCGAAGGCGAACCAGACGTACTCGACGGGCCGGGTCAGATGCAGTGCGTAGATCGCGGTGACCACGGCGAAGCCGGCGCCGGCGTTGATGCCGAGCGTGGCGGGCGAGGCGAGCGGGTTGCGGGTGATGCCCTGGACGACCGCGCCGGCGACGCCGAGCGCCGCGCCGACCGCGAGCGCGATCACCGTCCGCGGCAGTCGGAGTCCCGTCACCACAAGGGCGTCCCGCCCGTGCGTGCTCCCGGACAACGCGTCCAGCACGGTGGACAGCGGCACGGACCGGGCTCCCAGGGCAAGGCTCAGCGCGGCACAGACGGCCAGCGCGCCGAGTCCGGCCACGAACAGCGGTACACGCCGCAGCACTTGCACGGGAGGGCGCGCCTCGGGCACGGGGGGTGCCGTGGCGGCAGGTCGCTTGATCGTTGACACGCCTCAGGACATTAGGTTAGGCAAACCTAAACTTGCAAGTCGGATTCCGGGAACGGCACCGTGCCGTCGGCGAGAGCCGTGACCGGACCCACCCGCTTCACCACCCACCTGCCCCGACCCACCAGGTCCCACCCTCGACGGCGCGGCCCGAAGACACAGTCGGCCACCACCGTGCGGCAGCCTCCCGCGAGGGGGAAATCCGACGATCACGGACCACCCCTCGGGGGCCCGCCGGCGTCACTCGCGGTCAGTGTCGCGGAGTTTCCGGAAGAACGTCCTTACGTCGCCGACCAGCAAGTCCGGCTGCTCCATCGCCGGGAAGTGACCGCCCCGGTCGTACTCCGTCCACTGCACGATGTTGTTCGTCCGGTCCGCGATGTGCCGCAGCGGGATGAAGTTGTCCCGCGGGAAGTCGGCCAGCGCGGTGGGCGTCGTCGACGGCTCTGGCGCCGTGCCCCGGTAGTCGGCGTGCGCGCGCTCGTAGTAGATGCGGGCGGATGAGCCGGCCGTGCCGGTCAGCCAGTACAGCATCACGTTGGTGAGCATCATGTCGCGGTCGACGGCGTCCTCCGGGCGGTCCCGGGAGTCGGTCCACTCCTTGAACTTCTCGGCGATCCAGGCCAATTGCCCCACCGGCGAGTCGGTCAGACCGTACGCCAGTGTCTGCGGCCGGGTGGCCTGGATGTCCGCGTACCCCTGACGGTCCCGGCTCCACTCCTGGAAGCGTTCCCAAGAGGCCAGCGTGCGCTCGCGTTCGTGCGGGGGCAGGGTGTCCAGCTCCTCCGCGTCGGGTACCTGTGCAGCGGCCGAGTTCGGCAGCAGGTTCAGGTGTACGCCGATGACCCGGTCGGGCCGGATGCGGCCGATCTCCCGCGAAATGCCGGCTCCCCAGTCACCACCCTGTACCCCGTATCGCCGGTAGCCGAGGCGCTCCATGAGCTCGATGAACGCGGCAGCCACCCGCTGGAACTCCCAGCCGGTCTCCCGCGTCGGGCCGGACAGTCCGAAACCGGGGATGCTCGGCAGCACGAGGTGGAACGCGTCGGCCGGGTCGCCGCCATGTGCCCGCGGGTCGGTGAGCGGACCGACGACCTGGGTGAATTCGACGATCGAGCCCGGCCAGCCATGCGTCATGATGAGCGGGGTCGCATCCGGTTCCGGGGACCGGATGTGGGCGAAGTGGATGTTTGCCCCGTCGATCGTGGTGGTGAACTGCGGCCACGCGTTCAGCGCGGCTTCCGCGGCGCGCCAGTCGTACTCGTGCCGCCAGTACCGCACGAGCTCCTTGAGGTAGTCCCGGGGGATCCCGTATGCCCAGCCCACTCCCGGCAGTTCATCCGGCCAGCGGGTGCGATCCAGACGCTCGTGCAGATCGTCCAGCTCGTCTTGCGGGATGCAGATGTGGAAGGGGTCGATGCTCTCGTCGGACAACGTCGTCATGCCTGGGCATGCTACGTCCCGGCTGCCTGTGGGCAGATTTGCCGGGCCGACTCCGCGTGGGTCACCCTGTGGAAAACCAGAACCGGCCGTCCGTAGGGAAGTTGAACTGACCGCCCAGAGCGGTCCGGCCCAGTGCCCGGCGTCGACCTTTCGCGCCGCACACATAGTCCGTCGGGGCGGGGGTAGCCGAGGCGAGGAACGGATGAGACGGGGGCGAGCTCGTCGCGAGTTCGCCGGTCCGCGGGATGCGGACCTGGCCGTAACGCGTGGATCGAGGCAAGGAGCAGCAGATGACACTGCCGTGGCGGGAGGACGAGGGGTGGCGTCGCCGGTATCCCCAGCCGGGCCCTGACTGGACGGAGGGCATGCCGCAGGGCCCGACGGATCCGCTGACGCCGATGGGGCGGGTCGAACAGCACGGCCGGATGGGGAACGCGCTGCGCGGTGGCTATATCGCGCCCTGGCAGCAGAGGGTGATCCGAGGGTTCGTGGTCGGTGCCGTTGTCGTCACCGTGGTGTCGTTGCTGTTGGTGTTCTTCGGCTGAGCGGGGGCAATGGGGCGATCGCCGGTCCCGTCGAAGGAGCGGATCAGCTCGCTGACCTGGGACCACAGGCAGGGCACCGTCGCCGGGTCCCCCTCCGGTGTCAAGGGGCGCGCGGTAGTAGGGCGGCGTCACGGAAGCATGGACTGTAGAACGTCTGGACTGCCTGGCCTCGCGTTCGCCGCGCACTGTCCTGATCGATCCTCCAACGTGCTTGTGGTGCGGCGGTCGCCGCGTGCGTACCCCGATCGCCCCGGCGCCCTTGTGTGGCAGACGCTGGCGGTATGCAATCGCGAACTGTGCTCCGTTGCCCGAGACTTGGTCAAGGTTGAGCCAACCGCTTGCGCAACCATGCAAGTGCGAGAGTAAGATTTCGGCCGTTTGAAGAAATGAATGTGAGGCACCTCGTTCGGTGAGGCGTCTTCACGGACACAGGCCACTGACCCCACGACGTCGAGAGACGCCCAGGTTCAGGACAGGTCTCCCCGGCCTAAGGGGTGACCCCAAGTGGCTTCCCCGGTAAGGGGATTACGCCGTGGAGTGCCAAAGCTCTGACGAGTTGGGGTGAACCGGTCGGATGACTGGTGCGCTCTTTGCCGTGTCCGTTCGGCGCCCGCGTGCGCCCCGGCCAGAAGGAGGCGAGAGACATGGACGGCCATTGCAGTAGTCCGGGCCACAGTTGGCCCCGCATCCGTGTGTCTTCTCCGACCTCCGGTACGCGGTAACCCACCTCCCCTGCGCTTTCCCCCACCATGCCTGGCACCCGTACGGCCACCGGCCGTCCCGGGTCGCTGTGCTGCGCGCTCGCAGGGGTGATCGCTGCTGCGTGCCGCCCAACCTCCCCCGCCGGGGGACCTGGGAGGCTTCCATGACCAACCTCACCACCTCCACCACCACACCATCGGTCCCATCGCAGCGCACCGCTGTACTGGACGATGCGCACGTCGGTGACATCCGTGGCGCACTCGGCACCATCAAGGCGGACGACGCCGCCCCGCGCCAGGGCCTGTCGGCCAAGCTCAAGACCCTGCTGGCGATAGTCGGCCCCGGCCTGATCGTGATGGTCGGCGACAACGACGCCGGCGCCTTCGACACCTACGGCCGCGCCGGGCAGAACTACGGCACCAGTCTGCTGTGGACGCTCTTCCTGCTCGTGCCCGTGCTGTACGTCAACCAGGAGATGGTGCTGCGGCTCGGTGCCGTCACCGGCGTCGGCCACGCCCGCCTCATCCTCGAGCGCTTCGGAAAGTTCTGGGGCGCGTTCTCCGTCATCGACCTCTTCCTGCTCAACGCCCTCACGATCGTGACCGAGTTCATCGGCGTCACCCTCGCCGTCGGCTACCTCGGCCTGCCCAAGACGGCCAGCGTCCTGGTCGCCGCCGCCGTGGTGATCGCGGCCGCGACCACCGGATCCTTCCGGCGGTTCGAGCGCACCGCGGTGTTCCTGTGCGTGGGCTCGCTGGTACTCGTCCCGATCTACTTCATGTGCCACCCGGCCCTCGGCACGATGGCGCATGACTTCGTGGTCCCGGGCCTGCCGCCGCACGCCGAGCTTTCCGAGGTGATGCTGCTGATCATCTCGATCGTCGGCACCACGATCGCTCCCTGGCAGCTGTTCTTCCAGCAGTCGTACGTCATCGACAAGCGGATCACCCCGCGCTTCATGCGCTACGAGAAGGCCGACCTGTGGATCGGCATCGCCATCGTGATCATCGGCGCCGCCGCCATGATCGGCTTTGCCGCCGCGGCGTTCGCCGGTACCAAGGGCTTCGGCAACTACGACGACGCGGCCGGTCTTGCCAAGGGCATCGCGGCATACGCCGGCCGGACCGCCGGTGTCCTGTTCGCCATCGCCCTGCTCGATGCCTCGATCATCGGCGCCTCCGCCGTCTCCCTGTCCACCGCCTACGCACTCGGCGACGTCCTCGGACTCAAGCACTCGCTGCACCGCGGGGTACGCGGCGCCAAGGGCTTCTACGCCGTCTTCGCCGGCGTCGTCCTGACCTCCGCGATCATCGTGATCATCCCCGGCTCACCGCTCGGCCTCATCACCAACGGCGTCCAGACGCTGGCCGGCGTCCTGCTGCCCTCCGCGTCGGTCTTCCTGCTGCTGCTCTGCAACGACAAGGCCGTCCTCGGCCCCTGGGTCAACGGCCGCGCGATGAACATCTTCACGTCCTTCGTCGTCGCCGTCCTGGTCACCCTGTCCATCATCCTGACCGCCTCCGTCCTCTTCCCCGACATCACCTCCCATGCCATCCTCGACATCATGGCCGTCTGCGGCGTCGCCGGCATCCTGGCCCTCGGCTACGCCGAAACCCGCCGCCGGCGCAAGGGCTGGGCGCGCTCCGGCCCGGTCGATCGCAACGGCAAGGAGAGTTGGCGCATGCCACCCCTTGACGAGCTGACGAAGCCGGTCCTCTCCACCGGCCGCAAGGTTGGTCTCACCGCCCTGCGCACCTACCTGCTCGTCGCGATGGTCCTGGTCGTCGTCAAGGTCGTACAGCTCGCCCTCGGCCACTGACGTCCCCGGGGCGGCGGGTTCCTCCCCGCCCGTCGCCCCGGGGCACCCCCGATGCCCGATGCGCCTTGAATCCAGCGGGCCTGCGTCGTGTCGGTGCGGTCCCGACGGTGGAAGCAGTCAGCGGGCCTGCCGACGGCCGCCAGATGCCGCCATGGCCTTCCCCGGAAGCGCTCTCCACCGCCGACGAACCAGCCATCGACCCGTCGACCCCTGGCCCGATGGCCCCCTCCAACCGCCGCACACCTCCACACACTCCACCGGCAGCCGTACATCCCGGCTGTACACGTCGACCACCCTTGGCTACGGCGGCGTTCAACTCCCCGGCCCGAAACGGAATTCGTCGTGAAACTTCCGTCCCGCCCCCTGTTCCGGCACCCCAAGACCCCCATCCGTCCAGCACCCGTCCACTTCACGCTCCAGGCTGTCTGCGATCCCCGCATAGAACGCATGGTGCGAGCCCTGTGCGTCGTGATGTTCGCCGACACCGATGTCCGGATCAAGAGCCTCGACTCCGTTGAATCCGACGGCAGCGCCGACGTAACCGTCCACATCGTGCTCACCTCGGACGCAGCGACCGCGGTCCTGGAACGACTGGTCGTCCGACTGGCACGCATACCCAAGGTCAGTGCCCTGCGTTGGCATCCGCACACCGAAAATGCCCCCGCACCCGAGCCGCCGGCCACCCCGTCCGACAAGGAAACCAGGTCCGACGAGGAACCCCCCTCCGACAAGGAAGTCACATCACCACCTGCCGTCAACGCGCGTTCGTGAGGTTCGAGTTGGTGTTTCTCGCGCTTCGGCCGGTCGGTCGGCGGCGAGTCGGCCAAGAGGAGTTCGGCTGCTTGGACTGCGTGCACGGTGGGGTAGACCTGTCGTAACCGCGGTGCGGGACGCCCGACTTCCTGGAGCTTCCGTCGGCCACGGACGATGACACCGAAGGAGGCCAACCGGTATGAGCGATCGAGTCACCGGCCATGTCAAGTGGTACAACCAGGGCCAGGGATATGGGTACATCACGGGTGACGACGGCCGCGAATCGCGCGTCGCACAGGCGGCTCTGGAAGACGGCACCTTCCTCACCGAAGGTCTCAGGGTCACATACGTGGTCGTGGGCGACGACGGAGACGACCTGCGGGCAGAGCACGTCCGGATCGTTGATTAGGCAGTGCCCGACGGATCCCGGGCAGATTGCCGGTGTCCCATCGGGCAGGGCCTGAGGCATGACCGCGGGTCGTCGCGCCAGGCCGCCGAAGGCATGAGAGACGCCGTCGTGCGCGGCAGCCGTCCCAGCCCGGTCAGTTCAGCTGCCTGTTCTCGGTGGGCAACGGCCGGGCCGGGCCGACCAGGACGTCGCTGTGCGGGGAGCGGGCCTTGGCCGGTGGGGGGACGGGCGGTCCACGGGTTCCCTCGGGGTCCGGGTACAACAGGGCGTGGCACCGGCGGGCTTCGGCAGCGGCCTCGGGGTGCGGTACCACGGTGTGCTCCGTCCTGCCGTCCGGCCACAGCGTGGTGATCAGGCACAGGTCGTCGAGGCGGTGCGCGGCCCGCAGGTGCCGGGCCACGCCCCGCGCTCCGGTCGGCACCGTCAGACATGCCTCGCCCGCGGTGTCGAACTCCGCGACGGCCAGGCCCTCGGCCCACAACTGTCCCGCCACCGCCCGGCGTTCCGGCCCGGACCTGAAGCACCACACGTCGCTGTTCTTGTGTACGACGACCGCGGCCGCCTCCGGGCCCGTACCCACGGCGGTCCCGCTGTCCGGGCCCTCGCACCAGGGGAACGGCCGGCACAGCAGCCGCACTCCTTCGCGCTCTGCCCAGTCCACGGCGCCCTCGTGGACGACCTTGGCTCCGTGCCGGGACATCCGGCGCACACCCTCGTAACTGATCCGGGAGAGGGTGCGGGCCTCCGGGACCAGATAGGGGTCGGCGGTGCACACGCCGGGCACGTCGGAGAAGAGTTCGCAGGTGCCGGCGCCCAGCGCGGCGGCCACCGCCACCGCCGAGAGGTCCGAGCTGTTACGGCCCAGCATGACCGTCCGCCCGTCCGCGTCGACCGCCTGGCCACCGGGGACGACCGCGACCGGACAGTCGGCCAGGGCCTCGGCCAGCGTCCCGGGGCCGGCCGAGACGAGTCCCGCCCGGTCGTCCGGTCCCTCGGCGAGGAGCCCGGTGCCCGCCGCCTGGAGGGGGCGGGCCATCACGCCCTCGGCGTCGAGCGCGGCGGCCAGCAGGGCGACGCTCACCGTTTCGCCGGTGGTCAGCAGCATCGCGGCGGCGTCCGCGGGCGGGGCGTCGACCAGGGCGTCCAAGGTCTGCTGGAGCCTGCCCGTCGTCCCGGACATCGCGCTCGCCACCACGACCAGCGGGCGCTTCTCATCGGTGACGCGGCGCACCGCGTACCGGGCCACGAGGTGGTAGCCGTCGAGGTCGGCGAAGGCCGAGCCACCGAACTTCAGAACCAGCGGAGGCCCTTCGGGCGGGCGGCCGGCCGTCATCCGAGCCACCCGTTTTTCAGGGCGAGTTGCACGATCTGGAGCGCGTTGAGCGCCGCCCCCACCCACAGGTTGTCGGCGACCACCCAGAGGGCCACCGCCCTGTCGTCCTCCGGCTCGACGCGGATGCGCCCGACGTGGACCAGGGCGCGGTCCTCCGGCCGGGCGAAGACCGCACGGGGCATGGGGTACGAGGGGCTCTGCGACCGGCCGTAGGCCCGTAGCCCGGGTGTCGCGGCCAGGGCTGCCTCGACGGACCCGGTCGTGACCGGCTCCCGCAGCCTGACGTGCACGGCCTCGGAGTGGCAGTCGAAGACCGGCACCCGTACCGCGGTGGCGCTCACCCGCAGGTCCGGCAGGCCGAGGATCCTGCGCGGTTCGCGGACGAGCTTGCGCTCCTCGTGGGTGAGCCCGGTGTCGTCCTGAAGTCCTATCTCGGGGACGAGGTTGAAGGACAGCGGCTGTCCGAAGCGCCCGCCGGGGGCGCCTTGCGCGCGGGGGTCGTCCAGGATGGCCCTGGACCCCTCGGCCAGTTCCCGCAGGCCGCGCACTCCGCCGCCGGACGCCGCCTGGTAGGTGGCCACCACGACGTCCGCCAGGCCCGCCAGTTCGTGCAGCGGTTTCAGGGCGCGCACCAGCTGGATGGTCGAGCAGTTGGGGTTGGACACGAGGTTCGGTCCCGGCCGGTCGTCGAGCACGCCGGGGTTGACCTGGGGTACGACGAGGGGGACGTCGGGGCGCATCCGGAAGTGGGAACTGTTGTCGACGACCAGTACCCCGGCCGAGGCCAGCCGCTCCGCCTCGCGGGCGCTGATCTCCGCGCCCGCGGAGAAGACGGCGACGTCCAGGCCCCGGGGGTCCAGGCCGTCGAGCGTCACCAGCTCCGCCAGGGGCAGCGACAGCCCCAGTTCGTCACCCAGGTCCCGGCCGAGGCTGCGCGCCGAGCCGACGGGCACCACCCGTTCCACCGGCACCATCCCGCCGTCGAGCAGGACCAGGCACTCCCGGCCCACCGCTCCGGTGGCCCCCACTACCGCGATGCGCAGCATGCACGTCCTCCTGTCGGGCCCCACGCGGGGCTCATTGCCTGGTGGTGTCGGAGAACCGCCCCCGGAAGGCACGTCGGTACGCGTTGGGGGTGGTGTTCAGGGACCGCACGAACTGGTGGCGCAGGGCCGCCGCGTTGGCGAATCCCGTACGGTCCGCGATCATCTCCATCGTCTCGTCGGTGTTCTCCAGCAGCCGCTGGGCGCTCAGCACCCGCTGCGCCAGCAGCCAGCGGTAGGGGGTGGTCCCGGTCTCCGTCCGGAAGCGGCGGGCGAAGGTGCGTGGCGACATGCAGGCGCGTGCCGACAGCTGTTCGACGCTGATCTCCTGGTCCAGATGCTTCTCGGCCCAGACCAGCACCTCGCGTACGCCGTCCTCCCCGCAGTGCGCGACCGGTCGCTCGATGTACTGGGCCTGGCCGCCCTCCCGGTGCGGGGGCACCACCATGCGCCGGGCGATGGCGTTGGCGACGTCGCTGCCCTGGAGCTTGCGCACCAGATGGAGGCAGGCGTCGATGCCCGCCGACGTACCGGCCGAGGTGAGGATCGGGTCCTCGTCCACGTAGAGCACTCCCGGTTCGACCCGGGCCTTGGGGTAGCGCGCGGCGAGCGCTTCGGCGTACCGCCAGTGCGTGGTGCAGCGCCGTCCGTCGAGCAGGCCGGCGGCGCCCAGGACGAAGGCGCCGACGCAGACGCTCACCACCCGGACCCCGCGGGCCACCGCCTGGCGCAGGGCCTCCAGAAGGGCGGGCGGGAAGTCCCTGGTGTGGAAGTCGTCCCCGACCGGGATGGCGATGAGGTCGGCGTCCGCCAGCCGGTCGAGACCGTAGGGCGTGCTGATGGTGAACCCGGGCACCGCCCGCACCGACGAGGACTCCGCGGCGACGAGCGCGAAGTCGTACGCGGGCAGCCCCTCCTCCCGTCGATCGATCCCGAACACTTCGCATATGACGCCCAGCTCGAAGGGATGAACGTTCTCGAGCAGGACCGCGGCTACGTTCTTCAGCATGGGACCCAATGTGGCAGTAATGCGAGGGGTTCTGACAGTCTTCACACTGTTCCATGGCTGGATCGGCCCTCATACTCTCAGCATGGTCCTGAATCGGTGCGGAGTCCTGCCCGCGAACTCATGGGCGCTGTCGCATCGTTGAAGGGCTCATCGAGCGAGACGATCCCACTGCGGATTCCCAATACGACGGCTTGTGTGCGGTCGGATACACCCACCTTGGTGAAGACCGCGGACAGGTGGTTCTTCACCGTCTTCTCGGAAATTCCGAGCGCCCTGGCGACGCGGCGATTGGAATTGCCCTGGGAGACGAGCACCAGAATCTGGCGCTCGCGGGCCGTCAGGAGGTCGAGCGCCGCCCGGGCCGCGAGGACCCCCTCGGAGGGGGACGGTCCCGTGGACGCCCGTAAGTTCGCTATCAATTGCTCCTGGGCTGCGAGCGCGTCCTGTGCCTCGCCGAGCGCCTGGTACACGTTGGCGACCGCTTCCATCAGGGCCGCCACGGGCCGCGACGGCGCTCCGCAGAACTCGCAGCACCACTGATATCTCAACTCCGCAACGGGCCCTCGCGCAACACGTGACATGCGATGAATTCCCTCCGCCGATATGGGTGGATCGAATCGCGCTTCTCCGTAACGCTCGGGCTCCGGTGCAAAGCTCGGGCTTCTCCGCAGGACTCGGGGGACGGTGCGGGTGGGGCGGGGCGACGGGTCAGGCAGAAATCCGCGTGTGGATCGCCACCGTCTTGCACCGCGTGTATTCGCGCAGCGCCTCCAGCCCTTTCTCCACGCCGATTCCGGAGCGCCGGTAGCCGCCGAAGGGCAACTCGACTCCGCCGGCCGCGCCGTAGTCGTTCACGAATACCTGGCCCACCCTCAGCCGCCCGGCGAGCCAATGGGCCGTGGTCACGTCGGACGTCCAGACTCCGGCGGCCAGCCCGTACGTGGTGTGTTCCGCCAGTGCGACCGCCTCCTCCAGAGTGTCGAAGACCGACACGCACAGGACCGGGCCGAAGATCTCCTCGTTGAAGACCCGGTGCCGGGGGGCCACCTGGTCGAGGATGGTGGGTTCCACGTAGAAGCCCGCTGCGTACGCCTCCCCTTCGGGCACTCCGCCGCCGACGACGACCTCGGTGTCCCGGCGGCCCTCGGCCAGGTGGTCCAGGACCCTCGCGCGCTGTTTCGCGGAGATCAGCGGCCCCATGTCGGGATCGTCGATGCCCGGGCCGATGCGCAGGGCGCGGAACCTCTCCGCGAGGGCGGCCACCAGTTCGTCGTGCACGGACCGGTGGACGAGCAGGCGGCTGCCGGCGCTGCAGTTCTGCCCGGCGTGCTCCGTGATCGCCGCCACGATCTGCGGCACCGCCCGTACGGCGTCGTAGTCGGGGAGCACCAAGTGCGGTGACTTGCCGCCCAGTTCCAGCGTGACCGGCACGATGTTCCGCGCGGCCGCGGCCATGACGGCCTCGCCGACCTCCCGCGAGCCGGTGAAAGCGATGCGGTCCACGTCGGGGTGCGCGGCGAGCGCGGCTCCGGCTTCCGCTCCGTAGCCCGGCACGACGTTCAGGACACCTGCCGGGAGTCCCGCCCCTTCGGCGAGGTCGGCGAGGCGGAGCGAGGTCAGCGGCGCGTCCTCGGCGGGCTTGAGAACACAGCAGTTTCCCGCGGCGAGGGCCGGGGCCACGGTCCTGGCGGCGATCTGCAGCGGGTAGTTCCACGGGATGATGTGCCCGCACACGCCGTACGGTTCGCGCAGCGTGAAGGCCAGTCGGTCCGGCCGCTGCTGGATCGTTTCACCGCCGAGGGACTCCACCGCGTTGGCGTAGAAGTCGAAGTACCGGGCGGCGACGTCGGCGTCCGTCAGTGACTGGCTGATCGGCTTGCCGGTGTCGAGGGTCTCCAGCCGGGCCAGTTCCTCGCGCTCGCCGCGCACGGCGTCGGCGATGCGCCGGCAGACCCGGGAGCGCTCCACCGGTGTCGTGAACCGCCAGACCGTCTCGTACGCCTGCCGGGCCGCTGCCACGGCCGACTGGACCTCGGTCGGGCCGCACCGGGCGACACGTGCGAAGGGGCGGGCGTTCGACGGATCGAGGACGTCGATCCACCGCCGGGTGGGCACCCTCTTCCCCGCGATGACAGCCGCGTGTTCGGGTAAACCTGCTTCACTCACGGATATATCCAGATCCTTGACATGGGGGTGGGAGCGTTGTTTCGCCGTCAGCGCGTCATCGAGCCGACGATCACCCTTTCGAGATCGCGCGATACGACGTCACGCGGGCAGCACACCAGCAGCCGCTGCTGCTTGAGCGCGCCCTCGACGAGTGCGCGTACGTCCTTGGCGCGGTAGCCGAAGTCCTCCAGACCGGCGGGCCCTCCGGTGTCCGCCACGATGTTCAGCAGCGTCGCCGGAAGCACATCCGAACCGTTGGCCGTGGTCACTCCGTTGAGGTTTGCTCCGAGTAACTCCGCGGCGCGCAGGTGGCGTTCCGGAGAGGTCGGATAGGTGAACTCGAACGCCGCCGCCGCGGTGGAGACGACCGCTGCTCCGTGCGGGACCATGGCGTGGTCGACGTCGTATCCGTCCGGCCGGTACTCGCGGACCAGCCCGGCTATGGGGTAGGCGCAGGCATGCGGAATGTGGGTTCCGGCATTGCCGAATCCCATGCCCGCGAAGCTCGCGGCCCGGCTCATCCCCGTACGGGCCTCCAGATCGGCGGGGTTGAGCACGGCCCGCCTGAGGTAGCGGCCCACCAGTACCAGCGCCTGCTCCGCCCATACGTCGCTGATCGGGTTGGCGCCGATATACAGGGGGCGGTCCGCCGGTGTGGGATAGGGCGGGCGCCGGTCGTAGGCGCGTGCGGTGTACGACTCGCAGGCGTGCGTCAGGACGTCGTACCCGGACGAGGCGGTGACCGCCGGGGGCAGTGTCAGGGTGTTCGCAGGGTCCACCAGCGCCAGGGAGGGCAGCAGCCGCCGGTCGCTGATCCCGGTCTTCACGTTCAGGCCTGTGACGCCGAGGGCGACCATGGCGGTGCACTCGCTGCCGCTGCCGGCCGTGGTGGGCACCGCGACCAGCGGCTTGAGCGGGCCGGGAATCGGGGATCCGGCGCCGATCGGGGCGTTGAGGTAGTCGCGTACCGGGCGGCCGGGGTAACTCAGCAGCAGGTTCAGCATCTTGGCGGTGTCGATCGAGCTGCCGCCGCCGAGTCCGACGTAGCCGTCCACCTGGAGGGCTGCCAGTTCACGGGCCGCCTCGGCGCAGCTCTCGTCGGTGGGTTCCACCCGGGCTCGGTCGAACAGCGCGACCGAGATCCCTTCCTGCTCGATCTGCTTGGCGACGCGGGAGGGCAGACCGAGACCGGCCAGGACGGGGTCGGTCACCAACAGGATCGATGTGATACCGGACTTGCGTAACTCGTGGCCGATCTCCCGGGTGGCGCCGACACCGAATTTCAGCGGCGGAGCCTGCCAGTTGATTATTCGTTCCTGCTCTGGCGCATTTCCGCCCCACCCGAACGATTCCACAGCCCGACCCCCGCCTTCATACACTGAACTTGGAATTCCGGTCTCTGGACAATACGGTGAACATGATGCATAGTTGAATCACTCAGGTGATGTGGCTAAATTGTTGCCGATCACGCTAAATTCGACCGGATGAGGGCCATAGTAGACAGGCGGTTTCGGTCACGCCATAGGACTCTGGTCCTATGGCTGGATCGTCCTGGTATCACCGCCGGCAATCTTGAGGAACAATGATCGGCGGGGGCCTCCGACGGTGCGCCCGGGCCGCGGCAGCCTCTCAACAGGCCACTCGGTGCCCGCAGTTGGGTGGCCCGATTCAAGACATCGACATCGTGACCGCGCCCACTCCTTGACAAGCTTCGCCTTTGGGCAGGCAGTTCGTCACGGTGAATGGCTGCACGCCCTGCTCCCGCTCCCGCGGGCCGACCGGGCGCGCCGTACGGTGGTGGCAGGAATTCGAGGTTCCTCGTCAGTGCTGCCACTGTTGCTCCCACAGCTCCTTCCGCACAGTGAGCTGCATGGCACAGAACAACGCGACGAAAGCGTCGGACGGGGCCGGGAAGCAGCACGCGGGAGTGCGGCAGGTCTGGCGCGAGTCCCCTACAGCTGTGAAGTCCCTGCTGGCCGGCACCATGATCAACCGGCTGGGCGGCTTCGTGCAGGTCTTCATGGTGCTGTACCTGACCCATCGCGGCTTCTCCGACACCCAGGCAGGTGCGGCGCTCGGTGTGTACGGCGCGGGAGCTGTGCTCGGGACGCTGGTCGGGGGCTGGATGTCCGACAGGCTCGGACCGCGGCTGACGATGGTGTCCACATTGCTGGGGTCGGCCGTGCTGCTCCCCTGCGTCCTCTATCTGGACAACTACGGGGCGATCCTCCTGGTCATCGGCGTCAGCGGTGCGGCCGGCATGGCCTACCAGCCCGCCTCCACCAGCGTGATCAGCCACCTCACCCCCACCGAGCGCCACGTCATGATCTTCGCCATGGGCCGGTTGGCGATCAACCTCGGCACGACGGCCGCACCCCTGCTGGGCGCCGTGCTCGTCAAGGTCTCCTGGGACTTCCTGTTCTGGGGCGAGGCACTGGCCGTGGCGATCTTCTGCACGGTCGCCGCGACCACCCTGCCGCACCGTGTCGCACCGGACACGACCGGGTCGGTGGAGGCCGGCGCGGGTGACGGCGGGGACGCGCCCAGGGCCTCGTATCTTGCGGTGCTGGCCGACCGCCGCTATCTGCTGTTCCTGCTGGCGATGTTCGTCAGCTCCGTGATCTACATCCAGCACATCTCGGCTCTGCCGCTGACCGTGAAGCACCTCGACATGGGCGTCGAGGTCTATGCGGCGATGATCGCGCTGAACGGCATTCTCGTCATCGCCTGCGAACTCCTCGTCGCCAGGGTGGTACAGCGCTGGAAGATCCGCACAGCCGTGATCACCGGTGTCCTGCTGACCGGCATCGGCATGAGCATGTACGCCCTGCCCTGGGGCCTGGCCGCACTCGTGATCGCCACTCTCGTCTGGTCGCTCGGCGAGATCATCGGCTATCCGTCCCTGTTCTTCGCCTACCCCGCGCAGGCGGGCCCGCCCGGACTGCGGGGACGCTATCTGGGGGCCTCGAACGCACTGTACGGACTGGGCAGCGCGATCGGCCCGTTCATCGGAGTGATGATCTGGAACCGCTTCCAGGAAGGGCTCTGGATCGGCTGCGGGATCGTGGGGGTGATCGCCGGAGCCGCCGCATGGGGCGGGGTGCGTCCGGCGGCCGAGACGGCGGACAAGGACAAGGGCGAGGACGACGGCAAGGACAACGACAACGACAACGGCAAGGGGAGCGGGGACAAGAGCGGTGAGATCGGCGATGCGGGAAGCGCCGATGCGGAGATCCGTACGGGAACTTAGGACGGGCGCCGTATCCGTACAACGGAAGGCCGCACAACGGAAAGCTGTGCAACGGAAGACCGCACAACGGAAGGCCGTGCAAGCGGCGGGAACAATCGCAGAAGGGGAAGCAAACCGATGCCACGCCATGTAGTCCTGGTCGACCCCTATTCCGAGGCCGCCGAGTACGCCAACGCCTTTCGGGCGCGGGACATCGAACCGGTGGCCGTGCTCAGCACACCGGCACCTCTGAAATCGTATCTGCACGGCTGGAAGCCGGAGAACTTCTCCTCGACGCACTTCCACGACGGCGACTTCGCGAAGCTCGCCGGAATCGTGCGCGGCTATGATCCGGTCGCCGTCATACCCGGCAACGAGTCCGCGGTCAGGCTCGTGGACGCGCTGATCGAGGAGCTGACACCCGGGACGGGGAACATACCCGAGCTTTCCGCCGCACGCCGCGACAAGTGGCCCATGGCCCAGGCCGTGGCACGCGCGGGCGTTCCGCACCTTCGCACGTTCGCCACCGCGAGCGAGGAGGAGGCGGCCGACTGGCTGAGAGAGAACGGCCTGGAGGGACGGGCGCTGGTGCTCAAGCCCCGGTGCAGCGGCGGGACCGACGGGGTGCACAAGGTGGAGACCGGCGAGGACTGGCGGCCCTCCTTCCGGCAACTGCTGGGCTCCATCAACATGTTCGACCTCACCAACGACAGCATTCTGATTCAGGAGTTCGCCTCAGGAACCGAGTTCGTCGTGGACACCTACTCCGTCAACGGGGAGATGGGACTGGTGGCGGTGGTCCAGTACACCAAGTCGACCAGGGGGAACCGCATCGGGGTCTACGACGCGGAGGACTACCTTCTGCCGGACGATCCGCGGGTCGGCGTCCTGGAGTCCTACACGCGCCAGGTCGCCGATGCGGTTGGCATCCGTACGGGATGCACACACACCGAGATCATGCTGACGGACGACGGGCCCCGGCTGATCGAGATCGCGGCACGCCTCGACGGCGGCTGTGCGCAGCAGGCCGCGCGGCTCGCGACCGGAGACTCGCAGATCGACCGCACCGTGCGGCACCATCTGGACTCCGTCTTCACCCCCGGATTCGAGATCGTGCGGCCCACCCGGGTGGTGTGGCTCTCCGCCGCGAACAGCGGCACCATGAGCAATGCCGAGGTGCTCGACGCGGCGCGTGAGCTGGCCTCGTTCCAGAAGCTGGCCTGCCGCTACCCCAACGGCTCCCGGGTGCCCAAGACCGAAGACCTCTTCACCACGCTCGGCTGGGTGCTGCTCTCCACCCCCGACCAGGACGTCCTCGACCAGGACACCAAGCGGGTGCGGGAGATCGAGGCCAAGGTGGTGATCGATCCGCTCGGTCAGCCCTGACAGTGACACGGCCGGACGGCCCGGTCAGGTCGGGTGGGCAGCCCCACCCGACCTGACCGGGCCGTCCGGCCGGCGATCCACGTGCTACGTGCTACGTGTCGTCGGCGAGCCCGACGACGGCCTGGTCGAAGACCTCCCGCGCCCGCTGGAGCACCCGCCGGCGCCAGTCGGCGTCGTCGGGGCAGAACGCGTCGCGGATCAGCCGCTTGAGGTCCGAGCGCACGGCGTCGGCCGGTGCACGGTGTCGGTGCAGCCAGCTGTCGGCGCACAGCGCCAGCAGTACCTGGGGCCCCGGCCGGGTGCCGAACTCCAGGGTGATCGCGGTCAGTTGGCTGCCGGCGCCGAGGCCGTCCGCGACGGCGGTCGCCGTGTTGCCGACGATCGGTGTGGAGGAGGACGTGCCCTGTTCCGAGGCGGTGAGCGCCTCGCCGTACCAGCGACGGGCCCGCTGGTGGGCGTCCGCGTCGCGACCGCCGCGGAAGATGGGTTCGCCGGCACCGGGTTCGCCGAGCCCGGTGTGCAGGTCGATGTATCCGACGTGGGCCACGCCCGCCATCTGCTCGGCCACCACCGTCTCGAACACCCGCCGGGACCAGGTCGGCGCCTGCCCGCCGTAGAACAGACCGTCGGGGTGGCGGTACTGGCCTCGGGTAACGGCCTCCTGGAGACGCTGCGGGCCGAGCCGGTCGCGCAGCGCGGTGAGGTTCGCGACCAGCTCGCCGGCGGCGAACTCGTCGCCCTCCGGCGGCACCAGCGTGCCGTGCACGGCGTCGTAGGCGTGGTTGTGCGGCGGGGCGTCGTGGTCGACGAAGTTGCGGTTGAGGTCGATGTTGTCCTCGTTGACGCGCCGCAGATAGGCGAAGCCGTACGGGTTGAGACCGTGCACCAGCAGCACGCCGGTCGCGGGCCCCGCGGCGGCCTTCGCGACGCCTTCCCGCAGCAGGATCCGGGTCTGGCAGGCCGAACCGCAAAAGCCCTCGATGCCATGTGTCCCGGACACCGTCACCAGCAGCTTCTCCGGGTCGGGCGGCCCCAGATAGGCGGTGTCGACGCCGAGTTCGCCGCCGTCGGGCGCGCGGTGACCGGGCAGGACGAAGGTCCTCAGGCGTGCGCCCGCCTCTTGTGCCGCACCCAGGAAGTCCGCGCGTGCCCGGGAGTAGTCGAGGGCGAAGTCGAAGGGAGTCTCGTCTGCCATGCTGCCTCGCGCTCCTGGAGTTCCTGGCGTTTCTGGAGTTCCTGGCGTTTCCGGTGGGTGGAGTTCCCGGTGGACGGGGACGGCCGACGGGCCCGGAGCCCGTAGGAGACGCCGGACCCGGTCGGCCGGGTGAGGCTCAGCGCTGCGCCGAGGGCAGTGGCACCCCGAGGGCCGTGAGGATCGAGTGCGCCCCCGCCTGTGTGGGCACATGCAGCAGGCACAGCACCCGGTCGCCCGGTTCCGTGTGCTCGGCGAAGTACCGGTTGGCATCGGGCACATGACTCAGAGGTCGTTCCCGGTACAGGTCGAGCGGGCGGCCGATGCCGGGGAGGACTCCGCGAGCCGGGTCGAAGGCCGCTCCGGGGGCGAGTGCATCGGCGACCTCGGCCGCCAGGACCGCCTGGCTGTCGTCCTTGCCCGCGAGGTCCGGGTACATGCTGATGTCCGGATGACCGCTGAAGGCCGACATCGCGCAGTGCACCACGGGGTTGTACGTCTTGAGCGCGATCACCTCGGGGAACGGGCGGCCGTCGGCGAGCAGCCGGGCGAAGTGCGCCGCCCAACTCTCCTTGAACACCGCACCGTTGCGGTACGCGTCACCCACGAACTGGATCATGATGTGCAGACAGGTCCGCCCCGACGGCAGCCCCGCCCACCGCGAGGTGAGCAGCGCGACGACCCGGTCGCGCTCCCGGTCCACCCCGACGACGACGTGGTCGGCCTTGGTCAGCATGTCGCGGCGGAGCGTGAAGAGTTGGCGGGTGCGCAGCCCGGGCATGGTGAGGACCAGGCCGTCCACGATCCGCTTCTCGGTCTCGGTCGGCAGGTCCCGGCCGGGCGGCAGGGTCAGTACCTCGACTCGCCGTCCCCCGGCCGGCCGCGTGGCACGGCCGTCGTCAGCCACCGCCGTCCCCGCTCAGACGTCGGCCGCGGTGGGCAGCGGAATCTGCGCGTCGCTCCTGCCGATCACGGTGAGCTGGTGCAGCTCCACGAAGTACAGCTTCCACAGCCAGTAGATGTGGTGGAGGTGCTCGATGACCTTCTGCTCGGCGGTCTCCGAGGTGACGAGTGTGGACAGCACCCGCCACACGAAGTCGTCGTGGTCGTCGTCGAGGTCGGTGTTGACGTGCGCGCGGGCGCCCTTGACGTTCTCCTCGCCGAGCACGTTGCCCAGGTTGTCCAGCCATTCGGGCTGGGTGCGGGTGGTGACGTACTCCACGAAGTACACGCTGGTGATCAGCGCCAGCGGGCTGTTCTCGAACTCCATGCCGTACTGGAGGTATCCGGTGAGCAGCTTGGTGGAGAGCATCGGCTCGGTGGAGTAGATCTGGTCCTTGGTGACCCCGACCTTGGCGAGGTCGGCGGCGAACAGCCGGTCGTGCAGCATCTCGTCGTCGGTGTAGTGCGCCCATGCCTTGGCCTGCACCGGGTCCACCTTGGTGAAGTACTTGATGGCCAGCGCGTCCACGGTCCGCTTGCGGCGCAGCCGCAGGATCGTCTCGATGTTGTGGCGCTTGTAGTAGTCGAGGTTCAGCTCGGCGGAGTTCTTCTGGTGCCGGGCATACGGGACCGTCTCGTAGAAGTCCTTGATGAAGGTGTCGAGGACCGCGTCGACCTTCGTGCGCAGTTCGGGGTTGGTCGTCATGGCGTGCATTCCTCCTTGGGGTCAGTGGCAGCCGCAGCCGGCGCTGGAGACGCGCTGCATCCGGCCGCGGCGCACCGCCTTGCGGGCGCCGAGCACGGCGGTTCCGTCCGATGTCAGCAGCGAGCTGCGGGGGCAGAGGAAGGCCAGGGCGAAGCGCGTCGCCGGAGTGACGCCCAGCCCGAGGTTCACGACGCCGCCGGTCGCGCCGTACACCTCGTTGGGGCCGCAGTTCGCCGGAATGACCTCCGTGGTGGTGTTGATCCCGAAGCCGAGTTCCCAGATGACGCGGTAGCGCGGGTCGTCGGTGAGGAGCTTCTCCAGCTCCGCGGCGGCCGGTGCCGCCGACGCCGTCTGTGGGCTGATGCCCTCGATGCTTCCGGCGGCGACGTGCAGCGTCACGGCGTTGGCGACGAGCGGTGAGAGCGCCTCGAACAGCCGCTGCTGGTCGGCGCCGTCGGCCGGGTCCTGGTGGCGGTGGACGATGGGCCAGCCGCGCAGGGTCAGGTCCCCGTTGAGGCCGAGCAGCCGGGCGTCCGGTGCGAAGGTGGTGATCTCCGCGGCGGTGACGCTCAGCTTCCCCGGCGGGAAGATCTGCTGGTCGCCCGCTTCCAGGACGCCCGCCTGCTGGTTCCAGACACACTCGCCGAGCCCCTGATCGAACTCGGCCTCGGTGCCGGAGGCGTCGTCGACGATCGCGAGTGGGCCGCTCTCTGACACCAGGTCGAAGAACTCCTCGGCCACCCGCGCGTGTTGGCCGGCATCGGTGCGCGCGGCGGTGCGCAGGAAGTAGCGGATGTGCTCATCGGTCAGCGGCGTGGATCCGGCCGGCAGCACGGCCAGCTTGCGCCCGCCCAGTTCCCGCTCGGTCGGCGAGTCGAGAAACCGCCCGGGGCAGACCGCCAGCACGTGCGCGTCCGCGGGAACGCCCCGTGCGATCATCTCGCCCAGGCGCGCGCCGGGCGGGAGCGTCAGGTGGAGCACGCGGGAACATCCGTCACCGGGAAGCAGGGAAAGCGGCTCGCCGTGCTGTTCACTCGTGATCAGACAGAATGTCTCGGCCGGCTCGCCGAACTGACCGAAGTCGCTTGTTGTGAATTCCAGCGATGGCACGGGTGCACTCCCCAGAAAAGACAATGAGAACCCCACGGCGGGGCATTGTTCATGCCCCGCCGTGGGTCGGTACTCAGCCCAGGAGCGTGCCCAGGTAGTTGCGGTTCTTCTGTACCTTGATCTTCTTCATGAGAGTCACCTCCAGTTTGTTTTATTTCGTTGCATTCACCCCGGCGCATCGGGCGGTCGTGCTCCGCTAGGCGGCGGGAACGACCCGCTCGACGGTGGGGTGGTCCGGGTGGCCGATCACCGCGACTCCCTTACTGGTCAGCACGCGGGTGTCGGGCACGATGATGTCCAGGTGGTACTGGGTGTACGGAGTGAGTCCGAGGCCGAAGTGCAGGCAGCCTTCGGTACCGCCGTACACCTCGTTCATGGCGTGGTTCCCGGGCAGGATGTCGTGCGAGACGTTGAGGGCGTGGCCTATCTCCCACACGATCCGGTAGCGGGAGTCCACGGCGAACATCTGCTCCAGCATCGCCACCGCCGGCACCGCTCCGGCGTCCAGCGCCGCCAGACGCGTGATCCTGCCGTCCTCCACGGTGGCCTTGATCGCGTTGCTGCGCATCGCCCAGAGCCGGGAGTGGATACGGGCCTGGTCGACCCGGGAGAAGGAGGGCGTGCCGTTGTGCAGGATCGGGTACCCGCGCAGCGTGATCTCGCCCTCCAACGGCAGCTTCAACGCCTCGTCGAACTCCCTGATCTCGACCGGCAGCACGCTGATCTCACCGGACGGGACGATCTGCTGGTCACCCCAGTCCAGCGGTCCGGCCTGCTGGTTCCACACCAGGCCCTCGCGCAGGTGGTCGAGGGTGGCGCGGGTGCCGTGCACCGGGTCCGCGTACACCAAGTGGTCCGAATCCTCGGCCAGTTCGAAGAACGTGTCGCAGAACGCCGCCTGGTCGGCCGCCGATGTCCGCTCCATCACACCGAGGAAGTGCCGGATCTCGTCAAGGCCGGTGGGCGTCGAGTTGCACGCCATGCCCATGATCTTCCGCTGCCCCACCAGGTCGGGATCCGGTGACTCGAAGAACCTGTAGGGGGATACCACCAACACGTGTGCGGGTTCCGGAATCTTCTTGTCGAGGATTTCCGTGAAATCGTCTCCCCGATCCAGTGTGATGGTGAGGAACTCCCGGTAGGGAACGGTCTCGACGACTTCGATCCGATCGACCAACTCGGAATTCGTGATCAGGCAGAAGCTACTTCCGGTGGCTTCACCGAACTGACTGAAGCGGCCAGGATCAATGGTTATCTGTGCGGACACGATCACTCCCGTCATGGCCTCTGCATATTCCCTCGACGTGGCCATCACTTTGGCTGACCGCAGAGTCGTTCCGCTATAGGACGAAGGTCCCTGCACCCGCACCCTGTTCGGTCCACGCCTCGCTCTGTGCGGGAGCGCGCCGCCCGGTGTACGGGGCGGCGGAACGCTCGGGCGGTCAGGCCCCGCGCCCCGCCCGCCACGACCCCCTGGCCGGGCCGCGGGCCTGCCCCGGTCTTGATCATCTGCCGGTCGCGGCACAACACAACAGCCGTACGCGGGACGGTCATTCCCGCCATTCCCGCGGAGACGGGAGTGACGACGGGACCTAGTGTCGCCGCACCTCGAACTGGAAGCAGCCGTACTCCAAGGCCCGCACGTGCACCAGTGCCACCGCTGGGTCGGCGAACGCCTCCTCGAAGGCTCGGTCGAATCCGGCCTCGGCGTCCTCGGGGATCTCGAAGAAACGTCCCCCGACGATGTGCCCCTCGACGTCGTAGCGACGGATGGTGCGCAGCGCCCCCGGCCGTGCGAAGGGATAGCCCCGGGTGTCCCGTGGCCCCTCGCATTCCTCGGCGTGGATGAACACCGGCCCCGATTCGTCGTACGCTCCGGGCTTTGCCCCGGTCGCCGCTGCCCAGCGCCGCAGCGGCGCATACGAGACGAGTGCGACCCGTTCACCGGGTTCGATGGCCCGCAGGCAACAACGTAGCGGGCTGCCCACACAGTTGAGGGGGACGCCGTCCTCGCGCGCGCAGTAGGGCTTCAGGGGTCGCCCGGAGTCGTCGGCTTCGCGGAGTTCCCTGAGAACGGTGGGAGCGATGGGAAGGGGGATGTATGCGGTCATGGGTCCAGCGTCGTGGGCGCGTCCCTGGCGCGCTGGCGGAATTCGGACCTGAAGGCCGGCGGTGCGGTTGGGGTGTCAGCCGGTCGGGCCTCGCGGCGTGTGTGGGGCACACGCGTCGCGGTGCGTACCCGGTGCCGCCGTGGGGGACTCCGGTGTGGGCTCTGGCCGCTGCCGTCCAGGCCGCCCACAAGTACCGACTCCCGCACCGGAAGTTGGGGTGTCGGGATGTTCCGAAGTGATGTGGCGATGAAGCGGAAGGAACGGCGTCCGCCGAACGGCGGGCTGTTCGTCTCAGGCGCGGGTACCGCAGCAATCGGCGTAGGAACGGCCATCAACGCGTCCATGTCCGGTTGGCTTTCCGACCGTGGCAGGACCTGCCGGCGCCGCGGTCGGGGGTGATCCGGATGCAGTCCGATCGGGTTCCGCGGCCTCGCGGAACCAGTCATTTCTGCGCGCGTGGAGCGTGACACCGTGCGCGACAAGTGGTCACGTGTGTCCCGGCTCGTGACATCGCGCCTGTCGCCTCACCGGGTGTTCAGGTCGCTGAATGCCCGCAACCGTCCCCAGGGCAGGTGTGGTTCTCGGTCAGGTTCCTGGTGGGCCGGATTGATGCGCAACCCTCTGCACGGCGCTCGACCCGCCTTCAGCGGTGCTGGTAGATCCCTGCCTGCATGTGGTCAACCCCGGGCAGCAACCGCCCAATCGGAAGAAGGGGACTATTCATGCTCAGACGCGCAAAGGCCGCTGTCGGCCTCACGGCCGCCGGCCTGGTACTCGGTCTGACCGGCACCCTCGCCGGCGCAACCACAGCCACCGCCGCACCCGCCCAGCAGGTACCCACCCGGACCGTCACCATCCAGGCCGTCAACAACCTCGGCCTCACCACCGACGAAGCCAAGAGCGTACAGTGCTACGTCCGCGACGCCGGATTCAACCCCGGCGCGGTTGACGGCCAGCTCGGTTCCAACAGCTGGAAAGCCTGGCAGGGTTTCCTCAACAACCGCGGATTCCATGCCGGAACCGCCGACGGCATCGTCGGCCCCAACACCATCCGCGGCCTCCAGAGCTTCCTCGTCTACCTCGGCTACGACACCGGCGGCGTCGACGGCATCGCCGGAACCAGGACCAGGGCCGCCTGGCAGGCGTTCTCCCACCTCAACGGCGGAAGCTGGTGCTGACTGACCATCCGTCGCGGCGTACGAGGGCGCTCTGTACCGCGTAGCCGTTCCTGAAGGTCGGCCGGAGGACGGCCAGGACAGGCAACCGCAGTCAACGCCGTCGTCCGACCGTGTCCAGGGGCCCCGTTTCCGCAGGTCGCCATGGTCCCCGCAAGAGGCCCTCGCCGCCCACTTCGGCCGCCGGCCCTCCAGCGAAGCCTTCAGCGCAGCCCTGTGCTTCCACGCTGACGCCCTCGACGTCGCCCTCGCAGGCAAACCAACGCAGAAGCCCTGACGTCACGGACACTTACGGTCGGATGCTGTGAGGGGTGGGTGTCGGCACGGTGCCCACCCGTTTGAGGTGCCGGGTGACCGGAGTGGTTTCCGCACCGAGCACGCCGGCGAGGGTGCCCACGCGCGTGGCCAGGTAGTCGTAGAGGTCGTCCGCATCCCGGCACAGCAGGACCGCCACCACATTGCTCCGGCCGGTGGTGGTGGCGGCGTAGGCGACCTCGGGGTGTTCGGCCAGGGTGCCGGACACCCGGTTCAGCTCCGCGGGCGCGACGGTGAGCCAGAGCATCGTCTCCAAGGGACGGCCGTAGAGCGACGGGTCCATCTCCACGTCGAAGCGGAGCACTCCGGCATACCGCAGCTCCTCCATCCGGCGCCGCACGGAGGACTCCGACCAGCCGGTGGCAGCCGCCAGTTGAGGTACCGCGGCCCGTCCGTCCTGGGCGAGTACCCGCAGCAGCCGTTCGTCCCGCTCGGTGAGTCGGAGGGCTCGCGAGGTGTCCACGGATCGGGTCAGGGCCGCGGTCTGTCGTGGGTCCAGCGCGCTCATACTGCCGCGCCAGCCCGATTCCCCGGCGACGATGCGCAGTCTGCACTGGGCTTTCACCGCGGTCAGCCGGGAGGTCTTGGGCAGCTTGGGCAGCAGCAGGCTGCCGTTGAGCGAGCCCTGACGGGCCTGTGTGACGCAGGTGATCTCGGTGCCGCCGGAGGACAGTCCGACCCAGCAGGTGTCCGTCCGTTCGGCCAGTGCCTGGGCCACCGGCAGCACCGCCTCGGGTGCGCAGGCAAGGCGGACGAACCACTCGACCATGCCCGTCCGACGGACATCCGGCAGTCCGACCACCCGCAATGCCTGTGCCTCGCGTAGTCGTTGGTAGCGGCGAGCGACGGTGCGGTCGGAGGTGCCGATCACGTCTGCGATACGGCTGAACGAGGCCCGCCCGTCGAGCCGCAGAGCGTGTACCAACTGCCTGTCCAGCGTGTCCAGTACGACGGATTCCACCGACGAACGATACCTCGGCGTCGGGTTTGCCGGGCGCGTGGGCGATTCGGGGCAACGAAGGGAGAACGGGCGGCACTCTGGGATCCGTACCCGACGTTGTGCGTGACAGGAGTTCCCATGCCTTCTCTCGATCCGGTCGCCAGGACCGCCCGGCTGACCGCCGCCCTGCGAGCAAGGGAATCCGAGCGGCCCGATCGGCTGTTCACCGATCCGCTGGCCGCGGTACTGGCCGGGGACATCGGGCGGGAACTGGCCGACCGACTGGGCGATGCGCCCGCCATCGCGATTCGGACCCGGTTCTTCGACGACCTGCTCACCGAGATGACCGGTGGTGAGGACGGACCCCGGCAGCTTGTCATCCTCGCGGCGGGCATGGACACCCGGGCCCACCGGCTGCCCTTCCCCGCCACCACCCTCTACGAGGTGGACCGACCGGAGCTGCTGCGCCTGAAGGAGACGTTGCTGGCGGATGCCCCCGGGCCGGCTTGTCGCCGGGTCGCCGTCGGTGCGGATCTCGCGGGTGACTGGCCCCGGTCGCTGGCGGAGGCGGGCTTCCGGGCCGAGCTACCCACCTGCTGGCTCGTCGAGGGACTCACCCAGTATCTCCAAGAGCCTGACGTGCTGCGACTGTTCGACCGCATCACCGCCTGCTCGGCACCCGGCAGCCGTCTCCTGACCGATTTCGTCGCCGGATCCTTGCTCCGCGACCCGGAAGCCCGCCCCATGCTGGACGCACTCGCCGAGCAGGGCGCGCCCTGGCACTACGGCACGGATGCGCCCCAGTCCCTTTTCACCGAGCGCGGCTGGCGGGTGGAGTCGGTGTCGTTCGCCGAAGTCGGGCAGGAGATGGGGCGATGGCCTCAGGACAGCAATGCGGCCGGGGGCTACCTGGTGCATGCCGGGCGGTGAGGACGGAGGCCGCGTGATCGTGGGGGAGGGGCAGGGCAGACTGGGAAGGAGTGGGCTCGGTGAGTCCAGGAGGGGTCGGATCGTCGGCGATCGTGGAGCTGCGTGTGCCCTCTCAGGTGAGAAGAACGCGCAGGTCTGCCTGGGCTCGTTTGACGAGGTTGCGGGCGGTGTGGTCGGAAACTCCGAGGTGGCGGCCGATCTGGCGGTACGAGCGTGCCGGCCGGTCGTCCAGACCATAGCGCAGGACCAGTGCGTCGGCCTGACGCGGGTCCATGCGGGCCAGGGCCGAGCGGGCCGCGCTGATGAAGTCCTGGGTGACGGCTGCTTGTTCGGGGTCGGCGAGGGGGTAGCCCGGGGCGGGTAGCTCCTCGTCGTCCTCGGTGGCCGTGATGTGGAGTTGCCGGTGGAGTGCGGCGACGGTGTTCGGTGAGATCCCGAGGGCGGCTGCGGCCAGGTTCAGGCTGTCGGCGTGCTCGTCGAGGGCGCGGCGCAGGGCGACCGTGCGGCCGACCAGGTCGGCGGGCAGGACGGTGGGAAATTCCTGTTGGGAGATGGCGCGCTGGATCTCCTTGCGTACCCAGGTACGCGCGTATGCGGCGAAGGGCACGGCGCGCTCGGGATCGAAGCGGGCCGCGGCGATCAGCAGACCGAGGATGCCGGCCTGCCGCAGGTCTGCCCGGTCGATGTGCCAGGTGCGGTAGCGGGCGGCCTCCCGTTCCACGAGGTGGCCGTGCTCCATGACGAGGCCGTCCCGCTGGACGGCGTCAGGTTCGGCGTGGTGGCTGCTCACCGCGGTGCTCTCCCGGGTCGGTGTCGGTCTGCCTGCATTCGGTCTGCCTGCATGGGGATACCGGGACAGTCGCCGGATGCGAGGTTCGCACCGTCGCCGGTTGCCGGTATCAACTCCGGCGACCGCTTAATGCCGGATCTGGAAGGTCTGCTCATGTCCGATGCCAGCAACGCCCCCTGGAAGGCAATCAAGATCGTCCCCTATGGGGCGGTTCTGCATGTGCCGGAAGATTGGGAGGCGCTGCCTCCCGTTCCGGCCAACGGTCCGGAGATCCTGCGGGCCACGGGCGGCCCGGGCAGGCACCTGATCGTCTTCAAGGTGCCTGCCAACGGCCTGACCGCGGCCGGGGTCGCCGACAAGGCCCAGGAAAGGCTCGCAGCCCATGGCTACGACGACTTCACCCGCGCCGAGGTCCGGTTCGCCGGACAACCCGGAGTGGCACTGGACTTCGTCACCCACCGCACCGGCAACGCAACGGGCATCCGCCGGACGCGGGAGTACTTCGCGGTCCGGGGCAACGCCGCCTTCGTGCTCGGCATGGGAAGCACGACGTGGGAGGAGCACCTGCCACTGATCGAGCGGATCGCCGACCGGTTCGAACTCGCCGATTGATCAGCCCCCACCGCTGGGCGCCGCACCAGCGCTTTGCGGTCCTTCACCGCCTCTTCCAGGCTTCGGCAAAACCGTCCGGCGCCGAAGCCTGGAGGAGTGATCGACGTCGGTCCGGACACCTTCGCGGCCACGCCGTTCGTGAGGCTGGTGATCTACTGCAACCGCGGCCAGGGCCGGCCTCCGCCGTAAGGCCGGTGGTCGGGACCCTGCCACGCCTGTCCGCTACGGAACCCATTGCCCCTGGCCGTGGTGCAGGCGCTCCTGCGCGTCGCACTCCGCCCGACCCGCCTGGGTGAGATCGAAGCGACCCCGGTCCACCTGATCGCACTTGGCTGCCATGGGATTCAGGAAGTCACGACACTCGGCCCAGGCGCCGGGTCGTCGCCCACAGCAGCAGGGCTGAGCAGCTGAATGCCGCTCCCAGGGCGGACACCCCGCTCCACCCGGCTGCCGCGTACGCCGTGGAGGAGCCGATGGCGCCGAGGGCGCTGCCGGCCGAGTAGAAGACCATGTAGCCGCCGATGATTCTGCTTCCCGCATCCGGGTGGACGGCGTAGATGAGGGACTGGTTGGTGACGTGCACGGCCTGGACGGCGAAGTCCAGGAGGACCGCTCCGATCGCCAGGGCCCAGAGCGACTGCCGGGTAAGGGCCAGGGGGAGCCACGACACGGCGAGCAGGACCAGCGCGGAACCCGTGGTCCGCTGGGCGAGACCGCGGTCGTTCCATCGACCGGCGGCTCCCGCGGCTGCTGCTCCGGCGGCTCCGGCGAGCCCGAAGGCGCCGATGGCGGTGTGCGTCAGTGACCAGGGGGGACTGCTGAGTGGCTGGACGACGCTGCTCCACAGCGTGCTGAAGGCCGCGAAGACCAGCAGCGCAAGTGTGCCGCGGACCCCGAGCAGAGGGTGGCGGGCGAACAGGACGACGGTTGATGCCAGCAGACGTCGGTACGGCATGGTGACTGTCGGCGGCCGGTCCGCCGGCAGGGCGAGGCGCAGCAGCACGGCGAGCATGGCGGTCAGCACAGCCGAGAAGAGGTAGACGGCGCGCCATCCGGCCAGGTCGGCCACTACGCCTGCCACGGTGCGGGCCAGCAGAATGCCGGTGATCACTCCGCTGGTGACCGCTCCGACGATCCGCCCTCGTAAGGCGGGAGCGGTGAGGTGGGCCGCTGCGGCGACCATTGTCTGGGCGACGACGGCGAGCGCACCGATCGCCGCGAGGGCGGTGAGCAGCGCAGTGATCCCGGGTGCCAGACCTGCGATCAGCAGCGCGGCGGCGAGCAGGCCGAGCTGGAGTGTGATCAGTCTGCGCCTGTCGACGAGGTCGCCGAGCGGGACGAGCAGGAACAGGCCCGCGGCGTATCCGAGTTGGGTGACCGCGACGACGGCGCCGAGCAGGCCGGAGCCGAGCGAGAACTGCTCGCCGAGCGTGACCAACAGGGGCTGGGCGAAGTAGACGTTGGCCACCGCGCTGCCGCAGGCGACGGCGAAGAGCAGGACCAGGCGCGCGGGTGGCGGGCCAGGTGGAACGAGTGCGGTGTTCACGGCCGTCTGGCCGCTGGCCGTCGAGCAGTCGCTCGGCATACGGCGCCCTCCCCATTCATGGTTGCAACATGCTGCCTGCTGGACCCTAGGTCAGGAGGTAGCATGTTGCAACCAAATGTGTTGCGAAGGAGGAAGTGCGATGGTCGCGCGCACGCGGTTGGACGCCGAACCCTGTCCCGTTGCCCGGTCGGTCGACGCCATCGGCGACTGGTGGTCCCTGCTGATCGTGCGCGACGCGTTCGACGGCAGTCGCCGCTTCGGTCAGTTCCAGCGAAGCCTGGGCATCGCCAAGAACATCCTCACCAGCCGGCTGCGTACGCTGGAGGCGACCGGGGTGATGGAAACCGTGCCCGCCTCCGACGGCAGCCGCTATCGGGAATACGTGCTCACGGAAAAGGGGCGCGCACTCTTCCCCGTCATCGTGGCGCTGCGCCAGTGGGGCGAGCTGCACTGCTTCGGTCCGGGGGAGGCGCACTCGCGACTGCTCGACCGCCGGAACGGGCACCCGCTGAGCCCGCTGGAGATCCGCTCCAGCGACGGGCGCCCCATCGACCCGGACGAGACCATCGTCGAAAAGCTCCCCCCTGCGGACGGCGCCGGCTGACTCCACCTACCGCCACGGCACGGCCCGTCCCACCACGGACCCGATCGACGGAAGTCGTACGTCCCCCGATCCGCGGGCGATCCCATAGCCCCCTCTCACGCGTCGACCACCAAAGCGACCAAACGCGCCCATATCCACCTCGGCACGGCCATCGCGGCAGCACTCACGATCTGACTCGGCACAGGATCGCCCGGCAGGCGGGAGTTTGACGACAGGGCCTAGACCGCGGGCCGTTCCTGGAGAGCCTTCTCCGCTTCGGGGGTCTCGCGGTCGGGGCGGCCGATGGCTGCTCCGAGGACGGCGTTGTTGGGTAGGAGTGTCTTGCCGTTGTCCGTGTGGAGTTCGACGAACAGCAAGGTCATGTCGGTTACCTCGCCCTCGATCCGGCCGCCCAGTGGACCCGACTGGATGGTGATCCGCTCGCCGATCGTGAACGGGTGCGCGACCAGCAGGACCAGCCCGGCGAAGATATTGCCGAGTACCGGCTGGGCGGCGATGCCCAGGATCACGCCGGTCAGCGCACCACCCAGCAGCAGCTTGCCCCACGGCACCCGGACCAGGCTGAGCGCGCCCAGGATCACCAGCGCGTACCCGGACAGCAGGCAGATCACCCGCAGCGCGGCGGAGCGATTGTCGCTGATCCGCCCGGTCAGCAGTTTCACCAGATCGTCCGTGGCCCCGCGCACGGCGATCAGCGCACCCACGAGGAAGACTCCGGCGCTGATGCCGGCGATCACCCGGGAAGCCAGTGACTGATGATTGCCCGGGCTCCCCAGGAGTCCGCCGAAGTTGAGCGACACGACGAGCCCGCCGAGAGCGAGCGACGTGGTGATGACGGCCCGCCGGGTCCGGATCACTCCTCGCCAGTGCAGCCGGTGCCCGGCGGTGGTGCCGCTCGCGGCGTTGTGCGCATGACCCACTGATGTGCCCCCGTGTTCGATTCTGTGGTGTGGGTGTCGCGCAGCAGGTTACCCATGCTCACGGGGTCGTCATGACCGCCCTGTTCCCGATACCCGTTCGGCCTGTCGCTGATGGATGGGGCACGAGCCGGCAATGGGCGCGAGTCGGCGACGGGGTACGAGTCGGCGATGGGGCAGGTGGTGCGTCGGTGGGCTCCGGTCTCCGTGGCCGGTCACCTCAGGCCATGGGCTCACCCATCGATTGCATGATTGCGCAAGTGGTGGGCTATGCTCGTCGAGGTTTGAAGGAGGCACCTCGTTCGGTGAGGCGTCTGCGCGGACACAGGCCACTGACCCCACGACGTCGAGAGACGCCCAGGTTCAGGACAGGTCTCCCCGGCCTAAGGGGTGACCCCAAGTGGCTTCCCCCGTAAGGGGATTACGCCGTGCAGTGCCAAAGCTCTGACGAGTTGGGGTGAGCCGGTGATGAGACCGGGCTGCCCCTTGCCGATTCGTATGGCGCCATGGCAGCGCCCTGGCCGGGGGGAGGCGAGAGACATGGACTGCGGTTGTAGTAGTCCGGGCCATAGTCGGCCCCGCATCCGATCGACCTCGCCCGTCTCCGGCATGCCGTAACGACACTTTCCGCGCACCCTGACCCGTGCTTGTCCAGCCCCTGGCCCCACTGCGCTGCGGGCGGGCGGGCCGCGCCCCGGTGCCGTAAGCGGTCGCGCATGTCCCGATCGCCTCCCCCTGCCGGGGAGTCGGAAGGCCCAACATGACCACCGAACTGACCACCACCGCCCCTGCCGCGGAGCCGCGCGCCGCGGTCCTCGACGACGCCCATGTCGGCGACATCCGTGGCGCGCTCGGCACCATCAAGATGGACGACACCGCCGAGCGGCGGGGCCTGTCCGCGAAGCTCAAGACCCTGCTGGCGATAGTCGGCCCCGGCCTGATCGTGATGGTCGGCGACAACGACGCCGGCGCGTTCTCCACCTACGGGCAGGCCGGGCAGAACTACGGCACCAGCCTGCTGTGGACCCTGCTCCTGCTGGTGCCGGTCCTCTACGTCAACCAGGAGATGGTGCTGCGGCTCGGCGCGGTCACCGGGGTCGGTCACGCCCGCCTGATCCTGGAGCGCTTCGGGAAGTTCTGGGGCGCGTTCTCCGTCATCGACCTCTTCCTGCTCAACGCCCTCACCATCCTCACGGAGTTCATCGGGATCACGCTCGCCGCCGGCTATCTGGGACTGCCCAAGGCCGGCGCGGTGATCCTGGCCGCGGTCGTCATCATCGCCGCCGCCTTCACGGGATCATTCCGCCGGTTCGAGCGCGTGGCCATCTTCCTGTGCGCGGGGTCGCTGCTGTTGATTCCGCTGTACTTCATGGTCCATCCGAAGTCCTCGCAGATGGCGCACGACTTCGTGGTGCCGACCATGCCCGGTGGGTCGGGTGGACTGGCGACCGTGATGCTGCTGATCATCGGGATCGTCGGGACCACCGTCGCCCCCTGGCAGCTGTTCTTCCAGCAGTCCTACGTCATCGACAAGCGCATCACCCCCCGCTTCATGAAGTACGAGAAGGCCGACCTGTGGATCGGCATCGCCATCGTCGTCATCGGCGCCGCCGCCATGATGGGCTTCACCGCCGCCGCCTTCGCCGGGACGAAGGGCTTCGGCGACTTCACCGATGCGGCAGGGGTCGCCGCGGGTCTTGAGGCCCACGCCGGTAAACTCGCCGGCGTCCTGTTCGCCATCGCCCTGCTCGACGCCTCGATCATCGGCGCCTTCGCGGTCTCGCTCTCCACCGCCTACGCCATCGGCGACGTCTTCGGCATCAAGCACTCCCTGCACCGCGGCGTCAAGGGAGCCAAGGGCTTCTACGCCATCTACGCCGGGGTCGTGGCCGTGGCAGCCGCGATCGTGCTGATCCCCGGTTCCCCGCTCGGCCTGCTCACCCAGGGCGTGCAGACCCTGGCCGGCGTCCTGCTGCCGTCCGCCTCCGTCTTCCTGCTGCTGCTCTGCAACGACAAGGCCGTACTCGGCCCCTGGGTCAACGGCCCGAAGACCAACGCCTTCACCACGGTGGTGGTCGGCGTCCTGGTCACCCTGTCCATCATCCTGACCGCCTCCGTCCTCTTCCCGGACATCAGCTCCCAGACGATCATCGACATCATGGCGGCCTGCGGTGTCCTGGGCGTACTGGCCGCGGGCTACTCGTTCACCCGCCGCCGCACCGCGACGAAGGAAGACCCGGTCGACCGCACCGGCCGGGACGCCTGGCGGATGCCGCCACTGGACACGCTCACCAAGCCCGCCATGTCGACCACCCGCAAGATCGGCATGGGCGCCCTGCGCACCTACCTGCTCATCGCGATGGTCCTCGTCGTCATCAAGATCGTCCAGGTCGCCCTCGGGCAGTGAACGCCCGGCCGCCCGTGGCGCGTTGACACCGCCACGGGCGTTCGCCCGGCTCCGGCCGGTCCCGGGCAGATCTCCACGCGCCCGGCCTACGAGCGCGACGCGAGGGCGGTGGCGAGCGAGTCGGCTTCGAGCCGGATTCAGGGATTCCCATCGCCATGTCTGTATGGGCGGTCGGCGGTGCGCGCGAGGTGGCCGCGCGTCTCGCGGTCAGCCGGCGCTTCGCGTGGCGGGGGCCATCGGGCGCCGATACGGTCCGGGACGGAACGGACGCCGCTGACGGTGACGGCCAGTGCCGCCAAGGCGCATACGCTTCCGGCCGCGAACGACGCGCGGGGTCCGTACAGTTGGCTGACCGCTCCGAAGGCCAGCACACCGAACGGGTTCGTTCCCCAGGTGAAGAGGCGATCCACGCTGGTGCTTCGTCCACGGAGCCGGTCGGGAACCATGCCCTGGCGGAGGGATACGGCGATCACGGTCCAGCAGGTGATCGCGTAGACCGAGAGGCAGTACGCGCCGGCGACGAGGTAGATGTTCCTCGTTGCGGCGATACCGAGTCCCGACAGGGCCAGTATTACCAGGCCACCGGTGAGGATCGCTCGGCGGCCGAGGGCCTCGGTGAGGCGTGATGCCGTGGTGCTCGCTGCTACGCCGCCCAGTGCGCCGATGGTCAGCAGCACACCGTACAGGGCGGCGGGCAGATGCAGTTCCTCTCGCACCAGGAGGATCAGCACGGCGAGTTGTCCCATGTAGACGGTGTTCACCAGTGTCGCCGCGGCTGTGAGCTCCAGCAGGACCCGGTGCCGCAACAGGTATCGGAGACACTCTCCGATCTCGCGTGCGATGTGGCCGGACCGGTGGGGCGGGCAGGAGTGCCGCCCTGCCGTAGGGACCCTGCGCAGCAGCAGTGCCGAGCACAGGAAGGACACCGCGTCGACCAGCAGGGGCACGCATCTGTTCAGCGCGAAGAGCATTCCGCCGAGTGCTTGCCCGATGAGGTCGCGGCCGATGGTCTGTGTCGCGTAGAGGTGGCCGTTGGCCCGTTCCAGGTGTTCGCCGGGCACCAGCCCTGGGAGCAGGGCTTGCGCGGCACAGTCGAAGAGGACCTCGCCGACGCCGAGGAGGAACGCCAGGGCCACGAGTGGCCAGAAGGTGAGGTGCCCGGTGAACAGGAGTGTGACCGCCACGGTGAGTACCAAGCAGCGCAGCAGATCGGCGTAGATCATGACGCGTTGCCGGTCGAGGCGGTCGACATAGACACCGGCAGGCAGGGCTACCAGGAGCCAGGGCGCGGTTCCGGCCGCGGTAAGGACGGTGACCTGGAACGGGTTGTCCAGGAGGGCGACGGCCAGCAGCGGCAGGGCGGCGAAGCGGACACCGTCGCCGAGCGCCGAGACCGTCGAGGATTGCAGCAGCGCGCGCTGGCCGGTGAGGCGCGAGGAGGGGTTGGCCATCAGGGTGTTTGCCGTGCGGAGATGAGGGCGATCTCGACCAGGTGAACGTCGGGGGGTGCGGCCAGGACGTGGCAGACCTGTGTGGCGACGTGCGCGGGGTCCAGTCCTTGCTGCTCGTGCCAGCGCGCTGTGGTTTCGCGCAGTTGAGGATCGCTGATGTATTCACCGCGGTTGGTCAGCACCATGCCGGGCGAGAGCACCGTGACCCGAATGCCGTGGTGGTGCAGCTCGTCGCGGAGGCCGTCGCTGATGGCGTGCACTGCGTGTTTCGTGCCCGCGTAGACGCCGGTTACCGACCCGGCGCCTCCGCGGCCGCTCATGGAGCTGATGTTGATCAGCTGCCCGCATGTGCTGCGTGTCAGGAAAGGGACGGCGGCTTGGGAAGCGGTGAGCAGACCGAGGATGTTCAGCTCGACCATTTCCTGCCAGTCGGTGTAGCGGCCGTCGTGGACAGTGCCGAGCCGGAAGCTCCCGGCGTTGTTCACCAGGGCGTCGAGGCCGCCGAGTTGGCCGGCGGCGGCCTCGACCGCCTGTGGCACCGCTTCGGGGTCGCGGAGGTCCGCCGGAACGGGCAGAGCACCGGTCTCGTGGGCGATCGCCCGGAGCCGTTCGCTGTCCCTGGCGAGGACGGCGATGTGTGCGCCTTGGTCCGTCAGGGCACGGACTGTCGCCGCGCCGATGCCGGCGGAGCCGCCGGTGATGAGGACCTTGCGCCCGCTGAGCGTCATGTTCGCCTCCGTGTCGGAATTCCCGTTCGTCAGGCGCCTGTTGTCACACGTGAGTGCCCGATGACGTGGGTGCCCCGCGGGGTACATGTGCGGATTGCTGCGTGCTCGTCCGAGGCGGGTACACGTGCCGAACACGTGCCGCGCCCGGAGAGAGACCGCGGTGTTGGTCAGCGGATGCCGAGGCCCGCGAGCAGGTCTCGGGTCAGCCGTGTGTGCGGGTGATTCGGTCCCAGGACACGGTCCCGTGCGTGCAGCACCTGCTGCACAATCGGCAGCGCGGCGTTGCGGTCGCCGGTCACCGCAGTCCATCGGCCCAGCTCGTGCTGGGTCAGCAGGGTCCGGGGGTGGTGCGCACCCTGGATCTCCTTACGCACCGGCCACAGGTCGTGCAGCATGGCCAGTGCCTTGTCGGGTGCTCCGGCCTCGCCGATCCACTTGGCGTATTCGTGACGTGTCGTCAGCATGCTGATGTGCCGGGGCCCCAGGGCACGTTCACGCCGGGGTACCAGTTCCTCGAAGAGTTCCGCCGCCTTATCGGCCTCGCCGATTTCGCCGGTCCGGCGCGCGATTTCGTGCAGGGTGGTCAGGGTGTCCGGATGCTCGGGGCCCTGGTGCTCGATACGGATGTCCAGCAGTTCGCGGAATTGCGTCAGGGCGGTGGCGGGGTCTCCTCCCTCGCCGATCCAGTATGCGAGGCGGTGTCTGGTCAGCAGGGTATCGGGGTGCGTCGGCCCCAATGCCCGGACACGCATCGGGAGGAGTTCCCGGCTCAATTCGACTGCCAGGTCGAAGTCGCCCGACTCGCCCGTCCAGTAGGAAATGTTCTGGCGGCAGTGCAGGGTTCCGGGGTGTTCCGGGCCTGCCACTCGCTCCCAGTCCGGAAGGTAGCCACGGAATGCGTGCAGCGCCGTGAGAAAGTGACCGCCCTCGGCCAGCCAATGCGCGTGAATGTCCCTCGTCGTGAGGGTCTCCAGGTGCTCGGGACCGTATACGCGCTCGAAGACGGGCAGCAGTTCACTGAGGGCCGTGGCAGCCAGGGCCGGCGTTTCCCGTTCGCCGAGGCGGTCGGCTTCGTCCCGTTGCGCGGGCAGGTCCTGCGTATCGCGGACGACCAAGGCGGATGTTCGGGGGCCGGCCTGCTGAAGGTCGGGCTCCACGATCGGCTCGTTCCCCAGCCTGGCCTGCACCCACTCCACCAGGCCCGGCATCGCGGCCTCGATCACCGAGAAGACCTCGACGAAGTCCGCATCCTTCCCGTAGTACGGGTCTGGCACATCCCCTGTGCCATCGTGTCCTTGACCGCATTCCGGCGCGAATGACCGCAGCAGACGGATTCGTTCGCCAGTCTCCGCCGCTCCGCCGTTCTTTTCCGTTCCGAGGCGTTCGCTCAGCGCGGCTACGTGGCCGGAGTCCATCGCCACGAAGAGATCGGCGTCGAGGTCGCGCTCCCCGAATTGGGCAGCTACATGGTGGACCGGATATCCGTGTGTGGACAATACCCGGGCGGCACGTTCATCGATGCGCTTTCCGGTATGCCAAGTTCCTGTGCCTGCACTGGTTACAGAGACACGATCAGCGATTCCGGCCCTGCGTAAGTGTTCCCGAAACATCAGTTCCGCCATCGGGGAGCGACAGATATTCCCGGTACAGATGAAGGATATGTGCATGATCAGCACCATAGGTCATGCCGCCACGGGCCGACAAGGATCTTTCCGAGGCTCGTTTCGAAGTGCGGCGGAATAGTCAATTCCGGGTCTGCGCGGGTCCGCTGACGGGGCGACATTCCCGTCCCATGCGGCATTTTAGGCGTCGTTTCCATTGGCGCGGACTGCGGCCGGTGTTCTGAGGTGAGGACGACCAGGTGCCGCAGGCGCTGGTAATGCCGAAGCGTGCCATCATCGGCGAGTAGCGGCACGGCCGGGTCAAGGTCCGCGATGCAGGCGCGCAGCATCCGGTGGTGTTCTGGGCCGGGGGAGCCGTAGCGGTGAACGGACGGCGCGCAGACGCCTGGTCGCGACCGCTGCCCCCCCATCGAGAACCTGCCCACGCGACGGTGTGGGCGGTGTGAAACGGGAGACTCTGGCACCGGACTCCGATGACGGGAATCCGGTGCCGGAGTTCTCATGCGTTGGGTTCAGCCGCGCTCCGCAGTCGAAGAGGTCGAAACGGCCAGGTCAGTGTGGTTGTTGCTCAACTCGCCTGCGACCGCCTGCGTTTGGCGCGCAGGGCGGCGATCGTGCCGCCGGCGAGCACGGCTGCCGCCGCGCCTGAGCCGCCGAGGAGCAGGGGAGTCGAGGGCGGAGACGCCAGGCCGTACCCGCCGGCCAGCCCCTTGCGGTCGTATGCGGAACCCGGCAGCTTGTCCGCGTAGCGGCCGTGCACCAGTTTCTGGTATTCGGCGAGAGTCACCGTCTGCTTGCCTCGCAGGCCGGAGGTTGCTTCCCGGTTGAGCGGCTCGACGGTGTTGTTCTTCAGCCGGTACCAGGCGTGGATCTGCGGCTCGGTGAAGACCGTTGCAGGGCCGGAGCCCGTGGTCTGCCGGGCATAAGCGACGTCGCTGTCGCCGTCGCGCACGCCTGCCAGATGCCAACTCTTGCCGCCGCTCTTGGCTCCGGAGGAGAGCAGGACCGTGGCCTTGTGCCCGTTGTTGCCGTTCGCCAGGGAGGCCAGATGTGACAGGCGTACGACGCTGCCGGGAGTCGGCTTCGTCTTCCCGGTGACGAATTCGGGCGCGAGCTCGTACAGCGCGACCGGGGCGTTCAAGCTGAACGCCTGCTGGCCGTCGCGCGGTTCGGTCGCCATCGGCGCTGCCGCACCTGAGCCGCCGTCGGCGCCACCGTTCGCCGTGGTACTGAGGAACCGTGCGACTGTGTCGTGTACTTGCGTGCTCTGGAGCACTTGGCGTGCACCCTGGTAGTCGGGAATGGCACTCGACCCGTCGGCCGCTTGGGCTTGGCCGCACACGGTGGTGGAGAGCAGGGTCGCTGCCGCGCCGAGGGAAAGGGAAAGGCTCACGAGACGAGCGGCACTTCGTTGGGTAGAAATTCTCTTGCTGCGCATGTGTCGCCCTCCTTACTTGTGTATCCCGAGGCGTGAATGGGTCCACTGGAACGACGAGTTGTTGACGTAGTCGTTGTAGTTCCACCAGGTATAGGTCTGTGTGGATGGCCAGGGGTCGCCGACCGCGATCATTTGCGATGACGGGTCATAGCCGTAGATAACGTTCATGTGGCCACCGCCGGAGTTCCATCCGATGCGGACGGGGAAAGGGCGCCCGCCGTCGATTTCCTCGCCGATCTGTGAGAAGGAGGCACTTTGGTTGAGGTCGCGTCCGGTGTTGCTCAGACCGACGTTGGCCAGGCCGTTGGCTATGTCGTCGAGTGTGGCAGGCTGGTCGTTGCAGCTGAGGTTGCGGTTCTGGGCTGCAAGTCGGCAGAAGTCGTACTGGTTGTACTTGGTGTAGCCCCAGTACTTGGCGATGGTGAGTCCGCTGGCGTCCCAGCACCATTGGTCCTGAACCTGCTTCTGCATGTCTATGGTGAGGGCCGTGCGTCCGCCGGATTTTGGGTGTGAGGACGAGCAGGCCGGCAGGTTGTCGGTGTTTCCTTTGAGGAACGCGTTGGCTATGTAGAAGGATCCGGAGTCAGACCAGATCCATCGTGGGTCGTTCTCCACGGTGTCACCTTGGACACGGCAGGTCATCGACACTGTGCTGCCCATGCCGGCATGGCCGACGATGTGGGCGGAAAGGCTGGGCGATGACCTCTCGTTGATGCTGCGGTAATTGGTCTGGCCGCCGGTCACGGCGCCGGTAACGGAGCCGGCCCGGGCGTTGCCACCGCTGAGCACGAACCCTGCTGTGATCGCCGTTAAAGCGATCAGCGTCAACGTTCTCCACAGGGTTAAGGCGCGGGGAAGGCGCATTTATGGACTCTTTCGAGGTGTGGGGGAATGTGTTGCGGCAGGCCACCGGGTGGTTGACGCTGGAGTGGGCCGAGTCATCACCCGGCGAATTCCATGCGCGTCCAGCCAACACGCGCTTTCGCGACTTCGATTCGGTCCTATCTCTCCCGTAACTCGTTTCGCAGGCGCGCCGTGTTACCGCTCAATTCGGCCGCACATGCCCGCTACCGCATGCGCGACAGAAGGGTAGCGAGCACCAGCGGAACCTCCCTGGGCTGCCGTGCTCGGAAGCACACGAGAATTACTACAACACCTTCACCGGCCGACGCAATGACGCTGTGTAAACCCTTGTAAATACTGGGGAGTAGCTGTGGAATTCACCAAGTCACATGCAGTACCGGCGCCGTTACTGAGTCATCAAATTGCCTGAGCCTGGGTGCCTTTGCGCATTCCTCGGTGTCACGTGGGTATGGCGAACCGCTACTGACAGTCGTCGCCCGTCGGTTGTCGTCGAATCCGAAGAAGTCCTCGTGAACCACCCAACCGGTGTGGCCTAGCCGGGAGTTCCCTAACGGTAGTTTGTTGACCCGGGCCGTCGAGGTTTATGGGTGCCTTCTTCTGACGATTGGTCACGTTCCGGTGGTCCTGTGCCATCTCGGACGTACGTTGATGCGGTCCATGAAAGACTCGCCACATGATTATCGAACGCGCGTACGCACATGTGGCCTCACGGAAGGATGAGGAGTGGCCCTGGTCCGTGCCCTGTGTGCGTGGGCTGTTGGCAGACGGACTGCGTTTCACCGCGCCGGTGACTTTTCTCGTGGGCGAGAACGGATCGGGCAAGTCGACCTTGGTCGAGGCCCTCGCGGAGGGCTTCGGTCTGGACTCCTGGGGCGGCTCGCACGACTGGCGCTATGCCAGTCACCGCCCCAAATCGGTGCTGGGCGAGAGGATACGCTTCGACGCGGCACCGCGCGGGCGGCGCATGCTGGGCAGTTGGGCCGCCCGCAAAGGGTTCTTCCTGCGCGCCGAGACGGCCCTGGACGCGTTGGGCCGGGAAGGGTTCGCGCCGGATTCCGTCAGTCATGGGGAGGGCTTTCTTGCCGCGTTCCGAGGAAAGTTCCTCCAACCTGGGCTGTATGTGATGGATGAGCCGGAGGCGGCCCTTTCCTTCGCTTCCTGCCTGGAACTGCTTGGCCATCTCAATCAGCTGGTGAAGAACGGGGGCCAGGTCATCTGCGCCACCCACTCTCCGCTGCTGACCGCGCTGCCCGGTGCAGACATCATCGAGGTAGGCGAGCACGGTATGCGCCGGGTGGCATGGGATGAACTGGAGCTGGTCGACCACTGGCGCCGCTATCTCGCTGCCCCGCAGTCCTATCTGCGGCATATCCTCGATTGAGATCCTTTCCCGTGTGGACCCCGGCGCCGGCTGGCTTGCCCGGGAGCGTCAGCGCGGGGTGGCGGCCGGCGGGTCAGGCGCTTCTTCCAGCGGGTCAGACGCCTGGTCATCAGGGTGACGGGCCGCCGCCTCGCCCCTGCGACCCGCACCCGCGTGGCCGGGGGCACCGGGCGGGCGACCAGAAGGTAGTAGGCGAGTTCACCGGTGCTGCGGTTGCGGTGGATCAGCAACTGGCGGCTGCCGGGGCGGGGTTCAGCCAGGCCGATGACGGCCCAGTCGTAGAAGCGGTGCCCCTCGGTACCGGCCCCCGGCCGAGAGCTTCTGCCAGGCCCGCTTGGGCACCGTCGCGGCAAACACATCGGCGCGGAACTTCCCCGCTTTGGTGGTGACTTCAGCCGAGCAGGCGAGGGCGAGTACGTAGCCGACCCCGCGGTCTTCGGGCAGGGGTCGCAGCGTCGGGTGGCGTCGTAGACCTCGTCACCCGCGACTCAGCTCACACGGTGCCCCCTTGATCACACGGAGTCTCCAGCACGTGCTCGCGTATGCCGTCGCGTACGGCGTCGGCATCCCCCCTGGCCCTGCCGAGCAGGTGGTGCATGCCGTCCGGTGTGACTTACCCGCCCACTCGGCGATGCTCCAGCGGTTCGTGCGCGGCAGGTCCGACAGCAGCGCCAGCACCAACTCCCTGACCCGACACCGGGGTTCGACCCGTGCGAACCGGCCTGCCATCCGAGACACCAAGGCGTCGAACGCCACCTACCGGCAGGCAAGATCTACGCTGTGATCCCCGGCCACCGCAAGATCGGCGGCCCGGCACGCACCGATGATCGGCGGTGGCCGCAGCCGCCCCGCAGCGGGGCAACCAGCAAGATCGTGATCTACGGCTGGAGTGCCAGGTCGCACTGATACCAGGTGCCCGGCCTACCGCCGAGGTCGGCCGGGTCGGCCGGGCCAACCGGGACGAACCCGGCCTTGGTCAGCACGCTCGTGCTGGACGTCGTCGGTACCGAACCGGACGGGGTCGCGAAGCGGCTGAGCGCTACCGCCGACATCGGGTCCGGTCCTCCCCAGGGGGGTGGGGACCAGCTCATGGTGGCCGGCGCACGAGGTGTGCCCGGACGAGCGAGCTCAGCTCACCGCCCTGGCCGCAGCTCTCGCCCTCGTCGCGCCGGCTGCATCCGGCGCGATCATGCCTGACGTGAGACAGACGGGAATCGGTGTGAGACTGGGCTCGGAAGGGGTGATCCCCGTGTCGGACCCACCGCACGCGTCCGCAGGTCCCGGCACTGCCGTCGACGAGAATCGGCTGGAAGAGTTGATCATCGAGGCACAGACGGCCCTGCCGTTCGAACTGCCCGCCCTGGCGAACCGGTGCGCCTCGGCCCTCGGCCTGGACGCTGTGCTGATCTACCTCGTCGACCTGCAACAACGGCTGCTCATCCCGCTCGACGACGCCTTGGTGCCGCTGCCGATGGACCGCTCGTCGGCCGGCTGGGCCTACCGGACGGTCTCCTCGCGAGTGGCCGAGGCCGACGACGGCGTGATCGTCTGGCTACCTCTGGTCGACGGTGCGGAGCGGCTGGGCGTGCTGGCGGTGCGGACCGCCTCGCTCGACAGGGTGCGGATGCGCCGCAGCCGGATGCTGGCCCATCTGTTCGCCATGCTGATCACCTCCAAGCGCGCCTACAGTGACTGGCTCGCCGGCCTCACCCGCACCGCCACCATGCGGCTGCCCACCGAGATGCTGCGGGCCTTCGTACCACCCCACACCGTCGGCAGCAGGAGGTGCGTGTCGACCGCGGTCCTGGAGCCGGCCTACGACGTCGCCGGCGACGCCTACGACCACTCGGTGGTCAAGGACATTCTGCACGCCATGATCCTCGACTCCATGGGTCACGATCTGACCGCCGGCCTGACCACCTCGGTCGCCATGGCGGCGGCGCGGAACGCCCGCCGCGGCGGTGGCGACCTGGCCGACGTCGTCGGCTCCGTCGACCAGGCGCTCGCCCAGTGGCTGCCCGACCACTTCTGCACCGGCGTGCTGTGCCGGCTCGACGCGGTCACCGGGGTGCTGCAGTGGGTCAACTGCGGTCACCCGCCGCCGCTGCTGATCCGTGACAAGCGGGTGCTCAACGGCGTGCTGGACAGCCCCCCGCAGCCGCCGATCGGCCTGGTCGGCCAACTCGCCCCGGCAGCCCGGCAGGTCCACGAGACCACACTGGAACCGGGCGACTGCGTCCTGCTCTACACCGACGGTGTCGTGGAGGCTCGCGACGCAGACGGTGCGGAGTTCGGCCTCGACCGGTTCACCGACTTCATCATCCGCTCCTCCGCCGCCGGCCAGCTCCCGGCCGAGGTCCTGCGGCTGCTCATCCACGCCATCCTCGATTACCAGCGCAATCAACTGCGGGACGACGCGACCATCCTGCTCTTCGAATGGCGCCCGCAGTACCAGTGACGCGGTGTTGCGCCGAGCCTCGCCGTGCTCGTACGCCGTCTTCGGCCGGGTCCGGTACTCGGCCGGCGCCTCCGCGGCCACCCCGAGCCGCTTGCTTCGGCCGTGTCGTCCCCGCGCTGTGCGAGTGGCGTGGGTGGCCGGAGAGCCGCGCCGGGTGGTTCGATGCGTACCCGCTGGAGCCGGCCGCCGTCGAGGACCAACGGCGCCTGGCCCATGGCACTAGCCCGGACGACTTGCCGTGACGACGTAGTAGTCGAGGAGCCGCTGCTCATAGGCTCGCAGGAAGTTCCGTGGCCAAGTCCCCGGGGCCCACCACTGGCCGAGCCAGAGGTCCCAGCCCGGCCAGACGTGATGCCCGATGGTTTCGACGCGCACGTCCGTGAGTCCGCCCTCCGTGAACGCATCCGTGAGCGCCTTTGCCGGCCGGGCGATGTCCAGGCCGTTCGCGTAGCTGTCCAGAAGCGCGGCGAGCTCCTCGGGCCGGCCGGGTGCGTCGTCCACGGTGAAGAAGCTGGCGACGGCCACCCGGCCGCCCGGTCGCAGCACCCGCCAGGTCTCTGCCGCGAAGGCGACGAGATCGGGGAAGTGCTGAGCGGCCTCCACGCTGATGACGGCATCGAATTCGCCGCCTTCGAAGGGCATGCGCTCCGCAGCGCCCTGGACGAACCGCAGCCGTTCCGGCTCCGCCCGCAGCAGACCGGCGTGCGCGTCGCGTGCTCTCCGCAGTTGCTCCGGATGGATGTCCATGCCGGTAACCGCGGCGGAACCGTATTCCCGCAGGGCCACCACACATCCCATGCCGAGCCCGCAGCCCACTTCCAGGGCTTTCCGGTCCTTCCGCAGTCCAGCGACGTCCAGGACGTGCCGGTAGAGATCCTCCTGGCTGCGGATCCGATCCGCCTCGCCGAGCGGCCGGTCAAGATCGATGGCTTGCCAGTAGCCGAAGTTGATGAATCCCCCGGCAAAGATCGGAACACTGCTCAGATCAGCCGGACCATACGTCTCCTGGACCACGGGACGCATGGCGGGACAGGCCCGCTGAGCACCGTATGCCACTGTGCGGCACCTCCCGAAAGCAACCGTCACGTCGCTCGCGATTCTTCACGATCCTGTGCGGCCCGCAAGAGCCGCTCGCCCGTGACAACGCCGGGCACGGTGGACGGGTGACGGTCAGCGGCCAGGACTGCGGGCGCGGTCGTGGGCGGGCTGTCGCCGACGGCTCGCGGACACCCGGGAAACTCCCTGTTCATAGCGGTCGCGCGGCTAACCGTGCTGGGCTGTATGAGCCCAGGAAACGGGAGTGGTGCGGCGTGGGCGACCCTGTTGTACGCCTGGCGGTGCCGGTTGGCCGTAGCAGGGCGTCCGGAACGTCCACGTGGTTGCGACAAGCCGTCCCGCAGCACAGGAGCCGGCATCGGAGCAACGGCGCTCGCGGAAGTGAGCGGAAGCCAATGGGCCGGTACCGCAGGCCGGCGCCGGGCGCCGGGCATCGGGCCGCGATCGGCGGCGGGCAGGGGCTGACCGGCCTGGGGAGCGGGCCCGGCCGGTCGGCGGAATGCTGTACGCCGGCTCGGCGGAGGACGGCGGCTTCCGGCTCGCGGGCCTGTTCCCGTACCGGGCGGGGAACGGCCACGGTCCGGGCGCCGCGCACGGTTCGGGGAGCACACAGACGACTTCCGATAGCGCTGTGGACGACTTTTGGCAGCAGAACGGGACGGAGCCTCTCGGCGAGGGTGAGCCGGTCATCGACCAACTCGACCCACGCGAGGAGCTCAGGACCATCATGAGGACGAGGAAGCGGAGCAATGGCTGCCTGATCATTGCCGGGACCGCCCTACTGATGCTGGTGGGGCTCGTGGTCGTCGGCGTCTTCGGGGTCGGTTCGGTGGTCCGCGGTGCCGAGAAGGGGGCGATCGACCCGCAGGTCTACACCGGTGTGAAGGGGGGCGAGCCCGAGGAGCAGGTACGGCACAAGCTGCCGGCCGGCAGTTCGTTCCTCACGTCTGGCGTCAAGAGCAAGCTGCCGGCCGAACCAGCCGGTTCGACATGCCTGCTGTTCCTGTCCACGGCAGATGAGGACAACCCTGCCGCCGACACCGTTTATCGTTTCTGCTTCAAGGGCGGCAAACTCGCCGACAAGCGGGAGTTCCACGTCAAGGGCTGACCGCCGGGAGACAGGAGACCAGGTGATCCGCGTCCTCGTCGCCGACGACGAGCCGCTCATCCGGGCGGGCATCAAGATGATCCTCGGCTCCGCCGACGACATCGAGGTGGTGGCCGAGGCGGCGAACGGACGCGACGCGGTCGAGCTGGCGCGCCGCCATGCGGTCGACGTCGCCCTGCTCGACATCCAGATGCCCCTTCTGGACGGGCTCTCGGCCCTGGCCGAACTCCGCCGGGCCGCCCCCGATGTACACGTGCTGATCCTCACGACCTTCGGGGAACGCGACAACGTCCTGCGGGCACTGCGACAGGGCGGAGCGGGCTTCCTGCTCAAGGACACCGCCCCCGGCGAACTGATCGCTGCGGTACGGGCGGCGGCTGCCGGCAAGGCGTACCTGTCTCCCACGGCCACCCGGCACGTGGCCGACTCGCTCGCAGCGGAGCCCGCCGTGAGCCGTGGCGAGGAGGCGCGCCGGCGCATCTCGGCACTGACCGGGCGTGAGCGTGACGTACTGGCACTGCTCGGCGAAGGGCTCTCGAACGCGGACGCAGGGCGGCGCATCCACATGAGCGAGGCCACGGTGAAGACCTACGTCAGCCGCATCCTCGCCAAGCTGGAGTGCGAAAACCGGGTCCAGGCAGCGCTGTTGGCCCGGGACGCCGGCCTGTCTGCCTGACGCACCGACGGGCCGCGGCCTCGGCTGACCGCCGAGCGGGCCGCCCTGCTGTCCGGCCGCGACGACGAGTCCGTCGCCGTGGTCCTCAAGGGCTACACGGGCAGGCTCCGGGGCTGGAGATCAGGCGCTGACAGGGGCCGACGCAGGGTGGGGACGGTGGTCGGAGTCCTCACCCCCCGCTCCCGTCGCGCCAGGGCTTTGCCGGGCCGGGCGGCGCCGTGGCCGCGTTCGCCGCCCGGCCCGGGGTATTCAGGCGCCCGCCACGAGTTCCGGATGCTCGTGCTCGCAGGCGTCGCCGATGCCGTAGGTGTCCCAGGCGGGGAACGGGTCGACGGGCGGCAGGCTCTCGCCGTCGGCCATGAGGCAGTCGCTCAGTGCCGTGTGCAGGGCGTCTGCGTGCAGGTGCGTGCCGATGAAGACCAGTTCCTGGCGATCGGGGCTGTCGGTGTCGCGGGCGGCGGAGGGTTCGAAGTGTGCGACGGAGCCGGCCTGTGACCACAGGCCCGTCACCTGCGGGCGACTGGCCAGTGTGAAGAACCCCTTGGAGCGCAGGATCTGCCCGTACGTGCCGCTGTCGATCTCCTCGGTCACGAACGCCCACAACCGGCCGGGATGGAAAGGCAGTTCGGCGCGGAAGACGGTCGAGGAGATCCCGTACTCTTCCGTTTCGGGCACGTGGTCGCCGTTGAGCTCCATCACCCAGCCCGGGGCCTGTTGGGCGCGTTCCAGGTCGAACAGCCTGGTACCCAGGACGTCGCCGACCTTCACGCGGCCCTGGACGGCCGGGACGATTCGCGCGGCCGGGTTGAGGCGGGTGAGCGTCGCCCGCAGCCGGTCGGCCGACTCCTCGTCGACGAGGTCGAGCTTGTTGAGGACGATGACGTCGGCGAACTCGATCTGGTCCATCAGCAGGTCGCTGACGGTGCGTTCGTCGTCCTCGTACTGGTCCAGGCCGCGTGCGACGAGCTCGTCGCCGTTTGTCAGTTCGGGCAGGAAGTTGGCGGCGTCGACGACCGTGGCCATGGTGTCCAGGCGGGCGACCTCTGCGAGGGTGGCGCCGTCGTCGCGGGCGAAGGCGAAGGTCGCGGCCACCGGCATGGGTTCGGAGATGCCGGACGACTCGATGAGGAGGTAGTCGAAGCGGCCCTCGCGGGTCAGCCGGTCGACTTCCTCCAGTAGGTCGTCGCGCAGGGTGCAGCAGATACAGCCGTTGGTCATCTCGACCAGGCGTTCCTCGGTGCGCGAATGGGCCGCCTCGCCGCCGCGCACCAGGGTGGCGTCGATGTTGACCTCGCTCATGTCGTTGACGATGACCGCGACGCGGAGTCCCTCGCGGTTGCCGAGGACGTGGTTGAGGAGGGTGGTCTTGCCCGCGCCGAGGAATCCCGACAGGACGGTGACGGGCAGTCGGTCGGAAGTCATCGAAGGATCAGCCCTCGGGGCGCAGCAGTCCGCGCTCGTACGCCTTCACCAGTCGCTGCGGCACCAGGTAGGGGACACCGTCGACGGTGATCGGCACGAGCGTCGGCGCGGACGCCTTCCACTGGGCGCGGCGGTGGCGGGTGTTGCTGCGGGACATCTTCCGCTTGGGAACGGCCATGGGATTCTCCTCTGGGCGGGTCGGTATGCATGGAGAGCCTATATGAAAACGAATTCCGTTGCCATCTGACTCCTGGTCAGGTGCCGAGTTCGCAGTCCGGGCACACCCCGGTCAGCTCCACCGTGTGCCGGACGTTCGCGAAGCCGGAGGTCCTTGCGATGGTGTCGGCCCAGTCCTCGACCGGGTCGGAGTCGACGGGCCGGCTCAGGCCGCATTCCGTGCAGATGAGGTAGTGGCGGTGGTCGGTTCCGGGGCGGTAACGGAAGAGCCGTTCGCCGTTGGTGTCGCGGACCATGTCGGCCCGGCCGGCGTTCGCCAGGGCGGTCAGTGTGCGGTAGACGGTGGACAGGCCGACCGGTGAGCCGCCGGCGGGGAGCCGGTTGTGGAGTGCCTGGGCGCCGACGAAGCCGTCGGCCCGGATGAGCGCCTCGACGACGACGGTGCGTTGCTGGGTGTGCCGGCCGATGAGCGTGACGTCGGCCAACGGCGTGGGGGCGGGCTGTCGGTCGCTTTCCATCAGCGGGCCTTCTGCTCAGGTGCCGGTGGGGACGGCAGTTCTCGTACGGGGGCCGGGGGCGGGCCGTCGGATCAGGAACGTCGCGGCGTAGACGGCCGTGGCGACGGCCATGATGGCGAAGCTCGGCGGTATCTTCGGCACCGTGTACGCGGTGAACAGCCCGGTCCACATCTCCAGTGCCGCCAGTGCGGCGGAGAGGGCAAGTGCCCGGTAGGGCCGGTCGGTGAGCCGGATCGCGGCGCCCGCGGGGGCGGCGAGCAGGCCGAGCAGGAGCAGTGAGCCGACCGCCTGGGTCGCCTCGGCGGCGCTGATGCCGGCCAGGGCGAGGAAGCCGTACCCGAGTAGGCGGACCGGTACCCCGCGGGCGGCGGCCACGGCCTCGTCGAGCGTGGCGAACAGCAGCGGCCGGGCGATGAGGACCACCAGCAGGACGACCCCGGCGGCCACCGATGCGGCGACGATCGCGCCGGCGGCGGAGATGCCGAAGACCGAACCGAACAGCACGCTGACGCCGGCGGTGGCGTCGGTGGTGCTGCGCGAGGTCGTGTAGAGGGTGATGAAGAAGGCGCCCAGGCCCAGGATCCAGGAGAAGACGCTCCCTATGACCACGTCGTCGGGTCGCGCCCTGCGGCCGAGGGCGCCGAAGAGCAGCGCCATGGCGACGGTCGCGGCGAACAGGCCCAGGCGCAGGTCGGCGCCGAAGGCGAGGGCGGCCATCGCGCCGGTGAAGGCGACATGGTTGAGCGCGTCGCCGGTGAAGACCTGGGCGCGCAGGACCAGGAAGTAGCCGACCAGTCCGCAGGCGACGGCGATGGCGGTCCCGGCGAGGAAGGCGTGCTGGAAGAACGGCTGGGACAGCGGGGCAGCAGCCGGCAGGGCGGTCATACGCCCACCTCCCCGGTGGCGGGCGAGGCCCTGGTCCGGCCGAGCACTGTGCGCAGCGAGCGCCGGCCCAGGGCGAGCAGGTAGCCGGCGAAGGCGATGGTCGTCACGAAGAAGCCCAAGGGATAGGGCGAGTAGTAGGCGGCGGTCAGCCCGAGCCAGGTGGCGGCGAACGCCAGGAGAACGGTCAGCGCCAGGCTCAACGCCGGGCGTGCGGTGAGGATTTGCGCGGTGGCGGCCGGAATCACCATGAGGGCGAAGACCAGGAGGGTGCCGGTGATCTGACTCGCCTCGGCGGTGGCCGCACCGAGCAGGACGAGAAAGGCCACGGACAGCGCCCGGACCGGCACCCCGCGCCCGGCGGCGACCTGCGGGTCGACGGAGGAGAACAGCAACGGCCGTCCGATCAGTGCCAGCACGGCGAGCACGACCGCGCCGACCACCATCAGTACGGTCACCTGCGCCGAGGTGATCCCCAGGAAGGTGCCGAAGAGGATGGTCTGCGGCCCCTCCAGCAACCCCTTGTACAGGGCGACGAACAGGAACCCGGACGCCAGCAGGAACGCCTGTACGGTCCCGGTGAGCGCGGACTCGTGGTGATCTCCGCCGCCGCGCAGGGCCGCGATGACCAGCGCGGCGGCCACGCACAGTGTGAAGTACCCGTAGACCGCGCTGACGCCGAGCAGGACCGCGCCGGCGGCGCCCGGGAAGGCGACCATGGAGACGGTGTGCGCGGCGAACGTCTGCCGCCGCAGCACCACGAACCACCCCACGAGCGCGGAGACCACGGCCACGACCGCACCGGCACGGAACGCGTTGACCATGAACGGGTACGACCACATCTGCTGGAAGTCGGCGAGGAGGTTCCACGACCAGGCCGGTGCCCCCGTCTCAGCGAGCGTCATGAGTGCTCCCCGGGGTGTGGTGCCGGTCGGTGTGTACCGCGGGCGCCTCCGGCTGACCCACCACGACCATCCGTCCGCCCGCGGTCCGCAGTACCTCGATCGGCGTGCCGTACAGCCGGGTCAGCGTCTCGGAGGTGATGACCTCGCCCGGCGTGCCGGCGGCGGCCCCGCCCTCGGCCAGGTACACCACGCGGTCCAGGTGGTGGAGTATCGGGTTCACGTCATGGGCGACCATGACCACGGAGACGCCCTCCTGGTGGCAGATGCGTCCGATCAGTGCGGCGACGGCGCTCTGGTTGGGCAGGTCGAGACTGTCCAACGGCTCGTCCAGCAGGAGCAGTTCGGGCCGGCGGACCAGTGCCTGGGCGATCAGCAGCCGTTGCTGTTCGCCGCCGGAACACTGCCCGACGGGCCGGTCTGCGTACGCCGACGCCCCGACGAGCTCGATCACCTCGTCCACCCGCGCACGGGCGGCCCGCCGGCGCGCGCTCGGGAACGGCAGCGGTACTCCCCACCGGTCACCGTCCAGCCCCATGCGCACCACATCCACACCGCGGATCCGCAGGGAGGCGTCGAAGCTGCGGCGCTGCGGCAGATAGCCGATGCGGTCGTTGGCCTCACCGGGCCGGGCGCCGAGTACCCGTACGTCGCCGGCTGCCGCCGGCAGCGCGCCGAGCAGGACCTTGATCATGGTGGATTTGCCGACGCCGTTGGGACCGAGGACTGCGGTGAACTCGCCGGCCCCGATGCGGAGATCCACCCCCGACCACAACGTCCGGCCGCCGACCCGCACGGCGGCGTCGCGCAGGGCGGCCACCGGGGTGCTTTCGGTTCCTGCGACCGTGTCGTGGCGGTCATCGTGGCTGCCGCCACGGCGGGTGGGGACGGTGAGACCGCCGTGGGTGGTGACGGTGTCCCGGGCCTTCGCTGTCGGGTTCAGGGCTCGGTTCACTTCCCGGTGGCCTTGGCCAGGGCCTGGTCGATGGCCCGCAGTTCGGTGGTCTGCCACTGCTGGAAGGTGGCCGCGGCGGGGCTGAGGGTCTCGGTCACCGTCGCGACCGGGATGCCCGCTGCCTTGGCGGCCTTGACCTGCGCCTGCACGTCCGGCGTGGAGTTCTGGGAGTTGTAGACGTAGATCTTGATCTGCTTGTTCTTGATCTGCTGGTCGATGGTGGCCTTGTCCTTGGCCGTGGGATCGGATCCCTCGCTCATCGCGTCCAGAAACGTCTGCGGGGTGAGCATCTTCAACCCCAGGCCGTCCGACAGCGGCGTGACGATGGACTCGGAGGCGCCGATCGGGGTTCCGGCGTACTTCGTCCTGATGTCCGCTATGAGCTTGTTGTAGCCGGCGAGCGTCTTCGTCTCGAAGGTCGTCTTCTGCTGGTCGAAGTAGGCGGCGTCGGCCGGGTCCATCTTCTTGTAGTCGGCGGTGATCATCTCGATGACCTTGTGGACATCGGCCGGTGAGTACCAGCGGTGCGGATTGCCGCCCGGCTTCACGCCGACCAGGTCGCCGACCTTCAACTCGGTACGCCCGCTGCCGGGGTTGGCGGCGAGCAACTTGTCGGCCCAGGCGTCGTAACCGATGCCGTTGACGACGGCGTACTGGGCGCCGGCCACGGTGCGGCCGTCGGCGGCGGTCGGCTCGTAGTCGTGCGGGTCGGTGTCGGGGTTGGTGATGATGCTGGTCACCTTCACGTGGTCGCCGCCGAGCTGGGAGGCGATGCTGCCCCAGAAGTTCTCCGCCGCCACCACCTGGATCGTCTTGCCCGAGCCGCTGCCGGTCGCGGCGGTGTTGCCGGCGTGCGTCGAGGAAGTCGAGCAGGCGGTCGCCGTGACGGCCGTCAGGGCGGCCGTCACGGCGACGAGCGCGATCCTCGCGGACGGTCGGGCGGAACGGGAGGCGGGGTCGGTGGACATACGGAGCTCCTTCGGGGATGCCGGGCGCACGGCGGGCGCGTGCCGGCCGGGGGCCGACAGGCGTGAGGCTAGATGGAAATGATTATCAGCTCAATTCTAGATGAAAATCATTGCCGTCTTTTGACCGGGTGCCTGACCACTCAGGAGCGGGTTTCGCGAACCACTGACCCCGCCGTCAGTGGTTCGACAGTCGCGGAGCTCCGGCGACTGGTTGAGGATCTGCGCGCGCAGCAGCTGACCGCGCTCCTTCGAGGAACTCGCCTCGGACGCATCGGGCGCCTCGGGCGCTGCGCCAAGTGCACGCTCGACACTGGCTGTTGACCCGGTTTTGATGTCCTGGCGGCATGTCAGGAAAAGTGCCCGTGAGCTGTCGGGCGGACAGGGATGCCAACGCACGCCGCACGGCCCGGCCGGTGGGTCCGAGGTCGGCCGGTTCCGGCAGGCCCGGCGAGCGGCTGCCGACAGGGGCGGCGGAGGCAAGCACTACCTTCCGCCGAGGACGGGTGCCTCACCCCTCGCCGCTGGTGGAATTCGCGGGACCGGCGGAGCCCGTGGAGTGCGGGGAGTCGGCGGGACGGGTGTCGCTTGCGCGTCGGGGTGCCGGGCGCAGCACCAGCGGCAGGTAGATGTCGTCGACGATCTCCGTGATGACCTCGTCCTCGATGGGCGCGCCGAACAGCAGGAACTGGTTGCGCAGCAGGTCGGTGGCGACCGTGGCGCGCCGTGATTCCAGGATCCAGGGTTCGATCTCGCCGCGTTCGAGGGCGCGTTCCAGGATGACGCCGAGGGTGGCCGGGCCGACGGTCTGGACGCGTTCCCGGACCACGGTGGCGAAGTCCGGGTCGCGTGTCATCTCGGTGAGCAGGCCACGGAGGATCCCGCCGAACGGGCTGGCCATCTTGGCCGCGATCTGTTGCAGCAGGGTGATGACGTCCGTACGCAATGCGCCGGTGTCGGGAAGGCTGAACTCCAGGACGCCGGCCGACTTGCAGGCATCCATGACCAGTTCGGCGCGGTTGGACCAGCGTCGGTAGAGGGCGGCCTTGCCGGTGCGGGCGCGGGTGGCCACCCGTTCCATCGTCAGTGCGGCGTAACCGGTCTCGCTGAGTTCCTCCAGCGTCGCCATGAGGATGGCGTTCTCCAGCTCCTCACCGCGGCGGCGGGGCCCTTTGCGGTGGTCGGCCGTGGTGGGGGTGGCGGGTTCGGTGTTCGGTGACAGGGTGGCTCCTGAAGAAGGCCGGTAGAGGTCGTTGCGTTCCCTATGAGGTCAGTCTATTCTCAAATTTAGAGAACCATGCGTTCTTTAAATGTGTGGGCGTCGTACAGGACACACGATGTCCACGAGGTACGTCGACACGAGATGGCACGAGATCAACAGATATCGAGGGAACCGATGACGGAGATCGCCACCACGCCACAGCTCGCGGACACCCCCGCCTTCCCGAACGACCGCAGCTGTCCCTACCGGATACCGGACGGCTACACCAGGCTGCGGGATGCGGCCGGCCCGCTGCACCGCGTCACCCTCTACGACGGCCGCCAGGCATGGGTGGTCACCAAACACGAGACGGCACGCAAGCTGCTTGCCGACCCCCGGCTCTCCTCCGACCGTGGCGACGCCGGGTTCCCCGCCACCTCGCCGCGATTCCAGGTGGTCCGGGGCCGCCGACCCGGATTCATCGGGCTCGACGCACCCGAACACGGCCCCAAGCGGCGGATGACGATCAGCGAGTTCACCGTGAAGCGGATCAAGGGCATGCGCCCGGAGGTCGAGCAGATCGTGCACGACTTCCTCGACACGATGCTCGCCGCCGGACCACCCGCCGACCTGGTCGGCCAATTCGCCCTGCCGGTGCCGTCCATGGTGATCTGCCGGGTGCTCGGAGTGCCCTACGCCGACCATGACTTCTTCCAGGACGCGAGCAGGCGCCTGGTGCAGTCCACGGATGCCGAGAAGGCGGTCGCCGGGCGCGATGATCTCGAACGCTATCTGGACGGGCTGATCACCAGGTTCCAGGGCGAGCCCGGCCCGGGGCTCGTCGGCAGCCTGGTCGCCCAGCAGCTGGCCAACGGTGAGATCGACCGCGAGGAGCTGATCTCCACCGCGCTGTTGCTGCTCGTCGCCGGCCACGAAACCACGGCCTCGATGACCGCGCTCAGCGTGATCACCCTGCTGGAACACCCCGACCAGTACGCCGCTCTGCGCGACGATCCCGGTCTCGTTCCCGGCGCGGTCGAGGAACTGTTGCGCTACCTCGCCATCGCCGACATCGCAGGTGGCCGTGTGGCCAAGGCGGACATCGAGATCGACGGGCAGCTCATCCGGGCCGGCGAGGGCGTGATCGTCGTCAACTCCATTGCCAACCGCGACGGCACGGTGTTCCAGGACCCGGACACCTTCGACGTGCACCGCACGGCGCGCCATCACCTCGCCTTCGGCTTCGGCATCCACCAGTGCCTGGGCCAGAACCTGGCCCGCCTGGAGCTCGACGTCATCCTCACTGCACTGATCGCTCGCGTCCCGACCCTGCGACTGGCCGTACCGGTGGACCAGTTGACGCTGCGGCCGGGTACCACGATTCAGGGCGTCAACGAACTCCCGGTGACCTGGTGAGCCGTACGAAAGGAGGAGCGATGCGCGTAACCGCCGACCGGACCGTCTGCATCGGCGCCGGCATGTGTGCGCTGACCGCCCCCGGCGTCTTCGACCAGGACGAGGACGGCATCGTCACGGTGCTGGAGCCCCACCCCGACGCCGAGGCCCGAACCGCCGCACGCGAGGCCGCCGCGCTCTGCCCGTCCCGCGCCCTTCAGGTCACCGAGGCCGATCAACAGCAGCCATGTGAAGGGGAGTTCGGCAGCGTTCGCGCTGCGAGTGATGCCGGAGCGCAGCCAGGCACGTCGTCGGCGCCGCGCTGACGGTCGTCGTCTCCCTGCGCCCGACCGGCCCGATTCCGTGTCCTCCGCCACGGCACCGTTCCAGGTTGCCGGGAAGGGCGGGTTGACGGGCCGTCAGCGCGTCATGTGCGCGGTCGGGTGCAGGGTGGCTGCCAGGCGGGTGACGAGACGTTCGACCGGAGGCAGTAGCCACGGGGACAGCGCGGCGACGCCGACCGCGGCGCCGACACTGGTCCAGGCCACCGGGCCCAGCGGCGTGCATCCGAAGAAGTGGCTGACCACGGGTGTCTGGACGACGCCGGCCAGGACGAGGGCGGAGCCGAAGGCGGTCGCCATGACCAGGGGACTGTGCTGTCGGTCCATGACGGTCTGGGTGAGCTGGGCGCCGACCACTCCGCACAGTGCCATGGTGCTGGTGCGGCGGGCCGAGCCCGGGGTGAGCCGGCCGGTCAGCCAGGCCGTGGCCGCGCCGAGCCCGGTGACCAGGCCGCGTTGGCGGATCTGGTGGGTCAGCGGAGCGCCGAGGGCCGCGATGCCCACCGGGGTGCCGGCCGGGTCCGGCTCCTGGCTCGGCTTCACGTTCTGCGGAGTGACGGCCACCGCCATGGCCGGGAACATGTCGGTGAAGAGGTTGACCAGCAGCAACTGCCGTGCGGACAGGGGGGATACGCCGTCGAGCAGGGTGCCGAGTACGGTGAAGCCGACCTCGCCGAAGTTGCCGCCGATCAGGATGCTGATGGCGTCACCCACGCTGCGCCACAGGGCCCGGCCTTCGGCGACCGCGTCGATGAGGACGGACAGCTCGTCACCGGTCAGGACCAGGTCGGCCGCGTTGCGGGCCGCGGCCGACCCCCGGGCCGCGATGCCGACACCGACGTCCGCGGCACGGATGGCGGCGGCGTCGTTCGCGCCGTCGCCGACCATGGCCACCACCCGCCCCGCATCCCGCAGTGCCTCGATGACCTGGAGCTTCTGCTCCGGGGCGACGCGGGCCACCACGCCGCAGTCCCGCAGAAGTTCGGCCCGGCCGACCCGGTCGAGTGCGGAGAGCCGGTCGCCGGTGACCATGGTGACGTCCTCGGGCCAGCCGAGGGAGACCGCCACGGTGCGGGCGGTCTGCGGATGGTCACCGGTGAGCATCACCGGCCGCAGTCCTGCCTGGCGCAGCCCGGCCACCAGGGGAGCGGAACTGGCCCGTGGTGTGTCGGCCAGAGCCACGAACCCCTGGAACTCCAGACCCTGGAGCGGCTTGTCGAGTGCGTCGGGCGCTTCGCCGGAAGGCAGCCGGCGCCGCGCGACGGCGAGCAGACGCAAGCCCTCACCGGCCAGGGACTGGGCTCTCTCCTCCGTATCAGGGGGGAGGTTGTGGCAGCACGGCAGCACGACTTCGGGCGCTCCTTTGACGACCAGTTGCGGCTCGTCGTCGGCGTAGTGGCCGACGGCAGCCGCGTATCCGCGGCTGGCTTCGAACGGCCGGGCATCGCTCTGGACCCATTTCCGGTCGAGCGGTGCCGCGGTGAGTACGGCCTCGTCGGTGGCGTGTGCGTGCATGCCCGTCTCGTCGGCGTCCGCGCAGGCCCGGGCCGCGGTCAGCAACACTGCGGCGGGCTCCGGGTCGTCCGTGGTGTAGGCGGTGCCTTGGGTGGTGACCAGGCGTACGACGCGCAGCCTGTTCTCGGTCAGGGTTCCGGTCTTGTCGAAGCAGATGGTGTCGATGCGGCCCAACGCCTCCAACGTGCGTGGGGTGCGCACCAACACGCCACGCCTGCTGAGCCTGCGCGCCGCAGCCAGTTGCGCGACCGTCGCCACGAGCGGGAGACCCTCCGGGACCGCCGCCACCGCGACCGCGACGCCGCCGCCGACGGCCTCGCGCACCGGCCTGCCCCGCAGCAGGGACAGTGCGGTGACCGCCGCTCCGCCCGCGAGGGTGAGCGGCAGCACCCGTTTCGTCAGTTCCTGGAGCCGTGCCTGGACACCGGCCGCGGACGGCGCCCGCGAGGCCAGGGACGCGGCACGCCCGGCCTGTGTCTGGGCGCCGGTACCCACCACGACGGCACGCCCCCGCCCGGCCACCACCGTCGTGCCCTCGTACACCATGCAGCTGCGGGCCGCCACGGCTGCGCGCGGTGTGGCGGCGACCTGCTTGCGGGTCGGCAGCGACTCACCGGTGAGGGCGGATTCGTCCACCTCCAGATCGGCCGCCTCCAGCAGTCGGGCGTCGGCGGGTACCACGTCGCCGGTGGCCAGTTCGATCAGATCGCCCGGCGCCAGACGGGCGGCGTCCACGGTCGCGGTCGCCCCGGTGCGGGGGTCGGTGACGCGCCGGCCCGTCTGCCGCTGGCCCACCGCGAGTGCTGCCAACGCGTGTTCGGCGCGCAACCGCTGCACCCCGCCCACCAGGGCGTTCATGCCCAATGCACCGGTGACCAGAAGCGCGTCGACGGTGGATCCGAGGACCGCGGAAGCAGCCGCGCCGACCGCGAGAACAGGGGTGAGGGGGTCGTCGAGTTCCGCGCGCACGGCCGTGAACAACGACATCGCCAGGCGTGCCGGGGCGAAGGCCGGCGACCGGGCGACGGCGTCCGCGCGCGTACGGGCCCTGGCCCATGCCGTGGGTGCGGTCCGTGGCCGCTCGGCCAGCCGGGACAGCGCCTCGACGGGGTGCAGGGTGTGCCAGGGCACGCGCGGCCCGGGGCGGGGCGCCTTGCGGCCGGCGGCACCGTAGGCGGCCCGCCAGCCCGTGAACAAGGCCGCGCCGGCAGCGGCGTTGACGGGACTGAGCCGGATACCGGCGGGCAGCAGCGCACGGCGCGCGGGAGCACCTCCCGTGACCACCAGCAGCCCGGACAGCGCCGCCCCCGACCGGGCAAGGGTCTTGGCGCGGCGGCCGACGGCACGCGCGGCGGGAGCGGCGGCCAGCAGACGCCACACCCCCTCCAGACCGTTCAGCACCAGAACGTCCGCGCCCCAGACCACGGCACTGCGCCCGTCCGTGACGGACAGCGCGAGATCACCGGCCAGCAGCCCGGCGAGCAGGTGGTGGCCCTCGGCGTCCTCATGGCCGATGCGGGCGACGGTCAGCACCACCTTCCCGTCCTCCTGCAACCCGCGCACCACCTCGGCCAACGGCCGTTCGGCGGCGACGACGGTGTCCGCCAGAGCGCCGAATTCGCCCAGCGACGGGTCGTCCACCATCACCACGCCCAGGCCGGCACGGCGCGCCGCGTCCAGCACCTCCTCGGCGAGCGGGTCGAGCTCCCACCCGACCCGTACGACGCCGACGTCCTTCCCGCCGACGGACGCGATCAGCCAGCCGGTCCCCGCCGGCTCCGCGCCGGGCGCCGGCCGCAGGTGCACCACCATTCCGTCGCCGCCGGCCGTCGTGCCGCCGGAGCCGTGCAGCGCCGCGGTCGCCGCGTGCCACAGCCGGTCGTGGCCCCACGAGGCCGCGGTGGGGCGGACGTCGAGGACAGTCCGACGCCGACCGTGCAGGGCGCCCGGATGCAGGACCACGGTGTCGACGAGTTCCAGCTGCCGCAGCCGTTCGGGACTGCGTACCAGCAACCCGTCACGGGCCAGCGCCATGCCCAGCGCGGACGTGAACGCCGCGGGCCCATAGCGTGCCGCCTTGGGCGATCCGGCCAGGGCCGCTTCCGCGGCGCCCGCCGGGCTGCGGGTGAGCACCAGCATCGCGAGCGCGCCCACCAGGCTTCCCGTGACGGCGCTGTCGGCGTACTCCTCGCCCGGGTTCCGCCGCACCGGCGGGCGGGCCGGCCCGTCCCCGGACAGGCTCGGCCGGTTCGGTACGCACAGGGCGTCGTGTACGGCGTCGAACGCGGCAACCCGGACCAGTGCCTCCGCCAACTGACCCAACCTCAGCGCTGCGTCCAGGGCGATGACGACCGGTGACTGCCCCAGGCCGTGCGCGCCGGCATGGACAGCTGCCAACACCAGATCGGTCCCTCCCGCACCGAGCCGGTTGCGCAGTACACCACGGACTCGGGAGTCCTCGCGCAGCAGCGTCACCGCCGCGGTCACCGGTCGCGGGGACTGCCGCAGCCGCATCGCCCGCGCCGTCACCGCCGTGGCGATACCGGCCGCGTCACAGGCCAGGGCCAGAGCCGTCGCCCGGACATCAGCGATATCCCCCGGGTGCGGCAGGGGCGGTTCGTCCCCGCCTTCGGAGCACTCCAGTCCGTACCGGGAAGCCAACTCCCTCGCCCGGCGCTCCACGTCCCCGGCCGGCGCCTCCTCGGTCATCCGGACCACCAACCTGGACAGACCGCCGTCCCAGTAGGCCAGGAGCACGTCCGGGTGCTCCTGCACAGCGGCCGCCACCTTCTGCACGACCTCCTCCCGCCCCGGGACGTCGGTGGTGCCGCGGCAGGGTCGCAAGGGCAGCTGAAGTCGGCTTCCGGCGCGCCAGCAACCGTCGTCGGGAGTGAGTGCGCGACGAGCCACGTGGGTCACCCGCACGGCCGTGGTCGATGCCTCGGCCGCGGCGTTCGCCGCCGTGCGCACACCGGCGGAGGCAAGCTTGGCGGCCCCGCGCCGGAGTTCCTCGGCCGGGGCCGCGAGACGACCGACGACCCGGGCCGGAACGGTAAGCGCCAGACCCAGACCGGCCGCAGGCAGACCGGTCAGCAAACGCAGCACCACTGTCCTACTTTCGCGAGAAAGCCACACCGGTCGTGACCGCGGTGCGGGGAGCGAGCTGTGCCCGAGACGGCCGGAGAGCCGACGTCTTCTGCCGGACGGGCCAGCCGGCCGCCTGACCGGACGGCGTTTCGGCGTAGATCGGCACCGTACCTTTGCACCGGCCACGAACCTGGAGCGATGCGGCTGTCGGCGTGCCCTCCACCCGCTTGGCGGAGGCAAGGAGGCCCCGTCGGGCGCCGCGTCGGTATCGGGGCCGGTGGTGGCGAGCACGGTCGCGCGGGCTCGCCGACGCGCTCGGCCACCGCCGACGCCCGGCCGCGCAGGAGCTGCCGGTCTGCCGGGTCAGCCAGAGCCGCCACCGCCTCGGGAACCCGCTCCAGCAGGTCAGTGGCGATGTCGCCGAGGCCGCGCAGTCCCTGCGGCGCAGGGACGCAGACCAGCCGGGCCCGAAGCTCGGCGAGGATGTCCATCGCAACGTCGTCGTCCTCGATCGAGGCCAGCGTGCGGGTGGCGTCCAGCCGCTCCGGGAGCATGGTGGTGCTTGCGGGATCACGGGATCGTGGTCGAGCAGCCGCACCATCCCTTCGCCGTTCCAGGTGCGCAGCCCGATGAGTGCGGCGGTGGTCTCCGTCCGGGCATCTGCAGTTTGCGAACCGCGCGCGTGCCCTGCTTGCGGACCGGCAGCACCAGCGAGGCTTCCCCGGCTCCGACCGCGCCGTCCATTCGGGCCTTCGAGGCGTCTCCGGCAGGTGGAGCCGCAGGTCAGGGAGACGAGAGCATCGCGCAGGTCGAGGCGTTTCTCCCAACGGACGGCCGGACGTTGGAAGCGATGCAGGAGTGGGAAGGCCCTTCGCTTCGGCTGCTCCTACGAGGCGATCGCGGACCCCACCCCAACTCTCGGCCCTCTACGAGAACTTGGGGTACGACCCGACGAGAGCGCCGCGCATCTCGACGCAGGTTGCGACGACTCAACAAAGCTCCACTGCGGAGGCGAATGGGGATGCTCGTCGGCCTGTGAAGATTGGCGAGATGACGGGCGAACTGTCAGTTCCGGCACATGCGGAACCCTATCCGTCGTGCGCGCTTGCCGGCCTGCGCTCGGGGGAATGCGGAACGGCCTGGACGGTTGGGGTGGACCACCCGGTCACGGCGGTGTACCGCTCTCCCCGCTGTCGCACACGGGAGAGCACAAGCCTCGCACCTGGCGCAGGGTGTGTGACCGCGCATGCGACGGCCGCGGGCCTGCTCCAGGCGCCGCGCTCGCGCGCCTCACAGCGAACCGAAAACGGCCTTATCATGCGAAGTGGCGGGCACACAAGGCGAGTTGGCGACATAAAAATGTCGCGCTCGGGGCCCGTATCGCATCCACATCTCGTGAGGGGTGCAGCAATGACGAACCCCGTCAACCTCTATGTGCGGCCGCAGACGATCAAATTCTCCACGTCGACCACCCCGCCTTCGGGCACGTTGACGATCACCGTCGGGAACTTCTCCACCAACGCCACCACCTCGCCGGAGCAGGTGACCGTGGTGCTTCCACCGTTCGTGCGGTGGAACGGGGTCAACCCGCATGGCATCACGATCATCAACATCTTCACGTACAGCAACCCCGCGGCCCCGCAGATCCTGCGCTACGACGACCCGACGAAGCTCAGCAGCAGCGGGACGCAGGAGCACTCGGTGAACATCGAGGTCACGCTCAGCACGCCGACCAACAGCCCGGTCCCCGACCTGCTGCCCTATGGCGTGGTGAATGTGCTGCCGACCGGCAACGACATCGATACCAACCTGTCGCGGAACATCAAGACCTACTCCGCGGTGGCCCCGCCACTGCCCTTGACGCCACCACTCGGGTCCAACCCGGTGGACCTCTACTTCGTGCACTGCACATCCACGCTGGTTGGCACGCTGGCCCCGATCGTGACGCAGTTCCAGCTGTTCAACAACCTCACCGGGATCAACCTGCCAACCACGGCAGCTTCCAACCTCTTCTATGTCGGTGGGCCCTTCTACACCATCAGCGCCCTGCCCACCAACCTTCAGGGGTCGTTGATCCACACGCACCGCGACTTCGGCGACTACGACATCGCCATGGTCGTGGTGCCGCCATTGTTCGCGCTCCCGACCACGGCGCAGTTCGGCATCCAGGCCAACACCTACACCGGGCCGGACGGCAATGTGCACTCCGGCGCGGACGGGCCGCGGGACTCACTGGCGATCTTCGTGCCTTCCGGCAACGACTTCGACCAGAACTCCAACGACAGCCACCACGTCGTGTCCCAGCTCGGCTTGAACCAGCTGCCGTAGTCGGCGGCCGTGATCCATCCAGGACCACACCCATCAGGCGCAAGCCAGGCTGCGAGCTGTCGCCGACCCCGCGCACGGTCAACCGCGCAACGGTGCCGCCCCTTGCTTCACAAGGGGCGGCGGACCGCTCACCGCGTCAGCAGTAGATGGTTGTGTAGTGGTGTCCCCGCGTGGTCCGCTCCCAGTGCCACTTACCGACCCAGCCGGGCGGGAGCGAAATGTGATTGGGCTGCAGATAGCCGTCCTCGATGTCCTGGGCGCACACCGTTACTTCACGGTTGGTGCAATTGCGGTAGAACTGCCACATGCCCGCGCCGTCCGGGTTGGGCGGGTCGAACGAGGTCCAGCACGGGTGGTCGGCGAGCGCCGTGGCTTTGGCGGGCGTCGCCGGAGCCGCGGCGTCCTGCGGTGTGGACGCCGAGGCCGCGCCCGTGCCCATCACCCCCAGCGTTGCTATGACCGCCGCTGCTGCCAGTTTGGTCTTCAACATGTGGTCCTTCTCCTCTTCGATCACGCCGGCACCCGAGCAGGTCGCGGGGCCGGATGTGATCTGGTGTAGTCGGAGAAAGTTGTTCGGGGTCGATGGCGCGGGAGCGAACAACAACGTCCGAACAACCAGATCCGGCCGAGGCCGGACAACGTCGTTGCCGGCCCAGCAGGTTGGTGTGACACCTCGCGAACAGCCGTAGGGAGTAGGGGAGTGGAGCTCGCCCTCATGCTTCCCTTCCGTTGGGCGCCGCCGAGGGCCACGACTACCCGACCAAGGTGCTCAAGCGGCAGATGTCCGGCCGAGTGCTGCCTGCCGGAGCCATCGTTCGTGAACCCAGTTGCCTGTGGCTGACTGCCTTTGCCGGTGTCGCAAGGTGGGGCAAACGGGAGAAATGCCCTTACGGCTGGTGTGAGCTGTGGGCTTGCGGACCAATGGCTGCGCTATTAGCCGTGCGTTAGTGCCGCATTAGCCGTCCGGCAGCGTCTTGGATCACGTTGGAAGCGCAACGGACCCACCGTGCGCACCCCGTCCCGAGACGGGTGTGCGCCATCAGACGAAGGGGAGACTCAACGATGTCGCTCACGTCCAAGACCCTCCGGAGCGGGCGCCGGGTCGCTGCCGGATCGCTGATCGCCGTCACGGCGCTCACGCTCACCGCCGGCGTGGCCCAGGCCCACACCGCGGCGAAGACCGCCCCGGAGCGCTGCACCGCGGACAACCTGTCGGTGCGCCTGGGGCGCACGGACATCGGCGCGGGCAACATCCGCATACCGCTGGTCTTCACCAACAAGGGCAAGAAGACCTGTTCGCTGCGCGGCTTCCCCGGGGCCTCGCTGACGCTCAAGGAGGGCACGCCGGTCGGCAAGCCCGCCACCCACTCGGGCGCCGCGGGCGGCGCTGTCCGTCTGAAGCCGGGACAGAGCGCGCACGCCGTGCTGCACACGGTCAACGACGGTGTCTCGGACACGCCGTGCTGGTCCAGGGCGCAGCTGGTCCGCGTCTACGCGCCCGGGTCCAAGAAGGCGATCACCGCCGGCACCGACGGGCTGCGGGTGTGCGGCGGGCAGTTCGATGTGACCTCGCTGAAGCCCGGGGTCGCGGACTGACGACCGACACCGTCAGGTCGACGCCCAGGCCGACGCCGTCGGGGCGCTGTGATCAGCCAGTGGGAGGCATCTCCCGGTGATTCACGCGTCCGGATGCGACAGGTACGGTCGGTTGCCCGCGGTACCTCGCCGCTCACCGCGGTGCGGTCGACGGCCCGTACGAGGCGGGCGTCCAGGAGCGCCGGCTCGCCGACCGACGGGTCGGGGGCGGCGCCTGGGCCGTCCCGGCTCGCCGGTCGGGCGCTTCGGCTCACCGATCGGTCTGATCGGGCCTGCCATCCGCCTGACCGGCAGCTTCGCCCTCCACGAGGGCACCCCCATGCGAGCGCGGCAGTCGATCGGAGTGCTGTGTCGCGTGGGGTCGCCAAGGGCTACCGGGCCTCGCCGAGAGAAGCGGAGTGTATGCACCTCGCTACCCTCCGTCGAGAAATGTCTTTCTGGGGTCATAAACGGAACTCCAACTTCCACTTGCTCGTCTCTCTGGGCGGCCCACATTTCTGGACGCCCACTGACCAGCACTTCGAGCCAATGCAACGGGGATCGTGATGCGCGAATTCAGCCGCCGACAGATATTCGGACTCGGGATGGGGGCGGCAGCAGCGCTCTCGGTCGCCGGCTGCTCGTCTTCCGGATCGTCCGCTTCCGGCGAGGTCGACACCAAACCGGGACAGACGCCGTCGGGCAAGCCGATAGGCGACGGCTCGACCGCGTACACCGGTAAGCAGCCCCATCAGCCGCCCGCACCGCAGAAGCTGGAGCCGGGCCAGAAGCCGCCGCAGTTCGTGGTCTTCTCCTGGGACGGGGCGGGCGAGGTGGGCAACGGCCTCTTCCCGCGGTTCCGCAAGCTCGCCCGCGACCACAACGCCTCGATGACCTTCTTCCTCTCCGGTCTGTATCTCCTGCCGGAGTCGAAGAAGCGCCTGTACCGGCCGCCGAACAACCGCATCGGCGCCTCCGACATCGGCTACCTCAACGATGACCACATCAAGGAGACGCTGAAGAACGTGCGCGCGGCCTGGCTGGAGGGCCACGAGATAGGCACCCACTTCAACGGCCACTTCTGCGGCACCGGGTCGGGCTCGGTCGCGCACTGGACCTCCGCCCAGTGGGACTCCGAGACGGCTCAGGCGATGGACTTCGTCACCAAGTGGCGGACCAACACCGGCTTCACCGACCTCGACCCGCTGCCCTTCGACTACACCAAGGAACTCGTCGGCGGCCGAACCCCGTGTCTGCTCGGTCAGGACAACCTGCTTCCCACGGCGCGCAAGCGCGGCTGGCGCTATGACGCGAGCTCGCCGGGCGGCATCCAGGTCTGGCCCACCAAGAAGCACGGTGTCTGGGACTTCCCGCTCCAGAAAATGCCGTTTCCCGGCCACTCCTTCGAAGTCCTCTCGATGGACTACAACATCCTGGCCAACCAGTCGAAGAACTCCACCAAGGGACCGCCGGCCAACTACCCGCGCTGGCGCAAGCAGGCCACCGACGCGTACATCGCCGGCTTCAAGCGCGCCTACGAGACCAACCGGGCACCGTTCTTCATCGGCAACCACTTCGAGCAGTGGAACGGCGGCATCTACATGGACGCCGTCGAGGAAGCGCTCAAGCACATCGCCGACGACAGGCACAAGGACGTCCGACTGGTCTCCTTCCGTCAGCTCTGCGACTGGCTGGACGCCCAGGACCCGCAAGTCCTCGCCGGCCTGCGACGCCTCGGGGTGGGCCAGCGGTTCTCCGGACGTGACTGAGGGCACCGTCAGGGGACGAAGACGGCGGGCGTCGACCGGTATGCCATCAACACCCGCGAGCGGTCGGGACACGCATCGCGCCCGCCGCGCTCCCACAGGCAGCCCGCTCCGGCCCGCGGGCTCGGTAGCCCTTCTCGGCAGCAGCGTCCGTCACAGCGGGAACCGGTCCGCACCTCGGCTACCGGCGCGTGCTCGAGGACTGCGATGGGATTGGTGGCGAGGTCGATGGCATGGCCATGCCATCGGCGGACTCGGCCCGCATAGCCGCTCAAAGGGATGGCTATGGTGACAAGACGAAGCGAACGGGCCGGAGCTGACGGAGGCAGGCTGTGACGGACGAGGGGCGGCTGGTCGCCGGGCGCTATCGGCTCATCGAGCAGATCGGCCGTGGCGGCATGGGCACGGTGTGGCGCGTGCAGGACGAGGTCCTGGGCCGCCAGGTCGCGCTCAAGCGGCTCCACGCGCAGCCGCACCTGTCCGATGACGAACTCGCCACCCTCTACGAGCGCATGCGCCGTGAGGCGCGCAGCGCCGCCCGCATCGTGCATCCCCATGTGGTCGTGGTCCATGACGTCGTGGACGACGGCGGTCAGCCCTGCATCGTCATGGAGTACGTTCCGGCGGTCACACTCGGCGATCTTCTCAAGGAGAGGCGGACCATTCCGCCCGAAGAAGCTGCCCGCATCGGCCTGGGGATGACCGCCGCGCTGCGGGCCGCGCACGCCGCGGGGGTGCTGCACCGCGACGTCAAGCCCGGCAACGTCATGCTCGGCGCCGAGGGCCGGGTGGTGCTCACCGATTTCGGCATCGCGATGACCGCCGACGTCTCGACCCTCACCAAGACCGGCGAGCTGGTCGGCTCCATCCAGTACATGGCGCCGGAACGGGTACGCGGCCAGAAGCCCGGACCGTCATCAGACCTGTGGGCGCTGGGCGCGACGCTGTACCAGGCGGTGGAGGGCCGGCCTCCCTTCCAGCGGCCCACCGCGATGGAGTCCGCGTACGCCATCGCCGTCGACCCCTTCGAGCCCATGCGGCAGGCCGGGCCGCTGGCACCGCTCATCGAAGCCCTCCTGTCCAAGGAGCCGGACGAGCGGCCGTCGGCGGAGCAGACCGAGCGGGCCTTGCGGGCCGCTGGGTCCAGCGGACCGGATGCACCCGTTCCATCGGCTGGACCGACCGGGTCGACGACGGTTCTGCCTCCAGGGTCCGCTGCACACCCGTCCGCCGGTCAGGACGGCGAGGACCCGACCCGGTCCCCCGGTGGAGAGACGGTACCGGCCGCACTTGCCCCAGCCGACGGCGGCCGGAAACGGCGGCGGGGCGGCAAGCGCCGCGTCCTCGTCACGACCGCCGTTGCCGTGACAGCAGGGGCCGCGGCCATCGCAGGCACGCTCTACGCGACATCGGACCACGGCACCGGCACACCCGGCGCCGGCGCCCGGAAGACCCCCGGTGCTGCGACACAGCCCTACACGCCACCGCCCGTACCCAAGGGCTTCCACCAGGTCAGCGAGCTCGGCGCCGCCTTTCCCGTGCCGGACGGCTGGAAGGTCGTCAAGCGGTCGGGTGAACTGGTCACGTTCGCCGACAAGTCCCACCTGGGCGGCCTCACGGTCAAGATGGCGGAACCCGCGGGATCGACCCCCATGGCGCACTTCATGGACATGGAAGCGAACACGAAGGTCAACTACGCCGTGTACCGGAGGCTGCGCATGCAGCAGACCACGTTCCGGCAACAGCCGGCCGTGGTATGGGAGTTCGCCTTCAAGGGAAAGGCGCGCGTGTACCGCGCCATCGAACAGGGCTTCGGCCGGGCGGGCGGCCGGGAGTACGACATCAACCTCTCGGCACCGGAAGCGCAGTGGGACACCTACCGCCCCATCTTCGACACCTGCAGAGACGGATTCACCACGACCGGGCGGTGATTTCTTCCTTGCGCCCACAGGGCCCGGACCGGGCCCTTGCACGCTCTTCGGTGAAGGGCGCCGCCGCCATGACGGTGTTCCTCATGGATGTGGTCGATGTGCCGGACCGGGCCGGGCCGGGTTGGGTCGGCCAGGATCTCCTGCACGACTGCGCCGACGTCGCCGGCCGCTACAGGGGAGGTTTTCGCCTCGCCGAAGGGCAGTCTGATGGTTCCGTTGCTTGCGTACTTCGCGGTCGAGGAGAAGCCGACACGTCCGCCCACGGCGAGTTGGTGGGGCTCAGTCCTGTCCACGAGCCCACCGCATGTTCTTCTCCGAGCGCGTCTGTGAACTTGCCAGCCCGACGGGGTCCGTACAGGCTCGGCAGAAGAGGCAGCATGCCGCGATGAGTTCCGGCCGGGTCGCGAGTCTGTTCTGGTGAGCGTCGTGGGACGTCGTACGACGCTGCCCGGCACGAGACACCACGGAGGACACCATGACGACCACACCGAACGACCCGACCACCGCGCTGCCCGGCCGCCCGCCCATCGTTGACATGGCCACCTGGCAGACCGCCCGTGACGAACTTCTGGTCCGCGAGAAGGCCCACACCCATGAGGGCGACGCCCTCGCCGCGGCCCGCCGCCGGCTGCCGATGGTGGAGTTCGACGGGACGGTCGAGGTCGTCGGACCCGACGGCCCGGTCCCGTTCCTGGACCTGTTCCAGGGCCGCGACGAGCTCGTGGTCTACAAGCACATGTGGTACGACGGCGCGCCGCACCAGGGGCAGTGCGAGGGCTGCACCACCACGGCCTGGCACCTGAAGGACGCCGTCTACCTCAACGCCCGCGGCGTCTCGTTCGCCATCCTGACCACGGGCCGCTGGGACGAGGTGGCCTCCTACGTCGAGTTCATGGGCTACACCCAGCCGTGGTACTCGGTGCGCGACGTGGACGGACCGGTCGGCGGCAGCATGGGTTACCTCACCTGCTTCCTGCGCGACGGCGACCGGGTGTTCCTCACCTACTCCACGACGGGCCGCGGCAACGAGACGGTCAACGGGTCCCTCGCCCTGCTCGACATGACGCCCTACGGCCGCGGCGAGGCGTGGGAGGACAACCCCGACGGCTGGCCCGAGGGACACAGCCCGTGCTGGTTCTGGCGCTCGGACGCGGACGGGAACGCCACCTGGGGCCCGACCAGCCGCCCCGTACCGCAGTGGACCCGCCCCGGCGCGACCCCCGTGGAGACCCTCGGCCGGCACGGCCACCACCACTGACGCGCCTTCGTCGACGGCGTCGGCCAAAGGTGTTGGGTGCCGGGCGGCCGGCTGTGGTGTCAGCGGGCACCGTGTGGGCGCCGCCTTCCGGGAGGTCGATGCGGACGGCGAGCGGCGGACAGACAACGCCGTGCGCGACAGCGCGGGTTCAAGGGTGCGCCAGTAATTGCACGTATCCCGCAGGCGTACGCTCGTCCCATGGTTGAGCATCGCATGATCGACGTGAACGGCATCCGGCTGCACATCGCGGAGGAGGGTGCGGGCCCGCTCGTCGTGCTGCTGCACGGCTTCCCCGAGTCCTGGCACTCCTGGCGCCACCAGTTCGCCCCGCTGGCTGCCGCCGGGTTCCGGGTGGTCGCTCCCGACCAGCGCGGATACGGCCGCAGCGATCACCCGGAAGACGTGGACGCGTACAGCATCTTCCATCTCGTCGGGGACGTGATCGGGCTGATCCACGCCCTGGGCGAGGAGGAGGCGTTCGTCGTCGGGCACGACTGGGGCGCACCGGTCGCCTGGCACACCGCGCTGCTGCGGCCCGACGTGGTACGCGGAGTGGCGGGGCTGAGCGTGCCGCCGCCGTTCCGCGGGCAGCGTCCGCCGCTTGCGGCCATGCAGGAGCAGTTCGGCGGGCGGTTCTACTGGAACTATTTCAACCGGCCCGGGGTTGCGGACGCCGAGTTCGCCAAGGACACCCGCACCACCCTGCGCAAGCTGTTCTACTCCGCCTCCGGCGACGCCTCCGACGCCGGCCGACCCGACCAGGCCCTGGTATCCGACCCGGCGCGGGGCTGGCTCGCGGACATGACCGATCCCGAGGCGCTGCCCCACTGGCTCACCGAGACGGACCTGGACGAGCTCACCGAAAACTACGCCAAGGGCTTCACCGGTGCCCTGAACTGGTACCGCAACATGGACCGCAACTGGGAGCTGACCGCCGCCTGGCACGGCGCGGTCGTCAGTCCGCCCGCACTGTACATCTACGGAGACCGTGACCTGGTCCCGGCGTTCCCCGGTACGCCCGAACTCATCGCAAAGCTCCCGGAGTTGATGCCCAACCTGCACCGTGAGCCGATCGTGCTGAAGGGCTGCGGCCACTGGACCCAGCAGGAGCGGCCCGAGGAGGTGAACGCCGCGCTGATCGAGTTCCTGACGGAGCTGCGGGGCTGAGGTCGGTCCATCGGTTCTCCAGGTCGCAGCCGCGGGAGTCGGCGTTGGCTGGACTCCATCTCACTCCCTGACTTCGAAGGACTTCTTTTCGATCAGCTTGCGGTCCTTGAAGCAGAACCGGAAAACCGGCTCCTTGCTCGTACTGCCGGCGGTCTCGGTGGACATCAGCGTGAGGCAGTTGGCCCCCTGGGGCTCGGGCGGCGCTCCCCTGTCCAGGGCGTCGGTCAGGAACGACGACTTCGCGCGGGGGAGCTTCGCGCGGACCTCCGCCTCGGACTGGCCCACCTTCACCGCGTCGTACTCCTCCCGACCGATGGCGTCCTGGTCCGTCCCGCCGGCGAGGAAGAGTGCGGCGACCCCCATGACGACCACCGGCAGTACGACGATGACCAGCGCCGCACCCCCGCAGCCGATGGCCATGCCTCTTCGCTTCGTCTTCCGGTGCACCGCCCTGGCCAGCTCCTTCGGCAGGCCGACGAAGTCATCCTCGCCTCGGGAACCGGCCGGGAGCTGCTCCCGGAAGTCGCCGGTGCGATCGGTGAACGTCGACTCCGCACCGCCCGGCGAGCGGTTCGGGGCACTGCTCTCCGGCGTGGTGTACGGCAGCACGCCCGCCAACCGGAAGCCGCCGTCCGCCGTCGGGCCGGCGTGCACCATGCCGCCGATGAGCCGGGTTCGCTCCCCGAGCCCGGTCAGGCCCTGCCCGCCGCTCACCACGTTCCGGCCGGGGCCCGTCGTCTCGGGGGCCGGGTCGTTGGCGACCTCCACGACCAGGGCGTCCGGCTCGTACCGCAGCTCGATGGTGATCGAGGCGCCCGGGGCGTGCTTGTGGGCGTTGGTCAGGCCCTCCTGCGCGACGCGGTACGCCGCGTGATCGGCGGTCGGGGCGAGCGGCTGCGGCTCGCCGGAGCGCCGGAATTCCACGGTCGTGCCCGCGCTCCGGGATGCCTCCACCAGGCCCTCGATACCGGCCACCCCACGCGACGGCGCGGTGGTGTCCTCTCTCCCCACGGCCTCAGGTACGCGAGGGGCGTCTGCCTGACCGGGACTTTCGGTGCCGTCCCGGAGCAGCCCGACCACCTCGCGCAGTTCGTGCATCGCGGCCACCGACGCCTCGCGCAGCACTGCCACGGCCTCCCGCTGGCGCCCGGTCAGCTCCCGGTCCACCTCCAGCGCGCCGGTATGCACCGCGATGAGCGTGAGCTGATGGCCGAGACTGTCGTGCATGTCCTGCGCGATCCGCTGGCGCTCCCGCATCCGGGCCTGTCCGGCGATCATGGTGCGTTCGCGCAGCAGCTGGGCGTTGTACTCGCGCAGGGTGTCGGCCAGCGTGCGGCGCTGCGACCAGTAGCGGCTGATGAGGCCGGGCACGACCACCATGACCAGCAGCAGCGGAGCGGTGACGGCCAGGGTGAACGGCAAGTTATGGGTGTCTGCCAGGGCGTTCGTCCCCAGGCTGAGGGCGTACGCGGCGGCGAAGGTGCCGGCCGCCCTGCCGACACCGTCGATCCGCCGTCCGGCCGACCAGGCGGCGACGGGGACCAGCGGGCCGAGGCCGTCGAACCAGCCCGAGGTGATGGCGACCACCAGAAGAACGGTCGCGGGAAGTACCCGTCGCAGCATGGACAGCAGCGCGGCCAGCACGGCCACCGCCATGATCCTTACGGTGCCATGGCCGGTTGCGGCCTCGGTTCCGGCCGCCAGCAGCCCGAGCATCACACTCAGCAGTACTTCGCCCACGATGCGCCAGGGCGTCCACATCCCGGGGGCGAAGAGGGCCCTGACCGGATCGGTCAACCGCCGTGGCGTCGAGCGCAGCCAAGCCGTCAGAGCGTGGCGAACCGATTCCGCAGGGGGCATTCGTTCCAGATGTGTCACACGGCAACGGTAGGCAGCCTCGGCCGGACTCCGCACTCGCCATTGGTCGTGCCGGCCCACGACGAAAGTCGGTCGGGCGGCGATGCCGGCGTCCCGGGCTTCGCCGGGCCGGCTGCGCCCTCACCCGGCCCAGCGTCCCGACAGGAACGTCAGCGTGAAGACCACGGTCAGCGGCGTGACCAGGCAGAGATAGCCGGAGCGGAACCGTGGTCTGCGCAGGCTCCGGGCCGCCAGCGCGATCCACAGCGGCCACCACAGCAGGGTGGCGCGGGGGACGGACATGTACCAGTACGAGGTTCCCAGCGCGCAGAGGCTGAGGCCGACGTACAGGGCTTCGGGCCAACGGCGTTGACGGACCAGCAGACCGGCCAGCAGCAAACCGACGAGCATCGCGGCGAGTTCGGCCTGGAACATGAACGCGTACCCGGTCGTCTCCACATGGTCGAACGCGCCGTGCCAGGTGTGGCTCCAGGCATCCCACGGAGTGTGGAAACCGCGGTACCAGCCCCGCTCCTCGGCGTGCTTCCAGGCCCACCAGTCACCGGTGCGGGCGTGCAGATACCAGCCGTAGAGGAAGGCCGGCAGCATGGGCAGGGCCAGCCACGGCAGCGCACGCAGGTCCCGCCGGTCACGGACGGACAGGAAGAACTCCAGCGCGAGTGCGGCGGCGAGGAACAGGCCGCTGACCCGCACCGCCGTCGCCAGCGCGGTCAGTGCGGTGGCCAGGGGCCAACTGCGGTGCCGGGCCGCGAGCCAGGCGGGCAGCGCGAAGGCGAGGAACAGGGACTCCGTGTAGCCGACGGCCAGGAAGACCGCGCACGGGGACACCAGGAAGAACAGCACGGCCCGCTGCCCCGCCCCCGCATCCGGCAGATGGAGCCGGGTGATACGCGCCAGGGCCACCACGGCGACCGCTCCGGCGACCAAGGAGATCAGCAGCCCGGCCGCCGTCCAACTCGGTACGGCGACATGGACCGCGCGCAGCAGTAGCGGGAAGCCGGGGAAGAACGCCTCCCGGTTGTCCCAGCCCGCCTGCCAGGGACCTCCCTGCCCGGGGAAGTAGCCCTCGCTCGCGATATGGAGGAAGAGGCCCCAGTCCCAGCGTGCGAAGGTGGCCAGGACCGGGCCCGGGTCGCGGGTGCCCGGGTCCGACGGGAACACCCAGCGGACGCAGTACGCGGCGATCCAGATACCTGTTCGGGTCAGCAGGTACAGCCACAGCACCTCCCGGTCGGCCCCGTTCAGGCGCGGAGCCGTCCACCCGAGGAGAACCCGGCGCACACGGCGCGCCACCCCGGTGGCGCGCCGGTGGACGGGCCACGGCTGCGGGGGCGGTGGGGCGGCGGGTATGCGCTCCCGCAGACCGGGTGGCACAGCAGACATGGGGGACTCCTCAGCGTGCGTGGGGGGGCAGGCGTCATCGCCCGGCGGCGACCCGCCGGGGCCACAGATGCGTGCGTCCGATTAGGGCGGTGCGGTGGTGGACCCGGGCTCCGTGCTCCGCGCGGAAGGCGGCGCCGTACGGACCGGGGACTCCGCGGCCGGGGCGGAGGAACTGCCCGACGGCCCGGTGCTCGGCGAGGCCCCCGTCGTCTCCCGCCCGGGGAACGGCACCACCGGTGCCTGGCTCGTCGGCGCCGGCACCGGCCGACTGGGCGACGGGGTGGGCGACGGGTTCGTCGCTGGAACGTTCGGCGTCGGTCGGCCCGGCAGCAGCGCGGTCGCCACCCCGCCCCCCAGGACCAGGCACGCCGCCGCGGCCAGGCCCGCGATCTGCCGCCGCCGGGCCCGCCTGGCCCGCTCGGCGACGTACGCGACCGGCGCCGCGGCGCTGTGTGCCTGCCCCACCTGGGCCGCTTGCCGGAACAGGGACCGCAACGGGTCCTGGTGCTCAGTCACCGGTCGCCTCCTCGATACGCGGATCCTGCAAGCGGTGGGCGAGCGCCGACCGCCCGCGGCTCAGATGCGTCTTGACGGTGCTCGCCGAAAGCCCCGTCTCGCCGGCGACCTGATCGACCGTGAGATCGCACAGGTAGTGCAGGGTCATGATCCGCCGCTGCTGTGCCGGCAGCTCCCGCAACGACTCCACCAGTGCCACTTGCTCCGGTCCCGGCCCCTCGACATGCGGCGGGGCACCACTGCGCTTCCAGGCATCGGCCGACCGGCGCCGGAACCGCCACCGGCTGACCGCCAGTCGCCAGGCAACGGTGCGGATCCACGCCTCGGGCCGGCCGTCCCGGTCGAGCTGCCGATGCCGGCTCCACCCCCTGACGAACGCCTCCTGCACCACGTCCTGCGCCTCATGCAGGTCGCCGAGCATCACGTACAACTGCCCCGTGAGCCGCGCGACCGTCTGGGCGTAGAACTCTTCGAACTCCTCGACGGTCAACAGCCACTCCCGGATCTCTCGCTTCACTGCGCATACGCCCGGCAGCGGGCTCTCGGTCGACATCAGGCAGAAGAAAACAGTGTGAGCGTCCTCACGGAACCGCGTCGTGACAAACACGCGTCTCCACGCAGAATCACCTCGCCCTGATTACCTCGCCCTGCCACAAGCCAACGTGGCGGCCGTCAGAACCAGTTGAGCCGGCCGACGACGCACCGCCCTCGATGCCCGCCGACAGGACAGACCACCGAACGACGGTGTAGGTGCGGCAGCGGTGGGGTGTGTGACCGGCAACCGGAAGGGTGCCCGCCTTCTCGCGTCCAGTCCGTGGGACGGTCGGCCGAGGCCAGGGAGCTGCGGCTGCTCGCCGACGACCTCGTGGCGCTGTTCAACGAGCAGACGCCGCACCTGATCATCGCGACTTCGCGGGATGACTGGGACCGGGCGCGCCTGTACGGGCGCACCGCAACCGGGCTGCTGCGCTACCACCACTGGATGGCCGACACCTCAGCGAGCCGCATGACATGGCTGGTGGCCCTGCGGGGCCAGATGATGGCCGACAACCTCCTCGCCCTCGCCGAACGAGGCCCGGCACTGGTCCACGCCAACAACGGCCATCTCCAGCGGGACAAGAGCTCGATGCGGATGGGCGACCTGCTGTTGGAGTGGTGGAGCGCCGGCGCCATCGCAAGTGCCCACCTGGGCAGGCGGTATGCCTTCCTGGCCACGGCCCTCGGCACGATGCGGCACCAAGGCGTGGACACCCCGCCACCGGACACCACCGAAGGACTCCTGTACGCGCTCCCGGAGGACCGCTGCGTCATCGACGCACCCCGGCTGGCCACCACCCTCGACGACACGCGGCCCGCCCACCGCGTATCCCCGTATTACGGCTACGCCCCGCTCGACCCGGCACACCTGGCCGGATACGACGGGATCGTGTTCGTCAAGGGCGTCGCACAGATCTAGCGCTACCGACTTCGGCTGGTCAGGGAGATTCCTCGCGAAGTCCCTTACCAGGATGGGGCGTTGGCTGTCCCTCGTGGTATGAGGCATGCGGGCGGGGGTGGGTTGACTGTTGCGGGACGCCGGCTCCACGAGGCGGTGCGGATGCAGTCGGCCGAGATCTTCGAGCGAGTTCTTCGAGCAAGTTCTTTGAGCAAGAGGTCAGGCCGTCGGAGGTGGCGCGGCGGCTCCGGGCGAGCCCAATACACCGGCCGCGCCCCCGCGTTCAACGTGGTGCGTTCTGCGGACATCCGGTTTCGCGGTCAGAGAACTGACGACACGTCGATGACGACGGCGCCGTTTCCGCCGACGTTTCCGGCCACGCCGTTGTCCCCGGCACTACCCGCGGACCCGTCGGCGGCGGAAGCACCTCGAATGGTGGCGCCGGCGCCACCAGCCCCTCCGGCACCGCCCTTGCCGCCGCCACCACCGGCCCCGCCGGCACCGAAGGTGAACCCATCCGCGGTGTTGGCGGTGCCACCGGCCCCACCGGTGCCGCCGTTGCCGCCGGCACCACCAGCGCCACCGGTCCCGCCCGCGCCGTTCGTTTGGCTACCGCCACTGCCACCAGCCGTACCGGAGTTGCCTGCGGCGCCGTCGTTACCGTTGTTGCCGTTCGCCCTGTCGTTGAGAAGTACCACGCAGCTTGCCAGTCCGCCGCCGGTACCGCCGGAACCGCTGATGGTTCCGCCACCTCCACCGCCGCCGCCGAGGCCGCCGGCCCCGCCGAGCACGCCGGGAGCGCCGCCGCTACCGCCCCGGCCGCCGATCGCGGCCCTGCTGCCGGCGCTGCCGCCGGGGGCAGAGGCCAGGTTCACCCCCGCGACGAGGGCCACCGCGCTGCTCCCGCCGGGTCCTCCGAGGCCGGCGGAAGCGCCTGCATTACCGGGACCGCCGCCGAAGGGACCGCCGGCGCTGCCGCCGGCGCCACCACTGCCGCCGGACCCCGCGCCGCCGGCACTCCCCCCTGCTCCCACCACGACGGTCAAGGTCACGCCACCGACGGCTACGTCGGTGCACTTCACGTAGCTGCCGGAGCCGCCGCCACCACCGCTGGCGCCTCCTCCGCCGCCACCGCCCCCACCCCCGCCGCCACCGCCCTGCGTGATCAGCGCGTTACCGCCGCCACCACCTCCGCCACCTCCGCCGCCACCGGCTCCACCGCTCCCGCCGGCCCCGGCACCCCAGACCCTGATGGTCAAGATCTTCGCGTCGGTAGGGCCGCCGGGAACCGTGAAGGTGAACCGGCCCGGATTCGTGAAACTCGTCTGCTGGTTCGGCTGCGCAGCCGCGGTGTCCGCGCTCACCATCGGAGGGAGCAGTCCGCCCACCAGGACCGCCACACCTACGCCGACCCGCATTCCCGGGCCCGCGTGCCTGTACCGCTTCAGCAAAGCCCGCACCATGATGTATCTCCCCTGACCCATAGGCGTTGCGGACACGAGCGAACGTGTCGAGCCGTCGGCGGCCTTCCCACAATCGCCCCATCGGAATGTTCATCCGGTCGAAACGCGACGCCAATGCCACGAGAAGGGCGGAAAGGAGCAGAGGAAGCACTGCGGTTCGGTCAATGCCATAGGGGAGATACGCCTGAGGGTCGCGGGGCAGCCGGGAATTGACGACAGGGGCCAGTCAGATGTCCGCGTCCTCCGCTCCTGGAGAAAACGGCCGCGCCACTTGCCACAGGAGGCTGTGGGACGGGCCCCCGATTCCGGGCCCGTCCCACAGCCTCCGAATGACCGGCTGATCGCCCGTCCGCTGCCGACTCACCGGTGCGCTGCGACGCCGCCGGTACCCAGACTCACACCGGCCGCACCCGAGCCGGCGGCAGAGCCGCCGGTGCCCAGGCTCACGCCGCTGGTACCGGAGCCGGCGGAGACGCCGCTGGACGACACGTTCACGTGCCCGGGGGCAAAGCTGCCGAGAGAGGACGGAGAGGTGAGGTTCAGCGAGGTCCGCGGCGCGTTGATCGAGACGCGGATCGGGTTGGTGCCGACCGAGACCTTCGGAAGGGTCAGCGGGACTGTCCCGCGAGCCGGTTCCTTGATCGCGATCGCCTTGTGCGTTGTGTGGAATTCGTGCTTGAAGAAGACTTTTCTGAAGAAGTAATCGTTGTGCCTCCGGAAGTCGCAACTCAGGAACTTCTTGATGATGACGACCTGGCGATCTTTCTTGACGACGACGACCTTGACGACATTGAAGTCCCGGCAGTGGCGCGATTCCTTCACGACGATCACGATGACCTTCTGGTGCGGGTGACCGTAGGACGTGGTCGCGCCGGCGGGACCGGCAAGGGCGACGCCGGCGGTGCCGGCGATGGCGGTGGCCATGAGGGTGGCGGCACCGCGCCGGAATATTGGCGCGTTCATTGGCAGCCTCCTGGAATGCGCCATATTGTAGATTTCAATTATGCACCCTATTGGCCGCGGGTGAATCCGAGCGGTGTAAGCAGGAATTTTCCGTTACCGGTCGATTACGGTGGCGATATGGCCGGTCGCAATGCAGTGATCACCGGCTCCCGCTCACTCGGTGCGTGGCTGCCCCTCGGCGAGGGCTCCGGATGACAGTGGTGGATTATTCAGGGCGTCCGGCCGTCGAGCCGGTGGCCGAGTGCCGGCGGGCACGGTGTTGTCTGAGGGTGGTGTGGCCGACTGCCGGTCGCGCGAGCGCCGGGGCGCCCAGGACCTGGATGGTGTTGCTGACGAAGCGGTAGCAGGTGCGTACCGCGGGAAGGACGTATGGCGTCGTGTAGCGGAGAGTGCGGACGACGGGGAGGACGGACATGCGAAGGTCACCTCCGTTGAGCGGCATGACGGCGGAAGGGCACAGCACGGTCGAGGGATTGCGGATGTTGAAGGCTCGGTAGGTCGGATTCTGCCGATCGGTGATGACAGGCACTTCCCGAGCCCCGGCGGGGGAGTGGGGCACGCGGCAGCGACCGCCCGGCGAGCGCGCATCCCAACGGCCCAGGGCGGCGAAGCGCCGCACGGGTGCCAGGGGAAGCGCGATATCCGCGTAGGGAAGGTGGTTACCGGGTACCGGAAGTCAGTGAGGACATACTGGCGCGGGGCCGACTGTGGCCCGGACTACTGCAATGGCCGTCCATGTCTCTCGCCTCCTTCCGGCAGGGGCGCGCGTGGGCGCCGAACAGACACGGCGTGGAGTGGACCAGTCCCTGATGACCGGTTCACCCCGACCCGTCGGAGCGTTGGCACTCCACGGCGTAACCCCCTTACCGGGGAGGCCACTTGGCCGCTTGGGGTCACCCCTTGGGCCGGGGAGACCTGTCCTGAACCTGGGCGTTCTCGACGTCGTGGGGTCAGTGGCCTGTGTCCGTGAAGATGCCTCGCCGAGCGAGGTGCCTGATGCTTCTCAAACGCTCAGCAGCATAGCCCCGGACTTGCGCGTGAACGCAACTTCTTGATGCGAGCTTGACCTCACCCGTTAACCGCCAGGCGGACGTGGGCCCGGTTCGGCACCGATTCCGGCAGAGGCGACGGATCTGTCGGTGGTGTCCTGACACATCACGGGAGACCAGGCCCTCACCCCCGGAGGATCTCCAGGCAGTTCGTCTCGCCTCGCTCCTCCTGGCGCTACTCCGTGGCCATGGCCTCGACTTGCTCGGTGAGGGCCGGGGCAGTGCCCGAGTGCGGGATGTGAGCGGACGCGAGCAGCGAGCCGGTGGCGGCGACCGCGACCGCTCCGCCCGCCGCGAGGAAAGCGCCCTGGGGTGAGACATCGACGAGAAGCGGGAGGAGCAGTATCCCGGCTGAACCGCCCACTCGCACCACGGTGTTCTCGATCGCCATCAGTCGCAGACATTGACTGGGCGGGAAGGTACCGATGTAGGCGCGCAGGGTCACGCTCGCTGTGGGGGCCGCGATTCCGGTCAGCACGGCCAGCGATACCAGCGGCGTCAGCTGGCCCGACAGCCCCATGCACGCCGTGGCCGCACCGTCCACCGCCCATGCCCCGCAGCACAGGATCGCCCAGTTCGCCGGGCGCCGGTTGCTGACCAACGGGTTGCCGATCAGCGTGCCGACGCCGACGGCGGCGGTGACCACACCGTAGACGGCGGGTCCGGAGCGGTTGTGGGCGGCGAGAAGTACGGGAAGGCCGATCGTCATTGCGGTAGCGCACAGGGGTACCAAGCTCTGTACCGCGATCGCCAGTCCGACTTGCGGGCACGCCTGTACCAGCGGCCACGCGCGGGCCGGCTTCCGCGTTCCGCAGCGTCGTTCCGCTACCGCGGCGGGAGCCAGGCGGGTGCGGTGGCGGGACAGCGCTCCCAGTGCGGCGGCAGAGACGGCGAAGGTCATGCCGTCGATCGTGAAGAGCTGCACCTTGGGGAGGACCAGGAGCAACAGGCCGCCGCCGGCCCGGCCCGCGATGTGGGCAATGCGGACGGTCAGGTCGAAGAGTCCGGTCACCTGTTGGACGCGCTCGGGCTCGACGAGTCCGGGCACCAGTGCGGCCAGGTTGGGATCGAAGAGGGCGCCCAGCACGCCCAGGAGCAGCACCCCGGTGAGCAGGACGGCCAGACCGCGTTGGTCGGGCGACCACAGGTACGGCAGGGTCACCGCGACGCCCGCCCGCGCCACGTCCACCCAGGCCAGGGCTCGGTACGAGGAGAACCGGGCGATCACACGCGGGCCGAGGAAGCCGAGGACCGCGTAGGGCCCCGACTCGGCGACCGCGATCAGGCCCATGAGCGAGGCCGAGCCGGTGCTCGCGTACACGCTCCACATCAGCGCCATGGTGTAGACGCGGTCACCGAGGACGGACAGACTGCGGGCCGCCCACAGCACCGCGACAGGCCGTCGCCGCAACAGCAACAGATATCCCACGTGCTCTCCCGCCCGGAACGCAGCCGGACGAGGATTCCCGGCTCCGGACCGGACTGTCGCTCACGCCGGGGAAACGAAGGGCGCGCCACGCAGCACTTCTGCGTTTCACACCCGAATGGCGCGACCCGCAACGACAGGACGTGGCCTGGGAGTCATGTCCGGAAGGGTGCCCGCGCGCACGGCGGCACGTGGCGATTCGGATCACCGGAGCGTCTTTGTCTGCCCTTCACGTACGACTTCACGACCCGCGCACCGTTCCGGAAGGTGATCCCGGGGAAGGGGCTGACGGTCGCGCCGTCCGTCTGCGCGGAGGATCGTACGGCGGCCGACTGCACGACTTCGACCGGTCAGGGTTCGTCGACTGACCGAGCCAGATCCTTGATGCCGGGTGAAGAGCCGGCCGGTGGCCGGCAGTGGTGCCGAGGGCAGTGAAGACACCGGTCAGGAAAGTGCGTTGGCGGCATGCGGCGACTTTTCTTCCCTGCGGGACAGGTTGGCCGGTGGGTCGGGGACCGGGGCGTCTCCGCTGTGCGGGTGCCACCGCAGGGCGCTGACCTGGGGTATGTGCGCCAGATGAACGACCAGTCGTTCCAGGGCCGCGGTGGCTGCGTCCGAGGTGAGCGTGATGTCCATGGTTATCTCGGCGCTGCCGTCGGATTCGGAGGAGTGGAGACTTTTGATCCGGACATCGGTGTAGGCGAATGTCACGATGCACAGGGCTCGCACCATGCGTTCTACTCGTGGATCGCATATGACGTGGAGTGTGAAGTGGGCTGGCGCTGGACGGATGGGGGTCGTGGGACGCTGGGAGAGGCGACGGTACAGACGTTTCATGGCGGCACATCCTGAGCTGGTCGGCCGGCGGCTTGTGGCCGGTTGGTGGCTGCGGCCTTCGGGGCGGCCCGGCCTGGCTACTTGACGGAAACCAGGGCTGATGGCGATGGGCGGCCGAGCGCCGCGGACCGCCGTCTGGCACGGTCCGGTCCGCGGGCCCAACGAGGCTGGTCAGTCGGTGGGGGTGAGGAATTCCAGGCGGTTGCCGGCCGGGTCCAGGCTGTAGAAGCGGCGCTGTCCGGGGTGTTGGTTGTCCCAGACGACGGGCGCGCCGTGGCTTCTGAGGCGGTCGGCGAGGGCGTCGATGTCCCGCACGCACAGCTCGGGGTGGGTGCGGGTGCCGGGGCCGGGGGCCGCAATGCCGAGATGCAGCTGGGCGCTACCGTGCTCGCCGGTGAACCAGCAGCCGCCGCGGATCGCGAGTACCGGCGGACCGGTGACCTCTGGCATGCCGAGCAGATCGGCGTAGAAGGTGCGCAGCATCGGCCCGCACCCGGCGGGGGCAGTGAGCCGTACGTCGTCGAGCGTGACAAGCATGGGGGGTCTCTTCCAGTGCAGCTTTGAACGGCTGGAGTTGATGCGTCAGGCGCCGGTGTGCCAGCTGGCCTCAAGGTGGCGGCAGACGTCGTCGCCGGTGACGATGCGCCACTGGGCGTGCAGTCGTGCCGGGGCGGATGTCTTGGCCGGCGAGGGAGCTGTGGTGCGGGCGGAGGTCGCGTGCAGCACGGTGTGGTCGAGCGGGCTGTCGGTGAGTCGCCGGACGATGCGGGTGAACCGGGCGAGCAGCCGGCCGATGAGCCGGGCAGGTGCGCCGGCGTAACGGATGGGGTGGTGGGTGAGTGCGGACATGCGTATCACCTCCGTGGGTGGGTGGTCGTGCGCGCCATGGCGCATCAACGTGACGTCGGCGAGGGGAAGTTGGTGCCGGTTGGACGATGGTTGCCGGGCGGATTCGTGATCCGGCGTTGCGGCGCGGGTGACAGGCCGGGTGGGCCATGTGGACTGCGGGCCGTATGCCGGGCCGCCCTTCAGGCAGGAGTGTTCGATTCCGTTGCCGGAGCCAGGCCCGGAGCGGCGAGGTCGGCGCGGGTCATCGGGTACCTCCCATGCCCGGCAACGGCCGCCGCGCAGGGGCACGACGGCATTGCGGGCCAAAGTGGTGGGGCGGGGTTGGCTCAGGGCAGTGGTTGGAGGAATTCCAGGCGGTTGCCGACCGGGTCCTGGGTGTGAAAGCGGCGGTGGCCCGGCATGCTGACGTTCCACATGACCGGTGCGCCGTACTGTTCCAGGCGGGCGGCGAGCTGGTCGAGGTCGGTGACGCGCACCGCCGGGTGGGCCTTGCGGGGTGGGCGGAAGTCGTTCTCGATCCCGACGTGGATCTGCATCTGGCCGCCGTCGGCGGCGAACCAGCAGCCGCCCCGGTGGGCCAGTCCGGCCGGCCTGGGAACCTCCGTCATCTGCAGGGCGGTGACGTAGAAGCCGCGCAGGACGTCCTCGGAACCGGCCGGAGCAGCCAGTTGAACGTGGTCGAGGGCTGCGAGCATGGTGAACCTCCATTCGAGGGAGAGACGGGATCGGCGTCCTGCCGGGCGGTCAACCCGCCCCGGAAGGGCGGTCGTTACTGTCCCAGTGCGACCTGGACGATCTTGACGACGACCAGGACCATCGCGATGAGCAGGTAGGTGCGTAGGGCGCCCATGCCGAGCTTGCGTGCGGTGGACATGACCGGTGTGGTGAGCGTGTCCAGTGGGGGCATCCGCCAACTCTCCTTGCCGGTGCGGTCGATCGGGTCTTCCTTGGTGCCGGTGCGGCGGCGGGTGAAGGCGTATCCGGCTGCGAGGACTCCGAGGACGCCGCAGGCGGCCATGATGTCGAGGATCGCGGTGGAGTTGATGTCGGGGAAGAGGACCGAGGCGGTCAGGATGATGGAGAGGGTGACCAGGACTCCGACCACCGCGGCGGTGAAGGCGTTGGTCTTGGGGCCGTTGACCCAGGGGCCCAGGACGGCCTTGTCGTTGCAGAGCAGCAGCAGGAAGACGGTGGCGGAGGGCAGCAGCACTCCGGCGAGGGTCTGCACGCCGGTGGTGAGCAGGCCGAGGGGGGAGCCGGGGATGAGGACGATCGTGGCGGCCACCGCGACCAGGCCGGCGTAGACGGCGTAGAAGCCCTTGGCGCCTTTGACGCCGCGGTGCAGGGAGTGCTTGATGCCGAGGACGTCGCCGATGGCGTAGGCGGTGGAGAGGGAGACGGCGAAGGCGCCGATGATCGAGGCGTCCAGGAGGGCGATGGCGAAGAGGACTCCGGCCGTCTTGCTCACGTGGGCCTGCAGGCCGGCGGCGATTCCGGCCTGGTCGGTGTAGTGCCCGAGGCCGTTGGTGCCGGCGAAGGTCGCGGCGGTGAGGCCCATGATGGCGGCGGCGCCGATGACGACGATGGCGATGCCGATCCACAGGTCGGCCTTCTCGTAGCGCATGAAGCGGGGGGTGATGCGCTTGTCGATGACGTAGGACTGCTGGAAGAACAGCTGCCAGGGGGCGACGGTGGTGCCGACGATCGCGATGATCAGCAGCATGACGGTTGCCAGTTGGCCCGCACCGCCCGGGATGCCGGGCGTCACGAAGTCGTGCGCCATCTGTGAGGTCTTGGGGTGGATGAGGAAGTAGAGCGGGACCAGCAGCAGCGAGCCGATGCACAGGGCGACGGCGATGCGCTCGAAGCGGCGGAAGGAGCCGGTGAAGGCGGAGGCGATGATGATGGCGGCGGCCAGGATCACCGCGCCGGCCTTGGGCAGTCCCAAGTAGCCGGCGGCCAGGGTGATGCCGATGAATTCGGTGACGAGGGTGAGGGCGTTGAGGAGGAAGAGGTCGATGACGGAGAAGGCGCCCCAGAATTTTCCGAAGCGCTCCAGGATGAGGCGGGCGTGGCCGACGCCGGTGACGGCGCCGAGGCGCAGCACCATTTCCTGGTTGACGTAGAGGACGGGGATGAGCAGGAGCAGGGTCCACAGCAGGCTGGTGCCGTAGTTCTGCCCGGCCTGGCCGTAGGTGTCGAAGGCGCCGGCGTCGTTGTCGCCGACCATCACGATCAGGCCGGGGCCGACGATGGCCAGGAGGGTCTTGAGCTTGGCTGACAGGCCGGTGCGGGGCGCGGTGTCGTCGAGCTTGATGGTGCCCAGCGCGCCGCGGATGTCGCCCACGTGCGCGTCATCGAGCACCGCGGTGCGCTGCGCTGGAGTCGGCGGTGTGGCGGTGGTGGTGAGGTTGGTCATGGAAGCCTCCCGGGTCCCCCGGCGGGGGAGGTTGGGGTACGCAGCGGCGATCCCCCCTGCGGGCGCGCAGCACAGCGACCCGGGACGGCCGGTGGCCGTACGGGTGCCAGGCATGGTGGGGGAAGGCGCAGGAAAGGTGGTTACCGCGTACCGGAGGTCGGAGAAGACATACGGATACGGAGCCAACTGTGGCCCGGACTACTGCAATGACCGTCCATGTCTCTCGCCTCCTTCTGGCCGGGGCGCACGCGGGCGCCGAGCGGGCACAGTAAAGAGCGCACCAGTCCCTGATGACTGGTTCACCCCAACTCGTCAGAGCTTTGGCACTCCACGGCGTAATCCCCTTACCGGGGAAGCCACTTGGGGTCACCCCTTAGGCCGGGGAGACCTGTCCTGAACCTGGGCGTCTCTCGACGTCGTGGGGTCAGTGGCCTGTGTCCGTGAAGACGCCTCACCGAACGAGGTGCTTCCATTCGTTCAAACGGCAAAAACTCTACCCGAACGCTTGCGGGATTACGCAACTACTTGACGCAATCTTGACCAAGTCGCGGAAAGCGCGGCAAGTCGTGGTCACGCGCCACCAGCACCCAGCCGGGCCTGGGTCCGGAGTGCGACCGGCCGCCGTTCCAACGGCTGTCAGGCCAGGTGGAGGGGGTCGAGGAAATCCAGCCGGTTGCCGACCGGACCCATGGTGGAGAAGTGGCGGTGGCCGGGGCAGGCATCGTCCCAGGCCAAGGGGGCGGGAGCTGCGAGCCGCCGACGAGCGAGCCCTGCGCTTCCAACGGGGCGGCCCCCATCACGGACCGGTGGACCCGGTCCTTTCATGGCCATCCCCATCGGGTCACGGCTATTCCATCGGGTGTTTCTCCCGTCCTGCCAGACGTGTTCGTGGTGCGCAAGTACTGGGAAGCGCACCGCCGTTCAGGAGTGGGGGAGCAGGGCCCGGCCGGCCGCCGATCAGTTACGTCGGCTCACCGCGATTGCGTCCGGATCAGCTGAAGCGGAGGGGGAATCATGACATCTCGGAAGACGCGGAACACCAGCGTCAGGAGCATGGTCGCAGCGGCTCTGGCGGTGCCGTCCCCGATCACGTTGCCATCGTCACAGCCGTCAACGGCGACGGGACCATCGAGAGCATGGGCGGCAACGAGGTCGCCAACGATCCCGCAACCGCCTCCGCCCACCACGACGGCCCATACAGCGGTGCGGTGGGCGACAGCTCGTACTGGCGCATGCCGATCGGCGGCTATGTCTCGCCGGCCAACCAGCCCGAACGTTTCGTGCCGGTTCGCCGGTTCGTCCGGCGGACCGCTTCGGCTTGTGGAGTGCGGGGGTCCCGGCCGGGATTCCGTACATCCGGCCGTCACGCGGCAGTGAAGGCAAGCACCGCGTTCTGTCCCCCGAAACCCATGGAGTTGCTGACTGCCGCGCGGATCCGGCCGGGGCGCGGGGAGGTGACGACGTCCGCGTGGATGGCGGGGTCCTGGGTGGTGAGGTTGGCGGTCGGGGGAATGGTGTGGTGCTGGACGGACAGGACCGTATAGGCGGCTTCGACCGCCCCGGCTGCGCCCAGCAGATGTCCGGTGACGCCTTTGGTGGAGGTGATGGTCGCCTGGGAGCCCAGGACGCGGACCAGGGTCGTTGCTTCCACGGTGTCGTTGAGCCGGGTCGAGGTGCCGTGGGTGTTGGTGTAGGTGATGTCGCGGTCCGCGAGGCCGGCGTCTGCGAGGGCGGCGCGCAGGGCGTGCTCGAGTCCGGTGCCGTCGGGGTGGGGGGCGGTGGGGTGGTGGGCGTCGGCGGAGGCGCCGTATCCGCTGATCAGGGCCCGGATGTGGGCTCCGCGGGCGCGGGCGTGTGCCTGGGTCTCCAGGACGAGAACGCCGGCGCCTTCCCCGATGACGAACCCGTCCCGGAACCGGTCGAAGGGCCGCGAGGCGCCGGCCGGGTCGCCGGTTCTGGACGAGAGGGCTCCCATCTTCGCGAATCCGGCGACGATCAGCGGGGTGACGCAGGCTTCCGTGCCGCCGGCCAGGGCCACGTCCGCGCGGCCGCACAACAGCAGGTCGCGGGCGACACCGATGGCGGTGGCGCCGGCGGCACAGGCGGTGGAGACCGACAGGTTCGGCCCTTGGGTGCCGAACTCGATGGCGAGGCATCCGGCGGCCATGTTGGACAGACTCATCGGGACGGTCAGCGGGGAGACCCGGGCGGGGGCGCTGCGCAGGAGGCGGGCGTGTTGGGCCTGGAGGCTGCTGATGCCGCCGAAACCCGTGCCCATGACGACGGCCGTACGCGTGGGATCCGGTTGCTCCGCCGCCAGGCCGGCGTCCGCGACGGCCTCATGGGCGGCGATCAGCGCGAACTGCACGCTGCGGTCGAGGCGCCAGACCAGCTTGGGGTCCAGCAGCCGTTCGGGGTCGAAGTCCGGTACGCGACAGGCGATGTCGACGCGCAGGCCGGCGAGTTCGGGGTCGGTGGCGGCGGTGGGCCGCGCGGTGAGCAGGCGGCGCCAGTTGCGGGCCGCGCCGATGCCGGCGGGGGTGATCAGGCCGATGCCGGTGACCGCGACGGCGGCGGTGGTCATGGTGCGGGTGCCCGTTTGCGTTCCAGCAGATCCACCGCGGCGGCCACGGTGGTGACGGCCGCGGCCTCCTCCTCGTCGATGTCCACGTGGAAGTCGTCCTCGAGCGTCAGCAGGAACTCGAGCCGGGCCAGCGAGTCCAGGTCCAGGCTGTCGAAGGTCGCCTGCGGGCGGACTGCCGCCGGGTCGACGCGGAACTTGGTGGTGAGGCAGTGTGCGAGGTGGTCGTACAGCGTGGTGTCCATCGCGCGCTCCGGGGTGGGCGCTCGTCGGTCAGGTGGGGACGTGGGTGGTGGCGACGCAGTCGGTCGAGTAGAGGCAGGTCGCGTCCTCCGACGGCCGCTGTGACGGCGGGATATGGCTGACGGGATATGGCTGGCGGGACGTGGCACAGGGGGCAGCGCACGAGCCTGCCCCCGACGTATGGCGCGCCGCGCGCCCAAACCGCCTGACGGCCCGCAAGCCCGACTCGATGGCCCGCTGCTCCACGGGCAGCGGGCCGTTCCCCTCGCGGCTACGGACGTATGGCCTGGCCCTGCGCGGATCACGAGTACCTTCATGCCATCGATCGCGTCAGCGGCGGCGCAGTGAGCACCCGGATTATTCAACGAAGTTTCAACAGTTGGTAGAACAGCACCGAGTCATGCTGCGAGTGCCTGGCACCATCATTCAGTGCCCTGGCACCATCATTGCTCGTGCACACCCACGAGCTTGTTGAGCAGGAACCGCTGCCGGAACTCGTCAACAAAGCCAACGTCGCCTGAGCCTGTCCGTCAGGCAGCTTCGAAGAGCAGCTGCCTGCTCAGTGTGGAGCGGACCGGCGAGCACTCGATGCGCTTCGTGACCGCGGACCGGTGCACCTCCAGCGCCGGGTTGAGGGCGAGCTCGTAGCGGAACCGCGTCGCCGACTCCTCGCGCTCCAGATGGACCCGCACACTCACCTCAGCATCGGTGAAGCCCAGCTCGGCCAGTGCCATCCGCGCGGAGATGGTCATGCACGTGGCCAACGCCGCCTCCAGCAGTTCATGCGGCCGCATCCCCGCCGTACCGCCGATACCACCCTTGAGCGTGTCGGCGAGGCCCTCGTTGTCGCCGGCCTGGAACCTGACCTGCCAGGGCGTCGGAAGCGCCACAGCCTCGATCATCGCCTTTGCCCCTCCTGCCGGAAGCCGAGTGGCCAGGATCGTAACGATCAGTTCGCATCACAGGAAAGCGGCATCCAGATGGTGGAACCGAAGACTTGGGCAACGGGGCACTGTCGCGGGTGGTGATCGACGAAGCATTCCTCAAGTTCGGTGTGCACTTGTCTGCTGCCCCTGGGCGCCTGGCCGGGGGGCAGGTAGTTGCGCGTGGTCGCGGCGTCGATAATGCCCCTGCGCCGCATGAAGGTTGAGGATCGCGAGTATCTCCGAGACCGTATCTTTCCCGTCAAAATGCGCCATTTCAGGAGCTTGCGGGAACCCTGTACTCCAGAGTCGCCTCATCATTCGCAGAGATGCACATCGGTGTGTCCAGTACGAAGTGGGGGAAACATGACACGTATGGCACAACAGCCCGTGAGGGCGTGGAAGGCGACCGCCGGCTCCGCGGTGACGGTGGTCGCCGGGCTGGCCTTGGTGATCGGGGCGGCGGCTCCTGGGCAGGCGGTCCCCGCAGCGGCGACTGCGGGGGCACGGTCCGCTCCGAGCTGCGGTGCTGCTGCGACGGGACCCATGACTGCGGCGACGCGGACGAATGCCGCGGCCGGGACGGAAAACGCCCCGGCCACGGCCGTCACCGGAAATGCGGCGCAGAAGCTCTCCTACAGCCTCGCTCCGGAGGCGCCGATCGGCCTCTGGTCGTCCTCGAACGTGACCCTGCGGACCCCGGTCTCCAAGGGCACCGTCAGCCTGGACGTCACCACGCGCGGCTTCATCGCCGATTCTCTCCTGATCCAGCGTTACGACGAGAAAAGCCACCGCTGGGTCGACCTGGACGTCCAACCGGTCAGCAACGAAAGGCCGGACGAGAGAAGGTTCTCCTTCCCCGTCTCGGCGGCTGCGAGCCCCGGCCGCCCCGCCACGGTGGCCCTCCGGGTCCAGGCCATCGACCGCCCCGGCCGCCTGGCCGTGACCGTTTCGGTCAATGACGGCCACGGCCACACCTACCGCGCACCAACGCGCAACGCCGTCGTCGACCGGCCCACCACCAGGGTCACGGGCTGGCCGCGCGGTGCCGGTTTGGTGCGTGGCGGGGCGGCGAAGGAGTTCGAGCTCACGGTCGAGAACACCACCAAGCGGGCCTACCCGGCGCTCAGCGCGGGGTACTTCGCCTACGGTCAGAGCGGCAGCCGCGCCGTGGCCCCCAAGGACCTGGTGCTGCAGCAGTATGTGCCCGGCCACGGGTGGCAGCGCGTGTCGTTGGTGCCCGGCGGCTGCGACCCAGGCATGGGGGCCCAGTTGATCCCGATCGCCAAGACACCGCTGGCACCCGGCGCCACCGCCGTCTACCGGATGCGTCTGGCGGTCGCAGGGGACGCTCCCGCGGCCAACGTTGACGCGGGTGTGTCGGTGGGAACCGGCGACACGTCGTTCTACCACCGCACGTTGCCGTTCAGGATTCGCGCCAGGTAGCCCCCGACGAGAGCATCTCGATCACGCGCGGGGAGTCGGGGGCAGGGACGAGAGGCAGGCGCCGCATCACCTTCGACTCCCCGTCAGCGTGCGTCGCCGATGTCAGGTGCCTGCCGCCAGCGTGTGCGCTGCCTCCGACGTCCTCTTGGACCTGCCGGCGGTGTTCCTTGTGTTCAGGCCGAACAAGCCCTTCGTGAGCAGAGGCCGATCCGCGCCGGAAGGGAGTGTCCAGTGAGTCAGCGACGCCCACCGCCGAGGAGAACCGTGCGTTCCGATCGGAGCCAGGCTCGCTCGGCCCCAGCCCGTCCCGGACCCTGATCGCGAGCGTCCCATCGGAAACGCCGCTCGCGCCACCCGAACCGTCTCCGACGGGATCGATCCTGCTTGTCCCCATAGGGATGCATCGACATCCGTACTCACCCCATACGCCAACGTCGGCCTTCACGACCACAACCAAGTCGCGAAGGCCGACGTCACGCCGGGCCCCGAATTGAGCCTCGGCATCTGTTGTCGCTCGGCGGGGAAGTGGGCCGAAACGGCCGATGTGGGCCTGGGTCGGCTCACCCCGCGGCGGGAACGGGTCTGTGCGCTCCTCGCCGGCGAGCGACGGTCCCCGCCTGCCCCGGTCCCGGATCGCCGAACTCGCCTACAGACGCGCAGACTTTGTCAGCTGCCCCTACGTAAGCAGGAGGCCGAACTACCCCCGGCGGCCCGGGGGCGGTGTCGGGGTCCGGTGACTGAGAACCATGCGAAAGCCGTGCCTCAGAGCGTAATCGGGCCCAGGGGGATGTCCGACACGTTGACGCCGACGGACTTCACGGAGCCTTCCAGGACAGGCACGCCACCGGGGCCCTGGGTGACCTTCGCGACGAGGCCGTCGACGGTGCCACCGACGGAGAGGCCACCGGCTATGCCGTCCAGGTCGGCGTCGGCTATCTCACGGGTCTCAATGGGAGAGGTGTTGCTCATGGCGATGGGCGTCCTTTCATCTTGGTATGGGGTCGCAATGCGTAACGCGCGCACTGCAGCGGGAACCCTTGCTGCGAATCCCGTCATGAGCATGAGCAAAGCACGCCCGGTGGGGTGTGGTGGATCAAACGCCACACTCTTCACGCGCTGTACACATCAGCTCGTGAAGCGGAAGGCTGACGTCGGGCCGGAATCCTGGGAACATGCCGGCCGCCGCGATCCGTCCGTGGCTCTGTTGGTGATTGATTGGCCGACAGGTCAGGTTGGCAGCTGAGAGTGAGGGCGGCCGGTAGTTGGGCAGTGGTGGGTGCGCGTGCCCCTACCCGCGTTGGGTGCCTCTACTCAGCACCCGCCGTTCGATGTACTGGCGGTCCACACCCACGTATTGATCCGGTTCCCGCCCCGTGTCCGTCGAGGGTGGCGGTGGCGGTGGCGTCCGGGTGCCCGTTCCAGCCAGGCGCGCCGGCCATGCCGGCCGGCGAATGCCCGACGACGACCGCGTTGGGGATCGCCAACGCGCCGAGTGCGACAGCCACATCGTCGAGGGCAGCAGCCTCAACGGGGCCATGGTTCGCCGGCCACACCGTCTCCCGAGTGGCCATGTCTCCTCAGGTCATGGCCGGAACGTCTCCTCAGTCCTTCGGCGTTCCGAGGGTGTAGGGGGCGAGAATGTCGGCGACGGTCTGGTTGCGGGGCGCTGCGAGGCCGAGTTCGGCGGCCAGGTCGGCAACGCCGCCGCTGAGCCAGGGCAGTTCCAGGCGATTGCCGCGTTCGAGGTCGTGGTGCATGGAGGAGGTCATGTCCGGGGGCAGGGTGTCGATGAAGGCGAGCCGGTCGTCGGGGAACGTCTCGTCCAGTGCGATGCCGGATGCCCGGGCCACCGCCACCGTCTCGGCCATGATGTCGCGGAGCAGGGTGCGGGTGCGCGGGTTGTCCCGGATGGTGCCGATGGGCCGGCGTACGGCTGTGGTGGTGGCGGACAGTCCGACCAGGAAGACGAACTTCTGCCAGATCACCTGGGCGATGTCGTCGCTGATCTCGGCCTCGATGCCGGCTGCGCGGCAGGCGGCGAGCAGTTCCTCCGCGAGGGGCCGGCGGTCGGGGTGGTAGGGGCCGAAGACCATCTTCTGGAGTGTGCCGGTGTGGGTGACGACGCCGGGTTCCTCGATGTGGGCGGCGATGAAGCAGGCGCCGCCGAGGATGTTCTGTTCGGGGAGATGGCGGCGCAGCACGCTGTCCTTGTGCACGCCGTTCTGGAGGGAGAGCACGGCCGTCCCTCGGTCGGCCAGGGGGGCGAGCTGGGCGGCGGCCTCCTCGGTGTCCCAGAGCTTGACGGCGAGGAGGACCAGGTCGGTGGGGCCGAGTTCGCCGACCTGTGCCACCGCACGGGCGGGCGGCGTGCGGACGTCCCCCAACGGGCTGCGGACCAGCAGTCCTTGGCGCTGTAGGGCGTCGAGGTGCCGGCCGCGGGCGACGAAGGTGACGTCCGCGCCCGCGGCGGCGAGGCGGGCGCCGAAGTACCCGCCGACGCCGCCCGCGCCGAGAACTGCGATCCGCACGGTGGTGCTCCTTCCTGTGGGCGGTGTCCCGCCCGGTACGAAACGGTGTGGGTACCGGTCGTCGCGCGGTGCCCGCGGTTCGGGGGGGCCGGTCCACCGCACGCCGGTGGGTGGCCGCGGGCAAGCACCGGTGACCGATGTGCCGGGGCGGGTGTCGCACCGTCGTGCAGGCGAGCCGGGACCTTCGGGCAGCTGCGCCAACCCGCCCGCAGACTACCGCCGGATGCGTCTACCGATCACGGGTCCCGCTGCTGCCACGGAACGTTCGGCGGTCCGTCGGTAGGCGAACCAGGGCAGGAAGAACTGGGTGACCGGGCCGACCATCAGGGCGTACAGCACCGTGCCGACGCCCACGCTCCCGCCCAGGAGCCAGCCCACGCCGAGCACGGTGAGCTCGATCAGGGTGCGGACCAGCCGGATGGAACGTCCGGTCGCGGCGGACGTGCCGGTCATCAGTCCGTCCCGGGGGCCGGGGCCGAAGCGTGCGCCGACATAGACCGCGACGGACAGGCCGTTGAGCACCACACACCCGACGAGCAGGCCGACCCGGGCGGCCAGTCCGAGGTGCTGAGGGATGAGTGAAAGGCCCAGGTCGGACGAGGACCCCACAACCATGATGTTGGCGATGGTACCCAACGTCGGCTTCTGCTTGAGGGGGATCCACAGCAGAAGCACGAGAACGCCGAGGAGCGCACTGATCATGCCGAAGCTCAGGGGAGTGTGGTGCTCCAGCCCCTCGTAGAGGACGCTCCAGGGGTTGACGCCCAGAGACGTGCGCACCATGGCCGAGAGGCTGAACCCGTACAGGGCGAGACCGACGAGCAGTTGGGGAAAGCGTCTCAGCGGACGCTCACCGAGGGGAACGTACGGGGGGGGCGGCAGGGGCGGGCGCGTGCGGGCCGCCCCCCGCCCCTCGTCGCGTTCTTCCCGACGGCGACGGAGTCCGTGCTTGTAGGTGTCCGTGATCTCCTGCTCCACTCCAGTCGCCTCCGGTGGGTGTGCCTGCCTGCGTCACTGCTCGTCAGGACTCCAGGCGACTCAGGGCGTTCCTGATCCGTCTGCCGGCCTCGCTCAGGAGCGCGCCCGTCCGGCCGCAGTTGATCCGTACGAAGTGGTCCAGGGGCTCGCCCTCCGCGAAGTGGTTGCCGCAGATCGTGGCGACCTTTGCCTCGTCCAGCAGGAACCCGTCGGCGGTGCGGAACCCCCGCTTTCGGTAGGCGTCGGCGAAGGCCGAGAAGTCGACGAAGAGGAAGTACCCTCCCTGCGGGATGTTGATCCGCAACGAGGGGACCGCGTCGAGCTCTTTCACCATGGCGTCGAGATTGGTGCGCGCGGCCCTCGCTCTGGCGGTCGCCACCTCGTCCATCTCCGGCCGCAGCGCGACATGCGTGGCGACCTGGCCATAAGTGGAGGCGAACGAGGTGAGGTTGACCTGTGCGCGGGCGGACGCCGCCACGATGTCCGATGGACCGCAGAGGTAGCCGATCCGGTCGCCGTGCATGCCGTAGGTCTTGCCCGGGCCGGTCACCGCGACCGTCCACGGCCGCATCGAGCAGTGACTGCCGTCGGGGAGTTGGACGTCGATGGCGGCGAAGGTCTTGGCACGGGGCCCCAGGACATGGGCCTCGTAGGGGGTGTCGAACAGGACGTGGACCGGGCTCTCGCCGCCGGCCTCGCGCCGCAGGTTGTGCCGGGCGATGATCCGGGCCAGCGCCGACAGTTCCTCGGTCGAATAGACCTTGCCCGTCGGGTTGATGCAGTCGCCCAGTACGACGATCTTGGTTCGCCCGGAGAGCACCTCTTCGAGAGCCGGCGCCGTCAAGCCGTCGCCCGCCGTGACCCGGACGGTTTTCGGGACGGCCTCGTGCAGCCGCACCATGTCGGCGTAGTGCGGCCAGTTGGGCACGGGAACGACGACCTCGTCGCCAGGATTCAGCAGCGCGTGGAAGGTTACCGAAATCGAACCTTTCACACCGCCCGGGGTGACCATGATTTCACTGTCCGGGTCGTACGAGATTCCGTGGAGGCGAGCCACCCGTGCGGCGATGGACTCCAACAGGAACGGAAACCCTTTGATGGGCGCGAACGCATGAATCGTGTCGGAGCGCTTCTGAACGAACTCGACGACCCCGCAGTCGATCCGGGGATCGGTGGGTGTGTCCAGCGCGCCGATACTGAGATCGATGATCTGCTCGTCCTCGGGGAGACCACGGTTGAGGGCTGCGAGCTTCGCCGCGGTCCCGTGAGTCGCCGATTCCGGTATACGCAGGATGGCATCGGAGATGCCGCGATTCTTCTGCACGATGGTAGGTGTCGCCTCTCCCGCTGCGGAATTCAACTCGTGGCCACGGCCTTGTACATCGCGTTCCACATGTCCAGTTGGATGTTGAGGGTCTCGGTCGCCGCATAGGAGATCTCGGCGACGTCCGCATCGGTGTGGCAGTTGTTCAGCACGCACTTCTTCGCGTCGGCGGCGTGGCGTTCCTCGACGCCCTCGTCGCCGACATGGACATTGAAGTAGATCTCGACGTTGTCCACGAACTCGTCCGGAGGCAGCTGCTTCCGGTTGTTGCGGAATGCGGTACGGCAGACCTGCAGCATCTTGTCGGCGTGCGACTCCAGGGCCATCGCCACGCCCAGCATCCGGTGGTAGTTGCTGCTCAGCAGCTCCAGAGTGCGCTCGCGGTAGGCCACCGTCTCGGGAATGACCAGGTCGCTGTCCCGCGCCTCCCGCACGAGGAGCGGCGGCAGGCCGAACTCGGTCCGGCCGTAGAGGTTGTGGGAGTTCTCCATCAGCAACTCGTGGCAGTGCGCCGCCTCACCGTTGCCGGTCTCCTCATTGAGGATATGGGAGAACAGAACCAGCGTGTCGCGGTCGTCGTGGGCCGCCGCCTGGGCGCACACATAGGCGATGCCCTTGACCGTGCCCTCGGTCCGGTGGAAGAAGTTGGCGCGGTGGAAGTCGTAGGCCCGGTCGGTCCACGGTGTGTTCTCAAGGAAGGCGAAGTAGTCGTTGCCGTAGACGCGGTGCTGCTCCAAGCCGTCGATGAGCGCGGTGACTTGATCGTGGATTCCGACTTCGGTGGTGTTCGTCATCTCGCTGCTACCCCCTGTGTACGCAGATTTCGAAGGGCGGCCCGCGAGATTTCCGGGCGGGCCCGCACTCCAGTGGATGAATGTCTTACCGAAGCCGTGGGTCGGGTGAGTCATCTGCTCACCATCAGAAGCCGTTCCGGACGGCAGCCATGGCCTCTCGTCTTGCCTCTCGCCTTACGAAGGCACTGGGATCGATCCCTGCAAAAGTTCCCCTTCGGCAAGCTGCGAGGGCCACTTCGGCTCGGTCGAGATCCACGGTGACGCAGCGACCGTTACCGAGAACAGGTCACAATCGGCCAGATGCGGAATTCCGCCTGCGTGGGTCCACGCCCGACACGTCGCGGAGCCGAACCGGATGCCGACCCTCGTGCGTGAACTGCGGCATTGCGGCAGGTCATCCCAGAAAAATCCGGCCCGGTTTGGGAAAACGGACTCAGAATGGACCGTCAATTACCCGCCGGTTCGCCGCCGGCCGAGAAAAAATACTCAGGGGCCGGAAATTCCGGCGGGGGTGACCAGGCCCACGCACTTTTTCTCGCCCGTGCAGCGGAACAGCCTTCCTCAGGACCCGCCGTGAGCGACACCGACGGTCATCCCCGCCCAGGAGTGATAGTTGGGCACGCCGGCCGCCCAGTCACGCCGACCACGCCGGCCGCCGGACTGCCGGATGTCCCGACGCCTCAGGCTCGTTCGTACATCCCGTCGAGACGGCCGCGAGCCAGGACGTCACCGGCGGCGGCCAGTACGTCGCGCGGTTTCGCGCCGGCCAGGGCGGCACCGCTCGAACCCGAGGTGATCGGTGTGGTGAGAGCGAAGAGTTGGAACACATACCGGTGCGGGCCGTGGCCCCTGATCGGTGCCGGCCCCAAGTAGCCGCGGCCCGTACCCGAACGCAGTGGGCGTACGCCGTCGGCAGGGTTCTCCGCGTCCAGCGCCCCCTGGGCGAGGCTGGTCACCGAGGGGTCGAGCAGGGCGACGCAGTGGACGAACGGCGCGGGGGTGGGCGCATCGGGATCCTCGACCACCAAGAGCAGTTGCGCCGTGGCCTCGGGCGCCGGAGACCAGGTCAGGGCCGGCGACAGGTCCTTGCCGCCGGCTCGCGTCGCCGTGTGCACCGTCGGCATCGTGGCCTCCTCCTCGAAGTCCGGACTGCTCAGTGCGAGCGTGTTCTCCCCGCCCAGGTTCGGTGAGTTCCAGGCGAGGCCCGCTTGGCCCGCCCGTCGGTTCTTCAGCAACTTGCCCAGCAACGCCATGGCTTTCTCCTTGTCGGGAGGGTGCGGGGGAGGGGTTCAAAGCCGCCGGGCGCCGGCGGGTACGAGCAGGGGCTCGGCGAAGCGGCAGATCTCCTCGGCCGCGTCGAATTCCTGACTGGTCGGCTCGGCCCCACCCGGAGCGGCAGCTACACCCGGCCAGGTGTGACCGCCTCCGATCACCGTCCAGGCGACGACCCGGGAACCGCCGACGCCACCGTCGGCCGCGGTCCGGCCGGAGAATTCGGTGGTGCGCGTGCGGCCCGGTCCGGGAGGGCACCGGTCGATGGCGCGCCAGCGCTCGGCCGTCTCCTGGAGCGACAACGTCCGGCCTCGCAACTCCCCGTTGGGCCCACGGTGTCGGGAGTACCCGCCCTCGATCGGTGAGACCCTGTCGGCCGTGCCATGGATCAGCATCGCCGACACCGCATGCGTCGGTTGCAGACCGCGCAGGGCCGCGGGCAGCCCGCCGGCGACGGCCGCCAACACCGCCACCTGAGCGCTCGCTTCCAGCGCGAACCGGTGGGCCATGAAAGCCCCGTTGGAGACTCCCGCCACCACGCTCAGCTCGGGCGACGTGCCGTACCGTCCGGCCGACCAGTCGACGATCGCGCGGAGAAAGGCGATGTCATCCACGCCCGCCTCGTCCGCCGTGGTGACACCACGGCCGTCCGCCCAGCACCCCTCGTAGCCATCCGGATAGGCGACCGCGAAGCTCCACCTATCCGCCTGCTTGTCGAACGTGGTCCATTCGCGCATCAACCAGCCGCCGGCGTCCGGATGGTTGCCGTGCAGCACCAGCACGAGGGGCACCTGCCCATCGTCCGCCACCGCTCGCGGCAGCCGGATCGTGAAGCTGCGCCGCCTCCCGCCGACCGTGAACTCACCAGCTACCAGTTCGCCATCGCTCACCATGCGTCCACTTCCCCCTGGCCCCATATATGCAACAGAACTGCGCAGTTATCCTGTACTTTAGCGCCATGGAAGAAGATGCGGCAGCCATGGGCATGGAGGCGGCCACCGGACCGGACGCCGCGGCCATCGCCGATGAGCTCCAGTTCCTGGTCGGCGCTCTGGTCCGGCAGCAGAGGGCGGTATCACCGGCTCGCGAAGTGACCCTGTCGCAGGTCTCGATCCTCAAACGGCTCGACCGCGAGGGACCGCACACCGTCGCCGACCTGTCCCGACTGGACAAGATCACTCACCAGTCCGTCACGGTCTCCGCGGCCGGCCTGGTCGACCGAGGGCTCCTACAGCGCATCCCCGACCCCCACGACCGGCGACGCAAGCTGCTCCACATCACACATGAGGGCAAGCGCCTGCTGACCGAACGCCGGGACGCCGGCCACGAAAACCTCACCGATGCGATCGCCGGCCGCCTCAGTGGCGCCGAACGGACCGAACTCCGCAGCGCGCTCACGCTTCTCCGGCGACTCCTCGACTGAGGCGTCTCCCAGATGGCGGACTTGCGGCAGCCAACGTCCTGGCCTCCGCCGCCCGACCAATCGACGGGTACGGCGTGGCGCACCCAGGACCGTGAGGCGAAGCGGCTCATCGCTCATTCCGGGATCCCGGAACATGTCCGATGAGCTGGGCCCGACACCTGAGCCATCGGACACGTATCGCTATGAGCCGCCCATCACCGGCGTCCCAACGCCTCCAGGAACACCGGGCCCGCCTGGCAGGGCTGGACCTGAATCTCGGCCCACACCCCGTCCGTCACATAAGGCTCCGTCTCCAGCCAGGCATCAAACTCCGCGCGCGTGGGAAAATCCATCACCAGCATGGAGCCGACCATCCGCCCCTCGTCGTCGAGGATCGCGGTGCCGAAGAGGGCCTTGCCCTCTGCGACCAACGGTGGCCCTTGGGCCAAGTGCCGCTCACGTGCGGCCAGTCGCCGCTGCTGTGCTTGCTCGTCCTTCGCGTCATACGCGATCAGCAGGAACTGCATGCCCTCTTTCCCCATGGCCCGTGGCATCAAAACGCCCACAATAGTGGGGACCGACAATAGTGGGGCCCGACGAGTCGGCCCCATGACGGAGACAGCCGCGGCGGATCGACCGGCCGCTGTGTCCGCGGACGAACGATCAGCGGCAGGTTCGCTTGGCGGGCGGCTCCGCCACGGAGCCGCGACCGGCCGTCTGAAGTTGCCAGTCGGCCAGGGACGTTGCGCAGGGGACCGAGCGGCCGAGTCGGCCGGCACCGCGCAGCGCCGCGCCGGCGAGGCCCACAGCGGTCGGCCGAAGGGATCGGTGATCCAAGCGTGAAGCGATCACGTGATCGCCCGGACAAGTCCTCGCAGATCGGGCCGGGGTGGTGCGCGCGGCAGCACCGGCGTGATGGACGCTCGGCAAGCGTCTCAGATCAGCGGGGTGATCTGCTCCTCGATGCCGAGCAGGGACCGGCCGTAGATCTCGGTCGCGATGGCGGGGTTGAGCATCGCATGCCGACTGCCGGTCCCCAGATCCCGCCAGATGCGCTGCAACGGGTTCCCGTCGGCGAAGCTCCTGGCCCCCTGCACGCTCAGCAGGATGTCCACCGCCTCCCGCGAGCGGCGGACGAGGGTGGCGATGTCCATCCGCACCCGGGCCCGGTCGGGAACGGGCATGCACCGGCCGCTCACCGCCCACTTGTCGACGTCGTCGGCCGCACGCATCAGGTGCAGGGCGGCCGTATCGATCAGCTGAGCGGCCTCGGCGAGCTGCGTCTGAGTCGCGGGTGCCTCGCGGGCTTCCTGGTAGAAGGTGTGCGAAATACCGCGCCCCTTGGCGACAGAGGCCAGTACCAGCTCCAGTCCGCCGCGGGCGAGGCCCAACAGCGGACCGGCGAGGGACAGGGCGAGCGTGGGGACGAAGGCCGCGCGGTACAGGGCCTCGTTCTTGAACTCGGTCGGATACTCGCCGCGCCTCGCCTTGGTCAGCGACAGGATGCGGTGCGCAGGAACGAAGACGCCGTTGGCGACAAGGGTGTTGCTTCCGGTGCCGCACATCCCGGTCACCTGCCAGGTGTCCTCGATCGTCAGCTGTTCCATCGGGACCAGCGCCAGCCCTTGGTCCGGCTGCTCGCCTGACGTGCCGGTCACCGGCGTACCGAGCAGTGCCCATCCGGCGTGCAGGCAACCGGATACGAAGCCCCACCGTCCGGAGATGATCTGCCCCCCGTCGGCCGCCTCGCTCGTGCCCTGGGGAGGAAGGGCGGAACAGGCGCGGGCGCGGGGGTTGGCCTCGTATACCTCGCGCTGCGTGCGTTCGGGATAGAGGCTGATGAGCCAGCCGGAGATGTTGGTCAAGCTCGTGATCCAGGCGGTGGATCCGCAACCGCGGCCGAGTTCCGAGCTCACTTCGACCAGGGTGCGGATGCTCGCCTGGTGGCCGCCGAACCGCTCGGGGATCGTCATGCCGAACAGGCCGGCCTCTTCGAGCGCGACGATGTTCTCCTCGGCGATCCTCCGGTCCTGCTCGGTCCGGGCGGCATTGCGCCGAAGCAACTCGACCATCCTGGCGGCCCGTTCGGGTAAATCGGCCCACTCTCTGGTCGCTTCCGGCTCCGTGCCGGTCGTCGGCCCGGTGGCCCGGTCCCTCGCGCCTGTCGTCATGGGGCCCTCCTCCACACACGGGTGCCGTCGCAGAAGGGGAGCACCCTGACTTGCCCCATCAAAGCATCACCAACCGCCGAGCGGTGGCAGAAGGACGTCGTCCGTGCCCTCCCTCCCTCACCGCGCGGCACGTTCCGACCACCCTGCCAGTAGGCCGCGGTCGTGGCGCTTCTGCCGGGGTGGCAGTGGGCGCCGGCCGGTACGGCGTGCAGCCCAGCGTTCACCTCGGCGTCGCCGGGCCGTCGTGCTGCCGAACAGGAAATATCCCGTCCCCACGTTTCGATCGGCCTCCTACATCCGATACGAAGTCCCGTACGGGTTGGACACCTTCGTCCCGCAGGAGTGTGGATCCCTTGGAGAGCAAGAAGGCCAGGCGTGCCTGGGCAGGCGCGAGTATCGCGGTCGTGATGGCGGTGGCCGCCGCCTCCGGGGCGAACGGGACGGCCCAGGCCGGCTCGCCGGCCGGTGCACGGTGGTTGACCACGTCGACGCAGAAGCCGGCCCCGGGTGTGCAGGTTCGCACCATGACCCGTCAGGACCCGACAGCCGCACCGTCCTGGACGGTCACCGTCCAGGCACCGGCCGCCGGTCGGCTGACCGGCGCCGCGACCTGGTCCGAGGTGGGATCGAAGTCCTGGGCCGACACCACCGCCCGGCGGCTGACCACGAGCGGATTCCGGCCCCGCGTTGCGCCCGTCCGCTGGCCGGGCTACACCGACACCCCGAACGGTGTGATGGGCCTGCGGGTGCGGGTGGGCTCGTACGCCACCCGGGCGGCGGCGCGGAGCGCGGCCGGTTCGATCGCCGCCGCCGGGTTCCACACCGCCGTCGTATGGACCGGCTACGACGCCGACCAGCCGGCCGACGGCGAGGTGGTGCACGTCGCGGTCGTCGACCCGCGTGCCTTCGCCGGAAGCGTCCAGGCGACCCACGACGGCAAGGTCACGCAGCGCGAGACGACCTCGTCGGTCGCCGCGAAGCTGAGGTCCCTGGTCGGGATCAACGGGGGGTTCTTCGTCACCGCCGACTCCGATGGCGTGCAGGGTACGCAGTCCGGGCTGGGAGCCTACGGCGGCAGGCTGGAATCGCTGTCCGCCGGCGCCCGGGCCGCACTCGTCCTCCAGGACGGCGGACGGCACGACCGGGTGGCCGACATCACCACCACCGTCACCGCCCGTGCCGGCAGGGCCACTTACCAGGTGCAGGGTGTCAACCGCCTGCCTGGCACGGTACGGGACTGCGGGCGCCCCGGCGCCTCACCCAGCGACCTCCCCTGGCAGGACGTCACCTGCCACGAGCCCAACGATCTGGTCCTGCTCACGCCCGAGTTCGGCGCGGCCCTGCCGACCGGACCCGGGACTCAGGTGGTCATCGACGCCGCGGGCCGCGTGGTGTCGGTCGGTGCGCGAGGCGGCAGCGTCCCGGCGCACGGTGCGGTGCTCCAGGGCATTGGTGCGGCCGGGAACTGGCTGACGGCCCACGCCAGGGCGGGACACCCCATCCGCATCACCCAGGACATCCGCGACACGACCGGCCGACGGATCCCGCTCGGTCCGCACGACAGCGTCGTCAGCGCCGCTCCCACCCTGGTGAGGGGCGGCCGGATCAGCATCGACGCGGCCACCGAGGGCGTCGTCGACCCCGCAGACCTCTCCTTCGGCTACACCTGGGCGAACGTCCGCCAGCCGCGCACCATGGCCGGGATCGACGCCCGAGGGCGGCTCCTCCTGGTCACCGTGGACGGCCGGCGGAAGGGCGGCAGCGAAGGCTTCACCCTCGCCGAAGGGGCGGCGTTCATGCGCTCGCTCGGCGCCGTGCAGGCCCTCAACCTGGACGGCGGCGGATCGACGGCCATGGCCGTGAACGGCCGGCTCGTCAATACGCCTTCGGACGTCACGGGGGAGCGTGCGGTCGGCGACACCATTCAGGTGGTGCCCTCTCGGCAACACTGAGCCCCGTCACCGTTCTCTCAAGAGGGATCGCCGGGGGGCATGGTGACGGGCTACGGCGGTTGTCCCGGGCGACCTACGCTCACGGCATGACGATCACGTACGAATGGCGGGGCGAGTTCGAGAACACAGCCGTCAACGCACTGCACGCGGAGGGCTTCAACGATCGGGCCCTGTACATCGACTGGCTGGAGCGGGTCCGTCGCCACAGCCTCGGCTGGGTCTGCGCCCGGAGCGACGGCGAACTTGTCGGCTTCGTCAACATCGCGTGGGACGGCGGGGTCCACGCCTTCATCCTGGACACCGTGGTCAAGGGAGACCTTCGCCGCTCCGGGATCGGGGTCGGATTGGTCGCAGCAGCTGTCCGGGGTGCCCGGGCGGCGCGGTGCGAGTGGCTGCACGTCGACTTCGAGGACGACCTGCGGGCGTTCTACTTCGACGCCTGCGGATTCAAGCCGACGAAGGCGGGCCTCATCGCGCTCTGACCGGGTGCCAGAGATGTTCCGGCGGCGTCCTGCATACCGGCCATACCGGCCCCGGCCCGGAAGGGATCATCGTCGAGCTGTCGGAGCGGATTGGCCGACATCCGACCCGCTGCCGACGAGTCCTCACTCCGTCCGGAGGGTGCTTCCGTGTAGTCGTGCGGTGATCACCGCGGGAGTCGCGAATCGCCGATATCTGCCGTAATCCGGTGCAACTACCGAGCGGCGCCGAAGTCCTGCGTCCAGTAGCTGCCGGGTTGCGCGAGGCCGACGCCGATCTCCTTGAACGAGCAGTCGAGAATGTTGCGTTTGTGTCCGGGGCTGGACATCCAGCCCGCCATCACGCTCTCCGGGGTGTTGTACCCGTAGGCGACGTTCTCGCCGTAACTGCTCCAGTTGTAGCCGGCGCGCGTGATCCGGGCGCCCGGGTCGGACCCATCGGACCCGATATGCGACATATTGCTGTGGTCTGCCATGTCCTTGCTGTGGTCTTGGGCGGCCTTTGTCAGTTTTGTGTTGAGGGTGAGAGGCGAGCAGCCGGCCTTGGCGCGTTCCTGGTTGACGAGTTGCACCACACGTGCCGCGATGTCGGAAGCCGGGGCTGCGACGACTGCGGGAGCGCTCGGGGATGCGGTGGGCGCCGCGGAAGTCGGCGCCGTGGCAAGTGCCTTGGGAGTCGTCGGCGCTTCGGGTGCGGTCGTCTTCTTCGGTGCCGTCGGTGTCTTCGACGCCTCCGGTGTTTCCGGGTGCTGCGGTGTCGCGGACGTCTCCGTGGGGCTCGCGGTGGGTTCCGGGCTCCCGTCGTCCTGCGTCGGCTGGTGCTCGACCGCGGAGGCGCTCCACTGTTGATGGGAGTGACCCGCTTCGCCGGACTGTCCGCCCCAGCAGGCCATGGCGATGGAGGGGACGCCCACGGCACCGACGGTGAGGGCGGCGATGCTTATCCGCCGGTAGTTCCTCTTCTTGCGGTGCTTCGTCATACGTGACCTCACTCGCTCACTGCGGATCGCCATCGGACGGCTGGTTCTGTCCATACCCGCACCTGAGCAGGGAAGATGCCTCGCCGGCCACCATTCTGAGAAGTGCCCGGTATGCGGGGCAATGAGCAGTTCTACTAAGCGGCCTAGTAGCCGCTGTGCCTCTTGCCATGGGTGGGTGGACGTGCTGCGCCGCTCCCCGCGCGTGCCCCATGTACCTGTCGCTCCGTCAGGACTGTGACCGGCGGCAATCCGCGGGCACAAGGATCAGTGGAATTGGTGAGCGTCGCGTGCCGTGGATGTCATTGCCAGATCAAGGCGGACAAAGCCTCATATGTCGGCGCGGAGGCTGCTACTAGGTAGGGAGTTGACTGCGTTCGTCGGTGTGATGCATGTCATGGGGGGTGTGAAATCGGGGAGGGAGTGTGCGTCACCGTCGTTGGGACAAACCGCCTTCAACCGGGCCCGGATGTTCTCCGTGGGACGACGCGCCTTCCGTGCGGCGGGGTCGATCACGCGTTTCCCGGTAGTCGCGGGCGAGGTGGTGTTGGAGGCGGGCGTGGCGGAACTGGTAGACCGCGCCGGCTTGGCGTAGCACGCCCCGCTGATAGGCGTCTTCGAGGAAGGCGACGACGGACCACGGCAGCCGGCCGGTCAGCGGCAGCCAGATCCGCGCGAAGACCGCCCACTGGCCCCAGGCGGTCAGGCTGAGTGCGTAGCCGAGGCCGCCGCCGAGTCCGCTGATGACGCCGAGTTTGATCGCGGCTGCGACATTCCAGATCAGTGGGCCCAGGATCGTCGACATCGGCCGGATCGCGATCTCGGATCCGAAGCCGACCAGAAGCCCGAAGGTGGGGCCCCACACGAGGAATTGCGCGGCCACCGTTCGGAAGTTCGTGCGCAGGAGGCTGACCGGATTCACGGCGGAGCGGATGTCGAGAGGGGTTTCCAGCAGGGTCAGGAGGCCGAAGGTGGGGCCGGCTCCCAGCGCGAAGACCAGTCCGTAGAGGGTGCCGTCGCCGAGGCCGGCGGTCAGGCTGGTCGGCAGGCCGGCGTGATGGACGACGCCGTTGAGCATGCCGCGTACGAAGCCGTAGCCACAGCCGAAGACCAGACCGCACAGCACCCCGATCAGGAGTTGGGGGAGCGGTCTGCGCAGGGTCTTGGCTTCCCTGCCGAACAGTTTCATGCGCACGCCGGACGGCTTCACCGCCGTGTTCTTGGCCGCGACCATGAACCAGTACGCGATCCCGAACAGGAGCCCGGAGAGGAGCCCTGCCACCACGCCGTCCGCGAGCTGGAACCCGAGGGAGTCGAAGAGGGCGCCGACGGCGCTGTCGATGAGCCCGATGGCCAGGCAGATCACCAGCGCGGTCGTCAGGGTGCGGGTGGAGCGGCGCACCCCGCTACCCAGGCGCCACCACTCCAGGTTGGGGGTGTCGAGCCGCGTCAGGTGGTGGGCGAGGTAGCCGAGCCAGTACTGGGCGCGCTCCGGGTCGACGGCACGGCTGCCCGGGCGGTGCTCGGGCCGGGGGCGGTAGACGGTGGCGGTGAAGTTGTCGAGGAGGTGGTCCTCCAGGTCCTCGGGGCTCGGGAACCGCCGGGTGTCCAGAAGCGCGGCCGGGTCGTGGTCGGGGGTGTCGCTGTAGACGGCGCGGGCGAGCGTCACCATCAGCGGAGTGGTCAGCACCGCAGCGAGGTTGGCACCGGCCTGGTTGTGCGGCCGTTCACGAAGCTCACTCAGCACGGGGTCCCAAGCCGTCGCCGCGGGGTCCCCGCCACGGGCCTTGCGCGCGGTGCGCGGCAGGTAGGCGGCCAGGTCGTTCAGCGTCAGATCGGTCACCTCCACCGCGGCGGCGGAGGTGAGCACGTCGGTCTCCGCCACCGCGGCGGCGTACTCGGCGGGACGGCTCGTCAGCAGCAGGGGAAGGGTGGTGGCGTTGAGCGCCTCCAGTGCGGGACGGCGCAGGCCGCCGGCGATCTCGTCGAAGCCGTCCAGGACGGGGAGTACCCCGCCGGTCTCGACCAGCGCGGCGGCCAGGCTCGTTCCACCGGGGCCCGTGGCGGCAAGACCCGGGTGGTCGCGTGTCAGTTGCGCGGTCAGCCAGTCCCGGAACGTGACGGCGGTGGGATCCCATGAACCGATGCTGAAGATCACCGGTACTGCTTCGGTGCGGGCCCTCGACTTCAGATGGTCCAGGACGAACCGCACGGTGAGGATCGTCTTCCCGGAGCCGGACCGGCCCAGCACCACCAGCCGCCCGGACGGGATCCGCCGGTACACGCCCACGATCTCGTCCAATCGCCCGCTCAGGTCCAGCGGGCCGCGGGTGTCCCCGGCGGGTAGACGGCGGATGTTGGCCCAGTGGTCGGTCAGCTCCTCGGGAACCTGTTGCCAGCACACCGGCAGCGGGTAGGGGTCGTGGACCTGCCGCTGCTCCTCCTCGCGCTGCCAGCGGGCAGCCACCGCGTGCGCCAGCTGCTCGGCGACGTCCACCAGGGTTTCGCGCACCACCGGGACCGGCTGTTCCGCGGCCGGTTCGACGTGGCCGGTCGATTCGTCCGGTTGCTTCCCGTCCCCGTTACCGTCCCCGCTCCCGCCCCCGTCCCCGCTCCGGCGGATGGCCGCCGCCAAAAGCTCCTCGCGTTCCTCGGACGCCAGACCGAGGGCGTCGGCGAGCAGCCGCACGGTGGTCACCCTGGGGTCGGCGCGCTCGCCGGTCTCCAGGCCACGGACGGTACGCACGCCCACACCGGCACGCTCGGCCAGGGCCTCCTGGGTCATCCCCGCCTGCTGCCGCAGCCGCCGTAGCAGCGGGCTCAGCTCATTGGTCACGGTCACCGTCTTCCCCCGAAACATGTCTCTTTCCCCAGGTGAGGGACTCTAGCGCGGCCACCGGCCGGATACGGCCGGTCTCCTGGCCTGTCCGTCGACCGGTGCCGGAACCAGCATCGACGGCATCTGCCAGCCCGATCAGTACGGAGCCCGGAGAGCCCGATGCCGACGACCGCCATCACCGGCCCATCGACCTTCACCACACTCACACATCAGGAACGCGAGGTGCTCTACGCCGTCGGCTGCGGCCTGCAAGACACCGAGATCGCCTTCGTGCTCGCCATGCCCAAGGACACCGTGGCCGGACACCTCGCGCGGATCCTCACCAAACTCGAACTGCGCGACCGGGCCGCCGCCATCGTCCACGCCTTCGACTGCGGCCTGGTCGTCCCCGGCCACGGTCCCCGCAAGCCGGCGGCGGACCCGGTGCCGCGGACCGCCGTCCGCCGCGTGCGCGAACCGCAGTTGCGGATCTCCGTGCTCGGACCACTGCAGGCCCGGCGCGACGGACAGCCCGTGGACCTGGGGCACCTGCGCCAGCAAGCCGTACTGGCCACGCTGGTGCTGTGCCCGGACCGGACGGTCAGCCAGCAGGAACTGCTCGACGGGGTATGGGGAATGGAGCCGCCGATCACGAAGGTGGTTCCGGTGTACGTCTACCGGCTGCGCAAGGCCCTGCGAGCCGGGGACAGTACGGACTCGGTGATCCGGCGTGACCGCTGCGGCTACCGGCTGACGCCCGGCGCCGTCGAGGTGGACGTGGTGCGCATGGAGGAGCTGGTCACCGCCGCCGGGAGCGCGGAACGGGACGGTGAACTGGCAGAGGCGGTCCGATACTGCTCGCAGGCGCTGGACCTGTTCCGAGGGGAGCCGCTGGCCGGCCTGCCCGGACCGTTCGCCGAACTGGAGCGGCTGCGGCTCACCGAACGCAGGATCGCCCTCGTACAGCGGAAGCTGGACTGGCAGCTGAAGCTGGGCCAGCACGCCGAGGCGATGGCCGAACTGCGTGCCCTGGCCGTGGCCCAGCCCCTGAACGAACCGGTCGCCGCGATGCTGATGCGCGCCCTGTACCGTAGCGGCCGGCAGGTCGATGCGCTGACGGTGTTCGACCGGACCCGCCGCCGTCTGGCCGACGAGCTGGGGGTGCTGCCGGGCCAGATGCTGCGGCGCACACACCAGATGATCCTGCGTGGGCAGGACACCGGCATCGACCTCACCCGCAGCGCGTCGTGACCCGACCGATGCCGTGCACACGCGGTGAGGAGCTGCTGCTGGCGAGGATTTCGGCAGCGGCCGGCCGCGAGCACATCGGTAAGCGGCATGCCACCTACGCCGCGATCGCGCACACCAAGCGCACGCCTGCCGTGCCGATCCGGGTGGTCCGGCGCCTGCTGGCCTTCGCCCGGAACGGCCGACCGTCCGCGGCGAAGGGGAGCGCGGAGGCGCGGCTGGACCTGTACGAGCGCGGGATGACCATCGCCGTCAAGGGGCGGATCCACGTCGTCCGCTACGACACCACCGCGGTGTTCCAGATGAGCACCCGGCACCCCTCCGGTTCGGCCCGCGGCGCCGCCACGCGCAGTTACACACTCCTCGATGCCAAGGGAGAGCGGGTGGTGCTGTGGGGCAGGCCGGAGGCCGGCGACGCGGAGGAATGGGGGCCGGAGATCCGGCGGGCCGTCATCCATGCCCAACTTCCCTGGGCCTGGGCCGCGCTGGGCAAGGGCGGGCGGCTCACCTTCGGGGACATCTGGCTGACGAAGGAGGAGGTCGGGTCCGGCGAGGTGCTCGCACGGTGGCCGCAGGTGCGGCAGATCGAGATGAGGAATGAAGCCATCAGGCTCAATATCAACGGGAATTGGCATACGCTTGGTCCAGCGGTGTCCCATATCCCTAACTTCTTCGTCTTCTTCCTCCTCGCCGAGCGCCTTCGCGTGGGCGGCAGGCGCCCATGACGGCGAGCCGATCGTGCGAGGCTCCGCCGACGCCCGCCCGACTGCCCGCCCGACGTCCGACAGACCGTCATGGGCTCCGCGCGCCCGGTGCCTTGGAGTGCACCGCGCTTGTCTGCTCGGAGACGGCTTCGCCGATTTCATCGACGCATCGGTGAACTTCATCGCTGCATGCATGCGTTTCATCGCCATTCCAACGGCCGCGGCTAACGTCACAGCCGAGCACAGCAGTTGTGTACGACAGTTGTGTACTACCTCAACTCGGGGAGAAGCAGAGAGATGACCTTGCCCAACAGGTGGAAGAAGGCCGCCGGTGCGGCCGGCGCAGCGGCAGCCCTGGTGGCCCTCACCGCCGTGACGCCCGCCGTCGCCCACGCCGCCCCGGTGCATCACTACTACCTGGAGGTCGGCGGCACGGGCTCGGCGGCGCCCGCGCCCGACTGCACCTCCACCTACGGCTTCGCCAACAAGCACCTCAACGGCGGCATCCCGGTGCCGGTCTGTTACCCGGCGAGCGCCGGCCCCTGGCTCAACGGGCACAACCTCCCGGACGTCAACGCACCGAGCTACGACGCCAGCGTGCGCGAGGGATACCGCAACCTGCTGACCGCCGCCGAGAACACCTACCACCGCGATCCGGGCGCTCGCTTCACGATCGTCGGCTACTCCCAAGGCGCGCAGGTGGCCGACCAGGTGCTCCAGAAGATCGCCAGTGGCGGTACCGACATCCTCCGTTCGCAGGTGAACGGCATGCTGTACGCCGACCCCATGCAGCCCGGCACCGGAATCGGGGCCCGGGTGCCCAAGGGGTGGAGCGCGTTGGGGTTCACGTCGCCCGGTGCCGGCCCGGCGAAGTTCGACGGCGTCCCGGTGCACCGCTTCTGCATCCGCACCGACCTGGCGTGCGACGCCACCTCGATCCAGTCGATCCCCGGCTTCCTGACCCAGCACCCCAAGTACTGGCAGGACGGCAATGTCATGGTGCAGACCATCGGCCACGACGGCGGTGACGGGGTCACCTGGTACAACTCCTGATCGCCTGTCAGGCGGTGGGCCCCGTAACCGCGGGGGTGCGGGGCAACGGTCCGACCGGCGCAAGTCCGGTCGGACCGTTCTTCGTATGGTGGAATTCGTACGAGGGAAGCCGCTCAACAGGCCTTCGGCAGGCTGGTGTTGGCCGAAGTCGGCAGACCGGTCTGCCGAGGACCCGTGTCAGGATCCCCTGACCCCGCACGCCGGGAAGGCCGGGCGGCACTGCGTACTGCCTGATGCCCTGTCCGAAGGCCGAGCATTCCGGAGACCGGGCCACCGGGATGTCCGGCCGGTCGTCAGGCGCGGCAGCGCAGCATCTCCAGCGGCGGGTTCGCCAGGACGTCCGCCCAGAAGTCCGCGCCGAACGTGCGCACGCCGGCGTCGGACGCCTCCAGTGGGACCCAGGTCACCTCGCCGAATCCGGCCGCCCGCAGACACTTTTCGAAGACCTCGCGGCGCGGGGCCGTGGTGACGATGCTGATCGGCTGCGGATCGAGGAGAGCCGTGATCCGCACCCGCGGCCCCGTCTCGATTTCCTCGCCGGTCGGCTCGCAGCGGAACCCGTACTTGTCCAGGGACGGACAGTCGAACCCGCAGTCGGGCTTCTGGGCGAGCACGAAGAACTCTCCACCCGGCACCAGGTTCCGGTGGATGTTGCGGCACATCCGCTCCATCGTCGCGATGTCCTCGGCGTAGTTGAGGCACTGCGCTTCCACCGCGATGTCGAAGCGCCGGTCGAGAGAGGGCAGTTCGGCCACGTCGCCGACCTCGTAACGCACCCCCGTCGGGTCTCGCTGCTCGCTAACCCGTGCGGCGGAGATCATCTCGACGGAGACTGACATCCCCCCGCCCGCCGGAACCCTGGCCGCTCTACGAGAGCCCCAGCGAACTGGCCCTGACAGAACAGCGGTTCCCAGGATGCACCGCGCTGACGGCACCCACCGACGCAGCGCCTGGCGGCCTCCCGCTCGGCACGCCCGACACCACGAACGACACCCGGGCGCAGTGGACTTGGCACCTCGACGCCGCCCGGGACCGCTACCTCACCGAGCATCTGCTGGACGGCCGGCCCGTACTTCCGGGCATGTGCATCATCGCCATGGCCGCGGAGGCAGCCGCCCACCTGCTACCGCACCAGCAGCCGGTCGCCTTCCTCGACGCCCGCTTCGACAGCTACGTCTGGGCGGACCCGCGCGACCCCGGACCGACCCAGTACCGTATCGCCGCGGAAGTCCTGAAACCGGCCACTGGCACCGGCAACCGCATCCGGGTCCGTGTCCTGTCCGACGTGCGTTCCCCGGCCCGAGCCGTCCTCCTTAAGGACCGCGAACACGCCCGCATCGACGACGGGGAGCACCTCGTGGCCCAGGGCGACCAGATCATCGCCTGCATGCGCCGGCACGGCCGTACCTTCGAACCCGGGCCGTGGCCCGAGGACATGCTCGCCGTCGGCACCCTCCTGGGCGCCGACATCCGGCGGGCCTTCACCACCTGATACGGCAACGGCATCTGCGCGGGGCGTCCGCAATCGGTGTGAGAACGGTGCGCCTTCCCCGACCCGAGGGTTCGGCCCGAGCGGCTTCGCGACAAGCTCGTTCGTGATCGTCAGGCCGTGCTCGTGAACGCCATATGAACTCAACCAGGCGGCTGACCTGCGAGTTACCGCCCAGTTCGACATCACCTGGAACCGACAGTCGGGTATGTTCCGGGTGTCGCCGCCACACCGGGAACACGGGGTTCCCAGGGACTAGCGGCGCGTAGGGACATCGTCTCTTGACGACAGCGACCGAGACCTTTCACGTCCGTCCGTACACCCCGCACTGCCAAGTCATCACCGACGAGGGTGATCACGCCGTCATCGGCATCTCTCCGGGCAACTCCTACTTCACCCATCAGCGAGTCCTCAGCCTCGCCGCCTGGGGATTGGAGAACTTCCGTCAGGTCGACCTCATCTACACGGATCTGCATGTCGCCGACATGTATGAGGCGCTCGGATATCCGGCCATCGACGCCCAGCGCAAGGCCGTGAAGAACCTGCGTGGTGTACGGGCCAAGGTGACCGCCGCCGTTGCCGCCCTCGACCCGGACGGCACCAGGCTCCGCGGACGCCCCATGTCCGCGCTGCTGGACATCCCCGCCTACCGGCTCATCCGTGCCGCCCTCGACGATCGGCTGTCCACCGACCCGGCGTTCCGCGAGGTCTGTGATCAGCTCGTGGTCCAGTTCCTGACCAGCAAGGTTCTCGACGGGCAGCAGCCCACGGCCCGTCAGCGTCAGGTCTGCCTCGACTACATCTGTGCCGAAGCGCCGCTGTTCATCGATACCCCCGCGATCATGGGCGTCCCCTCGTCGCTCAACTGCTACCACCAGGCATTGCCGATGGCCGATCTCCTGTACTCACGCGGGCACGGCCTGCGCGCCACCCGCAACCAGGGCCACGCCGTGATAACCCCCGCCGGCACGATCACCGAAGGACACGACCAGTGACCACTGCCCCGACCCTGATCGACTTCCCGTTCTCCCCGCGCGGCGACCGCCTCCCGCCGGAGATCGAGCAGCTTCGTGCCACCCCGGTCACGCGGGTGCGCACCATCGCCGGGGACGAGGCCTGGCTCGTCTCCTCCTACGAGTTGTGCAGGCAGGTGCTCGAAGACCCCCGCTTCAGCCTCAAGGACACGTCCGCCCCTGGTGTTCCCCGGCAGTACGCGCTGACCATCCCGCCCGAGGTGGTCAACAACATGGGCAACATCACCGGCGCCGGTCTGCGGAAAGCCGTACTCAAGGCGATCAATCCCAAGACCGGTGGCCTGGCGGAGTGGATGACCGACCACGCCGCCCACCTCGTCGACGGCATCCTCGGCTACGGCCCGCCGGTCGACCTGCGCGGACGGTTCGCCAACCCCTACGCCGAGCACCTCCACTGCCACATCCTCGGCATTCCCCGCGACGACGCGCCGCTGTTGGCGTCCAGTCTCGACATCGCGTTCATGAACTCGGCATGCCCCATCACCGGGGCGCGCCTGAACTGGGACCGGGACATCGCCTACATGACCGGACGGCTCAACGACCCCGCCACTGACGGGCTCATGGCCGAACTCGCCGCCCTCCGTGGTGACCCCGACTATGCCCACCTCACCGACGAGATGCTCGCCACCGTCGGCGTCACCATGTTCGGCGCCGGCGTCATCTCCACCATGGGTGCCTTGACCATGGCCGTGTTCACGCTCCTCCAGAACCCCGATGTGTGGGAGCAGTTGTGTGCGGAGCCCGGCAGGATACCGGCCGCCGTGGATGAGCTGCTGCGGGTGAACCTGTCCATCGCCGATGGGCTGCCCCGCCTGGCCATGGAAGACATGCAGCTCGGCGACACGGAGATCAAGCAGGGCGAACTCGTCCTCGTCCTGGTCGAGGCCGCCAACACCGACGAGAGCGTGTTCCCCGACCCGCACACCATCGACATCGACCGGCCCAACGCGGCCGCTCACCTCTCGTTCGGCTACGGCGGGCACTACTGCCCCGCCGTCCCGCTCGGCAAGAAGCACATCGAGATAGCGATCGAGACCCTCACCACCCGCATGCCCGGCCTGCACCTGGCCGTCCCCGTCGACCAACTCGTATGGCGCACCCGCTTCATGAAGCGCATCCCCGAGCGGCTGCCGGTCGCCTGGTAGGAACAGCAGCGCCGGCGTGAGCCGGCACCCAACGCAACACGACGGCCCCGACCCGAGAGAGGTCGGGGCCGTCACCCTTGTGGGAATCGCGGCGGGACCGGCCCCGGCCCTCCGGCACCGGTCCCGGTCCGATGTCCAGGACTCCGTTGCGGTACCGACCCGCCGGCTGCGCCATCGCACCGGGCTTCTCGGATACGGGCACAGCACTGCCCGCCGGTGGAACCGGCGGGCAGTGCTGTGAGAGGCGACACTGCGCCCCGGAGCATCGAGCATCGCGCTCCGGGGTACGGCGCCTGGATTAGCGGTCGGAACCTCTCCGGCTGGTGCTGACAGTGGTGCCGCTGATGCTGCCCCCGGCGGATTGCTTCAAGTTGAAGATCGACTTGTGGTTGTCAATGAAGATGTCGGTCTGGCAACCTTCCGAGGGGAGCAGGAGGCTCAGCGACGGCGTGCACCGAATATCCTGATCGAAGAGCCCGTCACTCCCCCCGGCGTTGGCCGTGCCTGCCGCCGAAGCCAGCAGCGCACCGGCCCCGAGGGCGCCCGCGACCAACCGCATTGCCTTACCCATGACGGAACTTCCTTCCTGTCCTGGTCCCGGTCCTGTCCCGGGATCACCGCTGATAACGGGACAGTAACATGACGGTTACGCTCCGTTACTCCGTCGTGGTGACGGGCCAGAGGGGGCGCCGGAGAGGCGAGGAAGGGGTGGGTCACGTCGGCTTGGTGCCGGACACGACGGTGGTCGGCATCCAGGGGCCGGTCCACCACATCCGTGCTCCCACGCCGCGGCGGGTGATGCTGTGCAGTCCGAGCCGTTGCAGATCAGCGTGGTACCGGCGGGTGTTGCGGATATCGGCGATGACGAGTCGGCCGCCGGGCCTGAGCACGCGTACCGCTTCCTCGATTGCCGTCGTACGGCCGGCGGAGTCGGAGATGTTGTGGATCGCCAGGCTGCTGACCACGGCGTCGAACGTGCCGTCCTCGAAAGGAAGTCGGGTCATGTCGGCGGTGTGCAGCTCGATGCGGTCGGCCACACCTTCTGCCTGCGCGTTGCGCTCGGTGACAGCGGGGTCGTTGCCGCTCTGATCCTGACTGCGCCACAGGTCGACACCGTGGGCACGGCCTTCGGGCAGGCGGCGGGCAGCCGTCAGGAGCACCGCGCCCCGGCCGCAGCCCAGATCGAGGATGCTCTCGTCGCCACGCAGCGCCAGATCGTCGAGGAGCTTGTCCCACACGACGAACTTTCCGCGCCGGGTGGCGTACATGTACAGTCCCGCGGCCATGAGGGCCAGACAGCCGTAGGAGAACGCCCAGGGCGCGGCGGCGGGAATGCCCAGGGCCAGGGCGATGACGCCCCAGGCCAGCAGCGCGGTGCCCGCGGCTCCGTAGATTGCCGGAACGTAGGGGGCGTCCACCCCGTACTTCCCCTGACGCCGGGCGGAGGGCCGCGACGCTATGTCGTAACTCAATTTCACTCCCTGACATCCTGTAGCACATGGCATCCGAAGGCTATCCCGGCTCCTGAGTCGGCCTCACCACAGTCAAGGAGGGGCCCTTTCGGGAAGCTGCGTATCGGTGGTGGCGGCGGTGGCGGGGGAGTGGGAGTGGGGAGCGGCGGCCGTAGCGCCCCGTGGACGTCGCACGGGGGCTGAGGCTCCGAGCGGCCTGCCGGTGCGTCTCTGCCTTTCGGTAGAGCGGTGGATCCCCCGTGAGGCGCACGCCTCCGTGGCTGCCGGACGCCGATACTGGACACCGTGCCTCTCGCCAGCTCCTTCAACCGCTTCGTCCGATCCCGTCTGCCCGCCGGAACGATGTGGGGCAGGGCCGGGCGCGCGGGGGCGGAGACGGTCGGCGTGGTGCTGGCCTCCCTGGGTGTGTTTGCGGCGGTCACATGGCTTGGGTACCTGCCGCACCCCGGATTCCAGTTGCCGGTGATCGCCGCCGGTGCCGTGCTCTTCCCGCTGCGCCGCCGCTTTCCCGGAGCTGTGCTCCTCACGCTCGCGGTGCTGACCGGGCCCGCGCCCTGTCTCGGGCCGATCACCGCGGCCACCGCGTACGCGGTGGCCCGCCGGGCGGTCCCGGCCCGCCGGCTGACCTGGCTGCTGGGCACGGCCGGCGCACTGGTCGTGGTATCCGCCACGGTGGCCGCGCCCTGGGCCGGCCCCGGACGGATGCTGTACGGGCTGGCGCTCGGCTTGGTTCTGGTACCGACCACGGTGATCGTCCCCGGCCTGGTCGGCACCGCGTACGGGCAGCAGAGCCGCCTGATGCGGGCGCTGCGCGAACGCGGCGACGCGGCCGAACGAGCCCGCCGGCTCGCCGACAGCGAGGCACGCATGCACGAGCGGTCCCGTATCGCCGCCGAGATGCACGATCTGGTCGGCCACCGGCTCAGTCTCGTCTCGCTGCACACCGGCGGACTGGAACTGGCCTTGGCCCAAGCCGCCCCCGAACTGCGCGAGGAGGCGGTCCTGGTGCGGCAGGCCACCCGGGACGCGATGCGCGAACTGCGGCAGGCCCTCGGGGTGCTCGGTCCGCGCGGCCGGGACACCGGACCCGACATGCTCACGGATGCGACCGGCTCCCGCGCCGACATCGAGACGCTGGTGGCACAGTCCCGCGACGGAGGGATCGCCGTACGGCTCGACTGGACGGGCCCTGACCTCGACATCCGCCCGGCGCGGGTACGCCGCGCCGTGCAGCGGGTGGTGCGGGAGGCCCTGACCAACGTGCACCGGTACGCGAGTGCGGCGCACGTCGCCGTCACGGTCGTGCACAGCGAGGAGGAGGTGCGGGTCACGGTCCGCAACGGCGCTCCGCCGATCGCTCAGCTCTCGGTCGAGGGCAGGGGCACCGGTCGCGGTCTGCTGGGTCTGCGGGAGCGGGTGGAACTGCTCGGTGGAACGTTCGCTGCCGGCCCGCTGCCGTCCGGGGGGTTCCTGGTGGAGGCGCGCTTGCCGGCCGAGCCCGGAGATGCCGTCGTCCTGGAGCGGCCCGGCGCGGGATCTGCTGCGCCCGGGACGGCGGGAGACGACGTGCCGTCAGCGGTGAGGCAGTACATGGGAGGTGACCGGCCTGCTCCGGCCGTTCGTCGGACCGTCGAGGCGGTGACGCTGGCCTTCGGGCTGGTGGCGCTGTGCGTGCTGATGGTCCTCGGCGTCGGCTTCGTGTATGCCGCGCGGCCTCATGGGCCTGCCGGGCCGCCGCCGCTGCCCCGCCTCGGCATGACCTATCAGGAAGTGGCGGGAACGGGCGTACTGGACAATGCCGCGGTCCGGGCCGCGGCCACCGGCCACGAGCCGCCCCGCCCCGCCGGTGCGGCCGGTTGCATCTATCCGTTCAACGGCGCGACGGAGAGCCGCCCCGGCGGCCTGACGGTCGCCCGCTACTGCTTCGACGCCTCGCAGCGTCTGATCGCCATCGACCGTTTCACCGTCCCGTCGGTCCGGGACGCCGCACCCTGGGAGACCCCGTGACCGAGCCCTCCGAGCCGATCCGCGTACTGCTCGTCGACGACGAGACGATGGTCCGCCACGGTGTCCGCCTGATCCTCCGGCACGCCGACGGCATCGACGTCGTCGCCGAGGCCGCGGACGGGCGGCGGGCCGTCGAGCTGGCCGCCGCCCACCGCCCCGACGTGGCGCTGGTGGACATCCGGATGCCGGTGTGCGACGGCCTGGCCGCGATCGCACCGCTGCTCGCCCTTGATCCCGCGCCGCGGATCGTCATGCTGACGACGTTCGGCGAGGAGGACAACGTCATCCGGGCCCTGCGGGAAGGCGCTACGGGCTTCCTGCTGAAGGACGAGGGCCCGCAGGAGCTGATCAGCGCGGTGCGGGCGGCCGCCGCCGGTGACGCCGTGCTCTCCCCAGGCGTGACCGGCACGGTCATCGCCCGGATGCTCCGCGTCGGCGAACCCGCCACGGCACCCGGAGAGGACCGCATCGCCGGGCTCACCGCCCGGGAGCGGGAGGTCCTCGCGATGCTCGGCGAAGGACTGTCCAACCAGGACATCGCCGGACGGCTCGGCATCGGGATCGGCACGGTCAAGACCCATGTCGGCGCGATCCTCGACAAGACCGGCTCGGCCAGCCGGGTCCAGGCGGCGCTCCTGGCCCACCAGATGGGCCTGACGTCCTGACGGGGACCGGCGGGTGACGGGAACAGGCAGAGGAGCCCGCCCCGGCCCGCATCCCTGCTCGGCCCGCGTCTCTCCATAGCCTGCCCGTCCCCAAAAGGCAGAGCACCGTCCGCCGAGGACTCTGCCCAAAGGCAGAGAAGGCCAGGGCGAACACTTCCCTTGGACAGACGCCAAGTCCCGCCCTCAGAGCGATGTTTCCGCAGGTGAGGGCCGTGAGGATGGATGTGTCCCCAGGTCCGCCGCACTTCTCGCGGGCCGTCGCATCCCAGGCGGAGTACCCATGTCGCAGATGTTCCCTGCCCCCAGCCATCCCGTTCCCGAACCGGCCGCGCGAGCCACGGGCCTGACCAAGGCGTACGGGGCGGGACAGACCCGGGTCACCGCCCTGGACGAGGTGTTCGTCGAGTTCGCACGGAGCCGGTTCACCGCCGTGATGGGGCCGTCCGGCTCCGGCAAGTCCACCCTGATGCACTGCCTGGCCGGACTGGTCCCGGTGACCTCCGGTTCGGCCCGCATCGGCGGCATCGAACTGTCGACCCTGAGCGAGCGGGAACTGACCCAACTGCGCAGGGAAAAGGTCGGGTTCGTGTTCCAGGGCTTCAACCTGCTGCCGACACTCACGGCGCTGGAGAACATCACGCTGCCGCTGCGGTTCGCCGGACAGCAGCCCGATGCGGCCTGGTTGGAGACCGTCGTCGCCACCGTCGGGCTGGCCGGCCGGCTCGGCCACCGGCCCGCGGAGCTGTCCGGCGGCCAGCAGCAGCGGGTCGCGGTGGCCCGCGCGCTGGTTTCCCGGCCCGAGATCATCTTCGCCGACGAGCCGACCGGCAACCTCGACTCGCGATCCGGCGCCGAGATCCTCGGCTTCCTGCGCGACTCGGTGCGCGAGCTGGGACAGACGGTGGTGATGGTCACCCACGACCCGGTGGCAGCCGGATACGCGGACCGAGTGGTGTTCCTCGCCGACGGCCGCGTCGTCGACGAACTGCACGAGCCGACCTCCGACCGTGTCCTCGACTGGATGCACCAGTTCGAGGCCCAGGACCACACGCCCTGAGCGCGACCGGTCCCGGTCCGCACCCGGCGCTGCTCGCCCTGACCGACATCCCCACCCGGACCCCCCGGTGCTCGCGCGCCGCACCTCTCCCGTACCTTCCGGACTCCCGAAAGCTCCGCCATGCTGAGAACAGCTCTGCGCAACGTCCTGGCGCACAAGGCCCGTCTGGTCATGACCGTCCTGGCGGTCGGCCTGGGTGTCGCGTTCGTCTGCGGCACCCTCGTCTTCGCGGACTCCTCCGCCGCGGCCTACCGCGCCGCCGCGTCGAAGAACTTCGCCGACACCGCGGTCACCGTGACCCCGAAGGACCCCCCGCCCGGGGCCACCGAGAACCAGCCCACCGGCGTGCTCGACGACGCCCTCGCCCGGAAACTCACCGACGTCCCCGGCGTCGCCACCGTCCGACCATCGGTCGACGGCTCCGCCATCCTGAACGCCGCCGACGGCACCCCGCTGCGGGCCGGTAAGGCATGGGCGAACCTGGCCGCCGGCTACGTACCGGGCCAGGACGGCAAGGACAGCCGCTACCCCCTCGTCAAGGGCCACGCCCCCCGCAACGGCGACGAACTCGCCGTGGACAGCACCACCGCAGCCGCCGGCCACTTCGGCATCGGGGACAAGGTCACGCTGGCCACCGACGGTCCGGTCATGACCAAGCGGCTCGTCGGCATCGTCACCACCAAGGACACCCGGGTGACCGCCGGCGGCACCCTCGCCCTGTTCGACAAGGCGACCGCCCAGCGGCTGTTCGCCTCCCCGGGCCACTACACCGGGATCGACCTGTCCGCCGCACCCGGCACCGACCAGTTCACCCTCTCCGACCGGGTCACCGCCATGCTCCCGGCCGACCGGGCCGAGGCCACCAGCGGCGCCGCCCAAGCCGCCCAGCAGGCCACCTACGTCGACACCCTGACCCGGGGCTACACGAAGCTGCCCCTGGTCTTCGCCGGGGTCTCGCTGTTCATCGGCTCGTTCCTGATCGTCAACACCTTCACCATGCTGGTGTCCCGGCGCACCCGCGAGATCGCGCTGCTCCGGGCGATCGGCGCCACACGCCGCCAGGTGGTCCGCTCCGTCCTCTGGGAGGCCGCCCTGCTCGGCCTCGCCGCATCGGCGGCCGGATTCCTGCTGGGCCTCGGCATCGCCGCCGTACTGCCCGACATCCTGGGCACCGCACAGGACACCCTGCCCCACGGTCCCCTCGTCATCGGACCGCGCCCCATCGTGGCAGCGCTCGGTGTCGGCGTGGGCGTCACCGTGCTCGCCGCGTGGCTGCCCTCCCGCCGGGCAGCCAAGGTCGCACCCGTCGAAGCGATGCGCTCGGCCGAACAGCCGCCCTCCACCACCCGATCCCGGATTCGAGGCGTGGTGGGGCTGGTCCTGCTCGCCCTCGGCGCAGGGCTGCTGATCTCGCTCACCGGGGCGAAGGACGCCTCGGTCGGGAACCTGCAGAGCGCGATGCTCGGTTGTGCCCTCCTCGTCATCGCCCTGATCGCGCTCGCACCGCTGCTCGCCGCCCCCGTGATCAAGCTGACCGGCCGGCTGACCCGCCGCTTCGGCATCACCGGCCGGCTCGCCCGCGAGAACGCACTGCGCGACCCGCGGCGCACCGCCGCCACCGCCTCCGCCCTGATGGTCAGCACCGCACTGGTCGCCGGACTCGCCGTCATCGGCAACTCCACCGGGCAGGCCCTCGACCGCCAGGCCGCCGCCGGCCTCGGCGCCGACTACGTGATCAGCACCCGTACCCCCACGATCCGCATCGACCCCGCCGCCGTACAACGGGTCGCCGACACCTCCGGAGTACGGACCGCGACGGCCGTCGCCGACTCCACCCTGTTCACCGGCGGCCATGTCCGGCAGATCTCCGGCATCGACCCCACCACCGTCAACGCCGTCATGAAGCTCGACTTCGTCAGCGGCTCCCCACACGACCTCGGCCCGGGCCGGATCGCCGTCTCCACCACCCTCGCCCGGGAACAGGGCCTGCACGCCGGCAGCCGACTCAACGCCGCCATCGGCCGCGGCCAGGACCTCAAGCAGTACACCGTCGCCGGCGTCTACAAGGACAACCCCATCGCCCACGACGCCCTGGGCGCCCGAACCGACGTACAGAAGAACAGCATCACGCCCCACTCCGTTCAGCGGATCCTGGTCCGCACCGACAACGGCACCACCTCCCGGACCACCGAGACCCGGCTGCGCACCGCTGTGGGCGATAACCCGCTGCTGACCGTCCAGGACCGGGCGCAACTCGTCCACGAGGCCGCCGGCACCATGAGCAACCTGCTCACCCTGATGTACGGACTGCTCGCCATCGGCGTGGTGATCGCCTCGCTCGGCATCGTCAACACCCTGGCCATGTCGGTCTCGGAACGCACCCGCGAGATCGGTGTGCTGCGCGCCATCGGCATGCACCGCTCCGACATCCGGCGAATGATCCGCCTGGAGTCGGTGACCGTCGCCGCGTTCGGCACACTGCTCGGCCTGGCGGGCGGACTGTTCGGCGCGTGGGCGGTCGGCGCACTGGCCAACGGCGCGATGGAGCAGTACTCCCTGGCGCTGCCCTGGGGAACGCTGCTGCTCGTGTGCCTGGGCTCCCTCGCGATCGGCGTGGTCGCGGCAGCCGTCCCGGCCCGCCGGGCTGCCGCCCTCAGCCCGTTGGAAGCCGTCGCCGAGCGGTGAGGTGACGCACGGCCCGCCTCCGGCCACGTGCCCCAGACACAGGACCCCGGCACTGCCGCCCCGCCGTGCGGGGGCCCCCCGCCGTTCGAGAGCCGACCCGTTGTGGCGGGCAGGTCCTACGCTGCTGCCGTACCGCGGACGAAGGAGACCGAGATGGCCGAGACTTCCCGCGCACCCGCGCAACTGGCCGAGATGCCCACCGACTGGCAGCGCGCCCTCGCGATCGTCGCCCACCCCGACGACCTCGAATACGGGGTGTCGGCCGCCATCGCCACCTGGACCGACGCGGGCCGCGACGTCGTCTACGTCCTCGCCACCCTCGGCGAGGCCGGCATCGACGCCGTCGAACCCGCCAAGGCCGGCCCCCTGCGCGAGCAGGAGCAGCGAGCCGGCGCCGCCGCCGTGGGGGTCACCACAGTCGAGTTCCTCGGCCACCCCGACGGCGTCATCGAGTACGGCACCGCGCTGCGCCGCGACTTCGCCGCCGCCATCCGGCACCACCGCCCCGAACTGGTGCTGACCCTCAACCACCACGACACCTGGGGCGGCGTCACCTGGAACACGCCGGACCACCGGGCCGTCGGCCGCGCCGTCCTCGACGCCGTCGGCGACGCGGGCAACCGCTGGATCTTCCCCGAACTCGTCGAGGACGGCCTCGTACCGTGGAACGGCGTGCGTTACGTGGCCGTGGCCGGCTCGCCGAAGCCCACGCACGCGGTCGACGCGGGCCCCGGATACCAGCGAGCCGTCCGGTCGCTGATGGCCCACCGCAGCTACATCGAAGCGCTCACCGGCCAGGACCCCGAGCAGTACTGTCGGTCGTTTCTGAACCGCACCCTGCACGCCGCGTCCGCCCGGTTCGACGGCCGCCCCGCCGTGCCCTTCGAGCTGTTCACTTGCTGAGGCCGCGTACGGAGGCGGACGCGCCCGACGGGCTGCGGTCGACGCCCGCGGTCCGTGGGGAAGCGGCCGGAGACCGTCACCCGACACCGACAGCGACAGCGCGGGCCTCCACCAACCCTTCCGGGGCGTGGAGGCCCGCTCGGCACCCCCAGCTCATCACCAAGACCCCGCCCTTGGGCCGGCCCCCCGTGACGGGACTGGACCTGGGCGGGCAGATTCACCAGGGCCGCCCGGCAGGTCCGGCACTTGTTCCGTGCGTTCGTCCCGGCGCGATGAGCGCCACGGTTTGATGTGTGACGAGGATGCCGGACCGCTGTGGCGCATGTCGTTGGCACGGGATCGACACCCACTTCGCGATGTGTCCACTCGCGATCGACCCGACCGACCTCGTCCGAGAGAGGTGAGAGCTTCGCCGCCATGCCGGCCGAGTCCGCAGACGACGAGACGGCCGGCATCTTGGACCACGTCGCTTCCGTCGCCGATGCCGGGCGCCAACTGCCCGCCTCGCCGGAGAGCTCGCTGCGCAGGGCGTTCTCTGATCCCCACCTTCCCGCACACCTGGCAGCCGCGCGCGGGCCCGCCCAGCGACACGGATACGGCCGTTTCTGCCGGTCGGTGGCGGCGCGATGCCGGCGGCTGCGTGCCCGGACAGTGGCATGCTTCTGGCCATGCATGAAGAGTCGCAGGACAGATCAATGCCGGGGTTGTGGGGACGTATTGCCGGTATATGGGCGGTCGCCTTCGCCCTGCTGCATTTCTACTGGGCGCTGGGCGGCAGTTGGGGGCTGAGTGTCTCGGCGGGGCCCCTGGCCGAGGAACGCCCCGGTTGGTTTGTGGCGCTGGGCCTGTGGGGCGTGGGGATGCTGTGCCTGGTCGGCGGAGTGCTGGGACGGCTGCTCGCCCGGCCGCGGCCTCTTCGTGGCCCAGCAGGTCGGGTGGTCCGGTTCCTTGGTTGGTGTGCCTGCGCTGTGCTGCTGTTGCGCGGCGTCGCCGTCGAGGTGCTGCTGCTCTCCGGCGCGGCCGGCCCGGAGGTGGACATAAGCCCGGAACAGCGGCTGTGGACGCTGGTGCTGTGGAATCCCTGGTTCCTGCTCGGCGGTTTGGCCTTCGGTCTGGCCGCACGGGAATTCGGGAGGGTGGAGGGCCCAAGCGGCGGTGTGAGCTGATGGTCGCTGCAACCGGGTACGACGAGCGCCGCAGAGCGGCGTTGCCCCCGGGTCGCCTTCCACCTCCGATTTCCGGGGAGTTGCGCAGGCGACCGGTCGAGCCGGACCGGGTTCGGTGGGGTTGGTCCCCGGGCAGGGGTGGTGGCAGGGCCGCCGAGCCGGCCGCGTACCCTCGTTGGCTGAGTTGGGAGACGGACGGGGGATAATACGTGGGTTACCACCGCAATAACTGGCGTCAGGTCGCCGACATGGCCGCGCCGTTCATTCCCGGCGGTGAGGCGCTGATGGGCGCCGTGGACATGGTGCAGGGGATCAGCGACAGCGTCAGCCTGGACCGGCTCCAGTACGTGCGGGGCGGCCATCCGGTGGTCGAACTGCCCTGGCAGCCGCCCGGTCCGCCACCGAACCCACAGCGGGCGGAGGCGGTCGGCCGCCAGGCATGGGACGTGCTGTTCGCCGACGAGCAGCAGTACAGTGCCCGCTCGCTGCTCGACCAGGTCGGCAACCTGCTGATGCCGCTGCCACCCACCGAACTTGACATGGTGGTCCGCCGGTTCGGGACGCAGGGCCTGGACCGCTGGGACCGCCTCACCCACGTCGAGGACGAGCACGGTGAGGCCGCCTATGACTGGCGGCGGCAGCAGGAGCTCTTCAGCCGGCTGCTCCGTACCGTCAGCCCGTACGGCGCGATGCTGATCGGCACCGGGATGTCGTGCAGCCAGCCCGACTTCGACGCCGCGTGCAGCGGGTGCCACTGCGACGACCACGGCTGGGTGCTGCCCGAGGGGCCGTTCGCCCAGGTGGACGGTGCGTACGTCACCGAGAAATGGCAGTGGGTCCCGGGCTCGACCGAGGCGATGTCCTGGCAGGACATGGACCAGGGCCACTTCGGGGACTGCTGGCTGCTGACCAGCATGCAGGCCGTGCTCCAGGCCAATCCGCAGCACGCCCCGCGACACCTCCGGCAGGAGGCCAACGGCACCGTCACCGTCACCCTCTACGACGAGGGCAGCCCGGTCGCCATCACCCTGGTGCCCGACCTGCCGTACGGCCACGGCAAGCTCTGGGGTGCCAAGGGCCACACCGAGGATGCCCGTTACGCGGAGAGCTGGCCGGGCTACTTCGAGAAGGCCGCCGCCCAGTTCCACGGCAACTACCACGACATCGTCCACGGTGGTCCCCCGAGCACCGCGCTCACCCTGATCACCGGCCGCGTGGGGCAGAAGGTCGATCTCAACTCGCCATGGCTCGTCCAGGAGATCGCCAACCGCAAGTCGCGCGGTCAGGCACTCGTCGCCACCACCGCCGCCGCACCCAACGCTGACCCTGGCGACGCCGCGCAGATCGCGGGCGGCCGACTGGTCCAGAACCACGCCTACTTCATCAAGGATGCGGACCCCGCCGGCGGCCGGGTCTGCCTGGGCAATCCGTGGGGCGACGGGTCTACCCGGAAGTTGTGGGAGTGCTGGCTGACGCTGCAGGAGGTGGGCTACTACCTGGTGCAGATCGACGCCGTCGACACCTGGTGAGATTCCCACGTCACAGTGGCGGTTGATGTGGCTCGCCCTACAGCGCCCGGAAGGCCGCCGCAGTTGGCGCGTCCTCGCGGATCCTGCTGGTCACCCGTTCCGTGACTGAAGGGCACCGATGGATACTGCGAACCTCAACCGAAGAACATCGTGAGATGTGTGTGCCGACAATGAGACGGTGGCCGCGGGCCGCGGCATGGACCCCGCCCGCCGACGGGAGGCGTTCATTCTCCCGGCCGGCACACGGCCGCCGATCGACCGGATCGCAGCCGGCCGACCGCTCGCGCTTCTCCGGCCGGCACGAACGCCACGGAGGGGAATGTTCAGGCGGTCGTCACGCTGAGATCGCAAGCAGCTCACCGCCCTGACGGCCGACTACCGCTTTCGCGCCGTAGTCGCAAGCCCTGGGCGTGGTGCACGGACTCGGAGCGGAGCGCGGGTGAACGGCCGTGCGCCCTGGCGTTGCAGTGACGTGGGCAGCATTCTGGGACGGTTGCGCCCGATCGATGGGAAGGGACCTCGTCGCGTGAGTGCGTCCCTGGTGGTCCGGAGCCTGCGGGCTGCCGTGTTCGCCACGGTGTGCGTCACGCTGGGTGCGGCCGGGCACAGCCTCGCGTGCCATCGGACGCCCGCCTTGTGGGCCGACGGGGTCGGGTTTGCGGTGGTCTTCGGTCTCGGGTGCGTGCTGGGCGGCCGGGAGCGATCACTGGCGGGCATCTGCGGGGTCATGGCCGTCGTGCAGGTCGGTCTCCATGTCCTCTTCGATGCCGCGTCCATGGGCGCGGGCGCCGGGCCGTCGGGATCGCCTGTGCCGGGTATGGCGATGGCCGGTATGTCGGGCATGCACCATCCGATGATGGCGATGGCGGCGCAGCACCGCGAAAGCGGTCAGGCGGTGGCCGCACACGCCGTGGCCTCGCTGGTGGCGTCATGGTGGCTGCGCCGCGGTGAGGCGGCCGTGTGGTCCCTGCTGCGTCAAGTGGCGGTGCTGGTCCCGGGACTTGTGGCCTGGTGGCGCGCCGTCGTAGCACCGGCGCCGCCATCGCTCGGGCGGACAGGACGGAGAGCCGCGGAGGGGCGGTGGACGCGGCAGCTTCGGCTGCGGCACGCGGTGGTGCGGCGGGGGCCGCCAGCGGTGGGGCTCACTCCGGCCCTGTACGAGTGAGCCGTCCTCGCGCGGTTCCGTACGCCGCACGCTGATCCGGTGTGCGGCGATCCACCTCACCGCTTCGCCGGCGGCTGTTACGCCCGCCGGTCGACCTGTACGGAGTCATCGCATGTCTGCGACATCCCTACGTTCTGCCGCCCGGTGTGCGCTGCGCCGCGCCGCCGTGGTCGGCGCCCTGGCCACCGCCGGAGTGCTGGCCAGTGCCGGTGCCGCGTTCGCCCATGTCACCGTCCACCCCGACAGTTATCCACAGGGCGCCTCGGACGGCACCTTGACCTTCCGGGTGCCGAACGAGGAGGACGACGCGAGCACCACCAAGGTGGACATCACGCTTCCCATGGACCATCCGATCCCGTCCGTCCTGGTCACGCCCGTCGGGAACTGGACGGCGCAGGTGAAGACCACCAAGCTCAAGACCCCCATCAAGACCGACGACGGAAACATCACCGACGCCGTCTCGGAAGTCATCTGGACCGGCGGCAAGATCGATCCCCGCAACTACCAGGACTTCACCGTCGCCTTCGGACAACTGCCCACCGGAACCAACCAGTTGGCCTTCAAGGCCCTCCAGACCTACTCCAATGGCAAGGTCGTCCGCTGGATCGAGGCGAAGCGGCCCGGCCGACCCGAGCCGGAAAACCCCGCCCCCACCCTGAAGCTGACCGCCGCGACCTCCTCCGATGAACCGAGCGCGGCGCCGAAGGGTTCCCCGACCGTGCCGGCGAAGGCGAGTGACTCGATCGCCCGCAGCCTCGGCATCGCGGGCCTGGTGGTCGGCGTGCTCGGCTTGGTCGCGGGCGGCCTCGGCCTGGCCCGAAGCCGCTCCGGCAAGCAGCAGAGGCAGTAACCGCTGGGTGCCGCCCCCCCGTACTGCCCAGGTGAGCGCCCGGTATAGCCGGATACCCGTCGGGGCGTCGATCGCCCCCGATCCGGTCGGCGGATCGGGGGCCGTGGGTAGAAGCAGAAGAGGACTGGCTCCGACCGTGTCGAAGCCAGTCCTCTTCGTCGTACGAGCGGTCGGTGATGACGCCGGCCCGGCCCCTTTCCTGTGGGTCACCTCACAGCACACCGCCGGAACTCCGGCTTCCGTTCCCCCGACTCCCTGGAGCGGCACGGCAGCGGACCGGGCCACATCACCTCCGACCAGGGAGCACCTTCGTGCCCACCGAGCAATATCTCCGTTCCAGCGATGCCGGCGATGCCCCGGACAGCACCGATGGTGTCGGCTCCGGCGAGCAACCAGCAGCGCCCGTAAGGCGATCCGAACGGTTCGGGTGGTCGGTCCTGCGCCCTCTGGTGCTGCGCCTGCACTTCTACGCCGGTGTTCTGGTCGCGCCGTTTCTCCTGGTTGCCGCGGTCACCGGGCTGCTCTACGCAGGCTCGTTCCAGGCCGAGAAGGTGCTCTACGCACACGAGTTGAACGTTCCCGTCGGTACGCGCACGCTGCCGCTGTCGCAGCAGGTCGCCGACGCGCGCCGGGCACACCCGGAGGGGAAGGTCGCCGCGGTACGCCCGGCGCCGCGAGCAGGGGACACCACTCGTGTTCTGCTCTCCGGCGTGCCGGGGGTGCCCGATGACCACCAGCTCGCCGTCTTCGTCAACCCGTACACGGGCGATGTCCGCGGCGCACTGCAGACCTACGGCTCCACCGGCGCGCTGCCGCTGCGCGCCTGGCTCGACGAGCTGCATCGCGATCTGCACCTGGGGGAGAAGGGGCGCCTCTACAGCGAACTGGCCGCCAGCTGGCTGTGGGTGGTCGCCGGCGGCGGCCTCGCGCTGTGGATCGCACGTAGGCGCAGACACCGCACGCTGCGGGCGCTCGTGCTGCCCGACCGCACCGTCACCGGACGGCGCCGGACGCTCTCGTGGCACGGCGCGGTGGGGATGTGGGCCGCGGTCGGCCTGTTCTTCCTGTCCGCGACCGGCCTGACCTGGTCCACCTACGCCGGGGCGAACATCGGCGCACTGCGCCAGTCCCTGGGGCAGGCGACGCCGGCCGTCTCGACAGCCGTGGCCGGGGACCACACCCAACATGGCGGCACGGCGGGGATGGCGGGGATGCCGGGGATGCCCGACATGCCGGGGATGGAAGGGAAGCAGGGCGGTGCGTCGGACGGGTCCGCGCCGTCGGACGTGGGCATCGACAGGGTGCTGAGGGCGGCCCGTGCCGAGGGGCTGTCGAATCCCGTGGAGATCGACCTGCCGAAGGACAGCGACACGGCCTATGTCGTCAAGCAGGTCCAGCGCAGCTGGCCCGAGAAGCAGGACGCGGTCGCCGTCGACCCGGCCACCGGCAAGATCACCGACGTCTCGCGGTTCGCCGACTATCCCGTCCTGGCGAAACTCACCCGCTACGGCATCGACCTGCACACCGGTACCCTCTTCGGCATCGCCAACCAGATCGCCCTGGCCGCGCTCGCCCTCGCGCTGATCTTCCTGGTCGTCTGGGGTTACGTGATGTGGTGGCAACGGCGTCCCACCCGCGACCGCGCCCTGTCCTTCGGGCGTCCGAACCCACGCGGCGCCTGGCGGCGGATACCGCTCCGGGTACTGCTTCCGTCCGCACTCGTCGTCGCGGTGGTGGGCTGGGCGGTACCGCTGCTCGGCATTTCGCTCGCCGGGTTCCTGATCGTGGACGTCGCTCTGGGCATGATCGCGCGCCGGCGTCGCGTCCCCGCCTGTGCCGGATGATCGGCCCCTGCCTGCCTGGGACACCTCACTGCCGCCGCCGCAGCACGCGCCTGACCCGCCGCCCCCACTCAGGCGGTCGGCCGTGCCTGCGGACGCCGAAACCTTGCCGGAGCTGACCCAACCTTCGCGTACCTGTCCGAGCGCCACGGCGGTACCCACGTCCGTCCCGCCCTGGTCTGCCACCTCGCCGGCAGCACCGGCACGCTCCTCCCATCGCTCTCCTGCTCACCCTCCTGCACCGCCCCGGCGGCCCGGCCGGCGAGCAGGTCCGTCAGGTCAGCAGGTGGTTGCGATGGGTGACACGTCGTGCAGTGGCCAGCAGAGCTCGTACTTGCGGGCCGGCCTGGTCGATGTTCGTGACGGTCGTCTTGAAAGGCAGTCGGACGTCGCGGTGGGCGTGAGGGTATTCCAGGCGCAAGGTCAGGCCGTAGCGGTCCATCGCCACCGGCAGGGCGCGGGTCATGCCGCGCTCGGGTCGCGGGTGGACGAGGCGCAGCAGCAGGGGGATGAGTTTGCTGTGCTGGTCAAGGAGATGCGTCAGCATGCCGGCCTCGCTCGCCGCGATCGGATCGAGCTCCGTCGCCTCCAGGTCCTGGAAGGTCACCTGGCTGCGACCGTCCGGCCCGTCCAGGAATGCCTGACCGAACTCCATACAGGTGCTCTCTGCCGTCTCGGTGTTGTACGGGGCGGCCAACAGGCCAGTCATGGTGACCCGGGCCCGCAGGCGGTCGCGCACCGGAGTGGGGGAGATGTCGGTGAGTTCCAGCCGGATGGGGATGAGCGTCGACGGCTTCACGTCGGCGTCTTCGGACGGTGCGTGCAAGTGGATATGGCCAAACGCCGTCTTGTTGTCGAGGTGGCGCACTTCCGTGCGCACTCCGTCAGTCACCACGGTCATCGAGTGGGCGCTGGCCAGGATCGACCGGACGCGCTCGGCGGAGGTCGGCGTGGTGGGGCGAGCACGGAGAGGACGCATCCAGATTCTCCCGGTCAGACGGTCGAGCTCAGACAGGCAACAACTTAGGCAGGGTCAACAACTTAGGTAAGGCTAACCTATGTTGTTGTCGAGCGGTATGGGATGCCGCCGTTGTGCGGCCCGGGTGAGCCCCGTCTCACCGGGAGCCCCGCCCTTGTCTATGCAACGAGTTGCATAGAAGATTCGAGGTATGGCGCTCGAACACGCGATCCTCGTCTCTCTGCTGGAGCAGCCGGGCTCCGGCTATGAGCTGGCCCGGCGGTTCGACCGGTCCATCGGATACTTCTGGACCGCCACCCATCAGCAGATCTACCGCGTCCTCAAGCGGATGGAGGGCGACGGGTGGATCGATGTCCGAGAGGTGCCGCAGCAGGCCCGACCGGACAAGAAGGAGTACTCGGTGGCCGCACCGGGCCGGGCCGTGCTCTCCGCATGGCTCCACGAGCCGATCGAACCCGAGAGCGTCCGGCACGAACTCGCCGTGAAGATCCGCGGCGCGGCCTTCGACGACCCGGCCGCACTGATCCGTGAAGTCGAGCGGCACCACCAGGCGCACTCCGACCGGCTCGCGCACTATCTCGCCGGGGAGCGACGGGACTTCACCGGCCCCGAGGCCCCCGCCACGCTCGACGCCGGGCAGGAGCTCCAGCACGTCGTGCTGCGCGGCGGCATCGCGTACGAGCAGATGACCCTCGCCTGGCTCGACGACGTGCTCGCCACCCTCCACCGACTCGACCCCGAGCGCTGAACCGCCACCGACGCACTCCCGACCCGCCGTCCACCGGCATGCCCTGAGCTTTCCGTCACCACCCTCACACCCCGATCCGGAAAGGCGACCGTCCATGACCGACCAGCTGCTGTTCAACCCCCGCACCTACGACCCGGCGCACTTCGACCCCGAGACCCGCAGGCTGCTGCGCGCCACCGTCGACTGGTTCGAGGACCGCGGCAAGCGCCGGCTGATCGAGGACTACCGCTCCCGCACCTGGCTGGCGGACTTCCTCGCGTTCTCCGCCAAGGAAGGGCTGTTCGCGACCTTCCTCACCCCGGCCTCCGCCGCCGACGGGCAGCCTGACAAGCGCTGGGACACCGCCCGCATCGCCGCCCTCAACGAGATATTCGGCTTCTACGGACTCGACTACTGGTACGCCTGGCAGGTCACCATCCTCGGTCTCGGCCCGGTCTGGCAGAGCGACAACGCCACCGTCCGTGCCCGTGCGGCCGAACTCCTCGACGAGGGCGAGGTGTTCGCCTTCGGCCTGTCCGAAAAGGCCCACGGCGCCGACATCTACTCCACCGACATGCTGCTGGAGCCCGACGGTGACGGCGGATTCCGCGCCAGCGGCTCCAAGTACTACATCGGCAACGGCAACGCCGCCGGACTCGTCTCCGTCTTCGGCCGCCGCACCGACATCGAGGGCCCGGACGGTTACGTCTTCTTCGCCGCCGACAGCCGTCACCCCGCCTACCAGCTGGTGAAGAACGTCGTCGACTCCTCCAAGTACGTCAGCGAATTCCGCCTCGAGGACTACCCGGTCGGCCAGGACGACATCCTGCACACCGGCCGTGCCGCCTTCGACGCCGCCCTCAACACGGTCAACGTCGGCAAGTTCAACCTCTGCACCGGCGCCATCGGCATCTGCGAACACGCGATGTACGAGGCCGTCACCCATGCGCACAACCGCATCCTCTACGGCCGCCCGGTCACCGCCTTCCCGCACGTGCGCCGCGAGCTGACCGACGCCTACGTACGCCTCGTCGGGATGAAGCTGTTCAGCGACCGCGCCGTCGACTACTTCCGCTCCGCCGGCCCCGACGACCGCCGCTACCTCCTCTTCAACCCGATGACGAAGATGAAGGTGACCACCGAGGGCGAGAAGGTCATCGACCTGATGTGGGACGTCATCGCGGCCAAGGGCTTCGAGAAGGACACCTACTTCGCCCAGGCCGCCACCGAGATCCGGGGCCTGCCCAAGCTGGAGGGCACGGTCCACGTCAACCTCGCCCTGATCCTCAAGTTCATGGGCAACCACCTGCTGAACCCCACCGAGTACGCACCGGTGCCGACCCGCCTCGACGCGGCCGACGATGCGTTCCTCTTCCGGCAGGGACCGGCCCGCGGTCTGGGATCCGTCCGCTTCCACGACTGGCGGGCCGCCTTCGACGCCTACGCCGAGACGCCCAACGTCGCCCGCCTCCGCGAACAGGCCGACGCCCTGTGCGAGTTCGTCACCACCGCGGCCCCCGACGAGGCGCAGAGCCGCGACCTCGACCTCCTGCTCGCCGTCGGCCAGCTCTTCGCGCTCGTCGTGCACGCCCAGCTGATCCTGGAACAGGCACACCTGACCGGCCTCGACGCAGACGTGCTCGACGAACTGTTCGCGGTCCTCGTACGCGACTTCTCCGCGCACGCCGTCGAGCTGCACGGCAAGGACTCCGCCACCGCGGAACAGCAGAGCTGGGCACTGGGCGCGGTCCGGCGCCCGGTCGTCGACGACGCCCGCTCGAAGCGTGTCTGGGAGCGCGTCGCGGCGCTGTCCGGAGCGTACGAGATGGCCCCGTAGCACGGGGAGTTACCAGCCCCTGACGGCTTGGCAGGCTCGGGTGAGGTCCAAGGACGCCGCCCGAGCCTGCCGTGTCGCCGGCACCTCGTCGTCCCAGCGGTGAATGTCTCGTCGGTGACAGCGTCCAGGGCCGCGTCACCGACGGCGGCGCTCGCGACATCGTCGCCGCAGAAGACGAGGGCCCCGGCGCGGACCTGACAGCGGCGAGTTCTACGTGCGGGACACGTAACGGGACTCAGGACAGCATGTTGATTTTGTACTGCATGAACCGGTAGTTCCTCGGGTCGTACCACTGGCTGACGACGATGTGGAAGTTGCCGAACGTCGAGCCGGGGACGACGAACCCGCCGTACGGGCTGGCGACGAGGTTGGCGATCTCCTGTCCCGGGGCGCAGGGCAGGATCATCGTCTGCTCCAGCGTCCTGGTCAGGTCCGAGGTCGGGAGCGGGAAGACCATAGCCCGGATCGACAGCGGGTTCATGTTCAGCCATGTGAGAACGTACTTGCCGTCCATGGCACGGAAGCAGATCTCGCCCCACTTGCGGGTGCCGAAGACGGTCGTCGGAGGCGCGCCCCACCGCCAGTCGCCGTCGGCGTAGCCCCAGGGCTCGTAGGCGTCCGCGTTGCCGAGGCTGTCCTTCCGCACCCGGTGCAGCAGCATCCCCGATTCCACTTCGCGGTTGAAGACCGTGGACAGGACGTAGCAGTAGTCGCCCTCGGCCACCGCGTAGGTCTTCTGTTGGAACTGGCCGCCGTGCAGGTCACCCGGCCACTGGCACAGGTACTCCCAGGTCTCACCGTTGTCGGTGGAACGCCAGAAGTCCGTGTGGTGGGTGTCGTAGATGACGCCGCGCATGAGATGCATGTACATGACGCCGTCGACGACGAACACATCGGACGGGATCGCCGTGGTGGCCTTGTCGCCGACCGGGTTGTGCGGCTCGCCGACCAGGCTGATGGCGTGGTCGCCGCCGACGCTGCCGTCGATACGCAGGTTGTTCAGGTCCGCGCTGCTGGAGCGCAGGCCGACCGGGGCGCGCCAGTCCTCGGCGGGCTCGCCCGGCTGCGGTACGTGGTCGCCGTTGAAGGTGTCGCCGCCGACGAACAGCATGGTGCCGTTCGGGCACAGCGCGGGGATGCCGAGGTCGGTCCACGGCGAGGCGAACGGGCCGGTCTCGGCCGGACCGCTCAGGTTCTTCACCTTGGTCGCGAGCGTCGGACTGGACGGGTCGTTCGGCCCGCCGGCCATCGCTACCTCGGCACCCGAACCGACGACGCCCGCTCCCACGGCGACACCCAGTCCGACGCCGATCTTGAGGAGCTTACGGCGGGAGTACCCGCCGACCGCCGGGTCCTGCTCGTCCGATGGACGTGTCATTCGCTCGATGCCTTTCGGAGTCAACTCACTTGCACGCAGAGGAAGTCGGGACATTGCCCGGCTGCCGGTCCCGAGTCGCCCGGGCTCCGGCACGCTTGGGCCGACGGAGAGGCAGCGATGAATCCCCGGTCGGGCATGGCCCGGCAGTTGTCCGAGCCGGGCAGCGGCTCGGCAGCAGACGGCGTCGACGCTAACCACGGCCGATGAAATGGCGATGACACAACGATGACGTGGCTGATGGGCCGGCCGACCTCGCGGGCGCCCGCGCCACCGGGCAGAGCCCAACGCGTATCCGATCGGTTACCGTCGCGAGTCGCATGGTTCTGCCCGAACAGCAACGACAGCTGCCCCGCCGTGCCCGGCGGGCCCGATCGACCGGGCCGCCGATGCTGGCCGTCCTCAGCAACCGCCGTGCCTTCGACGACGGTTGGCTCTTCGAGCGGAAGCTGGACGGTGTGCGGGCCCTGGCGCTACGCGACGGGAACGAGGTACGCCTGATGTCCCGGACCGGCAAGCCGCTGAACGCCACTTACCCGGAACTCGTCGACGCCCTGGCCGCGCAGGACTGCCAAGACTTCACCGTGGACGGCGAAATCGTCGCGCTGCGACACGGCCGCACCGACTTCTCCCCCCTCCAGCAACGGATGGGGCTCAGGGACCCGGCCGCTGCCCGAGCCAGCCGCGTCACGGTCCACTTCTACCTCTTCGGCCTCCTCCGCTTGGACGGCTACGACATCACCGGGCTGCCGCTGCGCACCCGCAAGGCATTGCTGCGCGGCGCCCTGGAATTCCGTACTCCGTTGCGGTTCACGCCACACCGCAATCAAGGTGGCCAGGACCTCCTGGACCAGGCATGTGCCGGTGGCTGGGAGGGGCTGCTCGCCAAACGCGCCGACGGTGTCTATGTCCACAAGCGTTCTACCAGTTGGCTGAAGCTGAAATGCAGTGCGGGGCAGGAGTTCGTCATCGGGGGCTTCACCGAACCGGCCGGCAACCGCGTGGGGTTCGGGGCCCTGCTGGTCGGCTACTACCAGGACGCCCGACTCCGGTACGCGGGGAAGGTCGGCACCGGCTACGACACCGCCACCCTCACAGACCTGCGCCACCGCCTCGACGGCCTCGCCCGGTCCCGCCGGCCGTTCGTCGACGAGGTCGGTGAACGGACAGCGCACTGGGTGCGGCCCAGCCTGGTCGGCCAGATCGACTTCACCGAGTGGACTCGGGCCGGCCGGTTGCGGCACCCGCGCTTCCTGGGGCTGCGCGACGACAAGCGCGCCACCGACGTGGTCCGCGAGCAACCGGTCGAAGGGCGGCGATGAGTTCCGCACCGAAGTCGCGTGCCGGCCGGCGCGCTCTACCCGCGCCAGGACCCGAACCCTTGAACGCATCGTCGCCGTCTATCCGTTGCCTGGGCCAGGACACTGGATGCGAGGCCGCTCCCGCTGTTCGGCCTGTGCGGCAGACTGCTGTGATGGACGTCTACGAATCCCTTGTCGAGGTAGTTGGCAACACCCCGCTGGTCCGGCTCAACCGGATCACCGCGGGCCTTTCCACGCCGATCTACGCGAAGTTGGAGTACGTCAACCCGGGCGGGAGTGTGAAGGACCGCATCGCGCTGTCCATGGTGCGGGCCGCCGAGGACGCCGGGCTGCTGCGACCGGGCGGCACCCTCGTGGAGACCACCTCGGGCAACACCGGAGTGGGCCTGGCCATGGTGGCGGCACAGCGCGGCTACCGCTGTGTGTTCACCCTGCCGGAGAAGAGCAGCGCCGAGAAGGTGGCGGTGCTCCGCGCCTATGGGGCCGAAGTGGTGGTCTGCCCCGGCGACGTGCCCCGCGAGCACCCGGACCACCCCAGGTCGGCGGCGGAGCGCATCGCCCGGACCACGCCCGGTGCGTGGCTGGTCGACCAGTACAACAATCCCGCCAACCCCCGTGCGCACCACGGCAGTACCGGACCGGAACTGTGGCGGCAGACCGAGGGCCGGATCACGCACCTGGTGGCGGGCGTCGGCACCGGCGGCACGATCAGCGGCACCGGCGGCTACCTCAAGGAGGTCAGCGGCGGCCAGGTCCAGGTGATCGGCGCCGACCCGGAAGCATCCGTCTACTCGGGCGGGCCCGGCACCGCCTACGCGGTGGAGAGCATCGGCCTGTTCCGGCACCCCGAGACGGTGGACGACTCCTGGCCGGAGTCGTTCCATACCGATGTGGTGGACCGGTTCGAGCGGATCAGCGACTGCGACTCGCTGCTGACCGCCCGCCGACTGGCCTGTGAGGAGGGGCTGTTGGTGGGTGCATCGGCCGGGACCGCGGTGGCTGCGGCGCTCCGGGTAGCCGCCGGGCTCGGTCCGGACGACCTGGTGGTCGTGGTGATCCCGGACTCCGGCCGCAACTACCTGAGCAAGGTGTACGACGACGAGTGGTTGCGCGAGCAGATCGGCGACGGCCTCCCGGCCGGCGAGGCGTAACAGGCCGACCCATCGCGGGCATACCGGTTGGAGCGGACCCGCCGGCGGTGTCCAACGGCCCGGCGCGGTGCGGGCCGCGCCCAGGCCGCCGCGGCGGGGAGCATTGCGTGCGGCGTTGCGCATCGCTTCGGAGTGGATGCCGACGGCCACGGCGCAGCCTCGCACCCCAGGCGCCGACTGAAGCGCCACGGAGCTTCGTTGGAGCCTCCCCGCCGACGGCGCTGCGTAGGAGCGCTGCCCAGGATCGCGACATGTGTCCGGACTCGACGGTCCGGAGGACATCGGGGCGGGCGAGTGGGCGTATCCGTATGTCCCAGGTGCGGTCCGTGTTGCTGATCGAGGTCTTCTCGACGAACCCGCGCATCACGGTCACAGTTGGGTAACACGCACTCCGTAAAGCGTCATGTGATATTGCACATGTCACATCATGCATCCATGAGAAGAGCCAGAGCCCTGTTATCGGCCGTCGCCGCCATCGGCGGAGTCTTCGCGGGTATCACGCCTGCCTCCGCTTCCGTGCCCACAGCAGAGGGCGCACGTCAGGGGAAGCTCACCTGGAGCTCCTGCCACGACGCGACCACTCCCGCGCTCCAATGCGCCATGCTCGAAGTGCCGTTGGACTACGCGCATCCGAACGGCACCAAGATCAAGATCAAGGTGAACCGGCTCCCGGCCACCGCGCCCAAGGGCAAGCGGCAGGGCCCGATCCTGTTGAACCCCGGCGGTCCCGGCGACTCCGGCCTGTGGATGCCCGCCTACATCGCCGGAAAGCTCCCCCAGGACGTCGCCTCGACCTACGACTGGATCGGCTTCGACCCGCGCGGCACCAACGCCAGCGCCCCGCACGTCACCTGCGACGCGCACTTCTTCGACGCCGAGCGGCCGGACTACCAAGTCAGCCAGGGCACCTCGAAGGCATGGCTGGAGAAGTCGGCCAAGTACGCCGCCGACTGCGCCGCGAACTGGAGCCGGATCCTGCCGCACATGACCACCGTCGACAACGCACGCGACATGGACAGCATCCGGCGGGCGCTCGGCGTCCAGAAGATCAACTTCTACGGTGGCTCATGGGGCACCTCACTGGGCTCGACATACGGCCAGCTCTTCCCCTCACACGTGCGCAGGATGGTGCTGGACAGCATCGTCGGCCCCACCATCGCCTGGTACGACCACAACATCCTGCAGGACAAGGAGCACCAGCGCCGATTCGACGCCTTCGCGGCGTGGACCGCGAAGGCCGACTCGATCTACCACCTGGGCACCGACGCCGCCACCGTGGAGCGGAAGTACCACCAGGTCGAGGCCGCACTACGGACCAAACCGGTGGATGCCACCCCGGCTCCCGGCAAGATCGGCCCCGCCGAGTTCGAAGACACCTTCTACGGCGGCGGCTACAACTTCCTGCGCTGGCCGCAGATGGCGACGGCACTGTCGGCCTACCTCACCCAGAACGACACCCGTCCGCTGCAGATCGCCTACAACCGCTACGCGGCCCCGGGCGCTGACGACGGAACGTTCCCGGCATACAACGCGGTCCAGTGCACTGAGAACAACTGGCCGCGCGACTGGGAGTTTTGGAAGAAGGACCAGGCCAAGGTCAACGCCATCGCGCCCTTCTACACCTACAACAACATGTGGTACAACGCTGCCTGCATGTTCTGGCCCTACCAGGGCAACAAGGCCGGCCGACTGAAGATCACCGGCAAGGGCTTGCCGCCCGTCCTGCTCTTCCAGGCCACCGAGGACGCCGCCACCCCCTACCCGGGCGCTGTCGCCATGCACAGGGCGCTGCCCGGATCCAAGCTGGTCGTCCAGAAGGGCGGCAGCTTCCACGAGATCCTCTTCCACGGCAACTCCTGTCTGGACGACACCTTCACCGCCTATCTGCGAGACGGCCGCCTCCCAACCGGCAAGGGCTTCATCGCCAAGACCTGCGCCCCCGAACCCGACCCCGCCCCGGTCTATGTGGCTCCGCCACCTTCCGCCATGAAGGCCAAGCCCGCCCTCCCGGCCACCGACCCCCAAGCCATTCACGGCATCAGGTAACGGGAACGCAGGTCGGGGGCCGGCGGGTCCCATTGGCGGACCCCGGCTCCGTACCAGGTGAGCAGGGCGGCGACGCGGGGGCTGCCCCGGTGGTGAGGGGGCTGCCCCGGTGGCATTCGTCGGCCGGGGCGCCGCCGAGGGCGCCGAACCGGAACACGTATCGGTCGCTCCAGACGTCGATGGGGACTACCCCCCGACGTGACGCGGTCTGCCGCCAGTTCGGGCATATGCCGTGCGTCGTTGCCGCGTCACGCACTACCCACGGCGTAATGTCATGCCCAAGGTCCCCGGTCCAATGGTCCCCTTCCAACTGCGCCGCGGGGCCACGGCGTCTGCTTGCGTGTGTACTCCCGGGCACAGACGGACAACGCAGACAGGCGCCTTCGAAGGCCCGGCTCGCGCGGACTCTTCCAGGGGGTTTCCAGCGCGAGCCGGGACTACGGACCACGCACCCCGGAAGACCGGCAGAGCGCCACCGTCCACTTCGGCCCATAACCGAACCTCTCGCCGGTTCGCACGGGCGCAGTGAGGCTCGGCAGCGGCGACGGCTTCAGGCACTGCGCCGAGCCTCACGTCCAGACTGGCACGCCGCTCCCGCCGCCGCAGCAGCCCGGGCCCGGGCGCGGGACTTGTGGCAGCGCTTGCCCTCCCCTCAGCCGGGGACCACAGTGGGAGGGAGGGCTCGTTCGATGTCTGACGTGCTGGAGTAGCCGTAGGCGGTAGCCGATGTCCGCTGGGAATCTCGTCATCGTCGTACCGATTGCCGCCGGACTCGTGGCGCGCGCTCTGGCCGGGTACCTCGCTTGGCGTGTGGCGACGGGCCAAAGCAGCCGCCCACGGCAGGCCGGGCACGATCTCCGCTGCCCGCCGGGCAGCGTTACGGCGGACATCGCGCCGTTACCGGTGCCAGTCCAGGACCGATACACCGAACACTGGCGGCAGGCCCAGGAGCGGTTCGCCGCCCGGCCCGCCGACGGGGCGGATGGCGCCGCGCACGGGCAGAGTCGCGAAGAGGAAGGAGCTCCGCCCGGAGGACGGGTGAACGCAGAGCGGAGGTGTCTGCGATGGGTGAAGCACTGTCCCCACGGGAGCAGTTCGTCCTGGCCGTGATCGAAGAAAATCTGCGTGCGGACGACGCGGTCCTGGACCGTCGCCTGGCGAGGATGCGACGGCACCCCCTGCCACCATGGTCGCCGCTACGTGAACTCTGCTGTGCCGTCTGTGTGTTGGGGGCCTCCTCCGTGGCCCTGCTGGCCGCAGCCATCGCGACCTCCTCAGCAACCGTGGCCTCGGCCTTCGCGGCCGTATCGGCGCTGACCCTCGCCGCCCTCCGCCGGCTGGTGTGCCGTTGGGCAAGGCAACGCGGTACGGGTCCACCGCAACAGGAGCCGCCGGAGTAGACGGCAGGGAGGCGGTGCCGGGGCATCGCCCGAGGAGCGCAGCCGTCAGACGTCCAGGCACAGGAAGCGAGTCATTCACGAAACGCCAGGTGCCACGCCTGCACGGAGAGGGCGTTCCAGGCCGAGCGGTTCACGACCACGGGCGGGGGTTCACGGTGTAGGTGTGGTTCTCTCGGCCCCAGGTGCCGAACTCCGGCTTGAGCCCGGCATCGATGGCCCGGATGCACGGGCGTCCGATGTGCGCGTAGACCAGGCGCCGCACTCGGTACTGCTCTGCCCGGGTGGCGACTTCGAGCACGCCGGCGTGGCCTCCCACACCTCCGCGGAAGCGGATCGGCCGGTCCCAGGCGGAGGCTTCTGCGAACATGAGATCCGCGTCGGCCGCCCACGGTGGGAAACCGAAGAACTCCGGTGCCTAGACGACGACCACACCGCCGGCCGCCCGGATACGGTATCCGTAGGCCGGGTGCGAGGTATGGACCACGGGGTGCGCGCCTACCCGGAGCTCGCCCGCTGCCACGTTTCCGACCCGGGGCTCCAGGCCGCGATCCGCGGCCATCTTCCGCAGAGCGGAGGTGAGTTCCGCCTGTTCGTCTGTCACCAACCAGGCATCCAGGTCATACGGCGGTTCGGCACCGGGGCCGCCATCGAAGGCGATCCGTGATGCCGTACCGCAGCAGCAGGCCGGCCGGCGCGAAGCGCGGCGAGTTCATCGCCCCCACGCCGAGCAGAGTCAGCAACAGCCGTGGTGCCATCGGCCCGCCTTTCCCATTTCCAAGAACTTTCAAGGACCTTCCGCGCCGGTGGTGTCGCTGCGGCGCACGGACACTCCCCACCTACCAGCTCTGTCTCCGCCCCGACCGCGCTCGGCCCGGTCCCGGCCGGTGCTCGCCGACGTGCCGGCCCCCCACTCTCACTCCCAACCCTGACCCCCAACCCCAACCCCTATCCCAGTCACCACGATGTCGACGTCGCGCATGCCCGGTCGCCTGCCTGTTCCGTCAAGTTCTCGTGTCTGGTATGTACCCGGGTCCCGCCAGACGACCCGACCGGCTGCGGGCGGGCCAAGGTCCAGGTAGCGCGCACAGGCGTGTGACTTCGGCGCGGTCAGCTCGATGCATCGCCCCGCGGAAGACGACACCGGGTCATCGCGACTCAGCCGCGAGCCTGCCGGGGACCGGCCCGGCCCTGCTCCCGGCGCGCGGCCATGCCCGCAGGCGCATCATGGACACGAGGCATGCCCCGCGGTGCCGTTCGCCCGGTGTATCCGGCCTGGGCGGCAACTGCGGCCGGAGGCGTCGACGACCGGTCTGAGGAGCGACGATGCGACTTTCCTTCCTCGAACCCCGCCGTCAAGAACCCGGCGCGCACGCCTCGCTGCACCTGGTCACCTCGCCCGACAGCGCCAACGAGGATCCGGACCCCGCTATCGTGCTGCGTCGGCGGCATCTGCGTGACGAGCCGATATCTGAGGGTGCCGATTCCGCATGGGTCGCTGCCGCGGCGCGCACTGTGGGTAACGCCGTGGATGTGCCCGGTATGCACGGACAGGCGCCGTTCACGGCACCTCGGAGGCTGACCCCGCAAGACGAACTGCCCGACCCGCCCTCACAGGACGCGGCGCACTGCGGAGCGCCTCCCGACGCCCTGCTCCACGTCGTTCGCCGCGCACCAGGGATCCCGTACCCGGCCGTGCCGGTCCAGCGGAACTCATCCTCGTGTCCGAGCAGCGGCCAGGCCCCACGCAGCCGACGAGGAGGTGTCGAGTGATGGCACGGCTGACAGTCGAAGACGATCAGCTCGTCCTCCGTCTGACGTGGTCGGAGAAGGTGGCCGCGAGGCGCAGCCGCGTACGGGTGCCGCTCTCCGCTGTGCGTACCGTAGTGATCGAACCGGATTGGTGGCGTGCCTTGCGCGGGAGACACGGGCGGGGCGTCTGGGCACCCGAAGTGGTGTGCATCGGCGTACGCCGGCACTCCGCCGGAAGGGATTTTGTGGCGATGCGGCCCGGTGGGCCCGTGCTGTGTATCGGACTGCGGCCGTCGTCCGCTTTCAGTCTCCTCGTCGTGTCCGTGCCGAACCCCGGCGCCGTTGCGGGCCGGCTGCGCAAGGCGGCCCCGAACCTTGTCACTGCTGCCGGCGGTGGCCTCTGGCGCTCGCTTCCCGTCCCCGAGGAATCACCGAAAACAAACGCCGGCGCCGGGCAGGCCCACGTTCGAGAGCGCAATTGAGCAGCGTTCGCACGGTCGTTGCACAGAAGGTCGGAAGCAACTTGCCCCGAATGGCAACCAGTCGGTTACTGCGGGTGGCAAGTTGCCGGCTCTGTCGACAAGCAATCTTCAGGGAATGACCGGAGCACATCCCTGCGAAGGGTGAATCCTGCTTCCGGATCGTGCCACCCGCATCTCCTTCAACCACGAGTAACGGCCCCCCATTCCCGCCGACTCGGATCTCCGGAGACTGCGCCTCCCGCCGCCACGCCCCTTCGACCACCGCGGCGGTGCCCAACCTCCGCCACCTCGCATGGTTCCAGGGCGGGGCGTGGGTGTCAGTGCCGGATGTGGAACGGGATGGTGGTGATGACGATTTTCGGCAGGGGGCGCAGGGCACGACGCAGCCGGGGCGCGACGTGGCTGTGGAGCGTGGTATGCCACCAGTGTCGGGTGACGATTTCGGGGAGGACGACGGTCAGGGTGAGGTCGGGGCGCTGGTGGTGGAGTGCTTCGAGGTAGTCGACGAGTGGGGCGACGATGGCGCGGTAGGGGGAGACAAGCACTTCGAGGGGGAGATGGTCGCCCCAGTCACGCCAGTAGCCGCGGAAGCGTTCGGCTTCGTCGCGGGTGGGGCTGACGTGCAGGGCAAGGACGGGTTGTTCGAGCGAGGCGGCGTAGGCGAGAGCGCGCATGGCGGCCAGGTCGAGGGCGGCCACCGGGACCACGGTCAGGTGGTGGATCTCCTCGGGTGTTTCCTCGCTTTCCGGCGCGTCTTCCCGGGACTCGATGCGGTTGCCGGGTTCGGGTTCGGTGTCCGGCCGGGCGGACGGATGGATGTGTTCGGGGAGAGTCCGCTTGCCGGGGGCCGGGCTGCGGCGGCCCAGTGACCGCTTGGGTACCTCGATGGCTTGCGGGTGGAGCCTGGTCGCCTGGTTGACGACGTCGTAGTGGTGGCGCACCCGCAGCGCCAGCAGGATGAACAGCGCGATGGCGATCACCGCGACCCAGGCTCCGGAGATGAATTTGGTGATGCCGGCGGTGATGAACACCACCGCTGTCAGGAACCCGCCGACGGCGTTGAAGGCCAGGCTACGGCGCCAGTTGCGGCCGCGTTCGCGCCACCAGTGGGCCACCATGCCGGCCTGCGACATGGTGAAGGCGAGGAAGACGCCGACGGCGTACAGGGGGATCAGTGGATCGGTGCGGCCGCCGAACGCGGCGAAGAGTCCGGCTGCGGTGACCGACAGCACGACGATGCCGTTGCTGAAGGCGAGCCGGTCGCCCATGCGTAGGAACATCCGCGGCGCGTAGCGGTCGCGGGCCAGCAGGAACAGCACCCGCGGAAAGTCGTTGTAGGCGGTGTTGGCCGCCAGCAGCAGGATCGCGGCGGTGGCGGCCTGGGTGAAGCCGTAGCGGAGCCCGGATCCGTAGGTGTGGCGGGCGAGTTGCGACAGGACCGTCTGTTGGGACTGGGGCACGACGGCATCCAGGTGCACCAGCACCACGGTGCCGACGAACATCGCGATCAGCAGCGCGATCATCCAGCTGAGGGTGGTCCGGGCGTTGCGCCACTCGACGCGCCGAAAGGCGGGGACCGCGTTGGAGATGGCCTCGATGCCCGTCATCGCCGTCGAGCCGGAGGCGAAGGCCCGCAGGACCAGCAGCAGTCCCGCCGCCTCGTGCCCGGCCAGGTGCGGGGTGGGCAGTGGCCGGAAGCCCCGCCCGGCGGCGTCGGCCAGTCCGAAGCCGATCAGGAGGGCGACGGCCAGGATGAAGACGTAGGTGGGGGCGGCGAACAGCACTCCGGCCTGGCGCACCCCGCGCAGGTTCCCGGCGAGCAGTAATGCGATCACCCCGAGTCCGATCGGCACTGTGGCGGGGGCCAGGGAGGGGAGGGCCGAGGTGATGGCGGCGACCCCGGACGCGACGGAGACGGCCACGGTCAGGATGTAGTCGATCATCAGCCCGGCGGCTGCCACCAGGCCGGGCACCTCGCCGAGGTTGTCGCCGGCGACGATGTACGAGCCGCCGCCGTGCGGGTAGCCGCGAATCGTCTGCCGGTAGGACAGCCCGACCGCGAGCATCAAGAACGCGATCGCGGCCGAGATCGGCAGCGAGTACCGAAGCCCCGCCGCGCCCGCCAGCACCAGGATCGTGATCAACGCCTCCGGGCCGTACGCGATCGAGGAGAGCGCGTCGGCGGACAGCACCGGCAGGGCAACCGACTTCCGCATGCGCTCATGGGCGATGGCGGTGCTCTTGAGCGGGTGACCCAGCACGATCCGGCGCACGCGATGGCCGACGGCCGCGCGGGGCGACGGTCTTTCTGTCGCTTCCTCGGTCTCCTCCAGCGCCTCCACGCCCGAGGGCGCCGACAGCGACGCGATGCGCACGAAACGCCCGAAGCGCCCGGGCTCGACGGTCTCCGGGTAGTCCCCGACACTCGGGTTCACCGGCAAGGCCCGCCGCCACGCCTCCGCGTCACCCGTGGCCCGACCCCACACGCGCCCGACCTGGCGCAGATCGGCCCGCTGCCCCTCATCCAGAGCCGGCAGCAGCTCCGACGGGCTCGGAGCACCCGGCTCACCCTCGTCCGACTTGTGGCGACGCACCATAGCCGACTTCTAGCACCCCGAGAGCAGCTCCCGAGGGCACGCCACGACGCAAGCGCACCGCGACCGACCCGCGGACCGCTGGGCGAGGGGATCCGGGTGGATCCGCATGACCGCTGCGATCAGGTCACGGTTTCAACCATGATCCGCCCGACCGTGCCTAAGCTTCCGGCGTGAACGAAACCACACATGGCATACGGATCAGACCAGGCAGCCTGGCCGACGCCCCGGCCATCCTGGACATGCTGGACTCCGCGGTGGCCTGGATGAACGCGCGCGGCAACACCGAGCAGTGGGGCACGACACCGTATTCGCAGAAGCCCGGCGGGGTGGCCCGGGTCGAGCGCTACACGACCGAGAACTCCCCCTACATCGCGGAGTTGGACGGCATGCCCGTCGGAGCCCTGGTGTTGGACTCCGGGCCCAGCCCGCAGATGCCCATCGCGCCGGCAGCGGAACCCGAGCGATACGTCCGGCTGCTGGTCTCCGACCGACGGTACGCAGGCCGGGGCATCGGGGCGGCACTGCTGGCCCACGCCGCCGAGGAGACCCGGCGAGCCGGCGTACAACTGCTGCGGGTCGACTGCTGGGCGGGCGGCGGGGGCGAACTGGTCGCGTTCTACGAGCGCAGCGGTTTCACCCGCACCGACCGCTTCCTTTCCGACGCGTGGCCCGGGCAGGTGCTGGCCCGCCGGGTCGCCTGACGCGCGGGCAGGGAATCCGGCGATGCGCTTGTCCGGCGGGTCAGGGCCAGGGACCGGATCGGCGCCCGTCGGTGGGTCCTGGCAGGGCATAGCGAGCCGGACGCCACGGTACGCAAGCGCGCCGTCGCCGAGTTGTGGGCACCGGGCGGCATCGAGTTCGTCGAAGACGCCGAGTTCCGAAGCCATGCCTGGCTGGCGGACCGGGTCGCAGAGGTGCGTACGGGATGGTCGTCGTCTCCGGCGGATACCACGTCAGGCACGACGCCGACGGCCGGATCGTGCAGGACCACCACGTGACCGTCCGGCCCCTGCCCGGCATGGGGCCTGCTCCAGAGTTGCGCCGGATCAGCCTGCCCTGATCCGGCGCAACTCCTGGCCACGCCATGACCTGCCCGGCCGGTCAGGACACCGCACCGGTCCGAGCCCGTAGCCGTTCGGCAAACGTGCGCGCCGCCTCCAGATCGGTGGCGTTGGGCCGGTCCTTGTTGATGCCGCCGACGAGCTTCATGGGAAGCCAGGTGTCGAACGCACGGCAGGTGAAGGTGTCGGCCACCTCGAATCCCTTCTGGCCGAGAAGCCGCACCAGGGGGCGGGTGAAGGGGCGGATCGGTGGTTCGGGCAGTCCGCTGGTCGCGAAGACGAACGCCCTGCCGTGGTCCCCCCTCGGCAGTGACCGGACGAACTGGCGCAGCTGCGGGTGGAAGTTCTGGAAGAAGATTCCCGAGCCGAATCCCACCAGATCGTAGGTGGCGAGCTCCGCGCTGTCGATCTGTTCGGGGTTGACGACCGGGGCCTCCAGGACTTGTCCCATGACGTCGGCGATCCGCTTCGTGTTGCCGTGAGACACGGAGGTGCACACGATCACTGCCTTCATGATGTTGCTCCCTTCACTTCCACTTTCACTTCGACGATTTCCTTGTGCTGTCGGTCAGTTCGGGCGCGGGCTCGCCTGCCGCCCGATCCCGCCTCGCTCATCTGGCCGCGGCCGGGGCCGGCGCGGGCTCCGTCGGCGTGGCGCCGGGAAGCCACCGGTAGGCACGCGGGAACCGCATCGAGGTGATGGTGTAGCGGCACACTCGTTCTTTGACCACCGCCGCCACCCGTCCCGACAACACGAACCCCCGAGGGGTGTCGTCCCGGTGTGTGGCCTGGATGAATCCGTCACGCCGGCCAAGGCTCATCGCCTGGCCGGTCATGCCGATCGACACCGGCGCGGGTTGTTCACCCCGTATCAGCGCGAGCACCGTGTCGGCGCCGTGGGCACCCATGGGCATCGCCGTCTGACAACTCATCCGCAGGTGACTTCCCACATGCCCAGGTGCCGCAACGGCGTCACCGGCACCGACGATGCGTCGATGGCCCACACACACCAGAGCATCGTCGGTGCGCAGGCGGCCGTCGGAGGTCACCGGCAGGCCGCTGCGCCGTGCCAGGTCCGGTACGTCGAACGAGCCCGCCCATACCGTGCAATCGCTGGGCAGCAGGCCGACATCGGTCTCGACGCCATCCGGTCGGACTCCGGTGACCCGAAGTCCGGTGCGCACTACAACCCCGGCGTTCGCGAGCCTGCGTTCGATATCCGCTCGGCTCGACCCCGGCAACCACCCGGCTACCGACTGTGAGACCAACTCGACCTTCAACGACGGGTACTGGTACGCGATTTCGGCGGAACTCTCGATCCCGGTCAGGCCGCCGCCGATCACCACGACATGTGCTCCCGCAGGCAGCCGCCGCAGTCGCGTGCGCAACGACTCGGCGCCGTCGAGGTCGGCGACACTCCATGCGTTCCCGGACCCGGACGGCCCTTGGGCAGCCGTGCTGCCCACCGCGTACAGCAGATAGTCGAAGTCGAGTGCGCCACCGTCATCGAGCAGCACGGAGCGCTCCGCAATCGCCTCCACCGTCGCTGTCCGCAGTCGCACCTCGCGGTGCAGCAGACCGCTCAACGGTCGCACCGCGCTCGCCCCACCCGCTGCGTGCTCGTGCAACCGGACCCGTTCCACGAATTCCGGCCGGGGATTGACCACCGTCACCTTTACGTCGGACCGTCCCACGACCGCCAGCCGATTCGCGGCCATCACACCTGCGTAGCCGGCGCCGACCACCAGTACCCGTGCCACCACAACCACCTCCGATCAGATCGACCTCACACCCTGAGGACACCGCAGGCGCGGCGATTGTGACATCCAGGGAATGTGGCGACGGTCACAAGGAGCTGTTGGTGGGGCGGGGCGGTGACATCGATCGGTACGCGATCACAGATGCGCGCGAACCGCCAGGTCAGGCAGGTTCCACCGCTACGTGTTCGGCCGGTATGCCCGCTGCCGGTTGACTGAACGGGATCCGTACAGAAGGGGCCGTTGACCGGCGAGGAGCGGAGACGGAGCCGGAACCAGAACCAGAACCAGAACCAGAACCAGACCGTGCTCCTCATCGCCAGTGCGCACCCTGGCGGTCATCATGGATCGCCCGCCGGCCTGGGCACCGTTGGAGAGCCGCAGTCCCCAATCCACCTGGTGGCGAGTTCGGGCAGCGCGGGCGGCAGCCGGGTGGAGTCCTCGATGCGGGCGTCCGCGAGTTGTTCCTCGGCGAGGCCGCCACACTCCGGCAGGTCGGCCCGGCGCAGGTCCGCCTGCGTGCGGAACACCCGGTCGGTGCGCGGTACTTCGTCGAACTCGAATCCTTGCAGGAGGAATCCACACAGCACTGCGTCGCGGAGGTCGATCCTGCGAGGCTCCGGATGTTCCGGTCGGCGGGCGAGCACACCGATCGCGGACTGGATGTCGGGCGGTGGCCGCGTACTCTACGGGGCCGGCGGACGATTGGTGTTGCGGGCTTCCGGCCGCGCGTTCAGCGGTGATGCCAGACGAGCGTGTAGCGCCAGAACAGCCGACGGCGCGGTCGCGCGCCGGGCAGGACGGCCTGGGCCTCGCGGACGATGTCGGGGAAGGCCATGTCCGCCGGTCGGGTCGTGGCCGTCATCGAGACCGGGCGAGGCGCGGTACGGCCCCTGTTCTTGAGCCAGCCCGTGACGGCGTTGAGTGGACTGGCCAAGGCCCCCAGCAGGTAGTCGCCTGGCGTCGACGGGCGCGACAGCCCAAGGATCACGAGGGTTCCTCCGGGCGCCAGGTGCTTGCGGAAGGCGCTGAGCGCCTCGGTGAACGGCAGATGGTGGATCGCGGCGACGCACGTGATGACGTCGTAGGAGTTCGCGGGGATCCCGGCCAGCGCGTCTGCGGTCGCGAAGGTGACGGGAGTTGGCGGAGAGGTCAGTTGCTGTGCCTGGGCGATGATCTCCGGGTCGGAGTCGACGCCGTGCACTGTGCCGGCGCGCTCGGCCAGGAGCCTGGCCAGGTCGCCACTGCCGCAGCCGACGTCCAGGGCACTGCCGAAGTGCCGGGGGAGTTGCCGCAGGATCCAGGGGTGGTAGTGGGCGTTGTGATCCCAAGGGTGCGCGGCATTGAACTGATCAAGAGCCCGTAGGAGGCGGTGCGGCAGTGTCGTCATGCCGCCACTCCATCAAGATCCTGGCGTCTGCGTCATCTCCTTCGCCGAGCGACTGGTTCGCTGGGCGACAACGGCCAACGCAGTGAGGCGGATTGACCCTGCCTGCCGTCGTAGGTTGCACGATTCGCTGCGCAGCGTCGGCCGAGGACGCGCACCGAGTGTGCGGATCCGCGATGCGGCGGGCAGCGGTCGCGTTCTGTGCGTGCGGGAAGTCATGAATCCCACACGAGGTGGGGCGCAAGCAGCGGCCTGACCGGTCGCTGCCCCAGGACGCGAAGCACTTCGAAAGCACCGGACGTCCTCAACCTCTGACGGTGACCGGCCCCTCCCTCGCATGACTTCGGCCAAACCGCTGCTGAAGATCTTCACCGGTCTTTCCGGCAGTGGTTCGCTGGGTCAGCCCGCTTCGGCGGTGTGCCCACCAGGTTTGGCCCGGTGGGCACTGCGAGGTCAGAACTCGCCGGCCCGGACACCGGCGAGGAAGGCATCCCACTCGTCCTGAGTGAAACGCAGATCCCCGTGATTCGGGTTCTTCGAGTCGCGCAGAGCCACGCCACCCTGAGGGAAGTGTGTCACCTCCACGCAGTTACCGCTCGGGTTGCTGTGGCTGCTCCGGTGCCACTCGGCTTCGTGGATGTCCAGACGGTAGAGGTCCTGCTTGCGCATGGCGATCTCCAGTCTCGATGCAATTGCGCCCGTACAGGAGAGTTTCAACGGCTCTCGGGAGCCGTGACGCAACAGGTTGGGCTATTCGGGTGACGGGAAGTCGTCGACCGTGGGTTTGGGGCTCCGCGTTTGCAACCCACAGGAGCGGCCCCGGACGGCTGCTGCTGACGAACCGGCCTGGCCAGCTCGCGCAGAGATCGTTTCCGGGACAGCTCATGGGCTACTGGCCTTCTTGGAGCTTGAGAAGCCCGTGGAATAGCCCTCGGTCCGCCGGCTCGTCGCACGTACCCAATTCCGGGCCGGCAGCATGCCCCGGCGCAGCCGCTGAGCAGGAACGCGCCGGCATCCGCCACCACTGGTACGTACGGCTCCCCAACCGTAACCGCCTGCCATTCACCACGTTGGCCCTTGCGATCCGTAACGCACATGAACGGTTCTCAGAGCACGTCGGAGCCCCTCACTCTGCAAGGAGCATCGTATGAAGCTGCGTTGGTCGAGACTGCTCACCGCTCTCCCGGCGCTCACCCTGGTCATGGGCCACGCAGCGGTACCCGCCGCCGCTGCCCCCACCGTCACCAGCGGCTGGAACGACTTCTCCTGCAAGCCCTCCCCGGCGCACCCCCGCCCGGTCGTGCTCGTCCACGGTACGCTCTTCAACTCCGTTGACAACTGGCTCGGTCTCGCGCCGTATCTGATGGCACGCGGCTACTGCGTATTCTCCCTGACCTACGGCCAGTTGCTCGGCCTTCCGGTCGTCGGCGGGGCCGGTCCGATCGACCACTCGGCCCAGCAGCTCGCCGCGTTCGTCAACCGGGTGCTGGACGCGACCGGGGTGCGGAAGGTCGACATCGTCGGGCAGTCGCAGGGCGGCATGATGCCTCGGGTGTACCTGAAGTTCCACGGCGGTCGCCACAAGGTGCACTCACTGATCGCACTGGCCCCCAGCAACCACGGTACCGACCTGCACGGTCTGACCAAGCTGCTGAACAGTGTCCCCGTCGTCAAGAGGGGCCTGCACGGGCTCACCCCGGGACTGATGGAGCAGGAGGTGGGGTCCCCCCTCCTCACGCGCCTCAATGCCGGTGGCGACACCCTTCCCGGCATCCACTACACCGTCATCGCCACCAAGTACGACGAGGTCATCACGCCCCACCGCTCGGAGTTCCTCCACGGCCCCCACGTCCACAACATCGTTCTCCAGGACCTGTGCCCGCTCGACATCTCTGGGCACGGTTCCATCGGGCTTGTCGACCGGATCGCCTTCCACGAGACGGCCAACGCACTCGACCCGGCCCACGCCACCCCGACCACCTGCGCTTCCGCCCTGAGCTGAGTGCAACCCGGTCCCGGTCCCGGTCCCGGCCCGGGCGCAGGCGGTGGGGTTCCCGCGTGCGGGCGGCGCCGGTCGGCCCACCTCCCGTAGAGCCCGCGCGCCGGTCAGTCGGACGTCGGACGCGGCGGACAGGACCACATCGTCGGGTCTGTTCGCCGGGTCCGGCCGTCCGTGCGCCCCAGCCCGCTGTGCCGTCACGCCCCGCCGGGCGGAGTCCGTCGGCAGCGGCCCGACCGCATCCCGCAGAGCACCGGTCGGAAACGGGATTTCGCGTCCCGGGAATGCGCGAAGCCCTATCGGCCGGCTGGTCGCGGTCGCCGTGGGCTGATTCTTCCGCCCGCGGTGCATATTTTTGGCCATCGTGCATTACCAAGTTGGGGCCTGATCTATACCTTGTCTATACCTTGAAGTTCCCCATCGAAAGCTGATTTCCGGTCAGTCCTCCCATAGGTTCGGCGTCAGGCGCATTTCCGTCGCTACCGTGTGGGCCAGCCTGCTGGGTCCTCGCAACTGTCCGTGGAGGGAGTCAAGTTGGGAGCTTTGGCCCGAGCGGACGCCTTGAGGTCACGTGGTGGGACGCAGGCACGTGATCCGCCGTCATGGGCGTGATTCTTGCCAGGCGGTTCCATTCCTGTGTGGGTGAACTCCTTGTGTCTGGAACGCGCTGCTGCTGACGGCTGCCGGCGATCAAGATCGGTACGTTTTTGCGCTATGAGCCCGACATCGGTCGCCCCGTGCCAGCACCCGGTGGGTCGACGTGTTGACCCGGTTGCTCAAGCACCCGTCTGTGATGGAAAGGTTGATAATGCGTGTTGCCGTCATTGGACAGGGGTATGTCGGCTTACCCCTTGCTCTCGCGGCAGCAGCTGCGGGACATACCGTTCTCGCAGTCGAATCCGACCCCAATCGGTTGGATTCCTTGGCGCGATGCCACTCATACATCGTTGATGTCTCGGACGAGGATCTGCGCGAGGCCGCTGCCAGTGGTCGGTTCATTCCGGTAACCGATCTCCGAGGCCAGCCGGCCGCCGATGTCTACCTGATCGCCGTGCCGACGCCGATCACGGAAGCCGACGAGCCCGACTTCCGTTTTCTTGACGGAGCATTGGCCACCGTCGCCGGTACCGCCGCTCCGGGAGCGTTGATCGTGGTGGAATCGACCGTATACCCCGGTGCGATACGTCACCATGTGGCGCCGCTGTTCGAGCAGCTCTCGGGACTACAGGCCGGCACCGATGTGCGCTTCGCGCACAGCCCGGAGCGCATCGACCCGGGTCGGGACGCACAGTACACAGAAATACCCAAGCTCGTCGGCGGTCTGGACGAACAGGCGACGGCCGAGGCCCGTGCCTTCTACGAGACCGTGTTCAAGCACGTGGTTCCCGTTTCGAGTGCGGAAATCGCCGAGTTCGCCAAGCTCTTCGAGAACACGTTCCGCTATCTGAACATCGCGTTCGCCAATGAACTGGGCCGAGCGGCCCGCGAGATGGACGTCAGTTTCCACGAGGTGGTGCAGGCCGCCGCGTCCAAGCCGTATGGATTCATGCCGTTCTCCCATGGCCCCGGTGTGGGCGGCCACTGCCTGCCCAACAACATCCACTACCTGAACCACGCACTTCGCTCGGTCGGCCGTCCGAGCACGTTGCTGAGCACGGCCGCGCAGGTCAACGGTGCGGCGCCCAGCTATGTCGTCGAGCGGCTGGAGCGGTCCCTGGAGCGCTCCGGCATGACGGTCGAGGGCGCGACCGTTCTCATACTGGGACTCGCCTACAAGCCGGGTGTGGCGGATGCGCGGAATTCGCCGACCTACGACATCAGCGATGCACTCGTCGCCCGCGGTGCACGGGTCAGGGTCGTGGATCCCCATGTCCCCGAGGGAGCCGGCGCCGTTTCGTTCACGCGTGCCGAGTTGACAGAGATGGAATGCGCGGACGCGGACGCGGTGCTGGTGGTCACCGACCACGAGGACTTCGACTACGCCATGGTCTTCCAGAACGCGCCTCTGATCCTGGACTGCCGCGGCCGATTCGACTCCGCCAAGGTCGAGCAACTGTGAACCCGAAGACCTCGAAGGCCATGTGGCAGCACACGTTCGACGGGCTTCGGCCCGAACAGATCGACGCGGAATGGGTGGCCCGCGGCGGCGGTCTGGAGGCATACGTCTTCGACGGGAAGGACCTCACGGACGCGAGCGACTGGCAGGCGTTGGAAAAGAGCCTGAGGCACGCGCGCGGCCTTGGCGTCAAAAAGTTGACGATGCACTTCCCGACGGACCACGCCGACTGGGTGCACGACGCGCGCACCTTCACGGATCTGCGGCGGTTCTGCGAACTGGCCGCGGAGTACCGAGCCGATGGTGTGGTACTGCACGCCAATCAATTCGTCGACCAGGCGGACTGGCTCAGTTTTGACCTCCCGGCGGCCAGGGAGCGAGTGACCGAGAGGCTCGGGGTGTTGGACGAGCACCTCCGAGACACCCCATTGTGGATCGGCATCGAGAACCTGCCCGTTATCGGGGCGCAAGGCATCGACTACGACTCGGTCTTCGTCTACCCCGAGGACTTCCGCGTGCTCACCGCACTCAACTCACCCCGAATCGGCGTCACCTGGGATCTGTGCCACTGGGCGGTCACCTGCACCACGGCCGCGTCCATCGCTCAGCTCCATCAGCGGCAAGCCGGTGTGACCCCACTGGATTTGCCGCCCCTGCCGGTCCGGCATATCCACTTCGCGTCGTTCGCCGGACACGCGATGCCGTTCTGGCGCGGCGAGTGTTTCGAGGGAGCCACCCCGCAGGACGGTGAAGTCGGCGGCGAACTCCTCGCCCGAATGCTGCGCAACGCGATCGACGCGGCGGCCGGCACGTCGCCCGAAGGCGTAGGCGTGGTTTTCGAGGTGCAGGAGACCGACTATCTGCGCCGCGAGAAGTGCTGGGAAACCCTGGACTGGGTGAACATCCGTCCCGAACTGAGTGAACTGAACGACATGCGAGAGGGCCCACGTGGCTGACATACCCTACGCACGGCCGTACTGGAACACCGAGGAAGCCGTGGCACTTCAGAAGGTGCTGGATTCGGGCTTCTGGACCAACGGCGGTCACATCGCCGACTTCGAAGGCGAGTTGGAAAGGCTCACCGGAGCTCCGGTGGTCACCATGTCCAGCGGCACCGCCGCCATCCTCGCGCTGCTGCGGGTCCTCGGCGAACAGGTCCAGGGCCCCAAGCTGCTGGTGTCGCCGACGCTCAACTTCGCCGCAGGTCCGGCGTCCGCGAAGCTGCTCGGCTGGGACGTCGGTCTGTGTGACGTGACCCCGACCGACCTCACCGTCTGCCCCGACAGCCTCGCCGAGCTCCTCGACCGTGTGCGTCACCGGTACGCAAGGATCGTGGTCCTGCCCGTCCACTACGCGGGGCACCCCTGTGACCTGGCCGCCGTCTCGGCGGTGTGCGAGCGCTTCGGCGCGGACCTTGTCGAGGACGCCTGCCATGCGATCGGTGGACACCACGGCGACCCATCGGTGCCGATCGGCTCCTCGGAGAAGTCCCTGGCGGCCTACTTCAGCTTCCACCCGGCGAAGCCCGTCGCCACGGGCGAGGGAGGCGCGATCGCGACCCGGGACGAACGACTGCTGGAACGGCTCCGCCTGTTCCGCAACCACAACATGGCACCGGTTGCGACGCACGAGGACGACTTCGACCCCTGGCCGTACGACATCGCAGCCCCGGGAACGAACCTGCGGCTGTCGGAATTCCACGCCGCTGTGGGCGCGGTGCAGGCTCGCCGGGCCGACGAGACGCGCCGTGAGCGGGCGAGACTCGCCGCCCGCTACCACGAGGCGCTGGCCGGGCTGCCGGCGGTGCGCACCATCCCCGGCACCCGCCGGGAGGGCTCGGCACACCACCTCTTCCCCGTGGTGTTCGACACCCGTCGGCTCGGTCTGGCCAAGCGGGAGATGCTGACGTTCTTCCACGAGCGGGGCATCCGCTGCCAGGTTCACTACACGCCGCTGCACCTGCTGGGTGCCTTCGGCACCGTGGCGCCCGAACTGCGCACGAGTTTCCCGTCGATGGACGACGCCTTCCCCGGGCTGGTCTCGCTGCCGCTCTGGTACGGGCTCGGCGACACCGACCAGAAGCGGGTGATCGACGCGGTCGAAGAGCTCGTCGGCACGCGACGTGCCGCATCGATATGACACAACACAGCGAAGGAGTTGGGCACGTGCCTCGCACACTCATTACCGGCGGGTTCGGATTCCTGGCGACCTGGGTAGCCGCCGGGTTGCGGAAGACCGGACACGAAGTGGTCCTGGTCGACCACCGCGACCTCGACGGATCCTCCCTCGCGATGTCCGGCCTGCTGGCGGACCCCGGTGTCACGACAGGCTGTGCGGACATCACCCAGCCGGGCTCGCTGGACCGTTTCGGGCCCGCCGACCACGTCATCCACGCCGCCGCCATCCTCGGCGTCACCAAGGTGCGCAACGAGCCGACCGAGACGCTCCGCGTCAACATCGACGGCACCAGGGTCGCACTGGACTACGCGGTGCGCAGCGGAAACACCCGCCGCTTCCTTCTGCTGAGCACCAGCGAGGTCTACGGAGCCGATGCCGAGAACGCCGCCGAAGACAGCTGGCTCGCGGTACGCACCGACGATCCCCGCTGGTCCTATGCGGTCAGCAAGATCGCCGCGGAGTCGCTGGCCTACTCCTACCACGCGGAGCACGGCCTCCCGTTCACCATCGTGCGGCCCTTCAACGTCTTCGGACCGCTGCGCACCGGCGGATACGCGGTGGGCGCACTCGCCGCCCGAGCCGTTGCCGGCGAGCCCGTGACGGTGCACGGGGACGGCTCCCAGTCCCGGGCGTGGTGCCACGCCGAGGACTTCGCCAACGGCCTCATCCGCTGCTTGCTCCACCCGGACGCCGACGGCCGGGCCTTCAACATCGGCGACGACCGCAATGACCTCACCGTCACCGAACTGGCCGGCCGCATCCGCGACATGGGCGGGTCCGGCAGCCCGATCGTGCACGTGGAGCACACCGCGCCCGACATCGAACTGCGCAGGCCCGACCTCACCCGGGCACGTCAACTCGTCGGCTACGAACCGGTCAACGACTTCGACGACCGGCTCCGCGAGACGGTCGAATGGATCAGGCAGGGCAGCGGGCCGCATCCGATGCGGATCACGCGTGAGGACTGGCCGGTATGGGACCAGTGACCGCGGACGATCGCGACACGGTCCTGGAGGACCTGCGCTATCCACCCCCACCGGACACACCCGTCGCCTACCTTCACCCCGGACGGATGTCCCCGCGCCGCCTGGCCGGCACCCTGCTGGCCTCGGCGCGGCCCGGGATCACCCGCGACCGACTGGCGGCGGAACTCCTCGCCGCGTCGGGACGCCGGGCGTGTGTCTTCGCGGCCTCGGGGAGGTCCGCGCTGCGGTGGGCACTGGAACATCACGGCGCGCGTCCCGGTACTCAGGTCGTGACGTCGACCTTCAACTGTCCGGCGGTGGTGGACGCGATCATGTCCACCGGGGCCACCCCGGTACTCGTGGACTTCGATCCCGACCACGGGCCGGCCTTCGCATCCGCCGACCTTGAGGGCCGACTCGTCGTCCTCACCAACGGCCTGGGCATGGACGAGTGGGAGCGGCACGCGCGTCTCGTCGCCGACCGGGGCGGGACACCCGTCCTGGACGTGGCGCAGGCGATGCCGTCCTCCGCCGTCCTCGGACGCTATGCCTCCGCCGACTGCTCCCTCGTGCTCAGCTTCGGCGCGGGCAAACCGCTCGGCGGCATCGGCGGGGGCGCGGTGCTGCTGCCGGCCCGCGCGGACACTCGTACCGGCCCGACGGTCCGGGCGTCCGGTAACGCGAGCGGCATCGCGGAGGTGCTCCGTGCCACCGGTCACTACGCGTCCGTGCGCGCGCCGGCCGGAGTGCGCAGGACCGTGGAGCGACGGCAGCGCCGTTCCCCCGGCTGGTCCCGGACGAAGGCCGATCACCTGCCGGACCGACCCGAGAACGTACCGCTGGCCTCTTCGAATCGCTGGCAGACGGCGGCGGCACAAGTAATGCTCGGCGGTGCGCGGTCGGTCGCTGACACCGCAGCCCACTTCGCGGCCCGCGTGCGTGCGCAGGCCGGCGAGCACCTGACCAGCTGCCGCTTCACGACGGCCGCCGCCGGGCTCACCCCCGGCATCGACCTGGTCTTCGCCCGGCGCGGACACCGGCACGTCTTCGCGCGGGCGCTGGCCGGGATGGGCGTCCCCAGCGGATGGAACTACTACCCCTTGCACCGGATGACCCCTTACACGCAATTCGCTCACGGCCCGATGCCCGGCTCCGAGCACCTGTGGCCACGCATCCTCACAGTGCCCCAACAGCCACAGCCCCGGCTGAGCCCGCAACGACTCGTGGCAGCCCTCCTCGCCGCCGACGCCGCGGTGCGAGCGGAGGACTCCCGTGCCTGAGCCGTGCACCGCAGTAGACGTGACCACCCTGTCCACGGCCGAGTGGGCGCACCGGATCGGCGGTGCCACGCACATCCTGCCGTTCGGCACACCGACCTGGACCAACCTCGGCCTGGTAGCGGACCCGGACCTGGTCTTCACCCCCCTCGCGGTCGGCTGGCCCGGACGGGGCGAGTTGCTCGTGCCGCTCTGCCTGCGGGCGGCCGGGGCGCAGATCGGGGCCTTCGGGTACGGCATGGTCTACCCGGCCGCCACCTGGCGGGGTGGCGCGCTGCCGCCTTTCCCCACCCTCGCCGAGTCGATCTGCCGCACCCTCGGGCTCACCGAAGTGCGCACCCTGCTGCCGCCCGCCGATCCGGAACCGGACCGGTGGACCGAAGCGTGGCCCGCGACGCCGGGCCGGCCGACCTATCTGCTCGACCTGACTGACGGTGCGGACGCGGTCTGGTCGAACGCCAAGGGACGCATGCGCACGGCGGTGCGACGCGCCCGGTCGCAGGGGCTGCGCGCCCGGACAGCCGGGTCCGGCCAGGAGTCCAGGCTGGTGGAGCTGTACAGGCACACCATGGGCCGTCATGGCGTGACGCCCCGCCACCGCGACGCCGATTTGCGGTTCCTGGTCGACGGGTCCGCCGGGAACGCGCTGGTCACCGTCGCCGGGGACGAAACCGGTGTGCAGGCCGCGGCGGTGTTCGCCCTGGGGCCTGATACCGCGTACCACGTGATGCAGACGACGTCCGACGAGGGCCGGCGGACCAATGCCGGCTATCTCGCGCTGTGGGAAGCCGTCACCGTCCTGGCACGCCGCGGAGTCCGGTTGATCGACCTCGGGTCGGCGGCCGGCTGCGGACAGGAGCGGTTCAAGGCCGACTGGGGCGGCGTGCCGCGGCCCACACGACTCGTCAGCTGGCCCAAGGAGCCGAACTCGTGATCCTCACCGCCCACCAGCCCGCCTATCTGCCCTGGCTCGGCTACTTCGCGAAGATGGCCGCCGCGGATGCCTTCGTCCTGCACGACCTGAGCCGCTTCGACCGCGGCGGAACCGTCAACCGCAACAAGATCCGTACCGCCAACGGCCCGGAATGGCTGACCGTTCCGGTGTCCCACACCGACCTGCGCGCGGAGCACACGCTGGACGTCGTCGAAGTGGTCGACGACGGGTGGCGGCGCAGGCACTGGAAGGCGATCCAGATGGCGTACCGGCGTGCCCCGTACTTCGACGAGCACGCGGACTTTCTCGCCGACTATTACGCCAGGCCGTACCGCACCATCACCGAAGCGTGCCTGCCCTTCACCGAGTACTGCATGCGGCAACTGGGACTGGAGCGCCCGTTGTGGCGGAGTTCGGAGCTCGGACTCGGCGACTTCGACCGTACCTCCGTCATCCCGGCACTGTCCGAGAAGTTCTCTGCCCACACCTTCCTCGCGGGCGTACACGCCAGGGACTACCTGGAGTGGGACCGCATCACCGGCGTACGGGTCGAAATCTTCGAGTACCGCCACCCCGTCTACCCGCAGATGCACGGCGGCTTCGAGTCCCACCTGTCCGTCCTCGACCTGTTGATGAACTGCGGCCCCGACAGCCGCAGCATTGTGAAAGGAACCGAATGACCCGCGTTATGGCGGTTGTTGCCCACCCGGACGACGAGGTGATCGGACCCGGTGGCACGCTGGCCAAGCACGTGCGTGCCGGTGACGACGTCCATGTGCTGATCCTCGCCGAGGGCAAGACGTCCAGGGCCGACGACCCGGACCCGGCCGGCAGCCTCGCCGCGTCGGGGGACGAGACCGTGGCGTCCATGGCAGAGCTCGGCATCACCCGGTGGACCCGGCTCGACCTGCGCGACAACCAGCTGGACAGCTACCCGCTGCTGGAACTCGCCCAACAGGTGAGCGCCGTGGTCGACGAGTTCGCCCCGGAGGTCGTCTACACACACCATCCCGGTGACCTCAACATCGACCACGAACTGACCGCGCGGGCCTGCATGATCGCCTGCCGTCCCCATGTGAGCGCGGTCCGCTGGCTGTTCGCGTTCGCCACACTGTCCGCGACGGACGCCGGCTACGCGGGCCGCCCGCCCTTCGAACCGTCCGTCCACGTCGACGTCACGGACACACTCGAGACCAAGCTCGCCGCGATGCGCCGCTACTCCTCCGAGCTGCGCGACTTTCCGCACCCCCGCTCCCTCCAGGCCATGCGGAGCCAGGCGGAGCTCTTCGGGGCGGCCGCGGGGGGCGCCGCCGCCGAGGCGTTCAGCGTCATACGGGGCACCTGGTCTCCAGGACAGCGCTAGCCATGCCCGAGCGCACCGCCGTCCCAGCGGCAGCACCGGCGGCGACCGGCCGCCGCCGGTGGGCCGTTCTCGCCGTGCTCTGCCTCAGCCTGCTCCCCGTGGGCCTGGACAACACGGCCCTGCATGTCGCAGTGCCGGCCCTGACCGCCGACCTGCCGGCCGACACGACCCAGGTGCTGTGGGTATTGGACGCATACTCCCTGGTCATGGCCGGGTTGCTGGTGCCCGCGGGGGCGGTCGCCGATCGCGTCGGCCACAAGCGGTGCCTGCTCGCCGGGCTGGTGCTGTTCTTCGCCGGCTCCGCCGCGGCCGCGCTGTCGACCTCGCCAGGCGCACTGATCGCCGCACGGGCGGGGATGGGCGTCGGCGGGGCGCTCATCATGCCCACGTCGCTCGCGCTGCTCCGCCAGGTCTTCCACGAACGCAAGGAGCGGGTCTTCGCCATCGGACTCTGGACCGCCGTGGGGTCGGTCGGCTCGGCCCTCGGACCCGCGGTGGGGGGAACCCTCGTCCAGAGTTTCTGGTGGGGAGCGGTGTTCCTGATGAACCTCCCGGTGCTGGCGTTGGTATGCGCCACCGCTGTCCGGCTGGTGCCGCGGCACCGCGAGGTCACCCCGACACCGTTCGACGCTCGGGGTGCGCTCGTGGTGGCGCTCTCGCTGTTCGGCCTGGTCCACGCGATGAAGGAGATGGCCCACTCCGGCGTACGGCCGGCCCCCTGCGCGGTACTCCTCCTCGCCGCCGTCGGACTCTGCTGGTTCGTCAGACGGCAGGCCCGGCATCCGCATCCGGTCCTGGACCTCACGCTGTTCCGGAACCGGGGGTTCGCGGTCGCGGTGACGTGTGTGCTGTTCGCGGTGATCGCGGTCAGCGGACTGGAAGTGCTCTTCGCCCAGTACTTCCAGTACGTCCTCGGCCTCGGCCCGCAGGAGGCCGGAGTGCGCATGATGCCCCTGGCGCTGGCCACGATGCTGGGAAGCCTGGCGGGCGGAGCGATCGTCGGACGCGTGGGCATATCCCGATCCCTGCGGGCCGGGCTCACCGTCGCCGTGCTGGCCTGCGCACCGCTCACTCTGGTCGGCGGCGCCGACCGTCCGGTGGTCTTCGCGCTCTGCTTTCTCGGCATGGGGCTCGGGTTCCAGGTCGCCGTCAACGTGGCCTCGGAGACGGCTCTGTCCTCGGTTCCCTCCGACCGGGCCGGCGGGGCCGCGGCCATCGACGCGACCGCCTTCGAGCTCGGCACCGCACTCGGCGTGGCGATTCCCGGAGTGATCGCCGGCGCCCTCTACACGGCGACGCTCGACGACACGCCCGGCCTCGCCCCGGGGATCCTGGACCGGGCCAGGAACTCGGCGGCGGCTGCGCACGAGGCAGCCGGCCGGCTCCCGGCAGCCGACGCGGCACTGCTCAAGGAGGCCGCCCAGCGGGCGTTCCTGACCGGGCTGCGCTCCGTCGTCGTCCTCGCCCTCGTACTGCTCACCCTCTGCCTCCTGCTGACATACATTCACCGCCGCACACCACGCGCACGACGTACAACACCGAGATGAAGGAGCCTCCGTGCCCGAAACCGTCCGTCCGTTCCGCCCCTCGGATCTGGACACCCTCGTCAGGGTCAGCGTTGCCGCCGACACCATGTTCGCCGCATACGACCTGGACCTGCCGCCAGACGACCCGGCTGCCACCGTCCTGCAGGCCGAGCACGTCTTCGTCATCGGAGAGCCCGCCGTCGGGTTCGCCACGACTGAGACCGTCGACGGCAATCTCCATCTCGCGCAGCTCTCGGTTCGCCCCGAGCACGGACGGCGGGGGCTCGGCAGCCTGCTGCTGGACGCGGTCGTCCGCCACGGACAGGACCAAGGCGCTCCGGCCATCACGCTGACGACGTTCCGCGACATCCCCTTCAACGCCCCCTGGTACCGAGCGCGCGGCTTCATCGACCTTGACGCCGCGGAATGGGGTCCGGACCTGCACCACGTCTGGCAAGAAGAAGACGAGGCCGGGGTCGGGGTCGCTCCCCGCATTGCCATGCGCCGCACACTCACCGCGCCCACCGCATAGGAGAGTCCCGGTTGCGCACCCTGCTTGCGGTTGTCCTCGTTCTGGCGGGAACCGTCATACCCGCGGACACACCACCACCTCGTTCCCCCCTCGCCTGGCACGACTGCCACACCGACAGCACGCCCGCCCGCCTGGAGTGTGCCACCGTGACCGTCCCGCTCGACTGGTCCCGGCCGACAGGGCAGAAGATCGACCTCGCGGTCGACCGGCTCCCGGCCACCGACCCGGCGAAGCGGATAGGCGTACTCCTGACCAATCCCGGCGGACCCGGAGGATCCGGCGTCCAGGACGTCGCCACCGAAGGAGCAGGCCCTGGACCGGAGTTCGACATCCTCCACGAGCGTTTCGACGTGATCGGCTTCGACCCGCGCGGGGTGGGCAGCAGCACCCCCATCCGGTGCCCCGTTCCCCTCAGGAGTGCCTCGGTCAGCTCCTTTCCCACCAAGGAAAGCGGCTACCGACAACTCCTCGACGCGAACCGCCGGGCCGGCACCGAATGCGCCCGGCGCACCGGACCGCTGATCCACCACGTGGACACCGTGAGCGCGGCACGGGACATCGAAGCGATACGCATCGCCCTGGGAGAGAAGACCGTCTCGCTCCTCGGAGGCTCCTACGGTACGGAGTTGTTCTCCGCCTACATCGCCCTCCACCCACGCCAGGTCCGCGCAGCCGTGCTCGACGGGGCCGTCGACCACACCAGATCGACATGGCAGGCGGCCCAGGACGAGGCCGCGGCCACCGAGGACGCCTTCCACCGTTTCGCCGCATGGTGCGCCCACCGGCCCTCCTGCGCGCTGCGCGGCCGCGACGTGGCGGCGGACTTCGCCGCGCTGGCCGCCCGCGCCGACCGGGGGGCCTTCATCGGTCCTGATGGCCAGAAGGTGGACGGAGCGGTCATCACGAAGGCCATGTACCTACGCCTCTACCGGCGCGCGGAGTGGCCGGAGCTGGCCCGGCTCCTCGCCAAGGCCACCGCCGCCCGGCCGGACATCGGACCCCTGACGGATGTCGTGCTCAGCGGTGATCCGGAAGAGGCCGCCAACATCACCGTCGGATGCCACGACTTCCCGTCCGAAGTGAAGAGCCTGCCCGACCTACGCGCCAAGGCAGACCGGCTGCGCATCCTGGCCCCTCTGACCTGGCGCTACTCAGAGATGTGGACCTGGGCCACGACCTGTCTCAACTGGCCTGTTCCCGCCGCCAATCCACCGGCTCCCCAATACGTCCACGGCTCCCCTCCCGTACTCGTCGCCAATGGCACCCACGACCCCGCAACGCCGCTGAGCTGGGCACGCTCGCTCACCGCCCAGTTCGACCATGCCCGGCTGTTCGTCTACGACGGTGACGGGCACACGGTCACGCCGCACTCCGGGTACGGCCGACAGAAGGAAGCCGAGCATCTCGTCAATGCGACATGACGACGACGGACACCAGGGCGGGACCGGGCTCCGTCCGGGAGCTCCCCGCCCACCCCGCCGGCCCCGCCGCGTGGGCGGCAGCCTTCGGTCGCCGTCCGGCACGCCCACGACGCGTCGGTGACGACGGTGGCCCACGCCAGTGGCGCCGAGCCGTACCGCGACAGCGGATACCTGGCGGCCACCCGGTCCGCGACGGCCCCGAAGACAGTGCGCAGCAGAGCCGGGGGCCGGGTGCAGCGACGCGCCGTCGAATCCTGTGCCGGCGACAGTCGTTCAGCCGGGATCAGGACAGCGGCCCGGACGCCGCTCGGCAGGACGGCTCAGCAGCTCGGGAACGACAGGCTGGTCGAGCACTCGGAGTGCACGCTGCGAACAATTCAACGGCAGCAAGGCCCGGCCGGTGAGCCGCTGGACGGCGGCGGGGAGTCGAGCAGACGGAGCCGCGCCCTGTGGCTATTCGGCTGTCACGCCATGGCACCATTCCCGCGAGGGGCGACCACAAGACGCGCCCCTCGCGCCGGACCGTGGGTGACCTGGCGGGGGCATGCGGTCTCCGGGCGGGAGCGATCGGGGCGCAGGTCGTAGCGGGTGAGTACCTCCCGCAGCACGATGGTCGCCTCCAGCAAGGCGAAGCCGGCACCCGGGCATCGGCGTACTCCTCCCCCGAAGGGGATCCAGGCAAGTGACCTAGGCTGGCCGTCCAGGAACCGTTCCGGGCAGAACGCCTCCGGTTGCTCGTGGTGCGTGGGATCTAGATGGACCAGGCCGATGGCCGGCATGACCGTTGTGCCCGCAGGCAGCCGGTAGCCTGCGATGGTGAACGGCTCGGTGAGGCACCTGGCCACCTGATAGATCACCGGCTTGCGGCGCAGTGTCTCCTGGAAGACCGCGGTGAGGTGGGCATCGTCGCCTTCATCGGCTGCCCGTTGTGCCCTGCGCAGGTGCTCGGGGCTGCGGCTGAGTTCGTGCAGCGCCCAGGCCAACCCGGTCGCGGTGGTCTCGTGCCCGGCGAGGAGCAGCGTGACGAGTTGGTCGCGCAGCTCCGCGTCGCTCAAGCCACCACCGTCCGCCCGGTGTCCCGCCTGCAGCAGATGGGACAGCACATCGATCCGGTTGTCTGCCGCCATCCGTCGGTGGGCCACCTGGGCGTCGATCAACTCGTCCAGCCTTTGCCGGACGGAAAGGTACTGGCGCCAGGGACGCAGCCGGCGCAGTTTTGCGTGGCACAGTCCGAGCAGGGTCATCTGGTTGATGTCGGTGAGCCTACGCATCAGCGGCCGCAACGCGGTCAGTTGTGCCTGTGCGGTCACCCCGAGAATCAGCCGACCGATGACTTCCAGCGTGAGTTCCCTGATGCGGTGGTGAGCACAGAACACCTCTCCCACCGGCCATCGATCGATCTCCGCCACAGCCACCGACCTCATCATGTCCTCGTACGTGCGCAAGGCCGGACTGCTGAAGGCGGGGAGCAGCAGCCGTCGCAGCCTGCGGTGTTCGTCCTCGTCGGTGAGCAGCACCGAGTGATCGCCCATGATGGGTCTGAGGACCGTGTTGCCTGCACCCGCGTGCAGTACGTCGACCGGCCCGCCGAAGACCTCGTTGATTTCTTCTTGCCGGGCCAGGACCACGACGTTGTGCCGGATCGGCGCCGCCAGGTCGAGCCAGAACACCTCGCCATACCTACGTCGCAGTCGAGGAAACCAGCGATCCCGGTACCGCGCGAAGAGCAGGGTCTGCACCATGGGGGGAAGCCGCGGCCCGGGCGGCTTGGCCGGCGTGGGAAGCGGGACATTCGCAGGCCGGCGCGAGCAGCCGGCAGACGAGAACGTAGATTTCCTCGGCATGGCAACCCCGGCTCTCGCACAATAATGTTTTCGTACGAATTGGGCTCCCTCAGCCCGCTTTCCGGCCCGCCATGTCTACTGACCGCGACGCCGAGACGGAGATCAGCGGGGAAGAGTTCGTCAACAGCCGATCTGCCCGGCAGTCATCACGGTCATGAAGCGGTGCTGAGAGCGTGCAGGGTGTCGCGCACCGTGCTTCGCCCGCGGGCGGTGTTCGGCTGGGAGGCGGAAGCGGAGTAAGGAGGAGTATTCAGAGGGCCGGTGGCTTCCGGTAGGGAAGCGGAGACCGGCCCCTGGCGGTGCGAGGCATAGGCCCTGCCCCTTCCCACTGGACCAGTGGAGAGGCAGGGCCTCACGGGTGTTACGGCATGTCAGCCGCTGGAGCCGTTCTCGCCGAAGGTCTGGTTCAGCCCGTCGTTGGCGGTCCCCGCGTTTCCGGCGGAACTATCTGGGGCTTCCCATGGATCCTGAGCGTGGTTCCCGGGATCAACTCCCGGGCGGTGAACGCCATTTCCAGCGGAAGGGGCGTCGTGGCTATTTGCAACAGCGGCCCCGGCAGCGGAAAAAAGAGCGGTGACGGTCAAGCCCACCACGGCGATGACAGTAGGTGCGCGCATGATTTCCTCCTGTTGATTAGTGCCACCAAGACAATCTCCGTCGGATGACTGGAGAAACACCAATCACTCGAAGGGGCGGCCCCGTCTGGGGCAATGGACACCGCTTCGTCACTTCACTCTTCGGACGAAAACAGGGCCGGCCGGGGCTCGCCCGCTACGGCGCCCAGCGCATGGGATAGCGAGAGGCCCGGCCTGCGCGCCGGTCCCCTCTGCTATCTCATGTGAAGTACTTCCCCAAGGAGAGCGGGCGCAATGGCCCGCATTCCACCTGTTCTACACCGACCCCGACGCGCGCCCGCCCGAAGACGTTTGTCAGTCAAGGCCGCCGCGGAGAGACGGACACCGCCCCCAAGCCTGACCGGCGCATCGGATTCGGCCTGGCCGTCCGTTCGTCACGAATGCAAGGTCGAACGCTCCAGCTGCCCGGCCGACTACGTGCGGCCGGCCAACAGGGATGTCGTGAACGGGGGTTACCCATACGGCGTCGCCCCGCTGAAGGCATCCCGGCGGAGAGTCCGTGATGGGAACGGGGTCATGGATGTAGCCACGTTCGCACGGGTGTTGGGAGGGTTCCGCAAGCCCGCGGAGTGCGGATGTGGAGGGGCCCCGGCGCCAGGATGATGGGGTCGGACGCCGGGGCCCCTCTCCTTACCTGATTCCCTTACTCGCCGCCGCCGTGGCCGCCGCCTTCGCCACCGCCGCCTTCACCGCCGCCGTGGCCGCCGCCACCGCCGTGGCTTTCGCCGCCACCGCCGCCACCGCCGCCACCGCCACCGCCGTGGCCGTGATCGTCGTCGTCGCCCATGTGGGCGCCGGCCGTGTTGTCGCAGCCGATTTGGGACCCGAGCGAGCTGGCCTGTCCACCCGCCGAGCCCTCGCCGCCGAGCGCGTTGCCGAGCAAGCCGTTGACAATCCCGACCTCGCCGAGCACGTCGACATTCAGGTCGTGGGAGCGGCAGGCGCTGTGCTGACTGACCTCGAAGCTGTTGCCGCCATGGCCGCCCGCGTGGGCGGTGCCGGCGCCGAGGGCAGAGATGCCGCAGAGCGCGGCGGCCAGGACGGCAGCCTTGTGAAGCTTGTGCATTTCTTCTCCGGAAGTGTGAGCGATCTGATCCTTGATGTACCAACTTCGTACATTTACGGAAGGGTAATACGAAATATGACGAAAGAATTAGGCGACGCGCCGGATCAATCCAACCTCGGCGAATGCTGCGACCTTTCCGAAGTGAGCGTGCCACGAGCTTTCGTGAACCCATTGAGATGCCCATGTGCCTGTCAGGGCAGGCAGGTTGAGATGCTCCGGCCTGAATGCCGGGGGATGGGGAGCGGTCCGAGATCGGAGAGAGCGGTGCCTGCACGGCCCATGTCGCAGCGTCCTGCGGGCTGTATGCTGCGGGCTTCGACGGAGGCGGACATCGAGATGGTCGCGGAGTTGCGGGCGACGGTGATGCCGGCGGATTTGGAACGCCTTGGGCGCTAGGACGAGCACCGGCTGCGGTAGCTGCTGCGGGAATCCTTCGTCACGGAGTCACGTCGATCAGCATGATCGACCGCGAACTCGCAGGGTGCGTCGCGCTCCGGCCCGCCGAAGGCAGGCAGTGGCTGGAGCACTCCTTCAGCGCGTCGGCGTTGACTCGGGGCTGGGGGAAGTGAGAACGGTAGCGGCGTGCCCTCCCTGTCCGGGCCCCTCCCTGGCTTGCCGGATGGCGGGGACGCTGCGCGCACCACAGAAGGGGGCGTTCTGTGGGGCGTGCTTGGCACATTGGGCTGCCGGGAGCTGTAGCACAGAGCCGTGGCACCGGGCGGCGGCACGGCCAGGACGGCAGCTGCGCAGTGGCGGGTCTGCTCGCGTCCGTACAGGTGGCGCCATGTCACCGAGACGCGGTGGTGGTCCTCTTCTACTGCCAACCCTCGCGCGTGGTGGATGGTGGGAACGAGTTCGGCCAGGCGCTGAGGGAGGTAGCAGCTGCCGCGGGGAAGGCGCGTGAACCCTGGCCGGTGGCCTCAAACGCGAAGTGGAAGCAGAGGAAGGAGGCCACGGACGAGAGCCCGAGGGGTGGGCGGTGTCGGGCGGAGTCAGCGAGGGGTACCTGCACCGAGTGCACCGGAAATCCTCGAGGATCGGGTATCCGCCCCCGGTGTAGGCAACTGTGCTGCCAGACCACTGGTAGTGGCCTTGTCGCCCAGGGCTCGGTTTCCCAGGGTGGCGGCCGACGCCACGAGGATGCCTGGGGCCGTGGGACACGACACCTCTCGACTCGCCTCGCAGATAGCAAGATGAAGCTTGTCGAATTTGGATCTTTGTGTTGCTTGAGTGGGCAATCTGCAAAGCATTAGCTTGGTATGCATGGTTGATGTGCCGGAAGAGGCATCGAATGATCTCGCCCTGGCCGAGGCGTTGCGGTGGGGCATGTCGGGCCTGGCTTCCCGGTTGCGCGCCGAGCAGCCGGGGGACGGGAGATCCCTGACGCGACTGGCCGCATCCGTGCTCGCCAACCTCCGACACCGCGGCGCACTGAGCCCGTCGAAACTGGCCGCCATCGAAGGGTTGCAGACCCAGTCACTGACCCGGGTGCTCAACGAGTTGGAGGAAGAGGCCCGCATCCGCCGGTCGCGTAGCGAGGTGGATGCCCGTCGCCAGAACATCGAGCTCACCGAAGCGGGCCGGGAGGCTCTGCGGGAGCACGTCCGTGACGGCAATGCCTGGCTGGCGGCGGCGCTGGGCCGGACGCTGTCACCGGCCGAGCGCGGCGTGCTGCGGATCGCGGCCGGGCTTCTGGAGCAGGTGGCCCAGGCCGAGGCGGCCGTCGAGGGGCGCCGTGGACCGGCGCAGACAGTCACGCAGAAAGGGGGGCGGCGCCGCCAATATGACGCCCCGTTCGACCGGCAGGGCGGCTGCAGGTCTTCCGCGTCCGCCCCTTGAACTGCCGAAATCCTTCCCGCTGTTAATGGTTCTGGCCGGGCTGAGCGGCGTAAGCCCGCCGGCCACAGATATGTACGTCCCCGCCCTGCCGGACCTCGCCCGCTCCTTGGCGACCGATGCCTTCGGCGTCCAAATGTCGTTGACCGGCTTCCTGGTGGGAATCATCACCGGGTAACTCGCCCGGGGCCCGATCAGCGATGCGGTCGGCCGCCGACCTGTTCTCCTCGGCGGGGCCGTGGTGTTCACCGCCTTCTCCACCGTGTGTGCGCTGGCGCCAACGGTGGAGGTCCTCGACACCGCACGCGTCGGGCCAGGTATTGCGGCAGCGGTTGGGATCGTCGTCTCCCGTGCTGTCGTCGCCGATCTCTTCGACGACCGTGACCTTCCTACGGTCTTCTCCCGCCTGGGAGCGAACACCGCCACGGCCCTGGTGCTGGCGCCGTTGGCCGGCGGCGCCCTGCTGCTGGCGGTGTCCTGGCGCTACGTCTTCGCCGTCCTCGCCCTCATCGGCGCGCTCTTGACGGTGGGCGTATGGCGTTGG
>NZ_KN708638.1:411036-423591 GCF_000805335.1 Streptomyces sp. CT34 | reverse complement strand
CTTGGCGGTGGGCGTATGGCGTTGGATCCCTGATTCCCATCCCCCCCCCGCCCGCCTCACCGGCGGGCCGGTTACCAGCCTGTGCAGCATCGGCCAGGTTGCCGTGCAGCGAGCCATCCTCACGCCGGTGCTGGCTCTTGCCTGCGGTGGTGCCGCCGTCTTCACCTATATCGCCGGCACCACCTTCGTCTTCCAGGACATCTACCATCTCTCCCCGGTTCTCTCCACCTCGTCTACGGTGTCAACGCCGTCGGCAACATGGCGCCGAAACGCTGGCCGTTGAAGGTCTCTAGGAGGACTCGGCAACGGTTTCGAGCACCTTGACGGCTTTTCTCACTCCGTCCCGGGCGGAAATCCGGAGACCGAACTCCTTGGCGCATTCGGCCAATTCGTGATCGTTCACTGCGCGGTCCAGTGCTGCGGCCAGACGTCCCGCAGTGAGCCGGTACTGCGGCAATGGTGCCGGCGCCAGACCCAGGGCGTGCATGCGCCTGGCCCAGAACGGCTGGTCAAAAGTGAACGGACAAACGACCTGCGGACGTCCTGAGCGCAGGGCCGATGCGGTGGTTCCGGCGCCACCGTGATGCACGATCGCGACCATGTGCGGAAAAAGCTCTTCGTGCGGCACCTCGTCCACAAAGAACACGTCGTCAACGCCGCGGCCCTGCTCCCCGTCAGGAGCCCGCACCCCACCCCAGCCGGTGGCGATCACAGCGCGCACCCCGGCCTGCCGGACGGCTGCCAGAACGGCCCTGGTCTTCGCGGCGGTACGGCTCCCGGCCATACTGCCGAATCCGATGTACACAGGTCGTTTCCCCGCGTCGAGAAACGAGCGGAGGTCCGCGGGCATGCGCCACTCACCGGTGGCCGGCAGATGCCAAAAGCCCGTGGTGTGAGTGGTGGCGGGATACCGAGGAGTTCCGGGCAGTACACAGGGGTCGAAGGCCTGCAACACGGTGGCCGGCATTCCGTCGGGCCGGGACAGGATACTGAGCTTGCACCCGCGACGGGAAAGCCCCAGCGATTCGCATCGCACTCGCGCCGGTGCCGAGCCGTACAGCAGACGGACTGGCAACTCGGCGTGTGCGTAGGAAACCCGGCTCAGCGACGAGGGCAGTCGTCCGGGTGCCAAAGGATTGACGAAGTCGGGGGTGGGCACCCAGCCGGGCTGGAAGCACACCGGAACAGCGGGGACCTTGAGCCACTCTGCGAGGTGATGCGCGGGCACCCAGGGTGTGAACACCACGACATCGGGGCGGGAATGCCCTTTGACCTTGGCTGTCAGATCTTCCAGGACCTTCACGTAGTGCGGTCTGTGCCGCCTGAGCCACCGCGCTGCCCGGATGATTCCCCGCAGCCCGCGGCGATCCTCATTGGCTCTGAGAACAACCGGATCGGTGAGGAGCGCGAGGGGCCCGTCCACCACCGGAACGTACGGCACCGCCGCCGCGCGGGCCAACCCCGCGAAAGCCTGTGGCCCCATCAACGTCACTGCGTGTCCGGCCGCTGTCAAGCCCGACGCCAGCGCCAGATACGGCTGGACATCACCCCGCGAGCCATGGGTCACCAGCAATACGTTCACCGCAGCATTCCCTCCAGCCGCTGGGCGCGCGGCCTGAGAGGCGCACCGTCAGCTGACACACGGACCGGCCAGGTCGCCTGACTACGCATGATGAAACTCTCCCGCTCCCACGTGTGCGAGTTCGGAGAGGGGTGGTGTGCAGATGCCTGCTGTTTTCTGGCTGGAATGTGCGAACTGCGCTTCTGCGGTGACCAGTACCAGTGCGTTGCGGATGCCGAGATGGGCGAGGAGGGGGGCGGCTTTTCCGTGATACAGACCTCGTCCCGCCGGCGGCCGGATTTGACGGACCGATGTGATGGCCGGATGCGCCGTATGCAGGTGCGGAAGTTCGCTGCGATTGACTCCCCACGGCATGGGAGGTACCGGAAATCCCCGTCTGGTGCGCATGGTGCCGGTCAGCGTGCGGGCGCTGAACCAGCGCGGCACGGTGTCGAAGACCAGGGAACTCCCGGGAAAGGCTTCGGCGCAGCGGGCGATCAACTCGCTCACCTGGCCAGGGTGGAGGTACATCAACAGGCCCTGGGCAGTGATGAGGACACCCCGTGAACTGTCGACCTCGTCGCACCAGGACAGGTCGAGTGCGGAACAAGCGAGGGTACGCCGGCGGTCGCCGTCCGGTAGCAGGGATCGGCGCAGCTCGGCGGTTTCGGGCAGTTCAACGCCGAGCCATTGGGCGCGGCCGTTGTCGCAGCGCCAGAACTGGGTTTCCAGCCCCTCGGCCAATTGCACGACGGTGCCGTCGGGGTGCGCGGTGAGGAATTCTCGAACTGCGATGTCGAAGGTGAGGACACGCAGCGCATGGCCTTGCGCGACAAGACCGATGGGACGCCCGAAGTGCGCTTCGAAAGGGTAGTCGAGCATGTCGACCAGTTCCGTGGCCTTGGGGTCGTGGAGCACCGGTCGGCGGCGGCGCGCTTCCCATGCACGCTGATACAGATTCCACATCAGCATTTCGGAGACACCGCTGAGGGTAGGGGTGCGCATGGCACTGCTGCCGCGGTCCATCTGGTTATTCCTCCGTCGGCTCAACAGCTCCCCGTAGTGGATGGAGCGGGCTCAGGGCGGTTTTCCCGCGAAGTCGCACGGGGCGACTCACCGGCGTTCAGCACACGCCAGAGCTCTTAACGTATGCCGCATGAGGCATGCGGAACGTGAAGAACACGCCTGTGCCGACCGCGAGTCGACGTAGTGGCCGACGAAGGGTCCACGTCCCCCGGTGCCGTGGTCCAGCATTCGGACGGCGGGCGGATCCGGGGGACGGTGACGGAGTGGTTCTGCCGCGGAGGGACAGATGGGGGTTCACCGCGCCCGCGCCACCAACACGACGCGATCTGCGTGCTCGTGGAAGCGGGGAAGCAGACGGGGGGCCTTGCCGGTCGCTCTACGAGAGCTTGGTCGGCTCACCGAGATCGGGCGCGGAGCGTACTTCGATCCGGTCCCCGGTCCGTTCCATCTCCAGCACGATGAGTTCGTTCCGCCCCTTCCGCCACAGATGGCTCGGCGCGTAGAGGGTGACCTGCGGCCCGAGGGACCAGTAGCGGCCGAGCGGAAAGCCGTTGAGCCAGACCATGCCCTTGTCCCAGCCCGGAAAAGCGAGGAAGCCATCCGCGGGAGTGCCGACGTGAACATGGGCCCGGTGGAAGGCGGGGCCGGTCGGGTTGTCTGCGCCGTGGAATGGCAGAGCGGCGAGGTTGTCCAGGGGCAGTCGGCGGATCTCCCAGTCGCGCAGCTCTCGGCCGTCGAGGAGTACCTTCCCGCTGATGCCCTTGGGGTCGTTGAGTCCCTGTCCGAAGTTGACCCGCCCGGTCGGGTCCACCAGCAGGTCGAGGGTGTTGGAGGGGCCGGCCACCGTGAAGTCGACTGTGTGGTCGGGCTGGTTGCGGTCGAAGGTGCCGATCCGCTTGCCGTCGCCGAACACCAGCGCACGGTCGCCCAGTCCCGTGATCCTCAGGCCCTTGGTTCCCTGGGGTCCGCGCACCCGAGTGCGGTAGTGGATCAGTCCGTGCGGCTGCCCGAGGGCCTCCATGTGGACGGGCGTGGGACGCCGTAGCGGAGTGCTCAGCGCGTCGAGGGCGTCCATCAGCGGCACCGACTCGTGGACGGCGACCTGCTGGGGCGGCATCCGGCGTGGCGTGGGCGGCAGGGGAGCATGCGGCAGGGTGGTGTATTTGGCGAGCACGGCGCGCACGGTGTGGAATTTCTCGGTGAGTTCGCCGGATTCGCTGATCGGGGAGTCGTAGTCGTAGCTGGTGACGGTGGGCTGATAGGCGCTGCCGCTGAGGTTGGCGCCGGCGGACCAGCCGAAGTTCGTGCCGCCCACCACCATGTAGAAGTTGATCGACGCTCCCGCTTCGAGGAGCTTCGCCACGTCGGCGGCGGTCTGTACCGGGTCGGTGGTGTGGTGCCGCTCTCCCCAGTGGTCGAACCAGCCGTCCCAGAACTCCGTGCAGAACAGGGGCTTGTCCGGCTGGAACTTGCGCAGTTCCGCGAACGGACCGGTGGGATCCCCGGCGAAGTTGACGGTGGACAGGAGATCGGGAAGGCTGCCGGCCTTCAGCGCCTCCTGGGTGGCTCCGTTGGAACAGAACAGCAGGCTGTCGATGCCCTGCGCCCGCATGGTGTCCCGCAGGTGTTCCAGATACACGTGGTCGTCGCCGTAGCTGCCGTACTCGTTCTCGACCTGCATGGCGATGACGGGCCCGCCGCGGGTGGCCTGCAGGTCGACGAGCCGGGGGAGCAGTTCGGCGAACCAGGTGTCGACCGCTCGCTCGTAGGCGGGGTCGGAACGTCGTAGCGGCGCGTCCTTGTCCTTGAGGAGCCAGGCGGGCAGGCCGCCGAAGTCCCATTCCGCGCAGATGTACGGTCCCGGTCGCACGATCGCCTTCAGCCCGACCTCGTCCGCGGTCCGTATGAAGGCGGCGACGTCGCGCCATCCGGTGAAGTCGGCCTTTCTCTCGTACGGTTGGTGGAAGTTCCAGGCGACGTAGGTCTCCACCGTGTTCAGGCCCATGGCCCGCATCCGCAGCAGCCGGTCGCGCCAGTCCTTGGGGTGCGTCCTGAAGTAGTGGAAGGCACCCGAGAGGATCCGGAACGGCTTGCCGTCCAGCAGGAACTCCTTGCCGCGGATGGTCAGTCCCCTCGGGCTTTCGGCCTGGGCGAGGGGGGTACGGCCGCCGCCCAGGGCGACACCCACGGCCGCGGTACCCACCACGGCCGCGCTCAGGAATCCACGTCGGCTGAACTGCGTCATGTCTGCTCTCCTCGGCTCGACCGGTCGTCGCCCATGACTCGGAAATGTTCAGTGCTGTTCGTTTCTGTTCATTGAGAGTGTTGTGTAGAACAGAAACGAGCACAAGGGTTCGTCGCGGAGTGCGGTGAACCGGTGCGGACGAACCGCAGGTGAACTGGCGGGCAGGGCAGCGACGTTCAGAGCGCCACTGGAGAGCACGGGAGAGCAGGGTGCACCGAGAGCGCACCGAGAGCGCCGCGAGGACAGCACGGGCGGGGCGCGGATGCCCCGCACGGCCGGCCGGCCTCTTGCGCAGCACCGTGCCAGGCTTCAGCTCGGCGCTGAACAGGAGAATCAGTAAACGTGTATCCGACCCGGCGCGAAGTCCCGCTCATGCGACGGGGGCGTCAGCGTGCCGGGGAGAGGGAACTCGCATACCTTCCCATCATGGACTTCAACCTCACCGCGGAGGAGGAAGCGCTCGTCTCTCGGGTGGCCGCCCTCCTCCGCGCCGGCCGATCCCCCACCGACGACGACTTGGCGGACGAGCTGGGTGACGAGGTCCGCCCGCTGCTGCAATCCCTCTTGGATAAGGGCTGGCTGGTCGTCAACGAGGAGCGGGAGCTGGCCTTGTCGGTGATCGCGCGGGCTGTGGTGTCCGGCCGGACGGATGTGGAGGGTTATGAGTAGGCCCACACGAAACGCGCGGCGAAACGGCGACCCCGCTCGTGCCCCACAGACCAGCACACGAGTGGGTAGGCGCCGAGCGAGCTGGCTGAAGACTGCCTTTTCCTTGGTGTAACACCGTTTCGAGGCGGCTTCGATGCAACCCTCTGCTCATGAGGTACGCCGCGTCGCGGTGTCGGCCAGCCGCCGCAGTGCAGGCTGGGCCACGGGGCGGATGCAACGTGCGGAGGAGAGCAGCCGCAGCACCCGCGCACGCCGCTCGGCGATCATCTCCTCGACCTGGGCGCGGGCCCCGGTGACGGTGAGGATGTCGCGGACCTGCGCCGCCTCCGCCGCGGTCAGCCGCGGGTTGCCGATCTGGCGGCGCAGGATGGCCGCGTGGCGCGGCGAGGCGTCGCGCAGCGCGAGGGCGACGAGCATGGTGTGCCGGCCGTCCCGCAGGTCTTCCACGTGGGACTTGCCCGTCACCTTCGGGTCACCGAAAACGCCGAGGAGATCATCGCGCAGCTGAAACGCCTCGCCCAGCGGAATCGCATACGCGGACAACTCCCGCAGCAGCGCCTCCCGGGCGCCCCCGAGCACGGCGCCGAGACGCAAGGGCCGCTCGACGGTGTACGTGGCCGTCTTGAAGCGGATGATCGCCATCGCCCGCTCCAGATCCGCGGTCGGGGCCCCGGCGGCGGTCACGTCCAGGTACCGACCGTGGATCACCTCGGCCCGCATGGCATCCATGAACGGCAGCACGGCGGCGAGCTGGCGGCCGGTCAGGCCCGCGGTGTGCAGGAGCTCGTCACTCCAGGACAGGGCGAGGTCGCCGATCAGCAGAGCGCACGCGGTGCCCAGGCGCTCGGCGAGCGGACCGGGCCGGCCGGCCTCGTACTGCCGGGCGAGCGTGCGGTGCACGGTGGCATGGCCACGGCGGGTGTGGCTCCGGGCGATGAGGTCGTCGTGGATGACGTAGCAGGCGTGGAACATCTCCACGGCAGCCGCCACCCGCACCACAGGCTTGGGCGGCAGCGCACCGCTCGCCGCTTGCCAGCCCAGCACACACAGCACGGGCCGCAGGCGCATTCCACCGGTGGTGAAGAACTCGGCCAGCACCTGGGCAGCTTGCCCAGGCAGATTACGGGCCGCCGCGGCGGCGGCTTTGGTCTGCAGGAATCGGTACAGGACGGCATCGACCCGGCGGCGCAGGTCCGGTAGGTCCAGCGGCTTCGCAACCGGCTCAACGGATGTGGTGGTCAAGGCTGTTCACCTGCCGTGGCGCTGTCTGGGGTGATCTCTTCCGAGGGCTCGGCCGTCGCCGTGAAGGCGTATGCCCGTTGACCGATGTCAAAGACCAGCGCGTCAGCCGGGGAGTCGACGACCCGGTGCGCTGCCGAGGTCAGCTCGACCACTCCCAGATTCCGCCCCAGATGGCCACCGGCAGCGGACACCTTCGCCACCAGGAACTGCCTGATCTCCGTTGCCGGCACGGCAAGTTCCCCATCCGGCGGCGACCGCAGGGCACCCGGGTCTTCCACCCGCTCCAGGACCGACGGAGAGTGTTCCATCCGGGCCGTTGCCATGCCGTTCTCCCTCCCTGACGGAGCGGTTAACCACCGCTTGAACCGAAAGGGCTGCCATACAAGGAAGACAGACCACGGCAGGAAGGGGAAGAGAGATCCACACCGCAGAGCGTGAAGGCGTTGAAAGGCTGTGCGTGGTGAACCCGACCGGATCGGCGAAGCCGTGGGCTTCCCTGATAGTTGAGTGTGTTCAAGCCTCAGGGGAGACACCGGGTTGCACGAGTGGCGTGTGGTGTGGGTACCGGGGCAGGTGCACACCAGCAACCTGAATGTCGAAACGCTGTGCACGATGTGCGTTGAGCAGACGGAGGCCATCTGGCCTCGTTACTGGGCGGACCCGGAATGGTTCTGCCCGGTTGACGGCCAGACGTGCCCGGATGAGCACGAGATGGACCAGCGCATTGCCTGGGAGACCGGCCCGCCGACGGCATAGCGGCCTAGGGAAAACCCAGCCCACCCTTCTCGTTCAGGCGCCGACGTAATCCGCCAGATGCTCACCGGTCAGGGTCGAGCGCGCGGTGACCAGATCCGCGGGCGTGCCCTGGAAAACGATCGTGCCGCCGTCGTGACCGGCGCCGGGGCCGAGATCGATGATCCAGTCGGCATGCGCCATCACCGCCTGGTGATGCTCGACGACGATGACCGACTTTCCGGAATCGACGAGCCGGTCGAGCAGGCCGAGCAACTGCTCGACATCGGCGAGATGCAGACCGGCGGTCGGTTCGTCCAGGACGTAGACGCCGCCCTTCTCGGCCATGTGTGTGGCCAGCTTGAGCCGTTGCCGCTCGCCGCCGGACAGCGTGGTGAGCGGCTGACCGAGACTGAGGTAGCCGAGCCCCACATCGGCGAGCCGCTGAAGGATCTTGTGCGCCGCGGGCGTGCGCGCCTCGCCGTCCCCGAAGAACTCCTCCGCCTCGGTCACCGACATCGCCAGCACCTCGCTGATGTCGCGACCGCCGAGGTGGTGGTCCAGCACCGACGCCTCGTACCGCTTCCCGTCGCACTCCTCGCAGGTGGTGGCGACGCCGGCCATCATCGCCAGATCGGTGTAGACGACCCCGGCGCCCTTGCAAGTGGGGCAGGCGCCCTCGGAGTTGGCACTGAACAGCGCCGGCTTCACGCCGTTGGCCTTCGCGAACGCCTTACGGATCGGGTCGAGCAGCCCCGTGTACGTCGCCGGGTTGCTCCGCCGTGAGCCGCGGATCGCGCCCTGGTCGACCGACACCACACCCGCACCGGCCGGGATCGACCCGTGCACGAGCGAGCTCTTCCCGGAACCGGCGACCCCGGTGACGACGGCCAGCACCCCGAGCGGGATGTCCACGTCGACATCGCGCAGGTTGTGTGTCGTCGCGCCGCGGATCTCCAGCATGCCGGTGGGCGTGCGGAACCTCTCCTTGACGGTGGCCCGGTCGTCGAGATGGCGGCCGGTGATGGTGCCGGCGGTCCGCAGCCCCTCGACCGTCCCCTCGAAACAGACCGTTCCGCCGGCCGTGCCGGCGCCGGGGCCGAGGTCGACGACGTGGTCGGCGATCACGATCATCTCTGGCTTGTGCTCCACGACGAGCACCGTGTTGCCCTTGTCCCGCAGCCGCAGCAGCAGATCGTTCATCCGCTGGATGTCATGGGGGTGCAGACCCGTGGTGGGTTCGTCGAACACGTAGGTGGTGTCGGTGAGCGAGGAGCCGAGGTGGCGGATCATCTTGACGCGCTGCGCCTCACCACCCGACAGCGTGCCCGCCGGCCGGTCGAGCGAGAGATAGCCGAGGCCGATCTCCGCGAACGAGTCCAGGGTGTGCTGCAACTTGGCGAGCAGGGGAGCCACCGAGGGCTCGTCGAGACCGCGCACCCAGGCGGCCAGGTCGCTGATCTGCATCGCACAGGCGTCGGCGATGCTGATCCCCTCGATCTTCGACGACCGGGCCGCCTCGCCGAGCCGGGTGCCCTCGCACTCGGGGCAGGTGGTGAAGGTGACCGCCCGGTCCACGAACTCCCGGATGTGCGGCTGCATCGCCTCCCGGTCCTTGGAGAGCATCGACTTCTGGATTCGCGGGATCAGCCCCTCGTAGGTCATGTTGATGCCCGCGATCTTCATCCTGGTCGGCTCGCGGTGCAGGAAGTCCTGCAGTTCCTTCTTCGTGTACTTGCTGATCGGCTTCTCCGGGTCGTAGAAGCCGGACTCGCTGTAGAGCCGGTAGTTCCAGCCGCCCGCCTTGTAACCGGGGACGGTGAGCGCTCCCTCGGCAAGCGACTTGGAGTCGTCGTACAGCTGGCTCAGGTCGAGGTCGGTGACGGTCCCGCGGCCCTCGCAGCGCGGGCACATACCGCCGGTGATGCTGAAGCTGCGCCGCTCCTTCACGGTCCTCCCGCCACGCTCGACGGTGACCGCCCCGGCCCCGCTGATCGAGGCGACGTTGAAGGAGAACGCCTTGGGCGAGCCGATGTGCGGTCGCCCGAGCCGGCTGAACAGGATGCGCAGCATCGCGTTGGCGTCCGTGGCCGTGCCGACCGTGGAGCGGGGATCGCCGCCCATCCGCTGCTGGTCGACGGTGATCGCGGTCGTCAGCCCTTCGAGGACGTCGACCTCGGGCCGCGCCAGCGTCGGCATGAAACCCTGCACGAAGGCGCTGTACGTCTCGTTGATCAGCCGCTGCGACTCCGCCGCGATCGTGTCGAACACCAGCGAGCTCTTGCCCGAGCCGGACACGCCGGTGAACACCGTCAGCCGACGCTTGGGGATCTCGATGCTGACGTCCTTGAGGTTGTTCTCGCGCGCGCCGTGCACGCGGATCAGCTCGTGGCTGTCGGCGACGTGCGGCGCAGACGACCGGGTGTCCGTCCTCTTGGCCTTGCTCATCGGATCTCCCTCTGTCACGCGGGGCCGCCTTCGCGGTACCCGTTGCCGTCGCCTGGCCCGAGCGACCAGTTTCGAGCAGGACGTCTGCTTGTGCTGCATCGGCGCGGTCGCGGCAACGGTAGCCGGCCACAAGCGGCGGCATCGGCCGGAGCGGCGCGATGCCCGTCCGACGAGCCCCGGCCAGGGGCGCGCTCGGCGCGCACGAACCTGGGCATCCCCGCCGCTTCGAGCTCATCGAGCCCGAGCCACAGTCATGTGAAGAAGGCCACATGTCGTGAATGCTGGTCAGGGTGATCACCCCACCCGCCCCGCCTTCGCCCTGCTGTACGTGCTCCCGGGCAGAGCCGAGGTAGGGCGCAAGACTCCGAACACCGGCGCCGACGCCGGCGCCCCGGCTGAGGAGCCGGCCGCAGAACCGGACCGGGACGCCGTGCCCACGCGCTGACGCGGATCGGGCCGCGGCTCCTATTGGGACGTTCGCCGCCCTATTGGACTTCTACGGCTCGCTGCACGGCTGGGACTTCGCCGTCGACCCCGACTCGTCCGTGGGCGCGGTCGCCTACACACGGATCATGGCCCCGGGCATGCCGTTCCCGATGGGCGCGATCCTCAGCAACGCCGACAGCCTCGCCTTCTACCAGCGGCTCGGCTTCGACGCCGACTCCAGCACCGCCCGCCCCGGCGACGACGACCGCGATGTCCCAGTCGATCTCGCCCGCGGCATCGGTGTCGGGGCCGAACCAGCCGGCCGCGCGGTGCCGCCGCAGGCAGGAAGCGGCAGCACCACGTCGGCCCTGATGCAAGTCGCGGTCATCCAGAGACGGCCTCGCCCCAGCTCTGGGAGATGGCGAACTCGGCGCTGTTTTGCTGGGACTCGGTCGGGAACCTCGGCGTGCCGGAGACCTTCGGCAGCTTCGCCGCCGCGGCCTTGTCGAGCGTGCCGGCCTTCTGCATGGCGGTCATCAGAGCCGGGCGGGCGTATCCCTTGAGTCTGAGGTTCTGGCCCTCGGCGCTGTAGAGGTACTCCTGCCACAGGCGCGCGGCCGCGGGGTGCGGCGCATCCTTGTTGATGGCCTGCGAGTAGTACTGGGAGAACTGGCCGTCCGAGGGGACCGTGACCGTCCAGTCGAGGCCCTTGGACTTGAACTCATCGGTGTACCCGGTGTTGAGGTAGTCCCAGTCGATGCTGATCGGCGTCTGGCCCTTCTCGATGGTGGCTGAGGTGGACGCGACGGGCGTGTAGTTGCCGTTCTTCTTCAGCTTGGCGAAGAAGTCTATGCCGGGCTGGATGTCCTCGAAGGAACCGCCGCTGGCGAGGGCGGCCGCGTACACGGCGCCGAAGGCCGAACCCGACTTGCCGGGGTTGCCGGTGAGCGCGATCTGCCCCTTGTACTCAGGCTTGAGCAGATCCTTGAAACTGGTCGGGCAGGTCTGCACACGCTTGGCATCGCAGCCGAAGGAGATATAGCCGCCGTAGTCGTTCGACCAACGGCCGATCGAGTCCCTCTGGTCATCGGGGATGTCGGCGAAATCGGCGACCATGTACGGCGCGAGCAGCCCCTGCTGGGCGGCGCTCTGTGCGAAGGAACTGCCGAGGTCCAGGACGTCGGGCGCGCCGCCCTGGCCCTTGCGCGAGGTGACCGCGCTGATCTCGTCCTGGCTGGCGCCCTTCGGGTTCTCGACCTCGACCTTGACGCCGTACTTCTTCTCGAAGCCGTCGATCACCGCACCGTAGTTGGCCCAGTCGCGGGGCAGCGCGATCGCGTGCAGCGTGCCCTCCTTCTTGGCCTCCTTGGCCAGGGCGTCGATGCCGCCGAATGCCTTGGCCGTGGTCGCGGTGGCCGCACTCTGTCCGCCGGCGCCGGTCGACGTGTCGGAGGTCGCGCCACAGGCGCTGAGGGCGAGTGCGGCGGCGGTGGCGAGGACGCCGGTGAGGACGGCAGTCCTCGGCAGGAGCACGGTCACGGTTTCTCCAGGGGTACGCACAGAGGATTGAGGGGATTCATGCGGGGCCACACAGGGAATGCACGTGGGGGGAGCACCTGTCCGACGTCTCAGCTGAACAAGCTGGGCCACAGTAGGCCCAACTGCGGTGTACGTCAGGTAAACATTGGTGAAACTCATGACTCCGTTTCCCCGGCAATCGCAGCTCACGGGAGTCATCACGGCATGTCGTCCAGGACCTGTCCGCGCGATCACGTGCGGAGCCGCATAGCGAGTGCTGCGGCGGTGACGATGGCGACGAAGACATAGCCGCGGTTGTCGTAGCAAATGGCTATGGCTCGCGCGCACTTGATCCGGTTGATCGCCCTTTCGATGGTGTCGCGTTGCTTGTGCCGGTCTTCACTGAATCCTGGTGGCCGTCCGCCTCGTGCACCTTCTCCCGACGGGCGGCCCGGCTGTCGTTCTTCTCCGGGGTGGTGTGCCGGATGCCCCGACGCGGGGGGGGACTCGCGGCAGGGCCTGTCGCCGTACGTCTGGTCCGCGGCGAGGCCGTCGGGCTTCCTGCGAGGTCTGCCCTGCCCGAGCCCGGGGACACGAACCTTGCCCGGTGCCAGTTTGAACCGGGGCAGTCCGCCCGCCGTCCGACGGCGACAACGCGGGACTGCGAGCGGCACCGGCCGTCGCGCTC
>NZ_KN708638.1:401181-411026 GCF_000805335.1 Streptomyces sp. CT34 | reverse complement strand
GGCGGCTCGCCATGGGTTCGGCGGGAGCCGGTGAGGTTGCGGCGGGCGGGTACCGACGCGTTCGCCGCTGCCGGTTTCGGCACGAAAAGGCAGGCGAGTGCGGAGCCGGTGATCCCGGCCGCCGCAGCGGCGATCAGGACCCGGTTCAGGCCCTCGGGCAGAGTGACGCCGCTCTGCTGAAACAGCACGCCGAAGACCGCGACCCCAGTGTTTGCCCCAGTTGCCGGAAGGTGGTCATGGCCCCGGCGGCCATGCCTCCCCGTTCCGGCGGAAGCGCCGCGAAGACCGCGGTTCCCATCGCAGGTCCCATCGCAGGTCCCATCAACTCCACGCCCACGCCGGTCAGGGCCGATCATGTCGCCGACATTCACGCGACCAGGCATCTGTGCCGGACGGCTCCCCGCATGCTTACGTAGCCCGTGACCTGCGGCGGTATGCCCCGGGCACCCCCGGCGCCGGGGCGGTGGTGAGCGAACGGGGAACCGCTGCCGCAGCTGCGCGACACTCGGCATCGCCTTCTCCGACCGGCCTTCAGCCGGGCCCAGCCCGTCGCGCACCAGGGGTTCTGTCCGGGGGCGTCCGACGCCGGGCAGCATGATTCACCCCTTTGCCCCGGAGGGAGAGCTGATGCCCGTCCACTCCAGGATCATCAGTCTGGGTACCCGCCCCGTACACCTACGTATGAAGGAGCATTCGCAATGGGGATGAAGGACGAGTCGCAGGAGAAGGCGCAGCGTGCCAGGGAAAGGGCGCAGCAGGCCAGGCAGCAGGCGCAGCAGCGGGGCCAGGAGGCACAGGACAAGGCGCGCCAGCAGCAGAGCGGGCACCAGCAGCAGAGCGGGCAGCAGTCCCTCGATGACATTCAGGACGACCTCGACGAGCAGTGAGTTGGCGTCAGCCGGGCATGGCGGCGAGAGCACATCCGCGCAGCCGGGCCGCGACGGCTGAGAACGATTCGAGCGCGGCATCTGGAGAGACCCACCAAGTGCCGCGCTCAGTCACGGTTCCGGGCCTCAGGGCTCAAGGCACTGGCCGACCCACTCGCCGACTGTCAGGTGCGGAGTGAGCGACTGGCCGGTGGCGAACTTGCGCTTGGTTTCGTCGTAGTGGAATCGGTTCGGTTCGTGCTCGCGGCGGCCCTGTCGCATGTCAGCGATCCGAGGACGGTGCTTGAAAGCCGTTCTCGTCGGTGAGGGTGAGCAGGGCGCTGCCGAAGCGGCGAGAGCAAGTCGCCACGTCCGGCGGTGATTCCGCTCGCCGTGCCCGGGGCCTGTTGTGCAGACCTGTCGGGCAGGTCATTCCGTTCCGTAAGTTCTCAACTACCGCCCATCAAGCGGTACATGCCGATGGAGTCGTGCGTGGCGGTGTCGGCGAAGCCGAACTTCTCGTAGAGGAAGCGGGCGGGGCCGTCCGCGATGAGTGAGACGTAGGCGGTGGCGGGCGCGCGGTCCTCCAGTTCGCGGGTCAGCGCGGCCATGATGCGCTTGCCGAGACCTTGCCCCTGGTGTGCGGGGTGCACGCAGACATCGACGATCTGGAAGGCGGTACCGCCGTCACCGACGATGCGCCCCATGCCGATGGGTTCGCCTTCGTGGTGGAGGATCACGCCGTACCAGGTGTTGGGCAGGGCGAGCGCGACTGCCTCGGGGTCTTTGTCGGAGAGGCCGGCATCCGCTCGCAGGCGGCGGAAGTCCTCGCAGGAAGGTACGCCCACGCGTAGTTCGTAAGGGTCGTTCTTTATTTCCATGCATTACATGTTAGGGGAGTGGGGTGGCGGTTCTGCTGCGGCCTGGTGGTGCTCGGGACCGGTGGTGAGACGCCGATACGTGACACGAGGACGGCGGTCTTTCACCGGGCTGGAAGCTGTCAGTGGTGGCTGTTCATGGCTGCACGTACCTCGGCGAGCGTGGCATCGGCCACCGCTCTGGCTCGCTCGTCGCCGTCGCGCGGTGTCCGGTGGAGGAAGGAGTGGTCCTGCGCGTAGTCGGTTCTTCGAGCCCTGAACCGGGTCCAGGTATTCGTTGACCGCCTCGGTTATGTCTGCGGACGCAGACTGATCGCAGCACGGGTGACCCCGTCCTTGAACTCCGAGGGCCGGGGCCGGCTACCTGGACCCGGGTGAGACGGCATGGGGAACGCCGCGCCGTTCAAGTCCGAGTGGCAGGGCAGGCGCGTCAGATGGCCCGATGAGGTGGGAGTGGGCGGAACAGGGGGCCGTAGGTGCCCGGGGCGTCGGGGATGGAGATCTCCATCAGTTCGACGGCAGGGGACTCAAGCCCCCACATGGCGTGGACCGCCGCGCTCAACGCCCGCTCGCCGCCTCCGTCCCAGGCTCGGTCAAGGGAGTTGAGCACGTCGTGGTAGGTGTCGTCGAAGCGTTGCAGGAGCCGCTGAACGTCCGTCGGGGGGTGGGGCCAGCCACCGGCCGGTACGCGGGCCATGGGGCGGACGTCTGGGAAGGGCACGGGCGCGCCGGTGAACTCCCATCTGTCGTTCACCTTGCGCAGCCGTCGCCCGTGGTAGATCTCGCTGAAAGCGTAGTAGTGGGCCGGATGGTCATCCTCGAAGGTGTTGGCCGGGGAACTGGCGGTGCCCTCGCCCTGCTCCTTGACGATCTCCATGGAGCGCTCGACATCGTCAAGGTTCTCGACCGGCTTCAGCACGTCCGCGCCGATGTACTTGAACAGTTGCCCTCGCGTGGACAGCTCGGGTGCCGCGGTCCGGAACGCCCTCTGCAACTCTTCGTAGAAGACGCCGATGCTGAGGGAGTTGGCCGCACCCTGGGCGATCGGAGCCTCGGGTGCTTCGATCGCCATCATCACGTCGTGCACGAACGACGGGGTGAGACTGGACAGATACACGGTCACTCCGGCGCGCACGCCCCCGGGGAGCGGGCCGGGGTAGACGGGTGCCGCGTCGCTGATTCTCGGACGCCCGCCCACTGCAACAAGCAAGTTGGACACCACGCCCAAGTGGTACATCTCATCGCCGATGACGCGCCGGATCAACCGGGCGGCCTCGCTTCGGCGGTCCTTGATGGACCACCAGGCGCACAAGTAAGTGGGGATGGTGGCGAGTTCGAGTTCCACGGCCACTTGGAGGGCCGACCTGATCCAGGTCTCTCCGCGCGCTTCCTCGGGTACGGCGAGGAGGCGTCCCACGGAGCCGCGGTCGGGCGCGGTGGGACGTCCGACCGCCGGCAGTTCGGTTGCCTGCGCGGCACTGGCGGCCGAGACAGGCGTGGCGGCTGCAATGGCGGCTGATGCCAGGAAGCTTCGGCGCTTGAAGCGGGTGCCGGGCGGTGTTTCGGGACCTTCTCCTACGTCAGTCACCGTTGCCTCCGCTCACAACCATGGCCCCGCCTCGACGGTAGTTGCCTGGGCCCCTCGGACAGTTCGCGAAGTTAGCAGCCGCCACCACCATTCCTGGGCTGCGCGGCTTCAGTCGGCACATCCACCACCCTGTCGGGCCAGTGGGCCGTGCGCTCAGTCCGTCCGCCGGCGCGGTGACCACGGGTATGGGGAACCCCGACGGTTTCGGTGTGCGGGCGGCTCCATGTGTTCTGCGGTGGTCGACCGGAAGGCGCTGTCGTAGCGGAGGAGTTCCTCGACGGCAGCGGGCAGCAGCGCCGGTTCGTCGCGCGGCCGTGCACGCTGATCGGGGTGGCTGGCGTAGCAGGGTGATCAGGATGATGGAGATCTGGTTGGGTTGGGGCGGACACTTCGGGTCCGGGTCGTGCTTCGCCGCGGTTCAGCCGGTTCTCGCGAACCGCTGGTGCCGTAGGGCGAGCAGCGGGATGGCGAGGCCGGCGGCTGCCGCGGCGAGTGCGAGTGCGGCCTGTACGCCGTGGGCCTGACCCGCCGACCCCCATAGGGCGGCGGCCAGAGCAGGGCCGAGGGCGAAGCCCAGTTGGCGGGAGAGTTGGATGGTCGAGGCGGCGGTGGCAGCCCGGCCGGGTGGCGCGGCGCCCATCACCAGGGCCTGTGCCGGGCCGCCGTACAAACCCATGCCGATGCCGGCGAGGGCCAGGCGCCAGGCCACTTCGGGTGGGGACAGGGTCTCGCCGAGGGGCAGGAGCAGGCCCAGGCCGAGCGTGGTGATCGCGGCGCCGGAGACCGCGACGGGGCGCGGGCCGAAACGGGTGGCCAGCCGCCCGCCGAGGGGGCCGGCCAGGCCCATGCCGAGCGGGAAGGCCAGCACGGTCAGGCCGGTTGTGGTGGCGCTGACGCCGTCGTCCTGTTGGAGGTGCAGGGCCACCGCGTAGCGCGTCGCGGCGAAGCCGGCCGCCAGGGTGAGCACTGCGCCGTACGCCCCGTGCATCCGGGACTCACGCAGTGCGGCGGTGAACGTGCGCCCGCCGGGGCCGCGCAGCCACAGTGCGAGTGGCGGAGCCGCGGCGGTGGCCAGGAGCAGCCAGGCGGGCGCGCCGGGTGCGAGGGTCAGGGCCAGGAGCACGGCCGCAAGGGCGGTCCCCACCAGTGCGGCATCGGCGAGGGAGCGCCGGTCGGGCGCGCGCAGCCGCCCGTCCCGGGGCATGGCCCGGCGGGCCGCGACCAGCGCCGCGATGCAGAAGGGGAGCTTGACGAGGAGGACCGCCCGCCAACCGAGGTGGTCCAGCAGGATGCCGCCCACCGCCGGCCCGGTGACCGCTCCCAGCGGGCCGCAGGTGGCGGGCACGCTCAGCGCCCTGGCCCGCAGCTCCGGCCGTACGGACCGGGCGGCCAGCACCGGCATCAGGACGAACAGCACCGCGGCGAAGACGCCTTGGCAGGCGCGGGCACCGATCAGCCAGGCCGCCCACGGGGCGGCGGCAGCGGCCATGCTGCACACGGCGAATCCGGCGGTTGCCGCGAGGAGTGCGGGTCGGAGACCGGCGGCGCCGTCCAGCCACCGGCCGATGGGCAGCAGCAGGGCCACGACGGGAAGTTGGTAGCCGAGGAGAGCCCACTGGGCCGTGGCGGGCGAGACGTTCAGGCTGCGGGAGATGTCCGCCAGGGCGACCGTGACGATGTTCATGTCGAGCATCGCGACGAACGACAGCATCCCGGCGACGGCGACCAGACTCCAGCGGTCCACCGCCGGCCCGCCCGGCACGTGGGATGGTGGGGTGCGGGCCGGTGACGGCTTCTGGGCGTGATGCGGCATGGTTGGGCCTCCCCGTGTGCGGGAGCTGCCGAACGGCAGTCTCCGTCCCAGGAGTCGGCCGATTCCGCCGGCGAGTTCCCGAACTGGTGAATGAATCCTGGTGGGGTCGGGAAGTGGCCACCCGCCCCTGCGGGGCCTTTTGCCAGTAGTCGGGGAGCGGGCCGGGCTGGTTCCGAGCCGGGGACGGGAGAATCCTCACCCGGGAGTGCGCCGGTTTCGGCGCCCGAGCGACGCGGGGCCGTGTCAACATGGCCTCACCGGGCCACGTATGGAAACGCCTTCCCGAGCGTGGCCCGGTCCACCGTCGCCTGCCGGCCGCACATGTCGTCACACCCCGTCCCGGTGCGGGCTGCGGCCGGCAGGCTCCTTGCCCGCGGGGGCATGGGTGCGTCACGGCGCCCCCGTGGCGCCATCGGCTGCTCACGCCCCTGCCCCGCCGCTCGCTCGCGGACCTCGACGCTCGACGTGGCGATCACAGACCGGGGCCTGGCCGTGGCACGATGCCCGGCACACCGACCGCCGCGGCACCTCACCCGGCAGGGTGCGGAGACCGCCCCGCACCGCAGGCGGCGTCCGGGGCGCAACGAATGAGGGGCCAGCATGATCAACGGCGCGCACGTCATCCTTTACAGCCAGGACGCGGAGGCCGACCGCGCCTTCATCCGCGACGTACTCGACTTCCCCGGCGTCGACGCCGGCGGCGGCTGGATGATCTTCAAACTGCCCCCGGCCGAGGTCGCCGTACACCCCACCGACGACGCCCCGCGACACGAGTTCTCCCTGATGTGTGACGACCTCCGCACCCAGCTGGGGCAGCTGCGCGCGCAAGGCGTCGAGGTCACCCGCCCGATCAGCGAGCAGCGCTGGGGTCTGCTGACCGCCGTCCGCCTTCCCAGCGGCGCGGAACTCCCCCTCTACCAGCCGTTCCACCCGGTCGCCCACAGCCTCTGACGACGGGTTGGAACGCCCTCCCGTGCCGGGAGTCCGGAAACCGGCGTTGGACGACGCATTCGCGGACATCGGTTGGGGAACCGATGGACCCGATACGGCCCGCTCATTCCGATCGGGCCGGCCGCTGCGATCACGAGGAGTACCGCCATGCCCAAGATCCTGCTCATCGCCGGCGACGCCACTGAGGACCTGGAGTTCTTCTACCCGTACCAGCGGCTGCTGGAGGAGGGCTACGAGCTGCGGATCGCCGCCCCTTCCCGCAAAAAGCTGCAGTTCGTCGTGCACGACTTCGTCGACGACTTCGACACCTACGTCGAGCGCCAGGGCCACTCCTGGTCGGCCGACCTCGCGCTGTCCGAGGTCGACCCCGCGGAGTACGCGGCCCTCGTCCTCCCCGGCGGCCGGGCGCCCGAATACCTCCGGCACGACTCCGACTTCCGGCGCGTCGTCACGCACTTCTTCGATGCGGACAAGCCTGTCGCGCACATCTGCCACGCGGCCATCGCGCTGGCGCCGCTCGGTGTGCTGAAGGGCCGCCGCACCTCCGCCTACCCCGCCTGTGCGCCGGAGGTGGAACTGGGCGGCGGGGTCTTCGTGGACGGCTCGGCGGTGGTGGACGGCAAAGTCGTCTCGGCCCGCGCCTGGAACGACCAGCCGGAGTGGATGCGGGCGTTCGTGGAGATCCTGCGGGAGTACGCACCGGCGGGGAAGCCCGAACAGGGCTGAGCGCCGCGCGGCGTGGCCGCCCACCGTGTGGGCGGCCGGAGCACCCTCGCAGGGCAGGCCGGAGCGGGACGACCACGATCCAGTACGGTTCCGCCGCCGTGCTCACACCCGCCACGGTGATTCGTCCGCTTCCTGTTACGTCGAGCCGGCGAGTGCTCGCTCGCGACACGAGGTACGGGTCGAACGAGGTATGGGTCGAACAGCGACCCACCGGCGCCGGGTGCAACGTCTCGGCGTCCCCGCTCCCGCTGTGGCTCCGTTCTCCGCCTCGGCTTACGGCTCGGCCCATGGCGCGGTGTGCCGCCCCGTGACGTGTCCGGGCCAATCGGTCGGACGAGCAGTTCGTCCAAGCTCGCCACGACCGGGCGACAGAGGAGCGACGTGGACAAGGACATGGATATGGACAAGGGCATGGACATGGACATGGGCTTCTCGGCGGGGGAGGAGCAGTGGCGGGCCCATTCGGGGACGTTGCGGCAGGTCGTCCGCCAGGAGCTGGTGTCGCGGCAGCTTGCGGCGCACCTGCCGGACCTGCCGCCCCGACGGGTGCTCGATATCGGTTGCGGACAGGGCACACAGGCTCTGGGCTTGGCCCGGCGAGGGCATTCGGTCACCGGACTGGATTCCTCGCCCCGGCTGCTTGACGACTTTCGCGCCGCGGTGGCTGCGGAGCCGGTGGAGGTCGGCGACCGGGTGCGCCTGCTCCACGGTGACGCCGAACAGCTGGCGGGGATGTTCGCCCCGTCGAGTTTTGATGTGGTGCTCTGCCAGGGCGTGTTGATGTATTTCCCGGATCCCGGTCCACTGCTGGACGCCATCGGGCAGGTCCTGGTGCCGGGCGGGATCCTCTCCCTGCTCGTACGGAACGGGGATGCCCTGGCGATGCGCCCAGGGTTGCTGGCCGACTGGGACAACGTCGAGAGGGCCTTCGAGGGGGACTCCTATCTCAACCGGATCGGTGTGCACGCCCGTGCCGATCGGCTGGCGGATCTCACGACGGCGTTGGGCCGGCGTGAGATGCGTGTGCGCGCCTGGTACGGGGTTCGGGTGTTCACCGACACCGTCGCGTCGGATGCGGCGCTGCCGGACGCGGAGACGCTCGGCGCCATCCTCCGCTGCGAGGAACGTGCCGGGTGCACCGACCCCTATCGGCGGGTGGCGGCCCTGCTGCATTTGATCGCCGAGCGTCGGTAGGGGAGAGTAACTCCGTAGTAGGAAAAGGGCCTTGGCCGTGCGAGGGGTAACCCCTTCGTTGTGGTCGGTGCCATGGTGTTGACCTGCGATTCCTCGCACTGCCTTGCTCAGCCTCGGCCTTCCGGCGTCAACGGCCCTGGATTTCCCGTCGTGTTGTCCGCAACCGCCGATCCGACGAGGGGTCCTGTGATCGCTGAAGTCCTGTTGGTCGGACGGGGGTTGCACTTTCGGTTTTGCCGGTTGGTGTCGGAACTGTCTAGCGTCTGTGCTGTCGTCATTGATGACAGCACAGATGTCGGGAGGGTTTGGTCAGGTGAGGAAACGGCCGGTGCGACTGTCGCCGGAGCTGATCGTCGATGCGGCGGTGCGGGTCGCGGCGCGCGCGGAGGGGGACGGGCTGACCGGGCGGGCGCTGGGCGAGGCGCTGGGCGTGGACCGCTCGGCGGTGTGGCGGCATTTCGCCGACCGCGATGCGCTGCTGCTCGCGGTGGGTGACCGTCTGCTGCAGATGGCGGTCGCGCGGGTACCCGAAGGACTGGCGGCGGGTGAGCGGCTGCGGACGCTGGCCCACAGCGTGGTGGAGGTCTACGTCGCGCATCCCTATGTGGGCGCGGCCGTCGCCTGCCGGACCACGCGGGGCCCGGGGGAGTTCGCCGCGATCGAGATGATGCTCGCCGGACTGCAGGAAATAGGTCTGCGGGCGGAGGACGTCGCCCTCTTCCAGCGGATGCTCGCCGACACGATCCTCGCCCACGCCGGCAGGCGCGCCGGGCACGCCGTACTCCCACAGCACCTCAAGGACGGCGACGAGCAGGCAGGGGCCGTCGTCCAGGCCACCCTCTCGCCCGAGCAGTACCCGGCGCTCACCGCCCTCTCGCCGTACCTCGCCGAGCACGATGATGACCGCGTCCTCGACGCACTCCTGGAAGCCTTCTGGCTTGCCGTCGAGGCCACCGCAGACGCCACTCGCCGGAACTCCGGGCGCTGATCGCAGGTACCTCGTATGCCGACCCGTCCGATTCCGGGTCCGCCGTGGTGAGACCGCTGTGCCCGACTTCACGACACTCCGCAGGCCCCCTCGGCTTGCGGTGAAAAGCCCCGGGACGGACGGTTACGGCGTCCACACCAGTCCTCCCGCCCCGGGTCACCTACCCCGTACGAGACGAGAGGGAGACCCCCTTATGGCCCCCGCCCGGCACCTACAGGACTCGCCAGGGCGCCGTGTTCCGCCCTCAGACGACGCCCCGGCCTCGACACACGAGACCGGCAGGACTTCGGCGGGTCGGCTGATCGGCGTCGACCTGGCCCGTGGACTCGCGGTCTTCGGCATGTACGCCGCCCATGTCGGCCCCGACCCGGATGAGGGAGGGGTGACCGGCTTCCTCATGGAACTGACCCATGGCAGGGCCTCGGCGCTCTTCGCCCTCCTGGCGGGCTTCGCCGTCGTCCTCATCACCGGGCGCAGCACGCCGAAGACCGGGCGCGCCGGCCGCCAGGCCGTCGCCAAGGTGGTGATCCGGGCCGCGGTACTGGTGGCGACCGGCGCGGCGCTGACCATGGCCGGTACCCCGGTCGATGTCATCCTGGCCTTCTACGGTGTGTACTTCCTGCTCGTGCTGCCGCTCTACCGGCTCAGCGCCAGATCGCTGGCGGTGATCGCGGCGGGGACAGCCGTCGTCTTCCCCCAGCTGTTGTACGCCGCGATGCAGGTGATCGGCGACGGCACGTACGACGGTGCACACCACGGCCGCAGTGCCGTCCACGGCATCATCTCCCTCCTCTTCTCCGGCAGTTACCCGGCCATCACCTGGGTCCCGTTCGTCATCGCC
>NZ_KN708638.1:346451-401171 GCF_000805335.1 Streptomyces sp. CT34 | reverse complement strand
GGCCCGCCCCCCGCCTCGACCTGGCTTCCGCCACGGTCCGCATACGGCTCGCGGTATCCGGTGGCGCCCTCGCCGTGGCCGGCTACGGAGGCTCCTGGCTGGCGCTGCGCCTCGTCCCCGGTGCTCTCGACGCCCTCACCGACGTGGCCGGACCGGACGCGGCGAGCACGTGGTGGTCCGATATCGCCGGTTACCCGACGTACGACACCCTGGCCTGGCTGCTGGTGGCTTCCCCGCACAGCGAGACCACCCTGTCCATCGTGGGCAACACCGGTGTGGCGACGGCCGTCCTGGCCACCTGCCTCATCGCCGTGGAAGCCGTCCCGCGCCTGCGCTCCCTGGCCTGGCCGGTCATCGCGGTCGGGTCGATGTCGCTGACGGCGTACGTCTTCCACATCGTCGGCATCTGGCTCATGGGCATCGACGAACTGCCTGGATCGCCGCTGCCCGTTCTGTTCGGCTTCATCGGAGCCGTCATGGCGTTCGCCACCGCCTGGTCGCGGTTCTTCCCCCGCGGACCGCTCGAAGGGCTGATGGCCAGGGCAACCGGTATCGCCCGGCACGTTCGGTAGATCTACGCGCAGCCCGGACCGGCGTCGGGACGGCCCGCCCGCGGGGTCTTCCGGCCCCAGCGCACAAGGTCCGACGCCAACATGCTCCGCAGGCGCCGTCGGCCTGCGGTGCAAAGCCCCGGGACGGACGGCTACGGCGTCCACACCAGTCCGCCCGCCCCGGGTACCCGTCCCGTACGAGACGAGAGGGAGAATCCAGTATGAACCCCGTCCAACAATCCAGCGGCCTCCGGCCCCGGACGCGCACCGCGGGCACGCCACCGGTGACGCGGGCCACGACCTGCTCCGGCATCGTCCCCTACCGCTGATGGCCTGTCATATCCCGTTCCGGACCATTACGGCCCTCGTCAGACGAGGATCTGTTGGTGACCTGAGCCTGGTCTCCAGCACCGCGGCGGCCGGCCGCACGGCCGTTCGGTATCTCCTCGTTCGGGTGAGGGTGCCGCTCGCGTCGGCACATGACGGGTAAGGGTGTCTCGCCCGGAGAGCACGGACAAGGGAGACCGACATGCCCGCAGGCCGGTGGACGGACGAACAGCTCGACGCGTTGCGGCACACGGGAGACCCGTTGGCTGACGCCGCGATCAGCGAGACCTACGCGCTGGGGCGGCAGGAGCAGGTGCGTCAGGCATTGCTCGGGTTCGGCCGCAACAGCGATGCCGTCCCCGACGGCCTGCCACCGCAGTTGCAGCGGTATTTCGAGGCGAGTGCCGTGCTCCCGGACTGGGCCGACGCGGCGTTGCTGGACCGCAGTCATGTGCTGCTGGGCCGCTACCAGTCGCAGATCGTCTCCACGCTGCTGTGCGGTTCGCTCCCGCTGTGCTACGGGTGTGGGAACGGGGCAGAGGTACTGGCGCGTTCGCAGCGGTTGACCTCGGGGGTGTACCGCCGGCTGATGGAGACCGCGCAGTTCGTCGTCGACGTACTGGACAAGGGCGGACTGGGTCCGGACGGCCGGGGGCTGCGCTCGGCGCAGAAGATCCGCCTGCTCCACGCCACCATGCGTTATCACGTCGGGCAGTTGGGCGACTGGGACGCCGATGGATGGGGCCTTCCGGTCAATCAGGAGGACCTTGCCGGAACGCTGATGAGTTTCTCGGTCGAGATTCCCCGAGGTCTGGCACGGCTGGGTGTCCAGCTGCTGCCCGAGGACCGGGACGCCCTCTTCCACACCTGGCGGGTGATCGGGCACGTTCTGGGCGTCCGGGAGGAAGTCAACCCGGCGGCCTTCGACGACGGTGCCGGGATGTTCGACGCCATTCTGGGGCGGCAGCAGCGCCCGTCCGAGGCCGGGGCCGCCCTGACCAAGGCCGTACTGGACTTCATCCGCGAGGTGCTGCCCGGACCGGCCTTCGCCGGCGTCGGTCCGACGCTGATCCGCCGCCTGATCGGTGACGAGGCCGCCGACCTCGTACGGGTTCCGGCAGCCGATGCCACCAGGGTGCTGTTCCAGGCACAGTCCGCGTTGAACCTGGGCTACAGCAAGGGAAGTGATGCGTTGCCGGGAGTGGCGGACGCGGCGGGCGAGCTGGGGACGGCGATGTTCAAGTCGGGCCTGCGGTTGACCAACAAGGGCCGGCGCCGCGACTGGCAGGTGCCGACCGGACTCACCGCCTCGACCTGACCGGGAGGGGAGGGCAGCAGGAGCCTGTCGGACGGGCCGGCGTGGGTGAACAGGAGTCTGTCGGACAGGCCGGCGTGGGTGAAGGAGTCCGGCACCCGGTGAGCCAGAGCGCAGCGGTTGCTGAGCGGCCGGGTGGGGCGGCGGCCGGCCGTCGGTGCCGGTCAGTAGACGTCGCGGACGTAGCGTTTGTCTGCGGACAGACGCTTGACGTAGGCGGTGGCCTCGTCGGTGTCCATGCCGCCGTGGGTGGCGGCGATGTCCTTGAGTGCCTGGTCGACGTCATGAGCCATGCGTCCGGCGTCGCCGCAGACGTAGAAGTGGGCGCCGTCCTGGAGCCACTGCCACAGGCGGGCACCCTTTTCGCGCATCCGGTCCTGGACGTAGATCTTGTTGCGCTGGTCGCGCGAGAAGGCGAGGTCGAGGCGGTCGAGGTGGCCGGATGCCTGGTACGACTCCAGGTCCTCGCGGTAGTAGAAGTCGGTGGCCTGGCGCTGTTCGCCGAAGAAGAGCCAGTTGGGGCCGGTGTGGCCGCGGGCCCGGCGGTCTTCGAGGAAGCCGACGAAGGGTGCCACGCCCGTGCCGGGGCCGACCATGATCATGGGGGTGGCGGGGTCGGCGGGCGGGCGGAAGTGCGGTGAGCGCTGTACGAAGACCCGTACCGGGCCGTCGTCCGCACAGTCGGCGAGGTAGGTCGAGCAGGTGCCCTTGCGGTCGCGGCCGAGGTCGTTGGTGTAGCGGACGACGGAGACCGTGAGCCGGACCTCGCTGGGGTGCGCGAGGGGGCTGGAGGAGATGGAGTACAGGCGGGGCTGGAGGCGCTTGAGTGTGGCGGTCCACTCCGCGGCGGAGGCGCGGACCGGGAACCCGGCGATGACGTCGGCGGCCTGGCGGCCCCAACTCCACTTCGCGAGCGCGTCCTTGTTGTCGGGCCGCAGAAGTCGCTTCAGGTCGTGGCTGCCGGTGCGGTCCGCCACGAATTTGAGCAGGCCGGGGGTGATGCGAGTGATGTCCAGACGGGTGCGCAGGGCGTCTTCGAAGGGGATGGGTGCGCCGTCGCCGAGCTCGACGGGTTCGTCGGGGTCCAGTCCGGTGAGGGCGAGCCATTCGGCGACGAGACCGGCGCCGTTGACCGGCCATACGCCGAGCGCGTCACCGGCGTCGTAGGCGAGTTGGCCGTCGCGGGTGTCGAGGGCGAACTGCCGTACCTCCTTCTGGGAACCGGGCAGGCTCAGCAGCCGGTTGCCGACGAGGAGGGTGGCGAACGGTGACGCCTTGGTGTAGCCGGCCGGTGGGGGAGACGGTGGCGGGGAGGCGCTGGTGGGTGTGGTCGCGACGGGTGCGGTGGTGGCGGGTTCGGGGTTGGTCGTCCCGGCTCCGGCCGCGCCTGTGGGTTGCCGGTCGTCGGGGGTGGCAAGGGCTGTGACCACCTGGCCGAGCCACTGCCCGGCGGTCTCCTCGAAGTCGGGCTCGCAGTCGGTGCGGGCGACCAGGCGGGTGGCCCCGAGTGCGTCGAACCGTTCGTCGAGCCGGCGGCCGTGGCCGCAGAAGTCGTCGTAGTTGGAGTCGCCGAAGGCTAGTACCGCGTACCGGATCCCCTCCAGCGGTCCGGTTTCCGGAGCGGACAGTGCCTGCCAGAAGTCGGCGCCGTTGTCCGGGGCGTCACCGTCGCCGAAGGTGCTGGTGACGATCAACAGGTCGGTGTCGGCGGTGAGTTGCGTGGGAGCGATGTCCGTCATGGGCAGCAGTTCGGGGGTGCGGCCGGACTCGGTGAGGTGTGCGGCTGCCGTGGCGGCGAACTCCTCGGCGTTGCCGGTCTGCGACGCCCACAGGATGACCAGGCGACGGGCAGGTGCCTTCGCGCCGGTTGCCGGTGCGGCGGTCTGTGTGGGCACGTGGGCGGGAGCGGTGGGAGCCGGCGCCGCAGTGCGGGAGAACATGCCGGCGAGGACGCCGTCGACCCACAGCGCCTGGTCGGGGGCGAAGGGCGCGTCGGGCGGGAGCACGGGGACACGACCGTCGGGCGGGGTCAGGGCGAGACCGGCGAGATAGCCCGAGAGGTAGCGGCGCTCCGGCTCGGCCAGTGGTGCGGGGGCGAGGTCGGTGATGCCGAACACTGTGGCGAGCGCCTGGACGGCGGAGTCCGAACGGGTGGATGCGCCGGCCGTGGCCGGTACGGGGTTCATGGGCTCTTCCCGGTCCGCGGCGTGTGCCGGGGCGGCCTCCGGCCGGCTGCTCGGGCGGGCCTCCGGGACAGGGGCGGCTGTCTTGGTGAGGGTGACGGCGCAGACCTTGAACTCGGGCTGGAAGGAGATCGGGTCGACGGCGTCATGGGTGACGGCGTTGATGCTGAGGTATTCGCCGAACAGGTCGTTCCAGTGGAAGGGGGCGAAGCACGTGCCGGGCCGGACCCGGTCGGTGACCATGGCGGGGAGTACGGCTCGTCCGCGGCGGGAGGCGATCTCCACGTGGTCGCCCTCCGCGATCCCCATGGCGTCGGCGTCCTCGGGATGGACTTCCACGAAAGGGCCGGGGTTGAGTCTGGTGAGTTTGGCGACCTTGCCGGTCTTGGTCATCGTGTGCCACTGATGTTGCAAGCGGCCGGTGTTGAGCACGAACGGGTAGTCGTCGTCGGGGAGTTCGGCCGGTGGCAGGTGCGGACGTGGGTAGAACCGCGCGCGTCCGCTCGCGGTCGGGAAGGCCAGGCGGGGGCGGCTGCCGTCCTCGCGTTCCCGCAGTGACTGGCTGACGCCGTCGTTGAGGTAGCGGATCGGGTTGCGGTCCGGGCCGTCGGCGGCCGGCGCCGGCCACTGGACGGGGGTCGTGCGCAGCCGCTCGTAGCTCACCCCGCGCAGATCCCATCCGGTTTGGGGATTCCACGCCTGCTTGAGTTCCTCGAACACCTCCTCCGCGGAGGCGTAGCCGAACGCGTCGGCGAAACCCATCTCGCAGGCCACCCGGGCGATCAACTGCCAGTCGGGCAGCGCCTGTCCGGGCGGGTCGACGACCCCTTGTACGAGGGTGAGGTTGCGCTCGGAGTTGACCATGATGCCGTCGGACTCCGCCCACAGCGTCGCCGGCAGGACGACGTCGGCGTACGCATTGGTCTCGGTATCGGCGAAGACGTCCTGTGTGATGACGAGTTCGGCCGCCTCCAGACCGGCGATGACGGTCTTGCGGTTGGCGACCGAGGCGACCGGGTTGGTGCAGATGATCCAGCACGCCTTGATGTCACCGGCGGCCAACTGCTCGAACATCTCAACGGTTCCGCGCCCGACGTCGGTACGCAGGGAGCCCTCGGGAATCCGCCACAGTCGCTCGACGAAGGCACGCTCGGCATCGACGAGCACGGAGCGCTGTCCGGGCAGCCCCGGCCCCATGTACCCCATCTCCCGGCCGCCCATGGCGTTGGGCTGGCCGGTCAACGAGAACGGACCGGACCCCGGGCGGCAGATGGCGCCGGTGGCGAGGTGCAGGTTGACCAGGGCGTTGGTGTTCCACGTGCCGTGGGTGGACTGGTTCAGTCCCATGGTCCAGCAGCTCATCCACTCCCCGGCCTCGCCGATCCACTGCGCGGCCTGCCGGATGTCGTCCTCGGCGAGGCCGGTGATCTCCGCGACCCGGTCGGGCGGGTAGTCCGCGAGGAAGGCGGGTATCTCCTCCCAGCCCTCGGTGAACTCGGCGATGAACTCCTCGTCGGTGTGGCCGTCGGCGACCAGCAGGTGCAACAGGCCGTTCAGCAGGGCGAGGTCGGTGCCGGGCCTGATCCGCAGGAAGAGATCGGCCTTGTCGGCGGTGGCGTTGCGGCGCGGGTCGACGACGATCAGTTTCGCGCCGGCCTTGACCCGGTCCATCATGCGCAGGAAGAGGATCGGGTGGCAGTCGGCCATGTTGGCGCCGATCACGAAGAACACATCCGCGCTGTCGAAGTCCTGGTACGAGCCAGGGGGGCCGTCCGCCCCCAGCGACAGCTTGTAACCGGACCCGGCGGAGGCCATGCACAGCCGTGAGTTGGACTCGATCTGGTTGGTGCGCACAAAGCCCTTGGCCAGCTTGTTCGCCAGGTACTGCGCCTCCAGGGACAGCTGCCCGGACACGTAGAAGGACAGCGCGTCCGGTCCGTGCGCGTCCAGGATCGCCCGCAGTCGCCCGGCGACCGACGCGATGGCCTCGTCCACATCCGTCTCGACCGTCTCGGCGCCACGCTCGCCACGCACCAGTGCCTTCTCGGCACGCCCGGGCGCGGCCATCAGGTCCGCGCTGGTCGCCCCCTTCGTGCACAGCCGGCCGAAGTTGGTGGGGTGCGCCTTGTCGCCGGACGCCTTCGCCGCGCGGCGGCGACCGTCAGCGGGGTCCCGCGCCACGTCCAGTACGATCCCGCAGCCCACCCCGCAGTACGAGCAGACCGTGCGGACACCGCCGTCCTTCGAGCCAGATGATGCCAACGAAACCCCACTCCGTGGTGCGTGTGCCGTTCCGAGCCGGGACCGCCTCACCGATGGCGGGCAGCCTCTGACCAGCACCGTAGAAAGATCGAATTTCCGGCCCGTCACACGCCAGGAGCACCGGGGGTTACACCTCACGCACAGGCCACGACGGCACTGTGTGAGGCGAGCGGGCCCGTGCGCCGCGGCGGCCCGCACCGGCGGCACGACCACGGACGACGCGAGGACGACCGCGCGCTGCCGCGGCCGGCGCTCCTCAGCAATCAGGCGAGCGGGTGCCACCGGAACACCGATGGCCCGGGCCGGCACCCGCTCGTCGGGCGCCGGAGCCGGCGCATCAGGCGAGGTCGAGGAGCTGTTCGTAGAACCCGCCGAAGTCCCGTTCCCGGTCGACAAGATGGAGTTCGAGGATCCAGTGGCAGGTACGGCCGGCGCGGTCCGTGCGGCGCAACGGGGTGTGGTTCTCCGGGGTGATGTAGGAATCGGCCTTGGCGCCGTCGTTCGTCTCGTGCGGGAACTCGCCGACCAGGTGCCCGGCGTGCCAGATGCCGACGGCCCAACCGGCCGCCGTGGCAAGGCGTTCGACCTCTGCGTACAGCTGACGGCCGGTGATGTCCGGGTGCGCGGCGAAGAAGGCACGGCCGGCATCGAAGATACGCGGCAGGTCCTGGCACAGACGGTGCTTGTGCGGGTCGTCGCCGAAGACGTACGTGCGGCCGAAGTCTGCCTCGTATTCTTCGAAGATCGGCCCGAAGTCGGCGAAGGCGATGTCGTCGGGCCCGATGACCCGGTCCGGCGGGTTGTCCCGGTACGGCCGGAGGGTGTTGGGCCCGGACCGGATGATCCGCTTGTGCCAGTGCTTGGTGGTCCCGAACATCTCGTTGGCCAGGTCGCGGATCAGGTCACTGACCTCGCGCTCACCGCGGCCAGGCGTCACCAACCCGCGCCTCTCCACCTCGGCGAACAGTGCGACGGCCTTCTCCTGGGCGGCAACCAGCCCTTCGACCCGCCGGGTCTCCTGCGCATCCGCTGTCTCGTCGGTCACGACGACTTCCCTCCCGTTGTGGCCGGCGTGCTGATGGGAACGGCGGAGCACGGTGCCGAAGAGCACGCCTGGCGTTGGTGGGAGGCCGCGGGTCGCGCCCCCCACTCGATCATCGTATCGCCGCGTCCACCGAGGCAGGGGACTCACGGCGCCCGACCTCGACGCCAAGCCCGGCCGCACAGCACACGCGATCAACACCGTTCCCGACCACGTTCTCGCCTTCGACGCGTGCGGCCCGCCGGCCCATCCGCCCCATCACAGGCGCCTGCTGGGCGAGGTGGGGGTGGCCGGATCGGATACCGACCACCCCCACCTCGTGAAATTCCGTCCCCACCTCGTGGAATTCCGTCGCCGATCAGTCGCGTGCGCCGCCTACACCACTCATGACGAGCACCAGCTTGCCCGCGGTTCGATTCGTCTCGCCGAACTCGTGCGCCTTCGCGGCCTGCGCCATCGGGAACGTCTCCGCGACCGTCGCTCGGAGCGCGCCCTCCTCCACGAGCGCGGCGATCGCCTTCATCCCGGCGTGATCGGCCTCGACGATCAGCAGTTCCGTACGCACCCCGAGCCGGTCTGCCGCTTCGGCCAGTCCCTGCGCCGGGTAGGGCAGGACGGAAACCAGTAGGCCACCACGGCCCAGCGTGCGCAGTGAACGCAGCTGGTACTCGCCGCCGATCGTGTCCAGAACGACGTCGACATCGTGGACGGCCTCGGCGAAGTCTGCCCGCTGGTAGTCGAGCACTTCGTCGGCACCGAGGCCGCGCACGAACTCGTGCTTGGCCGCGCTGGCCGTACCGATCACATACGCGCCGCGCGCCTTGGCGATCTGCACCGCGAGGTGGCCCACGCCGCCGGCCGCGGCGTGGATCAGCACACGGTCCCCGGCCCGTATGGCGGCGGTGTCGACAAGTGCCTGCCAGGCGGTCAGGGCAGCCAGTGGTAGCGCCCCCGCCTGGACGTGGTCGATCTGTGTGGGCTTGTGGGCGAAGGCGCGGGCGGGCCCGGTGACGTACTCGGCGTGGGAGCCCACACCGTGCGGATAGGGCAGCATCCCGAAGACCTCGTCACCCGGCTTGAACAGAGTGACTCCGCTTCCGACTGCCTCCACCACTCCGGAGACGTCCCAGCCCAGGATGAACGGCGGCTCGCCGAGGAGGATGCTGCGTTTCCGGTGCTTCCAGTCGGTGGGGTTGACTCCTGCCGCGTGGACTCTGATGAGCACCTCGCTCGGACCGGGTTCCGGGCGAGCCACCTCCACTTCCTTCAGTACCTCGGGCCCGCCGAGGACGTCCTGGCTGATCGCCCGCATCGTGTGCTGGGTGGTCGTGACGTGCTCTGTGGTGGTCTTTTGCGTGGTCTCTGCACTCATGCGGTCAGCATTGCCGCCGCGCGGCGGCATGGACAATGGCATGATGGTCACTATTCGATGGGATTCTGCCAACCAGGCAGCGGGACGACGGATGGGAAGGGCTGATCGTCATGGGCCGGACAACGCTGCCGGAATCGACGCACCGCATCGTCGTCCTCGCACTCGACGGGGTGTATCCGTTCGAACTCGGCATCCCCAACCGGATCTTCGGCAGTGTGCGCGGCCGCTACGAGCTGCTCACGTGCACCGTCGACGGCCGCCCGGTGTGCACTGACGCCGACTTCGGAATCGCCGTCGAGCACGGGCCCGAGGTGCTGCGCACTGCCGACACCGTCGTGATCCCGCCGTTCGACCTGGCTCTGGCCACCGGCGAACTCCCTGATCCCGTTTCCGACGCCCTCGCCGTGATCCGCCCCGGTACCCGGCTCATCTCCATCTGTACCGGTGCCTTCGTCCTCGCGGCAGCCGGACTGCTCGACGACCGCCCCGCCACCACGCACTGGGCGCTCGCCGAACGCTTCCGGCAGCTGTTCCCACGGGTTCGGCTTGACCCCGAGGTGCTCTTCATCGACGACGGCGACATCCTCACCTCGGCCGGCGCCGCGTCGGGCATCGATGTGTGCCTGCACGTCGTACGCACCGATCACGGAAGCCAGGTGGCCAACCATGTCGCCCGAGCGTGCGTGGTGCCGCCATGGCGGGAAGGCGGCCAGGCACAGTACATCGAACACCCCGTCCCCGATTCGAGCGCCACCACAACGGCCGCCACCCGGCAATGGGCGCTGGAGCACCTGCACCTGCCGCTGACCCTGACCGACCTCGCAGGCCAGGCACAGATGAGCGTACGGACCTTCGCACGACGCTTCCAGGACGAGGTCGGGACCAGCCCGGGACGGTGGCTCATCCAACAGCGCGTCTCCCGCGCACGCCAACTCCTCGAAACCAGCGACCTGTCCGTGGACCGCATCGCAGGCCAGGTCGGCTTCGCGACCGCCACCTCGCTCCGCCAGCACCTCCACGCCGCCATCGGGGTGGCCCCGCTCACCTACCGGCGCACCTTCCGCGCCACCCGCGTTCCGCAGTGAGGCATTTCCAGTACGGGGGCCGCGATACCTTCGCTGATCCGGGCTTTGAAGCCTCCCGTTGGAGCCGCCGCTCTACCGGGAAACCGACGTTTCCATAGCTGCACCATTCCGTCTTTCCGCTTTCCACTTTCCGCTTTCCACGTGGTTCGGCGACGCCGCCGCTTCCGCGCAGGCTGGGGAACGCGGATGGATCTGGAGTATCACCCCGTCCGGCCGCAAGCCCACGGTCACGCAGCGCGCGATGACCACGGCCGAGATCCGCCAGACCATTGCCGACTACGCCACCGCCGCCCGCAACGCCATCGCCGCAGGCTTCGACGGTGTCCAGATCCTCGCCAACTTCCTATACCTGCCGGCCCAGGAGGGCACCTCATGAAGCTCACCGGAAACACCATCCTGATCACCGGTGCCGGTGCCGGTGCCGGTGCCGATGCCGTGGCGACACCGTCATCATCGCCGGCCACCGACGCCACGTCCTGGACGAGGCCACAACGACCGCGCGGTGACCACCAACCTGCTCGGCACCCTCCGCACCACCTCGGCCTTCATCTGCGGCAGCAGTCCCATCGGCGGTGAGCGGTGGTCGAGCTGCCGGGCGGGCCCGGAACCACATTCCCGGGGGCAAAGGAGCGGTGTCCGGGGGTGTCTGCTGCTGGTGTCGGAGGATCGGCCGGCGCCACGGCTGCCCCGTCAGTGCAGCTGGCCGACCTGGTAGTCGCCGGCCGGCTGCTGGGTGATGACGTTCCCGCGGTTGAAGGCGTTGATGATGGCGATTTGGGCCACCAGCGCGGCGAGTTGGTCCTCGTCGTAGTGCTTGGCGGCGTTCGCCCAGACCTCGTCCGGGACGCCGCCGGCCGCGTCCGCGATGCGGGTACCCTGCTCCGCCAGCTCCAGCGCGGCGCGCTCCGCGTCGGTGAAGACCGTGGCCTCGCGCCAGGCAGCGACCAGGTTGAGGCGCACCGCGGTCTCCCCGGCCGCCGCGGCTTCCTTGGTGTGCATGTCGATGCATCCGGCACAGCCATTGATCTGACTGGCGCGGAGCATCACCAGCTCGCGCGTCGCGGTCGGCAGCGTCGAGTCCGCAAGCGCCTTGTGCGCCGCGATGATGTGCTTCATGGCCTTGGCCGCGGCCGGACTGGTCATGATGTTCAGCCGAGCTTCCATGGTGCGCTCCAATGTCGTTGTTGGTGGTTACACCGTCTTGGACGGAATAGCCCCGCAAGTTGTGACACGAACGAATGTGACCTACGTCTCCCCATCCTGCATCGCGGCAGGAACCACCCACGACGACGTTCAGGTCCGCCGGCGGGACGTCGCCACCGGCTCTGAGCGTCCCCGGTCACTCGCAGGTCACGATGCGGGCGGCGGGCGAGAAGCCGGATCCGTCGCCGACGTCAAATCGGCAATGAACCGGTTCCGACACCCTTCCTTCACCACATCTCCCCGGCCCTTTGCCGGTCGTTTTACCAGGTCAGGGGCACACTGATCGGAATGATGTTGCTGAACTGGACGATCCGGCAGCAATGTGACGAGACCGGTACTTTCACTATCGCAGTGGGTGACTTGTGGCTGAAGTGACTCTGTTCCTCCGGGAGTACGCGAGGACGCGTCAGGATGTGGGGGCGATCGCCCCGAGCAGCGCGCGGCTCAGCAGAGCCCTCACCCGGTATCTGGTCCCCAGCCCTGGGCGCCCCCGCGCGGTCCTTGAGGTAGGGCCCGGCACCGGAGCAGTGACCCGGCACATCGCCGACTCGCTCAGCCGGCTGGACACCCTGGACCTCATCGAGGCCAACCCGCGCTTCGCCGACCTGCTGCGACAGACATATGCCGGTGATCCCAGGCTCCGGATCCGAACGGGCCTGGTGCAGGAACACGAACTCGGTTCCTACGACACGATCGTGTGCGGCCTGCCCTTCGCCAACTTCGAGGCCCGGACGACGCAAGAGATCTTCGACCGGCTGCTCGGGGCGCTGCGACCCGGCGGCACGCTGTCGTTCTTCGGCTACGTGGGAGGCGAGACGCTCCGCAGGACGTTCGCCGACGCGGCAGAGCGAGAGCGCACCTTCGCCGGGCTGGGCGTACTGCGCCGCATCCTGCGCCGGCACACCTTCCGTACGGAGACGGTGCTGGGAAACCTGCCCCCGGCCCGGGTCCATCATCTGGTGCCGGTCAGCCCACCGGTTCACTTCGAGCAGGCACGGTCCTGCGACTGTGGCGTGGCGTCCTCCTGACTGATCCGGCGCAGCGCGGCCGGCAGGCATCGCCGCAGGATTCCGAGCTCGGGACCATCGTCTGTCTTCGCAGGTCGGCCCGGCGGTGGCCGTAACGCTACCGCCGGGCGAATCGTAGTCCGACCTATGCCTGACCTGTTTCGAAGCGACTGATCTTGTCGCCGGCGACAGTGAAGCGCCAGGCCGTCCGCATGGAGCCCCACCGGTCGTTGGTGTAGTCCGCGACCAGTGCCCGTCCGCCATCCGACACCGACTCGACATTCATGCGGGCGTTGGAACCGAAGATCTCGGAATCCACCCAGTTTTGAACGTTGCGGTCCGAGCCATCGTCGGACATGGAAACGTCTTCGGTCAGCAAGTCAAAGAATCCTGCTGAGTCGCCCGCGTTGACGGCGTCAACGAATTTTGCGACAACGGGGTCAAGTTGATCTACCGTCATGTGAACCTCCAGCGACTGTGACACGCGATGCCCCGATGACTTGATGCGGGCTGTTGTTCCTACCCGGGCGAGGGTTTGAGGGAACTCCTCAACACCGGAGATACGCCCAATGGTCGCCAAGACTCTCCCCAGCTCACCTCCATGTGTCCGGAGCTCACCTCCATGCGTCCGGTTCGGCCAGCGGCGTATACGGACCAGGCAGGCACCCGCCTGCCTCGGTGCGGCAGAGGGGCCGCTCCCCGGGCGAGCACGCTCTCCCCCTCACGCAGCCGTCCCACTTCGTGAAGCAGTGCAGGGGCCGTCGGCAGCACGGTGGGCAAAGCGGCGGCGGTGCGCAGATCACTGAGTCACCACTTCTCCCTGCTGCGCAAGGAAGGCATCGTCGGGCAGCGCAACATGGGCCCGAAGCGGGTCAACTGACTGCGGCGCGAGGGGTTCAACGCCCGATTCCCCGGACTGCGCGACCTGATCCTGCGTCAGACCCACTCGACCGCTGAACCATCCGAACGAACGGATTCGCGGCGTACCGAGGCCATTTCACGCTCCTCGCAACCACCCGGTACCTCCTGGACTTGCCGCAGTCTTGGCAGCTATTGCAGCCATTGCAGTCATCGCAGTCATCTGCTGCGCACAACGTGTGCTCCGCTTTCCCGAAAAGGGCACGGCGTAAAGCGTTTGACGTGGGCGGTGTTGGGCGGTCAGATGGCGCTCCATGAGTGGAGGGCCGATGCATCCGGGACTGCGTCCCATCGATGATGACCTGGTGCTGCGGTTGATCGCCGGGCAGTTTCCCCAGTGGGCGGAGCTGGGGGTGGAGCGGATTGCGTCCGCAGGCACGGTGAATGCCGTCTATCGGCTGGGCGACGACATGGTCGTGCGGTTGCCCCTGGGGGAGGGAGGAGCTCCGGAGGTGGTCATGGAGCGGGAGTGGCTGCCCAGGCTCGCGGAGCGCTTGCCGGTGGCCGTACCGGAGGTGCTCGGGGCGGGGGAGCCGGCTGAGGGGTACCCGTGGCCGTGGGCGGTCTATCGGTGGCTGGCGGGGGAGAGCCCTGTTGCGGAGGCGTGGGAGGAGCCGGTGCTGCTGGCGCAGGACTTGGCCGGTTTCGTGGCGGCGATGCGGAGTGTCCCCCTGCCCGGGGCGCCACGGGCCCACCGCGGCGGGCCTCTCGCCTCGCTGGACGCGTCGACGCGGGCGGCCGTAGAGGAATTGCGTGGGATTCCGCAGGAGGGTGTCGACGGTGATGCCGCGGTGGCAGTTTGGGAGGAGGCGCTGCGGGCTCCGGGGTGGGACGGGCCACCGGTGTGGCTGCATGGCGACTTGATGCCGGGCAATCTGCTGGTGGGCGGTGGCAGGTTGACCTCGGTGATCGATTTCGGGTGCATGGGCGTGGGTGATCCGGCGTGCGATCTGTTTCCGGCGTGGAATCTGCTGCCGGCCGCTGCCAGGGCGGACTTCCGTGAGGCGCTCGGCGTGGACGACGCGACGTGGATCCGCGGGCGGGCCCGGACGCTCTCGCAGGCGCTGATCGCGCTGCCGTACTACCGCGGGACGAATCCGGCGATGGCACACAACGCCCGGCATGTGATCCGGGCGGTGCTGCGGGAGGGCTGATCGAAAGCTCCGCTCCAGGGAGTTGGGGTGGTGCGCCGGCCCTGCCCGCGAGAAGTAATGAATGCGTAAAACTGCTGGTATTGTCGGAAATTCACTGAGTGATCTGGCTGAAGGATTCTGCATGACCGCGCCCGTCTCTCCCGACGGATCCCCGACCGGGGACCCGCTGCCGCAGCACCGCGACCCGTGGGCTGCGCCGCCCGCTGAGGGCGGCGCGTACCAGGCGCCGTGCCCGCCGCTGGCCTGGACTCCGCAGCCCAGCAACGGCATGGGCATCACTGCCCTGGTACTCGGTATTGTCGGCGTCGTCCTCGGCGTGTTCATCTTCCTGTTCTGGCTGTCCTGGCTGCCGGCGTTGCTGGCTGTGATCTTCGGTGGCGTCGGACTGAGCCGGGTACGCATGGGCCGGGCCACCAACAGGGCCATGGCACTCAGCGGTGTTGGTCTGGGCATCTTGGGGCTGCTCGTGGCGGCGTGCAGCGCGGTGTTCACCGCCGTGCTGGTCAAGGATGTGGTCGACGACGCCCGTGCGCACGTCAAGAAGGTTGACGCCGACGCCCGCGCGAAGGCCAAGGCGGCCGAGGAGGCCCGTCACCTGTCCTTCGGTAAGGCGTACACCTTCGACAACGGTCTGAAGGTCACGGTCGGCAAGCCGGTGCCGTTCGTCCCGGACGGCTATGTTCTCGGCCATGCCAAGGGCAACAAGGCCGTCCAGGTCACGGTTACCGTGGTCAACACCGGCAGCAAGCGGGTCGCCGTCGAGACCGGGCTGCCCAGCGTCAACGACGCGGACGGGGCGTCGGCGGAGCTGGTGATCGACGGCAGCGGGCGGCAGAAGGTCATCACCGGCTACGTTCTGCCCGGCAAGGAAGCCGTGGGCAAGTACGCCTTCTCCCTTCCGCCCGAGGCCGCCAACCGGATCGAGGTGGAGTTCAGCCCCGACGCGAAGCGGTGGCAGGACGCCTACTGGAGCGGCCCCACCTCCTGACGGCGTACCGGGCGCATACGGTACGGCGGACCGCTTACCGCGATGATGCCCGCGACAAGCCGTCCGCCGCTGCTTCGTTGCCGCCGGCAGTGTTGCCGTACGAGTGCGCTCGCGGGGGTTCTCAGCCGGTCCCGTGCCGAGGAATGGTGACCTTCAGGATGCGGCCGGAGGCTTCGGAGACGAACAGGGCGTGCTGTGCGCTGTGCTCACCGAAGCCGCGGGCGACTCGCACGCTGGTGGGCGTGCGCAGGCCGGTTGCCAGGGTGCAGGACCGGCCGGTGGCGGGATTCACCTGGATGAGTTCGCCGTCCCGGAACGAGGTGACGATCAGGTTGCCGTCGAAAGTGGTGAGGTCGTCAAGGAGCTTGATGTCGAGGGGGTTTGGGCTGAGGTTGGCGATCGTGGTGTGGTGGGCGGGGTCGTTCAGGGGGATCCGTACGACCGGCGAGGCGGCGTTGGTCAGGACGCTCGCGTACAGCTGGTCGCCGGCGATGTGCAGGCCGTTGGTGCCGAAGACGTTCGCGGCCCGTGTCCACTTCTCGTCCTTCGTGCCGTCCGGGCGTATCTTGACGATGCTGGTGGCCAGTTCGCCGCTCAGGTAGAAGTTGCCCTTGGCGTCGATGGCCAGGCCGTTGATGCCGGACACCCCGTCCACCACCTTCACGGGCTTCGGTCTGGCGGCGGTCGGGTCGAAACGCATGATGCCGCCGCCCGAGAGCCATGAAGTCAGGGGATTCACGCCGAAGTTGACGTACATCATCCCGTCGGGGCCGCGCCGGATTCCGCCGGGGCCGTTCACCGGGAAACTGGTTTTGAGACTTCCGTCGGGTGCGTAACCCTCGACCCGGTGCTGGGTGACGTGCGAGACCCAGAGTGTGCCGCGTCCGTCGAACTCCAGGTTTTCCCGCCAGTCGAGCAGTGGTATGCCGCCCTGCCGGAACACCTCCGTGTGCACCTGTTGAGCGCATCGTTCCAGAGGTGTGGTGGTGGGTGCTTTGGCTGCCGTCGCGGCGTGAGCTGTGACCGGCGCCGGTGACCGGGGGGTGACGGCCGAGGCCGGTGGGGCGGTAAGGGTCAGTGCGGAGAGCAGCCCTGCCGCGCAGACGGCCTGGCGCAGAAAGGCCGCCACGGAGGGGCGTGGTGTCACGCCGTGGCGGCCGGAGGATGCTCCGTGGGACGGGGCTCGGTGGGGTAATGCGGGGTGGTGGGCCACTGGTTCCCCTTTCACTTGTGCTGCGGGCCGTCGGCGGACTGTTCGACGTCAACTGTCCGAAGGTCAAGATAGTTTGACGGCGCCTGGGTGGACCATGGTTTCCCGCAGGTGCGCGATCTGGCTGCTCGTGTGGAGGCGGGGGCAGAGCTTGTAAACGTCATCCAAACGCGGTAATGGCGGCAGGCCATCCAGTCGAATATCATCTGGGACATGACGCCCACATGCGTCTCAGACGCCACCGTCGAGGTCAACGAACGGATACGTGCGTTCATGGCCGCCCGAGTCGGTCGACCGCTAGGGCCCGAGGAGCAGGCCGAGTACGAGCAGTTGCTCGTCAACTGGACGGACGCCATACAGGCACGCTCGACCACCAGCTGAAGCGCAGCGCCCCGCCCTGCCGGAGCGGTGAAGCAGGTGCGGGGCGCTGTGCAGGGATGTCCGACGGTTGCCGGAGAGTGAGGGTGAGCGGTGTTGGTACGAGCGATAGGCCGGTGATCAACCCGTCCGCGTGGCGAGTTCCCTGGTGATGCGGTCCAGCATGAACTCCGAGGAACCCCGCGCGCGTTCCTCTTGATGGCGCGGACGAGGTCGACGGCGGGGGTGTTCTCCTCGCAGAAGTCGTCCGGGTGGGCCTCCGGGGCGAGGGCGATTTTCATGTGGTGGCTCCGTAGAAGGCGGGCGGGGCTTGAGGTCGACGGGGGTGACGGTGCCGTCGGATTCCAGGGAGCGGACGGCGGCGTCGGTGGTGACGGTGGCGGCGTAGCCGTCCCAGGCGGATGGGCCGGGGTGTTCGGTGCCGGCGGCGATGGTGTTGATCCATTCCCGGAACCGGGTGTCGAAGGCGTTCGCGAAGCTGGCCTTCCAGTCCTGGAGCACGATGTCGGGGCGTCAGTGGATCGAGGCGTGCCAGACGCCCTCGACGAGACGGTCCTCGCCGTGCGGGACCGAGGAGGCCGGGTTCCGAGGGAGCCGCCGCTTGCCGTCGAACTCCTGGCGCGGTAGTTCCTCGGACTCGCAGATCAGGACGGCTCTCTTGCAGTCGTCCAGTCGTCGATGTCCTTGGCGGTGAGGGAGATCGGCGTCACATCGGGCGGCTGATCTGTCATGGCTCACTCCCGTTTGCTTTCCCGACTTTGGGAGCGGTAGCGGATATGGGATCGTATCGGGGTGGACAAGCTCGACCTGCTCCTGCATCCCGTGCGGCTGCGTATCGTGCACGCCATGTCAGGTGAACGCACGCGTACCACCTCCGACCTGTGCGCGACCCTTCCCGACGTCCCCAAGACCACCGTGTACCGGCACGTCGGCCTGCTGGCCGACGCCGGGGTATTGGAAGTCACCGACGAACAGCGGGTACACGGCGCCGTCGAACGCCATTACCGGCTGCGCCGCGAGCGCACGGTGATTGACACCGACGAGGCCGCGTCCATGACGCTGGACGACCACCGGCGCGGCTTCACCGCGGCCCTGGCCGGCCTGCACGCGGACTTCAACGCCTACCTCGACCGGGACGGCGCCGACCCGGCCGCCGACTCGGTGGGCTACACCCAGATCCCGCTCTGGCTCGACCGGGACGAACTCGCCGAACTGGTCGACGAGATCGTCGGTGCCATCAGGTCCAAAAGGCACAACAAGCCCGCGCCGGGCCGCAGTCTCCACCTGCTGAGCCCGATCCTGTTCCCGCTGGAGGGGCTACCGCACCACGACGGCTAGGCCGATTCGTATGCAACACCGGATACTTGGTGCGTGAGCGCGCTCATCGAGTGCGGCACGCCCGATGGCTTCGGTGGGCTGCCGTCGGCCGTGTACCGGGGGAAGCTGCGGGGCAGTTGACAGTGGGGAATCTCCTGTCCGTGGCCCTTACTGTGCGACAGCGACACCGTCGCTCTCGCCGTCGCTCTCGCCGTCGATCTCGCGCGTCGGGTCTGGACGGCCCAGCCCACCGAGGAGAGGGAAGATCACAACGACACGCTGGTCCTCCTTCGCCGCTTCACCCACCAGCTCCGGCAAGAGATCGCCAGGGCCTGGTCTCAATTGGATCACCCGGTGCTGATCTGGGTTTCGATGCCATCGAGGACGGTTTCGAGGCCGATACGGAACGAGGCATCGAAGTCATTGTTGCCGACGTCGGTGTGCTGGGCCAGCGTGGGATGGAGTTCCTTTCGGCGGTGAAGGTATTGCTGGGTCTGGCGGCGCAGTTCGGCCTCTGCAGCAGGATCTCGTCGGCTGGTGCGCCAGACGTTCTCCGCGGCGGTGTACCCCTGCACGTAGTAGGTCAGGGCCGAGACGGCAGCGCTGAGTCGGGGACCTACGAGTCCGGCCTGGTGAAGCACGGAGTACACCAATTCGGACCGTTCCAAGGCATGGGGGCCGAGCAGCGGGCGGGTGGCCATCAGGACGGGCAGCCAGGGATGCCGGCGCATGACGTCCCTGCTGCGGGTCAGCTGGCAGTGCAGGGCCTCGCGCCACGGGAGGCCGTCGATGGCGCCTATATCGATCTCGCCGATCGCCGCGTCCACGGCGAGGTCCAGGACGTCTTCCTTGCTGCCGACGTACTCGTACAGCGACATGGTGCCGGCGCTCAGGCGGGCTGCGAGACGTCGCATGGAGAGCCCTTGCACTCCCTCGGCGTCCAGCAACGCGACCGCCGCTGTGGTGATCCGCTCTCGGGACAGCCTGGGTTTGCGATCGGGCTCCCCGGCAAACCAGATGGCCGCAGGACGTGACATGGGCATTCGCACACTCTCCTTCCGTACACCGTACGGGTGACCGTACAGCTAGCTTTCCTTGCGAACTCGGCTTTCCGGCAAGGAGGTAGCGATGGCCGTGACATCACGGGAGTGGCTGCGCAACTACGCGGTGCTGGCACTGCGCATCAATCGGCAGATGGCGGGAAGCGCCACGGGGACGGTACTCATCTACCGAGGGCCGCAGGAGTGGCGTGCCCGAGTGGAGAACGAGGAGCCGCCTCCGGCGGGGCGGTTGGTCGACAGCGCCGAGGCGCTGCTGGCGCAGGTGCCTTTCCCATCCCACCGCGGTCGGTATCTGGCCGCTCATGTCCGGGCTCTGCGGGCGGTCGCTCGCCGGCTGTCCGGGCAGGAGCTGCCGTTGGCCGAGTACGCCGGCGAGTGCCTGGGTATCTCGGTACGTCGGTTGCCGGAAGAGTTGTTCGAGCAGGGGCATGCTGCGCTCGATGCCGCGCTGCCACGGAGTGGCGGATCCTTGGCGCATCGACTGCATGCCTGGAAGACGGCGCACACCCTGCCTTCGGACCGGTTGGACCCGTTGACCGTTCTCGTTGACCGGGCCGTGGCCGAGACGCGCCGGCGTACCAGCGCGATCGTGCCCCTGCCTGCCGACGAGGTGGTGCAGTGCCGACTGGTGTCCGGGGTGCACTTCCGGGCGGCTGGGGATTACGAGGGCGGGCTGAGGTCAACCATCCACATCAACCGCGATCTGCCGTTCAATCTGGCCGACTTGCTGTATGTCGTCGCGCACGAAGGGCACCCCGGACACATCGCCGAATCCCTGCTCAAAGAGCGCCGGCTCGTCGAGGAACAGGGCCGCCTCGAACAGCGGGTGCGGTTCATGTTGGCGCCCAGTTTCGTGATCAGCGAAGGGCTCGGGCTGCATGCGCAGAACATCGTCTTCCCCGGCGACGAGGCCCAGGCGTGGCTGGCCGACCACGTCCTGGCCGCCCACGGGATGCCTCCGGACGGCAGTGACTTCGCCGCCATCCACCGCACGCAGAACCTCCTGTTCGGGGTCTGGGCCAACGTCGCGATGATGGCCGACGAAGGCCGCCGGCACGCAGAGTTGGCCGCCTACCTCTCACGATGGGCTCTGCTCTCCGAGGCCGAGGCCCACGCGGCGCTCAGCGTGCTGCGCGCCACGGGCATGGCCCTGTACGTGCTCAGCTACTTTCACGGTTGGCAGCTCCTGGACTCCTGGCTCGCCGCCCCCGATCGGACCGCGAGGATCCGCCGGCTGCTGACCGAACAACTCCTCCCCGTCGACCTGCGACCCGCGCACTGACCGCCGCACCGGCCGCGCAGGCACGCCGCTGAACGCGCTGCGCAGGCACCTGGGATCGCACCTCGGCGCCGACCGGAGCGCGGTCCACCGCATCGACGATCCAGGATGAAGCCACATGATCGCCCGGACGAAAGAGCTGCGGGCCGAGCGCTGAGGACACCGGAGCGACCTGCCCGGCATCTTTGGCATGCAGATCCGGAGATCCGTTACGGGCTAATGGGAAACATGATCCGCAAACGCGCCTCTCCTGTCACTGCCACCGCATGCCTCGGCATATCGGCCCTGGTGACACCGGCAGGCCACGTCGGCAGCAGTCCGGTGCACCGAGGGGGCTGCGGGAACCGCTGACGGAGCGGTTCCTACGAGTCGCCGGCCGCTGCGCACCAGCCCGGCGGTGCCGTGGCCGGTGCGCTGTCGGCCACGTCACCAGCGGTCGATGCCCATCGTCCGCGCCGCGTCGTGGATCGCGTTGTAGTGAGCGAGCGACATGCCGGACTTCTTGTCCTTCTCCGGAAGGTTGCGGTCCTTGGACCGGAACTCGTCCCGCGAGCCGGCCAGCAGGCTGGTGCCGTAGCTGACCGGCACGTCGGGCTTGCCGTGGACGGGGTGCGACTTGGCCGCGGTGTCGCTGCCGGCCTTCGCCAGGATGCTGCGGGCCTGGTTGTACGCGGCGGCCTTGACGGTCTTCGGGTTCGCCGCGACGCGGGCGCCCGTCACGCGGTCGCCGACGACGGTCGGCGTGACGGCGGTTGCGGTTGCCCGGCTCGGTTCATTCGCCGCCTGGTCGCTCTTGACGGTGGTGGCACCGGCGGGCGGGGCGACCACCGCGAAGGCCGCGGCCGATACCGCGGCGACCAGTCCGGTGCGAATGGCTAACTTCATTGCTGCAAGTCCCTTCTGTGCATTGCTGTCCGTCGACGCTACACCTGATGTCGTCTCCGCCGTCAACGAAGTGCCGCCTGCTGTAACGGAGTTGTCGATGTCGGCCGCCGTATGCCTGGGAAGCCGTATGCCTGGGAAGGGGCCGGATCGGATGCCGTGCTCGGCCGTAGCAGGGAGCCGGGCGCTCGCGGGCACGCGCGGAGCAGGAGTTCGGGCGAGTTGCCGCGGCGCGCTTCAGTGGGGGCCTGCCGCTGGTGCGGTCAGAAGGACCCCATGTCGGCGGAGACCCAGTGTTCCGGCCGCATGTAGATGGCGATGTGCTCACCGAGGTGGGTGCGGTCGTATTCCACGAAGTCGGCGACCTTGTCCTGAGGGAGGTATCGCGCGGTCATCTCCCAGGACAGCTCGCGGCTGTCGGATTCCGTCCTGGTTACCGGGCCCTCAACCGACACATAGCGCACGGTCGGCTCGGTCCGCTGCACCATCAGACTGAAACGCCCGGCGGACCGAATCGCTCGGGCCTTGCGGGAATCCGGCCCGGTACGGATCCACAGTTCGCCGCCCGGCGTGTAGTGGTACCAGATGGGGACTGTCAGCGGCGCGCGGTCCGGCCGTTCGATGACCGACAGCGCACCGATATGAGGTTCCGCCAGAAAAAGCTCTCGTTCGCGCATCGACAGTGTCATGGAGCCGACCATAGCCCGTGCGACGGCTCCGGCAGGTCACCGTGGCGCTTTCGCCCGACCCCGGGTGTCACCGCATGGGGCCGCGCCGTTCACGGCGCGGCCCCATGGATTCACACCCGGTCGGCGGCGATCAGCAGGTACTGGAAGCTGCCGTTGCGGTAGGCGTTGAGGAAGGTCTCCTCGATGCCGGTGACCAAGTGGTCGGCCTGGCGGCGCAGTTCCCAGTACGGAAGGGCGGCCTCCGTCAGGTCCTGGACGTGGACGGGGACGAGCCTGTTGCGGGCCATGGCGCTGAAGTACGCCGAGCGGGGATGGATGTCGCAGATGTAGTGGGCGTTGATGAGGGAGACCTCGCGGGAGGCACGGCCGTAGGCGTCGTTGTAGCAGCCGGTGATGGTGACGTAGCGTCCACCGCGCCGCAGCAGGCGCGCGTGCTCCGCGAACAGCAGGTCCAACTCGACGTACATGGTCGACTCGTTGTTCCAGGACGCAGCGTACTCGCCGGAGGCGAAGCCGGTGTCGAGCATGTTGCGGTGGTGGTAGCGCACCTGGTCGTCGATACCGCGCTTGCGGGCCTGCTCGTTGGCGAAGTCGGCCTGCTTGGCGGAGATGGTGGCGCCGTCGGCGTAGCAGCCGTAGCGCAGATGGGCGACCACGCTGCCGCCACCGCGTCCGCACCCGGCGTCGAAGACGCGGTCGGTGGGGGAGAGGTCGCCGAGGTGGGAGGCGAGGAGTTCGGCCTGGGCGTGTTCCAGGCGGTGCAGTTCGCCGGTGACCCGCTCGCGGCGGCGGTCGGGGTCGGGCTCGTCCAGTACCGACAGGTCGGCATCCCCGATGCCGTAGTGGTGGTGGTACAGGTCGTCGATCTTTCCGAGTTCGAGGTTGACCGGGTTTTCCTCGGCGTTCCAGTAGTCCGCGACGCGGGACTGGTACGTGGACTGGGTCGGCACCGGTGTGCGGACGATGCCGGCGTGTGCGATGGTCAACGGTGACTCCTTGCCGTGGTGCGCGGGATCGGTCTACCAGTAGTTGGGCAGGTGGTAGCGGTCGGTGTTGGTGGCATGCCACTCGTGGTTGCCGGCGACCCAGTCGGACAGGCCCCGGACATACCGTTCGAGGAGCGGCGAGGTGGCGGCCAGCGGGGCCGACTCCGCCTCGAACGCCTCGAAGACCTCGTTGTGGATGTCGACGCTCTTCAGGTAGGCGGCCTTGAGACCGCGTTTGTCGTTGGCGGCCACCACCTGGGGCAGGTTCAGGTGCTTGGGGTCGCTGGCCAGTTCCTTGGTGAAGGAGTACAGGTCGTTCACGATGGTCGTGGCATTGCAGGCCAGGGCGGTGACCCGCTGGACCTCGGGGCGGGCGTAGAGGGCTTCGGGCAGTTCGTAGCCGTCCACGGCGTCGACGAGGGACAGGCAGGGGCGGAAGTTGTTGAACTGCCGCATCACCAGGTACTCCCAGACATGCGGCACGTGTCGCGTCGCCGCCCAGGACGCCTCGGCGAGGTAGCCGAGGTGCAGCCGGGCCATGTCGTGGACGAACCGGTCCGTCTGACTGGGAGTTGCGAAGGCCGCGTAGTCCTGTATGGCCCAGTGGTACGAGCGCAGCGGGCCGTCGGCCTGCATGCCGCGGTGCCACTCCGCCTCCAGTGCGGGCGTGCCGTGGAACGGGTCGAGAGCCGACTGGGCGAGGATCAGACGACCGCCCAGGCTGCGGCGCGAGGCACCGCGGCCCTCGTCCTCCTCGCAGTAGCAGCTGTCGACGATGTTCTCGGCCAGCAGGAACTCGCCCGCGACGGTGAGGCGTTCGAGATCGAACGCACCGGGATGCTGCAGGACGACCGCCCGGCCGACCTGGAACTCTGCGAAGTCCCCGGTCCACTGCGCGGGGAAGAGATCCAGCCGGCGGGCCCAGGACTCCAGCCTGCGGTCGATCTCCCTGGCCTTTTCCGGGTCGGCGGGGACGGCGGGCCGGTACTTCAGCCCGGGGACGGCTCCGCCGCGTCGGGCCCGCAGGCTGCGGGCGAGGTTCGGCGGGCCGGGCAGCGCGTACCCGGCCGCGGTGTCGGGGGTCGTGCTCATGGTTGGGAACTCCACCCGGTCAGTCGGCGCTCCGGCCGATCTGGACGTTCTCCAGGATTCCGGCCGCGTCGGGTACGAGGATGGCCATCGAGTAGTAGGCGGTGACGAGGTACTTGATGATGGCGGCGTCGTCGATGCCCATGAAGCGGACGTTCAGACCGGGCTGGAACTCCTCCGGCAGGCCGGTCTGGTTGAGGCCGACGACCCCCTGGTCCGCCTCCCCGGTACGCAGCGCGATGATGCTGCTGGTGTGCTCGCCGGTGATCGGGATCTTGCCGCACGGGAAAATCGGGACGCCGCGCCAGGCGGGCACCTCGTGCCCGTCGACATGCGCCGTGCCCGGCACCAGTCCGCGCTTGTTGCACTGCCGGAAGAACGCGGCGATCGCCTTGGGGTGGGCCAGGAACAGCCGGGTCTTGCGGCGCATGGACAGCAGCTCGTCCATGTCGTCGGGGGTGGGCGGACCGCTGTAGGTGCTGATGCGCTGGCCGTAGTCGGTGTTGTGCAGCAGCCCGAACTCACGGTTGTTGACCAGCTCCCACTCCTGGCGTTCACGGATCTCCTCGACGGTGAGCCGCAACTGCTGCTGTGTCTGGTCCATGGGTTCGTTGTAGAGATCGGCGACCCGGCTGTGCACCCGCAGCACGGTCTGGGTCAGGGAGAGCTCGTACTCGCGCGGGGTGAGGTCGTAGTCGACGAAGCCGCCGGACAGCGTCGGTTCGCCGACGTGCCCCGCCTGTACCGGCACATCCGCCTCGCCCTTGCGGTTCACGGGGCGCTGCTGCCGCTCCGCGTACGCCGCCAGGTGTGCGGCCAGGGACGGCACCCGGCCGGTGAACTCCTCGACCACGTCCCAGGGCAGCGCCAACAGCACGCCCGCCGTCTCGGCCCGTACCGAGGTCTGCCACCGCGGTTCGGGCCGGCCGATCGCCTCGTCCCCCATCTGGTCGCCGTCCGTGACGACGCCGATGACCTCCTCCCCGCCGTACTTGCCGGCCGCGTAGCGCGCGAACCGGCCGTGCACGACGAGGTACGCCTCGGTGGCCCGCTGCCCGGCCTCGAAGAGCACCTGGCCGGCCCGGACCTCCCGGACGCGGAACCGCCCGGCGATCTCCTTGAGGACGTCGATATCGGGGTAACCGCGCAGCACGGGCAGCTCGGTGAGGGTCTGCGGGATCACCTTGATGTCGTCCGCGCCGTTGTGCTCGAACTGGACACGGCCCCGGCCGACACGGAGTTGCAGACGCCGGTTGACCCGGTAGGTGCCACCCTTGACGTCCACCCACGGCAGCATCTTCAGCAGCCATCGCGAGGTGATGGCCTGCATCTGGGGCACGGACTTGGTGGTGGTGGCCAGTTGGCGCGCGGCCTGTGTACTGAGACTGGTGAGCGCGGTGTCTGCGGATGGATCGAGTGCGGGCTCTTCGGTAGCGGAACCGGTGACGCTGTCCGGTGCGGACACATTCCCTCCCGGGACGTGAACAGGCATGAGCAAAACGGCCGATGGTGCGCAGGGTGGCCGTACGCAGGAACTAGCGAAACAGGCTGGAGATCATCTCGGTACGGCGTGAAGGGGGGCGGCTTCGCATTCGGAAGGCACAAACCCCGGGATGATGCAGCCGGTGCCCGGTCGAGCTTCCGCACGCCCTCCGCCGGCTGCCAATTCCATGATTACAAGTGCCGGGAGCGGGACCGATAACCCTTCTCGCCAGTCGGTTCGCAGGGTGTTCCGGCATGAGAGGGCGGGCGCCGGCATCCGGACCGGCCGGACCGTGCGCAGCCGCTCGGTCCGGGCTGCTGCTCCGCCTCAGGCCAGGGTCTGGGTGACGCGCCACAGCCGGCGCGGCAGTTCGCCTTCCTCGAAGCCGTGGACCTCGTCCAGTCGCCACCCCTCGGCGAGGCCGTCGACCAGCCGGCGGGGGAAGAAGTGGACGGCGAAGCCGCCGTGTTCGTAGATGTCGTCGCCGTGGGCCGTGCCGGCGCCGTAGTGGGCGTCGCCGGTGTGCCGGGCGGTGTAGACGAAGACCCCGCCCGGACGCAGCACGCGACGGACCTCGTCGACCAGGGCGTGGATCTCGCGGGTGGACAGCGCCATGCACAGCAGCATGTGCGCGAAGACGGCGTCCACCGAGTCGTCGGGCAACGGCAGCGGAGTCCGGACATCGTGCACTGCCGTGCTGATCCGATCGGCCAGGCCCTGAGCGCGGGCGGCGTCGCGCAACTGCTCAAGTCCGTTGGAACTGAAGTCGGTTGCCTGCACGGCGAAGCCCTCGCCGGCGAAGTACAGGGCGTCGCGGCCGTGCCCGGCACCGAGTTCCAGTACCCGTTCGGCCCCCGCGGCCCGGAAGACGCCGGCCGCGTGCACGGCCGGGGCGGAGGGCTCGGCGCCGTACATGCCGGGGTACGCGGCATAGGTGTCCTGCCAGTGCCGCCGCTGCTCCTCCGCCCGCTCCCGCTCGCCATCTGCACCCGCCGGAGCGTCGCCGGCCGTACCGGCGCCGGCCAGTGCCTGTCGCAGCTGGTCACGGGTGGGCAGTCCGGCGGGCCCCTGCGGCGTCGGGTACATCCGGCACGTCAGCCCGGAGACGCGACCGGGCGCGGCGAACAGGTCCCGTCCGTCGACCACGAAGGCCGGGGACCCGGCGAAGCCGATCCGCTCGGCCTCGTCTTGATCGGCCACCACCCGCGTCTCCCACGTGACGTCCGCCAGCCCGGCGTCGTCCAGCGCCTGACGCAGCAGCTCGACCGCCGCCTCCTCGTGCGGGCAGTCCGGCACGACCAGAACCTCGATCCTCACGGTTCCAGGATGGCGCAGGGGTGGCCGTGACGCGTGTGGTGGTCACCGCCGCTGTCGCCGTGCCCGGGGCTGCTCTGCCGGGTCCTGGCTGTTGGCCGGGATGGCTTGGCTCACTGGGTGGCAGCGGGGGAGACCAGGAGGCCACCGACGAAGGTGTGGGTGGGGCTGAGGTCGCGCAGAGCGTCGCCAAGGCAGTGCGCGGGGTCCTGGTCCCAGACAGTGAGGTCGGCCAGGCGGCCGGGGGTGAGGGTGCCGCGCAGGTTCTCCTCATCGCACAGGCGGGCGGCGTTGGTGGTGTGCAGAAGTGAGGGCCTCGTCGTAGGTGATGGCGTGCTCGGGGCCCTTGACGCCGATGACGGTGTGCCGGGTGGTCATGCCCCAGACGGAGCGCATCGCGCCGAACTGGCCGACGGGGAAGTCGGACCCGGCGCTGACCTGGGCACCCTGGTCGAGCCAGCCCCGGGCGGGGAAGAGCCGGGCGACGCGTTCCGGGCCCCAGAAGCCCTCTTCCACCTCGGCCGTGTCGTGCAGCAGCGGCTGCTGGATGGTGACGGGGATGCCCAGGGCCACGGCTCGGGCGCGCTGTTCGGGGCCGGCCAGGCCGCCGTGCTCCATCACCAGCGTGCCGGCGGGCAGACCGGGGTTGCGGTCGAGGACGCGTTCGTAGACGTCCAGGAGGATGCGGACCTGCGGTCGCCGTAGGCATGGGTGCCGACCCCAGGCCCTGGCACGCCGCACCGACACGGTCTGGGTCGACATCCTCGGCGGCGGCGACGAGGTCTCCACGATCTTCTTCCTCGACGGCCCCGACGCCCGCAACACCCTGCTGCTGCGCGACCTGCCCGCCACCGATGCCGTCGGCTCCTGGACCGCTCACACCCTGCTACGCGTCTTTCCCACCGCATTCCGCTGGACCGCGGGCCTCCTCTCACTCCAAGAGCTGGCTCAGCTCATCCCCGACCCCACACCCCCGACAGCGCCTCCTCCGCCGCTGGCCATCGACACCGCGCTGATCGCGGCGCTGACCGAGGACGGCCGGAGCACCTACAGCGAGCTCGCCCGCCGTGCCGGCACCACCGCGCTCACCGCCCGCCGACGACTCGACGCGCTCGTGCGCGGCCAGACCGTGCGTCTGGCGACCGAGGTCGACCTCGCCCTGCTCGGTGCGTACACCGAAGCCCTGCTGTGGATCGCGGTGCGGCCCGGCGCACTGCACGAGGCCGCCCGGACCCTCAGCGGTCACCCGCACGTCCGCTTCTGCGCCGCCACCACCGGCCCCGCCAACCTCGTCGTCGCTCTCGCCACCGCGGACCTCGACACCCTGTACGCCTTCCTCACCGACGCCGTCGGCTCCCTGGACGGGATCACCGCCATCGACACCACCCCGCTGCTGGCGACGGTCAAACGCACCGGCCTGATCCGCCACTGACGAGCCGTCCCGGGGTGGTGGTGCCCCTCCGGCAGCCCGGAGGGGAGTGGAGTTGCCTGCGGTGGAGTACCGACCGTCACCGCCGTGCTCGTCGGTCAGTGCTCCACCGGGGAGGGGACGATGCCCCGTCAGCAGTTGGCGACCGTTTTGGTGTTGGAGCCCGATGAACGAGGAATGGGACTCCTTCCTCGCCCACTTCGAGAAGTGAAAAGTGTCCATCGGCACTTGCGCACGCGGCTTCGCAACCCCGTGCGTCCTTCGTTCCCGAACCGTTCTGACGCGTACTCGTTCATCGACTCAGGTCTGTTCTCCGTACCGGCTGATCGCCATCGGGAGGAAATTCCTGAGGAAGGACCTGCACACCGGGTTGCGGTGTGTCGCTGCATGTTCGATCGGGACGAGATGACACCCCATTCTGCGTTTCGCCTCATAGGCGTTCTGTGTCAGGCTGATCTTGGTCACACCCAAGCGAATCATCTCCTGGATGCTGCGATAGTGGATGACCTGATAGAGCCGTAGCTCGCGCGCGCAGTCGTAGTCGAGGCCGATGCGCAATACCACCGCGCTGTTCTCCTTGACAAGGAAGATCAAGAACCCCACCAGGCGGTCCCGCTGCCAGCAGACGACAGCCCTGGCGGGAATCCTCGCGTCGGTGGAGAGCAAGGTCATGAATTCCGGTGTCCATACGTCCAGCCTGGACTCCGCACGGTCGAGCACCGCTTGATAGAGCGGCATCATGGCTGGTACGAGATCATCGAATCGGTCGCGCACCTCGATGGTCACGTCTTGATGCTCGGAAAACCTCGCCAGATTACGACGGACGGTACTTCTGCCGTTCCTGGACAGGGTTGAAACATATTCCTCAAAACTCTTGGCGCGCAGGCAGAGCCACGCAGCGGGGAGCCCCGGGGCGCGAAAGTATCCGGCTCTTTTCAGAGCCGGATCCAGACATTGCAGTTCCGACGGTGCGAAGTTCGTGAAGCCGATCCACCGTGAGCCCATCGACGCAGCCAGTTGTTGCACCGTGTCCACCAGGAGGTGTGACGCCGTCTCAGGGATCCCGCCGTCTCGCAGGACTCTTCCGGTAGGACCCATGACATGTCCGCACAGCAGAGCCTTGATGCGCAGTGATCTCCGCATGATGCCGTGCAGCGGCCGCAGTACTTGGCGTCCCTGGGTTCCCAGAATGTCTTCCAGAGCAAGTCCGTGGAAGACGCACATCGGCAATACGGCCCTCACCTGCTCTCCCTGTTTGAGCAGGATGTAGCGATAGGCATCCGGGCCGATTCCGGTCCGCTCCATGGCCTGGAAGAACGCGTAGTCGTAGATCGGGTCGTCAGACGGTGCGAGCTCGTGCCACACCTCCGGCGGGATTTCAGAGACGCTGTCGGCCACCGCGGACCGCCAAGTGGACAGAGAAGTCGAAGCCGTTCGTTCAGGGCTGATCATCGTCACCCTCCGAAGGGACTGAGGACGGGTCTTCGCGCTCCGTGCTCTGTGCTCGGGCGGAAGACTCCGTGCGGCATATTGGCCAGGCTATTCGTCATGATTCGGTCGGCGAGGGGTTCCGGGAGACCCGCCGTACCCGGCCCGCCGAGATCGAACCGGGCGTCGATCGGAACTGCACCGCCCTCTTGGAGCGAGGCGATCGACCGGTGGTCGGAAATGGCAGCCAGGTTCCCGTCGCAGGTGAAAACCGGGAGCAAGCCGAATAGCCTGCTCGGCTGTACGCCGGGAATGCGGGGAGTAACACGGATCGGGCGCACTCGAACCCCAAACTCTCCGAGCCATGCGTCAGGCATGGCCTGATCTTCGGCAGCCTAGCGCGAGTTGTGAGGATCAACGCGAACCAGGCGCAGCGTTTTTCCGCCGGGCATGCGGTCGCTGACGGCTTCTTCCCTGCCGGATACGGCGACAGCCCCACAGCAGAGCGGGGATGCTGTCGACCGGTTCCGTACCGTCGGGCAAGGATGGCGGGGAGGGCGCAGCCGAACGCGTTGAGTCCCTCATCGGCGGGACCGTCCGCACTGGCTCGACCTCACCTCATCGTGGGCGGGTACGGCCTTCCTCCGTGCCTCCTCCACGACGTCCGCGAGGCGTTGCGCAGGCTTGCTGCGTGTGCCGTAGCTCCGGCGCGTTCGATCGTGGGGTCAGTGCCGCTCGGCCAACCCCTGGGTTTTCAGAGGGAGTTTCCACGTGTTGCGGCGGTGGACGGCGTGGAATGTGCGGTGGAGGGGGGAGGGCGGGACGGCCAGGACCGGGCAGCTGGCGCGTGCCAGGCAGTAGCGGGCCACGGAGGGCAGCAGCGCTCGGCGCAGCCGGCCGCGGGCTCCGGCTCCGACCACCAGCAGGTCATCGGGCCGATCGGCGACCGACAGCAGGACCTTGGCCGGTTTGCCGAGTACCACGAGCCGCTCGAGCGGTACCCCGGGCCCGGCGCTGCCGAAGGCGGTGTCGAGCGCGTTGGTGAGGCGGTCTACCGCCAGGCGGCGCCATGCGGCCAGCGGCTCCGGGCAGGGTCCGCCGCGATGGGCGATGTCGCCGCCCGGCGGTTCCCAGGCCAGCACGGCCCACAGTGTGGCGCCGGTGGCGCGTGCCTCGGAGGCGGCCCGGTGCAGCGCGGTCAGGCTTCCCAGTGAACCGCTCACCCCGGCCACAACGCGGAAGCCCGGCTTGTTCATGGGGTCAGCTCCTCGCCCTGTGCCACGTTCACACGTTCCATCGAAGGGGACCCGATAGTGGGATCGCGAGGTGTTGGTGTTTTCTTTGCGCAGGGAGGGGCTACCTTGACGGGTTCCTGATGCCGGCGGGCCGGAAATCGATGCGGGGCAGCCTGCCGACGCACGGGTAGGGGCAGGGTGGGTGGCGGCGCGGTGCGAACGGGGAAGATCACTTGGTGGCTCCTCGGTGGTGACGGACTATCAGCTCCACGTGATCCGCGTGCGGTTTCCAGGGGGCACTTGCTTACCTTCCCCAGATCTTCCGGCACGCCGCGCGGGTCCCAGGTCGTCGTCCCGGTGCCGTCGGCGGCTGTGGCGATGTGTGCGGGGGCGATGTTTCCGCCGGCGGGTCTGCCGGAGAAGGCACGGTTGAATTCGTCGGGGATCTGCCAGCCCTGTTGGGGGAACGGTTCGGGGACGGTGGCCGCTTGGAACTGCCGGCTGTTGATGCGTGGGAAGGCGGAGGGGCCGCTGTCGCCCGCGCCGATGTGGAACGGGACGGCGGCGGCCTTCTCGTGTGCGGCGCGCAGGGACGGGGCGGCGTCGGCGAAGTACACGTCGTTGACGGCGGCGGAGTGAGTCCAGGCGTTGCGGAAGTGGGAGAGAAGCTTCGCCGTCGATCACCCGGAGGTCCGAGCCGATGGTCCGGGCGGCTTGTGCAACGCGGTTGGCGGCGCCAGCGACGCCGGGCTGGTCATGGACTGGTTGACGTGGACGATGGTTTTGCCGGTGGTCGCTCTGGGGCCGCTGGTGGGGCCGTGGGCGTCGGGTTGGTCTTCTCGGCCTGCTGAACGGGCGCCTCGGCACGGACCAGGACGGTGAGGCAGCCGGCAGGCGGGCGAGACCGCTTCGAGGTCGAGGTTGTCCAGGAGCCGTACGCCCATGGCGACGATCGCCAGTGCGTGGACCGGTAGTGCGCACCGTCGACCGGCGAAGGACGTACGTCGCTGTCGCCGTCGCCGCCGAGCAGGGCGATACCGGGCTCGGCCAGCAGGGGCATGGCGTCCGCATGGAAGCCTGCGCTTGCCGCGTCGGGGTTCCAGGCTCCCGGTTCCCGGCGGCGGACGCTGTCGGCCGGCGGCAGTACCGCGCCCTCACCGATCGTGACGTCGAGCGCTCGTTCCGCGGTGACGACGTTCGCGGAGTGCCCGGCTCGTCCGGGCTCCAGCCACCTGCTGCCCGAGACGGTGGGCAGTTCGAGGAGTACGCCCCCGGTCACCAGGGGGCCGAGCGTGGATACGTCGCTGAGGTGGGCGCCTCGGGAGTCGACGAGCTCGTGTGCGGGGCGGCCGTCGTGGAGGTGTCCGCGGGAGGCGATGTGGCACAGCGCGTCCAGGTGATCCGCTCCTGATCTTGCGGACCACCTTCCGGCATGTCCCCGCCACGAGGCGTCCCGCCTGCCGTGCGGCGGCGACGGCGGTGGCGGCCCCTCTGGCGGGGCATTGCTACGGCTTCGACCGTCCCGTGCCGAGATGATCGAATTCTGCATTCGTCGGCGGGGGGCGAAAACCCTAGGCGCCGAAAAGTAATGCCACCGGCACGCGGGCTCAAAGATTTCACCAAGTTGAATTCTGTTATTCGGTGGGCTGTGCAGGTAATTGATCGTGCTCATTCCGATATCCGGACGCGGTGGCCGGTTCAGGTGGGGGCATTCCGTCACATCTCCCCGTCCGTGTCCGCTGAGCCCGGTGAGAATGTTCCTTCGAATGTAACTATTCAGCCAACGGCTCTTTGCAAGGCGCCGAATGCTCCCTACGCTGAGGCAACTTTTCGGCCAGCTCTGTCTTGAAAGGCCCCTCATGGCAAGCGTTGACGAGATCACGCCCATGTCGACACGCACATCAACACTTCGCAGGGACGTAGGACTGATCGGCCTGATGTGGGCCTCAGTCGGCTCGATCATCGGATCCGGTTGGCTCTACGGCGCCCAGAAGGCCGTCGTGGTGGCAGGCCCGGCCGCGGTGATCTCCTGGGGCATCGGCGCGGTCGCGATCGTGCTGCTGGCACTGGTGCATGCCGAGCTCGGTGGCCTCTTCCCGGTCGCCGGTGGCACGGCCCGCTATCCGCACTACGCCTTCGGCGGCCTGGCCGGCATGTCCTTCGGCTGGTTCTCCTGGCTCCAGGCGGCGACGGTGGCGCCCATCGAGGTCGAGGCCATGATCGGCTACGCCGGCCACTGGTCATGGGCCAAGAGCCTCCAGCATGCCAACGGAACCCTCACGGCAACCGGCTTCATCGTCGCGGTCGTCCTGATGGCGATCTTCGTGGCGGTGAACTTCCTGGGCGTGAAGGTACTGGCCCACACCAACAGTGCCGCGACGTGGTGGAAGATCGCCGTACCCCTCGGGGCGATCTTCGTCATCGCGGCGACCAACTTCCATCCGCACAACTTCACGTCCCACGGTTTCGCGCCGTTCGGTGCCAAGGGTGTGTTGAGCGCGATCAGCACCAGTGGCATCATCTTCGCGCTGCTGGGCTTCGAGCAGGCCATTCAGTTGGCGGGGGAGAGCCGCAACCCCAAGCGTGATCTGCCGCGCGCCACCATCGGCTCGGTGGTGATCGGTGCGGTGATCTACACCGCGCTCCAGGTCGTCTACATCGGCGCCCTGCCGCTGGCCTCCTTCGCCCACGGCTGGGCCAAGCTCGACTACGCCGGCATCAGCGGCCCCTGGGCCGGACTGGCCACCGTGGTCGGCCTGGGCTGGCTGGGCTGGGTCCTGTACGCCGACGCCATCATCTCCCCCGGCGGCACCGGCCTGATCTACACCACCTCCACCTCCCGTATCTCCTACGGCCTGAGCAAGAACGGCTACGCACCCCGGCTCTTCGAGAGGACCGACGGCCGCGGCGTACCGTGGTTCGGCCTGATCATCTCCTTCGTGACCGGCGTGATCTGCTTCCTGCCCTTCCCCAGCTGGCAGCAACTCGTCTCCTTCATCACCTCCGCCAGCGTCCTGATGTACGCCGGCGCCCCGCTGGCCTTCGGAGTGTTCCGCCGGCGGCTGGCCAACCACGAGCGTCCCTACCGCCTCCCCGGCGGCAATGTGCTCTCCCCGCTGTCGTTCGTCGTCGCGAGCCTGATCATCTACTGGGCCGGCTGGGACACCCTCCAGCGGCTCGGCTGGGCGATCATCATCGGCTACGTCCTGCTCGGCAGCTACGCCGCCTATGCCACGAAGAGGCAGCTGCCGAACGCGCCGAGGTTGGACTGGAAGGCCGCGCAGTGGCTCCCGGTCTACCTGATCGGTATGGGGGTCATTTCCTGGCAGGGTGGCTTCGGTGGTAAGGGCCACATCCCGCTCTGGTGGGACATGGCGATCGTCGCGCTGTTCTCCGTCGGCATCTACTACTGGGCCCGGGCCACTGCCGTCCCGGCCGAGGCGATCGAGCAGAACATCGAGGAGGTGGCGGTCGTCAACGAGGGCGGCCACTGACAGCGCCCCACGACCTCACGGTCAGGCATGCCGATGAGTTCCGCCGGTCATCCGGCGGAACTCATCGGCTGCCGCTTTCGTGTATTCAGCTTCCCCACCGCTCTCGTGCCTCACGGCATTCACATCAACCACACGATCGAACCCGGCCCGGTATTACGGAAGTTGACCCGGATCGACCGATCGGAAATTCCGTACGGGACAGATGCGGGAAGTGAATCGACCTGCCACATAACCGAGTTGGGTAGGGGCGGCCATTTCCTGTGACCATGACAGGTAGGGTCCGGGGCGAAGATCGATTGTCCGGGACGGTCCCATCGATCACGGCAGTTCCGTCCCGGCTCAGCCGTTCTTGCTCCCGTTGCGCCCCGACACCGGTACGTCCAGGGAGCGGGCGATGCCCACCACGCCCTCGTCGAGGCGCTGGAGATGCCGCAGCACGCGGAAGGTGACGGTCCCCGACCGCAGCGCAGGGGAGTCGTCCGCCTCCAGCATCGAGGCGATGCTCGCACCGGATTCCACCTCGCCCTCGGCATGCTCGTCCGCCACCCGCGCGACGATCAGATCGATGTTGCGCGCGATACGCAGGCCGGCGCGTTCGAGCCGGGGGTCGGCCGCGACGGTCTTGCTGAACGGCACGAGTTCGGCCGTCGCCGCCAGAGACCGCGCGTGATACGCGGAGGTATCCAGCAGCGCCACCAGATAGCGCGCCGTCTGCCGACGTACGCGCAGCGGCGTGATGGGATGCATCAACGGCTGGGTGGAGCCCCGCAGATCGTCCAGGGCGGTGTCCAGATCGCGTGCCCTGCTCAGCAGATCCACCGCAGGTCCGCCGCTGAGCTGCGCCACCGCCGCGGACACCACCTCGCGCAACCGGACCAGGACCGTGCCCAGATGCTCGTCGGTACGGCGGTCCGTGTGCACCGGCAGCACCAGAACGGCCGCGATGATCCCGCACGCGGCACCCAGCGCCGTCTCCTCGATACGCAGCACGAGCGTGGCGAGGCTGTAGGTGTTCAGCAGCGTGTAGAGCAGACCGAGCATCGCGGTGACGAAGAAGGACATCAACGCGTACGACAACGGGGCGGTGAAGAACATCCCGAAGACACAGAGCAGCACCAGGAGGAACGCGGTCCAGGTGTGGTTGCCGACCAGACCGGCAAGGCCGACACCGGCGACCACGCCGAGCACCGTGCCCAGCAGCCGGCGGTAGCCCTTGACCAGGATCTCGCCCGTCGAGGCGGTGTTGAGGAACACCACCCAGCAGGTCAGCACCGCCCAGTACCAGCGTTGGGTCGACAGGAACTCGCCGCCGACGATGGCCAGCGCGGAGCCCACCGCGACCTGGCACGCGGCCCGGGTGGTGGGCCGCTGGAGTCCGGTGCGTTCGTCCTCGCCCTCCGTGCTCTCCTCGGCCCCGACGATCGCGAGGTCCTCGGCATCGAACTCCTCACGCGAGCGTGTGGTGGCCGGCGAGTCGTCGGACTCGTCCTGTGGCCCGTCCAGCGCCAGCCGCAGACCCAGTACGGCACGCGCGGCCTCACCCAGACCGCGGAAGGCGTCCTGGACGGCCGGTGTGCCGGGCGGCAGATTGTCCTCGTCGCGGTAGCCGAGCAACCGGTTCCGTACATGTGCCAGCGCCGTGCCGCGGTCATCGGGCGCCCGCGCGACCAGCAGATGAAGCGCTTCGAGGTCCCGGCGCAGCGTGCCGATGGCATCCCCCTCGGCCTGCACACGGTTCATCATGGCCGGCACCGGGGCATCCGGCAGATGCAGGGTGAGGGTGTCCGTGCGCTCCGCGCTGCGCGCGTTGAGCAGCATCACGCCCAACCGTTCGGCCGCGATCTCGGCATCCGCGACCCGGCGTTGCAGCAGTCCCGCGACGGCGGCGTCACGGGTTCCCTCCTCCAGGCGGCCCTGAATCATCAGCGCCGCCTCGTGCAGCCGGGAGGTGTGCCGCCGCAGATCGTCCAGGACGCCGTCCAACTGCTGGGGACCGGCGTCCACCAACTCGATGTGGGTGGCCACCAGTTGCGCCAGGCGCGTCCGGAAAGCCTCGCGCAGGCGGCGCAGGGTCCCTTCCGGCGTCTCGGGAACGACCGCGAAACGCACCACGGCACTGCACGCGAAGGCGACACCCAGCGTCAGGTACAGCTCCGGCAGGGTCGGCACGGTGGCATGGACGAACAGCGAGATGAAGTAGACCTGGAAGCCGATCAGCCCCAGGGCCATGCCGCGGTCCCCGAAGCGGCGGGCGTAGACGGCGCCGAAGATCAGCGCGATGAAGAACAGGTCGCCGGCGACGATCCTGCTGTGGAGCAGCGCCGCCAGCGTCATGGCGGCGAGCGCGACCGGCAGACCGAGAGCGAGCGTGACCGCCTGGCCGCGCACCTCCTTCTCCCTGATGGCGAACGTGGCGACCATGGCCGCCATGGCGCCGGCGACCATCAACGTGACACCGGTGTCGAGCAGTGCCAGCACGACGAGCGTGAGCACAATCGCCGCCACCGTCCGCAGCCCGGCCATCAGCCGCAGCAGCCCGGGGTCGGATGCCGCGAAGCGATCCCAGGTGCCGCGCCCCGTCCGTCGTATCGCTGCCTTCACGCTGCCGCACGCTCCCCAGTCTTGGCATCGGCCGAGGTCATATGCGCCGTCGGCCGGCGATCAGCATCGCACGACACCTGCCCGGAGCCGCCGCGGAAGGCCCACGGGGGTGCACACCGGCCTCGGTCCGCTTCCGCACCCGGTCCTCCGCCCGTGCCGGAACGGCTCGTTCGCGCGGTCCGGCCGTACGGGGGATGGTGGTGCCGTACGTCCTGGTGCCTCAGGGAAGACGGTGCGGGCCCCACACGTAGTGGACGATGCTCCCGCCGCCGTCGGATACGGCAGTTCGGCCCGTGAGCGTGAAGCCCAGGCCCTCATAGAGGCGTTGAGCGCGGGCGTTGTCGGCGTGGGTGAACAGCTGGAACCGGTGGTAGCCCAGGTCGCGACCGTGGACGAGCAGTGCCCGGACGAGTTGCTTGCCCACTCCCTCGCCCCAGTGCTCGGGGCGGACGGCCACCATGCTGATGTGGCACAGCCCGGGGATGGCCGGGCCGGCACCGCCGTTCCGGCGGCCACTCTTCCCGGCCGCGAGGCCGACCGGACGGCCGTCCGTGCGCAGTGCGACGAAGAAGAGCGTGTCGGGACCGGCGAGCCTGGGGCCCGTCCGATCGCGGTTCTGCCCCTCGACGGGCGAACGCCCGCTCCGCCGGGCGTCGGCAGCGTGCAGGATCGTCAGCGCCTCCTCGATATCCGTCGGGGTTCCGGGGCGGACGGTGATGGCGTGGTCGGCTGGCACAGCGGCACCGTAGCCGTCCGCAGACAGCTGCGGTACCCGCACGACCCGCCCGCGACCTGGTGCCATTCCTCCGCTCGCGCCCGCCCACGCCGCTGACAGGCCCCGCTGAAGCGCGGGCCGGGAGCGGTGCCGACCGGACCGCCGTAACGGAACGGGCCGGCCGGACGCCGTCGGCGCCCAGCCGGCCTGTTCCGGTGGTGCATTCCTCTCCGGGTGCCGAGCCTTTCGCTCGACGGGTGGGTCAGTCCGTGCCGCACTCCATCGCGGCGCGGTCCAGCACCTCGTCGTCGGCGGACACCTCGCCGCGCGAGGCGATGGCCTCGGCGCCGCCCTCCGGCATGCTGCCGATCAGCCCGGTCGCCGCCGCCTGGGCGGCACCGATGGCGGGGTTGGCGGTGCCGATCAGGCCGAGGCCGGCGTACTGCTCCAGCTTGGCGCGCGAGTCGGCGATGTCGAGGTTGCGCATGGTGAGCTGGCCGATCCGGTCCACCGGGCCGAACGCCGAGTCCTCGGTGCGCTCCATGGACAGCTTGTCCGGGTGGTAGCTGAACGCCGGGCCCGTGGTGTCGAGGAGCGAGTAGTCCTCACCGCGCCGCAGCCGCAGCGTCACCTCGCCGGTGACGGCCGTGCCGACCCAGCGCTGCAGCGACTCGCGCACCATCAGCGCCTGCGGGTCCAGCCAGCGGCCCTCGTACATCAGCCGGCCCAGGCGCCGACCCTCGTTGTGGTACTGGGCGAGGGTGTCCTCGTTGTGGATCGCGTTGACCAGGCGCTCGTACGCCGCGTGCAGCAGGGCCATGCCGGGCGCCTCGTAGATGCCGCGGCTCTTGGCCTCGATGATCCGGTTCTCGATCTGGTCCGACATGCCCATGCCGTGCCGGCCGCCGACGGCGTTCGCCTCCATGACCAGGTCGACGGCGGAGGCGAACTCCTTGCCGTTGATGGTCACCGGGCGGCCCTGGTCGAAGCCGATCGTCACGTCCTCGGTGAGGATCTCGACCTCGGGGTCCCAGAACCGCACGCCCATGATCGGCTCGACGGTCTCCACACCGTTGTCCAGGTGCTCCAGGGTCTTGGCCTCGTGGGTGGCGCCCCAGATGTTGGCGTCGGTGGAGTACGCCTTCTCCGTGCTGTCGCGGTAGGGCAGGTCGTGGGCGAGCAGCCACTCCGACATTTCCTTGCGGCCACCGAGCTCGGTCACGAAGTCCGCGTCCAGCCAGGGCTTGTAGATCCGCAGCTGCGGGTTGGCCAGCAGGCCGTAGCGGTAGAACCGCTCGATGTCGTTGCCCTTGAAGGTCGAGCCGTCGCCCCAGATCTGCACGTTGTCCTCGAGCATCGCCCGCACCAGGAGGGTGCCGGTGACGGCGCGGCCGAGCGGGGTGGTGTTGAAGTAGGCCCGCCCGCCCGAGCGGATGTGGAACGCCCCGCAGGTGAGCGCGGCCAGGCCCTCCTCGACCAGCGCCGCGCGGCAGTCGACCAGGCGCGCGATCTCGGCGCCGTAGGTCTTCGCGCGGCCGGGCACCGAGGCGATGTCGGGCTCGTCGTACTGGCCGATGTCGGCGGTGTAGGTGCACGGGATGGCGCCCTTGTCGCGCATCCACGCGACCGCGACGGAGGTGTCGAGGCCGCCCGAGAAGGCGATGCCGACGCGTTCGCCGGCGGGAAGGGAGGTGAGGACCTTAGACATGGGAAGAGTATGCACGTTCGCACATGATTATGCAATGTCGTTCGGCGATGCGCGGTGGCCGGACCACAGGGGACGGCTCCTCGTGCAGGCCGGCCGCGCCGAACTCGTCGGGCTCGAACCGCCGGCCTTGTGCGTTGGTCGCGGGTACCGGACTGCGACCGGTCAGCGGCGCCGGCCGCTCCGCCGCAGGCCACTGGGCGGGAGCGGGCAGATTGATCGCGACATCGGGTCGGTGCCCGGGTTCCGTGCCGTCCGACCGTCGCGGGCCAGACCGGGAACCACCGTCCTCACCGGTGCCCACGCCGAGGAGAACGGGGCGAGATCGACCGACCCGTCGTCGTGCTCCGTCGTCGGGAGCACCACCGGCGTCCCGAAGTGCAGGATGCTCGGTTCGATGGCTGTGCGATGGCTGTGCGGTGCGCGGCATCCGCTGCCGTGCCGAAGGGGCGCGGTGTTCATGGCGCGGAGCCTGGAAGCGCGATGCTTCGACAGGCGCTGGAGCATCGCCGACCACAGGTGACCGTCCGAACGATGCTCGGCGTGCCTACCGCAGCCGCGCAGATCCGGCGTCGGGGCCGGGGCGGGTCGGCGCCCCGGCCCCTCGGGGCCTGCCGGTCAGGACGCCGGCAGCTCACCGCGGACGGTGCGGGCCGCGGCGACCAGGTTCTCCAGCGAAGCGCGCGTCTCGGGCCAACCGCGGGTCTTCAGGCCGCAGTCGGGGTTGACCCACAGGCGGTGGGCGGGGATGGCCTCCAGGCCGGTACGCAGCAGGTCGGCCGCCTCCTGTGCGCTCGGCACGCGCGGTGAGTGGATGTCGTACACCCCGGGCCCGGCCTCGCGCGGATAGCCGTGGGCGGCCAGTTCCCGGGCGACCTGCATATGGGAGCGGGCGGCTTCCAGGCTGATGACGTCGGCGTCGAGGTCGTCGATGGCCTGGACGATGTCGCCGAACTCGGCGTAGCACATGTGCGTATGGATCTGGGTGTCGGGACGGACCCCGCTGGTGGTGATCCGGAACGCCTCCGTCGCCCAGGCCAGGTACGCGGGGCGGTCGGTGGCGCGCAGCGGCAGCGTCTCGCGCAGGGCCGGCTCGTCGACCTGGATGACGGACGTGCCGGCCGCCTCCAGGTCGGTGACCTCGTCGCGCAGCGCTAGGGCGACCTGCCGGGCGGTGTCGCCGAGAGGCTGGTCGTCACGGACGAAGGACCAGGCGAGCATGGTCACCGGACCGGTCAGCATGCCCTTGACCGGGCGGTCGGTGAGGGACTGGGCGTAGGCCGTCCAGCGCACGGTCATCGGCTCGGGGCGGGAGACGTCGCCGGCCAGGATCGGCGGGCGGACACAGCGCGTGCCGTAGGACTGCACCCAGCCGTGCCGGGTGGCCAGGTACCCGGTGAGTTGCTCGGCGAAGTACTGGACCATGTCGTTGCGTTCGGGCTCACCGTGGACGAGCACGTCCACACCGGCCTTCTCCTGGAAGGCGAGCACCTCCTGGATCTCGGCCTTGATCCGCTCCTCGTATCCGGCCGTGTCGATCCGCCTCGCGCGCAGGTCGGCCCGCGCGGTGCGCAGTTCGTCGGTCTGCGGGAAGGAGCCGATGGTCGTGGTCGGCAGCAGCGGCAGGCCGAGGTGGGCACGCTGGGCCGCGGCCCGTGCGGCGTAGGGCTGGGAGCGGTGGGCGTCGGCCTCGGTGACCGCGGCGGTGCGGGCGCGGACGGCCGGGTCGTGGGTGACGGGGGAGTTGGCCCGGGAAGCCAGGTCGGCCCGGGCCGCCGCCAGTTCGGCCGTGATGGCGCCGGTGCCGTGGGTCAGGCCCTTGGCGAGCGTGACGAGCTCGGCGGTCTTCTGCCGGGCGAAGGCGAGCCAGCGCAGGATCTGCGGCTCGATGTCCCGTTCGGCCGCCGCGTCGAGGGGGACGTGCAGCAGCGAGCAGGAGGCCGACACATCGACCCGGTCGGCCAGGCCCAGCAGGGTGCCGAGCGTGGCGAGGGACTTCTCCAGGTCGTTGACCCAGATGTTGCGGCCGTTGACGACGCCGGCGACCAGCCGCTTGCCGGGCAGTCCGCCGACGGCCGCGAGGGCGTCCAGGTTGGCGGCGGCGGCCTCGGTGAAGTCCAGCGCGAGGCCCTCGACCGGGGCGTCGGCCAGGACGGGCAGGGCGTCGCCCAGGCGGTCGAAGTAGGAGGCGATGAGCAGCTGGGGCCGGTCGGTGAGGGCGCCGAGCGCGCGGTAGGCGCGTGCGGCGGCGCCGAGTTCGGCCGGGGTGCGGTCCTGGACGAGAGCGGGCTCGTCCAGCTGTACCCACGCGGCGCCGGCCGCCCGCAGGTCGGCGAGGACCTCGGCATACACCGGCAGCAGGCGGTCCAGGAGCGTGAGCGGGTCGAAGCCGGCGGCGACGCCGGGCGCGGGCTTGGCGAGCAGCAGGTAGGTGACCGGGCCGACCAGGACCGGCCGGGCCGTCAGCCCCAGGGCCAGGGCTTCCGTCAGCTCGCCGACCTGCTTGGCGGAGTTGGCCGTGAACACGGTGTCCGGTCCCAACTCGGGCACGAGATAGTGGTAGTTGGTGTCGAACCACTTGGTCATCTCCAGGGGCGCGACATCCTGTGTGCCCCGTGCCATGGCGAAGTAGCCGTCGAGGGGGTCGGCCGCGACCGCGTCCCGGTGGCGGTCGGGGATCGCACCGACCATGACGGTGGTGTCCAGCACGTGGTCGTAGTACGAGAAGTCGCCCGTCGGGACCTCGTCGAGGCCGGCCCCGGCCAGTTGCCGCCAGTTGGTGCGGCGCAGTTCGGCGGCGGTGGCACGGAGGGCGTCGGCGGTGACGCGACCCTTCCAGTAGCCCTCGATCGCCTTCTTCAGCTCCCGGTGTGCGCCCTGGCGCGGGTAGCCGTACACGGTGGCCCGTGCTGCCGCGGCTGCGGACTTGGTGGTCACGGAAATCTCCTTCGCGAGATGAATCCCTGAGATCCCGGCGAGGGAACGACGGCGCGAAGGGGACACGGTCCGGGCGTAGGGCGCGCGGTGGAGTGCGCATCCGCCTGGTGTGTACGCCGACCCGCCCTCGAGGTCACCGGGATGTCCGTGCGCGAGTGGTTCACGCACGGGCAGATGGCAGGTCTTCGGACTCGCGGGCACGTCCTCGTGGGAGGACACCTACTGGCCGTCGCTTCCCAGGCCCGTTTCACCGGACCCAGTGCGTGTGACGGCGGTCGTTCCCGCTCACCGCTGCGGGGCAGTCCCGGATTCCCACCGGGTTCCCTCTTACGACGCATCCCGCCTGGCGGACGGGGCGAACCAGCTGCTGGGACCAGCTTAAGGGCCGTCAGGGGATGCGGAGGGCCGCATCCGTCATGTGGACGGTGAGGTCACACACGCGGCCGGCGGGTGTGCGGCGGGCCGAAGGCGGGAAACGCCGCATGGTGGTCTCCCGCCCTCCTGGTGAGCCGCCGCCGGCCCCTCCGCCGGCGGGGTGTCCGGACCCCTCGGTCCGGCTGCCGGGTCGCTCGGTCCCGGCCGTATGCGTGGCACCCCCGGCCGGTCTTGCGGCCCCGCAGCCCGGCTTCCACCATCCGCTGGAGCAGCGGGGGAGGGGCGTAGGGGGGGCCTTGAACTCCTCGTAGAGGGACTCGGCGATCGAGGCGACGGTGTCCGGTCCGATCAGGTCCGCGAGCCTGAGCGGACCCATGGGGTGGGCGCAGCCCAGCACCGTGCCGGTGTCGATGTCGGCCGCGGTGACGAAGCCCGACTCCGCCATGCGGATCGCCGCCAACGGGTACGGGGTGAGCGGCGAGTTGACGACGAAGCCGGCCCGGTCCCGGGAGTGGACGACCGTTTTGCCGAGGACGCCGGTGGCGAAGTCCGTCACGGCGGTGACCGTCTCCGGGGCCGTGTGCAGGGAGGGCACGATCTCCACCAGGGCAGCACCGGGACCGGGTTGAAGAAGTGCCGTCCCACGACCCGGTCGGCGCGGCTGGTGGCCATGCCGAGGCGCATGACCCGGGAGCGAGGAGGTGTGGGTGGCCAGGACGGCCGCCGGATCCTCGACGACAATTGGCTTCCACTTCTCGCGGGCGGGAGGCACCTTGCCCGCCGTGGAACGTCTACGTGGCGTTCGCCGCCCCCGGCCGCATCCACGTCCAGATCGCCGAAATGCCCGACGGACAGCGCTACTTGTGGATGGCCCGCGCGGTCACCCGGCAACGCGGCGGCTGGGGCCCACCCGGCAAGACCTTCGCCATCGGGCTCGGCTGCGAGATCCGCCATGCCGCACGACTCGTGTACTCCGACGGCCTAGACCTCCGCAACACCTCCGCCGCCACCCCCATCGGCATGGGCTGCCGCGTCTGCGAACGCCTCGACTGCCCCGGCGTGCCCTGCCGCCCCTCGGGCGCGCCCTGTGGATCGATCAGCACGCCGGCACGTTCGTGCCGTACCCGGTGGACGACCGGACGACCTGACCGAGGCCGAGACGCGACGGTATCGCCGCTCCCGCCTCTCGTTTCCCGTTGACATGGCCTGATGCGCTGGCGGAATCGCGGAGGGGCCGGTTTCGTCAGGCGGGCGGGGGCGCCGTGGCGGCCGTGGACATGGCGTCGAGGAGGCGTGCGATCTCGGGGTCGCACAGGCTGTACCGGACGATGCGGCCGTCCTTGGCGGCGTGCACCGCGCCCGATGCGCGGAGCAACCGCAGTGCCTGGGAGACCGCGGTGTCCCGGATGCCGGTGGCGAGCGCCAGGTCGGAGACCGCGATGGGGCCGGCCCGGTGCACGGCGAGGAGCAGCGAGAGGCGACCGGGATCCGCGAGCAGGGCGAAGCGCTCGGCCCAGGCGTGTACCTGGTGGGGGTCGCCGATGCCTTCGATGGCATCGCACACGGTGTGATGGTCAATGGCGCGTTGATGCGCGCGATCCGAGGGAACCAAGTGCATGCGCCCCATTCTCACCGCACTTCACCCAGGTAACCAAGACACCTGCGTATCTTTGCAGGCTTGTAGCCGTAGTGGCCGAACCTCTACGGTGGTCCCGCCGTGGTGCTCGGGAAGACCGGTGACGGCCCTGACAGGGGCTGAAGTCCGGAGCGGCCCTCGCCACTGTGATCGGGAAGTCGACGTACCTCCGCCGGAAGGCGGACGCCACTGGGGACCTTCGGGCCCCTGGGAAGGCCGGGTACGCCGGCGTTCGACCCGTCAGCCAGGAGACCGGCCACGGCACCGCACGCGTCCCCGTCCACGAGGTGCTGGAGAGGCTCCCTGAGATGACCCTGTCTGAAAACTCCACCATGTCCGCCGCGAAGGCGGTGGTTCCGGCCACACCGCTGTTCCGCTGGGAGCGCAAGGACTGGATACGCACCGGCGGACTCCTGGCGGTGATAGCCGCACTGCACGTCGTCGCCTTCGCGATCCTGATGATGCTGGTCGCACCGCACCACTACACCGTCGGCAAGCAGGTCTTCGGCCTCGGGCTGGGCGTCACCGCCTACACCCTCGGCATGCGGCACGCCTTCGACGCCGACCACATCGCGGCCATCGACAACACCACCCGCAAGCTGATGGCCGATGGCAAGCGCCCGATCTCGGTGGGGTTCTGGTTCGCCCTGGGGCACTCCTCCATCGTGCTCCTCCTCGCCGGCGGCATCGCTGCCGGAGCGCACTTCGTCACCGCCTTGACCAGTGACAACTCCAGTACCCGCCAGACCCTCGGCGTGGTCGGTACCAGCGTCTCGGGTGGCTTCCTCTACCTGATCGCCGCCCTCAACCTGCTCTCCCTGGCCGGCATCTACCGGGTCTTCAAGGCGATGCGGGCGGGCCAGTTCGACGAGCACGAACTGGAGAAGCACCTGGACTCCCGCGGCTTCATGAACCGCATCCTGGGCCGGCTGACCAAGTCCATCACCCGCCCCGGCCAGATGTACCCGGTGGGCCTGCTCTTCGGTATCGGCTTCGACACCGCCACCGAGGTCACCTTGATGGTGATGGCAGGCTCCGGCGCCGCCGCCGGGCTGCCCTGGTACGCGATCCTGTGCCTGCCGCTGCTCTTCGCCGCGGGCATGAGCCTGTTCGACACCCTCGACGGCACCTTCATGAACTTCGCCTACCACTGGGCGTTCTCCAACCCGGTGCGCAAGGTCTACTACAACCTCACCATCACCGGCCTGTCCGTCGCGGTCGCCTTCCTCATCGGCACCATCGAACTGGTCGGCGTCCTCCACGACCAGCTCAACCTCAACGACGCCGTCACCAACTGGATTTCCGGCATCGACCTCAACAACGTGGGCTTCATCATCGTCGGCCTGTTCGTGGTCGTCTGGCTCTGCGCACTGGCCTACTGGCGGTTGGCCAAGGTCGAACACCGCTGGAAGGGCAAGGCCGTGGAACCGAACTGATCCCTCGGTCCGTCGCTCAGCAGCCCCGGCCCGCTGACGGGCCGGGGCTGCCGGCGTCACAAGCTCCCCGCCGCGATCCTTGCCCGGGACCTCGGCCTTGCCCGGGTACCCGGGGGCCGGCGGGGCCCAGGTGATCTTCAGGCGTCACCTTCGCCGGTTCTCCGGGCCGACTGGCCTGGTGAAGGACGCTCGTCGGACGCGCCAACGCCTCCGACCCGTAGCCGTCCGTGGCGGCGCGGTCGATGATGCTCCTCGCCGCGGTGCGCATCCCCACATCGATTCCGGCTCGATGCCCCCGGCTCTCGCGCCGAAGCCGGGAGAGTACATTCGTGATCATGCGAGCAGTTGTGATCGACGGCGGGGGCGCGTTCCGGCTCGGGCGGCGCGCTGATCCGGTGGTCGGGCCCGGCCTGGTGGCAGTGCGCGTCCACGCCGCAGGGCTCAACGCGGCCGATCTTCAGCAGGCCCGGGGCGACTACCCGGCACCACCGGGCTGGCCGGCCGACATCCCCGGGCTGGAAATCGCCGGCGAGGTCGAGCAGGTCGGCGCGGAGGTCACGGGAGTGAGCGTCGGCGACCGGGTCATGGCACTCGTGGGTGGCGGTGGCCACGCCGAAAGGATCGTGGTGCCCGCCGACTTGCTGCTTCCCGTGCCTGCGGGGTTGCCCTGGCAGGAGGCGGCAGGCTTCCCGGAGGCGTTCGGCACCGCCTGGGACGCACTGGTCGTCCAGGCCGGGGTTCGCGCAGGGGATCGGGTGCTGGTCACCGGAGCCGCGGGCGGGGTCGGTACGGCCATGGTGCAGGTGGCCGCCGCTTCCGGTGCCCATGTCGTGGCCAGCGTGCGCCGGACCGAACTACACGACCGCGTCAGGGAACTTGCCCCCGTCGGTAGCGGCGTAGACGTGGTGGTCCCCGGCCAGGAGGGCGAACGGGCGCCGTATGACATCGTCGTCGAGCTGGTCGGCGGGGAGGACTGCCTGCGGCGGGTTGAACTACTGCGTACGCGGGGGAAGTTCCTCATTGTGGGGGTACAGGGCGGGGCGGTGGCCCCCTTGCAGATGTTCGACCTGATGCTTGCCCGCGCCCAGCTGATCGGCACCACCATTCGAGGCCGCTCCCACGCGGAGAAAGCCCTCCTCGCGGCCACGGTGCGCACCTCCGTCGTACCGCTGCTGGCCGAGGGCCGGCTGCGGGTACCCGTCGAGGCAGCCTTCCCACTGGACCGTTACTCCGACGCCTACGCCCGGTTGGCCGGTCCGGGGAAGTTCGGCAAGGTCGTCCTGTGTTGCTAGGTTTTGTCCGGTCGGTCATGTGCGAAGCCGGATGATCAAGGTTGCCGCGATGCCGGGGAAGGCAGTGCTCCCCTGGGGGCGGTCGGCGCTCTGCCTGGCGATCGCCCTGGCGGTCGGCGTGCCGACGGCCGCCCGGCCGGCCCGCAGTGCCGCCCGCCTCGATCCGCTGGAGTCCATCAGCGTGCAGTAATACCCTTCACCGCCCACCGGCACCCCGGCGTCTGGCCCCCGTTCCTCAACCGAGGGCAGAGGGCCGGGCGTTATGGGTCCGCATGGGGCCGGATGGTGTTGTGCTGCCTCTCCGTCGGATCCCTTGACACCCGATGTCCTGTCATGGACATTTCCTTAGACCCTAGTTGGTCCAGGCCAGAGCGGCCCGGCACGGACAGACTCAGGCAAGTGCCGGCAAATACGGGCACGCTCAGGTCGGCGCAGACACGTACAGGCACGCTCGGACCAGCTCAGGGAAACCCCCCACACGCCCTGGAGGTCAACCGTGAACAGCCCCGGACTCAGACCCGGTTCCAGAGCAAGATCTCGTTCGCCCCTCGCAGCCCTGGCCCTTGCCGCCTCCGCCGTGACCGCCCTGGTGACCGTGACCCTGGCAGCCCCCGCCAGCGCCACCGTCCACCCGGTCGCCGCCCGGACCACTCCGCCGCCCTCTCCCACGGCCCCGCACACCGGCGTCGTCGCCGGGGCGCGCACACCGGCCCGCACACCGCGGCGCGCGCACGCCGTCCGTACGTTCCTGGCAGGGCGCCGCGCCGTATCCGGCCCGGCGTGGACGCACCACCCCCGGGTCCCCGGCAGCCGGCCGACCACACCGGCTCCCCGGGCGGGCCAGGTCACCCACAACTGGTGGGGGGTCTTCCCGCAGCCCGGTACGCATGACGGCATCATGGCCACCCATACCATCGACCCGTCCTACACGGTCACCGACGCGGACAACGTCACCTATGCGCCCACCACCAAGGCCCAGAACTCCTGCATGGAAGTGGTGACCGCGTACACCAACACCGGCAACGAGATCTGGGCGTGGGACTGGTGCGGGACCGTAGGCCCGGCCAAGACCGTCCCCATCGACGACAACTTCCTGAAGAACTACACCCCCGGCAACGGCGGGCCGGCCGCGTACAGCGTGCAGATGGTGCAGGACGACGCCGCCGCCAACCGCTGGTCGGCCTATCTCTACAACTACCGCACCGCTGCCTGGGACCTGTTGTTCCAGCAGTCGGGGACGGACCAGAGCGGGCTGGACCACGGCTGGGACATGTTCGAGATCTATGCGAGCGTCAACCCGGCTACGGAAGAGGGGTATTACTGCACGGAGGCACGGAACACCACCTTCGACAGCAGCGCCGTGCAGCTGCGCAGCAACGGTGCCTGGAAGCCGGCGAGCCCGTCCGACTCGCCGTGGACCGACACCAACCCCGATCCGAACGCGTTCCTGTGCCCGCCGTTGAAGTTCGTCCAGGCAGGCGCCAATGATCACTGGACCGTCCACCAGTGACCCGGAAGTGACTCGATAGCCCCCGGCACAGGGCACCCCGACACCGGGAAACGAAACGGGCGGCGCACCCAACAGTGCGCCGCCCCAAGGCCGTTGCCCAGATGCCGGACAGGCGACCGGCCCCGGGGACTGTCTACCTGCCTGGCGGTCCGGAGGGCGTCGTGCGGTAGGCCCCACGGGGCCAAGGGCGGCCCGACGGCGACCTCCACGTCCCCGGTCAGCGGCCGGTCCTCCATGCGCCGTCAAGGGCCTCGTCGGCCGGCACGACCGCCCGGGCCGCCGCCGTTCCGGCGGCCGGTGGTGTGCCGCGCTGGCGCAGTGCGCGCACCGCGGCGACCAGAAGACACGCGAGGACCACACGGAGGCTCTCGACGGTACGCAGCGCTTGGCGGGCGGCGAGCGAGGCGAAGCTCGCCAGCTCCTCGAAGCCCTGGCAGAGCACCGCGTGGCCGAGTGTGGCGGGAACCGCGGCGTTGTGCAGGTCGCTGAGGGCGAGTGCGGTCTGCGCGGCGAAGCCCCCCGTGGTGGTGGGCGGCCTGATCCTCCACGCTGATCAACGGGTTCTCCGCAAGGCAACGGAGTGGCACCCGGTCGCCGCCGCCTGGCCCGTCGGGGATCCGTGCCTGTCCGGCACACCGCTGGGTGAAATGCGGTCGAACGCGGTGCGCCAGATATGTCCGTGCGCTACGGTCCTGAAGCCTTGTCGCCCGGACCGGAAGGAACCGTGCCCGTGTCACGCAAGTCCGCCGCCCGCACCCGCCTGGCGGTCGCCGCCCTCGTCGCCACGCTCCTCAGCACGAGCGGCTCCGTCGCATACGCAGCCCTGGACGACCGGAGCGCAAGCCCGTCCAAGGCATCGGCATCGGTCGCATCCGAGGGCAAGCCGTATGTCGAGACCAAGCTCCTCTTCGGCACCGCCAAGCCGAACGGTGGCGCGCCTGTCAGCGACAAGGAGTTCCGCGCCTTCGTGGACTCATTCATCACCCCGCGCTTCCCCGACGGCCTCACCGTCGAGACAAGCTACGGTCAGTACCGCGACTCGCACGGGAAGATCGAGCGCGAGCGCTCGTACAAGGTCACCCTCCTCTACCCGTCGGGTACTGCCGGCCGGAACGGCAGCAAGATCCAGCAGATCCGCCGCGAGTACGACAAGCGGTTCCAGCAGGAATCGGTGGCCCGCATCGACGAGAACGCACGCGTCGCATTCTGATCAGGCCGTCTCGCTCCGGCCGCGGCTTCGTCACCGCGGCCGGATAGCCGGGCAGGCCGCGCGTGCCCCTGTGGGAGCGCTCGCCGCAGCCCAAGCCCACCCAGCGCCGAGACGTCCAGCAGCACAGTCCACCGAGGAACAGACTCAACCGTTGACTGTCCGCCTCCCCGGCGCCGATGTCACGCCTGTCGCGTCGGCAGTACGATCGCCTGGCGCAGGTTGACATGGCGGGCGCGGCTCGTCGTGAAGGCGATCAGGTCCGCGATGTCGTCCGCCGACAGACCGATCAGCGCCTCGAACATGCCGTCCAGCTGGCCGGACAGCTCCGCGTTGTCGATGTGACCGCCCAACTCCGTGTCCGTGAGACCGGGTTCGATGTTGGTGACGCGGACGTCGCGCGGGCCCAACTCCGTGCGCAGGGACTGCGACAGGTACGTCAGGGCGGCCTTCGTCGCGCCGTACACCGCGTAGTTGGGGAACGTGATGTGGGCGCCGATGGAGGAGATGTTCACGAGGTCCGCCGTCCGGCCCGCGGCGGCCACCGCGATCAGATCCGGAGTGAAGGCGCGGATGACGCGCAGGGCACCGGCCACGTTCGTGTCCAGCATGCGCCGCCACTCGTCGGCGCGGCCGTCGGTGACGGGGTTCGGCAGCATCACGCCTGCCGCATTGACCACCAGGTCGACCTCGCCGTACGCGGCGTGCACCCGCTCCACCGCCGCGTCGACGGAGTCCGTGTCGGTGACGTCGGTGGCCACCGCGAGGGCCTGCCCGCCGTCCGCCTCGATCTTGGCGGCCAGCTCCGTGAGCCGATCGGCGCGGCGGGCGAGCAGTGCCACCCGCACGCCGTGCGCGGCGAGCAACCTGGCGGTGGCCTCGCCCATGCCGCTGGCGGCTCCGGTGACGACGGCGGTGCGGCCGGTGAGGGTGTCGTACGACATGGGAACTCCTGCCTCGGTGGTTGTCGTCGCCGGACGACTCCCGGCGACGACAACCACCCTGCGCCCGGCTGGCGCGCTTACCCAGGGCTGCCGTTTTCCTGGGTCCGGCAGTACCAGGAACGGAGCGGTTCCGGGGCCTATGATCGCCGGCATGGACATATCCACCGGTCGGGAACTCGGCGACTTCCTGCGCTCGCGGCGTGCCCGCATCCAGCCCCAAGAGGTCGGCCTGCCGGGGCACGGCAGGCGGCGGGTGCCGGTCCTGCGCCGCGAGGAGGTCGCCCAGCTCGCGGGCGTCAGTGTCGACTACTACATCCGCCTCGAACAGGGCCGCGGCCCCTCGGTGTCGGACGCCGTACTCGACGCCATCGGGCGCGTCCTGCGCCTCGACGACACCGAGCAGGACTACCTGCGCACGGTGGCCAGGCCCACCACCCGCCGCCCCTCGGCCACGCGCGGTACGCCCGCCGCAGGGCGCGCGCCCCAGAGGGTCCGCCCCGGACTGCGCCTCCTGCTGGACACCATCGACAAGGCCCCGGCATTCGTACTGGGCCGCCGGATGGACGTGCTCGCCTGGAACGACCTCGGCGACGCCCTCGTCGGCTTCTCGCAGATGGCGCCCGAGGACCGCAACATGCCACGTCAGGTGTTCCTCAACCCGCAGGCACGTGAGCTGTACCCGGACTGGCCGGCGGTGGCCGCGGAAACGGTCGCCCATCTGCGCCTGGATGCGGGAAACCATCCGCAGGACGGACAACTTGCCACGCTGGTAGGGGAGTTGTCGTTGAAAAGCGACGACTTTCGTCGGCTGTGGGCGGATCATCAGGTCAAGGAGAAGACCTACGGGGCGAAGCGGATGATGCACCCGGTGGCCGGTGAACTCACCATGCCGTACGAGGCGTTGACGGTGACCGGGGTGCCCGATCAGATGCTGGTGGTCTACACGCCGGAGCCGGGTTCACAGACGGAGGAGCGCCTGAAGCTGCTGGCCAGTTGGGCGGCGACACCGGCGGGCTGACCGGAAGTAAGTGAAGTAAGTCAAGCGCCCCCGCACTGCCGAAGCAAAGCGGGGCGCTTTCGGTGTTGGGTGGGTCGATCAGCGAACTCCTGGTTGCCCCAGCCGGTCGGCGTCCTTCCCCCGCAGCGTGTCGAGCGTTGCGACCCGGGCAACCAGCGCCTCATGCCTCAGGTCGTAGGCGTCCCGCGCACCTCCTGTCGTGCCGTCAGTAGTCGGGCAGATCGAAGGCGGTGGCGGCGTGGAAGGCCGCCATGGTCTCGGGGTCGGGCTCGTCCAGGCCCACCGCGGCGATGGGGCCGGATTCTGCTGCCGCGCCGTCTGCCCCCGCCTCCCTGGCGACGGTCCGGGCCCATCCCACTTCGAGCAGTGCCTGATTGGCGGTCACATGGTCGCGTAGCCGCTCCTCGTAGGCGGGGAAGGCGGCGCGGTGATCTCCGCCGGCCGTGTGCAGTTCCCCGGCGAGGACGTAGGCGCCGGTCAGCGCCACACTCGTGCCCTGACCGGTGAGCGGCGAGCAGCAGTACCCGGCGTCGCCGAGCAACGCGACACGGCCGTGTGACCAGTGGTCCATCCGGATCTGCGCGACCACGTCGTAGTGGAAGGCGTCCGTCTCCCACATGGCCTTGAGGAAGCGCGGTACTTCCCACTGCAGCCCGGTGCAGCGCTCGGCCACCAGCTGCTTCTGTGCCGCGATGTCGCGTGGCAGCAGCTGCTCGGTCGGTTCGTCGGAATGGAAGCCCACGAAGACGCGCAGCTCACTGTTGTCCCGTACGGTCATCGCCATGCAGCCCCATACGCCGTCACCACCTGGTCCGTGGAAGATCTCCCAACGGTCCAGGCCGAGGTGGTTGGGGGCGCTCCACGCGGCGACGTAGGTGCCTATGGAGTGCAGGTGGTCGGATTCGGGGCCGAAGACCAGACGGCGGGTGGCCGAGTGCAGGCCGTCGGCGCCCACGACGAGGTCGAAGGAACGCTCGGCGCCGCTGGTGAAGCGGACCTGGACGCCGTCGTCGTGCTGAACGAGGCTGTGTATCGAGTCGCCGAAAAGGTACTCGATGCCGGGCCCGGCGGCCTGCCTCAGCAGAGTGCACAGCTCGTCGCGGAGGATCTCCACGTCGGGGCTGTCAACGGGGCCGCCGCTGGCCGTCCACTCGGTGGTGCGGCGCAGCTCGCGGCCGTCCGCATCGACCAGGGACATGCCCCGCAGGCCGGTCTTGTGCGCCTGGACCTCCTTGAGCAGGCCCATCCGCCCGACGACGTCCAGGGCACTGGCGCGCACATCCACCGCCTGCCCGCCGGCGCGAGGCTCCGGGGCGCGCTCGACGACGGTGACGCGGAAGCCGTATCGCTCCAACCAGTAGGCCAGGGCGGTTCCGGCGACGCCTGCGCCGGAAATCAGGACCGAGGTCGTGCGCGAGTGGTGCGGTCGGATGCTGTTCGTCATGGTGAACCTCCCGGGATCGGTGCCGTTCGGCCATCCTTGACGGGCGCACCGACGGACCGCCGACGGGACGCCGACACCGCTCCGATACGGCTCCGACACTTCAGTGGCCGCGCGCACCCGGCGCCCGCATCACCCACCGGGCGATCCGCACCTGGCGACCGCGCTGACCGGCGTCGAACGTCGGGCCGGAGCGGATGCGCGGGCACCGCGGCCGGCGATGGCGAGTCGTCGGTGTTGAGTGGGTGTTGGTGGGCCGCGGCCGGAGGTCAATGCGTATGCGTGCCGACTCGTTGCCCTGTCCAGGTCGGGGTGCTGTGGGCAGGAGGAAAGGTCAGTGGTCGAGCTGGATCTCGATTCCGTCGAGGCGGGGTGGCAGCGACCGGTCGGCAGCGGCTTCGCCCGCGCCTCAGGCGCAGTCCGGGCACAGGCCCCGGTAGGTCATCTCGACGCCGGAGACGGTGAAGCCGAAGCGTTCGGAGGGGGGTAGATCGGCCAGTGGGTCGCCGTCGGGGTGGACGTCGCGGATCGCGCCGCAGCGTGAGCACACCAGGTGGTGGTGCGGACGGTGTGCGTTCGGGTCGTAGCGTTTGGCGCGGCCGTCGGTGGTCACCTCGACCACCTCGCCGAGCGAGACGAGTTCACCGAGGGTGTTGTAGACGGTCGCGCGGGAGATCTCCGGGAGCCGGGCGGTGGCGCGCGCGAGTACCTCGTCCGCGGTGAGGTGGACGTGCTCGCCGTCGAGAACCTCGGCGACGACCCGGCGTTGGGCGGTCATCCGCCAGCCGCGTCCGCGAAGCCGATTCAGCAGGTCACTCATGGTCACCAGCCTCACAGTGCATCGTCTGGCGAATGAATACGTATGGATCTGGTTGCCGTATTGACTTGGACCTCGTCCATCGTAGGATCTGTTCCGGCGATAGCCAAGGGACGAGACGATCGCAGGGAAAGCACGTGACGGTTCACCAGACGGGTCCGCTCACCACCGCATCCCGTTGCGTCGGTTGCGGGTGGGCCACGGCAGCGAGCAGGCGAGGGCCGGCGGCTCGTGCGCGGCGTCCTTACACATGGCGCCGGCGTCCGGCGGGTGACCACCTGGTGGACGGTGACCACCTCGGCGTCGAGCGATCGCCCCCGGGCATGCGGTCGCGTAGGCCATGTCTCCGGTCACGCCGTTCGCGGCCCCGCTGCGCCGTCATCGCGGCGGGACCCACAGGCCGCG
>NZ_KN708638.1:325802-346441 GCF_000805335.1 Streptomyces sp. CT34 | reverse complement strand
GCCGCCGGCGCCCTGCCGGTCCACGAGACCGGAGCCGTCCAACTGGGGCCTGTGCCCCGCCCGTTCCACTGCTGATGGTTGCTGACCACTGTGATCCGCCTCATCCGGAAGGATTCCCATGTCTGAGATCCATGACGCAAAGGCCGAAGACGCGACGACCGAGGGCGCAGGCGGCTGTCCGGTCGCGCACGGGCGCGCCCCGCATCCGACCCAGGGCGGCGGAAACCGCCAGTGGTGGCCGGAGCGGCTCAACCTGAAGATCCTCGCCAAGAACCCCGCCGTGGCGAACCCTCTCGGTGAGGAGTTCGACTACGCCAAGGCGTTCACGAGCCTGGACCTCGCGGCAGTGAAACGGGACATCGCGGAGGTGCTGACCACCTCGCAGGACTGGTGGCCCGCCGACTTCGGCAACTACGGCCCGCTCATGATCCGGATGGCCTGGCACAGCGCCGGCACGTACCGCATCAGCGACGGCCGCGGCGGCGCCGGAGCCGGCCAGCAGCGCTTCGCGCCACTCAACAGCTGGCCGGACAACGCCAGCCTCGACAAGGCCCGCCGTCTGCTGTGGCCGGTCAAGAAGAAGTACGGCAAGAGCATCTCGTGGGCCGACCTGCTGGTCCTCACCGGAAACGTCGCGCTGGAGTCGATGGGCTTCAAGACCTTCGGCTTCGCCGGCGGCCGTGCGGACGTGTGGGAGGCCGAGGAAGACGTCTACTGGGGTCCCGAGACCACCTGGCTCGGCGACGAGCGCTACACCGGGGACCGGGAGCTGGAGAACCCGCTCGGCGCGGTCCAGATGGGCCTCATCTACGTCAACCCCGAGGGGCCCAACGGCAACCCGGACCCGATCGCGGCGGCCCGCGACATCCGTGAGACGTTCCGCCGCATGGCGATGAACGACGAGGAGACCGTCGCCCTGATCGCCGGTGGCCACACCTTCGGCAAGACCCACGGCGCCGGCCCGGCCGACAACGTCGGCCCGGACCCCGAGGGCGCCCCGATGGAGCAGATGGGCCTCGGCTGGAAGAGCTCGTACGGCACCGGTGCCGGCCCCGACGCGATCACCAGCGGCCTGGAGGTCACCTGGACCGCCACCCCGACCCGGTGGAGCAACGGGTTCTTCAAGAACCTCTTCGAGTACGAGTACGAGCTGACCCAGAGCCCGGCCGGCGCCAACCAGTGGGTGGCCAAGGACGCCGAGGCGATCATCCCCGACGCGCACGACCCGTCGAAGAAGCGCCTCCCGACGATGCTCACCACCGACCTCTCGCTGCGCTTCGACCCGATCTACGAGCCGATCTCGCGCCGCTTCTACGAGAACCCGGAGGAGTTCGCGGACGCCTTCGCCCGCGCCTGGTACAAGCTGACGCATCGTGACATGGGGCCGGTCGCACGCTACTTGGGCCCGGAGGTCCCCTCCGAGGTGCTGCTGTGGCAGGACCCGCTGCCGCAGCGCACCGGTGAGCCGATCGACGCCGCGGACATCGCCTCCCTCAAGGAGCAGGTCCTCGGCTCCGGCCTCACGGTCTCCCAGCTGGTCTCGGCCGCCTGGGCCTCGGCCTCCTCCTTCCGCGGCAGCGACAAGCGCGGTGGCGCCAACGGCGCCCGCGTCCGCCTGGAGCCGCAGCGCAACTGGGAGGTCAACAACCCGGACGAGCTGGCGCTGGTGCTGCGCACACTTGAGGGCATCCAGGGTGCCTTCAACTCCGCCGGCGGCAGGCAGGTTTCGCTGGCCGACCTGATCGTGCTCGCGGGCGGCGCGGCGATCGAGAAGGCGGCCAAGGACGGCGGCTTCGACGTCGAGGTGCCCTTCACGCCGGGCCGGGTGGACGCCGCCCAGGACCAGACGGACGTCGAGTCGTTCGACGCGCTGGAGCCGGCCGCGGACGGCTTCCGCAACTACGTCGGCAAGGGCAACCGCCTGCCGGCCGAGTACCTGCTGCTCGACAAGGCGAACCTGCTGACCCTGAGCGCGCCCGAGATGACCGTCCTCGTCGGCGGTCTGCGGGTCCTGGGCGCCAACCACGGGCAGTCCAGGCACGGCGTCCTCACCGACAGGCCGGGCACGCTGACCAACGACTTCTTCGTCAACCTGCTCGACCTGGGTACGACGTGGACGTCGACGTCCACGGCGCAGGACGAGTTCGAGGGCCGTGACGCCGGCGGCGCGGTCAAGTGGACCGGCACCCGCGCCGACCTGGTCTTCGGCTCGAACTCCGAGCTGCGTGCCGTCGCCGAGGTCTACGCGAGCGACGACGCGAAGGAGAAGTTCGTGACGGACTTCGTCGCGGCGTGGGACAAGGTCATGAACCTCGACCGGTTCGACCTCGCCTGATCATGGGGCACGTCCAGGCCGGCCCGCACCGGCCGGCCTGGACGTCCTCCGTTCCGAGCCAGGAGGAGCGGCCATGAACATCCCCGGTCCCGAGCCGCGGGCGGACGGCGGGGTCGGCGCCATCGCAGCGGCGGGCGGGCTGCACCACTACCAGTTGCGGCTGCACGCCGAGTACGGGCCCGTCGTGCGGTTCCAGCTTCCGGGCACGCAGACGGCCGTTTCGGTCGCCGACCCCGTGCTGCTGGAGGCCACGGCGCACCTCGAAGAGCGGCCGGAGCAGCTGTTCGCGTTCCTGGCCCCGCTGTTCGAGGCGGGCAACCTTCAGGTGATCCCGGCCCAGGAGCACACCCCCTGGCGGCGCCTGCTGCTCTCGGTGCTGGCCGGACGCCCTTCCCACGAGCGGCACTTCGCGCGGTTCACCGAGCTGGCGACCGCACTCGCGGACCGCTGGGCCGGGCAGGACGGGCCGGCCGGCCGCGAGCCCGTCGAACTGCAGAAGGACCTCACCGCGCTGTCGCTGCGGATGATCTGCGCATACGCGCTGGGGGGCGAGGCGGCGGCCCCGGACGGCGTGATCGCCGCGTTCGAGGAGGTGCTCACCGAACACCTGGGACGGCTCTATCAACTGCCCGACCCGGACACACGTCAGGAGCGTGCCGAGCGCGCGGACGCGGCCCTCGCCTATCTGCGCACCATGGTTGACCAGGTGGTCGCGGCCCATCGTTCCGGCGTCCGCACGGACCGGAGCGATCTGGTCGGGACGCTCGTCGAGGCGGGGGAGCGGCCCGCGCGCATCCGCGACACCGTCATGGTGACGATGCTGGCCGCCCACCACACGACCGGGGTGGCCATCTCCTGGACCCTGCATCTGCTGGGACGGCACCCCGAGATCGCCGAACGCGTCGCCGACGAGCTGGACCGCGTGCTCGGTGACCGTCCGGCGCCCGCCTACACCGACCTGCGCCGACTCACCTATCTGGAGATGGTCCTCAAGGAATCGATGCGGCTCTTCCCACCCGGCCCGTACGGCGCGCGGGAAACGACCGAACCGCTCGTCCTGGGAGACCACGAAATCCCCGCCGGGGCGACGATCTTCTATCCGTTCTGGGCCGTCCACATGAATCCCGACCACTGGCCCGAGCCCGAGAAGTTCGTTCCCGAGAGATTCACCCCGGAAGCGACGGCCGGGCGGCCGAGGCTGGCCTACATCCCCTTCGGGCTCGGTCCGCGCAGTTGTGAGGGGGCCGGCCTGGCGATGGTCGAGGCCGAGCTGGTCCTGGCCGTACTCCTCAAGCGCTTCCGCTTCCGGCCGGTTCCCGGCCATGAGGTGATCCCGACCGAACGCTTCGTGCTCTGGGCGGCCGATGACATCCGCATGATCGTGAGCCCCCGGATTCCGGGGTAGGCACGACGGCATCTCCCGTTCGCAAGGCGGGCGCCGACACTCCCGCCAGCGGTCAACAGCCATGCGGGACCGGCCATTGCGGGCTCCGATTGCCGGTCGGGACGAACCTCCCGGCCCTCAGGGCCGTCTTCACCACCGGCCCGGCGGCCGGACGCCCGGGGAAGGGGAGACGCACATGGCAAGACATCCACGGCAGCGCCATCAACGGCGGCTGCGCACCGACGCGTTGGCGGCCCTGCTGGCCACGCTCACCGTACTGCCGACCGCGGCGGGCTGTGCGCACGGCGGTACGGCGGCCGGCGGTTCCTCGGCTCCACGACAGGTCCGACAGATCATCGACACCGCCGACACCCCTGCACTGCCGAAGAACTTCCGTGTCACCGATACCGCGGCCAAGCCAGGGCCGGGCGGCAAGGCCCCGTCGCTGACGGGGCTCGCCACCCTGCACGCCTCGGGGAGCGGCGTCTTCTCCGTCGCCGGCCTGCGGACGGTCAACGACCACCTTCCCGCCGGCCACGGCCCCGTGGTCGATGTGGACCTGCGCCAGGAATCACACCTGTACGTCAACGGGATGCCGGTCAGCTGGTTCGGCAACAAGGACGACGCCAACATCGGGCTGAGCCATGACCAGGTGCTGGCCGACGAGCAACGCCGACAGGAGCAGTTGGAGCGGACCGGCTCGGTGAGCTTCGACTGGATACCGGGCAAGTCGGTGAAGCCCGACGGGCCGGTGCGCGACCCCAAGTCGGTCCGTACCGAGGCCGATGTGGTCGAGCAGGCGGGCTGGCGCTACGTCCGGCTCACCGTGCCCGACCACCACCGCCCCCAGGACAACGAGGTGGATCGCTTCGTCGCCCTCGTCCGCAGCCTGCCGCAGGGCACCTGGCTGCACTTCCACTGCCGCGCGGGAGTGGGGCGCACCACCACCTTCATGGCGATGTACGACATGATGCGCAACGCCCGGCGGGTCCCCCTCGACGACATCCTGCGCCGCCAGGCGCTGATCGGCGGCAAGGACCTGACCGCTGAAGCGCACTCCAACAAGCCCGAGGCCCGTGAACGGGCGGCCTTCCTCCGTGTGTTCTACGCCTATGTGCAGCAGAACACGGACGGTTTCAAGGCCCCGTACTCCCGCTGGGCGGCCGGGCGCTGAGACAGTGGCCGGCCACCCCGTCCCGGTGGGCTCAGGGATAGGAGACGACTGTCGACGGCGTGGTGGAGGCGCCCGAAGTGGGGGCGCCGGTGGTGTTGATGACGTGCTCGTACTGGCCCTTGCCGCCGAGCGAGATGACCAGCAGGTCGTGGAACTTCACGCCGGGAGCGTGCGGCGCGGCGAACCCGTGGTCCTGGCGGATGCCGGGGTCGGCGGTGTAGTAGCAGTAGCTGCCAAGTCCCCATGCCTCGTGGGTCGTTACGGAGTCGCCGACCTTGTAGGCGGCGTAGCCCCTGACGCTGCCGTCCTGGACCGCGGCCTGGTCGGGGGCGTCGTAGGCCTTCTCGTTCTGGCAGAAGACGGTGCGACCGCGCTGGCCGTACCACTGGACGTCGTATTTGTTGAAGTGCTCGACGAACAGGCCGGTGGCGAAGACGTCGTCGCCGTTGACGCGGATGCCGTAGTCGGCGCGGTTGATGTCCCAGCCGACGCCGCTGCCGTGGTCGGCGCGCCAGACCCAGGTGTGGTCGATGATCGTGTGGTGGCTGTTGACCTCGATGCTCGTGGTGGCCTTGCCGGGCCCGGCGCCGCCTATGCGGAGGAAGACGTCCTGGACGGTGACGGGGTTGGCGGAGTGGTCGGTGGCGGCGCCCTGTGGGCCGATCTGGAGGAGGACGGGAGAGTTCACGGGGCCGGCCTCGATGAGGAATCCGGCCAGCCGGACCCCGTCGACGTCGGCGACCCGCACGGCGGTGACACCGTTGTCGGGGATGAGGGTGGCGTAACCGAGCCCGAGGACCACGGTGTTGGCGCGGTCGACCTCCAGTGCGCGGTCGAGGTGGTAGATGCCGGGTGTCAGGAGCAGGTGGAGGCCCTGGGCCAGGGCTGCGTTGAGCGTGGCCGCGGTGACTCCGGGCTTGGCGACGTAGAACTGGTCGAGCGGTAGCGAGGTGCCGCGTGGTGTGCCGTTGCCCCAGGTGGGGCCACTGGCGTCGGTGCGCTTCTCGGGCAGGAAGACCCGGTATGCGCTGCCGGAGAGATAGAGGAAGGGCTTCTCCCGGGAGACCGCGGTGGTGGCCAGCGTGGTGTAGGGCGGGTTGGGGAAGCTCTGCGCGGGAGCGCCCTGCACTCCGGAGAACACCATGTTCCAGACGCCGTTGGTCCAGCCGCCGACCGCGCTGTCGCGGGTGTACCACTGCTGCTGGCTGCGCGGGCTGACCGTGCCGTCGATGCGGCTGTCGGCGATATAGCCTCCGCTGGCCCAGCCGTCGCCGCTGGGCGCGAGGGTGAGTCCGCCCTTGACGTGCATGCGTCTGAAGGGGGCGGCCTGGGCGACGGCCCAGCGGTTGGTGCCGTTGGCGGGGTTGAGCGCCAGATTCTCCGCCGAGCGCCAGAAGTTCTGGGTGGCGTTGCCATTGAACCAGCCGGCGTCGACGGTCACATCACCGTTGATGGTCGTGTCGTCGGGGGACAGGCCGAGACCGGCGAGGGACGTGTAGAAGCCGAGCTGGGCGTTGAGCCCGCTGTAGGTGCCGGGCTTGAACAGCAGCGCGTAGCGGCCGGTGCCGAACTGTGCGGATTGCTGTTGCTGGAAGACCTGGTCCAACTTCGCCTGGATTCCGGGCGTGGACGGGTCGAAGACCAGCACGTTCGGGCCGAGGTCGCCGCCGCCGGGCAGCGGCTGCGCGGCGCCCGGCTGCGCGAACGCGGTGGAGACCAGGGCGACCGTGGCCGGTGCCGTGGCGGCAGCGGCCATGGCGCCGAGGAGGGTGCGGCGGGTGGGGGAGGAGGTTCCGGGGGATGCCACGGCTTTGGTGGGGGGAGTTGGCATGAGGGACTCTCCGAGTTCAGGAAGTGAACGGTGAAGGCGGAGGGAGCGCTCGCTTGCCCGGAATGCTTCATCTCGGTGAAGGGTGCGTCAAGAGTTTTCGCCAAGGACGTGGTGTCCCTGACGCTGCTGATCGTCGAGGCTTCAAGTCCTGCTGATCGCCGCGCCATTCGCTGGATCCGTCGGCGCGCGGGCGCGCCTTCGGTACGGTGCGGGACGGAGAATCCGCAGCCGGGCTCCGCGTGTTTCGCGCGCCCCTGTGCGCTCCGAGCAGCCCTTGCGGGCCTCCGCGCGCCGGGCTGCCAGGGGCAACCGGGGCTGCCTTCGATAGTTCAATGAGGCCGTGGTGGAAGATGCGCGCAGTGCGGGACGGACCGACCACCGGCTCGACCGGCGGCGGCTGGCCGCGGCCTCGGTCATAGCGCTGGCCGCTGCCGGCGGATTGCTGCTCTGCGTGGCTCACGGGGTGTTGGCGGTGTCCGTGGCGGGGTCGGGCGGTGCGTTCAAGGTGTCCGGCGAGCAACTGGCGGGCGACGGGGTCACGGAGGTGACCGATTCCGTGCCGGAGCAGGACGGGACCCGTCACCCGGTGGCGGTGGTGAGCGCGGAACGGGCGTCGGTCCGGGGGTTGTGCGCCAGCCTGCTGGTGCCCACGCCGCTCGGCTCCTTCACCCTGCGGGGTGCCGCGGGGCGCACCACACCCGCCCAGGTCACGGGGCTGATGGTGGACAGTGATCGGGTCAGCGGCACCGACGCCACCTTCACCGGCCTGCGCGTGGGGCCCCTGCCGAAGGGCGGTATCGGTGTCCGGGCCGGTCATACGGCGGTGTCCCGGACCCGGTTCACCTCCTGGCTCGCCACGGCGGGCAGCTTCCGGGTGCACGATGTGGACGTCACCGTCAGGCCCGGCCGGGCGGAATGCTACTGATGCGGCCGGGTGACCGGGCGTGGCGGCGTGGCCGCCCGTGGGGCGCTGCCGTGCTCGCGGTGCTGGGGTCGGTGGAGTTGGTGCTGCTGCCGTTCTCCGGTGCCCCGGCGACGGTGACCGTGGCCGGGATCGTCGGCGGCGCGGGGTTCTCCACCAGCGTGCCGCTGCTGGCGGCCTCCCTGATGCTGATCACGCACCCGCAGTTCCACACGCCGTTGGGCCTGGTGGTGCTGGCGCTCGCGCTGGTCGCCCTGGTGACCTGCAATGTGGGAGGCATGCTGGTGGGCAGTGTCCTGGCCGGCGCCGGCGGCGTGTGGGGATTCGCCTGGCTACCGCCCGCTGACCCGGAGCCCACGTGAAGCGGATCGGGTGGGCGGTGACGGTCCTGCTCAGCGGCGCGGTCATCTCGGGACCCGGGCCGGCACCGGCGGTCGGCCGGTCCCCGGTGACCGCGGCGTATCTGGCGTCCCCGGCGTCCGCGCCGCTGACGGTGCGGGCCCGGACCGTCAGCGCCGGACCCGCCCGGTGCGTCCGGCGGGCGGACGGCCGGCACCCGCCGCTGCACTGCCGGTTCGCCCGCCTCGCTCTCACCGGGGCGCGGGTCACCGCGCGCACCCCCGAAGGCGATGTCACGGTGGAGTGCGCCCGTGCCGAACTCCCCGGTGCCGCCGAGGTGGATCTCGCGGCCGTCAGCGGCCGGCTGTTCGGCGTACTGCCGGTGCACTGGGACGCCACGCTGCCGCTGCCGGCCGCCGCCGCTCCGCCGCTGGCTCTGACCGATGTGACCGCCACCGTCGACGGCTTCTCCGTACCGGGCGGCCGGCTCCGGGAAGTCGTACAGCACCGGTGACCGTCACCGGGTCTCGGGCGCCGCGCCGAACCGCCGCTTGCGGGCGGCGAACGCCCTGATGAGGAGGCGTAGTTGGTCACCGGTGAAGTCGGGCCAGAGGGTCTCCACGAAGAAGAACTCCGCATAGGCCGACTGCCACAGCAGGAAGTTGGAGATCCGCTGCTCTCCCGAGGTACGGACGAGCATGTCCACATCGGGCAGGTCGGGCAGCAGCAGATAGCGGGCGAAGACCTGCTCGTCGATGGCATCCGGTTCCAGCCGCCCGGCCAACGTGGAGCGGGCCAGCGCCGCAGCCGCCCCGGTGATCTCGGCACGGCCACCGTAGTTGAGGCAGAAGACGACCGTCATCGACCGGCCGTGCCGGGTCCGCAGCTCCGCCTCGCCCAGCGCCTCGACCACTTCGGGAGCCAGCCCTGTCTGTACCCCGCACCACCTCAGGCGAAGGCCGCGATCGGTGTACTCGGCCATGGACCGCATACTGTCGGTGGCCAGCCGCATCAGGGCCACCACCTCGGCCTCGGGCCGGCGCCAGTTCTCGGTGGAGAAGACGAAGAGCGACAGATGGCCGACCCCCTCGTCGAGTGCCGCGTCCAGCACGGACCGCACGGCGCGCACTCCCGCCTCGTGGCCCTTGATCCGCGGCAGCCCTCGGGCGGTGGCCCATCGCCCGTTGCCGTCCATGATGATGGCGATATGCCGGGGGCGGCGGTTCCCGGCCGGGGGCCGCGGCACGACCACGTGTTCCCCTTGGGACCGGGCGTCAACGCCACGGAGCAGCCACGCCGCCGCGGATATCCGCCAGTTCGAGAGTCGGGACATCAACTACCCCCTCTCCGCGCACCCGTTTGGAGCGTTACCTGGAAGGTGGACGCGGTATGCCGCAAACCATCCGGTTGGGCGAATCGTTGGTGAGTTGTGGCAGACAAGCGCACGCGCAGCGGTGGCGCGCCCGACCGACTGGCCCTCTGGACGGGCAGGCTGTTCGCGCCCCCCGTGCTGCCCGTGGCCGCCGGCTGCGCACTCAGCTGGCGGGCGGCACTCTACGCATGGGGAATCGTCGTCGCCGGGTGTGCGGTGCTGGGGGTGACGGTCATCGCCCTGGGGGTGCGCCGGGGCTGGTGGTCGGACTGGGAACTGAGCCGCCGGGCCGAACGCCCGTTGCCGCTCGCCTGCGCCACGGGCGGTGCCCTGGTGGTGTGGCTGGCCTGCTGGTGGCTCGGCGCCCCCCGGGAACTGCTGGTACCGGCGGCGCTCGCCCCGCTGGGCGGCGCGGCGTTCCTGGTGTGCACCCGCCGGGGCAAGGTGTCGCTGCACACCAGCGCCGCAGCGGGCGGGGTCGCCCTGCTCGCTGTCGAGGTGAGCGGGTGGTGTGCGGTGGCCGGGGTCCCCCTGCTGGCGCTCATCGGCTGGTCGCGGGTGCGGCTCGGAGCGCATACCGTGCGTCAGGTGTGGGCGGGCGGGGCGCTGGGCGCCGGGCTCACCGCCGTGGTGCTGTGGCTGTCCGGCTGAGCCGGGGCTCGGCCACCATCGGCATCGCCCGCGGGTGCAGGAAGATCCGCGCCGACGGCCTGACGGGGACGCCGCCCGGCACGGCCCGCAGCCGCCACCGGGCGGCGATCGTGGCCACCACGGCGAGCATCTGGTTCATCGCCATCCGCTCGCCGATGCACCTGCGCGGTCCGGCACCGAAGGGGACGTGGGCGCAGGGGGCGACGGCCCGCGCCCGCTCGGGAAGCCAGCGGTCGGGGTCGAACCGGTACGGGTCGCGATGGTGCTCCGGGTGGTGGTGCAGTGCGTACGCCGACCAGGCGAGGTCCGTACCGGCGGGCAGGCGGACGCCGCCGAACTCCATCTCGTCGATCGTGCGCCGCCCCAGCAGCCACACCGGTGGGTAGCGGCGCAGTGCCTCCAGCACGACGCGGCGGGTGTACACCAGCTTCGACAGGTCGTCCGCCCCGACCCGCCGTCCCCCGAGCACGCAGGTGAGCTCCCGGTGGAGCCGGTGTTCCACCTCCGGGTGGGCGGCCAGCTCGTGGAACACCCACGGCAGCACGTCACCGACCCCATGGGCCCCCGCGACCAGGTAGAAGAACACCTCCCGGACGACCTGTGCGTCGTCGAGCCCGCCGCCCTCCGGATAGCGGCAGCGCACCAGCGCCGACAGGACGTCGCCGTCGTCCCGTTCCGGTGAACTGCGGCGGGCTCGCAGCGCCTCGCGGATCGCGGCGCGCAGCCTGGCCCGGGCCCGTACGAACCCGCCGGTGCCGGGCGCCGGCACCCGCTGGGTCCACAGCGGGGCGACCGTCCGCCAGTACAGGCCGGCCACGAGATGCGCCTGCACCGCCGAGAGCGAAGCGGCCACCTCGTCGACGGGTTCGCCGCAGAAGGCGTGTGCGGCAATGCGGTTGGCGAGCGCCAGCAGCTCCCGTTCGAGGCGAAGGGGGTGTCCGGGGCGCCAAGCGGCGAGTCCTTCCTCGGTGGCCCGGACCGCGAACTCCACCTGCCCCGCGAGCCGATGGGGATGGAAGGCCGGCTGGATGGCGCGACGGTGGCGGCGGTGCGCGGCGGAGGGAGCCAGTCCGGGGAACTCCATGTCCATCACCAGGCTCACCCCGATCTGCGGGCCCGCGCTGTCGGTGAGCCTCCCCTTGACGAAGTCGCGGGCATCGGTGACGAGCATCCGGTGCATCAGCTCAGGGGCGGTGACCAGGTAGCAGGGACGGAGTCCGGGGGAGAAGCGCACCAGCGGACCGAGTGCGTTGAGTCCGGTCATGAACTCCAGGGGTCGGAACCAGAGTTGTGCACCGTGCCCGATCGCCGGCACACCCCAGGGCGCGGTCGGGATGCTCAACGGGCCACCTCCCCCGCGAAGTTGCACATGTGACGCTGTGCTGTTGATATGATACCCGGCGTGTCGAAAGCTGGGGTAGTGGTAGTTGTCGGTTCCGGCTTCGGCGGTTCGGTAGCCGCACTGCGGCTCACCGAGAAGGGGTACCGCGTGACCGTCGTGGAGGCCGGCCGCCGCTTCGCCGACGCCGACTTCGCCCGGTCCCCCTGGCAGCTGCACCGCTTGGTGTGGGCGCCGAGGCTGCGGATGTCCGGCATCATCCAGGTCCGCGCGCCGCAGGCTGCTGACCCTCACGGGCGTCGGCGTGGGCGGCGGCTCCCTCGCCTACGCCGGGGTGCACTACCGTCCGGAGCCCGAGGTCTTCCGCGCACCCGGCTGGGACCCGTCGGTCGACTGGCCGGCCGAGCTCGCCCCCTGCTACGACCTCGCGGAACGCATGCTGGGCACCACGACCGTGCCTCTGCCCGACCGTGACGCCGGAGGCGACGGCGCGTTGCGGCGGGTCGCGGACGACCTGCGGGTGACCACCACCTTCCATCCCACCCGGGTCGGCGTGTACTTCGGACCCCCGGGGATGTCCGCCGCCGACCCGTATTTCGACGGCCGGGGTCCCAGCCGTACCGGTTGCACCGGATGCGGACGCTGTCTCACCGGCTGCCCGGTCGGCGCCAAGAACACCCTGATGAAGAACTACCTTCATCTCGCCGAGCAGTTGGGGGCCCAGATCCGCCCCCGCACCACCGTCATATCGCTCCACCCGCGGCCGGACGGCGGTTGGCGGCTCCGCACCGTCCGGTCGGACGCGCTGGTCCGCGGACGGGGCGAGATGCTCGATGCCGAGCAGGTGGTGCTGGCCGCCGGCGCCTGGGGCACGGTGGAGCTCCTGCACCGCAGCCGGGCCGCCGGTACCCTGCCCGACCTCTCTCCCGCCCTGGGCACGGGCACCCGCACCAACCGGGAGGTGCCACTCGCCGTCTCGGACCCCGATGCCGGCGTGGGATCCGGAGTCGTCATCGGCTCCGCACTGCGCCCCGACGACCGCACCCTGGTCCAACTCGGCCGCCTCGGCCCCAAGCTCCATCCGCTGGGCGCCGCGTTCCTCCCACCTGTGCGCCGGTTCGGACCGCACACCGCCCTGCTGTTCGCCATGGAGCGCACCAACTCCAGCCTCACCAGCCGCTACCGGTGGGGACGGATGACCTTCGCACCGGGCGAGGGCCCGGCCGAACCGGTGAGCCTGGCCGCGGCCCGCGCGGTGGCCCGCCGCTACGCCGAGCACGTCGGAGGTCGCACCCACGCCGTGTGGTGGGGCCCGCTGCTCCGGCTCCCCTTCACCGCCCACCTGCTGGGCGGATGCCCACTCGGCGACGATCCGGGCACCAGCGTCATGGACGTCCACCACCGCGTCCACCGCTACCCGGGCCTGCACATCGCGGACGCCTCCGCCGTCCCCACCAACCTCGGCTGCAACCCCGCACTCACCATAACCGCCATGGCGGAACGGGCCTTTGCCCGATGGCCGACGGCATGACCGGCGAGCGGACGCGACCCGTCCACCCCCTCATCAGCCGCATCGGCCGCACCCGCCTGTTCTCCAGGCTCGCACCCCGCCTGCTACCCGTATGCGACCGCCTGGCCCACCGAGCCACCCGCGGGCACTGGATGCCCAGCCACCTCTTCCTCCCCACCATCCTGCTCACCACCCGGCATCCCCACGGCCATGCGCACGCCACCCCGGTCTGCGCCTACCGCTACCCGGACGGCTCCTGGCTCGTCATCGCCTCCAACTTCGGCCGACCGCACCACCCGTTGTGGAGCGACAACCTCCTGCGCCACCCGTCGGCCACGGTGACCAGCGATGGCCGCGATCACCCGGTCACCGCCCGCCTCCTCACCCCCGCGGAGACGCAGGCCGAACGCCCCGGAATCCTTGCCGCCCTCCCGGTCTACGACCACTACGCCGCCCGCGCCAAAGGAAGACCCCTCCGCGTCTTCCGTCTGACCCCCTCCGCCTGACGCTCACGCAAACCCACTCCTGTCGGGTGCACCCGTCAGAACACTCTCCACCCGGCCGCCGCTCCCGACCTCGCCCGTGTCCGAGGACGTGTCATGCCGCCCCAAGTACAGCCGCCCACAGGGCCGTTGCCGTAACTGTCCCAACCCGTGAGCCCGCTCCGCGCACGGGCATCAGCCTGATCACCGCCGCCGGTCAGAAGACAGCTGTGGCCTCCGAGCCCGGCGCACGCCGATCGCCTCGTCCGCAGTCACGGAGTCAGGACGGCCCTGACCGACTGCCGGATACGGGAGCGCAGCCACTGGTGGGCGGGGTCGGCGTCGTCGCGCGGGTGCCAGGCCAGGGAGAGCTGCAACGGGGGCAGGGACAGCGGCAGCTCCCGGGTGATCAGCCCGAGGTTGTGCACGGTGGTGCGGTACTGGCGCCAGGGCAACAGGCCCACCATGTCGTGCCGGTTGGCCAGCATCAGGAGCGTGGCCGCGAAGGTGGGGGCGGCGACGGCGGCGCGGCGGCTGAGCCCCAGTGCGGCCAGCGCGTCGTCCAGCGGCCCGGTGAGGCGTCCCCGGCGCGAGGTGACGATGTGGCGTGCGCCGGCCACCCGCTCGGCGCTGAGCTCTCCCGTGGCCAGGGGGTGGTCGGCCCGCATGACCAGGACGGAGTGGTCGGTGGTGAGGACTTCGGTGTGCACCTCGGGGGCGAGCGAGCCGAGCACGCCCATCTCCAGATCGATGCTGCCGTCCCTCAATCCCGTGTGGTCACCGGCGGGTTCGGCCAGGAAGCGCAATGTCACCTGCGGGGCCTCGTCCTCGACGCAGGAGAGCAGATGGTCGCCGACGGAGGTGACCATCGCGTCGTTGGCGCAGAGGGTGAAGGTGCGCTTCAGGGCCTGAAGGTCCAGTTCGCCGGCCGGGGCGAGCACACAGCGGGCCCGCTGCACCAGGGCGCGCACTTCGCTGCGCATGGCCACGGCGCGCGGGGTGGGCTGCATGGCGTGGCCGGCCCGCACCAGAACGGGGTCCTCGACGGCCCTGCGTATGCGCCCCAGCGTGCGGCTCATCGCCGGCTCGGAGACGCCCAGGCGATCGGCGGCGCCGGTGACCGAACTCTCCTCCAACAGGGCGTCGAGGGCCACCAGCAGATTGAGATCCAATTTCACATGCACGGAACGCATCCTATTTATCAACTGCCTGCATTTGAAGTTATGTTGCCGGATTTCTACGGTCGTCCGCACACCCCAGACGGGAAGGAAAGTGACCGTGCACAGCGCAGAGACACCCGCCGACCGGAAGGACCCCGGCAGGATTCCCGGGCCGTATCCACGCCGGGCAACGGACCCGGCGCCCTGCCCGGCGGCACGGCGCACCGTGCCGCGCCTGATGAACACCGCCGTCATCGCCATCCAGGCCATGGTCTCCGGCGTCAACCTGGCGATTCCCCAGCTGTCCGGGAGCAGCCTGCATCCGTCCGCGACGCAGACGGTGTGGATCGTCGACATCTACCTGCTCGTCTTCGCCGGACTCCTCATCCCCGCCGGGGCACTGGGCGACCACCTCGGCCGCAAACCGGTACTCATCGGCGGGCTCGTCGTGTTCGGCCTCGGCTGCCTGGACTGCGCGCTCTCCCCGAGCGTCCCGGTCCTCCTCGTCGGCCGAGCCGTCGCGGGCCTCGGCGCGGCACTGGTCATGCCCGCCACCCTCGCCCTCTCACTCGCGGTCACCCCGCCCCGTGAGCGCGGCAAGGCGGTGGGCGCCTGGTCGGGCGCGACCGGCCTGGGCGGCATGCTGGGCAACCTCGTCGCGGGCGCCACCTTGCAGTTCTTCTCCTGGCCCGTGTTCTTCGCCCTGTTCGTCCCGGCCGCCGTCCTGCTCGCCGCGCTGGCCGCCCGGCACGCCCCGGCCACCGAGCGCCACGCCGCCCGGCCCGACGCGCTCGGCACACTGCTGCTGATCGCCATGCTCACGGCGCTGCTCTTCGGCCTGATCGAGGGACGCGAACTGGGCTGGACCTCAACCCCCGTCCTCGGCGCACTCGCCGAACTCCTCCTTGCCGGCGCGCTGTTCGTCGCGCACGCCCTGCGCAGCGACCACCCCCTGCTCGACCCACGGCTGCTCAAGACGCCCGCGGTGGGCTCCGGCACACTCGGGGTGGCGGGCGCCTACCTGGGCATGTTCAGCCTCTTCTTTCTCAACGCCCAGTACCTGCACTACGCCAAGGGGTTCAGCGCCCTGGAGACGGGCCTGGCGCTCCTGCCGCAAGGTTTGTGCATGAAACTGGTCTCGCCCCGCGCCGCACGGCTGGCCGCCCGCTGGGGCACGCGCCGGGTGGTGGCCCTGGGGATGACGCTGATCGTCGCCGGGCTCTGGCTGCTGTCCCTGGCGGATGGCGCGACGCCGTACTGGATGTACGCGATCGACCTGCTGGTCATGGCCGGCGGCATGGGCCTGGCCACCCCGCCGCTGTCCAGCGGCATCGTCGCCGCCCTGCCCAAGGCCCAAAGCGGCCTGGGCTCCGCCCTCAACAGCACCGCCCGCGAGATCGGCAGCGCCGTCGGCATCGCCGTGGTCGCCACCGTCGTCACCACCCGGTTCCTCGCCCACCTGCCGACCATCGTCGCCGCCCACGCGCACTCGACATCGGACGCGATGACGGCCACCGGCCACCCGGGAACAGCCCAACACACCGCCATGGTCGAGGCGTTCACCCACGCGCTGTCCGCCGGCTACCGCGTCATCGCCGTCCTGGTCGCCCTCATCGCGATGGCGGTGCTGACCTGGCGGTGCCGGGCACGGCGGGAGCACACCCTTTCCTGACGGCTCGTGTGGTCACTGACGGCTCGTGTGGTCACTGCGGGGGCGGGGGGCGCTCGCCAGACCACCACCTCATGGCCGGCACCGCGCGCTCGGACCACGTCGAGCCTCACCTCCCGCCGTGGCCGCCCCCGCCCTCATCTCCCTCGCTCTGATCGTTTCTACCGAACAGCCTGCTCAGATACTGGTCGACAGCGGTGAGCGCCTCCTGAGGCGCGACCACGTCCAGTTCGAGGAGGGTGGTGAAGCCGGTGAGGGCGAGGAGCAGATTGGTCTCGGCCACCGGATCGCGATCGGAGCTGATGTGCCCGTCGGCGATCGCCTCACGGATCAACTGCTCAACGACCAGGCGCCCTTGGGCGAGGCCGTCGCGCGCCTGAGCGTGGATGTTCTCGTTGTGCAGCGCCTCCAGAACGTAGGCGGCGCTCATCCGGCTGGCCGCGCGGGCGTCGGCGTGCAGCGGGAGCATCTCCGTGAGCATCACCCGAAGCACGTCGCGGGGGTGCGGCTGGTCGCCGAGTTCCTTGAGGCCCCTGCTGACACGCAGTGATTTCTGCTCGGACGCGAGGTCCATGGCGAAGCAGAGCATCGCCTCCCGGGAGGTGAAGTAGTGCTGCAACGCCCCGTGGGAGATGCCCGCCTCCTTCGCGACCTCGCGCAGGGACAGGTGCGAGACGCCGTGCTGCTCCACCACCCGCCACAGTGCTCGGGCGATCACTTCGCGGCGTTCGTGGTGATCCACCTGCTTCGGCATCGTTGGTTTCTTCTCCGTGGGCCCTCTACCAATACGCTTGACATAATACACCTGGCAGATAACGCCGGAAGCCTTGCTGCTTAATGAACCGGAAGCCTTGCTGCTCAACGAAGGCGACATACCTGAACAGCCAACGGCGGGAACGGTGAAGGGCGAGATTGGGGGCGGCCGACAGCGGGGGAGTCGCGGTGTTCCGTAGCCTCCCGCGCCCAACCACCCACCGGAACGCCCCTCTTCGCCGCACCGCCTCGCCTCGGGACCGGAACGGAACGAGGAGTGCGGACGGTGGAGTTCGAGCCGTGACGCCGCAGACGGGGGTGACTCACCCGAGCTCACGCCGTGCACCACATTTCCGTCAGCTACCTGGTGGTCTGCCCAGCCCCCACATTGTCCGGATAATTGCTGACTTCCTCGGTATGCGCAAGGTGACCACCATTCTCCAGCTTCCCTGGGATCTCCATGATCCGACGGTGGCTTCGCGCCTTGCGTAGCGGCAACGTCATCGAGCCGGGTGCTGCGGTGGGCAGGCCGCGCGGCTCGTCCCGAGAGTGGAACCGCGGCTCGGATCGGCGTTGCCAGGCCGTTGGTCCGGGCCGGTGGCAGCATCGGTCCGACGATGCAGGTCAAGTCGTCCGGCGGGCCTACCTCATGGCGTGCTGCCCTAACTTCGCCTATTCCAGGGGCAGTTGATTCCGAAGGGGGCGCAGGGGCTGCTTTGCACAACGCTGCCCTTCTGTTCACTCAACTGGGCTTCAGCAAGCAACGGCGCTGTGTCTTACTGGGGTGCGCTACGCGCGTTGAGCGCATCCCCCTCACTACGTCAGGAGAGTTCCGGTGACCCCCACCCGCCGTCTCATACCCACCCTGGCCGCAGGCACCTTGGCTGCGGTGGCTGTCGTCGTGCCGGCCACCGCCACCGCCCACGCCGCAAGCCCCTTCTCCCTGGTGATCCTGCCGGACCAGAAAGAGGGCGCGATCTACGACTTCGTCAACTCGGCGAAGAAGTCGGTCGACGTGACGATCTACGAGCTGCGCGACACCACCCTCGTCAACGACCTGGTGAAGAAGCAGAAGGCGGGCGTGAAGGTCCGCGTGGTCTTCGACTCCCAGCACGCGTCCATCGACGGCGCCGCCTACAAGGCGCTGTCCGCGGCCGGAGCCGGGGTGACGTACTCGTCCTCGGAGTACACCTACACCCACCAGAAGACGATCACGGTCGACGGCGCCAAGTCGTACATCAGCACCGGCAACTTCGACACGAAGTACTACAAGGCCTCGCGTGACTACGGCGTCTTCGACACCGACAAGGCCGATGTCGCGGCGATAGAGAAGGTCTTCAACGCCGACTTCGCGAAGACCTCCGTCACCCCGTCCGACGGCACCGACCTGGTCTGGTCGCCCACCGACTCGCAGAGCCACCTGCTGGCCCTGATCAAGGGGGCGAAGCACAGCCTCGACGTCCAGCAGGAGGAGTTCGGCGACGCCGTGCTGGTGAACGCGATCGTCGCGGACGCCAAGCGTGGTGTCGCCGTGCGCGTCGTCGCCGAGAACAAGTCCTCGAAGTACAGCAAGCAGCTCAAGAAGGTGACTGCCGCCGGCGGCAAGGTGGCCACCTTCACGAGCCCCACCGGCTACTACATCCACGCCAAAGCGATCGTCGCCGACTACGGCAAGTCCTCCGCGAAGGTGTTCGCCGGCTCGGAGAACTTCTCCAGCAACTCGCTCAACCACAACCGCGAACTCGGCCTCATCGTCTCCGACTCCGCGATCGTCAGCGGCATCGAGAAGGCGTTCAGCGCCGACTTCCAAAAGGGCTCCGGCAGGGTCTGACCCACCACGGCCCCAGTGGCCGGCACGACCGATCCGAACGTTCATCGGTCCCTCGGCTGCGACGCCCCGCCCGGCTGCCGACTCCTCGGATCGCCGGCTGAACACTTCAGACGGCGATCCAGGGCCCGAGCCGGCCGGGGCGCGCGCCGGTCCGATGATGCCCCGGCCCGTGAGCGACGTTCATCCTGCCCGGGCTCCGAGGCCCCTGCCTGGTGGCCGGGGGCCGGTGGCCGGGGGCCGGGGGCCGGGGGCTGCTGTGTCGGTTGTCACCCTCGGATCATTGCCGGACCTCCCTGCGTCCCCCGGCAGGGCGGGGTCGTAGGGTGGGTGGGCGCAAGTGTTCGTATACAGATCGACGGGGGTTGCAGTGGCGCGGAAGACGGATTCGGACACGGTGCGGCGGCTGCGCTCCGGCGCCGTCATCCTCGGCGGGATGGGGGTGCTCGCCGCCGCCCTCACCTCCTGCGGAAGCGAACCGGACAAACGCTGCGTAGACCCCAAAAGTCATGACAAGGCTCAGGGGTATCGCGTGCTCAGCCCCTCGCAGTGCGAGGGGAAGGGGCCGCACGGCGCCCCTGTCGGGCGGTGGTACTACGGCACCGGCGGCTCCGGTCGCTACGCCAACGGCGGCAGCTTCAGCAAGAGCGCGGTGGAGCGCGGGGGCTTCGGCTTCGGGCACGGCTCCTCGGGCGGCTGACCGCAACAATGCGCCGCCACACCATCGAGCCCCGCCCCGACTGGCAGACCACCGTCGAGGCCCAGGGCCTGATCTACCCCCTCACCCGTTACCCCGACGACTCCTTGCGCCCCTACTGGGACGAGAGCGCGTACTACTCCTTCTCGGCCGCCGAGATCGAGTCGCTGGAGGAGGTTGTCGAGGAACTGCACGGCATGTGCCTGGCCGCCGCCGAGCACATCGTCACCCACGACCGGTTCGCCGACCTCGGCATCACCGATCCGCGGCTGGCCGCCAGGGTCGCCGAGGCATGGCGCCGCAGGGCCGAACTCCCCTCCCTCTACGGACGTTTCGACCTCCGCTACGACGGCACGGGCCCGGCCAAGATGCTGGAGTACAACGCCGACACCCCCACCTCCCTCGTGGAGGCCGCCAGCCCGCAGTGGTTCTGGATGGAGGACCGGTTCCCGGCCGCCGACCAGTGGAACTCGCTGCACGAGCGGCTGGTCGACGCCTGGAAACGGCAGGCGGCCCTGCTGCCGCCCGGCTCCCCGCTGCACTTCGCGCACTCGGCCGCCGACGAGCTGGGGGAGGACCTGATGACGGTCGCCTACCTGCGCGAAACGGCCGAGCAGGCGGGCCTGACGACCGAGGCGATCGCCATGGAGGAGATCGGCTGGGACCGGCTCTCCGGCCGTTTCGTCGACCGGCGGCTGCGCTTCATCCGGGCCTGCTTCAAGCTCTACCCCTGGGAGTGGCTGGCCACCGACGCCTTCGGCTCGCACGTCCTGGACACCCTCGACAACGGCGGCACCACCGGCAGCACCCTGTGGATCGAGCCCGCCTGGAAGATGTTGCTCTCCAACAAGGCGCTGTTGGCCATCCTTTGGGAACTCTTCCCCGGCCACCCCAACCTCCTGCCCGCCTACCTGGACGGCCCCCGCGACCTGGCCGCCCCGGACGGCCCCGGCTATGTCGCCAAGCCCCTGCTGGGCAGGGAGGGCGCGGGCGTCGCCGTCCACCCGCCGGGATCCGCCCCGGCGCGGCCCGAAGAGCCCTGCTGCTACCAGGAGTTGGCGCCACTGCCCGACTTCGACGGCAACCGGGTGGTGCTCGGCACCTGGGTCGTCGAGGACGAGGCCGCGGGGCTGGGTATCCGCGAATCAGCGGGCCTGGTCACCGACGGGTACGCCCGCTTCCTGCCGCACCTC
>NZ_KN708638.1:267881-325792 GCF_000805335.1 Streptomyces sp. CT34 | reverse complement strand
GGAGCCGCAACAGGCATGGCGGCCCGCGGGGCGGGGGAGTCCCATCGACCTCAAGCGTCGCGGCGCCGCCCGCGACGTGCCGAGGCGGCTCTCTGCCCCACTCGGCCGCAGATCGCCCATACCTGAGCCGGTCGCGCTCACGCCGGCGACCTGGTGAACCAGGCCCGCGAACGCCTCTGGCACACCCCACGCAACGTTTCCAGGGTGAGGGGTGCCAGGGGCCTCGTCGTCCTGCCCTCCGTTGGAAAGTCGCACCTGGACGGGTTCGCGGTATCCACCGGCGCCCGGCTTGCCAGGAAGCTAGCATCGCGCCGTGGGTGATGAGGAAGTCAAGCAACTCAACGTCTACCTGCCGATCGGGCTGATCAGGCAGGTCAAGTACCACACCATCGAGTCGGGCATGTCGCTGTCGGCATGGGGCACCGACGCCTCACCCGCAACTCAGGCCAGCTCCGCAACGGCGACGGGCCGTACGTCTTCATCGCCGAGGTTCCCGAGGACCAACAGCCCCAAGGGCCAACAGCCCCAAGGACCTAACAGCCGCAGACGCAGATCGTGCTGAAGGTGCCGGGCGCGGACGCGTTCCGCCCCGATCCTGCCGTCGAGGTGATCACCCGGTTCGAGAACACCCATTACGGACACCCATCACTGACACCCATTACGGAACCAAGGAGATGACCGTCCGCGATCCCGACGGGCGCCTGCGGAGCCTCCGGGCTCCCACCAAGAACTGACCGCAACGGCAACGGAAGGCGAACATCGTGGCAGACGAGCAGACCGGGGAGCCGGACAACACTGCGGTACGCACCGCCCTCTGGCGGGCATTGCACGTCCAGCTCGACCCGCCGCACGTGCTGGAGGACGAGATCGGTCTGGAACTCGTGGCACCCGACGACGACTGGCGCGACCGGCCCGATATGGACCCCCACGCCACCAGTGGGTTCCGGGCCGCCATCGTGGCCCGCGCCCGTTTCATCGAGGACCTGATCGCGGAGCAGGCCGACCGCGGCGTCACCCAGTACGTCATCCTGGGCGCCGGCCTGGACACCTTTGCCCAGCGCAGGCCGGAGAGCACCTCCCGGCTACGGGTCTTCGAGGTCGACCAGCCCGGCACTCAGGCATGGAAGCGTCGTCGTCTGGTCGCACTCGGCTACGGCATCCCCGACTGGCTGCGCCTGGTGCCGGTTGACTTCGAGGCGCACGAGGACTGGCTGACGAAGCTCGCCGCTGCCGGCTTCGATTCCAGCCGACCGGCGGTCATCGTCTCCACCGGCGTCACCATGTACCTCACCAAGGACACCACCATGACGACCCTGCACCAGATCGCCGGGCTCGCACCCGGCTCCACGCTCGCCATGACCTTCCTGCTGCCACCCGAACTGCTCGACGACGCCGACCGCCCCGGCCTCCGGGCGAGCAAGGACGGCGCCCAGGCATCCGGAACACCGTTCATCAGCTTCTACACCCCGACCGAGATGCTGGCAGCGGCCCGCGACGCCGGCTTCGCAGACGTCCGACACGTGTCGGGACATGCGCTCGCCGAGCGCTACTTCGCCGACCGCACCGACGGCCTCCGCCCGTCGACCGGAGAGGACGTGTTGCTGGCCGCTACCTGACCTCTCAGCGACGGCCTTGCGACGCGGCCTCCCGCCGGGCGGGGCGCGTCCACGGTATCAACGCCGGTACTCGCGTGCGGTAGAGCTCGTAGGCGGCGCCGAACTGGCCGGCCATCAGGCCGTCCTCGACGTGGACCCGACGGAGCACCCAGGGGACGGCAATCACCAGGAAGGCAACCCAGACGCCGAAGCCGCAGGCCAGCATGCCGCCGACGACCAGGCCGAGGAAGCCGGTGTATATGGGGTGGCGGACCAGCCGGTAGGGGCCGTCGGTACGCAGCTGGTGATGCTCCTTGACCAACGGGATGCTGGCCCACATCGTGCCCAGAACCCATCGGGCCCACAGCAGCAACGCGGTGGAGGCGACGACGAGCGCGGCACCCAGGAGAGCGAGCTCGGGCTGCCAGTACTGGAGGTGGTGCCACACCTGCGGGGTGTGCCTCACCAGCACGGAGAACGCGTAGGCGCCCGCGATCAGCAGGACCCTGCGCGGCATGGTGCGGCGCATACCGCGCAGCCAGCCGCCCAGGCCGGCGTGGTTCTTCACACCGAAATAGACAGCACCCACGGCCCAGGCCACGAGAAAGATCAGTACACAGACACCGGTGAGGGCAACAAGTGAGGAGTGGAGGGAGTCCATGCGTCAAGGTTGCTCCTCGTGCGTCGCGGCTGGCGACCACCCAGGGGTTGATCTGGAGGGCTCCACCCACGGGTGGAGACCAGGCAGCCGATGGCACCGCACGATGCGGTCGGCGCCGATGACCCTGGAGCGCCGGCCCCCGTACAGGGGATCCGCCGCGGCGCTGCATCCTCGATCACGATCGAGGGACGGAACAAGAAGCAGCGCCAGCACTCCTGACGTGGGGACGTCCGTAAACGATCCACGACGCGTCCAGCATGCAGAGCCTGCGCCGGTTCGCCAGGGTACTCCTCGCCCCGTTCCTGATCCGCCTGCTCGAACCTCGCCGACGCCCCAGCCGAGACCTTCCTTGACCCCACAGTCGACCAGTGGGATGTAACGCCTGCTACATTCTCATCCATGGCGACTGCTGAACCGCAGACACGGTGGCTGGTGCTGGTGATCAAACTGCCCGCGGAGCCTTCCCGGCACCGGGTGGCGGTCTGGCGCGAGCTGCGCAAAGTCGGCGCGCTCTCCCTCGGGCAGGGCGTCTGGGCCGTTCCGGACGTGCCGACCTTCGCCGACGGGGCGCGCCGCGCGGTCGAGCTCACCGACGCCGCCGGGGGCCGGGCGGTGACCCTTCGGGCCGCCGGGCGCTCCGTCGAGGACGCCGCCCGGTTCGAGGCGATGTTCACCGCCGCCCGTTCGGCGGACTGGGCCGAATTCCTGGCCGACTGCGGAAAGTTCGAGCAGGAGATCGCCAAGGAGATCCGCCAGGCCAAGTTCACCCCCGCCGAACTGGAGGAGGAAGAGCAGAGTCTGGAGCGGCTGCGCCGCTGGCACCAGGACCTGAGCACGCGCGACGTCTTCGGAGCCCCCGAGACCGCCGAGGCCGCCGCCCGCCTCGCCCACTGCACCGAGATCTGCGAGGACTACGCCGAACGCGTCTTCACGGCCCTGCCCCACAGTGCGGAGGACGGCACATGAGCCAGGCTTCCCGCGCGCCGGCGCCCGCCATGTGGCCGCTGTACGCGGCAGGGTTCACCACCGCCTTCGGCGCGCACGGCATCGCCGCCAACCTCGGCAGCTTCTCCCACGACGCCGTCAGCTCCCTGCTCGTCCTCGGCGGACTGCTCGCCCTGTACGACGGCGCCGAGGTCGTCCTCAAGCCCGTCTTCGGCACCCTCGCCGACCGGATCGGCGCCAAACCCGTGCTGCTCGGCGGCCTGATCGCCTTCGCCGCCGCCTCAGCCGTGTACGCCGTCGCCGACAGCCCCGGCTGGCTTTGGTCCGCCCGCCTGGGCCAGGGCGCCGCCGCCTCCGCCTTCTCCCCGTCCGCGTCCGCCCTGGTGGCCCGCCTCAACCCGACGGCCAAGCACGGGCGCGTGTTCGGCAGTTACGGCTTCTACAAGTCCATCGGCTACACCCTCGGCCCTCTCCTGGGCGGCGTACTGGTCTGGTCCGGCGGGCTGCGCCTGCTGTTCCTCGTCCTTACCCTCCTCGCCGCGGCCGTCGCCGTCTGGACCGTGCCGGCCGTACCCGCGGTGCCGCCGCTGCCCAAGAGCCGGCAGACCCTCCTCGCCCTGGCCCGCCGCCTGGCCGACCGCTCCTTCCTGACCCCGACCGCCGCGCTCGCTGCCGCCACCGCCGCCCTGTCCGTCGGCGTCGGCTTCCTGCCCGTCTCCGGCGCTGCGGCCGGCCTCGGCACCGTGGCCACCGGCACCGCCGTCTCCGTCCTCGCCGCCAGCGCCGCCGCCATCCAGCCGTACGCCGGACGCGCCCTGGACGCCGGACGGCTGACCACCCGCACCGGCATCGCGGTCGGCCTGGCCCTCACCGCCGCCGGATTCCTCGGCGCGATGCTCCCGGGCCTGCCCGGCGTCCTGACCGGAGCCGTGCTGATCGGTTCCGGTACCGGGCTGATCACCCCGCTCGGCTTCGCCACCCTCGCCGCAGCCACCCCGCAAGAACGACTCGGCCAGACCATGGGAGCCGCCGAACTGGGCCGCGAACTCGGCGATGCCGGAGGCCCCCTCCTCGTCGCAACCGTCGCCACCGCCACCAACCTCGCCTACGGCTTCGCCACCCTCGCCGCGATACTGGCCTTCGGCCTCCTCGCCCTGGTCGCATCCCGCCGGACCACCCCCGCCCTGCAAGAGCCGACCTGACCGCCCAGCCATGGGTGCTGAGCGCGAAATTGCGGAACCGTGAGTCCTCGGGGCAAGAACTCCGCACGCGTGATGCTCGTCCGGGCAGGTCTCAACCCGGCTGGTGCTGGTCGCAGAAGACCCGACAGTCCGCAGGACCGCCAGGCAGCGTGAGCCAGGAATCCCCTTGCTGAACGAAGTGAACGGAGGGGAGGATTCAATACGACTCATGGACCTCACGCACGTGAGCGTTCCCCGCCCGCACGCCCGCCCGCACGCCCGCACGCGCTGACGAACTGCTGCGGGCGGGACGCCGGCCGGCATCCCCACGCCCGACAGGAGGGCCTGTCATGAGTAACGCTGGCGTACCGTCGGAGCCCGGCCCTGTCTCGACGGCTCGGGAAGCGCCCCCGTTCGACCCCGAACTACAGGTGGCGCTGGCGGCTTTGGGGGACGAGGCGCGGGAGCCGATCACCCCGGAGAACCTCGCGGCCCGGCAGGAGCGGGATGCCGCGGCCCGGCCCAGGCCGACGGCCCAAGACCTCCGCGCCGACGGCCGTTTCGAGGTGGCTGAGCTGCGCGTACCGGGAGCGTCGGGTGGGCACGAGGTCACACTCGTGAGCGCCCGGCCCGCCGGGATCGCCGGGCCGTTGCCCCTGCTGTACTACATGCACGGCGGCGGGATGATCGCCGGCAATGCGTGGTCGGTCCTTCCGCGACTGCTGCGCGAGTGGGCTCGCACACTGGAGTTGGCCGTCGTCTCCGTCGAGTACCGGTTGGCGCCGCAGGCGCAGTATCCGGCACCGGTGGAGGACTGTTACGGCGGATTCGTCTGGGTGGCCGAGCATGCGGCCCGACTGGGCGTTGACGCGGACCGCATCATCGTCGGAGGAAAGAGTGCCGGCGGCGGGCTCGCCGCGGCACTCGCCCTGCTCACCCGTGACCGAGGCGGACCCGTACCGATCGGGCAGCTCCTCCTGTCCCCGATGCTCGACGACCGCAACAACACCTTCTCCAGTCACCAGATGGCCGGCATCGACACCTGGGACCGACGCTCCAACACGACTGCGTGGCAGGCACTGTTGGGTGACCGGTACGGCGCTGCGGATCTGCCGCCCTACGCTGCTCCCGCCCGTGCCACGGATCTGTCCAGGCTCCCCCCGGCCTACATCGAGGTCGGGTCGGCCGAGACCTTCAGGGACGAGGGTGTGGCCTGTGCCCAGGCGATCTGGCAGGCCGGTGGCCAAGCCGAACTGCACGTATGGCCCGGAGCGTTCCACGGCTTCGACACCTTCGCCCCACGGGCAGTCCTCAGCCAGGACGCCCGCAACGCCCGTACCCGCTGGCTGCGGCGCATCCTTGCCCAGTCCGATCCTCGCGGCGAAGTTGCCCGCTGAGCACATCGCCGTAGTCGACAACGGAGCGGTTCCGCCTGACGACGGGCCCTACCTGCGAGCCACGGACAGGCAGCGGCCGACCTCCGCGCGATGGGCACCGCGACGCCGGCACCCGCGGCCCTACAGCTTCAAGCCGTGCCGCGTGATGTACCAGTTGTGGAACACGAGCAGTCCGCCGAGCAGCGCCAGCCAGAGCACGGTACTGGTGAGCGCGAAGGCGTCCACGGGGATCGTGTACGCCAGCACCACCCGCAACACCGCGTCGAGCAGGAAGACCGCGCCCCACACCGCCGAGACCAGCCGCAGGTGGTGACGGAACATCGGCTCCGCATCCCACCGCGCTTCCCATTCGACCAGTCCGGCCTCGCCCACCTTGGCGATGACGATGCCGCGCGAGGCCGTCATGATGAACGGGCGCCGGGTCAGCAGCGTGCCGAGTATCCAAAGTCCCATCGCGGCGGTCAGCCAGCTGTCCCGGATCATCAGCACCCGCGGGCTGCCGGTGACCAGGGACAGCAGCGCGCCGACCACCACCAGACTCAGCGAGAACGCCGCCACCGCCTCCACGCGCCGCTGCCGCACGATGCCGTAAACGATCCACGGCAGCGACAGCAGCCCGCCGGCGGCCATCGAGAGCCACTGGCCGGCGCCGACCGCGCGTAGCCCGTAGTAGGAGCCGAGCGGGAGCACGAGCTCGAAGAGCAGCTGCGCGGCGAGCCGTCGGCGCAGTGCCGTGGTGCGTCGTCGGGCGGACGCTGCGGCGGCCCCGTCGGTGTCGGTCTGCGGTGCCTGCTGTGTCGCCATGGTGTGTTCCCCCTTTTTTCGCTGTGGTCATGACGTGCTTCTGGTGGCCCGGTCGAAAAGGTCGGCCAACTCCCGGCCGGCGGCACGTACATCGAGATCGGGATCGTGGGTGGCGCGGCGGACCACGTCGTCGATGGCGGCGCGGATCGCGCGCAGCATCACCCACGGGTCGAAGTCGCAGAACTCGCCCGCACGCTGTCCCTTGCGGATCTGCTCCGCCTGGACGGCGAGGTTCGCCTCCGTGGTGTCGAGGAAGGCGACCATGCCGGGGGAGCCGCCGGACAGGTTGGTGAGGATCTCGGTGATCGCCGCGAGGTGGTTCGGGTACTCGGCGCACAGATCGAGGTTGCCCTCGATGGAGGCGCGCAGGCGGGCCGCGTAGCTCTCGTGAGCCTCGATACGGGGACGGAGGTATCCCTCCGCGATCCGCAGCACCTCGGCGACGACCTCGCGCATCAGGTCGTCCCGCCCGTCGAAGTGGTAGGAGATCATCCCCGTACTGCTCAGCCCCGCGCGCTCCGCGATCTTCGCGAACGAGGCCCGGTGGTACCCGACTTCGGCGATCACGTCGATCGCCGAGGCGACGATCTGGGCGCGGCGGCCCGTCTCCGTGAAGGAGCGCTTGGTTCCGCGTCCCGACTTTTGCTTGGACGAGCCATTGCTTGCTTGCATGAGCAAGACGGTAGCGTGATTTGCTCACCCGAGCAAGAAGGTGTGCGGACGCGGACGATGTGGCGCGGGCTCTGCCGCTTCCAGGGGGAGCGGAAGCGATGGCAGGGGTGGAGCAAGGCCCGAACGCCTCGGACGGCATACCGGACGGGAGTATTGAGGGGGTGCAGGACCGTGTGGCGGGGGCGGCGCACTGTGATGGCGCAGACCCCGCTTCCGTGCACGCGTCCCGGACCGATTCCGTCAGGACTGGTTGGCCCCGCTGGGTCAGGAACTCGGGTAGTCGGTAGCCGTGGCAGTTGGCTCCAGAGCATCGAGTTCGGACAGCCGCGCCGTGTAGTGGGCACGGAGTACGCCGAAAGCGTCGGGGCCAATTGGCAGCCGTCGTGGCGGCTGCGGCGACAGGACGGCATCGAGGATGGCCTGGGCGGCGCGCTCGGGATTGCCCCGCTGGGTGCCGTGGTGGGCGACGAACGCGTCACGGGGCGGCCCCACGATCGACCGATACACCGGCAGTTGGTCGGTCAGGCGCAGCGACCGTCCGCCGAAGTCGGTGCGGAACGCGCCGGGTTGGACGATCGTGAGGTGGATACCGAACGGCGCGACCTCGGCTGCGATCGAGTCGGACACCGCTTCGAGGGCAGCCTTGGGGGCGGCGTATCCGGCACCGCCGAGTCCCGAGGTGACGCCGATGATCGACGACATCTGCACGATGCGTCCCCAGCTTCGCTCGCGCATGCCGGGCAGGAGCGCGCGGGTCAGCTCAAGGCTGCCGAACAGATTGACTTCGAATGCCTCGCGCAGCTGCTCATCGGTGGCCTCTTCGAAGGCGCCCATGAGTCCGTAGCCCGCGTTGTTCACCAGGACGTCGATATCGGCCTGTGCGATGTCGGCGATCTTCGCCCGCGTTCCCGCTCGGTCGGACAGGTCCAGCTCGACCGCACGCACCCGGCCGGCGGATCGGCCGACAAGACCGTCCAGCCGTGCCGTATCGCGAGCGGTGGCGATGACCTCGTCCCCGCGCGCGATCGCCGCTTCGGCTACTGCGGCGCCCAGCCCCGAACTGGCACCGGTCACCAGCCAACGCAGTTGTTCTTCCATGGCTCCACCTCTCAAGTTTTTTACCACGATGGTAAACTTTCTACCATGGTAGGTATTCGTGAGCGCAAGCGAGCAGAAACACGGCAGCGGATCTCCGACCGCGCGACCCGACTGTTCGAGCAGCGAGGGTTCGAGTCGGTGACGCTTGCCGACGTTGCCGCCGCCGCTGATGTGTCGGTCAAGACGGTCGTCAACTACTTCGGTGCGAAGGAGGATCTGTTCTTCGATGCCGAGCCGGCCGTTCTGGAGCATCTGGTGGCGACGGTCGCCGACCGCGGCAACGCCTCCGCCACCGCGGCGATCCGCCCCCTGGTGGTCAGTGGCCCCATCCTCGCCGGTCCGTGCCCATGGAGAGCGGCCGACGAAGCGATGTGGGCCGCCATGCGCGCCTTCGCACAGTGCGAACGGGACTCACCGACGCTGGCCGCCCGACGAGCCTTCATCCTCCAGTCCTGGCTCACACCGCTGGCGGAGGCAAGCGGATCGACGCCGTGGGCCGCGGCGGCGACCGGCGTACTCGTCCTGCGGCACTCGGTCGTCCAGGACGGGCTCGTCGCGGGACGCTCGCCGGTCAGCGTCCGGCGGCGACTCAATGCCACCGTGGGCGCGGCGCTCGATGCTCTTGAGCGAGGTTTCGCGGACGACCGCTCCTGACCTCGCGGCAAGCATCACCCGATGGCACTCGGCCCGCCGGGGCCACCGAACCCCGGGCGCGGGGAGAACGACCCGTGAGGAGAACGACCCGTGAGGAGAACGACCATGTGTGCGACGGCGCAATGCGGCGGGAGTGGCCGGAAGACCCCTTGGTCTTCCGGCCACTCCCGCCGCATGACGCTGTTATCGGAGGTAGTTCAGGTCGGGGCCGCGTGGGTGCGACAGCCAGCCGGCGCGGTCCACCATGGTGATCGACGAGTGGTTGTCCAGCGCCAGTTGTGGGGCGTCGACCGGCCACAGTGCGCCATGGTCCAGCTGGAACGCTGCCGGAAGGCCGGGGGCTCCGAGCACCTTCCCGTGATCGGGCAACGACGCGCCGAAGGGGACCGTGAAGTAGATCGACTGTGGCACGGAGACCGGGTTGTGTGTCAGGTCGGTGTAGACGGACGCGTTGTGGATCTGCAGCCGCCGGCCGCCCATCACGACGGCGGCGGGCAGGCCGCCGGACTGCAGCCCGTAGCCTTCGTACATCGCGGCGATCCGGCTGCGCGGCATCGCAGCGCAGTTGTTGTGGGTGAGCAGGTCAAGACCTATGCGGGCCAACTGCGTTGGCTGCCCCAGCGGGTTTCTGTCGGTGGAGCGGATCACCTCGATGGGGATCCGCCCGCAGTCGTTGTTCCGTGAGACCACGGAGTGCTTGTCCGGGCGGGAGACGATGCCTGGTCCCTCCGTCCAGTGACCCTGGATCGCCACGTCGGAGTACGGGTGCAGCGCCAGGTTGTTGGAATCGAGGAAGGTCAGCGTGGTTTGTTCCTGCTTGTCGTCATGGGCGATGACGAACGCGCCCAGGGCATCCGAGTACTGCCAGTCCGCCGAGAACGCGTTGACGACGGAGAAGGCCCGAGAGTTGGCGTCGGACTTGGCCTGCCAGCCGGAGGCGGTGGCGACCTGGACATGTGACTGGAAGGTCGGATCCGGCGAGCGCCAGACGAACTGTCCGGCCCCGTTGGCCAACGCCCCGGCACCTGTGGTGTCGACGAACATCAGGTAGAACTCGCCGTCGCGGTAGACCACGCTCGGCTGCCCCGCGCCGTAGGTGTTCTGCGTCTGCTGCTGACGGGCGGGGGTGACGATCGGCCGGTCGTTGTTGAGTCGGGTCCAGCGGATCCCGTCAGGGCTGGAGGCGACGCCGATCGTGGTGGGCTCACCATCGTGCCGCTCGGCGCCGTAGTAGAGGTAGTACGTGCCGTTGGCCCGTACGACCGACGGGTCGCAGGTGTGCTCGTTGTCGAAGCTGCCGGTGCCGGTTCCCTGGAACGCGATCTGGTGCGGTGCCGAGCTGCCCCGTGCGTGGAACGGGCCGTCGGGGCCGGCCGACTCCGCGTAGAGGATGTCATCACCCGGAACCTTCCCTCCGGGGGCCTGGCCGCACCACCACATCTTGTACACGCCGTCCACCATGATGCTCGGGGCGTAGTCGTAGGCCGAACTCCCCGCGACCGGACCTGGACTTGACCGATAGGAGTCGGTGCCCAGGGTGCGCGCGTGGGGACCTGCGGGCGTCGTGGCGGTTGTCGCGTGGACGGCTCCGGCAAGGGCCAGGATCAGCACGGTCACCACGGACGCCAGGGCAGCGAGGGTTCTTCTGGACCTTCGGGGCATACGTTCTCTCCTGATGTGAGGCGTGGTGCGGCGCTACCAGGCGCGGCTGCCCGGTGGGCGCCGTGTCATGCGCGCGCAGGACGACGTCCGTCGGGCCCACCGCGGTGAGCCAGGCCCGCGAAGGATGCGGTTGACCGCGCGGCTGCTGTCGAGCGAGGCGGGCAGCCGGCTCACCACAGGTTCGGTCTGCCGGCGGTGGTTGCACAGAGCCGCCGGGGCGACCTTTGGGGCAGTTCGATGTCGCCATGGGGCGGGGCCGGCAGCGCCTGATGCGCGCCGCGATCCCGCGCACCGCCGGATCGCCTCGCTGGACACCGCTTCCGCGACGGCCCCGGCCGAAGCTGCCGACCTCGGCCGGGGCCTCCGCCAGGCCAAGCGGTGGCTGGCGGCCAGGGCCGTTGCGGAAGCGGATCGGACGCGATATGCGCCGCCGGCCCCGCCCCGCGGCCTGCGTGTGAACCGCCCGAGCAGCCTCCCTCAAGCCTCCTTTGCCGATGGCCAGTTGCCCGGTCGAGCCCGTTGCCCTGACGCAGTGATGACCGCTCTCCGACGGCGAATCAGGGGACGGCGAATCAGGGCACCCTCATGACTGTTCGCCGGGCGCCGGGACCAGACCGTCGGCGATCAGTCCGGCCATGACCGCCTCGCCCAGCGCCTGGACGGCGGACTGTGGCCGCACCATGACGGTGAACTCCTTGATCCGGCCGTTGTCGTCGAAGTGCAGCAGGTCGATGCCGTGGATCTGCTTGCCGCCCACGGTGGCGCGGAAGAGCAGGACCGTCGAGGGAGCGGCGGTGCCGTCAGAGCTCGTCTCGGCGGTGCCGGCGAACTGGCCGATGTAGCGGAAGTTCTCGAAGGTACGCAGCAGGACCCCGAAGAGGCCCAGCACCATGGCCTTGCCCTCGAAGGGCTGGAACTTCACCGGGCTGTACAGCCGAATGTCGTCGGTGAACAGGTCTTTCATCGTTGCGAGGTCGCGGTGGTCGACGGCGGCGCGGAAGCGCTCTGCTGCGTTCATGACTTCCTCTCTTACTCATGAATAGGACTGATCAGATTCATGAGTATCATGGATGGTGAAACCATGGACAGGGCCACGACAGGGCCGAGCAGGACGAAGAAGACGAAGAAGGGGAGGCGATCCGGTGGCCTTGCGTCATGCCGTGCTGGCGGCGCTGCTCGACGAGGAGCTGAGCGGATACCAGCTGACCAAGGCGTTCGACCTCGGGGTGGCGAACTTCTGGCACGCACAGCCGCAGCAGCTGTACGCCGAGCTGACCCGGCTGGAGAAGGACGGGCTGATCACGGGCCGGGAAGTGGTCCAGGAGACCCGGCCCAACAAGCGCCTGTTCCAAGTCACCGACGCCGGCCTGGCCGAACTGGAGCGCTTCACGGCCACCGCCACCAAGCCCTCCTTCATCCGCGACGACCTGCTCGTCAAGGTCCAGGCCGCCGACCACGTCGACACCGGGAAGCTGCTGGCGCAGCTCACCGAGCGCGCCGCGTTCGCCGGGGCCAAGGTCGACCTGTTCGGCAAGCTGCTGCACACCATGCGCGGCGACCGCAGCGAAGAGGAGTTCCTGCGCCACGGCGAGCGCATCGGCCCCTACCTGACCTGCCTTCGTGGGCTTGCCTTCGAGCAGGGCAACCGCGACTGGTGCGAGCGCACCATCACCATCCTGCGGGAAAGGCGGGAGGCCCGTGCCCGGCGCTGATCCGCGATGCGCGGTACGTCGCCCTCGGCGACGGCCGGACCGAGGGACTCGGCGACGGCGATGACACAGCGGGGCTGCGCGGTCGAGGTGGTGCTGTTCGACGATGAGCACGCCGAAGATCCGGAATACGCGGCGGGTGCCGTGGGTTTGCAGCGTCATGGCTATAGGAGTAGCGCTCAGCGCGATCGATGCCGACAACCAGATCGATGCCACCGTGCGCCTCGCGTACGAGGCCGCGGCAGCCGGGCTGCGGTCGGCCTGGTTCGGGCAGACCTTCGGCGTGGACTCACCCCAACTCGCGGCGGTCGTCGGGCGGGAAGTGCCCGGCCTGCACGTGGGTACGTCCGCCATTCCTGTCTTCGGCCGCCACCCGCTGCTGGTCTCCAGTCAGGCCCAGACGGCCCAGGCGGCCACCCATGGCCGCTACCACCTCGGACTGGCGCTCGGCACCAAGCTCCTGACCGAGACGGGCTTCGGTATCCCCTTCGAGCGGCCCATCGCGCGCCTGCGGGAATTCCTCACCGCACTACGGCAGTTGACGGAGTCCGGCACCGCCGACTTCCACGGCGAACTGCTCACCGCGAGGACACCGATCCCCGCCCGTGTGCCGGGTGCCGAGGCGGGCGTGCCGTTGCTCGTGGCTGCGATGGGGCCCCAGGCGCTGCGTGTCAGCGGTGAGTTGGCGGACGGGATTCTGCCCAATCTGGCCGGGCCGCGCGTCCTGAGCGAGCACATCGTTCCGGCTGTCACGGAGGCCGCATCGGCCGCCGGCCGGCCCGCGCCCCGGATCGTCGCACTGGTGCACGGCGTGGTCACCGACGATGTCGAGTCCGTACGGGAAAAGATCGCCGAACGGCTCGCGTTCTATGAGCAGATCCCGTCCTATGCACGGGTCATCGAACTCTCCGGCGGCCGACGGGCCGCCGATGTTGCGGTGATCGGCGACGAGAAGACGGTCGCCGCCGAGGTGCGGCGCTACCGGGATGCCGGCGCGACGGAGGTGGTGTTCTGTGATACGGAAATCGCCGGAGACTCCGACCGGCGCCGTACCTGGGAGCTGCTCGGGGAGCTGGCCGGTTGAGCGGTGGTGGGGTGGCTGCGTGACTGGTGGCGCTATCCCGGCCCATCGTGCCCTGTGGTGACCACCGGCGCGCTGGTGGGGTGAGAACTGGCTCGCTCGGTAGCGGAAGATGATGCGCCGCCAGGTCACCTCCCGGGCGCCCGCGCCCTGGCCGGACTCCTCGACCACGTCGCTGCCGCCAATGCGACCGCCTCAACACCGGACTCGGATTCGTCCGAAGCGGCACCGGAGCCCCACCCTCGCCGCCGTCCCGCTCGTCGGCCGCGGTGCCGGACCGGCTCGGGTTGTTGCCGGCAACCGGTCCCGCTGATCTCCGCGATCCCGCCGACAACCTCAAATAACAGTTGTGAAGCGGAAGTTACGGGAAGTTGGGGGTAGTTAGGTCCATGCGGACCGCAAACGTAAACTCCCTACCATTTTTCCTGCGACCCCCTTCGCAGCGCTGTCGCGGACACGCCAAGATCTCCTGCGCGCCGAGCCACCCCCATCCTCGGCGCAGGGAGGAGAGGGCATGGTGCCCCAACGGCATCGTCGGCGAATCATCACCTGCGCCGCCATAGCCGCCGCGCTCGGACTGGCCACCACCCAGTCGTTCGCGGCATCCGGAAACTCCAGACCCCGGCCCTGGAACGTGCGCCACCAGGCCGACATCGGTCGCCAGCACCTCAAGGCAGTACACGCCGGCCGGGGAAAGTCCGCTGCCGCCATCCTCGGCAGCCGGGACGGCGACTCCGGTGAGGAGGAGAACTCCGCCGAAGCCACTGCGCAGTTCACCGAGGCACGCACCGCTCCCGGCGTCATCGCGCCCGGCGCCTACGGCGCGGCCTGGCAGCAGCTCCAGTCGATGCGACATACACGGGGCAACTGGGATCACGTCACCAAGAAGGCGTACAACGCCGACGATCCGCGTTACCGCGACGTGAACTCCAACTCCAGCGGCGGCTTCGGCAAAGTGACCGGCCGGATCACCGGGATCGCCGCCGACGACCACGGGTATGTGTACGCGGGCGGCGCCAACGGCGGCGTCTTCCGGTCGAAGACCGGCGGCGGACACTGGGAGCCGATCGCCGACAAACTCCCCTCGCTGTCCACGGGCACCCTGGCCCTGGACGGCAAGAAACGACTCTGGTACGCCACCGGCGAGTCCAACACCGGAGCAACCGCCTTCGTCGGCACGGGAGTCTACGTTCTGGGCGACCCACGGCACGGGAAGTTCCAGCCCGGCAACCGGGTGGGCGGCGCCGAACTGGAGAGCACCGTCATCCACGCACTGCGGTTCGCGGGCGACAAGGTCTGGGCGGCGACCAGCCGCGGCGTGTGGTCGCACTCCACGACCACCCTGTCCGGCCCGTGGAAGCTGGAATTCGCCCCCAACCCCGACTATCTGCCGGGCGGTTCCAAGGCATCCGACCCCAGCGCCCCGTACAAGAACATCGCCAATGACATCGCCAGCGACCCGAAGGACCCCTCCAAGGTCCTGCTCGCCGTCGGCTGGCGCGGCGGTGACACCTACAACGGGCTGTACGCCAGGCAGGACGGCGGCGACTGGAAGCCGGCCAGCGGGCTCGGTGACCTTCCGACTTCCAGCGCCGACGTCGGCAACATGACGTTCGCCGCGGCTGCCGACGGCTCGCGGCTGTACGCCATCGACCAGTCGCCGGCGCAGACCACCGCCAACCCCGACAGCGGCCTCAAGGGCGTGTACGTGTCGAAGAACGGCTCGCCGTTCGGGCCGTGGACGCAGATCGCCGACTACCCCAAGCTCAAGGCATCCGGGTCCGCCCTCCAGAGCGCGGGCTACCAGCCCGGAATCCAGTCCTGGTACAACCAGTTCCTCCAGGTCGACCCCGCCAACGCCGACCACCTGTACCTCGGCCTGGAAGAGGTCTTCGAGACCAAGAACGGCGGTACCAGCTGGACCACCCCGGGCCCGTACTGGAACTTCCCCTTCCCCTGCTGGAGCATCGACCCCGCCAAGCAGACCGGTGACTGCTCGCCGACCGTCCACTCCGACCAGCACGCGGTCGCGATCGGCAGCTACCACGGCAAGACCTGGGCCTACGTCGGCAACGACGGCGGCATCTACCGCCGTCCGCTCAACGGCGCGGTCGACTCGGGCGGCCACGCGAAGGACTGGCAGTCCCTCAACGACGGCACCCTCGACACCCTCCAGTACTACTCGGTGGGTATCGGCAAGGACCTCGCCCACGGCGGCGTCTCGGTGACCGGGGGCCTCCAGGACAACGGCCAGTCGATCCTGCGCGGCCGGGACAAGGTCATGGGTTCCGACTTCGGCGGCGACGGCGCCGACACCATCGCCGACCCCGCCAACGGCTGCAACATCGCGGCAGAGTACGTCTACCTCGACATGTGGGTCACCCAGAACTGCGGCGTCAACAACGGCTCGTGGTCCACCGACCCGTCCAAGGCCACCGAGTACGAGATCGCCCCGCCGGACAAGGACCAGGGCGGTGCCGGTGCCCGCTTCATCGCCCCCATCACCTCCGACACCAAGGACCACAACACCTGGGTGGCCGGCGGCCGGCATGTCTGGGTCCAGAACAAGGGCTTCGCGATCCGGTCCGGGGCGGAGTGGAAGAACGCCTACGACCTCGGCGACGGCCATGTGGCCACCGCCGTGGCGTCCTCGGGCGGCACCGTGTACGCCGGCTGGTGCGGACCCTGCGACAGCAAGGGCTTCACCCGGGGCATCGCGGTCGGCAGCGCCGACGGCACCGGCTGGCACCAGCTCACCCTCCCGGTCGACGGTACCCTCCCCAACCGCTACATCTCCGGCTTCGACGTCGACCCGGCCGACGCCCAGCACGTCTACGTGGCCGTCAACGGCTTCTCCCGCAAGTGGACCGAAGGACCCGGCGCGGGCGTCGGCCACATCTTCGAGACCAGGAACGGCGGCACCGACTGGACTGACATCTCGGCGAACCTGCCCGACGTCCCCGCCAACACGGTGAAACTGCTCCCCAACGGCGGCCTCGCCCTCGGCACCGACCTGGCCACCTTCTACCGGCCCACGGGCGCCACCAAGTGGCAGGTGGCAGGGCACAACCTCCCCACCGCGGCCGTGATGCAGCTGCGCCTCGGCCCCGACGGCAAGCTGTACGCCGCCACCCACGGTCGCGGCATCTGGTCCCTCGACATACGGCACCTCAAGGCCACCCGTAACGACTGACCACAACGCATCCCCCTCACCCGGCGGCCGGTGCGCACCCCACCTGTGGGAGGCGCACCGGCCGCCCGCATCCGGCTCACCGCACGGGATACGCCGCCACACTCAGCCGGAGGGTGAAGACAGGCGCCGCATCCGGCCCCCAGGTCCCCCTCCCCAGGCCGGTACGCGCGGCCCGCACGGTGACGCGGGCCGCCCCGTCCCGGCCGGTGGCGGTCGAAGTCACCACCGCCAGCATCGGATTACCGCTGCGCGGCTGCGGCCAGGCACCCTCCGAGCGAGGCCCCAGAACCGCGGTCACCGTCGCGCCGGGCCGCACACACAGGTCCCGGACGGAGGCGTCACCAGGCCGATGGGTGACGGTAGCGGCCCCCGCGACACAGCCCGGCGACGCGGAGGCCGCCCCGGGGGCCGGGGAAGACGGCGCCGGCGTCGTGGTGCTCGGACCGACGGTAGGGCCCGACGGCGCGGAGCGAGCCCGCGATTCGCTACCGCCATCTCCGCCTCCACAGGCGGTCACCACGCACGCAACACCAACCAGGACAACCCCGAACCAACACCGGGCCGACCCGTGCCACGAGCTGAGTTCACTGCGCCCCACCGCCACTGCTGCCCCCCTTCCACCACCGCACGCCACTGTGACGTCCTGACCTACGATCCGGTTCCTGGCCGCTCCCCTTCGGCTGGCGCCAGATGCTTTCGGCCGCATACCGCAACGCCACCGAGGCTCCGCCCCGAACAGACCGTCGCGACCTCGGTCGGGCCTACACCCGCCCTCGATCGGGCCGTAGAGGCTCCATGGCCGGGCGACAAGACCGGCTGTCTGGCGAGCATGCCGTCCGCGCGGATGGCAGAAACGGGTTGGCGAAGCCGGCCACTCCCATGGAGACACAACTGACAGGACAGGGGAGGGGATCGATATCGGATCGCGTGACGCGGTCGCCGGCTGGCACGCTGCCCCCATGGAACATGCAGAAGCGCTGCTGATCGGTGGGCGGGCTGGTGTCGGCAAAACGACGGTGGGGTGGGAGGTTTCGGCGTTGCTGCGCAACGCGGCGGTCGCTCACGCTGTCATCGAGGGTGACTTCATGGGGCAGGTACATCCGGCACCAGAGGGAGATCCTCACCGCACAGAGATCGCCGAGAGCAACCTGACTGCGGTGTGGGCGAACTTCGCCCAGCGCGGCTACCGACGTCTCATCTACACCAACACTGTGAGTGTGCTGCCGGAGGAGGCGGGAATGTTCGAGCGTGCCATGGGCGCCGATGTGCGGATCACGCGAGTCCTGCTCACCGCCTCCGATGCCACCGCGCGCGAGCGGCTGATGGGCCGGGAACTCGGCTCCGAGCTGGAGCAGGAGCTGCAAGGCAGCGTCCGCAAGGCGAGACTTCTGGATCGGCGGGCCACCGCGGAGACCGTACGGGTGGCGACGGACGGACGGCCTGTCGCGGACATCGCGCGGGAGGTGGTGACCGCCACCGGTTGGGCCGAGCCGCACTCCGCCCGCTGATCGTGATCGTCTCCGGCGGGCGGAACGAGTGCGGTCACCGCCTGATCATCAGCGTGTGCAGGCAGCAGGTTCAGGCGGTGGTCGCAGGGCACAGCGTGGTCCTGCGACGTGTGAAGATCACGATCTGCGGCTGGACTACTGGAAGTTGCCTGCGTGGTTCCGGGTGGCGGTGGCGACTGCGGCGAAACCGTAGTCGAGCATGTCCGTCTCGTACGACCGGACGGCGTCGAGCAGGGGTGCGCCCGAAACCAGGCGGGAGGCGAGCAGGCCGGCGTCGTGGATCGCGACGCCGGCACTGATTCCGGCCGGGGCCATGGGATGCGCCGCGTCACCGAGCAGGGTCACCGGTACCGGCGACCACGATTCGGGGCGTTCGGAGGTCTGGACACTCGCGGGCATGAGGTGGTCCAGGTCTCCCAGTCGGACCAACTCGCTCAGTGAGGGGGCCCAGTCCGCAATGGTCTGTGCCGCCAACTCCAACAGCTCCGCGGCACCGAGCTCGAAGAATCCGGGACCGCAGACGTCGGCCGGGGCAGTCACACCCCACATGACGTAGTCGTCGGCCGGCGGCAGCCCGAAATCGGCCGGGTTGCGGCGGAACCGCTGTGCGGCCAGCGCGAGGCGGCGGCCGTCCGTACTGCCCACGCCCAGGAAACCTTCGAGCGCCGGCGGCGGCGTCAGCTTCCGTGCCTGATCGGTCAACGGCGTACGGCCGTAGATCAGTTGGCTGTCCAGCACGGTGACGGGGAAGTCGGGCAGCAGCTGGCGCCGGACGCCGGAGTTGACTCCGTCGGCGGCGACCAGCAGGTCGCCCTCGGCGGTGGAACCGTCGGTGAGGAAGACCCGTACGGTGCCGTCGTCCAGCAGTTCGTAACGGGAGAACCCGGCGCCGAACCGGGTCGAGTCCATCAGGTCCCGCAGCATGATCCGGCGCAGTGTGAGCCGGTCAACCGTGATGCCCGCGGCATCCGGAGGGAGCTCGATCTCGATGAATTCCCGCAGGTCGGGGCCGGCCATGCGGACGCCACCACCGGCCATGCAGGAAGTGGCGACGGCCTGCTCGTAGGCCTCGGCGGGCAGCCACTCGCGCAGCGCCGCATCCCCGTCGCCGTTGATGTGAATCCGGTACCCCTGCGCGCGGGCGTCGATGGCGGCATCGCGCTCGAAGAGCCGTACGTCGTGGCCGTGTTGGCGCAGGCCGTGAGCGAGACACGGGCCGGCCAGGCCGGCGCCGCTGATCAGAACACGCATACTTCACCCCGTCCGAATTGAGATCATCTCATCTGAGACTATCTTGGATGCTAGCATCGTGTCCATGGGAGCTCCACCGGTCGATCCGACCGCCCTCGGCCTGCTGATGTTCCGCGCCCACCAGCTCGCCCGCGCGAAGGCCAACCAAGCGGCCCGGCCGACCGGCATCGAACTGCAACATGCCGGTGTGTTGGCCACGGTCCAGGCAGGCCAGATCCGCAGTCAGCGCGAACTGGGTACGGCGCTCGGCATCGACAAGTCCACCCTGGTGCGGATCGTGGATGACTTGGAGCGCCGGCATCTGGTGCAGCGCCGGCGGGCAGCGAACGACCGTCGGGCGTACGAGGTCGTGATCACCGAAGAGGGCGAGCGGCGGCTCCAGGAGGCCGACGAGCTGTTCCGCGGCGCGATGCTCGCACTACTGGAGGTTCTCGACCCGCGGGAACAACACCAACTGCACGACCTGCTGGCCCGATTTGTCGCACAGGGCCAGGGCGAAGAGACAACCGGAACCGAGCACTGACGCCTGGACTGCTCCCACTGCCCATCCGCGGGGGAGCGGACGACGCCCTCGTGCTCGTCTCCGGACGCCGTGAGCCCGCCGAGGAGCTACGTGATGACGTCGCGGGGGGGGCCGAGGGCAGCGGATCTTCTTCGGGGCCGCGGATCTTCTTCGGAACCGCTTCGCACGGGGTGCAGTCCGCCCGCTGTCCGCCGGTGATGACCAAGGACAGCGGGCGGCAGCGGCCATCCGCGCTCAGCTGGATCCAGTGGATCTCGCTGGTGAGTCCGCCGCGACAGCGGCCAGTCCCTCACCCCCCCCGGAGCACCGCCACCAGGCGGGCAGGCAGGCTCTGTCACGGCGTCTCGGCCTGATGCCCGGCGTTGTTGGCGCTAGCTGTTGCAGGTGGTGAAGTTGGGGCTCGTCCGGGCCAGGTAGATGCTGGACCGGCCCTGGTCGTCACTCTTCAGCGGAACGGTGACGGTGTCCTTCGCCGTCCAGGGGAACCCGTTCGCGTCGAAGGTCCACTCGCCGGTCACCTTGGTCGCCAGCTCCGACAGCGCCACCCAGCCGTACTGGTGCGACGGAACGTTGATGGTCAGGCTGTTGCCGAGGTCCTGTCGCAGATCGTGGGTGACCTGGCCGGAGATGGTCAGGCTGACACTGGCCTGGACGGGGCTCGTGGGGCCCGCGCCGATTCCCGAGGTGAAGCTGACGCCGAGTTGGCTCGCCCAGCCGGAGGAGGTGTTCAGCGAGAACGTCCATGGCACCGGCGCTTCGGTGCCGTTGTACCAGACGGGGGAGACGCACTGCTTCGCAAGCGGCTCGGCCGGGGCCTGGGAGCCCTTGGTCCAGAAGCAGGTGGAGCCGTCCTTCTGGCAGCGCTTGGACGCGTAGTCGACCGCGGCCCTGAGCGCGGTGTCGACGGCGCTGCTCGGGAGCTTCCACTGCTGGGCCTTGGTGCCGTTGCAGTTGTAGGTCTGGGTCCAGGCGTCGTCGTACTGCGCGGCGAGCACCACGTCGATGCACCGGTTGTCCCCGGCGTTACGGATCATGAAGGTGTCCGAAGTGCCGTTGACGGGCTGGAAGTACCAACGCTGCGCGGACGAGCCGGAGCAGGACTGCTGCTTGAGTGGGAGTCCGGCCTCGATGCACTTGCCCGTGTCGTTGTTGGCGATGGTGAAGGACGAGTCGGATCCCTGGAGTCGGGCCTGCCACTGCTGGTGGTAGCCCGGTGCGGAGTTGGTGACGATGAAGACGCCGTCACCGCTGTTGCCGTTCTGCACGTCCAGGTTCCGGCCGCTGTTGGCCGAGGTGATCGTCAAGCAGGACAGACCGGAGCAGTTGTCTGCGGCCTGTGCGATGCCGGCCTGGGTGGTGAGGCCCAGGGCGATGCCGAGCGTGGCTATCAGGACGGTTAACGCTCTGTGGGAGACCGCGGGTCTGTGCGGTTTCATGTCAGAACAAGCCCCTCTTGTGTAATGGGAGTGTCGGTGGTGCAATCCACCGGTTGATCACACTATCCGCTGCTAGCAATCTTGAGGAGGGGTTCGTCCGGCACAGCCGGATGATGGGGAGTTGCGGTGTACTGTCGCCGTTCGGGGCGCAGGGGCAGACGGTCGGCCGAGGCGCCCGACGGGGATGCAGGGGTGTCGACCTGTCAACCGCTCCCGGTCGCTTCACAGTTGCGGAAGGACTCGATCAGGTCGTCCGTGTCTCGATCAGGTCGTCCGTGTCTCGATCAGGTCGTCCGTGTGGCGAACAGGTCGTCCGTGTGGCGAAAGACGTGAGTGCTGCTGTGCCAGCTGATCGCCAGGGCACCGGGCCAGGCAATCACTTCGAACCAGTACGCGCTGGACTTCGGCAGCTTGACCTCCCGGTGCCGGCGCGGGCCGTCGTCCTGGTGCACGGTCAGCTTGCCGCCCACCGTATCGGCGGCGAACCGCTCCTGAATGCGGCTCGTTTCGAGGGGGCCTGCTCCGTGACCGAGATGAGGTTGCCACAGCCGTACTGCTACGTGGTTGGACGGGACTGCGCCCTGGTCGAGGGGACCGCCTTGGGGGCGCGGAGCACGAATCCGCGGTCGCCGTTGTACGAAGCGGTCACCGCCCCTCAAGGGCGCGGCGCTCGTCCGCGGGTGAGTGGTTGGCATGCCTACGCACGCCCAGTCCGAGACGTGGAGCCTCCCCCACCGGGTCCGGGTATCCGACGGACAGGTCGCCACCGGCGTCTTCGGCGAAGGGCCACCCGTGATCCTGGTCCACGGCACCCCCGCCTGGTCCTATCTGTGGCGCGAGATCGTCCCCGTGCTGGCTCGCAGCCACACCGTTCATGTGTGGGACCTACTCGGATTCGGCGACTCCCGCCCTCGTCCCGGGGCCGCCCCTACGATCGCCCGGCAGGCCCGGGTACTGGCCGAACTCACCGAGTACTGGGGGCTGGAGACGCCGAGCCTGGTCGGGCACGACATCGGGGGAGGGATCGTACTGCGCGCACACCTGATCGAGCACGTGCCGGTGCGACGTATCGCCCTCCTGGACGCCGCCGTCCTCGGCCCGTGGAACACGCCGTTCACCGACCACCAGCAGCGCCACGCAACCGCCTACCGCACGATGCCCACAGACGTCTTCGGCGACCTCATCGCCACGCGTCTCCGCACCGCCACTCATCATCCGATGCCGGTCTCCACCGCGAACGCCTACCTTGCTCCGTGGACCGGAGACGACGGTCGGCAACGTTGGATGGACCAAGTCGTCGCCGTCAGCTCCGAGGACACCCGCGATGTCGTCGCCCGCCTGAAGCACATCGTGGCTCCTACCCTGGTCCTGTGGGGTGAACAGGACCAATGGCTGCCGCCGGACACTGCGGACCGCCTGGCCGCGGCGATCCCCGGTGCCCGCCGGCAGACAATCAGCGCAGCCGGGCACTTCCTGCCCGAGGACAACCCACAGGACACCGCCGACGCGCTCCTGCGCTTCCTCGACGAGCGCGGCCCCGTTGAAGAGCGGTGATCAATTCGCCCGATGACGACCGCGGATTCGTACTCCGCGCCCCCACGGCGGCCCCGTCCGGGCCCACCGGGGCGCGGGGGCTCGCGGCACCGCGTGGCCGACGTCAGGAGCTCCGCAGGATGACGAGTTGCTGGGTCGCACGGGTCATCGCGACATAGCGATCGACCGCTCCTTCGATGCCCTTGCCGAACTCCTCCGGATCGACGAGGACGACCAGGTCGAACTCCAGCCCCTTCGACAGCTCCGGGGTCAGCGACCGCACGCGGGATGTCGCCCGGAACGTGGGATCGCCGATGACGCAGGCGATCCCGTCGGCATGCGCGGCGAGCCAGGCATCGAGGACCGAGTCCCGGTCCGCGACGGATCCGTACGTGACGGGAACCCCGCTACTGCGGACGGACGTCGGTACATTGGCGTCCGGGAGCTCACCCCGGATGACCGACTCGGCCTCCGCCATGACCTCTTGCGGCGTCCGGTAGTTGATGCTCAGGGAGGCCACCTCGACCCGGTCGAGCCCGATCCGTGCCAGCCGCTCCTGCCACGAATCGGCGAACCCGTGCCTGGCCTGGGCGCGGTCCCCGACAATGGTGAAGCTCCGGGACGGGCAGCGCAGCAGCAGCATCTGCCACTCCGCGTCGGTCAGTTCCTGCGCCTCGTCCACGACGATGTGCGCGAACGGACCGGCGAGCCGGTCCGGATCGGCGCCGGCCACAGCGGTCCGGTCGATCAGCCTGTCCCGCAGGTCCTGTCCGCGCAGCATCGTCACCGCACCCTCACCGTCGTCATCGGCCGCCAGCACGTTGTCGATGACGTCGGACATACGAGCTCGTTCGGCGGCGACGGCGGCCTCCTGCCGGCGCTTCCGCCGTGCCGCCTCCGGACCGCGGAGCCGCTGCCGCGCCGCGTCCAGGAGCGGCAGGTCGGACACCGTCCATGCCTGGGGCGCCTCCTTGCGCTGCAGCGTGCGCACCTCATCGCGGCTCAGCCAGGGAGCGCACATCCGCAGATACGCGGGGACCGACCACAGGTCTCCGACGAGGTCGGCCGCTTCGAGCAGCGGCCACGCGCGGTGGAGGGCGGTGACCAGCTCCTCGTCCTGCCTGAGCGACCTTTGGAACAGGTCGGGCGGAACATCGCCGTCGAGCTTGCCCAACAGGATCGTGACCAGCTCTTCCCAGATCTGCTCACGCGCCTCGTTGTGCGGAGTGCCGGGATCCGGCGTGTCGAACGCCTCGGCCCAGTCGTCGGCACTCAGCCGGATATCGGCCCAGTCGGTCGCGACCGTCATCCCCTCGGCCGGCGGCTCCTCGTAGACCCCGACGGCAGCCTCGATCGCCTTGACCATGTCCGCGGACGACTTCAGGCGGGCGACATCCGGGTCGGCCTCGACCGCGGCTCCGGCCCCCTCGGCGACGAGGTCCCGCACGGTGCACGTCTGCACGCCCTCCTCCCCGAGACTGGGCAGGACGTCCTCGACATAGGCCAGATAGGGCTGGTGCGGACCGACGAACAGCACGCCACCGCGACGGTGGCCGAGACGCGGGTCGGAGTAGAGGAGGTGGGCGGTGCGATGCAGAGCGACCACAGTCTTGCCCGTACCCGGACCGCCGTCGACAACGAGAGCGCCCCGGGATCCCGCCCGGATGATGGCATCCTGGTCGGCCTGGATGGTGGCGAGCACATCACGCATCCGGGACGACCGGGTGCTGCCCAGGCTGGCGACGAAGGCGGACTGGTCATCCAGCGCGGCGTGCCCGTCCAGCCCGTCAGCGGTGAACACCTCGTCCCAGTAATCGCTGACCCGGCCACCCGCCCAGCGATACCTACGGCGGCTCGCCAACCCCATCGGGTTGGCGTGGGTCGCCGCGAAGAACGATGCGGCCGCCGGGGAGCGCCAGTCGACCAGCAGCCGACGCCCCGCGCTGTCGGTCAGGCCAAGCCGTCCGATGTACACGGGCTCGGGATCGTCCGCGCCGACGATGCGCCCGAGGCACAGATCCCATCCGAAGCGACGCAGGGCCCGCAGGCGCCCGGTCAGTCGCCGGACCTCCGCGTCCCGATCCATCGCCTGCCGGCCGATGCCACCGGGCGCCCTCAGCTCGGCGTCGAGACGGTCGGACAGTTCGGCGATCGACTGCTCAAGGCTCTCCGCTATGGCCGCGAAGTGCCGCTCGTCGCCGGCGATCAGCGTCGGGTCGGCCTTGGGGGAGAGGCGGTCGGGAAGGTCGAACGCGCTGGTGGTCACGGGATTCACCTCACCAGCTCCGATCCGAAGGCCGCGCCCGCGAGGTCCAACGGCGCGCACCCACCCACCTCCGCGCCGAGCGTCCCCCGTCGCGGAGGAAGTCCCACCACCGGCTCGACATCACCGCACGACCCACAGGCCGGCAAAACACATGCACTTCGCAAAGCTCCCATTGCTGAAGGTTCTGGCCGAGGTCAGCGATTGTGCGGCACGACCGGGGCCTTGCCGCAAGCCCCCCAGTGCGCTATACGTTGAAAGTGGCAAGGAGTGAGTACTTCTCTTCCGCTCTGATCGTCCGCTCTGGACAGACAAGCCCTGCACGAGGCGCAACGCGCCGCCCAAGCCGATGCACGACGACCGGCAGCCCTCCCCCCCCGGCACGCCGGCGCGACATCCGGCCCGCCGGCCCGGCGTACCCCGTGCGAGGATCCCGTTCCACCGGCCAGGAGGAGACATCGGAAAGGTCGTTCGTTCCCATTCCCCAGCCCGGAAGAGCTCGTTGACCAGTCTGCGAGGAAGGAACTCGGCCCACCGTGTCCTGCGTGACTTCCGATTCCAACTGATCACGCACGGGCTGGATGAGCGGTTCCTGGAGGAGGCGCTGGCCCGGCTGTCGTAGGCCGGGCTGCGTGAAGTCCCCGCAGTCCGTGTCCTGCCATGCGCCTGGGCCGAAGCCGCGTGAGCATGTGGTCGACGCCGGATATGTCACTACCGCCCACGTCCTGCCCGCCCGCGATGGCCAACGGCATTGACCTGGTCGGCCCCGTCGGCACCGACACCCACCACACGGACGCACAGGCGCCGGACCTGACCCAGGCCGCTTCCACGACGGACTGGGAGGCAAGGAAAGTCATCTGCCCCAGGGCATGTCCAGTGCCGACTGGTCCCAACAACGCAAGGCCGGCGGCACCCCCGTCGTCCGGGTGCACTTCGCGCTCGCCGACGGCATCGCCTGCCCGCTGAAAGCGAGGTGCACCAAGGCAGCCAACGGCAAGTGGGGCCGCAGCCTCACCCCGCCGCTCGGCTCGGTTCCGACAATCCTCATGGACTGTGACTTCCCGGTGACTCCGTCGTTGGTCCGGTCGTGACGAGAGCAACGTTGCGCCGTCGCCTTGCGGCAGCGCTCGCGTGTCCGTTGTCCCTTCTCTTGGCGGTTGCGGCCACCACCTCCGCCTACGCCGGCAGCAAACCACCGGGCGGCACCCGCGAAGGTGGCTACGCCGCCCTGGGCGATTCGTTCGCCTCGGGAGTGGGCGCCGGTGAGTCCAGCGGCGACTGCCGCCGGAGCCCGGACGCGTACCCCGCTCTGTGGGCCGACGCCCACCCCCGCGGACCGTTCGACTTCGCCGCCTGTTCGGGCGCGAATATCGACGATGTCATCACCTCACAGCTCCCCGGCCTCAGCCCTCGCACGACACTGGTGAGCATCACCGTGGGTGGCATTGACGTCGGTTTCAGCGACGTCATGAAGACCTGCGTCATGAGCAGCGAGAGTTCCTGCCTGGAGAGCGTTGCCCGCGCCGAACAAGCCATGGACGACACACTGCCGGGGGATTACGACGTCCTCCTGCGAAGCGTCCAGAAGGCGGCGCCTCGTGCCCGTGTGGTCGTACTCGGCTATCCACATCTGTATGCCGACCGTGCCTGCCTCACCGGACTGGTGACACAGAGGAAACAGTCAGCGCTCAATGCGGCGGCCGACCACCTCGACCACGTCATCGCTGACCGCGCGCGTGCGCATACGGGGGTCGCCTTCGCCGACGTGCGGCCGGCATTTGCCGGACACGGGATCTGCTCCGACGACTCATGGATCAATCCCCCGTCGCTGCTCACCGCAGACGTGGCGTACCACCCCACCGCACGGGGTCAGCTCAGGGGCTATCTCCCTGCCCTGGAAGCAGCGCCCGAGCCCTGACGGGCTGTCACCTCGTTCGCCGTCTCGACGTCTCCTGGAACTCGGCGTACCGGGAGCGGTCAGCCGATGCCACGCCGGGCTCAACTGGCCGATGAGAAGGCTCAGTTCCACCGCCTGACTGAGCGTTCTGTCGGCCAGTGGCCGTGGTAACGGGGTGGCGGATTCGCGCTGTATACGGCTGGGGTGGAGCGTTTCTACCGTGCAGTCCGAGCGTGTGGGTTCGTCGGTGTATGCATGGGAGGGACGGTGGCGGGGATGCCGCGAGTTTCGCAGGATGCGGTCTGTGCGCAGGAGGCCGCCGTCAGAGCCCGGTTCGCGCTCTTTCCGTCGGTGCATGTAGCCGATGGCAGGGTGGTGCACTTGGTCGGGGACGGTCAGGTACCGGAGCGCGACCGGAGCGATCCGGTCGAGGCCGCGCTGGCCTTCCAGGAGCAGGGTGCCAGGTGGCTGCACCTGGTGATGGCCGAAGAGGAGGACGGGGGGCTCGATCTCGGGCAGGCCCGGCGCGTCATCGAGGCCGTCGGCATCGACGTCCAGCTGATGTGCCGGGCCGGCGTCAACGACGAAGCCACCCTGGAACGGGCGTTGGCCACCGGATGCGCTCGCTTCAATCTCGGCCGCAGCGCCCTGACTGACCTCCACTGGTGCGCCGAGGTGGTCGCCCGGTACGGCGAGCGGATCGGCATCAGCTTGCCCGTCCGCGTGACCGACCGCGGCCCGCGACTGGCCGGGCCGGGGCGAGGCACGGACGCCGGAGACCTGTGGAAAGCACTCAACGTGCTCGACGGTGCCGGCTGCACCCGCTACGTGGTCACCGACGTCAGCAGGGAAGGCAGCCTCTACAGCCCCAACCTGCGCCTCTTCAGGGACGTGTGCGACCGGACCGCCGCTGCCGTGCTGGCCGCGGGTGGCATCGCCACCCTGGACGACCTGCGTACGGTGGCCGCGCTGGCCCCGCACGGAGTCGAAGGCGCCCTCATCGGCCGCGCCCTGTACTCCGGGGCCCTCACCTTCTCCCAAGCGCTGGCCTGCGTGACCACCAGCGTGTAGCACGTGTGTCGCCGGGCCCAGGGCCCCGGCCCGACCGACGCGCAACGGCCAACAACAACGCTCAGCCACAGTGCGTATGTCCTGTGACAGTGGCGACCGAGCGTTCTCACTGAATCTCGATCAGTGAGCTTGGAGGAGGACCCATATGTGAGGACCCATATGCGCACCACGATCCACGCATCATCCGCGCCGCGTTCGCCGCTACCGAGCCCATCGCCCGTAGCGCCCTCTCCCGGATGTCCGTCTGCTGACGGCTCTGTTCCGGGCGATCGACTCCGGCGCCGCGACGCGGATCCGCTACGTGAAGGCGGACGGCACCGAGTCGACCCGGGGCATCGAACCACGGATTGCGGCCGACTTGCCTGGCGCTCGGCGTACCTGCATCCGCCTGGATCTATTCCTGGGGAAGCTCAGCTGTCCAGAAGCAAGGAGCCGCTGAAGACTTTTTGAAGGCCTTCGGTGATCGGGGCAGTTCCGATCCGAGCGGATCCGGAATCGGGCCTGTAGCCGTCGTCGGCGTTGGCGGTGCCAGTTCCAAGGATGATCAGTACTGAGGTCGCTACTGCTGCAGCGAGAGCGGTCAGGCGCTTCATGAGGGACCTCCACTCGTCAAGGCGACTTATCGGCAGGATCATTCGCCATCCTTCCCTCCTCCTACCCGAACCGCCTCCAGCAGGCGGCCATGTCACTCCAACGCTGCGCCGGTGCTACGTGGGCAAGTCCGGCTCAGGGGCGTCGTGGCCTTGTTGGTCGTGCGGCATCACACCGTGTGTTCGCCGGGCCGCGAAGGCGCCCTTGCCTGGTTCCGCGTCCAGCGGTTGCAGGAGCTGGACCGTGGCGTGTGCCTTTCGCGGGGTCGGTAGCGGTAGGCGTGGCTCGTCGACATCGACCACAGTCCACGAGGGTGAGGAGGCGCTCATCCAGGTCACGCGTGATCGTGAGGTCGGTGCGCTGGCCTGCACGGTTACGGACACCCGTAATGACACATGCCTTTGCCGTATGTGCCCCGCAGCTCGCATATGAGCCTGGAGTCGAGGCAGTGCCCGACTTCTCTCTCCCGCCACCAGCGAACCCCTCACATTCGCCCTCGCCTACGCCTGCCGCGACCCTCTCCTCGTCATACAGCCCTGGGGCGAAGTTGAGACCGCAACCGCCTGATCGAAGTCGAAGTCGGTGGGCTGCGAGCTCTCCACTTCATCAGCTACAGCAAGAAGTCCATCGCCGTACTGGCATTTGACCTCGTCACCCGACAGTGCCCAGGTGGCCGCAGCCAGACTGAGCCCTACCCATGAAGGGTGGGGCTCCCTTCTCAGCTCCCGCCCGCACTTCGATAGCGGCACTCTCACGGACGCGCCAACACAAGGATCACACAGTGGACTTGAAGCACCGATCGCCGATCGGAGACGCCGGATCCCAACCGCGCCAGCGGATCCCGCCGCCCCAGCCCGACCCGCAGCCGAAGCCCGACCAAAAGTGCCCCAGGTCGGCGCCCCCGAATCCACCGGGGCGAACGACCATCTCGACCTGCTCTGTCCGGTCTACCTGCTCCGTCCGGGCCATCCCCCCATCCTGGATCCACCGACTTCGACGCCCAGTTCGCCATCGGCATCCGCGTCCCCGCGTCCCCGACATCTGGCACTCCTGGGATGCCGACACCGACGCAGCCCACAACGGCTCTGGCTCGCCGATGGCCAAGCCACCTCATGGGCCGCCATCGACTACGACGGCCGGCAGAAATGCACAGGTCCGCGTCTCCAGCACGGGCCACGACTCCTCTGGGACGAAACCGAAACCGCCCACCAGCAATGGGACCACGCCGACCGGCCCGCGGCCGAACGCCACGGACTCACCGCCCGACCACACGGACACCAGCACTGGATCGGCCAACCCGACAACCCGGCACCGACCCTCATCTGACCTCGACGAGGTCGACTCCGCCACGTCAAATCGCACCCCGGTTCGATCGGCGACGTATCATCAAAGGCGACGGGGAATCACGGTACTCGCGGGAATCGCGGTACTCGTGGGGTCGCTTATCCAACCGTCGCGAGTTCGGGGTGGGGGAAGGCGGGATTGGGCTCTCTCCGTGCTCGCCGAGGCCAAAGCTCGGGCCTGCTGCCGGTACCTATGTGGCGGGCTGTGACTCAGCTACGACGATGTAGAACGTTACCGTCGCGAGGAAGGGGCCGCTGGCAAGGTGCTCCAGCCACCTGTGTGCCGCCTCCTCGGTGAGGTATCCGGCGGCCAGGGCGCGCTGTGTAGTGCGCTCCAATCCAAGGATCTTGTCAGCCTCCTGGACGTCACGAAGCACAGGAGTCACCGGGATGACCGTAGGCACCGCGAATCCGGCCTCTGCTGCCAGACGAGGAAGCTGCATGCCGATGCGAGCATTACGGATGACTCTGTCGGTGACGTACCGGGTATAGGCGCGCGACAGGTCACCGTCCGGGTGATCGACGGTCAGGGTGCCCCAGTCGGGCTCGCCCATGACGACCCGTCCGCCGGACCGTAGAACGCGGCGGATCTCGTAGAGCGCCCTGACAGGATCGGCCACGTGCTGCAGAACCCGGTCGGTGCGAGCACGGTCGGCCATGCGGTCGGACAGCGGCAGATCGTGGATGTCGCCGAGCTGAACGGTGACGGTGCGCTGCTCGGCCGTGCGCTCGCCGGCAGCATCGACCGCAGCCTGGTCGTGGTCGACACCGATCACCCTGCCTGTCGCGGTGACAGCCTCGGCAAGCCTGCCGAGATCGGTGCCCGGGCCGCAGCCGAGATCGAGGACCGTTTGTCCCGGGCGGATTTCAAGCGCGTTGAGCATGCGTCCCTTATAGGAACGGCCCAGGTCGGTCGCAGCGAGCCGATCGAGGTAGACATGCGCATCGGGGGCGACAGACTCGAAGAGAGTTGAGGTCATGGGCACCAGTCAATCAACTTACGCAAGCCGACACGGTCCCCGGGGGTTTTCGGAGTCGACCGGACTCTGCCCTCCGGCAGTGGCCCCGGTGCAATCGCCGGCCCGTCTCTCCAGCACCCCCGGGTACAACGGTTCAGCCGCCGCCCGGTGCAACCCCCGGGCCGGGCGGGCTCAGTCCTGCGGGTTCGAGCCGCCCGAATCCAGGTTCCGGCGGTTCAGGCAAGGCACTCACCTTGGGTCGCCCGGGGGTACGTCCCCTGGGCGCTCCGACCTCAGCTGGGCCATCGACTGGCACCACCGCTCTCCGGGCGGGCGCGACAGATCTCCGCACGTGCCTGGTGAGGCGGGGAACCACGGGAAGTCACTGTGTGACTGCCGTCGGCCGCAACATCCCGGCCCCCGCACGAGGCGGGTGCCGGGAGGGAACAGCAGCGAGAACTCACAGGCCGCCGACGCCGACGCCTTCGTTGCCGTTGCGGCCGATGCCGCCGACACCGACGGTGGCGCAGGCATCGATGCCGCCGACGCCGACGCCGACGTCACGGCCGCCGTCGCCGATGCCGCCGACGCCGACCCCGACGCCGTGGCCGCAGCCGTGGTCGTGGCCGCCGCCTTGCGCTTGCTGGGTGACGGCCGCATGGGCCTGGGATTGGTCGGGCGCGGCACTGGCTATACCGGCGCTCAGGAGGCCCGTGACGGCGGTAGCGGCCAGTACCGTGGCAATCGAGCGGAACATGATCAGATCCTTTCGCTTCCCCCCTCTTGTCCCGTTCATCCTCACCGCCGCCGGACGGTTCTGCCGGTCGGCGCGGGCCATCACGGTGACATCGCCCGGTGTCAGTTCCAGCCCAAAGCCTCTCCGCCCTGCGCTGCGTGGGGCATGCTCAGCCAACGCTCCCGGCCACATGTCGCGGTGCCGAACCCTCACGGAGGTGCGACTGCGACCGTGCGCGGCCTGGGCTGCCGCGATCGCCTGCCGGGCAGCAGGCACACCCATGAGGCAAGGTGGAAGACGGCTCTGACGCCCCCCGATCCCCGGCCGCGTGCGACTGGTCCGCAGCAGTGCGCGCGCCCCTGTCGTCGCGGGGGAGGGACACCGCTAGTCGGGCGGTTCGATGGACCTCAGCCGCCGCGCTGAGGCTGATCTTGCCTGCGTCGCCAGCACGAGGACGCTGCCCTGTGTTGGCACACAGGGCAGCGGTAGGCGTAGGCGAGGGAGAGGTGCCCCATGCCGCGACGTCCAGGCCGAGGCAGCCCATGGTCGGCTGCCGCAGCGGTGCGGCGTGCAGGAGGGCGACGAGCCGTGCGAGGTCGCTGCCGACGTTGGGACGGGCAGACCGCTCGTTGTCGTCCAGGAGTAATCCGGCGCGGTGTGCGGCGTCCGCGGCGAGTGTGCCCATAGCCGGGACGGCGGCACGGCGGAGCACGGGCGTTGCAGCGGTGGTGGGGGCGGGAGCCGGAAGTGAGGCGTCCCGGGGCCCGGCTGGGGCCCGGCGGGCGTGCATTTATTCAGGTGCTGATGGGTGCTGATCGCAGCTTCCCGTGAGTTCGGGTTGCGGGAGCCTTGGGTGCTCGACGAGGCGTCCGCATGCAAAGCCCCGGCTCCCTTCGCGATCTACCCGAAGTGCCCCCAGCGCATCGCGATGATCAGCAGTACACCAGCAGCAGAGAACGCGATTCCGGCGACGATTGTTCGGGCAGTCGGACACCGCAGCCTGGGGTCTGCGCCCCCACCAGCCAGATTCCGCCGAACACCAGCAGCAGGCCGGCGATCTCGGCGAGGAGAAGGCCGGTGTGAGGCGTCAAAGCAAGGCCCATGCCCGGAATCGTCCCGCCTCGGTGCGCCGGTTTCGAGGAGGCGGGGGCACCGCTACAGGTGCAGATCACAGCGGCACCCCTGACCCGCCACGGTCATTGCGCATGTTCCGCGAACACGACGAAGATTTGCTGTGTGTGATGGAGGTGAAGCGAGCCCCGGCCGCCCGGTAAGGGGCTCATGTGCTTCTGCCGGGGCGGAGGTTGATGGCGGGGAGCACCCTCTTGCCTGGGACTGCCGCATGCCGGTCGCTTCGGCATGAGCGGCTTCTTTGATGACGGGTCCTGGCCTGGGCTGAGGGGTTTGACGGCTCGTCGACGGGAGGTGGGGGCGAGATGGGAGGGCATGCAGGCGGGTCTCGACAGGGCACGGGATACCTTCGGCTCGCGACCCGTGACGGTAGCTTTCCCGACACGAGTCGCCGCTCTCCCGACCGGATCAGTGCATCCCTTCTTCCTTCTTCTCTTCCTGCCGTGTGGTCCTGGTTTGTGGGTGCGGGGCGGGGCGCGTGCCGGGTGTGGCGGGGGCGCTGCGGCGGTGTCGCGATCCTCGAACCAGTCGGTCCACAGTGAGTAGGTGACAGCCTCGGCGTCCCGCCCCGCCTCCAGCCGCCGGCGATGGCCTTCCCACAACACGTCGACCGGCAGGGGACCTTCCGGACCTCGGTCCGCGAACCGGATCTCGCATGTCACCCAGTAGTCGTGGAGGAGATCCAGCAGCTTGAAGGCCAGCCGCACCTGCTCGGTCACGTCCAGGGACTCGTCGGCCAACACCTCGCCAGCCTACGAGTCCGAATCTCGTTATCAGTGAGCGGTCGGCCCGGCCCCTCGACGTCGGCTCACCCGTCACCGGCCTCGACAACGCCTCGCTCGGCGAGCCAACGCCGCGCGTCCTCCACGGCTTGCATGTCCATGCAGAAGCATGACAAATCGCGGGGCGTGTCCGACCGCCATGAGTGACTCCCGAACTCATCGCCATTGATCATGGCGGCGGCACACGTGACGACTCCCGAAGTCGTCAACAAGCGACCGCTGTTCTCGCCTCCACAGCCAGTCGACCAGCCCGCGGACGCGGAAGGGGAACGATGGCCGGAGAGGACCTATGCTTCCGCAGCTTCGCCGCCCTCGCCTTCGCCCTCTTCCTCAGCGGGCAGCGCCTCCGCCTGGGCGGCGACGACCTGCAGCACCGCCGTGTCCTCGTCGACCGCCAGTGAGACACCGGCCGGCAGCTCGATGCCCTGGGCGTAGATGGTGCTTCCGGCCTCCAGACCCGCGATCGAAACGGTCACGGACTCCGGGATGTTGGTGGCTTCGGCCTCGACCGGCAGCGTGTTCAGCAGGTGCTCCAGCAGGTTGCCGCCCGGGGCCAGCTCGCCCTCGGTGTGGATCGGCAGCTCGACCTGGACTTTCTCGCCCTTCTTCACGGTCAGGAAGTCCACGTGCACCAGGAACCTGCGGATCGCCTCACGCTGCACCGCCTTCGGGATCACCAGCTCGCTCTTGCCGTCGATGTCCAGACGGATCAGCGCGTTGGGGGTCTTCAAGGCCATCATCAGCGCGTGGCTGTCGATCGCCACGTGCTTCGGCTCGGCTCCGTGACCGTAGACGACACCCGGGACCATGCCGTCCCGACGAAGACGGCGGGCCGCCCCCTTGCCGAAATCGGTCCGCAACCCGGCGGCGAGCTTCACCTCAGCCATTTCTGCACTCCTCGTACAACTCGTAAGACACTGGGCGATCGTTACCCGGCCGAACTGCTACGAAGAGCGCGTCGATTACGGAGCCGCCACACGCCACGACAGCGTTGCGACCTCCCTCGCCGAGCAACTCGAAGAGCGTATCCAGGGCGAGTGCCTCATATCGTCAAATTCGGCCCTCGACGCGCCGGGCAAATGAGGTCAGTCGGTGACATTCACGACGCACGCCACGCGGCGGACAGAGTGGCAACCGCCGTTCTCGTCAAGGCTCGGCGATCCCAGGCCGCTCGATCACTCCCTGAACCGGTGGGCTGGACGGTGACTTGCGCCTGTTCCCATGCCGCGACTCTGATCGCTCCCTGCACCCGTGGGCGGGACGCGACCCAGGCCCGCGGCGCCGGTGAGAGCGGTGCTCGCTCCCTGCACCCGTGGGCTGGACACTTTGTGACCTGCCGTTTCAGAACAGCTTCGCCTGTTCGTGGTTGGGGTTGGGAGCGTCGGCGGATTGCTCCGCCGAGGTAGCGCAGGCCCGGAAGGCCATGCGTTTTCCCGCTTCGTTGGTGGAGGGGCAGGCGCGCCGCTGACCCCCGCCCCCGGCGGCGTCCGCCGGGGGCGGGGCGGGCACTGTAAGCCCCAGATCGAGGCGTTTGTTCCCGTCCAGGCGGGGTGTGCCGTACGGGTTTACGTTGGACCAGAACAGGGCGGTCAGGCCGCGCCGGTCCTCGTCGCTCAGCCTCTTCGCTCACGCCGGTTCGGTCAGGACCTGTTGCACCAGCTGGGTGTTGAGTGGACGAGCGCCGACTGGAGCCAGTGCAGCGCGAGCATCGAAGTCTCGGCATGCTTCTTGTCCGGGCCGGTCAGGGCACCGTCTTTGCCGTACTGGAGCATGGTGTTAGCGCTGTTCCAGTTCTCGACGACCTGGAGCCCGCAGTGGATCTCGCGGTGCAGTCCGGGGCCGGCGAGGTAGTCGCAGGCGAAGACCGTGCGGACGGCGCGGGCCCGTTCGTGTTCGGGGGTGGTTGACCGGAGGTGGGTGCCGGCCTCCGGCCGCGTGTTGGTGGGTGGGGCCGGCGCTGAGTGCCCGACTGTCGTCGTGGGAGTGGGGAGGGTGTCGGTGTCGGCTTCGGCTGCCGCGGGGGTTCGGGCTGCGGGGGGGGGGGGGGGGGGGCCGGTTGGGGAGTGTGGTTGTGGCCGATTGGGTGGCGCATGGAGTGGGGTGTGTGCTGCGCCGGGGCGGCTGCAGGCATTTGGGCTGGTGCGGTGTCACGGGATTCCTGGTCAGTTGGGTGCGTCGACCGTGACAGGCTGTTGATTCGGGAGAGTTGCATTCGGCCTGTTGTGTCCTGCCGATGGTGTCTGTGTCTTCGCTTCGGCTTTGACTTCGGCCGCGTACCGGTCGATGTACTCCTGTTCCGACAGCTTCATGATCGCGTACATGATCTCGTCCGTGACTGCCCGCAGGATCTCGCGGGATTCCTCCATCCCGGCGTACCGGGAGAAGTTCAGCGGTGCCCCGAAGCGGATGGTCAGTGGTGTGGGACGGGGTAGCCGCCGTCCGGCCGGTTGGGCTTCGAAGGTGCCGATCACGGCGCAGGGAATTACGGGTGCCCCTGCTCGCAGGGCCATTGCGGCCACACCGACCTTGCCCTTGTACATCCGTCCGTCGTGCGAACGAGTCCCTTCGGGGAAGATGCCGAGCAACTCGCCTGAGCGCAGGACCTTCAGGCCCGCTTCGACTCCTGCTTGGCCTGCGTCCTTCCCCGAGCGATCCACCGGGATCTGCCCGCAGCTGCGGAAGAAGCCGCGGGTGAGGGCGCCCTTGATGCCTCGTCCGGTGAAGTACTCCTGCTTGCACAGGTAGGTGAGTTTGCGCTTGGTCACGGCCACCGTCAGGAACTGGTCGCAGAAGGACAGATGGTTTCCTGCGATGACCGCGGGGCCGGTTTTCGGGAGGTGTTCCATCCCTTCGACCCGCAGTCGTAAGAGCCACCGGAACAACGGCACTACCAGTACGACTCTGACAAGCCGGTAGACCATGGCAGCGATCCTTTCTCCATGCCCCCGTGACTGGTGAACCTTGTGCCGGGGCACAGTACTTGTTGGTAGGGATCACTGGGGAGAGTGCAGAATGAGCCACCCGAGCCGTGGTGTTGCTTCCGGAACGTGGTGCTGCCCACCTCGCCGCCCGGTCACCACCTGATCTTTGCGTGGTTGGGTGGTGGTTGGTTTCGGTCACTCGAAGGATCTCTTCGGTCCGTCGGCTCCGGTCGGCGGTTCTGTCCATGACTGCCGCGGTGAAGTCCTGGAATTCCGGGAGGCCGTGCAGCGGTGTGGGATCCGCTTGTCATGAGTATGTGGCAGGAGCCGTCGGCCGCTTGGGTCAGTTGCAGTCAATGTTGGGACTGGCCACATTGTGGGCGGAGCAGAACGCGCCGCATGCTGCCCGGCGTCCGCACTTCAAGTGGGCCGGAAGTGCACTGTCGTTGCTCTGTGGGCGGATTGCCGGCAGGCATCGCCGGTGCGTCCGTCCCTTTCAACCGGCAACTGGTTGTTGGTTGCGTGACGCGCATGGGGACGGGGCAGCGGGGCGCGATGGCTGGCCGGGCTCGTCTGCCGCCGACGCATCAGCTCCGGCCGCTTGTGGGGCGGGGTCTCCCGGTTTTTGTGTGCCGTGATGGTGGTCGGTCGTTTGGTGATGGGGTTCGGTGGTGTTGCTTCGGTCGTGTCGATGGGCGGGGCTGTGCCTGATGGGTCTCGGGTGCCGGCCTGTTGGTTCGCGGGTTGTCCGATTCGTGCGTGGCAGTGGTGCATACACCGAGGGGGTGGCTGGGTCCGGCCTGGGCTTTGTGGACAAGGTCCGCCGCGTTGGTCTCGCACGCCGGGCGATCGTCGGCCCGTTGGCCTTTCGTGCCGGGGCCGGGGGTGGTTGGCAAGGGGGGCGAACGCGTCAGGGGGTGTGTGGTTTCGGTCAGTTGGGGTTGAGAGGTATCAAGGAGGCGCATCGTTTCTCCACAAGCGGAAGCATGTTCGCCTTGTGTTTGCCTATCGTCTGTCTCTGCTTCCCGTTCCTCAGGATCTTCGGCCTTCGTATTGATAGGGAGTGCAGTCATGGAGTCGTTTCGGCATCTTGCCGCCCACCTCGGGCTCGATGTCGCCGCCGTCGGCGTGCTGACCTTCGCGATCTACTTTCCGCGGCATCGTCGGCGTGACCTGGTGCCGGCGTATCTGGCCCTGAACACCGGCCTGTTCACCGTCGTGACCGCTCTCGCCGAGGTGCGCGGTGCCGGGGGAGCGGCCTTGGGCTTCGGTCTCTTCGGTGTGCTGTCGATCGTCAGACTTCGCTCCGATGCTGTGCAGCACGAGGAAGTCGCCTACTACTTCACCACCCTGGTCCTGGGGCTGCTCTGCGGGCTGCCGAGATTGCCGTTCGCGCTCACGGCCGGGCTGTGCGCCACCCTGCTCCTCATCGTCTGGGCAGCCGACAGCCCCCGCCTCCTGGCCGGTACCCGGCGTGCCGTCGTCACCCTCGACACCGTCCATGAAGACCCTGCCGCCCTGCGGGCTGACCTCGTCCGTCGCCTGGGCGAGCCCTTGCACTGGACGGTCATGGAAGTCGACTTCGTGCGGGATCTCACCGTCGTCGACGTCCGCTACCGCGAGCCTGGAGCGACCTCGGCCGACCGGGGCGCTGTGCCTGCCGCCGGATCCGTCCCCCGGACCACGCCTGCCTGGGAGGCTGTATGACCGCCGTGCCGCTCTGTTCCGTCACGCTGGTTCGCTCCGCTGTGCCTGCTGCCGGATCCGCCGCCCGGACCACGCCCGCTGGGGAGGCCGTATGACCACCGCACCACTCCGCTCCGCCGGACCGGTCCCTTCCACCGGACCGCTCTGCTCGGCCGGGCTGTCCCGCTCTGCCGCACCGGCTACGGCGCCGCCGGACACCGCCGCGGTCCGCGCCATCAGCGATGCCGCACATGGTGCCGGTTCCGTCTCGCTCGAGGAGCTCAATGAACGGGCTGCTCTCCTGGCACGTTTCGATCACAGCTATCTCGTGCCCGCGGACACCTTCCTGCGCATCGTTGGCCGGCTGACTGACCCGCGCCGGCCTCAGGGGCCCTTCCGAGCCCTGGCCATCGACGGTCGGCGTGCCTTCCGATACCACTCCGTCTACTACGACACCCCCGACCTGCGCTCCTTTCACGATCACCGGCAGGGCCGTCGGCTCCGTTTCAAGATCCGCGAACGGGTCTATGCGGACACGGGGGAGCGGCAGTTCGAGATCAAACTCAAGGGGCCGCGCGGCGACACCGTCAAACGTCGACGTCCGCTGACCGGGGCCGGTACCCCGCTCGACCCCGACTGCCGAGGATTCCTGGCCGAGACCCTGCACACCGCGTACGGCATCGGCGCCCCGTCCGCCCTCGAACCGTCCTTGAGCACCGACTACCTTCGCGCCACCTTCGTGGCGGACGGTGAGCGCATCACCTGCGATGCGGCGCTGGTCTGCGACGACCTGCGCACCCGACGCACCGTGCGGTGCGCGGACGCCCTCGTGCTCGTCGAGACCAAGACCACCGGGCATCTCACCGAGGCGGACCGCCTGTTGCACGCCCATGGGATACGACCCGCTGTCTTCACCAAGTACTGCGGTGCCTTCGCCGCACTACGTCCCGCGCTGCCGGCCAACCGCTGGCGTCGCGCCGCCCGCGGCGCCTTCGGCCAGGCCGCCCCTGAGCCGGTGTGCTGAGCGGCTGGTGAAAGACGGCGGTAGGCAGCGCCCGTCGCCGGGAGAGTTCTGCGGCCGGGAGGGACGTGCGCCCTTTCGGCCGCAGACGGGCCCACCGCTCGCCGTCCGACCAGACGCCTCACCCGCGCCGACCCGTCGGACCAAGCTGCCGATGACCCGGCATGACCTGCTCGCGCAAACTGCCTGACTTGCACATCGGTCTTCGGGCCGTCCTACTCCGACACCGATACCTTCACGATCCCCCGCCACTGTCGCGCCGTAAAACCATTCAGCTGCCCGTGAGTTGAACCTCAGACGCGACCCACCCAAGCTCGGACTTCGCCTGCGGTCCCGCTCGCCCGCAGCGTCAGGTGCGCCCTGGGGGCGGTGCGGAGCGGTGAGCGTAGTCGCGGGAGGAGATGATCTGTCCGTCGCGGACGCGCATCACGAAGACACAGGCGATGTTGATCGGTTCATCTGTCGCCACTACCCGGCCCCGGTAGGTGAACTCAGCAATGATCACCTCGGGGTCGGCCGTCTCGTGGATCAGCACGTCCTCTGTGCGCAAGTCGAATTCGCGGGTGAAGGTCCGACTGAAGTGTTCCCTCAGCTCGTCGCGGCCGCGCAGAAACCGCTCCGGTGAGTCCATGGGAGCCAAGGGGTGCTCCACGACGGCGTCTTCGGCGTACAGCTCGGGCAGCTTGGTGAACTCGCGGTGCGCGACACCGTGGATCAGCCGCGCAAACACCGAGCGCGGCGAGGTCGGCTCGGACATACGAGCACCCTATCGGGCCAGTCATTGCCGAACCGCCCTGGTCGGCATCTTCGGTTTTCGCCCGGCTACGACTTCGGCTTACCGAGCGCCCGGGATCGCCAACAGGTACCAGCGCGAAACGCCAGCCGTGCGACCCTGGCGACCAGCGACTCTCCGCAGAGCGCAGAGCGCCGGCGCTCTGCACCGTGCGGGGCCTGTCCGCGTAAGGTGAGGGCCCGGATGATCGTCCGGTCCCTCGGAGTGCCGCTGCGTGCCGGTTGGTTGGCGTCGGGCTACGGCTCCTCGGCCCGGCCCGGCCCGGGCCGAGGTAGTCGCGGGCTTGGTCGGCTTACCGGTGCTGCCGCTCTTCGGATTGCGCGAGGTGACGAGGGATGTGTGCTTGTCCTGGTCGCCGCCGCTGAATGAGCGACCGAGCCACGGTCCGGGAGAGGACCGCAGCCCTGCGGGACGGGCGATCACGCCGCCCCCGCCCCGGCTCGTGCAGGCGGCGTGGTCGCTCTTGCGGCTGCAGGCGAAGACCACCACTCAGTCTCTGGGAGGTTCGAGAGCCACCGGGCTCGGACCGTCGGGAAGCGGTGATCGTGGTTCGCGTACTCCGGCCTGGCCGCCGTCATCGTTGCCTTCGTCGGTGACGTCTTCTGGGCGGAGTTCGGAACGGGAGGGACCGTACTTCAACCGGCGGGATACCTTCAGATGCTTGACCACACGTTCCTCCACAACACGTCTGCTGTATCTGCGAGTTGAGATTCGTCGTCCGACATCCGTCGAACGGGTCGGGCTCTCGGATGGTTCCCGCGTTGGTCGGGATCGCAACGCGGTCTTGGGCATCGGTGGCTGAACGGATCGCTGGGGCTTGTCGGCCCGTGAACTGCGTGGGTAGGGACGAGCCGGATCGGGGTAGGCGGGGTGGTAGCCGCGGATCTGGAGAAGGGCAGAGTCGCGTGGGCAGTGCAGGTCTCTGCGGCCAGACATGGCCCGAGCCGCGTGCGGGTATTGATCGCGACGTGGTCGGCCACAGCATCCGGAGAGGCAGAGCAACTGAGCTTCGAGCAACGGCGCGTTGGTAACGGCTGCTGGACGACGCCCGGCCAGGGCTCTTGGAGGCTCTACTGGCGTTGGCATCTCGGGGCTTCAGGGCGGTGACGCTGGGTCCAGCACCGCCCGCGCCGAGTGTCGCCCAGCCACGGGAAGGGGCGCAGCGAGTGGAGCAGCGCATGGATATTCCGCCGCTGTCCTGTCCTCTTCCTTCCGCCTGCCACCCCCGAGTCGCCGAGATCGAACGTCGCGCGCTCGCATGGGCTGAAGAGTTCGCACTGGGTACCAATGAGCTGGGCCATCGGCGGCTCGTCGGCAGCAATTCGGCGGCGTGGTGCTGTCGCCTGGCCCCGGACGGAGATCCCGAACTCTTGGAACTCGCCTCGGAGTGGACCTATGCCAGTTTCCTCTTCGACGACGACCACCTGGATGCGACGGGAGTCCGGCCCGATGCATCCGTGCCCATCATCGGGGAGGTGCTGCGTGCGCTGGATTCGCCTGAGTCCACCGACACCTCCACCAGCCCGTACCCGGCCGCGTACCGCGATCTGTCCAGGTGACTGCGCAAGGCGGCCGGGGCCGTCGCGGTACGCAGGTGGATCGACGGGCACTCGGAGTGGTTCCTCGGAGCTTTGAGCGGCCTCAGCTACCGTGCCGCCGGCCGTCACTTCACGCTCGGCGACTGCCTCAACATGGGGCACCGCGACGCCGGCATCAAGATCTGCTTCTCCCTGGTCGAGATCGCCAACCGCACCGCACTGGCCGACACGGCGCTGTTCACCGCCCGGTGTCTCCAAGTTGCCACCCAGGCAGCGCACTTCCTGGTCTCTGCCGACGCCGCGATTTTCTCCTTCGATCGCGAGGTCGCACAGGGAAGCGAGCAGGTCAACCTCGTCAGCGGTCTGATGAGTCATCTCGGTTGCGACAGGCAACGAGCGCTGGCTGAGGCCGTGGCGCTGCGTGACGCCGTCATGGTGCTGTTCCTTCAGTTGCGCCGACGGCTGTCAGGCGTCGAGGAACAGCTCTACTGGAGCAGTTGGGCGTATTCGTGAGTGGAAACCTCAACTGGTGCCTGACGACGGAGCGTTACAACACCGAGGTGGGAAGGCCCCCGGCCAGTACGGGCCTCTCGTCGGCGCCGAGGGAGGGAAGCATCGATCCGCGGACCCTTCCCCACATCGGGTGGTGGTGGCAAGAAGTGCCGGAGAACAGGTAGCAGCCTTTGGCGGCCACACGGCGGGCCGAACCGAAACCCCTCCTGCTCCACAGTGAGGCCGAGCTCGACCGCTGACACGTGGACCGGACGCCCGCCCGGTATCGAGCCGACCCGACGAACTGGCCGCAGGCCAGGCGCGCTTCGGGATGCGCACCCTCGGGGAGCGACCATCGGCCGACAATCGGGACGACCATGAGGTCGCGGTCTTTGCCCCGCGGGGCGCTGCCGTCCGTTCCGAACGGTCTCTGTCTGGGTTCGACGTAGCGGGCTAACCTCCTGTACATGGGTGAATACATCCGGCTGAATCTCAACGAGGCGGCACCGCAGCTCTCCAGAGCGCAGGCTGCCCTGCATGACAAGGCGATCGGCTTCCTGGACCCGCGACTGGCCGAGCTGGTGGTGCTGCGGGCCTCGCAACTGAACGGTTGTGCCCACGATGTGGACACCGACACCACGAATGCCCGGAGGGGCGGGGAGAGCGACCGCCGGCTGCACGCCGTGGCGCTCTGGCGGGACGCACCGTTCTTCACCGCCAAGGAACGGGCCGCGTTGGCTCTCACCGAATCGATGACGCTGATCGCCGAGGGACAGGTGGATGACGAGACCTGGCATGAGGCGACCGAACAGTTCAGCGCAGGAGAACTGCCCCACCTTCTCTCCACTATCGCCTCGATCAACGCGCTCAATCGGCTCGACAGGGCTGTGCGGCGGATTCCCACCTGACCGGTCGCGCACCCGGACCTCGGCCACACCACCTGGAGACAGGCATGAGCGGCGGCGAGATCTCCGGGGTCGACCTGGCCAGGGTCGCGCCGCGGGCCGCGATGGCGGGCGGCGTGATGGTGATCCTCAGCCGGCCCCAAAGCCGGCTTCACTCGACGATGTGCGGTTCGTCGGCCGTCGGTGGATGAGCTCGCCGCTCGCCGCTCGCCCCTCGCCGTCGAGTCAAGACGCTGCGCGATTCATCGTATTCGGCGCCTACAGCACCTCAATCGACAACGTCGCCAAGCCCCCACAACGCACGCGCCGATCAGCGGCCTGCGCGGATGACTTTCTTGCCGTCCTGGCTGAGCGGGACCGGGATCGGCTGCGGGACGCCGCGCTGCTGGCCGCCGTTGAGATCCTTCTGGACGACGTTCACGTTGACGGACACGCCCTGGCCCCCGCCGAACTTCCCGCTCGCGAAGGCATCCACGCCGTCTGCGGTGATCTCGTAACCGGTCGTGTCCACGATCGCGTGGGTGCGGCAGTCACGGAACACCTCCTCGATGGGGACGAACCAGAGCCAGTGGTAGTCACCGTCATGGTTGAGATCGACCTTGTCGTTGAACCAGATCGCCACGGATCCCGCCATGTTGACGGTGGCCGTCCAGTCGATGTCGTACTTCTGAGTGCCGATCACGAGGGACGCCTCGATGACCGACTTGGCCGGGATCTTGAGGGGGAGGTCGACACTCCAGTTCTGGACCTCCTTGTGGGCGAACTCCTGGGTCGAGGAGAGGCTGGTCTCGATCGAGGTGGTCTCGCTGACCTTTGCCACGGCCGGGATCTCGGCCGAGACCTCCATGGAGACGCCGATCTTCAGCGACTCGGTCACGGAGATCCGCAGGTCCTGTTCGGTCGTCTTGCTCTGCTTGTACGTGACCACTTGCTCGACCGCCGAGCCGTTGCGGTAGTTGGTGGTGACGGAGCTGACCTGACCCGGTATGGGGGAGGGGGCGTTGGGGTCGTAGGTGATGCCGCTGTACTTCGCGCTGACCTGGTACTTGTGGTAGTCGCCGAGCGCGCTCTGCTTGCCGTAGTCCGTGGAGGCGGTGAATCGGCATCCGTTGGAGCCGGGGAACCGCTCCCGGGCCATCCACTTGCCCCACTCGTCCGTGATCTCCTGGAGCGAGCGGACGGTTGCCTTGCGCTTCGAGGCGTTGCGCGGCGCGTTCAGCCGACTGGGTGTCGCTGCTGCGGCTGAGGTTGCGAGCGATACGGGGACGGCCGCGACGAGGCCGGCTGCGGGAGCGAAGGCGAGAACGCGCCGTCTGGAGACATGGCTCATGGAGGGTCCCAATCCAAAAGGGGCGGAACGGGGGAAACGTCTTGGGCAGCAATGCAATCGGCGATCTTCCGCAGCGCATAGGGACTTTGGTCCCGAATCGCCGACCACGGTACGAAATCCCGCGCCGGCGTGGGGCCGATGGGAGACCGTCAACCGGGACGTTCTCGCCTGCAGCGACCCCGGCAATGCTGCGGTCGATGCGGTTGATGCGGTGAGCGCGGGGCGGACGCCCGCATGGCCAGTGCGCCGGCGCCACCGGCCTTGCAATACTTCAACCACGTCTCGATCCGTTTGGCGCCAGCTCGGCGGACGGCCGCCTGTGCTCCAGGTGCCTCCGGCCTCGGACGCAAGGCGGCTTGTGGTGACATGGTGGTAGCCGGGGGCGTCGGCGACGACGAGGACTGGCATCTCCAGGACCTGCTGACGGATCGCGGCGGCCCCGGCTGGCGGTGGTCGGTATGCCGAGGTCGTTGATCGGTTCGGTCCACGGTCTGGGGCAACTCGCCCAGGTGCCGGGCGCATTCACGCCCCCCCGGCACCGCGATCCTCCGCCCGATGACAGAGGTCTCTCAGGCGCACATGCCGCCGTCGACCCGTAGGACCGTGCCGGTGACGTAGGAGGACCGGTCGCTGAGGAGCCAGGCGGCGGCCTGGGCGATCTCGTCCGGATCGGCGGCGCGGCCCAACGGAGTCTGGGCGTTGAGCTGTTCGATGGTGCCGGGTGACCTCTCCTCCCACTCGTGCAGCATCTCGGTGAGCGTGGTGCCGGGCGCGATGGCGTTGACGCGGATGCCCTCCGGGCCGTATGTGACGGCTGCCGATGCGGTGAGGCTGTTGACTGCCCGTTTCGCCGCGCCGTACGCGGGCAGCTGGGGGTTGCCCATCAGGCTGCCGACGCTGGAGGTGTTGACGATGGCTCCGCGCTTCGCGGTGGTGCGGATGGCAGCGATCTCGGCGGTCATGGCCAGCCACGGGCCCTTGAGATCGACGGCGCAGACCTGGTCGAAATCGGCCTCCGACAGCTGGTCCATCGGGCCCGGCGGCTGACCCGTCGCGCCGTTGTTGAAGGCCACGTCGAGCCGGCCGTACAGCTCCACGGACCGGTTGACGGCGGCACGGACGCCTGCCGGGTCGGCCAGGTCGCACACCACGTAGTCCGCGGTGCCGCCGGCCGACCGAATCTCCTCGGTCACCGCCTTGAGCTGGGCCTCCGTGCGGGCCGCGAGGAGCACCCGGGCACCCTCCCGGGCGAACAGCCGCGCTGCTGCGGCGCCGATGCCGCGACCGGCACCGGTGATGAAGGCGACCTTGCCGGTGAGCAGGCCCGAGGTCGTGATGGACGTGATCGGTGTGTTGTTCATGCCGACGAGCCTGTGCCCGGCCGCCCCGCTCATCCAGGCACCGGCAGTACCTGGCTGGGCGCCTCGGCGCCCGCGCACACTGGGGAGATGGATCGACGAGTACGACGAGAGCTTGGTGACTTCCTGCGCAGCAGGCGTGAACGCATCACCCCCGCCGACGTGGGGTTGCCCGCCGGGGCGCGCCGCCGCACCCCGGGACTGCGTCGTGAGGAGGTGGCGCAGCTGGCATTCATCTCGACCGAGTACTACACGCGACTGGAGCAGGCCCGCGCCCCACGCCCCTCCCGCGAGGTGCTGGCCCAACTCGCCCGCGCGCTACGCCTGTCGGACGCCGAGCGCGATCACCTCTACCACCTCGCCGGTTCCCCGCCCGGACCGCTGCCAGGGCCTTCGCGGGAGGTACGGCAGAGCATCGTCGACCTGCTGCAGCGACTGCCGGAGGCCGCGGCGATCGTGATGTCGGCGACGTACGAGGTCATCGCCTGGAACGACCTGGCCGCCGCCCTGCTGGAGGACTTCTCCGCCCTGTCGCGCCGGGACCGCAACCTCATCCGACGCGCCTTCCTCGGCCCGTACCAGCACGGTCGACGGCTCTACGGCGTCTCGGACGCGGACGAGTTCGCCCAGACCTCGGCTCAGCACCTGCGCGCCGCCGCGGCTCGCTACCCCAACGACCCGGAGGTGACCGGTCTGGTCGAGGAACTCCTCGCCAATAGCGAGGAGTTCAACCGGCTCTGGGCCGCCCACGACGTGGCCGCCCGCCCCTCACTCTGCAAGACCTTCGAGCACCCCCTCGTAGGCCCAGTCACCGTCAGCTGCGACGTCCTGGACATCGCCGACCGGGACCAGCAACTCGTCATTTACACCGCCGCCCCCGGCTCGCCGTCGGCGGCGGCACTGCGTCTGCTGTCCGTCGTCGGCACACAGCAGATGGACGTGCCCGGCTTCGGTAGCAGGTCAGAGCCCGATCCACTCTCCAATGGGTGAATACCCGGCGTATAGGCCCTCGGTTGTAGTTCGCCGAAAAAAGCAATGGAGTGGCACCTGACTTGGCCCGTCGGGGATCCGTGCCCTGTCCGGCACACCGCTGGGTGGCTTTCCGCACGCACCCCGGGCGCCGGGCTGCGACCGGGCTGTGCTGTGACCGGCCGCGGCCTGAGCCGTAATTCGTTTGACCGGGCCACGGGGCAACGCTGCACTGTGGCCGGACACCACGGGTCGTGGTGCCGGTATCCCGAGGAGGCAGCGGCAGCAATGGAGATCCGTCCCACGACCGACACGGATCTCGACGTCTTCGTCGACACAGTCCATGCCGCGTTCGGACGCTTCCCGGAAACCCCGATCGAGGGCGGCGGGCTCTGGTGGTCGGCGCTCGAAATGGACCGGTGCCTGCTCGCCCTGACGGCGGACGGGCGGCCCGTCGGCACCGCCGCCGCACACTCCTTCGAGCTCACCCTGCCCGGTGAGACACCCGTCCCAGCCGCAGGGGTGACCGCCGTCGGCGTCCTGCCCTCGCACCGACGCCAGGGCGTGCTCAGCACGATGATGCGGCATCAGCTCGCCGAGCTGCGGGCCCGTGGGGAGTTCCTCTCCGTGCTGCTGGCCTCCGAGGCCCCGATCTACGGCAGGTTCGGCTACGGACCGGCGACCTACACGGCGCGGCTGACGGTGCCGCGCCACCAGGCCGCCCTCGCCGTCCCCCGGGCGCGCGGAGTGGCCGACGCACCAGCGACCGGCTCGGACAACGGCTCGGTCGCGGTCCTGCGGCGTGCCGAGTGCGGCGAGACCCTGGAAGAGGTCTACGACCGGTACCGCCGCGCCCAGCCCGGCGCGCTGTCCCGGCCGCACCGCTGGTGGGCCTTGCGCGCGGGGCAGCCCCCGATATCGCCGGCGCCGCGCTACGTCGCCGTCCACCGGGACGCCGACGGCGTCCCGGACGGGTACGCCAGTTACTCGATCGACTCCGGCACCCTGACGGTCGACGAGACCATCGCCACCGACAACGCCGTCTTCACCGCCCTGGCCCGGTTCGTACTCGGACACGACCTGGTCACCACGGGCGTGTTCAAGCACGTCCCGCCCGAGCACCCGCTGCGCTGGCAGTTCGCGGACTTCCGCGCCGGCGAGGTGAGCGGCGACACCGACTGGCTCTGGGTGCGGCTGCTGGACGTCCCGCGTGCGCTGACCGCGCGCGGCTGGTTCATGGACGGCGAACTCGTCCTCGACGTCGCGGACCCGTTCCTCGGCGAACACGGCCGCTACCTGCTGACCGTCCGGGAGGGCAAGGCCGACTGCGTCCCGACGGACCGGGAGCCCGACCTGTCGCTGGACGTGAGCGACCTGGGCTCGGTCTACCTCGGCGGCACCGCCCCGAGCACGCTCGTGCGTGCCGGACACATGCGGGCCCACCGCCCGGGCGCGGCCACCCTCGCTGACGCCCTTTTCCGCACCGACCGGCCCCCGCACTGCCTCCACTGGTTCTGACCGCGCGCTCGCCGACCCTGCACAAGTCTCGCTACCCCATGGTCACCCGTCGACGCGGACGCTCCCGACGCGCGATGGGGCGAGTGGGCGTGGCCGGGAGCGGGGGACCGGGGGACCGGGGTGACGGCGGCCGGGTTTGCTCGGGCGCGCCGTAACTGCTACTCGCTGCCGAGATGATCTCGGCGCGTGTGGCGTGATTTCGGCGTCGGAGTCGTCCTGGATAGCTCCTTCACCGGCGTGAGCCCACGGCCGCTCCGCAAACTGGTGACCATGCTGCGGCGCGAGGGCGCGGATGCGGTGCGGCCAGGGCGCCCTTGGCGCCTGTCGCTGGAGGATCGGGTCCTGTTGGTTGCTGCCTACCGGCGTACCAACCTGACGATGCGGCAGCTCGCCATGCTTTTCGGCGTCTCAAGGTCCACCGTCGGCCGCATCGTCGATGAGCCGGGACCGCTACTGGCCACCATGAAGCAACGCCGCGCCACGCAGCGGACAGCGTGCTCATTGTGGACGGCAAGCTGGTTCCCACCCGCCACCACAGCGTGGCTGAGAAGTCGAAGAACTACAGGTACTCCACGAACCACCAGGTTGTCATCGACGCGAACACCCGGCAGGTCGTAGCGTTGGGGCGGCCAGTGCCTGGCAACCGCAACGACCGCAACGACTGCAAGGCGTGGCAGTTGTCCGGCGCGAAGGAGGCCGTCGGCAAGACCACGGTCATTGCGGACGGCGGCTACCGCGGCACCGGCCTGGTCGTCCCGCACCGCCGCGAACGCGGCCAGGCCGAACTGCAGGCTTGGAAAGAGGAGCACAACACCTCCCACCGCAAGGTCCGTGCCCGCGTCGAGCACGCCTTCGCCCGCATGAAGACCTGGAAGATTCCGCGCGACTGCCGTCTCCGGGGCGATGGCGTCCACCACGCCATGCGCGGTATTGCCCACCTGCTCAACCTCACGCTCGCTGCATCAGCGCGAGCAAGGAGCTCTCACACAGAGAACGGGGCGATTGGCAGTGCGCCCTTGGGCGGACCCTGGCGGTGCAGGGAGTCGAGGAAGGCGACTTCGTCTTCGGAGAGCCGGAGGGCGCCTGCGGCCACGTTCGATGCCAGGTGGCTCGGGTCGCCGGTGCCCGGGATGGCCAGCACGTGCGGGCCGCGGTGCAGGGTCCAGGCGATCCGGACCTGGGCAGGGGTGGCCCCATGTGCCCGGGCGACGGCCAGGATCTCCGGATGGTCGCTGGCGCTCGCCCCGGCCTGGCGCCCGGTGGCGGCAATCGCGTAGAACGGCACGAAGGCGACGCCTTGCTCGCCGCAGGCGCGGACGAACGCGTCCTGGTCGGGCCGCATTCCGAGGCCGTACATGTTCTGCACGCAGACCACGGGCGCGATGGCCTGTGCCTCGGCGAGGTGATGGGGGTGGACGTTGGAGATGCCGAGGTGGCGGATGAGTCCGGCCTCGCGCAGTTCGGCCAGCGCCCCGAAGCGCTCGGCGATCGAATCGGTGCCGGCGATGCGGAGGTTCACCACGTCAAGGTGGCCGCGGCCGAGCTGGCGCAGGTTCTCCTCGACCAGTCCGCGCAACTGCTCCGGCCTGGCGTGGGGCAGCCATGCTCCCGACGGGTCGCGTGATTCCCCGACCTTGGTGGCGATGACGAGGTCGTCCGGGTAGGGGGCCAGGGCTCGGTTGATCAGTTCGTTGGCCGAGCGCAGCGCTGAGAAGTAGAACGCGGCGGTGTCGATGTGGTTCACGCCGAGTTCGACGGCGCGGCGAAGCACACTGATGGCCTGGTCGCGGTCCCGTGGGACGGCGTCGGGCACGAGCGCCTTGCCGGTCTGTGGCAGGCGCATCGCCCCGAAGCCGATCCGGTTGACCGTCAGGTCTCCCAGCTTCCAGGTTCCCGATGCGGCGGCGGTGATCGTCTCTGAGGTCATGCCGGAATGATCTTCACGCGCTATGGTGGCCGCCATTGATTCAGGTATAGGTGAATCCTGGGGAGGGTGGCCGTCCTGGCGGAGCTTGCGTTCTCGGCAAGCGATGTGGCGCAGGTGCGGTTCGCCGTCTCGCCGATGTGGCAGGTCGGGAGCAGCTTCCGGCTGCTGGCCTCGGGTACCGCGGATCCTGTGCACCGGCGTTGGCTGGAGCAGGTGCGGCCACGGGTCGCGGCTGCCGGCTTGGACAAGGCTTGGCTCGCCGAACTGATCCCGCCCTCGGGCTATGCCCCCGACTTCCTCAACCCGGCACCCACCGGACCGGCCCCCACGCTGGCGGAGGAGCTGGCCGCGGTCGTGGCCTCTCCTGCGGACCGCATCCGCAAGGACCTCGACCACCTCGGATTCCACCACGGCGGCATCGGCCCCCGGCTGCGGTCCCTGTATGCCGATCCGCACTCCCGCCTGGCACCGGTCGCGGAGGAGATCGAGACCTACTGGGAGCTGGCACTGGCTCCTTACTGGGCGCGGCTCCGCACGGTGCTGGAAACCGATGTCTTCCACCGTGCCCGGCAGGTCTCGCAGTACGGAGCCGGCCACCTCTTCAACGAGCTGCATCCGCAGGTCAGTTGGAACGACGACGTACTGCGGCTGGTTCGCTGGCCATGGACCATGTCCCGGGAGACGGCGGGCGCAGGGCTGCTCCTGATTCCTTCGGCCTTCAAGGGGCCGGGCCTGTCCACCCGGGTCGCTCCGCCGGACCCGCCGCAACTCGCCTACCGAGCCCGCGGTATCGGCACGCTGTGGGAACGCCGCACCGTCACCAGTACCGCGGCGATCGTCGCCGTGCTCGGCCGTGCACGGACCCGCCTGCTCACCGAACTGGAGAGTCCGGCCACAACGACAGAACTGGCCTACCGCACCGGGATCTCCAAGGCCGGGGTCTCCCAGAACCTCACGGCACTGCGCAATGCCGGCTTCGTAACCGCCCACCGGGCCGGCCGCTCAGTGCTGTACGCACGCACGTCCGTCGCGGAATCCGTCCTCGCCGCCGGCCAATGACCAGCCTGGATCCACCAGGCCGGCCCGGAGCGCGCATCGTCACGCCCTGGAGCACCGCGTGGACCACCTACGGCACGCTCACCCTCAACCGCGGCTCCGACGACACCGCCACCGGCACGTTCGCCCCCTGTGGCGCCTACATGGTGAAGCGCGGGCAGCGCCCCGACGTCGAACTCGAACGCGACGACCTCCTGCGGGACGGGCAGGTCCCCGCAGAACGCCACGGACTCACCGCCAGCCCCCACGGACACCGACTCTGGATCGACCAACCCGACGCCAGCAGCCAGATGAACCCACCGTGCCGGATGGCACCCTCAGCCGCTCAGTCAAGCCCGTCAAAGAGGTGGCCGACGACCGGAACGCTGGTGACGACAGTCCCGAGCGGGGATTTACTGCCCGAGTCCCCGGGCCTGTGCCGGCGCGGCCAGGCCGAAGGTGAGCAAGGGTGAGAGTGGTGGAGACGGTCAGGATGCGGAGATGGCGCTGCATGGCAGGTCCTTCCTGTCTTTCCGATTGCGGGCCGCGTCGGTGCGCACATGTGACACGCGCGAGGTCGTGATCAGAGCGCCCCGAAGCGGAGTGGAATCGATGAAGGCGTTCCTCCGCATAGACGTATTAACGCCACATCGCCCGATGAGCGGCGCCGCCTGTGCTCCGACCGCCCCCCTACACCAAAGCGCACCCCTGTTCGGCCTTGGGAGTAGTCAAACGGTTCTTCGACGAGCACTCCGACTCACCCGAGCCTGTCGACAGGTGGCACGACAAACCCGGCGAGGGCTACTGGATCGCGAGCACCGCCGAGATCTCTCACCCGGCTGGACGGACGACGACAAGCAACGCGAGGCCGAACTCGGGAAATGCATCAACGACCTTGTTGCCGAAGTCCATGGGCACCCCTATTGGGAAACGCCCACCGGCCCCTACCTCGTCACAGCCCGCATGTGGCTCAAGCAACTCCACACTCCACCCGCCGACGAATGATCGACGACGACACCTCGCGCCCCGCCTCCCGCCCGCGGAAATCCATCTGTTGGATGGTCAGCGCCTGTATTCCCAAGGCCTGACCAACCAACAGGCCCTGGAGATGCTGACCGACTCTGGAGTCACTACCTGCACGCACTTCTCTATTGAATTCGCGTGTTGTGACATTGCGCGTTGCGAGCAGAGAGGAACGTGTTGAACAAGACCTGGCAATTGCCGGGTGGACCCGAGGCTGACGCTGTGCACGATGCGTTCGCCGTACGCACAACCGGCCAGGGGGACGCGGCGAAACCACGCCGGGGACTGCGGCCTATTCTTCAACTTCGTGTGGCAGCAAGACAAGAACTGGTCCGATGCCGAGGTGGAGGAAACAATAGACGTCAAGTCTTAAGGCTGACGGACGGGTGCCCATGCGCTGGGACCTTGGCGATATACTGTGCATTTTCGCCGTCCTTGCAGTACGCTACCGCCGGGCCATCCACATATGTAATCTTGCCGCTAGCCATGTTGATCACATGGACGTCCGGCCACATATGCGTGTCGTCCTCAAGGGCCAATTGCGACACGTCGATGGTCCCGCCGATTTGTACCGATCCCGTCTCCTTGTCGTTGTCTGTCGTCACCTTAAACGAGACAGACGCTGCGCCGAGGCCGCCCTTCGTGACGGTGATCGTCCTGTAGCAAGCCGTCATGGCGTGAGATGCCGCCGTGGCTGATTGACCAGGTGCTCCCAGCAGCGTTGCACAGGCCAAGCCAGCACTCACGGAAAGGCCGACGAACTTACGACCCGGCTTGATCCGAGTCACTCGGCGAACGGAAACCGTCGACACCACCATAAGTTCCTTCAGGGTCGGATGGCAGATGGATCTGGATTGACGCGGAAATTGCCGTGGCTGGGCACTTGACCCGAGGTCTACTGTCCATTCGAGGATGGATTGACCTCGATCGAGAGGGGCGGGACCTGCGCACTGCAGTGGGGGATTTCATCCATCCCGCCTAAAGAGCTGACAGAGACAGAGTTCTCGACAGGTTCACCGTCACAGACGGCAAGTGCCTGGGGAGTGGCCGGCCGTTTGCGATTGCTCTGGTCGTCCCGGACACACAGAGACACCAAGGCTCCGAGAGGACAAGGGGATCGGCAAGGCTCCCGCAACACGTACAGATGTGACCGGGAAGAGTTGTCGGTCCGCCCGTCCGGGCCGAGCACGAACCAGGTCCAGGCGCCGTTCTTCCGCGCGGCCTCGCTGGCGTGGGGGCGGCGCAGGGCCTTCCCTCCGGGATCTCCAGCGCGGGGGCGGGCGGCGGACCCGGGCCTTCTGCGCCGTCTTGCGCGGTGCGTCTCGACGGCATGTGGCCGGACCGGGACGCACCGTGGACGGCCTGTCCGATGGGTCCTGCCGCCCGTGGAGTCCGTCCGGCGCCCGGCCCTTCAGCCTCTCGGTCCGTCAGCCCTGCGACCTGCCGTACTCCGTAGCCATACCGCCCGCGAAGTCGTACACCACGGCCTGCTCGTCCCCGACCACCCAGGCATCGTGCCCGGCAGGCACCACGAAAACATCGCCCGGCCCCAGCTCGGCCTCCGAGCCGTCGTTCATCCGGATCCGCATCCGGCCTTGGACCATGAAGCCGTTGTGGTGGATCTCGCAGCTCTCGGTACCGGCGAGCGGCCCCACCGAATCCGTCCAGCGCCAGCCCGGCTCGAAGACAGCCACCGCGAAGTCCAGCCCGGTCAGGTGCAGAGCCTCGAGGTGGCCCAGCGGGAAGTCACGCCGTTCGTCCGGCTTGTCGATGGGCTTGATCTCGATCATCAGGAGCACTCCCTTCTCCCGCCCCTTCCATGGTGCGCCGCGGTGGAAGCCCCGGCCAAGGGACCGTGTGTATCGGCTCCGGACGAGGGTCCCCGGGCAAGACGTATAGGGCGTTGCCCGTCCATCAAGGTGCTGTCGGTTGATCACGACGGCCGAGTCGGTCCGCCGTTTTCTTCCTGCTCGTCGCCGTCGGGAAGTGCTGATGGGCCACCGGTGTCCGGTGCGATCCTTGCCGCCATCTCGGCGAGCTGCCTGCAGGTTTGTTCGATTTTCTCCTGGGTCTGGTTTCGCTCGGTGATGGCCGCGGCGAGTAGCAGCGCGGTCATCGCGGCGGCGCCGTTGAACGCCTGCAGCGCGATCATGTTGGTGAGCAGGGTGTGACCGGCGAACGGGCCTGCTCTGCGGGGGGCGGCGAGGATTGCGCCGGTGGATACGGCTAGCGCGCAGGGTGCGGCTCCGGCGAGTTGGAAGCGGAAGGCGGCCCAGGTCAGTAGCGGGAAGGCAAGGAAGATCAGCGGGACCGGAGCGTTCTCGAGGAAGCCGACGCCGAGGGTGGCCGCCACAAGCAGCGTTGCTTCTGCCCACCGGGAGGGTGGTGTGTCCTTGGGTCGGTGTGCCGAGCGGAGGGCGAGCAGTACCGGCGCGACCACCAGAACCCCCATCGCATCGCCGGTCCACCAGACCCACCATGTGGGCCAGAACCCGCCGGCGGGCAGAGCGTGAGCGAGGAGCAGGGTGCTGGTGCCCACCGTCGCACTGATGAGCATGCCGGTGAATGCGCCGAGGAAGACCAGCGCGAGCGCGTCCTGGAAGCGGTTCATCTGGGTGCGGAACCTGGTGCGGCGAAGGAGCGCGTAGGCAAAGAGGGGCGCGAGGGTGTTGCCTGTCGTGATCGCGAGCACGGCGGGGAACGAAGGCCCGAGTGAGATGTTGACCAGGAAGGCACCGAGAGCGATCCCGAGCCAGGCTCGCAGGCCGATCAGGAGAAGGCCGGCCAGGGCGATGCCGGTCGGAGGCCACAGCGGCGTGACCTGGCCGCGCACGAGTTGCTGGAGCAGTCCCAGCTTGCCCGAGGCGTAATACAGCGCGGCGACGGCACCCAGCTGCAGAGCCACCATGCCGCCGCGCCGGAGCCTGCCGCGGTTCGCCACAGTCATCGGGAAGTCGTCCCCTTGGTCTCGGGCAGTCGTCCATCGTCCGCCGCCCTCGCCGGATCCATCACACTGCCGCTCATGTGCATGACCTTTCGCAATGTGCTCTGTCGGGACTGTTTCGGGTGACCGCCCCGGAGGCGGTGTCGCACCCTGCTGGTTCCGCCGCCAGCCGTATCGCTGTGGGCCTGCGCGCCCTCAGCTCGGGGTGCGCAGGGCGAGGATGGCCATGTCGTCGTGCCCGTCGCTGGGGTGGCGGTCGGCCAGGGTCTGCACGAAGTCCTGCAGGGGCAGGCCTGCGTGCGTGGCGGCGAGCTCGGCGAGTTCGTTCATGCTCTGGTGGATGGGGTGGTCGGGATGTTCGATAAGGCCGTCGGTGAAGAAGACCACGATGGTGTCCGGGGGCAGGGGGTGGGTGCGGTCGGGGCGGAGCTGCCTGCTGTCGACGTTCAGTGGTAGTCCAGGCTCCGTGAACAGGTATTCCGCCCGGCGGTCGGGGGTGATCAGCAAAGGCGGGATATGGCCAGCGGTGCTCCAGCGCAGCCTCCAGGCAGTCCCCGCGGGTTCGATGCGCGCCAGGATGGTGGTGGTTACGGGGTTGTCGGTGATGGCTTCCAAGGTGCGATCGAGCTGGGCGAGGACCGCGCTGGGCGGAGTACGCATGGCGAACAGCAGAGCGCGCAGCATGTGACGGGTGGAGGCCATGGCAGCGGCGGCATGCAGGTCGTGGCCGACCACGTCGCCGATGACGACCGCCACCGCGCCGTCCGGAAGCAGGATGGCGTCGTACCAGTCGCCGCCCACATGGTGGGGTGCGGCGGCGGGCCGGTAGATGGCGGCGGCGTCGAAGGGCCGCATGTCGGGCAGCGTCGGCAGCAAACGCCGCTGGAACAGTTCGGATCCGGCACGGACCTGTTCGAAGAGGCGGACGTTGTCGATCGCGATGCCGGCGGCGCTGGCCAGGGCAACGACGATGTTCTCGTCGTGCACGTCGAAGGGGCGCCCGTCGCGTCGCTCCGAGAGGTAGAGGTCGCCGTAGATTTCGCCGCGGACGCCGATGGCGACGCCGAGCAGGGTACGCAGGCGCGGGTGGCCGGGCGGAAATCCGGCCGAGGCCGGGTGGGAGGAGACGTCGTCGATCCGCAGGGGTTCGGGGTGGTGGATCAGGTGTCCCAGCACGCCCAGGCCGCGCGGGAACCCCACCTCGGCCAGGGCCGCGCGTTCCTGCTCGGACAAGCCGACGGCCATGAACTCGGCGAGATACTCACCGGACTCGTCGAGCACTCCCAGCGCCCCGTAGCGGGCGCCGACCAGGTCCATGGCGGTGGTCACGATGCGGTGCAACACCGCGGACAACTCCTGCTCCCGGGTGATGGCCACCACCGCGTCCAACAGGCTCTGAATCCGGTCCTTGGCGGCGGCCAGGGCGCGCAGCTGCTCGTCGATCCGCCCCAGCTCGTCATCCAGACGTGCCAGCAGGTCAGGGCGGTGCGGCCGCTTCGCTCCCTTGCCCTCCGTGCCGCCCGCCATCACGATCGCCCGGTGGACCGGTATTCGTTCTCGGTGGCCCTCCGCCGACAGGAGCCGGTGCCGGTCTGGATCAGGGTTCCCTTGAAGGTGAGCTGGTCGGCGATCGCCGCGCACAGCCGGGGATCGGTGAAGGTCTTGTCCCATTCGCTGAACGGAGCGTTGGAAGCCATCGCCGTCGCCTTGCGTTGCTCCCGCTCGGTGAGGATGTGGGACGGCAGCTTGGCGCCCTTCCTGTCCAGGCTCGGGTAGCCGAACTCGAGCCGCTTGAACCGGCGGGCCCGCTCATACAGCCACTCGCGCGATCTGTGCACCCACAGTCTCCTGACCCGACCGTGATCAACTCGCACAGGGTGACGCGGCCGAACAGCCCAACCAGCCCATTACGCCGAGCGCGGCGTGTCGCGCACCGTCATGCAAGGTGGCCCCCGACCCCATTGCCGGAACAGTGGCTCCTATTCCTCGCGCCCCACTGGCCCTACTTCACTCTGATTCACTCTGTCGAAAACAAGATGGTGCCCTTCCAGATGGACCGCATACTCCGACCGTAGGCCGACGTGTGGGGGCGTGCCTCCGGCCGGCAGCCATCCGGGCGCCGGCTGTCGCGCAGCCTCGGCGAGGGCCCGCAACGCCTGATCCCGCGAGAGGGGACGACCTCGTCTCCCTGCGCTGCGGCAGCTCCCAACGTGTACCGCTATCGGCTGACCTCGGGGCCCATGCTGAGCTGCACGACCCAGTCCGGCGGTGGGCGAGGGATGGCCTGCTGCTGCGCGGCCACTTGCTCGGCAATGACGATCTGCTGCCGGACCAGGTCGAGGGTGGCTTCAGGTCAAGCAGCTCGCCGCTGACGGCTTCCTCGTCACCGGCAACCTGCTTGCCCGTCTGTCCGCGTTCGAGTTCGGTCGACTCGACTTCCCTGGCCGCTACGCATTCTTCCGCCTGCACGAGGCCCGGCCGCAGGCCGCTGCGCGAGCCCTTGACCGGCGAGGAGACGAGGCGAGCGGTGGGAGCGCCGACCACGTGATGGAAGGGCTGCGCGGACGGTCGTCCATGCGGTGGCCGCGGCCGGATGGAGACGGCGTTTCCTGGCGTTCCTCGTCGGCCCGCGCAACGCACCGCGGGTCAGCGGTCGCGTATTTCTCCACTTCTGGCGCCTCGGGCGTCAGGGGGAAAGCCCACCCTCGCCGTCACGTTTTCCCGTGAGCAGGGCGATCGCGAGCGGCGACGGCGGATCCGGCTCCGTCGCTTCGG
>NZ_KN708638.1:200260-267871 GCF_000805335.1 Streptomyces sp. CT34 | reverse complement strand
CCCCCCCCGCCGCGCCGCCACAGCGAGATGCTGAGCGCGATGAACCAGACGAAGCCGAGGAAGCGGCCGATGGGGATGAACATTGCGCCTCCCTGAGCCACCAGCGAGCTCATCGACAGCAGGCCGGCCACGCCGATCACCATGCCGCTCCACGCGAGCCATGCGGGCAGGGCACGGCTGGCGCGTCCTGTGGCGGAGACGAGGAAGACCGCCACGCCGAGCGTGGCGATGGCCGGGCCCGCACCGGTGATGAAGGACAGGTCCGCGACGGCCCGGTACGTGGACAACTCCGACCGGGAGCCGACCTGGGCCAGAATCCAGCCGGTGCTCGCGGAGAGCAGGAGCAGCGCTCCGGCGACAGTGGCCAGCGCGCGCACCACGCCCGCCCTGGCCTCGCTGCCGTACCTGCGTACGAACCCGGTCAAACAGGGGACGAAGGCCAGCAGTGCGAGGGCGGAGAGCCCCTGAAGCAGGCCGAGCACGCGCAACAGGTTCTCCAGCGTGGCCGGGTCCTCCAGGCGATACGCCTGCACATCGGCGTCGCTGGAGTACGGGGTTACCGCGCCGGACGGGGCCAGCACCCCGGCGACGAGGAGACTGGCCACGAAGAAGAGGACGTACAGCACGCCGCTCAGCGCGCCGGAGTCCCGGCGCCGGGTCGTGGTACGAGTGAGCGTGGCAGCGGTCATGGCGGCGACCCCTCTTGAGATGAGTGATGGCACCGGGGCCGGAAGGCCCGCTCCCGGTGCCTTCAACATCACAGAACGGCTCGCGTCTGGCGTCCTACGTAGGAAGGCTCTGGGCGTACTCCCGGGGGAAGCTGCTGTTGCACGGGCACGAACGGGGCTGCTGCGCACGCTCACGGCTCCGCCGACACCACAGCGGGCCCCGCGGACAGAGAGATTGACGAGTTCACCTTCCGCGGGGACGCACCTACGGACGGGCCGCAGACCCAACGGTCGCCGGCGGGCTCGATGACCTCATCGGGCGATTGATGAACGGCGTCACTCGTGAGGGCCGCAAGTGATCACGTGGCAGCCGGAAAGGAGCCGACGGGCCAGCAGGGGTTGGGCTGCCGAGCAGGTTTGCATGTGAGGCGCCGGCCCTCAGGGTGGTGGCGGCACAGGTGATCAGGGTTTCGGAGTGCTGGACGCGTCGTGTCGGCCGGCGGGGACGCATTGCTGCCTGCCCGCCCCTGCCTGGGCTTCGCGGCGCACTCCAGCCAGTCCGTGGCGGGTGATCGTGGACGGACCTCCGAGGCGCATGGGGGGCGGGACCGTAGCCCGGCCATCTGTGGCGATTGCCGGCGGTGGGGTGCCGGCTACGTGGTGGCGGGCAGCACGTGGTCGCCGATCTTGTCCGTGCTCAGGCACAGGGAGCAGACGTGCGCGTCGTGGGTGGCGCAGGCGGTCAGGTCCGGGCGCTCGTACGGCTGGTGGCAGACGTGGCAGTCGAGGGTGACCGCGCTCGGGTTGCCGTCCGCATCCAGCACGGGCTCGTCGATGCCGTCGTCGGTGCGACGGAGGTAGTACCTGCCCTTGGTGGCGATCGCCATCAGCGGGGTCAGGACGAAGGCGATCACGGCCGCGGCTACGGGCGAGTACGGCTGCAGGCTGTCGCCCAGCAGATGGAAGTACATGGCGATCGAGAGGCCGGAGGCTGCGACGAAGGCCACGACACCGACCGGGTTGACGGCGTACAGCATGCCGCGGCGGAACTCCGGCTGGAGCGGGGACAGCTTCAGCAGGTACTTGTTGATGCCGATGTCGGCGGCGACGGTGACCACCCAGGCGATCGCGCAGTTCGAGTAGAAGCTCAGGATGCTGTTGAGGAAGCTGAACATGTCGGTTTCCATCAGGGCGAGCGCGAAACCCAGGTTGACCAGGACGAAGACCATACGGCCGGGGTAGTGCTTGGAGACCCGGGTGAAGGAGTTCGTCCACGCCAGCGACCCGGAGTAGGCGTTCGTCACGTTGATCTTGATTTGGCTGATGACCACCAGTGCCACGGCCAGCGGGATGACCATCCAGGACGGCATCATCGTGTCGAAGGCGCCGCGGAACTGCTCGATGGGCTCGGGCGCGGTGGCCGGGCCGACCTTGGCGAGGATGTAGACGGCGAGGAAGACGCCGATGGCCTGTTTCAGCGCGCCCAGTACCACCCAGCCGGGGCCGGCCATGACCACCGCGGTCCACCAACTACGCTTGTTCTCCTCGGTCTTGGGCGGCATGAACCGCAAGTAGTCGATCTGCTCGCCGATCTGCGCGATGAGGGAGAGGCACACGCCGGCGCCGAGCAGCACGGAGGCGGTGTTGACGCCGCCGTCGCCGTGCGTGCCGGCGTAGGAGAGGAAGCGGTCGACCGTGCCGGGGTCGGTGGCGATCAGGTAGACCAGCGGGCCGATCATCAGCAGCAGCCAGATCGGGGTGGTCCACACCTGGAGCTTGCTGAGCGCCTTCATGCCGTAGATCACCAAGGGGATGACCATGAGCGTGGAGGCCAAGTAGCCCAGCCACAGGGGCAGTCCGAGGCCGAGCTTGAGGCCCTGGGCCATGATCGAGCCTTCGAGGGCGAAGAAGATGAAGGTGAAGCTGGCGAAGATGACGCTGGTGAGGACCGAGCCGTAGTAGCCGAAACCGGAGCCGCGGGTGATCAGGTCGAGGTCGATGTTGTAGCGGGCGCCGTAGTAGGCGAGGGGGAGGCCGGTGATGAAGATGACGACGGCGGCCACGATGATCGCCACGAGCGCGTTGCCGGTGCCGTGCGCCAGGCCGATGCCGGCGCCTATGGAGAAGTCGGCCATGTAGGCGATGCCGCCGAGCGCCGTGGTCGCCACGATCACCGGGGGCCAGCGGCGGTAACTGCGGGGAGCGAAACGGAGGGTGTAGTCCTCCAGCGTCTCCTTGACGGCCTGGTCAGCGGCGGCCTTCGTCGTGCCTGACAGCTGCGGCCGTGACTCGGTGGTACTCATACCGCGCCTCCCGATGATGCTGGTGCGGGTGCCTCAATTTGCGGGTGCCTCGATGAAGGGAAGGGCCCCGTTTGGCATCATCGGCAGGACGGGGGAGTCGACGGCTCGTCATGCGCCGCGTACCGCCGTGTCTACGGCTCTGATCCCATGGCCGATCATGCTAGGAAGCGGTTGTTACCGTCGATTCCCGCCCTCGTGAACGCGATGTTTCCGGGAACTCACTGCCACCTCACGGCCTTTGCCCAGGGCCGGTGGACCGACACCCGGGCACTTCACGGCGACACGGCAGAACAGCCTGCGCCGCGGCCGACCCCTCGCCCTGCCTCTCGACGCCTGGTGCGGCTGCGCGACGACGGGTGGTGCCTGCTACCCAGGTCTGTGCCATGAGCGCAATCAACAGCGCGGTATCCCCACCGCGAGACGGCACACGTGGGCACCAGGAGGGCCCGAGTCGCCACGTGCGGCCGTTCAAGGGAGCGACACGCCTTCGGAAAGGGGAACGCGGGTTCGGACGGGCTCTGCGGAGCCAGATCGCCCGTGAGTCAGAGGAATGGAACACCGGCGGCGCACAGAAGGCGGTGTGGGTGGATGGGCATCCGGGCGCTGCGGCGAACCGAGGCGATCCTGCCCGTCCTCGGCGCCCACCGGCACCGGATTGCTTGCTGCTCGGCGCCGGCCGGTCGGCTTTCGGTCGGGTAGCCGGGTCACGGCAACGTCGCTGAAGCCGTCGGCGTTGAAGTTGTGGATCACGTCTCGAACCCGGTCGGGCTGGTGAACGTCACCTCGGCGATCTTGGTCGCGGGCATGCCCTGGGCGGACAACAGCACCGTCTGGGCCCGCCGCCAGGTCACCACCGAACCGGTGCCTCTACGAACGATCCGTAGCAACCTCCTGCCCTCGTCGTCATCGATCTCCCGGACCTCCACACGTTCAGCCACGTGATCATTCTGGCCGTCCGGTGGCGCCCAGCGCATCAATCGAGTGACGCGTCACCGCGGGGCGAAACTCGCCTGATGCGGCACTGGTTCGGGCGATCCGCCCCGTACACGCGCTCCGCGGTGTCCGTCCACACGGCGGCCTGCTCGTCAGGGCTCAGGCCCGCGAGGAGCACACCGGTGGCGTCCACCACCTCGGCGTAGCCTGCGGCGAGTGTGCACACCGGCCAGTCGGATCCGAACATCAACCGCTGTGGGCCGAAGGCGTCGAGCACGGTGTCCGCGTAGGGGCGAAGAGCGTCGACGGTCCACTCGTGCCAGTCGGCCTCGGTGACCATGCCGGACAGTTTGCAGACGGTGTTGGGCTGCGAGGCAAGTTCTCGGACGGCCGCCGACCAGGGCTTCAACTGGCCTGAGACGATGGGTGGTTTGCCCAGGTGGTCCAGTACGAAGGTGAGTTCGGGCAGGTGTCGGGCGGCGGACACTGCCGCGGGCAGCTGGTGGGGGAGCGCGACCACCTCGTACACAAGCTCCGCGTCGGCCACCGTCCGCAGTCCGCGCAGCACTTCCGGGCGGGTGAGCCACCAGGGGTCGGGCTCACCCTGCACCTGGTGGCGGATGCCCCGCAGCCACTCGCCGCCGGGCAGGGCACGCAACCGGCCCAGCTTCTCGGCCACGTCGGATGCGGTGAGGTCGATCCAGCCGACCACTCCCGCCACCAGGTCGCTCTCGGCCGCGAGCGCCAGGAGCTCCGGGGTTTCCTCCGGCACCGTGATCGTCTGGACGAGGATGGTGCGGTCGACGCTTGCGGCGCGGGCCTGCGGCTCCAGGTCGGAGAGGGGGAAGTCGCGGCGCAACGGGGCGAGTTGGGGCCCGGTGATCCAGTCCTGGTCGCGCACGGAGAGGTCCCATACGTGGTGGTGCGCGTCGATGATGCCCATGAGCCTCACAGCTCCCACACGACGGGCAGGCCGGCGGTGGCTCCGTCCGCCGAGTAGTCGTGGATGACGTCGAGGAGTTCGGCCATGCGGGCCTGCCAGGCGATGTTCACCGGCAGCTTCTCCAGTTCGGCCAGGAGGGCGGCGTAGTCCTCGCATTCCAGGACGTGGAAGAGGTCTGTGCCGCTGCGCCAGATGGTCCACGAGGTGGCACCGGCGGCGCGGATGGCGGCCGTCAGCTCCTGCGGCACTTCGCGATGAGCCGCCGCGTACTCCGCGATACGGTCCGCACGGACCTTGGTGTGCAGGGCTATGCGCATGGGTGGGGATCCTCAGCTGTCGGCGATGACGATGTCCAGGGTGCGCGGGGCGTGCACGCCCTCGACCCGCTCCAACTCGATGTCACTGGTGGCGGAAGGGCCGGAGATGAAGGTCAGGGGGCGACGCGCATCGCTATCGGTCCTCCGGCACGGGGACGTGGCGCGGTAGCAGGGCCGCTGCGCGCAATAGGTCCCAGACGTCGGCCGGGACGGGTGCGTTCAGGAGTGTTGCCGCGTCTCGGACCTCCGCCGCCGACCGCGCGCCGGTCAGCACACTCGCCACGGCCGGGTGACCGAAGGGGAAGTGGAGAGCGGCGCCGCGCAGCGGTACGCCGCACGCCTCGGTGATCTCCCGCATCCGCAGCGCCCGCTCCAGCAACTCACCGGGCGCCACACTGTAGTTGTACGTGGCTCCTGGACCGGTGTCGGCGAGGAGCCCGGAGTTGAAGACACCGCCGATGATGACGCTCTTGCCGCGGTTCGCGGCGGCGGGCAGCAGTTCGGCGAGCGCGGGCTGTTCGAGAAGGGTGTAGCGGCCGGCGCACAGTACCGTGTCGACGTCCGAGTCGAGGAGGAACCGGGTGAGCATCGCGGTCTGGTTCATGCCCGCGCCGATGGCTCCTACCACGCCTTCGGAGCGGAGCCGTTCCAGTTCGGGGTAGGACTCGCGGAACGCCTGCTCGGCGTGGTCGTCGGGATCGTGGATCAGGGCCAGGTCGATGCGGTCGAGGGCGAGGCGGGTCAGGCTCTCCTCCAGGGAGCGCCGCACCCCGTCGGCGCTGAAGTCCCAGACACGGCGGTGGGTGGCGGGGACGGCGAAGCCGTTCGCCAGGTCGGAGCCTCCCCCTTCGTACGGCTCCAGGAGGCGGCCCACCTTGGTGGAGATGACGTACTCCGTACGGGGCTTGGTGCGCAGTACCGCGCCCAGGCGTCGCTCGGAGACACCCAGGCCATAGTGCGGCGCGGTGTCGAAGTAGCGGATGCCCATATCCCAGGCCGCCTCGATGGTGGTGGCGGCGGTTTCCTCGTCGACCGGGCTGTAGAGCCCGGCTATCGCGGCGCCGCCGAGGCCGAGTGCGGTGACCTCGACGCCGCTGCGGCCGAGGGCGCGTCGCGGCATGGCATCGGCGGCCGGGTGTGCCGCGCGTCCGGTGGTGTCACCCGCCTCGGCCGCCATCACTGCCCCACCGGACGCAGTCGCAGGCCCTGCATGCCGCCGTCGACGGCGAGGGCGGTGCCGGTCACCGAGGCCGCGCCGGGACCGGCAAGATAGGCGATGGCCGCCGCCACCTCGTCGGCGGTCACCAGACGGCCCGTCGGCTGGCGCGCCTCGAGCGCGGCGCGCTCGGCGGCGGGGTCGGCGGCCTGCTCCAACAGTCGCCCCACCCAAGGGGTGTTCACGGTACCGGGGTTGACGCAGTTGACGCGGATCCCTTCGCGGACATGGTCGGCTGCCATCGCCAGCGTCAGCGACAGGACCGCGCCCTTGCTCGCGCTGTAGAGCGCCCGCTGCGGCAGCCCGGCCGTCGCGGCGATGGAACAGGTGTTGATGATCGAGGCGTGCGCCGATTCCCGGAGGTGGGGCAGAGCGGCGCGGGTGGTGCGCACCATGCCGAGCACGTTGATGCCCAGCACCCGCTCCCACTCCGCGTCGTCGTTGTCCTCGACCGTGCCGATCGCGCCGATCCCGGCGTTGTTCACCAGGATGTCGATGCCACCCAGGTCGGCGGCCACTTCCGCCACCGCCGTGCTGACACAGGCGTCGTCCGCCACATCCGCGGTGTAGCCGCGCAGTGGCGCCGTCGCGGCAGCTGGATTCAGGTCGAGAACCGCCACGGCGGCGCCGCGTGCGGCGAGGAGCCGGGCCGTGGTCAGACCGATGCCGGAGCCGCCGCCGGTGACGACGGCCTTCAGGCCGTGCAGTTCTCCGTCGTGGTCGGTCGCGGTACGCGTACTCATGCCTACGCCTCCTTGCCGGCGGCGCCGTCGGCCGCCCAGAACGTGCCGTCGGGGTAGCGGTAGTCGTCGATGGACTCTTGCCTCATCTGTGCCGAGAATCCGGGCGCGGTCGGGGTGGCGTAGCGCCCTCGCTCGATACGGACCGGGTCGATGAAGTGCTGGTGCAGATGGTCTACGTACTCGATGACGCGGTCCTCGGTCGTCCCCGAGAGCGCGACGTAGTCGAACATCGAGAGATGCTGGACGAGTTCGCACAGTCCGACTCCGCCGGCGTGCGGGCAGACCGGCACCCCGTACTTGGCGGCGAGCAGCAGGATGGCGAGGTTCTCGTTCACTCCGCCGACGCGGGCGGCGTCGAGCTGGAGTACATCGATCGCACCGGCCTGCAGGAGCTGTTTGAAGACGATGCGGTTCTGCACATGCTCGCCGGTGGCGACCTTCACCGGGGTCACGGCCTTCCGTATCGCCGCATGGCCGAGGACGTCGTCCGGGCTGGTGGGCTCCTCGATCCAGTACGGGTCGAACTCGGCCAGGGCCCGGGTCCATTCGACGGCCTCGTCGACGTTCCAGCGCTGATTGGCGTCGATCGCGATGCGGATGTCGGGGCCGACAGCGGCGCGGGCGACACGGCAGCGGCGTACGTCATCGTTCAGATCGGCGCCCACCTTCAGCTTGATCTGCCGAAACCCGTCCGCGACCGCCTGCCGGGCGAGCCGGGTGAGCTTCTGGTCCGAGTAGCCGAGCCAGCCAGGGGATGTGGTGTAGCCGGGGTAGCCGGTCGCGCGCAGCCGCGCCGCGCGCTGCGGGGCGCCCTCTCGGCCGCGTTCGAGGAGTACGAGGGCTTCGGCGGGGGTCAGCGCGTCGGCGATGTAGCGGTAGTCGATCTGACCGGCCAGCCACTCGGGCTCGGCGTCGGCGAGGAGTTGCCACAGGGGCTTGCGGGCCCGCTTGGCGGCGAGGTCCCATACGGCGTTGACCACGGCACCGATGGCCATGTGCATGATGCCCTTTTCCGGTCCCAGCCAGCGCAGTTGGCTGTCACCGGTGAGGTCACGGCTCACCGAGCCGGGGTCCGCGCACAGCGCGTCGACCGGCCGGCCGACCAGGTACGGTCTCAGCACCTCGATGGCGGCGACCTGGATGTCGTTGCCGCGCCCGATGGTGAAGGTGAAGCCGTGCCCTTCGGCGCCGTCCTCGGCGTCGGTGCGCAGCACCAGATAGGCGGCGGAGTAGTCGGGGTCGGGGTTCATCGCGTCGGAGCCGTCGAGCTCGCGCGAGGTGGGAAAGCGGATGTCGTAGGTGTCGACGGCGGTGATCCGGGGAGGGTCGGGGGGCATCGCCGTGGGGGAGCCGGCAGTCACGGGCACGGGGGCCTTGTGCATGGGTGGGGCCGCTTTCATGGGATTCACGGGCGTCACGCTGCCGCGAACGTCTGGCGCTGGCTGCCGAGGCCGTCGATGGACAGGTCCACGGTGTCGCCGGGACGCAGATAGGGCTGACCGGGCAGGCCGAGGGCGACGCCCGCCGGGGTGCCGGTGTTGATCACGTCGCCGGGTTCGAGGACCATGTACCGGCTCAGGTAGTGGATGAGATACCCGATCGGGAAGATCATGTCCTTGGTGTGGCCGTGCTGCCGGACCTCGCCGTTCACCGCGAGCCGCAGGCCCAGCGACGGCGGCCGGCCCGCCTCGTCGGGCGTGACGAGCCAGGGCCCGAGCGGGTTGAAGGTCTCGCACGACTTGCCCAGATCCCACTGCGGGGAGAAGTCGAGCTGGAACTCCCGCTCGGATACGTCGTGGCTGACCGCGTACCCGGCCACGCACTCCAGTGCCTGCTCGGCGCTGGCCAGGTAGCGGGCGCGGGCGCCGACGACGATGGCCAGCTCGACCTCCCAGTCGGTCCGGGTGGAGCCGCGCGGGATGAGCACCTCGTCGTACGGGCCGACGACCGTGCCCGGGTCCTTCATGAAGACCACAGGCCGCTCGGGGAGGGCGGCCCCTGTCTCCGTCGCGTGGTCGCGGTAGTTGAGGCCGACGCAGACGACCTTGCCGGGACGGGCGACGGGGGCGCCGGTGCGCAGTCCGGTCGCATCCAGTTCCGGCAGTTCGCCGGCTTCGCCGGCGGCCCGGACCCGTTCCGGGCCGCCGGCGGCGAGGAAGGCGCCGTCGATGTCGGCGGTGAGGCCGGACAGATCCAGGAACCGGCCGTCATCGGCGAGGAGGGCGGGGCGCTCCCGCCCGGGGTCGCCGAGGCGCAGCAGTTTCACGGGGTTCTCCTTGCTGGGTGCGCGGGTGATGCGCGGGCACGGGGGCTTCAGCCGACGCAGACCCCTCGGGCCCGCGCGTGTGGTCGGGTTCAGTCCTGTGCGCGGCCGGTGGTGACACGGGCGATCACGAGCGCGACGAGGATGATGCCGCCGTAGATCGCCTGGATCCAGAAGGACGGCACCTGCGCGAGGGTCAGCAGGTTCTGCACGACGCCGAGCAGCAGGACACCGGTCAGGGCACCGAACATGGTGCCTTTCCCGCCGTCGAGGCTGATGCCCCCGATGACCGCGGCCGCGAACACCGTGAAGATCATGTTCTGGCCCTGGTTGGCGTTGATGGCGCCGACGTAGCCGGTCTGCATCAGACCGCCGATCGCCGCGAGAACACCGGCGACGACGAAGACTCCCAGCATCACGCGCTCGACGCGGATGCCGGCGGCGCGGGCCGCGTCCGGGTTGCCGCCGATCGCGTACAACGCCCGTCCCCAGCGGTGGTACCTGAGCACCAGACCGGCGATGCCGAAAGCGGCCACCGCCACCCATACCGACATCGGAACGGTGAGGAAGGTCGTGGTCGCGAGGGTGAAGAAGGCGTCCGGCATACCGAAGAGGGTCTTGCCCTCGGTCGCGCCGACCAGCAGGCCGCGCAGGATGATCAGCATGGCGAGCGTGACGATGAACGCGTTGAGCCGGAACTTCACCACCAGGACACCGTTGAAGGCGCCGACCAGCGCACCGGCCACCACGATCGCCAACAGGCCCGTGGCGACGGGCCATTGGGTGCCGAAACCGGCGCCGGTCGCGGGCAGTACGAGCAGCGCGCCGAGTGCGGGTGCGATGCCGACGACCGATTCGAGGGACAGGTCGAACTTCCCGGTGATCAGCACGAGGGACTCGGCGAGCACGACCATGGCGAGGGCGGCCGAGGCGCCGAGGACGGAGATGAGATTGCGTTCGGTGAGGAAGGAGTCGTTGACCACCGCGCCCAGGACCAGCAGGGCGAGGAGTGCGGGTACGAGGGCCAACTCGCGTGCCCGGCGCAGCAGTACGTTCTTGGGCGTACCCGGCGGAGTGGCCGTGGACGAGGCGGTCGTGGCGTCCCGCAAGTGCGGGGCCTGGGTGTCAGCCACGGTCAACTCCTTCGATCGAGGCGATCAGCTCGTGGTCGTTCCAGCCGGCCGGGTGCTCGGCGACGACGCGGCCGTGGAACAGCACCAGGACGCGGTCGCAGCGCCGCAGGTCGTCGAGCTCGTCCGAGACGACGAGCACCGCGGTGCCGTCGTCGCGGGCACTGTCCACCCGGGCGAGCAGTGACTCCTTGGACTTCACGTCTACGCCGGCGGTCGGGTTGATGAGGACGAGGAGGCGGGGGTCACGGGCCAGGGCGCGGGCCATGACGACCTTCTGGGCGTTGCCGCCCGACAGGTCGGACACCGGCTGCTCGGGACCTTCGGCGTGGATGTCGAGACGCTGGATGAGGTCCCTCGCGAAGGAGCGCTTGGCAGTGGTGCCCACCAGGCCGTATCGGCCGAGCCGGTCGAGGACGCTCATGGTGGCGTTGTCGCCGATGGTCATCCCGGACACCAGGCCCTGTTCGTGCCGGTCTCGGGGGACACAGCCCACACCGGCTCGCAAGGCGGCGGAGACGTCGCCGAACGGCAGCCTCACGCCGTCCAGTTCCGCCTGCCCCGCGGTCGGGGTGTGCAGCCCGGCGAGGCTCTCGGCCAACTCGATCTTGCCGCTGCCGCTGGATCCCGCAAGGCCGACCACTTCACCGCGGCGGATGGTCAGGTCCACGTCCCCGAACACGCCGCCGGCGCCGGTGAGTCCGCGTACATCGAGACGTAGGGGCGCGTCGGCGGGCGGGGCCGGGCGGGCGACGGCACCGCTTTCCGCCGCCGTCTCACCCGCCGCCGTCTCACCCGCCACCGCCTCGCCCGCCATGGCCTCGACGAGGGCGGCGCGCGGCAGGTCCGCCACCGGCGCGGTGGTGATCCAGCGGGCGTCGCGCAGCACGGTCACCGTCTGGCAGACCTCGTACACCTCCTGGAGATGGTGCGAGATGAACAGGAAGGTGACCCCGGACTCCTGCAGGCTGCGCATCCGGTCGAAGAGCCGCTCGATCTCCCTGTTGTCCAACTGCGCGGTGGGTTCGTCGAGGATGATGAAGCGGGCACCGAAGCTCAACGCCCGTGCGATCTCCACGAGTTGGCGGTCCTCCACCTTCAGCTCCGCGGTGATGGCTTCGGGCGCCACGCGTACGTCCCAGGTGTCGAGGAGTTCGGCGGCCCGGGCCTGCATGCGGCGCCAGCTGATGAAGCCTCCCCGGCCGGTGGGCTGCCGGTTGATGAAGAGGTTCTCGGCGACCGTGAGGCCGGGGACGACGGTGGGCTTCTGGTAGACACAGGCGACCTTGCGGCGCCAGGCATCGCGGTCGGCGAGCGGCGGCGCCGCTTCCCCGTCGAAGCTCACCGTTCCCGCGTCGGGAGCCTGCAGCCCGGTGAGGATCGAGACCAGAGTGGACTTGCCCGCGCCGTTGCGGCCGACCAGGGCGTGGGACTCGCCGGGCACGACGGTCAGCCGGCCGTCGCGCAGCGCCACGGTGGGCCCGTAGCGCTTGACGATGCCCTCGGCGGCGACCAGCGGGCGGGTCATGGTGTCGACGGCGCTCACTTGACCGTGTTTCCCCACAGCTTGGGGTCGTCGACGTTGGCCTGGGTGACCAGGGGCGCCGGCAGTTGGTCTTCGAGCATGCCGTTGGGCAGCTTGACGATGGTCGAGTCGTGGTCCGTCGGGCCGGGCTTGAACGTCTTCCCGTTCATGGCGGCCTTGATGTAGTCCATGGCGTATTTGGCGTACGAGTCCGCGGGCTGGGAGACGGTGGCGTCGATCTGGCCCTTGCGGATGGCGTCGAACTCCTGCGGGATGCCGTCGTTCGAGACGATCGCGATGTGCCCCTGCTCGCCCGTCTTCTTCAGCATCCCCTTGGACTTGAGGGTCTGGAGGGTGGGTGCCAGGTAGACGCCGCCGGCCTGGAGGTAGATGCCCTTGATGTCGGGGTTGGCGTTCAGGAGCGTGTCGAGCTTGGCTGCCGCCGTGTCGGACTCCCACTTCGCGGGAATCTCCAGGACCTTCAGGTCCGGGTAATTCTTCCGGACACAGGTCCGGAACGCCTCGGAGCGCTCACGCCCGTTGACCGAGGCGAGGTCACCCATGATCTGCACCACTTTGCCTGATTTAACCGTCTTCCCCAGGTACTCGCAGGCCTTCTGGCCGTACGCCGTGTTGTTCGCCCGTACGACCATGGCGACCTTGCCCTTGTCCGGGGCGACGTCCACGGTGACCACCGGGACACCCTTGCGCTCGGCCTGGTCCAGGCCCGCGGCGATCGCGGCACTGTCCAGCGGGGCCACCACAAGACCCTTGACGCCCTGGTTGAGCTGGTTGTTGATGTCGGTGATCTGCTGGGACGGGTCGCTGTTGGAGTTCACCGTCTTCAGGGCGTCCACACCCTCCGACTTCGCCATCTTCGGCACGTAGTCGTTGTACGACTGCCAGAACGGCGACGTGAGCAGGGGCAGCACGACACCGACCTTGCCCTCGCCGCCTCCTTTGCCGCCGGCGGCGTCTTTCGTGCTTCCGCACGCTGCGAGGGCGAGTGCGGCACAAGCGGCCGCGGCCGCCGCGCGGGCTGTTCGCGAGGGGATTCTCAGAGTCTTGCCGGCCATAGCTGCGGCTCCTCACCGATGGCTCTGCGCTGAGTCATGGGGGTTGCGGGATGCAAAAGAGTTGAACGGCCGGGTCGCTTCACCGGCCGGGCACGACTATTCATCGGACCATTCGGCCGTGTCAATGGGCGCTCGGTGAATTTTCCGCCAGACAGAGCCATAGTGGTCCGACCACTTGTGGAACTAGACTCCGCGCAGCGAACCAGGGAGGCGGAAGTGGAGACGCGTGCGGAGCGGGCGGTGGCACCGAAGGGAACGGTGACCCAGCGCGCCATCGACCGGATCAAGTCAATGATCGGGGAGGGGCTTCTGGAGCCGGGGCAACGCCTGCCCACGGAACGCGAGTTCGCGGCCCGACTCGGGATCTCCCGCAACTCGATGCGTGAGGCGGTCCGCGCCCTGACCGCCATGGGCGTACTGGAGGCCCGACACGGCTCGGGGATCTATGTGACCCGGCTTGAGGCGGGCGACCTCCTGGAGACCTTCGGTGCCGTCGCGGACCTCTCGCCGGGCCCGCGACTGCTCGAACTCCTGGAAGTACGCCGGGTGTTGGAGTCCACCGCGACGGCCCTCGCCGCCGCACGCATCGACGCGGAGCACCTTGCCGAGGTGGCGCAGCACCTGGAGGCGATGCGGGCGAGCGCCGACCCGGAGGAGATCCTCGCGCACGACGTCGCCTTCCACCGGGCGATCGCGAGGGCCTCGGGCAACGAGTCCATGGCGGCCATCCTCGAAGGGCTCTCGTCCCAGACACTCCGCACGCGGGTGTGGCGCGGCTACGAGGAGGAGGGCGCCTTCGAACGGACCCACCTCGAACACACGCGGATCTACGAGGCCCTGGTCGACCGCGATCCCGGCTCGGCAGGCGCCGCGGCGTCCGTGCACGTGGCGGGGGTCGAACGGTGGCTGAGAAGGCAACTGGACGGCGCATAGCCGCGCACACCGACAAGGTCGCCGACAACCTCCGCGCGGACGAACTGCCCCTCCGCAGGCTCTTCCTGCGGAGGGGTGAAGGTGGGGGAGACGGCTCTTGTCGTCTCCCCTCAGCCGCGGTCCTAGCCGACTTTGTTGCCCCACAGCGACTTGTCGTCCACCGTCGCCTTGGTCACCAGCGGGGCGGGCAGTTGGTCCTCCAGCCGTTGGGGAGCTCGATGATGGTGGAGTGGTGGTCGGTCGCTCCTGGCTTGAACGTCTTGCCCGCAACTGCTGCCTCGGCGTAGTAGAGCGCGTACTTGGCATAGAGGTCGGCGGGCTGAGAGACGGTCGCGTCGATGTTCCCCTTGCGGATCGCAGCCAACTCCTGCGGGACGCCGTCGTTGGAGACGATGGTGATATCTGCCGCCGGCGCCCGAGCCGGTGGCGGTATCGCTGCCGCCGGTCGCAGGCGGTGGCGAACGCGGCCAGCGCGAGCACGGCGGCGACAGCGGGACCACCGGAGGGAGCCGATGGGGCCCTTTCGCTCGCGTGGAAGCTATGGCACAGTCACGGCGACCCCCGGATCGAGTTGCAGGAAGCCGGTGGGTCGAGGCTTGGCGACTTCAAGACGGCACATCATCGTTGTCGCTGGCGTGGCTGGCGTGGCTGGCGTGGCTGGCGTGGCCGGCGTGGCCGGCGTGGCCGGCGTCGCTGGAGGCGATGAGGTTGGCCGGTGCCTTCGCCATGGCCAGAGGCAGGTCACCGCTCATGCCGATCCCCGCGCTTCCTCGTCTGCGGCCCGGAGTTGACGACCCTCGCAGTCGATGTCCTGCTGATCAGCGCTCGGCCGGAGTTCACACGGCGTTGGTTTCCACTCGCTTCGATGCGAGCTGCGGTAGCCGTCTCTCTCCCTCCCCGCCTGTCCATTCCCATTCTGAGGAGCTTCCATGGCCCCCGATCCGATCACCCCGACCCCCGAGTCCGAGTTCGGCGACAGACCCGGGACGACGACCGGTGCCACCCGCCGCCGGTTCCTCCAGGGCGCGGGGGTCGCCGCCGGGACGCTGGTGCTCGGCGGGACCGCCGGGGTGGGCGGCGCCCACGCCGCTCCGGAGCCCGGTCACGTCTTTCCGAAGGGCTTCAAGGGCGATATATCCGACCTGAAGCATGTCGTGATCCTGATGCAGGAGAACCGGTCCTTCGACCACTACTTCGGCACGTTCCCCGGCGTGCGGGGCTTCAACGACAAGCAGGCGCTGCGGTTCCAGGACGGCACCACCGTCTTCCAGCAGAAGGACGGCAACGGCAAAACCGTCACCCCGCAGGTCGACGACGGAGCCTGGGGCAATGACCACGGAGCCTGGGGCGACGTCGGCCATCGCAACTGGGATCTGTGGGTGCAGCACAACGGTGCCAGCTGTATGAACCACCACAGCGACGCCTACATGGGCTTCTACCGTTCGGTCGCCGCCCAGTACACCATCGCCGACCAGAACTTCTGCTCCGAGTTCGGGCCGACCGACCCCAACCGAAAGTACCTGTGGAGCGGTACCGCCAACAGCGAGACGGGCAACGTCGACGAGTCCAACTACTCCCGTCCCTGGATCACGGTGGCCGAGCAGCTCCAGCAGGTCGGCATCGACTGGCGGCTCTACTCCGACAACAGCGGCAACGGGCGACAGGGTTACCTCAGCACCTGGGTCGGCGACTACGGCGACAACGAGCTGAAGTACTTCAAGGGGTTCGACCCGGAGGGGCTGAGCGCCGACGACCCGAAGCTGCGGCCCGGCACCGGGCTGATCTGGCGCGGCAACGCCACGTACTACTCCGGCATGACCTCGCCGAACGACGACTCCGAGGAAAACCTCGGCGCGGTCCTCAAAAACCTCCAGGACGCCTGCCGGCCGGGCGCGGAACACCCGCTGCCGGCAGTCTCCTGGATCGTGGCGCCGTACGGCTGGTCCGAGCACCCGGACGCGGACACCCTGCACGGCGAGCGCTACGTCAAGAAGGTGCTCGACATCCTGCAGAGCAACCCCGATATCTGGAACCACACCCTCTTCATCCTCAACTACGACGAGAACGACGGGAAGTTCGACCACGTGCTGCCGCCGTGGCCTGAGCCCGGCACGGCGCGCGAGTACGCCGGCGACTACCCGCTCGGCTTCGGTCCGCGGGTGCCGATGCTGCTGGTCTCGCCGTGGACCCGCGGCGGGTACGTCGCCTCGGAAGTCTTCGACCACACCTCGACGATCACGTTCCTGGAGACCTGGGCGGCCCACCTCGGCAAGCCGTTCCGTTGCCCCAACATCAGCGACTGGCGGCGCTCGATCGCGGGCGACCTGACCAGCGCACTCGACTTCGCCCACCCGCAGCCGGGGCCGGCCACCTTCCCGGATCCGCTCGCCGAGCGGCCGGTGTCGATCGCCGCCGACCACATGAAGGCACGTCCGCTGAGCTTCCATCCACACGCGACGATCTCGGAGGACAGCGCGTCGAGGACGGTCACCGCCAGGATGACCCTGACCGGCGGCCCGAAGGACAAGGCCCTGAGCTTCCAGGTCTTCCCCGACAAGTACCAGGCGTTCTCCAACACGCCGTTCACCGTCACCGCGCGCAAGTCGCGCGAGTACACCTGGTACACCAAGGCCACCGACGGCAAGTACGCGTTCTCGATCTACTCCAACGACGGCTTTGTGCGCTCCTTCGCCGGCCAGGTCGCACCCGCCGGCAAGAGGGACGGTGGCCTCCCGCGCGTCGAGGTCGACCTGCTGAAGGGCGAGGGCACCAAGCACGAGGCTCAGGTGAAGCTCACGTTGCACAACGACGGCACCAAGCCGGTGGACTACACGCTCACCGCCAAGGACTACCTCGGCGGTACCCAGAAGGTCGCGGTGGCCCACGGCGAGACGAAGGTCGTCATGTGGCCCACCCAGGAGGGCTATTACGACGTGGTCGTCACCGTCAACACCGACACCACCTGGACGCAGCGCTACGCCGGCCGGATCGCCACTGCCGAAAAGGACTGATCGGCCAGGACATCCGTGGCGAAGGCGGCCAGCCTGGCCGCTTTCGCCACGGTGCTCGTCGTGCTGGTCGCGACTCCGCTGCCCGACAAGGGGATCTGACCGGCCCGGCACGCGCGACCAGATCGGTGTCATAGGTGCGGGGCCCGAGGGAGGCGGGGCCCAAGGGCTGCGGTGAGCGTCCGGTCCTCCGTCATGAACGTGCCTGGACCCGGGTCGAGTTGACGCTTGCTTGCGGAGAGCCAGTGGGTGGCGCTCTGAAACGGCCGGCCTTGACGCGACCTTGTGCGACGGCGAGAGCACGATGCTCTGGGAGCGGGGCGCTGACGGCTTGAGTGGTGTTCCGCAGGGACAGCCGCCATCTCGCGTCAGATGCGCCGGTCCGGCGACGTGTCTACTGGTTTCGGACCCTGTTCGTGTGTGCTTCGCCCACTGTTCACGGGGCGCGCCTCCAACAGTTTGATGCGTGCCGCCAATCTTCCTGCCGACAACATCTCGTCGACTGGAGTGTGGAGCATGCGCAAAACGGCCTTCGGCTGGAAGAAGACCACGGCGGGCGCCGCGGCGACGGCGCTGGCGATGGGGGGCGCCTTCATGGGGGTGGCCGCCGCGTCGCCTGCTGAGCCGCGGCAGGACGAGGGTGTGCCACAGCACGTCTTCTACATCATGATGGAGAATCACGGGGAGTCCCAGATCATCGGCAACACCGCCGATGCGCCCTATATCAACCAGCTCGCCACCAAATACAACACCGCATCCAATTTCCACGGGGTCACCCACCCCAGCCTGCCCAACTACCTGTCCGCCTTCTCGGGGTCATTCCAGGGCATCTGGGACGACTGCAAGGCGGGAGCGACGGTGACCTGTCCCCCGGAGGAGTTCGTCCCGGGTTCGGGCGACGCGACCGACAGCGCTTCACTGACGCCCGCCCAGGTGGCCAGTGCGAGCAAGACGCCGCACATGTTCTCCGGTCGTAACCTCGTCGACCAGCTGGAGGCGAAGGGGCGGACGTGGAAGGCGTACATGCAGTCCATGCCGCGGGCGGGCTTCGAGGGCGAGTACGCGCCGGGCGACGTCAACGGCACCACGGTGAAGCTGTACGCGCAGAAGCACAACCCGTTCATGTACTTCTCGGACATCAACTCTCCGGGCAACCCTCGGCTGAAGCAGGTTGTGCCGATGGAGAAGAACTTCGATGCGGACCTGGCCTCGGGCAGGGTTCCCGACTTCTCCTGGATCAGCCCCGACCAGTGCCACGACATGCACGGGATATCCCCGAGCGCGGCGGCGATCGTCGGCCTCCCCGACTGCGGTACCCCCAACTCCGGCCTCGATCATGGGGCGATCCGGCTCGGTGACAAGTTCCTCCGCGACGCGGTCACCAAGATCATGAACTCCCCGACGTGGAAGTCGAGTAACTCCAGCATCGTCATCAACTGGGACGAGAACGACTACTCCGGCTACTCCGGAGGGCCCGGCAGCCCGGTGGGGGCGAAGGGCGCCGTGCTCGGCGGCGGGGACGCGCCGCTGATCGTGATCAACTCCCACGGCGGCCCGCACAAGGACTCCAACGTCCCCGCCGACCACTACACCGTGCTCGCCACGCTCGAGCACATGTGGCACCTCGGCTGCCTGGAGAACACCTGCTCGCCCCGCACCTCCGGCTCGCTACGGGATCTGTTCGCCCGCTAGACGACCGATTCCAGGAGATCCCTGCGCGCATGACATGAGGCGAGGGAGTCCACGGTCAGGCCGTGAGGCCGGAGTTGGACTCCCTCGCGACCCGAGTGCGCGCGACTGCCGACGACCTGCCGAAGGACTCTCCCCTCGACTCTGCGTGTGCCCATATACCAATTCTGAGCCATCCCCACGAGCCGTTCTCGCGGGCCGGGCGCGTGACCGGTTCGCGGATGGAGCGAATGGTGGGCGGGCGCCCGCGCCGCTTCGGCGCACCGGTCGCCGTGGCGTCGCTTGAACAGGTCGCGGTGCCGACGCCGGATCGTGTCCGGGCCGCGCGTCTGCCCGGCGTCACCACCTGCGGTACCGGGTACGAGACCCGCCCGCACGCCGCGGGGCACGGCATGGGTGACATTCGACAACGGGTTGCGCACGGCTCTGTCAATTGTCCCCCATGCCCGCGATCATGAGCCGTCCGTACCGTTCCTGCATCTTCGGTGGTCGCCGCGGCGCATCACGGGACCTGAGCCGGGGATCAAGGTGGTCACGACACCGAGGGCATCGCCCCCTGGACGCGGAAGGCGGCTCCTATGGCACTCGGCATGGGTTGGAAACTCCACGGGGACGGCAGAACACCACCTCCTGGTGAGGTGGTCAGGCCGGACGAAAGACTCTCCTGGGGCCGGACCTTGGGCCTGGGGGCCCAGCACGTGGTGGCGATGTTCGGCGCGACGTTCGTCTTCCCCGTGGTGATGGGGCTCGACCCCAATCTCGCGATCATGATGTCGGGCGTCGCCACCGTCATCTTCCTGCTGATCGTGCGGGGCCGGATTCCGAGTTATCTGGGGACCAGCGCGGCGTTCGTCGGCGCGGTGGCGACGATCCGAGCCTCGGGCGGCAGCAGCGCGACGGTCACCGGCGCGGTACTGGTCGCCGGAGCGGCGCTGACTGCCGTGGGCGTGGCGATCCACCTGGTGGGCGCGCGGCTGGTGAACCGGGCTCTGCCGCCGGTGGTGACCGGCGCGGTCGTGATGCTGATCGGTTTCAACCTGGCGCCGGTGGTGGCCCAGGTGTACTGGCCGCAGGACCAGTGGGTGGCGCTGCTGACGATGGCGGCCGTGGTGTCGATGACGGTGCTGTTGCGCGGGTTCTGGTCCCGCATAGCCGTCTTCCTGAGCCTGGCCTTCGGCTACCTGCTGTCCTGGGTGCTGGACCGGACCACAGGCAAGATCACCTCGGTGCCGGCGGGCAGCGTGGACGGAAGGGCGGTCCCGCATTTCCGGGTGAACTTCGACGCCGTGCGCCACGCCGACTGGTTCGGCCTGCCAAGCATGCACACCCCCGACTTCAAGACCTCGGCCGTACTGGTGGCGCTTCCCGCGGTCATCGCGCTCGTCGCCGAGAACGCCGGCCACGTCAAGGCCGTCTCGGAGATGACCGGAACCGACCTGGACGGCAGCCTTGGCCGGGCCATCGCAGCGGACGGCCTGGGCACGGTGATCGCCAGCTCGGTCGGCGGATCGCCCACGACGACGTACGCCGAGAACATCGGCGTCATGGCGGCCACCCGGGTCTACTCCACGGCCGCCTACTTCGTGGCGGCCGGTGTGGCCGTCCTGTTCGGCCTGTGCCCCAAGTTCGGTGCGCTGGTGGCGGCGACCCCTGGCGGAGTGCTCGGCGGGATCACCGTCGTCCTGTACGGCATGATCGGCCTGCTGGGCGCGAAGATCTGGATCGAGAACAAGGTCGACTTCGCCCGACCGCAGAACCTGGTACCGGTGGCCGCCGGACTCGTCATCGGCATCGGCGGGGTGGCCGTGAAGATCTCGAACGACTTCACCATCGGCGGCATCGCCCTCGGCACGATCGTGACGGTCGCCGGATATCACGCCCTGCGCCTGGCGACCCCCGCCCACCAGGTCGACGGTGTGACCGGGGAAGTGGCCGACGACGCGGCACGGCACCAGGAGGACCGGAGCGGACCACTGCCCGCGGGGCGGCCCGCCGAGGCCACCGCGGTGAATCCAGGCGACCTGGAGTAGGCCACTGCTCTCCGGTGGTGCTGATGGTGGCACGGCACCACCAGCACCACCGGGTGGCACACCGCACCCGGCACAGACCGGATCGCATCAGGAGAGGCAGCAACGTGAAGCCGCCGGCGGAACAGACGACCCCACCGGGCAGTTGCACGGGACCATCGGCCATCTCCGCCTCCGGCTGCGCGGCCTGCACGACCAGCCGCCCGGCACCGAACCACCCGGCCACTATCCACCCCCACCGGGCCCGGCCCGGTTGATGGCCTGGCTCGACAGCGGCCGTGCCCCGCGCGCCGGCGCCGGTTTCCATCACCGGCTGCGGGAACAACTGGGCCCCGCCAGGTGGGAGAAGCTGCGCGACTTCACCCACCACCTGCGGCATCCGCGGCCGACGGACCGTACCGGCACTGTGCACGGCTGGTTCTCCGTGGGACGCATCATCGTGGTCGATTCCACCGACGCGACACCCCGTGCCTGCGTACTGTCCGGCTTCGAGGCGACACAGGGCCGTCCCGAGACCGACCTCGCGTGCCTGATCGGCGAATTGGAGGAGTACCGGAAGGCTGCCGAGCGGGTGGGCGCCGACTGGCCGGTGCTCGATACGCTCCAGCACATGTTCCTCGCGCACTACGGGGCAGGGTGGGAGCCCAGCACACTCGCGGCCGGAGACGTGGTCCGTGTCGCCACGCAACGCCCTCCACCACGGACACGCCCCCGGCCACCCCGCCACGGTGGACATCACCGTGACAGCCGACGGAACCGTCACGGTCGACGACGCGGGACCAGGCATCTCACCTGCCCTGGCCCACTCCCTCTTCCAACGTTTCCACAGCGGCTCCGGCTCGACCGGCCTGGGCCTCTCCATCGCCTCCTGGATCGCGCACGCCCACGACGGCACCCTCACCGTCGATCCCAGCGCGCACGGGGGCGCCCGCTTCATCCTCAAACTCCCGGCCCTGGGGCGCTAGATGTGCTGTCCCGCCGAGCCGGAACTCCCGGCCCTGTCCGCTCCCGCAACAACGACGGCGCTCGGCGAGAATCTCGCGTGAGCCGTCAGCCGTCGTCGAAACGGCCAGATGCCCGCGCCCAGGCACGAAGAAGGCCGCGAAGAAGTCGGCCCTCGGCGAGGCCCACGAGCCCGCGAAAACGATCCGCTCGCCCTGCTCGACGCCGATGGCACGGGCCAGGTCCTGACGACTGCGTCGGCGGCCTGGCCGCAGGTCCGGGCGAAGCCATGAAGAAGGCAGCCGCCATTGCCGCCCCCGTCGAGACGCTGATGGGCCCGGATCTACGGATTTGGGCCCATCCTGTGGGGACCGCCGAGCGGCCCATGACGAGCCGTGCCCTGGTTCGAGGGGCCGAGGCGTAGTGGGTGTTGGCGCCGTGGCAGGGTGAGCGCAGGTGTGGTCGATCGTGGTCTGCAGTTTGTGGGCCATGCCCCACCACACCTCGGCGCAGGCCCGTAGGACGCACGGGTCCTCGCCGGGGTTGGAGAGGTCGAGGCTCTTCTCGACCTGCGGTTGCCGGTCCTGCTGCGGGTTCTGCTTCTCCTGCTGGCCGGCCATGCCACCGGTCCCCGAACTGCTGCGCCCGCGCGGATTCGGTGTCCTGGTAGGAGGCGAGGTTGTGGTGCAGGCCGGCGGCGTAGTTCCGTAAGCCCGCGGACAACTTCTGGAGCGCCGTCGTCGTGTGGCGGGTCATCTCCACGTACGGGGAGAGGGTCCCGGTGGACTCGGACAGCACGCCGAAGGAGTCGTCCACGTTTTCCGCCCGCTCGGCGAAGTCGCCGATGCAGCCGTCGAGATGGCCGGCGGAGGCGGTGAAGTCCTTGGCCAGAGCGGTGACCGGCTCGGGATGGAAGGCGAACTGCTGATGTGGCAGAGCTGCCCCGCGATGACGTCGCGTGATCGTTACGCAAGCGAGCGCAGGCATAGGGAATCGGCTCATGCGCTTCAGTGACGAGGGATTTTCACGGACCTGACGCAACTCGAATGCCCATGGATCAGAAAGTGGGTCAGCTCGGCCGCTCGGAGCGAGGCCGGCAGTCCCGGTTGTTGTTGAAGGCGCTGGCTCATCCGATCCTTACCGGAAGATTCCGGCCCTTTCCTGTTCGGATGCCGTGGGACGCGCGACAAACCGTGAGCCGATGGCACAGCTCAACCGCTGGCCGCGTCAGTAGCTGTTGTCGTACCGAACCTGGGGATGGCGTTTTCGCCGGTATGTGCCCTCGCCGCCGGAACTGACCGTTCGGGGCCGGCCCGTCACTGACCTGTCGTCGGTCGATGGGCAGATCTACACGGGTACCCCGTTGAACGTCAGATTGATGGCGATGAAGTACGCGATGAGGAGCAGCACGGCCAGCGTCAGTGCCGGACGGGCGAGGCGTTTCGCCCACCGCGCCAGGCTGCCGGTGGCACGCACCTCCCCCTTCGAATAGGGCGCGTCTGGCAGGCGGAGCTCGCGCCGGGCGAGCGCTACGAGTACCAACGCCAGCACCGCCGTGCTCAGGCAAACGACGAGGAAGAGCATCATCGAGGACTGGTCGACCCAATACCCAAGGGTCGAGTCGTAGCTCGCCCTGTTGTATACCGCATGAATCGCCTGGGCAGCGGCCAGGATGACCATGATCACCGAGGTGACTGCCAGGCTCACAGCGGCGACCGCCAGCGCCGGCGCGCGCAGCGCCCTGGGACGCGGCTGGCGTTCGGTGTGAGGCGGCGGGCGCGGCGGTGCCGGTGGGACAGGCTCAGGCGCCGGTTGTGGCTTCTCCTCGACCTGTGGCGGTGGCTGCGGTGCCGACGGGGCGGTGGCGGGCTCTTCCGGAACAGGCGGTTCGACGGTCGGCGTCGTCTCGGCGACCGACAGCACCTGGGCCTCGACGTGAACCACCGCCTCTCCCACGACCCCCTTCAGCACGATGTCACCGCTGAGGTGGCCCGGGGTGGAGGTCTCGACACTGATGTCCAGCCCGTCGGAGGACTCCAAGGCCCGCAGCCAGTCCTGGTTGGGGTGTGGCGCGCAACTTCGGGCCAGCGGCGGCCCGAGCAACCGCACGGATTGGTGCGGTGACGGTGCGTGCTGAGCCACCGGCTCGAATTCCAGATGGGTGGGGTACGGCTTGACGGAGATCTCGCCCAGGGCACGACTGGCCTCTTCCGCCACGAAGCGGATGTCCTTGTGTGCCATCTCTTCCAGTGCCTCGCGCGCCCCCAGGGCGATGGAGAGGTCGGTGTTCTCCATGCGGGCCCTCAGTTCGGCGATGGCCCCGCGGCGGGTGTAGGTGTCCGGGTTGCGTGTGGCGGCGCGTACATCGTCCGGTATGGGCGAGGGGATGATCCGGCGTCGGCGGCTGCGCGCCAGATATACGTCGCCCTGGAGGTCGGCGCTACAACTCGGGGTCTGGTTCGGATTCTCCCGCCGCACCCGGTCGAAGACGTAGTGATACGCGTCGTCGAAGGAAACCAGGCCGTCCTCGTCGCGATCGGCTGTACCGTCTTTCAGGCCCTCGTAGAGCGCGCTGGTGAACACCGAGGGCTTTGCGCGGTTCTCGGCGAGCTGGGCGTCTTCGAAGGCGTATTCCCTCGAGTTGGAGGCGGTCATGACGGCACAGCCGCGCCCGCCGCCGAGGCCTTCGCCGGAGAAGGACTCCAGCACGTTGACGTCCCCGGAAGCCCGGGCTCTGGCCCCCCGGGGGAAGGCGCCGCCGTAACAGCAGTCCAGACAGAGGATGGTGCTTCCTGCCCGGGTGCGGGACATCTGCTGGCGTACAAAGTCAGCCGACACGGCGGTGGAGTCCAACAGCGCGGGTTCCGTGTCACTGGCCGCGAAGTAGAGCTCGCCGGATTCGCTCTTGATTCCGTGGCAGGAGAAATGGACCAGCAGGGTATCGCTCGGTCGGCGGCCGGAGAAGAACTGGTTGATCCGCCTCGTGATCACGTGTGCCGGTTCGTTCCGCACCACTTGTACATCGAACGCGCCGATCTGCGGATCTCCCAGTACCTCGGCCAGGGCCACGGCATCCTGCGCCGCGGACGGCAACTGCTTCAGCCCGTCGTCCTCGTACCTGTCGGTGGTGACGACCAACGCATGCCGGGAATCGTCCATGGTCATGTCCCAACGGCGGAGTGGCGGTGGATGAAGAGGTCAAACGCCTCTGTGACCTGCTCCGATGTCGCCTTGGAGAGCTCCAGCTCGTCGTCGTCCATCTTCAGGCGCACCGAAGTGCGCGCCTCACGGCAGCGGCCCAACCACACGCGGACGAGACAGAGGACCTGTCTGAGCATCTCGGCGGACTGGCCAACGGTCACCAGCAGGGCCCCTACTTCGAAGGCCTCCCCGGCTCGCGCCCCCGGCGGCGCCTGTTCCTCTGCCGGGAGGCGCGTCACATCGTCCACATCGAGTTGCAGCAGTTCCTCGCGCAGATGGCCGGCCAGCTCATCGATGTGACCGGCTTCGGCTCCCTCTTCCGAAAGGAGAATCTCGAGTCGATTTTCCACCGGATTACCCCCTCGTACGCATACAAGGGCGCTCCGGAGCGAACCATCAGCGGCTCCGGTGCCTCAACTCCAGTCTGCGTTCCTTCCTACCCGGGGGCAACGGCCCCTACCAGGCACTTGAGGTGGCTGGGGCCAGCCCTGCAGCAGCTGTTTGAACCTTCTATCGCCTGGACCGGGACCTCGCATCCGTATCTCCATCGATCAGAACCGCTCTCGTGATCGACAGAGATACGGCCTCTGAAGCACCTCGACAGTCCGCCAGTGGTCCGTCGCGAGCGCCTCCACCGTCATCCCCTCCCCGAAGCGCGGCACGATCGACCCCGCGCCCCGGACCTTCACTGCTTTGGCCGCCGGCACCGGCTCCGGTGCCTCCTGCATGGCCGCATCCGTCCCATCACCGGGGGGCGGCCAGGGCCGCGGCCAGCTCTCCTCCGGTGATCAACGGCGTTCCAACACCGCCTCGGCCACGGCGAGTTCGGCCAGGATCCGGTCCGCCTCCGCCTGGAGCTCCTTCACCCGCACCCGGTTGCGGTCCGGTGCATCGCGGCCCGCCACAGGCGGCGGCCGTGACCCTGGCCGCGCTGATCAGGCAGGACGCTGTCGCTTCTCGTGAACATCGAACGGACGGTGAGGCGGGTGCCTCCCGAAGTACGGACCGCCTGCTGTCGAGAATCGTGAACGGAGTCACGGGGCATTCCTGCTGCGGTGAAATCGATGTGTTCCACCTCCAACTGTCCAGCGTCGGGGGCAGAATGTTGGTGTGGCGACGGTGTACACGGTGCTTGCGGACCCTGAGTCCGTGGCTGCTGCGGAGCTGGAACGCCTGTGCCGTGCGCTGGACCTGACGCCTCTCGGCCGACCGTCCGTCGTCTTGGGCCGGGGTCGGTGGCCGGCCCGCGCGGAGGCACGCCCCGTCCAGGGCATTCTTCACCGAACCTGCTGACATGATGTCCCTTCTCATGCGATCCAGTCGCCGCCTCATCGAACCCAGTCCCAAAGAGCACGCTCGTGTGCCCGAAGCTCTGTGGATGGACTTGGATGACCTGCTGGTAGGCCACTGGAGCAGCTTCCCGTTTTCGTATGGCGCCATGGAAGTGTCTGAGCTCGGGTTCCTCGGTGACGGATGGGGATGGAGCTGGTGGTTCAACGTCGGCGCACTGTGCGTCACGCGCTTCAGGTGGCGGTGTCCGGAACCGGGGATTCTGGAACTGCGTACGGAGTGGACGGCACAGGGAACGCTCAGCCAGGCGGTCGGCCCCGCGACGTCCGCCTCGATGGAGCCGGCTGAACGGGTGGACGAGCTTCTGCCGACCGCGGCCGAGGACTTGTGGAGCGAGGACTACCGCGACCTGATCGCCCCGGCCTGACCTACCTACCGCCCCGTCGCCGGTCGCCGCCGCCAGGGCCCGAGCCGTGCGTCGTCATCTGCTGGGCGGGCCGGTCGGCCGAGGTGTGCTCGAACGTCCGGAACGAGCCGATCGGCCACCGGAATTGGCGCTCTTTCTTCGCAAAGGCGATCTCCGCGTCTTCGCGGTGGGGGAGCGGTGCGGCCGGGCCGGCGACTATTGGCCAGAGCGGGCGCGGTCGCTGTGGCGGCCGGAGCCCTGTGGGACTCCTGCCGCCCGTTTCTGTTCTCCCTCCGTGAATCTCCTCAGTGGCCGGAAATTTTCCGTTGACGCGTCGGGCCGATTTGTGGGGTTGCCGGACCGGGAAATTCCATATTTGGTCGGCGGTGAGGGAGAACCTGCAGGTAGACGGCGTTCACCTGTGCTATTCATCCGTAAGATCGCCTTCCTGGCGGTGGTTTGAGTCACTTCTTCAGTCGTTCTTGACGGGGAATGTCGCCATCCCTCGAAATGGAAGGAGTGCGCCGGACCGGAGCGTGGTCAGGTGTGGCGCACGAAAAATCGAACACCCAATGGAAAACGGAAGGAGAAGTTTCGTGCCGGAGAATGAGGAACTGTTCGAGGAGATGGTCATCCCGGAGTCGGAGACGGCTTTCGCGGGCCACAGCTGCCTTTGTTTCGTCACTGAATACGACGACTCGGAGAAGGCCGAGTAACAGGAAGAAGCCTCTCCCGGCCGGGCAGCGAACCGGCCGGGAGACGTCTTTCGGCCACCACCCACGGCTCTCCGAAGGCGGACAGAATTGGAAACCTCCCGGCCCTCCCCGCGTCCCACCGCCCGCCCGACGCTCCGTCCCGACGTACGGCTCATCGCCCGAGGCGACCACCTCTATGTCTGCGCCAGTACCGGCACCCTCCGTGTCCCCGTCCGGCTGCCCGGCGCGGATGACGACGGCGGGGCGATCACGCTAGAGGCGGTACCCGAGCGCGTGACCAACGGGTTGTGTGCCCGTGGCCTGGCCCACCCCGGGGACGGGCGGCTCGCGCACCCGCTCTACGGGGATGACGCCGCCCTGCGCGGGCGGACCGTCGCGGTGGCCGGGGACGGGCCGTTGGCCGGCGAGGCGGCCAACATCCTCACCAGGGCGGGAGTTCGCGTCGTGCCGGTCGACGAGCCCGGTGAACCGCAGGCCGCGGTCCTCCCGTTGAGCCTGCCGGAGGACGAACTCCGGCGCTGGACCCGCCTGGTCCTCGACGGCGGCACGGCCCTGGTGACCTATCTCAGCACCCCCACGCGCATGCTGCTCGCCACCCTCGACCCGCCCCGCACGCCGTGCCCGGTCTGCCTCGTACGGCGGATCCGCGCCAACCACACCTGGCAGCCGGTGGCCGGTCTGCCGATCGACCAGCTGCTGGGCGCGGCGGAGAGCGAGGCATGGCCGACCACCGCCATCGCGGCCGGTGTCCTGGCCCATGAGGTCCTCACCGCACTCGCCGCCCCCGAGGCCGGTACCGAACCGCCGGTACTCACAGAACTCGACCACGCCTCCCTGCAACGCATCCGGCACACCCTGTTCCACACCCCTGGCTGCCCCGCCTGCGGCACCGTCGCCGTTCCGCCCAAGAGGGACGAACCGGCCGCCGTGGACGCACGGGAGAGCTGGCGGTTGATGCGCGGTGCGGTCGATCCGCTGACCGGGCTGGTCCCCGAGCTGCGGGTGGACCAGGAGCAGGGCCCTGCGGGCGGTACCACCTACGCCCGGACGGCCGGGATGATCACCACGACGTGGTTCTCGCCGGTGGCTGCCGAGGCCCGCGGCGGGGCGGTCAAGAGCGATCCGGTCAACGCCCGGGTCTGCGCGGTGGGCGAGACCCTGGAGCGGTACGCGGCCGGGGTGTACGACACCGGCCGACTGGTCCGTGCCACGCTCGCGGCCCTCGGCGACGAGGCGGTCGACCCGCGCAGCCTGCCGCTCGGCTCCGCCAAGGAGTATGCGGAGCAACGCCGTTACGCGCCCTTCGACCCCGACGTGGAGATCGACTGGGTGGCCGGCCGGTCCCTGACCACCGGTCGCCCGCGGTACGTCCCGGCCTGCGCGGTCTATCTGCCCTACCGCTTCCCGCGCGCCCACAAGCCGTGGTTCGACCCGATCTCCACCGGGCTGGCGGCGGGCGGCTCGTACCACCACGCCGTCCTCGGCGGCCTGATGGAGATCGTCGAACGCGACGCCACCCTGGTCTTCTGGGAGAACCGGCTCACCCTCCCCAGCCTCGACCTCACCCACCTCCCCGACGGGCCCGCCCGCCGGATCGTCGAGCGGATCACCGCCGAAGGCGCGACGGTCACCTGCAAAGACCTGACCACCGACCTCGGTATCCCGGCCGTCGCCGTCCGATTCGCCGAGGGCACCGCCGAGCGGCCGGTCGTCATCCACGCCGCCCGCGCCGGCCTCGACCCGCACGCCGCATTACTGGGGGCGCTGGAGGAGGCATGCCTGTGCCGCACCGGCGCCGGCATCTGGCTCGAAGAGGCCGAGATCCCGGCCGCCGACGCCGCCCTGAGCAGCCTCAGCGAGTTCTGCCTCTACTACTGCGCGCCCGAGCGCCGGCACCACCTCGCCTTCTGGAACGACGGCCCCCTGCACCCGCTGCCCGACACCCGGCCCGCGGGCAGCCTCCAGGACGACGTAGCCGAGGCGGTCCGCCGGCTCGCCGCCCGCGGCTACGAGACGATCACCGTCGACATCACCCCCATCGACGTGGCCGAATGCGGCGTCTCGGTCGTCCGGACGGTGATCCCCGGCCTGTGCCCGCTCACCCTGCGCAGCGACTTCCACCGGCGCGGCGGCCCCCGGGTCTTCACCGCCCCGCTGGCCATGGGCGCCCGCGAGACCCCGCTGAGGGAAGATCAGCTCAACCCGATGCCCCTGCCGTTCCTCTGACGTGTCCCGGACGTTCCGGCGTCCTGAACTCCTGCCCTCTCCTCACCCGCGACCGTCCCGACGAAAGCGGAAATCACGTCATGAATGCCACCCCGGACAACACTCCCAACGGCACCCCGGACGCACCCTCCCACGACGCCAAATGCCACTACCGGCGCAACCCCGACCTGCTGCTGGAATGGGCGGAGGGCGGCGGCCCGGTCCTCGTCGACTGCCGCCGCTGGCGAAAGTTCACCGCCAAGCCCGCCCTCGTCGATCTCCTCAACCAGCTCGACCAGCCGCAGACCGCGGACCAACTCCACGACCGTTGGCGGGACTCCGCCCCCGGCGGCGACGTCCACACCCTCCTGGCCCGGCTCACCGCAGTCGGCATACTCCAGCGCCGTGCCCCCGACGACCCGGAGGGTACCTGGGCCGGGCCGGGCGGCGACGGCTGGACCCCGTACGAACTGGCAGTCCACGCCCGGTCCGGCCACGGCCCGGTTGCCGGTGCAGGCCAGGGCACTCCGCCGCCCGCCCGCCTGCACCACCCCGAGGCCGATGCCGTCATCGCCCTGCCCGACGGCTCCGACGCCCCCAGCCGCCCCCTCACCGAGGTCCTGGCATCCCGCCGCAGCGTCCGCGCTTACGCCGCCGAGCGCGTCCCACTGCCCCTTCTCGGTACCCTCCTCGACCGCTCCGCCCGCGTCCGCGGCTACCTGCCCCCGCGCGCCTACGAGCAGACCCAGCGTCCGGCGCCCTCCGGCGGCGCCCGCCACAGCCTGGAGATCTATGTCCTGGCCCGCGAGGTCGAGGGCCTGCCCGCCGGCGCCTACCACTACGACCCGTTCACCCACACCCTGCACGGGCTCTCCCCCTGGACGGCCGAGCTGGCCGCCCTCCAGCAGCGCACCGTCACCGAACTCGCGCTCCTGGACGCCGCGCCCCCGGTCAGCCTCTACCTGGCCGCCTGCGCCGCCCGCACCACGTGGAAGTACGAGGGCATGGCGCTCAGCCTGATCTACCGGGACACGGGCTGCCTGATGCAGACTCTGTCCTTGGCCGCCACCGACCTCGGCCTGGCATCCTGCCTGACCGGCCGTATGGAGTCCCCGGCAACCGCCCCCTTCCTCGCGCCGCCGCACCACGACCGTCTGATCCACGTCGGCAGCCTGGCTCTCGGCCTGCCCGCGGCCGGACCGGCCTCCCCGGTGGGCGTCCCGCTCGACGCCCAGCAGCCTCAGTAGCTGACGACACGGCACCTCACTGTTCGACCGGCCGAGCCGGATGGTGGGCGAGGACGGCGGCAGCGGCGCCGTCGGGCCGAATCGACACCGGCGTTCTCCCCAAACAGCAACGTCGGTCTCCAAGACCACAACCAGGTCGTGGAGACCGACGTCACGCAAAGGCCCCACATTCGCCAACAGGACCCACATTCGCCCATCAGCGTCCGGAAGCCCCTGGGGCAGGCCGCCGACGGACGCCCGCGAAGTCGCGTTACAGCGCGCGCTCCAGGCGGTCCGCCATCAGCTTGACGAACCGGGCCGGCTCCTTCGGCTGACCGCCCTCGGCGAGCACCGCCAGACCGTGCAGCAGCTCGGCGGTCTCCGTGAGCTCCGTGCGGTCCGCGCGCTCCTTGTACGCCTGGTTCAGGCCCTTCACCAACGGGTGGTCCGGGTTGAGTTCCAGGATCCGCTTGGTGCGCGGCACTTCCTGGCCCATCGCGCGATACATGTTCTCCAGCGCCGCGGTCGGGTCGTTGGTGTCGGAGACGACACAGGCCGGGGAGACGGTCAGGCGCGAGGACAGGCGCACCTCCTTGATGTCCTCATCCAGCTGCTCCTTCATCCAGTCCAGCAGCCCGGAGTACTCCTCGGTCTGCTTCTCCCGCTCGTCGTCGGCGGTCTTCTCACCCTCGGCGTCGAGATCGATCTGCCCCTTGGCGACGGACCGCAGCTTCTTGCCCTCGTACTCGCCGACGGCGTCGACCCACACCTCGTCCACGGGGTCGGTGAGCAGCAGCACCTCGATGCCCCGGTCCCGGAACGCCTCCATGTGCGGGGAGTTCTCGATGGCCTGCCGGGACTCGCCGGTCAGGTAGTAGATGTCGTCCTGGCCGTCCTTCATCCGCTCCACGTACTGCTTGAGCGTGGTCGGCTCGGTGTCGTGGTGGGTGCTCGCGAACGACGCGACGGCGAGGATGGCCTCCTGGTTCTCCGCGTCGGTGACCAGCCCCTCCTTCAGGGCCGCGCCGAACTCCCGCCAGAACGTGGCGTAGCGGTCCTGGTCCTTGGCCATCATCTCCTTGACGGTGGACAGGACCTTCTTCGTCAGCCGTCGCCGCATCCGCTCGATCTGGCGGTCCTGCTGGAGGATCTCGCGGGAGACGTTGAGCGAGAGGTCCGCCGCGTCGACGACGCCCTTGACGAAGCGGAGGTACGGCGGCAGCAGTGCCTCGCAGTCCTCCATGATGAACACGCGCTTGACGTACAGCTGCACCCCGCGCTGGAACTCCCGCGTGAACAGGTCGTGGGGGGCGTGCGCGGGGAGGAACAGCAGGGCCTGGTACTCGAAGGTGCCCTCCGCCTGGAGCCGGATCGTCTCCAGCGGATCGCGCCAGTCGTGCGCGATGTGCTTGTACAGCTCGTGGTACTCGTCCTCGGACACCTCGTTGCGCGGCCGGGCCCACAGCGCCTTCGTCGAGTTGAGCGTCTCCGGTTCCGGCGCCTGCTCGCCCGCGTCGCCCCCGTCGGACGGGGCGGGCGCCTCCGGCACCATCCGGATGGGCCAGGTGATGAAGTCCGAGTACCGCTTGATGATCTCCCGGATCTTCCACGGCGAGGTGTAGTCGTGGAGCTGGTTCTCCGGGTCGGCCGGCTTGAGGTGGAGCGTGACCGAGGTGCCCTGCGGCGCGTCGTCGACCGTTTCCAACGTGTACGTGCCCTCGCCGCGCGACGACCAGCGGGTGCCCTGGCCCTCGCCGGCGCGCCGGGTCACCAGGGTGACCTCGTCCGCCACCATGAAGCCGGAGTAGAACCCGACGCCGAACTGGCCGATGAGCCCCTCCTCACCGGCCGCGTCCCTGGCCTCCCGCAGCTCCTGGAGGAACTTCGCGGTGCCCGAGTTGGCGATCGTGCCGATGAGTTGGCCGACCTCGTCGTACGACATCCCGATGCCGTTGTCCCGCACGGTCAGGGTGCGGGCGTCCTTGTCGACGTCGATCCCGACGTGCAGATCGGACGCGTCGGCGTCGAGCGAGTCGTCCCGCAGCTTTTCCAGGCGCAGCTTGTCCAGTGCGTCGGAGGCGTTGGAGACGAGCTCCCGCAAGAAGACATCTTTGTTCGAGTAGACCGAGTGGATCATCAGCTGCAGCAGCTGACGGGCCTCTACCTGAAACTCAAACGTTTCGGTCGGCATGTTCGCAGTACCTCACAGGTCCTGTCGGCGGATCTGGCGGGAGCTACTGTAAAACACCACGTCAGGGCGGTGTCCGGAGATGCGCGGAACAGGGGGGAACGGGACGTTCGCGACCGGTTGGTCGGCTAGCTCGCCAACACCGCCGTCAGCACGTCCGACGGCGCCCGCGCCGGATCGTCCGGCGCTTCCGCCGTGCGCCGGGCGACGTCGCCACGGCCGTCCAGCTGCTCAACTGCGCGGAGGACATCGCCGCCATGGAACGGATGTGCCACAACGTCCACCGGAGCCTGGCGCCTGATACCGGATTCTTCGCTCCCCCAGACACCCGATCACCGCTTCGACGGGCCGTCCCTGCGCAAAGACGGGCCGTCCCTGCGCGAATACGGCTTCCACACCGAGCTGACCGGGGAGGAGGACGAGGCCGGACCGCGGGTCCGGACCGCGGCGCGGCTCGCCCCGCCGACCGAGATCGTCGACACCTGCCCGCGCCGCGAGGTCTGCGAACGGTGTCTGCGGGCGGCCGGATTCGGCGAGCTGACCTGGGTCCCACTGGAGGTGTCCGACGCCGGCGTGCGCACGTTCGGTGCGGACTTCTGGGCGGATTTCCTCGCCAACCCGCCGCTGGAGAAGCTGCGCTGCCGCCGCCGGACGTCCGACCGACGGGACACGGCGGTGGTGCGGACCCGGAAGTGCCCCGAAGTCCCCTGGTCAGCCCTCGCGTTGATGCCGAGCTGCTGAAACGGGGGAGTGGTTGCCCGATGGTGTGGGGATTCCTAGTCTCGGTGGCATGGCCTCTCAGCAACCCGCCGTCGCGGATCGTGCCCCCCGCCGTACCGTGACCGCTGCCGTCGTCCAGGCAGCCGCCCCGCTGTTCGACACGCCGGCCGCCCTGGCCCGCGCCGACGAACTCATCCGTGAGGCCGTCGCCGACCGCGGCGCGCAGGTCGTCGTCCTGCCCGAGGCGTTCCTCGGCGGCTACCCCAAGGGCCTGGACTTCGACGTCACCGTCGGCAGCCGCACCCCGGCCGGCCGCGAACTCTTCCGCCGCTACCACGCCGCAGCCATCGACGTCCCCGGCCCCGAGGTCGACCAACTCGCCGACCTCACCCGGGAACTCGGCTGCCACGCCGTCGTCGGCGCCGTCGAACGACAGGGCGGCACCCTCTACTGTGTCGCCCTCCACTTCGGCCCCGACGGCTACCTGGGCCTGCACCGCAAGCTCATGCCGACCGCCGCCGAACGCTACCTGTGGGGTCAGGGCGACGGCTCCACCCTCCCGGTCATCGACACCGGTACGGCCCGCCTCGGCGCCGCCATCTGCTGGGAGAACTACATGCCGCTGTTCCGCACGGCCATGTACGCCAAGGGCGTCGACCTGTGGTGCGCACCGACCGTGGACGACCGCGACGCCTGGCAGGCCACCATGCGCCACATCGCCCTGGAAGGCCGCTGCTTCGTCCTCAGCGCCAACCAGTTCCTCCGCCGCGACGCCCTCCCCGCCGACCTCCACCCCGCCCGGGGCGACGCACCCGACACCGTCGTGATCGGCGGCGGTTCCGTCATCGTCTCCCCGCTCGGCGAGGTCCTCGCCGGTCCGCTGCGCGACGGAGAAGGCATCCTGACCGCCGAACTCGACCTCGACGACCTCGCACGCGCCCGCTTCGACTTCGACCCCGTCGGCCACTATGGCCGCCCAGACATCTTCACCCTCCGCGTCGACGAGTCCAGCCGTAGCACCGTCATCAACGGTTGACCATGGCTCTGGCCGGTGGCGGAAACTCGGTGGCCTCGGCACGCCGTCCGGGCAGGGTCGGGTGATGCCTGAGTTGCGGCGACTGCATGTCGGACACCCCAGGGCGGTCCTGGCCTTTGGGCCGGTGATTCGCAGCTGCTTCGCCGCCTCGGTCTCGGAACGTGGCGACGGCTTCTTCGAGCAGTTCGGCGAAGGTTCGATGCCTGGTTGGCTGCGCAGGCAGCCGGCGACTGTGCCTGGTACGTGCTCGTTGCCGAGGGCGGCTCGGTGCTGGGTAGGTTCAACCTGGTCGACATTGAGGGGTGGGCCGCGGAACTCGGATATCGGGTTGTGCAGCACGTCGCCGGGCGCGGGGTGGCGAGCGCGACTGTCCGGGACGTGTGTCGGTTGGCGAGGTCGTGGTACGGGCTGCGCACCTCAGGGCGGTCACTGCCTGTGAGAAGTAGCGTCACAGAAGGTGCTGAGCAAGACCGGCCTGGTGCGGATTCGGTCCGGCCGACCCGGCCGCCATCGTCGGCAAGCCGGGTGCCTGGTATCAGCGTGACCTTGGGTACGTAACTCCCGCTGTTGACGGGCAACTTGGGGAGAGTATCGCAGGCGATCGGCATCAGGTGGAGCGCCGCTACACCACGATCGGTGCGGTCTGCCGTGCGTCCGTCATTGTCGCCGCGGCTTCGACCAGTGCCCGCAGGGCCTTGATCAGGCCGGCGCGTTGGTCGGCGGGGAGGCGGGCGACGATCGCGCCGATCTCCTTCGACCGTTGGGCCAGGACCCTCTCGACCAGATGCCGGCCGGCCGGGGTGAGGCGGAGGGTGACCTCTCGGCGGTTGGTGGGATTGATCCGGCGGTCCACGAGGCCGATGGCCTGCAACCTGTCGACCATGCGCAGCGCTGTGGAGGCGTTGACCTCCAACGCGGCGGCCAGCGCGGCCAGTTTGCCCGCGCCCCGGCTGTGGAGGACGACCAGGGTGCGGAGTTGGGGGAGAGTGAGCGTCGGATCGGTGGCGGCGAGCGAGCGGGCGGAGATCGCGATGAAGAGCCGAGAGCTGGCCATCAGCGCAGCGGTGACCTCTTCGACGGTCTCGTGCGCTTCGCGCTTCGGGGCCGTTGGTTCGCGGTCACGGTGGGTGTACTGCTTCATGGGCTTTCGCCGGAGTCCCCTGGCGGTTGTGGCCGCGGGAGGGGGAGCCGGCCGCTTCGTTCTGCTGCTTTCGGCTGCATTGTTGCAGAAAGCAATGATACTCTGGATGTGAGGTCATTCGAAGTAACTGAGGGGAAGCGATTCGGATGTCGGACCTCTCTCATCACGCTCCGGACATCACCAGTCACCCCGACGTGCCCGAGATGCGCGAGCGTTACGCCCGGCTGGTTGGCGGGCGCCAGGCAGTCGCCCTCGACGGTCTGGTCCTCCTCACTGGTTTGTACGCGGCGATCTCCCCGTGGGTGGTGCACTTCCGTGTGACGAGCCCGGAACTGACCGTGAACAACCTCATCATCGGCCTGGTCCTGGCCGTGATCGGCCTGGGTATGACCCGGGTCCCCGAGCGCATGTACCAGCTGACCTGGACCTGCGCGGCGATCGGCGTCTGGCTGATCATCTCGCCGTGGGTCGTGACGGCCGGCCACAGCGCGACCGCCGGATTGATCTGGAACAACGTCTGGCTCGGCGCCGTGACGTTCGTCCTCGGGTTGGCCGCAACCCGCTTGGCGATGACCGCGGAGCAGCAGCAAGCGGCCAGTAAGTAGCTGGCACGCACCGCATGGCGACCGCTCCGGAAGGAGGTGGCCATGACTCTACCCATGCGTGACCGGCGGGCCCTCGCCGAGATCGAACAGCACTTCCTGGAAGACGATCCCGACCTCGCCCTGCTGCTGAGCACCTTCGGTGGTGCCCGGATCGAGGGTCGGCGGGCGAGGTTCGTGCGGCGACTCCGGGCGAGTGTGGTGATCGCGTACCTGGCGGTCACGGTGAGCGGCGTGCTGTTCGTCGCCGGGGCCATGGCCCGGGACATGGGGCTGCTGATGGCGGCCGGGGCCATGGTGGTGGTCTCCGGCGTTCCGTGGCTCAGCGGCCGGATTCGGGACCGGGCCAGTCACCCGGCCGAGCCGGACCTCAGCCACGACGGGCCCGGACGCTGATCCACGCGACGGGCCCGGACGCTGGTCCATCGGCCGGAACGACGTCGGCGACGAATCCCACCATGGTCGGCGGCACGCCCTGGAAGGCGATCGAGGCCAGTTCGCGTAAGCGGCTGTGGGTGCCGCCGGCACCACCAAGTAGGCGGCGCGGTGCGCGTGGTCGCCGGCGCGAACACGCAATCCGCCATCGGTCTCCTCCCAACCCTGCACCGCCTGCCCGTAGTGGACCGGAACATCGCGCCACCCGCCGGGGCGGGCCGGTACCCGCCGCGGTCGTGCGTCCCTGCGTGTGCGGCGCTCACAGGTACCGGACCAGGAACTGGACGGCCAGGCTGGTGGCGGACACCACCAGCCACAGGCAGCCCCCAAGTAGCAGGGGCGCGGTGCCGGTTCGGCGCAGCTTGGCGGGTTCGGTGGACAGGCCGATCGCGGACAGGGCGACGGTGATCAGGAAGACCGCGAGAGTGCTGAGCGGGCCGTGGGCGGCGGACGGGACGAGACCGGCGGTGTTCACGGCCGCCAGGACGAGAAAGCCGGCGAGGAACCACGGCACCAGCCGGCCGACGCGCACCGGGCCGGGGAGCCCCGGCCCCGAACCCGCTGCGTCGGCCTCAGCCAGCCGCGCGCGGCGGCGGACGAGGGCAGCGAGGCCGAGGCAGATCGGGATGATCAGCAGCGTCCGGGCGAGCTTGACCACCACCGCGTGGTCGGCCGCCTGGCCGCCGTAGGCGGTGGCTGCGGCGACGACCGACGACATGTCGTTGACCGCGGTGCCGGCGAACAGGCCGAAGGCGTGTTGGCCCATTCCCAACAGGTGCCCGAGGGCGGGGAAGGTCAGCACCGCGGCGATGTTGAAGACGAAGATCGTGGAGACCGCGTAGGCCACCTCCGCCTCGGCCGCGCCGATGACCGGCGTGACCGCGGCGATCGCCGAGGCGCCGCAGATGCCGGTACCCACACCGATCAGGGTGCGCAGGTCGCGGACGACACCGAGGCGGCGTCCGACGACATACGCCGCCGCCAGACACACTGCGAGGGTCACGATCATCACCGGCAGCGATCCGACACCGACCCGCAGCACCTGGCCCAGGGACAGTTGCGCGCCCAGCACCACCACGGCGGCCTGCAGCACTCCGCGTCCGGCGAAGGCGATGCCGGGCCGCATCCGCTCGCCGGGTCGCACCAGGACCGCCACCAGCACCCCCAGCACGATCCCGCTCACCGGCCCGCCGACGACGGGGACCAGCCGGCCCAGCCCGGTCGCGACGAGGGCGACCGCGACGGCGAGGGCGAGTCCGGGCAGCCGGGCGGTGGGGGCGGCGACGGGATTTCGGGCGGGGGCAGGGCCGGACGGGCGGGTGGCCCTTGGCCGGGAGAGGCTGGCGTCCTTCATGATCACACTTTGGGCGGCCCCGTGCCGGCCCTGTAGCCCCTGATCGAGCAGGAGCTCATAGCGGCAGCGTATGAGCACCTCATACGCTGCGGCTGTGACAGTCTCCTCCACGCCGGATCGCCGTACCGTCCGCTTCCCGCTGCGCACGCCCGACCTGGAGTCGCTGCGGCTCCTCGTCCTCGTCGCCGACCTGGGGAGCCTGGGGCGTGCCGCCGAGCAGCTGCGGATCTCCCAGCCGTCCGCCAGCCGCCGGCTGTCGACGCTGGAACGCGGGCTGGGACTGGTGCTGGTCGACCGGACCCGACGCGGCTCCCGGCTGACGCTGGCCGGGCAGGTCGTCACGGGGCACGCCCGGTGCGTCCTGGACGAGCTGGACGAACTGCTCATCCGGGCCGGCGAGCTGCGCGACAGGCGGGAGGCCGAACTGCGCGTCGCGGCGAGCCTGACCGTCGCGGAGTACCTGCTGCCGGCCTGGATCAGTGAGCTGCGGGGCCGCCGGCCGGAGTTGTACATCGGGCTGCAGGTGACCAACAGCGAGCACGTGCCCGAACTGGTCGAATCGGGCGAGGCCGACATCGGGTTCATCGAGGGGCCACACCTGTCCCGCGTGATGTCCACGCGGCAGGTGGGCGAGGACCGGCTCGTCGTGGTGGTCGATCCCGGACACCCGTGGGCGCGGCGACGCGAGCCGCTTTCGGCGTGGGAACTGTCCCGTACGCCGCTGGTGCTGCGGGAGAGCGGCTCCGGCACGCGCCAGACCCTGGACCGCGCCCTGCACCTGGCCGGCCATGAACGTGCCCGGCCGTTGGTCGAGCTCGGCTCGACGGCCGCCGTGCGCGGCGCGGTGATCGCCGGCACCGGGCCGTCCGTCCTGAGCGAGCTGGCCGTCCGGGGGGACATCGCCGAGGGCCGGCTGACCGGCGTCGACGTGGCGGGCGTCGACCTCACCCGAGACCTGCGCGCGGTCTGGCCCACCGGGCGGCGCCTGGTGGGCCCGGCGGCGGAACTGGTCACGGTGGCCCGGCGGGAGGACACCCGCTAGCCGCCTCGCCGCGCAGGTGCGAGCACCCGGGCCGTGGTGCGGTCGCGGGCTGGACGGGGCAACAAGGGGCTGCGTCGGTGTGGCGTCGGGCCGGTGGCGTCGGCGAGCCGCTACACACGAAACGCGCTGTCGCGCCGGAAGACATCCCGGTCACCGTGCTCCGGAGGAGCCATGTCACAAGTGGGCCACACCCCTCACCGCGCGCCGCTGGCCGCCCCCGGCAATCCGCGGGTCCGTATGGGCGGCCGGATCAGGAAGTACCTCACGACCACCGATCACAAGGCGATCGGGAACATGTATTTGGTCACGGCCTTCGGATTCTTCCTGTTCGCCGGATTGCTGGCGATGATGATGCGCGCGGAACTGGCGCAGCCGGGAATGCAGTTCTTCAGCCACGAGCAGTACAACCAGCTCTTCACCATCCACGGCACCGTGATGATGCTGCTCTTCGCGACGCCGACGTTCGCCGGATTCGCCAATGCCGTCATGCCGTTGCAGATCGGCGCGCCGGATGTCGCCTTTCCCCGGCTCAACGCCCTGACATACTGGTTCTTCCTCTTCGGTGGGCTGATCGTGGTCTCCGGGCTCGTCGTCCCGGGCGGGGCGGCCTCCTTCGGCTGGTTCGCCTATGCCCCGCTGAACCGTGCCGAACACACGCCGGGCGCGGGCGGCGATCTGTGGGCGGCGGGGCTGGTCGTGGCCGGCCTCAGCACCACGTTGGGCGCGGTGAATTTCATCGCCACCATCATCACGCTGCGAGCCCCCGGCATGACGATGTTCCGGATGCCGATGTTCACCTGGAACATCCTCTTCACCTCCATCCTGGCCCTGCTCGCCTTCCCGGTGCTGACCGCCGCCCTGCTGGCCCTGCTCGCGGACCGGAAATTCGGGTCCCATGTGTATGACCCGGCGAACGGCGGGGCGTTGCTGTGGCAGCACCTGTTCTGGTTCTTCGGGCATCCGGAGGTCTATATCGTCGCCCTGCCGTTCTTCGGGGTGGTGAGCGAGATCATCCCGGTGTTCAGCCGGAAACCCGTATTCGGGTACATGGGCATGGTCGGTGCGACGATCGCCATCACCATGCTGTCGGCGTCGGTGTGGGCGCACCACATGTTCGTCACGGGCGGGGTGTTGCTGCCGTTCTTCTCGCTGATGTCCTTCTTCATCGCGGCGCCGACCGGGGTGAAGTTCTTCAACTGGATCGGCACGATGTGGAAGGGCAGCCTCTCCTTCGAGACGCCGATGCTCTGGGCGGTCGGATTCATGGTGACCTTTCTCCTCGGCGGGCTGAGCGGGGTGTTGATCGCCTCGCCACCGATGGACTTCCACCTCACCGACACGTATTTCATCGTCGCGCACCTGCACTACGTCCTGTTCGGCACCATCGTCTTCGCCACCTTCGGCGGCTTCTACTTCTGGTGGCCGAAGTGGACCGGGAAGATGCTCGACGAACGGCTGGGGAAGGTGCATTTCTGGATCCTTTTCGTGGGATTCCAGACGACCTTTCTCGTCCAGCACTGGCTGGGGGAGCGCGGCATGCCGCGCCGCTACGCCGACTACCTCCCCGCCGACGGCTTCACGGTGCTCAACTCCGTATCTTCCACGGGTGCGTTGCTGCTGGGCGTGTCCACGCTGCCGTTCCTCTACAACGTGTGGCACACCGCCCGGTACGCGCCGAAGGTGGACGTGGACGACCCGTGGGGGTTCGGGCGCTCGCTGGAGTGGGCGACCTCCTGTCCGCCGCCCCGCCACAACTTCGAGGCGCTGCCGCGGATCCAGTCCGATTCGCCGGCGTTCGACCTGCACCACCCTCAGGTGCGCATGCTGCAGGCCGGCGAGCGCGGCACCACGGAACCCACCCCCGACACCCTCGGAGACCAGGACGCATGAAACCGGAGGCACTTCTCTTCGCGGGCGTGGCCGCCTTCTTCCTCATCACCGACGCGATCTACATCTGGCTGGCCCGGGAGCCCGCCGGCGGCGCCGCGCTCGCCGTCTCCTTCGGCATGGCGTCGGTCATCTCCTTCTTCTGCGCCATGAACTACCGCCGCAAGGGAGGGCGGCCGGAGGACCGCGACGGCTCGGAGATCCAGGAGCGCACCGGGGAGGTCGACTTCTTCCCGCCGGAGAGCGGATACCCCGCGGCGGTGGCCCTCGGCGTCTCCCTGCTGGCCCTCGGGTTGGTCTACGGACTGTGGGTCTTCCTGATCGGCGTGGGCGTCACCGGCGGTTCGCTCTTCGGGATGGTGTTCCAGTTCGCGCAGCGCGACCACTGAGCCGCGCCCCCCGGCGCGGGCCGCGGGCACCCGTGGTCGCTAGCCTTTGTGCTCCTCGCTGGCGCCGATCGCCGGGCCCGCCGTCGTCTCGGCGATCCGCCGTCGCTCCTCGGCGGTGGCGGGCAGTTCCACCCGGTCGCGGAAGTACCAGGCGCTCAGCGCGGCGCGCAGCCGGTCCAGGCGGGGCGCCCGGTCCCCGGGGTGCGGCAGTGGCTGGGGAATCTGCCTGGCCAGGATGCGGTAGCGCTCGGTGGGCGGCACCGGCTCCTGGGTCTCCCGCATTCCGCCGTACACGCTCTGCACCACATGGCCCGTCTCGCGGCCCTCCACCAGCAGTTGGCGCTCGCGGTCCTGCAGCGCCAGGCAGAGGCGCTTGGTGAGGAGGAAGGCGAGGACCGGGCCGACGACGAACAGCACCCGAAAGATCCAGGTCAGGCTCTCCACCGAGACCCGGAAGAGGCCGGCGAGCACGTCGTTGCCGCCGGCCGCCAGCAGCACCGCGTACCAGACGACGGCGGCCACGCCCAGCGCCGTGCGGGTGGGGACGTTGCGCGGGCGGTCACACAGGTGATGCTCCGTCAGGTCGCCGGTCACCCAGCGCTCGAAGAACGGGTAGGCGTACAGCAGCAGGAAGAGGACACCGGGCAGGATGACGGCCGGGATCAGGACGTTCCACATGAACGTGTGGCCCGCCACGTTGGTCTCCCAGGCCGGCATGAGCCGCAGCGCCCCTTCGAGGAAGCCCACGTACCAGTCGGGTTGGGCGTTCGTGGAGACCTGGTCGGTGAGGTAGGGGCCGTAGGCCCAGACGGGATTGATCTGGGCCAGTCCGCCGAGGAGGGTCACCACCCCGAAGACCATGAAGAACAGGCCCGAGGACTTGGCGGTGAACTGGGGGAACATCGGCTGCCCCACGGCGTTGCGGTTGGTGCGCCCGCGGGCCGGCCACTGGGTGTGCTTCAGGTACACCACCAGCATCAGGTGCAGGCCGATCAGCGCGATCAGCAGCCCGGGGACGAGCAGCACGTGCACGGTGTAGAGCCGGGACAGCAGGATGTGGCCGGGGAACGTGCCGCCCCAGATGAAGTAGCTCAGGTACGTTCCCACCAGGGGGAGGGACAGCACGATGGTGTTGGCCGTCCGGAGGCCGGTGCCCGACAGCAGGTCGTCGGGGAGCGAGTAGCCGGCGAAGCCCTCCAGGAGGGCCAGCATGAACAGCGTCACGCCGACCGTCCAGTTGCCCTCCCGCGGCCTGCGGAACGCGCCGGTGAAGAAGACACGCAGCAGGTGCACCCCGAGCGCGGCGACGAAGACCAGTGCCGCCCAGTGGTGGACCTGACGGATCAACAGGCCACCGCGGACCTCGAAGCTGATGCGCAGCGTCGAGGCGTAGGCGCCCGACATCGACAGCCCCCGCAGCGGGCCGTACGCACCGTGGTAGGTGCGGTGGGCCAGGCTCGGCTCGAAGAACATCGTCAGGTAGACGCCGGTCAGCACCAGGACCAGCAGGCTGTAGAGCGCGATCTCGCCGAGGAGGAAGGACCAGTGGTCCGGGAACGCCTTGCGCATCAGCGCCCGCGCCCCTTCCGAGGCCGGTAGGCGGCCGTCGACCGCGGCGTAGGCGGAGCGGCCGGCCTGACGGGCCTTCGCCACCGTCCTCTCCGTTGCGCTCCGGAACAGCATTGCCGGCCCTCCTCGGTGCTGTGGTCCACGGGGGCACCCGCGGTGCCCGCTCCACGGCACCCTGCCTGGCCGACCGCCGCCCGGCGCGCATTACGCAGATCGGGGGCAGCGCCGGGCGGCCGGGCGTCACACGACGATGCCGGCGCCCTGCCGGGCCGGTTGGCCGGTGACGTAGTGGACCCGGAAAGTCCCGCCGCGGCTGCCCTGGACGGCCGGCCGTCCAACTGACACGCGACCCCCAGGTGCGTGAACTGCGCCGGCACCTGGCGAGACACCCACAACACCTCACCGACTACTCCCTGACGAACGGCCCAGAGCGAACGCAGGGCCCGTCAATGGGTGCGGTCGGGCGCCGTGAACAGGCCGATGAGTGTGAGCAGCCAGACCGCCGCCGCGATCCACAGCAGGATCCGGCCCAGGGTGTGCAGGGCGGGGATGGCTGCTGTGGTTCCTGCGGAGTGGGCGGCTACGGCGGTCATGCCGAGCGGGAAGACGGTGGACCAGCGCCGTACGTCATAGTGCAGGCGCGGTCTGCGGATTTCCGCGGTGGTGAGTAAGGCGTACCAGGCCAGGTCGAGGGCGAGCAGGACCAGGGCGGCGGTGCGCAGAGCCTGGTGCGCGGTGCCCGTCCACGCCTGGGAGCCGGTGAGTTGGGAGGCGGCCAGGGCCGAGATCGCCAGGGCGCCGCCGGCGATCCACTGGTCGCCCGCGCCGGTGTTCACCTGCCGCAGGTCGAAGTGGGCCAGGGCCGGCACGTACAGCAGCAGTCCGAGACAGAACGGCACCAGCCCGGCCCGGCCGAGCCAGTCGCCGGCTCCGCTGAGGGCCAGGGCAGCGGCGAGCACCGCCAGCCCCTGGGTGGCCACGCACACCATGAATACCGCTCCGGGCATGCGCCGCTTCCAGCGCCGTACGACCGCGAGCAGCAGGCCGGGCCACAGGGCGGTGGCGAGCGCCAGCAGCGCGGCGGCCGTCGTCTGCCACCCCAGCAGAGAGAGTCGGGCGCCCAGCACGGTGGTGGCGGCGACGCCGGTCAAGGCGGACGAGGTGTTCGCCTGGGCGCGCCAGAGGGCGTGGTCGCTTGCCAGACGGGTGGCGGAGTCGGCGGCGAGCAGCAGCCACAGTGCGCCGGTGAGGGCCAGCGTGATCCGGGACAGCGTCTCGTGGCCGACGAGGTGGAGGCCCACGGAGAGGATGCCGGTGGCCATCCCCGCGGCACCGGCGGCGGGCGGAAGCGCCTCCCACCAACGCCGTAAGCGAAAGAACACCGCCCCATCCGACCTCACCTGGATGACAGCCGCCACCCGGGCGCGGCGTACGGGGCAATTCCCTGACGGCACCTGGTGCCGTGCAACGAACCCAGGTGACAGGCCATCTCCACGCGATTCCGTCATCGCGGCTGACTCTTGCTGCCCCGTTCGTGCACTGCCTCCATGGTGTGGGAAGGGACCGATCTTCTTCGTGGCAGGACCCTGATACGGCCACTTTCGTCCGGCACCGCAGCCCGCCGGGCACCCCCAGATGAGATGGCGGAGCTGCAGCTCGGCCCGGGGGTAGGCGTGCTCACGCAGTGAGCGGTTCCTGGCCGTCCGTCAGGTGGCGGCGGCGGAGGCGGGTGAAGGCGGTGGGGCTGGGGCGGTGCGGGAGGAACTCCTTGATCCGCTGCGCGCATTCGCGTGGGCTTGCGGCGCCTGTGTCGCACTCCAGGTCGTAGTCGCCATGGTCATGAACCAGGTCGTACTGGTGCGCCGCGAGGCCCGGCGGGCGGTCGCCCCGGGCCAGCTCGCGTCGGGCCAGTTCACGAAGCGGGCAGTGGACGCCGACGAACAGTACGTCCTCGGGCCGCAGCACCGTCAGGCAGTCGAGCAGCCGCCAAGGTTCGCTCAGCACGTGATCGACCACGATGTCGTTGCCCGCCTCGGCCATGGCTGCGATGGAGCGGTGGAAGCCCATCCTGGTCCGCCGCAGCGCGGCGTCGAGCTCCTCCGCCCCGAGCTCCCGCTTGCTGCGCATCGCATTGAAGCCGTCGACCGCCATGTGGAAGAAGACACCGTCGTTCAGGATGTCCAAAAGCTCCCGGGCGATGCTCGACTTCCCTGAGCTGGAGGTGCCGTTGAGGAAGATGATGCGGCCAGATGTCATGTCGGCATGATCACATGCCGCCGGCGCCGCGTTCAGGGGATCTCCAGTGGATTGCCGGTTGCCAGCAACATTGAAGAGACCTCCGGTTCGCACAGAGAATGTGATCAAGTTGGTGAGAGCCGGTGCGATGACTGCTGCGGCCACCGTTGATCATCGTGAGGTGTGTGGACTGACGATGAAGCAATGGCCGCGGGTTGCAGCGTAGTGCCTGCCCGTTGGCAGGCGGTGTTCGAGGACTTGCTGAGCCGGATCGAGGGCCGCTTCGCAGGGGTCGAGCCCCGACGCCGGGCACGACAGTTGGTACTGGGCTGCTGGTGGACCTGCCGCACAAGAACTGCTGGACGATCGCTTGCAGCGCCCGCTGGACGCCCTGGGAGAGCTTCATGTCCCGCTGCCCGAGGACTCACCACTCGGTGAACGAGCCGTCCGCGTTGCGCCAGATCGGGTTGCGCCAGCGCTGGCCGAGCGCCGCGGCCCGGCGCACTGCCCCCTCGTCGACGTTGATGCCGAGGCCGGGCCCGGTCGGCCGGGCGACGTGGCTGTCCGCGAAGTCGAAGACGCTCGGATCGACGAGATAGTCCAGCAGGTCGGAGCCGCCCTCGGTGTTGTAGTGGATGCCCAGGCTGGTCTCCTGGATCAGCGCGTTGGGGGTGGCGAAGTCGATCTGCAGCGAGGCCGCGAAGGCGATCGGGCCGAGCGGGCAGTGCGGCGCCAGCGCCACCCCGTAAGCCTCGGCCATCGCCGCGATCCGGCGCACCTCGGAGATGCCGCCGGCGTGCGAGAGGTCCGGCTGGGCCACGGCGATCCCGGAGCCGAGCAGCTCGCGGTAGTCCCAGCGTGAGTAGAGCCGCTCCCCGGTGGCGATCGGGACGGTGGTGGAGTCGCAGATCCGGCGGAAGTCGGCGGTCAGCTCGGGGACCACGGGCTCCTCGACAAAGAGCAGGTGGAGGGGTTCGAGCAGTCGGCAGGCCTCGCGGGCCAGCGCCGGTGAGACCCGGCCGTGGAAGTCGATCGCGATGTCCGCCTCGTCCCCGATCGTCCCCCGGACCGCGGCCACCCGGTCGACCAGGCGGTCGAGTTCGGCCTTGGACTCCAGCGCGCGGAACCGTCCGCCGATGTTCATCTTGACCGCGTCGAAGCCCTGCTCCATCCGCTCCCGGGCGTGTTCGGCGACGCGGTTCGGCTCGTCGCCGGCGATCCAGGAGTAGGTGCGCATCCGGTCCCGAACCGGCCCACCGAGCAGCTCGTGCACGGGGACGCCGAGGGCCTTGCCCTTGATGTCCCACAGCGCCTGGTCGATGCCGGCGACCGCGCTGGAGAGGATCGGGCCGCCGCGGTAGAAGCCGCCCTTGGTGAGCACCTGCCAGTGGTCCTCGATCCGGAACGGGTCCTGGCCGACGAGGTAGTCGGAGAGCTCCTCGACGGCGGCGGCGACGGTGGCCGAGCGGCCCTCGACCACCGGCTCGCCCCAGCCGGTGACCCCCTCGTCGGTGCGGACCGCCAGGAACAGCCAGCGGGGTGCGACCGAGAAGGTCTCCAGTGCCGTGATCTTCATCGGTCTGCCTGCTTTCCTTGGATGGAGGTGGGGTTGAGGTCGGCGATCAGCTGGGGGAGTCGGGCGAACTGAACGGCGTCGGAGAGCGCCGAGCCGAGGGAGACCGCGGCGGCGCCCGCCGCCAGGAACTCCCGGGTGTTGGCGAGGTTCATCCCGCCGGTGGCCACGAACCGCGCCCCGGGGAACGGCCCGAGCATCGCCCGGATCCAGGAGGAGCCCAACTCGGCGGCCGGGAAGGCCTTGAGCCAGGTGAGGCCGAGCGCCTCGGCCCGCTGGACCTCGGAGGCGGAGGCCACCCCGGGCAGGTGCGGCAGCCCGGCGGCCAGTGAGGCCTCGGCGACTTCCGGGCAGAAGCCGGGCGCGACGGTGAACCGGGCGCCGGCCGCGGCGGCCCGCTCCACCCGCTCGACGGTGGTCACCGTTCCGGCGCCGACCACCTCGCCGCGCTCGGCCCCGGCCGCCGCGGCGGCGGCCAGCGCCTCGACGGCGGCGTCGTTCTGCACCGGCACCTCCACCAGTCGGATGCCGACGTCCCAGGCGCGGCGGCTGACCTCGACCGTGCGCTCGCGGTCGAAGCCGCGCAGGATCGCCATCAGCGGAAGGTTCTCGAACGCACCGTCAAAGAAGTTGTCGCATATGGTCATTGCGTCCATCCCAGGGCTCGGGACACCGCCTGCGCGGTCTTGCGGATCACCGGGAGTCTGCCGTGCAGCCCGGCGAGGTCGGTCTGCGCCTTGAGCGCGGTGACGGAGAGGGCGCTGCGGACGCGTCCGGTGCCGTCCCGCACCGGGACGGCCACGCAGTTGATGAAGTGCTCGTACTCCCCGTCGTCCTCGGCCCAGCCGCGCGCCCGCACCTCCTCCAGCTGGGCGCGGAAGGCGGCGGAGGTCACGGTGCTGTCGGTGAACCGCTGGTAGCGATAGCCGTCCAGCATCAGCTCGCGCTCCTCGTTCCTGAGGTACGCGAGGATCGCCTTGCCGACGCCCGAGGTATGCAGCAGCACCGGCTTGCCGATCTGCGAGTACAGCCGGACCCCGGTCTGCGGCTCGACCTTGTCCGCGTAGATCACCCGGCCGTTCTCCAGGGTGGCGATGTGCACGGTGAGTTGGAGCTGACGGCCGAGGTCGACCAGGAAGGGGTGTGCGATCGCCCGCAGGTCGAACTGCTCCAGGGCCGCCTGGGCGAGGCCGGCGAGGCGGTAGCCGACTGCGAAGGTGCCGTCCTCGCGGCGGCGGGCGAGGCCGCCGTCGCACAGGTCCTGGAGGAGGCGGAGCGCGGTGGTCCGGTGCACGCCGAACTGCTCGGCGACGGCGGCCGGATGCTGCGGGCCCTCGCTGAGCAGTTCGAGTATGCGGATGGCGCGTTCGACGGACTGGCTCATCGGGTGGCCCTCCCTTCGAGTCGGTCGTGCTCGTCGAGTCCGGCCCGCAGCACAGTTGCGTCCGCGTGGTCCTCGACGGAACGCAGCGCCAGGCCGGCCACCCGGTGGCCGAGAGCGAGCTGCTCCCCGACGGGCAGTCCGCGCAGCCGGGCGGCCAGCACCCCGGCGGCGAAGGCGTCGCCCGCGCCCACCGGTTCGACCACCTCGACCGGCGGGGCGGGGACGAACACCCCGGGCCCTTCCCCCTCGAAGAGGGTCGCGCCGACCTCGGCGTTCTTCACCACCAGCGCCTCGCGGGGGCCGATCAGGGCGCGCACGTCCGCCGCCGAGCGGAGTCCGTCCCCCCACACCCGCTGGGCCTCGTCCAGGCCGACGAAGACCAGGTCGGCGGCGCGCGCCAGCTCCAGCAGCGGCCCCGCGGCCGCGCCCGGACTCCACAGCGCGGGGCGGTGGTTGACGTCGAAGGAGCTCAACGTCCCCGCCGCGCGGGCGTGCGCGAACAGCGCCCGGGAGGCGTCGGCGCAGTCCGCGGAGAGCGCTGGGGTGACCCCGCTCAGATGCAGCACGCGCGACCGGGCGACGGTCGGCGCGAGGCGCTCGGCGTAGTCCGCCCCGATCCGCGCGGCGGCGGAGCCGGAGCGGTAGTAGTACACGCGGGTGCCGTCCGGCGCCGGGTCCTTGAAGTAGACGCTGGTGGGTGCGTCCGGATCCCGCTCGACGTACCGCACGTCCACTCCGGAGGCGGCGATGTCGGCCACCACCCGCTCGCCGAGCGGATCGTCGCCGACCCGGCTCGCCCAGGCGGCCGCGTGCCCGAGGTCGGCCAGGTACCGGGCGACCGTCGACTCGGCCCCGGCGACCCGGAGTTCGACCCCGCGCGCCTGCGCGAGCCGCACGCCGGCCGGCGCTGCGAGCAGCACCATGCTCTCGCCCGCACACAGCACCTCGTGGCCCGTGGTTTCCGCTTCCACCTCTGCTACGCCCCCGCATACTCGACGTCGACCGGGATGCTGCCATCGCTGCTCCCATCGCGCAGCGCCCGGCGACGCAGGGCGCGCGGGGCGGTCTCGGGGAGCAGCAGTACGCACACCGCGGTGACGATGCCGGACAGTGCCATGAAGGCGGCCAGGTACCACGGCCGGTCGCCGTCCGCGTGCACCAGCACGGCCGCGACGAAGGGCGCGGTGCCGGAGAAGACCACCGAGGTGATCTCGCGGGCGAGCACCAGGCCGGTGTACCGGACCTCGGTCGGCAGCTGCTCGGCATAGAAGGAGCCGGCCGGGCCGAAGACCAGCGAGTTGAGGATCAGGGCGAAGCCGATCACCACGGCCAGCACGATCACCGGGAACGACTTCGTCCCGACCAGCAGCCAGAACGGCGCCGCGAAGACGGCAATGCCGATCCCGCCGCCGATCATCAGCGGCCTGCGGCCGACCCGGTCGGAGAGCCATCCGGCGCACGGGATGCTGAGCACCGACACCGCGGAGGCGATGGTGATCGGCAGTACCGCGTCGTTGGACGCCAGGCCCAGCTGCTCGGTGACGTACGACGGCAGGTAGCCCTGAATGGAGTAGGAGGCGATGGCGGTGGCGCAACCCGCGCCGATCATCAACAGGATGGTCCGGCCGTGCCCGCGCACCGCGGTGACGATCGGGGCCTTGGCCTTGCGGCCCTCGGAGACGGCCTCCCGGAAGGTCTCGCTCTCCTCCGATATCCAGCGCAGCACGAAGCCGACGACCACCACCAGAACCGAGGCCAGGTACGGCAACCGCCAGCCCCAGTCCAGGAACTGGCGCTCGCCCAGCGAGGACACCGCGGCCATCGCGCCGGAGGCGCAGACCACCCCGATGAACTCGCCGGCGCCGGGCAGCGAGGCGTAGAACCCGCGGGTGGAGGGCTTGGCGCTCTCTGCCGTCCATACGTACGCCCCGCCGAGTTCGGCACCCACGCCGAGCCCCTGCAGGATCCGGCACAGCACCAGCAGGACCGGCGCCCATACGCCGATCTGGTGGTAAGTGGGGAGCAGGCCGATGGCCAGCGTGCCCGCGCCCATCAGCAGCAGGGTCGCCATCAGCACCGGCTTGCGGCCCCAGCGGTCGCCGAAGTGGGCCAGTACGAGACCGCCCACCGGCCGGGCGGCGAAGCCGACCGCGAAGGTGGCGAAGGACGCGAGGGTGGCAGCGAAGGCCGACTCCCCGGAGAAGAAAATCTTGTTGAAGACGATCGCCGCCGAGGTGCTGAAAAGGAAGAAGTCGTACCACTCCAGCACCGACCCCAGGACGGCGGCCGCCGCGTTGCGATTGCGCACTCTGCGCCCCGGGTCGTCCTGTGCTGCTCGCTCGGTCTGCATCTGTGCTCCCTTGCACGCTCCGGCGGATCGGCGCAGAAGCTAGCAGCCGGTCGTGCGGATGAGACATCAGTCGTGCGCATGGTGCACAGGCTCGGCCGGTGTGGAGACCAGGGTGCTCGGGTCCGGGCTCGGGCCGGGTCCGGACCCAGGCCGGGTCCGGACTCGGGCTCCGGGCATTCGGCGGGAGAGACCCAGGGCGGCGGTGCGGATCGCCGTGCCGAGGAGGATCGCCGGGCGGAACCGCGCCCACGGGACGGCGACCGACATCGCGGCCACCGCCCCGCCCCGGCCGTCGAGGACCGGCGCCGCGATGCAGCTGACGCCGTGCATCGACCCCTGCTGCTCATAGGCGAGCCCGGAGGGCTGCGACTGTTCCAACTCTTCGAGGCCGTGCCGGCCGCGGAGGTGGAGAAGACTGCCGCAGCGCTGATTGCCCTGGTGCGAAAGCTCGCCCGCTGACCGGACGAAACGCGAGCGCCTCCCGGATCCGCGTGCGGGTCCCCTTGCAGTCGGCCGCGGCCTCTAGATCAACGACGCCGCCGCAGAGTCACCTCTGCCACGCCCGCCGTTTCGTCTACCGGCCCAAGACCGCACGCCACCCTTGCCGGTCCGGGTGGTGCGCCGCGATCCCCATCCGCGAGGGCGAATTCCCGCAGATTGATCATGACTTGATCACGACTTGATCACGACGCAGTACGCGCCCTAGTGGCTCGTCGCGGGGAGGGTGGCCAGGGCGGTGGCGACGGTGTCGGCGTAGAGCCGGCCGCCTTCGGGGCCGGGGTGGACGCCGTCGTCGCCGAGCAGGGTTTCGTGGCCGGTGATGGCCTTGTTCCAGTCGGCGATGGCGACGTTGTGGTTGCGTGCCGCCACCGTGCTGATGGCCCGGTTGACCGAATCCTGCCACGAACGCGGGACATGGCAGGTGACCAGGACGATCCGTTTGCCGGGGCCGATGGCGTCGATGGCGGCCTGAAGGTCCGGGACGCCGCCGGTGCCGTTGGCGCCGAGGCCGATGACCACCGCGTCCCCCAACTCCCCTTGCTTCTGAAGGGTGTTGATTTCCTGGGGAGCGGCGGTCAACTGGCGTCCGACCTCGGCGTCGACGTGGATGCCGGGGAACTTCGCCTTCAGGGCCGGGGCGGCGGCGTCCATGACCGAGTCGCCGATCGCGGACACCTTTCCCAGGGGCACGGTCTGCCGGGCGGTCGGGGTGCTGTTCGGTGTGTGGCTTGGAGGTGTCCCGGGCTGTGGTACCGGTGGCTGCTGTGCCTGGGTGTTGGCGGCAGCTGTGTCGGTCCGGTGCGACTCCGCCGCCAACCCGCAGCTCCCCACGAGCCCCACCGCTGCGGCGCAGCAGGCGGCGGTGCAGGTCAGCAGGATGTTCGTCGTCCGGTGGCGGGCCGCCGGGGTGAACCCCCTGCACAGTCGGTGGAGCGATCCCAGCAGTCCGTGGCGCCGGATGGGCTGTTCCAGCCAGCGGTACGACAGCGCCGCCAGGCCGACGGAGGCGACAGCGGCGGCGATCGCGTTCAGGGGTGCGTCGGCCGGGGTCATGCGGTCCGGGGTGGCCAGCGAGATGAGCGGCAGGTGCCACAGGTAGATGCCGTAGCTGCGCTTGCCGATCCAACGCAGCGGGGGCGCGCCCAGCAGGGTGGGCAGCGGTCCTTGGGGCTGTACCGCGCCGAACACTGCGACACCGGTCGCCACGGCGGCAAGGACGAAGCCGCCGGGGTAGAGGCGGTCCTGGTCGTGGGAGAGGGTGCACGCGAGCGCGGCGAGCAGGGCCAGCCCGCCGGCTCCGGCGATGGTCCCAGGGACGGACGGCCGGTGCGGTGGGAGCGTGGCGGAGGGCCGCAGCAGGGCCAGGGCGGCGCCGACCAGCAGGGGGAAGGCATGGGTGTCGGTGCCGAAGTAGACGCGGGAGGGGTCGTTGCCGGGCCGGTACAGCAGTCCCATCGCGGTGATCGAGGCGAGGGCGCACAGGAGCACGGCGGCCACCCGGACAGCGCGCCGGGGCACGAGGCGCAGCAGGACGAGCAGCAGCAGCGGCCAGAGCAGGTAGAACTGCTCCTCGACGCTGAGCGTCCACAGGTGCAGGAAGAGCGGCGGAGGTCCGAAGTTCGCGAAGTACGAGGCGTTGGTGGCTATCTGCCACCAGTTGTTGGTGAACGTCGCCACGGACGGCAGGCTGTCGATGCCGGAGGCCAGCCGGTGCGGGTGCCAGACGGTGGCCGCGGCGATCGCCGTCGGCACGAGCACGCCGAGTGCGGGCAGCAGGCGGCGGGCCCGGCGCAGCCAGAAGCCGCGCAGGTCGACGCGGCCGTGCCGGTGCCGCTCGGCAAGCAGCAGGTCGGTGATCAGGTAGCCGCTGAGTCCGAAGAAGACATCGACGCCGAGGAAGCCGCCGGGCAGCCAGTCCGGATCGACGTGGTAGACCACGACGGCGGTCACGGCCAGGGCACGCAGGCCGTCGAGGCCGAAGGCGTACGGGCGGGACGCGGCCGAGGCGTCCGAAGGCGGCAGCGGCGCGGTCCGTCGCCGGTGTGCGGTCGACCGGTAGGTGGTCGGCTGCGAGAAGTCGGTCATGGTCGTGCTCACTTCTCCCGCGCCGGTGCCGCGGTGTCGTTGCGTATCGCGCGCCACAGGGCGGCGGCCTCGGGCTGTTTGACGGCCAGGCGGTTGTGGTCGGGTGGGTAGGGGCCGACGGGCAGCGTCAGGAAGTCGGTGTCGGACGGTTTCAGCCCGGCCAGAGAGCGGGCCAGACCCAGCAGGTCGGAGACGGAGCTCAGGCCCTGGTCCGTGGTGATCGCGCGGGTGGCGGTATCGGCGACCTTGTAGAGCCGCACCGGGTCGGTGAGCAGGCCGGAGCTTGTCAACTGCCTGGCGAGTGCGGTCATGAACGCCTGCTGGAGTCTGATGCGCGCCAGGTCGCTGCCGTCGCCGACGCCGTGCCGGGTGCGGACCAGCCCCAGTGCCTGTTCGCCGTTGAGAAGGTGGCTTCCGGCGTCCAGATCCAGGTGGCTGTAGTGGTCGTGGATGGGTGAGTCCGTGGTGATCCGCACGCCGCCGACGGCGTCGACGAGCTCTTTGAAGCCGTTGAAGTCGACGCCGATGACGTGGTCGATGCGCACCTGGCCGAGCTGCTCGACCGTTTTGACCGAGCAGGCCGGTCCACCCGTCTCGAAGGCGGTGTTGACCATGACGGGGCCTTCGGCGCGTGCGGTGCCGCCCCCGGGCAGCGGGCAGGCGGGCCGGTTCACCATGGTGTCGCGCGGAATGCTGACGACCACGGCCCTGGTGCGGCCCCGGGCGAGGTGGACGAGCATCGCGGTGTCGGATCGGGCGCTGCCCTCGTCCGCGCCGTACCGCTGGTTGTGCCCGGCCCGTGAATCGGAGCCGAGCAGCAGGATGTTGAGGGCGCCCGCGACGGCACGCCGGGGACGTTCGGCACCGAGCGCGGCATCCAGGTCGGTCGTCGTGCGGTTGTGGTCGAGTCTGGCGTACAGCAGCCAGCCGCCGATGCCTGCGGCGGTCAGTGCGGCGGCGGCCGTCCAGGCCGCGAAGCGGATACGACGGCTGCCGGCCGTCGGCCGCTGCGGCGTCCGTATGCGGGCGAAGTCCATGGTGAAGCACCTGTGTGAGCCGGTGAGCCGGTGAGCCGGTGAGACGAATGCGCGAGCAAGTCGCAAGGACTCCGCCATGGTTGGCGGGGAAGGTCTCCAAGCCGCCGTCGCTGGGGTATCCGATCCCCACCGGCTCGGTGTCCGCCGTGTATCGAGGGTGTATCGGCGCTCGGCGGTGTCACCACCGGCGGTGTTCGGGTTGCCGCGGCGTCGCCGTCGGCCCGTGCTCCCGTACCCCTCAGCCGTGTTCCGGTAGTCGCAGTGTCGCCACCGCACCGCCGTCGGGCGCGTTGGAGAAGGCCAGGGCGGCGTCGATGACGCGGGCCTGGCCAAGGGCGATCGTCAGCCCCAGGCCGTGGCCGTGGCCGCGTTCCCGGGCGCCGGTGCGGAACCGCTGCGGTCCGTCGGCCAGCAGGCTTTCCGGAAAGCCGGCCCCCCGGTCCTGGACGACCACCACTGTCCGCTCGACGGTCACCGTGACCGGCGGCTGTCCGTGGCGGTGCGCGTTGGTCACCAGATTGGCCACGACGCGGTCCAGCCGTCGCGGATCGGTCTCGACCACCGCGTCCGCCACGACCCGCACTTGGGCGGCCAGCCCCGTGCGCCGTACACACTCTTCGACCAGTTCGCCCAGCGCGCACGGCACCAGATCGGCCCGCTCGACACCGGCGTCCAGCCGGGAGATCTCCAGCAGATCCTCGACCAGCGCGCTCAACACCCGTACCCGGTCCCGGACATAGTCGGCGGCCCGCCCCGGCGGCAGCAACTCCGCGGAGGTGACCAAACCCATCAACGGGGTGCGCAGCTCGTGCGCCACATCACCGGTGAACCGCTGCTCGGTGAGCAGCCGTTGCTGCAGTGCCTGCGCCATGGAGTCCACGGCGCCGGAAATCTCGGCGATCTCGTCTCCCGGACGCGTGGCCGCCTCGATACGGGCGTCAAGCTCACCGTCCGCGATCCGCCGCGCCGTGCCCGCCGCGTGCCGCAGCCGGTGCCCCAGCCGGTCAGCGCTGACTGCGCCCAACGGTACGGCGACAGCGACGGCCACCAGTCCGGCCAGCGCCATGCTGCCATCGAGCGCTTCGAGGTCGCTCACGTCCCGGCCCATGCCCACCTGTACCGACAGGACCCGGCCGCCCACCTGGCGCGCGGCCCACATCCCCGGCCCGTTCGGCCCGTCACCGAAGTCGGTGCCCTGATTGCCGCGGCGTGCCAGCTCCACGAGTTCCTTCGGTACCCGAGGCGAGTCAAGATGCGCGTCGGCAACCGGCTCGCCGGTGCTGGCGTAGGTGCGGGCCGCCGTGTTCAGCTGGTGCAGCGCGGCGTCACGGGCCCGGTCGACAGCCCGTGCGTACGTGGCCTGGTGCACCAGTACGCCGATCGCCACCGCCACCGCCACCACGGCGACCGCGACCAGCGCGGCGATCCTCCACCGCAGCGAATGCCGGCGCATCCGCAGGTCAGCGCCGCAGCTTGTAGCCGAAACCACGGACCGTCTCAATCCGCTCGGCGCCGATCTTCGTCCGCAGCCGCTGCACATGCAGATCGACCACGCGCCGGTCGCCGTCCCACGAGTAGTCCCATACGTTGCGCAACAGCGTCCGGCGTTCCAGCACGAGCCCTGGATTCGCGGCGAACTCCAACAGCAACCGCAACTCGGTCGGGGTCAGCGCCACCAGCCGCCCCGCGCGGCGCACCTCCATCGCACCGACATCGAACTCCACGTCACCGAAGGTGAGAACATCACGCTGCTGCGCGGACCCCGCCTGCTCGGCCGCCTCCGCACCGGGCGGGAAGCTCGCACGTCGCAACAGGGAGCGGATCCGAGCGAGCAGAACCGTGCTCTCGACAGGCTTGATCACATAGTCGTCGGCCCCCGCCTCCAACCCCGACACCACGTCCAGGGCATCCCCACGGGCCGACATCATCAAGATCGGCACCAGACTGGACTCGCGGACACGACGGCACAGGCCGATGCCGTCCAGCTCCGGCAGCATCACATCGAGCAGCAGCAGGTCCGGCCGCCGCTCGCGGAACGCCTCCAGGCCGGTGAGGCCGTCCCCGGCCACGGACACCGCGTAGCCGTACCGCTCCAGCATCAACCGCACGGTGTCACGGATCACCTCGTCGTCCTCGACAAGGAGCAGATGGGTCACGGGGTCCTCACAGCGCTGGGTGAATCGATGGGAACGGGCACCATGATCTTCCCGTTCCAGTGGTACCGAGTGACGTCCTGGTGGTCACCACTGCTCTTGATGACGAGGTCATGGCCGACGGTTCCCGCATCGACCACACCGTTTGCGGAATAGCTCAACACCTGCCGGACGGAGTTCCCCGAGGTGGCGACGTAGACGTGCAGGTCGGCGAACCCGTGATCGTCGATGACGAGCACCACAGCAGGTCGGCCGTCGCCGGTCAGATCCGGATATACGGGCGGGCGCAGCGGACACGATGATCCGGGGCAGTTCCGCAGCGATTTCCCCAGCTCCCCGCCTACATCCGGGTCTGCCGTGAGCAACGCCACAGGCGAGATCTTCTTCAGCCCACCGGGGGGAACGGTGATTCCCGGCAAGGGCGGACGAACGGGAGGGGTATACACGAACCCGTTGCCGGAACCGGGGGTGGGCGTGTAGCCCGGCCACAGCGGGGATGGACTCGCCGGCACGGACACCGAGGGGGCCGGTCCGGCGTTCCGCAGCCCCGCCGAGAACCCACAGCCCCCCAGCAGAGCCACCGCAAAGACAGCACCCACCAGCGCGGGCACAACTTTTCCTGCGCGTCGTCGACCCCCGCGCAACGGTGTCACACTCCAGCCCATAGGAGGCCAACGGTAACAACGCCGGTTCGGATCCATCTGATCCAGTCCCGCTGAACGCGGCGCTCAAGGCGCGCGGCGACTGGCCCCGCAGACTGGCGTAGGACCCGAGCCGAGGACCGCCACGTTGCCGTGCCGTGCGCCCGGACCAGGCAGGACAGAGTGCAGACGTTCCGCCGTGTACAGGTCGTGTATCAGCCGTCGATCAACGGACGAGACACAGGCGACGAACCGCCGAGAAGTTCCCCGCATAGCTTCTGCAGCGCCACCCGATGACCAGCGACATCAACGGAGCCAAGAAGCCATGAGCCGAGCCTCGACGACCAGCACCCTCCGCAGGGGAGCGGCCACCGCGGCCGACGTCGCCAGTACCCCCGCGCTCGGGCTGGTGGGCCCCGCGTCCGGTCACGACACCCCAGTGCCGCTCGGCCCGCGCGCGTTGGAGGGCGAGGTGGTGCAGCCCGTGTTCGTCGACGCCTCGGGACGGCGCCGGCGTCGCGTGCGGCGGGCCGCCGGGCTGCTGATGCTCCCCGCGGGCGGCTACCTGGCCCTGCTGGTCAGCACGGTGCTGAGCGGCCCCGCGCTCGCCACCGCGTCCGTGCCGCCGTCCGGCCCGGCGCCCCGTCCCACGGCGTCCGCGCCGGACACCTCCCCCGGACCCGCCCACGCGACCGGCGGCCCCACCGGGGCGAAGACCGCCGCCCGCTCCGCCACCGCCGCAGACCGGTCCCGCACCGCCCCGACGTGACCCCGAAAGCCCCTCCGTGACCACCCCCCATCGACACAAAGACTCCCGCCGCCACGGCCGCACCCGCCAGATCACACCGCGCACCCACTGGCTGCTACTGAGCGTGTTCGCGGTGACGCTGTCGGCGGCCCTGCTGCTTCAGGGTTACACCCACCACATGTTCGGCATCACGCCGGACGAGGTGAACAGCGCCCAAGGCCCGAGCGACGCGGTGCCCGCCCACGTGGCGCACGGCGGTCCGGTGATCGCGAACGCCCACACCTCCCCGCACACCGCGCGAGTCAAGCCCCGCACCTTCGCGCTGACCTTCGACGACGGCCCGGACCCGACCTGGACGCCGCGGATCCTCGACGTACTGCGCCGCAACCACGTGCACGCGACCTTCTTCCTGGTCGGCACCCAGGTGATCAACCACCCGGAGCTGGTCCGCCGGATCGTCGCCGAGGGCCACCAGATCGGCATCCACGGCTTCACCCACCCCGACCTCGGCAAGCTCGCCCCCCGGCAGCGTTCCCTGGAGCTGCGCGAGTCCCAGCTGGCCGTGGTCGGCGCGGCGGGCGTCACCACCTCACCGCTGCGTCCGCCGTACTCCTCCCAGAACCGCGCGGTGGACAACACCGGCTGGACCGTGCTGAAGCAGACGGCCAAAGCCGGGTACACCACGGTCCTCACCACCCAGGACACCGAGGACTGGCAGCGACCCGGCGTGTCCCGCATCATCGCCAACGCCACACCCCGCGGCGACCGGGGACAGATCCTGCTGATGCACGACGCCGGCGGCGACCGATCGCAGACAGTCGCCGCGCTCGGCACCCTGCTGCCCCAACTCAAGGCCGGTGGCCACCGGTTCGCGACGGTCAGCGACGCGGTCGGCATGGCCGAACCCGTACACGCCGCAGGGATCGGCGACCGCGTGCAGGGGACGGCGCTGGTGTGGGCGCTCCGGGGCGGTGACTGGGCCGTGTGGCTGCTGGGCGTCCTGATGTACGCGGCCGGGGCGGCCAGCGTGCTGCGCGCGATCGTCGTTCTGGCCGCGGCCCGTCGGCACCGGCGGCTGCGGAACCGGCGCCGGGGCAGGCCGTGGGGGCAGGCGGTGACGGAACCGGTCAGCATCATCGTCCCCGCCTACAACGAGAGCGCGGGCATCGGGGCCGCCGTGCGCTCCCTGCTCGCCTCGGACCATCCGGTCGAAGTCATCGTGGTCGACGACGGCTCCACCGACGGCACCGCGGACCTGGTGGAATCCCTGGGCCTGCCGGTACGCGTGATCCGCCAGCAGAACGCGGGAAAGCCCGCCGCACTCAACACCGGACTGACCGCCGCCTCCTACGAGTTGGTGGTCATGGTCGACGGCGACACGGTCTTCGAACCCACCACCGTCCAAACGATCGTGCAGCCCTTCGCCGACCCCGGCGTCGGCGCCGTCTCAGGCAACGCGAAGGTCGTCAACCGCGGCGGCCTGCTGGGGCGTTGGCAGCACATCGAATACGTGGTCGGCTTCAACCTCGACCGCCGCCTGTTCGACCTCGCCCAGTGCATGCCGACCGTGCCGGGCGCGATCGGCGCGTTCCGCCGCCGAGCGCTGCTGGAACTCGGCGGCGTCAGCGAGGCCACCCTCGCCGAGGACACCGACCTCACCATGGCCCTGTGCCGGGCCGGCTGGCGCGTGGTCTACGAGGAACACGCGCGGGCCTGGACGGAGGCCCCCGCCTCACTGAACGCCCTGTGGCGCCAGCGCTACCGCTGGTGCTACGGCACCCTCCAGGCGATGTGGAAGCACCGCGGCGCGCTGGTGCAGCGCGGCGCGGCAGGCAAACTGGGCCGCCGCGGCCTGCTCTACCTGCTGCTCTTCCAGGTACTGATGCCGCTGCTCGCGCCCGCCGTGGACATCTTCGCCCTCTACGGCTTGGTCTTCCTCGACCCGGTCCGGATCGTCGGCCTGTGGCTGGCCTTCGTGCTGCTGCAACTGCTGATGGGCCGGTACGCGTTCCGTCTGGACGGTGAACGGCCCGGACCGCTGTGGAGCCTGCAGCTCCAGCAGTTCGTCTACCGGCAGCTGATGTATCTGGTCGTCATCCAGTCGCTGTTCACCGCCGTCGCGGGCTCCCGGCTGCGCTGGCAGCGCATGGAGCGGTACGGAAGCCTGCGGGCCGCCGCGGCCACCGAACCGGCCACCGCCCCCGCCATGCCCGCCGCCGACACGACGTAGGCCCCGGCGCCGGGGCCCACCGCACACCGACGGCCCGCTGAACCGAACCGGACGGCCGCCACGTCAACGACACCACCCGACACCACCCGACGCCACGTGCGTTCCGGCGAGCACGACGGTCGCGGTGAGCAGGCGCAGGGCGGTGGTGCCGCCCGTGGGGTGCTCGATGTCGGCTTCGATTACCTCGCCGCCGACCTGGGACCTGGTCGGCGACTGCCTCGCCGGCACCGGCCTGGTGATGGGCGTCTGACCTGCCTCACGAACTCAAAAGCTCAGCCGGATCTTTGGTGCCGTAAATGCCCAGCGCTGTGACCGGCCTATGGTCAATGTCCTGCCTTAAATAGTCTGGTTCGGGCTGCGCTTGGGTCTGTCGGGTTCCGTACGTTTCTGTCGCACCAGTTCGGACGGCGCCCGTTCCAGTGCGTCTTGCCGGTGTCCGGTGACCGCTGCGAGCCGGTCGGCCTGTGGGCGTTCGTCGTTTCCGGAGTCCGGCGGGCCAACGAGCCTTGTGCGTGGGTGGCCAAGTTTTCGTACTGTGTCGTGCTTCTGTCAACGGATGTGGAGCCGACCCCTGTTCGGCCCCGAGGCGGGGTCGATCCGGTGTGGGTCGGTTGCTTCCCGGTGCGACTGGAAAATTCACCTCACCCGAACCTCTTGACGGCCAGGCTGCCCACCTGGAACCTTCTGAAAAAATCTGAGTGGAAAAGCAATGTACCAAGCAGCTTCACTCATCCACGGGGGGTAAATCGGGAGGAAGGGGAGGCAAGGATGAGACGACGCCGCTGGATCACCGGGCTGTGCACCGCGGTGGTGCTGGCCGGGTTAGGGGGAACCGGAACGACCGCCCTGGCCGGAACGACCGCCGGCCGGGCGCCCGCAGACAGCGGTGCCGCCAACACCGACACCCCCATCGGGCAGAAACCGATGATGGGCTTCAACAACTGGGCGCGGTTCACGTGCGCGGCGCAGGCCCGGCTGGACGGGACCCGTGCCGGCTACTCGTTCCAGAACTTCATGGAGGACCAGGCCAAGGCGATGAAGGCCACCGGTCTGGTCGCCGCCGGGTACAAGAACCTGACCGTGGACGACTGCTGGATGCAGCGCACCTCGGCCGGATACCTGCACGGCGCCGCGCACTGGGGCGGCAGCAGTCAGCCCGGCTTCGACTGGGAACTCACCGGCTACGCGGACCGCCTGCACGCCCTCGGCATGGAGGCCGGGCTCTACAGCACCTCAGGTGAGAAGACCTGCCAGGGCGTGCCCGGCGGCGTCAAGGGCCACGAGGACAACGACGCCCGCTCGCTCGCGTACTGGGGCATCGACTCGCTCAAGCTGGACAACTGCGGTACGACGTGGAGCGACCGGCAGCAGATCTTCACCACCATGGCCAAGGCGCTGAACACCGCCACCGCCGGCAAGGACCGCAAGATCCTCTTCAACGAGTCGGCGCCGGCGGCCGCTTCGGGCGCCGAGTCGGTCAAGTACAAGACCATGGACTGGGTGCGCGGGCTCGGGCAGATGTGGCGGGTCAGCCCGGACATCACGGTGTGGCCCAAGGCCGCCTGGAACGACCCGAGCGCCGAGTCGGCCTACCAGGGCGGCGTCTATCAGAACTTCACCGACACCGTGGCGCTGGCCCGGTACAACGGCGTCGGCAACCACAACGACGCCGACATGCTGCTGATCGGCGACAACAACCAGCTCACGCTGCCCGAGCAACGTAGCCAGTTCGCGCTGTGGTCGGCCATGGGCTCGCCGCTGATGATCAGCACCGACGTACGGAAGATGGCGGCGCACCCGGAGGACTACCAGGAGCAGCTCGCCATCCTCAAGAACAAGGACATCATCGCCGTCGACCAGGATCCGCTGGGTGCCGGCGGCTACCTCGCCTCCCGCGACAACGCCTCCGCCACGGCCGGGATCGACGTCGTGGTCAAGCCGCTCGCCGACGGCAGCCGCGCGGTGACCGTCCTCAACAAGAACTCCTCGTTGGTGCACTACAAACTGGACCTGGCCCGGATCGGCTTCGGCAACCTCGGCTGCACCCGCACCGCCCGCAACCTGTGGACCCACCAGGACTCCCGGGTCACCGACTCGATCAGCACCACGATCGGCGGCCACGACAACGCCATGTTCACGGTGGCGCCCGGCAGTTGCGGCGGGGCGGCGGACGCGGTCGGGCAGATCCAGTCCGCACAGAGCAACTTCCAGAAGACACCGTTCTGCCTGGACGCGTACCACGGCGCGACGAAGGGCGCCGAGGTCGCCCTGTGGGACTGTACCGGCGGCGCCAACCAGCAGTGGCGGCTGCACGGCAACGGGCTGATCTCCAGCCTCCAGGGCGACGGCCTGTGCGTGACGGGCGACCCGACCGGTCTGCGGCTGGCGGCCTGCGACGACAGCGACCCGCACCAACGCTGGACCTACCACCGCTCCGGCGAACTCCGGCAGGCCACGGGTGCGTGCGTGGACATCAACGGCGGTGCGCTGGACGACCGTTCGGCCAAGGTGGCCACCTACCAGTGCGGCACGTACCAGCCCAACCAGACCTGGAGCGCCCCCTTCACCACCCCACCTGCCGCCTGAGCCGCGGTCCCTGGCGTCGTACGCACGACGCCGACGCCGGGACGGCGCCCCGTCACCACCGCACGGCCGTGACGGGGCGCCGCATTGCGTAAGGGAGCGCCTGCCACGGAGCCTCCCAGCTGGGCACTCACCCCGCGGGAAGCCGTGCCCACGAATGGCGGCGGCGGGGGTGCGGAAGTGGCCGGGCAATCGTCAAGAGTTGTGGATGAGATGAGTTCTTTGACCACGATCGCTGACCAGACCTACTGAGGAGGTCGTCGGCAGGGAGGCTGCCGTCGACGGTCAGGTCGCAGTCGTCCCGGAAGGGTTCGACGTCCCGGTCGTGGGCGGCGCGGCGGTGGTTGAGGTAGTTCGGGAAGCTGTGGGGTGTTGGGCGAAGCTACGGAGGCTGGGCAGTTCAGCGGTGGAGGCGGCCGCTTCGATCCAGGTCGGCAACTGGTCACCCTGGAGGTGAGCGACCATGTGCCCGAAGGAGCGCACGTGCTCGGCAAGTGCCGTCGGCTCGGGGAATTGGCCAGGACGGCTTTGAGCCGGAGCCGGTCGTCTTCGGGTGGGGCGTCGGGGTGGGTGAGGATCCAGCGCGTAACGGCCCGGGCTGACGGCGGGCGGAGGCCGACCGGTTGGGGTTGGCGGCGAAGCGTTCTGCTGACGGTCGGCGACCTGGAGGGCCTGCGGGGTGCCGCGGGTGGCACCTTCGGCGAAGAATGGAGCCCGGTCATGGCAGACGATCTCGATGCCGGGCCGCTCGGCGAGCCAGGCCGCGAGCGTGTGCGCCTCCCGATCGGGAAGGAGGTCGACCGGGCGACGTGTCTCGACGTCGACGAGCACGGTTCCGTGGACACGGCTCTTGCGCTGGGCGTACTCGTCCACGCCGACCACGCGGGGTACTGCGGTGGTGGGGTCCGGAAGCGAGGCGATCAGCCTCAACAGGGTGTTCCGGCTGACCGGAAGCTTGAGGGTGTCCGTCATCCGGGCGCCGGCCCGGCCCGCGAGCGCAAGACCGACCGGCACCAGCGTCGACCGCAGCCGCTCGGTCCGTCGCCCGAACCTGCGGGTGAGACCGGGTACTTGCTCGGCGAAGGTCATGTGCTCGCGGGATTCCTCCTCGCAGACGAACCTCCGCACCCGCAACGACACCACGACGAACTTGCCCGCCGTCGGCAGATCACGAGGAAATCGCAGGTAGGAGCCGTGTATTCGCCCCGACCAGCACCCGCACCCCGGACAGGCCGCCCGCCCTGCGGTCGTACGGGCCTCGACCCGGACGACCGTGTCGATCACCTCGACCGATTCCATCAACACGCCCTCGACCGAGGAGAACAGCGGCTCGTTCAACCGCGGCAGCACTTCGTTCACGGCGAAGGATTGTCGACCACACCACCATCGAGCCAGGCGATTTTCGGGCGAACTTCAGCCGTCGTAGGAGGTCAGTGCGCGCATGACCGGCTGGCCGCGCATGAACCTGGCTCCCCTCATCGGCTCCCCTCATCGGGCCCCTTGGAACCGATCGTCTAGGCTGGCGCGGTGACTGATGAGCGGGAGCGGGTGCAGCCGTCGGGAGTGTGGGCCACGGCGGTGGGTGTGGCCAGGGTGCGGGCGTTGGAGACCGAGCGGGAGAACGCGCTGTTCCGCGACCCACTGGCACAGGCCTTCGCCGCCGCCGGCGGCCTGTGGCCCTCCTCGCCGCCGCTGCCCGATGACGAGGCCGCGCGACGCCGCCGACTGGCCGTGTCGTTCTCCATCGTCATCAGGACGAAGTTCCTCGACGACCTGTTGCGGCAGGCCTCCGCGTCCGGGGTCCGGCAGATCGTGCTGCTCGGCGCCGGCATGGACAGCCGGGCCTTCCGGATGGACTGGCCCGAGGGCACCCGCCTGTTCGAGGTCGACACCGCCGCGCCACTGGACTTCAAGGCTTCGGTGCTGCGCCAGGAGCGGGCCGTCCCACGCTGCGAGCGGATCACCGTCGCGGTGGATCTGCGCGAGGACTGGCCAGGCGCGCTGGCCGCCGCAGGGCACGACCCGGCCGTGCCGACCGCGTGGATCGCCGAAGGACTGCTGATCTATCTGCCCGAGGACGCGGTGGAGCTGCTGCTGGCCCGGATCAGCGCGCAGTCGGCGCCAGGCAGTCGGATGGGGCTGACGTTGGGCTCGCGCGGCGTGATCGAGCGCTTCGGCGCGGACGCCGTGCCGGGGTCGGCGGCGTCCATGTGGGTCTCGGAGGTGCCCGACGACCCGGTGGACTGGTTGGCCGGGCACGGCTGGGAGGCCGACTGCCACACCCTGCGCGAGCGCGCTGCCGCCTACGGCCGTCCCATCAGCACCCCGCCGCAGCGCGAGGAGCGGCCCGGCGGACTGATCTCGGCGGTCCGCCGGTAGAGCGCGGACCGGTTGGGATGCTGCCCGTCATGCCATCGTCGACTCAGGTCGCACCGCCGGGCTTCCGCTACCCATCGGCTGGTGTCGGCCGTGGACGTCTCGCCGTGGCTGCTGCCGGACGCCAACACCTGTGCCGACCGGGCCTTTTCCACACGTTCGGCCAAGGCGAGGGCAACCACCGGAAGCGTGGACCTGGTGTCTGGGGCCATGGTGGTCGACTCCGGCGGAAGTCCGCCAGGGCGTACGGGTCGGGTTCCCGGCCGACGACATCGAGGAGGACGAAGCCGCCGACCTCTGCACCACGCTGATCGAGCGGATCCCCGAGGCCCCCGACAACGGCGGCCCCGCATGGTGTGGATGGCCCGTGACGAGGCGACCAAGGGCGTCTCCCGGAACCGCGGACCCCTGATCGACCGCGGCGCCCGCTGACAACCGGAGCGCTCCCGGGCTCGGCTGCGCTCCAGGCGCGACACTCAGATGGCGGCCTCGTTTCCGGAGATTGGTTTCCGGAGATTGTGACCGGGACCGCGCAGCTGCCGGATGAGACCGCACTGGACGGCGAACTGGTCGTCTGGGACGTCGCGGGGCGGCTGTCCGTCGAGCGGCTGCAGCACCGGCTTGCCGGGCGCGGCGCCGGGGCGACCCGGGCGGCGCGGGAGTGGTCGGCCCACTTCGTCGCGTTCGATCTGCTGCGGCTGTCTGGGATAGACACGACCGGGTGGCCGTACCGGCGGCGCGGGCCCGCGCTGGAATCGGTGTTCGCCGCGCGCCGACTGGCTGGGACGAGGGTCTGCTGTGTGTCGCCATGGCCGTGCAGAACCTTCTGCTGGCGGCGCACGCCCTGGGTTTGGGGGGCTGCCCGGTCGCGAGCTTCCGCAAGGAGTCCGTCAGTGCTCTCCTCGGGCTCCCCCAGCATTTGGAGCCGGTACTGCTGGTACCTGTCGGACACCCTGCTCGCGCCCCCGAGCCTTCCTGCCGTCGCGATACGAACGAGGTGATCTGCCATGACGCGTGGAACCGGTGAACTGCGACGGACGGGTGAGGAGTTGCTTCTGCTCGCGACGTTCCTGCTCAGTAGCGGACGCGGTCTGCCGGACGAGCCCCCGTCTTATGGGCCGTTGCGCCGCCTGAACGCGGCACGCAGATCTCTCGCCCTGGCCACTGCGGCCGGCATCACCAACCAGGGCTTGGAGTACGTGCGGGCGGAGCTGGAGGACTTCACGTGCGGCGCGATGAAGGACCGGGACCTGAAGGGGTTTCTCGACTCGCTGTGCGCGCGCCTGGCACGCTTGCTGCAGGAGGAAGGGCTGATCGCCCGTGACTGAACTGGACCACACCGAGTCTGCGGACATCCCTCACGACACAGGCGGGGAGTTGGTCGAGGTCGAGACGTTCAGTCCCGCCTGCCGATGGGTGCTGGAACGCGGCGAGCACGCTCTGATCCCTGTCAGTACCGGAAACAGCTACTTCACCCAGCGGACTCTGGCAGCGTTGCTGGAGTGGGCCGCGTGCATGTTCGACCTAGTCGACGTCGTCTACACCGACTTGCACTTGGCCGACATGCACGCGGCTGGCGGGTGTACGCCCGAGCATGCACCGTCGCGCGGGCGAAAAGAGCGGTTCGCGATGTCCGTCGGCGCATCAGGCGGGCCCTGGAGCAACTGCCGTCCACCGAGTCCGTCCAGGTCCGTGCGCTGTCCGAGTGCGCCACTCTGCCCGGCTACCAGGCTGTCTTCGGGTACCGGAACGTGCGATTTGGTCCGTTTTGCCCACTGAAGAGTTCGCCGGGGAACCAGGCCAGCTTGTGCAGCGATCGGCCCCGCGTCGACACCGTCGGACCGACGGGTGCCCACTAGTGTCCTGAGTCGGGGATTCGTTTGCAGTATGCGGCGACTTGCTCGAGGATCTCGTCGGCGGTCTTGGTCCAGGTGAACGGTCGTTGGTTGTCGTTCCAGTCGGCCAGCCAGGTACGGATGTCGCGTTCGAGGGCCTGGACGGAGCGGTGGACGCTGCGTCGCAGTTTCTTGCTGGTCAGCTCCCCGAACCACCGTTCCACCAGGTTCAACCACGATGATCCGGTGGGGGTGAAGTGCAGATGGAAGCGGGGATGGGCCAGCAGCCACTTCTTGATCGCCGGTGTCTTGTGGGTGGCGTAGTTGTCCAGGATCAAGTGCACCGCGAGCTTGGCGGGAACCTCCTTGTCGAGCTTGATCAGGAACTTCTTGAACTCGGCGGCACGGTGCCGGCGGTGGAGTGATCCGATCACCTTGCCGGTGGCCACCTCCAAGGCGGCGAACAAGGTGGTGGTGCCGGCGCGGACGTAGTCGTGACTGCGGCGTTCAGGTACCCCGGGCATCATCGGCAAGACGGGCTGAGACCGGTCCAGTGCCTGGATCTGCGACTTCTCATCCACGCACAGCACCAGAGCCGTCTCCGGCGGGTCGAGATAGAGGCCGACGACGTCGCGGACCTTGTCGATGAACAGCGGGTCGGTGGACAGCTTGAAGGTCTGTGATCGGTGCGGGGCCAGGGCGAACGCCCGCCAGATCCGCGAGACGGCCGACTGCGACATCCCCGTCGCCGCGGCCA
>NZ_KN708638.1:157831-200064 GCF_000805335.1 Streptomyces sp. CT34 | reverse complement strand
CTAGATGAATGAGTCCGATGTTCTCAGTGGTCGAAGGCGGTCAGGGATCGTTTGATCTTGGCGCCGGTGGTCCAGTTGTGCCAGACACCTGCTGCGAGTGCGAGGAGTCGTTGGCCGGTGCGGGCGAACACTCCAGGCAGGGTTCTGCCTCCGTGTTGTTCCAGGCTGAGCTGGCCTTTGAGTGTGGCGAACACGGCCTCGATCCATTGGCGGACACGGGCGAGACGGCCGTGTCGCACGGGCTCGTCCTTCCGGTCCGGACGCACCAGATGGACGCCCAGGCTCTCGGTCAGGAACGCCTCGAACTCCCTTCCGGCGAAGCCCTTGTCGGCGAGGATCACTTGGCCGGAGCGTACGAGGTGGTGGTCGCGTTCCAGCAGTGCGGTCATCACCTCCCGTTCGCCGATCTTGGGATGGGCCAGGCACCAGGAGATGGGCATGCCTTCCGCGGTGGTCAGCAGGTAGAGCCGAAAGCCCCAGAAGAAGCGGGAATGGCTGGGGCAGTATCCGTATCCGGCGTGCCCTGCCAGTTCGGAGCGTTTGACTGTCTGGCGGGAGGCGGCGCACGGCAGTGGGGTGGAGTCGACCAGGCGCAGGTTGTCGTGCCAGGTGGGCACCTGCTGGGCCAGTGCCTGGAGCACGGCCGAGATCAGTGGGCCGGCGGCGTTCAGGCGCTTGTTGTAGGCGGATTGCTGGGGCAGGTAGCGGAAGAGGTGTCGTAGGCGGGCGTGCGCGAAGCGGATCCAGTGACGGGTAGAGGGAAAGCCGAGCAGGACCTGGGCGACGGCCAGGCACAGCAGTTCGGCGTCTGTCAGTTTCGGGGGTCGCCCGATCCGGCGACGAGGGGCCACATGGTCGTCGATGAACACGTAGAGTGCCGCCAGAAGGGCGTCTAGGTTTGTCGTCACACACGAGCCAACGGGCGCCCTTCGCCATGGTCGCGGCCAGCACAAACATCGGACTCATTCATCTAGGGCTGGGGTGGTGGCAGCCGGGTCGCCACCACTGCGGAGGCCAGTGCACAGCAGGCCGCGACGCCGAAGGCCAGCGCGTTGCCATGGGCCAGGGCATCAGCGCCTGTCGCGCCGCCCGCGGCCGGGTGCGACCGCGCGTACGAGTCCGCTCCGGCGGCGGCCAGGGTGCTCAGGACGGCGAGCCCGACGGCACCGCTGACCTGGCGCGTGGTGTTCAGGATGCCCGCGGCGACTCCGGCAAGGGACGGCGAAACTCCGCTGGTAGCACACGCCGTGACGGGGGTGAAGGCGGAGCCGACTCCGAGTCCGAAAACGACGCCCGGCAGGGCGACGGTCAGCGTGTACGGGCCATGCCCGCCGAGCGTCAGCGCCAGCGCGCCGAAGCCGGCTGCGGCCAGAGTCAGGCCGGCGACGGCCACGGCGCGAGCCCCGAACCGGGGGATGAGCCGGCCGGTCACCAGACCAGAGACCATCAGCGCGACCGCGGTGGGCAGGAAGCCCAGGCCTGCGCGGAGAGGGCTGTAGTGGTGGACGTTCTGCAGATGCAGCGAGACGAGGACCGGGCTCGCGAAAAAGGCCAAGCCGAGAAGGAACATGGTGGCGTTGGCGACCTGGACCGGGCGCCTGCGAACCACCAACGGTGAGACGAGGGGCTGCTCCGCCCAGCGCGCCTGATGCACGGCGAAGAGGGCAAGCGCGATGGCTCCAGCGGCAACGGGGCCCCAGACACGGGGCGCGGCCCAGCCGTACACGGTCGACTCCATCAGCCCGTACAGCGCGGCGGCCAGTCCGGCGGTGACCAGCATGGCGCCGGGCAGGTCGAGTCGCTGCCGCGGCGCGGGTTCGCCATCCTCGCGTCGCTGTTCCGCTGCCGGTACTTCTCGCCGCACGTCGAACAGGACGCGCCAGGCGGTGGTGGCCGCGACCGCCCCGAACGGCAGGTTGATCAAGAACACCCAACGCCAGTCCAGGAGTTGGGTGAGCACTCCGCCCAGCACGGTCCCGGAGGCCGCGCCCACCGCGCCGACAGCGCTCCACACCGCCAGGGCCCTGGCTCTCCGGGGCCCCTCCGGAAAGGTCTGGATGATCACCGACAGGGTGGTGGGCATCAACAGCGCCCCACCCAGCCCTTGGACGGCGCGTGCGATGAGCAGCGGACCAGCCTCGGTGGCGAGGCCACCGACGGCACTGGCCAGAGTGAACAGGGCGATGCCGATCAGAAGGGTGCGGCGCCGTCCGTATAAGTCGCCGCAGCGCCCGCCGACCAGCAAAAAGCCGGCGAAGGCGAGGGTGTAGGCATTGACGACCCAGGGCAGTGCGGTGGGTCCGATGCCCAGGTCGGCGCGGAGGGAGGGCAGGGCGACGGAGACGATCGTTGCGTCCAGGACGATCAGGAACATCACCAGGCAGGCCAGTGCGAGCAGCGCACCGTTGTGGACCGGGCGAACCGGCTGAACCGGGCGGGCTCGTGGGACGGGTTGGGCCGACTGCGGTGGCCGAAATAGCCGAAGTGTGCGGCGTAGTAGGGGAGTTCGGCGCGTCCGGGCGGGCATGGCCTGCCGCGCGGTCCTGGCCTGTGGTGTGGGTATTGGCTGTGGTGCGGGCATGGTGGATCCTTCCGGAGTGTGGAGGAACGGGACGGCGCGGAGCCGGCCCGGAGCGCGGGACGGTACGAACCGGAGCAGCGGCCTCGGGACAACGCGGCCCCGGGCAGCGGAGCCCCGGGGCAGAGCAGAACCGGGGCAGCGCAGCGTGGAAATGCGCCGGAGGCCCCAGCCGGTCAGGGCAACAGGTTAGGGCAACCTTAGTAGTTTGTGAAATGAATTCATTAAATGCGTGGCCATCCCTCACTAGGCTGGCGGTCATGCCCGAGCTCACCCCCGGCCGTAAGCCTGCCGCCCGTACCCCCCGCCCTGGTCGCCCCGCGGTGATCGACCGCGATCGCATCGTTGCGGCTGCCCTGGAGCTGGACCAGGACACTCTCACCATGCAGGCGGTCGCGCGCCGCCTGGGCGTGGCGACCTCTGCGCTCTACCGCTGGGTGGGCGGCCGTGCGGAACTACTCGACCTGGCCAGCGCCGAGTTGAGCCGGCGGATCGTGCCCCGGCGCGAACCGACGGAAGCCGACTGGCGTGACTGGCTGGCCGAACTCGCCCACCGGATCCGGCGCGAGTTCCGCGCGGTGCCCGGCTTCGCCGCCCGCGCCCTCACCGGCGGGCACCGGGCGGTGGGACATGACATCGTCGAGCGTGGCGTGGTGACGGCCTTCACGCTCGGCGGGCTACCGCCCGAACACGCCCGTCAGCGTTGGTACGTCTTCGCGACCGCCGTCCTGGGGTGGCTGGCCGCCGAGGAATCCGGGCGGTTCCCGGCCGACCCTCCGATGGATTTCGACACCCTGGTGGAGGTGCTGCTGGGGAGCGTCCAGGCTGAGGACGGCTAGAGCCAGTAGCCGCGGCGACAGGGATGGACTTCTGCTTCCCAATCGTGCGGTCCGACCGGGGAAACAGAGAGCCAGTGGCGTACGGCACTGAACAGTTCGCTGCGCCACCGAACTAACCAGTCGGGTATTTGTGCAGGCAAACACGCCACTGGTCTGGTTCGTGGACCATAAGGACTTCCCCCAGCACGCGCAACATCTTTGGGACGTCACTGAACACCCCACCACCACCCAGCCGTTCGGCGGCTTCCCCGGGGTGCAGATTCCCGCCAACTCCACGTCGGTGTTTGTGACGCTTGCGGCAAGTCGGCGAAGATCGTCGCGTCCGCCGAGGGGTGGCGGGTAGAGCCCAACGCGCCGCTATATACGTCAAGTTGGAGAGCCAGGCGGAACTGGGAGTTGGGGATGCCGATTTCCGCACGGTCCAACTCCGGGGATTCCTGGGGCTGCTTGCACCGGTCGAGCGGCTCCAGTTCGGCGTCCTCGCGCTGCGGGCTTCCTCGGCCGAGCGACGGGCTACCTGCTGACGGAAGCCTGTCCATGCGCCTGCGCCTGCGCTTGGGGCTTGCACCACCGCAGTGCCTCCCGCCGCGGCCGGCGCGGTCATCACTCCTGCCGGCATCCAAGTGGGGCCACGCACTTGCGGCGTGCATTGCTACCACTCGGCTGATTGCGGATAGCGCGGGTAGCACGCGTTACGCCATCCGACGTGGTCGTCTGGCTGTGATCGCGTCTACCACCGGGGAGGTTCGTGCGTGGCTTGGCGGTACTGAGTGCGCACCCACGTCCGTGCTCCGCCACCCGCGCCGATCAGCAGCGTGGTGATGACCAGCCCGATGAGCGCGTTGAGCACGGTAGTGGCGATGGTCTCGGTGCTGGTACCGATGACCTTCAGGGGAATCGCCACGGCGAGGACGGTCAGCAATCCCATGATCCAGCCGAAGAAGGTGGTACCGCTCGGGGTGGTTCCGACCAGGAAGTGCAGCAGCCCGGTGGCGGCCAGCGCGACGACACCAGCGCCCACGGCGTAGGTGGTGGTGTTGGCGTCGCCCCACAGACCATCACCCATGGGAGCAAAGACCGCGAGGTGCAGCAGTCCTCGCGCGACGAGGATACCGACCTCCGCGACCAGTCCAGCGACCACGGCTGTCGCGAGCCCACCCGCCCACAACCGTCCGCCATCGATCCGTAGTTCGTCACGCTCCAGGTAGCCACTCGTCATTGGGCTCTCCTCATTTCCTTGGTCGATGAAATCAGCCTGAGTTGCCCGGCCTTGCAAAGCCCCGACGCGACGTCCGACCCTGCCGGGACGCCACCCCTTTGAGGTCTGACACCGCCGCCGCGAGTACCGGCGACCTGGTTCACGCTGACGCCCGGGATCGATTGGCCACAAACGCTAACGACGCTTCCCGAAGCGTGCCACGTACCTGCTGTGACGCTATTGCAACGGTTGCTCACAGGTGAGGTGACATCGGAGCAGGCACGGCCGGACACGGGATGAGGGATGGCCGGGTTCACAACGCATCACATCGGATGCGCGTGATCGAGATGCACTGACCGCAGGGCCTTGAGTACACAGGAAACGCCGCCGTGCGGCCAATTCTCCCCGGTCAGACAAGGCAGCGAAGATCGCTGAATGGGGTCAGATATGACGGTCCAGTGGGGCCGCCCTTCTCGTTGGAGGGCAACCTCGCCTGCTCCGACGCCACTTCACCAGAAGACCACGAGACCGCACCAGCAGGCTCGCAGCATTTCACCCCGCCGACCAAACGATCGGCAGGGCGAAGTGGTCAGCCCCGAAATTGCCTCGATAGCGGCAAGAGGCTCCCGGGGCCCATGGGTGCCTCAGAGCGCGGCGATGCCGAAAACGCCAGCCTGGCCCGAGACGGGGCCGTCGACCTGTATGCCGCCGCCACCGCTGATCGCGCCGCCGGGCAGCGCGGGCAACCCCGGCAGACCAGGGAGCGCGGACGGGGCGTCCTGCATCATGTCGCCGAGAATGCCTCCGGAAACACCGTCCAGGTCGGCGTCGGAAATCTCTCGGGTTTTGACGGGGGTGCAGTCATTACGCATGTCTGACCTTTCCACTCGTGGCTTGGCGCGAGAGCAAACCATGCCGACCGGCCAGTCGGCGACCCCGGCCCATCGGTAATGTCTGTCGAGGTTCCCAATATCCGTACTTACCGACCGGCAGACCAGTCACGGGATGTCAGCGACTCCTTCACATGTTTTTCGAGATCCGACACTGTGGCCGGTTTACGGCGCCGCCGGCGCCGTGGATTCAGTGGGGCACGTTGGTGTTAGAGGCCGGAGGGGACCCGGCGGATCGCGGCGGCGCGAGGGAGTTGTGGCCTTCCTGTGTGCGCCACTGAGGCTCGGAAGGTGATCGCAGCTGACATGTGCTCTCAGGTTCGCGGAGTGGCGATCAGGTCAGTGAGTGAGGTGACGTGCCAGTCGGCGCCGGTTGCTTCGGGGGCGGCCCACAGACTTTCGCCGCTATGACACCGGCACGATCTCCCGCGCCGCCCCGTCCGCCCGCGCCCTCCTCCAGCAGACCGTGCGGCGCAGCGCGGCGGGCGCCGTGGACAGCCCGGTCCTCCACGCCCTCGGTACCCTCCGCCCAGGTCCGTACCGCCGCCGACCACACAAAGTGGTGCATCTGGCTGCCACGAGTTCGCGATGCAGCAGACCGCAGATGCAGGATCGGTCAACACCCGGACCCGGCCGCACACTTGGCCGTGATCGACGTGGATGCGGTTCCAGTGCCGGGTACCACGGCTGCCCTCGGTCTCGCCGGACAGAGGCGGCGCGGACAGCTCACCACCCGTCGGGGAACGCCGGCCGCGCTGAGCCACACGCCGGCCAGACGGCCGTTGGGCGCGCAGCCGCTCCTGTGCTCACGGCTCACCGCACGGTCGCACAACCATCTGGACTGGCTCGTCCCCGCTACGCAGTGAAGCCGCTGTCGATCGTGAGGCCGTCCCCGGTGAGGAAGGCGGACGGCGAAGCTCGGCGGTATCTTCGGCACCGTGTACGCGGCGAACAGCCCGGTCCACATCTCCAGTGCCGCCAGTGCGGCGGAGAGGGCAAGTGCCCGGTAGGGCCGGTCGGTGAGCCGGATCGCGGCGCCCGCGGGGGCGGCGAGCAGGCCGAGCAGGAGCAGTGAGCCGACCGCCTGGGTCGCCTCGGCGGCGCTGATGCCGGCCAGGGCGAGGAAGCCGTACCCGAGTAGGCGGACCGGTACCCCGCGGGCGGCGGCCACGGCCTCGTCGAGCGTGGCGAACAGCAGCGGCCGGGCGATGAGGACCACCAGCAGGACGACCCCGGCGGCCACCGATGCGGCGACGATCGCGCCAGCGGAGGAGATGGCGGACAGCAAAGGACCACACAGCGGCCGAGCGCCTCGCTCGCCCGGCCGCAGATGCCGGCGACAACGAAGCATGGCTGCACCTGGTTCGGACGCTCGCTCGCTCTGGTATGCCCTCATAGAGCCAGGCTCTCAGCCGGACCAGGCGCACAGCACGACCTCACACGCGAGCGCCTGCGGCTCGCTGATCGGCCTCACCATCAACCCCGCATGGCCGCATCCGGCACTACGAGTTCAACCTCAGTAGTGGATGGCGGAAGGCATCGGGTGACGAGGCGGGGTGCTGCTGAACTTGCCGGTCCCGGGCCGCGGCCCGGGACCGGCTGTGCTCCGGGCCGCGGTGAAGCCAGTCGCCCCTCAGTCTCCAGCAGACATCAGCCGTCGTTCTCCGAGGACGGAATGTACGCCCCTGGCACATCCTGCGGCGCGAAGATCTTGTTCTCGCCCGGGTACGGCTTGTTCCAGTTGTGCGTCTCGTACCAGGTGAGGTGGTTCATCTGGGCGGGGTTGGCGTAGTCGGGGACGGCGTGGGGGCCGGTCAGTCGCTGCTTGGACTTCCACTTGTCCCAGGTTGCCGCCAGGTCCTGCTTGTCCGCGGGTACCTTCGCGGGCGAGACGGCCGCTGCCTTGGGGCTCTGCGGTGCCGGGTTGTCCGAGCCGCAGGGCGGCTGGGTCTTCAGGCCGTCGGTGAGTGGGACGCGGTTGGGCTGCGCCTTGAACGGGGTGGTGTCCGGGGTGGGGGTGAAGGCGCCGCTCATGGGGGTGGCCGCGCTGTCCTTCTGGTTCATCGGGTGGATCCCGAGGATCTGCTCGATGGTCCGGATCATCGTGATCTGGCTGTAGTAGTGGCTGTCGGTCTTGCCGTGCTGTGCCCAGGGGCTGATGATCTGGATCGGGGCCCGGTGCCCGTCGACGTGGTCGAGGCCGGCCTGGGAGTCGTCCTCGACGACGAAGATGGCCGAGTCCTTCCAGTACTTGCTGTGCGAGATCTTGTCGACCATCTTGCCGACCGCGAGGTCGTTGTCCGCGACCTGGGCGGACGGGCTCGCGGGACCACCCGTGTGGTCGTTGGAGAACCAGAGCATGTTCAGGTTCGCCGGCCCGTTCTTCTCGAAGTCCCGCTTCCAGACCTGGTACTTGTAGATGTCCGGGACGTCGAGGTCGAACATCGGGAAGCCGCGCACCGACACGTCGTTGAGCGAGGGGATCGCCGACCCGGTCTTGATGGGGTAGGCCGTGGGCCGCCCGGTTGCGTCCATGGTCTTGGCGTCGCAGTACAGGTTCTGCCAGGACGCCGCGGACGGCTTGCTCTCCACCGACTGGAACTCGCCGAAGTCCTTGACGGACTTGCCTGCCGCCTGCGCACCGGTCCACAGAAAACCGGACTTCTGGTGGCCGAGAGCGTCGTTCTCGGTGTCGTAGCTGCGCTGGTACTCACCGGCCGAGGACTCGGTGTACTCCGGATTGTCGCTCTGCATCAGCCAGTTGTGGCCCTCGGCAGAGTTCGTGCCGATGTCGTAGGTGTTGTCGTACAGCCCGAACTGCCTGGCCATCGCATGCTGGTTCGGCGTCACGTTCTCGCCGAACTGCGTCAGCTTCGCGTCGCCGTTGCCCCGCGGGATGTCGCCGAAGACCTGGTCGTAGGTCCGGTTCTCCTTGACGATCAGGAAGACGTGCTTGATCGTCGAGGGGTCGCCGAGCCGCCGCGGGACCGCTATCGGCTTCGCGTGGCTCCTGCCGTCGGTCTTCTTGACCGAGTCGCCCGTCCAGCCGTTCTGCTTGAAGACCTTGGCCGTCTCGGACCTGATGACGCTGTCGTCCGGCAGGGTGAACCGCTGCAGGCTGGAGGTGGTGTCGTGGGTGCCGTGCGCGCCGCTGGTGTTGGGGCGGCGGGCGTCGACACCACGGGTGTTGGAGACCAGCACCTGGTTGCCGACGGTGGCGATCTGCGAGGGGAAGTAGTCCGTGGGGAGCAGGCCGACGTAGCTGACCGGTTCCTGCGGGCTTTTGTACTTGTATACGGCGACCGCGTTGGCGCGGCCGAGCGTCACCAGCAGATGACCGTCGTCGGTGAGTGTCACCGCGTTGGGTTCGTAACCCACCGACGCCTCCGGCCACGGACGGGTGGCGATGGTCTGCACGACCTTGTCGCCGGCGGTGCTGATGACCGACACGTCGTTGGTGGCGGTGTTGGTGACGAACAGTGCCCCGCCCTTGGCGTACAGGGCGGTCGGGTGCAGGCCGACGTCGATGCTCTCGACGGCGGCGGCCGGCTTCGCCAGGTTGATGACGCTGACCGTGCCGGTGGTGGTGGCACCGGTCTTCGGGTCGGCAGGCACCTGGGTGTCGTAGGAGTTGATCGTGGTATCGCCGGGCTTGGCCGGACGGCCGCCCTCGTTGCTGACGTAGAGCTTGTCGCCGACCCTGACCATGTCACGCGGGGCGTTGCCCACGTCCCAGCTGTGCCTGATCGCCCCGGTCGCCGCATCGAGGGCAACCACCTTGTTCTGGCCGTTGACCGCGGCGTACACGGTGGAGCCGTCGGACGAGAACACCGGCTCACCCACCAGCGCGTGCTTGGAACCGTCCGCCGGGATCCGGATGAACGTCGGGTCGGTGACGCTGCCGTCCGGGCTCACGGTGAACTTGGTGTAGCCGTCGGTCTGGCCCAGCCACAGCTGCTTGCCGTCGGGCGAGTACGTGGGGCCTTCCTGGCCCACGGAGTTGCTGCTGATGCGCGGGTTCGACGATGCGGAGGCGCTGACGAACTGCTGCACCTTCCAGTTCTTGCGGTCCACGATGGCCAGCGCCGCTCCGCCGTCGGTCAGTGAGGCCGCGACGTGGGTGCCGTCCGGACTGACCGAGGACGACATGATCTTGCCGTTGTTGATGACGAGGCGGTCGCCGTAGGGGGCGATGTACTGGTCGCTGGAGACGACCTGGCCGTCGGCCGTCTTCTGGCCGACCTGGTCGGTGCCGAACTGGTGCGTCTGGGCATAACCGATGCCGGCGGTGGCGGCGAGAACGACCGCGGTGGCCGTTGCCAGGGCACTGCGGCGGCTGAAGCGTCTGTCGAGAAAGCCGGAACGGTCGTTCTCGTCATGCCGACGGCGGCGTAGGACCTGCATGGAGTCATCCCTTCGAGGTGGAGAGAAGTTCGACATTGCCGTCGAACTGCCACAGCGGGTTCGGTGCGTCCCCCTCCGGGGTCCGCACCAGGAAGTAGCCGTTGACTTCCTTCGGCCCATCGCCATCGGCCATGAACCGCCCGTCCGGGGTCACGTCGAGCTGATAGACGGCCTGCCCCGCGGGCTGGACGCCGGGGAGATGCCAGGAGACGACGCAGCGCCAGTCGTTGCCCGGCCCCTGCGCGGCGACCTGGAGGCCGCCCTTGTCGCACGTCGCCGTGGCTCTCAGCCGGGCCTCGGTGACGGCGGGTCGGTGGAGCTGCTCGGTCTGCATGCGGTACAGGTGGGCGAATGCGGTGGCGACCGAGCTTTGCACCTTCGCCTGCCCGATCCCGGAACCGGTCGCCGTCGCCCTGGCCGTCGCCGTGTCCGTGGCCGTGATCGAGGTGGTGAGGACCGCCACCGTCATGGCGACCAGCCCGAGCAGCGGCAGCACTCCGACCGTGACCACGCGGCGCCCCGAGCCGTCGTAGCTCGGGTTCGTGAAGTCGCGCCGCAGGAACAGCAGATAGGCCAGCGCCGTCGCCAGCACGGCCCACGCCAGGCTGACACCGATGCCGATCAGGAGCGGGGCGAGCTGGGCCGGGGCGGTGAACAGGCCGTTCCAGGCGATGAAGGCGTAGCTGGGCAGGGCGAGGCGTACGGCGACGGGCAGCGGCATCATCTGGGCGAGCTGCATCGCGAGGGCGACGAGCACGGGCAGCAGCAGTCCCATCGGGGAGCGCCCCAGCGCGACCGACCCGAGCAGTCCGATCCCGGCGAGGGCGAGGGTCGGAGCGAGGACGCAGACCCAGGCGAGCAGGACCTTGACGGCAGCGTCCGCCGGCGTCAGCAGGTGGCCGTCGAGGCCGACCAGCGGCTGGTTGCCGACCGCCACGACCCCACCGGCCGCGCTGGAACAGGCCAGCCCGGCCACCAGCAGCAGGAGGACGGTGAGACTGGCGAACGCCTTCGCGGCGAAGATCCGCCTGGGCGACCGGACCGCCACGAGCAGGTGGCGCCAGGTGCCGAGCCGGTCCTCGGCGGCGAACACGTCGCCGGCCACCACCGAGGTCAGCAACGGAAGCGCCCAGGAGCCCGCGAAACCGAGCATCACCAGCGGTCCGGCCCATCCCGTGGCGTGCATCCAGCGGCCGAAAAGGGTGTCGACGGGGAGCGTGCTCTGCTGGCTCACCGCGGCGACGAAGAGCGCCGGCGCGATCCAACAGGCAAGAACCAGCAGGCGGATCCGCCACTGCGAGACCAGCTTGACCAGCTCGAAGCGGTAGCCACGCGCCACCGAGGCGCGGCGGGTACCGGCACCGTGGGGCTGAGCGTGGGCGTGGGCGTGGGTCGCGGTCACCGCCCGGACTCCTCAGGTCCGGTGAGGGCGAGGAACGCTGCCTCGAGCGGCGATACCACGGGGGAGAGCTCGCGTACCGCGACGCCCGCCTGCACCAGCCGCACCACCAGATCGTCGAGGGCAGGCACCGGCGCACGCACCACGAGCACCTGCGCGTCGTGCCGTGACCCGGTGTCATCCACGAGGCGGATCCCGGCCGTTGCGGCAGCCAGTTGGCGGGCGGCGTGCGCATCGGAGGTGCGTACCCGGTAGTCGAGCTCCTGCTCCTCGGCGGCCAGCTTGCTCAGCGGCCCGGAGAAGACGACCCGCCCGGTGGCGAGGATGGTGACGTCGGAGCACAGGGCCTCGAGGTCGTCCATGCGGTGACTGGAGAGCACCACGCTGGTGCCGTCCGTCGCGAGCCGGGTCAGGACACCGTGAACGTGTCTTTTGCCGGCCGGATCCAGACCGTTGGACGGCTCGTCGAGCACGAGCAGCCGCGGCTTGGTGAGCAGCGCCGCGGCCAGCCCCAGCCGCTGTCGCATGCCGAGCGAGAAGCCGCGGGCCCGTTCGTCGGCGACATCGGTGAGCCCGACCTGCGCAAGCGCGTCGTCGATCGCCGTCGTCCGCGCGTCGTCACCACGGAGAGCGGCCAGCGCGGCGAGGTTCTGCCGGGCGGTGAGCGAGGGGTAGAGACCGGGGGCGTCCACGAAGCCGGCGACACCGTCGGGAGCGTCGAGCGCCCGCCCGACCGGTGTACCCCGGATGTCGAGGCTGCCGCTTTCGGCGACGGCCAGACCCAGCAGGAGGCCGAGCAAGGTCGTCTTGCCGGCGCCGTTCGGTCCGACCAGGCCGTGAATCTGCCCCTGCGCCACATCCAGGTCGACGCCGTCGAGCGCGACGACATCGCCGAACCACTTGGTGATCCCGCGAGCCCGGACTGCAAGGAGTGCGTCCATGAGTCCCCTCCCTTCGAAGACCTCAAGGACCGTAGATGAAGTGCCCAACGGTGATCAGGAGCAGTCAGTTGAATGCCCATGAAACGGTTGACGACCGGCATGCACCGCGACGATGCCCGGGCGGGTCGCGCCGAGATGGCCGGGATGTGGAAGTCCTCGCCGGCCAACCCGAACAAGGCGTGAACGAAGGCTCCGCGCCCAGCCGGGATCGACCGGATGATTCCAGGTGTTCCTCGGATGTCATCGACGTCTGCTGAGGTATCCCGCGCGCAGCACGTCCGCGCAGCACCTCGGCGGCGGGCATCGGGGCGGGAAGGACGCTTGGTCACCGGCGTTCGCGCGGGCGGCTGGGCCCGGCCCGAAGGCATGCCGGCGAGGTGAACAACGGCGCGCCCGAGGAACGCCGAGCCACCCGCCAGGCAGCCTCCCGACCGGAGCTCGTTTCATCCTGAAGCCGCACGTCGGCGGGCGAGGCGATGAAGCGCCGACGCAGGTGAGGTGGCCAGGGGGAACCGTTCAGCCCCGGCTCGACGGCCGTTGGAGCGCCCGGTCAGTGGCCGAGGGCCGCAATGGTGCGGTGGGGCTGTGGCGACGCCAGGCGATGACAAGGAAGGCGATCAGTCCGACAACCGGTAGTGCGCAAATGCTCCAGCTCAACGGCAGGGGCGAGCCGGGCTGGTCGAGGACGGTGAGGTTCCGGAGGGAGCCCGTACCGTGGCCGGCCGGGCCGTCGATGTCGAAGGTGAACGTCCATGTCCGGGTTCGAGCAGCGCCTTGACGTCCAGTCCCCAGACGTCCCGTCGGCGCGGATGGCGGACCAGCGGGGTGGTGACCTTCAGGCCGGGGCCGCTGCGGGTCGGCGTCCCGGATGTGCCGGCTGTGCCGCCATCCGGAACGAAGGTGAAGTCCAGCGACTTCAGGGCGCGCAGCGGCCACGTGGAGAAGCCGACCGTCAGGTGGTGGGGACCGGCCTGCACCTGTTCGGTGTGGACGATCTCGACCGGCTGGTAGGCCAGGGCCACGGGGGACGACACGAAGACGGCCGCGGCCGTCGCGGACAATACGAGCAGCAGTGCGCGAATGCGTCGCATCACTGGTCGGTGCACGAGTTCAACGGCCTTCCGGGATCGGTGCGGTGGCTGGTGAGTTGGCGCGCAGCAGGACGGCGAAACCCCCGGCGAGAGCACCGAAGAGCAGGCTCACGAGGACGTCGGTGACCAGGGCGGTGGCGCCGTCGGTGTCGGGCCTGCCGAGCAGGGAGCGCTGCAGGAGCATGGAGGCGCCGAGCACGAGGCCGCCGACGGCGCCGAGAAGCTGCGGCAGCCGGCGCGCGACGCGGCCGTATGCGCGGCGCAGCCACAGCATGCCCTCGCTCACCGCGGCCAACAGGAGCGCGAACATGGGGATACCGGAGGCGAGTTCGGGAGGCCGGTGGCCGGTTCGTCACGCAGCGGCAGCCCCACGTCGGCCGCATAGACGTGCGCGGCCCAGGGCACTCAGGCGGTGCGGCAGGCGAGGGACGCGGAGAGCTCCTGCCAGGCGTCGGCCTGGGGGTCGGGGAGTTCCGTACGCAGGAGTTGCCACTGCTTCTCGACACCGAACGAGGGGGATTGGACGAGGAAGGTGACGGCCTGGCGGGCGCGGTCCAGGGCCACGTCGGCGTCACCGGAGGCGAGGTGTGCCCGTGCGGCATATCCGTTCCCCAGGGCCGCACTGCGGACCTCGAATCGGGTGGCCGTGGGGGCCGGGTCGAGCAGGGGCAGCAGATGGTCGAGGGCGCGGTCCATCTTTCTGAGAAAGAAGTGGGCGGCGCCGACGAAGAGTTCCATCTGGTCGGCGGTGAACCAGTTCAGGAACGGGGGGTCGTTGTCGTGCGGGGAGGGGGAGTAGAGCGCACGGGCGAAGTGCAACTGACCGAGGGCGGCGGTCTCTTCCCCCTGCATCGCGTACGTGCTGGTGCGGATGAGGCCGATCAGGGCGGCCAGCCGGGGGCTGTGACCGGAGCGTTCACAGGTCCGGTATGCGGCGTCGAGGAGGGAGTGGGCGTTGGCAGGCTTCTCGCTGTACACCTGCAGCATGGCGAGCAGCGTCATCGCCCATGCGCCGAGCGGGCGGTTCTCGGCGGCGGCAGCGGTGCGCATGGCGGCCAGGAGGGCGGACTTCGCACGTCTGTGGTCGCCGAAGTCGAAGGAGAGCCAGCCGCTGTAGCAGGCCGCGTTGGCCGTCAGGGCCAGGAGGGCGGCTCCCGTCGGCCCGTCGTATGAGGCGTTGCGGACCAGGTCGCACAGCAGGAGGAGTTCGGCGTCCACGAGCGTGCGGATACCGTGGTGCCCCAGCTCGTCGTAGAGCTCCCGGGTTTTCAGTTGGCGTTGTTCCAGGGCGGCCACACATTCCGCGCCGATGCGCAGTCCGCGGCCGGGTGGTTCGAACGGAGCGGCGTTGTCCAGCCACGCCGTGGTCAGGCTGGTGATGGCCTGCTCGCAGGAGATGAGACCGTCGTCGTTCCCGTCCGGACGCGGCGGGGTCCGGCCGATGGTGTCCAGGGCGTGCAGTGCCTCGTCGCAGCTCCACGGTGTCTGGAGCAGGGATGCCTGTCCGGTGGCCGTGTACAGCCACTCCGGCCAGCCGAGCCGGAGCACCTCGGAGCGGGGCACGTCGTGGAGGTGGGCGAGGGCGAACTGGGCGTTGAGTTCGGGAGTGACCTTGCCGGACTCCCAGCGGGCGATCTTCTCGCGGCGGGCCGCCATGGTCCCGAAGCCGAGTTCGGCATGGGCGTCGGCGATGCGACTGGCGTAGGCGGCGTGTGAGAGGCCTTCCCGTTTGCGCAGCAGCGCGAGGGGATGGCGCACGGGGCGATGGGTCATGTGCGAGGGGTGCTCCGATGGGGGAAACAGGTCGGAGAGTGACTTATGGGCACACAAGATAAGTAAAAGATGTAAGCGGTATCAATAGACGGATGAATTCCTTGAAAGTGCAATTTCTATGTTGAATATGAAACCAATGGTTTCCGGGGGTGGGATGACTGGTGGGCGCTGGTCTGCGCGGACGCGGTGTGTCCCGGAGCGCGGGCGAGGTGTGTCGCGAAGCACAGCCGGGCTGCGGCACGCATCACAGCCGAAGAGCGCCCTGACGTACGACCGAGGCAGCCGCGAGGCGCAGCGGACGCACGTCGACCGCACGCCCGAGTCCCTGGGAATGCGCCCTCCAGGATGTCCCTGAACAAGGCCGGTCAGCACCTCGTCGTCGCTCCTGGCAGCCATCTCGCCCCACCGCCTCGGTGACACAGCCCAGCGGCCTCTGTGATCGATCAACTCGCTGAGCGTGCCGACAGGAGCCTGGCTGATCGCTGGGGGCTTCCCATCCCAGCCCCGTGTCGGCGCCCCACCCCGCCCCCGGCTCGGGTGTGCGCGGAGGCGGGGAACACGCGCAGGAGAGCGTTGCGCATACTGGCCGGCCTGGCCGTCGGCGAGGTGCTCGGCATCTTCGGGCGCTGCCCTTGCGGACCGTTTGGACGGGGCCGGGCGCGACGGGTCCGCCGTCCAGTCCTTGCGCACGATGCCTTCCAGCGGGATGGTCTCGCCGAGCGGAAGGTGGGTGGTGGAGGAGTCCTTGTGCCGTTCAACCAGCCTCAGGACGTCGATGACGGGCTTGTGCCGGTCGTTGGAGTAGCGAAGGGCCAGGACGCCGAGCAGCTGCATGCCGCAGTGGACGTTCGGCAGTCCTCCCTCAGTCGGTAGCGGCGTTCTGCGCGCTTCTGCCGCGACGTATCGCCGACGCTCTGAGACGACGACACCGAGCCCACTCAGAACGACAGCCATCACGTCATCCGTGACGCCGGTCACAGCGTCGGCGATAGGTCGTAAGGCACCGCTCACGTCACTGGCCGCTTCCACCGGTCACCGACTTCTTCACGGTCGGCGGCAGGAGCTTCTTGCCGCCGGCTCAGTTGTGGCCGTGAACGAACCTCGGCCGGGCGCACAACCAGCCAACAGGCTTGTCCTGACGAGCGCTTGTCCTGATGAACGTGCCACGCCTGCCCCGTCAGACCTCCGGGATCTTGGTGGGCGGGCACTCCCTGTCCCGCTGCCCGGTGATGTCCCACGTGTTCATCACGGGGACCCAGCCGTAGATGAGCTCGGTGGGGCGTCCGCAGACATTGACGCCGGGGTTCTTGTCGATGAAGCCGAGACCGTAGGAAGGGTCGAGACCCGGCAGCAGGGCGACACCTCCACAAGGCTGCGGGACGATGTACCACAGCAGAGCCTTCGCGGCCTTCCCGCTGACGGTCTTCGGGTCGACCCACCGGATACCGTCGGCGACGTTGTCGGGGTTGACCGACATGTACAGGGCCGGTTCGGAGGGGAGGTGGGTTTCCAGGCTCTCGATGGAGTACAGGTTGTTGCCGGCATGCTTGCCGGCGATGTGCAGACGGAAGAGATGTGCGTTGTCCGTGTTGTTCTTGAGTGGCAGGTTGACGACCTGGGCGTCACCCTGCTTCCGGATGTAGGTGCCGTTGAGTCGACTCACGAACATCACCGACTCGCCTGCGGTCACCGAACTGGCAAAATCGTCAAGGGCGTTGGGCCACATGACCATGCCTCACTTCGCATACGGAGGGGGGTTGAGTCGCCCCGTAGGGCCGGGCCCATCCTGCGGGGCCCTCTCGTATCGGCATCCCCACCCAACCGGCACCTAACTCGGTTGTACGCATATGAAAAGTTGCGAACCGCTGCATGCACCCCTTTCTGCACCTCTACCGTGAGCGGGGGTACGCGGTCGTGAACCGTCCGCTCAGCTTTGGATCGAATGGCTGTTGACTCGGAGCGCGCACGCCGCCCGGGAGGTCGGCCGTCCCCGACCGCGACGGAAATCTGGGAACCCGTACGCAGGTGCTGGTAGTGCTTGGTCAGGTTGGTATCGGTTCTGGCCTGTCGCGGTGACAGCTGCGGCAGACGCCGGTCCAGGCCACGAGGATTAACTGCAGTTCGCGGGCGACTCGGTAGAGGTTCAAGCCGGCGCCGTCTCTTGTGGGGACCGGCTGATGCGCTGGAGGGTGCAGAAGGCGTGCGTGACGGAGACGAGGGTGACGTGGCGGTGCCGGCCTTGAAGGTGCGGCCTTCGAAGTGGGCCAGGCCCAGGCCTGTTTCATCTCGCGGTAGTCGTGCTCGATGCGCCGGCGCAGTTTCGCTGTGCGTACGAGGGTGGCCGGTGGGGTGTCGGCGGGCAGGTCGGACGGCCACGCCCAGCCCGAAGCGGCACGACCGGCGACGAGGGGGACCTCGATGCTCCACGATCTGGTCTCGTCGATCATGTCCAGGGCCAGTTGCCACTTCTCGACGTGTCCGGCGTCGGCGGGGATGCCGCACGTGGTGCGGCGGCGACCTTGGCCGCATCGGCCTTGGGCGAGGCGGGATCCCAGCTCTCGGGTACGAACAGCCGCCAGTCGACCGCTGCCGAGGCGAGGTCGTAGGCCAGGTGTAGCGAGATACCTGCCTGGCAGTTGGTGACCTTGCCGGCGGTGCCCGGAGTACTGCCGTGCCACGCACGCCGAGGCGCCCCGTCCTTGAGGAACCCGGTGTCAACGACGATCAGCGCGGCCGGCTTGATCACCCGCTGCATCCTCCAGGCCAGGCGGGCTCGTACACGTGCCTCGTCCCACGGGCTGGTGGTGATGAAGTGGGCCAGGGCTTGCCGGTTGCCGTCCTTGCCCAGCCGAGCGGCCATCGGTCCCACCGACTTGCGTCGCCCGTCCAGCAGCAGTCCTCGCAGATACACACCGCACACCGCCGCTGATCCGCCCGCGCAAACGGCTCGAACATCTCCGCCGCAAAAGTCCTCCAGATCACACCGGACCGCGGCCAACTCCCCACCTGACACACCCGGTCAACAACACACCTGATCAAACGGACACACCCACCGGTGAGTGAACCTGACCAGGCACTACTACCTCTCGCGGCGGATCATGGTGGCTCTGGGAGCCGGCTCTGATCGGTGGTGGTAAGTGGGGTCGATGCGGTCTCCCCTGCTCGAACGAAGTCGAGAGCGTGGGGAAGTTTGAGGACAACGCCGCAGACGGGCGTGCCAGACTCCGCGGCCCAGGCATGATCCGCCGACAGGCCCTAGCGGCGCAACGCTTCCGTGCCTGCGTACTGGGCGCTGTCGCCCAACTGCTCCTCGATGCGGATGAGTTGGTTGTACTTGGCGGTGCGGTCGGAGCGGGACAGTGATCCGGTCTTGATCTGGCCGCAGCCCGTGGCCACCGCCAGGTCCGCGATCGTCGTGTCCTCCGTCTCTCCCGAGCGGTGCGACATGACGACGGTGTAGCCCGCCCGGTGGGCGGCGTTGACGGTGGCCAGGGACTCGGTCAGGGTGCCGATCTGATTGACCTTCACCAGGACCGAGTTGGCGACGCCGGAGCCGATGCCCTCGCGCAGGAGGGTCTCGTTCGTGCAGAACACGTCGTCACCGGTGAGCTGGCAGCGCGCACCGACCCGTGCGGTCAGGTCCCGCCACCCCGTCAGGTCGTCCTCGGCCATCGGGTCCTCGATCGACACGATGGGGTAGGCGTCGATCAACTTGACCAGGTAGTCGGCGTGTTCGGCGGGTGTGCGCCGTGTCCCTTCCCCGGTGTAGTCGTAGACGCCTTCGCGGAAGAACTCGGACGACGCCGGGTCCATGACCAGGCCGATGTCCGTGCCCGGCCGATATCCCGTGCGCTCGACGGCGGTCACCACGAAGTCGAGGGCCTCCTCGGCGGTGCGCAGGGCGGGTGCGAAGCCGCCCTCGTCGCCCACCCCCGTGGAGTGCCCGGCGGCGAGAAGGTCGCGGCGCAGGGTGTGGAAGATCTCGGACCCCATCCGCACGGCCTCGGCGAAGGTCTGCGCGCCGATCGGGGCGATCATGAACTCCTGGAAGTCCAGGGGATTGTCGGCGTGCGCGCCCCCGTTGACGATGTTCATCATCGGTACGGGCAGCAGCCGGGCGTCGGAGCCGCCGAGGTAGCGGTAGAGCGGCAGGCGGTGGGCGGCGGCTGCGGCCTTGGCGGTGGCCAGGGAGACCCCGAGGATCGCGTTGGCGCCGAGCCTGGACTTGGTGGGGGTGCCGTCCGTGGCGACGAGGGCGGCGTCGAGGCCGGCCTGGTCCTCGGCCTCGCGGCCGGTGACGGCGGTGGCGAGCTCCGTGTTGACGTGGCGGACCGCGTGGTCGACGCCCTTGCCGTGCCAGCGGGCCGGGTTGCCGTCGCGGAGCTCGACGGCCTCGCGGGCGCCGGTTGAGGCACCGGAGGGGACTGCGGCCCGGCCGATGGATCCGTCCGCCAGTTCCACGTCCACTTCGACGGTGGGGTTGCCCCTGCTGTCGAGGACGCGGCGGCCGGTCACGGAGGTGATGGCGGTCATGGGAGTCCTTCCCGTTGTCGCATGTGTGCCGGGGTCCGGCTGCGGCGACGGTGGCGCTGGACCCGGCGCAGGACACTCTACAGCAATGCTGTGCAGTTGTGCTGTTTAGTTTCGCTGTTCAGTCTTGCTGTACAGTCTTCTGTTCAGTTCTGCTGTGCAGCTGTGCTGCGTTAAAATTCGGTATGCCCCTTCCGGAATCCGCCGCCGTCGCGGCCGAACTGCGCACCGCGATGGGAAAGCTCACGCGGCGCGTGAAGCTCGAGGACCAGATGCCGCTCGGTCAGGTGGCCGTCCTCGGTGCGCTGGACCGCAGCGGTGCGATGACGACCAGCGAACTGGCGGCCGATCAGCGGGTGCGCCCCCAGTCCATGGCCCGAGCCGTTGGGCTGCTCATGGAGCAGGGGCTGATCACGCGCCGGGCGCATCCGACCGACGGCCGTAAGAGCCTGGTCGAGCTCTCCTCTGCGGGGCAGGCGCTGCTGGAGGAGGAGCGGGGGCGCAGGGCGGATTGGCTTGCGCGGGCGATTGAGGCGGAATTGACGGGGGAGGAGCGGGAGTTGCTGGCGCGGGGGATTGGTCTGGTGGAGAGGCTCGCAGCCCACTAGCCAAGCGCGGATTTGCCGACGCGCCGGCAGGCTACTCGGCTTGCCAGGGGTCGTTCGGGCTTACGCCTACTGGTATGACAACGACGGGTGTTACTACTCGGCCGTGCCGGATTCCCCGCTGATGGAAGCCTGATACATGTCCGCGCAGGTGCGCGAGTCCTTGACCAGGTCGTCACGGAAGGCAGCGACGTCGTTTCAAGCACGAGTACGGGGAGAGGTGAACCTTGATCTGATCCCACGCCGCCCGGTAGTCGGCCGGCAAGCCCCGGCCCGGGCTTCGAACGCCTTCCATTCGGTTGTGAGATCGCTGCCTGTAATGGCTTGCCAAAAGTTCATCTTCCGCCCTCCTTGAGCTTGTCGATTCGTGATGAGACGTACTCCCATTTCGCCCAATTACATGGTGGGCAGCTCGTTCGGCGCGCTGATACAGCAGGAGTCGCGCAAGCTGCAGGGGCTCACGGACCGGGGCCGGCACGCATATCAGCTGCGAGCCGCTGCGCGAAGCCGGAGCCGGGACGCTGGCCGGAGTTGTTGCCCAGGAGGTCGGTGCGATCAGTGTGCCGGCTCGGGTGACTGACCATACCGAGGGCCTCGCGGCATCGGCTGTGTACGGGATCGCGGTGGATACCGTCCGCGGGTCCACGATCGACGAATCGGCCGAATTCGCCCGTCGGATCACGCAGATGCGGTCCTATCTGGGCGCGTATACGGGAGCCTTTCGCGAGGGCGACGTCGTCTATCTGTCGGGCCGCCCGGTCCACGTCCGAGGCCCACAGACCCGTAGCACTTTCAGGATCGAGCCGACGCCATGGTCTGCGGACCGTTATACCGGAATTTCATCGCCGCCTACTAGCGTGCATCGGGAATTGACCATGCGATATTCCAGTATTCACGAGTATCGCCTCCAGCCATGGAGATCTAGTGCGTAAACTCGCTTCAAAGCTGACACTGGTTGGCCTGTCCGTTGCTTTCGTCGGAGGAACGCTCCTGTCCCCGCAGGCACAGGCGGCCCAAGCCGCGGCAGGAGTGCCCGGGCGCTTCATCGCAGACGCCGACATCCTGGCAGCTCCCGACGGAGCGATCGTGGGCAAAGGCCGGAACGGCCAGCCAGTCACAATCAACTGCCAAACTCCCGACGGCAATTGGTGGAACCTCAACGCCCCCGAAGCCGCCGGCTGGGTATGGCAGCCGAACCAGGTGTTGCGCGACTGGGGGACCCCCGACCCCCCGGTCTGCTGACCATCTCCCGACTCGATCAAACCATCGGGCTCCCCCGCCGGTCACAGGCTGGTGGGGAGCCCCACACGTCTGTGAACTAGGGCGTGTATCGGAAGTGGATCTTGAGGTGAGATGATCTGGTTCTGTGGCGCGTGGAGACCTGACGGATACGCAATGGGCCCGCATGGAGCCGGTGTTGCCCAGGGGCAGGAAGCCGGGCCGTCCGCCGATATCGACCAGGCGGCAGCTGATCGACGGCATACGGTTTCGTACCCGCACCGGCGTCCCGTGGCGGCATGTGTCGGAGCGGTATGGGCCCTGGGTCCGGGTGTACGACCTGTTCCGCCGCTGGCAGCGGGACGGCACCTGGCAGCGGATCTTCGCCGAGTTGCAACCGTGCCTACCTGCGCTGACGCGGTATCCGCTGCACCATCCCGCACAAGGCGGACCAAGCTCGCAACCGCAGGAATCTCGGCTCGCTTGCTGGCCTGCCGCCCAAGTTCGACGCCGAGGACTACAAGGCTCGGCACGCTGTCGAGTGCGGTATTGATCGCCTCAAAAGGCACCGCGCTGTGGCCACGAGATACGACAAGCTCGCGGTCCGCTACGAGGCCACTGTCCTCGTTGCGGCCATCAACGAGTGGCTGTGACCAGCGCTGTCAGGAAAAGCGGGCAGAGGGCCAGCGGAGTTTAAGCGGGTCAGGGGTTGATGGTGTGTTCGGTGAACTGGCCACAGGAGCGGAACCCCAGGCGGCGGTAGACGGGCTCGCCGTCGGCGGACGCCTGCAAGACCGCGATGCGGTGATCTCGGTCGCGGGCCGTGCGGAGTGCCGCGAGCGTGATGGCACCGCCGTAGCCACGTCGGCGGTGGGTGGCCAGAGTGCAGATGTTGTAGATCCCGGCAACCCCCGCGTGATGAAACACTTCGGCCGAACAGACCGGACGGCCCCCCACGTAGCCGACCAGGTACCGGGCCGGGCAGTGCGCGGCCAGTGCCTGCGGGGCGGCCTGGGCGAAGAAGCGGCGGACGGTGTCAGCAGGCGGGTCCCAGTTCGCAGCGAGAACCGAGGCGTAGTCGGCGAGCCGTTCGGGTGTGGCCACCGTCTGGATGTCCAGTCCTTGGGCGGCGGGCAGTGGCAGGGTGTCGTCCAGCTCGGCCCACATGGCCGTCTCGCGTTCGGACGCCGGCAGACCGGCGGCCGTCAGACGGGCGGCGAGGTCCAGTGGTGTCGAGGCAGGCCCCACCCACCAGGAGAAGCGGCGGCCGGTGCGAGCCAGCGTCTGAGCAGTTTCGGTGATACGTGCCGGTGCGGTGGCGGCGGCGAAGCGGGCTGCGGCAACGATGTTGAAAGTGTCGTCGTCCAGGCCGCTGTCGGCGACCAAGAGGTCACCAGTCTCTGTGACGGCCGCACCGGTCATGCTTCGATGCAGGTGACAGGCATGCTCCGCCAGGTTCCGTTCCATCCTGTCCATCAAGTCGGCTTCATCGAGGAAATGAGCATTCACAGCGAACAACCCCAGCATGACCAGGCGAAGGTCGCACGTGATTTTGGATCGTCCGCCGACGGTGTCGCGCTGGCGACCGGCGCATTCGATACACGCCCTAGGGTCGAAGAAGGCGATCTGCGCCGGCAGTTCCCGGCGGGCAAGGTCGAGGCCGGCGAGGCCGCCGAGCGGACCGCTGTGCGGGGGACTCAAGAAGAGACCAGCCTGACCGTCGGGCCTTGCGGAAAATGTGGAGGAGTACTCTCAGTGAGGTTTCGTCATGTCGCAGCATATACAGGCTCGTTCTGAGCCCGGAATGCGACTTGAAGAGCCATCCGACCATGGTGTGTCGGGGACTTTGTGGTGGCTGCTGTGCCCTACTGGGGTGGGCGGGGGCTTGGGGCGGTGTTGGTGGTTGCGGAGGATCGCGTGGGCGGCTGTGCGTAGGGCGGTGACGGTCCCGACTGGTGGCCGCCACTCTCCCTGGCGCCGGGCTTTCGCGTCTGCGTGTCGCGTGTTGGCGGGATTCCGCCTCCGTGGCTGTGTCTGCGGTTCGCTGACCAGGTGATCGCGCACCCGTACGCGATGCGTGTTCTGTCGGCGCGCATCGCGGCTTGAATGTCCGCACGCTTACGGCCGGGCAACCTCGGCTGTACGGCCATTTCGAGTTCGCGGGTTGTTGGCGCTCTTTGAGAACAATGGTCATCCCCGCTCGTCGGCCGTACTAGGGCGCAGGCTCAATCGGAGGTTGCGCCATGGTTGATCAGGATCTGAATTGGTATGCGGGTGCTTCTTGTTCGGCAGCTCGGTGGGCGCCGCTGTCGTGCGTGGTGGGATGCGGGTCAGCGGGGTGTGAGGACGCAGGCTGCAGCGCGTTTGAGGGTGCGGATGACGGGGGCGGTCTCGATGGCGTGGATGGCATCGAGCGCAGCTACGCGTTCGGTGAGATAGCGGCACAGGTCCTCGGTGTCACGGCAGTTCACTGCGGCGACGAGATTGCTGGGACCGGTGGTCATGGCAGCGAAGGAGACTTCGGGATGGCTGGCCATCCGGCGTGCGACGTCGGCCAGTTGGGATGGCCGTACCGACATCCACAGTCGTGCTTCGGTGGGAAAACCCAGCGCGGACGGCGCGATGTCCGTCGTGAATGTGAGTACTCCGGCGTGGCGCAGCGCGTCCACACGGCGCTTGACGGTGGACTCTGCGGTGCCTGTGGCCAGGGCGAGCTCGGAATAGCCGGTCCGTCCGTCGCGGGCCAGGATCTCCAGCATGGCTCGGTCCTGATCGTCGAGAGTGATCGCCTCGGTGGTCGCCGAAGTGGCGGCGGGGCCGAGGGTGTGGACCTGTTCTTCGGTGAGCGAGGCCGCGCCGGCCCAGGTGCCCGGCAACACCGTCGCGCGGAGGAGCAGGTGCGCGGAGACTGCGGTGACGCGGCTGGTACGGGGGAGTTTGTCCAGGAGCAGGGCGTCACGCTCATCGGCGTTCGGGGTTTGGACGTTGCACGATACCTCCGTTCCCCCGGAGAGCAGGTACACGTAGGCAGTGTCGGGCCGCGCTGCGAGCGCGCTTGCGATGGCTCCGGCTCCGTCAGGGGTGCACTGCACTCGCAGAGTCCACGAGGTGTGGCCGAGGCGCGCGCCGTTGACCGCTCCCACGACCCGCAGCAGGCCGGACGACCGCAGCCGTCGGTAGCGACGGGCCACCGTGTTCTCCGACACGCCGAGTACTTCCGCGAAGGTGCGGAACGGCACCCGCCCGTTGATCCGCAGTGCGTGGATCAGACCTCGATCGACGCCATCGAGAGTGACGGTTTCCATCATTCAAGACTAGTTCATGCCGGATCTTTGCAACGATGTGGTGCCGACTGGAGACTTCGCCCCCGTCCGATAAGAGTGAGGGGAGCCGAGGGCGGAGGGATTCGATGACACACAACAGCACCATCCTGGTCACAGGGGCGAGCGGGAACGTGGGCCGACAGGTGGTCTCCCAACTCCTGGCCGCACGTTCCGGCACGGTGCGGGCACTGACCCGCACGCCGGCCGGGGCCGGCCTGCCCAGCCAAGTCGACGTGCGGCAGGGCGACCTGAGCGACCCGGTGGCACTGGAGGCGGCGGTGGCCGGAGCGGATGTGGTGTTCCTGATGTGGCCCTTCCACAGCGCCGAGCCTGCCGTCGTCGTCGTGGACACCATCAAGCACCACGCCCGTCGCGTGGTCTTCCTGTCCTCCGGCGCTGTCCAGGATGGGTTCCTCCCCGAGCAGCAGCACCATCCCGTGGGTCGGTCGCATGCGCGCGTGGAACAGCTCATCGAGCAGTCCGCGCTCTCCTGGACCTACCTTCGCCCGAGCACCTTCGCCGCGAACACCTTGTGGTGGGCCGATCAGCTTCGAGCCGGTGATGTCGTGCACGGCGCGTACGGGGCCGTGCCCATGGCGCTCCTCCATGAGGCGGACATCGCCGCAGTGGCCGTGCGCGCGCTCACCGAAGACGGGCACGACCGCGCCACTTATCACCTGACCGGCCCCGAAGTCCTCACCCAGGCAGAGCAAGTGCGAACCATCGGCCAGGTACTGGGCCGCCCACTCCAGTGGGTTGAGCTTTCTCGCGAGGCAGCACGCCGCCGACTCCTGGCCGACGACAGCTTCCCCGACACGTTCGTGGAACCCCTCCTCGACGGCTACGCCGACATGCTCGCCGCCCCTCGCCCGACCATTACCCACACAGTCGAAGCAGTCACCGGCACACCTGCACGTACCTACCGTGCATGGGTCTGCGACCATGCCGCTGACTTCCGCTGAAACCTGCGTATGCAGTTGATCCCCCCCCAGCACGTGCGCGATTCTTGGAAGCTGGCGGACGCACGGGTGAGGAACATGAGCAGGTCTGCCGGTGCGGCCGTTTCCCGCTCCACTCGCATCGCGAACCGTTTTCCCCGCCGCCCCGGCCGCTTCGAATGTGCCGGTAACAGCCACTCCGTCGAGTCCGTCCAGCAGCGGTGGCGGGCCGTGCACGCACCTCATCTCGTCGCCCTCGTCCGCGCCGGAGCCCGCTTCGAACACGGTCAACTCGTCGAGCGACCCGAGCTCAGCGCGGCCTGAGCCACTCAACTGATCTATAAGCCAACGCAGTAACTGCCCTGAAGCGCGACGCCGGGCTGGCGCCCCGGACCGCTACGGTGCGCCCTCTCTCGGTGCCGTCGAGGTCTGGCCAGATGGCCGAAACGGCTCGCTAATGGGCTCTGTCCGCAATACCCAACGAGCCCAGGGAGGCTCCGTGTTCACCAGCATACGTTGCCGGACCGCCTGCACCGCCGCAGCCCTCACCCTCGCGGGCAGCGGACTCCTCGTCCCTGCCGAGGCACACGCCACCGGGCTCGACCTGTCGTGCAGCGGCTCGCAGACCGCCACCTACAAACCACCGCTGACCAACACTACCCAGTCGACCAAGGTGCAGATCACCGAGACTTACACCTCCTGCCTGCCCAACCCCGCCGGAATCGCCTCCGGCAAGGGCTCCTTCTCCATCACGGAGAACGCGTCCTGCACCACCATCAACCAGCCGGGAAGCGTCACCGACGTGGTCACCTACGAGTGGAACAACGACAAGAAGTCGACCGTCACCTTCACCACGGTGGCGGTCGCGAGACTGGCCGACGGCAGCACCCAGGTCACCGCGACCGGCCAGGTCACCGACGGTTTCGGCAAGGGCGACAAGGCCACCCGCACGGTCACACTGCCCGAGCTGAACGCCACTGCGTGCAGCGGCGCGGGAGTGAAGAACCAGACGGGCCCGGCGACGCTGACCTTCGCATCGGCTTAGGCGCACCGCGCCCACCCGCCCAGTAGCCGCCGGTCCGTTCCGGGGCCGGCGGCTCGCGCTCCCTGAGCCACCTCAACTCGTCCACAGCTCTTGACAATGACTCCGGACGAGCTGAGCCGGGTGTCCAGGGGCTCATGGGCCAACGGTGCCTTTGCCTCCTCCTGAGCGGACCTGTCCGTGGGCTGTCCCGTGACCTAGTGTCGGTCTGCCACCCCATCGGCAAGATCGCGAACTGCGGCTGGGGTATGAGCAGTTACTGAGTGGTGAGGAGACACAGCCGGGTGATTGTCAGCGGCGATCAACAACACATACAGGGCCAGCGGATCTGGGCGGTCCGCGCGGCGCGGCTGTTCGACGGGTACGCATTGCGAGCGGGGCGCCCGCTGGTGCTCATCGAGGGTTCGCGCATTGCCGGTGTCGATATGACGGGAACAGTTCCCTCCGCGGATCTGCGCGTTCTGGATCTCGGCGACGTCACGCTGTTGCCCGGGCTCATCGACTCCCACGTGCACCTCGCCTTCGACCCCGACGACAGGTCGAAGCAGGCGATGGCGGATGAAAGTGACCACATCACCCTGACGCGCATGGGCTTCCACGCGGGGCAGCAACTGCGGGCGGGCGTCACGACCGTACGGGACCTCGGCGATCGTCGCTTTCTTGCCCTGTCGATCCGTGACCGCTACACGGCAGGCATGGAGATGGGCCCGGAGGTTGTTGCCGCCGGGCCTCCCATCACGCGAACTGGCGGACACTGCTGGTTCTTGGGAGGCGAAGCCGACGGCATCGCGGCTGTGGAGGCCGCGGTCGGGGAGCGCGTCGCTCGCGGCGTCGACGTGGTCAAGGTCATGGCGACCGGTGGTGTGACCACGCCTGGATGGGGGCCGCATCAGTCGCAGTACACACGCGACGAACTGGCCGCGGTGACCCGGGCCGCCCATGCGCACGGCAGGCCGGTCACCGCACATGCACACGGCCGGCAGGGGATGGCTGATGCCGTCGCAGCCGGCGTCGACGGCCTGGAGCACGCCTCCTTCTTCACCGAGGACGGTGTCGAACCCGACTGGAAGACCGTCGGGGCCGTGGTGGAGGCAGGCATCTTCATCGGCGCCACCGAAGCATGGCTGCCGACAGGCTCGATGGTCGCACCGCACATGGCCGAGCGTGTCGAGCAGCGCAGCGCGAATTTCGCACGGATGCACCGCGAAGGAGCGCGGCTGGTGTGCTGCTCCGATGCCGGTGCCGGTCCCCGTAAGCCCCACGGCGTGCTCCCGTACGGGATCATCCACTTCGGCTCTCTCGGCCTCACCAACACCGAAGCCTTGGCTTCGGCCACCTCCGTTGCCGCGCAGGCATGCGGGCTGGCCGATCGCAAAGGAAGGATCGCCGTCGGCTACGACGCCGACCTCATCGCGGTAGCCGGTAATCCGCTGCAGCATCTGGAGACTCTGCTCGACATCCGAGCCGTGATGCGAGCTGGAAGGATGTTCAAGGGCTGATCCCGCTCACCTGCAACGAGATCAAGCGCCTGTTCACCGCCCTGCTCGGTCGACCCGTCCACGACCTTGCGCACCGACGACACTGGTCTATCTGGCGCCGACGCCACCAAGCCCGGGCCCGCCGCAGCCGAGAAGGCGCACCAAGCCTCAGTTAGCTTCGTCGCCGCCGACCCTGCTCGGGTCTTGGTCTACGGGGCATGAGCGGGGCTGTCGTTTGTGCGCGCTTCGTGTCGGTCGACTGAGGCCCTGCCACTTCCTTCCGACTGGACACCGCAGCCGCGCGATCACCGACAAGGTCAGTTCCCGCTTCTCGTTGACGGTGAGCCAGCCCTTCTCAAGGAGCGATTGCAGCAGCGGGCGGACCTCGTCGCCCAGCTCGTCCGCCAAGTCGTCGTTGGTGGGGGATCGGCCGGAGCGGAGGAGGGCGGCCAGATGAAAGACGAGCGCTTCCTCCTCCGCAGTCAGGTTGAGGTCCATGGTGGGAAGGGATGCGAGCTACCTCTCCGCAGCATGCCGACGGCTCCCCTCGACCCGTGCTGGGTTTTGCGCGCAACGGCGCTGTGCGGCGGCGCCCCGGCGGCGTGCCGGCGGGCGCGGTCCACGGCCACCGACTCGTTCCAAGTGGTCAGGCTCTTCGCGTCCGCGTCGGCCTGCAGTTGGATAGGAGCCCCTTCCATGTGCCGTTGCGCTGCCAGCGGCGGAGCAGGCAGCACACCCGGCCTCACGGGCCGTACCGCTCGGGCACATCCCGCCACCACGGAACGCCAGTCCGGGTGCGGAACGGTATGCCGTCGATCAGCTGCCGCCTGGACCAGGTCGGCGGCCGTCCGGTTTCCTTCCCTCTTGGGTAGCAGGGGCTCGAACCGGGCCCACTGCGTGTCCGTCATATCTCCAGGTGCCACCCGGTGATCATCACAGTCCGTGATCTACTTGTGGGCGTAGTACCGACCAGCAAGAAGCCGAGGCCATGAACAACCACTGCTGCCAGGCGATGAGCAGCCGCGTGAACGTGCGCTGTGACCAGCACGACGACCCCTTCGCCTGCCCGGACGCGCTGATCAAATTCAGCGCCGGGTTTCAGGAGTACGGGCTGATCATCCATGACGGCGGCACATCGAGCATCACGATCGACTTCTATCCCTGGTGCGGACGACGCCTGCCCGAGTCGCAGCGGGACCGGTGGTTTGACGAACTGGAACGCCGCGGCATCGATCCGTGGGAGGACGACGTCCCCGCCGAGTTCCAGGATGACCGCTGGCTCACCACACTGCCTCAGGACTAACGAAGCGATAGTCCCTCAAGCCACTTCCGATACGCGCCCTGGCAAGGCTGGTGTTGCTGTTGGGCGGTGTTGGTCCGAGTTCTGGTTGTCGCGGCGGGCGCAAGCACCATCCCCGCGGCCACCGAACGCGCCACCCCACCACGCCACCGTCGGACGCCAAACCCTGGTTAACACAAGCTGATGCCCACCCGCCGCTCCTCATCAACGGCGGCAGCCGCGCGCAGTGCCGCCAGCCCGCGGGCGATCAGGGGGTGTTCTTCGCTGCCGCGCCGCACACAGGCGACCAAGCGCCGTACCGGCGCAGGGGCACCGCGCAGGGGCACCCGTACCAGCTTCGGCTCTCGCGGAACCGCCGCGAGGCGCGGCACCAGCGCTATCCCGAAGCCGTGTGCGACCAGAGCGGCCACCGCACACCAGTCCACCGCAGCATGCGCCGTCCGAGGTGTGAACCCGGCGGTCGCGCCCGCCGTCGTCAGTAGTTGCTCTTGATCGTGCGGGTCCCCGGCCCTGACCCAAGTCTCGTCGGCGGCTTCCGCCAGGTCGATGCCGTCCGTGCGTGCCGCGAAGCGGTGCCTGGGTGGCACCAGCACATCGAGGGGTTCCTCCAGTAGCGACAGTTGAGTAAAGCGCGCATCGCCCTGTGCCGGGCCGTCAGGTGCCGGGATGACCACCGCGATGTCCGCGCGCTCCGTCAGCAGTAGGTCGTACCGGTTCTCGGCGTGGTCCTCGCCGACCTCCACTCTCATCTGCGGATGCTCGTCGAGTAGGCGCCGGGCGGCGGGCGCTATCACTGCTGTGATGGCCGTGGCCACACCCGTGATCCGCAGTCGGCCTGCCTCCTCCTTCCGGTAGGCCGCCAGCTCTGCGCTCGCCTGTTCCCAGCGTGCGAACAGTGCGTCGGCGTGCCGGATCAGGGCCAGTGCGGCAGGCGTGAGCCGGACGCGCCGCCCGTCCGGTTCCAGTAACTCGACGCCCACCTGGGCCGCGAGTTGCCTCAGCTGCTGGGACACAGTGGATGGGGTGAGGTGCAGAACGCGGGCGGTCGCGGTGACCGTGCCTTGCTCGTACAGGACCCGCAGAGTCTGAAGCCGGGGATCGATCATGCAACCATTCGGCGTGACCGCATGGTTGTGAGCGAAAACATTCGATGGACGCGAACGATCACGGCCTCGGAGACTGCCTGCATGGCCCTCTCCGAACTCGTCACCGATGCCCTTCTGTCGGGCCTATGGGCCGGTTACGCCCTCGCCGTGCCCGTGGGCGCACTGGCTGTCCTCCTCGTGAGTGTGACCGCGCGGACCTCGCTGAGAGTGGGCGCCTCGGCGGCGCTCGGCGTGGCCACCGCCGACGGCCTCTATGCGGCGCTCGCCGTGCTCGGCGGTGCCGCCCTCTCACGGGCCGTCCAGTCCGTCACAGCTCCGCTGCGCTGGATCGCCTGCGCGATCCTGCTGGGCCTGGCGGTCCGGGGAGCACTGACGGCGATACGTGAACGGGACATCGCCCGGGACCCAGCAGCCCCGTCCTCCGCCCTGGGCCGCCCGGGAGGTGCCTATCTCGGCTTCATGTGCCTGACTCTCCTCAACCCTTGGACCATCGTCTACTTCTCGGCCCTCGTGCTGGCCGGGCACACCGGTGGTGATGCCGACGGGTCGGCCCGTGCCGCATTCGTCGCGGCAGTGATCACCGCCTCCGCAAGCTGGCAGCTGCTCCTGGCCACGGGTGGAGCACTCCTGGGCAGGGCGCTTACCGGCCCACGGGGACGGCTTATCACCGCGTTGGTGTCGAGCGCGGTGACCGGGGCGCTCGCGGTGAGCCTGGTGGCCAGGCCGTGAGCGCCCGCGCATCCTCCGCAGCCCGCGCCCGGTTCGACAACCAGGAACCCCAACTGACACCGCCGGCAAGCAGCACAATCCCCGCGGGCGCGCCCGTCACCAGCGCCACCACTCCCAACACGCCAGCCGCCACCGGCAGAAGCCACTGCACCGCATGCGAGGTCGCGCTGGTGGGGCAGCTGTGGGACCGACTGGAGCCGGGAATGCTGGTGTTGGCCGACCGGAACCTCCCTGCCTTCCGCCCTGGCGCGCCGCCAGGACCAGCGGAGCCGACCTCCTGTGGCGGGTCAAGAGCAACGCGGTCCTGCCGCTGTGCCGCCAGCTGGAGGACGGCTCCTACCTGTCGCAGACCTTCGCCGCTGAGGACTACTACCAGTGCCACGACCCCGAGCACGTCCGCGCCATCGAGTACACCCTGGAAGGCAGCACGGGGTCTACCGGCTGATCACCACCATCCTCGATCCCGATCAAGTACCCGCACGCGAACTCGCCGTGCTCTACCAGGAGCGATGGGAGAGCGAAATCCTTGCTGGATGAACTGAAAGTTCATCAAAACGGTGTGGGTTCCCTCCTGCGGTCCAAGATGCCGGAGGGCGTGGCCCAAGAGCTCCACGGCATGCTCTTGGTGCATCACGCCCTCCGACGGTTCGCCCACCAGGCAGCGCGATCACGGCAACTGGATCCGGACCGGATCTCCTTCACCCGCAGCCTGCACGTCGCCCGCCGCCAAGTCCCCGCCCAGGCGGGCTTTTCCCCGCCCTCCCTTCCGCCGCTCCGGTGTTCAACTCGCGGCGGGCGGTGCCGTGACTTGCCAGCTTGTCGGTGACCAGCGTCCATGAATCGCCGGGCGGTCTTCACATCGCGCCGGGCAGCAGCAGGATGTCGAGCACGTCGCCGTCCTGGTCGAGGGCCCGCCATAGGCACGCGCGCTCGCCGTTGACCTTCACGAACACCGCGTCGAGATGCCATTTCTTCCGGCCTGTGGTCGGCACCACCGCAGTGTCGCGCACCTATTCCCGGCTGCTTTGTGACGTTTCCCACCAGCTAGTTTATTGTTCAACCAACTCGGGATGTGTAGCTTCAACAACGTCGAAAACATCGGCAGGACCACCAAGCCACCGGAAGGTGGAACAGTTAAAAGGAGGAAAGACAGTGAACAAGCTTGTGCGTCGTATCGCGATCGCAAGTGCTTCCGTGGCGGTCGCGGGAGGGGCGCTCCTTGCCCCCAGTTCCGCGATGGCGGCCACCCCTTCGGCCAATGGGCACGCTCCCGCCCGGGGCACTCTGGTCGAGTCCGCGACGGCCGCCAGCTTCCACGGCGGGCGCTACGACCATGGCGAGAATTGGCAGGAATCGTCGATCGGTATCCGCTATCACGACGGATACGGCAACCGGTCCCACATCTACGGCCACAGCGGCGAGCACCACCACCGCTTCGACGGCCGGGGCGAGGGCCGTCGGTCGATGTTCGGGGGACGTCCGGTGACGATCGACTCCTGGGCCGAGGGGCAGCTGACGCCGCCCGCGCATCACGGTGACCTCGGTCATCACTGGGTCGACCCCTGGGCCGGGGAGCTGCCGCCACTGTCCGCGCATCACCGGTGACCTCGGTCATCGCCACTTCGAGAGCGACTGGCGTAGCGGCATTCATGAGCACTTCGTTCACTCCTGCGAGCATTCCCGCTACTGAGTCTTAAGGGCAGCCCCCTTCGGGTGTCGGTCCTGCCTCCACGGGCAGGACCGACACTTACACACTTCGGAAGGCGAAGCCGGTCTCATGGGGCCGTCATATCTGCCAGCTCCCCCTGGGGAATTGATGCCGGTGAACAAAATAGATCGTGTTCTCGCCCGGTATTTCCGGCCTCAGAGTCTTCCGACCATCCCTGGCAGTTCGACCACCAGGATATTGGGCTCGAGCACGCCTCTCCTTGCGGCGGCAATGTCACCCCTGAAGCAACCGATCACCCTTCATCTGCCCCGAAGGTGCCTCTGCCATCGCCGCAGATAGGGATACCCATACGAGAAACCTAGAGAAGATTTCGCATGCGAATTTTTGGCCGCAATCACACCACAGGCGCCAAGGAAACGGAGACCGAAACCATGCACACTCCCGTCAAGCTTGCCATCATCTACTACTCTTCGACCGGTTTCAGTGCCGAGATCGCCAAGGAAATCTCCGGCGCCGCCGCGTCGGCCGGCGCCGACGTGCGCCTGCTCAAGGTGGCCGAACTCGCGCCGGAGGCCGCCATCGCCTCCAACGAAGCCTGGGCCACGCACGCCGCCGCCAGCGCTGGCATTCCAGAGGCGACGCCCGCCGACGTCGAGTGGGCCGACGCGGTGATCTTCGGCACCCCCACCCGCTTCGGGAACGTCTCCTCCCAACTGAAGCAGTTCATCGACACCCTCGGCGGTCTGTGGACCCAGGGCAAGTTGGCCAACAAGGTCTACAGCGGATTCGTCACCACGGCCACCACGCATGGCGGCCAGGAGTCCACACTGCTGGCGCTGTACAACTCCATCCACCACTTCGGCGGCCTGATCGCCTCTCCCGGCTACACCGACGCAGTGAAGTTCGCCGACGGCAACCCGTACGGCACGTCCCATGTCGATGCCCAGGGCAACAACGCCATCGGCGAGCAGACCCGCAACGCTGCCCGCCACCAGGCCAAGCGCGTAGTCGAGATCGCCTCCGCGATCACAAGCGGCCTCGCCGCCTAATGGGACTTGCCGGGTCGGAGAGACCCGGTGCTGTGGCCGCCAGCAGGTGAGCACCTTCGACGCCGGAAGTAGTCGACTTCTGAGAAGCCATCGGCTCACCGCTCGATGGGCTTGACTAGTCGAACGGGTTCCCCTTCGTGTGATCTGGTGGCGATCGGGGCATGACAGCAGGGCCTCTTGGTGGCTCGGGGTTGCGATCCGAACCGAGCAGCACCAAGAGGCCCTGTTGTCACAGATCTTTCGTGCTGGCATGTGTGGAGTCCAACTCGCCGTCCCCGTCGTGTGACTGTCTCGCGCACAGGTTCGGCAACGCGGCGGACGGGCCCGACCGCGTGCGGTGTTACGGCTCGGACCTGACGGAGGCGGAGTGGCAGGTCATCCGGCCGTCGCTGTCGGTGCCGGCGTGGCTTCAGGGGCGGGGCGGGCGGCCGGAGGGCTACTGCCACCGCGTGCGTTGGAACTTGAAGGTCTTGCCGGCGTATATGAGCTCGCTCATGTGCCCTGCTCTGTCGGTTGGTTCGTTGCCGCGCGTGTAGGGGAATGGTCAGAACGCGCCGTTATTGTACGGAAGTTCGGTGGGGATGGGAGCGATGACGTCCCAGTGCTCGACGACCTTGCCGTCGCGACACGGAAGAGGCCCCAGTAGGCGACCGGGACACCGCACTTGGCCTCGGACCGGAGCAGGACGAAATCACCCTCGGCGACAACCCTGTGCACGGTCGTGTAGAGGAGGTTCTTGCCTGCTCGGCCCGCTTGTCCCCGGCCCGCCAGGTCACGCAGCGGCTCGGGGCCCTCGGTGACCAGCGTGCTGTGCTGTCGGTAGTCGGCGGTGACCCAGCGGTCCACCGCGGAGGGGTCCTTCTGTCCGAACAGTTCGCCGACAGCCTGCAGGGCCAGTTCCTTGTTGCTCATGACGTGTCTGATTCGTTCCGTATGCGGTGTCGAAGAGTGCCCGCCGAGCACGAATTCCAGACTCACCCCACAGCTCTGGGCCTGGATGACCGGCAGACTGGTGTTTCCTGCAGGCGTGCTGAGCCACCGCACTGACTTCCACCAGGTCGTCCTGGTCGCTGCCCGGGCCGCGCTCTGACCATGGTCGACCTGATCAGTGCAGTTGCTCCAACAACAGGATCCACGGCGGCATAGATCGTGGCTGTCCGCTCGGCTGGTCTCGATTGCCGGTCTTACGCGCCGGCGCGGATTTCCTGAAGACGGGGGAAGTACCATCGAAGAATGCTGCGCAGGTTGTCAGCACCAGCCCGGCCCCAGTCGCGCTGCAGCTCTGCGACCATCGAGATCGCAGTGACGGGTTGGGCCCCCGCCTGGATCATCCGCTGCATCGCCCGCTCATGCGCGTCGCGGCTGACGCCGCCGATGGCGTCGGCGACCGGATAGACGTCGTATCCCGTGCGGAGCATGTCGAGGGCGGGGAAGGCGACGCAGACCTCGGTCCATAGCCCCATCATGATGATCTTCTTGCGGCCCGTTGCTTCGACGGCGGAGCGAAACTCCGGGTCTTCCCAGGCGTTCAATGTCGTCCGGTCGATCTCATCGATCGTCGGCAGTGTGTCGCGGAGTTCCTGGATGGTGCCGGTGTTGGCGCCGAGCTTGACTGCTGCGGTGGTCAGGACCAGGGGGAGCTGATATGCCGTGGCAGTGCGGGCGACGGCTGTCGCGTTGAGCATCATTTCGTCGCGACCGGTAGAAGCGACCGTGCCGATCTGCTCGGGCTGGTAGTCGATCACGACGACCGCTGCGTTGTCCGGGGTCAGCAAGTGGTCATCGCTGCGGATAGGTGTCTCGCCTGCCATGTCGCCCCTCGTGAGCTCCGTGTACGGTGCGTCACGCGTCTCCTCTGCGCGCGCATTTCTCGTGACATTTACCGCGACTACAAGGTGCGCAAACAGGACATTTAAACGTCCTGCTGATCACTGTCGGCCGCGCCCACGGCACCTCTTTCCCCGCCGAACGCAGATCGCGCAGTGCGCTGATGCGCGAGGCGAGGACGAGCACGTCCATGCCGATCCCGTCGGCACGCTCCAGGCGCCCTCCGTACCAGTCACTGGAGCCGTACGCCCACCCCAGACACCGTCTCGGGTGTGATGTACGAAATCGGCGCATGCCGACGCAGGTCACCTGTGGCTCCCGTCCCTTGAGTGATCGGCGTGGGGCAGTCCTCGGTCCGCTGTGTGACGGGTGCGCTCGTGCTGTCGCCGAGGACCTCGGACCAGCGGCGCTCTAGGCAGAGGTGGAGCGTGTCCGCTTCGACGGCGCCACGTACCCCGTGCCCTCATGCGCGCCACTACCACCTTCACCGCCGTCCTCATATGAATCCCCGTCCCGCCTTCCGTTCCCGCAGCTCAGGCAGCTTCGGCGGTCGGGAGAGTGACTTGGTAACCGAGTTGGTTGAGCCCGCTCACCAGCCGTCGGGACTGCCTGGCGCGTCCGGTGCGTTGTCCCGCTCCGGCGACAGGGCGTCCGGGCGGTGGCAGTGGACAGCCATTGTCCGATGGGCCGTCCTGTGGCCATTGAAGGGCGCTCGGCGCCACAGAGGGGATCCTCTACGTGGGCGACGACGCCCCACCCGGAGACGAGAGGGATCGAACCGCAGCGAACGCTCTCTACGAGCCGTCAGGATTCGTGGAAGCCGATCGGCTGTATTCCTATACTTTGTCAACTCCCCTGTAGCCAGGGAGGTCTGCGGTAAGCGCCCTGCGGGTGTGTGTTGGAGACCCGCCGTGCAGGACTACGTTGAGCACGACGAAGGCGGCCGGGAACTCAAGGCCATCGTCCAGCTCGTCGACACCTACGGCCCCGACCGGATCCTCTCCGCCGTGGGCCGCCTGTCCCCCGAAGGCAAGGCGAAGGTCACCGTCCCCACCGCGCACAAGGCCACGGGGCGCGTGGACTTCCGTACGCATCGGTCAGGGCTTCAACGTCCCCTCCGTCGACGAACGACGGCCTCCAGCGGATGCTCAGCCACAGCGCGGCCCGTGTGATCCACGTGGCGGTCTCGCGCACGCCACCAGCTCGATGGCAGCGGCCTGGAGCGGATCGATGACTATGACGGATACGGGCCAAACCGGCCCCAGGCGACCACGGCAGCCAGCGCGAGCAGCACCAGATTCACCACGACGAACTGAGCCTCCTTGCGCCGGCCGTGGGTGATCGCGGCACCCAGCATGAGTCCGACCAGGCCCAGCGCGGCCACGGGCGCCAGCGCCGGCGCAATTCCCAGGGCAGTCGGCAGGATAAGACCAACGGCGGCAACGACCTCCAGCGCGCCGATGGCCTTGATCGTGCCGGTCGGGAAATCGTCAGCCCAACCCATGCCGGAAGCAGCCAATTTCTCCTTCGGCTGGCCGATCTTCATCAACCCGGCACCGAGAAACGCGAACGCGAGCACACTCGCAATGACCCACAAGACGATGTTCATCGGGCTCCACACCCCTTCCATTACTTCAACATTTAAGTCAAAGCTAGCCGCCAACTACTTCAATCGCCAACTAAAAAGTCGAGTCGATCACTTCAACGATTGAGTTACACTGCTCGCATGGAGACGCCGCAGCAGCCCCGCTGGCTCACCGATGAGGAGATGCGGACCTGGCTCGCACTCGCCAGCTTGTTGCTCAAGCTGCCGACCGCCCTGGATGCCCAGTTGCACCGCGACGCCGGGGTCACCCACTTCGAGTACGGGGTCATGGCGAACCTGTCCGAGGCGCCAGAGCGCACCCTGCGGATGAGCGAGCTGGCGGCGCTCACCAATGGATCGCTCTCCCGCCTGTCCCAGGTGGTCGGCCGACTGGAGAAGAAGGGGTGCGTGCGCCGCACGCCCGACCCGAGTGATGGCCGCTACACCCTGGCCACACTCACCGATGCAGGCTGGGCCAAGATCGTCGAAACCGCCCCTGGGTATGTGGAGGAAGTGCGCAGGCTCGTGTTCGATCCGCTGACCAAAGCACAGACGCGGCAATTGCGTGACATCGGCCGCCGGATCGTCCGGTCCATCGACCCGGACAACAGGTGCCTGACAGATCCGCACTCGAGCTGACGGCGCGACGAACCCGGCTTCGATCCAGTTCAGCCAAGGGCCGCAGGTTGGCAGGAAGACCAGCTCGATATCGTTCTCGGCGGCCCGAGTTCGCACCTTGGCGTGCTTGTGCGGGGAGAAGTTGTCCAGCTCGAAGTTGCCCGCGTCCAGGGCGCAGAACACCTCGATGGACGCGAAGTCAGCTCACGGAGTTGGGCGGTGAGGTGATCAACAGTCTCCAGTAGCACGCGCAGCAGGCGGCCGTGATGGTCATCGAGATGCCCGGTCCATGCCTCGACCAGAGCGGACTTCTGCTTGACCAGGCTCCCTGGGCGAGGCCGGCCAGCGTCCGGGGATTGCGTTCGCCGGCGACGAGCGCGTCGAGCATGGCCCGGCTCGACAGTCCGAAGAGGTCCGAGACCACGCTGGAAAGCTTGATCTGCGCGTCCTGAAGGATCTTGTCCACCCGATGCTTGTGCCGGGTGCGTTCCTGGACGAACACGGTCCGGGTGCGGGTCAGGTCCCGCAGCTACCGGACGGGCTTCGGCGGGACGAACGGGGCCCGGACCATGCCGTGTTCGGCCGGCGTGGCCAGCCGGACTGCATCCAGTTTGTCGGACTCGGGTCGGCCAGGGACGTTCTTCATATACCGCGCGTTGACCGGCCGACACTCCAGTCCCCTCGTCTGCAAGAGGTAGAAGAAGGGCCGCCAGTAGGGACCTGTCGCTTCCATGACCACCCGCTGAACGCCCTGACAGGTCAGCTTGTCGCCGAGTTCCAGGATCGCGTTGGTGGCCGAGGTGACATTCCATACCTGCTGTACCCGCCGGCCCTCGGCCGGGGCGTGTTGGGCCGGCCAGCCGTCGGGTTGCGGCAGGCCGGGCGGTGTCGCGTTGCCGAAGATGTCGCGCAGGGCGGTCGCCACCGCTGTGTCGTGCGGCGCAGCCCGAGGTCGAGCACGCGCACGGCCCGCAGGTTCAGCTGGCTGACCGCGTCGGCCGGCGCGATCTGCCCGGAGTCGACGTGGACCCGGTCCGGGTGGGTCACCACGTCGTGCCCGGCGACGGTGACTGTGCCGGAGTCCGGGCGCAGCAGCGTGGTCAGGATGCGCACGGTCGTCGTCTTGCCGGCGCCGTTCGGGCCGAGCAGCGCGAACACGCCGCCGGCCGCATGTTCGGGGCGATCCCGCGCAGCGCCGGCTGGCCGGCGAAGGACTTGCGCAGGTCCCGGACGCGTACGGTCGGTTCGTCCCGCATCAGGCGGCGTCCTCCGCACGCCGGCTCCTCGGGGTGATGTCGGTCCAGACGCGTTCGACGTGGTCCAGGCACGCCCGGCGCTCGTCCGGACCGTAGGTGACCGTCCACCCGGGTGGAACGTCGATCCACGCCGGCCACAGCGAGTGCTGGTCCTCGTGGTTGACCAGCACGAAGTACTCGCCGTCGGCGGACTCGAAGGGGTTGGTGACGCGGTTGGCCATGGTTCAGCTCCTGGTTGTGGCTTGTGGCTTGCCGGATTGTTCGCCCTCGTCCTGTGCGGTGACGAGGTGCTTGGCGACGACCGGGCCGATCTGTTCGAGTGCGCCCGGCTTCAGCAGGTGGGCGTGGAGGAAGGGCACGGCGTGGTGCTCGATGGGACCGCGCAGGTAGCGGTCCCACCCGCGGGCCTGCGGCGTGGCGTGGTCGGCGTCGGAGCGCGCGGTGACGAACACGGTCTCGCCGTGGAACTCCCTTGGCGTGAACGTCGACATCAGCTCGGCCTGGGCGGCGAAGGCCCGCACCACCGCGTCGATGGACTCCTCGTCCAGGCTGCCCATCGGGTTGCCGGCCTCCTGGTGGAAACGCTTGACGTCGGCCCGGTCGGGCAACCAGTCGTCCGGCAGCTCGTGGCCCTCGCTGATCAGCATCGCGCGAAAGACCTGCGCCTCGCCGGCGGTGGCCAGGCCCTCCGCCGAGGCGTGCGGGTAGGAGTCCAGCAGCCCCAGGAACTCCACCCGCTCGCCGGACTCCTCCAGCTGCACGGCCATCTCGTGCGCGATGTTCCCGCCCAGCGACCAGCCCAGCAGGAAGTACGGTCCGTGCGGCTGGACCGAGCGGATCTGCGCGACGTAGTCGTGGGCGATCTCGGTGATGCCGGCCGGGGTGTAGTCCGGCTCGGTGAGCTTGCGCGACTGCAGGCCGTACAGCGGCCGGTCCGTCGGCAGGTACCGCAGCAGACCGGCGTAGCCCCAGGACAGCGCGCTGACCGGGTGCACGCAGAACAGCGGCGGCCGGCTTCCCGCGGACCGCAGCGGCAGCAACACGTCCAGCGAGCCGTCCTCCCCGCCGTCGTCCAGGTGCGCGGCCAGCCCGGCGACCGTGGGGTTCTCGAACAGCCGCCGGATCGGGACCCGGACGCCGAACGTGCTCGCGATCTCGGAGATGAGCCGGCCGGCCAGCAGCGAGTGCCCGCCGAGGTCGAAGAAGCTGTCATGGATACCGACCCGGTCCACCTCGAGCGCGTCGGCGAACAACGTGCACAGCACGTCCTCCCGGGGCGAGCGCGGCCCGGCGCCCGGTGCGGTGCCGCGGGCCTCGGCGTGCGGTTCGGGCAGCGCGCCGGTGTCCAGCTTGCCGTTGGGGGTCAGTGGGAACTCGTTCAGCACGGTCACCGTCCGCGGCACCATGTAGTCCGGCAACGCCTGGGACGCGTGCGCGCGGACCGCGGCCGGGTCCACGGTGGACCCCGGCTCGGCGAGGACGTAGGCGAGGATCCGATCCTCGGACACGATCACCGCCGCGGAAGCCACCTCCGGAGCCGACGACACCGCGGCGGAGACCTCTTCGAGCTCGACCCGGAACCCGCGGACCTTGACCTGGTCGTCGACCCGGCCGACGAACTCCAGCGTGCCGTCCCGGCGCATCCGCACCAGGTCGCCGGTGCGGTACATCCGGCTGCCGTCGGCGGCGAACGGGTCGGCGACGAAGCGCTCCGCGGTGAGCCCGCCGCGTCCGCGGTAGCCGCGGGCGAGGCCGTCACCGGCCAGGTACAGCTCGCCGGCGACGCCGGACGGGACCGGCTGCAGGCCCGCGTCGAGCACGTACGCCTGCCCGTTGCGGACCACCGAGCCGATGACCGGCGCCGGTTGGTCGCCCACCCGCGCGATCACCGAGTCGACGGTGGCCTCGGTCGGCCCGTAGAGGTTCCACGCCAGCGCGTCCGGGATGTCCGCGAGCGCGGTCCACAGCCGCTGGTCCACGGCCTCGCCGCCGAGCGCGATCGCGGCCGGGTAGTGCTGGTCGGGGTCCACCAGCCCCATCGCGACGAGCTGGTGCGCGTAGGACGGAGTGGTCTCGATCGAGTCGATCCGCTGGTCGCGCAGGTAGGCCAGCAGCTCCTCGGGGTTGCGGCGGACGTCGTCGGTGACCACGTGCAGTTCGTGCCCGTCCAGCAGCCACAGCACCGGGTCCCACGACGCGTCGAAGGACACGCCCGCGGTGTGCGCGACGCGCAGCACCTCGCGACCGGCGACCCGGCACGCCGACGCGAACAGCCCCTCGCGGTGGGCACGCAGCAGGTTCGTCAGCGAGGCGTGCTCCACCTCGACGCCCTTGGGGCGGCCGGTCGATCCCGAGGTGTAGAGCAGGTAAGCGGGGTCGGTCGGGGCGACCGCGGGGCGTTCCGCGGTGGACGGCGGGGTGCCCGCGAGCCCGTCGAGCCGTGCGGACTCCTCGTCCAGCAGCACCACCGGAACCGCACCGTCGGTGCGCGGCGCCACCGCCGCGGTGCTGACGACCAGCGCGGGCCGGGAGTCCTTTAGCAGGTACGCGATCCGCTCGGCCGGGTACTCGACGTCCACCGGCAGGTAGACCGCGCCGGCCTTGGCGGTGGCCAGCAGCACGGCGACGGTGTCGAGCGACCGCGGCAGCGCGACCGCGACCGGCCGGCCGGGCCGGGCGCCGTGGGCCAGCAGCAGCCGGGCCAGCCGGTTGGCGCGGGCGTCCAACTCGGCGAAGGTGAGCGCGTCCCCGCCGCACACCAGCGCCCGTGCGTCCGGTCGGTCCGCCGCCCGGCGCTCGAACTCGGCGGCGATCGTCGCGCCCGGTTCGTCGTGCCGTGGGCCGCGC
>NZ_KN708638.1:72675-157821 GCF_000805335.1 Streptomyces sp. CT34 | reverse complement strand
GCCCCGCCGCACCGGCCGGTGCGGTTCGCGGACGAGCTCGCCGACAAGCCGGGTGAACGTCTCGGCGAACCGCCGCGCGGTGTCGGTGTCGAACAGGTCGGTGGCGTACTCGAGGTCGCCGGCGATCCCGGCCGGCGTGCCGTCGTCGGCGAACGTCTCGGCCAGCGTGACCGACAGGTCGAACTTCGCCGTCCCGGTGGCGTGTTCGTCCATCGCGGACACGTCGAGCCCGGGGAGTTCCAGCTCCGGCGCGGCGTTGTTCTGCAGCGTCAGCATGACGTCGAACAGCGGGTTGCGGCCCAAGACCCGTTGCGGCGCCAGCTCCTCCACGACCCGGTCGAATGGCAGGTCCTGGTGTTCCAGCGCGGCGAGGTCCGCCTCGGTCACCCGGCGCAGCAGCTCGGTGAAGCTGGGGTCGCCGGAGACGTCGGCCCGCAGCACGAGCGTGTTCACGAAGAACCCGACGAGGTCGGCCAGCGCGTCGTCGGTGCGCCCGGCGACCGCCGTGCCCACCGGGATGTCCGTCCCGGCGCCCATCCGGTGCAGCCAGGCGGACAGCGCGGCGTGCAGCACCATGAACGTGCTCGCCCCGTGCGCCGCGGCGAGCGCGGTGATCCGCTCGTGCACCGACGCCGGGAGCTCGATGCGGACGGCGTCCCCGCGGCCGCTCGGTTCGGTCGGGCGCGGGCGGTCCAGCGGCAGCGTCAGCTCCGGCAACGCGTCCAGGGTGGACTTCCAGAACGCCAACTGCCGCGCAGCGAGGCTGTCCTGATCGGACTCGTCGCCGAGCAGTTCGCGCTGCCACAGTGCGTAGTCCGCGTACTGCACCGAGAGCGCGGGGAGCGCCGGGCGGCTCCCGCGCACCCGGGCGGCGTAGTTCGCGCCCAGGTCGCGGGCCAGCGGCGCGAACGACCACCCGTCGCCGGCGATGTGGTGGATCACCAGCACCAGCACGTGCTCCTCCGGCGCGACCCGCAGCAGCCGGGCCCGCAGCGGGATCCGCCCGGCGAGGTCGAACCCGTGGGCGGACTCCGCGCGGACGCGCCCCTCCAGCCCGTCGCGGTCCACCTCCTCGACGGGCAGTTCCACGCCCGCCGCCGGCAAGACGCGCTGGTACGGCCCGGATCCGTCGTCCACGACGACCGTGCGCAGCGCCTCGTGCCGGGCCACCAGGTCCTCCAGCGCGCCGCGCAGCGCGTCGACGTCCAGCCGGCCCTCCAGCCGCAGCACGACCGGCATGTGGTACTCGGCGCTGTCCGGGTTGAGTCGGTGCAGGAACCACAGCCGGCGCTGCGCGGACGACAGCGGCGGCCGTTCCGGGCGTTCCGCCCGGCGCGGCACCGGGCGCCGGGTGGTCGCCTCGGGCCCGGTGCCGGCGTCCCGCCCGATCCGGGCGGCCAGCCGCGCCGGGGTCGGCGACTCGAACAGCGTCCGGATGCTGACCTCCACCCCCAGCGCCGAGCGGATCGCGCCGACGAGCCGGGTCGCCAGCAGTGAGTGCCCGCCGAGCGCGAAGAAGTCGTCCTCCACCCCGGCGGACGGCACCCCCAGGGTCTGGGCGAACAGCTCGCACAGCACGCGCTCGACGCGGTCCGCCGGTTCCCGGCCCGGGCCGGAAGTGGCCGGTTCCGGCAGCCGGTCGCGGTCGAGCTTGCCGTTCGCGGTCAGCGGCAGCTCCGCGAGCGCGACGACGGCCTGCGGCAGCAGGTACTCCGGCAGCCGCGCGGCCAGCGCCGCCCGCACCGCGTCGGTGTCCACGGTGGACGGAGTGACGTACCCGAGCAGCCGGCGGTCGGTGTCGTCGTTGCCGCGTACCGCCACCGCGGCCCGGGACACCTCCGGCCGCGCGGCCAGCGCGGCCTCCAGCTCGCCGGGCTCGACGCGGTGCCCGCGGATCTTGACCTGGTCGTCGGCGCGCCCGACGAACTCCAGCGCCCCGCCCGCCCTGCGGCGCGCCAGGTCGCCGGTGCGGTACATCCGGCTGCCGTCGGCGCGGAAAGGGTCGGCGGGGAAGCGTTCCGCGGTCAGCGCGGGCCGGTCGTGGTAACCGCGGGCCAGGCCCGCGCCCGCGAGGTACAGCTCGCCCGGCACGTCGGCCGGCACCGGCCGCAGCGCCGCGTCGAGGACGTAGGCCGCGGTGCCGCGCACGGCGGTGCCGATCGCCGGCTCGGCGACCGCGTCCAGTCGCGCGATGACGGAGTCGACGGTGGCCTCCGTGGGTCCGTAGAAGTTGAAGGCCAGCAGCCCCGGCGTCCCGGCGAGCTCGCGCCACAGCTCCGGATCGACGGGCTCCCCGCCGACGTGCACCACCGACGGCCTGTGCGGGCCGTCCAGCAACCCGGCATCCAGCATCTGACGCAGGTAGGAGGGGGTCGTCCCGAGCACGTCGACCCGCTCGCGGGCCAGGTAGTCCACGCACTCCTGGGGGTCCCGGCGCACGGCGTCGTCCAGCATCAGCAGCTCGTGCCCGGCCACCAGCCACAGCACGGCGTCCCACCACGCGTCGAACGCCGTACCGGCCAGGTGCACCACCCGCAGCGGGCGCCCGGCCGCCTCCACGGCCGGGCCGAACACGGTCTCTACGTGCTGGGCGAACAGGTTCGCCAGCGAGCCGTGCTCGATCACGACGCCCTTGGGGCGCCCGGTGGACCCCGAGGTGTAGACGACGTAGGCGGGATCGCCGGGACGCAGCGGGCGGACGCGGTCGGCCTGACCCGGCGCGTCCCCGCAGTACGACGCCAGCTCGGCGGCGAGCTCCGGACCGTCCAGCGGCAGCGTCGCGGTGCCGTGCGGGAGCAGCCCGGCCTGATCGGCGGTGGCGAGCACGACGGCCGGGCGGGCGTCGGCGACCAGGTAGGCGAGACGGTCCGTCGGGTAGGCGGGGTCCAGCGGGAGGTAGGCCGCACCGGCCTTGCTGACCGCGAGCAGCGCGGTGATCGTGCCGGCGGTGCGACCCGCCACGACCGCGACCGTGTCCCCGGGACCGATCCCGCGATGGATGAGCGCCCGCGCGAGCCGGCTCGACCGGGCGTCCAGCTCGGCGGCGGTCAGCGACTCCGCGTCGTCGCGCAGCACCGGCGCGTCCGGGGTCGCGGCGACCCGGTCGGCGAACAGCTCGGGCAGCGTGGCGGGTTCGGCCGGCGCGGTCGGCTCCGGGAGCGACGCGCGGCGCTCCGCGTCGTCCAGCAGCTCCAGATCGCCGACGCGTACGCCCGGGTCGGCCGCGACGGACCGCAGCACGCGCAGGAACCGCGTCGCGTGCCCGCCGAGCTCCGCGGTGGAGTACCGCCGCGGGTTGGCGTCCAGGTCGAGGCGCAGGCCGGAGGACAGGCGCTGGACGACGCACGACAGGTCGTCGACCGGACCGACCCCGAGGTTGTGCACGGTCGCACGGTGCGAGCCGAAGTCGAAGTGGTCGTCGTAGGGCAGGACGTTGATGCTCGGACCGTGCAGCGGCGCCGACCGGGATATCCCGAGGTCGCCGCGCAGGTCCTCGGCGCGGTAGCGCTGGTGCCGCAGCGCCTCGCGGATCTCCGCCGACGCCCTGCGCACCAGCTCGTCCACGGTCACGTCGGGTGTGACGGCCAGCCGCAGCGGCAGCACGTTGGACAGCATTCCCGGGGTCACGCGGGACGTGGCGGACCGCCGCGCGGTCACCGGCAGCCCGAACACCACGTCCCGGTCCCCGGTCATGCGGTGCAGGTAGGCCGCGAAGCACGCGACGACCAGCGTCGGCAGACTGGTGCCCAGCTCCCGCGCGATGGCCTGCAGCCGCACCGCCTCGTCGGCGGGCAGGTCGTCGCTGTGCCGCAGGCAGTGGTCGGCCATCGGCGCGGTGCTCTCGGTGAGCATGGTCGCCACCGGGCGGTCGGCCAGTCGCGCGCGCCAGAACTCGGCGTCGGCGGCGAACTGCTCGGAGCCGCGGTACTCGTCCTCCTCGGCCAGCAGCTCGCGGAGCGTGCCGAAGAACCGGTCACCGGGCTGCTCACCTGCCTCCAGGGCGCGGTAGAGCTCGGCGGTGCGGGCCACCACGATCGACGCGCCGTAACCGTCCAGGACCAGGTGGTGGACCCGCTGGTACACCAGGAACCGCTGGTCGGCCAGGCGCAGCGCGGCCACCGTGAACAGCAGGCCGCGGACCGGGTTGATCGGGCTCGCGAGGTCGCCGCGCATCCAGTCGACCGCCGCGGCCAGCGGGTCGGCCTCCGCACGCAGGTCGACGACCCGCAGCGACCAGTCGTCCAGCCGGTCCAGCACCTGCAGCGGCTCGTCGCCGTGCTCGACGAACCGCGCGCGCAGCGCGTCCGACTCCTCAAGGACCCGGCGGAAGGCCCGTTCGAGCAGAGCCACGTCCAAGTCGCCGCGGATATCCAGGTAGTGCGCGATGTTGAACATCGGGTTGTCCGGCTCCAGGCGCTGGCCGTACCACACGCCGCGCTGCGCCGCGGACATCCGCACCGTGCGGACATCTGACTTTCGTGCCTTGTGGGCACCCAAGTCACTCATGAGCTAACCGCTTTCACATAGATCATCTGGATCCCCAACGGGCGGGGCGTTGTCTGAGAGGCCATGACTCAGCTCGTCAACCGCCGCTCGGCGGTGGGTCTCACCGCAGGGGCCGGTGACGGTTTCCGTTTCTGCTGCGGTGGACTGGCGCTGACACCAGCCCGCCGCACTGACTCACAACCAGGCATGTCAGGCCGCGTCCGCCTCCGCCGGCGCAGGAACGCGAACTAGAACGCGAAGGGACACGGGCTGAACCAGCCCCAGGCCACGACGGCGGCCAGCGCGAGGAGCACCAGATTCACGATGACGAACCGGGCTTCCCCGCGGCGGCCGTGGACGATCGCGGCGCCCAGCATGAGTCCGGCCAGGCCGAGCGCAGACACAGGTATCAGCACCGGTGCAACGCCCAACACGGCCGGCAGGATCAAACCATCCAGGCCGCCGATGACCTTGATCGCGCCAGGCGCGAAATCGTCAGCCCAGCCCATGCCGGAGGCGGCCAGTTTCCCTCTTGACTGTCCGACCTTCATCAACCCGGCACCGAGAAATGTGACCGCGAGCACGCTCGTGATGACCGACAAGACGACGTACACCGAGCTCCAGCCCTTCTGCAACTTCAACCTTGAAGTCAAAGCTAGCCGCGATTACTTGAATCGTCAACCAAAGTATCCGAGTCGATCACTTCAACAGTTGAGTTACGCTGGCTACCTGGAGACGCCGCAGCAGCCCCGCTGGCTCACCGGTGAGGAGATGTAGACCTGGCTCGCACTCACCAGCTTGTTGCTCAAGCTGCCGACCGCCCTGGATGCCCAGTTGCACCGCGACGCCGGGGGCACCCACTTCGAGTACGGGGTCCTGGTGAACCTGTCCGAGGCACCAGAGCACACCCGGCGGATGAGCGAGCTGGCGGCGGTCACCAACGGATCGCTGTCCGTTGCTTGGGGGTGCGTACACGGGAGCCGGGTATCGCTGTGATGGGAATCTTGTGCAGGTCGAGGATCCGAGCTGACCCGGGTTGTGGAGAGTCCGGTGATCTTGTGTCAGGTGGACTGCGGGGGTGTTCCTGGCTTCGCCGGAAGTCGCGTTCGTACTCGGCGGGCGGTACGTAGTCGAGCGCGGGGTGCAGGCGCTCCTCGTCTTACCACGTGACCCACTGGAAGATCGCCCGCTCGACCTGTTCGATGCCGGTCCAGGGGTCTTGCATCTCGATCAGCCCGGCCTTGAAGGTGCCGTTCAGCGTCTCGGCCACCGCGTTGTCGTACGAGTCGGCAACGGAGCCGGCCGACGTGGAAAAACTCAGCCTTGGCTTGATACAGCGGAACCAGCACGGAAATCCTCAATCGCTTCACATACGGCCCGCCGCGGGCGGGGCCACACCTCAAAAGTCGTGCCCGCGGTTACGTACGGGTACGACCGATACAGGATGTAGCTGATTGCTGATTTTCGTGATTCACGTTGTTGCTGCACCGCTGCTGGAGGCGTGTGACGATGGGGCTCGCGCGAGAGGGCCGGTCGGAGCGAGGATGAGGCTATGACCGACGGCGCGCCTGTGGTGGTGCACCCGCCCATGACCGATGGTGGCAGGCAGGTGACCATCCGAGGTGAGCGCATGGGCACGGCGTACCACCTGCTCGACCTGATCGAGCTCCTGCGATGCGCAGACCTGCCGAAGACCGATACGGCGATCGACGACCCGGAGCTGATCGATTGGCGCGGAGGCGGGCCTGACGTGTGGAATGTCGCGCGGTAGGGGACTGGCACCCCGAGAGAGTTTCGACGGCGCCGGATGCGGCCGCATGCTCTGCCCGCTTCAGCTGCCCCCGCTCCCGGAACGCGGGCGGCATCGGGCTCGGCCCGGCCATCGACAGGTCACAGGTCGTTTCCCGCGTAGGAGAGGTTGAAGCTCTTGTTGGTCAGTGGGAAGTCCGGGACGATCGTGTCCGCCAACGCTACTGGTAGCGCGGGCCAGTTGAAGAAGGACGGGTCGACCGGCTTGACCCGGGCCAGGGTGCCGTCCGGGGCGATTTCGATTCGGGTGGCGATGGTGCCGCGCCAGCCCTCCACCAGTCCCACACCCGTACGGGGGCCCGATTCCGACGTCGGCTGGAGTACCGGCGCCCCCGCAGGGGGCTGAAGCCCGTCGGCGAGCTGCTCGATCAGGGCGAGGGAGGCGTCGATCTCCTCGGCGCGGACCAGGAAGCGGGCCAGCACGTCGCCGCTGTCGTGCACGGGGACGTCGAGGTGGAGGCCGTACGGCGTGAAGGGGTGCGCGATGCGGGCGTCGGCGGGCAGGCCGCTGGCGCGGGCGACGTAGCCGAGGCAGCCGATGGCGCGGGCGGCGTCGGTTGTGAGGGCGGCGGTGCCGGTGAAGCGGTCGCGGACGGTGGAGTGGCCCAGGGCCAGGTCGATGATCTCGTGAATGTCCGCGCCGATCGCCGTGAGTCGGGCGGGGTCAGGCAGAGTGCGAAGGCCGGCACCGCCGAGGATGACGCCGCCGCGCAGCAGCCGGTGGCCGGTGATCTCGCCGTTGAGGCGCAGGAGTTGTTCGCGGATGCGCTGGGCGTGGGCGTTGAGGATGCCGTGGCCGACGTCGTTGCAGAGCATGCCGAGGTCGGCGACGTGGTTGTGGATCCGTTCCAGTTCGAGGAGCAGGGCGCGGGCGCGCTGGGCCGCGTCCGGGACTTCGGTGCCGGTGGCCTCCTCGACGGCCAGGCAGTACGCGAGGGCGTGGCCGACGGCGGTGTCGCCGCTGATGCGCTCGGCGAGTGGGAGTCCGGCGGCGGTCGAGCGGCCCTGGAAGAGCTTCTCGATGCCCTTGTGGACGAACCAGAGGCGGGCCTTGAGCCTCAGGATGGTCTCGCCGACGACCGAGAAGCGGAAGTGGCCGGGCTCGATCAGCCCGGCGTGCACCGGGCCGACGGGGATCTCGTAGACGCCGTCGCCCTCCACTTCCAGGAACGGGTAGGGGCCTTCCTGTTCGCCGAAGGCCGGCGGCGGGCCGGCGTCGGAAAGCATCGGGTACCAGCCGCGTGGCCAGTGGAAATGGCGTACCAGGCGGCGGGGGAGTGGGTGGCCGAGGGGGACGATGCCGAACAGGTCACGCATCTCGCGCTCGAACCGGCCCGCAGGAAAGGAGAGATCGGCGAGGGTGGGAACTTCGGGGCGGTCGGGGTTGAGGCGGATCTGTAGTTCGGTACGGGTGTCGGGCAGGCCGGACACGAAGACGTACACCACACGCGGTCCGGCCTCGTCGAGGTGCGCGGCGACCAGTGCGAGCCGGTGCCCGCTCTTCAGCAACTCCTCGGCCCGTGCCGGCAGTTCGGAGACATCGATGTCGTGTGTGGTGCGCATCGGTTTCAGTGGCCTCCGATCGCCTGGGCGGCGGTGTGCAGCAGGTCGGTGAGCGGACCCAGGGACACGCCCAGGGCGGCGCAGGCGGCCAGGCCGAGGGCGAGGGGCCATACGGCGGTGACCTCGGCCCCCTTGGCTTGCCTGGTTCCCTCGGCGGGCGCGGTGCTCCCAGGGGCCCCGAGTGCCGGGCCGAGCAGCATGCGCGCGGTGCGGGTGGCGAGCGCGGCGAAGGCGGCCAGGACGAGGAGGAGGGCCGTCGCCGTGGCCCAGGCAAGGCCGTTTCCGGCGCGGAAACCGGCCCGGGCGATGCCGAGTTCGGAGGCGAAGAGGCTGAAGGGCGGGAACGCCATCAGCGCCGCCACCGCGAGCCCGAACGTGCCTGCCAGTGCGGGTGTCCGGGCGAGCAGCCCGCGCACCCGGCCGATCTTGGCGGTGCCGGTCTGCTGCAGGATGCGGCCGGAGGCGCAGAACGCGACCGACTTGGCGAGACCGTGCCCGGCGATGTGCAGCAGTGCGGCAGACAGCGCGAGCGGGCTGCCGATCGCCGCGGCCAGGGCGATCAGGCTCATGTGCTCCATGCTGGAGTAGGCCAGCATCCGCTTGTAGTCGCGCTGGGCCAGCAGCGACCCCGCCGCCAACACGAGGGTGAGCAGCGCGATCCCGGCCAGCAGGATGCGGGTGAAGTCGGTACCGAGCGCTGCGTCCGCGATGACCCGGTAGCGCAGGATCGCGGCGAAGGCCACCGAGAGCAGTACACCCGACATGAGCGCGGAGACCGGTGCGGGCGCCTGGCTGTGGGCGTCCGGCAGCCAGGCGTGCAGCGGGATCAGACCGGCCTTGGCGCCGAAGCCGAGAACGACGAGGGCGACGCCGAGCCGGGTCACCGCCGGGTCGAGCCGGTCGGCGCGGGTGACAAGGGTGGGCCAGTCCAGCGCCCATGCCTCGGCGATGCCCGCCTGCCGCGCCGCGTAGTAGATCAGCACGGTGCCGAGGAAGGCGAGCGCGATTCCGGCCGAGCAGATCACCACGTACTTCCAGGCCGCCTCCACCGACGTGCGGGTGCGGCGGTGGCCGACGAGGAACGCGGTGACGATGGTGGTGGCCTCGACCGCCACCCACAGCACGCCGAGGTCGGCGGTCACCACCGCCAGACACATCGCGGACAGGAACGCCTGCACGAGGACGTGGTAGCTCCCCCAAGCTCTCGACTCCGCTCGACCAGGGGGGACCCCCGTCACGGTCCGGTCGCTCGCCCGCCCGGCGGCCCGCTCGTTCGCCAGATGGGCCGGGGCGGAGCCACCGGCGATCAGCGCGACAGCACCGACCACCAGCAGCAGCCACGCGGTCAGCGCGTCCGCACGCAGAAATCCGGAGTACGCCAGCCGTGGGCCGTCGTAGGTGACGGATTCCGCGAGCAGGCTCCCACAGGTGAGGATCACGGCAGGCGAGAGGAGACCGGCCCAGTCGGCGGCGCGCCGCGCACGGACGGGCCCTGGCACGGGGGACTGCTCCAACTCTGCTCTCCGAAGCGCCTGTTCCGAAGCCCCAGCCGGAACCGGCAGCGGCTGCCGGGCCTTCGGCGGCGCGGCGGCCACCGGTCGGCGGGTGCACAGGCCGGCCAGCGCGTACCCGCCGGCGACCACCAGCGGGACGGCTACGGGCGCGGTCAGCAGAACTGTGGCCCCTGGGAATGGATGCGGCATCACTCGTGCAGCTCCCGCAGGTCGTCGATGTCGGTCGTGCCGAACGCCTCCCGCATCCGGGTGGTGAGGATCTGCAGCACCAGTACGGCGAGCAGGACGTCGAAGGAGACGCCGAGTTCGACGATCAGCGGCACCCCGGAGGTGGCCAGGAAGGCGGTGGCGGTGATGCCGTTGTCCAGCAGCAGGAAGCCGACCACCTGGGCGAGCGCCCGCCGACGGGTCACCAGCACGAAGAAGCCGATCAGGACGACGGCCAGGCCCACCGGCAGAGCGCGGGTGGCCGGTGCCGGGGCCAGCTCGGTCAGCGGCCGGGCGACGGCGTAGGCGAGCAGGGTCAGCAGGGCCGCGGTGAGCAGTGAGGCGGCGACGTTGACCAGCGGCTGGGTCTCCCGGGTCTCGGCGCCGCCGGTGCCGTAGCGCTGCCGGTCCTTGGTGAGCGCGGCCAGGGCGCGCCGCATGAGATACGGCAGGACGCCCGCCCGGAGCACCCCGATGCCCAGGCCCACGGCGATCAGGTCCCAGCGCTGTTCGTGCGCGCCGAGCAGGACGGCGATCGCGGCGAGGGCGACGCCCTGGAGGGCGAAGACCCGGACGATCGCGGCGAGTTCGCGCCGCCACAGCACGATCACCGCTGCCAGCAGGAAGCCGCCGCACGCCTGGTCGAGGAGTTGGGTGAACAGGCCGCTGCTCATGACTCTCCGCTCATGAAGTACGAGGCGGTCACCGCGAGCAGCGCCAGCAGGAAGGACCCGGCCAGCAGTTCCGGCACACGGAACAGCCGCACCTTGGCCCAGAACACCTCGGCCGCGGCCAGCACCGCGCCCAGGACGGCCACCTTCACCACGAAGACCACCAGGGCGACCAAGAGCGCGGACCACGAGGCGTTACCGGCGATGCCCCACGGCACGAACAGCGAGGACAGCAGCCCGAGGAGCAGGGTGAGCCGCATCTGGGCGCCGAGTTCGACCAGCGCGAGGTCGGGTCCGGCGTACTCCAGCACCATCGCCTCGTGGATCATCGTCAGTTCGAGGTGAGTGGAGGGGTTGTCCACCGGGATCCGCCCGGTCTCCGCCAGCACGGCCACCGCGAGCGCGGCCGTCGCCAGCAGGCCCACCGGGGAGGCGAGACGGGCGGGCTCACGGACGGCGCCGGAGACGATGGCCGGGATGTTGGTCGTGCCCGCCGGTATCGACAGCGCGAACACCGCCACCAGGATCGTCGGCTCCACCAGCGCGGCGACCGTCATCTCCCGGGAGGCGCCCATCCCGCCGAACGCGGTGCCGGTGTCGAGGCCGGCCAGGGCGAGCGCGAGAGTACCGAGCGCGATCAGCGCGACCACCACGATGAGGTCCGCGTGCGAGCTGACCGGAGTGTCGGTGGAAAGCAGCGGGACCAGGGCGGTGGCCACGACGGTGGTGGCAACCAGCAGGGCGGGCGCGGCGCGGAAGGCGGGCCCGGTCCCTACGGGCGTGATGGGCTCCTTGCGCAGCAGCTTGCGGGTGTCGCGCCAGGGCTGGAGCACCCCGGCTCCGGCCCGGCCCTCCAGGCGGGCCCGCACCTGCCGCATCCATCCGGTCAGCAGCGGCGCCCCACCGCCGACGACGACGATCTGCCCGGCCACGGCCGCGTATCCGACAGCACTCATGGGTTCGCTCTCACCAGCCCACCGCCGGGACCAACCGGTCCACTGTCATGCCTCACCAGCCCACCGCCAGCACCAACAGCAGGACAACCAGGACGACGAAGCCATAGCCGAGATACAGGTGGACGCTGCCACCCGCCAGGCGCCGGGCGGCTCCTCCGGTCCCGGCCAGGGCCCGCAGCACCGGTCCGTACAGCCGGTGCTCGATCCGGTCGGGCACCCGGCGCTGGAAGCGCACCCGCTCCACCAGGTACGCCGACTCCCGCACCGGAGTGATGTCAAGGTCCTGCTCCGGCGCGAGGACGTCGTCGAAGACCCGCTGCAACGGCTCCGCGAACGAGGTCGCCGTGTACGCCATGCGCGGTGTCGGCGCCCCACCCCCGCAGTCCCACAGCCGGGCGTTCACACGGCGCCGGCGGCGCCCGTAGAGCCGGGGCAGCCCGACCGCCACCACGATCGCGCACGTCAGGGCGGCGACCACCCACAGCGGGGACAGCGACGCGGAGATGTCGGCGAGGCGTACCCTCAGCCCCCCGCCCGTCACCGCCCCGCTGCCCGGCAACCCAAGGGCCTCCACGGCCCGGTCGAGGCCGTCGCCCAGCAGGCCCGGCACCACCGCCAGCGCCACCGTCAGCACCGCGAGCAGGACCATTCCCGCGAGCATCAGCGGCGGCGCCTCCCTCGCCGAGCCAGCCTGCATGCTGCGGGGCCGGGCGAAGAAACCGACGCCGAGTGCCTTGACGAAGGCGGCGGCGGCGATCCCGGCAGACAGGGCGATCAACGCCACCGACAGGGGCAGGACGACCGCGACCGCGACGCCCGGCACCGCCAGCCCGTGGATCAGGGACTGCAGCAGCAGCCACTCGCTGATGAAGCCATTGCCCGGTGGCAGCGCCACCGCGCCGAGCGCGGCCAGCGCGAACAGTGCGGCGGTGACCGGCATACGGGAACGCAGCCCGCCCAGCAGGTCGAGATCGCGCAGACCGGTGGAGCGCAGGACGGAGCCGGCCGCGCAGAACAACAGCGCCTTGAACGCCGCGTGGTTGACCACGTGCAACAGCGCAGCCGCCAACGCCAGCGCGGCCAGCGGCCGGTTGCCGTAGGAAGAGAACAGCCCACAGGCCCCTACGCCGATGAGAACCAGGCCCATGTTCTCACTGGTCGAGTAGGCCAGCAGCCGCTTCAGGTCGGAGGCCATCGCGGCCTGCAGGATGCCGTAGACGGCACTGACCCCGCCGACCACGACGACCACCAGCCACCACCACACCGGACCGCCACCGAGCAGGTCGAGGCCGGTGCGGACGAGCCCGTAGACACCGAGGTTGACCATGGCAGCGCTCATCAACGCCGACACGGGGCTGGGCGCTTCGGGATGCGCGCGCGGCAGCCAGGCGTGCAGCGGCACCGCCCCCGCCTTCGAGGTGAACGCCGCCGCGACCAGCACGAACACCAGCCCGCGCACGGTCGGTGAGATGGCGTGCCCGCCCGCCCGCAGCGCGGCGAAGGTCTCTCCGCCCGCGTGCGCGGCGAACAGCGCGAACCCGGCAAGCAGCAGCACCAGGCCCAGGTGTGTCATCACCGCGTACCAGACACCGGCAAGCCGCACCGAGGCCCTCCCCCAAGCTCTCGACTCCGGTCGAGCAGGGTGGGGGTCCCTCCGGCGGTAGCTGGGGGAGTGCCCCCATCGGTGCTCTGCCAGCACCAGCAGCAACGAGGCCAGCGCCATCAGCTCCCACAGCGCCAGGAACGTCGACACCGACGCCGCCGCGGGCACCAGCACCAGGGTGAGCGCGAACAGCGGCAGCACCCCCTGCGCCGTACGCGACCCCAACCCGTGCGGACCGTGCCCGGCCGCATAGCCCATGCCATACAGCGAGACCGCGACCACGACGGCCCCGGCCACCGCCATGAACACCCCTGCCAGCGCATCCACCGCCAGATGCGCCCCGGCCAGCGGCAGCACCCAGGCAAGCGTGTCCTCCCAGCTGCCGCCGCCCAGTGCAGCCGCACCCGCCGCGCCACCGCCCACCCCCACACCCACCGTCAGTATCCCGACGACCGGGACACGCAGCCGGTACGGCAGTACGAACCCGGCAAGCACACCCGCGCCGCCCAACCCGGTGGCCGTCGCCAGGGCGGCCGGGATCACGCTCACCGCCCGGTCACTCTCCGCAGCGCCGCCACGATCGCCGCCGGCTCAGGCGGACACCCGGGCACCGCCAGGTCCACCGGTACGACATCGGAGACCGCGCCTTCGACGCCGTAACCGCCCGCGAATTCCCCGCAGTTGATCGCGCAGTCGCCCACCGCGACCACCAGCCGCGGCTCCCCGATGGCGGCCACCGTGCGCCGCAGCGGCTCCGCCATGTTCCGCGTCACCGGCCCGGTCACCAGCGCGACGTCCGCGTGCCGGGGCGAGGCCACCAGCCGTGCCCCGTACCGCTCCGCGTCGTACACCGGATTGAAGGCGGCCGCAATCTCGATCTCGCACCCGTTGCAGGACCCCGCATCGACGCACCGCACCTGCACCGACCCGCCGAACTCCCCAGCCCCCGGTGGGGCTTCACCTTCCGGACGCGGCGATGGGGGTCCCCCCTGCTCGAGCGAAGTCGAGAGCTTGGGGGACGGCTCGGCCACCCGCCCTGTGTCGCGGATCTTGCGCAGCAGGCCCATGAACCCTCCCTGACACGGTGAGGACGTGTCTGCAGGTCACCAACGAGGCACTCCGCAGCCGGAGTTACGGCACTTGTCTTGCCCTTTGCCGACTTTGACGAGGCTTTGTCGCCTCAAGACCATCCCGTCGAGCCGGGACCAGCCCGTTGAGGAGGGGCTGCGGGGCGCAGGCGACCGCCTCCCGATGCCGTAGAGCGCTGTCCGGCTCACGGGAGACGGCCGCCGATCAAGGGCCGCCGCTACGACGGCGGTTTCGCCTCCCCCTGCGCGGCCTTCAGATCGGCGAGCTACGCGCTTCCCTGGAACGCAGCGGGTCAGGCCTTCTTGACCACGCTGGATTTCAGCTGCATGGCCCCGAATCCGTCGATCCTGCAGTCGATGTCATGGCCGGCGACCCCGTCGACCAGCCGGATGTTGCGCACCTTGGTGCCCGCCTTGATACCCGACGGGCTCCCCTTGACCTTGAGGGCCTTGACGACGACCACGGTGTCGCCGTCCCGCAGCACGTTGCCGACGGAGTCCTTGACGATCCTCTCGCCGGCGGCCTCCCCGCCCTCCACGCCGCTCTCGGCGGGAACCCACTCGTGGCCGCACTCCGGACACACCACAAGGGCGTTCATCTCATAGGTGTACTCACAGGAGCACTTGGGACAAGGGGGAAGATTCTCGATCACCCCTCCAGGGTATCCCGTGTCGACATCCCCACCGAGCGTCTACGAGGCACCTCCCGCCGGCACTCGCGCGTAAACCAAGAACTATCGCGATGACTTTCACTTTCATCGACCACGTCATCGACCACGTCTACGAGGCGCTGGGCCAGGTGGTGACCGACTGAGGTCGCCCCCTCGCATAAGCAACACCCGACCACCTCCCGTCTGGAAAGTTGGTCCGCGCGGTGCGACAGCGAGCCATCCCTGCACTTTGGTCCTCCCCGATCCCGCGCCGACCAGACCTCACGGTCCAGTCATCCGCCGCTCATCGTGACGCGCGCCTCTTACAGTCCTCTTCGTGGCCGAGATCGCCCCGGCCACACACGCTCGTAGCGTTCATCGACGAGCACCGGGACCGTTTCGGCGGCGGCGCTGGCGATCTGCGCCGTGCTGTCCGCGCACGGTGTCAGCAACGCCCCGGCGCCGCTGTCCGGTGATGCCGCGACATGGTGGGGCCGCAGGTCCGTCGCGTGGCGTCGGGCAGGCTGCGGTTCCTCATCGTGCGTGGTGGAACCGCGTCCTCGGCCAAGCTCCTTACCGCGTACGGAAGTTCGGCCGTATCAATCCGTAAACGACGCTCTTGAGGGGATCCTGTGACGGTCATCCGCACGCTTCCTGGGGCTGATCGTCGCTGAGTACACTCTGGCACCCGTAAGGGACCAGGCGTGACGGTGTGGGCAGGGAGTGGGGCGGTGCCGGTGACACCGGAGGCCGGGTACAGGGTCGGGGGCCGGTATCGGTTGCAGGAGCCCATCGGCCAGGGCGGGATGGGCATCGTCTGGCAGGCCCGGGACGAACTGCTGGACCGGCGTGTGGCGGTCAAGTGCGCCCGCCCGGACGACGTCCGGGCCGCGCAGCGGCTGATGAAGGAGGCCCGCTACGCCGCGCGGCTGCACCACCCCAACGTCGTGGCCGTGTTCGACTACGTCACCGCGGGCGACGCCTGCTGGATTGTCATGGAGTACGTGCCCTCGCGCAGCCTGGCCCAGCTGGTGGCCGAGCGCGGCCCCCTCTGCCCTCAGGAGGCCGGCTCGATCGGCGGCCAGATCGCGGCGGCGCTGGCGAAGTCCCACGGCGAGGGCGTGGTGCATGGCGATGTGACACCGGAGAACATCCTGGTCACCGACGACGGTGTGGCCCGGCTGACGGACTTCGGGATCGCGCGGGCCCTGTGGAGCGAGGTCACCCAGACCGGCACGCACACCACGACGGGCACGGTGCGCGGCAAGCCCCGCTATCTCGCGCCCGAGGTGGCCAGGGGCAGGGCGGCGGACGCAAAAGCCGATGTGTTCTCCCTCGGCGCCAGCCTGTTCGCGGCGATCGAGGGCCGCTCGCCCTACGGGGAGTTCGAGCACGTCATGGGCTATCTGGCCAGAGCTCTCGAAGGGCACGTGGACCCCCCGCAGCAGGCCGGTCCGCTCACCGAACCGCTCACCGCACTCCTTGAGGTGGAGCCCGGGAAACGCCCGGACGCCGCTGAGGCACGCGCACTTCTCACGCGCGCCGCACCGCCGCCCGCGCACATTCAGCAATACGTCCAGGAGCACCTGAGCCCGGACCGGGACGCGCGGGAGACGCTGCGGCTCCGCCGGACGCTGGCCCTGCCGTCCCGCACGCTGCGGCTGGGCCGGACGATGCGCGGTCGTCGCCGGGCGCTGACGGTCACGGCGACGGCGCTGGCCGTGGCAGGCCTCGCGGTCGGTCTCGCTCTCTTCGGCCCTTGGGGTTTCGGGCACCAGGGCGGCAACGGCGCCGACGCGAAGCCCTCGGCCACGGTGCAGGCCGGCGCCATGGGCGACGCCCGGAGCGCCGACCCCTGCAAGGTGCTGGACGACGCGTCGCTGAGCCGTTTCGGACACACCGAACTCGCCCCCACCTACGGGAAGTTGAACCGGTGCGACGTACTGGTGCAGAGCTCCGGCGGGGATGAGATCGCCGACGCCGAGGTCGACCTCAGCAGCGATCTGCAGCATTTCGACAGCAGTGTGCCCGTCAGAAGGGTCGGCAATGTCGAGGTCGCGTCCCTGAAACGGGACGGGGACCAGTGCCTGCGGTTCATCACGACACCCGACCGGGGGCAGATCGTGGTCAACGGCAAACGGGAAGGCGCCGGCGCGCCCGACCCGTGCGCCCTGTCGGACGCCGCCGTCGACCACGCGGTCACGGTGCTGGACCAGGGCCCGGTGCCCCGGCGTTCGGCGGCCTGGCCGGCCAACTCCCTGGGCCGGCTGGACGCCTGCGCTCTGCTGGATCCGGCCGTGCTCAAGAAGGTGCCCGGCCTTCAGCAGCGGCCGACGGATCGCGGTTTCGCCGACTGGACGTGCGACTGGGCGAGCCCGGATGGCCAACGCGCCTACGTGCAGCTGCAGTTCACGCAGGACAACGACCTGTCGGACAACGGACAGCCCGCGCAGATCGCCGGAACCGCCAGCCACGTCGCCCCCAAGGAGGAGGGGGACGACAGCTGCGTCGTCTACACACCGCACCGCACGTTCACGGACTCCGTCGGCGGCCGGACCATCGAGCTGTTCCGGCTGACCCTGCGGGAACAGGGGCAGCCGAACGCCACGGTGTGCGCCGGCGCCGAGGCGCTCGCGGGCGCCGCCGTGCAGAACATCGCGAAGAGTATGCCCGGGAAGTGAGACGGTCCGGAAACGGAACATGACACAGACACCCGGAGTTCTCCCCGCCACCCACGGCAGCCTGGCCCGCGGTGTTTCTGCGCCGGTGCCGGGTACGGTCTTCGCGCTCGCGCTCACCGGCGGCATCACGCTGCGGCCGGGGGAGGGGCGCGAGGTCCACTTCGGCCGCAACAGGCCCGAGGTCCACGTCTGCCTGGGCGAGGACGACCCGCGCGTCAGCCGTCACCAGGGCACGCTCACGCACCACGACGGCCGGTGGTGGCTGAGCACTCGCGGGCAGCTGCCGATCCGCTGCACCGAGGGCCGTCTGCTGTTCCGCGGCGAGGAACCGCTGCCGCTTTCCACCGGCTACACCCCGCTGTTCGTCCAGGGATCACGAGGACGTGAGCACCTCCTGGAGGTCTTCGTCACCGGCCCCGACGACGAGCGCCCTCGCCCCCGGCACGCGGACGTCACCCGCCCGCCGCGCGTCTGGGCGCTGACCGAGCAGGAGAAGCTGGCCCTCGTCGTGCTCGGCCGCCGCTATCTGCTGCACGAGCCGAGGCCGCAGCCGCTGACCTGGAAGCGGACGGCCGCCCAGCTCGCCGAGCTGCAACCGGGGGCCGACTGGACGGACAAGCGCGTCGAGCACATGGTCAACGCCGTGCGCGCCCGACTGTCCCGCGACGGGGTGCCGTATCTGACCCGCGAGGAGGTCGGCGAACCCGTCGGCAACGCCCTCAACGACCATCTCCTGCGCGCCCTGTTGGCCTCCACGACGCTCGTCCCGATGGACCTGGCCCTGGCCGAGGCGCCCTGACGACTGTGCGGACGGCCGGGCTCGGGACCCCTCCCCGCCGCCCGCCTTACGCTCCCCGCCATGCCGACCACATCACGACGTGCGCTCCGGGCGCTCCGGGCCGTCGCCCTGCTCACCGCCGCCGCGGCCATGAACGCGACCGCGCCGCTGCACCCGAGCCCCGCCTCGGCCGCCGCCCGGCCCAGGCTCGTCATCACCCACGGCGGCACCGCCGCACATCCGGCCGTGTACGACGGTCACAGCCGCACCGTCGACGGCATCACCGTCGAGGCGAACCACGTGATCGTGGAGAACTACCGGGTCACCAGGCCCGAGGCGCCCGGCATCGAGATCACCGGCGACGACATCACGGTACGGAACAACACGGTCGTCAGCCCGCACGGCCACGACGGTGACGGCATGCGCTTCTTCGGCGACCATCTGAGGATCCAGCACAACACCGTCCGCGGCGCCTCCAACCGCTATGGCCACGCCGACTGCATGCAGACCTTCGCCAGCGACACTCCGCCCAGCCATCACGTGCTGATCGAGGGCAACCGCTGCGAGCACGTCGACAACATGTGCGTGATGGCCGAGGGCCCGGACGACGGAGAAGGCGACGGCCACGGCCACACGTCCGACCTCGTCATTCGCGACAACTACTGCGAGACCCTGATTGCGTCACAGGCCCTGATGTTCGAGGACGTCCAGAAGGTCACCATCACCGGCAACACCTTCGCCGCCCCGACCGACCACGCCATCGGCCTGGCCATCCACTCCACGGGCGCCCACGTCCGGCACAACTGGACCAACCCCCGCGTCCGCTACGAGGTCGGCATCGATGCTTCCTCCCGGCCCGGCTACCGCGGCCCGAAGCCGGGCGGCGCTCCGTGACCGGTCTCGGCCGCCACGGAAGGCAGGGGAGTGATCCCGGCCGGCTTCAAAGGGGTTGGGCCGACCCTACCGACCCCCGCCGGTACCGTCTGGGCGACCGTGAGAGAACGCCCACGCGGTGGTGATCACGCGGGTATCGGACCTGCGGTGGCGCGCCGTGGAGGACGGCCGCGTGGTCGGGCGCGGCGACGCTTCGCGCCGGCCCCACGGGCAGCTCTTCATCAGCGTCGACGCGTGGCACAGCGCGGTCTTCGACCGCATCACAGACACGATGCTGGCGGACCTGACAACACCGCTGTACACCCTCGTCGACGAGGCCGACTACGACTCGAGGTCCGCCTGGGAGCGGGCCGGCTTCGCCGCCGCACGCCGCGAGTGGGGATATCTCGTGCCCACCGACCCGCAGGTCACCGGGCTCGGCTCGACGCGGCCCCCATCAGGCGTGACCATCGTGCCCTCCGGTGAGACGGAGGAGGGCCCGCTGCGCGCCCTGGACCGCACGATCCGCGATGAGGTCGAGGCTGCCGTCGGATGGCGGACGATGCCGGCCGAGGTGCCGCCCCGCCCGGCGGGGACCACCCTGCTCGACCCGTCGGAGTATGCGGTGGCGCGGCAGTCCGACCGGTACGTGGGACTGGTCCGGTTGGCGCCGCTGACCCGGCAGCCACGGATCGGACTGATTGCCGTTCGGGCCGACAGGCACCGTCGCGGCGTCGCCCGGGCGCTGCTGGCCCATGCGCTGGGTTCGCTGCACCGCTGCGGTACCGCTTCGGTATGGGCCGAGGTGAATGAGTCCAACGCGGCGGCTACCGCCCTGTTCGAGGGCGTCGGCGCCCGGCGCGCGACCAGCACCCTGGAGTTCGCCCGCCGCTGACGCTGCGCCACACCGCGCCGAGCGGCCAATCCGAGCCCGATGCAGGCGCGGTGGCGGGCCGCTGTGCCCCGGGTGCAGTGGATCCTGCCGTCCACGGGTTGGCTGCGTGCGGCCGGCGGCAGAGGACATCGCGCCCGGCCGTGCACCGCATTCGTGCCCCTGTCCGCCCCGCCCTCGTCGTACACCGCGGCGGTCGAGCGGTACCTCACCGGCGCGGGCATCGCGAAGTGCTCCGCGCGGATCTACCGGATCTCGCTGACGACGTGGGGGTGGATGCTCGCCGGCGCCCCCGCGCCGACCGGGTCCGCCCGCCGGGGCGCGAATCCACCTGTCTTCCCTCTCACCGCGATCGACGACCCGGCGCTGCCGGAGGTGCTGGCCGAACTGGCGGCGGCGCGGGCGGACGAGATGGACGCCGACACCGTCAACTGGGAGCTGTTGATCGCGCGCAAGGCGATCGGTCGGGGGCAGCGCCAGGGCTGGATCGAAGGCGATCCGACGATCGGCATCGAGCGGCGGCCGGCACCGCCCGACCGCACCAAGGCCCTGGCCAAGAACCGGATCGTCGCCCTGTGGCGCCTGGACGCCGCCCTGCGGGGGAGGACGTTCTGGAAGATGCGCTACGAGTCCGCCGCACGGGCCGACGAGGTGCTGTGCCTGAACGCGGAAGACCTCTACCCGCAGGACAAGCGCGGCAGGATCACCGCCAAGGGCGGGGCCACGGAGGGGATTCACTGGCAGTCCGGCACCGCCCAGCTCCTGCCGCGACTCATCGCCCGCCGAACCGTGGCCCGCTGTTCCTCACCGACCGCAAGGCCCCGGCCGGGACGCCAACGCTGGACGTGTGCCCCGAGACCGGCCGGGCCCGTCTGTCGTATCGCCGGGCTGAGGAGATCTTCGAGGGGAAGACCCGGCTGCTGGCCAACCCGCTCGCCTCACCCGAGGACGTCGAGGACCTGGACGGCTGGACCCTGCACCGGCTGCGGCATACCGCGCTCACCCACGACGCGGAGAGCGGCACTTCCCCCCCCGATGCTGCTGGCCCGCTCCCGCCACGCCTCCGTGCGGTCCCTGGAGCGGTACGCCCGCCCCGGCGTCGATGCCGTCGCCCGGTACGTCGCTGAGCTCGATCCCGCCGCACGTTGCCGGACGTGACCAGGGCGGACAGCGACGCAGCGGTCGTCGCGCCCGCCCCGAGCACGCACATCGCCGTCTACGCGGCGGGGGTGAGTTCGGCGCGGCCGAACAGCAGGGCGTAGCCGGTGGGGAGCTGGTGGAGGATGCGGGTGATCAGGTCGGGGCCGGCGTAGGCGGTGACGGCGGAGAAGACGGAGCCGGTGTCCCAGCGGGTGGTGGCCAGGGTGGCGCCGGTGCGGGCGGCGAGGTCTTTGACGAAGGCTCGGCCGGTCAGCGGTTGGGTGTCGGGGATCTGCGCGGTCAGCACGCGTGCGGCTTCCAGGGGCAGGCGGCCGGCCAGGTCGACGCGTTCGTCGCCGGTCAGCTGGCGCCCCAGTCCGGAAAGAACCAGGCGGACGGCTTCGTCCGCGCGCTCGCGGGTGGGGTAGGCGCCCTCGTAGCGGACCTTCTCCAGCATCTGCTCGTATGCCGTCCCGTACGGCTGCTGGGGCGGTGCGTGCCGGTCGGAGATCACTGGGGTGGTTGCCTTTCTTGCTGTGGCCGGTGTCCGGGCACCGGCGTGCGGGATGGTCAGGTGGGCTGGGGGTGGCCGAAGAGCAGGTCGTAGCCGGCCGGGAGCTGGAGCAGGATCTGGTCCAGCAGGTCCTCGCCGGCGGCGTCGGCGACGGTGGACAGCACGGCGCTGACGTCCCAGGCCGCGGTCTGCTCGGTGGCGCCCTCGATCCACGCGGCGGTTGCGCGGACGAACCGCTCCGGGGGCAGCGGCTCAGCGCTCTGCAGCGGGTTGAGCAGGATCAGGGCGAATGCCTCAGGCAGGCGCGCCGCCAGCTGGGCGCGGACGTCGCCGACCAGGTGTGCGCCGAGGAGGGCGAGCACCACACGGGCCGCGCGCTCGGCTTCCTCCGGAGTCTCGTACTCGCCGCGTTCCTTCACGTGGCCGAGGAACGCTTCGCGTCGCAGAGTCATCTCGGCCGTCACCTCTTCTTCTTCGGACTGCCCACGGGGTGCGGAGAGCGGGGTGAGGGGGAGATCAGGTGCCCGCCCTCCGCACCCGTCCGGCCGGTGTCAGCCGGAGATCTCCTTGCGGCCGGATCCGACGCCGACGGAGATCTTGCGGGGCTTGGCCCGCTCGGCGATCGGGATGCGCAGGGTGAGCACGCCCGCGTCGTAGTCGGCCTGGATGTGCTCGGTGTCGAGGGTGTCGGCGAGCACGATCTGGCGGGAGAAGACACCCAGCGGCCGCTCGGACAGCTCCATCTGCACGTCGTCGGCCTTCGCCACCGGCCGCCGCTCGGCCTTGACGGTCAGCATGTTCCGCTCGACGTCGATGTCGATCGCGTCCCCGGTGACGCCCGGAAGGTCGAAGGCCACCACATACTCGTCGCCCTCGCGGTAGGCGTCCATCGGCATCGCCGACGGACGGGACCAGGTGCCCGGGCCCATCAGCTGCTGCGCCAGCCGGTCCAGCTCACGGAAGGGGTCAGTGCGCATCAACATCGTGAAAACACCTCCAGCAGGTTCAGGTAGTTGCTGCCAATGCGCCTCACTGACATCGTTGTAACATGTCATCCAATGGATGACAAACACGATGTCGTCTACGTGATGACAATCCGAGGGAGGTGCCCGTGACCGCAGCCGACCAACCGTCCACGACCAGCACGAACGCCCACAGCCCGGCGTCCTTCCTCGCCGCCGCGGCGGCCCTCAACGCCATAGACGACGCCCTGCGCGACGCCCAGCGAGAGGCCCCTGACACGCCCGAAGGTCCCGGCCCCGGGCCGGAGCAGGCGCTGGCCTCCCTGATGCTGCTGCGGCAGGTGCGCGAGCAACTCGCCGGATGGGAGACCGGCCTGATCGAAACAGCCCGGGACGCGGGAGCCAGCTGGGCGGACCTCGCCCATCCCCTGGGCGTCGCCAGCCGCCAGGCCGCCGAGCGCCGCTATCTGCGCGGCCGTCCCGGCCCGGCCGGGACCACCGGCGAGCAACGCGTGACGGCCACCCGCCAGGCCAGGGCTGCCGAACGCACCACCGCCACCTGGGCCCGCGCCAACGCCGCCGACCTGCGCCGCCTCGCCGGCCAGATCACCGCCCTCACCGACCTTCCCCCGGCCGCCCGCCGCCCGCTCGGCGAGCTCCACACGGCCCTCGCCCACGACGACCCCGCCGACCTCATCGCCCCCCTGACCGCTGCCCGCCCCCACCTGGCCGCCGCCCACCCCGACCTCGCCGCCCGGCTCGACACCCTCACACCCCCCTGAACCCACCCGTTGTCCCACGGCATGGCGCGAGATCCCCCTGCCGTCGCGTGGCACAACTCTGCGCTTCATCACACGAGGAGCTGGTGAGCGGTGAGTTCAAGTGACCTCCGCACAGGGCCTGTTACACCGTGACCACGGGCGGTTTGCCCGGGTCGTCGAGGACACCGTCACCGGCGGGTACGGCGCGCTGCGGGTCGTCGCTCCGGACGCCGACCGGCCACGTCCGGCGGCGTGGCCGGCTCCGATGGGAGGCGTCGAGTGGCTGCCCGACCCCGGAGCACTCGACAATCCGCCGCCGATCACGCCGGACACGCACCCGGTCGATCCTGGCCAGCAGGTCGTCCAGGCCGGAGGCGGTGAAGTTCCACTGGAACGGCCGTGCCGTGGCGTTGTAGCGGTCTTCGAAGGCTCGGAGCCGGCCCCTTACCTCGCCCAGGCCGGTGAAGTCGTTGGGCGAGACGACCTTGCGCTGGGCGACGGAGAAGCGGATCTCCACCTGGTTGAGCCAGGAGGCGTGTACCGGGGTGTGGACCATGACCGCGTTGGGGAAGGCGGAGGCCAGGCGGTCTGCGGCCTTCTTCCCGCGGGGGAGGAGCCGTTGTCGACGATCCAGAAGACGCGCTCGGCGCTGGCGTACGCTTCTCGGCTCATGACCTGGGTAACCAGGGTCATGAACGGGCCGATGCGGGTGCGTGGTTCGCCGCGGCCGAACACGCGGGCGGTGGACGTCGTAGGCGGCCAGGCAGGCCAGTGCGCCGCCGCGGCCGTAGGTGTGGTTCACGCGCACGGCCTGGGCTTTGCCGGGGCGAGGGTGGGGTGGCAGTGACGGCGGGCCTGGATGGAGAGGGCGCCCGGGACGGCTGCGGGCGGCCAGCCCGGGTATGCCGTCCTCGGCGAACCGGCCTCGCCACTTGCGCCCGGGGTCAAGGTGCTTTCGCACGGTGTCAAGATGCAGGCCCGTCCGACGGGCGATGCGCGCGTGGCCTCTGGCGCATGCAGCACGATCTGCGCGCATCCGGCTGGTAGGGAACTTGTGGCCATGGGCCATCTTCCTCAGTCGACGCCTTTGCGAGGCGGCCAGCGATATCGGGCAGGCAGAGGCAACGGACAAGGCAGGAAGGCCGATCAGCGGAAGTGGATCTGACCGGCCACACCCTGTCGCGGCACAGGTGGCCCGCAGCCTGTGGTTCAGCTGATGGCGGTTACGGGCGGGCAGGTGCGGTGCCGGACCCAGGCGGCACCGGCTGCGACCGTGCCGATCATTCCGACCAGCGCGACCGGGACGGTGAAGAGGAGCTGGAAATACCCGACCACGTATGCCCCGAAGACGCCGATCGCGACGGCCACCAGGGCCGCTGCCAGAAGAATGAGGGGAAGGGCCTTGTTCAGGGCCCGCATGGTCGCGTGGCGCGCGGGGTCGAGCGGGCGCTGGAGGCTCTCGTCCACCGCGCGCCGGACGAAGAAGAAGGCGATGCACAGGCACGCGACCCAGCCCACCCACATCAGAGGCACTCCGGGATTGGGGAACTTGCGCACGTCCCGCAGCACATGCCCGTCGAGCGTGGTCGTCAATGATTCGCTGCTGGGGTCGAAGAGATGGGACGTGGACATCCACCAGAAGAGGAGCGCGGCAAGGGCGGGGATCGCGGCGCCCGTGGCCGCCGCGAAGGCGGTCTCCTTGAGGCGCCGGTGCACGGGCAGCAGACCGCGTTCGACCGCCCAGGAGGTGGCCAGCGTCTCGATGTCACCGCCGATGTAGTCGGCGACCGACCGGCCGTCGGCGGCGGCAGCGGTCAGGTCCGCGGCCAGTTCCTCAGCCATCTCCTCTGCGACGACCTCGTCCACGCCGAGGCGGCGCCACGTCTCTACGGCCTGGTGTATCGCGTCATCGACAGTCAACGTCATGATTCTTTCCGCGTGGTCTGGTTGATGATTGTGCCGATGCTCGTGGCGAACGCGCTCCAGTCGCTGCTCCACGACCGGAGCATCTGCATGCCTGCTTCGCTGGGCCTGTAGTAGGTGCGGGCGGGCCCTCCACCCCCGCTGCGGCGTTCGATCTCCACCAGCTGACGCTTACGCAGGCGTGCCAGCGCCGGGTAGATCGAGCCGTCTGCGACGTCGAGCCCTGCCTTGGCGAGCCGGACGGCCATCTCGTACCCGTAGACCGGGGACTCCGCCATCAGGGCCAGCAGGCACATGTCCAGCACTCCACGTAGCCACTGGGCGCGTGGGGCGGATGTCTCCTCCATGCGCCAGTACCTTACACAGCATGTCTCATGCACTACAAACTAGTGCGGTGCAAGGTAGTCCGGGCCCCGGCCATGCACGGCTCCGGCCACCCACGTGAAACACCCCGAAGGACTTGCGGAGCTGACCACCAAGGAGATACGCGTGACCGCCCGCAAGACCTGTGACAACACCTCCGTCGGCATCGTCGTCACCAACGACGTCGGCCACTACCTGGTGTTCGACCGCAACACGTTCCCGCCCGGCGTAGCCCCAGCTGCCGGCCACATCGACGATCACGCCAGCGCCGACGACGGGGCCCAGGCCGAGGTCGACGACAAACTGGGGCTCACGGTCACCACCCTCACTCGCGTCACCGGCGGGTGGCGCGACAACCGCTGCCGCTGCCATCCCGGCCCGCGCGGTTTCGGCCACGAGTGGACGATCTACCGGGCTGAGGTGACAGGACGCTCGCACCGAGCGCCCGCGAGACGAAGAACGTTCGTTGGATTCGGCCGCCGAACTCCAAACCCTCGCCGACCGGACCATCGCGTATGCACTCAACCACCACTCCGACGACGAATTCGCGGACCGGCCCGGCATCGAACCGGTGTGGATGTAGTGGCTCGCCAACCTCGGCGCCATCCACGTCACCCCGGACGGACTCCGGATCATCGACCAGATCGCCAACACCGGTAGTCCGAAGAGTCCTGACCGTGTCCTACCCGCGGCTGTTCTACATCGGCGACAGTGCCCGCGCCGAGATCACCTGCGCCCGCGATCTGGGCAAGCCGTCCGATTCACCCACCCCGAGATCGACCCGGGGAGAACCGCAAAGTAGCCCGGCTGCAAAGGAGACCTGATGCCCGCTTGGCATCTGTGCCGGCTGGTCGGCTTCGTTCTGAGGCGACCAGCCCCGCCCCGCTGGCCGCTTGCTGAAAAGGGCTTCAGCCGCCCAGAAGCCAGGAGCCGTTCAGGACTTTTTGAAGACCGTCGGTGATCGGGGCAGTTCCGACCTGAGAAGCTCCGACTTCGGGCTCGTTGTCGTCGTCGGCGTTGGCGGTGCCGGCTCCAAGGATGATCAGTGCTGAGGTCGCCACTGCTGTAGCGAGAACGGTCAGGTGCTTCATGAGGGACCTCCAGTGGTCAAGGTGACTTATCGGCAGGATCATTCGCCGTCCTTTTCCCCGCCACCCGAGCCTCCTCCAGTTGGCGGCCCTGTGACTTCAACGCTGCGCCGGTGCTACTTGGGCGACTCCGGCTCAAGGTGCCTCGTGGCCTCATTCGTCGTCTGGCATCTCACCGTGTTCGCCAGGTCGCGAAGCTCCCTCACCGTTGCTTGCCAGCTCTGGCCCCTATGTGGTTGGGGCGGGCCGCCGCGGCTGGCGGACTCCGAAAGGCGCTACCGGCAGTTTGTTGATCCGGGCGGTAGAGGTTGATGGGTCTTCCTCTGGTGAATGCCTTGATGAGGGCTTGTAGTTGGGTGGGTGATGGTGTGTTGGACCATGCCTGCCACCAGCGCCGTAAGGTGATCGATGGGGTCAGTCGGCTGCGGACTGCGCGGATTGCCTGGGGCCGGCAGGACGGTCGGGGCTGATGGGACGCAGACGGTCCCCTCTCCGACCGCTCGTCCCGATGGCGATGGTCGGTGGGAGGCCGCGGCCCCGGCGACACCGGTGGAGCAGGCAGGTCGAACCAGGTGTCCCAGCAGAAGGAGAACGCGCGGTTCACCAGCGTCTGGTGGCGGCGGATCGCCGAGTCGGAGCGGACGCGGAAGTCGGCCCAGGCGAGTTCGTCCCTGACCTGCTTGTAGCTCTGCTCGATCCAGTTGCGGGCGGCGTAGATCCGAACGACTTCGGCCAGGTCAGCGGGCGGGAAGGACTGTCAGCGGCGCGTGGTGAGCCGGGGCGGGGCAGGTTCGTGGCGAGGTACCAGGTGTTTTTCTCCGGCAGGGTGGCCGGGGCGGTCGTGGCCACCACCTGGCGTGTCAGGCCGTCCGGGCCCCAGCACCGCAATGTCGCGTCGGCGGCCCACCGGGTGGCGGTGTGCCCGTCGCGGAAGGCGCGCGTAACCGGTGTCCAGCCCACCAGAGTGCCTGGGCCGTTCCACTTCAGCTCATGCGCTGCGGCCCGAAGACCTGCTTCCTCGGCGGCTCGCGCCAGCAGAGCCGGCTCGACAGCCCGCGAAGGCTCATCACCACCGGGGAGGTGCACCGCCCATTGCTCCTCCAGTTGTGCGGAGGGCGCCAGCTCCTGCTTGAGCTCTCGCGAGACGCGGTGCCACAACTCCATGCGCAGATTCGTCGCCACCCGTCGCGGGCGCCGCGCCACCGGGTAGCCGCGCACCGCCTCCCGCAGGGAGGCGACCACCAACTGTGCCACGTCTTCGCTGTTCTCGCCGTCGCGCAGGCAGCGGCACATCATGCGCTGGGCGCACGGGAGCATCGCCTGAGTGGGGTATCCGCACCTCCAGCGCAGGTATCCACTGCCGGGTGACCGCCCTGAGATGCATCCGCTGGTTCAGTACCTGGCTGTGAATCGCCGATACAGGAGCCGACACGGGAAAGGAATCAACGACGAGAGGAACGGAACATGGCCATCGTCAACGAGTGGCAGATGGTGGACAACATCGCTGCCGGGCTCGGCTTCGGCGCTGTCATCGGCCTGGAGCGGCAGTGGCGGGCCCGGATGGCCGGGCTGCGGACGAACGCGCTGGTGGCCGCCGGGTCCGCGCTCTTCGTCCTGCTGTCCAACTACGGCTTCGCGCAGGCCACCAGCACCATCGGGTACGACGGCTCACGGGTCGCGGCCCAGATTGTCTCCGGCATCGGCTTCCTCGGAGCCGGTGTCATCATCCGGGACGGGCTCAGCGTGCGCGGACTCAACACCGCGGCCACCCTGTGGTGTTCGGCCGCAGTAGGCGCCCTGGCCGGTACGGGGCTGTACGTCCTGGCGGGCCTTGGCACAGTTGCCGTGGTGGGCGCCAACCTGGTGCTGCGACCGCTGGGCCGGCGCCTGGACCGGGAGCCGCGCGGCGGCGCCGAGGTCGCCACCGACTACTACTTCGAGGCGGTGTGCACCGAGCCCGAGGAGGCGCACATCAGGGCCCTGATCGTTCAAGCCGTCGCCCAACCCGGCTTCCGGCTGCGCTCGGTGTACAGCCGCGACGCGGAGGAAGGGAAGGTCACCGTCGCCGCGGAACTCACCACCGAGCGTCGTGACGACTCCCTCCTCGAAGCGGCCGTCAGCCGACTGTCGTTGGAGCCCGCGGTCTCCGCCGTCAGCTGGACGGTCATCGGCCACCCGGACGAGGACGACGTCAACTACCCCGCGGACGAGGCACCCCACCACCGGTTCCGGAGCCTCTTCACCGGGTGGGGCCGTGGGGGAACGCGCCGGCGGTAGCCGGGTAGCGGAGACGGGGCAGCGTGGCCAGGTGAGCAGCACCATGGCGGTCACCATCGCCACTGCCGATCACACCTGGGCTGCTGGATCGGTGTGCTGGCTGTCCGGCACACCGATCCAGCAGCGAGAAGGCCCTTCCCGGCGTCAGGGGACTGTAGGGCGGCTATCTGCCGCCAGACCTTCATTGAACATCTCCTTCAGCGCGGTCTTCTTCTGCGGGCTGAGGTCCTGGGTGGGGATCTGCGGGCGGATTTCCTTCCCACCGCCTCGGTTCCACCATGCGTGCCAGCGTAGGTGCGACCGTACGTATCGTTGGTACTACCCCGCGTACCAGGTCCGTCAGAGGCACGGCGGAAAACATGCTGGTCAGGGCGCTGGGGTAGGCGCCTCTCGCTGCTGACACCTCTTCCTCAGGAGGAGGAAGAGGCATGTTCTCTCCCTACAGGGCGGGCTGGGCGGTGCGTGATCCGAGAGGCATCGCGTCAGCTCCAGGCGCCCCATGGCTTGCGTATGCCTCCCTGCGTGCCCGCTCGGCCGGCCTGGGCTGGGCGGAGCCGACAGCAGACGCCAGACGAACGGGACGAGGGCGGGTGGCGAGAGCAGGCGGAGCTTGCCAGTCGGTGTCGAAGATCGTGAGCATTGCCACCACGGGCGCGTCGGGTACCGTAGGTAGCTCGCCCAAGACGGTGAGACCGTCGACGTCCGGCATCCGGACGTCGAGCAGGACCACATCGGGACGGTGCTTTCGGACTGCGTCGAAGGCGTCTGCCCCAGTCGCGGTCGTGACGACGGTGATGTCGTCGGCGGCCACGTTGAGGATCAACCCGAAGCCGGGCCGGAGCAGTGCCTCGACGTCCACCTCCACAACCCGGATCACGCGCGTTCCGTCATGTGGGGTGGCGGGGGTGGTCCGGCCTGCGGCCGGATACCCGGCGATCAGTCTGTTTCCCGGCTTGGAGACCATGGCACGACAGCACACGGAGGTTGCAGCGCCCACACTTGGCGCCCCGGCCCCGACACACGAGAACGGCAGGGCTGCGGCGGGTCGGCTGATCGGCGTCGATCTGGCCCGCGGCCTGGCGGTCTTTGGCATGTACGCCGCCCATGTCGGCCCCGACCCGGACCAGGGTGGGGTGACCGGCTTCCTGATGGAGCTGGCCCATGGCAGGGCTTCGGCGCTCTTCGCCTTCCTGGCGGGCTTCACCGTGGTGCTCATCACCGGGCGCAGCACGCCGAAAACCGGGCGGGCCGGTCGCCAGGCCGTCGCCAAGGTGGTGATCCGGGCCGCGCTCTTGCTGGCGGTGGGTACCGCTCTCACCATGACCGGCACCCCGGTCGAGGTCATCCTGGCCTTCTACGGTGCGTACTTCCTGCTCGTGCTGCCGCTCTACCGGCTCAGCGCCAGATCGCTGGCGGTGATCGCGGTGGGGGCGGCGGTCATCTTCCCTCAGGTGCTGTACTTCGTGGCGCAGGTGATCGGCGACGGTGGGCCCCGGAGCCAGGGTGAGGCCGGCGGCATCGTCTCCCTCCTCTTCTCCGGTAGCTACCCGGCCCTCACATGGGTCCCGTTCGTTATCGCGGGCATGGCCGTCGCCCGCCTCGACCTGGCCTCCGCCATGGTCCGCACGCGCCTCGCCGTCACCGGTCTCTTCCTCGCCGTGGCCGGCTACGGGGGCTCGTGGCTGGCGCTGCACCTCGTCCCCGGCGCGCTCGACGCGATCACCGGCCTGGCAGGACCGGGCGCGGCGAGCGCGTGGTGGTCCGACATCGCCGGTTACCCCACCGGCGACACCTCGGCCTGGCTGCTGGTGGCCTCCCCGCACAGCGAGACCACCCTGTCCATAGTGGGCAACGCCGGTGTGGCCATAGCCGTCGTGGCCACCTGCCTCACCGCCGTGGACGCCGTCCCGCGCCTGCATGCCCTGGCCCGGCCGGCCATCGCAGTCGGGTCCATGTCATTGACGGCGTACGTCTTCCACATCGCCGGCATCTGGCTCCTGGGCATAGAGGAACTGCCTGGATCGTCCCTGCCCGTCCTGCTCGGTTTCATCGCCGCCAGCATGGTGTTCGCCACCGTCTGGTCACGGTTCTTCCGTCGCGGACCGCTCGAAGGCTTGATGGCCCGGGCAACCGGCATCGCCCGGCACATCCGATAGGCCGGGTAGCCCCAGACAGGATGGCCGGGCCGTGGGATCGGACGCTGCCATCCGCGCAGCCCCGGTCTCGTCGCGGATGCGGATGCTAGAGCCACAGTCAGTGGGCTGTGGATGGGGGCCCGGACGCGTCTGAGCAGGGTGTTCGGGCTGACCGGGCGGTGCAGCATGCCGGCGGGACGGGCACTCGCTCGCCCAGCCCGGAGGCGGCCGATCGCCACCGGCATCGCCTGCTGGAGCCGGCCTCGCCGGCTATACCGGAAGTTGGGTCCCTCGACCTGGGGTATCGCCGAGATACGAGTCAAAGAGGCAATGAGATGATCTTGGAGTCCCGGTGAGCCTCAGCCCTCCTGTTCATCCTCGGCGAGGATGCGGTAGACCGTGGCGACCGAGGGCCGCTTGCCCTGGTTCTTGCCCGAGGTGATGCCCAACCTGCGGGCGATCTCGGGGACGGGGACCCCGTTGGCCCGCAGGGATCGGGCGTAGTCGGCCATGTCGTCGACCACCTTCGGGTGCCCACCGTGACGGCCGCTCTCGCCGTCGCGCAGTGGCTGCAGTCACAGCCCTGTGTCCAGCGGATGCTCTTCCCCGCCCTCGATACCGATCCCGGCTACGAGCTGCGGCGCTCACAGTTCTCCGGTGCGGCAGGCCCGTTCACCAGCGAGCTGGCCCCGTGCAGCGAAGACGCGTTCACCCGGTTCATCGACCAGCTCTCACTGTTCAGCCTCGGCACGAGTTGGGGCGGGTTCGAGAGCCTGAAAATGCCCGCCGTGCCCCACCACCTACGGGCCCTCGGCGCCCCGGCGGACGCGCCCCGACTGGTCCGTTTCCACATCGGACTGGAAAGCCCCCAAGACCTCTGCCACGACCTGGCCGCAGCACTGTCCGCCATACGACGCGATCCAGACACCACCGCGGGCGCTGCGGCAGGAGAGCGCATGACTTCTGTCCTCGTCCAGGGGATGTCCACCCGGCGATCTTCAACGCAGAGGGGCACGATGAGCGGACAAACAGCCGACAATGCCTTCGTCTACGACAGGGCTGGCCGGGACGAGGCATTGGAAATCCTGGCCGATGCGGTCGCCGACATCCCCGGACTGCCCATGAACCACTCAGCGGAACTGCCACTCCCGCATGCCCTCCCCGAAACCGGCCTCGGTGAGAGAGCGGCACTGCGGTCGTTGGCTCCGCTAGCCGGTGTGCGCACGGTGGTTCGCCTCGGAGATGACACACCTGTCGATCCACCAGGCGGCCAACGTTCCCGGTCTCGAACTGCGTTCAGCCCCTGCCTTCAATCCCGCGGGGTACCGGTCACGGTGGCCCATGCATGGGTGAAGCTGATGGCTTGGTCGTCGCCGCGTGCGGGGCGCAGGCCGGTTGCCGTGCCGCCGGCGAGTTCCTCTTCGAGGCGTTTCCGGATCTGTGCGCGCACCGGGGCCGGTGTCTCGCTGCGGGTCAGCCAGTCCGTCAGGTCGAGATCGTGGTCACGGACGGCGGTCGAGGCCACCGAAGCGCCAGCGGTCTCCAGGAAGGCGTGCACCTCGGTGAGCGAAAGGGTCCGGTTGTGGCTCGGGTCACGCAGGCGTTCCAGTCGATTGGTCTCCTCGGCCAGCTCCGAGTCCTCGTCGGCGATCATGTCGGTGACACCGATGCGGCCACCTGGGCGGGTGACGCGGACCATCTCCCGTACCATCGCCGCCGGATCAGCGACTTGATGGAGTGCGAGTCGGCATACGACCAGGTCGAACTGATCGTCGAGGTAGGGAAGTTCGGCAGCGTCTGCGAGCGTGAAGGTCACATTGCGCAGACCGGCGGCCGCGGCGAGTCGCTGCCCCTGCTCAAGCATCTCCCGGGTCAGGTCGAGGGCGCAGACATGGTTGACGTGTGGTGCCAGTGCTCGGCCGAGGTGAGCCGCGCCGGCTGCGACATCCAGCACCTGCGCGTCGGCCGAGGGGGCGAGCTGTTCGAGGATCCAGTCCAGCCCGCGGGCGGCGAACCCCTCATCGGTGAAGGTTGTGGCCTGGATCCTGAACTGTTCGCGGACCGCATCATTGTGAGCTTTCGTCATGGGAGTTCCTTCCCTTCCCTCTACTGGTTGGAGTCTTCTGACAGCGTGTCGTTTCCCGAGCCGTCCGGCGGTTCGGCTGCGTCGGCCGGTTCGCGCAGAGCCGTGGAGACCGCGATCGCGATCACCGTACGGACGCGAGGACGACGAGCGCACCTCGCGTGGCGTGGGCGGCGGTCCATACCCGCATCCGGCGCCAGTGTCCCGGCGGTTCACCGGCGTCGGGGGGCGCGTTCGCGCCGTTTCCTGGATCGAAGTCACGCATCCACGATGAGCAATCCGAACCAGGCGTGCTTCCAGTGTTCGGCCTACTTATATCTCGGATCCGCCACACGCGGATTGCGCCGACCAGCACCCAGTCCTGCGAGAGCGGTGGCGGCATGGAGCGTCACCATCACCGACACCGCCCCCGCCTGTGGGCGGGCGACGACCACCGCGTTCGTCCGCACCTTCGCCCGGACGACGGGCACCACCTCGGGGCACTGCGCAGACACGCGCAAGCGGCAGGAGACATGGCCGAGTTGTGCGCCCGAACCCGTCCCGTCCCGTCCCGGCCGTACCGTGGCTCGTTGGGGGTGGGCCGATGTACGGCTCGGCCGTCGTGCGGGCACGGGAACGCTACGCCCGGCATTTGTCTCACGCGACCCGGCAGCCCGCCGACGGGGCTGAGCCGCAGCACTCACGGCGCGCGCCCCCGGACGACACCGCACTACAAGCGGCATCGTCCCATCAGCGATATCCGTCGTTTTTGGGGCCGTTGCTACGGCGACCCCCTGACCGTCGAGCAGGTCGTTCACCTCGTCCTCGGTGAGCTCGCATGTCTCGTCCATAGGCCGAGCTGACATGGAAGAACGACCTTCAGCATGCACTGCCGATCCTGTCCGGTTGGGCCTGCGAGTACGACACCCTGCGCGAGGTCACCCGCGACGACGTGATCAATGCGTTGCAGCAGCCCACTCCCGGCGGCGGGGACGGGCACACCCGGTTGACCGCCCTGCGCTCGCTGTTCGCCTTCCTCAACCAGCTCGGAGGGGCCGCTTCAGGACGTGATCGAACTGCAGTTTGTGTTGAATCCTGGCCAACACGGTGGTTCCCGATATTGAGCCGAAACTGGTGGGTCTCCTGCTCATTGGCCGGGCGTGAATGTCGAGAGTGGGGACATCGGCTGGCGCCCGCGGCGCAGGAGGATCCGGGGCTGCGGGCGTTGCGGCGTTGGAGTCGGGGCGAGTTGGGACGTACGGCCAGGCCGCAGAGGTCTTCAGCGTGTCCGAGCGGGCGGTGGGCACCTGGTGGCGGCCCTTCCGGGCGGACGGCAGGCGGTGGGGCAACCGCACATCAGAATGGGCGAGTTGCTCGATGCCTCGGCGTGCGGGGCGGCGCTTCAGGCGATGATGGGGACTGAATATCCCTGCGCCCCTGAGTACGGAGTGGTTCTCAACAAGCCGTCGCGGACCTGCTCCTCAGCAGGACAGCGTGCCTGTTCCGTGACCACGGAGCGTACCGATCTCCTACCAACACCACAGTTACGTGGATCGGCCGAACCACCACGTCAGGATGGTCTCCGGCTACGAAGAACGTGCCAGGGCCACTCAGACGAGTACGCGGACCTCTCGTGGGCAGAGCCGCACGGTGCTGTGAAGGCTTTGATACATCCGGAGCGAAACGTCCGGCGTACTCGCCGACCGGTCCCGGTGCCATGCGGCGCCGACCACTGGCTCGGCTCGTGCCGGGTCGGGCGGGCGTGGGCCGGCTCGGGTGGCGAGTGGGGCGGCATGGCCGGTGTGGGGAACGGCAGCCGTGACCTGTGCAGGGGGTCCGGCCGAAAAAATCTTGGAAGAGATCCGGCGCGTGTGTCGATTCGGGCGGTCTTTGTTCGACGCAATGGTGAGAGGCGGGGACTGGCCCCGCCCCAACGGTAGGACCGTCGTAGGTCCGCGAAGGAGTCACGATGCCGCGTTACCTGTCGCTTGTGCAGATCGACGAGAAGACCGCGCCCGCCGAGGGCCCGAGTCCCGAGATGATGCAGCGGATGGGCGAGCTGATGGAGGAGATCACCAAGGCGGGGGTGATGCTGGACACCGCCGGGCTGACGCCGTCCGCGCAGGGCACCCGGGTGCGCTGGGAGGGCGGGAAGATCTCCGTCACCGACGGTCCGTTCACCGAGTCGAAGGAGGTTGTCGGCGGCTACGCGATCATGCAGTGCAAGGACAAGGCCGAGGCGCTGGAGTGGACCAAGCGGTTCCTGAAGGTGCACGAGGAGCTCTGGACGGTGACCTGCGAGGTGCGTCAGATCGCGGAGGGCTGAGCCTTCCCAGGGGCAGCGCTGCCCTGGAGTGTTGCGTGGTGGGTTGTGGAACCGCAGCCCACCGCCACCCCGTCCTGACCGGGCCCGCCGCCATCGGGCCCGGTCAGGACGCGGCCACACCGGCGCCCAGCGGCCGAAGGCCACCTGCTGCGAGGCCGCCGCGCCATCGGGACCGTCTTCCGGCTGGAGTCGGTGCGTGTCATGGCTGGCGTCGCCCCGATCGTGCGGGACGTCGGTTCGCGGAGGGGCTTGCGCAGGACGGGCTGGTCGCGGTGCTGGAGCGGTGGCTGCGGGACGGGGTGCCGGACAGTCCGGGCGTCTGGCTGATGACGACCGCCCGGCACTGCGCCTCTTTGGGGTCTGTCAGGTGATCACGCGGAACGCCTGACACGACACCGGACGCACCGGCCGTTGGCTCGATATCTGCATATCTGCGCGAAGACCCTTTCCCTGTCCGGCGGGTGACCGTCGGACAGGCGTGAACGCGGCCACCGCGTGCGATGGCCGCGTCTGCGCGAGTGGGCGCAGGAGACGCTTGCGCCGCCTCAACCGTAAGGCGACGGCCGCGCCGACGCCCCATCGGACAGCCCCTGGCGCTGTAGCCGTCGATCCGGTTCGGGGCCGACGATGGGACGACCACCGACGGACGATGGGCGGCGCTATCGTGCCGCCGGCTGGTGGAGCCAGGGCGCGCTGGTGGCCCAGAAGATGCAGTCGACTCCGAGAGTGTTCGCGCCGAAATCGACGAACTCTTGCCGGGTGTACGGTTTTTTCGTCTTGGGGTTCTTGTATTGGAAGTCGGGTTCCTGGACAGCCATGGCCACGAGGGGGAGCTGCCCTCGGTATCGCTTGAAGAAAGGATACGAATTTTGCATCTGTGCCGGGCGGTTCGGCAGGATGTCAGGTCCACCCAGGCCGATTCCGTGCGACTTGGCGAACTCGAAGGTGCGCTTCATGTAGTTGCGGCTGTTGTTCCATTCGCCCGGCCAGAAGTTGACGTACTGAATGAACGGCGTCTTGGTGAAGACCTTCTTGCCGTAGGCCATGTTGTCGAGCTCTGCGTGGAAGTAGGAATCGTCACTGTAGCCCGTGTGGTCCTTGCTGGTTTCCACTTGGGTAGCGGTTTCCGGAAGGTTCACCCCGGCGAGGCGACCGTCGAAACGTTGCGACAGCGCCTTGAGCAGATGCTGAAACCGCCCCCGGACCTGCGGATTCCATTGCGCCGCGATCGTTCCGGGCTGGCCGGGGCCGAGGCCGCTTTCGTTCTTTGTCGGAGCTGCGCCCCCATGATATTCCGGGTCGGTCAGCAGATAGTCCGGGAGCCTGGTCGGGGGCGCAAAGAACCGGTCCTGGACCTGAATGAATAGCTTCTTGTGACGGGACTGCAGATATTTCAGCGCCCGGTCGATCGACGAGAAATCGTACCGATTCTTCTTCGGTTCGAGCGCCTTCCACGGCACCACCAGCTGCACGCCGGCGATGTCCGGGCGATCGATCAGCGGTTTCACGGTGGTGTCGAAATCGCCCATCGAAGCGTACAAATAGTTTGTCGCTGTCTTGTTTCCGAGCGCTGGAGTAGCAGCCCTGTCAGGCGCGGGAGCCGGAGTCGCGATGGCTGCTCCGACTACGCTCGTCAAGGTCATCGTCACGAGCGTTCCGACACCGACTGCAACACGTTTGATCGCCATGGGCCTATGTCTACGGCATGGTTCTAAGAACGATGTAAGAAGCCCAATCTGCCCTCGTGTGTGTTGCAGAAGGCTGCGATCCGGGCGTTTCCCTTGTATGCGTGGGGTGTTGAGGGCTGAATCGTTTGAGGTGGAGACGTTTGCGGGGCTGCGGATGCGGCAGTTCCAGCGGCTGTTGAAGGTTGTGCGGGAGCGTGGCGGGGATGGTCCTGGTGGTGGGTGATCGTGGTGCCTGCCGTCGGAACGGGCGATGTGCTGCTGGTGGCCGTCTGTTACGGCACGAATCTGACGATGAGGCAGTTTGCCCCACTGCTTGGGGGGCTTCCCTGCGGCGGTGTGCCGGGCCATCCAGCAGCTGCGACGTCTCCTGGCCGTCGAGCCGGCCGGTCAGCTCGCTGACGCAGTGGAACGGCTCTGGATCGTGGGAACGGCTCTGGACCGTGGACGGCATATCGATCCCGGCCCGGGACCATGTGGTCGAGACCTCCTCGCGCAGCTACCGTTTTCGACCACATGAGTTGTGCGAGTTGTGACTGATTCTTTGGCCTGGTCTGTGAGCGGTCGCATGGGTCCACGCGAGCGTCGGAGGTGGCCCGCGCAGTCGAGGATTGTCCTCTCACCTGCGAGGTTTCGCAGGAGAGGGGACGGCTGCCCGGCCACTGTTGTGGCCGGGCAGCCGCATGGGGTCACCGCAGTGAGATGTGCAGGATCTCCGAGACGCGCCGGTATCCGAGGCGCTGATAGATCCGCTCGCTGTCGTTGTTCTCCGGCATGAGGAACGGGGTGGTGATGCCGGCGTTTGGGCAGGCGCGTGTCAACGCGGCGGCGAGCGCGGACGCGATCCCACGACGCCGGTAGGCCGCCCGCACACCGATAGCGGCGAGCTCGCTCACCCCGCCGTGCGGCGGACCGACCTGGCCGCCGCCCACTCCCTGGCCGGTCACCGTGTCGAGTGCCAGCGCGACCAGGCCGCCGCGGTTCAGTCCGCTTCGCAGCCGTGCGACATCGTGTTCGGCTGTCACCGGCTGTCCGTACGCCTCGCCCTGCGCCTGGGCGACCTTCCGCAGCTGCGCGTCGGTCTCGGCGAGCATGATCTCGATCGGCGCGGCGGTCTGTGGCACGGGTACGTCCGCGGGATCACACGTCAGGATCGGCAGCTGCCGTTCGACGGTGAACCCGGACGCGGCCAGCGCGTCCTCGACGCGCGGAGCGGCCGTGGGAAGGTACTCCAGGCGAGGCGTCCGCGCCCGGCCGGTGAACGCCTCGACAAGCCGCCGGACTTGGTCGCCGGTCGGCTCGGCGCCGTCGTCGGGGATGGCGTAGTTGAGGAAGAATCCGGCGTCGTGGGGATCGATGCGGAGGGTGAACGGCCCGGTGCGAACGGCCCGGTGGCCGGCTGCGGCACGCAGGTAGGCGTGCGCGTGGGATTCAAAGGATGCCAACACGAAAGGTCCTTCTTTGCTGGTCTGAAGAGAGTTCCGTGGGAACGGGCCACTCCAGCAGCCAACGCCGGACGTGTCCGGCGGAGTCGCGCAGCGGCCCGTCAGCGGGTCGCAGGCACAGGCATCGTCCTTCCATGTTCGAACTACGGCAGAACGCACGCTAGGTGTCCGCTCGACGGAGCGCAACTCGATTTGTAGGCCCAGCCGTTGCCGGGAACCGGGCAGTCGCCTGCCCCTGTGACGAGGTGGCGGGCGCCCGGTCCGTGCTCAGGAGCGTGAGGGGACCGCACGACCACCGCATCACGTTGGGCCCTGACCGCGGTAGCCGTCGACGCAGGAGGTGTTGGTCACGGAGTGGAGAAGGGGTGCCCGGCGTAGGAGCGCGCTGCCCGGCCGGCCCCCGCGAAGGTACGTGCGGACGAGGTCGTCGATCCGTGACACGGCAGGCCTGGTGTGCGTAGGGGAGGGGGCCCGGCCGGGACGGGGGAGCCCGGCCGGGGATATCACCAGGAACTGTCCGGGCGATCAGGCGACCTGGCTTGCCGTGGGCCGCACCCACCCGCTACGACAAACGCGGCTGCATGTTCTTCGGCACGCCACCGTAGCTGTACTCGTCATCTGGCTCCGCACACGATCGGTCGCAGAGCTGCTCGGCCAGACGTCCTTGAAACGCAGGCGCTCTCCTCCCGCTAGGGTCTCGGGGTGACCGAACTCGATACCTTGCACGCCACCCGCGATGCCTACGACGCCATCGCCCCCACCTACGCGCAGCTGTTCCATGACCCCCTGGGCGACCGTCCTTTGGAGCGCGCCCTCCTGAGTGCCTTCGCGGAGCTGGTACGGACGAACGGCGACGGCGGGGTCGCGGACCTCGGCTGCGGACCGGGCCACCTCACCGCTCACCTCCACGGGCTGGGGTTGAATGCCTTCGGCGTCGATGCCTCCCCTGTGATGGTCGAGCTCGCTCGCGAAGCCAATCCCGGGTTGCGGTTCGAGGTCGGCTCGATGGCCGCGCTGGACATCGAGGATGGCGCGCTTGGCGGGGTGCTCTCGCGGTGGTCCGTCATCCACACCCCGCCGCAGGACCTGCCCGCCATCTTGGCCGAGATCGCCCGGGTCCTGGCTCCCAGCGGGCACCTGTTGATCGACTTCCCCGCCACTGACGGCCCCCACAACGAGACGCAGGCCTACGACCACACGGTGGTGACGGCCTACCGCTGGTTCCCCGATCGTCTCGCCGAGCTTCTGCGTGATCACGGATTGGAAGAGTCGGCCCGCATCGTGATCGAGCCCAAGCCCACTGACCGGCGGCAGTTCCAGGAAGTCCAACTCCTCGCGTACAAGGCGTAGAACGAGGAGCCCTTCAGCCGATCACGTGACTGTATCGGCTCCGATCGAACGGGTCTTCACTTTCGGGGATCAGTGGGAGTCGCCGGTGGTGGGCTGCTGGTCGTCGTCCGGGGCGGTAGGGGCACGGTGACGAGCGCGTCCGGCTCCGGAACGTTGGATATGGGCACGGCAGAACCGGTCGGCTGCTGGCGGCATCCGAAGTGTCTCACGCATGCCGTGCTGCTCCGGTTGCGCGGAGTTGGAGGACCCGGTGCGGGAGCGACGCGTTCCACCAGGACGGACTGGGTATCTCGCGCGAACTCGGCCGGGTGGCAGGAATGTCCGGAGCGCCCGGTGGGCGCAGGTGACGCAGCCAGAGCCGCACCGGGGACGGAGGCGCGCCGCGGCCTCGCGCCGCACACCGCCTCGGCCGCCCATGCCGGAATCTCCCCAGAGCCCGTCGTCTTGGGAGGGCCGGTTGCTGTGACGATCGCGCGTGATGCTCGTTGGCTGGTGCCATTCTCGTGTTCCCCCGCGTGGCTGGCGTCAGCTCCAAGACCTTGGTCTGGTCTTGGAGCTGACGCGTGACCGGTGACTGGTGACCGGTGATCGGAAGGGGAGTGGTCGCATTGTGCGGGTTGTGGGCCGTGACCGTTTGTATGGCTCTCTGTTGGCGGTCAGTTGTAGTTCTCGCTCGCGGGCATGTGGCGGGGAGTCGAGTGGCCGTGGATGTTCACACATGGTCACCGGTCTGGTAATCCGGGGCATCGTGCAAGCAGTCTGCGGATACCTGCGCCGGCGCTTGGTGAACAGCTTTCAACTCGCCCCGACGGCCAGCACCTGCTGCATACCCACACCTGCAACTCGCCCAGCAGGGTCGGAAACGCACTGCGCAAGAGCGCCTCGACACTCCTGCTACCCGACAGGGGCGGGACCTTGGCGGCCAGGACGGCGAACGGCATGGGCCCGGCGAGTTGATCGGCTTGGTGCGGGCGGTGTCGGTGACCTGCTGGGATTGTTCTCCTTCCTTTGAGGCGTCCCTGGGGGATGTGTCCTTTCCCTATCGCCGTTGTGTCCCGGGCGGTCAGGGGTGCAAGTTGCTCGCGGTTGGTCGGTCTGGCGGGGGTCCGCGGGAGGGAGCCCGCGAGCAGGTGGACGTCTTTGAGAGAGCGCGAGCGTGAAGCCCCGGCGCTTCTCGGGTGGCGGCTGCGCCCAGAGGCTGGATTTTCGAATGCCGATGCCGGGTTCTGCATTGATATGAGCGACGTCGTGAAGGGGTATGTCGGTCGGATTCTCGCCGAGCCGGAATGCGGGAACCGGATGCAGAGGAGGCTTGCTTGCGCGTTACCGCGGGTTTCGGGGTCGGGGTTTCGGCCAGTGAACTCCGGTTCAAAATTCAACGGTTGGCGTGAGTGGCCTCCGCTTTGCGCTATATTCGAAGAGGCGCCGCGTTCGTGATGGAACGTCAGACCGACGGTTACACGGAACGTGCGGGTGTGTCGTACGTCGTACCCCCGAAAGCAGGCCGCGAGCCACCAGTCCTCGCCGCGCCTCACGCCCTACATCGTCTTCGTCAACCCTAGGCAAAGTCTGCATGTCCGCCCACCCGCTATCGGACCTCACAGCATTTCCCTGTCTTAACTCCCCGGTCTTAACTCCTTTCTTGCGCGCCGACCTCTCCGCGCCTCTTCCCCTGCCTGGGAAACACCTCACGGAAACGTTCCGTGAGGGACCGGAGCTCTTCGCGGCAAGTGAATGTGCCGCCCACCGCCCGCGCGGTGACCGGCCCGGCTTCCGAGGTCGTGTCCCACAAGACCGGTGGCCTCACCGGCCCCCGTGTTCTGCGTGTTGCACGCATGAAGAATGGCGCGAGCTCACTCGCGGGGCCCCGAGCTGCACGAGATGGCAGTCACATACTTCGGCCCCGTCGCGGTGACGACGACATCACCACTCTCCGCATATCCCGGTGCCTTTGGGCGCCCTTACTTTGGTTGACGGAAGATGAATCGTAAGGGAATAGACCCTCCTGTGGACCAGGGAATGAGCCCTCTTGTGAGCGAGGGAATGAGCCCTCATGAGAACGCTGCCGATACGCGCGGACACGACGGCTCTGGCGGACACGACGGCTCTGGCGGATACGACGGTGGACACGACGGTCCTGGTGGATACGAGAGCTCTCAAGCCACCGAATCCCAGCCGGCCGACACCCACAGCTGTTCAAAAGATGCCGCCGCTTCGAAGCGGCGGCGCCCGCTCTTGGTGCGCAACCGGGATTTCGCCCGGGTATGGGGTGCGCAGCTGCTGAGTCAGAGCGCGACGCGCATGTACCAGATGGCCGCCCTGTGGTGGCTTCTGGGCAAGGCGGCCGCCGGCGAACGCGGTCTGGCATCCGGCATCCTCCTGGCATGCGCGGCGCTGCCGCCCGTGCTGTGCGCCCCGGTCATCGCCCGCGCCATCGCCCGGCACCCCAGTCGCGGCGTGCTGCGGTCGTCGGTGTCCGCGGCGGCCGTGCTGGCCGCCGCGATCGCCGCGTACGCCGCCTCGGCGGAGGTACCGATGCCGGTCGTCTACCCGGTGATGCTGGGACTGGCCACCTGCCAGGCGCTGTTCGACCCGTGTCTGTCCAAGGCCATACCGGAACTGGTCGACGACGCGGACATCGAGGACGCCACCGCTTTCGAGCAGTCGACGTTCTCCCTGGTGGGTATGGCGGGCGCGCTGCTGGGGGCCGCGCTCGTCGACCACGTCGGCCTGGCAGGCGTGGCTGCCACCGGGACGATGGCCTACCTCGGCGCGGCCCTGCTGGTGACCCGCGCCCGTTTCTCCCCGCTCGCCGGGACGGACGACGAGGAGAGGCAAGGGGGCCTGGGCCGCACGTGGCGGCTGCTGGCCGACCTGCCCTTCATACGCCTGGCCCTGATCTGTTTCGCGGTGGCCAACTTCTTCATCACCGCGACCTTCCTGATCCTGCCGCTGTACACCAAGAACGTCCTGGACGCCCCGGCCCTGACCCTGGGCCTGCTGGAAGGCTCCCTCTGGCTGGGCATGCTGCTGGGCATCTTCACCGGCAACCGTCTGCCGGGAGCCCCGGGCCACGTCGGCGCCACCTGCATCGCCCTGTTCGGGGCTGCCCTCGTTCTGCCCGGACTGGTCGCCGACCGTGGGCTGTTCGTGGCGTGCCTGATCGTCGCGGGCTGGGCGGTCGGGGCCACGAACGTGGTGTTTGTCGCCCTGTTCCAGCGCAGCGTGCCGACCGCGGCCAAGCCGGCCTTCTTCTCCGCGATGCTCGGGCTGCTCGGGGCCAGCTTCCCGCTGGCCTCCCTGATCTTCGGCCTGGTCGGCGACGTGGTGTCGGCGCAGACCCTGTGCCTGACGCAGGCGGTGGGCCTGCTGCCGATCGCCGCGGTCCTGTTCGCCCGCGTCCGCTCCTCGGCACGGCCGGATGCTCCCTAAAGCCGGTTCCGGCCACCTGCCTGCGCGCGGGGCCCGCGAGCGGCCGTCGCTGCCACCGGCCTTGCCTTCTTCTCCTACGGATGACTTCGATGAACGGAGTTGCTGTGACTGACGTGCTACCGGAGACCACCGGACACCGTGCCGTGCTGATCGACACCGCCATTCCCCGCGACGTGGCCGCGCTCCGTCAGCTGTACTTCGCGGTGTACGGTCCCTCCTATCCTCTGCGCCTGGGCACCGACCCGGCCGCGATGACGGCCGCGCTGGACGAGCCCGGTGTGCGGTGGCTGGTCGCTCGGCACGCGCACAGCGGCGACATCGTGGGCTCGGCGGTGCTGCGCGGTGACGCCGCCGCGCGGATCGGCAAGGTCGAGGGGCTTGCCGTGCACCCCGGCCACACGGGCGCCGGCATCGCCCGAGCGTTGCTGTCCGAACTGTGCGAGGAGGCCTTCGGCCCCCACGGCCCGATGGACTCGGTGTACGCCACCGCCCGCTGCCTGTCCCCGGTGCCGCAACGGGCCCTGATGCGGCAGGGCTTCCGGCCGCTGGGCCTGTTGCCGACAGCGGTGGAACTGCGCGGCCGGGAGACGCTGGCGCTGGTGATCCGGCACCGCGAGGGCGTGCTGGCCCGGCGCGCCCCGGTCCCCGAAGTGCCGGAGCAGATCCTGCCGCTGCTCGAGGCGGCCACCCGCGCCGCGGGCACCGTCGACTTCAGCGGAGTGCGGCCCCGCCCGGCGCCGCCGCAGGTGTGCCCGCACCCGCAGCCGGAGCCGATCGAGGTGATCCAGGCGACGGGCTTCGTGCAGCGCCGCTACGCGCACACCACGCGCGCCGGGACGCCGTTGCTGCCGTTGACCCCGCCCAACGTACTTCTCACCCCCAGGGACGGCCGGTTCGAGGCCTACGGCGTGATCGACCGGGAAGGGGGCTGCGGCACGCTGCTCGACGTCGTCCCTTCCACCGCCCCTCTGGGCGAGGCACTCGGCGACGTCGTGCACGCCATGGCCGAGCACGGCGCCGCGTACCTCGAGACGCTGCTGCCGCTGACCGACCACGAACGCCTGGAACACCACCTGGCGCACGGCTTCGTGCCCAGCGCGCTGTATCCGGCGATGCGGCACGAGACCGGCGTGTGGCACGACTACGTGCTCCTCACGCACACCTCCACCCGCCCCGACTTCCGCGCCCTGAACGCCGACGCCGCGTTCGCACCCTACGTGGAGCAGTACCGCCGGTCATGGACCGCGACCTACCTCAACACCTTCAGCACGGAGCTCCCGCGATGACCACACCCGACACCGCCCCGCACGAGAAGTACTTCGCGCCGTTGCCGGTGCCCGACGCCGAGCGCCTGCCGCACCTGCAGCAGCTCGGCGACCTGCGTACCCCGTACGCGACCGGCCCCGACCTCGACGCCCTGTTCGCCCGGGCCCTCACCGAGGTCAACACCTGGCACACCGAGCGTTGCGACTTCTACGCCAGCGCCTGGCGCGCCCACGGCGAGCCCGAGCTGCGCACCGCCGCCGACGCGGCCCACCTGCCGCTGACCCACGCCAACTTCTTCAAGACACACGTGGTGAAGTCGGTCCCCGACGAGCACATCGCGGCGCACTTCACCTCGTCGGGAACCACCGGCCAAAAGTCGCAGATGTTCTTCGACGCCTGGTCGATCGGCTCGGTGATGCGCATGGCCGCCTTCGTCCTGGACCACTACGGCTTCGTCACCCCCGACCAGCCGGCCAACTACCTGCTCTACAGCTACGAGCCCGCCGACGGCCTCACCCTCGGCACCGCCTTCACCGACGACTTCCTATGCGATCTGGCCCCGGTCCACCAGCGCGCCTACGCGCTGCGCGCGGTCGGCGACGAGCATGTCTTCGACCCCTTCGGCACTGTCGAGACCCTGGTGCGCTACGCGGAAGAGGACCTGCCGGTACGCCTGTTGGGCTTCCCCTCGTTCCTGTGGTTCACCCTGGAGCGGATGCGCGCCCTGGGCGTTCCGCCGCTCACCCTGCGCCCCGACTCCTTCGTCTACCTCGGCGGCGGCTGGAAGGGCCACGCGGGCCGCCAGATCAGCAAGACGGAGCTGTACGAGCGGATCGAGGACCAGCTCGGCATACCCGCCCAGCGAGTACGCGACAGCTACGGCGCCGTCGAACACGGCGTCACCTACGCCGAATGCGCCCACCACCGCCTGCACGCCCCCATCTGGTCGCGGATCTTCGCCCGGCACGTGGCCACCCTCGACCCGCTGCCCTACGGCGAACAGGGCTTCCTGCACTGCGTCTCGCCGTTCATGACCTCCGTGCCCGCACACAGCGTGCTCATGGGAGACCTCGTCTCCATCCACCCCGGCTCCGCGTGCGGTTGCGGACTGGAAACCGACTGGTTCGAGATCCACGGCCGTGCCGGCACCAGCACCAACCGCAGCTGCGCCGTCGCGGCTGCCGAACTCATGAAGGGAGCGGCGTGATGGCCGAGCAGAACAACCACCTGTGGCAGGGCCGCTGGATCGACGACGCCGAGGCCGACAAGCTCCTGACCGAGCTGCCGGTCCTGATCGGCGAGGAACTGGCGCACCCGCTGCCCGCCCGTCAGGTCGTCGCCGCCTGCGACCGGCTCTCCCGCCTGCTGTCCGATCAGGACAGTGACCTCCACCACCGTCTGTTCACACACCTTGTCGACTCCGGCACACACCGGGCAAGTGCCCGGCAGAGCCTTGAGGAGATAGCCGGGTTCCTCAGCCGCGACGGCCTGGAACGCAAGCTGGCCGTGGAACTGGGCGGCACCGACCCGGAAAGCCTGCGGCGCACCGACTTCCGCACCCCGGTGTTCGAGTCCTGGGCACCGGTGGGCATGCTGGCACACATCACCGCCGCCAACGATCCTCTCGTCGGCGTCTTCAGCGCCATCGAAGGACTGCTCGCCGGCAACCTCAACGTGATCAAGACGAGTGGTACCGACTCACTGTTCACCCACCTGATCCTCCAGGCGCTGGGCGAGCAGGACCCGGACGGGACCATCGCCGCCCGGCTGATCGTGCTGCGCTTCTCCTCGGCCCGTACCGACTGGCTGCACCTCCTGTGCGCCCCGGCCGACGCGGTCGCCGTCTGGGGCGGCGAGGAGGCCGTCAACGGCGTCCGCGCGCACGTACCGGCGGGCTGCCGCCTGGTCACCTGGGGCCACCGCATCTCCTTCGCCTACCTCACCGCCGACACCTGGGCCGACCAGGAGGTGCTCGACGGCGTCGCGGACAGCGTCTGCCGCCTGGACCAGCAGGCATGCTCCAGCCCCCAGGTGGTCTACCTGGACACCGACGACCGTACCCAACTGGCCGCCTTCGCCCAGCGGTTGGGCACCGCCCTGGACCGGCGCGGCGCCGGCTTCCCGGCCACCCGGCCCAGCGTGCCCGAGCAGGCGGAGATCACCACCACCCTCCTGGTCGCCCGCAGCGAGGAACACCTGGGCCTGACGAAGACCTACGAGAAGGCCGACGGCGCCTGGCGCATCCTGGTCGACCACCGCTCCGCCCTGCGTGCATCGCCGCTGTACCGCACGGTGTGGGTCAAGCCGCTGCCGCGTGAACAACTCACCGCCACCTTGCGGCCGATGCGCCGCTACCTGCAGACCGCCGGCCTGGCCGCTGCCCGCACCGACGTACCCGAGCTCGCCGAGAAGCTGTTCACCGCGGGAGTGTTGCGCATCACCCCGGTCGGCTCGATGCTGGACAGCTACGCGGGCGAGCCGCACGACGGCCACTACCCGCTGCAGCGCTACAGCCGCCGCGTCAGCGTCCGCCTGGACGAGCGCTTCATGCACGACACCCGCCTGGAGGATCTGCACCCGCGCACCGCCGCAGGCCCCGCGGCCTGGCAGCGGCCCGCCACCGGCCGGCCGGTGATGACCAAGGCCGATGTGCAGCAGCTCAACCCCGGCATCCCCGCCGACAAGCAGCAGTTGCACATCTGCAGTGGAGGCAGCAGCGGCACTCCGGCCCTGGCCGTGCACTCCTACGCAGACTGGAGGACACAGCTGCGGCGCGGGGGAGAGGGCCTGATCGCCGCCGGGCTCGACGTACGCACCGACCGCGTGGCCAACCTGCTGTTCGCAGGCGGGATGTACGGCAGCTTCCTGTACGGCAACGGCCTCCTTGAGGAGATCGGCGCGATGCAGCTGCCGGTCGCCGGCAGCACCGACTACGAGCGTGACGCGGCCGTGATGATCCAACACCGCGCGAACACCCTCCTCGCCATGCCCTCCTACCTCTGGCAGCTCTTCCAGCACGCGGGCGATGCCCTACGCGCCTACGGCGGTATCAAGAAGGTCTTCTACGGCGGGGAGCACTTCGGCGCCGAGCAGCGCCGTCACCTCGCCGAGGAGTTCGGTATCGAGGTGATCCGCGGCTTCGCCTACGGCGGCAGCGACCTGGGCACCATGGGCCACCAGTGCGAGCATGCCCAAGACACCGTGTACCACCTCTTCAACGACCTGTTCACCCTGGAGATCCTGGGCATCGACACCGACGAGCCGGCGCCCCGCGGCCAGACCGGGCGGATCGTCTTCACCCCGCACACCCGCAGCGCGCCCGCGATCTCCCGCTACGAACAGGGAGACCTGGGCCGCTGGTTGGACGGAGCGTGCCGGTGCGGCCGCACCACACCGCGCTTCGAACTGCTCGGCCGCACCGGCGACGTGATCCGCACCGGCACCTACTTCCTCAACTACCGCCGCCTCGCCCGCATCGCCGAAGAACACCTCGGCTACTGCGGCGAACTGCAGATACTCGTCGAACCGGCAGCCGCACGCGAAAGAGTCGTCCTGCGCATGAACGGCGCGGACACCGACAAGGCCACCGCGGCCTTCCTCGCCCACTACCCCGAGCTCCGCGCGGCCGTCGCCGAGGAACGCCTGCTCGACCTGCACGTCGAGGCGGTCGGCCGGGACGGCTTCGCGCGCGCCGGCAGCAGCGGCAAGCTGCGCACCGTCATCGACCGGCGCCTGACCGCCTGACGCACCGCACCTCACCGCCGGCACCGCCCACCACGGCGGTGCCGGCAGCACACCCGCTACCGCCCGCGGCCTGCGACTGCGCGCGGGCCTGTCCGGTGAACGGTCCTGCCGCACACGGGTGGTGACAGGATGTCACCGACTTCACCGTCGGTACGCTGTGCGCCTCGGTAAGCACTCCGGCCCGGCGCCTCGCCGGCGGCACCACGGACGACCGAGGCGAGCGGCCCCTACGGGCGGACATGCCGGGTCCGGCCCGCGGCCATCCGCAGTTTGCGGCACAGCCGCGCGACCGGACGGCCACCCAGTTCCACCGCGATCGACCAGGGCCAGCCCGTCATCCCGATGCTCGACCAGCGGTACCGCTCGGTCAGCCCGCCGACTTGCTCGACGAACGTCCGGCGCGAACAGCGTGGTCGATCACAGAAGAACCATCGCACCCGGAGCCGGATTGTGACTCGACGCGGACCCAACGGCGTCTCGTCCAGGGAGCGTTGGTACGTACTGTGGACGCGTTCGGCCCGCTTTCGGCAGTCCGGGCAACGGCCCGACGCCCCGTGGACACCGCCTCCAGCACCAGGCCGCCGGAGGCATCGTCGACGTGCTCCACTCGCACATCGATCCCGGCCAACAGCACATCCTCAATCGTCTAGCTCGACAGGGCTGCGGTCAGAGCCAATGTCGACGAGCCCTATCAACGTGCCCGGCACCCCGGTGGGAACCGTGCACTCCACCTTGTTCGGCTCGAAGACCAGGCACCTGCTCGACCTGCCGTAGCGGAAGCACCCGATCCCGTTGCCCTGGGGCCCGCTGGCCCACCTTGGCCGTGATGGTGACCGAGGAGATCTCGTGATCCCGTCGGGAACGATGACGGCACGGCTGCCGCGCAAGCTACGAGACGACGTCGCGGCTGCCGCCCGGTCGTTGCTGATCATTGGGGTGCTGCGAGCTGGTTCGGCCCGGGCGGGTCCGGGCGACCTCGTCCTGCGTTGTCCGTTGTCCGGCTGCCTGGCTGTCGGGGGGCTGGCCCGCTCTGCTGCGGGCTTGTTGGGCGTTGCGTCGCTGCCGGGCTCTGCTCGTGTCGTCGCCGTCCGGCAGTTGCCCGGCCTCGGTGAGGGTGAGCGCCGCCAGTCCGTCGGAGGACAGCGAGCAGTGCCCGCCCCGCCCGCCCGACCGTGCGTCCGTGGTGTCTGCTCGACGGACCATGGTGTGGCGGGCGGGTTTGCGGTGCGGGTTGTTCCCGGCGCTGGGGTAGGAGGGGGTTGTGGGTGGGTTCAGCGGCTGGGGAAGCTGTAGGTGTAGCCCTGGGCGTCCAGCTGATCCAGCAGCTTGGCGAGCGCTGCGACGCTCTGCGAGCGGTCGCCACCGCCGTCGTGCATCAGGATGATCGAGCCGGGGTGCAGGTTCCGGTTGATGTTCTGCAGGATGGCCTCGACGCCCGGTCGCTTCCAGTCGTTGGAGTCGTCGCTCCAGGCGATGGACCGAAGTCCATGCTGGGCGGCGATGTTGCGGATGGCGGGTTTGAAGTCACCGCCGGGTGCCCGGTAGTACCAGACCTTGGCCCCGGGACCGGCCGCGTTGGATATCTCCCGCTGGGCGTCGGCTATCTCGTGGATGTTGTAGTCCAGCGGCATGCTGCTCTGCCGCTCGTTGTGGTGCACGGAGTGGTCGCACAGCCGGTCACCGGCGGCGGCTATCGCCTTGGTGAGGTAGGGGTAGCGCTGCGCGTTCGGGCCGATCTCGCAGAACGTGGCCTTGGCATGGTGCTGGGCCAGCAGCGCCAGTACCTTCGGCGTCCAGCGCGGGTCGGGGCCGTCGTCGAAGGTCAGCGCGACAGACCTGCCGCCGTCCTGGGTACGGAACTGGAGCGCGTTGCTCACCGTGAACCCGCTCGACGAGGTGGTGGAAGTGCTGCCCGGGCCAGTCGGCGAGGCGGGGGCCGGGGAGGAGGGGGCGGCGGGCGACGAGGATGACGGCGCGGTGCTCGGTGCCGAGGGCGACGCGCTGTGCGACGGGATCGGGGAAGGGGAGGCCGAGCCGGTGGCGGCGATGAGCCGGGGCGCTGAGGTGGACGACGGCCCGGCTGCCGACGACGTCTGTGCCGCATGCGCTCCGCACGCCGCCAGGGTGGCTCCGGTGAGCGCCACCGCAACGGCGGCTGCCGTTTTCTTCGCACTGGCAAATGCCACAGCAGGTCCCTCCAACGGCACCCCGGCGGGCATGCCTGTTCAGTGGTGATGGGTGGTGGTGTGCCGCACACGGCGGGGCGGGGCAGCGGGCTGCGCGATGGTCATCGTGGGCTCAGGCCGCGGCGGGCGGATGCGGCGACTGATGCGCCTGCTCCTGTTTCGCCTACTCCATGTGACGGATCGGACGCGAATAGTCCGTTTTGGCTGTTATGTCGATAACGGTAGGGGAATCCGGAGCCGCAGCCCAGGGGCTCGCTGTGTGATCTGCGTCCCGTTCGGGCCTGCGGTGATGCGTCGCAGGGCCTGTCGCCCTGAGATCTCCGGGCGGCCACCACGGGTGCGGGGCCATCGCCGGCACCGACGTCGGTGCGCACTGGCCGCGTCGGCTCTCCCGCTTCGGCGACGCCACCCGGCAGGCCGAGCGCCACGGGATCGACCGGGTGTTAGCCACCGGATCGACCGGGTGTTGCTGGCCGGCGACGCAGCCCACATCCCCCGCCGACCGGCGGGCAAGGGCTCAACCCCGGCGGCGGCAACGCCCGGCCGATGGCCGCCGCATTCCTGGTCGACAGGGCTGGCCCTCCCCGAGGCCGACGGCGCCGAAGCGACACACAAAGCGACGCGCAGCGCGGCGTCCGACCTGGTGTACCTGACAGGGATGATGGCGATGTGCAGCCGATGCCGCGTGCCTCGAGGGCAGCGCGGAGCTGGGGGTCCTGGCCGTAGGCTTCACTGCCCGGTCACCCAGGAGGCGGTGATCCCGGCGTCCCACGCGGCCTCGATCATCTCGGTTGCCGGACGGGGCTTCGTCGCGAACTGGACGTCCTTGGGGACCCCGGCCGTGTTGCGGCGTCCGAAGTCGTTGGACCAGGAGTGCTCTGGGGGTAGAGCCCTCGGTCGAGCAGCGCCCGTCCCCGGCTGGTCGTCAGGGCGAGAAACTTGCCGACCTGGGCGTTATCGATGCGTCCCGCGGTGCCGGTGTACTGCCGCTGCACCCCTGCCGAGGACCGGCCTTTCTTCACAAAGCCGGTCTCGTCGACAACGAGAACGGGGAGTCGTCAGCCCCGAGGTGGTCGGCGACGTACGCGCGCAGGTCGTCGCGGACCGCATCAGCGTCCCAGCAGACGTAGCGCAGCAGGCGACGGCGACTGGTGCGGGCTGACCGCCCTGTTCTGACCGAACGTCAACCCGTACGGCGTCTTCCGACTCGACATGAACAAGCGGTTCGACCTCCAAGTCGCTGAAGGTCTATCAAGCCTTGGTGCAGTGCCGGCGGCCGGGTCGCTCAGGCTTCGTGCCGCCTGCCAGTGACGGGGGTGTTGTCTTCGGTTGGGAACAGGATGGCGGTGAGCAGGTGCCGCTTCCGTTCCGGGGCGGGGGCGTTGGCGAACCTCGACCGAAGGGAAGCGGCGACCTCGTCGATGAGTTCGGCCTTCTCGGCGTCGCTGAGCCATAGTGAGGACTGCAGGTAGGCAGCCTTGTCGGCCGCCGGGTCAGTATCAGCCCTGCCCACGTAGAGATCGAACTCGGCCAGCACCGACGCGACAACGGCGGTGAAACCGCGCCGGTGATCTTCGAGGCTCATCTCCGCGGTGACCTCGGCGTCGATCACTGCCCTTGCGCGACGCAGGCGGTAGTGGCGCTCAACGGTCCCGCGAATCCGCTCCTCGCTGACGACCTCAAGCAGGCCGCCCTCGGCGAGCAACCCCACCTGCCGGTAGATGGTGGCCTTCGAGACATCCGGCAACAGCTCGCACAACTCAGTTGTGGCAAAGGGTCGTTCGTCAAAAACCGCATGCACAATGCGCAGTCGAACCGGGTGCAGGAGAAGTTCTATCGCATCCATCGGCAGCATTCTCTCACACGTGCTATTTTTCTCAAGTATGAGACCAATTGGCTTTGGGCAGCATGTCGACGTGGCGGGCCGTTCGCTGTGGCTGCATCGTTCAGGCACCGGCGCTCCGGCCGTGGTGTTTCTGCCAGGCAGCGGCATGGTCGGGCTTGATTACCTGAAGGTCCACGAGCGCGTCGCCGCACTGACCACGTCCGTGCTGTACGACCGGTCAGGCACCGGCTGGAGCGACGACATCGCGCTGCCCCGTACGGCCCATGAGGTCACCGACGAACTGCGGGACCTCCTATATGCAGCCGACATACCGGCACCGTACGTACTGGTCGGGCACTCCCTGGGCGGCGCATACGCCCGAAGGTACGCACAACGCTTCCCCCGTGACGTCGCGGGGCTGGTGCTCCTGGAGCCCGCTCACGAAGACTGGGACACCTTCATGCCCGAACGCCTGCGGCTGTCCAACACCCGGCCATCGGATGCCCCGATGCCGGAGCCGACCCCGGAAATCGTCGTGCACGTCCGGCAACTGTTCACACGGATGCTCGCCGCCTGGCCGGATCTGCTCCGCGAGCAACTCATCGACCGGCACACCAGCCCAGCCGGCCTCCTGGCCGGACTACGCGAAGGCAGCAACATGCATGCCGTCCTGTCGGAGCTCCGCGCCGGAGGCACCCTGCCCGACGCCCCCGTGACAGTGCTCGGGGCGACCAGCTTCGATCCCGGCCAACGCATGTTCCAGTCCGATGCCGACCTGCAAGAGCAGATCGACGCCACGCAGCGCCTCTTCAAGGCGATCGCAGCCGACGGACCGCAAGGCGAATACCGCTGTCTCAAGGACGCCTCGCACACCACGATCCCGATGGACCGTCCTGACGCGGTGGCCGACGCCGTCACAGACCTGCTCAAACGCCAAGCACGTATCTGACCGCTACCAGATCAGAGGTGATAGCGGCGGCCAATCGCCCCACATCCCGGCTACCGACGCCTGCCGTAGTGTCAGCGAACGCCTGGTCCGGGTCCAGCGCAAGATCGCGAAACCAACTGGAGTGCTAGTCGCGCCTCTGGTCGCGTTCCTGGTCGCGCCGGGACGACGTGCAGATAGGCCCTACTCTGACCAGGGAGGCAAGGGGGTATTCGACGAGCTCGCGGGACGCCGACTACCTCCCTGGGAAGCCACCTTGAGCGTGCATCGGGTCGGAAGGGCCTCCACCCCCGCTGCGCAGCGCCGCTACGCGCTCTTGGTCGAAGCCTTGTCCCGCGCGGGCCGGCTGGGCGTGGCCAAACTGACCCTCCGTCCGCGCGAGCGCCTGGCCGTGCTCAGGCCCCGCAACGGCATCCTGGTCTGCCAGGCCCTGCTGTGTTGTTCACTAGTCAAGTCGCTTGTCGGCAAGGATGACGTCGGCCCCACTCGACCCCGAAGTACGGCTTGAGCCGTCCGACGCAACCGAAGTGGATCTTCACACAGCAAGATCCACTTCTGGAATGCGCAGATGACGTCCCTGCTCCGAACGGCGTGGTGATCATTTGGACGGTTCCTGATCAGTCGAGGCCGCGCGGCGCCCGCACAGTGCCCGGCGTACCGTCCGCGCACCTGATGCGAGGGGCCAGAGTCGTGTCGCCGCGTTCCGGGCCGCGATGCCCGATCGGCTGGCCGGGATGAGCAGCGCGGTCGCCTGCCCGACGGCGCGCTGCTTGGGTGCTACCAGCCGCCGGTGCTCGCTTTCGTAGCGCCGGAATGCCGCCTCGTGGTCCGCCGGTGTCGCGGCCAGCGCCTTGGCGAGCGTCGACGCCCCGGCCATCGCCAGGGTCGAGCCGTCTCCGAAGAGCGATACGCACGAGGCGGCGTCGCCGAGCAGCGCCACCCGGCGGGAGGACCATCGATCCAGCCGGACCTGGCTCACCGAGTCGAAGTAGAGGTCGTGGTCGACCTCGCGCACCCGCTGGAGGAGCTCGGGGATGCGCCAACCGGCGCCGGTGTACGCCTCGATAAGGCGGTGCTTGTGGTCGTCGGTGTTGCGGTGGTCGAAGCTGTCATCGCCGGGCCCGCGGTACATGAACGCTGCCATGGCCTTCCCGCGGCCGGGGTGCAGCGAGACGGCCCGGCCGGGCGAATTGTGCAGGAGAACCTTGTGCCGGTCGAGACTCAGGCCGTCCGCGGGAATGGTGGCGACCCAGACCCCCATGTGCCGGACGTAAGCAGCTTCGGGGCCGAAGGCGAGTCGGCGGGTCCGTGAGTGCAGCCCGTCGGCACCGATGACCAGGTCGAACCGGCGCGGTGGGGCCTGCTCGAAGGTGACATCGACGCCGCCCACGTCCTGGTGCAGCGTGGCGATGGAGTCCTGGAAGAGGAACTCCGCCTCGTCGCGTGCCGCCTCGAAGAGGATCGCCGCGAGATCGAACCGGGGCAGCTCGACCGAGTCATCCATCGGCCTCATCGGGATGCGGCCGACCCGGCGGCCGAAGTCGTTGACGAAGCTCAGTTCCGTCACCTCGGTGCCCGCGGCCCGCAGCCGGGGCATGATCCCCATCCGCTCGGCGACCGAGACGGCCGGGCCGCGGACGTCGACCGGGCTGCCGCTGGAGCGCAGGCCCTGCGCGCGCTCCACGACGGTCGGCCGGAACCCGTGGCGGGCCAGCCAGTACGCGAGCGTGGGGCCGGCGATGCCGGCTCCGGAGATCAGAACGGCTCGAGTCGCCATGGACGCACCATATCTGCACGCAGTGCAGATATGCAATGAGTGCGTTTCCGCAGTGAGTGCGGTAAACTCTCCGGCATGACCTCACATCGTGAGCGCAAACGGGAACGCACCCGGCAAGCGATCATCGACGCCGCCGCCGACCTCTTCGAGCGCCACGGCTACGAGGGAACGACGATCGCCGACATCGCCGACGCGGCAGAGATCGGCACACGGACCTTCTTCAGCTACTTCGCGAGCAAGGAAGAGCTGCTCTTCCCGGAAAGCGATGCCCGTGTCGCCGCCGCAGTCGCCGCGATCGAGGCGCGCAAGCCCGCAGACCGCCCCGCAGACCTGCTGCTGCGGGCGCTACAGGACGTCAACGAGACCAACACGGAGATGGCCGGCCCCATGGCCCGCCTCCGGATGCGGCTCACACAGTCCGTTCCCGCCGTACGCGGAAGGGCACTGCAAGAGCAGTTGGACGCCCAACTGGAGATCGCTCGACACCTGCAAGAGGCGTTCCCCGACGAGCTGGACGCGGCGCAGGCGGCCGCCATGGTCGGGGCCTTCATCGGCGCGGTCACCGGCGCACTGCAAGTACTGCTCGCCGAGCCGGACGCCTTGACCGATCCGCAGCGACTCCAGCGGCGGATGCAGGAGGCCACCAAGATGGCACTGCGACCATTCCTGGAGCGATAGAGGGCGGCGGCAGACCGGGGCCGAGCAGTACGGCTCACCCGGTCGGCCTCGCCAGCGCCACGACGACACCACCCTCGCCCCGCGCGGTCGTACTCACACGTTCGTGGCGCACCGAGAACTGCCGCTGAAACGGCCGCCCAAGGCCCCAGCCCGCGGAATCCGCAACTGAGCCTGGCTAGGCTCTCGATCATGTGGAAACACGTGGCCCTGGAGGTCTTTCCCGAGGCAGGCTTCCGGGAGCCGACTGAGGCGTCCCAGCTCACCGAGGCCGAGACACGACTCGGGCGAACGTTGCCGGAAGAACTCAAGCAGTTGCTGCTCGAAAGCGACGGGGTGATCGGACCCACCCATGTGGACACCGTCTGGACCATCGACCAGATCGTTGAGCAGAACCTGCTCTTCTGGTCTGACGAGTCCTTCGCCCAGCTGTATATGCCGTTCGATGCGCTCCTGTTCTTCGGGGACGACGGAGGTGGCGATCAGTTCGCCTTCGTCCAGAAGCCCCAACGACCCGACGTGTTCGTCTGGGAGCACGAGACCGACAGCCGCCGATGGGTGGCCAACAACCTCCAGGACTTCCTCCGGCGTTCGCTCCGAGCCGGAGGAGACGACTGGTATCGGCGGTAAGCCGCCATCGGTCCGTTGATGCTGAGGCCGAGATGTCGTTGGGGCAGTCGGCCTCAGCACGCGGGGCGGGTGGACGTGAAGGTACTCGTCTTCTGCCTCGCGGCCGCGGTCGCGGAGTGCGCGGGCCAGGATTTCGGTGAGTCCGGCCGCCCTTGCGCAGAGCCCGTATCCTCCGAGCCGTGACACCGACATATGTGCTGGACGGCAGGCAGATCAGAACGCTGGAAGACTTCTGGCGAGTCATCGGCGAAGCGATCAACGGTCCCGGGGGCTACTTCGGTCGAAACCTCGACGCCTTCGCCGACTGCCTCAGCGGTGGCTTCGGGACGCCCGACGACGATGACTACGTGGTTGAGTGGCGCGACCACCAGGTGTCTCGCGATCATCTCGGCTATTCGGAGACAGTTCGCCAGTTGGAGATCCGGTTGTCACGCTGTCACCCCACGAACCGTCCTTCTGTCAGCGCCGACCTTGCCGCAGCGAGAGAAGAGCGCGGAACCACTGTCTTTGATTGGCTGGTCGAGATCTTCGACGATCGCGCCCCCGGCGTCCTGCGACTCCGATGACGGGTCATCAGGACGCCTTGTTCAGCACGCGGGGAGGTGGACGTGGAGGTGCTCGACCTCGACGTCGTGGCCGCGCTCGCGAAGTGCTCGGGCAAGGATTTCCGTGAGGCCGCCGGCCTTTTCCGGGGGCGTCCTTGGTTGTACCTGCCGCAGGGCCCGGGCGGCTTCGAGGGCTCGCCCGCCGTAGCCGGTGACGGGTTGCGACGTCTTCATTTGTGGTCGCGCAGGAACGTAGGGATCTCGTCGCGGGTCGGGGAGTTCGGCAGAGGTGCCGGCTTGTCCTGAAGGAACGCAGTGATGACGGCGGCAGCCCGGTCGTTGTTGTCGTCGAGGCCGTTCCACATGTGGTGTCCGACTCCGGGCATGTACTGCGTGCGCTGGATGGCGGGGTCATTGGCAAGAACGGTGGTCTCCCATTGACGGACCTGGGAGGAGCACTCGGCGATCATCAGCATCGCGGGGGTCCGGGACTGCCTCAGTAGCGGTGCAATAGAGGGCGAGTCCTTGACCGTCTGCTCGACGCGAAGACTGGCGGCGGGGCTGAAGGAGAAGTTCTGCGCGGTGTTCTCGGCGGGGATGCGGTGCGCGTCGCGCGCGCAGTAGGCGGATGCGGTGTCGCTGCCGAGGTCGGCGGCGGTGAAGGCGTTGTCGCCTTCGGCCTGTCCGATCAGTCCGGTGTCGGGGGTGAGGAGTCCGAGTCGCATGAGGCCGAACGCCACGGCGTACCGGGGGACGTGCGTCGATCGCGGTCCGGTCGGGGCCGGCGCGAGGCCGCGTGCGGATTTTCGGCCCTGGTGCCCGGCGATGTGCGCGGTGGGGCCGTCCATGGGGCCGGGCTCGGCGATGATCGCGCGATGCAAGCGTGCGGCGACGCTCGGCTCGGCCAGGGCTCGGGTGAGCACGGCCCCACCTGAGGAGAATCCGAGGATGTCGGCCTTGCCCTTGTCGCCCTTGTCCAGGCGGTCGATGAAGGCGGCGAGGTCGCGGACCGACCTGGAGATCGTGTACTGGCCCATGGGGAGCGGGTCGCTTCGTCCGCCGCCGGCCTGTTCGTAGGTGTAGACGTCGTAGCCCTGGCGTGCCAGGAGTTGCAGGAACCGGTGGTCGAGCACCGAGATGCCACGGACCGGTCCGCCGTTGAGGTACACGAGCGGGATGGGATGGCGGGTGCCGTGGTTCGCGGGCGGGTAGTGGTACACCGCGACCCGGCTGCCTGTGGCCAGGCTCCAGTGCTGTGTGACCACGAAGGGTAGGGCGGGCGGGTACCGCCGGGCCGTCGGCACGGTCGGGATGCAGACCGCCGCCGTCAACGCCGCCGCGACGACCACCGGCAGGAACGGCACGAGCCGCGCCGGCCAAGTGCGCCGCCGACCCCGCCACATCGCGAGGACAGCCCCGACTCCAATAGTTGTCAACCATGCTGCGAGCCCCGAGCCTGCCCCGTCCGTGAGGGCGATCAGTGCGAGAAAGACGACGACCAGCGTCGCGACGGCGGCAAGGGCCAGCAATAAGCGTCCAATGAAGCGGACGAGACGTGTGGCGGACGTGGGCACGGCGGACCTCCAACAGTTTCAGAACGTTGTTTCAAAACGACGTTATCAGGGGAGGTAGGCTGCTGGCCGTGGGTAGGCCGAGAACAAACGACGAGGTCGTCAAAGAGCGGCTTGTGGAGTGCGCGACCGAGATGCTCGCCACCCGTCCGCGGGAGTCGGTCACGGTCCGCGCCGTGGCCGCTGCTGCCGAGGCGTCGACTACGGCGGTGTACTCGTTGTTCGGCGGTAAGGACGGGCTGATCGGTGCGGTGCGCGACAGAGCCGTCGCCGGCCTGTTCCAGGACCTGTTGGCGGTGCAGACCTCCGCGGACCCTCTCGCCGACCTCTACGCACTGGCCGTCGCCTACCGTCGTTGGGGGCGCGGACACAGCCACCTGTACACGGTGCTGTTCGGTGGTGTGCAGTCCTTCGACCCGTCGGGGGAGGTCGGTGCCAGTGACCCGATCCGCCCGCTCCTCGCGGCGATCGATCGCGCCTTGACGGCGTCCGTCCTCGCCGGCGACGCGACGTCGATCGCCCTGTCGATCTGGGGAACCCTGCATGGGCTCGTGACTCTCGAACTGGCCGGGGCCCTCGACGCCACCACGGCCGAGGCGGCATTCCGCTCGACGATCCACGCCACGTTGCGCGGATGGACGACTCCTGCTGTGTTCCGCAGCCTTCGCCGAGCCGAACTCGCTCCTTGACAGGATCAGGGCGGGTATCCGGGCTCGCCCGGTGCCGGCTGCGGTGGTGGTGCGTGGTCGATGAAGACCGGCATGCCAAGGTCGACCAGCTGCGGCCGACCACCCAGATTCACCATGGCCAGAGGGGATCTCAGCTGCGTGACCCGATGACCCTGGTTGCCGTTCGGGCTGAGGGGAGTCGGGCGACGGCCGCGGTGAGGGTGTAGGTGCCTCCTGTGTCGGTGATATCGGCCAGGCGCTGGCCATCCCCCGAGAGCACATCGATGGCGCGCCCCGAGTAACAGCAGTCCACCACAACGGCTTTGACCCTGGCGGGGCTTCCGCTCAGAATGCTCCGGATCGTGATGTACTCCAGCCCGGTAGTGTCCGGTTCGTTGGCGACGGTGTCTTTCACGGCCGGGACGAGGTCCCCGTTTTCGGTGACGGTGCCGTGACCCACGAAATACCGCAGCAGCACACCACTGGCGTTCTGAGCGCCTCCGGGGCCACCCCCGGTGTGCGCTACCCACGCACCGAGCCGCGGCGAGGAACGGTGGTCCGGGCCCGTACGTCCAGCGTCGTCCCGGCGAGGAGGCGTTGCCAGGGGCGCCGGACGGTGGGGCTGCTGGCTCCGCGGGCGCACGAAGTGATTGCCGGCGGGCCTACCTACGGTCTGAGGCAGCGAGTCGTCTCCGATGGGGTCGAAGCCGAGGCCGGCGACTGGAGCGACCGGCATGGCCAACAACCGCGCCAAGTCGCCGGACCTTCGCCGTATCTCTCGACGATCCGCAGCTGACCACCACCGCCGCCTCCGCCCGAACCTGGGCCATCGGACACACCACCGCGACGACGCCGCCGTCCTCCGGCAAGACGGCACGATCCTCGCCGACCGCCCCGACTCGCCATCTCTGGCGGTCCTCCGCGACTGGCTCACCGCCTGGGAGAGCGCCGGACCCCCGGCCCCCGTCGGGGTGCTGGCCGAGCCGGTTGGATGTGAGGGGACATCCGATCCGGCGGGGGAGGCGCGGTGGCAGAGCCCGTCCGGGTACGCAGACCGACCGATCAAGAAGGGCAGCCGTTGCAGCGCATCGTGCGGCGGCGCAGCACCAGTACGGTGCGCCGCGCACCTGACAGAATTCGCCGGCGCGTACAACCTTCTTGCTCCCACCCTGGTCTCCCATACCGGCATCAACCGCACCGAGCAGGAGCAAAAGCATCTCCATCAACCGCAAGGGTCTGGCCGCCATCGGCTGTGTGGCCCTGATATCCACCGCGTCCGTCGCATGCGGCCCGTTCGAAAAGGTCAGTGCAGGCACCAAGGTCCGGCAGGGATTCGAGAAACTGGGTGAGCGGAAGGCGCTCACCGCGGAGTTCCGGATCTCGGCGAATGAGGAGCAGATCTGGTCCGCGCTGAAGGGCTCCAAGGGCTTCCAGCGCGACTACGCCAAGATCATGGCCGGCCTCAGGCTCTCCGTGTGGACGGCCCCCGACAAGCCGGTCGAAGAAGTCTTCAAGGACCCGGAGGCCAACGTCCACATCCCGAGCGGATTCGCGTTCGCCGTGGATGGCGGGCAACCCGTCATGGACATCCGCTCCGACGGCAAGAAGATGTACCAGCGCATGGACTTCCAGCGCCTCGCCAAGCTGGCGCCTCAGGGCAGCGCGAACTTCGCGCGCCGGCAGGACGAGCTGAACAAGCTGCCGTCGCCCTTCAAGGAGATGATGAGCGGGCAGTGGGTGGCGTACGACGTCAAGGACTTCGAGGAGTTCGCGAAGAAGAAGCAGCCCGGCCTCGGCGGCCCCGGCGCCGGCCCGGCCGCCCAGCTCAAGGTCGAGGACCAGAAGAAGGTGATGGACGCCTTTGAGAAGGCGTTCATCGACCACGCCGACCTCAACGACGCGGGTAGCAAGGGCGGTGCGGACCACGTGAGGGCCACCGTGCCCGCGAAGAAGGCCATGACGGCGCTGGCCAAGGGGTTGGAGCCGCTCGCGGACAAGAGCCCGTCCTTCGGCTCTCTGAGGGACAGCGTCAAGGACGTCCCCGAGAAGGACATCACGCTCGACATCGCCATCAAGGACGGCGCCGTCTCCGAACTGACCCTGAACCTGGCCCAGTTCACCGAGGACGACAAGAAGGCCGGCGAAGAGCTGCCGCTGTCCATCGAGCTCAAGGGCGAGGCCCCCGCGTTCGAGGCTCCGTCCGGCGCCAAGACGGTCAAGCCCAAGGACCTGGAGCGGGCCGTCAGCGATCTGCAGTCGGCCAAGCAGGGCGAGGCCGGTAAGGGCCAGGGCTCGGCCTCGGCCGGCGGCAGCTCCGCCGAGATCGAGCAGCAGCTGGAGAAGATGCGCAAGCTGGAACGGGAGAACCCCTCCCCGGAGATGACGAAGCTCCGCCAGCAGATGGAGAACCTGCTCGAAATGGCACGCAGCGCGGAAGCGCGGTAGCACGCCCGGCAGGTGTGAACGCGGACGCCCCCGCCGATGGGCGGGGGCGTCCGAGCTGTCGCGCCCGGGCGGCCCGCGGCCGTCAGACGCCCCGAGGACGGCGGGCTCCACCTGGACCAGGTCGCCGCGCTCTGCAGCCTGCCACCCGAACACGTCGCCGAGCACACCGAACTGCCAGTGCTGTGACCACATAGGTTCGCCGTGGTGTCGGGTGGACCGGTAGGACGGTCGGTCCTTCCCGTAAAGCTCGTGCTCCGGAAACTCCGCAGGTCAAGCAGGTCAAGCAGGTCAAGCAGGTCGCACCGGTCCGGGGGCCCGAAGTTCTCCAGGATTCCCAGCCACTACACCCCCGTACGGCCCCGGCCATCCTTCGGTCCCAGGTCGTCAAGAAGGACCCGCAGGCGTCCGCACATCGACGGATGCGCGACACCCTCGCCGATCTGCGGCGCCGAGGCGACCGCCTTTGCACAGCTGATCTCCAGCAGACGGTCACGAAGCTGTCCAAGGCCATGGCTGCCGCCGGCAGCGAGGTAACTGACCATCAGGCGTATCCGTCTCGCCTGAACCGCCGTTACCTGCGGCGGCGCCGGATCCGGCACGTCGTCCCCGAGCACCGTGCCCGGCGGGCCTGCCGCCGCAGTCGTGGCAGTGCTGGGGGAGGGGGGAGGCCCACTGGTTTCGATGACTGCCTGCCGGAGGCCCGAGGACTCCCCGGACCGGGGATGAGACGGATCATGCCTACCAGGCCTTCGGAGAGGATCGGACCGGATCTTGGCGGTAGCGGTCGGGCAGCGGTGAGCTGCTTCGGAGCACGTTCGGCAGCCCTCTCCTCTCCGCCGGTGAATCCGGCTCTCGGGTGGGCTGCGGTCAGCGCGGGGATTCCCGCCATCGGCCCTGCCTGCTCCCGCAACAACGACGGCGCTCGGCGGGAATCTCGTGTGAGCCGTCAGCCGTCGGGCAAGCGGCCGGATAGCCGCCTGCCCGACGGCACGAAGCAGGCCGCGAAGAAGTAGGCCCTCGGTCAGGCTCCCGAACCCGCGACAACGGTCCGCTCGCCCTGGCCGACGCCGATGGCACGGGCCTGGCCCCCCTGACGTACTGTGTCGGCGGCCTGGCCGCAGGTCATGGCGAGGCCAAGAAGAAGGCAGCCTCCATTGCCACCCCCGTCGAGATGCTGATGGGCCCGGATCCCTACGGATCCGTCCCCCCATCTCTGTCGGTACCGCCGAGCGGCCGGGGTCAAGGGCAAGCGCCGGTCGGTCGATGGGGCTGGCATGGAAACGCGTTCTCTCCTCGCCGCACGCCGTCTTGTGTCCCGCAGCCTGCTCCAGATGGCCATCGGGTTGTTTACTGCCCTTTGGGTGGTGGTGCCCGGGCCGCCGGCCGTGACAGTCAGGGCTGGTTCGCGGTGCCTGGCGGCGACTGCGGACGAGGAGAGCCTTCGGGCACTGTTCGGATCGGAGAACCGTGTGATCCATACGAGCGAGCGGGTGGCCGCGGTGACGTTCAACGCGGCCTGGAACGACGCCGGTCTGGACCGCGTCCTCGGTGAGCTCGCCCGCCGGCACACGCCTGCCACGTTCTTCCTGACCGGCGACTTCGCTGACCGGTACCCCCAGGTGGTGAAGAGGATCGCGGCTGCGGGACACGGGCTGGGCAACCATTCCTATAGCCACCCCTACTTCAACGACTTGACGGCAGCCGGAGGACGTCGCGAGGTCTGGGCAGCGGATCGGTCCCTGCGTGCAGCCGGGGCAGGAGAGGCCCTGACCCCGTTCTTCCGGTTTCCCTACAGCGAGACCAGCCCCGCCCAGGTCAGGGTGGTCAACGGGCTGGGATTCGCGGACGTCGAATTCACCACCGACACCAATGGATGGAAGGGCACGGAGGGTGGCATGACCGTGGACCGCGCGGTGGCCAGAGCGCTGGACGCGCTGCGCCCAGGGGCGATCCTGCAGATGCACGTCGGGGCGCCCGAGGGCGGCACCGAGGTGATCGACGCCCAGGCCCTGCCACAGATCCTCGATGCGATCACCGCCCGTGGTTACCGCGTCATCGACCTGCGCGCCCTCCTCACACCCCCATCCACCCGTGATCGGCCCGCGGACGAAGGAGTCGCCTTGCGGGCGGGGCCAGCACACCTACCAGGCGAGTTCACCAATGCACCGCACCGGCAGCCGCACGTAGCAGGACGACAGTTCGGCTGCGGACCTGACGTCGCCCACGAGCGGGGCAACTGTCCGTTGGCCAGCCACCAGCTGGCGCTCGCCGGCCTGCACGAGTACTGGCGCGACCCGTCACCGTCGCCCACGGCGACCTCAAGTCGGTCGTCCCGCGTGACATGACGGTCGCGATGACGGTGAAGAAGGGGAAGGGCAAGAAGGACATCAAGCTCACCATCCCCAACCAGGACGTCTCACCGAGAAGGAAACCGCGCTGAAGAAGCAGCTCAACATCGGCCTCAAAGCCGCCGGCTGCCCGACAGTCTGACGCGAACATCCCGATGGGCTTGGGCATGTGACGAAGGCGCAGGCCACGGGACTTACTGTTTCCGGCCGGTCGGTCGGAAGCAGACCGGGTGCTGGGCAGGGCCGTCGCACTCTCCGCCTGGCACCCGAGTGTACGAGTCGGCCCCGGCTGCTGCGCCACGGGGAAAGGGCAGTGGCCAGGGCCGGTGGAGTAGACTCTGGCGGCTCAGGCCGAGGTTCCAGTCGGCCAGGTCTGGGGAGCCGGGCGGCCTGCGTCCGCCCCAGCGGTGGACCCCTCGCGCAGGACCGCGAGGGACGGGGATCAGCGGGCGCTATGCGAATCGGACGGTGTGCCCGGAGCCGGCGCGAGCGCGTGCGCCTGTTGTCCGAGGGGGGCCTGCCGTTGTCTTGCCGCTTCGGCGATGGTTTCGGCTGCGGTCGCTGGGTCGTCGGCGGCGAACCGCTGGGTCGCCGTCCGGGCCTGCTGCCCGAAGCGCAAGGGCACCTGGAGCGGCCGGGAAAGCGTCAGGCGCACCGAGGTGCATCCGGCCGACGGCAGGCACCAGTCGCGGTCGATGAGCATCGGCTGACGGTCCCTGAGGACGCACGCTCGGGCTTGGTGGCAACCACGTCCTCTAAAGCCACTCGCAGTTCTTCCCTCGTCCCCCAGCGGACGCGCAGCAGTTCCGGGCCCAGCAGGCGCGGGCGGATCCGTGGCCCGCCGACGGCCCCGCACAGCAGGAGCAAGGTGTACGTCTCCGCGAGCGGTGCCATGATGTCCAACAAGGACCAGGTGTCGAGGAGTTCGACAACGGGCAGACCGCCGAGTAGGAACAGCGCGCCGATGATCCCGTGCGCCCGCTTGCCGCCCTTGTAGCTGATGGGCAGATCCTGCGGTCCGGCACCGTCGACCCGCCGACGGATGACGAGCCAGGCGAGTCGCAGGGCGGCCAGTTCGTTGCGGACCATCCATGCCAGGGGCGGAGGCATCACACTGAGCCCCGCGGTGAGCGCGGCGGTCCCTACGGTGGCTCCGCCCGTCCGCTGCTCGCGGACGACCGCCCGGAAGCGGACCGCGCCGACGATGAGCATCACGGCCATCAGCGCCTCGATACCGACGTAGACAATGCCGCCTCGGTGACGCTCAGCACACCGCTGCGCACCAGGAGGACCTCAACACCGTTTGATCAACGGGACCCTGATCCAGTTCAGTATCCGCAGCCAGGTCCGGCGCTGGGAGCGACCCTGGCGGCCGGCGGCACCGCGCTCCGGTTCCGTGGCAGCATCGGCGGCAGTCCGGTCGTCGTCGTGCATGCCGTTACTCACATCCTCGACGTCGAGAGCTTCATCCGGCCTCACCTCAGCGAAGACCATGACGTCGGGGAAAGGCCAACCCGGCACTGCGCCCAGCTTGCGGTATCGCTGCCTCGGTCATGAGTGGAACACGGCGGTCTGGGCTTCCATCGCATAAACCGGCCCCAGTGTGAAGAACACTGACGGCATGCCGTCCTGCACCCCGAGAATCTGAGGTCGATTTCGCTCATGGACTGCGTGGGACGGGCGTCGACCACATCTTCCTCTTGGTCATCGAAACGCCTCTGATGGGAGTCGTCCGCCGGGGCCGAACGCGGCCCCAGTTTGATCGGGTTGGTGAGTATGCCGGCGCCGTTGGGCTTCTCCAGCCACCCGCGGCCGTTGAAGTACAGGTGTGGCGGCGGAAACGCAGGAGCCAGCCCCGGGGGTGGACGGTCAAAAGCGGCAAGTCGGCGAGGCGCTGATCGGCGCCGTCGTCCACGAGCCACCAGGCGACATCAGCTGCCGGGTCAACGAGGACCGGGCCGAGCCGTCCGCCGCGCGCGAGGGGACGCATCGCGTCCAGCGACCGTAGGCACGACGCCTCCACGACGGTCCACGCGATTGAGGGGATCGGGGTGAATTCCTCATCGTTCCAGGCGCGTTGCACGTCAGTGGGGTTCGGGGTGAAGGACAGCAGCCACGTGGTCCCGGGGCGCGTCACAGGGGCGTACATGTTTTGTACTCGTGCCGGTTTCGGGTGATCCCGTTCTTACCAGAGAAGCGGCGGATCTCCCCGCATGAAGCCCATTGGCGAATCACTTGCTGTGGGACTCCAGTGGCTGCGGCGGCTTCGTGAGCGAAGACCAGGTCCTCCGGCAGGATCTCGACGAGACGTACGCGCACACCTCCAGATCGAGGATGCAAAAAGCCACCGACGAATCGGAGGCTTCAGGGCTTGCGGGCACACGAGTGCTTCGTTGGGAGCAGTGCGACATTCCACTATCAAGTCCGCAACCGCATATAGGTCATCTCGAATGATCAACACTTAACTTCATATTGGGCCGTTGGGGCGGAGGGCTTGCGACTGCCGTGGTACAGCCACCCGTTCGCGACGGCCCTGAATCCGGCGCGCCGCCGAACACCTACGACATATCCCGTATTAACCTCTTGTGACTGTAAGAAGTCGCTTTATCACGGATTGCATCCGTCGACCACCGGAGAAGAAATGCGCAAGCTTCAGAAGACTGCCGTCGTGGCCGTCGTCCTCGGTAGCTTCGGCTTCCTCGGCGCCGGCACCGCCTACGCCCATGGCGAGAAGGGCGGCACCGACATCGACATCAAGCAGGGCAGCCAGTGCAGGTCGCGCGACGCGAACGTCAACGTCCTCGGCGAGGTCGGGGTCCTCAACGGCCTGGCGGGCAACGCGCTCGGCGGCGAGGGTCCCGCGGGTGGGCAGAGCACCACCATGGGCTCGTCCGTGGGCTGCAACAACAACGCCGACTTCCCGAAGGAAAGCAAGGGCGGCGACGAAGACAAGGGCGGAGGCTCAGAAGCCAGAGGCTCGGAGGAAAGAGAAGGCAACGGAGACAAGGGCGGCGACGCACAGAAGTGCGGATGCTCGGAGAGTAGGGAAGGTAAAGGCGGGGAACAGCAGGCGATGACACCGCAGCCCAGTCTCCGCTACACAGTCCGAACCGAGAGCCTTACGACCTCATAAGGTCAGGCCGCGGGACTCAGCTCGCCCCGCAGTCGAAACGCTAGGCCGCTGGCTGGACCTTCCTGAAAAGTCCAGCCAGCGGCCAGAGTTCGGGCCCGGTCAGTCCGCCACGGGAAGTCCGCTGTCTCCAGCGCGACGATGCGGCCCCCTGCTGTCGCGCTGGTCGTATGTGCGCAGGGGAAGCCATGGGGCCATTCCCATGTCACGACAGTGGTGGCGCGACCTGGCTACCGACGCCAAATGAGACGATCCTTGAGGCGGCCATGTCGTCTCGTGTAGGCGGCAGTTCGAGGACATCGGCGCGGCCGTATTGGGCGCCGCATACAGCACACCGTGCACCGGGCGTGGAAATGGTGATGCGCATTGTCCCGCCACAGGGGCATGCGACGGTGATGCGGCCCTCGGGACGCTTCCCAGATACCTGCCGACGGCAGGAGTTGGTGAGCACCACGACCTCGGTGACGAATTCCCGGAACGCGGGATGTTCGGTGGCTGCCCATTCGAGGTTATTGCGCAGCGCGTTCACGACCTGGTCGAGTTGCTGCTGCAGATCGCCTTGCCACCGCGGATGATTCCAGCCGAGGTGCTCGTGCCAGTCGACGAGCCAGGTCGGCAGGACGGTGACGACGCCGCCACGAGCGGAGAGGCTGAGCGGTTCGAGGCGGAGCGGGAGCGGTGCGGTGCGGGCGCCGCCGGAGACCTGGGCTTCGCCACTTCCGATATCGGGCCTGAGGGTTAGGGCGATGGAGGCGTACAGTCCGCGGGGCCCGGCCAGCGCCGTGAGGTCCTGATCGACGCGGCTCTGACACATGTGGCATGCCTGTCGGCCGAGTTCGGTGTTCGGTCTCCCAAAGGTTCCGGCCGCATGCAGTACAGGTGGGCCATTGGTAGCTGCCGTTGTTGCCTTGGTCGTTCATGGCGGCTCCTCGGGGCGGGCTATGAGCGCTGTCGCCATTGTGCCGCTGGTGCCCGACAATCTCCGGGCTCTGGCGGGGTGGTGAAATCGCCATGTTTTGCCATCAACTGTCCGGCGTCGGGGGCAGAATGCTGGTATGGCGACGGTGTACACGGTGCTCGCGGACACGGAGTCCGCGGCTGCTGCGGAGCTGGAGCGGCTCTGCCGGGCCTTTGGCCTGACGCCTCTCGGTGCCCCGTCCGTCGTTGTCGGCCGCGGCAGGTGGCTCGCACAGGCCGCCGAACCGGAGTGGCCATGCACTGGATTGAGTGGGGAAGGGAGTAGCCCCGTCACGAGTACGCAACGGGGCTACCTACGTGTGGTCAGTTGACTGCACCAGCGTGACGATCAATTCGACTCGGTCCGAGCGGCCTCATGTAGCTGGTCAGAGGTAGTGCCGTGCCGTAGGACACGACGGCATCGCGGGCGTCGTGGACGACTTGGGCTGCGTCCTGGTGGCAGCAACCGCTCCAGGCAGCGCGCAAAGGCCGTCAAGTACAGCGGAGAGCAAGCAGAACGGCGCCGCAAGATCGCCCATCAAACCGAAGTCGCCGAACTGGAACGCCTCGCGGTCCTCGGGCAGATCCCGCAGGCCGAATACAAGCCCGCATGGCAGCCTTGGAAGTAGACACCGACGAAGGCAGCAGACAACAGGAACCCGGACGCTCTTGATGTGACTGGTGTGATCACGGCGTCGGAGCCGTCTTGAAGGGCTTCGTTCACCGGGCTGAGTGCGTGTCAGTTCGGCGAGCTGATCACCGCTGCGGCGCGAAGGAGCGGACCCGTCCGCAGGGGCCGAATGTGGAGGTGGCCTCTCGAGGACCGGGCCCTACTGGTTGCTGTGTACTGGCGGACGAACCCGGCACTGCGGTAGCTCGCCCCTGAGCCCGGCCTAGCGCCTCTGTGCGATGGCCTCTTCCACTTCCTTGCGGATCTCCCTGGCGGGATAGCGCGCGGCCGTCCCGTAAGGGGCGAGCAGTCCGTCGACGAGTGATGAATCCTCCTCCACCAGTTCGGCTACCAGCACGGTGCTTCCCGCCGGCACTTCCGCCGCCAGCATCTCCAGTGCCGCGTTGGCCGCGGTCGCCTCGCGCGCGTCATGGGCACCGCCGATCAGCCCGCCCGCGCCGAATCCGATCATGACGCCGAGCGGGCCGCCCAGGATGCCCAGGAGCCCGCCGATCAGGCCGCCGACCGTGAAGGCGCGGGCGGTGCCGGTGCTGTCGACGGCGTCGGGGAAGTCGAGGACGCCGTCGGCGTCGCGTGCGACAACCGCTGCCTCGCGCAATTTCACCTCGCCGTTGGCGTGCGCCTGCCGCAGCGCGTCGAGAGCCTGGTGGCCGGCCTGCGGGTCGTCGACGTTCAGGAAGAGGACGTTGTCGTTCATGACTCCACTGTTGGCGCTCCCGATCCTTGGCGCACCCCAGCGGGGCCTGTCTTGCTGAGTGGGCCGGTATGTTCAGCGGGCGGCGTGCAGATACTGGCGTCGAGTGGTGACCAGCGCACGCCAGCGGCTGCGGCTCCGCCGCCCGCTATCGAGCCATCGCACCACGGAGGGGCCGTTGTGAGTGCGGTCGGCCATGAAATGGGGCGACGTCGACGTGGTACGCGTAGTAGCCGCCGCGGGTCAGGTCTGAGAGCCGGCCGGTGTGGTGGCACCAGTAGCAGAAGCCGGAGCGGTGGCTGGTGGACACGGACCCGCACGGCCGCGGTCCGGTGGTGACCCGTCTGCCGGCTGCTCTCCACCCCGTCGTGCGTGGCCGGGGGCTGGATCAGCCTGCGGACGGCTCCGGTGTGCACCTGTACGCCTCTCGCACCCGTTGCCACCCTCCTTGGCTCCGGGGGAGCACGGTGGTTGAGGCCCTCGGACAGCTGCCGGAGATGACCTCGCCCGCCCTGGATGGGCTGCGCGCCATCCACCGGGCCGACGGCGCGGTCGGGGATGAGCACGAAGCGCTGCTCGACCTGGGCTGCGACGTGGCCTGGACACACGCTCGGTCGACCACCCTCCCGGCCGGGACGTCGGTCTCGGACTTGGCCACCGGCCTGGTCAGGCCGCGACGATCGATCGGCTTGGGGCAGTCGCCGCCGCGCAACAGCACCGCGAGTTCGAGGTGGACCGGCATGCAGAAGCCTGAGAGACATCCCGGCTGCCAGCAGTGGAAAGGGTACCCAGGTTTGACTCCCCTCGGTGCCCCTCACTTTGTGACGCCGCCGGTGCGTCCGGGCGGACCGGGCTGTGCTGGTCGCAGGTCGGTTCAGCTCAGGCCGTGGGCCTGGTCAGCAGTGGTGCGTTTCCCACTTGCTGGACGCCACGTTGTGGCTGAAGCGGTGCGGAAGGGCCTTCTCGCTCTTGTTCGGGGTGACCTCGATGGAGCGGCCCTTGAAGTCCTTGTGGTCCCAGATCATGACGTCGTGGCGGCCGTTGTCGTAGACCGACCCGGCGTGCCGCAGCGCGCACTTGTGCAGCAGGTTCTTGTTGTCGCCACGGGGCACGGTGACCCGGCCGGTGTAGCTGGCGCCCGAGTAGACACACAGCGCACCGGATGCGCAGTTCCGTGGGGCCTTGTGCTCCTGGTGGGAGGGGGCTGACTGGGCGGTGGCCGGGACGGCGAGCGCGCGGATCGAGGATTACTGCCCGAAGGCCGAACGCGTGCGCATAGGTGGTGATACTTCCTGGTACGGACACTGTCAGGGAGGCAAACGATGCTGGGCCGAATGGGTGACGGCTGACGCTGGCCGTCATCCCGAGCCCGCCTGGGTGCGCACGCCGTACCGGCGGCGCCTGCTCGCAACGATGGCGACCGTGGACGCAGAGGTGCACCGGCTGATCCGGGCGCGCTTGGAGCTGCCGGGAGTTCCGGGCGGCGCCCGTGCCGGGTTGTCCACCACGGGTGCCGCCAGGTGCCGGTCGGCGCGGCCTAGCAGGCTGTGCCGACGGGGACGAATGTGACGTGGGCCGTCACCTGGTTCCAGCCATGGCCAATGTTCGGAGCCTGGCTGTGCGGGCCCTGAGCCGCGGTGGCGCCGTTGGCCTTGTTGCGCAGGCATAGCACGTGGTCGGTCCGGTTGCGCACGCTGACGATGCCGTAGACGTCGTCGGCGTCCGCGGGCGCTTTGATCATGTGGCCGAGGTTGCTCGTGAAGTTGGCTCCGCCGTAGAAGCAAGCCCATCCGCTGTCCGGGCAGTTGGGGTCGGCCGAGGCCGTGGTCGCCGCGCTGGTCAGCGCCGGTGCGAGGCCGAGGATGATCGCCGCGGCAGCCGTGGCGAGGCGTCGACGAGGTGACATGTCGAGCTCCTGTGCGTCGTTGTTGACCGGGCCGTTCTCGGCCCGGCACCGCTACCACAGCAGGGCCCCCGCCTCTCCGGCCACTGTCCGAACCTTCCCGGACACGTCCGTGACCAGCGGTTTCTTCCCCGAGGCAGGGAATGCGCAGGCGGGCGGGCGACCGGAGGGCGAACAGGCGCGAAGCCGGGACTCACCCGTTCGAGCGGTGTCCGGGACGGAACCGGACACGCTCCGGCAGCCAGCAGCTACAACAAGCAGTGATCATTCGCTGTGCAAGAGGGGGGTGTCCGTGCGCGGTCCCGCGGCTCACGACCAGCCATCCGACCCTGCCCAGGTCCGCAGCCCGGCGGACCTGGCCGCCTGCCTGCGCACGCTCGCCGCACGAGAGGGCATGTCCTACCGCACGCTGGCGCAGGCCGCCGAACGGCTCCCCCCACGCGACGGCCGGCCGCAGAGCCTGCCGCGCGCCACCGCCAGCGACATCCTGACCGGCAAACGACTCCCTTCCCAGGAACGGTTGCTGACCTTCCTCGCGGCATGCGGGGTCACCGGGACACACCAGACGGCACCATGGTTGGCCGCACGGGAAAGGGTCACGGCGCCTCCCGGCGAACCACGAACGTCCCCGCCGGTCCGCTGTCACCACACCCCCCTGCGCCTGATCGCCCTCGCAGCCGCCGCGGCCATCTCCGCCGCCGCGCTCACCCTCCTGACCGCGCGCGCCACCGGCTTCCTGGCGCAGACTCGCACACTCGGCCCCCAGCAACTGGTGGTCACCTCCAAGACCTGGACCCACACCTCACCCGATGCAAAGGACGCCACGCACCGGGGGGACGTGGGGCCGGGACCCCGGTGGTTCTCGTGCTGGACGCAAGGAGAGTGGCTGTCGGCGCTGAACCACACGAGCGACACCTGGCTGAGGACCACGAACGACGACGGCCGCCCCAACCTGTACATCAGCGTCGACTACGTCCAAGGCCAGAACACCGGGAACCTCCCGCGCTGCCCCTGACAACCCCACACCCCGCCCGCCCATAGAGAATCTCCCCGCCGACTCGATCGGCGCCCTACCACGGCAGGCACGTCACCGTGCACCCCCGGCCCCGGTCATGGCTGTGGCGCCAACTGGCGGCGGCATGGCTGCGGGTGAAACGGTCCCGCGGAGGCCCCGGCCTGGACCGGTAGGAGATCGCACTTCTGGTCGCGCCACTGGTCGGGCTCCTGGTCACGCCTCTGGTCGTGCTTCTGGTCGCACTGGGACGACGCCCAGAGAGGCCGTGAGCAGAGCTTTGACCAGGGGGGCAAGGGGGTGTTCGACGAGCTCGCGGGACGCCGACCACCTCCCTGGGGAGCCACCTGGAGCGTGGATCGAGTCGGAAGGCCGACGGCCGGCTAGACGGTCCCGGACCTTGGCGTTGGTGAGTGGACGCCCGTCGGTCGCCGACTCACTGACTCGTACGGCACCGTGCACTGGCATGCCCGAAGGAGGGTCCGTACGGTCATGTTCGATCTGGAAGGGCACGTCCAGGCGGTCGCCTTCCACGCGGAGTCCGGGCAACTGGACCTGCGCCCGGACTCGCCCGCCTACGGCACCCAGCTGCGTCTGCTCAACGCCCGTGTCGTCGCCGCGACCAACGACGCGGCTGGTACGCAGGCGGTCCGCGGCATCCGGGTCCTGGCCGCCGGCGCCGCACCCCCGGTGCGCACGGTGGAGTCCGCTCAGCCGGCCGCGCCCGCGCCCAAGAGCCGGTGAAGACCAGGGAGATCGCCTCGCGCGGCTTCCACCAGGCGCTCGCCGCGCACCAGGCGGCTGCGCCCGCACAGCGGGTCGGCTCGACCCGGGTATCGCGAAGGCGGTGGAGCGGCAGACGAAGGCGACGCGCTTTCCCCGAGCCCGAGCCGGACGGCGGGCTGGCCCCGATCGAGCAGCCACGCGCCCAACGTCGCCGTGAAGCTGCCGCAACCTACGCCTAGGCGGTACACGGGGCAGGGCAGAGCGTGCTGCCCGGCAGGGGCACGTCGCGGATGGAGCGATCGGCAGAGCAGCGGGTGCAGCACAGCTGGGGCATTCGGCATGAGCAGAGTCGAAAGGGGCTCTGGTTGGTGAACTCCACTGGTGACACGACGAGTTAGCCAGCCGGGATGGGGGAGTTTGTACAGGCTGACAAACGGCGCATCCAGATGGCGGTGCGCGCCCACTGCGCGACCCGCGTGCGGGCGGTCTCGACGAGGACGAGACCGAGGCCGAATGAACCGGGACGACCGGCAAGAGCTGAACGAGAACCCGGCACCGTCATGACTCCAGGGGCGACCTAGGACGATGTGATCCGGTACGTGAGGTGAGTGACCTGGGGGAGGAGCCGAGCACCCGTGTCGGCCGCCCGCCCGGACGGTGTGTCAGACCATGGCGAGCCGGTCCACCAGCAGCTCCATCCTCCGCTCGGCGTCCCCTGGCGGCAGCCGTCCCGCCCGGGTCAGGGTCGTCAGCCCGTGCAGGGACGCCCAGAACACCTCGGTGAACAGCGCCGGGTGGACGCCGTCCCCGGCGACCTCGCCGAGGCTTTCCAGCAGCGCGGCGAAGGCGTCCTTCAGTGGCTCCGGGGTGTCCTCGTCCGCAAACACCAGGCCGCCGTCGAGCTGGAACATGGCGTCGTAGACCGCCGGGTTGCGCTCGGCGAAGTCGAGGTAGGTGCGGGCGAGGGTGGTGACCCGGGTGCGGGGGCCGTCTGCGGCGGAGGTCGCGGCCCGCAGCGCCGTGGCCATCTCGGTGGCGCCTTCGAGGGCGACTGCGCCGATGATCTCGCGTTTGCCGCGGAAGTGGCTGTAGAGGACGGGCTGGCTGTACTCGATGCGCTCGGCGAGCCGGCGGGTGGTGACCGCGTTCCAGCCCTGGTGCTCGGCGAGTTCGCGGGCTGTCGCCACGATGAGGCGCTCGCGCTCCGCCCGTTCGCGCTGCTTGCGTTCCTGTACCGACATGGTTCGATCCTAGCATCGCTAGACAATCAAGCGGCGGCAGTACTAGCGTCGACTCATCATCTAGCGGCGCTAGATCCCAGGAGGGGTCATCATGCTCAACGCACTCGGGGGGTTCACCACCGTGGTCGTCGGCGTGATGGTGGGGGTGGAGTTCTCCGTCGCCTTCGTCATCAACCGGATCCTCGACGCGCTCCCCGGTGACAGTGGCCAACTCGGCCGCGCCCACGGGGGCCGGATGCTCGGCGCTGTGATGCCGGTCTGGTACATCACCTCGCTTGTCCTCGTCGCGGTCTGGGCCATCGCCGGATGGCGCCACCACGGCACCGGCCTCGTCGTCACCGCCGGCGCGCTGCTGATCCTCAGCGTGATCATGTCGATCCTGCTGCTCGTCCCGATCAACAACCGGGGCAAGACGTGGACCCCCGAGAACCGGCCCGAGGACTGGAAGGAGCAGATGAACCGCTGGGACCGCTTCCACTACGTCCGCGTCGCCGTCCTCATCGCCGTCTTCGCCTCGCTGGTCGCCGCCCTCACCTGAGCCCGCGGGCCGAGACCGCGCAGATGGTGCCATCGTGCAGTCCCTGCTCGACACTCACCGCTCCGGGGAAGCACCCAAACGATGGTGAGCTCAAGCAGTCAGCGCATCACCGCTGTTCAGGAGGTCAGCGTAGACCTGTGCCGGAGTGCGGTAGCCAGGGTCGAATGCGACCACCAGAACGGCGAGCCGCATGGCCAATCCGGTCGACAAGCGGGTGTCGACCGACCAGCAGTCGACCGACCGCCAGAACCTCGTCCTCGCCGAGGCCGGGAACCCGACCATCGCGCAGGCGGCACCGGCTCCACCGCCTGGCCGGCACCTGCGCTCGCGCCGAACAGCAGGCGGGCCGCCAGTTGACCGGTCCCACCGTTCACGGGGCAATCGGCCGATATCTGAGGGCCTCATGGATGATCTGCTCGGCTGAGGCGTCTTGCAGCTCGACCGGAGGATGGAAGATCAGGTCGCTGACCCAGGGATGCGGCACGTAGAAAAGAGGGATGGGAAGACAGGTGGTCGTCGTGCTCTACGTGCTCGCGCTGGTAGCCGTCGTGGTTGGCGTGGACGTCCTGCTCTTCAGGCATCAGTTCTGGGCGCGGCTGATGGTGAACGTTGGAATCGTCTTGGTGTTCGCGGCATTCTATTTGAGGTTCCTGAAGCGTTCATGAGCGCAGCCGCAGCATGAGTGACCGCCATCGCGTTTGAGAAGCGGTGCCGGGACTATCACTTCGAGGCCCGATACCGGCGCATGCTCGCCACCCTGGTCCGAGCGCCGTAACTCGACGGTGGTGCCTGCCTCGAAGTCGAAAGACTTGCGAAGGACGACGCCTTGCAGGCCGCCTTGGACGACGTCCGGGCAGTACTGACCGACCTGGGCATCAACGAAGGAGACCTGACAACCGAGCAATACGCCGACGCGGTCCGCACAACCCGTAAGCCATAGCGGCGGAGAAGGCGGCCAACTGCTGGAGCCGTCGCCGCAGGACCGTCGCCTGCTGGACGCCGGGCACCAGGTCGCCGTGCCGCGCACCTGCCCTTCGTCGGACTCGTGGCCGGCTGCGGCCCGACCACCAGCCTCTGCGGGAGACCCCCAGGAGTTGATCCGCGCCCGCGCTCTGGCGATGTCCCCGGAGGAGGCGCGGGCGGTGACCTCGACGTTCTTGGACCGGCTGGCAGACGGGGTGGTGGCGGCCGTGGGGTGCGGCACCGACCTGGTGCTCACCGCGTTCGGCCCCGCATCGCTCAGCCAGGCGGCCGGCGAGGCGCTCGCCGTCCCTGTCATCGGAACCTACCTCCAACTGGCCTTCGCCACCGGGGAGTTCCCGCTGCCCGGTGTACTGGGCGCCGACGACCTAGGACTGGACGGCAATCTCGCTGCGGGCCGGGTGCTGCTGGCCCACGCCGGAGCGCGCCAGGAAGCGGGCCTGACGCGGCTGTGTACCCGGCTTGGGCTGCCCGCCGCCGTGTCGCCGTACCGGCAGGGGAGATCCGGCCGGTCTTCCACGGCTTCAGTCCGCTGGTGGTATCGCGCCCGGCGGACTGGCCGTCCGACGTCGAGGTGACGGGTTACTGGTGGCCTGCCCGGCCGCGAGGGTGGCGGCCCCCGGCAGAGCCGGTCGACTTCCTCCAGGCCGGTCCGCCCCCGGTGTTCATCGGGTTCGGCAGCATGGCACCGGGCCAGGGGGAACGGCTGGGCGAGCTCGTGGTCGCGGCAGGCCCGGGCGGGGGTGCGCGCGGTGGTGCAGGCGGGGTGGGCCGGACTGAGCGCGGTCGGCGATGACGTCCTGGCGATCGGCGAGCTCCCGCACGACTGGCTGTTCCCCTCACGGCCGCCGTCGTCCACCACGCCGGGGCGGGCACCACTGCGGCCGGACTGCGCGCCGGGGTGCCCGACCGTGCCGGTACCCGTCATGGCCGACCGGCCGTTCTGGGCGGCCCGGCTGCACCGGCTCGGAGTCGCCCCGCAGCCACTGCCCTTCCACGAGCTCACCGCCGAATCCCCCGGTGCGGCGATCATGGCCTGCATGGCCGAGCCCGCCTACCGGCAGCGAGCGGTCGAACTCGCGCACCACATCGCCGCAGAGGACGGCACCGCCGCGGTAGTGGCCCGCATCGGCGTTGCGTCTGACGGATGAAACCGAGAACAGCTGCGCTCACAGGCGCCGAGCTACCTGGTGTCTCCGCCGCCTGTCACTGCTGAAGCGACGGGGCCGGGCACATCGCGCACGGCGTGTGGGGCGCGCCCGGCCTGGTCGTGGTAGGTGGTTACCGGGTGATTGTCGTCTGCGCGGGCTGGGCGAGCCGCTGGGTGCGTGGCTGATCGGTGACCTGCTCGGCCACCCCGGTGGCGTCCAACCTGACGAGGACGTTGGCGATGGCTCCGTCATCCGTCGACCGAGAACCCGCCTCGACGTACGCCGGCGCCATCACGTACCGCACCTGACGCGTCGCGGTACGGAGCGGAACAGTCGTCAAGGACAGGGTAGGCGGCATCCTGGGGAAGAGGAGGGGGAAGGCGGGAGAGGGGGCGTGATGCGAACCAGTGACGAGATCTATCACCGGGTCCGCTGGGACCCGCGGTTCGACCCGGCCCGGTTCGTGCTGGGGATCAGCCAGCGCAGGGATGCCGTCAAACGCATCCCGCTGCCTTCCTTTGTTCCCGGGGGCGACATCCCGTGGCACCGGGTGATGTTCATCGAGGCGGACGGCGAGGTGGTCTGGGACCGGACCACAGGCGTGGACCGCATCGACGCGTCGCGGGCCGGCCGGGTGCGGGCCTCGCAAGCGCACCTGAGTTTCGCCAGAGGCGAGCCTGCCAGCGCCCTCGATGTGTCCCCGACGGCCCGCACGGCGGTGGCCTGGATCCCGCCTGCGGAGCTGTGGCCACCGATCCAGGACATCCGCCGGGACTACGACCCGCAGATCCACCGCTGGCCACCGCATGTCAATGTGCTCTTCGGCTTCGTGCCGGAGTCCGACTTCGAGCGGGCGGCCCCGTCGCTCGCCGCGGCGACGGCCGAGACGCCGGTCTTCACCGCCCGGCTGGACGGGGTACGCACCTTCCAACAGAGGGCGTACGTCACTGTGTGGCTCGACCCTGCGGCCGCCGGCAAGACACCGTGGGCAGATCTGCACCGCGTACTGCAGCAGCGGTTCCCGCGCTGTCGTGCGCACGCCAAGAACTTCACCCCACATCTGTCCCTGGGGCAGACCCGGGATCCGCGGCAAGTCACCGCACACTGCGCCACCCGGCTCGACGCCATGACGGCGACGGTCTGGGAACTCGTCCTGCTCTCACGCAGGGGCGACGGGCCCATGAGACCACGGGCCACGGTCGCCCTGCGCTCGGGCGAGGTCCGCTGGCTGCCCGCGCCTGGCCCCGAAGCGCCGGGCCCGGAGGACACCGCATGGCTCTCCGCGATCACTGACAGGTGAGGCGACAGCCAGGTGGTGCAAGCGCCACCCGCGTTCCACCATCAGTAGTGCCCGTCACGGAACGACGCGTCGCCGGTCCGTGGGTCGAGCATGCTCCCGCGAGCGAACCGGGGCCCACCGCTCCCGGACAAGATCCGCGACCTGATCCTCCGCCTCGACTCGCAGAACTCTGGCTGGGAGTTGCGTCGAGAGCATGGGGCACTACGCAGCCTCGGCCACCGCCTCGGCCCCGCCACCGTCCGCCGCATCCTGCGCACAGCCGGCCTCAGCCCCGCACCCTCAACGTGAACAAGCCCGCGGCGAATGGGCCGCGTTCCTCAAAACGCAGGCCGATGGCCTGCTCGCGACGGACTTCTTCCACCTCGACACGATCGCGCTTCGGTGCCTGTACGCGCTGTTCGTGATGGAGGTACGAACCCGAACCGTGCCCATCCTTGGTGCCACCTCCCACCCCACTGCTGAGTGGGCCACCCAGCAAGCTCGCCGGCTCCTGCGGCAACTCGGCGACCGCACCGAGCAGTTCACCCACCTCGTCCGTGACCGGGATGTGAAGTTCACCGCTGCCTTCGACGCCGTGTTCGCCTCCGAGTACTTGGCCGTGGCCTAGATTCCCCCCCCGGCTCACCGAACTGCAATGCGCGCACGCCCAGCGCTTCATCCGCTCCGCGCGCCAGGAGTGCACTGACGGTTGTTGGTCGACGGTCGCGGCCACCCTGAGAGGATCCCGCACGACTACGCCCGGCTTCAACGCCCACCGGCCCCACCAAGGCAGGAATCAGCTCGCGCCCCGAGACGACTCCGCCGTCATCCCCCTGCCCGCCATCCGGATCGACCGACAGACAGCCGTCCACGGGCTCATCAACGAGTATGTATCGACCTGCCAGTTGACCTCCCGTCAAACCCCAAGGTCATTCTCGGTGAAGCCATTTTGAAGCGGTACGGGCCCGCACATCGGCATGCTCACAAGGCCAAGGCCAAGCCCGCCACCGATGCTTACCGCGCGGTCCTGGACAGGACGGACGACAGTTTCACCCATGACGTCCAGGTCCTCATCGAGAAGCTGGACGTCGACATGGATCGTGGGAGTATGGCACAGCGACGGGCGGATCGGATGCGGCATCTGCCCGATCCTGCCCACCTTGCCCGGTCCCCCCATACGCCCCGCGAGGATTCAGCACCGCAGCCCGCAGCCCGCAGCCCGCGACACGTCGATACACGCACCATGCCCACCAGCGATTTCATCGCCATTTGATCGGCCATGGTTAGCGTCAGCACCGTCCGGGGGTTCCCGCTGCAGTGCGCGACGCATTGCGACCCACCACTACTGAGGAAGGACGCTCAACATCATGAGCAACACGTCCCGTATTGAGACCCGTGAGATAGCCGACGACGACCTCGACAGCGTCGCGGGTGGTCTGTCCGTCAGTGGCTCCGTGGACGGCCTGACCGCCACGTTCGCCCCGGGCCCCAACGGCATTCCTGTTCTGACCGGCGGCTCTGTGAAGTCCGTCAGCCTCCAGGTCTCCGACATCCCGCTGGGCCCGATCCACGGCTGAGATACAGTTGTAGCACGGTGCTCATCCACTGGGCCCCGGAACCATCCTCGGCCGTCGTGGCGTAATTCGCGGTCCTGTGTGACGTCGGCCTTCAAGACCTGGTTGTGGTCGTGGAGGCCGACATTGCCGTATGCGGCGGCTGACGATGTCTGTGCGGCGAAGGGGAGCCTGGCGATCCGGGACCGGACGAGCAGGGACGGTTGCTCACCGACGAACGGTTGCTCACCGACGAGGAGTTCGTGGACGTGTTCCCGCCGCGGGGCGATACGCACCGGGCCCACAGCCCGATGTCGCGGACCGCTGGAAGCGGATGACGTTCGTACCGTGCCACGGACGCGGCGGACACCATGGGGATGGCGTCCATGCTGATCGCCGCGCCGAGGCGGTACCGGCGTCCGATGGCGAGCCGCAGAGGCTGTTCACCGAAGCGCCCTTTGCGGGTTGCTGCGGGCCAAGCTGTGCCGTGATGTAGACGCCTTGGACGGCTATCTGCCGTCCTGCATCGCGGAGTTGGCAGCCGGATCGCCGACGCGCTCGAAGTGCCACAGCCTGCCACCGCGTGACGCCGTCCGAGGCTCCGCTTACCCCGAGGAGGCCGAGTTCGGTGAACGCCTCCAGGCTCAGCCCCACCCACCCGAACGCCGGAGGCACTCCCCGTGGATTACCTCGCGACCGTACGCGCGCAGGAATGCGGGAACGTGTTCGACGAACTCCTCGGTGGCGCTGCCCGGCTTGACATGCTGCGGCGCCTGGAGCGCGGCAGCGTTGCCCCCACGCAACTGCGGCCAGGCATACGGTCCGGTTCGCCGCCGCCATCCTGTGGCCCACCACCCCGAACACCCCACCACCTGACTTCCCACACGGCACCGAGCGCATGCTCCAGCTCGCCGCCAACTGGCGCGAGGCGGCTCTGGAATCCGGCGACTTCGCTCGGGGGCTGCCGTAGAGCCACGATGAGCGTGACGAAGATGATGTACCCCATCTCTGCCAGTGGGGTGTCTCGGCCTGGGGCAGTACACGGTGGCGCCCCGCACGCGCATGGCGTCACAGTCGATGAGGGAGCACTCGGGCCGGGGGCTGTGCTGAAGAGCACGTTCTTGGGGGAGAGGTCTCCGACCGTGATGCCGATGCGGTGCAGCCGGGTGAGGTGGTCGCCAAGTCGGCCGGGATATCGAGCCGGTCGCGTTCGCTGATGGTCAGGCCGACCCCTGCGACGTAGGCGGCGTCGTTGAGCAGGGGGTGGCGGTCTTGCCTTCCTGGACGTGGGCGTAGGCCATCAGGCCGAACAGGATCGCGAGCAGCACGGCGGATGAACCGGCCGTGCCGAGGTCCAGGCCGCCCTTGGCGACGGGCTTGGTGAGGAAGTCGCCGGCAGTGGCGCCGAGCGGCCGGGTGAGGACGAAGGCGATCCAGAACAGCAGCACGTTCGGAACGGCGGGCACCTTCATCAGCACGACGAGGACCGCGAGCGCGCCGGTCACGAGAAGGGCACCGCCCGCGTAGCCCAGGCCGGAGCTGTCGGACAGGAAGTCGCCCATGGAGGTGCCGAGGGTGTTGGAGACGAGGATCGCCGACCAGAACAGGGCCTCGCCGCGGAAGGTGACGATGTCGCGGATCTGGAACGTCGTCCCGGACAGTTTCCACACCAGGAAGATCGCCAGGAGGATCGAGATCAGGATCGCCGCGCCGGCGGGGTAGCCAAGGCCAAGCCCCTGCGGACCCCAGCCGAGCGAAGTGGCGCCGTCCGTAAGGAACTTGGCGCTGGCATCGCGGTTCATGAAGTCGGAGATCGTGGTGCCGGCCATGCTGGTCGACAGGATCACGGTCCAGTAGAAGAACGGGTTGTAGCTGGAGGAGCGGAGTTGAACGACAAGCGTCACCACGAAGATCAGAAACAGGGCCATCGTGGTGAGGAAGTAGCCGAGCTTGAGTGTCTGGGCGAACAGGTCGCCGGCCGTCTCGCCCAGGGTCGTCGCGGCGATTTTCATGATCCAGAAGGCCAGAGTGGCCTCGGGGAGCTTCTTCATCACCGACTTCGTCGTGTTGGCGACACCAAGATCGGTGAGGAGTTCCGTTTTCTCCAAGGTGGGGGCTCCTGTTTCAGAGTCACGGCAGGGCGCTCATCCCTGAGGAGAGCGCGCCCTGTTGAGCCGGTGCAGCTGCAGTATGCAACCGTGATCTCCGACGCTGGCGACCACAACGTAAAACCTCTGAACGACTGCCTGAGCCCCGATCCCCGTCCGCGAAATCCCCGGCCACGATGCGTTTGCCCTGATGACAGCGTCAGCGACCGCGGATACTGGCCATGAGTTCTGCCATCAGGTGCGAGGTGTTCCAGCCCTGATCATCGGTTGACTAGGAGATTCCTCACAGAGGCCCCGGAGGAGGCTTCCGGCTTCCTCGGCGCGGTCGATGAGCGTGTGGGCGCTGTCGCGGATACGGTCGAGGCCGAAGCCGAGCGAATCGAGCGCAATGAAACGGGCGCGGCGAGCTCTCTACCCCTGTCGGCATCGGGTCTCGCCCGTGCGGCCTTTCCCTGTCTCGCCGCGCGCTCAGCGCTCCGGGAGGGTGAAGAGCTCTTCCCACCTGCGGGTGAGCTCAGTCGCCGAGAAGCCAGGTGCCGACTCTGTGAAGGCCGTCGGTGATCCGGACAGGTCCGAGCTGAGCAGTTACGACAGTGGGACGGTGGCCGTCGTCGGCGTTGGCCGTGCCAGCTCCAAGGATCATCAGTGCTGAGGCGGCTACTGCTGTAGCGAGAACGGTCAGGTGCTTCACGGGGACCTCCACTGGTCAAGGCGACTTGTCGGCAGGATCATTCGCCGCCCTTCTCCCCGCCACCCGAACCTCCTCCAGTTGGCGGTCTCCTTCGTCATGCTCAATCTGCGGCCGGCATCCGGCGGCCCAGGTTTCCCATGAGGTGCCGCGCCGCTACCCAACTTGAATGCGTGATGTCGGCTTGAATGCGTGATGTCCGCTTGGTTGCGTCAGCTGTCCATGGTCAGGCCGGTGTCTGCGAGGCGATCGTTCGCGCATATGGCACGGCAGCTGAGGATGAAGGCGTCGATGGCGTCGTCAATCAGTCGGTTACGGGGCCAGGCGACACCGATCTGGCTGGGGCTGACGCCCGTCACTGGCCGGTAGACGACGTCCGGGCGCTGGTAGAAGCGGGCGGTCGCCTCGGGGGTGAGGCTGATGCCCTGTCCGTGAGCGATCGCGTTGAGCCATTCATCGGGGTTGTGGGCGACCGCGCCGATACGCACCGGGTGCCCTTCGCGCTCATCGGCCGCGAGCCAGTAGTCGCGCCAGGCCCCAGATTCGGCGGGAGTTGCCACGAATGGTTCGTCGTACAGATCTTGGAACCGGATGCGGTCCTCCGCCGCGAGGTGATGTCTCGCGGGCAGGCGATCCAGCGGGGCTCGGTGAGCAGCACCTCGACTTCGAAGTCGCTGTGCGTGGGCACTGGCAGGCGTAGCAGCGCCACGTCGACCTCGCCGGTGGCCAGTCCGGCGGTGGGGTCGGTCCATTCGGTCTGCCGCATCTGGACCCGCCAGCCGGGGCTGCGCCGGGCGAAGTCGGCGATGATCAGCGGGGTGTACTCATTGGCGGCGCTGGCGACGAAGCCGACCCGTAGCGTGTGTGTGGCCCGGGTCGTGGCGGCCCGGGTGGCGCGCAGCGTGCGCTCCCAAGCGGTCAGCACGTCGTTGGCGTGGGCGGCCAGTGCCTCACCGGCCTCGGTGGGGGCCATCCCGGCACGGGAACGGATGAACAGGACCACTCCCAGCTGGACTTCCAGCTGCCGGATCTGCTTCGTGAGCGCGGGTTGCGAGATGTGGAGCTGTTCAGCGGCCCGCGTGAGGTTGCCTTCCTCGAACACCGCAACGAAGTACCGCAGCAGACGGGTGTCGATATCCATTCCGCCAGGTTATGGAAGCAGGTATTGGACGGCTCCGGCGGGCCGGCGGCATCGTTGATCACGCGACCGGGACAGTCCGGTACCGAATCTTCGGGGAGCATCCAGGTGACGACGAGTGAAGCCATGTCCGACCCCAAGGCCGAGGCCATCAACCACTTCTTCTCCGCCTACGCCGCCAACGACGTCAAGGGGATGAGCACGGTCCTGGCTCCGGACATCGAGTGGAACATCCCAGGCCACCACCCGCTGTCGGGCATCAAGCGCGGACTCGACGAGCTGGTCAGCTTCTTCGACCAGCTCGGCAAGACGGGCTTCCAAGCCGAACCGGTGTTTCTCGGCAGCAACGGCGAGTACGTCGTCGACATCCACCGAGGCTGGACAACCCAGGGCGTGGGCCAGGTCGACACGATGTGGGCACTGGTATGGCACTTCGACGCCGACGGCCAGGTCGATCAAGTCGTCAACTTGAGCGGCGACCAACACCAGTACCACGGCGACAAACCCTGGATGTGCGCCCAGATCCAGCAGGAGGGTCAGGACGCCAAGCCGCACCCACGCAAGATCATTCACGGAATGGGAAAGATCCCCGACTACGTGAAGTAGCCATCCCTAGCCTCGATCCTTCCTGTCACCCGATCGTGCAGCAGACCCGGCGTGACGAAGTCGGTGGACCGTTTCGCTTTTCGTGACGGGTCGTGGGCAGGCCAGTAACCCGAGTGTCGCGTCGGGTGGGCGCCGGGTTCCACCGCTCCGGGTCGAGTGGTGCAGTCGTCGGGACATGGAGATTTGCTGGTCAGCTCGCGGTTGGCAGTTGAGCGAGTCCGTCGAGGGCGGCGGTGATGTCGTGGCTCCAGGGCCAGTGGCGGGCGAGGCGGAGGATGCGGCGGCGGCCGGTGGTGATGAGTTGTCCGGCGGCGGTGAACAGGCAGAGCCGAAGGCGGCGGGGTTCCCAGAGTCGGGCTTTGCCAGTCATGGCGAGCACGGGCAGCCAGGCCAGTAGGTCAAAGGCGATCTGCACGATCTCCAACCAGATCTTGTTCTGGGCGGTCTTGTGCAGGGGCAGGTTGCGTAGGCCGTGGCCCAGGCGGCCCGGATCCGGTCTTCCGCGCGGGCCCGCATGCGGTGACGAAGTTCCAGTTCGGTGATTGGACGGTTGGCGGTGTGTGTGGCGAAGCAGGTGATCCGTATGCCGTCCGCGTCCGTGATCCTCAACTGGGCACCGGGGTGCGGCCCTTCTTTGCGGACGATCAGCCGTATGCCCTTGGGCCGGCTGTCGAGGACGTCACTGGTCAGTTCGGCGACCCAGGCGCCGTCACGGACCTCGCCGTCCGTCTCGACGGCCGCGGTCCAGGCAGATGCCGGGATCTTCAGCACGTGCTGGTGGAGGTGTCGGTGATCACCATGCCGACGGAATACGACAGCCAGCGGCCCCGCTGGGCGAGCCAGGCGACGAACTCGTGGGTGCCGCCGCCGGAGTCCGTGCGGATCAGGGGC
>NZ_KN708638.1:2861-72665 GCF_000805335.1 Streptomyces sp. CT34 | reverse complement strand
GGCGCCCGCCCCCGCCGATAGGCTTGGGAAGTTGGGCCAGGGCGAGGCGGGCGGCGGTGATGTGGTCGGCGGCCGTGTTCGAGCCCGCAGTCCCCAATCGCAGCAGGGCCGCCACCGGCTCTCGGGTTCCGCCCAATCCGTGGTCGACGAAGCCCATCAGCGGATGGTGACCGTAGGTCTTCTTCCAGTTCCAGGTCGGGGCGGCGTCCTGCTTGTCCGAGTGCGCGACGACGAGTGCGCCGCCCAGGTCCACCGTCACCTCGCTGCCTGCATCCGGGGCATGGTCGCCGGCCAACGACCAGACCCGCGAGCGGACTTCGGACCGTGCCCGGCGGGCGGCGTCCAGTGCCTTCTCGCCCGAGGCGGCGAGGGCGTCGATGAAGCGGGAGACGGTCGGATCGGAGGCGACCGGCCCGAAAACTGCCGGCTCGGCCCACAGCATGGCGATATCCGCAAGGCAGTCCCCGCCGAGCGCGACCGCCAGGGCAAGGTCGAGGAGGGTCTTGCCGGGGTAGTGGTCGGCCCGCGGTTTGCGCCATGGGGCGAGAGCAGCGGAGATTGCCTGGTCAAGGCCACTCTTACGGGCCGTTTCCACGAGCAGGACCGAACCGGCCTGAGCGACGATTTGGGGGTCTTCAAAGTTGAGCGGTGCGGAGGTGTCCGCGGGCTCGGTGTGTGGTGACGCAGTGTGTCCGTAGTCGTTGGTTGTCGGCATTGCGGAAGCCGAACGCGTTGCGGGCGACGAGCTTGATCACGCGGTTGACGCCTTCGCTCTTGGCGTTGCTGTGCCTGGTGTCGGTGAACGCTTCGGTCTCGGGCCGGCGGTCGACGGTGACGGCGAGCTGCCGCACTTGGGATGCCGGAGTCCGCGCACGAGGTGAGGAACTTCTCGCGTGCGTGGCTGTCTTGATGCCGGTTGGGGCCAGTGCGGGTCAGGGCGAGGAGGTTGCGCGGATTGTTCTTGGTGATGCAGGCCGTCAGTAGCAGCCTCTGGGCATCTGCGGCAGTCAGGTCGAGATGCTCGGCCTTATGAACGAATGCCTCCAGCACTCAATGCTCCAGCTCTGCTGTGACCTCACAGCACCCCCTCAGCTTCCCGCGAACGCGGCGAAGATGTCTGCCGGGTCAGGTGCCTGGCACGGCGCGCTCGCCGAGCACCCGAGCGTGAACGCCGCTTCGAAACCGCCGGGCGCGGGGACCAGGCTCTGGTAGTCGCCCACCTCCTTCATCCCGTTGTGCACGGCCCGCATGTCGAACGGGCCGCCGAGCACATGGGGGGTCGAGAAGGTCTTGCCGCCGTCATTCGAGCGGGCCAGCCACCGCGTGGTGGGCAGGATCGAGTTCGTCGAGGAGTTGCCGGTGAAGTCGTACCAGGTCAGCCCGATCGCGCCGTTCGCGGCCACCGCGACGTTGGCCTGGAAGGTCTCGGCCGGGCGGTGAACGTCCGTCGGCGAGGACCATGTGGCGCCGCTGTCAGCCGAGGAGGCGACCATCACCTCACCGGGGCTGTTCTGAGCGCAGTCGAGGGGGTTGATCTGGGAGAGCGTGCAGGTCGTCCAGGCCAGGTAGGCCGAGTTGTTCGGCCCGGCCGCCAAGGACGAGACTGCCCCGTCGCTGCCGAACTCGTTTCCGTTCTGAGGATCGACGATTTTGGCGCCGGCGGACGGGACCGTGGCAATCTTGCTTGGCGTGGACCAGCTGGCGCCGCCGTTGGTGGAGCGGGTCGCGTACAGGTCGTGCGAGGGAACCTGACAACCCAGCGGGCATCGGTGGAACACGTTGAGCAGGGTCTTGCCGTCGGACAGCACCACCATGCGCGAGAGGACATCGGACTCGCCGACTGGCTGATCGATGGGTGTCACGGCGAAGGTCTGGCCACTGTCGTGGGTGGTCGCAAGCATGAGTGCGCCGGTCGAGAGGTTGGTGAACGTGACGTAGGCGGTGCCGGGGTTCAGGGGGTCGGCCACCACGGTGTCGGAGTCGTCCGCGTGGGAATCGACGATCGTCGCCGGGGTCCACTGCGGTGGCCATGTCCCCGGGGGTGATGTCGTCATGAAGACGGGGCCTGCGAGCGCGTTGCGCCCCAGGTACACGCGTCCGTCGGGCCCGAAGGACAGGCTCGGGTCGCCGACGTCGGGAAGCGTTCCGCCGGAGCAGACCTGTCCCCCGGGAGCGGGGACCGGCGGGCTCCAGGTGCTCCCACCGTCGCCCGATGAAGCCGTGAGTGTCATCGTGCCCGTCTCCGCGCCGGGAGAGCCCATGACCTGCATCCAGGCCGCGACCATGTGGGCGGGATTGTTCGGGTCGACGGCCAGGCTCACCTCCCTGTCGCCGCCCTGGCTCGAACAGACCGGCGCAGGATCGGTCTGAAAAGGCGCGCCGGAAACGCGGTGGAGGCTCGCACTGTCGGTGACGGCGCCCGCAGGCCGAGCCTGCGCCCCACGTGCGGGCGGTTGCACCGGCTGAGAGGAGTCCACACTCGCCTGCGCCGGACCGGCGACACCAAGGGACACCAGCCAAGCGCACAGGACAACGATGGTCCGCAAAGGCCGAGCCGGGCCGCCTCGATGCATCCTCGTGCTCATTTCTCCTCCACGCGTTGGGCGCAGCGTCCATCCTGATGGCCCGAGTGGACAGGGCGCACGGCTCTGTCGCGCGAAGCACCAGGGGCGAGAAGGGGCGTGTGCTCAGCTTGAGCTCTGCGCTTCGCGCCGTCTGCGCCAGTCCCCCAACGGGTCACTGCCAGCGCAGGCAAGGAACATCGGAGATCATCACGTCGCGGTCTCCTGGGGAAGCTCCTGGTAGGACAGGTCTCACCACGAGATCACGGCCGCAACCACCAGAGGCTTCACGTTGGCCACCTACATCGCCACGCTCGACGTCCCGCGCTGGGTCTTCAAAGTTGAGCGGTGCGGAGGTGTCCGCGGGCTCGGCGTGTGGTGACGCAGTGTGTCCGTAGTCGTTGGTTGTCGGCATTGCGGAAGCCGAACGCGTTGCGGGCGACGAGCTTGATCACGCGGTTGACGGCTTCGCTCTTGGCGTTGCCGTGCCCGGTGTCGATGAACGCTTCGATCTCCGGCCACCAGCGGTCGACGGTGACGGCGAGCTGCCTCACCTCGGGGATGTCGGAGTCCGCGCACCAGGTGAGGAACTTCCTGCGGGCGTCGCCGACTTGATGGCGGTCGGCGCCAGTGTGGGCGCGCGCGAGGAGGTTGCGGAGGTTCTCCTTGGCGATCCACGCCGTCAGCAGCCTCTGGCCGATCCTTCCCTCGCCCAGCAGTGCGTTCCACATCGTGGCGAACTGCTCGTCGGTGAGGTCCTCTCGGTTGCGCAGCAGGCGCCGCCTGGCTTTCCACTCCGGGTCACTGGCGCGTCCGCGCCGGCCGCGCATCTCGGCCGTGGTGCGGCGCCTGACCGTGGACAGCATCTTGGTGGCGAGCTGGGCGACGTGAAAGTGATCGACCACGACGGTGGCGTGCGGGAGACCAGTGCGGACGGCGGCGCGGTAGGTGGTCGACATGTCGATGGCCACGTACTCGATGCTATTTCTCCAGGCCAGCGGGGTGGTGGCGAGCCAGGCGAGCACATCGGCGACGGTGCGGCCCTCGACCTGGCCGAGCAGGCCGCCGGCGCCGAGCGCGTCGACGAACCCCGTGTGCCACCGATCGCGCGTCAGCATCCACTTGCCCGTGGCGGGGTCCTGTTCCCAGCGCGGCCGTCCGCGCCGGGTCTCGTCGATGCCCAGCACCTTCACCTGCGGCGGCGCCTGGGTGACCTCGTGCGCGGCGGCGCGGAAGGCGTCCATCACGGTGGGCCAGGACAGGTGCAGGTCACGGGCGGCCTGGAGGACGGTGGAGGCGGCGTCGCGTATCCGCCGCCCGGCGGCACCGCGCAGCCGCATGGTGATCCGCGGGCCGGCCGGTAGCTGCGGGATCTGCTCGGTGAAGGACCGCCGCGGGCAGCCGGGCTCCCGGCACCACCAGCGGCGTTTGTGCCAGCGGAACTCCAGCCCGCTCTCGCCGTACGGCAGATCGCGGGGCCGGGTCGTCGCGGAGCCCTTCACCCGGGTGGCGAACACCCCGCACTCGGGGCAGGCCCGTGCCTGCTCATCGGCGGTGATCAGGTGCACCCGGCGGGTACCGTCCTCCAGCCGCTCCACCCGCGCGACGGCCAGGCCGTCCAGGTCGAGCAGCAACGTCGTATCGTTGTCCAAGCCCGTGGTTTCTGGGTGATCGTTCTGCGTCGAGAACAGAAATGATCACTCATGGACACGGGCATCCTGCTGCCAGGGCTACCTCCACCACCCGTGATCCTCACGCAACGTGACAGCCAGTCAGCCAACTCGGGACGACACACCGCTCAAGTTCGAAGACCCCGATTTGGCGACCATCGCCCTGGACACGCACGCGTGGGTAGGAACCGATACGCTCTCTCACCTGGGAAGTGCCCTTTTCCTTGCAGCCAACAGGACCCTCAGCAGGTCCTATCGTTGCGGGTCAAGGGCATTTTCCGGGTTTCTGATCCGCACCTGGCCAGCACACCCCGCGAAAGCGCGAGGCTAACCCTCGCCAGCATCGCCTGAGGGCTCGCGCTCACCCGTAAATGGATCACTTGAGCAAGAAACACACCAGCTTCGGCTCACTGTTCATTTCATTGGTATTTCACTCTCTGCTGCCAGAGTTGATGGGCAACACAACGGGAGAACTACCCATTGTGCTGGATGTGTCCAGGCACGCGGCCTTGACCCGGGGGCCTGGTCCGCTGTCGCGTGCGCAGAGGGGAGCGTGGGATGGACCAGCAGTACGCGGCCTACTGTGTGCCGGGCACACAGTTCTACGAACGGTTGGACCGGGTCTCCGTCACCGCCTCCGACGCGAGGCTCGGTGCTCTCTTCACCGCGGCCAGGCGCCCATTGCCTGAGGGATGGCGGTCGGCCCCTCATGGGGACTGGCTGCACCTCTTTCCCGAATCGTCATTGGCGAATAAGTCGGTGCGCCCCAAACAGGGGTGGAAGATTCACGTATCGGCCACTGAGGAAGGTGCGGAGAAGACTGCTGACGACGTCTGGGACTACTGCGTTCCACGGGCGATCCCGTTCAAGTTCGTACGGGGTCCGCGCTTATGGCGGCTACGGAACACCAAGTACGCCCCGCGTGATGGCAGCGGGAAGTTGGTCACCATTTATCCGGTGGACGACGTTCAGCTGCATACCGTGCTCAAGGAACTGCACGAGATCGTCGGCGGCCGCCCTGGCCCGTACATCCTCACCGATCTGCGGTGGGCGGAAGGGCCACTGTATGTGCGATACGGCGCCTTCGACCGCCGCCTTTGCGTGGACGACCGGGGAAAGCTCGTCTCAGCGGTGGAGGACGATCAGGGTCGCCTCGTGCCCGACCGCCGATCTCCGGCGTTCCGTGTCCCGTCGTGGGTAAGGCTGCCTTCGTTCCTTGAACCCCACCTGGCCGCCCGCAGCACCGCGACCTTCGCCGGGCTGCCGTATCAGATCGAGGCCGCCTTGCACTACTCCAACGGTGGCGGCGTCTATCGAGGCACCGACACTCGCGAAGGGCGCACGGTGATCCTCAAGGAAGGTCGTCCTCATGCCGGGATCGGCGCCGACGGTTCCGACGCGATCGCGCGGTTGGAGCGAGAGAAGGCTGCTTTGGAGAGGCTGGCCGGGCTCGGGGTTGCGCCCACCGTGCGCGACTGGTTTGTCCTCGGCGACCACCGCTTCCTCGTCATGGATTTCGTCGAGGGTCACACGCTCAACTCCTTCTTCGCTCGCCGTCACCCCCTGTTGACCGCCGACCCCGACCCGAAGGCCGTCACCGCCTACACGGACTGGGCACTGCGCATCTATCACGCCACGGAGAAGGCGGTGACGGCGATGCACAGTAAGGGCCTGTGCTTCAACGACCTGCACCCGTCCAACATCATGGTGTCGCCGGACGAACAGTCCGTTACCCTCGTCGACTTCGAGGCAGCCGCTCCGCCATCGCAGACCGGCCGTCAGATCGTCGCCGATGCAGGCTTCCTCGCGCCACCCGACCGCACGGGCACCGCGGTGGACCGATATGCCCTGGCCTGTCTCCGTCTCTCCTTGTTCTTCCCTCTGACCTCTCTCTTCGCCATCGATCGCCGCAAGGCAATCCACTTCGGCGAGATCTTCACCGAGCACTTCCCCGACATACCACAAGGGTTCATTCAGGAAGCTGTCACCGAGATCACCACGGACGCTGTCGCACGGCCACACAACGGCCGCCGGCCGGCGCCTCATTCGCCGGGTGCTCCGGTGCCGGATTCGTGCCCTGACCATTGGACCCCGCACTTGGCAGAACCCGGGGACTGGCCGCGTGGTCGTGACTCGATGGTGCGCGCCATCCTGGCCTCCGCCACGCCCGACAGGGACGACCGGCTCTTCCCCGGAGACATTGCCCAGTTCTCCGGCGGCGGCGGGCTCAGTCTGGCCCACGGCGCGGCGGGAGTGCTCTACGCGCTGGCCGAGGCGGGTGCCGAGCGGTACGAGGACGGGGAACGGTGGCTGCTCGACCACATCAACTCACTGCCGTCCGATATGCCCGCGGGCCTGTACGACGGCCTGGCCGGCGTCATCCTCACCCTTGATCGCCTGGGCCACACCCAGTCCGCTCTCGATCTCACCGATTCCCTGCTCGGCTCCAACTGGCACCGGCTCCCCTCGGACCTGAACAGTGGTCTGGCCGGAATCGGCCTCCTCCTGGACCAACTCGCCCGCACCACCGGCGAGCGGAACTTTCACGAACGGGCCACTGAAGCAGCGCAGATCATCGCCGACCGGCTGGCCGCCCGCGAACGCCACGACCCCACACGCCCGCGCGCCGGACTCCTGCACGGCGCTACCGGCCCTGCCCTGCTCTTCCTGCGACTGTACGAAAGTACCGGCACCCCTGCCCTTCTCGACCTCGCCCAAGACGCTCTGAACATCGATCTCGCGCAATGTGCATACATGCCCAGCGGCGCACTGGGAGTCAACGAGGGCTGGCGCATGACGCCCTCCCTCGGTATCGGCAGCGTCGGCATCGGCGCGGTCCTCGACGACTACCTTGCCCACGCACCCGAGCAGGCCGCCGAACTCGCCGAGACCCGCGCCGGGATCCTGCTCGCCGCCCGGTCCCGGTCCTACACCCAACCGGCCCTGTTCCAGGGACGTGCCGGGCTGCTGTGGTTCGTCAACCGCACGACCACCCCCGGTGTCCCGGTGGACGAACTCCGACGTCAGACGCATTCCCTCGGCTACTACCGCATGGCCTACGGCGGCGACATAGCTTTCCCAGGCAACCAGTTGATGCGGTTGTCCATGGACCTCGCCACAGGAACCGCCGGCTGCCTGCTCGCCCTCGCCACGGCGTTGGGCGACCACCCTGCACAACTCCCGTTCCTGCCCACGCGCAGGGACGCCCCAGTACCAGCTTCGCATCAGTGAGGCTGCGATCGACCAGTCCTTCTCCACGGAGAGGACATCGAGAAAGGAAAAGACCATGTCGCTCCTCGACCTGCAGGACCTGGAACCCGAACACACGACCACAGGATTTGACAGCAACTACAGCGTCTTCGCGTGCCACAGCATCATGAGTAGCGTGTTCTGCTCGTAAGGGCCGCGAAGGGGTGGACCCGCTGCCCGGCGGCCGGTCCACCCCGGGACCCGGCGAATGCGAGATGCTGAACGGAGTCGAGCAGGAACCGCGCAAAGGGCGCAGTGGACCTACGGCGATCCGGATCCGCGGTATTCGGCTACCGAGATCGACTCAAGGCCACCACCCGGTACTCCGTTAAACGCGTCGGTAGTCGCGAGGTTGGCGTCCGGCCGGGGTAGCTGTAAGGCGGTGCTGGTGCTACGCCGCGGAAGTCCCACCGATGACGACCAAGCGTCGAGGCGCTTGTTGATGGCCTCGGAGGCGGAGGCGGAGGCGGAGGCGGAGACAAGCCAAAAGCGTAACTACAGCCCATATGCGAGAATCGGCGCGATTTTGCCGCCAAGGCCGTTGATCAGGCCAGGTTAGACGTGAAGGGGAACACGGTGAACGGCAGCAACATGCCAACCCACGGACACCAGAAGGTAGTTCACGAAGAAGAGGTGATCCGCCGACTTGCGGCCAGCAACGTGAGGATCAACAAACGGGACCTTCCCGGTGGGATGCGTGTGGAGGGTTACCTGATCGGTATCTGTGCCGCGCTGGGATTCCTACTGTCCAGCATCGGCATCAAGTCGATCGCCGCTCCTGCCACCCACTGGGCCATCGGCCCCTTCATGCTCATCCCCGGACTCCCGCTGTTCTTCGGGGCCATATTCTGGGGTAGAAACTTCCGCCGCCGCGCCATTACCTATGTCCTCACCCGGCAGCGCATCGTCGAGACTTCCGCGACCCAGCACTACGGATGACCAACTGGCCGATTATGTCGACGGCTTTGCTGGCCGGGATGACGGAGCTCCGTGAGATCGCCTGGTCAAGACCATTCTTACGTGCCGTTTCCACGAGCAGGACCGAACCGGCCTGAGAGGCGATTTGGCGACCATCGCCCTGGACACGCACGCGTGGGTAGGAACCGATACGCTCTCTCACCTGGAAAGTGCCCTTTTCCTTGCAACCAACAGGACCCTCAGCAAGTCCTATCGTTGCGGGTCAAGGGCATTTTCCGGGTTTCTGATCCGCACCTGGACAGCACACCCCGCGAAAGCGCGAGGCTAAGCGTTGACCACGACGAGAAGCACATCCACTACGTTTGCGACGGAGTCGATGATGACACCGGTTTCATCTCGTGGTGGCTAACCTGGGATGGGTCCGAATGCGAGATCATCTCCGGCAAGCTATGCACCGACGGTGAAGATGATGGCTGCCTACTTCCCGACGGCCACCAGGACGGTCTGGGCTGTAAAGAGCCGAAGCCGCCGCACTGCCCCAGCTCCATCCGGCTGACCGCAGCAGAGGTTTCGCGCTTCGATGCCCTGCCCCATGCCGTACATCAGGTGGAGTCCGAGCGGGACTGCGGGCTCGCCCTTGACCACCAAGGTCTCCACGGAGCATTGGTCCAGGGCCAGGATCTCCGGCACGGCGAGGAGAGCGTGGAGCGGTGGGCGACATGGGACGATCCCGGCTCCTACGAGATCGCCATCGCCGCCGTCTGCCCGGCCGAGCCAGACGGCGATGAATGTCTGCTCTTTGCCGGGCACCGAGGAGAGCACGACTTCGGGTAGCTTGCCTCCCGGTTGCCGGTCTTCCCGCAGCGGACATGGCGGCGGGCCTCCACTGGCTCGCAATCGGCGGCGGGAATGGGTTGGCGGTCGTGGCAGCTTGAAGGTGTGGCGTTGAAGTTCGGCCTGGTGCACGAGGGTGGACTGGGCCCCTGGCTCGCGTCATGGGGCGTTGTGGGCACGGTCGTTGATTTGCCGGCGGTGTTTCCGCGGGAGGACGCGGTCGCGGTGTGAGCGGGTCGCTGCGCAGGATTCCGTAATGCTCTTTTGATCGGAGGGTTGTGAGTTGTTGCCCCAGCGGCTTGGGGCTTGATGTCTCCGCGCGCCGGGTATCGCAGGCCCATGCAGGCATGGGGAGAGGCTGTGTGGACGGGGCCCCGGTGGGAGACCTTTTTGCGGGGCGTGGTGAGGCGGGCGCTGGCGCGAGATGAGGTGCAGCCGTGGTGGATGCCGCGGCGCGTGCTGACGGTGGTGTCGGCCGATGTCGACGCCACGGCCGGTGTCGGGGCGATCTGGATCGTGTGGCGTCCGAAGTCACCGCGGATGCGTGAGCACATCGCGTTTCTGGAGTGGCATGGCGAGCGGTGGCGGTTCGTGGGGGCAGGCGCCAGTAGCCCTGGGGACGATCCTGTCAACGTCGATGTGCTCGATGTCCGCGACTGCGCGGGCGTCCTGAGTCTCACGCGTAGTTCTGACCTTCCGCGCTCCATCACTACGGCTTCATGGATCGGTTGCGTCAAAGTGCGCCTGGGGCGGGATGTGGGTCACGTTCTCATCGGCGACCGCCGGATCGATGCTTCCGAGCAGCGCAGGCTCATTGCTGTTTGGATGTCCCCGCGCAGCAGCCGCGGAGGCCGGCCCGTCATCGCGGCCCTGGGACGCGACGGCGCTGAACTCTCCCGCATCGGCCCCCATGACACCCTGGACACCGATACCTGGGCGCGGTTGAGAGAGGAGTTATAGCCAGTCTGCTGCCGGGACAGATTCAACCCTCGGCCGCGCCAGAGGATTAGGACTCCAGCCCTCATTCCCGGACCCATCGAGATCATCCGCACGCCCGATGCCGCCTTCCAGGGGAGCGAGCCACCATTCCGGTGGAGACCTGCCAAAAGGAGCGCATCATGTCGTACCCGGAACACATCCAGTACCCAGAGCCTCGCCACCACGGCAACAAGGGCGAAGTGAACGCAGTCTTCCGCCCTGTTAACACCCCGCCGGACATTTCCTCGCCCGGTGGCTCTACCCACTACCTTGCCACCAACGAGTCGACCGGCGGTGAATTCGGCCTATACAAGGTGGAGTTGGGCGCACGGTCCGCCGGAGCCAAGACCCACTTCCACAAGGCCATGTCGGAGTCCTTCTACATCCTCTCGGGCGAACTGGAGCTCTACAACGGCGAGAAGTGGGTCACGGGGCGCGAGGGCGACTTCCTGTACGTACCGGTCGGTGGCCTGCACGCCTTCGAAAACGTGACCGACGAGCCCATGTCCATGCTCATGCTCTTCTCCCCGGGCGCCCCTCGCGAGGAATACTTCGAGCGGGTCGCGGAAATGACGCGGCGCGGTGGCGAGGAACTCGAGCAGTTTCGCATCCGGCACGACAGTTACTTCGTGGAGGACCACGAGGCCGGGGCGGAGTAGTTCGAGTCCGCTGTAGGACTGCCGCCTCCCCGCCGCGACGGCTCCACCAGGGCGCATCTCGGCTGAGCGACGTGCGTGTGGTCTCTCATCCCCTCGCCGAATGTTCTACCGCCGTCTGGGTGCCCAGCGTGTGGGGACGGTGGCTCCGGCGCCGCCGAAGGTTACCTGGTAGCGGCCGGAGTTGCGGTTCACCGTCTAGTGACCTGAGTCAGAGATTCGTCGTTGGTTGGGTATGAGTCGTCCGGGTCCGAAGATTCCGCCGTTGTCGGTAACTGATGCCCAGCGGGCTGTGCTTGAGCGGTGGGTGCGTCGGCGTACGACCGCTCAGGCGCTGGCCCAGCGGTCGCGGATCGTGTCGGAGTGCGCTGAGGGGCACTCGATCATGGAGGTGTCACGACGTCTGGGTGTCGCCCCGGATACGGTCCGCACGTGGCGGCGACGTTTCCTGGAGCGTGGTCTGGACGGCCTGTGCGACGAGCCGAGGCCGGGGGTTCCGCGGAAGATCACCGATGCCGACGTGGAGCGGGTGATCGTCAAAACGCTTGAGGAGACTCCGAAGAACGCCACCCATTGGTCGACTAGGTCGATGGCGGCGGCCACGGGCATGTCACAGTCGGCGATCTCGCGGATCTGGCGGGCGTTCGCCCTGGCCCCGCACCGCACACAGACCTTCAAGCTGTCCACAGATCCCCTGTTCATCGACAAGGTCCGCGATGTCGTGGGGCTCTACCTGGATCCGCCGGAGAAGGCCCTGGTGCTCTGTGTGGACGAAAAGTCGCAGATCCAGGCCCTGGACCGTTCCCAGCCCGTGCTGCCGATGATGCCCGGCGTTCCCGAGCGCCGCAGCCACGACTACGTCCGGGCCGGTACCACCACCTTGTTCGCCGCCCTGGAGGTGGCCAGTGGGAAGGTCATCGGCTCCCTGCACCGCCGGCACCGGGCCGTGGAGTTCAAGAAGTTCCTGGCCAAGCTCGACAAGGAGGTTCCAGCCGGCCTCGGCGTGCATCTGATCCTCGACAACTACGCGACGCACAAGACGCCCGCGGTCAGGAAGTGGCTGCTGGCGCACCCGCGCTTCCACCTGCACTTCACGCCCACGAGCTCGTCCTGGCTGAACCTGGTGGAGCGGTGGTTCGCCGAGCTCACGCAGAAGAAGCTCAAGCGCGGCGTCCACCGCTCCGTCCAGGCTCTCGAACGTGACATCCGGGCATGGCTGGCCGACTGGAACCAAGACCCGCGACCGTTCGTCTGGACGAAAACCGCCGACGAGATCCTGGACAAAGTCGCCGCCTACTGCCACCGAATCTCTGACTCACGTCACTAGCTCACCGGTTCGGGAACGCGGCCGATGGCCCCGACCGGGTGCGGCGGTATCCCTCCGACATGACGGACCCGGAGTGGCAGGTGGTGCGCAACGCGATGCCGGTCCCGGCCTGGCTGGAGGGCCGGGGCGGACAGCCGGAAGGCTACTGCCACCGGCAGATGCTGGACGCCTGCGGTACGTCACCGACAACGGAGTGAAATGGCGCGTGCTTCCCGCGGACTTTCCTGCGTGGGACCGGGTCTACGCATTCTTCCGCAGGTGGCGTACGAAGGGCCTGGCCCAGGTGCGGGACTTCGAGACACTCCCCGCCTCCAGCGAGGCGTTCATCTACTTCTCGCAGGCCATGCTCCTCAGCCGCCGCCTTGCGCGCTCCGCTTCCCGGACGCGGTCCGAGCAGCACCGGTGGGCTGTTGCCGCGTGAACCGGCCCGGCGGCGACGCCGTCAGCCAGCCCCGCTCGGCCAGTCGCCTCGCCTTGGACCGAACCCCCTCGATCTTCGCAGGCACCAGCTCCAGCTGAAGCCCGGCGGCAATTTGCTTCGCCGAGATCCCCTCACCGTCACCCGCACCGAATTCCACCAGCCCGACGATCCGCCGGTAGTCCACCGCGAGCGCGTCCGGCGTCCACATGCACCAGGGCGGTGACGGGCGCGCCGACCCCCTCGGCGAGCCCTTCGGCGGCAGCGGCGTAGTCGTCGGGCAGGAACGGCCGTCCCACATACGTGGGGTCAGGGCCAGTTCCCTGATCGTGACCGGCGCCAGTTTGGCGAAAGCCTTCTCGACCAGCCGCGGTGCCGCCCGGTAGACCGGCGCCACCGGGCTGGCTTGACGGGGGGTGGTGAACGGATCCCATTGATGAACGTGGGCGTCGATGATCCCGTCGACGACGCCCGCGAGACTGTGGGCCATGTGTCCTTCCTCGCCGTCGAGTGTGGTGGCGCGTTACACCTGAAACACCGGGCACCGGGCTCAAGGTCCTGGTCGCTGCCGGGTGTGCTGATCGTGGCGGTGGCGCTGGGGCATCCGGCTCACGAGGGGTACCACGGCTGATCAGTCTCCTAACGGGAGTAATCCGATGCCGTCCTCCCGCATGACAGTCCGCATCGACATGCCTGCCCTGGCATGGCGGCGGAGTTCGGCAGTACCCGGGCCCCTCGTCGTGCGGAGCACAATGTTCCTGCATTCGGCCCTCTCTGGGGCGAGAATCCTGCGATGCGCGGGCTGGCCGTGCCTTAGATTCCCTGTAGGGCTTTGGGCCCGCGCCGGCGGGCCACCGTGGCCAGAGCGCCGGAGGGCAGGATCGTGACCTACGCCGACTACCAGAACGAGATCTACTTCGACGGGCTGCGCGGGGTTCTCCCCAGCCTGCCGATGACCTACGACGAACTGGAGCCGCCGGCCCAGGCGGCGATGCCGCCCTCGGTGCTTTCCTACGTGGCCGGGGGCGCTGGCAACGAGTACACCCAGCGGGCCAACGTCGCTGCGTTCGAGGAGTGGGGCCTGATCCCGCGCATGATGGTCAGCCCGACCCAGCGGGACCTGTCCGTCGAGCTGTTCGGCGTCCGCCTGGACACCCCGCTGCTCATGGCACCGGTCGGTGTGATCGGCCTGTGCACCCAGGACGGCCACGGCGACCTCGCCACCGCACGGGCCGCTGCCCGCACCGGCGTGCCCATGATCGCCTCCACCCTGACCGTCGACCCCATGGAGCAGGTCGCCGCCGAGTTCGGCGACACCCCCGGCTTCTTCTCGCTCTACACTCCCACCGACCGGGAGGTGGCCGAGAGCCTGGTCCATCGCGCCGAGGCCGCCGGATTCAAGGGCATCGTGGTCACCCTCGACACCTGGATCCCCGGCTGGCGCCCCCGCGACCTGACGGTCAGCAACTTCCCCCAGTTGCGCGGCCACTGCCTGGCCAACTACACCAGTGACCCGGTCTTCCGCTCCCGGCTCGCCAAGTCCCCCGAGGACGATCCGGCGGCCGCGGTGATGCACTGGGCACAGATCTTCGGCAACCCCCTCACCTGGGACGACCTGCCCTGGCTTCGATCGATCACCGACCTGCCGCTGATCCTCAAGGGCATCTGCCATCCCGACGACGTCCGCCGCGCCAAGGACGACGGCGTGGACGGCATCTACTGCTCCAACCACGGGGGTCGGCAGGCCAACGGCGGCCTGCCCGCGCTGCGTTGCCTACCCGGCGTGGTCGAGGCCGCCGACGGCCTGCCCGTCCTGTTCGACTCCGGTATCCGGACCGGCGCCGACGTCATCAAGGCTCTCGCCTTGGGTGCCACCGCCGTCGGCATCGGCCGCCCCTACGCCTATGGCGCGGCCCTGGCCGGCACCGATGGCATCGTCCACGTCCTGCGCTCACTCCTTGCCGAGGCCGACCTGCTCATGGCCGTCGACGGCTACCCCGCCATCGCCGACCTCACCCCCGACGCCATCCACCGCACCCGCTGACGCCCGCCGGAGGCGGATGTGTCGGCAGGCGACCTGTCCTTACCTGTCCTTCTTGTCAGGGGCGGACCAGTCGGGCGGCTGCCGGTTGATGTCGACTTCCAGGCTTTCCGCGAAGATCGCGTTCAGGACGTAGTGGTCGATGAGCATGGTGGCGATCGCCACACCGTCCTCGCCCAGCGCGGTGCGGGCGGCCTCGAAGGCTTCGGCACCGGCCTTCTGCTTGGTCACGCATTCCTCGGCTTATGCCGCACGCCGGGTTATGCCGACCGCGGGGGCGAGAGCGTGACGGACCTGCAGTCCATTTTTTGAAAGTTCAGCATAATCGGCGTCCACGACCTGCGGGGTCTATATCCCTGTCTGGACAGGCGAGTTGGCCTGCAGACGGGAGAAGATCACGGATGTGAGTCGAGCGCGGTGCCGTGGACCGGTGCCGTTGGCGATGGCGGGACCGTTGGCGCCGTACGAGTCGTTGCGGCGCACGGAGGGGGGCGGTGCGCGTGAGGAGGCTGATGGGCGCGAGGCGTTGGGGCGCTCGCGGGGTGGCTGACCAGCAAGGTCCATCTGCTGTCCGACGACCGGGCCCGGCCGATGACGTGGCAGACGTCTCCCGGACAGCGCGGTGACAGCCCCATGTTCGTCCCCGTGCTGTCTGGCTTACGCTTCCGTCGGCGCGGTCGGGGGCGGCCACGGACACGTCCGGACCGCGTGCGCGGTGACAAGGCGTACTCCTGCGAGGCCAATCGTGCCCATCTGCGGCGGCGCGGGATCAAGTCCACCCTCGCTCAGCCCGATGACCAGCGGGCCGGCCGCAGGTGTCGTGGGAGGGCCGGCCACCGGCCTTCGACAAGGCCCAGTACCGCCGCCGGAGTGCCGTGGAGCGGTGCGTGAACAAGTGGAAGCAGTTTCGGGCGGTGGCCAGCCGGTTCGACAAACGCGACTACCTCTTCAATGGCACTTTGACCGTCGCGGCGATCGTCATCTGGCTCCGCGACACCGTCCAAGAGCCATCAGAAGCCGTGGGTGGAAGACCAACGGTGGACACTGGCGCGGGTCGCCACCGTGATCGCGCGGCGTTTCCATGTCGCTTCAGCACTGCCCAGACCTGGCGCATCCTGCACCAGATGGGCTGGACAGTGCAGGTCCCAGTGCGCCGTGCCGCCGAGCGCGACGAAGACGCGGTTGGCCACCTGGAAGTACGGCCTGGCCAACCTGGCTCCGTGCACCATCGACGAACTCGCCACACTGGCCCGCACACGCTTGAAACGGATGCGGTACCAACCCAGCCTGCTCGACGGATTCATCACCGAGACCGGACTGATCCCTGCCCCGTCATGACGTCACCCCGAATCGAAATCCTCAGCAGCGAGCTTGAGTTGAACCCGGAGACACTCCGGGGCTGGGTGAAGAAGTACCAGAAACAGCACGAGCTGAGCTGACGTGGTCGGCACGGACTGGGCGGTCTGCCGCTCACAGTGCCGAGTGCCGGGTTCAGGAGCAGGTCCGTCTCGATGCGGTGTGTTTGTGCCGCAAGCCTGCGCCGTCACACCATTCCACCGATTCATCGCCGCTTGCTCGCTGTCGCCTTTCGCCGCGGTCGTTCCTGGCCCCGCGCCCAGCCGGGGTGCCGACGGTGGCTGCCCCCGGTCGGCCCGGCGGTGCCGGCGCTTCGTATGCTCGCGGTGCGGGGAACCGGAAGCTGACCATCTTCGGAGGCGAACGACCATGTCGGAACAGCGTGTTGTCCTGGTGACGGGCGGGGGAACGGGAATCGGGGCCGCCACCGCCGGGCTGCTGCGCACCGCCGGGCACCAGGTGGTGATTTCCGGGCGGCGGCCCGAGCCACTGCGCCGGGTGGCCGAGGAGACCGGAGCGCTGGCCCACCCTTCCGACGCCGCCGACCCCGAGGCCGTGCGCGAGCTCGTCGAGACGACGGTCGCGGCCTACGGGAGACTCGACGGTGTGGTGCTCAACGCCGGAATCGGGCGGGGCGGCGCGGTCGGCGACACCGCGGTCGAGGACTGGGAAGAGCTGATACGGACCAACCTCACCGGCCCGTTCCTGCTGCTGCGTGCCGCGCTGCCGCATCTGCTGGCGGCCCGCGGCGCGGTGGTCGCGGTCGCCTCGGTCGCCGCGCTGCGCAACAGCGTCGGCAACGCCGCCTACGCGACGTCCAAGGCGGGTCTGCTCCACCTGTGCCGCTCCCTCGCCGTCGACTACGGGCCGCAGGGGCTGCGGGCCAACGCGGTGTGCCCGGGCTGGGTGCGCACCGAGATGGCCGACCAGCGGATGGCGCGGTTCGCGGCGGAGGCGGGGCTGGCGGGCGGTGCCGAGGCGGCATACGAGGAGGCGAACCGGCTGACTCCCGCCGGGCGGCCGGGTGATCCGCAGGAGGTCGCCGAGGCGATCGACTGGCTTCTGTCGCCCGCCGCGTCCTACGTCAACGGGGCCGTCCTCACCGTCGACGGCGGGGTGACCACGGTCGGCGTCGGCGGTGCCGCCTTCGACCACCGGATCGAGGCGCGCACCCCGCGCCGGTAGCGGACTGAGGCGCGTACCCCGCGTCGGTAGCGGACTACCGGACAGGCCCGTTCCACAGGGCCCCGGCGGGGCCGGAGCCAATGCGGGGCCAGAATCCATGGCCGGGGCCAGGGCCCCAGAAAGAGGCTGGGCTGGATGGCGCCCCAGTGGCGGCCGTGCTCGTCGCCGGGGATTTCGATGGCGGGGGTGTGGGCGAGGCGGTGGCCGACCTCAGCCCACTGTGGTCCGGTCAGGGCGCGGTCGTCGGGATGGGGCAGGATGTCGATGCGGAGGATGGCGCGTCGATCGCCCTGGCAACTGGCGGTGAAGGGGTGTTCCCACAGCGGGTCGTCGAGGGGGTCTGTCCGGCGAACGGCCCTGCCGGAACACTTGCGTTCGTCGTCGACGGGGAACTGAGCCCCCGTTCACGGACCGCCGTGGACGGGGCTCGTATGCCTTGACGCGCCCGCGGCAGGGCCGGCCGAGCACCGAGTGATCACGAGTGTGCTCGACGGGCTGCATACTCTCCCAAGCCCCGGCTGAGTAGTGCCAAGGAGTATCGGCCCCTCATGAATCATCGCGGCTGGTGTGTCGTACGGTTTCCACGGCTGTGTTTCCGCTGCCGCCCGACGTATGGAGGAGCATGAGCATGTTTGTGAATGCACGCGATGAGGTCTTCATCGGAGGGGACTGGCGATCTGCGGCAGGAACAGGCGTCATTGAGGTCGTCAACCCGTCGGACGAGCGAGTCATCGGAGCTGTCCCGGCCGGTTCTGCAGCCGATGTTGATGCTGCAGTCAGCGCGGCTCGTTCGGCACTGCCGGGGTGGGCGGCCACCGCGCCCACTCGCCGTGCCGAGTTACTGGCTGCGTTGTCCGACGAACTCGCTGCATGCCAGGATCAGATGGCCTCACTCATCACAGCCGAGGTGGGAACCACCATCGGGTTCTCCCGCAGGGTGCAAGCCGGTCTGCCGGTCACCATGACGCGCTTGCATGCTGAGCTTGCGGCCGACTTCGTCTTTGAGGAGCGCGTTGGCAACTCGCTCGTCCTGCTTGAGCCCGTCGGAGTCGTGGGCGCCATCACACCGTGGAATTACCCGGTGCACCAGATCGTCTGCAAGGTTGTTCCTGCACTCGCCGCTGGCTGCACGGTGGTCCTCAAGCCTGCGGAGTTGACGCCTCTTTCGGCCCAGTTGTTCACCGAGTGCGTGGTGGCCGCAGGCTTGCCTGCGGGGGTTTTCAACCTGGTCACCGGCACGGGAGCGGAAGCGGGGGAGGCACTGGTGCGCCACCCTGGGGTCGACATGATCTCGTTCACGGGTTCCACAACTGTCGGCAGGCACATCGGGTCACTTGCCGGCGCTGATGTTAAGCGTGTGGCCCTGGAACTTGGCGGCAAGTCCGCCAATGTCATCCTCCCCGGAGCAGACCTCGCACAGGCTGTCCGCGCCAATGTCGCTGACGTGATGCGCAACGCTGGGCAGTCCTGCAACGCGTTGACGCGCACGTTGGTGCATGACGATGACTATGAAGAAGCGGTTCGGCTTGCCGTCGAGGAGATTGCTTCCTATGTTCCCGGCGACCCGGCCGATCCCGGCTGCCGCCTGGGCCCTGTGGTGAGCAGCGCCCAGCGGGAGAAAGTCCGCGACTATATCCGTCGTGGCGTGGCAGAGGGCGCCCGTCTCGTCGCGGGTGGACCTGAGGACCCCGAAGGACGGGACAAGGGCCACTACATCCGCCCTACAGTCTTCGCTGACGTCACTGCCGAGATGAGCATTGCTCGCGAGGAGATCTTCGGCCCTGTGCTCTCGTTCATGAGATACGAGGACGAGGGGGACGCTCTGCGCATCGCCAATGACTCCGACTACGGCCTGGCGGGGGCCGTCTGGGCGGCCAAGGAGGATCAGGCAGTCACCTTTGCGCGCTCGATGGAGTGCGGCCAAGTGACGGTCAACGGCGGGGCGTACAACCCGCTCGCTCCCTTCGGCGGCTACAAGCAATCAGGCGTCGGGCGAGAACTCGGCAAGCACGGGCTCATGGAATTTCTCCAGACAAAGTCGCTACAACTCTGACAGTGATGATGTACCTGGTGACGCCGCCGGCGGGCCTGCCCCGAACTCTGACCGAACCCTTGTCATCCCATTACGGCGTCGGCGCCGCCTGTTCCCCGGCTGCCGGATCCACAGACGCTGCACAGCAGGGGGCAGCCGCCCTGCACCGTGGTCCTGGACCGCGGTGACGATGTGAGGTTCACCCGGGCCGCTCTGGCCTGGCATGATCCGGCGGCCGGAGGCGTCGTGTTCCCCCACGGTCACCTCCATCACCTCTGCCGGCCGCTGTCTGTGGCACGACATCCTCCAGGCATTCGGCGGCACCACCACCGCGCGGTCGAGGGGGCTTCGCGCGACCCGGCAGGAGCAGGAGCGTGCGGTGCATGCTGCCCTGCCGGCTGCTGATGCATGCCAGTTGACGATTCTGCGCGCCCACCGGATCGGGACCGGCCTGTGCGGTCTTGGTCCACCTGCACCGCACCACCCAGGCGGACCCGGTTGTGGTGCACCACGCCGAACTGGACGACCTCGCGCATCTGCTGCGCCACTGCGATCACCGCTTCATCGACACCTACGCCGGAATGGAGAAGCTGCACCCACCTGCGGCGGCGTCCGCGAAGTCTTGACCGGGCGAGTGGCGGTGACGGTTTTCCGGCACAGGACGAGCTGGTCGACCTGCTTCGCGAACGAAACAACTTTCTGTTGTTTCGTTGTGTGTTTGAGGTAGGGTGGCCCGTATGTCAGCAGACTCTCGGGAAGCAGCTCGCCGGCGGCTGGCCGCGCTATCGGACGATCCCGCCGCCGAGTCTCCCGCCTGCGATCTGGAGCAGGATGCCGCCTTGCTGGGTCGACTGCTGGCAGCTGCCGCCGACCGGCGGCAAAACGACGGCAAGCAGGGGGACATGACAGATGAGGTGGCCGCGGCGCTGAGTCTGTTCGATCAGATGCGCCTGGCGCTGGACCAGTTGGAGGCGCAGGTGGTGGTGGAGGCGCGGCGTTGCGGGATGGACTGGAAGCAGATCTCCCGGCACCAGGGTTTCAACTCCTCCCAGGCCGCCTCGCAGCGCTATCAGCGGCTGACCACCCGTCTCGAAGAGATCCGCCAGGGCATCCGATAGGAGAGAAGCAGCAGATGACCGATCAGCCGCGGGGATTGTTCGACGCCATCGACTCGCTCCTTCAAGCTGTCGACGACAACACGTTGCTGCCCGCCCCGCCCGAGCGGGTCCGCTTGCGCGAGGCAGCTGGTCTGACCGAGGCTTCCGTCGCCCAGGCCCTGGGGGTGCGGGTCCAGAGCATCCAGGCGTGGGAGGCGGGCCGCGCCGAGCCCAAGGGACAGCGTCTGGAGGCGTACCGCAAGTTGCTCGACGGCCTCGCCCACCGCTTCCCGGCACCCTCCCCACCGCCGGCTCCGACGACGGATGTCCGGCCGGAAGGCGCCGCCGCACCGGCGCCCGAAGCCGGTGCTACTGGCGCGACTGACACTGTCGGCATGGCACCGGCGACCGAGCACCAGCAGCATCCGTCCGGCCTCGACCTGTCCAAGTCCCCGGTTCCGCAGGCGCCCGTGACTGCCTCTCAGCTGCCGCAGACGGCGTGGCGTGCGGACGGCCTGGTGGTGCAGGGCGAGCCGGAGGCGTGCATCCGCTGCGGCGTGGTGACCCCCTTCAAGGCCACCGACGGCCGCTCCCTCCACCCCGGTGCGATGTGCCAACCTCCCACCGCTACGCCTCCGGCAACCGACGTACCCCAGTACGCCGGCTCCCCGGCCCCGGCCACGGTCGCACCGGAATTGCCTTCGCAGGCACCGGCTCGAGTACCGTCGCGTCCGCAGCGCCGAGCGAAGTCAGCGGCCCGCGCTCAGGCGGAGACCACCGGCCTCATCACCCGCGCCGTGCACGAGGAGTTGGAGCGCGCCGAGGGCGACGCCGACGCCGCGCTGCAGGCCCTGATCAAGCGCGCCATCCCTGACGTCATGGCGATGTTCGACGAGACCCGGGCCACCGCCCGCTATCAGTACACCGCCTATCCGTCCCTGCCGGACATCCTGCACAAGCCGTCGAAGCGGGAGCCGGGCCAGATCTGGGAGGCCCGTCCCAACTTCCACCACCCCCACTACTCCCTCAAAGCCCCCGGCGACATCCGCGTCACAGCCCTCGACGCCAACGCCGCCTATCTCTCCGCCCTCAAGTGCTGGCTGCCGATCGGGAAGTTGGAGCACTACACCGGCAGCGACGGCGTGGACCCGAAGCGGTCCGGTGTCCACCTGATCACCCCCGCCGAATGGCATCATCCGCACCTGCCCGACCCCCTCGGCGACCGTGAAGAACCCGGCGCCCTGTGGATCACCGACGCAACCCTCCGCCTCCTGCTGCGCCTGTCCGGCCCGAAATACGGGCTGATCGCCTCCCCGACCGTTCACGAGTCGTGGACGTCGGGTGCGACGGAGAACTTCCTCGACGCCCTGCGCAAGGTCCTGGCCGCAGCTCGCGAGACCGCCCTCGCGCAGGAGGACACGATCACCGAGGGCTATGTGAAGGCGATGTATTCGAAGTTCGTTTCGACGATGGGGGAGTCGATCCACAACCGCGAGATCCAGCGGCCGGACTGGATGCACATCATCCACAGCCAGGCATACGCCAACCTCTGGGGCAAGGCCTACAAGGCCCACCAGGCCGGCCTGGAGGTCATCGCCATGATGGGCACCGACGAACTGCACGTCACCGGCGACTGGCGCCAGGTCTTCTCCGAAGGCCGAGGCCTGGCCCAGATGAAGGTCAAGCACAGCGACGCGAAAGCCTCGGGTGAGTACACCGTCGGCCAGGTGGCGCGCTGATGGCCCAGGATTCCCGTTGGCGTAGGATCGGCCATTACGGTGCCAGGGCGCTGCCCGGCTGGGTCTGCGTGGCCGAGGGCATCGACAAGATGGTCACCGGAATCGAATCGTCCGTGACGTCGGAACGCGGCTTGGCGGCCCGCCTGCGCTACCTGACCGCCTCCGATGCCGGCTACGAGGCCATGGACCGCGCCGGCATCCATGTTCGTCCCCGCACCCTGATCGCCTGGCTCGCCGAGGAACGCACCCCCAGCAAGGCCAACTTGGCTCGCCTCGACAATGCCTACTGGAATCTTCGGCGCCGGAACGTGGTTGCCGATCTCAAGCGCCGGCTGGCCAATCGGGGGCGCGGTACCCGTATTGAGATCGACCCGGCTGACCAGTCCCAGGTCGACCCCCGCCACCGCCGTGACGTCGAAACCCGCTCCATCAACGTCCGTGGCACGGTCTGGGACCGGGCCGTCGATGCCTGGATCGCCCATGACGCGCGGGAGCTGGAGGCGATCTGGGACGACATCATCCAAGGCGGTCTCGGGACCGACTGGGACGCCTACACCTACGTCTCCTCCGTCGGCTGGGCCGCCTGATCACCCCTCGTCAGATGTACTCATCGGCGGCCTGGTCGTGTGCGGGGTGTATCCGATGGTCTGCTCGCCTGCCCCGAGCTATGCGTTGGAAACCGAATAGATCGTGTAGTTGAAATCCCCAACGGATTTGTTCGGATCTACCACTTCGCTAGCCCCCGTGCAGTTGGAATCACTCCACACCCGCAGTGGCCTCCCGGTCGCATTGGTTATGGATTGCACCACGGCCGCCGTATTGACGCAATCTGTGGGTGTCGTGGTGTATAGATTCCGCGGCTTTTCGAAGGAGGGGTTTTGCCATCCGCACACATATCCCAGATCGCAGGCACCGTCTCCGGCCGGGGCCACGGCTGGAGCGGGCGAGTTGCGGGGACCGGTTGCGTTAGCCGCAGTCGCAGGCACGGTGGCCAATGTGGAGGCGGCCACAGTGGCCGTAACGAGACCCAGCAAGAGACGTTTTTTCATGAGACCTAACTCCTATTCGAGTCGGAGCGAGCAAGCTTATCCAGATTTGCTCGACGATCGTGTCGGCTAACGATGCTTTGGTTGAAGTCGATCGCTCTCCCGCTCTTGCACGGGTCGACTCCGACGAAGGAAACGTTCGGAGTGGGCCGTACACCCGGCGCCGGGTTGAAGGTGGCGGCCGTGCCGCCCCGTACGGTACGCACGACAACCGCAGTTGCTGCGTTGCATTACCAACCATGACGAACGCCGCTGGAATGACGATGAAATCGTGAGCTGCCTGGCAGCAGAACCGCTCGGACGCGACGACATGTCGGTTGGTTCGCCGTTCGATAACGGCACCCATAGGTCCGGGAGAATGCCGGCCCCTTGCGCGTGACCGCGCCGTGCCGCCTGCCGGCCGGGCCGGTGCCGTTCACACGGTAACGGCCCGTTGCACCCCAGAGGCCTTGGGTGTTCCACCGGGCTGAGCCGACCCGGCGCAACGCGGTACGAGCAAGGGCCACTCGGCTGAGGCCGGCCTCTGCCGCCGGACGGGGTGAGCCCGGCGGCAGAGAGCCCTGTGCCCTACTTCCGGGAGGGGAGGTTGATCTGGATGCCTCCTCCCAGGGATCGATCCGGCGGCGATGAGGTCAGCGCCCAACTCCCGGTGTCGGGTCAGGGAGAGGACCACGCCGGTGGTGCAGCACACTGCGGACGGTCGAGACCTACACGAAGAAGTGCCTGGCAACGGGCATGGACGCCACGCGCTACGAGATCGGTGTCACTTAGAGCTCCTAACGCAACACGGTTCGCAGGCGTCGCCAGCGGATGAGCGAGCAGGCGAGTTTGAGGAACGCTTCGTGAATGTCGTCTCGGGTTTCCCATCGGATGCGCAGGCGGCCGAACCAGTGCAGCAGCGCGATCGTCTGTTCCACGACCCACCGCTTGGTTCCGAGCCCGGAGCCGTGGTCGGTACCTCGTCGGGCGATGACCGGCTTGACGCCCTTCGTCCGGACCTGGCGGCGGTAGCAGTCGTGATCGTAGCCGCGGTCGGCATAGATCTCCTTCGGCCGCTGGCGGGGCCGGCCGCGTTTGCCTCGGATGGGCGGGACCGCTGCCAGCAAGGGCATCAGCTGGGTGACATCGTTGCGGTTTCCGCCAGTCAGTGTCACAGCCAGCGGGATGCCGGTGGCGTCGCAGATCACGTGGTGCTGGGAGCCCGGCCGGCCCCGATCGACCGGGCTCCGTCCGGTTTTGGGCCGCCCTTGAGCGCCCGTACGTGGGAGCTGTCGATCACCGCCCGCGACAGGTCCGACGGTCGGTGGCCCGCAGCTCGTCCAGCAACACCTCGTGCAGCCGTTGCCACACCCGGGCGTCGTTCCAGTCCCGCAGCCGCCGCCAGCAGGTCATCCCCGAGCCGAACCCGAGCTCACCAGGCAGCCATTCCCACTGGATACCTGTGTAGAGGACGAACAAGATGCCGCACAGCACCTTGCGGTCCTCCAGCGCCTTCTTGCGTCCCGGCCGCCGCTCACCATCAGGTGACGATGGCAGCAACGGCTCGATTCTCGACCACAACTCATCATCAACCAGCCATGGTTGAGGGTTCCGCTTGCCCATATCCAAGCAACCGACACAACCGTCCGAAGGACACGGCTACCGGTGTTGCGTTAGGAGCTCTAAGACGTCGTCTCATTTGGTCTTGTTGGTAGCCTTGACTCGTGCTGATTGAGGAGCGTTTGGTGCCGGACGAGTTGTACGACGTGTTCCAGCGGGTGGTGCCGCCTACTCCGTCACGGCCGCAGGGTGGGGGCCGGCGCCGATACGGTGACCGCGAGGTACTCGCGGCGATCATCTTTGTGGCCACAACGGGCTGCACCTGGCGGCAGTTGCCGCCGGTCTTCGGGCCGTCGGGACCGACCGCGCACCGACGCTTCACCGAGTGGTCCGCTGCCCGCGTCTGGGCGAAGCTACACCGGCTGATCCTTGATGAGCGGGGCTCGCGCGGTGATCTGGACTGGTCGCGCTGCGCGATCGACTCGGTGAACATGCGAGCCCTCAAAGGGGGGAACTGACAGGTCCGAATCCTGTCGACCGGGGCAAGAAAGGCTCAAAGATCTACTTGATTACCGAGCGGACCGGTGTACCCGTGTCCATCGGTATCTCCGGCGCCAACCTCCACGACAGCCAGGCCCTCAAGCCCCTCGTACGCGGAATCCCACCCATTCGCTCCCGCCGCGGCCCGCGCAGACGACGCCCCGCCAAGCTGCACGCGGACAAGGGCTATGACTACGACGACCTGCGTCGATGGCTCCGCAAACGCGGCATCCGGCACCGAATCGCCCGCAAGGGCATCGAGTCCTCCACCCGACTGGGCCGGCACCGCTGGACCATCGAGCGCACCATGTCATGGCTCGCCGGCTGCCGCCGCCTCCACCGCCGCTACGAACGCAAAGCCGAGCACTTCCTAGCCTTCACCGCCATCGCCTGCAGCCTGAATCCGCTACCGCAGACTCACCAAATGAGACGACGTCTAACGTGAAGGGCACGGAATATCCGCTGCGCCGCCCGTCCGCAAGGCGGAGCATCTCTTGAACTCACCAGGCCGGAAAAGTGCTGCCCGGCGTGGAGAATTGCCCGGCGCGATGGGCTGCTGCATTGTGCAAAGCGGCGCCTGTGCTGCGCGAAAAGTCCCGGAAGACCTTCCCAGCGAACCGGTGTGTCCCCGCAGCCAAGGAGTGATCACGACGACCGCGTACACCGCTGCAACGCCCCACCGGGCCGACGTCTCCGACATTCTCATCCAGGACGTGGTGGCCACGGCGGGGCTCACTGTCGACCTCGAGGCGACAACGCGTGAACAGGCGCTGTGCCGAGTGCTCGCCGTACCGGCCGATGTGGTCGAACACCAGCTGATGGTCGGCGGAGGCGCGGTTGCGCCAGTCCAGGACCTGCTCCCGGGTGAGGTCCTCGAGGACCAGGTCCTGGTCTACGTTGACGTCGGCGGGCTCCGGCTCCGGGGCCGGGGTGACGGCGGTCGGGCGGGGCGCGGGCCACACGACCGGAGTCACCGGCACGGCCGGGACTTCGTCCTCGTGCCGCGCGACCGCGGCCTCGGCGCGAGCCGCCTCGCCGCTGGAGCGCCGACGGATCAAGGGCGGAACTCACCGTCGAGGTGACGCTGATGGTGAAGGCGGCCCATCTCTACTGGTTGCGGTATGAGTTCGAGGCTCCTGAGCCACACCCCATGGCGTAGGCCACTTCCGTCACGCGATACTGCAGCGGTCCGGCAGTGCGCGCGCCCCCACAGCGACGGAAGGACCCAAGTCCCTTGAATTCCCTACGTGTTCGGATCGGCATCCTCGGCATGGCCCTGCTGACGGGGCTGGCGGGGCTGGCGGCACCCGCGACCACGGCGGCGGCCCGGGCCGCTCAGGGCGCCCCGACCCCGACCGTCGAGGAGCAGCGCCTCGACAAGGCGGCGCCGCAGGAGATACTGCGACGCTCCGGATTCGACTCCGTGGACGCGGACTTCGTCCGCGACCTGACCCGGGCGCACTCCTTTGAGCAGGCCCGCGGCATCGTCGTACGGGACGGTACGGCGCTGTGGCGGCGCGCCGTCGACCGGGCGCAGGGGCGGGGCCCCTCGGGCGGCGACCTCGGCCGGGACGACGACCGGCCGCTGTACTGGGCGCGGCTCGGGATGACGCGGGACGTGCGCACGTGGGAGCCGGGCTTCGGGCTCGGTGACGCGCAACGCTCGTCCCTGCTGGACCAGTTGGAGCGGACCTCGCGCGGCCAGACCGACATCCGCTACCCGTCGCGCGCCACGGGCATCAAGCGCATTCTCGTCACCGGCTTCGACCCGTTCACACTGGACCGGGACATCAGGATCTCCAACCCGTCCGGGGCCGTCGCGCTCGCTCTCGACGGGACGGTGATCCAGACCGACTCCGGTCCGGCCCGCATCGAGGCCGTCACGTTCCCGGTGCGCTGGCAGGACTTCGCGGAGGGGACGGTGGAGCGGACGCTGGCGCCGTACCTGCCGAAGGTCGACTTGTACACGACGGTGAGCCAGGGCCGGGTGGGCCGCTTCGACGTCGAGCGGACGAACGGGGCCTGGCGTGGCGGCTCCCCCGACAACGACAACATCAGCAGCACCGGGACGATCCCGGTCGCCGCCCCGGCCACACAGCCGCAGTGGACGACGACCACCCTCCCCTACAAGGCGATCGTGACCGCGCACACCGGCCGGTTCCCGGCCTACGACCACACCGAGGTGACCGAGATCCCGGCAGGGAGCACCGAACCCGTCGTACGCCCCGGCGGCCCCACCCCGGGCTCCACGGCCCGTGAGGGCGGCGGCGGCAACTACCTCTCCAATGAGATCGCCTACCGCGCGACCCTGCTGCGCGACCGGCTGGGCCTGCACGACACGCTGCCGGGCGGGCACGTGCACACACCGGTGCTCCAGTTCGGCGCCGGCAACACCGATCCGGCGACCGGAAGGATCACGGATCCGCAGTTCGTGCGGAACCGGCTGGACATCATTGCGCAGCTACGGTCGATCCTGACGGTGGCGGCGCATACGACGCTGAAGTGACGTCGTCCCCGCCCGCCTTCCCGTCGCCTCGCGAGGTCAGTGGGTGTCGCTGGTGTGGTGGGGCCGGGTGCGGCTCCACCATCGGACGCCGAGTCCCCAACCGATCAAGATGATCAGCGCGAGGATTTTTCCCTGCCACTCCGAGGCGGCGCTGAAGGCGAAGCCGCCGATGGCGGTGCCGATCAGAGTCAAGGCGAGGACGGTATAGGTGTGCGCATCGGTACCGCGCTGGTTGTACTGCTTCACGTGCCCAAGCGTACTTACCAACTGGTGGCGCCGGAGATGGCCCCTGCGAGGGCGAGGTGTGCTTTCCGATGAGCCAGGTGGTTGATACGCAGTCAGCGAGTAGGCGCGGAGGTGCCTCGGTCGTCCAGGTGTAGGCCGGCGCACCCCGGGCAGGGGGTGCTGAAGAACGGATCACGGACAACGGGGAGAGCACCATGCACGGCGGCGGAGGATTCAGCGGGGGCGGCCACCACGGGGGTGGATTTGGCGGGCACCATCACAGCGGTGGGTTGGGCCACCACGGCCACCACCATCACACCGGGGACGCACAGGGCTTCGTCTCGATCCCCGCTTTCCGGCGCCGTGGGTCATCGGACCGTTCCACGGGAGTGGATCCCAAGCACGCGCTACTGGCCGTCGGCGTGGTGACGGTCGTCGGCCTCGTTGTGGGGATGCTGGCGGCCCACTAGGGCTGCCTGACGAGTCGGTAGCGGCCCGCTTCGCGGATCGTCCGCCAGGTGCTCGCAGTACGGGGGCGGGCATGGTCGGCTTCGACCAGTGCTGTGACCGGCAACGTTCACCGGGTCAACCGCTGGATCGAGTCTTCGCTGGCCTTGTAGGTTCCCGACGTGAGTGATGACGGCAAGACTCGGATCCGATTCGCGGAGGAGGCAGATGCCGCCGTGATCGCGCGCATCCACATGACCTCTCGGTCGGCGACCATGCCCTATCTGCCGCCGCAGAAGCGCAGTCACGAGCAGGTGACCCAATGGGTCCAGGACGTCCTGCTCATGCAATGCCGTACCTGGGTCGCAGTGCGTGATGCGGAGTTCATCGGCTATGCGGCCCTTGACGGTGGCATGCTGGAACACCTCTATCTGCGCCCGGACGTCCGTCGGCGGGGAATCGGCACGCTACTGCTCGATGAGGTCAGGCGGCACAGCTCTGACGGGCTGTCCCTGCATGTCTTTCAGCAGAACACCGACGCCCGCGCGTTCTACGAGCGCCACGGTTTCATCGTCCTCGACACCAACGATGGTGACCGCAACATGGAGAACCTGCCCGACATGACGCTTCGCTGGACACCGCACAGCATTCAGTAATCCGTACCGCCCGGACAAGCCGAAGGCTCACGCCGCAGCGGCGAGGGGGCGTCCGCCCCAGTGGATGCCCTTCTCGCTGCGGATGCGGGCGCGTTCCTTGCGCTGGGCGGCGAGTACGTCGGGGTGGCGGGCGTTGGCGTTGGCGATGTGCCGGCGCAGGTAGCGGTGCAGAGCCCGGGTCTGTGCGGGGGGGGGCTGCGGTGGTGGGAGTTGGGCCAGGGTGCCCCTGGCATGCAGCAACCCAGTAACGCAGCAGCGCCCCCGTCGGGCTCTCTCCCAACGAGGGCACCTCGTTGCGTTTCCCCAGGTCAGAGACAGAGTGTTTTGCCCACGTTGTACGAGAAACGCCCCATGACCGACGCCACCCGGCGCACCATCCGCACCGTCGTGCAGACCACCGTCGCTCTCGCCGTCCCGCTCCCCGCCATCGTCGACGCCGCCGGCATCCCCGCCTCCCTGCCGTGGGTCGCCGGCGGCCTCGCCCGCGTCATGGCCCTGGCCGGAGTACAGGCACCGCTCCCGTCGTGGCTACGGAGGCTTCCGCCGCATCCCGGCCGGCGCTTTCGCCAGCTCCGGACAGGGCGTTGGGACGGAGCGTCTGCGCCTGGCGCGGCAAGTCGATGCCCTGACCCGCTCGGGGTGTGGGACGGCTCCCGGACGGCCACTCGTTGGCGACGGCCAAGGACGCGGCGCGTCGCTAGGTGACTGCGACATATTTCGCATTAGCCTCCTATGACTGTACGAAGTCGCTATATCACGGATTGTATCCTTCGACCACCGGAGAAAAAATGCGCAAGCTTCAGAAGGCCGCCGTCATGGCCGCCGCACTCGGCAGCTTCGGCTTCCTCGGAGCCGGCATCGCCTACGCCGCCAGCGGGAGCGGCGGCACCGATTTCAACGTCAAACAGGCAAACTCGTGCCGGTCGAACGACGCGGATGTTGACGCTCTCGACGACGCCGGCATCGCCAACGGCCTGGCGGGCAACGCACTCGACGGTGAGGGCACCGCAGGTGCGCAGAGCGCCAGGGTGGGCTCATCCATGAGCTGCGTCAACAGCGTCGCCTTCAAGGGAAGCAAGGGCGGCGACGAAGGCAAGGGTGAAGGTTCGGAGGGCAGAGAGAGCAACGGAAACAAGGGAGGCGACGCACGCAAGGGCGGAGGCTCAGAGGGCAGAGAGGGCAGAGAGGGCAACGGAGGCAAGGAAGACGGGGGAAGCACACAAGGCGGGGCAAGCCCAGCACACACGGAAGGTGGGGCACAGCGGGGTACGACACCTGGGCCCGGTCTCCGCTACACGGTCCGGACGGAGACCCTTTCGACCTCTTAGACGTCGTCTCATTTGGTGAGTCTGCGGTAGCGGATTCAGGCTGCAGGCGATGGCGGTGAAGGCTAGGAAGTGCTCGGCTTTGCGTTCGTGGCGGCGGTGGAGGCGGCGGCAGCCGGCGAGCCATGACATGGTGCGCTCGATGGTCCAGCGGTGCCGGCCCAGTCGGGTGGGGGACTCGATGCCCTTGCGGGCGATTCGGTGCCGGATGCCGCGTTTGCGGAGCCATCGACGCAGGTCGTCGTAGTCATAGCCCTTGTCCGCGTGCAGCTTGGCGGGGCGTCGTCTGCGCGGGCCGCGGCGGGAGCGGATGGGTGGGATTCCGCGTACGAGGGGCTTGAGGGCCTGGCTGTCGTGGAGGTTGGCGCCGGAGATACCGATGGACAGGGGTACACCGGTCCGCTCGGTAATCAAGTAGATCTTTGAGCCTTTCTTGCCCCGGTCGACAGGATTCGGACCTGTCAGTTCCCCCCTTTGAGGGCTCGCATGTTCACCGAGTCGATCGCGCAGCGCGACCAGTCCAGATCACCGCGCGAGCCCCGCTCATCAAGGATCAGCCGGTGTAGCTTCGCCCAGACGCGGGCAGCGGACCACTCGGTGAAGCGTCGGTGCGCGGTCGGTCCCGACGGCCCGAAGACCGGCGGCAACTGCCGCCAGGTGCAGCCCGTTGTGGCCACAAAGATGATCGCCGCGAGTACCTCGCGGTCACCGTATCGGCGCCGGCCCCCACCCTGCGGCCGTGACGGAGTAGGCGGCACCACCCGCTGGAACACGTCGTACAACTCGTCCGGCACCAAACGCTCCACGATCAGCACGAGTCAAGGCTACCAACAAGACCAAATGAGACGACGTCTTAGTGCTGTGCGACGAGCAGATGTGCGAGGAACGCGGACAATGCAGAGAGTGCTAATGGAGGAACGATGCGCCTGTACCTGTTACGACTCGGTACCGTCCGGCCACGCGGCCCCCTCGCCGAAGTACCGGTGCCCGGTTACCTGATCCGGCATCCGGGCGGCACGAACATCTTGGTCGACACCGGCGCGGCAAGGAACATGGTTGGCGACGAATCGGCGGCCTTCGCCGTCGGCGAGGACGAGCATGTCAGCGCGCAACTCGGCCGTTTGGGGCTGAACGCCGAGGACATCGACATCGTTGTGTGCACCCACCTGCACCCAGACCACTCGGGGTCGAACGATCTGTTCCCGCAGGCTCGATTCGTCGTGCAACGACGGGAACTGGAAGAGGCTCGCGCGTCGACGGAGATGAAATACACCTGGATGCGCGAGCATTGGGACGCGCCGGGATTGACCTACGACCAGGTGGACGGTGACGTGGAACTGCTCCCCGGCGTTGAGTTGATCGACAGCCACGGGCACAGCGCGGGACATCAGTCGGTGCTGGTACGGCTTGCCAACAGCGGACCACTGCTGATCACTGGTGACGCCGTCCCCAGCGCCGACCACACCGATCCGGAGTCGCGCCCGGTCAGCGACGTCTTCGACCACGACGGCGAGGCAGTGCGAGCGAGTACGCGCAAGCTGATGAATCTGGCTGCCCGGGAAAACGCGTTGGTCGTGCACAGCCACGACCAACAGCAGTGGGGCACTCTGCGCATCGCGCCCGAGTTCTACGACTGACGGCACTCTCACTGAAGGGGACACAGGTTACCTCAACCGTGGCTGATCCGGCTCCGGATGTTTGGCGGAGGCCAGGACAGTGCAGGTCGGCAGCGGACCCACCGCACCCTGACATGGATTTGTCAACGACTGGGGGCAGCGGCGATGCTCTTCGCGTGAGCCTCCCCCATCACGCAACGGTCGAGATCGCGTCCGGCATACTCGGCATCTTCAGGGGCGTCCACACCGTCGGTGGCCTGTATTTCGTGCTCGGCCTTTTCGGCGCCGTGATCCTGCTGGTACTCGGCGTCGCCGCCTTCCAGTTCCTGCGCGAGCGCTTCCGCTCCTGGTTCGGCACCGGCAGCGGCGACGAGTCGCCCGACACGCCCTCGCAGAACTCCCAGCGCTCGTAGATCGGGTCAGGTGGCGACGTCGAAATCGTCCTGCCGCCTGCGGATCTCGAACCACGGCAACTTCGCGTAAAGCGACACGACCTGTGTGGGACACGGCAAATGCAGAGATAACCGCGGACGTGATTCCGCGCGTCCAGGCTCCCGTCGTCGAGCGCCGTCCGGCCGATGCTCAGGAGGTGCCGCTGCCTGAGGTGTGCCCGAACTGCGGCGGACAGATCGACAAGCGCCAGGAGCGGTGGCGCTGTGCCAAGGGCACCGCGTGCGGGCTGCTCGCGCTGATCGAGTACGCCGCCGAACCGGACAAGTCACCGGCTGCCTCGCCAGGCCCGCCTCGCTGTCGGCCACCTGCCCCGCTTCGGCCCGGCACAGGGTAGTCCCCGCCCCAAGAAGCAGGGCGGGGACTGCTGGGGAGCCGGTCAGTGCAGTTGACGCCCCATCTTTGCGGTTCGCCTGTTCTGTCCCTTGGTGTCCCACCACTCCTCCAACGAGGCGCGAACCAAGTGCACGAGTTGTTGGAGTCGATCAGGGTCGGGGTGGGAGGAGGTGAGGACGTCCACGAAGGACTTGTCGTCCCAGGGCAAGGTGAACATCCAGTGTTCGTCCTGGTGGCCCCGACGCACCACGGCGATCTCGTACGTCAAGGTCGCGCTGCGGTCGGCGTGATGGTGGACCGACAGGCTGGAGATGTCGAATCTGACTTGTCCGTCACCGGTGGTGTATGAGCAGGCCAGGGCTCGCTCTGCTGGCGTCTGATCCACCATGCGAACCATCCACCCTTCGCTTTCGTCAGTGATGGACGGCTTCCCTCCGTGCTGGAGTTAGCACTTGCCGCCGCTGGCCAGGTTTGTGACATTGTACGCGGTGAGAACGTCATTCAGCCCGGCTGGAGTGCCAATGATGGTGCGAAACTTTTCCACCGGCGGGCACTGATTCGTGTAGATCGAGAATCCGCCTCGACCGTTTGGGGCCCCGTTGGCAATGGCGTTGTTTATCTTGCCGTCCATGCCGCTGTTCCAGCCGTGGCGCAGTTTGATGTGTTTCCAGCCCCACGTCGTTGTTCCGCAGCGCAGTGTGTACCTTTGGACCCCGCGGAAGTACTGCCGCACGATGTAGTTGCGGCCGTTGTGCTTGCATGTGGCGTCGACGCTGTTGATGGCGACGCCAGTGGGCCCAGGGGTCTGGGCACTTGCGGGACTGGCCGCGGGGATCGCCAACACAGACACTGATGTGGCGACAGTGGCGGCGAAGGTGATGCCGAGGTTACGGCCCCTGTTGAGGCGTGCGAACTTCTTGCCTATCTGGCCTTTCATTTTCCCCCTTTTCTTTGATCCTGCGCGATCATTTCTAGCAGCTCCGTACTGTTCGGTCGAGCGATTTTCTACCCCCTCGGCTCGAACTGGGCCCTCTGGCCGACACGCCGCAAATCTGAATTGCTTGACGAGTGGGCATCCACAGGAAGCGGACCTCGAAATTCCATTAGTCAGGCCGGCTAAGGCTTGTCCCGAATAAGCGTGAGAGCTGAGGCTTTGCTTGACGGTACGGTCATCGGGTGGAGTCGAAGAAGTTGAACGAGTGCCCGTTGCACGGAGCCGGCTTGCGTCCCAAGTACCTGGTCGGGCGGCGTCTTGAGCAGGTGGTCGCTTCGTGGCACCTGTACGGCTCGGAGGCCCCGTCCGTCCCGTTGGACTGTGGCTGATCGACAGTGAGCAGGTCTCCACCCACGTGACAACCGGGTCGGACTGGTGCCTGATCGTGAAAAGGTCGGCCCCGTGCGCGGGATACGGCATGGCGAAGTTGGGCCGTGTTGAGGCGGCCCCGATCCGCAGCGAGACTCCGTTCGCGGACCACCTCGGCGAGACGATGCGGGCGGTCAGCGAGGAGAGGGACCCGGGCACCGGACGGATCGCGCTGGAGATCACCTTCGACTCCGGCCGTGTCCGGTGCGGTACTTGGTCCGGGGACCTCTGCCTGTCCAGCACGTGATCTGCACGACCCCGCTGGCGGTAATCGCGTGAGGAACTCACGGGGGCTGGTGTGATCACGACGTCGCAGCCGTCCTGGATAGGCCCGTTCACGTGAGCCCGCGCTGTTTCGGCAGATTGGTGATCATGCTGCGCCGTGCCGAGACGGGCGCGAGCAACCGGGTCCTGGCCGTCGGCGCTGTGTCCCCGGTGCGCACGGTGGAGTCCGCCCAGTCAGCCGCGGCCACGCCCAACACGCCGGTGAAGACCAGGGAGATGGCCTCGCCCGACTTCCACCAGGCGCTCGCCGCGCAGCAGGCGGCTGCGCCGGCACAGCTGGTCGACCCGGATATCGCGGAAGCGGTGGAACGGCAGACCGCCGCGATGCGCGCGCTGTCCCGCCGCACGTTCCCTGAACCCGACGTCATCACGGACGATGCGCCAGCCCCGATGGAAGCGGCCCGCGCACAGCGCCGCCGCCAGGCTGCGGCGACCGAAGCCGCTGCTCTCCGACGGGCCCGTGCCGAGCGGGCCGGGAAGGCGCAGAGCCCGCGCCAGCTGGGACAAACCGGATGACCTGACCACGAGTTTTGACCGGGCGTCATCTGCGCTCCCACGATGGTGCCCGCAACATGGCTGAGGTTTCAGAGGCTCTTCCCAACTCCCTAACTGTCAGTACCACTTGGACGCACTCATGCGTCGTGATCCCGATGCGGGTCCTGTGACCACACGGTTTGACCAAGCGCTGCAGGCACTGCCAGGATGACGCCCCATAACCGCATATAGAGGCACTGGACGTTCGAGGTCGTAGCCGAGCTCCCTCACGTACGGTGCAAGCGCTAAGGCGAGGTCGATAGCTCCACCAAAATCCCTCGCTGGCTCTACCGCCGCTGGCTCCCGTTCCCGGCATCCCGGGGTGGGGGCCTCTTTGTCTCCCCACGCACCCCTGCTAGAGACTGTCTCCCCGATCTTCGTGGGCCCGTGACGCCCGGCGACCGCGCTCCGTGTGCAGCCGCACCTTGGTGCGGTTGCCGCAGCGGGACATGGAGCACCAGCGGCGGTTGCCGGCGGGCGAGCGGTCGACATAGCGCAGACCGCACAGCTCGGCGCCGCAGATCCGGACCTGGCGCACTTCGGCGGCCAGGATCAGCCGTACGGCGTCCTGCGCGACGAGGCCGAGTGCGCCCGCGGTGTCGGCGGCGGAGTGCGACGGGGTGGCCGGCACGAGCCTGCCGTTCTCGATCACGGCCTGGGTCGGGGGCTTGGGTGCGGCTGTGGCCGCCGCGTTGACCAGGACCAGGTCGGCGGCGTCCGGGAGCTCGTCCGCTGCGACGGTCCGGGTACAGCGGTCGACGGCCTCGCGCAGTCGGCGTGCCCCGGCCAGGTCGCTTTCGTCGGCTTCCGTGTCTGCGCCGAGCAGTCCGCAGCGGCGCAGCCAGCGCGCCAGGGCCGCCGGGTCGGGGAGCGTCTCGCGTGGGGTCCGCTTGCGGTCCCTGAGCGTATTGACGAAGTCCAGGCAGAGCCGCCCGCCGTCGAAGACCCAATCGTCGGCCGCCGCCGACCCCGTCGCTGTCATGCTGCTAGGTTACGCGCTAACCATCTAAGGGGGTTAGTTATGGAGACTGGGGTCGCCAAGGTCGACGGTCTGCGGATGCACTACCGGCGTGCGGGCTCGGGCCCGCTCGTGGTGCTGCTGCACGGCTGGCCGCAGACCGGCTATTGCTGGCGCAAGATCACGGATGAACTGGCGCGGACCCACACGGTCGTTGCGCCGGACCTGCGCGGCTATGGGCTGACGGACAAGCCGCAATCTGGGTACGGAAAGCGCCGGATGGCCGCCGACATCTCGGAGCTGATCCACGGGCTCGGCTTCGACCGCGCCGCCGCCGTGATCGGCCACGACAGAGGGGCCCGCGTGGCGCACCGCTGGGGCCTCGACCGGCCACAGGAGGTGGAGCGCCTCGCACTGCTTGACATCATCCCGACCCGGGAGATGCTGGCGCGGATGGATCTGCTGCTCGCCTCCTCGCACTGGCACTGGCTGTTCCATCTGCAGCCGGACCTGCCCGAGCGCCTGGCCGGACGCGACGTCCGCGGCTATCTGGAGTACTTCTACGAGCGGTGGACATACAACCGCCACGGCTTGGAGCCCGAGACCGTGGACACGTACGTGCGCGCATTCTCCCGACCCGGCGCGCTGCGCGCGGGCTTCGACGACTACCGGGCCCTGGAGGAGGACCGGGCTCTGGACGACGCGGACTTCGCGGCCGGGCGACGCCTGGAGATGCCGGTGCTCGCACTGTGGGGCTCGGAGGGGTTTCCAGCACGGCTGCCCGCGCTCGACATCTGGCGGGAGTACGCCAAGGACGTCATGGGAGCGCAGATCCCGGACTGCGGGCACTTCATCGCCGAGGAGCGGCCTGGGGAAGTGCTCGCGCACGTACGGAAGTTCCTGGAGCACCAGGGTTGATCTCTTCGATCACAAGCGGAGCCGGGTGAGGAGTGCGGTGACGCTGCCGATGTTCCAGCGGCCAGCGCGCGTGAGTAGTTGACGGTCATCTGCGGCATGGGAACTCCACTCCGGTCGGGGGATCGTGTTGAAGGCCGTACGGGCTGGGGGTGTCAGGTGCGCTGGTGGGAGGCTCCATTGAGGTCAAGGATCGTCCGCGAGGCCATGTTGCCTCCGCGGAGGTGAGGTAGTGCACGGCGGCGCCTTCCTCAGGGGTGCCGACCCGGCCGCGGTGGCTCTGGCTGCGCAGTTCCTCGCCGCGAGGGCGGGCCAGTTGGGGCGTCTGGTGTTCGGTGGCGATGAAACTGGGTTCCACGGCGGTGACGCTGATGCGGTGCGGGGCCAGGGCGACGGCCATCGACTACCCGAACGCGTGCAAGGCGGTCTTGCTTGCTCCGTAGGCGGGATACTCCGGCTCGCCGCGAAACGCCCCGCGTGAGCCGACGTTGACGACGTGGCCGGGGCCTCGCGGTCGATGAGGTGCCGGGCCACTGCCCAGGTGAGGTGTGCGGCGGCCAGGAGGTTGACGTCGATCATTCGGCGTCACACCGTGCGCCACATGTCGAGGGGACTGTCGCGACGGGGTGGTGGGGCACCGCCTCGGGCGCCGGGCGGGCGAAGCCGCCCGTGAACACGGTCACGGTGTGGGTGTGGAAGGACCGTTACGGAGGACTGCGTGCCGCCGACCATCAGTCCCGCCCCGAAGCCTCCGTCCGGCATGTCCCGCTGCCCGACGACACCGGCCCGCTGCAGCGCCTCTACGGCAACCTCACCCGCATGATCGCCGAGCGGGAAGCCGCCGGCGGGCCCGTGCACACCCACCGCGGCACGCTGCCCGTGAGGTTCTGGGAGACACGCGATGGCGACCTGAGCGCCGGCCTCACCCGGCGCAAGGGCGCCCGTCGCGCCCTTGACGCTGCCGGCCGAACTGGAGCCGCTGCGCGAGCTGCACGCCAAGGTGGTGGCGCAGATGAAAGCCCGCGGGATTCCCCGCCAGCCGTGGACGAAGCACAGCAAGCGATCACCATGAGTGCGACGTCCCCGTCGGTGTACGGGAGTAGCGTGCACGATCAACATGGGGCAGTGCGGGAGGGGCTGAAGTGGCGGGACGGTTTCCGGGCCTGGACGACCTGGACATCGCCGCCACGGCGGGCGCGGCGCCCGTCGGGGAGTTGAGGTGCGCACGTACGACGGGCCGAGTGTCAGTGGCGCGTGCCGGACTGGAGGGTGGCCGTGTCCGACCCGGGAGAGCCCCGGAGTGGGCAGCGGCCTCTGGGGAGGGCGACGTGGCGCTGTTCAACCGACGCAAGGGCGAGGTCACCGCGGACGGCAAGCCGGCCTACGAGCCGCTGCTGACCCGGCCGATATGGGAAGGGGCCGGGCGGGACGCCGCCTTCGACGGAACCGAGATCATCGGGGACTACGCGGTGCTGCGCTGGAGCACCGCGTACGGCCCGGTCCTGCTGGGCTACTCGCTCACCAGCGGCAACGGGAGCGTGCGCGCCCTGTCGAGCGCCGTGTTCCGCCGGTACGGCAAGAACGCCCACCAGCACGTCGTGGCCGTCGTCGTCGGCGAGGCGTACTGGGACAACGGCCCCCGGCTCACTGCCCTCGACCTCCTGCCCGGCCCGAAACGCTCCGCCCAGTACCACCCCACCTTCCAGCAGCTGAACACCCTGTTCGGCACCAAGGCCCCGTGGTTCCACAGCGCGCTGCGTGACCGCGACGCCATCACCGCCTGGCGGCCCGGCGCCGCGCCGGCCCTGGTGCCCGCCGACGACGTCGAGCTCCCGGCCGCCGACCTGGCGCTGCTCGCCGTCGACGAGCCCGACGGCTCCCCGGTCGCCCAGGTCGCCTCACACCTGGCCCGCACGATGCGGCAGCGCGCCCACCACGCGGCCGAGCGCTACCTCGAGCACATCGCCGAAGACATCCAGGACGACAAGCACAGCGACTGCCACTGGCTCACCCTCGGCGCCCTGCCACGCCCCCGAGCGCACGACGACGACCTCGGGGAACTGCCCGAGCTGGTCCGCCGGGCTGGATGGCTGGAGCTCACCGAACGCCGGGACGTGCTCGCCTACCGGGTCGCGCACCTGGTCCAGCGATGGGACTCGGGGGAGGACTGGCCCACCGGCGCCGCCGTCGAAGTCCGCCCCACCGAATGCGCGACCGCCGCGCAGTGGGCCGCGACGCTCACCCAAGCGCCGGAGGGGCGGCAGCCCACCGTCCTCGACAAGCTGCTCCTGGACGAGGCCGACGAGGACGCGCAGCTGCTCTACGACCCGGCGACCGACTTGCCCGCCGTCGTCCGCAAGGGCATCCACGGCGACGAGGAGTTCCCCGATAACATCGTCACTGCCGTCCCGCAGCGTCTTCCCGCCCACGCCGAGCTCGAGGCGGTGACCTTCAGCGGCGAAGTCGTCTGGGTCCACAGCGCCGACGGCGGCCTGTGGCTGGCACCCCAACTCGGCGACAACGGCATCAACTACGGCTACGGCGGGAGCGGAGCCGTCACCCTCGCCCAACTCCTCGACCGCCTCCTGGACGACATCACCGCGCCCACCGTCGACCACCACGCCCCCCAACCGCCTGCGGGCCTGATGAAGCTGGTCACCACCGAGACGGAGACGACCGTCACCTACAGCCGCGCCCAGCTCCTGGCCGCCCGCGGCCGCTGACCAGCCGCAGGGGCCCTGGGCTCCGGGTCAGGAACGGTGCCGGACCCGGTCGAGGTCCGCGTCGAGGACGGCAAGGTCCGGGTGGTCGCGCAGCTGCCGCTCGCGCGACCATTCGGCGAGGTCAGCCTTGTGAGCGGCCTGCACGTCTTCGACGGTGGTGTCGGTGAGGGTGGCGAGCAGGTCCAGGTCGCGGTCGTTCACACCCAGATAGCGGTTGGCGGGGGCGAACAGGGTGGCGCCGTCGGCGGGACAGCTGGCGCCGGCCTCGGTGAGTTTCGCGAACAGTCACCGCCGAAATGGCGTGTCCTGGGTCTTCCAGGCCGGGTCGTAGTGTCGTACTCGGGGGCGTCGTAGCCGGAGCCGATGATGGGCATGAGCGGTTCCCTTCCAAAGCGGCCAAGGCGTAAGCGGAATCGGCGGAAGGTCGTGGCGTCAGATGAGGGTTTCCTGGGGTGCAAGCTGGTTGTCCGGCTTGTTGGTGCGGCAAGTCGGCTGCCGGTGTCTTCGTGATCACTTGCCAGGGCGGTGGGTGTCCTGCGGATTCCATCCGGTTCCGTTCCCCGGGCAACGGCCCGCCGTGCCCTGAAGCGACGTTGTTCGAGTTCCGCCAATCCTGGTTGTTCGGATGTTGTTGTTCGCCACCATGCCATCGACACCGAACAACGTTCTCCGACTACACCAGATCGCATTCAGCACTGCGAGCTTCGGGTGCCGGCGTGATCGAAGAGAAGGAAGGACCGGTTAATGAATGTTCTTGTATGTCTACGGCAGGTGGCGTGCAGCACCGAGTGACGCCCGGGTTTGCGATGCAAGGTCATTGCAAGGTCATTCACGTATTTACTTATCGTTTATTTTTCAATGTCACGCTTGCCGGTGTTGTGCTTGTCGGTGTGGTTCGACGTGTTTGACGGACTCGCCATTCGCCGGCAGCGGAGCACGGCCGAAAAGTCCGTTTGGATGCCCAGGAGACGGACTCCGAGATTCTGGGGCCCAACGTTGAAGGAGTTGCCTTGCCTGTCTTGCGTAAGATTCTGGTCACGGCTGCGGTCCTGGCCGGCACAGTCGTCAGCGCCTACCCGTCGTCCGCCCAACCCCTCACGTCCTCGTCCTCTCGCTCCTCCGCCAGCCATGCCCGTCTGGCATCCGGTAGTTGGCACGCCTACTGGGAGACGGACTGGAAGGGTGCGGTTACGACATTCTCCGGAGATGTCGGGGAGTGCCACTACGTCGGCGACAACTGGAACGACCACATCCGCTCCGCCCGCGCCGACGGCTCCAACACCAAGGTGGAGCTGTGGGACAACGCCGACTGCACCGGAGGTTCGATCACCATCGACGGATCCGGTTACCACGAAATCGGCAATTGGGTCAGCGCCTTCCGCGTCACCAGCACCAGCTAGTACTCCAGCAGAAGTCCGCTGACTGACCTGAGGTGATGTCCAGCGGTCAGGAATACGGCGAGCTTCAGGAATCAACTGAGACGGGACGCTTGACCTCCGGTTTCGCGTCGGGGCCGGGGGCTCGCCGCCGTGCCGCCTCGATCCTCTGCCCCGGCAGGCGTTGAGCCTGCCCGTGAACAGCTACGGCCCGCAAACACCTGATGTGCTCGCGGGCTGCAGCTGGATGTGTGCTGGTCAGGAGGCCGTTGGATGGGGTGCCAGCTGCCGGCATCTCCGAGACCTCACGGCACCAGCAATGAAAGGGAGTTGGCCAGCAAATCCTCGTCCGTGCGACGAACGACCCGTCGCGGCGTGGTCCGGGCGTGAGCACCGACGGCCCACTACGGCGCGCCGCAACTGGTGCGCTTGGCCGCCGGGTGCAGGACGGCAAGTTCGGCGCTACTGGCGTCCCGTCGAGGGTGCCCTACGCGGCTTGGCTCGCCGCCGTGGCTCCGACGGATCAGGCCATCCACCACGCCCTGGCCGCCGGCCACCAGCGTCTCACCGACGACCGCACCGCGCTGGTGCACGCATCGGTCAGGCGCTCGGCCGACGGCCGTACCGTCACCGTGAAGGCCACCGCCGACCGCACCCTCACCACCGTCGACACCAGCGGCGGCAAGGTGAAGCGCTTCCACGGCGCGGACCAGACCCCCGGTGTGTGGACCTTCACCGTCACCGGCGGCCACGTCCGGCTAACGGGATATCGGGGTATCGACACGGACACGCCGGCCCCGGCCCACCGCTCCCGCACCCCGTCGAAGCGCCCGGCGCCGAAGCCGGTCGTCACCGACCCGGCGACGGGTATGCCGATCTCGGGCCCGTCCGTGCGGCAGCCGAACGACCACCACGGCAACCTGGCGGGGATCGCCGACTGGGCCCGCGCCAACTGGAACGGCGACAACAACGGTTACGACGACGACTGCACCGATTTCGCCTCCCGCGCCATGCTGTACGGCGGTGGCATGCCGCAGAACATCCCGTGGTTCCCGGGGTTCCAGTACCGCGACGACGACTACTGGTTCGACATCACCACCAACCCCTACGGCAGCCAGTTGGAGAGCTTCTCCTGGGGCGGGGCCTTCAACCTCTCCGACTACCAAAACCGCCAGGGCGCACAGTTCTTGCAGTACACCAACCAGGCGCAGCCCGGCGACATCATCTGGGTCAACTGGACCGGCGGCGACTGGAACCACATCGATCACACGGGCGTCATCACCGGCAACGACGGGAACAATCTCTACATCACGCAGCACACCAACAACCGCAAGGACGAGCCGCTCTGGCTCGTGCCCGGCCAGTCGAGCTGGGCCGACGGCCACCCGAACATGGGCTTGTGGGTCGCGGTCCCGTACGAGAAGAATTGACCATGGTCAGCCGCATACGCACCGTCGCATCCGTCGCGGTCGCCGTCACCGTGCTGGCGTCGGCCGCTACGGGGTGCACGAGTCGAAGGCCGGCCCCGAACCCCACCACTTCGCCCGTCACCCGGGTCCGCCTCGCCACCGGCACCACGAACGGTGCGCGTTGGGGCCTGTGGGCGTGGGAGCAGGGCAAGCAGTTGTGCATGGCGCTGTCCGGGCCGGACCGGTATGCGGAGCAGGCGACCTCCAGCGCCGGATGCGGCTTCGACAACGAACACCCGGGCAGCGGGTACTACACCGGCGGCCGCGCTCCGGGCGGGAAACCAGGCAAGTACGTCAGCTACGGCCCCCTCCCGACCCGCGCCGTCCGCATCCGCGCCCATGGGGCCCTCCTGCCCACAAAACCCCTCCCACGCAGCCACGGCCTCCCGGCGGGCCGCTACTGGATCTCCTTCGCGTCGGGCGGCGACAGACCGCAACCTTTGGACGCGAGTGACAAACCCGTCCCGTTCCAGGCGTTTTGAGTTTCCCTTCAAGCCGAGGTGGACCTCGACGCGGCGGACCCACTGGTGCTCTCCATGCACGGGGATGGTCGGGAAGCGGTTCTGCGCGCCGTCGCGGCAGCGACCGGCCCATCAGCCCCGAGACGGCCGGGTCATGGCGCTCGCCGGTCTGTACGAGTTCTGGCGCGACCCGGCAACCATGAACGACGATCCCGGCGCGTGGGCGTGGTGGGCCACCTGCACGATCAGCACGACCGAGGCCACCGACGCCGCCGAACCGCGTCCACCCCCGCATGCCGCTGACCAGCGCCCCGACCACGGGAACGCCGGGCGCGACCCCGCCCACCACGACACCGACGAACTCCGCGCCCTGCTGGGCACCGGGGCCGCCGGCCACCTGGACGCCCGGCCGGTGTCCACCGCGGTCAACGACGTACGCGACAACGGCCCCCACCTCCGGGACGCGGTCATCGACGGCCCGACCGCTGAAGGTCGACGAGCACACCGGCGGCCGGACCATCGCGGGCACCGTCACCATCGAAGCCGGCGGCGCGGTCGGCGCGGTGGCGCTGAAGACCCAGGCCGCGCACCGCGACGGCGCGACGGTCTTCCTCGTCCCACGCAGGGAGTGCACCGGCGCCCGCGCCGAACTCCCCAAGGGGATGCGGTTGATCCCCGTCACCACCCTGGACGGCGCGGTGGAGGCGCTGAAGGCCCTCAACACCGATGGTGATGTGCCCAGTTGCCGGACGTAGCCGGGTCGAGGGCCCTGGCGGCGGCCGATGCCGCGCTCAGACGGTGGCGGTGGCCGTCGTGTCGGCGTAGCGGAAGCCGTCGTCGAAGTAGAAGACGGTGACCTTCACCCTGTCGCCCTTCTCGAAGCCCAGGGTGGCGGCCGGCTTGAGCCGGACCTGTGCGGTCTGGTCGGCGTAGTCGCAGACGAGCGTGTCGACCTTGAGGGTGCCCGCGCCGTACCCCGTGAGCTTGGACGAGGTGATCTCCTCGGCGTTGGCGACCAGGTGGTGGTTCATGCCGGGGTCGCAGGAGTACGTGACGTTCACCCGCAGGCCCGGCCCGTCCGGCGAGACCTTGTCGATCGCGATCAGGTTGGCCTTGGCCGCGGCCATCGGCGCGGTGGCCAGGACGCCGGCCCCGGCCAGGGCGACGACGGTGGCGGCACCGGCGACACCGCGCCGGATGCGGGATGCCTTCAGGGAGTTCTCCCTTCCCCCCGCGCAGTCACGGTCGCAACGACTGCGACACTTGTTCATTTTCGGGCGGTGTATACATTACGTGATCTTGCGGGGGCATCGAACCCCTTTTCCGGGCACCCGCCCGGCCGCGCCGCACCAGCTGGTCGCTAGGCGCGCCGGGCCGATGAGCAGGTGGGAGTGTGGGTTGACCGGTGTCTCGCTGGAGGCATCGCGCTGTTCTGGATCGACCTGCTCGTGCGGTGGGGAGCCGGGCGGGGAAGGGCGGGTCCGGCCCTGCTCGGGCGCGATACCGTGGGGCCTGATGACCGCCGCATCTCGTGATCTGGGGGCTCCGCGTGGCTGAGGACCGCATCGCGCAGAGCGAGCTCAACGCGTTGATCCGGCCGTGTCGAGGCGGTTGAAGACCGTGTGGAAGTGCTGCAGGTGCACACCGGCGGCAACTTCGCACCATCCTCGAAAGCCAGGCCGCGATCCGTCGTGAGGTCCGGGACGGCTTTGCCGAGATGGAGCAGAAGCTGGACGCCAACCAGGCACAGAGCATCGAGCTGCTGTCCCAGCTGGTGGGTGGGAACCCGAACGCGGGCTGACACAGCCGCCGGCGCGAAACCCACACGAGCGAGCAAGGCCCGAACCCGATCCCGGTGTTCGGGCCTCTTCCGTATCAGCATGGCTTGGATTAAGGCCATGGGGATGGCGCGCAGGTCGCATCCGTTGAGCTCGGTGAGGGCGAGTTCGTCGTCGGGCAGGACGGTTTGGATCTCGCATCACAACGGCCACGCTGGAGCGTGATCAAACAACCGACCTCGCAAGCCACAACGGTCAGTTGGGCACGCTTAAGGTGAACACGTGGACACCGAGGCATTGCGATCGTTTCTCCGGGCGGCCGAGCTCGGACAGTTCCAGCATGCGGCCGATGAGCTGGGCGTGACACAGCAGGCAGTCTCCAAGCGGATCGCGGCCCTGGAGCGCGAGTTGGAGGTCCGCCTGTTCACACGTACCGCCCGAGGGGTTGAGCTGACGCTCGATGGTCAGGCGTTTCTCCCTCACGTGCGGAGCATCGTCGTGGGTGTCGAGCGCGCCATCACCGCGGTCAGGCCGAGCTCCCGGGCCCTTCGGATCGACGTTCTGGGCCTGCGCAGCGCGCAGGCCGTTGTTCTGCACGATTATTGGCGGTCGCATCCCGAAACCAATCTCGACGTGGTGACCCTCAGGGTCAACGACCCACGCGTGGCGGTCGCCGCCGTCGAATCAGGCGATATCGACGCCTCGTTCCGTACCGTCACTGCCCCGGCCACACTGCCGTCCGACGTGCAGATGATCCGCGCGTTCGACTCCCCGGTGGAACTTCTCGTCGGCCCAAGACATCCACTCGCCGCCGCGCGAAAACTGACGCCATCGCAGCTGCGTAAGCACCGGATATGGGTGCCGGGTATCGCACCCCGAAGCGAATGGGCAGAGTTCTACGCTCAGCTCGCCACCGTCTTCGACCTACGCATTGACGCGGCAGGCCCGCACTTCGGAGACGAGGTACTCCTGGACACGCTCGCGGACTCCGCGGAGGTGGCCACCCTCGTCGGGGCACGCGACCGGTACATCTGGCCGACGAACTACGACCTACGCCGCATCCCTATCGTGAATCCGACCCTTGCATACCCACTCTCGCTCATCCTTTCCAGAGCGAATCCACATCCAGGACTCCGTGGAATCATCACCCACCTCGGAACCCTGCCAAGGCTCCCTGAGACGGTCTGGCTTCCGTCCTGGGCAACGACGCCACGGCGCGGCGACAGCGACATCCCGCGTGCTCGCAGGGCGTAACTCTGACAAAGGTGACTCGGCCGGCTGTTGACAGCAGCCTCCACCAGCGTCTTGGTGAGCCATGTCCAGTTACCGGTACATCACAAAGGGGCGTGGCATGTCCAGCGACCGTCTCATGCGCATCCACGGCGCCGAGTTCCAGGCCATGTCCGAGAGGGTCCTGCCGGTCACCGAGCTCACCTCCCGCCTGAACGCCCTGCCCTTCGAGGATGAGGCGAGCAAAGCGGAACTGTTCGAACGGATCCTCGGCAAGCCGCTGCCGACGCGAGTCACGATCTGTCCGCCCTTCTCCGCGGACCACGGCCTCCACCTCCACCTCGCCGAGCGCGTGTTCATCAACCAGAACTGCATGTTCCTGGACTACGCCGGCATTCGGCTCGGCGAGCGCGTGATGGTCGGCCCGAAGGTCACGTTCATCATCAGCGGTCACCCGATCGATCCGAGGAGCGGCGGCACTTTTCGGCGACCTCGGCCTCACGCATCGCCAGGGGCAGGAAGCGCACCGTGCGAAGACCGGCAGTACGAACGTGCCGTGGCCGGTGACCACGCGGAACGGAGCACCGCCCTGGCCACGCCTGCCTCCCGAGATCAGCATGGCTTGATCGGGAGCGGGAACGCGGTAACCGAACATCGTTGTCTCCTCAACGGGCGTCGCCGGCCTTGCCGGGGTGGCTGCGGGTCGGCTTCGCCGGACGTGGCGTGACCCCGGCGTTGCGTGACGCGCATGGGCCTGCCCAGGCAGACCCATGCCGCTCATAGGCGGATCGCCGGGCGGGCTGCTGCCGGACATCACGGACCGGCGGGCACTGGGTCATTGCCTCCAGCACCGTGATGCGCTGCTCAAGGAGAGCGATCTTGTTGTCGAGGGGGCCGGCATGTTCGGCCACAGGTCGACTTTGATGCTCACCTGGACACGGGGTGCCTTGAGCGCCACCGCTTCCGTAGCACGCTTGATCACGCTCATGGCCTCGTCCCATTCACCCTCGATCATGGTGTACTCGGTTCGGTCGGTTCGGCCTCGCCCGTCCCTCACCAGTGGGTGTCGTCCGACCCGGCGGTCGTGCCCCAGTGGGTGTCGTCGGCGCCCGTGGCGACGGCGGCCGCCGGCGTGCTCCCGTGGGTGTCGCCGGGAGCCGCGCCCGTGGCCGCCTGGACCGGCACCACCGCCGCCAGCACCGCCGCGGTGGCGGCGGCCAGGCCGAGTACCGAGTGGGTCACGATCCGGGTCTTGGTCATCGCTCTCTCCCTGCGTCCGTGGTCTTCGCCTCGCCCGGGTCCGCCCCGGCGCTGGGAACAGTTCAGGCCCGGCCGCTTTCGAACGGCCTTCCGCCGGCTCTGCGTGCCCGGCCCGCGCGGCGAAAGCCGATCAGAAGCGATCGAGAAGCCGGCCCTGGGAGCGTTCGTGCGCATGCCGGTCCCAGCCCCGGCAGGAAGGTTCGACGATGACGACGTGCAGCATCGCTCCGCGCAGCGTGAACATGCAGGGCGTATCCCTGGTGGACGCCACCACGGCCTGGGCCGTCGGGGACGGCGGGCTGATCCTCGCGACCCGCGACGGAGGAGCCCACTGGAGCCCGCAGGGGGACACCGACAAGGACCTGCGGGCGGTCTGCTTCACCGACCCGGAGCACGGGTGGATCGCCGGCCGCGACGGTACGGTGCTGCGGACCGAGAACGGTGGACGAAGCTGGATCGCCGCGGACTCGGGGACCTCCCAGAACCTCTACGGCATCTCCTTCGCCCCGTCCGGACTGGCCGGCTGGGCGGTCGGGGACAACGGGACGGTTCTCGGCTCGGACGACGGCGGGCGGACCTGGCGACCGCAGACGACGCCGGACCGCATCCACCTGACCCGCTGTCACGCGATCGACGACCGGGTGGCCTGGGCCGTCGGCAAGAAGGGCCGGATCCTTTCGACCACGGACGGCGGGACCACCTGGTCCGTCCGGGACGCCGGCACGAGCGCGGATCTGCGCGCGGTCTTCGCCGTGTCCCCCCAGGTGTGCTGGGCCGTCGGCCGCGCGGGCACCATCCTGGGCACACGGGACGCCGGCATCACCTGGACGGCTCGTCACAGCGGAACCGAACTCGACATCTACGGGCTGTGGGCCTCCCCGGACGGAACCGGACTCAGGGTCTCGGGCGACAACGGCCTGATACTGGCCTCCGACGACGGCGGACACAGCTGGACGCGGCAAGCCGGCGGGACCGAAAAGGACATCGTCTCGCTGGCGTTCACCCCCGACGCCCGGCACGGCTGGGGAGTCGGTGACGACGGACTCGTCCTGGCCTGCCCGGACGGCGGGCGCGCATGGCGGGCACAGCTCGACGGCATGTTCCGCGACCTCCTGTGCATCCACGGCGCCCGCACCTCCCGGTGGGCCGTGGGAGCCCGGGGGACCCTCGCGGTCACCACCGACGCGGGGCGCAGCTGGCAGGTGCGCGACACCGGCGTGCGCGAGGACCTCTGGGGCGTTCACCTCCTGGACGACGAACAGCGCGGCTGGGTGGTGGGCGCCGCCGGAACGGTGCTGGCCACCGCCGATGGCGGGGCGACCTGGCAGCGTCGGAACCCGCCGGTGTCACAGGACTTGTTCGCGGTGCACTTCACGCCCGATGCCGGCCGGGGCTGGGTGGTGGGCGCCGCCGGAACGGTGCTGGCCACCGCCGATGGCGGGGCGACCTGGCAGCGTCGGAACCCGCCGGTGTCACAGGACTTGTTCGCGGTGCACTTCGCGCCCGATGCCGGCCGGGGCTGGGTGGTGGGCGCCGCCGGAACGGTGTTGACCACCGCCGACGGCGGAGCCACCTGGCAGCGCCGGAATCCGCCGGTGACAGCGGACCTGACGTGCGTGCACGCCGCCGGCCCGGACCGGGCGTGGATCGCGGGACGCGCCGGCACGGTGCTGGCGACCGAGGACGGCGGCGCCACCTGGTCCGCCCGCGACAGCGGCACCGATGCCGACCTGTGGGGCATCGGCTTCACCGCGTCCGGAGAGCGGGGCTGGGCGGTCGGGGACCTGGGCACGGTGCTCGCCACCGAGGACGGCGGCCGCCTGTGGCACCGTCAGGACACCGCGGCCCCCCAAGACATCAAACAGCTGTGGGTGCGCCCGGACGGCGCCGAGGCGTACGCCGTCGGCGACGGCGGCCTCGTCCTCGCCGCCGAGCACGACGCGAAGTCCTGGACTCCGCGCGTGGCCCCCACGGGAAAGAACCTTTACGGCCTGACGATGCGTCCCGATGGCCGGGAGGGCTGGGCGGTGGGCGACGGCGGCACCATCCTGGCCTCCCGCGGAGGCGGGCCGTGGCGACAGCGTTTTGGCGAGGCCACGGCGAACCTGTACTCCCTCGCCGCACCGGACACGACCACGGCGTGGGCGGTCGGACGGGGCGGAACCATCGTGGTCACCCATGACGACGGCGCGTCGTGGCGGCTCCAGGCAAGTGGAACCGACCGCGACCTGCTCTCGGTCCATGCGCACCCGGACGCGCGCACGGCCTGGGCCGTCGGCGACCGCGGCACGATCCTGGCGACCGGCGACGCCGGGCACACCTGGCTGCGCCAGGACACCCCGCGCACCGACGTCGCCCTGTGGGCGGTGGGCTTCGCCGGTCTGCACACCGGTTGGGCCGTCGGTACCGGAGGCACCGTGCTGGCCACCCTCGACGGCGGACGGACCTGGCGGCCGCAGGACTCCGGCACCGACGACGACCTGCTGGGCCTGTACGTGATCGACGAACGGACCTGCTGGGTCGTCGGCGACGGCGGCACCCCTCTCGGCACCCACGACGGCGGGCTGCACTGGCAACGCCGTACCAGCGACACCTGCCGGCACCTCGCCGCCGTGCACTTCTCGGCGGACGGCCGGGTGGGCCGCGCCGTCGGCCGCAGCGACACCGTGACGACATCCCTCGACGGCGGCCGCACCTGGCAGGCGGGCACCACCACATCGGGCATGACCCTGTGGGACGTGCACGTCACCTCCGCACGGCACGCGTGGATCGTCGGGGACGAGGGAGCCGTCCTGTCCACCGCCGACGGCGGTACCACCTGGCAGCGTCACCCCTACAGCCCGCGGAAGGGCGGCCCCGCCCGCACCACCGCATAGCCCGCCGGCTCAACTGCCCGGCACGGCACCGAAGAAGACCGAGAAGAAGGAAGACAAGGAAGACGATGAACGACAGCTCCGCCCTCCCGACCCTCCCCACCACCGCGCTCGCCGACTTCCTCGGCCGCGAGCAGGTCATGGACATCGGCATCCGCTCGCTGTGGGCGCCCGCCCCGAAGGTCGCCGGACCGGCCTTCACCGTCCAGTGCCCGCCCGGCGACAACCTCATGCTCCACGCGGCCATTCACCGCGCGCAGCCCGGCTCCGTCATCGTCGTCGAGTCCGGGGACACGGACTTCGCGCTCGCCGGCGGCAATGTCTGCGCCGTGGCCCGGCGCCGCGGGATCGCCGCCTTCGTCCTCGACGGCCTGATCCGGGACCTCGCAGAGGTGCGCGAGATGGGCTTCCCCGTCTACGCCCGGGGCGTCATCCCCATCCCGGGAGGCAAGAAGGCCGTGACGCCGCTGGGCGGCACGGTGCGGTGCGGGGGTGTCCACGTGAACGGCGGGGACCTCGTGGTGGCCGACGAGGAGGGCGTGGTGGTCGTTCCGCGCGGCCGCCAGGAGGAGGTCCTGCGCGACGCGCGCGCCAAGGCGGCGAAGGAGGCCGCACAGTCCCTCGACGACTGGGCGGCCGCACACCGTGCCCGCATCGACGCGATCCTCGCCGAGCGGGGCTCCCAGGACTGAGGCGCGGCCCGAGCCCCGCACCGCCGGATCGAAGACCGCATACCGGCATCACGGCATACCCGCATACCGAAGACCGAAGAAGGAGGAGGAGAACCGCTGTGCCCGAACACGTCCTGATCGTGGGAACAGGCCGGGAATTCCCCGCCCGCGTCCGCGCGGCCCGCTCCGACGCGGCCACGACCGTCATCTGCCGCGTCCAGTACGTCCATAAGCTCCACGACCCCCACGCCAACGCCCGGGTCATAGCCGTCGGCGAACGCGCGCCCGACGAGGAGTGGATCGCTCTCGCCGCGGCCGTGCACGCCCGGCACCCCTTCACCCGGATCGCCACCGTGGGCGAACGCGACCAGGACCGCTGCGCGGCCATCGGCGCGGCGCTCGGGCTCGCCACGCACACCCCCGAGACGGTCGCGCAGGTCCACGACAAGCATCTGATGCGGCAGCGGCTCGCCGAGGCGGGCATCGACACGACGGCGTACCTGCGCGCATCGGCCGAGCAGGACGTGCGCTCCTTCCTCCGCGACCACGGCGGGCCGTGCGTGGTCAAGCCCGTCGCGGGCGCCGGCAGCGCCGGCGTGGCACTGGTGCGTTCCGAGGACCAGGCCGCGGCGGCCTGGCGCCGCGCCGGCGGCCACCACAAGGGAATCGTGGAAACCGGAGTCATCGTCGAGGAGTTCCACCACGGGGAGCAGTACAGCGTCGAGGCGTTCTCCGAGGCGGGCGAACACCTCGTGGTGTCCGTCACCCGCAAGTTCTCCGACCCCGCCGCGTTCGTGGAGCTCGGGCATGTGGCACCGGCCCCGCTGGCCGAAATCCGGCGCAAGGAGGTCACGGAGTACGTCACCGAGGTGCTCGACGCCCTCGGGGTCGAGTTCGGCGCCACCCACACCGAGATCGTGCTGGGCGCCGACGGGCCGCGACTGATCGAGACCCACCTCCGGGTGGGAGGCGACGAGATCCCCGCGCTCACCCTCGACGCCACCGGCGTCGACCTGTCGGACTGCGTGCTCCGCCAGACACTCGGCGAGAGCGTCCTGCCCCGCATCCGCGCAGCCTTGGCCGAGCCGCGCGAACCGGTCGCCTCCGCCATCTGGTTCGCGGTGCCCGACGGCTCCGGCGTCCTGGAGGAGGTGTCCGGCGTCGACGCGGCACGGGCGGTGGAAGGCGTCCACGACGTACAACTCCTCGCCGCCCCGGGCGCCCGGGTCGGCGCACTCGCCTCCTCGGACTCCCGCGCCGTCGCCGTACGCGCACGCGCCGCCACCCCCGATGCCGCCGTGTCGGCCGCGCGGGAGGGAATCGGACGGCTCGGGTTCCGCCTGCGCTCCAGTGCGCAGTCCGTCGAAACGGTCTGACCACACCCCGCCACGGAGCGAAAGGAAGACCCCGGTGCTGAACCGTATCCTTCTCCCCCCGGGCCCCGGACGGCTCATCGCCGTCATCACCGCGGTGATGACGCTGGGGCAGGGCCTGTGGATGGCCCTGAACGCGATCTACGCCACCACCGTACTGCACCTGACGCCGGGTCAATTCGGCGTCTGCGTCAGCGTGTCCGCTGTGATCGTCCTGGTGTGCAGCACACCCCTCGGCCATCTCGCGGACCGCGCGGGACCGAAGACCGTGCAGATCTGGTCGTTTCTGGCGATGGCACTGCTGACCCTGGCGCTGCTGTTCGTCAGCGGCTTCTGGCCGTACCTGCTGGTCGCCTCGGCCCAGGCCGTCGCCTACCGGGCCGGCCGAAGCGCCCGCAAAGCCATGATCGCGGGCCTGATCCCGGCCGGGGACCGGATGCACGTCCTCGCGTACGTGCGCGCCGCGACCAATCTGAGCGTCTCGATCGGCGCCTGCCTGGCCGGGCTCGTCCTCGCACTCGGCGCGCAGCCGGCCTATCGGGCGGCGATGCTGTTCACGGCCGTCGCATTCCTCCTCACCAGCCTGCTCACCCTCCGGGAGCCCGCGGTACCGCCGGTGCCGGCCAAGGCCGGACCCGCCCTCGCGGTGCTCCGCGACTGGCCCTTCCTCACGTTCGCCGCGCTGGACGGGCTGCTGTCCACGCACGCCCTCCTCCTGGACGTGGTGCTGCCGCTCTGGGTGGTGCAGCACACCAGCGCCCCGCGGTGGATGAGCGCGGCACTCCTCGTCGTCAACACGGTCCTCGTGGTCGCCGTGCAGACCAGGGCGGCACGGGGCACCGACACCCCCGAGCGGGCGGCGAAGGCGAGCTTCCAGGGGGCCGGGTGCGTGGCGGCCGCCTGCCTGGTGTTCGCGCTGACCAGCGGAGCCGCCCTGATACCGGCATGCGCGCTGCTCGCGCTCGGCGCACTCGCCCACGCCCTCGGCGAGGTGCGGCAGTCGGCGGGGAGCTGGAGCCTCGCCTTCGATCTGGCCCCGGACCATGCACAAGGCCAATACCAGGGCACTCACGCGATGGGCACCGACCTCGGCAGGATGTTCGCGCCCGCGCTCTTCACCTGGCTGGTGCTCGGTCACGGAGCCCCCGGCTGGGTCGCCCTGGCGGCCGGATTCGCGCTCCTCGGACTCGCCATGCCCGCCCTGGTCGCCCGGAACCCGCACCTGCGCGCAGCCACCCCCGAGGAGGTCTCGGTCACGGCATGACACCCCGCCCGGCACAGCCACCGCCCGCGCCGGCCCCGACCCGCCCGCCCCGGCTTCGTCGACGGTCCGCCGCGGCCGGCCCCGGGCAGGCGGGCGAGAGCCTGCCCGCCCTGTGACGGCACTCCGCGCCCCACCTACGTCAAGGAGATGCCGAACCACCGGCCCGTGCCGATACACATGGTGGACCTCACCGCGGCGACCACCCCGTACGGCGAGCTGCGCGCCAACTCCTCCCTGTCCAACTCCTCCCTGTTCACCGGCATCGAGGACACGTTCCTGACGGCGTACAGCAACGGCAGCTTCCCGCACCTGCTCTCATCGCCGCCGACCGCGTCCGACGCTCCGCCCGCGGCCGAGGCCCAACGCACACCGCCGGCCGTGCGCGCCACGAAATCCGGGCGCCAGCGGCGCTCACGGCCTCCCGCCCGCCACCCCAGATGGCCCCTGGCGGCGGGCGCGACAACTGCGAAACGCGCTCCACATACGGCGCGCCCGCCGAGTTCGGTTCGTGGTGGAGATCGACGCGTAGCTGTGCGGTCTCGGTGAGGGTGGGCGCCGCCTGACCGTCGCGGAACGGCGAACCGCGCCCGCCTCCACCCGACACCCTCCACCCGACACGGCCCGGCCTGACCGTGCGTCCTTGGTGGGGACTGCAAGACGTTGCGGCGGGCGGCGGAGCAGTCCCGACAGGTGGTTGTCCTCCGCCAGGGTGTCGGTGATACCGCGGAAGTCGTAGACGTCACCCTGGGTTCGTAGGCGTTGGGCATCATCTGCCACTGGGGGGCATTGTTCGGCTGGGCGTCGCGCTTGTGGCTGGTCGAGGCGCCGTAGGAGGACGTGTTCGCCGGCGGGCAGCGTCGTGGCAGCGGTGAGCCCTCGCCTTCGCGATGGGCGGGGTAGCGGCGCATCCAGTTGTGGCCCTTGGCGCCCACGCGGGAAGAAGGTGGAGCTGCGTGATCCGGCAAACCTGTCTGTTCACGGCGCAACGGTCAACACCGTTGAGACGCGGGCGGGGCACGGCGTTCGCTGTGCCCCGCCCGCTCCGCCCTCAGGCCGGCCAGCCGAAGGTGCTGATCGTGTCCCGTGCACGCCCCGGCTCGGGGTCGTTGAAGACGAAGCACCGGGTGTTGCTGACGCTCCCGCCCTGGGCCTGCGCCGTCGAGAAGATCAGAACCGGCTTCGGGGTCCCTTGCCTGGTGACGAAGTTCGCGCGGAAATTGATGATCGGCGAGTCCTGGTCCCAGCGTGAGAGGAAGTCGTCGAGCAGGCCCTGGTCCTCGTAGATCTTGCGGATGTGCCCGCCGACGTATTCGGACGGCGAGGAACTGTATTCGACCAGTGCGACGTCCGCGGGGTTGGCGTACATGACGTTGCCGTTGACCCCGATCAAGTGGATTGCCACCGGGGCCACTTGGTAGAACTCGCGCATCGCCTCTTCGTGGCCCTTGCCGGGGGCCAGGGCCGGGTGTGCGCACGCGTCGACCGCGCGGATCCAGGACGCGGCGTCGGATGTGGTCGCGTCCTGTGTGCCGGTGTCCGGTATCGGAAGCCGCTCGCCGAGTTCCGGGCGGCTCACCCAGTGGATGCGTGTGGTGCCACCGCTGCCCGCCGCTACGGCATTCAGGCGGGCGGCGCGCCCCTGGCCCTCGGTACCGTGATAGACGACCCGGACGTTGTCGATCCTCTTCTCCTGCTCCAGGCGCCGTAGCAAACGGGCCAGGCCGTCGTCGCCCGCACCGTCGATGGAGATCCGCCCGGCGAGGTGGGCGGCCTCGCCTCCCATGAGCACGGACTGCGCCTTGTTGTGCAGCACGACGGCGCCGGATCCGTCGGTCACCGCGATCCCCACCGAACTGTTCCCGATGACGTCGATCAGCTGCTCGACGGAAGGGATGTTGCCGTTGTCAGTCGTCACTTCCTGCTCCTTTGTGTCCCGAATTCTGGCTGCGCTCCACGATGTTGCCGATCACTGCCGCAATGGATTCCTGGCCGGACAGGTAGTAGTCATGTCCGCCGTCGAAGGTGAACGTCCCCAGGTAGGGGCCGCGGACGAAGCGTTTCCATGCGGCCATCTCGTCGGGCCGGGCGAATGAGTCGGCGCGGCCGCACAGCAGCGCGAGCGACGCGTCGACCGGCTGCCCGTCGGTCTGGTGCTTTCGCCGCATCTCGAGGTCCGCCGACAGCCAGCTCTCCTCGGCGTCACCGCTCTGCCGGCGAAGGACCGCGAAAGCCGTGGCCGCCGCGGACCGGGGCGGGCTTTTCGGCTCACGGGCGCCCGAGACGAGCACGCTGGCGACCTCGCACACGGGCCGGGCCGCGAACCGGTTGGTGAGTTCATACGCGAACAGGGCTCCCAGGCTGTGCCCGAAGACATGGAATCGTCGTCCCGGCAGCAGCGCGGCAAGGTCGTCCGCCCAGCGGTCCACGGCAGTGTGCACCGAAGCGGGAGCCTCGTCGTGCGCCAGGCGGCCGCGTCCGGGCATCTCGCAGTGCACCGCCGGCAGGGTGGCCGGCAAATGGGCTCCTATCGCCAGGTACGGCGACGCGACGCTGCCGGCCGGCGGCAGAAAGACCACGCAGTCGTCAGCTCTCTCCACCCCGCCCTGCACGACGACAGATCGTCCGGATGTCATGCCGAACCCCGCTGTCAGCTGAGAAAGTTCTTGTCGATGTCCTCGAGCGTCCGAAACGCATCGAGAGTGACCTCGTCGGATTGCAGCATTGCGCCGCGCAGTTCTTCGACGTAAAGGACGAGCTCCACGAACTGCAGGGAATTGATGACACGCGTCTCGATGATGTCGGTGTCCGGGGCCAGGTCGGTCAGGTCGGGGTTCCGTTCGAGGATCCAGGAGCGCACATCTGTCCAGCTCGCTGCTGCCACGGCCACTCCCTACTTCCCGGCCGTCAGGTACGTCGCGAACGCGTTGAACGCCGCCACCCTGTCGGCCACCTCGTTGACGAGTGCGAGATCGCCCGGACCGATGGGGCCCAGGCGGTGACCCGCAGCACGCACAAGGACCAGATGGCCCCCGGCAACGCCCCGGAAATTCAGCGCGAAGGCAGCTGCCGAGTCCGCCTTCCACTCGCGCAGCAGATCCAGATGCCCAGGGACGGTCCGCTTCGCACATCCCTCGTGCTCGCTGATCACGACCTGTTGTTCGTCGCTGCTCCGGGCCAGGGCGCGTACGCCGTCCAGCGCTGCCGACAATCCGTCCGGGGACTGGGCAATGGGCCGGGAATGCACTGCCGGTGCATCCAGGGATATCGCCGAGGCGAGAAAAGGGACACACCCTCCGGCCACCGCCGGGATGACGTCCGTAAGGCCGGTGGTGGTCCGGATCGTGGCGCTGATATAGGCGAGGAACCCCAGGGACTCCTCGGCGGCCTTGCGCCCTGCGATGTACCGCAGCGCGGTGGCCCAGTTCTCGTTCGAGCTTTCAGTGCTGTTTTGGGGCATATGGATCCTCGAAGTAAGCGGAGCATTCGCAGTCTTGAGAGCAATCGATCTCATGCCGAGCATGAGATCGGCGCAGGCGATCAGCCGAGCCGCACGTCCGCATCGAGCAGACACAAGCGGCCGTTCGCCAGGTGCAGGCGGTCGTTGCTGTAGTTCAGCGCGGCCGAGCGCAAATCACGCAGGGCCTTTTCCAGCCGGGTCGGCGAGTCCTGGAGATATCCGTGCCGCAAGCCGACGGCGTCGACAAGGTCGTTCACGGCCGCATAGCAGTCCTCGGCAGCGGCGATCTTGAGATTGTTCAGCAGCAACTGACTGCTCGTGGCGGACAGATCCACCTCCCGCGCCACCAGGTCCTGCGCGCGGCGCAGCAACACGTGGACACCATCGAGCCGTTGCCGGGCCCGGGACAGCCGCGTCAACAGGAGTTCCGATCCCAGATCGAACCGCTTGCGGCCCTCCGGGGCGCGCAGCAGCTGCAGGACCCGGGACAGAGCCCCGCACGCGGTCCCCAACCAGGCCGCCGACCAGCCGATATGAGCCAGCGGGCCGAACACCGACTGGGCGATCTGATGGAAAGCGCCGTGTTCACCGATCACTTGGTGGGCGGGGATCGTCCCGGTGAGGGCCAGCGGCAGGCTGTGGCTGGCCCGCATACCCATCGGACACCACTGCCCGGTAGCCTCCACGCGCAGCTGCCTGCGGTGGGCATACACCAGCGAGACATGGTGGTCGGCGGTGGCGTACGGACTGCGCATGGTGATCAGGAAGCCGTCCGCCACGGTGCCGCCGGTCACGATCGGGGCCATCCGGTCGATATCCAGGCTTCCATCGGCCTCGCGCAGCGGCGCGCGCGACGTGAACAGGTGGCCGCCTTTGCCCGGCTCGGTGGTGACCGAGGCCAGGTACAGGTCTCCGGACGCCAGCAGGGACAGCAGCTCGTCCCGTAACGGCGGCTTCGCGTGGCGCACGATCGCCTCCACCTGCTGACAGTGCATCGCGAAGATCATGGCCACCGACATATCGGTACGCCCCAAGGCCATGGCGACGTCGACGAGATCGGCGATCGTACCCCCCAGGCCCCCGTCCGCGGCGGGCACGAGGAGGGCGAGCAGACGGGTCCGGCGCATCTGCGCCAGCGCTTCCTCGGGAAAGGCCGCCTCCCGCTCGCTTTGGGCGAGATGCTCTTCCGCGGCGTCGGTCACGGCGGCGACCCGCGCCGCCAGGTCGGTGAACTGCCCGTTAGCGCACGGGTGGTTCGCCACTTCCGTGGTCATCGCGCCTCTTTCCCAGGGGTGGTGACGGCCGCCCGCAGCGACCGGAGATCGACCTTTCCGTTGTGGGTGAGGGGCAGCATGTCCCATTCCCGCCAGCGCCGCGGCACCATGGACAACGGCAGGGCAGAACTCAGGGTGTCCTGGAGTTCCTCCAACGGCACCGGACCGCGCAGACTGTAGTGGGCGACCAGTTCGCCCAGCTCACCCTCGCCGGACACGATGACGGCGCACGTCTCGACGCCGGGATGCCGGCTCAGGACCGCTTCGATCTCGTCCAGTTCCATGCGGACACCAGCGACCTTCACCTGCCGGTCACCGCGGCCGAGGTAGTACACGAGCCCCTCGTCGAAACGTGCGAGGTCACCGGTGCGGTAGAGCCTGCCGGTCGGCGAGTCGCGGTCGAAGGGATCGCGGAAGAAGGCACGGTCGGTGGTACCGGGGTCGTCCAGATAGCCAAGCCCCACACCGGCCCCGCCTACGAACAGTTCACCGCTCTCTGCCGGTTCGGCCGCCCGCCATGTGCCCTCCGCCTCGCGTACCAGCAGATACAGGGTGGTACCGATCACGGGTGAGCCGACAGGGAGCCGGGTGCGTGTCACGTCCGCGGGTGCCACCAGGTGATGGGTGACATCGTCACTGCATTCGGTGAATCCGTAGGCGTTGATCAGGGAAACGTGCGGGAGCGTTTCATGAACACTTGCCGCAACCGCGGGATAGAGCTCCTCGCCCGTGGACAGCAAACAGCGCAGCTTCTTCAGTGCTCCGCCGCCGAGGCGCTGCATTTCGCCGACGAGCCAGCCGACGACGGTGGGGACGAGTTCGACGACGGTCACGCCCGCAGCGTCGAGCGCGCTGATGAGCCGTCGCGGAAAACGCATGGCGGCCTCGTCCACGACCACGACATGGCCACCGACCAGGAGAGGGCAGAGCAACTGCCAGACCGAGATACCGAACCCCAACGGCGCCGTGAAAGCCACGACGTCGTCGGGGCCCAGGGACAGATCGGCGGCCTTGGCCCACAGATGGTTGAGCATGCCCTGGTGCTCGATCGCGGCCCCCTTGGGGCGGCCGGTGGACCCCGAAGTAAAGATCGCATAGCGGGTCTCGTTCGAGCGGCCGGCCCCGTTCAAGGGCGGGAGCTGACCATTGCGGGACAGAAGTTCACCGGCTCCGCTCCGCTCCGGCAGCCGCAGCACGACGATCCCCCCGGCCGCGGCGGCCGAACACGCGGCACGGGCGGCATCACCGACGCCGGAATAGTCCAACAAAAAAGCGGCACGGCCGCGGACGAGCACATCCCGGACCCTGCCCTCCGGCCAGCCCAGATCGACGGGCAGATAGACGGCGCCGATGCTCTCCAGTGCCAGGAAGACGACCGGCGTGCCCACACTGCGATGACCGGCCGCGGCGACCACATCACCGGCCCGCACGCCTCGGGCGAGCAGGGCACTGCGGGCCGCGGCAACCTCATCCAGCAAGTCCCGGTAGCTCAGCGTCCGTTCGCCGTCGGTCACAGCGGCACGGTTCGGACCGCTCTCCGCATGCCGGACGACCTGCTCCAGCACAGCGGTTCCCGTGTCCGCTCCTCGACGGTTGCGCAGGGCCAAGGCATTCGCCCGGGACACCGCCCCCGGAGCCAGGGGAAGTTCGGCGCCGACACATAAAGATCCACCGACATAGTGCGACACGGCCATCGGCCCGCCCCCGTCTGTCGAACTCGTCATGCTGCACCCGGCGAGAACAGTTGATCATTGTTCGTTCTCGGAGCCTCTCAAGACCAACCGCGCCACGGGTAGGGCATATCCGGCCAGGCGACGTTGCACAGCGGCCATGCTCGAACCGTCACCCGCGGTGACACCACCGGAGGCGCCATCGTGCCCTCAGCCGTGATGCGGCCGGGTGGGAGAAAGCCCGGACGCGGTCTCGCCACCGCCGTCCGCCATCTGCTCCGCCGGCGCCACCACGGCCTTCGACACAGCCGGTTCGGGCAGCATCCGGAACAGAAGCCAACTCACGGCCGGCATCGCGATCAGCGGGGCCAGGGCCGCCTGCAGGGAGGTGGCATCGGCAATGCTGCCGATGAGGGGACTCACCACACCACCGACACTGACGGCCAGGCCGAGAGTGATCCCGCTGGCGGTCCCGACACGCGTGGGAAGATAGTCCTGCCCGAGGGTGACCTGCAGCGAGAACGGTATGTAGAGGCCGACCGAGGTCAGCGCCACGAACACGTAGATCGCCGGGCCGGGCACGAAGACGATCCCCGCAACGGCGACGACGGCCATCAGGTACGACCTGCGCACAGCGGTGACCCGATCCCAGCGGTTGGCCAGGCTACCGCCCAGCACGGTGCCCACCGCGCCACCGATGTAGAGCACGAACAGCGCCGCCGTACCCGCCGCCGTACCACCGCCCGTACGCTGCCGGGCATAGAACGAGATGAACGTGCTCAGCCCGATGAAGACGATCGACCGGCAGAACACGGCCCCCGACAGCTTGACGAACGAGGCCACGTCGTCGGCCCCCGTCCGAACCGCGGCACCAGAACCGCTGCGTGACCTCCCGTCCAACGCACGCAGAGCAGGCAGGCACAGCACGCTACCGGCCAGAGCCGGGATCACGAGAAAAGGCGAAAACCTCAGACCCCCGGTGGCGATGACGGCAGCCACCACCAGCGGCGCAGCGGCGAAGCCGATGTTGCCGCCCAAAGAGAACCAGCCCATCGCGGTATGACTCCCCTTGCTGGCGATCCGCGCGACACGGGCGGACTCGGGGTGATACGCCGCGACCCCAATCCCCGACACGGCCACGAACGCCAGCGTCAGCGCGTAGTTACCGCTCAAGCCGCTCAGCGCGATGCCCAGACCCCCCAGGGTCGTGCTGACCGGCAGCAGCCAGGGCAGCGCCCACCGGTCGGTGAACGCGCCGAACAACGGCTGCGCCACCGACGACAGCAGCGACGCGGCGAGCACGATGCCCGACGCCGCAGCGTAGGTGTAATGCCGCTCGGCAACGAAGAACGGGACGAGCGCGGTCACAGCGCCCTGATAGACGTCCACACAGGCATGCCCGACGGACAGCAGAAGGATCCTCTTGTTTCTCGGCACGTCACCATGTTCACCGCTCGCCACCATGTCGTACTTCCGATAATCTGCCAATCAATGAAGCAAATCCGCCATACGCCGGTCGCACCGACCCACACACGGTGGCTGGCATCCGGAGCGGCCATCGACGCCCACCGCCACGACGACCACCAAATCGTCTACGCCGGCCGCGGAATGCTGGCCATCACCACCGACGCGGGTTCCTGGGTCGCTCCGGCCAACCGCGCCATCTGGGTGCCCGCCGGCACCACGCACGCCCACCGCGCCCACGGCGGACTGGAACTGCACCTGGTCGGCCTGCCCGCCACCGACAACCCCCTCGGCCTGAACGACCCGACGGTCCTGACCGTCGCCCCCCTGCTGCGCGAATTGATCCTCGCCTACACCCGCACCCCGCACGACGACAGCCCCGAACGCGGGCGGCTACGGGCCGTCCTGCTCGACCAGTTACGAGCCTCACACCGGCATCCCATGCACCTGCCCGCACCCACCACCCCCCGACTCAAGGCACTGTGCGAGATCCTGCAAGCCGATCCGGCCGACAACAGCACTCTGGCCTCGCTGGGCAAACAGGTCGGTGTGAGCGCCCGCACCCTGTCCCGACTCTTCCGGGCGGACCTCGGCATGACCTTCCCACAGTGGCGCACCCAGCTGCGCCTCTGCCATGCCTTGGCCCTACTGGCCGAGGACACCCCGGTGACCACCGTGGCCCACATGTGCGGCTGGTCGTCGACGAGCGCCTTCATCGACGTCTTCCGCAGAGCCTTCGGACACACCCCCGGCACGCACCCGACCGCATCCGCCACATCGGGAGCGCCATGGCCCGATGACCGGGAGACGTCTCGGTGACTTGGCGTAAGTCCCCGGGGTGCACCTGGCGTTGGGTCCGCGGTAGAGACGGCTGCGATGGCAATCCATCGTCCCCTGGGAATGGTAAGGCGATATCCCATAGCGAATACCGCAGGCGAGAATCCGACCAGGTAGAGAAGTATTTCTAAAGGCCCGTGCTCCACCCCGGGCGAGTGTGAGGTTCGGGGAAGATGTCACCGGGGTGTTCGGGTCTCCTCGCCATTGATGCGGGGCTGCTTTTGTGCTGGTCAGTAGGCTTTTCAGTTGTTTGATCTTGGTGGTGGGTTTCCGGATTCGGGGTGGCGTGGTCCCGGATCGCTCGGTGCTGCGTTCCTCGAACCTCCTTCGCGGCGTGCTCTATAGCGCATGAGGGTGCGGGGTGGAGGCGGGACGGAGATCTATCACCCGTCCAAGTGGTTGAGGGGACTTGTGTCGGGGTGTCGGCTCTAGCGTCTCTTCCGTCGCCCTTGTCGCGGGCGCCATCGTGAACTGCCCTGTATGGGGCGGTAGTTGATGTCCCGGAGGCTGGCGCTGTGATTACTGCTCGGATACCGGTCTGCTCTGTGCGCGCCTGTCGGCTCCGGTGACGGCAGGTGGCGACGTCCCTGGGGCCGTGGACATCGGCTTGGGGCGGCATCGGGATGAGCTCAGGCTTGCGGCGGTGGCTCAGTTGCTGCGGCTGCGCGCGTCGGACCAATTGACTACGGCGCATGTGCGGCTGGTCGCTGACGCGGTGGGTGTGCACAAGCGGACGGTGTGGAGCTGGCTGGCCCGTGCGGAGGAGACTGGCAGTGCGGAGAAGCCGGAGCGCCGCCGGTTCCGTGTCACCGAGGAGGTCATCGAGGTCCTCGCCGACTATCAGGGCAATGTGAAGCGCGCTCACGAGCGGCTGGTCGAGCTGGCGGTAGCGGCGGGGCATAAGCCTCCGGGGCTGACGACGCTGCATGATGCGATCGCCCGGGATCTCGATCCGGGTTTCATGGCGGGCCTGCGCGAGGGGATCCCGGCGGCCCGCGGCTTCGACCCCGCTTTTCAGCGGCCGGCGGTGGCGCGGAATGAGGTGTGGGAGGGGGATCACAAGCAGGCCGAGACCGTGGTGATGATGCCGGACGGGAAGCCGTCGAGGGTGTGGGTGACGTGGTTCGAGGACCGCGGCACGGGCTATGTGATGGGTTGGGCGGTCACCGCCGGCTCGGCGCACCGGGGTTCGGTCCTGGCCGCGGTGCGCATGTCGGTGCTGCGCGAGGCCCCCTACGGCCCGCCGGGCGGTCTGCCGCATCTGGTCCGCGTCGACGGCGGCGCGGACTTCCTGTCCAAGACCGTCCGCCGGGCGTTCGGGCTCCTCGGCGTCCCGGTGCACCGCGTACGCAGTGCCCGCCACAAAGGCGGCATCGAACGTCTGAACCGCACCAGCATGACTCGCTTCTTCGCCGACCTGCCTCGCTATACGAAGGCACCCAGGCTCGATCACCGCCGCCGCATCGGCGAGTCGGATCTGCCGCTGACGTACGAGGCGTTCGTCGGCCTGCTGGGCGAGTGGGTCCATAAGCACAACACCGAGCACGTCATCAAGCGCACCGGGATGACACCGCTTCAGGCCTGGCAGGCCGACCCCACCGAGATCCGGCCCGAGCCGGCTGCGTCCGAGCTGCGCGCCTTCATGCTGGAGAGCGACCACAAGGTCCACAAGATCACCAGCCACGGGGTCGAGTTCAACCGCCGCTGCTACATGCCCGAGAACGGGGTGGGCCGCATCGGGTTGGAGGTGCGGGTGCGGTGGATGCCGCACCACACCCACGAGATCGACCTGTACACCTTCCGCGGCAACCGCTATCTGGGGCGTGCTTTCCTCGCAGGCGAGGCGAGCGAGGACCTGCGCGCCAAGGTGCTCCTCGAGCGCGACGAGCACAGCAGTCAGCTGCGAGCGGCTCTGAAGCGCTCCGGCGAGCGCCGGCGGGAACGGCATCTGCCATCCACTCAGCCCGAACTGCCCGTGCGGGTGCTGCGGATGACCGAGCAGGAGGCCCGTGCCGAGCTCGACGGCACGAAGCCGCCCGCGGCGCCGCGGCGCCGCACTCAGCCGTACCGGCCCCTGACCCCTGTCCCGGCTGCGTGGAAACGCCCCGGCCAGGACTCCACCGGCAACGCATCCAAGGATGACACTTCGTGACAACTTCCCCTAAACGCAAGCATCTTGGCGCCCGCCGCCAGCCGGCCGCTGCGGCCGAGAGCGGGATATCGCGGCGCCGCCCTGATCTGCGCCCGCATCATTTTCTCGGTCTCAAGGACTCCACGCTGGTGGCCACGGACACCCTGCTGCAGATCAAGGACACCGTCATCGACACCGTCGAGTCGCAGGCGATGTCCGTGATCTACGGCGATCCGGGGCTGGGGAAGAGTTTCTCGACCCGGGCCACGATCCAGGAGATGAACCCCGACCTGATCCTTCCGCTGGACTTTGCCCGTTCCCGCCCCGGGCCGAAGGACCTGCGCGAGGAGCTGTTCCACCAGATGCGGCTCAACTGCAAAATGCCCGGCACCCCGACCGCGTTCGACAAGCTGCTGCGCGAGAGCCTGCCGCGCCGCCCGTATGTGATTGTGTGTGACGAGGCGCAGCAGTACCGGCGGGAGAACTTCGAGTTCCTGCGCAAGCTGTGGGACAACTGCGACCCCCAGCCCGCGATCGTGTTCGTCGGTGGCCGTGAGGCCTACGAGACGCTGCAGAGCGACCCGGCGCTCGCTTCCAGGATCTACATCCGGTTGGAGATCCTCGCGATGACCGAGGACGAGATCCTCAAAGCCGTTCCCGACTCCCACCCCGTGTGGCGGGGCGTGGATGAGGCGCTGCTCAAGCGGATTGACACCCAGTACGCGCTCGGCTCGTTCCGCGAGTGGGTCAAGGTCACCAAGCACGTTCTCAAGGGCATGGAGTACTTCCAGGCCGACCAGGCCGATGACCGTGTCGTGGACTGGGCGTTGGGCCGATGCTGACCACCGAACCCATCGAGTCCACCGGCTACGCGTACCCCGTGTGGGGCGAGGCGGCCACGAGTGGACCGTTCGCCGTCCTGGACGACGACGCTGTCTCATCTGGTCTGCATTTCCTGAGTGTTGAGGGGATACGGACGCTGCTCACTCCGGCGATGCTCGCGGTGGGCGGCGCGCTCGCGGGCGCCGTGGCTAGGCGCCGGTTTCTGTGTGTGCTGGGCGATACGGGGATCGGCAAGACCTTCGCCGTCCATGCGGCCGGCCGCCGTCTCGGTGGCGGGGGACTGGTACCGCTTGAGCTGCGGGCGCAGCCGGCGCCGACGGATCTGCGCCTGGCCCTGCACCGGGCACTTCGGCTGCCTGGTGGGGCGCCAGCTGATCCGGGGGCGGCGGACACGCTGATCCGGCACGCTCTGGCCGACCGGCCGCGCATCGTCGTGGTCGAGGACGCCCACCGATTGTCGGCGTCCTGCATGGAGTACCTGCGCTTCCTGCACGACGGCGTCCCGGGCGGGCTGTGCGTGGTCCTCATCGCCGCCCGCCGCGGCGAACGGCGCCTGCGCGCCCAGCGGATGCTCGCCACCCGCACCGCCGCCTGGCTGCGTGTTCAACCGCTCACCCGTGACCAGATCCCACTTGCCCTGCCCGCGCTGCACCCGGTGTGGCAGGGCGTCGATCCCGGCGACCTGATGGCACTGGACGCCCGGCTGGCCGGCGGCGCGCTGCGCCGCTGGGCCCTGATCACCCATCACACCCGGCGGATCATGGCCCGCGCCCAGGCGGCCGCGCCCGATGCGCTGCTGCTTGAGGCGGTGGCCGACCGGATCGACGGCGGACGGTGAACATGACAGCGCCCTCGCCCGTTCTTACCCCCTCCGCCACCGCATCTTCACAGGAGCCCGAGGCGGCGGGGCCGGTGCGGCTGCTCCTAGACACCGACGACGACCGTACGGTGCACCGTGCCGCCTGCGCCTGGGCGGATGCGGCCCGCGGAAAGATCACCGCCGATCCCACCCCCAACACCACCAGCCCCGCCTACCTCGCGCTGGACGTGCTGCGCGCGATGGGCCGTGCCGGGTTCTCCCACCAGGGCGCGGAGCGGATGTCCACCGACCCGGCCTGGCGGGCGGTGACCTGCTGGAGCCTGGCCACCGGCATACGGGAGGTGATCGTGCTGCGTGCCCACCGTCTCACCGTCGAGCGGCTGCGCCGCCTGGCCGCCTGGCGCACCGAGACCAACATTCGTCTCACCCTGGTGGCCCATGCCCCCGAAGGCGCCGACGTCAGACGCCTGGTGGAACATCTGGCCGCCGCCCAGCTGACGGACATGGTGCACGTGGGGGGCACCGTGGAGGTCCTTGCCGCGATCGGCCCGGCCGCCACCGACCGCCTGACCGGCCCGCCTCCGTCCGATCACGCACAGCCCCTGCCCGCCGTACCGCGTGCCTCGGTCGCCGCCTTCCGCGCCCAGTGCTGGCGCCGCCAGAACGGGGCCGACTTCGCACGCACCGACGCCCAGTACCGCGCCGGCTACGCCGCCGCCCGTATCTGGTGGGCGCGCACCCTGCCGCTGAAGCCACCCACATCCACCAGCGCCGAAGAGACCGACCATCTGACCGAGTCCACCGAGCCCACCCCTTTCGGCCTGCGCGAGACGGAGGCGCTGCGGCTGTTCTTGTCCCGGCTGACCGTCTTGAGCCCCAGTCCCGCGCACACCGTGGCCCGCGTACGCGGCGCCCAGGCCGGCCTGCTGACCCGCGCGGTGCTGCTGAACGTGCCCGACGACCTCACCCGCCGCGCAGGGCCCGGCATCACCACCGTGCCCCTGACCCCGCGCACCGTGCACACGATCACCACACACCTGCCCAACCCGCTGCGCGCCGCCGCGATCGCGGCCCTGCTGTTCACCGGCACCGCCAGCCCGCTGCTGGCGATGACGCAGATCGCCAGCATCGACGAGGAGGCCACGCAGATCGCCATCGACCGCGACGCCCGGATCAACATCGGCGCGCCGCCCACCCCGCGGCACCTGTACACCATCCCTCCCCGCGCCCGCCCGCTGCTCGCTGCCGCGCTCGAATTCCGTCGCCGCACCCCGCGCACCGCCCCCGCGCACGGCCTGTTCGCGAACTGCTTCGGCACCACGCCCCGCCTCAACGCCCTGATTGCCGACGCAGGCCTGGCCGTTCCCGCCCTGAACCACCCGCATACCACCGACGACTGGCACACCGCCGCCCGCGGCTGGCACCTGCACACCCCCACCCTGCCCGCCCCGGATGTTCTGGCACACCTGAGCCCGGGGTGCCGATGAGGGATCAACTGCCGCCCGATCAGCGGGAGGTGACCGTCTTCGATCTGGCTCTCGCCCGTGAGCGCGCCCTGGAGTGCCAGCTCACCGACGAGGACATGGCCGCCCTGACCGGCATCCCCACCGCCGACTGGGACCGGCGCCTGACCCCGTACACCCTTTCGGCCGCGGCGCTGTTCGCCCTGGCCCGCGCCCTGGATACCGCCCCCGAGTCCTTGTTACGCATTCCCGGGCACACCCGGAGCCCGCGGCCTCGCCCGCACCGCGCAGGGACGGCGGGGGCGGCCCCGTATGCCACCGTGCTGCACGCGGCTCTGCTTCAAACCGGTCCTGTCCACCCCGACGATGCGGCCTCGGCACTTCAGTGGCCGGCGCACCGGCTTGAGCGGGCCGCCGCCGTCCTGGCTGCCCGGCTCGAACAGCAGGCGGGCCCGCACCGGCTCGTCCACACCGACACCACCCTCTACCTGGCCGTACAGCCCGGCCTGCTCACCCCCGAGCAGCAGCAGAACCTGTACGACGGAGGCCACAGCGCCGCCAGTCTCAGCCCGAGTGAGGCCGCCGCCCTCATGCGCCTGCTGCACTGCGCCGCACACCCCCCGCCCGCCGGACAGATCCCGCGCCTTCAAGGGCGCGGGCTGCTCGACCCCGCGGGTGAGCAACCGGCCCCGCACCCCGACGTGTTGTTCGCCCTCGGCCTGACCGAGCGCCCCCTGCCCGCCACCGGACCGGCCGCCGATGCCGACGGCCCCGCTAACGCGGCGACCGGCACGCCACCGCCCAAGAAGGGGGCCGGGCGATGACACCGCGCGAGACGGCTACGGAGAAGCGGGTCGCCACCCCCTGGCGCCCGACATGGTCACCGAACCGCACCCACCCCGATCTGCCGGCGCTCACCGTGGTCCACGACCACGGCGACGACTACGCCTTCATGACCATCGCCTTGGCCGCCCACACCCCCGCCCGCGGCCGGATCACCGTCCACCCCACTCCGGTGGCCGGCGCCCCCGCCTCGCTCGCCCACGACCTGCTGCGCTCCATGGGCAAACACCTCCCGCTCCACGGGAGCCCGGAGGCCGTCGGCTGGGCCGCACAGGCCGAGATCGCCTGGCGTGCGGCGGCCGCCTGGATATCCGCACTGCGGATCGGCCATCTCGTCGTCACGCGAACCCACCGCATCAGCTCCCGGAACTTCGAACCTCTCTTCGCACTGCGGGAGTTGACCGGGATACGGCTGACCCTGCTGTGCCACGGCCCGCTGCCGCCCGCCCTAGCCGCCGCCCTGCCGACGCTGGCACACGAGCAGGTGCACACCCTGGCCGCGGCCCGCCACGTCCTTGCCGCCACCGAGCCGCACGAGGAGCCCGCACCCGGCCGGTTCGCGTGGTGGGAAGCGGCCGCCCAGTTTTCGCCCCACCCCACCGAGCCATGCTTCCTGCTGCCGACGCGACGCAGGCTCTCCCGCGCCGACACCGAAACGGCATCGAGGTACCTGGGCGCCACCGTGCTCCCCCTGCCCGCATCCGGCCGCTTCACACCCGAGCCGGATGAGCACACCCTGCTCCTCGCACACCGGCTGCACGCGCGCATCGCCCACCCCGTCCACGCCGCGGCACTGGCCCTACACATCCTCACAGGCCGCCCGCAGACCCAGCTGCCCGGCCCCACCGCGCCACCGTCCAGCACCCGGCCAGAATCCGGCCGCCCGACACAGCCCCCGTCGTGGGCCGCGGACCTCATCGAGGCAGCAGACTGCTTCAAGAACCTGGACCGGCCCGCCCGCGGCGATCAGCCGCTGCACCTGAGCGGCTGGGATCAGACGGCCGTAACCGAAGCCGCCCGTGCCTGCGCGCTGCACGAGCCGCCTGCGCCCGCCCCGCGATCAGGACGCGCCCGCAGGCGGCCAGACAGCGTACGGCCCCGCCGTACCAGCCCGACCACCCGATGACCGACACCAGCCAGCAGAAAGAGACGTGATGGAAGCTGACCATGTACACACTGCGGCCACGGTCCGCCGCCGGCAACGCACGTTCGTCCCGCCGTCCAAGTCGTACTCATCCGGCCCCCAGGACCGCAACGGCGACGCCCTGCTGGACCAGCTGTTCTACGCGACGGTGGACGAATGCCCTGACCCCAACTGCCGCCCGCTGCTCCTCGACCGCGTCGCGGCCGATACAGGGGCGACGCGCACGCTGGTGGACTGGGCATGCTGGATCGCCTCCGAAGTGTATGGCGGGCTTCCCGCAGAGCTCGTGGATGAAGACGCGGCAGCGGACACCATCTTTTGCCCCTCGCCGCTCTTCTGCCGTCTCGCCGCGGAGCACCACAATCCCGCGCCGGCCTTCGACACCGTGTACGCCACGTACGACACGGCCCAGCGCCGTCAGGTGGCAGACAACGCTGTCGCCCTGGTCGACGGGCTCCAGGTGTGGTGGACGGACTTCCTGTACCAGTAACCCACCCCGACCGGCAGGCCGGGATCCGGGAGGATGGACGTGCCGTTGTCACCGCGAGTCCGAGGTTGCCCGTGATCTCTTCCACCCC
>NZ_KN708638.1:0-2851 GCF_000805335.1 Streptomyces sp. CT34 | reverse complement strand
CGCCCCCCCCGCCGCTGGCGGGCGCCCTCGCCTCCATCCGCCGTACGCTGCGTGCGGATCAGCAGCGCGCGGTGGACAGCGGGGCACGCGGCCTGAGGAAGCCCGGTAGCCGCGGGCACATGGTCTCCGCGTGTGGTACGGGCAAGACGCTGATCGCGCTGCGTACCGCCGAACAGCTCGACGTCGACTTCCTGTTGGTTGCGGTGCCGTCGCGGGATCTGATCGGCCAATGGGCCCAGGCTGCGCGCGCAGACGGCCGTACGGAGCCGTTGATGGCGGTGTCATCCCTCGACGCCGGCAAGCACCCGGCGCTGGCGGGCACGGGTGCGGTAAGCACCAACTCGGGTGACTACCTGGCCTATTGGCTGGCCCGTTGCCAGAAGCGGGGTGAGAAGGCGATCGTGTTCGTCACGCTCGACTCTCTGGCCAGGATCGAGGAGGCCCAGCACTCGGTGTTCACCGCACCTGTCTTCGACGTCATGGTCGTAGATGAGGCGCACCGCACCGCGGGTAGCTGGGACAAGGAGTGGACGATGATCCACGACAACACCCGTGTCCCTGCTAAGCGGCGCTTGTATCTGACCGCGACCCCATACGAGTGGGAGGCACCGCGCCTGGCCGAGGCCCCAGATACCCGCCCCCAGCCCAAGCGCACCCCCTCCACCGCACCAGCGTGGGAGTCCCCGCCCCTGATTGCCTCGATGGACGATCCGAAGGTGTTCGGCCCCCGCCTGCACACCTACACCCACGCCGAGGCGATCGAGGACGGCGTCCTGGCCGACTACCAGCTCCTCATCCCCACCATCACCGACACCGACCTGCGCCAGGTCCTGACCGACCCAGACGGCGCGCACAACGGTTTCGCCCCGACCGCGCGCCGCACGACGGCCCTGCACCTGGCGGTCCTCAAAGCGATGACCGAACACGACCTCAAGCACGTGATCGTCTACTTCCAACAGGTCGCAGACGCCGCCGACTTCGCCCGCCAATTCACGCACACCCTGCGCACTCTCCCACCCGACCAGCGCCCCGACTGGGCGAGCAGCCTGTCCGTCTCCTCGATCAACGGCAACCACACCCCTGCCCAGCGCGCGAAACTCCTCGACCGCTTCGCGAACGCCGACCGCGCCGTGATCACCAACGCCCAAGTCCTCGGCGAAGGCATCGACTTGCCTGCCGTGGACGCGATCGTGTTCGCCTCCCGAACCGCGAGCGTGCGCCGGATCGTCCAGGCCCTGGGCCGCGCCCTGCGCAAACCCCCCACCACCGACGTGAAGACCGCAAGCCTGATCATCCCCGCCTACACCCCACCAGGAGCAGACCCCACCGACCTCCTCGACACCCCCTACGAAGCTCTCTGGCTGATCACCGCCGCGCTGCGCCACCACGACCAGACCATCGCGGCCCGCGCCCCGCGCAAGACCACCACGCACCGCCTGGACAGTGCCACCCACCGCGTCCTTACACGCCGGTTCCGTTTCGACTTTACCCTCGACCCTGGCACGATCGCCCGCGCCATGGACCTACTGGCCTGGCCCTCAGCCGGCGCGGTGCTCTCCGCGCCCCGCCGTACCGGCCTGGCAGCGGCCATCCGCTACCACGCCGAACACGGCCACCTGAAGGTCCCGGTCGACTACACCGACGCCTACGGCTACCGCCTCGGCCAGTTCATCGACGGCCAGCGCACCGCCTACGACCAAGGTGCCCTTACAGCAGACTGGGTCAGGGAGCTTGAGGATCTGGGCATGATCTGGGACGCCCATGAGGCCGCCTGGCAAGGGCACATGGCGACCGTCGAGGCCTTCCACACCACCTACGGCCACCTCGCCATCCCCGCCATCGAACCCGGCGGCCAATTCCTCATCGACCAACGCGCTCTGGTCCGCAAGAACCGCCTCCACTCGGACCGTGAAGCCCAACTCACCGCCCTCGACGCCGACTGGACGCTCCCTCACGGACCCGACTGGCACCGCAAATACCACCTCCTGCGCCGGCACATCGAAGCCGGCCACCATGTAGCCACGCTGCGCCGCGACACCGTGGTCGACGGCGTGAAGGTCGGCAGCTGGCTGCACCGACAGCTCACCACCTGGAACAAGCTCTCTGACGGCCAACGAGACCGTCTGACTCGCCTCGGCCTGACTCCAGATCAAATTCCGCTGCCCGTACGCAAGATGACATCCGATGAGGCCCGATCTAGTGGGAGAACACGTCGCACCTTCGAACAGATGACGATACTGCTGCGCGCCTTCATGGAACGGCATGGCCGTGTACCCGGTGCCCGGGAGTGGATCGAGGTCGACGGGCAGCGAGTCATGATCGGCCCGTGGCTCTGCAAGACACGCACCAAGCATAACTCCGGTCAACTACCCGAAAAATATGGACAGTTTATGCGCGAAATCCTCCACGAGGACTGGCCAGTGACGGCCAAAGAAGAGGACGCCGATCTCTCGGAGATCCCATAGTTTTTCTGCTTCCTTATGAGTGTCAGCGCCCTCCCATACCGATATGCTGGGCAGCATCGGGAGAGGCCCACCCAGAGGGAACCCGCAAGATGCCTCGTTCGCCACCACCTCACAGTACTAGCCAGCTTGAAGGCGGACGCGGAGCGGACGCCTTCCCAACTACCGTAATCACTATCAAAGTTGCAGGTAGACATAGCACGCGGAAGAGGGGAGCAGATCACGGAGTGATCGGCTCACCACAGCAGCGCGGAGCGCTGCTTGCGCGTGCCTGCGGAGCAGGCACGCGGCCAACCACCGGAGGTGGTTGGCATCTTGACGCCCCGTAGGGGCGTGCGTCTTGACGCCCCGTAGGGGCGTGCGTCGTTCCTCCGGAGGAGGACGCGCGC